>CAVTKR010000006.1:0-21192 GCA_963735435.1 uncultured Solirubrobacteraceae bacterium | reverse complement strand
TGGGAGACGGAGTGCAGGACGTGGTCGGCTAGCTGCGAGCGCGTCGCGACGCTGGGGTTGATCTCGCCCGTGTCCAGCGCCACCCGCTCGTCGGCGCCGAGGAAGCGCAGGACCTGCGCGACGGTCCCCTCGTTGTCGTCGCGGAAGTCGTCGTAGATCAGCACCAGCACCTGGCTGGTGTCGAAGCGCTCGTGGTAGCGGCGCAGCTGCTCGACATAGCGGACGTGGTCGCTGTAGAGCAGCTCCTGCGGCCACAGCGACCGCGTGGGGAGGTGGCGACCGCGGCGCCGTTCGCCCTCCAGCGACAGCGCGCGGGCGAGGTCGCGCTGATCCTCGTAGTGGGCCTGGACGACCTGCAGGTGGAACGAGCGCAGGAAGCTAGCGGGCTCGCGCAGGATCGCGACGATGCGGGCGTCGGGCCGCGCCGCGGCAATCCGCCCGGCCGCCTCGGGCGAGCGCAGGTAGGACGCCGACCCCTCCCCCACGAGCTGCCCGGGCGCGGCGCCGGCGAACAGCGCGAGGTACTCCTCGAGGGTCTCGGGGGCCCGGTAGCGGTGCGCCTGCCGTGGCAGCTCGGGCGCGAAGAAGTCGGCTCCTTCATCTCAGGCATGAAGATCTGCGGGTGGCCGCGCAGCATCTCGTACAGCGCCGTCGTGCCGCTCTTGGAGTGTCCGACGACGAAGAAGTCGGGCAGGCGACCGTCGTTCTTAGGCGGGCTCGTCATAGCCCCACAGCGAGACCAGGTCGCGATCGAGGTGCTTGCTGAGCGCGCGGACCTCGGGCTCGAAGCGGCGCCGCAGCTCGGCCATCAGCGCGGGGTCGGGCGGGTCCGGCTCGGCGTAGAGGAAGCGCCGGCGGACCGTGCCGAGCAGCGAGGAGCGAAGGCGCTCGGGCACGAGGGGGCTCGCGGCCTTCGCGCCGCGGCCCAGCGGGCCCCGCCCGGCTTGCAGCGCGCGCACCGCGTCGTCGCGCCGCAGCGAGCGCACACGGACGCTCGGGTTGGCCTCGAGCGGCTCGATCGGGACGTCGGCGTCGACGCCCAGGAAGCGAAGCACCTGCCTGACGGTGCCCTCGTTGTCGGTGCGGAAGTCGTCGTAGATCAGAACCAGCACCTGGTCGCGCCCGAAGCGCTCCTCGTAGCGGCGGAGCTGCTCCACGTAGCTGACGCGGTCGGTGTAGCGAAGCAGCGTCGTGCCGTCCGGTGCGACGATCGCCTCGTGCTCGATCGCACGGCGCAGGTCCGTCTCGTCCTCGACCCGGTTCTGGATCATTTCCAGGTGCATCGAGCGCAGGAAGCCCGCGGGCTCGCGCAGCACGGCGACGATCCGCGCGTCCGGTCGCAGCCGCGCGATCTCCTCGGCCGCGACCCGCGAGCGCAGGTAGGAGGGCGAGGCCTCCCCGACGAGCTGGGAAGCTCCTGCGGGCTCGAACAGGGCTGCGTACTGCTCGAGCGTCTGCGGATGGACCTCTGAGCCCTGCGCCTGGAAGCGCTCGCGCAGGTCGGCGGCGAACCATCGCGGCTCCTTGAGGCCGGGCATGAAGATCTGCGGATGGCGGCGGAGCATCTCGTACAGCGCGGTGGTGCCGCTCTTGGGATGCCCGACGATGTAGAAGTCCGGGATCCGCAAGGGCGCCTGCGGCTCAGCCGAGGCCGTCATAACCCCACTCGGCGACGAGGTCGCGGCCGAGGTAGGAGCTCAGCGCCACGACCTCGGGCGCGAAGCGGCGGCGCAGCTCCGCCATCAGCTGGGGGTCCGGCGGCTCGGGGCGGCCCTGCACGACGCGCTGCTGCGTCGCGCGCAGCATCCGCGCACGCGCGCGGGTCGGGACGACGCCCTTGATCACCCTCTTGGCCGCAGCGCCGGCCCTGCCCCGGCCGACGGCGACGGCGTTCACCACCTCGTCGAGCTGCTGGGAGCGCATCATCACCGTCGGGTTGGCCTCCAGCGCCGCGACGGGAAGGGCGTCGTCGACGCCGAGGAAGCGCTGGACCCGGCGCACCGTGCCCTCGTTGTCGGCCCTGAAGTCGTCGTAGATCAGCACCAGCACCTGCTCGTGACCGAAGACGTCGTGGTAGCGGCGGAGCTGCTCGGTGTACTTCACGCGCTCTGAGTAGAGCAGCGCCTGGGGGCGCACCGAACGGCGCGGGATGCGGCGCCCGGCCCGGCGCTCGGGCTCCAGCTCGATCGCGCGGCGCAGCTTCTTCTCGTCCTCGATGTGGTTCTGGAGCAGCTGCAGGTGCAGCGAGCGCAGGAAGCTCGCGGGCTCGCGCAGGATCGCGATGATGCGCGCCTCCGGGGACATCGCGCCGATGCCCGCGGCCGCCTCGTGCGACCACAGGTACAGGGAGGACGCCTCACCCACGCGCTGGCCCTCGCGGGCGGGCTCGAACAGCGCGAGGTAATCGGGCAGCGTTTCGGGCAGCGCCCCGGCGCCGGGCGGCTGGAAGCGCCGCCGCAGGTCGGTGGCGAAGTACGCGGGCTCCTTCAGCTCCGGCATGAAGATCTCCGGATGCGGGCGCAGCATCTCGTACAGCGCGGTGGTGCCGCACTTGGCGTGTCCCACGATGAAGAAGTCGGGCATCACGCCGAGACCGCCGTCGCGGCGCTCGGCGAGATCCTCACTCGACGCGCTCATAGCCCCAGCGTTTCACGAAGTCGATCTCCAAGTACTCGCCGAGCGCGACCACCTCGGGCTTCAAGGTGGCGCGGAGCCGCGCCATCAGCGCCTCGTCAGCCTCTTCCGGGGGCGCGTAGAGGACGCGCTCGTTGACGCCGCGTACCAGCCCGCGCCGGAGCTTCGCCGGCATCACCGCCTTGAGCGCGCCCTTGAACGCGAGCGAGCCGCGCCCGTGACCGACCGAGACCGAGTGCATCACGCCGTGAAGGCGCCGCGAGCGCGGCCGCACGGTCGGGTTCGCGCGGCTGGGTGCGATCGGCAGCGTGTCATCGACGCCGAGGAAACGCTGCACCGCGCGCACCGTGCCGTCGTTGTCGGCGAGGAAGTCCTCGTAGACCAGCACGAGCACGCGGTCGCGGCCGAAGGCCTCGTGGTAGCGGCGCAGCTGCGCGGCGTAGCGGACGTGCTCGGAGTACAGGAGCGCCTGCGGCCAGTAGGTGTGGCGCGGGATCTGCCGGCCGCTGCGCCGCTCGTCCTCGAGCTGAAGCGCCCGCTCGAAGTCGGGCTCGGTCTCGATGTAGGTCTCGAGGAACTGCAGATGCAGCGAGCGCAGGAAGCTCGCGGGCTCGCGGAGGATCGCGATGATGCGCGCCTCGGGCTGCACGGCGGCGATCGCGCCCGCCGCCGTGTGCGACCAGAGGTAGAGCGCGGAGGCCTCGCCGACCCGCTGCTCGGGGCGGGCCCCCGCGAACCACGCGCGGTACTCCTCGAGCGTGCGCGGTGTCCCCTCCGGTCGCGGCGGCGTGCGCTCCATGAGCTCGGCGGCGAAGTACCAGGGCTCCTTGCTGTCCGGGAGGAAGATCTCCGGATGCGCGCGGAGCATCTCGTACATCGCGGTCGTGCCGCTCTTGGCGTGGCCGACGATGAAGAAGTCGGGTATGCGCCCGGCGATCGAAGGAGCAGCCGCGCTCGCCACCGGCTCTCCCTCAGACAGCGGCGCGCACCGCGCTCACGGCAGGACTCCGCCGGGGGCGCCCGCCGCGATCCGCGAGGCAGAGCGGTAGTACTGGTTCTGCTGCTGGAGCAGCAGCCGCGAGTCGAAGGCGGCGAGGCGCCCGTCCTGGATCACCATCACGCGGTCGCAGATGTCGAGCGTCGACATCCGGTGGGCGATGATGAACATCGTCAGGTTGCTGCGCAGGGCCGTGAGCGACTCCTGGATCAGGGTCTCCGAGTGCGGGTCGAGCGCGCTCGTGGGCTCATCGAGCACCAGCACCTCGGGGTGCGCGGCGAGCGCACGGGCGAGGCAGATGCGCTGCTGCTGGCCCCCCGACACAGCATCGGCGCGCGGGCCGACGATCGTCTCGTAGCCCTTGGGCCAGGACATGATGTCTTCGTGGATGCGCGCGAGCTTCGCGGCCCGTTCGACCTGCTCGCCGTCGATGTCCCGCAGGTAGCGGATGTTCTCCCCGACGGTCGAGTGCAGCAGGCGCGGCGACTGCGGCACATAGGAGACCAGCCGGTGCCAGTCCTCGCGCCGGAACATCGTCACGTCCTCGCCGTTGACCAGGTAGCGCCCGCTCTCCGGCGGGCGCAGCTGCAGCAGCAGCTGGATCAGGGTCGACTTGCCGGCGCCCGAGGGCCCGATCACACCGATCGCTTCGTTGTGCGAGACCTCGAAGCTGATGTCCTTCAGCGTCGGCGTGCCGGCGCGGTAGGCGAAGTTGACCTTCTGGAAGGTGATCGTGCGAACCTTCGAGAGCGCCTTCTCGCCCTCGGGAGGGCTGCTTTCGCGGTAGCGCCGGGCGGCTTCCTGCGTGCGTTCGATGAACGGCAGCGACTGCTGCAGGCCCTGCCACGCGCCCTGCACGGCCTGGCCGCTGTTGCCCGCGCGCACGAGGATCAGGATCACGGCGCCGAGCGAGGCGGCGTGCCCGCTGCCGACGTGGGTGAGCACCCACAGCGCGACCACGAGCATCAGGTAGATGAGGCTCTGGTACATGTTCGGGACAAGGCGCCCGATCAGCTGCGAGCGGTAGAAGAGGTCGCGCGCCGTTTCGATGTAGCCGTCGATCCGCTCGCGCTGGGCCGCGGCGACGCCGAACACCTGCGTCTCTTCCGCCAGGCGGTTCGCCTCGGCGAGGCCGGAGGCGTAGCGGACCTGTGCCTTGGAGAGCGCTCGCGAGCGTCTCACGGCCAACCCGCGCAGCGGCCGCAGCAGCGCGAACATCGCGATCGCGATCGTGAAGACGGCCGCCGCGGCGATCGCGTTGAGCGCGAAGGCGAACGCCATCAGCACGATGAACGAGAGGCTCGAGGTGATCAGCGAGGTCGCCTGCAGCGCGCCCGTGGTGGCCTGCATGACCTGGCCGGACATCGTCTCCTGCAGTTGGCCCTCGCGGTCGGAGGACTGGACGCCCCAGGAGGCCATCGTGAAGGCGTGGAAGAGCCGCTTGCGCGAGCTGGACTGGACGTCGCCGGCGATCTGGGCCGGCAGGTGCGAGAGCGGGATCTGCATCAGCAGGCGGAAGATCGCGAGCCCGAATGCGATCGTGAGCAGGTGGTTGGTGGAGCCGTGGAGGTGGAACCCCTCCAGTTTCGTGTGGTGCTTGCCCGCGATCGTCACCGCGATCTGCGCCACGATCGCGAGCAGCGCGGCTTCGGCGAATCCGGAGAGCACCGAGCAGACGGCAAGCGCGACCACGAGGCTGCGGCGCTCGCCGATCAGCAGGCTCAGGCGTGCGCCCATCTTCGCGGGCGAGGCCAGGCCCGCGCCGCTCAACATCCTCTTGCCCCTCATGCGGCGACCAGGCTACCTGGCGTCGCCTGTGGCTGGGAGGCGAGCTGCCGCCCCGCGCCGAGGAACCAGTAGGACATCACTCCCGCCGCGAACCAGAAGTAGGCGCCGCCGGCGACGCCCGCGGAGACAGGGCCGTCGAAGGCCATGAAGAAGGCGGCCACGAGCGGGGAGGCGATCGCGATCAGGAGTATCTGTAATTCGGGATGGAGCACTTTTCGGATATGCGTCGCCGCGAGCACGATCAGCCGGATCAGGAAGCCGAGCCAGATCGCCAGGCCGAAGATGCCGAGTTCCTTCGTGAGGAAGTTGTACTGAGTGTCCGCGGGGATGTTGTGACCTTCGAACAGTTCCTTCTGCTTCCCGCCGAAGCCGGAGACCGCGCCGGCTGTGCCCAGCCCGAAGCCGAAGGGCTGGGCCGCGATGTATTTCGGGATCGCTTCGACCTCTCCGAACTTGTACGACCCGGCGGTGCCGGTGAACCGTTCGGGCTGGATGCTCGTGTAGCGGGAGAAGACTCCCGAGCCGACCGCTTCGACGAACACGACGCCGACCGGCAGCGCGATCGCGACCGCGCCCAGCAGCGCCAGGATCGGCTTGGATATCCGCCGCCCGGCCAGGAACGAGTAGCCGACGAACGCGCCGAGCGCGATGATCGTGCCGCCGACCTGCAACCGCCCGAGGCCCGTGATGACGCCGGCTAAGCACCCGAGCGTGAGGATCAGCGCCGCCCATCGTTCTTTGCGCCGTTTGGACAGCGCGACGAGCGCGAGACACCCCGGGAGGGCGATCATGCCGATGCCGCCGCTGAAGCCGCTGTCGGAGCCGAGCCCCAGCGGGCGCACGTGTCCTTCGCCGTTGCTTCCGTAGGTGCGGGCGGCGGGGCCGTTGACGCGGGCGTTGTAGCCCGAGCCGAGGCTTGCGACTTCTTCAGGGGAGAGCTGGGTCTGCCCCGTCGAGGCGAACGCGTTCAGCAGCGCGATCACACCGAGCAGCCAGAAGGCGCGCTTGAACCGCTGGGGCGTGCGGATCAGCAGGTAGCCGAACCAGAAGAAGGGCACCCACTGCAGCTGCTGGCGGTACCCAGCCAGCGCCTTCACGATCCCGAGCGTGTTCGGGTTGAAGGCCTCGATGAGGACGAAGATGATCCACGCGAACACCCACCCCGCGAGCGGCGGCATCTTCACCGGCGCCCGCTTGGCGATCATGCGCACGATCAGCCCCAGCGTCACCGCGAGCACCAGCGCGTCCTGCACGCCCGAGGACAGCGCGCCCGCGTTCGCGACGAGCTTCGTGGGCCCGTTCAGGCAGCCGAGGAAGATCACGACCGCCGTCACCGTCCACTCCAGCCGCGGCGTCACCGCCAGCCAGACGATGAACAGCAGCATCACGATGCCGCCGAGCACGAGCGGCAAGTTCGGCTTCGGCATCGCGACCGCGACCGCCAGCGCTGCGCCGATCGCGACGAGCGCAAACGCGGCGGTGGTCGCGGTGTCGTGGAGCCGGCGGCTCCTCACCGCCGGATGGCCCCCTCCGGCGAAGAGCGGGCCCGCCGCCGCGCTCATCGTCCGACCAGAGAGCCGGGCCAGCGTCGTTGGGGGGTGGCGCCGGCGCCGTATTTCGAGATTTCGGCACGGGGGACGCCGTTGGCCACCACGCCGAGGATCGGCGCGGTGGGGGTACGGGCGAGCAGCTGGTTCAGCTGCGCGGCCGCCTGTTCACGCGTGTGGCCGACGCGGGCCACCAGGACGATCGCCTCGACGATGCCGAGCAGCGGCATCACGTCGCTGACGGCAAGCGGGCCGGGCGCGTCGATCAGCACGCGGTCGTAGTCCTCGACCGCGGCGCGCAGCAGCTCGGCCATCGCTCCGCTCGCGAGCATCGCGGGGGGATTCGGGACGGGAGGACCGCTGACGAGCGCCCACACGCCGCCGGGGCCGCGCTGCTCGACGGCTGTGGCGACGGCGCCGTTGGTGGAGGGCGCCTGCGCGATCTGGGCGGGCGTTGCGTGCACGACCTGCAGCGCGTCGGCGAGCGTGAGCCTCCCGGTGAGCACGTCCGAGAGCCCGCGGTCGGGTTCGAGGCTGAGCGCGCGAGCCTGGACCGGGCGGCGGAAGTCCGCCTCGATCAGCATCACCTGCTCGCCCGCTTCGCTCTCCACGAGTGCGAGGTCGGCTGCCACCGTGGACTTGCCGTCACCCGGCTCGGCGCTCACGAACAGGATCGAGCGCGGGGAGGCGTGGCGCCCTTCGCCGGACATCGGCTCGAGCAGCAGCGTGGTGTGAAGTCTTCGCAACGGCTCGACGAGGAACCGCGACGGCGCCGTCCACCCATCCCTCTTCACGATCGGCGTGCGAACCTTGGGCAACGAGGTCAGGACCTCGTGGTGAAGGACGGATTCGACGTCGGCCAGCGAGCGCAGGCGGCGGTTCACCCGGCTGAGCGCGTAGGCCGCGATCGAGGCCAGCACGATGCCGATCACGAACCCGAACTCGGCGTTCTTTTTCGGGTGCGGCCCGATCAGCTGCGCGGAACGCGTTTTGGCGGGCTTGACCTGGCGCACGCCGACGATCGCCAGCTGCGATTCGAGCTGGTTGATCTTGGTGGAGAGCTGAGCCGCCTGGATCACGCTGCTTCCGCCGGCGGCCTTCGGCGCCGGGGCCGATTTGCCGTTCTTGCCGCTCGATGCGCTCTGCGAGGCGGCTTCGGTCGCGGCGTGGGCGGCTTCGAGCCGGACGAGCTGGCGGTGGGCGATGTTGATCGCCGAGAGCACGTCGCGGCGGTGGTTGGTCGTCCAGCGTTTGATGTAGCCGGCAGCGACCGTGTTGGCGAGCAGCGCGGCGGCGCGCGGGCTGTGCGATTCCGCCGTGATCGTGATGAACTGCCCTTTTTCGGGCGCCTTGGCCTTGACCTTGCTCTTGGCCGCGACTTTGTCGACGTGAACAGTCGAGTGCTTCAGCTGCCGCTTGGAGGATTCGACCACGACCGAGTTGATCACGGCCGCCTGGTTGTTCGCGCTGTTGACCGAGCTGCGGCCGCCCGGGGAGCGTTCGCTCAGCTGTTCTTCGGCGCCGGCGCCGAGGTAGATCTGGGTCGTCGCCGAGTAGGTCGGCGACTCACGCTTGAAGTAGAGATAGGATCCTGCTGCGACGATCAGCCCGGCCAGAAGGATGAGCCACTTGCGCCTCCAGATCGGAGCAAAGATCGCGGTGGCGTCGGTGGTTTCGTTCATCGTTGAGGATCCGTCCAGGACATGCAGGCGTGGCCATGCGTGGCCATGTTCCGGGAGCTACGTAATCGGCCGCTAAAGAGTAGCGTGCGGCCGCCGTCCGGCCGCATGTTTCCCTGCGTTGTGAAGGGGTCAACCGCGGTCGCGTGCGAGCTTTTCGAAGAGCTCCTCGTGGCTCGCGACCATCCGCTCCCACGTGAACGCGGAGGCGGCCTCGCGCGCGGCCGCTCCGAGGGCCGCGCGAAGCGATGGGTCGGCACCCAGCTCGCGTAGCCGCGCGGCGATCTGCTCCGCCGCCGGCTCGACCAGGTAACCGCTCTCGCCCGAGGTGATCAGCTCCCTGACACCGTTCACATCGCCCGCGATCACCGGCAGGCCGCTGGCCGCGGCCTCGTAGGTCACGAGGGAGAAGGTCTCATAGCTGGAGGGCAGGACGAAGGCATCCGCCGCCGCGTACAGGGGCCGCACGTCGCCGCGCACGCCGAGCCAGTGCACGCGCTCGGAGACGCCGAGCGAGGCCGCAAGCTGCTCGTACGGACGCTGCGGCCCTTTGCCGGCGATCGCGAGGTGCCATTCCGGCGCCTGCGCGAGCGCTGCGATCGAAGGCCCCAACCCCTTGCGCTCCCAGTCGCCGCCCACGAACGCGGCGAGCAGCGCACCCTCTGGAAGGGCGAGCTGCGCGCGCATAGCTTCGCCCTCGGCGGCCGCGGCGCCGGGCGCGAACTCCTCGACGTCGACGCCGTTGTGGATCGTGACGACCCGGCTCGTCGCGGCGGGGAAGCAGCCCCTCACCTCGTCGGCGACACCGTCGGAGACGCACACGAGCCGGGCCGACGGGTTGCGCCGTATGTACCACCGTTCCGAGACGCGCTCCACGACTCCGACGGCCCAGTCGTAGAGCGCGTAGAGGCGCCCGGGCCGCGCCGGCGCCGCCGAGTAGGCGCAGTGGCAGTAGTGCACCGCGACGGTATCGATCGGGTTCACCACGATCGAGCCGGTGGACTGCACGATCCCGGACCGGTGTCGGCGCAGCGCCAGCGAGCCGGCGAGCAGGAACCACGGGTAGGCCACGAGGAAGGGACGGCCCGGGCCGCGCACGCGGCGGAAGCGGACGCCGCTGTCGGCCGGCAGCACGCATTTGCGCGCGATCACCGTGACGTCGTGCCCGCGACGCCTGAGGCGTACCGCGAGCTCGGCGATCTGGCGCTCCATCCCGCCGACCGAGCCGACATCGTGCGCGACGATCGTGACCGGGACCGGGTCCGTGCTCATCGAGGGGCCGGGGCGCCGAGCACGGATTCCATGCCGGCGAAGAAACGCGCGCGCATCGCGGCATCGGTGAACTGCGCGAGGTACCGCTCGTGGCCGGCGCGCGCGAGGCGATCGCGCTCCGCCGGCGAGGCGAGCAGCGGCGCCAGCGCGTCCGCGAGCGCCGCGGGCTCGCCCGAGGGCACGAGCACGCCGGTGCGCCCACCGTCGACGATCTCCGAGGGGCCCCCGGAGTCGACGGCCAGGACCGCGACGCCGCGCGCCATCCCCTCGAGCAGCACGATCCCGAACGGCTCGGGCGCAGAGGCGTTGACGAGCACGTCCATGCGCTGGATGTAGGGCCCCGGGTCGGGCACCTGCCCCGTCAGGGTGACGTGCGCCGAGAGCCCGAGCTCCTCGACGAGCCGGGGCACCGAGGCCGCGTAGGAGGGCTCGAGGCCGAACGCATCGCCGCCGACGATCAGGCAGTGCATCTCCTGGCCGCGCTCGCGCAGCAGCGCCTGCGCGCGCAGCAGCCGGTCCTGGCCCTTCCACGACTGCAGCCGGCCGACGATCCCCACCACGGGGACGCCTTCGGGCAGCTCGATCGCCGCCGGGCGCTCCTCGGGCCGCGGCGGCGCCGTGCCGGCTGCCACGGGCACCGTCCGGCGCTGCGGGCGCATGTGGTGCTGAGCGACCGCAGCCGCTTCGGAGGTGGTGAAGATCGCGCGCGCCGGCAGCAGGGTCGCGACGCGGTCGACGGCGCTGCCGAGCGGGATCGCGTGCTGCCACCAGACCACGCGCTCGGCCATCCCGGCGAGCATCGCCGCGGAGGCGCCGTAGAGGTGGGTCTTCGCCGACCAGTCGAGGATCAGCTCCGGCTCGAGCTCGCGCAGCAGCGCGGCGAGCCGCCGCACGGCGCCGGCGGTACGGCCCGGCTGGCGCAACCGCCCGGCTTCGAGCGTGGTGACCGCGAAGCCCTTTGCCGCGAGGTCGCGCGGCCACGGTCCGTCCTCTAGGAACACGAGGTGGAACTCGAACGGCCCTTCCCGGGCCCCGTCGAGGATGCTCTGCAACATCGCCTCCGCGCCGCCCGCGAGGGTCCCCCACGGTGCGGTCACCACGAGGCGCCGGGGGGGCGGTGGGCCGGGCGCCGCCGCTGGGTGGGCGGCTGCGCTGAGCCCCTCGGACACGGCGTTGATCGTAGCCGATGGAATCCGAGCGCCCGGGGGCCCTGAACTATGCTTGCCCGCCCCGGCGGCGGCGAGATGGACAGCGACCCCACGAACCCAGACGAGCTCGCCTCGACGGTGCTCGCGCACGACTACCTGCTGGTGATGCGGGGCGCCGAGCGCGTGTTCGCGCAGATGGCGCGGATCTACCCCGGCGCGCCGATCCTCACCCTGCTGTACGACGCCGAGGCGACCGGGCCCGCGTTCGCCGGGCATCCGGTGACGGTCTCACCGCTGCAGCGGTTGGGTGTGTCGCAGGACGGCTTCCGGCGGCTGCTGCCGCTCTATCCGCTTGCCACGAGTCGCATGCGGGTCCCCTCCTGCCAGCTGCTGTTGAGCAGCAGCAGCGCCTTCATGCACGGGTTGCACGCGCCCGCCGGCGCCGTGCACGTCTGCTATTGCCACGCCCCGTTCCGCTACGCCTGGTACGAGCAGGAGCGCGCGCTCGCCGAGGCGCCGCGGGCGTTGCGCGCGCCGTTGCGAGCCGTGCTGGGGAGGATGCGCCGGTGGGACCGCGCGGCCAGCGCGCGCGTCGACCGCTACGTCGCCAACTCCCGCCTCACGCAGGAGCGCATCGCCCGCTACTACGGCCGCGAGGCGGAGATCGTCCATCCCCCCGTGGACACCGAGCGCTTCGCGGTCGGCGAGCCCGGCGCCGAGCTGCTGATCGTCTCCGAGCTCGTCCGCCACAAGCGCCTTCACGTCGCGCTCGAGGCGGCGCGCCGCGCCGGCGCTCGGATACGCGTGGCGGGGTCGGGCCCCGAACACGCCGCGCTCGCCGCCGCCTTTCCCGAGGCGGAGTTCCTGGGACGGGTCTCCGACACAGAGCTCGAGCGGCTGTACGCCCGCGCCCGCGCGGTGATCGTGCCGAGCAAGGAGGAGTTCGGGATCACGGCGGTCGAGGCCCAGGCGGCCGGCCGGCCCGTGATCGCCGCCGCCGCCGGCGGGGCGCTCGAGACGGTGCTGGACGGCGTGACGGGGCGCCTCGTCGCACTGGACGACGTCGAAGCGTTCCGCGCCGCGATCGAAGGTCTGGAGGAGCTCGGTCTCGACCCCGCGGAGGCCGTCCGCAACGCGGAGCGCTTCTCGGTCGCGGCCTTCCGTCGCGGCCTTGCAGAGCAGGTGCAGCGCGCGCTCAGCGACGGCCCCCGGCGCGGCAGGACGGCGCGGGGCTCGCTGTAGGATCACGGCAGCGATGGCCGCCCCAGCTCTGCACATAGCGTGGCTGGGGGCGGGCCCGAACGCAAAAGAAACCGGGGGCGTGCCGGGCGTCGCGGCGGAGCTGCTCGCGGGCTTCGCGGCGCTCGGCCACCGCGTCGACTGCTTCCTCCCCGTCTCCGGCGGCGAGCTGCCGCCGCGGCTCGAAGCCGAGCCGAACCTGCGCTTCGTGCGCGGCACGATCGAGTGGCGCCATTCCCGCTGGTACAGCAGGGGACGGCTGGGGACGTTCCTCAGCGGGCTGTTCGCGCGGGCCGTCGGCTCGCTGCGGCTGCGCCGTGAGGTGCTGCACCACCACCGGCAGGACCCCTACGACGTCGTCTACCAGTTCTCGAACATCGAGTCGCTCGCGATGCCGGGCCGGCTGCGTGGGCGCGTGCCGCTCGTCATCCACCCGGAGACGCACATCGCAGGCGAGCTGCGCTCGCTGTGGCGAGAGCGGAGGCTCGCGCTGCGCTGCCAGCCCGCCCACACCGTCGGGATCGCCGCGGCGACGATGAGCGTCCGCGCTGCGGTCCAGCGCCGGCGCGTGCGACGCGCGAGCCTGCTGGTCTGCATCAGCAGCGTGTTCCGCGACCACATCGTCAACGACTACGGCTTTCCGCGCGAGAAGACCGTGGTCGTTCCGAACCCGATCCGCTTCGAGCGCTTCACCGAGCCGCACCTCGACCGTCCGCTCGGCGAGCCGCCGACGGTGCTGGTGCTGGGACGGGTGTCGGCGCGCAAGGGCGTGGAGACCGTCGTCGAGGTCGCGCGGATCCTGCTCTCACGCGGCTCGCGCGCGCGTGTACGAGTGGTCGGCGGCGTGACGCTGGAGTCGGACTACCGCAAGCTGCTCGATGACCTCCCGCCGGAGAACTCCGAGTACATCGGGCGTATGCGCCCGAGCGAGGTCCCGGCAGAGCTGGTCGGTGCCGACGTGATGCTGCAGGCAGCCCGCTACGAGCCGTTCGGGCTGACGGTGGCCGAGGCGCTCGCCTGCGGCGTGCCGGTGGTCGGAACGAGTGAGGTGGGAGCGATCGAGGGCGTCGACCGGACGGTCGTCGCGGAGGTCGCGCCGGGCGATGCCGCCGCGATGGCCGACGAGCTCGAACGCCTGCTGGCGGAGCTGCAGGCGCAGGCCCCGGCGCTGAGGGCGAAGGCGCGAGACGAGGCCGAGCGCCTGTTCGCGACGGGGCACGTGTGCGCCCAGATCTCCCGTGAGCTGCAGGCCCTCGTGCATGGCGTGGGAAGCTGAGCGGACGGCTACCCTCTGAAGTGAAGGGGCGCACAATCCACCGTCACCCCGCGTCCGGGCGCCACGGACTGGCTGAACGAGACGAGATGACCGACTTGCCGCCGAGAAGACGAGTGCCGACGATCGCGACCGCGTGCGTGCTCGCGTTCGCAGCGCTCCTGCTCGCCGGCTGCAGCCACGCCGGCAAAGCGAACTCGGGCAAGGCGGCTGCAGCCTCCTCCGAAGAAGCGCGCCAGGAAGAAGCGGCGCTGCGCAAGGAAGAAGCCAGTGAAGTCGCGCAGGACCAGGAAGCTCTGTCGGTGATCGAATCGGGCAAACGCGAAGAAGAAGCGGAGGCCGCCGCGCGGCGCACCGAAGCGAAGGCGAAGGCCAAAGCGAAGAAACGCGAAAAGGCCGCGGAGGAAGCGGCCAAACACAAGGAAAAGGAAGCCGCGGCCAAGAAGAAGCGCGAAGAAGCGGCCAAGAAGGCCCGCGAAGAAGCCGCGAAGAAGGCCCGCGAACAGCAGGCGAAAACGGTGACGTCCCAAAAACCGAACACGACGCCCGCGAACCCGAAGCCGGCCAAACACAAGGAATCGATCAGCGGAGCACCGACCGTGACGGTGCCGAGCTCCGGCGGTTGAAGATGACCTCCAAGCTGACAACGTCCTCTCGGCCGCGCTTCGCCGCCGCGGTCCTCGCGGCCCTGGCGCTGGCGGGCGGCGCCGCCGGCTGCGGCGGCTCCGGAGGCGGCGGCAAGAGCCACCGCGCCGAAGGCAAGGAATCCGGGGAAGGCGCCCCCGGCGCCGTCCTCGCGCCCGAACCCGGCGAAGGACGCTCCGCCCCGAACGCCGGCCAGGCCGAAGCGGCCTCGATCAAACGTGAAGCGGCGGAACTGGCGGCGCTCAAGCACCAGCGCGAACGCGCCGAACGCGAAGCCTCAGCGCAGGCGAGCACCCCCAAGAAGCACGCCAAGCAGACCCACAAGTCCAAGAGCGGCGCGAGCCATCACAAGAAGAGCGAAAAGAAGAAGAAGTCCGCGCCCAAGACGAGCAGCGGTGGCAAGAAGAGCCACGAAACGGCCGCCGAACAGGCTGCTCGCAAGCGCTTCGAAGCCGAAGAAGCGCGCGAAGCCGCCGAATTCAAACGGCAGGCAAGCAAGGAAAAATAGTCCCGGCCCGCTCGCTAGGCAGGCAGGCGAGCAGTGCTCACGCTGTCGTGCGGAGGCTCATCGCCGTGCGGCATGACGGCATCCGCGGCCTCGGCCGGCGTGATGTCGGGATACAGCGCTCGGACCGCGAGGATCGCGCATGCGCCCCCCACGAGCTGCGCGACCACGAAAGTGGGCACCGAGGCGGGAGCGATGCCGGCGAAGGTGTTGGAGAACATGCGCCCGACGCTGATCGCGGGATTGGCGAAGCTGGCCGAGCTCGTGAAGAAGTATGCGGCGCCGATGTAGGCGCCGACGGCGGCGGGCGCCATCGAGCTGCGTTTCGTGCGCGCCAGGGCGAAGATCACCAGGATCAGACCGCCCGTGGCGATCACCTCCGAGAACAGGTGGGCGGGCGAGGCGCGATGGTGGGTGCTGATGCTCACGGCGGCGAGTTCGAACATGACGTTCGCCGCGATCGCGCCGAGGACGCAGCCCGCCACCTGCACCGGAATGTAGGCGAGCGCGTCTCGCCGGCTCAGCCCTCCGAACCTCGCGTCGACGAGCGAGACGACCGGGTTGAAGTGCCCGCCGGAGACGGGGCCGAACATGAGGATGATCGCGAACAGCCCCGCCGCGGTCGCAGCGGCGTTCTCGAACAGCTGGAGCCCGACGTCGCCGGGCGAGAGGGTCTGCGCGGCGATGCCCGAGCCGATCACGAGCGCGGCCAGGAACGCCGAGCCGAGCAGCTCGGCGAGCAGGCGGCGTGCGAGCGGCGGCGCGGTGGTCATGCGGCCAGCAGGAGCTTGTCGGCGTACTCGGCGGGGAGCCCGGCCTCGCGGACTTCGCCGGCCACGGTCTGCGCGTCGTAGGCGACCCGCTCGATCGTCGGCGCGACGCTCTCGCCGTCCGCGGCGAGCAGCGCGAACGCTGCACGCGGGTCGCCGTCCTTGGGCTTGCCGACGGAGCCGCAGTTGACGAACAGGACGCCGCCGTACTCGTGCACCCAGGGTTTGTGGGTGTGGCCGAACACGAGCACGGAGTCGCTCTCGGCGGCGGCGAGGCGCTCGTACAGGCGCGCCGGCTTGTCCTCGAACAGGTACTCGTTGACTTTGCGCGGCGAGCCGTGAACGAGGTGCACGTCCACGGAACCGACGGCGAAGTGCAGGTCGAACGGCAGCTCGCGCATGAAGTCCTTGGACTCCGCGCCGGTGTTGGCGAGTGTCCAGTCGACGGAGAGCTGGCCGAGGTCGCGGTCGTGCTGGGTCACGTACGCGCACCCGCAGTCCTCTTCGTCACGGGCGATCGCGTAGTCGTAGTTGCCGTAGATCGTGGGGATGTTGCGTTCGGCGATCAGCCCGCAGACCTCGTTCGGGTGCGGGCCGTAGCCGACGAGATCGCCGCCGCAGAAGATGCGGTCGATGCCCCGCTCGTCGATGCTCGCGAGCACGGCCTCGAGCGCCGGGAGGTTGCCGTGGATATCGGTGATCACGGCGACCGTGTCCCGGCTCTGGCTCACGACGTCCGCCCGGTGAGGAGATCGCAGGTCTCCCTGCGCAGGCAGTCACGTGCGCTCCGGTACGCCAGCGTGAGGACGTGCGAGCGAACGCGCGCGTCATCGAATGCCTCGAGGGCGGCGTCCGCGCACGCTCGTATCTCCTCCGCGGACTTCGCGTCGGCGAACTCCTCGTCGAGCATCGGCAGCAGTCGCCCGAGCCGGAACTGGTGGGCGGAGCGGTCGGCGCGGATCTCCTCGAGCCGCGTCGCGATCAGCTCGCGGACGTGCTGTTGGATGCCATCGCGGATCGCGCGCACCTCAGCGAGCGGCCTGCCCGCGGGGTCCGGTATGTCCCATGCTTCGACGGTGCTCGGCACGTAGGGGCACGAGTCGTCGCAGCCCATCGTGATCGCCCAGTCGGCGTGCAGCTGCATCTCGAGGGTGAGCTTCTTCGGGCGTCGGCCGGCGATGTCGACGCCGACCTCGCGCATCGCCTCGACGACACTCGGCCAGATCTCCTTCGCCGGCTGAGAGCCGGCGGACTCGGCCCGGATGTCCTCGGGCCCGTAGCGCTCGAAGAACGCTTGGGCCATCTGCGAGCGCCCGGCATTGTGGTTGCAGACCAACAGGAGGTAGCGAAGTGCCGGACGCTCGCCAGACGACTGCCCTGAAACCACGCCGGCGATCATATTGCATTGACATCCGCCACTTCAATAGGTATACGTAGATCGATGAGCGTCGATGTGCCGAGCTTCGAGCTGTCCCCGAAGACCAAGCGCCCGGCCGGCGAGCCCTGTTGTGAGCCGGTCGTATACCCCGACGTGGACCGCGAGAAGGCGGTCCGGATGGCAGAGGTCGCCAAGGCCCTGGGAGACCCGGTCCGCCTCCAGCTGGTCGACGTGCTGCGCACGCACGCGGGGAAGGTGTGCGTCTGCGAGCTCGTGCCGCTGTTCGACATCTCGCAACCCACCCTCTCCCACCACCTCAAGAAGCTGCGGGCCGCGGGGATCGTGGACTCTGAGCGCCGCGGGCTCTGGGCCTACTACTACGTGCTTCCCGACGCGCTGAAGGAGCTGTCCACATGGCTGAACTGACCACGGGCCCCACATCGCGATGCTGTGGGACCGAGCAGCAATCCGACTGCTGCGCGCCCGGCGAGAAGGCCGACTGCTGCGCGCCGGAGTCGAGCTCGTGCGGCTGCTCGGCCGGGCAGGACGATGTGCGGGAGCAGGTCCGCGAGCGCTACGCCGCAGCCGCCCGCGCAACCGCCACCCGAAACGAGGCGGGGCGATGCTCGGTGGGTCTGACGGATGATCGGGGTCGCGAGGTATTCGGCGGAGGTCTGTATGACCGGCAGGAGGCAGGCGACGCCGAGGGCGCGCTCGCGGCCTCGCTCGGCTGCGGCGTGCCGACGGCCGTCGCTGACCTTCACGAGGGCGAGACGGTGCTCGACCTCGGTTCGGGCGCGGGCGCCGACGTGCTGATCTCGGCGCAGCGCGTCGGTCCGGCCGGCCGCGCGATCGGGCTGGACATGACCGACGAGATGCTCGATCTCGCGTGGCGCAACGCCGAGCAGGCGGGCGTCGCCAACGTCGAGTTCCTCAAGGGCTTCATCGAGGAGATCCCCCTCCCCGACGCCAGCGTCGACGTCGTGATCTCGAACTGTGTGCTCAACCTCTCCGGCGACAAGCCCACTGTGATCCGCGAGGCCGCCCGCGTGCTGCGCCCCGGCGGGCGGTTCGCGATCTCGGACGTGATCGCCGACCCGGACATGGATGCGGCGACCCGCGGGGACATGCAGCAGTGGACCGGGTGTATCGCGGGCGCGCTCACCCGCGCGGAGTTCGCCGACGCGCTCGCGGCCGCGGGGCTCGCCGACGTGGAGATCCGCGAGACCCATCGCGTCCACGAGCACGCGGCGGCCGCGATCATCCGCGCGAGGAAGCCCGGCGACGCTGCGTGAGCGACCACGAGATCCAGCTCAACGACCCCCAGACGCTCTACCGGCGCTGGGAGGACTCGCAGTGGTCGCCGTTCGCGGTCGATCTCGACCGCGACCGGGAGCAGTGGGCCGGCATGTCGGGCGAGGACCGCGACCTGATCTTCTTCGTCCTCTCCTCGCTGATGGTGGCCGAGGAGCGCATCACGACGAAGTTCTCCGGACTCGTGGGCGCCTACGGCTCCGAGGAGGAGGCGACGTTCCTGGCGACGCAGCTCGTCGACGAGGCGCGCCACATGCAGTTCTATGCCCGCTTCCAGGATGAGGTGATCGCTGCCCCGGCCCTGATCGCCGCGCACGTGGAGCGTGCCCGCGCGAACGTCTCAGACGCTTTCCGCGAGATCTTCGACGTCCAGCTCGTCGCCGCGCACGAGCGGCTTGTCGCGGAGCCCCACAGCCTCCCGGCCAAGGTCCGCTTCGTGACCCTGTACCACCTGATCCTCGAGGGGACCCTCGGGCTGACGACGTTCAAGTTCACGACCGACTACCTCGCGTCCGAGGACCTGCTCCCGGGCTTCGTCGACGGCTATTCGAAGATCCACCACGACGAGACCCGTCACATCGGCTTCGGGGTGTGGTTCCTGCGCGACACGGTCCGGGAGCGCCCGGGCGAGGCGGACACGGTTCGCCAGACACTGCGCGACCTGCTGCCCTCGGTCGCGGACTCGCTCGCCCCGCCCGACACGGGCTCGGACCGTGACTTCGCGGCGATCGGTGCCACAAGCGAGGCGATCCGCGACTTCGCCCTCGGCGGGCTGACGCGGCGGCTCGACATCATCGGCGTGCCGCTCAGCTCGCTCTGACGCCCCGGGCGCCCGGGCGTCGCGCCCGGCGGCGGGAACTCAGAGCCCGCGGCGCCCGACGACGTGCGGGACGGTGCGAAGCAGGATCTTGATGTCGGTCCAGGGGGACCAGTTCGCGACGTACAGGTAGTCGATCGCGACCATCTCACGCAGCGGCACGCGCGCCGGGCCGAGGATCTGCCAGGGGCCGGTCATGCCGGGCATCAGCTCGAGGCGGCGGCGGTGCCAGCCCTCGATCCGCTGGTCCTCCTCGATCACGAGGGGGCGCGGTCCGACGAGGCTCATCTCGCCGCGAACGATGTT
This sequence comes from uncultured Solirubrobacteraceae bacterium, assembly GCA_963735435.1. Lineage (GTDB taxonomy): Bacteria > Actinomycetota > Thermoleophilia > Solirubrobacterales > Solirubrobacteraceae > Palsa-744. The sequence goes on along the minus strand of CAVTKR010000006.1, from coordinate 1,880 downwards.
GAAGAGCTGCGGCAGCTCGTCGAGCGCGCTGCGGCGGAGCCACCGGCCCACGCGTGTGATGCGCGGGTCCTCGGCGATCTTGAAGAGCCCGTCCATCGCCTCGTTGCGGTGACGGAGTTCGTCCTTCATGTCCTCGGCCCCGGGGACCATCGTGCGGAACTTGAGCATGTAGAAGCGCTTGCCGTGCCGCCCGACGCGCAGCTGGCGGAAGAAGATCGGGCCGCGGCTGTCGAGCTTGATCGCGATCGCGATCGCGATCAGCAGCGGCGACACGGCGAGCAGCCCGAGCGACGCGCCGATCAGGTCGAACATGCGCTTGAACTTGGCCGAGGAGCGCGTCAGGTCGAAGCGGCGCACGCCCATCACCGTGACGCCGTGAAGGTCGTCGAACTCGACCGAGGAGCCGACGACCTCGAGCAGCCGCGGCACCACGCTCACGCGCACGCCGACGGCCTTCAGCGTCCGCACCAGGTTCAGCATCTCGCCGGCGTCGGCGCTGCGCGGCGCGATGATCGCGCGGTGCACGTCGAGCGTCTGCGCGAGGTCGCGGATCTCTGCGAGGCGCGACTCCGAGAACGAGTCGCTTGACCACGGCGCGACCTTGTCGAGGTCGAGGTGGGCGACGACGGTCGCCTTCACGCCACCGCCGCAGCCGAGCTTCGAGCGGATCGTCGCGGCGGACATCTCGTCGCCGATGAAGAGACAACGCTCCGCGGGGGCGATCGCGAGGGCGACGATGCGCGCCACCGAGCGGAACAGGATCAGCAGGGCCGCGAGCACGAGCCAGAGGATCAGCGCCTGGCGGCGGCCGAGGGCGTCGGCGACGATGAAGCCGCCGGAGAGCCAGGCGACGACGGTACAGAGCGTGGCGAGCTGGAACAGCTTCGGCGCCTCGTCGAGCGTCGTCTTGCGCATCAACGTCTCGTCGCGGTCGTACAGCCCCGTGAGCTTCGCGCCGACCAGCAGGATCGGGACCTCGATCAGCGCCCACCAGGTGAGCACGACGGGGCGCGCGGCGAACTCGGCCGTCAGCAGGAACGCGCCGACGAGCGCGAGGATGTCAGCGACGGCGAGGGAGCGGCGGAAGAGCGAATCGCGGCGCAGCGAGGCGGCTGGGCCGCGTACCTCTGAGATCCCTGAGACGAGGAGGCGGCGCCTCCCGCCCAGGCCCAGAAAGCCTCGCGTCGGCGCTAGCGGCGGCGCAGCCCATGAAGCGCTGGCCTCCGTTGTACTCCCCGTATCTACGCTCATCGGGTCTCCCCGCCTCCTTGCTCGCCTATCCGGCCCCCGCGAATAGTCCACCACGGCTCCCGAACAAATGTCGAGATTCCGTGATCTCCCTCAGGTCCGCGGATCATAAACAGGGGCTACCCCCAAAAGCAAGAGCGTGAACGGATCTCGAGCCAAAGATCGCCCGTCCGTGGTAGCTCAGTCGAGATCTGGGCGAGGGGTGACGTCGGTGGCGCTCGTCGCAACGCGCCCGTCAGCCCCGACCGGCTCCAGCGGGGTGATTCCGTTCGGCGATTCGGCGACCGGCGCCCGCTGCCAGGCCGCCGATTCCCAGGGGCGCCTCGTCCACACCCAGTAGAGCGCGATCGCGCCGAGGATCCCGCACAGCGTCCAGCCGAGCGTTTCGGTGTCAAGACCCACGTACTTCAGCCCAGAGGCCGTGATCACGAACGTGATCACGGGCCGCACGTAGCGGTCCGGCGCGGTCGAGGAGAACATCGACCCGATCAGCACCGCCGGCACGCTGCCCAGGATCAGCGACACCGTGACGCCGAATTCGACGTGGCCGAAGGCGATCGCGCCGAGCGCCGCGGCCAGCGTCAACGGCACCGCCTGGGTGAGGTCGGTGCCGACCAGCTGGTTGGCACCGA
>CAVTKR010000005.1:0-1832149 GCA_963735435.1 uncultured Solirubrobacteraceae bacterium | reverse complement strand
CGGCCTCCGGCGTCGTGCCGGAGGCGCGCTGGGTGCTACTCGATGATCTCGCTGACCACGCCCGAGCCAACCGTGCGGCCACCCTCTCGGATGGCGAAGCGCAGGCCCTGATCCATGGCGATCGGCTGAATCAGTTCGATCTCCATCTGGACGTTGTCTCCGGGCATGACCATCTCGACGCCCTCGGGGAGCTTGGCGACCCCGGTGACGTCGGTCGTGCGGAAGTAGAACTGAGGCCGGTAGCCCGTGAAGAACGGGGTGTGACGGCCACCCTCCTCCTTCTTGAGCACGTAGACCTCGGCCTTGTACTTGGTGTGCGGCGTGATCGAGCCGGGCTTGCATAGCACCTGGCCGCGCTCGATCTCCTCACGCTTGGTCCCTCGCAGCAGGCAGCCGACGTTGTCGCCGGCCTGGCCCTGGTCGAGGATCTTGCGGAACATCTCGACGCCGGTCACGACGGTCTGCTCCGAGTCTTTGATGCCGACGATTTCGATCGTGTCGCCGGTGTTGACCACACCCTGCTCGACGCGCCCGGTCGCGACCGTGCCACGGCCGGTGATCGAGAAGACGTCCTCGACCGGCATCAGGAACGGCTTGTCGAGCTCGCGAACGGGCTCCGGGATGTAGGAGTCCAGCGCGGCGGCCAGCTCGAGGATCTTCTGCTTGTAAGCGTCGTCGCCTTCGAGCGCCTTCAACGCCGAGCCCGTGATGAACGGGATGTCATCGCCCGGGAAGTCGTACTCGGAGAGCAGCTCGCGGACCTCGACCTCGACCAGTTCGAGGAGCTCGTCGTCGTCGACCATGTCGGCCTTGTTGAGGAACACGACGATGTACGGGACGCCGACCTGGCGCGCCAGCAGGATGTGCTCACGCGTCTGCGGCATCGGACCGTCGGCCGCCGAGACGACCAGGATCGCGCCGTCCATCTGCGCGGCGCCGGTGATCATGTTCTTGACGTAGTCGGCGTGGCCCGGGCAGTCGACGTGCGCGTAGTGGCGGTTCTCGGTCTGGTACTCGACGTGGGAGGTCGCGATCGTGATGCCGCGTTCCTTCTCCTCGGGCGCGTTGTCGATCTCCTCGAAGCTTCTCGCTTCGGCGCCACCGTGCTCAGCGAGCACGGACGTGATGGCAGCGGTCAGCGTCGTCTTGCCATGGTCGATGTGACCGATGGTCCCGACATTGACATGCGGCTTGTCGCGCTCGAATTTCTCCTTCGCCACTTTTCTTCTCGCTCCTAACTGGTCTTTGGGTCCGCCGCTCGATGAGGGCGAACCGGGGAAATCTATCTAACTGCGTAATTTCGTGACTGCTGCTGCGAGGCCGGAGCTTCTAAGCCGGCACCGGTTCGCCGGTGCGCGCCTCCACGACCTTCTCGGCGATGTTCGGCGGGACCTCTTCGTAGTTCTCGAACTGCATCGTGTAGTTGGCCCGGCCCTGGGTGTTCGAGCGCAGGTCGGTCGCGTATCCGAACATCTCGCTGAGCGGGACCCTGGCGGTCACCGCCAGCGCGTTGCCGCGGCGCTCCTGGCCCTCCACACGTCCGCGACGGCGCGAGAGGTCGCCGATGACCTCACCGAGGAAGTCCTCGGGCGTCACGACCTCGACCGCGAAGATCGGCTCGAGCAGCACGGGCTTCGCCCGTTTTGCCGCCTCTTTGAAGGCGTAGGACCCGGCGACTTTGAAGGCGATCTCCGAAGAGTCCACGTCGTGGTACTTGCCGTCCACCAGCGTGACCTTCATGTCGACCATCGGGTAGCCGGCCTTGACGCCGTTCTCGAGCGCATCTTCGATGCCCTTCTTGACTGCGGGGATGTATTCCGAGGGGATCGCGCCACCCTTGATCTTGTTGACGAACTCGAAGCCCTCGCCGGGGGCCGGTTCGAGGTCGATGAAGACCACGCCGAACTGGCCCGAGCCACCGGTCTGCCGGACGAACTTGCCTTCGACCTTCTCGACCGTGGCGCGGATGGTCTCGCGGTAGGAGACCTGCGGGCGCCCGACGTTGGCCTCGACGCCGAACTCGCGCTTCATACGGTCGACGAGGACCTCCAGGTGAAGCTCGCCCATCCCTGAGATCTCGGTCTGGCCCGTCTCCTCGTTGGTGCGCACCTGGAAGGTCGGATCCTCTTCGGCGAGGCGCCCAAGGGCAACCGACATCTTCTCTTGGTCGACCTTCGTCTTGGGCTCGACGGCCACCTTGATGACGGGCTCGGGGAAGATGATGTTCTCGAGATGGACCGGCGCGTCGACGGCGGCGAGCGTGTCGCCGGTGATGACCTGCTTGATGCCGACAGCGGCGGCGATGTCGCCCGCGTAGACCTCGCCGACCTCCTCGCGATCGTTGGCGTGCATCATCAGGATGCGCCCCACCCGCTCGGTGCGACCGGTGCTGACGTTCAGCACGCGCCCGCCCGCCTCGAGTTTGCCGGAGTAGACGCGGAAATAGGTGAGCTTGCCGACGTAGGGGTCGGCGGCGATCTTGAAGGCCAGCGCAGCAAAGGGCTCGGAGTCCTCGGCCTTGCGGACGACCTCGCGCTCCTGCTCCTCGCCTTTGATCAGTTCGGTGCCGACGACCGGCGGCACGTCGAGCGGGGAGGGCAGGTAGTCGATCACGGCGTCGAGCAGCGGCTGCACGCCCTTGTTCTTGAACGATGACCCGCACAGGACGGGGGTCAGCTTGGTCGAGAGCGTCGCCTGACGAATCGCCTTCTTCAGCGCCTCTTCGGAGACCTCGGCTTCCTCGAGGATCAGCTCGAGCAGCGCATCGTCGTAGTGGGAGACCTCCTCGAGGAGGTGCTCGCGCGCCGCGGCGGCAGCGTCGGCCAGATCGGCCGGGATCTCGGTTTCTTCCTGTTCCTTGCCGAGATCGTCCTTGTAGACGATCGCTTTCATCGTCACCAGGTCGATCACCCCTGCGAAGTCGGCCTCAGCGCCGATCGGCAGCTGAATCGGCACAGGGTGGGCGCCGAGGCGATCGATCATCGTGCGCACGCCCATCTCGAAGTCGGCGCCCGTGCGGTCCATCTTGTTGATGTAGGCGATGCGCGGGACGTGGTACTTGTCGGCCTGGCGCCAGACGGTCTCGGACTGGGGCTCGACCCCCGCGACGGAGTCGAACAGCGCGATCGCGCCATCCAGCACGCGCAGCGAGCGCTCGACCTCGACCGTGAAGTCGACGTGGCCGGGCGTGTCGATGATGTTGATGCGGTGACCGTCCCACTGCGCGGTGGTGGCCGCCGAGGTGATCGTGATGCCGCGCTCCTGCTCCTGTTCCATCCAGTCCATGACGGCCGCCCCCTCGTGCACCTCGCCGATCTTGTAGGTGCGGCCGGTGTAGTAGAGGATGCGCTCGGTGGTCGTCGTCTTACCGGCGTCGATGTGCGCCATGATCCCGATGTTGCGGGTCTTTTCTAGAGAGAACTTTCTGGGCATCGATCGGGATCCGGTTTCGGTTTGGGGGGATGGTGGAGGGCGTAAAAAATGGGCCCCTCGGGCCCACGCGCGCTGCTGGTCTGTGTCGGCCCGCTCCGCTCGCTATGTGCTCGAGGTCTCCATCTGTCGATCAGACCCACTGGCAGGCCGCTCGCAAGCGTTGGCCCCGCCCGTGGCGCCTTGGCGACTATAGCAGAGGAGTTCGCGCTTCTGAGGGGGTTCCCTCCCGCCGATCCTGCCCGCGGCGCCGGGCGATTTCGGGCGTTCGAGGACGCACGATCAGGCGTCTTTCTGAGAGTCCCCACCGACCTCGGCGGGCCCCTCCTGGAAGACGGCGCCGAGACGTTCCATGACCTTCGTGGCGGCGCGCATCTCACGCGGTGAGACGTCCGCGAGCGCGTGCTCCCAGCGCTCGCGCCAAGCCGCACGCTTGGCCTCCACGCGCGCGCGTCCGAGCGGCGTGAGCCGCGCCATCACCACGCGCCGGTCGCTGTCCGAGCGGGTGCGCTCGACGTGGCCGGACTCGGCGAGGGCATCCAGCATCTGCGTGACGGTCGCGGGCGAGATGCGAGCGGCAAGTGCCAGCTCCCCGGCCGAGAGCTCGCCCCGCTCGTCGAGCTCGATCAGGAGCTCGAACTGCGCGTGGCTGATCTCGGCGCCGGCGAGATGGGTGTCGCGCCCACGCATCCTCGTGACCGCGCGCAAGAGATGCCGGAAGGCGAGGCCGAGGGCCGTCAGCTCGGGGGCGTCCTCCGCGACTTTCGCGGCTTCGGCCGCCTTGCGGGAGGTATCGGTGGCCGCCATCGCTAGAGCCCGACCTCCATCGCGCTCTCGTGGCGCAGCAGAGACTCCTCATCGTGATCGGCGGCGATCGCCTCCGTGTCCTTCGGCCGCTCGGCTTTCAGAAGCACCAGGCACGGGATCAGGGAGAGCAGCGCGATCGCGAAGGCCCACCAGAACGTGTGCCCGTACGCGTCGGCGAGCTGGGCGGACGTGTGGGCGCCGACCGAGGCACGCTGGAGCACGACGGCGAGGATCGCGACGCCGATAGCGCTGCCGAGCCGCATCACCACGTTGATCTGGGGCGTCGCGTCTGAGAGCTGCTCCGGGCGCATCGCCGAGAACGCCGCTGTCATCGCGGGCATGAAGCCGAGACCGATGCTCATGCCGCGGACGAACAGGACGGCCGAGAGAGCAAGATAGGAGGTGTTCGCGCCGATGAAGGCGAGCGGGATCGTGCTGAGGGCGAGCAGCGAGACGCCGACGATCGCGATCCGCCCGCCCCCGTAACGCTCGGTCAGGCGCCCCGCGACGGGCATCATGATCAGCGCGCCGATCCCCTGCGGGCCGTTCAGCAGGCCGGTGTCGATCACGCTCAGGTGGCGGACGCTCTGGTAGTAGAGCGGCACGAGGATCATCGCCCCGAACAGCGCGGCGCCGAGGCCGAAGGTCGTGAACGAGGCGCCGGCGAAGACTTTGTTCTTGTAGAGACGGACGTCGAGCAGCGGCCGCGGGATGCGCAGCGCGTGCAGGCAGAAGGCCACCCCCAGCACGATGCCGACCACGAGCGGCCCGAGCACTTCGACCGAGCCGAACGGCGCGCCGGAGCCGAGTTCGGAGATGCCGAAGATCGTCAGCGCGGCGCTGGCGGGAAGCAGCGCGAGGCCCAGGCGGTCGAGCGGCCCGGCCTCGCCGGAGTCGGTCTCGGGCAGCATGCGCCAGCCGAGGTAGATCGCAAGCACGCCGATCGGGGCATTGACGAAGAAGATCCAGGACCAGTGCAGGTTCTGCAGGATCAGCCCGCCGACGACGGGCCCGAGGATCGGCGCGAGCATCGCGGGCATCGAGACGACGCCCATCACCCGTCCCATTCGCTGCGGACCGGCGACCTGGGCCATGATCAGCTGCGCCAGCGGCATGATCATGCCGCCGCCGATGCCCTGCAGGATGCGGAAGAAGACGAGGGCGACGAGCGTGTTCGAGAGCCCGCACGCGATCGATCCCAGCGTGAACAGGGCCAGCGAGACGAGGTAGACGCGCTTGGCGCCGAAGCGGCGCGCCATCCACCCCGTCACAGGCATCACGGCCGCGAGCGCCAGCAGATAGCCGGTCACGACCCACTGCACTTCGGAGATCGAGCTGTGCAGGTCTTTCGAGAGCGTGTCGAGCGCGACGTTGACGATCGTCGTGTCGAGGATCGACATGATCATCCCCAGAATCACGACGCCCGAGATCACCCAGACGTGGCGCTCGATCTTGAGGGGCTCGGGCTTGACTGCGGTCACGGAAGACATTCGGTACCGAAATGTTAGGTACCTAATGAATGTCCTTCAAGGGGCGTGGACGGCTGTGTGACCCGTCTCACACAGAGCGGCCGCGGTCGGTCGCCCCGGGCGCATACCCCCGCGGTGGTGCAACGTCGGCCGTGCCGCGCGTCAACCGTAGGCGCGCTGCCGGCGCGGCAGCACCAGCGCGAGGACGATCACGATCGGCCCTACCAGCAGCCCCGCGACGGTCCAGGCGTTGAAGCTGCGCCCCTTGCGCACAGCCGCGAAACCGGCGGCGGCTGCCTGAGCGGTCCACAGCGCGAGCACTGCGAACAGCCCCAGCGAATGCATCAACAAAACAATCCTCCCTTGCCCTCCATGGCAAGCGGAAGGGTACCGGACAACCCCTCAAAAACGAAAAAACCCGCCGGAGGGCGGGTCGCCGAGCGATCGTGTTACAGCGGCTGCTACCAGCGGTAGTGCGCGAACGCCTTGTTCGCCTGCGCCATGCGGTAGATGTCGTCCTTGCGCTTGTAGGCGCCGCCCTGCTGGGAGACCGCGTCCAGCAGCTCGTTGGCGAGGCGCTGGGCCATCGTCTTCTCACGGCGCTGGCGGGCGAACTCGACGAGCCACCGCACGGCCAGCGTGCGGGCGCGGCGGGCGGGAACCTCGACCGGCACCTGGTAGGTGGCGCCGCCGACGCGGCGGGAGCGCACCTCGAGCGTCGGGGTCAGCGTGCGGATCGAAGCCTCGAGCGTCTCCAGAGGCTCTTTGTCGCTGCGCTCGCCGAGCACCGCAAGCGCGTCGTAGACGATCCGCTCGGCCGTCGACTTCTTGCCGTCGAGCATCACCTTGTTGATGACCTGCTGGACGAGCTTGGACCGGTGGAGCGGGTCCGGCTCGATCGGACGTATCTGGGCGGCTGCGCGGCGGGGCATCTAGTTCGTCTGGCGGCTTACGGCGTTTCTATTTCTTCTTCACGCCGTACTGCGAGCGTGACTTCTTGCGGTCGCTCACGCCGGCGGCGTCGAGCGTGCCGCGAACAACCTTGTAACGGACACCCGGCAGGTCCTTGACGCGGCCGCCGCGGACGAGCACGACCGAGTGCTCCTGCAGGTTGTGTCCCTCACCCGGGATGTAGGCGGTGACCTCCATCGAACCGGAGATACGCACGCGCGCGACCTTGCGCAGCGCGGAGTTAGGCTTCTTCGGGGTCGTCGTGTACACGCGCGTGCACACACCGCGCCGCTGCGGCGCGGAGACCTTCTTCTTTCGCCCTTTGCCCGACTTCAGGCCCGGGGTGGCAACCTTTTTCTTGGGCGCCACGCGGCCCTTGCGGACAAGCTGTGAGGTGGTCGGCATCGGGCGCAGATGCTAGCAGCGTTCCCCGGGGCGGCCGTCAGCCCATGAGGTAGGGTCGCCCGCACTCGTGGGCGCGCTCGACGAAAGACCGATCCTGTGCTTCGCGACACAAGGCCGGGGCCACCTCGACGAGGCTCGCATCATCGAGCTGCTCGCGCTCGTCGACAGTGACGTGTTCGGCTTCGAGCACGGCCACAAGGCCCGCTCGGCGCTTCGCCTGCTGCGTACGGCGCGCGCGCAGCGCCCGCCCCTGATCGTGATGGAGGGCACCGGGATCGCCGGCGGGTTGGCGCTGCTCGCGGCCGACGCGCTGCTCGGAATCCCCTACGTCGTCTCCAGCGGGGACGCCGTCGGCCCCTACCTGCGGCTGCACTCGCGGCTCGCGGGCGCGATCGGGGCCTGCTACGAGCGCGTTCTCTGCCGCCGCGCGGCCGGATTCATCGGCTGGACGCCGTACCTCGCAGGCCGCGCGCTGACCTTCGGCACGCCGCGGGCCATGACCGCACCGGGCTGGGCGCGCGCGGCGCCGTCGCCGGGCGCGCGTGAGCGGGTGCGCGCGCGGCTGGGGGTGGGAGAGCAGACGCTCGTGGCTGGAATCGTCGGGTCGATCGTGCTCAACCGCAGGAACGGCTACGCCTACGGCGTGGAGCTGGTGCGTGCGATCCGGCGTGTGGAGCGCGCCGACGTCGTCGTCTGCATCGTCGGCGACGGCACGGGGCTCGCGACGCTCGAAGAGCTCGCCGGCGAGGATCTCGGCCGGCGGGTGCTGCTGACCGGCCGCATAACCCCGGAGGAGGTGCCCGATCACCTCGCCGCATTCGACCTCGCGAGCCTGCCCCAGAGCACCGACGGCGTGGGGTCGTTCCGGTTCACGACCAAACTGCCCGAGTATCTCGCGGCCGGACTGCCGATCGTGACCGGCGAGATCCCGGCGGCGTACGACCTCGACGAGGGGCAGATGATCCGCCTTGCCGGGCACGCGCCATGGAGCGAGGAGTACGTGGCGGCGCTGGCCGGGCTCCTGGAGAACCTCAGGGCAGAGGAGTTGGCGCCCCGCCGCGGAGCTGCCCAGCGCGCCGGCCGCGAGCTGTTCGACGCGCAGTCCCAGCGCGAGCGGGTGCGCGCGTTCCTCGGGGACATCGTGGCTTCGCGCGGCAGGGCTGCCCCTGACGGGCAGTCAGCGGGTTCTGAGAAGCGCTAGGCGGTGGCGGGTGCCACGCCCGCGGAGCGGACCGGGGCCGGCATCATCGCCGAGGCCACGATCACGAGCACGAAGGCGAGCGCCTGCAAGGTCACGCCGACCGCCGTGCCGGCCATCGGGTCGCCGAAGACGATGATCCCGCCGGCGATGCCGGCGATGTTGGCAGCCGTGCCGGTGACCGCGATCACGGGGACCGCGTCGCCGTCCTGGAGACCTTTGGCCGAGGCGTAGAAGGCGACGATCGAGGCGGCGATCGCGACCGCGAGCCAGGGGCTCGTGGCGAGGCCGAGAAGGCCGTGCGCGCTGGTGATGCCCGTCAGCGCCTTGATGGACGTGTCGGAGACGCCGAAGAGGATTCCGGAGGCCGCGCCGAGCATGACGCCGTGATGCTCGACCGGGCCGCCCATGCGCGGACCCATGATCAGGATGCCGCCGAGGAAGAAGAGGCCGGCCTCGAACGAGATCATGCCGACGTTGGAGAAGTGCGAGTGCGCCCCGTGCATGGAGGGCAGCGTCATGCCGAGCAGGACCAGCCCGGAGGCCGTGAGGAGGAGACCGACCCACTGGCGCTTGCCGACTTCGAAGCCGAAGAAGCGGTCGGCCATCACGGCGATGAAGACGACGCCGGCGGCAAGGGCGACCTGGACGACGGACATCGGCGCCAGCGACAGCGCGGCGACGTGCAGGCCCCAGCTCGCGACCGCGATCACCATGCCCAGGCAGAACCACTTGGACGAGTACAGCGAGATCGCCGAGCGGATCGGGTGGAGCACTTCCACCTTGGGCACGGCGTTGGCGCCCTTGTACTTGTAGAAGAAGCCCAGGTTCGCGACGAAGGCGCAGGCGAGGGCGAGGAGGATTCCGAGGTCTAGAGTCATGGGGGGAAGGTCGTTTGCGGTGGCCTGCATCGACTACGGGGAGCCACTGCTTTACTCCGCCTCGACGGGGGTAGGCGGATCGACCGTCCCGGGAAGATACCCGTCGGAACCTCTGTGCAAGCTAAAGACCGTCCGAGAAGTCGTAAAGACCCTGCAACGGTGCGGGATTCGAGCGATTCGGCGGACCGCGGTCCGGTGACCGGCGGGGCGTCCGCGGCGCCGTTGCTGATGGTGGACATCGACGGCGTGATCTCGCTGTTCGGGGCTCCCGCCGCGTACGCAGGAGACGTCCCGGAGCGCGCGGCCGACGGAAGCTTCCACTCGATCGAGGGCATACCGCACTTCCTTTCGGCCATCGCGGCCGCTCACCTGCTCGACCTGGCGCAGCATTTCGAGCTCGTCTGGGCCAGCGGATGGGAAGAGCGCGCCGACGAGCACCTGCCACACCTCCTGGGTCTGCCCTCGGGGATGCCGTTCCTGCGCTTCGACCGGGCCGTCGGGCGCTCGAATGCGCACTGGAAGCTCGACGCGATCGAGCGCTTTGCGGGCGGGCGGCCGCTGGCGTGGATCGACGACGCGCTCGACGAGGAGTGCCGCGAGTGGGCGGCGCGCCGGGCCGCGCCGACGCTGCTCGTGCAGACCGACCCGCGCGCCGGCCTTACCGAGATGGAGGTCGCCGAGCTCACGGCGTGGGCACGGCGGCTGGGGGCGGAGTAGCGGGCGCGACCGGGGAGACCTCGACGGCCGGCGAGACCGCCGCGCCGGTGCCCGCCGCGCCGAGATAGAGGGCGCGCACCCACACCGGCGCGGTCGCCCCGACGGCGAAGCTCGCGGGCGTGATCCAGTGCCCGGAAGCGTCGGTGACCCCTTCGGCGACCGTCGCATGCACGACCTCTAGCCCGCGCCGCGCGACGGTCCGCGTCTGGAGCTGCACAGGGACTCCGGCGAGCGGCGCGCCGGAGAGCGTGACGAGCGCGACGGCAAGCTGGGCGGGCTGACCCGGTTCGGCGGGCACGGCCGGGACGAGCGCGAGCGTCGCCCTCACCGGGTCGCCCGCGAGCCGCAGCACCCGTGCGCGAATCCCGGGCAGCTCGCCGTACAGCGCGTCGCCCGGGCAGTCGGTGCTGTCGGCGTCGCGGTGGCCCGAGATGCGCCGCAGCGAGACCCGTGCGTTCGCCGGGTATTTGCTGTAGACGGCTCCCGCCGGGTTCACACGCACCGTCACCCGGCCGCCGGACGGCGTGCCGTGCAGGGCGAGCTTCCACGCCAGCAGCCGTTGGAGCGCGGCCCGCGCGGCGGCTGAGATCCGGCTCCCGGAGTAGGAGCCGAGCACCGCGACGCCCGTCGAGACGAAGTTGTAGCCGCCGGCCTGGGCGCCGACGACAGCGTCGTCGATGCCGCCGGCGCGCGCCTCCCAGATCCGTCCAAAGCGATCGAGCACGAAGTTGTAGCCGATGTCGTTCCAGCCGTTGAATTCGCGGTGGAACAAGAAGATCGCCCGCATCATCGCGGGCACCTCGCCGGCGGAGTAGCCGTTCGGGTTCTCCGTGTGATGGACGAAGGCGACGTCCACGGAGCCGTACACGGGTGCCACGCGCGGCAACGGGATGCCTTTCGCCCAGCATGTGCGCGCGATGATCGGCGGCTGCCCCGGACCCGCGGCCAGAACGGGCAGGGCGAGCGGCAGCGTGGCGGCGAGCGCCCGCCCCCCGGCGAGCCGAACAGGTGCTTCGAGCACGAGACACAGGCGCGCGCGCGCGAGCGGGACGCTGCTTCGGACCTGGATCGCGCGGGCGTCCCCCACCCACAGCGCCTCGCCGGTCTGCTCCCGGCGCGCGACGCCATCCGGGCCGTGGCCGTGTCCCCGCGCAGAGACCCAGCGACCCCAGACGCCGCCAGGGCGCTGCGCGCGCATCTCGACGGCGGACGGCGCATGGGGTTCCCGCCACTGAAGCCCCGCGACTGCGACGCCCGGCGGCAGCGCGACGGTCTGCGCGGCGCGCAGCGTGCCGAGGTCGATCGCGGCGACGCGCTCCGGAGCCACGGAGGCGGCAAGCCCGGACGCGGGCCGCAGCGCCGCGCTCGCCAGCGCTCCCGCCCCGGCCCGCAGCAGCGAGCGTCGCGTCAGCTCGGAGACGCCCATGCCCGTCTCAACACGTACTCGGCTCGAGCGGACCGCCGAACAGCCTGAGATCTTCCTCACCTGTCGTGAGCGTTGCGGCGGCGAACCCCCTTGAGCGCACCGGCGACGAGCGGCGCACTCGCCACGAGCACAGCGGCCGTCACCAACGCGCCATCGGGGCCGCTGAGCGCAGCCGCCACGCCGGCCACGGGGCCGCCGAACCCCACGCCGGCGTCGAACCAGGCGAAGAACAGGCCGGCGCGGTCGGGAATCCCGCCGCCGAGCGTGCGCGAGACGATCACGACCGCCGCGAAGACCGGCACCACGAGCGAAGAGGGGCCTGCGGGAACGCGTCCTTGCTCCCCGCCGGACGAACCGCCACTTTGCCGCGGTGCAGTGGCGGTTGCAGGCGGCATATGTGTGGTCGCTGCCCAAGCTGCCATGAACTCAACCTTGCCCGCGTAACGCTTCGACGGGAGACGAAACGTCGGGCGGATACGTTGAGAGCGTGAGCGCAGAGGCGACACAGCGGGCGAGCTCCGGGGGCGAGCCCGCGCACTCGGGCGACGCCGACCTCGCGGCGGTCGGCGCGGTGTTGGCCGACCGCGCCCGTGCACGCATCCTGCTGGCGCTCGCGGACGGGCGCGCTCTGCCCGCGAGCCTGCTCGCCTCCGAGGCAGGGGTCTCGGCATCCACCGCCTCGGCCCACCTCTCGCGCCTGCTTGACGGAGGCCTGCTGGACGTGCTCCCTCAGGGACGCCATCGCTACTACAGGCTCGCCGGCCCGGAGGTCGGGGAGCTCGTCGAGACGATGGCGCGCCTGGCCCCCGCTGCTCCTGTGCGCTCGCTGCGTGAGGGCACTCGCGCGCACGCGCTCAGGACGGGGCGCACCTGCTACGACCACCTCGCCGGCCGGCTCGGCGTGGAGCTGCTCGCCGGCATGATCGAGCGCGACTGGGTCAGCGGCGGCGACGGCCGGCACGAGATCGGCACGGAAGGGGAGGATCGGCTGGCCTCGCCAGGGCACGACCTCGATTACCGGCTGACGCCAGCCGGAACTGACGGTCTGCGAGAACTCGGCGTCGCACTGCCGGCGGCGAGGTCTGACGGCACCGTCACACTGCGCTACTGCGTCGACTGGAGCGAGCAGCGCCACCATGTCTCTGGCGCGGTGGGCCGGGCACTGGCGGAGCGACTGACGGAGCTCCGGTGGATCCGGTCGCTGCGCGGAAGCCGCGCGGTGGCGCTCAGCGACGAGGGGCGCGAGGAGCTCGAGCGACGCGTGGGGCTCGAGCTCTGACGGGCACCTTCATCCCGCCTCCTTAACGACCGCCGCCCGCGCAAGGCGGGCGGCGTTCTCGGAATGCTCGGCCGGCGCTCCGTGCCGGCCTCAATCGATCTGCGGGCGAGGGCTACTTGCTCTCCTCGGAGTCCTCGGCGGGGAGCTCCAGCTCGGCGAGCTCCTCGGCGAAGCCGGGGTCGGTGCCGCCGGCGCCGATCTTCTCCAGGGAGGCGAGGTCGGCGTCGAACTCCTGCCCGTAGCCGCCGCCGAGCGAGTCGCCGTCGGTGAGGCCGAGCTCGGCCGCGATCTCGTCCTGGTCGAGCAGGCCGACGTCGTCGATCGCCCGCGGCAGCGGCTCGGAGGGTTCGATCTCGATCCGGCGGTAGCGCTTGAGCCCGGTCGCCGCCGGGATCAGCTTGCCGATGATCACGTTCTCCTTGAGCCCGTTGAGGCGGTCGATCTTGCCTTCGAGCGCGGCGTCCGTCAGCACCTTTGTCGTCTCCTGGAAGGAGGCCGCTGAGAGGAACGAGTCCGTGTTCAGCGACGCCTTGGTGATGCCGAGGATGATGTCCTCGAACTGCGCGGTCTCGCCGCCCTTGTCGATGACCGCGTCGTTCTCTTTGGCGAACTCGAAGCGGTCGACGAACTGGCCCGGCAGGTAGTCGGTGTCGCCCTTCTGGTCGACCCGGACCTTTTTCAGCATCTGCCGGACGATCAGCTCGATGTGCTTGTCGTTGATGTCCACGCCCTGGGACTTGTAGACCTCCTGCACCTCCTTGACGAGGTACTGCTCGGTCTCGGTGCGGCCGCGGATCGCGAGCAGCTCGTGCGGGTACACCGACCCCTCGTTGAGCTGCTTGCCGGCGTTGATCTTCTCGCCGTCGGACACGAACAGCCGTGTCCTGCGCGGGAAGGAGTGTTTGTGCTCCTCGCCGGCGTCGTCGGTGATGGTCACGGTCAACGCCTTGTCGGTCTCCTCGATCGACACGGTGCCGTCCTGCTCGGCGATCTTGGCCAGACCCTTGGGCCTGCGGGCCTCGAAGAGCTCGACCACGCGCGGGAGGCCGTGCGTGATGTCCGCGCCCGCGACACCGCCGGTGTGGAACGTACGCATCGTCAGCTGTGTCCCGGGCTCGCCGATCGACTGGGCGGCGACGATCCCGACGGCGTCGCCGATCTGAGCGAGCGCGCCGGTCGCCATCGCGCGGCCGTAGCAGGCCTGGCACACCCCGCTCGGGGCCTCGCACTTCAGCACGGAGCGCACAGGCACCTTCACCGCGGTGCCCTTCTCGTGCTCATCTGCGAACGCACTGACGATGTCCGCCAGCTGCTCACGCCCGATTTCCGTGCCCTGCTCGGCAAGCATGCGGTGCCGCTTGGTCTCGATCGGAAGCGCCGCGAACCGCCCGACCAGCCCGTCGTTGGGCTCGCCGTCGGCCTTGAACACGTCCATCTCGATGTAGTCCTCGGTGCCGCAGTCGGTGTCGCGGATGATCACGTCCTGCGCGACGTCGACGAGGCGCCTCGTGAGGTACCCCGAGTCGGCGGTGCGCAGAGCGGTGTCGGCGAGACCCTTTCGCGCCCCGTGAGTCGAGATGAAGTACTCGAGCACCGACAGGCCCTCCATGAAGTTGGCCTTGATCGGGCGCTCGATGATTTCGCCCTTCGGGTTGGCCATGAGGCCGCGCATGCCGGCGAGCTGACGGATCTGCTTGAACGATCCGCGCGCGCCGGAGTCGGCCATCATGTAGATCGGGTTGAGTTTGTCGAAGTTCTCGATCATCGCGTCGGCGACCTCGTCCGTGGCCGCGTTCCACTGCTCGACAACCGCCTCGTGGCGCTCCTCCTGAGTGATCAGGCCGTCCTCGTACTGGCCGGTGATGTCGGCCACCAGCGTTTCGAACTTCTCGAGGATGTCCCCCTTCTCGGGCGGCACTACGACGTCGTTCTTGGAGATCGTGATCCCCGCCTGGGTCGCGTACTTGAAGCCCAGGTCCTTGAACGCGTCCAGCACCAGCGAGATCGTCGTCGCACCGTAGTTCTGCACGAGCAGGTCGATCAGACGCGTGGTGTCACGCTTCTTCATCGACTGGTTGACGAACGTGTACTTCGACGGGTCGAAGTCGTCGCCCAGCGCCTCAGCGAGGGCACGCTCGATGCGGTCGTTGTAGATCATTCGCCCGATCGTGGTCAGCACGTGGCCGCCCTCGCGCCCGTAGGGGCGGAACTCGGCGACGTCGTGCAGCTTCACGACCCCCGCCTCGTATGAGAGTTCGGCCTCCTGCGCCGTGCGGAACACGTGCGGGCGCGGCTCGTACTTGGTCCGGTCGATCTGTGACAGCTCGTCCGCTTCGGGCCCGTAGGTGAGGTAGTAGGCACCGAGGATCATGTCCTGCGTCGGCGTCGCCAGCGGCGCCCCGTGCGCGGGGGACAGGATGTTGTTGGAGGAGAGCATCAGGATGCGCGCCTCCGCCTGCGCCTCGGCCGACAGCGGCAGATGGACCGCCATCTGGTCGCCGTCGAAGTCGGCGTTGAAGGCGTGGCAGACCAGCGGGTGCACCTGGATCGCCTTGCCCTCGACGAGCAGCGGCTCGAACGCCTGGATACCCAGGCGGTGGAGCGTCGGCGCGCGGTTCAGCAGCACCGGATGCTCGTGGATGACCTCCTCGAGGACGTCCCAGACCTCGCCGATCATCGAGTCGACCATCTTCTTGGCCGCCTTGATGTTCTGCGCCGACTTGCGCTCGACGAGCCGCGCCATGATGAACGGCTTGAAGAGCTCGAGCGCCATGATCTTCGGCAGTCCGCACTGGTGCAGCTTCAGGTACGGCCCGGCGACGATCACCGAGCGGCCCGAGTAGTCCACGCGCTTGCCGAGCAGGTTCTGGCGGAAGCGCCCCTGCTTGCCCTTGAGCATGTCGGAGAGGCTCTTCAGCGGGCGGTTGCCAGGGCCCGTGACGGGCCGGCCGCGGCGACCGTTGTCGAACAGCGCGTCGACGGCCTCCTGCAACATGCGCTTCTCGTTGTTGACGATGATCTCGGGCGCGCCGAGGTCGAGCAGCCGCTTGAGCCGGTTGTTGCGGTTGATCACGCGGCGGTACAGGTCGTTGAGGTCGGAGGTCGCGAAGCGGCCACCGTCGAGCTGCACCATCGGGCGCAGCTCCGGCGGGATCACCGGCACCGCGTCCAGCACCATCATGTCCGGTTTGTTGCCCGACTGGATGAACGCCGAGACGACCTTCAGGCGCTTGACCGCGCGGGCCTGCTTCTGGCCTTTGCCGGTCTTGACCTGGTCCTCGAGCTCGATCCTTTCGGCCTCGAGGTCCACCTGCTGGAGCAGGTCGCGAATCGCTTCAGCGCCCATGCCGCCACGGAAGTACTCGCCGAACCCGTAAGACGAGCCGAAGCGCTCCTTGAGCTCACGGAACGTGGACTCGTCGTGCTCGATCTGCTTGGGCTCCATCGTCTTGAAGAGCTCCCAGACCTGACGCATCCGCTCGGCCGCGTCCTCGATGTAGGCTTCCGTGTCCGCGATGTCGGCCTCGAAGGCCTTCGTCAGCTCCTTGACCTGCTTCTCGCGCTCCTCGTCGGAGATCTTCGACAGGTTGATGTCGAGCGAGTCGGCCCACAGGTGATCTTCGTCGTTGAAGTTCGTCTGTTTGCCGTTCTGCAGGTACTTCTCGCGCCGCGCAAGCGACTCGCGTAGTTCCAGCACGCGCTCCTCGCGCTCGCCGGCGTAGCTGTCGAGGACCTTGTTGACCTCCTTCTCGAGCGAGTCGAGGTCCTTGGCGCGCGCCTCGTCGTCGACCCAGGTGACGATCGAGGCGGCGAAGTAGAGAACCTTCTCCAGTTCCTTGGGCGCCATGTCGAGCAGGTAGCCGATGCGGCTCGGCACGCCCTTGAAGAACCAGATGTGGCTGACGGGCGCGGCCAGGTCGACGTGGCCCATGCGCTCGCGGCGGACCTTGGAGCGGGTCACCTCGACGCCGCAGCGCTCGCACACGATGCCCTTGTAACGGACGCGCTTGTACTTGCCGCAGTAGCACTCCCAGTCCTTGGTCGGACCGAAGATGCGCTCGCAGAAGAGCCCGTCCTTCTCCGGCTTCAGGGTGCGGTAGTTGATGGTCTCCGGCTTCGTGACCTCGCCCGAGCTCCAGCTGCGGATCTGCTTGGAGGACGCGAGGGAGATCTCAATTGCGTCGAAGTTGTTGATGTCAATCATTCAGGTGGGCCTCTCTGGCTCGGACTTTGGATCTATAGGCCCGGCTGCGTCTTTGGCTCAGGGTGCCTGCCGGGTGGCACCCTGGCCGCTTCTCTACTCGGGAGCCTCCTCGGTGACGACCGAGTCCAGGTCGACCTCCTCGGTCGTCCCGACCTCGTCGATGTCGGGCTCGCCGTCGGCGTCGTCGTCGGACTCGCCGGAGGCGTCGGTTTTGTCCTCGCCCTCGAGCTCCTCGTCGCTTGACTCGGTGGCTGCGGCCCTCACGCCCGAGAGGTCGATGCCGAGCTCCTCGGCCGCCCTCAGCAGGTCGTCGTCCTCGTCGCGCATCTCGGCGCGCTGGCCCTCCTCGGAGACGACGTTGACGTCGAGCGCCAGCGACTGCATCTCCTTCAGGAGCACCTTGAAGGACTCGGGGATCGACGGCTCGGCGATGTTCTCGCCCTTGACGATCGCCTCGTAGGCCTTCACGCGGCCGACCGTGTCGTCGGACTTGATGGTCAGCATCTCCTGCAGGGTGTAGGCGGCGCCGAATGCCTCCAGCGCCCAGACCTCCATCTCGCCGAAGCGCTGACCGCCGAACTGCGCCTTGCCGCCCAGCGGCTGCTGGGTGACCAGCGAGTACGGCCCGGTCGAGCGCGCGTGGATCTTGTCGTCGACCAGGTGCAGCAGCTTCAGGATGTACATGTAGCCGACCGTCACCTGTTCCTCGAAAGGCTCGCCGGTGCGGCCGTTGAAGAGCGTCATCTTGCCGGACGCCTGCTCGCCGACTCGCGCCGACTTGTCGATGTCCATCCGGATGCGCCCGGTGTGGGCGTCCTGCCACTTGACGAGCGCGTTGTCGACGTCTTCCACGGTCGCGCCGTCGAAGACGGGCGTCGAGACGTAGACGCGACGCTTGCCGTCGGCGGCGTCGGCCTCCTTGTAGGCCTCGGTGCCGTCGTCGTACCAGCCCTGCGCGGCCGCCCAGCCGAGATGGGTCTCGAGGATCTGCCCGACGTTCATGCGCGAGGGCACGCCCAGCGGGTTGAGGATCACGTCGACCGGAGTGCCGTCCTCCAGGAACGGCATGTCCTGCTGGTCGACGATCTTCGAGATCACACCCTTGTTGCCGTGACGGCCCGCGAGCTTGTCGCCCTCGGAGATCTTGCGCTTCTTCGCGACGAACACGCGCACGAGGTCGTTGACTCCCGGCGGCAGGTCGTCGCCGGCGTCGCGGCTGAACGTCATGACGTCGATCACCACGCCACCCTCGCCGTGGGGCACCTTCAGCGAGGTGTCGCGAACCTCGCGCGCCTTCTCCTTGAAGATCGCGCGGATCAGCTTCTCCTCGGCCGTCAGCTCGGTCTCGCCCTTCGGCGTGACCTTGCCGACCAGCAGGTCGCCTGAGATGACCTCGGCGCCGACGCGGACGATGCCGCGGTCGTCGAGGTTGCGCAGCGACTCCTCGGAGCGGTTGGGGATGTCGCGGGTGATCTCCTCCTCGCCGAGCTTCGTCGTGCGGGCGTCGATCTCGTACTCCTCGATGTGGATCGAGGTGAGCTCGTCGTCCTGCACGAGGCGCTTGGACAGGATGATCGCGTCCTCGAAGTTGTAGCCCTCCCAGGACATGAAGGCGACCATCAGGTTCTTGCCGAGCGCCATCTCGCCCTGGTCGGTCGAGGAGCCGTCGGCCAGCACGTCGCCGGCCTTGACCTTCTGGCCGGTCGCGACGAGCGGCTTCTGGTGGATCAGCGTGCCCTGGTTCGAGCGCATGAACTTCTGCAGCTCGTACTCCTCCTTCTTGCCGTCGGAGCCCGCGACCACGATGCCGTCGGCGTCGATGTAGTCGACGGTCCCCGCCGCCTTGGAGAGCAGCACGTCGCCGGTGTCGAGCGCCGCGCGGCGCTCCATGCCGGTGCCGACCAGCGGCGCGTCGGACTTCAGCAGCGGCACCGCCTGGCGCTGCATGTTCGAGCCCATCAGCGCGCGGTTCGCGTCGTCGTGCTCGAGGAACGGGATCATCGCCGTCGCAACCGACCAGATCTGCTCGGGCGAGACGTCGATCAGATCGACGTCCTTCGGCCCGACGGTCACGTACTGGCCGGCCTGCGTGCGGCAGAGGATCTCGGTGCCCTTGAGCTTGCCGGTCTTGGCGTCGACAGGCGTGTTCGCCTGCGCGATCAGCTGCTCCTCTTCCTGGGTCGCGTCGAGACGGACGACCTCGCTCGGTGACGACGCCGTCCTTGACGACCCGGTAGGGCGTCGTGACGAAGCCGTACTCAGAGACCTCCGCGAAGGAGGACAGCGAGCCGATCAGGCCGATGTTCGGACCCTCGGGGGTCTCGATCGGGCACATGCGCCCGTAGTGGGTCGGGTGCACGTCGCGGACCTCGATCGGCGCGCGCTCGCGCGTGAGCCCGCCCGCGCCGAGCGCCGAGAGGCGGCGGCGGTGCGTGAGCCCGGCGAGCGAGTTCGTCTGGTCCATGAACTGCGAGAGCTGCGAGGAGCCGAAGAACTCCTTCAGCGCCGCCACGACGGGACGGATGTTGATGATCGTCTGCGGCGTGATCGTGTCGGCGTCCTCGGTCGTGAGGCGCTCGCGCACGACGCGCTCCATGCGGTACAGACCGATCCGGAAGGCCTCCTGGATCAGCTCGCCGACGGTGCGCAGGCGGCGGTTGCCGAAGTGCTCGTACTCGTCGAGGTGCTCGGCGACGGGCTCGCGCGGCATGCTGATCGCCTCGGCCGCGTAGTCCTTGATCTCGATCTCCGGTTCCTCGGGCAGGCCGAGACGCTTGGGCAGCTCGACCAGCTCGCGCACCAGCGCGAGGATGTCGTCGTGCGTCAGCGTGCGGGTGTCGATGTCGATGTCGAGCCCGAGGCGCGAGTTGAGCTTGTAGCGCCCCACGCGCGTGAGGTCGTAGCGCTTGGGGTCGAAGAAGAGCTGGTTGAGCAGCGCCTTCGCGTTGTCGACGCTGGGCGGCTCGCCCGGCCGCTGCTTCTTGAACAGCTCGATCAGCGCGCCCTCTTCGCTGCGCGTCGCCTCGGTGTCCGACTCGATCGTGTTGCGGATGTAGAGCGAGTTGCCGAAGAGCTTCAGGATCTCCTCGTCGCTCGCGTAGCCCATCGCGCGCAGCAGCACCGTGACCGGCAGCTTGCGCTTGCGGTCGATGCGGACGAAGACCTTGCCCTTCTTGTCGATCTCGAGCTCGAGCCAGGAGCCGCGGGCCGGCATCAGGTTCGCGATGAAGACCTGCTTCTCGCGGTCCTTCGGCTCCATCAGGTAGGCGCCGGGCGAACGCACGAGCTGCGTCACGACGACGCGCTCGGTGCCGTTGATCACGAACGTCCCGCGCTCGGTCATCCACGGGAAGTCGCCCATGAAGACGGACTGCTCGCGGATCTCGCCCGTCTCGCGGTTGATGAAGGCGACCGTGACCGTGAGCGGGCGCGCGTAGGTCAGGTCCTTCTCGCGACACTGCTCGAGCGACGCGACGGGCTCGTCGAATGTGAACTCGCCGAACTGCACGGCGAGGTTGCCGGTGTAGTCCTCGATCGGCGAAATGTCGTCGATCGTCTCGCGGAGCCCGCCCTTCTGCGGGTCCGTCAGCCACTCGAAGGAGCGGCGCTGTATGTCGATCAGGTTGGGGACATCAACGGTCTTGTTCAGACGCGCGAAAGTACGGCGCGTCCGGAGAGCATCTGCAGCAGCCAAGAAATGACTCCTTCGGAGGGCGAAACACGGACGAGGAGGGCGCCGGGGGCGCGACCAGCAAAGATAGCACAGACAAGCGGCGCCCTGAAGGGCCGCCGGTGCTCACGGACCCCGCCCTTGACGCTCGCGTATGTGGCGCGAGGTACTTGCCAGGCGGCTGCGACTATCGACCAGCGACGCGCATCTTACCGGAAAGTGGGCCGTCGGTGGGAGGGAATTGGGCCCTGTGCAGACCTTTTACCGGGCGGCGTCGGAGCTATCCGCCGGCCGGCTCGGCGATGCCGAGCTCCTCCGCGCGAGCCGCGAGCGCCTCGATCACCTGCGCGATCAGCTCGTCGAGTTCCACCCCGAGCTCCTCGGCCCCGCGATTGACGTCATCGCGATTCACCGCTGCCGCGAAACTCGGCTGCTTGAGCTTCTTCTTGACCGACTTGGGCGTCATGCCCATCAACCCTTCCGGCCGGACGAAGGCGCACGCGAGGACGAACCCGGACAGCTCGTCGACCGCCGCCAGCGCCCGCTCCATCTCGGAGTCGCGCGAGACGCCCATGTAGTCCGCGTGCGAGGCGACGCCGCGGATCAGCTCGGGCGGGTAGCCGCGACGCTCGAGCTCCACCATCGCGTAGCGCGGGTGGCCTGTCTCCAGATCGGGGTGCCGCTCGTAGTCGAGATCGTGCAGCAGGCCGGTGAGCCCCCAGAGCTCCTCGTCGGCTCCCCGGCGGCGCGCCTGGTCGCGCATCGCCGCCTCGACCGCGAGGCAGTGGCGGCGCAGCGGCTCGGCCTGGACCCACTCGTCCAGGAGGGCGATCGCTTCGTCGCGGGACGGCAGGGCCGGCTGGTCGGGCATCGACTGCGACGATACCTGCGCCGGCGGGCTCAGACCGGCGGCGCAGATGGGCGGTCCAGCTCGACCGAGACCCCTCCCCACTCCTCGGGCGCGACGTCCGCGATCGACTGGGTGAAGGTCCAACGGTGGCCGCCCAGGTCCTCGAAGGTGCACTGCCGCTCCCCGTACGGTTGGTCCGTCAGCTCGCGCACGAGGCGCGCGCCTTGGTCCTGGGCCCTGGCGCACACCGCCGCGGCGTCCTCGACCCGCACCAGGATCGACGAGCGCGCGCCCGGCACCGGCGATCCGGGCTCGACGTCAGGGGGGCAGTCGCGCACGACGAGGACACCGTCGCCGGCCCAGAGCTGCGCGCGGTGGTCGCCCGCCTGCCAGCGGACCGAGAGCCCGAAGGCATCGCAGAGCCAGAGGACCGCGGCTTCGACGTCCTCGTAGACGAGCTCAGGGGTGACGGTCGCAGGCGGGACGGAGCGGTTGGAGCGCACCAGGCGGTTCTACCAGCCCCTTGCGAGACCTGTCCCTCAAACGCGAGAGGCCCCGCCGGAGCGGGGCCTCTGAACGCATACCCCGGTGGGGCGGCGAGCTACTTGAGCTCGACCTTCGCCCCGGCCTCCTCGAGTTCGGCTTTGAGCTTGTCGGCCTCCTCTTTTTCGACGCCCTCCTTGACGGGCTTGGGGGCCTCGTCGACGAGCGCCTTGGCCTCTTTGAGGCCGAGGCCGGTCGCCGCGCGGACGACCTTGATGACCTGGATCTTCTTGTCGCCCGCCTCTGCGAGGACGACGTCGACCGTGCCGCTTTCTTCCTCGTCGGCGGCGTCGCCGCCACCGCCGCCGCCCGCCGCCGCAGGCGCTGCCGCGGCAACGGCCGTCGCCGAGACGCCGAACTCCTCCTCGAGCGCTTTGATGCGCTCGGCGAGCTCGAGCACGGAGATGCCCTTGAGCTCCTCGATCCAATCCTGTGTGCTGGTTGCCATGGTGTGTCAGTCCTCCTTGGTGGGATTCGTCTCGGCGTCCTCGGCGTCCGCCGAGACGTCCGTCTGCTTGTCGTCGTCGTCTTGCGCCGGCTGCTCAGCGGCCGGCTCAGCTTTGTCCTCCTCGGCGGCGGGCGCCTCAGGCTCCGCGGGCGCCTCGGCGTCAGCCTCCGCAGGCGCCTCGGCCTCGGGCTCCGCAGGCGCCTCAGCCTCAGCCTCGGGCGCGTCGTCCTCAACCTCCGCAGGCGCCTCAGCCTCAGCCTCGGGCGCGTCGTCCTCGGCGGGCTCCGGCGCGGCCTCCGCAGACGCCTCGCCCTCCGGCGCGGCGTCGCTCTCGGCCGCGGCTGCATCGGCCGGGGCGGCCTCCGGCTCCGCCGCGGGCGCCTCTCCGGCCGGGATCTCGCCGGACTCCTTCTTCTGCTGCACCTGGCCGAGCGCCACCGCGACGCCGCTGAGCAGAGCGTTCAGCGAGCGCACGAGCCCCCCGACGGGCGAGGCGACGATGCCGACGAGCTGGCCGTAGAGCACGTCGCGTGCGGGCAGGCGCGAGAGCGCGCGGATCTGCTCGACCTCGATCTCCTCGCCGCCCATCATGCCGCCCTTGAACGGCAGCAGCTGCGTCGTTTTGGCGTAGTCGGCGACCGCTTTCGCGGCCATCGCGACATCGCCGCGCACGAAGGTCAGCGCCGTTGGGCCGACGAGGTAGCCCTTGAGCGGCTCGACACCCGACTGGTCCGCGGCGCGTTCGGTGAGCGAGTTCTTGACGACCTTGAACGAGGCGTCGGCCTCGCGCAGCTTCGCGCGCAGCTCGGCGATCTGCTCGACCGTGATGCCGCGGTAGTCGACAGCGAAGATCGCCTCGGACTCCTCTATGTGGCCGGCGATCTCGGCGATCGCGGCGGACTTCTGTTCGCGGTTCATTCAGGCTCCTGTCCCGGTCTTACGCCTGCGCGGCCGGGGGTCTCTGGGGCGGTATGAGGTGCCTAGGCAGCAGCGGTTGCCGCGGGCGCCTCCTCGACGATGTCACGGGTGCGGCTCGGGTCGACTTTGACGCCCGGGCCCATGGTGGAAGTCAGGGTGATCGAGTGCAGGTAGCGCCCTTTGGCAGCTGACGGCTTGGCCCGCACGAGCTCGTCGATCACGGCCGCGTAGTTCTCGAGCAGGCTCTGGTTGTCGAAGCTCGCCTTGCCGATCACGAGGTGGACGATCGCCGTGCGGTCGGTGCGGTACTCGACCTTGCCGGACTTCGACTCTTCGACGGCTTTCGCGACGTCCATCGTGACCGTGCCGACTTTCGGGTTGGGCATCTTGCCCGCCGGACCGAGGATGCGGCCGAGCTGGCCGACGACGTTCATGAGGTCGGGGGTGGCGATCGCGACGTCGAAATCGTCGAAGCCGTCCTGGATGCGCTTGGCGAGATCCTGGGCGCCGACCACGTCGGCCCCGGCCTCTTCGGCCTCTTTCGCCTTGTCGCCCTGGGCGAACACGACGACCGTGACGTCTTTGCCGAGCCCGTTCGGCAGCGCGATCGTGCCGCGCAGCTGCTCGTCGGCGTGGCGGACGTTCAGGCCGGTGCGCACGTGCAGCTCGACGGACTCGTCGAACTTCGCGCTGGCGAGGCTCTTCACGAGCCCGACCGCCTCCGCAGGCTCGTACTCGCGCTCGCGGTCCACTTTCGCGACACCGTCGCGGAAGCGACGACCGTGGTGGGTGGTCATGCCTGTACCTCCACACCCATCGAGCGGGCGGTCCCCGCGATGATCTTCGCGGCCTGGTCGACGTCGTGCGCGTTCAGGTCCTGGAGCTTGCGCTCGGCGATCTCCCGTAGCTGCGCCTGGCTGATCGTCCCGACCTTGACGCGGTTGGGCTCGCCGGAGCCCTTGTTGATTTTGATCGCCTGACGGATCAGCACCGCGGCCGGCGGGGTCTTCGTGACGAACGTGAAGGAGCGGTCCTCGTAGACCGTGATCACGACGGGGATCACCGTGCCGGTTTCGCTCTGGGTCTGGGCGTTGAACGCCTTGCAGAACTCCATGATGTTGATGCCGTGCTGGCCCAGGGCAGGACCAACCGGCGGGGCGGGGCTCGCCTGCCCGGCGTTCGCCTGCAGCTTGATCGTTGTCAGAACCTTCTTGGCCATGTGTTGAAATCCGGAGCTTAGTGGGGTTTTACCGCTGAGCGCGCCGAGGACCAAGCGAGCCCAGGACGCAGAGAGCGAAGTGTGCTCGGCACACGAGCGACCGAGGACGCCGGCTCGCGCCGGTCCTCGGCGCGCTCAGAGCTTTTTCACCTGGTCGAAGCCGACTTCGACGGGCGTCTCGCGTCCGAAGATAGATACCAGCACCTTGAGGCGCGCTGCGTCCTCGTTGATCTCCGAGATCTCTCCGGAGAAGTCCGAGAGCGGCCCGGAGACGACCTTGACGGACTCTCCGATCGAGAACTGGGCGCGTGTGCGGGTAGCCGTTGCGACCTCCTTGTGGAGCAGGCGGTCCACCTCGACCTGGGTCAGCGGCACGGGCTCCTGGGAGGCGCCGACGAAGCCGGTCACGCCGGGCGTGCCCTTGACGACGCCCCACGAGTCCTCGTTCAGCTCCATGTTGACGAGCACGTAGCCGGGCATCGTCCGCTTCTCCTTGAGCACCTTCTGGTTGTTCTCCATCTCGGTCACGGACTCGGTCGGCACCACGACGGAGCGCACGGCCCGCTGCTGCCCGAGCGAGACGACTCGGTGCTCGAGGTTGTGCTTGACCTTGTTCTCGTGACCCGAGTAGGTGTTGACGACGTACCAGCGAAACATTCAGAGGCTCCTGGGGGGTGTTGCGAAGGGGGTGTTGTGGATGCGACGCGAGGCGGGGCCCATCGCGTCAGAGGATGAATTCGACGAATTCCTTGGCGACGTAGTCGGCCAGGCCGAGGTAGGCGCCTGCGATTGCGACGAACCCGAGCACGACCGCCGTGGCCTGCGCGACCGCGCGGCGGTCGGGCCACTGGACGCGCTGCAGCTCGGCCCAGCTTGCGCGAAGGAAACCGATCGCGCGGTTGCCGCCGCGAAGCGGCGCTCCCGACGCGCGCTCGGGGGTGACGCCACCGCCATCTCCGTTGCTGCCGCCCGCGCCCGCAGGCGCGTGCTCCAGCTCCTGAAGCTCGTCGTCGCTGATGTCGCCCTCGGCTGCGGCCTCCTCCTCGATTTCCCGCTCGGAGAGATGCCGCGGGTCGGCCTCGATGTCGCCGCCCTCAGCCGGCGCGGGGACGCCGCTGGCACCGCGCACAAGCGCGGCGTCGAACTCATCGACCTCCGCGGAGGCGTGGTCGAGGGAGCCGGGCAGGTCGGCGCGAACCGGCTGGCTCGGCGTCGAGGCTTTGCCACGGCCGGCGGTGCCGCGCTGGCGGCGCTGCTTCGCACGTTTGCGATCACGGGCCACTGAAGCGCTCCCGCGCTACCGGGTCTCCCGGTGACTGGTGTGCTTGCGGCACCAGCGGCAGTACTTGCGCAGCGTCACCCGGTCGGGGTTGTTGCGCTTGCTCTTGTTGGTCTGGTAGTTGCGGCGCTTGCACTCCTCGCAGGCGAGGGTGATAGCGATTCGAACGTCTCCGCGGGCCATGATCGGAAAACCCTTGAGTAGTGGTGGCAGCGGCTCTGGACGAAGAAAAACCCCGCCCAGGCGCGAGGTAACTGCAGTCTAGCGTGCTTGCCCCGGCGCCGCACCCGCCTCCCCGAGGCGGTCGCGAGCGCTTCGCGGACCGCTGCTAGTGCTTGTCGATGACTTTGTCGACGAGGCCGTACTCGAGCGCCTGCTCGGCCGTGAAGAAGCGGTCGCGCTCCATGTCGGCGCGGACCTGCTCCTGCGAGAGCCCGGTGTGCTCGGCGTAGATCTGGTCGATGCGCTCGCGGACGTTGAGGATCTCGCGCGCGTGGATCTCGATGTCGGTCGACTGCCCTTCAAAGCCGGCTGAGGGCTGGTGGATCAGGATCCGCGAGTTCGGCAGGCAGGCGCGCTTGCCCTTGGTTCCCGCAGCAAGCAGGAGGGAGCCCATCGACATCGCGACCCCCACGCACATCGTCGCCACGTCGGGTTTGATGAACCGCATCGTGTCGTAGATCGCGAGACCCGAGTAGATGCTCCCGCCGGGCGAGTTGATGTAGATCGAGATGTCCTTGTCCGGATCGTCGCTCTCGAGGTGCAGCAGCTGGGCGACGATCAGGTTGGCGACCTGGTCGTCGATCGGCGTGCCGAGGAAGATGATGCGCTCGTTCAGCAGCCGCGAGTAGATGTCGAACTCGCGTTCGCCGCGGGCCGTGCGCTCGATGACCATCGGGATCAGTGGCATGGGGGCACCACCCTAGCGGCCGGCGCAGCGAGAGCCTGGCTTTGGGTTGGGATGGCCGAATGTCGGAGTTCAGCGCGCAACCGTCCATGGGTACGCGGGTTGGGGACGAAACGACCCGATGGAGGATCAAGGATGAGACCTCACCGACACCTCAAGCCGGTTGCGCTTGTGACGGCTCTCTGCATGGCGCTCGCACTCGCGGCGGGGGCCTCGGCGATGACCAGTCACGCCGGCTGGCCACGCGACGAACACCTCGTCATGGACAAGGGCCCAGCAGGCCTCACGCACGTGCTGAAGGGCACGCCGGACAGGCACAACTACCTGCTCGGCGGCTACGGCGACGACACGATCGAAGGCGGCGACGCCGGCGATGTGATCTGGGGCGACTACCACCCCAGCGGCGAGAAGCGCCAGACCGCGGTGATCCGCGCGGGCGCGGGGCAGAACTTCATCTACGCCAACGACACGCTCAACTACGTGTGGACCGGGACCAACCCGAAGACCGTCGTCCACGCTCATGAGAACGGCGGCGTCGTCCACTGCGAAAACCGGCACCAGGTCGTCTACACGAGCCACCACGCGAAACCGCACTGGAAGTTCGAGGGCTGCCGCCACATCAGCTTCTACTCGGTCGGCTACTGAGGAGACGGGTCAGGCGGGGTTGAGGAGGCGAGCGCGCAGTGCCGCGACGTCCTGCGCCTCCAGACCGCCGGCCGCGAGCGTCGCTTCGAGATCCAGTGAGGCGAGCGTGGTCTCGATCACCTCGCCGGCCGTGGTGCCGCGCTCGACGAGGTAGGCCGCCAGCTCCTCGGCCGGGTCCTCTTGGCCGAGTGCCGCCCACAGCCCCGCCTGGCGTTCGGCGCTCAGCTCGTAGTCGGCTGCGATCGTCGCCGGTGCCACCCCCGCGAGCGCGAGCGAGACCATGGCGAGCTCGCCGGTGCGATCGCGCCCCCCGACGCAGTGGAACGCGACGCCGCCGGGAGCCGCATGCGCGATCGCCTTCACGGCGCCCGCGGCGAGCTGGGGCTTCCGCATCAGGTGCGCGCGGTAGTAGATGGGGGTGCCGAACTCGGGCGTCGCCTCGATCGACTGCCAGAAGCCGCGGTCCTCGACGCCGTCGAGCGGCACCGTGATCGTCTCGAGCTCGTCCGGGCGCGCGGCGAGGTCCGGAGCTTCCTCGCGCTCGCGCGGGTTGCGCAGGTCGATGACCGTGCGCACGCCGTGCTCGAGCACCGCCTGCCACCCGGTGACGGAGAGCCGCGAGAGTGAGTCCGCGCGGACCAGCGCGCCCGGGACGGTGTACCCGCCTTCCGCGGTAGGCAGCCCGCCCAGGTCGCGGACGTTGAAGCAGCCGTCCCAGTCGAGATGCCGCTCGCCGGCCGCGGACGCCACGTGCCTAGAGGTTCACGGTCTGCATGCCCTGCGCGTCATACCGCTCGCCGGCGGCGACGGGCACCTCAGCGGCGATCCGCTCGGCGTCCTCTGGGCTCAGCTCCACCTCGGCGGCGGCCAGGTTCTCTTCGAGATAGCTGACCCGCTTCGTGCCCGGGATCGGGACGATGTGCTCCCAGCGTTTGAGCACCCAGGCGAGCGCAAGCTGTCCGGGCGTGACGCCTTTCTCGGCGGCCAGCTCGCGGACGCGGTCTGCGAGCTTGAGGTTCTGCTGGAGGTTCTCGCCGGTGAAGCGCGGACCGTAGCGGCGGAAGTCGCCGTCGTCGAGCTCGTCGGGCGAGGTGAAGCGCCCGGAGAGAAAGCCGCGCCCGAGCGGCGAGTACGCCACGAGCGCGATGCCGAGCTCTTGCAGGGTTCCCAGCACGTCCTCCTCGACGTCGCGCGTCCACAGCGAGTACTCGGTCTGCACCGCGGTGATCGGGTGCACGGCGTGCGCGCGACGGATCGTCTCGGCGCTCGCCTCCGAGAGCCCGAGGTGGCGCACCTTGCCGGCCGCGACCAGCTCGCCCATCGCCGCGACCGTCTCCTCGATCGGCGTCGAGGGGTCGACGCGGTGCTGGTAGTAGAGGTCGATGTGCTCGACGCCGAGCCGGCGCAAGGAGGCCTCACAGGCAGAGCGGACGTAGTCGGGGCTGCCGCTGATGGAACGTTTGGGAGGCCCGCCCGCGCCGTCGGCGGGCTCGATCCTGATGCCGAACTTCGTCGCCACGAAGTACTCGTCGCGGCGGCCGGCGATCGCACGGCCGACAAGTTCCTCGTTGGTGTGCGGTCCGTACATGTCGGAGGTGTCCAGGAAGTTGCAGCCCAGCTCCAGCGCGCGCTGGATCGTGCGCGTGCATTCGCCCTCGTCGGAGCTGCCGTAGAAGGCGGACATCCCCATGCAGCCAAGGCCGATCTCCGAGACCTCTGGGCCCTGCGGCCCGAGCCTGCGCTTGTCCATGACGCGCTCCTTTCGGCTTGCAGTTCGCCGCCGGCCCGCGTCGGGCCGACCCGCGGCCCGGTATATCAGCGCGGCGCCGAGCGCACGGCTCCGGCGCGCGACTAGTGTTGGAGAGCGAGATGTTCCCGCTCAACCTGCCCAACGTGCTCACGGTGCTTCGGATCATGCTGGTCCCTGTGCTGGTGGTCGCCCTGCTGGGGAACACGCCGGAGGGCGACGTGCTCGCGGCCGTCGTCTTCGCGCTCGCGTCGCTGACCGATTTCGTCGACGGCTACCTCGCGCGCGCGCGCGACTCGGTGACCACCTTCGGGAAGCTGATGGATCCCCTCGCCGACAAGCTGCTCGTCGTGGCGGCGCTGATCTCGCTCGTCTCGCTGCATCGCCTCGCGGCGTGGGTGGCGATGGTGATCATCACGCGCGAGCTCGCGGTCACCGTGTTGCGGATGGGCGCGAGTGGCGCCGGCGTGATCGTGCCGGCGAGCAACTTCGGCAAGATCAAGACCTGCCTGCAGATCGCGGCGATCCTCGCGCTGATCGCGGTCCACGGACAGCCGCTATGGGTCTCGGCCCTGCTCTACCTCGCCGTCGCGGTGACGGTGTTCTCGGGGCTCGACTACTTCTTCGGCGTGCGGCGGCTGATGGCCGCGCGCGGCGGCGCCCAGCCCGAGCGCTGAGCGCCGGCGGTCAGGACACGGCGCGTTCGACGCCGGCGTCGAGCCATGCCTCGAGCGTCGTCTGGCGCGCGACGGGCTCGCCCGAGGTGATCTCGTCGCGCACCTCGGAGAGCAGCCCGTGGCGTTCGGCGACGACGTTGTGCTGGTGGATCGTCTCCAGGTTCTCCTGCCGTGCGGAAACGAAGCTCCTGCCGTCGAGAGCCGGGAACGCGCCGACCACGCCGGCGATCATCTCGCGCACGCAGTCCTCCACGAAACGGGGCCGGCGATGCGCCTTTTCGACAACCTCGACCTCGTCGGAGCGCTTCATCAGCTCGTAGATCTCCGAGGACATGCTCGCCTCGGCGATCGCGAGCAGCGCGGTCGCGTCGATCTCCTCGACGCACTCCTCGATGCAGCCGATCTGCAAGGTCGCCAGCCCGCGCTGGTTGTGGGTCGCGACCGGCACGGCTTGCAGCACCGCCTCGATCTGCTCCTCGCTCAGCTCGACGTCGGTTGCGAGCCGCTCGCGTGCGCGGGCGGCGACCAGCTCCTGTGCGCAGGGGCACGCCGTCATCCCGGTGGCGGACACGCCGACGATCCGTCGCGTGCCGTGCTCGTAGGCGACCGCGCGGCCGTAGAGCGTGTAGATCTCCTGGGTGCGCACGCCCGACACGGGAGCCGGCTTGTGCTCGGGGTAGCGGGCGGCGATCGTGACCTCGGCGCGGGCGGCGCCCTGGCGCTCGCGCACGAGCTCGGCGATGTGCTTCGCAAGCGTCTCGGCGCGGAATGGGGACTCGCTGAGGACGACCTGCCCGATCGCCTCGTTGACGACCTCGTCGAAGCGCGACATGTGCGCGCCCTTCTGGTGTCGAGAGAGGTCGACGAAGCAGTCGAGCCGTGCGAAGAACAGCTCCTCGTGGATCCGCACGACCTTCTCGACGCCCGTCACACCCACCCGCGTGAGGCCGACCGGGACGCCGGGCGTGCGCGCCTGGACATCGTCTCCGGTGCCCAGCGCGGGCGAGACGAGAAAGCTGCTTCCGCTGCCCTGCATCGCCGCCTAGGGTACCGCGGCCGCAGGCCTGGTCGTGCGGGCTCGTGTCCGCCCGACGGGGCCCCGCCTACCGCGAACTCTCGCGCCGCGGATTCTGGTATCACTCCGCACTTAGTCGGTAGCGGGCGCCAAGGGGAGCAGAACAGGCGTTTCGCCACCGAGGGATATGCAGGTGTACGCGACAAGGCTGCCATTCGAGCTCAGGGCACAGGAGGCTTAGGCATAGGTCGGGGAGGTCGCGTCGGCTCGCCGCCGCGACGGGGATACGGATTAGATCCTTGGGAGTCAAAGTGAGCGAGAAGCTGGAGGGACTGCAGGTCACCGCGGAGACGCCGGTGGCAGAGATGGAAGAGCTGCAGGGCGTGATCGCCGAAGGGCAGGAGCGCGGCTTTCTGACGGCCGATTCGATCGCCGCGGTGATCGACGAGGCCGAGCTGTCGACCCAGCAGGCGCAGGACCTGCTGAGCTACCTCGAGGAGCACGGCGTGGAGCTCCTCGCCGCGGGCGAGACGGCGCCTGAGCTCAGCGAGCCGATCGACGCGGCGACGTCCGAGCGAAGCGAGGACGACGGCGAGGAGCTCGCCGGCGAGGACGGCGAGGAGCAGGCCGGTGAGGACGAGGGTCGCGGGCTGCGCGCCCGCCTGGAGGAGCTGCGCCGGCCGGAGGTCGACCTGACGGTCGAGCCGAGCCTCGACTCGCTGCGGCTGTACCTGCGCTCGATCGGGCGCGTGCCACTGCTCTCCGCCGAAGAGGAGGTCGCGCTCGCGAAGCGCATCGAGCGCGGCGACATCGCCGCCAAGCAGCACATGGTCGAGGCGAACCTCCGTCTGGTGGTCTCGATCGCCAAGGGCTACGTCGGCCGCGGACTGACGCTGCTCGACCTGATCCAGGAGGGCTCGCTGGGCCTGATCCGGGCGGTCGAGAAGTTCGACTACCGGCGCGGCTACAAGTTCTCGACCTACGCGACGTGGTGGATCCGCCAGGCGGTGACGCGCTCGCTGGCCGACAAGGGGCGCACGATTCGCATCCCGGTGCACATGGTCGAGCGCCTGAACAAGCTACTCCACGCCGAACGGCGCCTGATCCAGCAGCTCGGCCGCGAGCCGAGTCCGGCGGAGCTGGCCGATGAGCTGGAGTGCACGGTGCGCGAGGTCCGCGACGTGATGCGGATCACCCAGCAGCCGATCTCGCTGGAGAAGCCGGTCGGCGAGGAAGACGACTCGGCGCTCGCCGACTTCGTGGAGGACGCGAACGCGGCCTCTCCGTTCGAGATCGCCTCCGAGGCGCTGCGCCGCGAGAACGTGACACGCGTGCTCGCCGCCCTGCCGCGCCGTGAGCGCGAGGTGATCGAGATGCGCTACGGCATCGTGGGCGGCCGCTCGCGGACGCTCGAGGAGGTCGGTCGCGCCTTCAACATCACGCGCGAGCGCGTGCGCCAGATCGAGAACCGAACGCTGAAAAAGCTGCAGACGCTGCCCGACGCTCAGCAGTTGCGCGAGGCCTCCTGAGCGCCGCCGCGGTGCGCCGGCAGACAGCCACCGGCGCGCCGTCGCGGCTCACGCACGATCACCTACACTGACCAGCCGGCGGCGGGGTTCCCGAGCGGTCAAAGGGGCGTGGCTGTAAACCACGTGGCTCTGCCTTCGAAGGTTCGAATCCTTCCCCCGCCATGGCGTCCAGGGGCAGGGACGAGCCCTCACGGAGCGACCATGAGGGCTTCGCCCTCCTCGTCAAGGCCCGGTGCCATCCGGTCCGGTCTCGTCGGCGCAGGGGACGGGGCGGACCAATCCGAGGCCTTCCGCAGCCCTACGCCAACCCGAACCGCCCGCCAGCCGGTGGCAGGATGTGGAGCATGGGAAAGCCGATCGCCAACGTCCTCTATGTCCTCGCGATGGTCGGACTCATCGTCGGCGTGGACTTCCTGTTCTTCAAAGACCACGTCTGGGAGCGGCTGATGGTGAACGTCGGGATCGTGTTGGTGTTCGCCGCGTTCTTCCTCCGGTTCCTGAAGCACTCATGAGAGCGCCCACCGCGTGAACAGCGCCCAGCCGCAGCCGAGAAGCGCTCCTGCGATCACGTCGGACGGATAGTGCACCCCCAGGTACACCCGCGACCAGGCGACGGCAAGCACGATCAGGGCGGCAAGCGCGGTCGCTGCCCACGACGCTCGGCGCGTGCGTGTCCGCGAGAGCGCCACGAGCAGCAGAGAGGTCCAGAACGCGCCCGCCTGACCGGTATGGGCGGAGGGATAGCTCCATCCGCTGACGGCCTGCAGATGCTCGACGGCGGGACGTGGCCTGGCCACGAGCGCCTTCAGGGCGCTGTCGATCGCGATCACCCCGCCGAGGCTGACCGCCACGGCAAGCGCGTCCTGGCGCCGCCCGGCACGGACCAGGAGCACCACGCACACGAGCGCGAGCGGGACCAGGACCCATGTGCTCCCGGCCCACGTGATCACCCGCGCGGTATCGATCAGGGCCGCCGAGCGTTCCCGGGCGAGCGTGCGCATGAAGTCCACCTCCGAGGAGCCGGCCACCGACAGCCAGAGTTCTCCCGCTGCCCACGCGACGCCCACGAACGCGACCAGCCCCACGGCCAGACGCGCCACGACGGCGCCGGTGTGGTTCTCCCGCTCGCGCACGGCGACCACGACGCTAACGCCGCGGCGAGCGGACTGCTCGTATCGGCTCGCCCGTGGGAGGTCCCGGCGCCATGTGCGACGCTCCATGAAGTGGATCAGGCCCAAGTGAACGCCGCCCTGGGCGACGCACGCGCGCAGGCCCTGCTCGACTCGCCATTGGCGGCGAGGCTCGCCTACACCGGGCTCGACGGCACGCCGCGCGTCGTGCCGGTCGGATTTCTTTGGAACGGCACCGAGGTCGTGGTCTGCACTGCGCCGAGCGCTCCAAAGGTGCGCGCGCTGCGCGAGCGGCCCGCCGTCGCGATCACGATCGACGAGGAAGATCCACCGCAGAAGGCCCTGCTGCTGCGCGGGACCGCGCGGATCGACGTGGTCGAGGGTGTGGCCGAGGAGTACCTCGGCGCTGCCGCCAAGAGAATCGGCGGAGAGACGCTCCGCGCGTTCGAGACTGAGGTGCGCTCCCTCTACAAAGAGATGGCGCGCCTGAGCGTCCGCCCCGAGTGGGCGATGCTGCTCGACTTCGACGGCGGGCCGCTACCGGCGTTCCTGCAGCGGCTGATCGACGAGCGCACCTCAGATCTCCCACCCGCCTGAAGGGTCGCAGGCACCGTCCGCGCCGACGGTCCCGCCGGCCTCAGACGTGTGCCGAGTGCGAATCGCGCAGCAACCGGTACTCCTCGACTGTCAGTGGCCGGCCGCGGACAGTGCTCAGCTCCGGATCCCCGGCGAGATACGCGTCCTCGTTGCGTCGCCAGACCGCCAGGTACCGGTAGAACGGAATCACGGGGTGCAGGTGATGGACGAGGTGGTAGTTCTGGTAGAGAAGCGCCGGCGAGAGAAGCCACTCTGAGCCGACGCGGTTGCGCGTCGTCTTCAGTCGGTCTTCCTGCGGCGTCTTGTGGAGGCGGTGGTGCGGTAGGTAGTCGAAGGCCCAGGCGAGAAACAGGATCGTCAGCCGCGAGGGGATGAACAGCAGCACGAGCCACACGACGACGTTTCCCGTGGCGATCAGGGCGATCGGAATCGCGACGGCGACAGTGAGCCACAGCACGGCCTCGAGACGCTCGCGTCGCGGTCGCGTACGCACCTTGGGCAGGTAGAAGAACAGGTAGGCGTAGTCGATCGTCACCCAGCGCAGCGGCGCCTGCCAGGCCGGCCCGCCCATCGTCCAGTGGTCGGGGTCGCTTCCGTCTGGCTGGTTCGTGAACCGGTGGTGCTGCATGTGGATGTAACGCCACACCGGAAACGCCGCGTGCAGGGCGAAGAAGGGGGTCGCGATGCGACCCATCAGGTCGTTGACCCACACCACCCCGGCCGCGCTGTGGTGACCGGCGTCGTGCGCGACAGTGAACAGCAGGTAGTTCGCGACGGCGTTGAGAAGAATCGTCGCCCACCACGGCAGCTCTCCGGTGAGGTACAGCACGCTCGCGGCCACCCAGATCGTCACGCCGGTGGCGAGCACGGCGAGCGTCGGCTTGGCAACGGCCGGCAGCGGCTCCTGCGGGTCGGGAATCCGGACCACAGACAACGGCGCCTGGCTGATCTCCTGGGGTTGCATGCAACGCGCAGCGCAGAGCAACTGCGCAGGGAAGATCCTACGCGCGGAGCTGCGCACGGCGACACCGTCGCGATCCACTCGTGGGCCGGCAGCCCACCCGCGTTGAGCGCGGGACCCGCCGCCTCCAGCTGATCTGCAGACCGATTCCGAGCATCGGCACTCCGTCCGCCCCGCCGATCAGGATGCGGGCGTGGCTGTCCCCGCGGCGATCTTCGTCGTCTGTCTGGCAGGCGGCGTCTATGCGAGCGCACGCTGGCTGCCCGAGCTCGCCGCCGGACCGGTCGGCGGATTGGCGTTCTTCGTCGTGTGCGGGCTGCTGGGCGCATCGCTCGCCGTGTTCGGGCTGGGTATCTACGACACCGTCGAAGCCGTCAGCTCAGGCGGGTTCGGCCCGGTCGATAAGCGGCGCATCCTCGCCGATGGCCTCGAGTCCCTCCTGTGGCAGACCGGGCTGCTCGCCGCCGCGGCAGTCGCCGTCTACCTGCTGGCCCCGCCGTCGGATGCCGAGCCGACCGGGACACCTGTCGCAGGGCCCGAGTCCGGCCCGGGCCCCGCCTGAGCCGCGCCGCGCACCGGCAGGCTATGCGGTCCGGGCGCAGTCGCTCCCGCCATGCGGGAGGACGATCCCGACCCCGCTAGTGTCGGGACCTTGACCCGGGCGCGGGCCGCCGCCTGCCCGCCCGGGTCGTCGTCCGTGCGAACCGACCCTGACCCCGGGGGGCCGCGATGAGCAGCGAGGCAGCAATCGAAGTCGAGGGCATCGTCAAGCGCTACGGCGACGTGCGCGCGCTCGACGGCGTCGATCTCGTCGCGACGCGAGGGAAGGTGCTCGGCCTGCTGGGCCCCAACGGCGCGGGCAAGACCACGCTGGTCCGGGTGCTGGCGACCCTGATCGAGCCCGACGAGGGCGTCGCGAGGGTCACGGGACTCGACGTCGTCGCCGATGCCGCGCGCGTGCGGGAGCGGATCGGCCTGGCCGGCCAGTACGCGGCCGTCGACGAAAACCTGACCGGGCTCGAGAACCTGACGATGGTCGGCCGTCTCTACGGCTCCGAGCGCGCACCCGCAAAGCGGCGCGCGCGCGAGCTGCTCGAGCGCTTCGATCTGAGCGACGCGGCCGACCGGCCGGCGAAGACCTACTCCGGCGGAATGCGCAGGCGCCTGGACCTCGCCGCCGCGCTCGTCGCCGAACCACCCGTGCTCTTCCTCGACGAGCCGACGACCGGTCTCGACCCGCGCAGCCGGCTCGGGCTGTGGGGCGTGATCGAGGGCCTCGTCGCCGGCGGCACGACGGCGCTGCTGACCACCCAGTACCTGGACGAGGCCGATCGCCTCGCCGACGACATCGCAGTGATCGACCACGGCCAGCTGATCGCCACCGGGACGCCGACCGAGTTGAAGGACCGGCTCGGCGGCGAGCGCCTGGAGGTGCGACTGGAGTCGGCCGCCGATGCGGCGCGCGCCGCTGAGGTGCTGGCGTCGATGGCCGACGAGCCCCCACAGCACGCCGGGCACGACGTGACCGTCGCCGTGCGCGACACCCACGGAGTGATCGTCGACGCGGTGCGCAGGCTCAGCGACGCCGGCATCGATGTCGAGGACCTCGCTCTGCGCCGGCCCACGCTCGACGACGTGTTCCTCGCGCTGACTGGCCACGCTGCCAGCGAGGACGAAGAGGAGGAGCGCGACGGCGAGCGCGACGCGACGGAGCGTGCCGCATGAGGCGCCTCGCGACCGACACGCTGATCATCGCCGAGCGGAACGTCGTGCGCCTCACGCGCACGCCGGAACTGCTGATCGGCTACACGATCCAGCCGATCATGTTCGTGCTCCTGTTCCGCTACGTCTTCGGCGGCGCGATCAGCACCCCCGGCTACTCCTACGTCGACTTTCTGATCCCCGGGATCATCGTCCAGAACACGGCGTTCGGCGGCTTCGCCACGGCGCTCGGGCTCAACGAGGACGTGCGCAAGGGCCTGATCGACCGCTTCCGCTCGCTGCCGATGTCGCGCGGCGCCGTGCTCGGCGGCCGCACGCTCTCGGACGTCGCGCTGAACGCACTGTCGATCACGATCCTGCTGATCACCGGTGTGATCATTGGCTTCACCTTCCACTGCAGCTTCGGCGACGCCGCCGCGGGGGTCGCGCTGCTGCTCCTGTTCGGCTACTCGTTCTCGTGGGTGCTCGCGTACATCGGCCTGGTCGCGAAGTCCTCGGAAACGGTCAACTCGGTCGGCTTCATCATCGTGTTCCCGCTGACGTTCATCTCCTCGGCGTTCGTCCCCGTCGCCTCGATGCCGGAAGGCCTCCAGCAGTTCGCGGAAGTCAATCCCTTCACGATCATCGTCGACGCCATGCGCCACCTCTGGCTCGGCGCCCCGTCGAACAACGACGTGCTCTGGGCGGTCGTGTGGTCGCTGGCGCTGATCGCGATCTTCTCGGCGCTGTCAGTGAGGCGCTACCGCCGCGCCGCGGGCGGCTGAGCTCGGCGCTCAGCCGGAACGCTCACGCGCTCCGGCGTCCTTGAGCGCGCGGATCGCCGGCTCGTACCCGAGCGGGAGGTAGGCGTCCAGCGACGGCGGGTCCGGCAGGCGCCGGCCGGCGCGGCGGACGTAGACGTCCTGCTGGTTTTCCGCCGAACGATCGTGCGGGTAGAACGCGAACTCGCCGAAGGTGCGCTTGCTGACCTCGTTCTCGCGCCTGATCAGCGCGAACACGGTCGGGAGGCGCTCGTCGCCGAGCTGTGCTGCGAGCGCTTCCAGACCCGCCCTCAGAATCGCCGTCCCGAGTCGGGTGCGACCGTCGAGCAGCACCCGCCCCGTGTAACGCTCGTCGCGGGCGATCACGTTGACGTAGGCGTTGCTCGCAAGACGCCGTACGAACCACGGCGTCGAGGACTTGGCGCGCAGCTGAGCGTTGCCGTCGGGACGCACCGAGGCGATCCCCAGCAGCGCGTCGCTGGCGACGTCGTTGACGAACGCGACGGTCTGCGGCAGCGCTTCGCCGCTCAGCAGGTTGCCGACGATCAACCCGACCTCGCGTCCGGCCGGACCGTCCCCGCAGCGGAAGCGCTCGAGCTGTGCATCCCCGGCGCATTCCTCTTTGCTGCGGACGGTGACGCGCACCGGCGCACCGAGCTTCGTGCCCCCGCTGATACGCATGCCCCGGCAAGATAAAGACGGGGCAGGCGGAAAACGGGTGCGGCCGAGATCGCCGACGCCTCAGCGCGGCCCCGCCGCACCGCTGCCGGCGGCAGCCCGCCGCCTGCGCCCGCCGGCTCGGACATGATCGCGAGCGAGCCCTTCGGCGGAACGACGAGTTGAGCGAGGTCCCCCCGGGCCGACCGAGTCGCTGTCGGCAATCGCCGGCCAGGGCACGCCGGGCCGCGCGAGCCGGAAGCCCTGGACGAGCGGCACGCCGATCCGCTGCAGCGCATCGAGCTCGGCGTCGGTCTCGATGCCCTCCACGACCAAGAGCGCGCCGACCTGGCGCGAGTAGCCGGCGAGGGCGGCGACGAGGGCGCCGCGCTCGGCGTCCGTGTCGATACCCGTGCCGAGCGAGCGATCGAGCTTCAGATAGCGCGGGCGCACCGCGGTGATCTGACGCAGGCCCGAATAGCCGGCGCCCATGTCGTCGACCGCCAGCGCGGCACCGCGCGCGAGCAGGGGATCGATCGCCTCCGCGAGCTGCGCGTCGGCCTCGACGAGGGTCTCCTCGGTGAGCTCCACGATCAGCCCGGTGAGCTCGTCGGGCTGATCGTCGCCCGCGTCGTGAAGGAGCGCGAGCGTCGATGCTTCCATCAGCACCGGCGCCGAGACGTTGACCGAGAGGCACGTTTCCCGGGGCCTGTCTGCGAGCAGCCCCAGCGCCGCACCGAGGCAGGCGCGCTCGAGCGCCGGGCGGCCGCCGATCAGCTCGGCCAGCGCGAACCAGTGCAGCGGCGATTGAGGCGGCGCGTGCCCGTCGTCCCCGCCCTCGTCCCCGCGCGCGCCGAAGCGCGCGAGCGCCTCGTATGCGTGCGCGACACCGCTGCGGATGTCGACGATCGGTTGCACGACGATCTCGAGCCCCTCGCCACGGACAATCCTCGCGAGCCCGCTTCGCGCCCGTGCCTGCTCCTCCGCCGAGAGCGCCGAAGGCGCCGCGCCCGCGGCGGGGACCTCGCGCTCGCTGACCCGCGCGGCGATGTCCCCGGCCAGCAGCAGGGTCTCGGCGCTGTCGGCTTGCAGGCGCGCCTCGCGCAGCAGAAGGTTGAGCTCCGTCGTGAGACGTCCGGCGGTAATCAGCAGCGCCGTGACCGCGACCACGAAGGCGGCGTAAGGAGCATCGATCGAGCCGAAGCGAATCACGGGCAGAACGAGCGCGCCCATCACGATGAACCGTCCGATCCAGTGCGCGCGACCGCCGCGCGCGAGCACGCCGCTCGCGATCGCGACGAGCCAGAGCACGGAGATCACGTCGACGCGCTCTGAGCCGAGCCCGATGATCAGCACGGCGGCGGCCGCGGACACCGTCTCCTCGACCGCGAGGGTCCCCGTCCGCGGAGCTGCGAGCTGTACCCCGGCAGTGAACGCGATCGTGGCGAAGCCGGCGAGCGCCGCGACGCCGCGGAGGTGCGGCTCGGCGACGATCAGCGCAATGCCGGCGAGGCCCATCGCGACCCGCGTCAGCGCGGCGGTCCTGCGCGCGCGCAGGATCTGCTCCGCCTGCTCGATCGGCTGCGGGGCGCCCAGAATCGCCATCGGAGATGAGTCGGCGCGTTGGGGCGAACGCTTGAGCCGCAGCAACGATCGCGGACGCGGACGGCGCAGACGGGCGCCTTGCCTGCCTGCGCCCGTTGCAACAGAGCGCGGTTGAGGGTAGAAGATGCGCAGGGCGCGTCAACCACCGGGAGGAGCGAGGAATGTCATCGGCAGAGTCCCCCACGCGAGTGCTCGTCGTGGCGCACAAGACGGCCGCCACGCAGCCACTGCTCGACGCCGTGCACGAGCGCGCACAGCGCGGGAACGCGACCTTCACGCTGCTGGTCCCCAACCCGGCGCACGGCCTGCACAAGGCCGTCGACCCCGAGGATCAGGACGCCGACGAGGCGCAGGGCGTGCTCGCCCAGGCGCTGCCGCTGCTCTCGCAGGCGGCCGGCGGCGAAGTCGAGGGGTTCGTCGGCGATGCCGACCCCTCTGCGGCGATCCAGGACGCGATCAACCTACGGGGCTTCGACGAGGTGATCATCTCGACGCTGCCGAGCAAAGTCTCGCGCTGGCTTCACCTCGACCTGCCGAGCAAGGTCAGCGGCCTCGGGCTGCCCGTCGACGTCGTGACGCCGGAGGACTAGCCGGCACGCAGACGCGGTCACTGCTGCTGAGGCGCGGATGTCTCGCCTACAGCCGCGCCCGCCCATCCGGCCACCCCGAGATCCGGCGGCGGGACGCTTGAGGAGACCACTCAGTCGCTCTCCTGATACAGACAAGTGTCTGTAGATCTTTCGTCAGCGGCGGACCAGAGTGATCCGCGATGGAGGGCGTGCGCCAGCAATTCGCGAGCAACCTGCGTCACCACCGCGACGCGGCGGGGCTCTCGCAGGAGGCGCTGGCCTCGATCTGCGACTTGCACCGCACCGAGATCAGCCTGCTCGAGCGGTGTAAGCGATCGCCGCGCCTGGAGACGATCGTGATCCTCTCGCGCGGCCTGCAGCTCGCCTCCCCCGCGCAGCTGCTCGACGGGATCGCCTAGTCGCTTTCGGCGGCCCGGGGCGCGCGCTAGAGTCTGCCCTTCCCCGCCCAGCTAGCTCAGTTGGTAGAGCACTTCCATGGTAAGGAAGGGGTCAGCGGTTCGAGTCCGCTGCTGGGCTTCGCTGCAGAACACCAGGTTTTGCAGGCATTTCTTTTCTGGAGGCTTCAGGGGACGCCTGAGACCAGCAGCGCCGCGGGTACATAGCGGGTACACCGCTCGCGGAATCGCCGCCGTCTCGCTCTGGTCCGGGCTGCCTGAGTCCGCGTTCGCACCGCCGGCGCGTGCACAGTACCGAGGGGTGACGCTGAAACATCATCGGGCTCTTGGTAGCAGTGGTAACGCCTCGCGCTGTTGCTCGGACTGTTACCAATCCCCCCGATGCACAGCGCGGCCCGATCGCGCGCGGACGGGTGGGGTTCTGGCGCGTGTTAGTCCGCGACGACTTCCCGCCAGCGGCGAAGCAGCAGGCCGCAGCCGATCTCACCGCTGCTGCGAGCGACGGAGCACTTCGGATCTCAGTCGGCGATCCTTTGCCGCTCGAGCGCATCGCCGAAGCGCACGACCGCGTCGACGCCGGCACTCGAGAGCGTGTTTTGCTGTCGATCCCGGACTGAACCAGGCCACCCGTGGAAGTAGACGAGCGGCCGGCCATCGCGTTCCCTGCCGCGCTTCCGAGGGAGCCTTCCGCCATCGTCGTGGTGCGGAGCAGCTTGCGCTGAGGCCTCGGTGGCTGGCGCCGCTCAGTCGACGAGTACGAGGAACGGCTTGCCCTTCTCGACGATGTAGGTGGCGAGCTCTGCCGCGTCCCCGCCGCCGACGTTCCGCACGGAGTGGACCGTGTCAGGCGGGACGAGCAGGGCCTCGCCGGCGTTGAAGGTGGCGGGCTCCCGGCCGTCGATCGAGTACTCCAACGCCCCTTCCAGGATGTAGATGATCTCCTCGCCCGGGTGCTTGTGTCGGATCGGCGGAGCGTCCGGAGCGATGCCAACGCGGCTCTGGATCAGCTCCCTTCCGGGAACGCTGAGGTCGGAGCGCTGGAGGTCGGTGCGCGTAAGGCCCGGCACTTGCGGCGTGGTCATCTCAACCTCCGTGAAAAGTGGATCTGCGAGTATGAAGCTCGTCCGGTTGGGGCCATGATCGCGGGTGTTGGCATCCTGGTGCGTGCTCGGTCGACTCGGGCTGCATCTCGGGAACACCAGGCCGCGTCGGCGGTGCAGCGTGACGTCGGTGTGGCCCCCCTTCCCGAAGGCAGAAAGGAGTGCGTATGTCTGAGGACACCCCGACCGTCGTGCTGGTGCACGGCGCGTTTGCTGACGCCTCGAGCTGGAACGGCGTTGTCGAGCTGCTGCAGGCCGAGGGCGTCAAGGTCACAGCCCCCGCGAACCCCCTGCGCGGCATCGCGATCGACTCCGCCTACATCGCCGGCGTGCTCGCTGAGACTCCGGGTCCCGTGCTTGCTGTCGGACACTCCTACGGCGGCGCGACGATCACCAACGCGGCAACCAACGCGAAGAACGTCGTCGGACTCGTGTACGTCGCCGCCTTTGCGCCGGCCGAGCGCGAGGTTCTCGGCCAGCTCACCGCCGGCTCCAAGGACAGCGTCCTTGACAGCGCCCTCGTTCCCCTTCACTACCCGTCACCTGACGGCGGCGAGCCGGCGGTCGAGTTCGCGATCGATCCCGCGAAGTTCCATGACGCATTCGCGGCCGACCTGCCCGCCGAGCAGACGGCGGTGATGGCGGCAACCCAGCGGCCCGTCGCAGAAGCGGCGTTTTCCGAGCCGTCGGGGCCGCCAGCGTGGAAGCGCCTGCCCTCGTGG
Source organism: uncultured Solirubrobacteraceae bacterium (assembly GCA_963735435.1). GTDB lineage: Bacteria > Actinomycetota > Thermoleophilia > Solirubrobacterales > Solirubrobacteraceae > Palsa-744. The sequence goes on along the minus strand of CAVTKR010000005.1, from coordinate 1,789,696 downwards.
GCGGTCGTCGCGTCGTCCGACACCGCGGCCGGCGCCGACATCGTCCGGTCGATGGCGGAGCGGGCCGGCGCGACGATCACCGAGCTCAAGGCGTCTCATGTGGTCATGATCTCCCAGCCGAAGCCGGTTGCCGACGTGATCCTCGAAGCGCTGGCCGCAGTCGAGTAGGCGCAGATCGGCTCACAGGATGTTGGCGGCCGGGCGCCGCGCAACCTGGAGGCCAGACCGGTCTGTCGCCAGGACCGAGGTCGTTTCGCCAGATCGCAGTTCACCGGCTCACCACCGGAGGGTCGCGAGTCGCGATACGGTCGAGCGCATGCCGCCGCGAGCGGAACGAATCGACCGACGGGAGCACGTCATGCCTTACGTCACCACCAAAGACGGCGTTGAGATCTTCTACAAGGACTGGGGCTCCGGCCAGCCGATCGTCTTCAGCCACGGCTGGCCGCTCTCGGCAGACGACTGGGACGCCCAATTGCTCTTCTTCCTCGCGGAGGGCTATCGCGTCGTCGCGCACGATCGGCGTGGCCATGGCCGCTCGACCCAGGTCGGCGACGGTCACGACATGGACCACTACGCCGACGACCTGCTGGCGGTCGTCGAGCACCTCGACCTGCGCGACGCGATCCACGTCGGCCACAGCACGGGCGGCGGCGAGGTCACGCGCTACATCGCCCGCCACGGCGAAGAGCGCGTGTCGAAGGCGGCGCTGATCTCCGCCGTGCCGCCGCTGATGGTGCAGACCGACGCCAACCCCGAGGGTCTGCCGAAAAAGGTGTTTGACGACTTCCAGGCTGAATTGGCCGCGAGCCGCTCGGAGTTCTATTGGGCGATTGCCTCGGGCCCGTTCTACGGCTACAACAAGGCGCCCGAGAAGTCCTCGAACCCGGTGATCGAAAACTGGTGGCGGCAGGGCATGATGGGCGGCGCCAAAGCCGGCTACGACGGCATCGTCGCCTTCTCGCAGACCGACTTCACAGAGGACCTGAAGAAGATCCAGGTGCCGGTACTGGTGATCCACTCAGAAGCCGACCAGATCGTCCCCTACGTGGCGTCGGGGCCGAAGTCGGCCGCGCTGCTGGCAAACGGGACGCTGAAGACGTACAAGGACTTCCCGCACGGGATGCCGACCACCGAGGCCCCAACGGTCAACGCCGAGCTGCTGACCTTCCTCCGGTCCTAGACGAACAAGAGTCGAACATCGCGAGATCCATCACCGAGAGCCGATCAGTCGTGAGCCGCTGCGTGGACCAAGAAACAGCCGGGAGGGCCTCAGCGTGTTGTCGCTCCGATTAGTTGGGGCCGTGGTGACTAACGCTGGCGGTACAACAACCGCTGTAGCCGGTCTCGGATCTCCCCGAGGGCCCGCCTAACCGCGGAGCTGCGCTTAGGAGCCCAGATGATGCGTGGGACTCCGAACTATCGTCACGGGGGCCCCGTAGGCCTACTCGCGCAGATTTCGGGGGGCGGGTACCTCGCGGGTACACCTCCGCTGTGTCCAGCGCTTCTCGGGGTCAGTATCGCGCGGCCGCAGGTGGCGTTTCTACTGTCTCAATCCACCGTCATCGACGCTCGGCGACTCCCATGAGTCCATGGTAAGGAAGGGGTCAGCTGTCGCATCCTCGCCGAGCCGCCCCCGTCAATACCGGGGCACCCGCGTCTGACCGGTCTAGGCGCCCGCCGTCTCCGCCTCGGCTTCCTTGATCTCCTGCGCGAGCTCGTCGGCGGCCATCTCGGTCGCCATCGAGACCATCCGGTTCGCGGCCTTGATGTTGGCCGCGATCTGGTCGGCCATGTTGGTCGCGTAGACGACGATCAGGCCGGCGTCGCCTTCGTCGAGCACGTCCCCGAGCTCCTTCAGCTCGCCGCGCTTCATGCCGCCGTGGACGTGGCCCGAGACCGCTCCGATCGCCGCGCCGGCACCGCCGCCGACGGTGAGGGCGCCGATGATGCCGACCGCAGGGAACAGGGCCGCTACGGCTCCGGCCGCGAGGCCCCAGCCGAGGCCGTGCGCCGCGCCGTGGCGCGTGGGCTGCTCGTGCTTCTTGACGATCTTGACCTTGCCGTCCTTCTTCTCGATCACGGCGGCGTCGAAGTCCTCAGACGCTTTGACCTCGTAGTAGAGGGCCTTGATCAGCTCGTAGTCGCCGAGCGCCTCGTCGATGCTGTCGTAGGACGCGGCGGCGACGAAGAGAACGTCGGGATCGTCAGCCATGGGGAAACCTCCGGGTCGGGATCGGTCACACCATGCTGGCGGCGGCCAGGTCCGCCCTGCTCCTCCCTTTCGGATGATTGCGTGCGGCACCCGGGCAGCGACCATCCGCCCTGACAAGGACAATCGATCCAACCCGACCCACCGTTCAGGCCGACAAGGGGGCCCATTTGCTTGCAGTCACCGAATATCCGTTCCTAGAAATCTTCTGGACGATCCTGATCTTCTTTGCGTTCTTCATCTGGATCTGGCTGCTGTTCGTGGTCTTCGCAGACATCTTCCGCCGCAGCGACATCGGCGGGTGGGCCAAGACCGGATGGATCATCTTCATCATCGTCCTGCCCTACCTCGGGGTGTTCGTCTACCTGATCGCCCAGCACAACGGGATGACCGAACGGACGATCGCCGCGCAGAAAGAAGCGAAGTCGAGCATGGACGAGTACGTGCGCGAAACCGCCGGCGCGACCGACCCGACTCAGCAGATCGCCAAAGCCAGCGAGCTGTTGAAGGCCGGCACGATCACGCAGGCCGAGTTCGACGCGATCAAGGCCAAGGCGCTGGCGTAGACAGACCGCGGGGCCGTCGCCGGCTGCGCGGCGGCCCCTCCCGTCTCAGGAGGCAGGACAGGAGATCGGCTTCACGCCCGCCGCGTCGAGGCAGAGATCCACTCGTTCGGGCACCTTGCCGCGTCGCACGCGAAGGCGCGTGTACTTGCCGAGCGAGCCCGCCTTGGTGACGAAGACTTCGATCACGGCGCCCGGGCGCAGGAAGCGCTCGAAGGAGCGGAACACGATCGTCGGGACTCCGTGGGGACCCGCGACGGTGGTGCGGCTCGCTCCGTGGCGAGGGCAGCCACCGCCTCGGCAGCGCACGCGCACGACCGCACCCGGCGGGGCCTGCTGGACCGAGAGCAGGCGAAGCCTCATCCCTTTGGCGAAGGCCACGCCCACGACCCGCACGACCGGGAACGGCGCGAGCAGCAACTGTCCGTGCAGCTGCGCCGGCGCCGCCTGGATGGCGGCCGCCACGCCCGAGGTCGGCGCCGGGAGCGCGGCCGGAACGGCAGCGGGGACGATGTCGAAGACGGCTGGTGCGCTGCGGCCGGTCGGATTGCCTTTGAGCGAGCTGCGCTGGACCGCAACTGCCGTATAGCGCCCGACCGCGAGCGAGGGGGACGCCGGGCTCGAGCGCCACCCCCCGCGGGTGCCCACCGCGGTCGACGTCGCGACGGGCGTTCCCGAGGCGGATTCACCTTCGTGAATCTGCACGGTGACCTGCGTCGTGTCGCTTGCCGTTCCGCTGAACGACGGGGCGGATTCGCCCGGCGCGGGCTGCGGCTGTTCCATCGTCACGCGCGGCGCGGTGGTCAGGACCACGAACGTGACGGGCAGGCTCGTGTCCGAGCCCTGGACGGCCTGCGCGGTGTACGTCCCGTCGGCGAGCGCTTCGACCGGTTCGAGCGACCACGCGCCGTCTTCGACCAACCCCACGCTCGGCGGCTGCACCGGCGTACCGGTGGGCAGGGCGCCCGAGTAGATGTCGAGCGAGACCGGGCCTTCTCCGGCGGCCCCGGCGAACTCAGGCATCGGTTCGTTCGTAACGGTGCCCTCGGCCGGTTCGGTGATCGTCACCGGCGACGCGGCGCGTGCCCCCTGGGCAAGCGCTCCCCCGAGCAACGCCGCTGCGAGCGCCGTCACGAACAGCCGCTTGATCAAATCTCTGGTCGCGTCTCGCGCCAACACGCGACTCCCCCTTCTTGCCGCTTCTCGCAGAGCCTAGCGCCGCACCGCCGCCCGTCTGAGCGGCGGTGGACAGGTTGCAGCCCGCTTGGACGCCGGGAACCGTCGTGCCCCCGGCCGACCTCGCCTCCAAAGCGCCGCGCCACACTCCCGGCGGCCGTCTCGGAGCTCTCCGGCGCGCCTACGCAGCCGCCGCACCCAGCGCGTCGCCGATCGCCGCGACCGCCGCCCGCTCGGCGTCGCTGACCTCCTGGCCGCCCTCGCTGTGGGAGCTCGCGACATGCTGGGCGACGCTGGTCACGAAGCCGTTGTAGTCGCTGACCTCCTGATCGGTGGCCTTGGCGCGCAGAGCCGTGCTCGCTTCGCGCAGCCGCTGCAGGACGAGCGTCTGCAGCTCTTCCGGCGAGTGGGCATGTGGGTGCTCGACCTTCGGTCGCGTCGAGACGAGCTCATCGAGAAGCTCGCTGTTGCCGTGCTGCTCGCGGGCCTCGGCGTAGGACTTCCCCATCGACAGCGCCTCACGGAAGGTCCCGCCACGCTGTGCCGCGGAGACCATCAGCCCCGCCAGCGGCGGCGCCTCGGCGATCAGCTTCCACTCTTGCTCGCTGAAGTCGGCTTTCGTCGTCACGGACTCCCCTTTCGTTTGCGGGAACGGAACGATACGGCCGCGCGCTAGTCCACGGCGACCCGCGTCGCGAGGCCCCGGGCGTGTGCCTCCTCGACCGAGACGATCTCGCGGCCGAACGGGACCAGTGAGACCGGGATCAGTTTGAAGCTTGCGAGGCCCAGCGGGATGCCGATGATCGTCACGCAGAGCAGCACGCCTGTCACCAGGTTCCCCAGCGCCAGCCACCAGCCGCACAGCAGGATCCAGAGCACGTTGGCGATCGCCGAAGGCGCGCCCGCGTCCGCGCGCTCCACGACGGTTTTTCCGAACGGCCACAACGCGAAGCGCCCGATCCGCAGCGAGGCGATCCCGAAGGGAATCGTGATGATCAGGATGAAGCAGATGACCGCGGCGAGGAGATACGCGAGCGCCATCCAGAAGCCGCAGAGGACGAACCAGATCACGTTGAGGATCAGGCGCACGGCGCGCCGCCCGCCTAGACGCCGACCGCGCCGGCCGCCGAGGGCTCGGGCGCGAGGACCGGTACCGCTTCGATCCGCACCGGCACGTCGTTGAACGCGGCGTTGCCGGTGAGGCGGTCGACGATCGAGGGGTCGGTCACGTCGTTGACACTCGCGCCGGCGTGCTCGGCGGCGACGCGCCAGCCGACGCCCTCGCGGCCATGACCGAACCCGTGCGGGATCGAGACCGCGCCGGGGCGGATCTCCTCGGTCAGCTCGAGCGGCAGCTCGATCGCGCCGACGGTCGAGGCGACTCGCACGCGCTGCCCGTCGCCCAGCCCGCGACGCTCGGCGTCCTCGGGATGCAACATCGCCGTGCAGCGGTCGGCACCCTTCATCAGCCTCGGGCTGTTGTGCATCCACGAGTTGTTCGAACGCAGCGAGCGGCGGCCGATCAGGCTGAGATCGAAGCCGGCGGCGCTCGCGGCCTCGCGCCGAACGGCGAGCTCCTCCAGGCGCGACGCCTCGGCGATCATCACCGCGGGTGCCAGCTTCACACGCTTGCCCTTGGTCCGGAGCAGCCGCGATCAGGTTCGGCCGCAGCGGACCGAGATCGATGCCATGGGTGGCGCGCTTGATCTTCGCGACGTCCAGCGCGCGTCGCGAGCGCAGGCGGCCGTAGGGACCGAACAGAAGCGCCGCGTCGACAACGCGCTCGAAGCGCGAGAATGGGCCGAGCAGCCGCAGCGCGGTGTTCGTGACAGCGCCTTTGGCGCCGCGACCCACGCGTGCGGCGAGCGCCGAGACGATCTCCCAGTCGTCCTTCCCGTCGCTCTGCGGCGGGACCGCCGCCGGGTTGTAGCGGACCTGGTTGCGGACCGAGAGCGCCGGGAAGACGATGTCGAGATCGGAGCGTTCGAGATGCGCCAGCGGGGGCAGGATCACGTCGGCGTGGCGGCTCGTCTCGGTGACGTACATGTCGACAGCGACGCACCAGTCGAGCTGTTCCATCGCCGTGTCGAGACGCCTGCCGCCCGGGGTCGAAAGCACCGGGTTGCCGGCGATCACGAGCATGCCCCGGACCTGGCCCTCGCCCGCCGTGAGGATCTCGTCGGCCAGCCCGGCGACCGGGAGCTCGTCGGCGAACTCGGGCAGGCCGCTCACGCGCTGGCGGTAGCGGCCCCAATGGGAGTTGCCGGTCGTCCGCTGCAGGAACGAGACCAGCTCGACGGGGGCGGTCGGGAACATCGCCCCGCCGGGGCGGTCCATGTTGCCGGTGAGGATGTTCAGCGAGTTGATCAGCCAGTGGGTGAGCGAGCCGGTCTGCTTCTGACAGACCCCGACGCGGCCGTAGGCGACGGCGCTCGGCGCGGCGGCGAACTCGCGCGCGAGGCGCGCAATCTCGGGCGCATCCACGCCGGCGTGCGCGGCGGCCCGCTCGGGAGGCCACTGCGCGGCGAGCCCGCGCAGCTCGCCGATCCCGTCGCAGCGCCCGGCGAGGCTGCCGAGGCGCTCCAGACGCTCGGCGAAGATCACGTTGAGCATCCCGAGCAGCAGATACGGGTCGCCGCCGGGTCGCACCGCGACGTGCTCGGAGGCATGCTTGGCCGTCTCGGTCCGGCGCGGGTCGATCACGACGACCTTGCCGCCACGGGCGCGGATCCCCCTGATGCGGTCGCGGATGCCCGGCGCGGTCATCAGCGAGCCGTTCGAGACCGCGGGATTGGCTCCGATCACGAGCATGTGCTGGGTGCGCTCGACGTCGGGCACCGGCAGCACGAAGTAGTGACCGAACATCTCATACGAGCTCATGAACTGAGGCAGCTGATCGGTCGAGGTCGCCGAGTAGTTGTTCCTGGTGCCGAGCACTTTGCGCAGCAGCGCCGCGGCGAAGATCGCCGAGGAGTGCGCGCTCGGGTTGCCGGCGTAGGTCGCGACCGCGTCTGCGCCGTGGGCTTGTTGGACCCGGCGCAGCCCCTGCGCGGCCAGGTCCAGCGCCTCGTCCCAGCCGATCTCGACGAAGCGCCCGCCCACCTTCTTGACCGGGCGCCGGAGCCGATCGGGGTCGCTCTGGATGTCAGCGAGCGCGGCCGCCTTCGGGCAGATGTAACCCCGCGAGAGAACGTCGTCGGGGTCGCCGCTGATGCGCACGACGCGCTCGCCCTCGACGTCGACCCGGATGCCGCAGTGCGCCTCGCAGAGAGTGCACTGCCTGTAGACCGCGTTCGCCATCCGACGCTCCCCCTTCGGTACGTTCCCTGACGGAGACGATACGCGATCCCGAACGCGTCGAACAAATACTGGCGCAATGCGAGGTGTCCAGCTACCATCCGCCATTCGGGTGAGCCCGCGCACGGAGCGCGGCCTGGAGAAGCGCGAGTCACAGAAGGGGGATGAACGGCAAGGATGCCGGGCCCAGGGATGAGAATTTCGCAGGATGCGAATCGGGCACCCGCCCGCACGATGCTGATCGCAGCCGTGGCCGCGTTGCTGGCGGCGCTCGCGATGCTCGGACCAGCCGCGGCGCTCGGTTCGGAATCGACGAACTCGGGCGACAACCTGCGCGACGGCTGGTATCCCGAACAGGGCTCCCTGACCCCGCAGCTCGTCAGCGGTGGCACCTTCGGGCAGCTGTGGTCGGCCAAAGTCGAAGGCTCGGTCTACGCCCAGCCGCTGCTCGTCGACGGCGAGGTACTGGTCGCGACCGAGAACAACAAGATCTACGCGCTCGATCCGAACACCGGCGCGGCGAAATGGACGACCTCGCTCCTCGGCACCGCATGGAAAGCCGGCGACATCGGCTGCAACGACCTCGCGCCGAACGTGGGCGTGACCTCGACGCCGGTCGTCGATCCCTCGACAAACACCGCCTACATGACGCACAAGGGCTACGCCTCCGGGTCGAGCGGGACCGTGCGCTGGTACATGGACGCGATCAACCTCGAAAACGGACAGGAGCGCGAAGGCTTCCCGGTCCAACTCCAGGGCACCGCGCAGAACGCGTCAGGGCAGACCTTCAACCCAACCTCACAGCTCCAGCGTCCGGGATTGCTGCTCCTGAACGGCGTGGTCTACGCCGCCTTCGGCTCCGACTGCGACTTCAACACCTGGCAGGGCTGGGTCTTCGGCGTCTCCACCGCCGGGCAGATCAAGGCACGGTGGGTGGCCGTGCCGAGCGGCAACGGCGCAGGCATCTGGCAGTCGGGCGCGGGTCTCTACTCGGACGGGCCGAACACGCTGATGGTCAGCACCGGCAACACCGGCGCGAACTCGACCCCCACGCCCGGCAAGACGCCGCCGAACACCTTCGGCGAGTCGATCGTGCGTCTGGCCGTGCAGCCGAACGGCGAACTGAAACCGACCGACTTCTTCGAGACATTCGATGCGCTCGAACTCGACCAGAACGATGCCGACTTCGCCTCAGGCGGCATCACGGGCCTGAACAGCGAATACTTCGGAACCGCTTCGGTGCGCCACCTGGCGGTGGCGGTCGGAAAGGACGGCTACGTCTACCTGCTGAACACCGAAGAACTCGGCGGCTACAAGCAGGGCAGCGGCGGCGGCGACAAGGTCGTGCAGCGGCTCGGCCCGAGCGGAGGCGTGTGGGCGCGCCCCGGCGTGTGGCCCGGCAACGGCGGCTGGGTCTACATCCCGACGGCCGCCGCGGGGAGCGGGTCGGGAGGCTCCTCGGGCGTCCTGCACGTCTACCAGTACGGGGTCAACGGCGAAGGCAAGCCGACGCTCTCGTTGCAGGCGACCTCGTCGGACGCCTGGGGCTTCGGCACCGGCGCGCCGATCATCACCTCCGAAGGGACGACGTCGGGCTCCGCGCTGGTGTGGACCGAGTGGATGCCGAACGGAACCGGCGAAGGCGCGCAGCTGCGGGCGTACGACCCGGTCCCTGTGAGCGGCAGACCGGTGCTGCGCTGGAGCGCCGCGATCGGCACCGGCTCGAAGTTCGCGACCCCGGGCGTGGGCGCGAACAAACTGTTCGTCGGCAACCGTGAAGGAAAGGTGCTCGCGTTCGGATCCCCGGTGACGCCGGCGATGAGCGGACCCTCGACGAGCTTCCCCACGACGACGATCGGGCAGAGCTCGACCAAGACGGTAACGCTGACGGCCAACAAGTCGCTGACAGTGACGAAAGTGAGCGCGAGCAACGCGCAGTTCACGATCGCCACCACCACGCCGCCGATTCCGGCTGCCGTCGGCGCGGGTCAGACCCTGCAGGTCCCCGTCACGTTCAAACCGACCGGCAGCGGGCTGCAGGCGGCGACGCTCAGCGTGGAAACCACCGAAGGCACACTGACCTTCTCGCTGCAGGGCACCGGGCAGCCCGCCGAAGCGAAGATCGAAGCCTCGCCGCCGGTCCTCTCGTTCGGCGGCACGGTCGTCGGCGGCAAAATCTCGGCCAGCGCGACGTTCCGCAACGTCGGCGGCGCGTCGCTGACGATCCAGAGCGTTGAGCAACCAGAAGGACCGTTCACGGTCACGGGGGCTCCTGGACCCGGCACGGTGCTCGCCCCGGGCGAAGCCGTCACGGTGCAGGTCACCTTCGAACCGACCTCCGAAGGCAACTTCGGCAGCGAACTGACGCTGCACACGAGCGCCGGCGAATCGTCGGTCGCGCTCGCGGGCTCCGCCGGCAAACAGGGCGTGCTGAAGATCTCACCCGAATCGCTCGAATACGGCAACGTCCCCGCCGGCAGCACCGTCACCAAGTCGTTCACGCTCACCAACACCGGCGGCACGAACGTCACGCTCACGAAGTCCAAGCCGCCGCTCGGCGGGGCGTTCAGCGCGACCACCACGCTCTCGGAGGGCACGACGATCGGCCCGGGCGAAACGCTGACCGAGACGGTCGCGTTCAACCCGTCGGCGCCGGGAGGAGCCACGGGCGTCTGGCTGCTGAACGGCGACGACACGAGCGGCTCGCACGAAGTCAAGTTCACGGGCAACGGCACCGTCCCTGCTCCCGGCGCCGGCTGGTCGCACAACGGCTCGGCCACCATCACCTCGGGCGTCGTGCAGACGACTGGCGCCGTCTCCAACCAGGCCGGCTCGGCGTTCTACGAAACGCCGCTCGAAAGCAAGCACCTGGTGATCGAATTCGACCAGACGATCAACGGCGGCAGCGGCGCCGACGGGCAGACGCTGACCTTCGCCGACGCGAGCAAATCCTCGCCCACCGCGCTGGGCGAACAGGGCGGCGGGCTCGGCTTCGCAGGCATCCCCGGCATCGCCGTCGGCTTCGACACCTACAAGAACACGGTCAACCCCTCCAGCAACTTCGCCGGCATCAGCGACGGCGCCGGCACCACGGCCGGCACGCTGCACTGGCTCTCGACCGCGACGACGATCCCGGCGCTGCGCACGGCGACCCGCCACATCAAGGTCGAAACGCTGAACGGCACCGTCAACGTCTGGGTGGAAGGCACCAAATATCTCAGCACCGCCGTGACGCTGCCGGAAAAGGTCTACGTCGGCTTCACGGGCGGTACCGGCGGCTCCAACGACATCCACAAGGCCGCGAACGTGACTATCAGCGGCGAACCCGTCGTCGAAAAACCGAAAGAAGAACCGCCGGCCGCAACGCTGAAGATCACGAACGCGATCAGCGCGCCGTCAGGCCCCCCGCAGTCCGAAACGCAGCTCACCTACAGCGGCACCTGCCCGTCGAGCTTCACGACCGCCGCACTCGGCAACGGCGGCTCCGCCACACCGACCCTCACCGGCGCCGTCCAGGGCGCGAGCTGCTCCGTCGCAGAGACCGCACCCACCGGCACCGGCTGGAAGACCACCGTCTCCGTCAACGGCGCCACGGCAACCGAAATCGCCCCCTCCGCCGGCAAGGTCACCATCCCCAGCTTCCTGCTCGCCGCGGGCGCCAACACGGTCGCCTTCACCAACACCTACACGGCGCCGAAAGAAGAACCGCCCGCGGCCAGCCTGAAGATCACCGACGCGATCAGCGCGCCGTCAGGGCCCCCGCAGTCCGAAACGCAGCTCACCTACAGCGGCACCTGCCCCTCCAGCTTCACGACCGCCGCACTCGGCAACGGCGGCTCCGCCACACCGACCCTCACCGGCGCAGTCCAGGGCGCGAGCTGCGCGGTCGCAGAGACCGCACCCAGCGGCACCGGCTGGACGACCACCGTCTCCGTCAACGGCGCCGGCGCAACCGAAATCGCCCCCTCCGCCGGCAAGGTGACCGTTCCCACCTTCGCCCTCGCCGCGGGCACCAACACCGTCGCCTTCACCAACACCTACACAGCGCCCAAAGAAGAAGGCGTCCCCGACATCCCCGACCCGAGCGCCGGCGGCTGGCAGCTCAACGGCACCGCCAAACTCGAATCGCCCAACCTCGTGCTGACGACAGCCACCGCCAACCAGGCCGGCAGCGCCTTCTGGCCGACCAAGGTCGACCCCCGCAACCTCGCCTACGAATTCACGATCTCGATCGGCGGCGGCTCGGGCGCCGACGGCCTCGCGTTCGTGATCGCCGACGCCACCAAGTCGGCGGCGACGGCCCTCGGCGAACAGGGCGGCGGGCTCGGCTTCGCGGGCACGTCGGGCTTTGCGGTCGCGTTCGACACCTACAAAAACTCGGCCAACCCCTCCAGCAACTTCATCGGCATCAGCGACGGCGCCGGCACCACCGCGGGCACCCTGCACTGGCTGACGACCTTCAACCCGCTCGCCTCGTCGCTGCGCACGGGCACCCACAAAGTCAAGGTCGAAACGGTCGAAGGCGGCATCGCCGTCTGGCTCGACGGCACGAAACTCGGCTCCGTCGCCGCGACGCTGCCCGCCTCGGCGTACGTGGGCTTCTCCGGGGGCACCGGCGGCTCGACCGACCGCCACGCGATCTCGGGCTTCACCGTCGCGGGCACGGGCGTCAAAGAAGAACCGACACCGGCCACGCTGAAGATCACGAACGCGATCAGCGCGCCCTCAGGGCCCCCGCAGTCCGAAACGCAGCTCACCTACAGCGGCACCTGCCCGTCGAGCTTCACGACCGCCGCACTCGGCAACGGCGGTTCGGCCACCCCCACCCTGACCGGCGCCGTCCAGGGCGCGAGCTGCTCCGTCGCAGAGAGCGCACCCACCGGCACCGGCTGGAGGACGACCGTCTCGATCAACGGCGGGGCACCCGTCGAACTCACCGAAGCAGGATCGAAGCTCACCGCGCCCGGCTTCGCGCTCGCAGCCGGCGCGAACACGGTCGCCTTCACCAACACCTACACGGCGCCGAAAGAAGAACCGCCCGCGGCCAGCCTGAAGATCACGAACGCGATCAGCGCGCCGTCAGGACCCCCGCAGTCCGAAACGCAGCTCACCTACAGCGGCACCTGCCCGTCGAGCTTCACGACCGCCGCGCTCGCCAACGGCGGCTCGGCGACGCCTACGCTGACCGGCGCCGTGCAGGGCGCGAGCTGCTCCGTCGCAGAGACCGCACCGACCGGCACCGGCTGGAAGACCACCGTCTCGGTCAACGGGGGTGCCGCAACCGAAATCGCCCCCTCCGCCGGCAAGGTGACCGTTCCCACCTTCGCCCTGGCAGCCGGCGCGAACACCGTCGCCTTCACCAACACCTACACGGCGCCCAAAGAAGAAGGCGTCCCCAACATCCCCGACCCGAGCGCCGGCGGCTGGCAGCTCAACGGCACCGCCAAACTCGAATCGCCCAACCTCGTCCTGACGACGGCCACCGCCAACCAGGCCGGCAGCGCCTTCTGGCCGACCAAGGTCGACCCCCGCAACCTCGCCTACGAATTCACGATCTCGATCGGCGGCGGCTCCGGTGCCGACGGTGAGGCGTTCGTGATCGGCGACGCGACGCGGACTGCGACAGCGAAATCTCTCGGCGAACAGGGCGGCGGCGTCGGCTTCGCGAAAGTCACCGGCTGGGCGGTGGTCTTCGACACCTACAAAAACTCGGTCAACCCCTCCAGCAACTTCATCGGCATCAGCGACGGCGCCGGCACCACCGCGGGCACCCTGCACTGGCTGACGACCTTCAACCCGCTCGCCTCCTCATTGCGCACCGGGACCCACAAAATCAAGGTCGACACGGCCGGCGGGGCCATCGCCGTCTGGCTCGACGGCACCAAACTCGGCAGCGTCGCGGTGACGCTGCCGAGCTCGGCGTTCGTCGGCTTCTCCGGAGGCACCGGCGGCTCTACCGACCGCCATGCGGTCTCGGGCCTGACGGTCGCCGCCGGCTAGCTGTAGGTCCTGAGCAGGCTGTTGGGCCTCCTGCGGGCCTGTCCGAAGCGAAACGGGGTCAGCCGGCTCGCACGAGAACGAAAAGCGGAGTCGCGCGACGCGCGACTCCGCTCTATGGGGCGGCTGGGTGCCGCGCGCCCCTGGGGCCGGCACGGAACGCCTGCCGACCCTCCAATCACACCGGCCCAGGCGGGCCGACCGCGGGCTCCATCCCGCAGCCGGCCCGCCCGGCCGGCGCCCTCCGGACCGCTACTTCTTACGCGGGCAGGGAGCCTTGTATTCGGCCGTCACCGTGGTTTCGGTCAGGCCGCCCAGGCCGGCGAACGTGAGTTCGGCCTTGAGCGGGAGGTATTTTTTCGGGCACTTGGTCGGCATCGTGCCGTAGTAGGTCACTTTGCCGTGCTTCTTGATCGCCGAGCCGGTCTTGACCTTGATCTTTTTGACCGACGCGTCGTTCGCGCCCGGCACCGTTTCGACCAGCGGCACGACCGCTTCGAACTTCTTGCTGTACAGGCCGCTCGAGTTCACGAAGTGGCCGGTCGAGAGGATTTCCAGCAGCACCGGTTCGTGGCCGAACGTGAAGAACTCGAGGCCACCGCCCGGGGCGTAGAACGATTCGATGGTCGCGTTCTCAGGCACGACTTCTTTGCCGAACGCCACGTAGCCTTCGACCGAGCCCGTCGGGCCGGCCTTCGCCTTGGCGCAGGCCTTCGGGCCCTTGCCCGACGGTTCAAGCGTCGACTTCGCACACGTGGGGAAGCCGGAGGTGTGCAGCTTCACGCCGGCCGGCAGGTACACGTTGACGTGGATAAGCGGCGGCGGAAACCCGCCGTATTCGGTCCCCGAGATGTTGAATTCGGATTCGAACGCCGCGCCGGCACCCTTGATGTTGCCGGTGTGGGGGTAGCCGGCGATCGGCACGGCCTTGGCTTTGAACTGGACCGTCGGCGCAGCCGAAGCCGCGCTCGCCAGCGCCAAGACCCCGGCGGTCGCCACCGCGAGGCTGATGATTGCTCTGCGCATTCCTGTCCTTCTCCAATCGATGGTTTGCGGGCAGGCGGTCTTGCGCTCCGCTGCCTCTCATCCCCACTAACACCGCCCTGGCGCTATCGGTTCGCCCTATGGTCGGTCAGCGGCCGAACATCGCTCATCGGTGTGAGTCAGCGGCGTGGGCAGGGCGCCTTGTATTCGACGTTGACGGTCTGCTGGGTGAGGCCGCCGAGCCCGGCGAAGGTCAGGGCGGTCCTGACCGGTAGATAGCCGCGGGGGCACTTGCTCGGCAGGCGCCCGTAGAAGATCGTCTTACCGCCCTTGCGCATAGCGGTCCCGACCTTGATCCTGATCGTTTTGACCGATGCGTCCTGGGCCCCGGGCACGGTTTCGACGAGCGGGATGTCGGATTCGAGCTTTTTCGAGAACGGCGCTCCCGTCGCGATGTAGCGCCCCTGCGAAATGATTTCGATCAGCGCCGGTTCGTGGCCGAATGTGAAGAACGTGAGCCCGCCGCCCGGGGCGTAGAAGGCTTCGATCGACGTCGTCTCCCCGACGATCGATTTGCCGAACGCGACAAAGCCGGAAGCCGAGCCCGTGCCGGCGAGCGATCCCTTCGGGCACCCCCGCGGCCCCTTGCCGGTCGGTTCCAGCGTGGCGGCCGAGCAGGTGGGGAAGCCTTCCGGATGGATCTGCACCCCTTCGGGCAGGTAGAAGTCGACGTGGATCAGCGGCGGCGGGAAGCCCCCGTATTCGGTCCCGGTGATCTCGTATTCGGCCAGCAGCGAGGTGCCGGCACCAAGGATGAACCCGGTGTGCGGGATGCCCGGGATCGGGAGCGGCTCCGCTTTGAACGTGACCGTCGGCGTGGCGCCGGCGGTCCCCGGCAGCGCGAGCGCCACGGCGCACGCCAACAGCGCCGCGAACGTCGCCGACCGAATGCCCTTGACCGCCCCCTCCCTCATCCTCTCTCCATCATCTCGCAGATCGCCCCGGCGGTGTTCGGTTGGGCGGGCCGGCGACGGCGATTTGACGCGCGCCCGATTCGACTAGGCTGCCGGACATGGATCCCGATCGCGCCCGCGAACTGCTCGAAGGGGAGCGCCAGCGTGTCGAGCAGGCGCTCGCCGGCCTGCGCTCGCGCGAGGCCGAAGGCCACTCCGAGCAGGACGAACCGGGCGACCGCGACTCGGAGGACCTGAACGAACGCGGTCTCGATGACGCGCGCCAGGAGGACCTGACCGCGCAGCTCGCCGCCGTCGAGCGCGCGGAGGCGCGACTGGCGGCCGGCACCTACGGGCGCTCCGTGCAGAGCGGCGAGCCCATCCCCGACGAGCGACTCGAAGCGCTCCCGACGGCCGAGCTGACCGTCGAGGAGCAGAGCGCCGCCGGCGCCTAGAGCGCCAGCAGCTCGCCGCGCCCGACGACGATCACCCCGCCCTCGACCTCGACGCGCTCGAAGCGCTCCCCCTCGCCGTCCGCGCGGGCGATCAGAAGCGACGGGCGCCGCAGCTCCTCGCCCTGGCGGATCTCGAGCCGCCGGCCGGCCGCGGCCCAGCCGTGGCGCACGAGGTGCACGGCGAGCGGCCCCGCGGCTGAACCTGTCGCCGGGTCCTCGGGGACGCCCAGGCCGGGGGCGAACATGCGCGTCTTGTAGCGCCCGTCGGCTCCCGCGAAGCAGCTCACGCCGGAGTGCGGCTCGAGCTCTCCGAGCGCTCGCAGATCAGGATCCAGCGCCGACACCTCCGCCGGCGAGCCCGCGGCGACGAGCACGTGCCGCGGGCCGTTCTCGTAGCGCTCGACCGGGAGCGCCGAGGAGGGAAGGCCGAGCGCGGCGAGCAGCGGGCCCGTGTCCTGCACGGGCTCCCACGTGGGGATCGGCTGGCGCATCGAGGCCGCGAGCCTGCTCCCGTCGTGCGCGATCAGGCCGACGGCGATCTCGCCCGCTCCGGTCTGCAATACGACCTCCTCGCGCTGGCGCGCCGCCGCCAGCGCGGCGCCGGCGCCGAGCACGGGATGGCCCGCGAACGGCAGCTCGGTCTCCGGGGTGAAGATGCGCGCGCGGGCGTCCGCGGCGCCCTGCGCCGGGAGCAGGAAGACCGACTCCGAGAGCTTCAGCTCGCGCGCGATCGCCTGCATCCCGCCGGTGTCCAGGCTGGAGCCGTCGGAGAACACGGCGAGCTGGTTCCCCTCCAGCGCCCGCTCGGCGAACACGTCGAGCAGGAGGTAGGGCAGCGGGCCGCGCTCAGCCGGCGCGCGACCGGGAGCCGACAGGAGCCCGAGCGGGTCGTCCAAGCCGCGGCTCAACCGTCGCTCAGCGTCGAGAGTGCGACCGCCGCCGATCCGACCTCGATTCGCTCGCGTCCGCCCCGCACGTCCTCCGGAACCTCGACCGCGATCTCGACGATGCCCTCGGCGCCCTCCGCGGCGACGAAACGTACCTCGGCGCCTTCCAGCTCGAGCCGGGGCTGCTCAGAGGCGTCCAGCGCCACCCCCAACACCTGCGCCCAGCGCTCCGCCGCGGCCCGCGGCTCCGTGAGCGCCACTGTGATCCCTGTCAGCCTGCCGGGGGGGCCGCTGCCGATCCGTTCCGTCCACTCCGGGCCGCCCCAGCGCCAGCTCCCGAACGGGCGTGAGGAATCGAGCGAGACGATCGCCCCGCGAAGGTCCGCCGGGTGCATGTGGGTCCCAGAGATGTCGGGCAGATCGATGCTCCAGACGGTCCGCACGCCCATCTCCTGTGCGCGCGTGCGGGCGCCGTCGAGGTCCTCGATGTCGAACAGCACCATGTAGCCGCCATCGCCGCCGTTGCGCTCGAGCTGGCGTCCGGCCGCCGTGCCCTCGGTCACCGGCGAGACGACCTCGATGAAGCAGTCGCCGATCGCGAAGACCACGTTCTCGAGCCCGAACAGCCCGACCCCTGGATCGCGGAAAGGCTCACCGAGTCCGAGCCGGTCGCGCAGCAGCGACGCGGTCGCCTCGAGGTCAGCCGCGACGAGCACGGCCTGGCGCAGCCTCACCACGAACGTGCCCCCGGCATGCGGGCAAGCCTACCCCGACCGCGGCGCGGAGATAATCAGAGGATCGCGGGCGACACCGAACAGAGAACGGCGCGGGCCTCGCGGAAGGGACTGCTGCACGCCCTCGGTGCGAGCGCCGACTGGCTCGCTCCGGCGGAGAACCCCTCGCGCGTCGTCCTGGGGCTGATCGTGACGGGGGCGCTGCTGGCCGCCGAGAGCGGTCTGCACGACACCTATCTCGAGACGTTCGCATCGGGCGTACTGGCCGCGGCGCTCTACTGGCTCGCGCACGCCTACGCAGACGTGCTCGGGCGGCGCCTGCGCAGCAGCCGGCGGCTCACGCCCCGCGAGCTCGGCGAGTCCCTCCTGCACGAGGGCGCTGTGATCAGGGGCGCGGCGATCCCGCTGCTTGCCCTGCTGATCGCCGCGATCGCCGGCGCGGACCGCGAAACCGGCGTCACCATCGCGATCTGGACCGCGGCCGGCAGCATCGTGGTCCTGGAGCTGATCGCGGGGCTGCGCAGCCGCGCGACTCGCACGGAGATCCTGCTCGAGGCGGCGGTCGGCATCACGATGGGATTGGGCGTGATCGCGCTGAAGGCGCTCCTCGCGCACTAGCCACGCCTTGTAGACAAAACGTTTCGTTATGTGATAATCCATTCCTCGGAACTGTTGTAAGAACTCGTCGCGAGGGCGAGTGCCGAGGAGGTGCAGATGGAAACCGGACCCGGGGAGCTCCCGGCCGGCGAGCGTGCCGGCGTGCCCGGACCGCTCTACAAGCGGCTCCCGCGCGGGCCGCACCGGCTCGACCCGAGCGCCGTCGCGCGCCACCAGCGCGTGCGGATCCACGGCGCGATGGTGCGGGCGGTGGCGGCGGAGGGATACGACGCGGTTACTGTCCGGCTCCTGATCGCCCTCGCCGGCGTCTCGCGCCGCTCCTTCTACGAGCAGTTCGCCTGCAAGCAGGACTGTTTCCTCTCCACGTTCGACGAGATCGCCAGGCAGCACCTGGCGTCGGCGCGGCGGGCCTGCGCGCTCACACCCGGCGGACCCGGCCGCCGTCTCGCGGCAGCGCTCGGGGCGTGCGCCGAGACGGTGGCGCGCGAGCCGGAGGCGGCCGCCCTGCTGGCGATCCATCCGCTGACTGTCGGGGCCCCGGGGGCCCTGCGCCTGCGGGCGCTCGCCGCAGCATCCGAACGGCTCCTTCGCGTCGGGTTCTCCGCCAGCCCGCTCCTGCCCGCGCCCGCCGCCGTGAGCGCGTCGGTGATGTTCGGCGGATCCTGCGGAATCGTGGCGGCGCACCTGCGTGCTCCCGCTTCCCCGTCGCGCCGGCGCCTGCAGGCTGACCTCGCGCGCTGGGCGCTCGCCCCGAAGCTGCCCGCGCGCGGGGCCGAGGCCCGGCGCGTGGTCGCGCGTCTCGGCGAGGCTGTTCGCCGCGCCTCGCCGGCGGCCGTGGCTCCGGCTTCGCGGACGCCTCCTCGAACCGACCGGGAGCGCCTGCTCGCCGCCGTGCTGCGCGTTGCCGCACGCGAGCGCATCGCCCTGCTGAGCGCCGCCCAGATCGCAGACGAGGCAGAGGTGCCGCTCGCGGCGTTCTTCGAGCTGTTCGACGGTCGCGACGACTGCTTGCGCGCGGCGATCGCCGACGCGGGCGAGCGGCTGATGGCGATCGCCGGGGGCGCGGACGAGAGCGGTCCCGGCCAGCCGGCGGCGCTTCGCGAGACCTTCGCTGCGCTGCTGTCCCACCTCGCTGCACACCCGCTCCAAGCGCGAGCCGTCACTGTGCTGGCCGCATGCGGCGGTCCGAGCTGCCGCAGCTACGGCGCGCGTCTCGAAGCCGAGCTCGGCGAAATGCTGGCACCTGGCGTCGACGGCGAAGCGGCGGGACCCGCCGTCGTCGGCGCGCTGTGGCATCTCGTCCGCTGCCACCTCGCGGATCGCCGCATCCGCCGGCTCCCCGAGGCCGCCGGCCCGCTCACGCTGTTCGCTCTCGCGCCGTCCCTCGGCGCCGACGGCGCCGCCGCGGTGCTGCTCGAAGGGCGCTAGCCCTTGCGCTTCGAGCGCCGTTCGACGAAGTAGGTGAGCACGATCCCGATCAGCAGCGAGATCACGATCACGATGATCAGCGGAGCCCTGCCCGAACCGAAGACCCAGTCGACCTGGACGTGTTTGAGGTTGAGAACGGCGAACAGCGTGAAGTAGATCGCGAGCACGACGACCACACCGGTGCGCACCAGCTCCTTGGTGCTCCGCCGCTGCGCCTTCGCGGTCCCCCGCTGCGCCTGCGCGGCCGGGTCCTTCTCCTGCGGCGGCTGCGTGGCCATCGCCTCGATCGTACTCGCAGCCGGCGCGTGAAGGTGCCGGACCGGCGCGGCCTGCCGCATGCGCCGCGCCCGCCCCGAGCGCGGCGCCGGCCCGGGGCGCGCTGCCGGGCGGCGACCTGCAGCCAACGCGGCGAAGGGTGCCTACCATGGGGCCCGATGCGACGACTGCCGACGATCGCCGTCTTCGGGGCCGCGCTGCTCGCGGGCTGCGGCTCGCAGACGAAGACGGAGTCGATCTCGAGCGCGCCGCCCGGAGGGACCACCGCGACAACCGCGAGCAGCCCGACGACGAGCACGCAGGCGCCGAGCACGGGTACGACCGCGACGACCGCCCCGCCCTCCACCGGCACCTCGACGACGCGCACCGCGCCGGAGCCATCGTTCACCGAAGGTGAAAGCACGGGCAAAGAAGGGTCGCTGCAGGCCGCCGTCGCGACGGTGCGCTCACACGGGTTCACGCCGACCGACACCTCCGAATACCACCCCTCCCAAGCGTTGCGGGTGCTGGTCGCGACCCGCACCGGGTCCGGGGACGGATACGGCCAGCAGGCCTTCTTCTTCCTCGACGGCCACTACCTCGGCACGGACACCAAGGAACCGAGCGCGAAGCTCAAGGTCGTCTCCCAGGGCGACAGCGAAGTCGCTATCGCCTATCCCCTCTACCGCCGCAACGATCCGCTGTGCTGCCCGGGCGGCGGTCAGCGCGTGGTGCACTTCGCGCTCAACAACGGCAAGCTCCAGGCGCTCGACCCGATCCCCCCGGCGAGCGGATATGCGAGCCTGAGCCGCTACTGACCCGCGCACCCCGGGAAGCCGTCGCTCAGCTCCTATGTTGGAGCCTCACCCACGAGCGAAAGGCTGAGAGATGAGCGAGCGGATCGAAGGTCGCGGCGCAGAGCTGCTGAACGGCAAGAACTTCGCCAACGTGTCGACGCTCCGGAGCGACGGTTCGGTCTTGAGCGCGCCTGTGTGGGTCGACGTGCAGGACGGTAAGGCAGTTCTGAACAGCGCCGAGGGCCGCGCGTGGCCGCGCAACCTCGAACGCGACCCGCGCATCACGCTGACGGTGCAGAACATGGAGAACCCCTACGAGTACGTCGAGGTCCGTGGCAAGGTCTCCGAGCGCACCCACGACGGCGCCGACGAGCACATCGACGCGCTCGCGAAGAAGTACCTGGACCTGGACGCCTACCCCTACCGTCAGCCCGGCGAACAGCGCGTGATCATCACCGTCGAGCCCGACCACGTGCACGTCAACGGCAGCTGAGTCCCGCGCCCGGCCCCCCGCCCGCGGGATCTATCAACTGCCGCCCCGTAGCAGCCGCCGCCACCAGCTCGGGCGGCGGGGCTGCGCGGCGAGCCAGTCCTCGCGCAGCGGCAGACGGCCGTCGCGGCGCGCTTGCATCACGCACTCGGTGTGCGCGTGGCGCCGTCGCCGGCTATCCCCTTCGGGCGCGATGAGCATATGCTCGCTGAGGGCGGGCAGGGGATGACCACAGAACGGACAGCGATACGTCGATGGCTTTCGATTGGCGGCTCGCCGCACCGTCCACCATGGCGCGCTCGGAAGCGATCTCATCGCAGCATTGTCGCGCCGCTCGCCGCGACGCTTGCAGCGAGCGCCGCGGTCGGCCTCGGGATGGCCCTCGCGAAGGGAAGCCTGCGCCCCGCGGGCAGCCGCCGGCTGCGCCGCCCGCTCGGGCTGGCGGCCGACGAGGAGCTCTCGGAGGGGCTCAGGCGGATGGCGATCGACCAGGCGGATGTGGCGCTCGCGCACATCGCGGGCGCCGAGGGCGGGGGCGCGCGCAAGGCCGTTCACGATACGCGCAAGGCGATCAAGCGCCTGCGGACGATCGTGCGCCTGCTCGCCGGGGAGCTCGGCGGCGAGGCCTGCGCCCGCGAGCAGGCGACGCTGCGTGCGGCAGCCGGCCATCTCGCGGGCGCCCGCGACGCCGAGGTGATGCTCGACACACTCGACGCGCTGATCGCGCGGCGCCCGCGCAAGCTGGGCGGCCGACCCGGCGTCGCCCGCATGCGACGGCACCTCCTCGCAGAGCGCGACGAGGCAGAACGCCGCATGCTCGCGCCGCGCAACCGGATGCGCGTGGCAGACGAACTGCGCCTGTTCAGAGTCCGCGCCCTCGCGTGGGAGCTCACGCCGCAGCCCGGCATCGGCGCGATCGAGGACGGCCTGTTGCGCATGTACCGGCAGGGGCGCCGGCGCAAGCGGCGCGCGGGCGGCTCGCGCGGCGGACGCATGCGCACCATGCACCAGTGGCGCAAGCGCGTGAAGGACCTGCGTTACGCGGCTGAGACGCTGCGCCGCGCCGAGCCCGCGCCGGGACCGCTCGCGAGGCTACCGGGCAAGCGCCGCAAGCGCCTCTCCTCGGAGGATCGCTGGGTCCGCCGCCTCGCCGGCCGCGCAGACGCGGTCGGCGAACTGCTGGGCGAGGAGCACGACCTCGCCGTCTTCGGCGCCTGGCTCTCCGAGCACGGCAAGGCGGCAGGCGCGGGCCGGGCGACAAGACGCAAGCTCCGCAAAGAGATCGTGCGCCGGCGGCGCAAGCTCCGCCGCCGCGCGCTGCGCGACGGCCGGCGCCTGTATGCGCGCAAGCCACGCGCGTTCCTGCGGCGCGTCGCTCGCGCCTATGACGCGGCCGCGCCCCGGGACTAGCTGACGCTCAGGACGGTCAGCGTGCGCTTGCCGCGCGGCAGCGTCACCGACGTCTGATCGCCCTCGGCTCGCCCGAGCAGGGCCGTCGCCATCGGCGATTCGACCGACAGCCTGCCCTCCCGCGGAGCGGCATCGTGGGAGCTGACGATCTGCCAGGTCTCCTGCGCCCCCTCGCCGTCCTTGACGACGACGGTCGATCCGAGCCCGACGACCCCGCTGCTCGTCGCGCCCTCCTCGACGATCACCGCGCCCGCGATTCGCTCGCGCAGCCGGGCGATCTTGGTCTCGAGGTGCGCCTGCTCGTTCTTGGCGTCGTGGTACTCGCTGTTCTCCTTCAGATCGCCCCATTCGCGAGCCGTCTTGATGCGCTCGGCGATCGCGCGGCGGCCGTCGCCCTCGAGCTCTTCGAGTTCGGCCTCCAGCGTCTGAAGGCCCTCCGTGGTGATCAGGTTGGCTGCTTCGCTCATGGGCAAGAGCCTATCCGCCAGCCCGAGCCGGCCGCGGGCGGCCGGGCGGACCTTCTCAGAAGTACGTGCTCGGCGGCGAGGCGAGCAGCGCGTAGATCTGGACGATCGCCGCCTGCACCAAGAGCTGGCCCGAAGGCGGCGAGCCGGCGACGAACAGGTCGTTCGTGAGCCGTAGGTGCAGCCAGGAGTAGTCGACGTAGGACTGCGCAAGACGCGGTCCGGGCGGGTCGTGTGTGACCGAGTCGAGGTACATGAGGTTGCGGAAGTAGATCGACGGGAAGAACGGGTTCTCCGCGCCGAGGCGTTCGGGGGTGAAGTAGCCGATCGCCGCAGCGGCGGTCTGTCGCGCCTGGTAGAGGTAGGCGGCGTTGCCCGTGGCCTGGTAGAGCAGCGTGCCCGCGCCGATCATCACGCCCTGGGTGTAGCTGTAGAGGTGCGGTTCCACGACCCCGCGCCGGCCGATGTGATCGGCGTACATGTTGCTTGGAAGCAAGAGGCACTGCCGGACCCATTCATAGGCCTGCACCGCGAAGCCGAGGTAGCCGGGGTTCTTCGTCGCGCGGTAGAGCTGGACGCCGAGCTCCGCAGCGGGAGCAGTCGTGATCGTGTTGCGGTCGCCGTTTTCGAATTCGTTGCTGAACGGGATGCCACCGGGGCAGGCGTAGCCGGAGGACCCCTGCCAGCCCTGCATCTCGAAGGCCATGACGCCCTCGGCGGCCGCAAGCAGTCCCGGTTCGTGCGTTCTCTCATACAGCCGCATCAGCTCGATGCCGACCCAGTCGTTGTCGTCGTAGTACTTCGTGCCGCCTGGACCGACCGGCGGCGCGACGGTGCCGTCGTAGGCGGGGAGGGTGCTGTTGAAGAAGCCTTCGGGTTGACCTGAGTTGCTGGGGTCGTAGTAGTTGTGCAGCCCGACGAGGCGGGCTTTCAGTTCGCGCGCGAGCGCGGTACGCAGCGCCGGCACCTTCGCGATCGCCGGAACGCTGGACATGCTCACCGTTGCCGCCAGGCCCTGGGAGAAGGGCCAGAGAAAGGAGAACGGTTCCCCCTTGTAGAGCCCGGAGCCCAAGACGTAGTACGAGCGCTGCATGGCTTCGAAGGCGCGCAGGCCACGCGCCGGGTTGCCGTGCAGCACCGGCGCCGCGGGCTTGCGGGGCTTCTTCTTGCTCGCGGCGGCGAGCGCCTTGCGGCTCGCACGGAACGCAGGCTTGGTGGCGCCCGCCGGGTAGCGCGAGGCCTGCGGCGAGGGCTTGCGCGCGCTCTGGGCGGCCGCCCTCGTCGCAGCCTGGGCCAGCCCGGCTGAAGCACAGGCGAGCGCCACGGCGAGCGCCGCTCGGAGATGATGGGTCCTGTTCGCGTTCCTCCTCATGCCTCAAGCTCCCCCAACAGACGATCAGCACGGAGGTTTTGGTCTCCGCTCCTACGTCGCGGTCGGGCACGTGACAGTCGACGTGCTCCCCGACGGCCGCCGCCGCCCCGGCGGCACCGCGCTCTACAGCGCGCTGCAGGCCGCGCGGCTCGGGTTGGAAGCGACGATCGTAACGCGGGGACGCGAGGACGAGCTGCGGGAGCTGCTCGCGCCGTTCGCCGACGAGCTGGAGTTGATCGTCGAGCCGGCGCCGGCGACGACGACCTTGCAGACGACCGGCAGCGGGGAGCAGCGGCGACAGCGAATGCTGGCCTGGGCCGGGCCGATGTCGACCCCCTCAGAGGGCTCTGGGGCACCGTCGGGCTGGGCCTCTGGCGCGGGCGGACCCGGCGCGATCCTCCACCTGGCCCCCGTCGCCGCCGAGTTGACGGCGCGGCCCGGCGGCCAATGGCGCTTCGTGGGTCTGACGCCGCAGGGGCTGCTGCGAGCCTGGAGCCGGGACGGGGACGAGGTCGTCCAGCGGGCTCTTGCGGCGGAGGCCATGCCGCTGTTCGAGCGCTGCGGAGCCGTCGTTCTGAGCCGCCAGGAGCGCCCCGCATGCGAGCCCGGGCTCGAGCTGGCGCGCCGGGGCGGTGCCATCGTGGCCGTCACGGCCGGTCCGGCCGCCACCGTGCTGCTCGCCGACCACGAGCGCCCGCCGATCGAGATCTCGGTCTCCCCGGTGCGCGGCTCCGTGGACGACCTCGGCGCCGGCGACGTCTACGCCGCGGCGCTGTTCATCGCCCTGGCCGAGGGGTCGGGCCCCGCGCGGGCGGGTGTACTCGCCGGGGCGGCTGCCGCTCTGCGGCTCGGCGGCTCCGGCCCGCAGGCGATCGCCCGCCGGGCGGCGATCGAAGCTCAGGCGGCCAGCGCCGCGCCCAGCAGCCCGCTCAGCTCATCAGGGGCGAGCTGACCGCGCATCCCGCACGCGACCGCGGCGAGCAGCAGGCTGCCGCCCGCCGGCGGCATCTCGACCTGCGAGATCTGCGCCGACGGCGCCGCCAGCGCGATGCGCTTGCGCAGCGGCGCGAGGTAGATCTCGCCCGCCTTGTAGGTGCTGCCGATCAGCCCGATCGGAAATTTCCCGTCGAGCCCGGTCTGGTCGATCACGGCCGCGACCTGGTCGCCGAGCAGGCTCGCGCCGCGGACGAACAGCTCCAACGCGACCTCGTCCCCCTCCTCCGCAAGGCGCGCGGTTTCGACCGCAAAGGCCGAGATCTCGGCCTTGGTGAGCGGCTTTGAGTAGACGAGCGCGGCGACCGCCTCGATCGTCGGGCGATCGAAATACGTGCAGGCAGCCCTCCCGAGTCCCGTCGGCGGGCCGGACGCATCGCGATATTTCAGCGCGGCGCGGATCGATTCCGAGCCGAGCCAGAACCCGGAGCCCTCATCGCCGAGCAGGTGCCCCCAACCGCCGGTGCGCCAGCCGTTCCCGCTTGCGCCGACCCCAAAAACGTTCGAGCCGGTCCCGGAGATCGCGCCGACGCCCGGGCCTCCCCCCGTCGCCGTCGCCCAGGCACCAACGACGTCGTTGACGACGACCCAGCCCTCCCCGCGGGCGTTATGGACGTGGCCGGCGATCGACGCGGTGTCGGTGCCCGCCACCGCGGCGACGATCGCGCCCAGCTCGGATTCGCTCACCCCGGCGCCCTCCATCGCCGTCTCGGCTGCGTCTGTGAGCGCTCTGACGGCCGCCTCGGCGCCCACCGCGTCCTCGTTGCTCGGGCCGGCGTGTCCGAGGTGCAGAGAGCGCGTCTGGAGATCCAGCACCGCCGCGAGCGTCTTGGTCGCGCCGCCGTCGACGCCGAGGAGCCAGCGGACGCCCTCGCACGGGGTGGGCGCGGTGAGGGCCGGCGGGAGCTCGACGAGCGACGGGAACGGCATCGAGCCGTGGATCCTGCCAGGAAGCGCGGCGGTGGCAGGGTTAGGATCGCCGCGATGCGAGCCGAGCCGGTCTTCCCGCACGCGGCGAGCGACGCCGGGATGTACGAGTCCTTCTACCTGAGGGCGGTCTCCCCACGAGAGCCGCTCGGGCTCTGGCTGCGCCACACGGTCCACAAGCGGCCGGGGCGGCCGCCGTCGGGCTCTGTCTGGTGCACGGTGTTCGATGCCGCGCGCGGCGCCCCGCGCATGCACAAGGCGACCTTCGAGGCACCGACGGTTCCCGCCGGGGGGTGGATCGACTTGGGTGGCCGTGCGTCGATCGGTCCCGGCGGCGCGAACGGCGAGTGCGGCCCGGCGCGGTGGTCGATCCGCTTCGAGCCGCTCGCGGGCGAGCTGCGCCATCTGCGTCCTGCGTTGCTCTACCGCGCGCCGCTGCCGCGCACGAAGCTGACGAGTCCCGCCCCGCTCGCGCGCTTCGACGGCGTCCTGGAGTTCGGGGGCGAGGCACCGATCGAGCTCTCCGGCTGGCGCGGGATGGTCGGCCACAACTGGGGCTCCGAGCACGCCGCACGCTGGATCTGGCTGCATGGCTGCGACTTCTCCGGCGCCGAGGATGCCTGGCTGGACGTCGCCGTCGGAAGGGTCCGCGCCGGCTCCCGGCTCACCCCCTGGATCGCCACCGGCGCGATCAGCTTCGCCGGCGCGATCCACCGGCTGAGCGGACGCCCCGCCGTCCTGGAGGACCCCGCCTCCGCCGAGCTCGAGCTCGGCGGCAGCGGCGGGCTGGCGGTACGGGTGAGCGCCGCGGCGGCGCCCGAGAGCATCGCCGGCTGGCGCTATGCGGATCCCGGCGGCAGCGAGCACGACGTCGCGAACTGCTCGGTCGCGGCCCTCGAGGTCGCTATCGGACGGCGCGGGGAGGGCGGGCGCCAGGTTCTGCGCAGCGCCTACGGCGGCGCGTACGAGCTCGGCATGGCCGAGCACGACCACGGCGTCCCGCTGGCGCCTTTCGCCGACGGCTGAGACGGCGGCCGAGGGTGTCCAAGCGTTCTCGCAGCGCTCATGTCGTCGCCGGGCCGCGCCGATGCAGTGGTTCGAGGCAGGAGAACTCGACATGGACGATCACGTTCTTCAACAGCCAGGGCAGGCCGTCGTCCGCGACGGTCACTCGATCGCCGAAGGCGCCGAAGCGCTGCTTCGCGAGCACCCGGGCGCACAGGTCTGCGCGCTCGCGTCCAATGGGCTGATCGTCCCCGTCCCGCAGAGCGTGGGGCTGTGGGGCCAGGGCCTGATCGAGGGCCGCGCGCTGATCGACAACGTCGTCGCCGCCGACCGCACCGCCGTCGTGCGCCTGTGGCTCGCCGCACAGCAGGAGGGGGCCGCGGCCACCAAGGTCCGCATGCTGGCGACGCCGACGAAGTGGTCGACGCTCCACTTCATCGACCTGCGCGAAGTCCACGGCGTCTTCCTCGGCGCGATTCTGCCGAGCGACGAGGACGCCAGCGACGCGCCGGCCGAGCAGGACGTGAGCCCCGCCGCACCGCGCTTCTGCACGCTCACCGAGGACGAGGGCGCGCGCGTCGTCGCCGCCGACGACGCCTTCACCGAGATGTTCGGCTACACCGAGGAGGAGCTGCTCGGCAAGTCGGTGCTCGACCAGATCCACCCCGACGACCAGGGACGTGCGGTCGAGGGCTGGCTCGCGGTGATCTCCAGCAACCGCGCGCAACAGACCCGGCTGCGCCGTCGCCGCAAGGACGGCAGCTACGTGTGGGTCGACACCACGCTGCACAACTACCTCAACCACCCCGGCCGCAACTGCGTCGTCGTCGAGATCATCGACATCTCCGCCGAGATGGCCGCCCAGGAGGCGCTGCACGAACACGAGGAGCTGCTCAGGCGCCTGACCGACGCGATGCCGGTCGGACTGCTTCAGATCGACGTCGCGCGCGACGTCGTCTACAACAACGCCTGCCTGCTGGACATCCTCTACGGCTCTGACCCGATCGACAGCGCGATGACCTCCGAGCCGGCGCCGCTCGTGCCCGGCGAGCAGGAGGCGGCCGCCGAGCGCAACCCCGAGCCAGCGCCGACGGTCAACGCCCTGCTCCAGACCCTCACCGAGGAGAGCACGGCGAAGTTCGGCGAGGTGCTCGACGAGGTGCTGGGCGCCGGCGTCGACCGCGACGTCGAGGTGGACATCCTCCGCCCCTCCGGCGTTTGGCGCCGGGCGCTCATGAGCGTTCGCGCCCTCTCGCGCGCGGACGGCGAGGTCGGTGGCGCGATCACCTGCGTGCTCGACATCACCGACAGCGCGCGGGCCCGCGAGGAGCTAGAGCACCGCGCGACCTACGACACGCTCACCCACGTGCACAACCGCTCATCGATCCTGGCGGTGCTGCAGGAGCAGCTCGAACGCGAGGACAGCCAGAGCACGGGCGTGGTCTACGTCGACCTCGACAAGTTCAAGCCCGTCAACGACACGCTCGGCCACGCGGCGGGCGACGAGCTGCTCGTGCTCGTCGGCGAGCGCCTGAAGCTCGCCAGCCGCGACAGCGACGTGATCGGCCGCCTCGGCGGCGACGAGTTCCTGATCGTGCTCCGCGACGTGCCCTCCTCGCGCGTGGCGATGCGGGTCGCCGAGCGGATCAGCATGACGATCTGCGGCAGCTTCGAGCTCTCCGGGGGCGAGGCGGATCTGCGCGCGAGCATCGGCGTCGCCTGCGCCGAGCACGGCGCGATGACCGCCGAGGAGCTCGTGCGCCAGGCAGACGCCGCGATGTACCGCTCCAAGAGCGACGGGCAGTGCGTGCCCGTGCTCGCAGAGGCCTGAACCGCCGGCGGCCCCACTCTCCGAGCCCCCGCGGCGCCCGCGCCCGCCTCGGTTGCGAGCCCCAGTCCTCCTACGGCGAGCCCTTAACGACCGGGAGCGCGGCGGGCCTTCGAGCCCTGCCGCGCTCCCGATCACGCCTCCCGCGCCGGCGGCGCGGTCAGCTCAGATGCTCAGATTTCTTCTTTTTCTTTGATTTCCTGGGCGGTTTCGAAGAAGAGCTCGCCCTTTTTGATTTCGATTTCTTCGAGTTCGCCTTCGAAGTACGAGGGAATCTGGACGGATTTCGTTTCTTCGTTGTATTTCCCGCCCGGTTCCCGTTCGTATTCGCAGTCGGTGCCGGGTGCGACCGGGATTTCGACGGTCATGTGTTTCAGTTCCCAGTCAACTTCAAGCCGTTCCTTGAATCCGCTCGGGTAGGTTTTCAGCTTTTCGGTTTTTTCCCGTTCGCCCGAGTATTCGGCGCCTTCGACTTCTTTGTTTTCATTTTCACCTGCGCTCGGAACCGTCTGCTCGGGGATCACGAGTTTGCACATCGAGCCTTTGATCTTGATGGCGGCCGAAGTGCCTTTGGTGATTTTCGTTTCGCCCATTTCTTCTTGACCGAGCACGGCCGCGCCGTTCGAGTGGAATTCCATTTCGATGGGGCCGATCTTCGTGTGCAGCCCTTTTTCGATGATCCCGTTGGCGTCTTTGCGCCTCGCTTCGCATTTCTGGAATTTGACTTCCGTCTTGAAGGTCGTGCTGCGTTCCGCGAAGACCTTGCCTTCAGAGTGCAGGCTTGCGCATTCGAACACGAACAGAGGCCTGTTTTCGCTACCCACGTAGAATTCGCCCAGCGAGCCTTCCCTGGTCTTCGCGATCGCCGGCGTGGACGGCGTGATCGGTGCCCCGGTCGGAATGCTGGCGGTGAATTCGCCGAACTGGGTTTTTTCTTTTTCTTTCGCGGCGAAAGACGGCGATGCGAGCGCCCCGACAACGCACGCGACCGCGGCCAACGCGACCGTGATCCTAAGTCTCCTCATTCTCCTAAGTCCTCGCTTTCGCCTCTAGTGCTAGAGGCCAGTAGACGGGTCAAAAAACGCGCCTGCGACCCAGGAAAACTCCGGGCACCCCCTGCGGCCCCCCGAGATCGCAACTCGACGTCGGCGAGCATACCATGGATTGCGGAGGTTCGAGCAGCTACCGTCGCGGCCGACTGGCCGTCGCAAATCGAACATGTGGACCGGTGTTCGGCCCTGTTCTTGGCAGACGCGACGGAGGGACACCTTCCGCGCCGGCCGGGCGGCCACTTTACCATTCACAACCTGATGACGCCCGACCCCAGACCATCGTGAGCCCCGCATCGAGGCGCAACCTGATGCTCGCGGTGGCCCTGATCGCCGTCGTCGCCGCCGTGCTGATCGTCACGCTCGGCCACGGCAGCTCGCACCCCAAGCACCAGGCCGCGAGCGCCGCCGGAGGTACGCAGAGCGCCGCCAAGGCGGCTTCCTCCTATCTGGGGAT
Organism: uncultured Solirubrobacteraceae bacterium; assembly: GCA_963735435.1. Lineage (GTDB taxonomy): Bacteria > Actinomycetota > Thermoleophilia > Solirubrobacterales > Solirubrobacteraceae > Palsa-744. The sequence goes on along the minus strand of CAVTKR010000005.1, from coordinate 1,759,345 downwards.
CGATCTGAACACGGTTCGCCGGCGGCTGCGCAACGGGGAAACGCTGGAAGAAATCGCCGACTCCACGCCGGGGCACAGCTCACAGGCGCTCCTCGGGGCGATCGTCGCCGAACGCACTGCGCAGATGCGAAAGCAGGGCGCCAGCCCTGCTCAGACCGCGGCTGCGCTTCACAGACTGCGCAGACACCTGCGCGCGCAACTGCGGCGCAAGCGCCGCTCCGGAGCGCTCGTGCGAAGCGCCTCCAACTACCTCGGGATCGACGAAAGCGCGCTGCGCGAGCAGCTCCGGTCGGGCAAGACGATCGCGCAGGTCGCGGTGGCCCACGGACACTCTCGCGACGAGCTGATCGAAGGGATGCTGCGCGGGCGCACGGCGACGATCGAATCGCTGCGCGAGCACGGGCAGATCTCGCGCGCGGAGGAGAAGCGCGCGATCAGCCTGCTGCGGGCGAAGGTGCTCCGCGCGGTGGACGCCAAGAACCTCTAGCCGAGTTCGTGTATTTGGGCCTGCAGGCGTAAAGCGTGGTGCCCCCGCGGTCGATGGTCAGGGCGCGGACACAGGGAGTGCCGCTCGGACACAGGGAGTGTCCGGTGATCACAACCCAAAAAGGGGGCCCGACGTGGCCATGCACATCGGTAGGCGCAGCACGGGAGGCAGGCGACGCGTCGCGGGCCTTCTGGTCTTTCTCGTCGCGAGCGTGATCGGTGTGAGCGCGTATGCGTTCACCGCCAGCAACACGGTCGCGAGCCACTCTGCAGGTGCGGGTTCGGCGACGGTCAGCGGCTACACGGTCGCCTCGCCGACGAACTACACGTTCAGCGGCGACGGCGAAACGATGACTGCCGTCACCTTCGACCTGGACAAGGCGGCGTCGGACGTCGCGGTCGCGCTCACGGCGTCGACCCCGGCAAAAGGCGACTGGACCGACTGCGGCGCTTCGGAAGGCGCGTCGCCGTTCGCAGTGACCTGCACCTTCAACACCGCCGTGCCGGACGGAGAAGGCCTGAAGCTGTCGGTTGCGGCCGTCAGCAGCGGCACCGTCACGATCGAATAGGCAGATGCCCGCGCGGAGCGGCCCCGCCTCTGGCGAGTGGCCGCTCCGTCGTAGGCGTTCCACGCCCAGCCAGCAACGCGCGATGCGAGCACCCCGACAGATCAGACGACTGCTGTGGGGCGCCCTTGGCCTCGGCCTGGTCGGGCTGCTGTGGTTTCTCTTTGCTCCGACCGCGCTCGGCGGGTCGACGAGCTATGTCGTCACCGACGGCGTCAGCATGGAGCCGCGGTTCCACTCCGGGGATCTCGCGCTCGTACGCGGCGAGGGCGACTACCGCGTCGGTCAGATCGTCGCCTACCACAACCGTCAGCTCGGCACGGTGGTGCTGCACCGGATCATCGCGCGCGACGGCTCGCGCTACGTCTTCAAGGGCGACAACAACAACTTCACGGACTTCGAACACCCGACCCGCTCGCAGCTCATCGGAGCGCTCTGGATCCATCTTCCGGGTGCCGGCCGGACGCTCGACTCGATCCGCTCACCCGCGCTGATCGCGGTGCTCTTCGCGTTCGGCACGCTGCTCGCCGGCGGGGCCTTCGCCACACGCCGGCGCCGGCGCCGGCGCGAACGCGCGGGCTCGGCGGGTCCCGTCGCTGACGCGGCTGCAGCACCCGGGAACGTGCAAGCACGCGGCCCTCGCGGGCGCCTCGCCTCCGGACCGGCGGCCGTGATCGCAGCGCTGGCGCTTGCGGCGATGATCCCCTTCTTCGCGCTTGCCGTGCTCGCGTTCACGCGTCCCGCCGCGCAGGTGCTCGCGGTACACGTCCCGTACCGCCAGACCGGACGTCTCAGCTACGGCGCGAACCCGCCGGCCGGGCCCACCTATCCAGATGGAACCGTGCGCACGGGCGACCCGCTCTTCACGCACGTGGTGCACTCGATCCAGCTGGCGTTCGCCTACCGGTTTGCGAGCTCGGCGCCGCATCGGCTCGCGGCCCGCGGCTCGCTGAGCGCGACTGTCGCGTCGACCAGCGGCTGGCGCACGACGATCCCGCTTTCGGCTCCGAGCCCGCTCCACGGCGACTCCGGGGTCATACGCGCGCGCATGGACCTCGACTCCCTGCTCGCGCTGGTCGCGCGGGTCGAATCGGAGACCGCCGTGCGCGGCTCCTACACGCTCACGATCGAGCCGCGAGTCGTGCTGGCAGGCAAGCTCGCCGGCGCGCCGCTCAGCGGCGCGTTCACGCCGGCCAGCAAGTTCGCGCTGAACAGCCTCGAGATCCGCCCGGTCGCGGCCAACGGCGCTCCCTCGGAAGCGGCGCAGGCGCCGAACAGCTTCGAGCACTCCGAAGCGGGCGCAACCGAGGCGAAGCTGAGCAGGCCCGCGCAGCTCAGGATCGGGCCCTTCTCGATGACCGTCACCGCCGCGCGGGCGATCGCGCTTGCCGGGCTCGCCCTGGTGGCCGCCTGCGCGCTCGCCGCTGCACTGGTGCTGGCCCGCCCGCGGCGACGCAGCCCGACCGAGGCCATCCTCTCGCGCTACGGCTCGCTGATCGTGCCCGTCTCGGTCGTCTGGCAGCAGCCGGGCGTGCCTTTGATCGACGTAGAGGACATCGATTCGCTCGCGCGCGTCGCGGCGCACTACGAACGCTCGGTCCTGCACGAGCGCGCCGAGTACGGCGACGCCTTCTGGGTCTGCGACGAGAGCGGGCAGTTCCGGTATGCGGTGCTCGACCCGCACTGGCAAGCGCCAGCGGAGGAGGCCCCCGCCGAGGAACCGCCGGCGGAGGAACCCGCGCTCGCGGAGCCGCTGCCGGTGTCGGTGGACGGGGAGGTGGAATCGCACGGATGGGCGCCCGCGCCGGCGCCCGGCGCTCCGCCGGCGCCCGCCGAGGAGATCGCGGCCGGCGACCTGCGGCCCTCGCTGCCCGCCGAGACGCTGCAATTCGGCGCCGCGTCGCCGTCGGCGCTCGCGCACGGTTGAGCCGCGGTCAGCCGGAAGGCGCTTCGAGCAGCGTCTCCAGACGGGCGAGCGTCTGGGGCGTTCCGATCGCAACGATCGTGTCGCCGGCCGCCAGGACCGTGTCGCCCGCCGGTTGGGGCTGGAACTCGACGCCGCGGCGCAGCCCGACGATCATCGAATCGCCGCGGATGTCGCCGAGCGTTCGCCCGGGCCCAGAGCCACGGTCGGCGATCTCGATCTCCTCCAGCCGGTAGTGGACTCCCACGTCGACGACGCCGCTCAGGCTCCGGTGCATCGCCAGCCGCGCCATCTCGGTGCCGCTCGACTTGTACGGCGAGATCACCCGGTCCGCCCCGGCCCGCTTCAGCTTCTTCTCCGTGTCCTCGTGCGCTGCCCGGGCGACGATCGAGATGTCTTCTCTGAGCTCACGTGCGGTCAGCGTGATGAAGACGTTGTCCGCGTCGGAGTCTGCGCACACGACGATCGCGCGCGCCCGCGCGATCCCGGCCTCGCGCAGCACGGCCTCCTCGCTCGCATCCCCCTCGGCGAAGTGCGCCCCGAGCGACTCCGCCAGCGGCCGGTGCTCGGAGTCCTGGTCGAGCACGACACACGCAGCGTCCGACGCGCGCAGGTCGCGCACGGCTGCTCGCCCGACGCGACCGAAGCCGCAGACGATGTAGTGGTCGGTGAGGGAGTCGATCATCTTCCGTGTGCGGCGCAGCGCGAGCAGCTCGCCCAGATGCCCGTCCACGAAAAGCTCTGCGACGAGGGCGAGCGCGTAGAAGAGCGTACCCACGCCCAACACGATCAGGGCGACCTGCGCGATCTGCCCCACGGCGCTGTGCGGCTGTGGAAAGCCTCCAACCGTCGCCTCGGTGTCGAGTGCCCAGCGGAACGCGTACCAGTAGCTGTGGTGCTCGCTGACCGAGAGCACGAGCGCCGCGAGCAGGAGCAGCAGGATCGCGATCGCCGCGAGAATCGCGATGCGGCGGGCGAAATGCATGAGGCGCCGCCGCGCGAGCGCGCTCGGGCGCTCGCTGATCGATCCGCCGCTCCCGTCGCCGCTCATCACGCGGGATCATCGTGCACAGCGGGCAACCGCGCGATGCCAACCGCGGCTCAGAAGCGGCTGTTTGTCTCGTAGCGTTCTTCGTGGGCCTGGGCGAGCTTTGCGCGCGGACCCGTTCTTCGATGCCGTTCTCAGTCCAGAACCCGGCAGGCCGGTCTACGTTTTCTCGGAGAATGCGGCTTCCTCACCGAACGACCCTTGAAATCGCCGGCGCAGGCCATCTAGGTTGCGTGATGACGCGGAACCGAGCCGCGAAGAGCGAGGCCAACGAGGTGTGAGGCCGCGCCACCGGAACCGGAAGAAGGCCCTCGGGCCGGGCGCCGGGAAAGGTTCCTCAAGCGGCCCGGGTTCGCGTCGCTTTCGTTCTGCGACGGTCGACGCCCTATCTGCAGGGTTCGGGACAAAGCTCGGGACAGGTTCTGAGGCCGCCAGACGCTTGTCTGAGCGTGCCGCAGCGATCGGCATGGGATGATCGCCGTGTGCCGCTGTACGCGCTCAACCTGTTCGACCTCGCCGACAACGAGGACTACCGGGCATACTCGCGCCGCTCACGCGACGCTGTCGAGACGCACGAAGGCAAGGTGATCGCGCTCGGTCGCCACGAGGCGCACCCGGCCGAGCTCGGACCGGAGGCGCCGCGCGAGGCGCTCGTCCTCGTCGAGTGGGCCAGCCGCGAGGCCTTCGACGGCTTCCTCTCAGACCCCGAGCTCACCGACCTGCACCCGCTGCGCGAGAACGGCACCCGACGCTACATCTGGTGGACCTTCGAGCGCCTCGAGGATCTCCGCCCCCTGCTCGTCCCCCGTCCGGGCTGACCCCCGCCTCTGCGACGGCCCCTGACTCTGGACCCTCGCCATCTACGGGGCACCAACATCTCGATTAGAACCGCAAGGTTCTAACCGGAAGAACATGCTCCCCCACCACCCGCGCGTCCTCCGGGCGGCGGCAATAGAGCCGGCTGGCGCCGCTACGGCTCGCCGGCTTCTCGTCCGGCCTGTTCGCTCAGGCGCGCGAGCTCCTCGTCACTGAAGCCTTCGTCGATCTTGAGGACCTCGACTGCGCGGTCGAAGTCCTTCGCCTGGACGTATATATCTCGGGCGGCCGCGGCGCCCAGTCGGATGCCGCCGGAGGCGATGCGCGAGGAGTGCTCGATGCCCGCCTCGGAGAGGCGCTCGGCGACCATTTCCGCCTCCGCCTCGTTGCCGACGCTCGTCACGATCTTGGGCTCCTCCGACATGTCTGGAGGGTATCGCTGCAAGCGGAGCGTGGGCAGCGAGGGATGCGCCGCTGGCGTTCCCCTGAGACCTCGTGGGGTCGCTTGTGAGGCGATCCGTTGCCCGGCGCGGAGCGGCGCTCCCGATCAACGCTGCCGCACGCGGCCTGCGGGCTCCGGAAGCCAGCTTCGTACGCGCCCGAGAGGATTCGAACCTCTGACCTTCGGTTCCGTAGACCGACGCTCTATCCAGCTGAGCTACGGGCGCAGAGCAAGCAAGTCTAACGAGGGCGCGCCCCCGGCCTGACCCGCCGTCAGCCCTCGGCGCGCTCGAACACGGCCGCCAGCCCTTGGCCGCCGCCGATGCACATCGTCTCGAGGCCGAAGCGGACCTCGCGGCGGTCCATCTCGCGCAGCAGCGTCGTAAGGATGCGCGCACCGGTCGCGCCGACCGGGTGGCCCAGCGAGATGCCCGAGCCGTTGACGTTCACGCGCTCGAGGCCATCGGGCAGGCCCCACTCGCGCAGCACGGCGAGCACCTGCGCGGCGAACGCCTCGTTCAGCTCGATCAGCCCGAGGTCGCCCAGCTCCAAGCCGGCGAGTCGCAGCGCGCGCTCGGTGGCCGGCACCGGGCCGATGCCCATCGTCGCGGGTGGGACCCCGGCGGCAGCCCATGCGACCAGCCGGCCGAGCGGGCGCAGCCCGAGCTCGGCAGCCTTCTCGGCGTGGGTGACGATGCAGATCGCCGCGCCGTCGTTCTGCCCGCTCGCGTTGCCGGCTGTCACCGTCGCCTCGGGATCGTCCTTCGACATCACGGCTCGCAGGCCGCCGAGCGACTCGAGGCTCGCGTCCGCTCGCGGGTGCTCGTCGAGCGCGACCGGATCGCCGCGCTTGACCGGCACCGGCACGATCTCCTCCGCGAAGCGCCCGTCCTGCTGTGCGGCGACCGCGCGCTGGTGGGAGAGCAGCGCCAGCTCGTCCTGCTCCTCGCGCGGGATCGAGTACTCGCGGCGCAGGTTCTCTGCGGTTTCGAGCATTCCGCCGGGGACCGGGTGGTTGATGCCCCCCGCCGTGACGCGCCCGCGCGTGAGGCGGTCGGTCAGATCGACCTCACCCATGCGCGCGCCCCAGCGCATAGAGGTCGAGTAGTACTCGGTCTGGCTCATGCTCTCGACGCCACCGGCGAGGATCAGATCGGCCGCGCCGGTCTGAACCCGCATGCAGCCGTCGATCACCGCCTGCAGCGCAGAGCCGCAGCGCCGGTCCACCTGGACGCCCGGCACGTCGACCGGCAGCCCGGCGTCGAGTGCGGCGACTCGGCCGATCGCGGGCGCCTCGGCGTTCGGCGAGCACTGGCCGAGCACGACGTCGTCGACGTCCTCACCCTTCAGCCCGGTCCGCTCGATGAGCGCAGCCATCACGGTCGAGGCGAGCGTCGCGGCTTCGAGATCTCTGAACACGCCCCCGAAGCGACCAACCGGGGTGCGCAGCGGTTCGCAGATCACGGCCTCGCGGCCGCCGTTGCCGTTGCCGCTCATCCGCACCCCTCGCTCTTGGTTCCGAACACGGGCAGCAGTCTACGAATCACGTGATGTTGATGTCCGAATTCCGCCAGCATCGTGCGTGCCGTCGGGCTACGCTCGCAGGCGATGAACGCGAAGGAGACCGTGCAGGCTCTCTACGCGGCCTACGCCTCGGGGGACCCCGAGCGCATCAGGGCGGTGCTCGACCCCGACGTGGTCTGGGTGGCGCCTGCGGGAAACGCCACACAGGTCGCTCTCGGGCTCGGCGACCCCGATGATGCCGGGCCGCCGCGAGGGCTCAACGACCTCGGCCGCGAGGCGATCGTGGCGTTCATGGCGCATGACTATCCGAGGTTCTTCACTGACGTGAACTTCGAGGGGCGCTCGATGATCTCCGAGGGCGACCTGGTGCTGACCGAGCACCGGATGACGGCGACGCTGCCCAACGGACGCCCCTATGTCAATGACTACTGCTTCGCCTACGAGGTCGCCGACGGGCGCATCACGTCGATCCGCGAGTACATGGACACCCGCGGCGGCTGGCGGCAGGTGTTCGACGGCGACACCGCCGAGGTCCTGCTCGAGGGCACGCCACCCGGCTCGTGACCAGGTAGCTGCGCGACTGAACGCATTGCAGCGAGACCGCCCTTAGGGCGACCCCTGCTGGAGCTGCTGGGTCAGCGCCAGCGTGCGCTTGGAGACGTCGAGCAGTTCGCGGCGCTGGGCGCTCTCATCTTCGGCTTTCCCGGCGAGCGAGCGCACCTCCTTGGTGAGACGCAGGATCTGGGCGGTGACGTCGATGAGCTGCGTGTTCTGCTTCTCCTGCGCCTGGGAGAGCCCGATCAGCTCCTTGTTCTGGCGGTCCTCCTCCTGCACCGTCCTCCACTGCTCGTCGGCGACGACCTCGCGCTTCGCTTCGGCGCGGTTCTGGCTGATCATCACGAACGTGGACAGGAAGATCGCCTCGAGCGAGACGATCATCGTCAACAGGCCGAACGGATAGGACTCGACGCCGAAGCCGATCCAGCAGCCGAACCAGATGATGTGGATGTAGACGAACGCCATCGAGCCCGAGAACGAGGTGATGCGATCGGCGATGCGGTTCTGGGCGTAGTTCGCGCGGGCCTCGGCGTGTCGGAGCAGCGCAGGGTTGACGGGCGGCGGCGGTTTCATCGGCAGGACCCAGGCGTGCAACGGTTTCGGCTTCGGCTTCGCCTTGCCGTTCGGCGCGACCTGATCGTGTCCCCCGTGGTGGCTCATGGCCGCTCCTCTCGTCGGTTCCTGGAGCGCGGCGGGAGCGCCCGCTGCCTGCGCGGCGCAGGTCCCCCCACTGCACGGAGAGGGAGGGATTCGAACCCTCGAACGAGGTTTCCCCCGTTACGCGATTTCCAGTCGCGCCCGTTCAACCGCTCCGGCACCTCTCCAGCGTCTCGGGCCGATCCGGCCCGGCGGCGCGATGAAGGCTAGAACACCGGGCGCCCGCGCCGTTGATAGCCTCCGTGGCGCATGTTCCAGCTCGCGACAGACGCGGCGACGTCCAAGACGATCGGGCTGCTGATCACCTTCATCGGGATCGGGATCCTCGTCAACATCATCGTCGTCTACATCGCGGTCCAGCTCCGCGGCGAGCGCAAGCAGAACCAGGATTACCTGACCGCGCGCAGACCGCCTGGCGGGCCTGAGGACTGAGCCTGACGCCCGCTCGCGCGGGCGCCGGATCCCCCCGCCGGCGTCCTGCCGGCGCCGGACCGTAACCGCGAGAACGCGCCGCGCTCAACCTCGGCGCACCGCCCGTCGGTTCCTCGCGACAGAGGCTGACACGCAGTGGATCGCAATGGCCAGAGCGGCCCCACGTTCTGAGGCGCAGCGCCTGCGCCGGATCGCGGGGGTCCGCCGCCCCGGCGTGAAACCCATCGTATGTCTAGCTCGTTGACACGTTGGACGCTATGTGTAAACTGCGTCGCGGAGGGGAAGGGAGCAAGACAGGCCCGACCCAGGAGGTAGGACGCAGATGTCAGCCAGTCCCGAGACCGCCCGCGCCACCGCGACCGAAGGCGCGCCCGCCGCGAGTGCGAACGCCGCAGGCGCCGCGCCCACGCGCCGCTGGCGGGACCCCAAGCGCCACGCCTGGCTGCTCGGCCTCGTCGTGCCGACGCTCCCCTTCCTCGCCTGGGGGCTGGTCGAACTGACCGGCGTCGGCGCCTTCTGGTTCTTCGGCCCCGTGCTCGTCTTCGGCATCTTCCCGCTTCTCGACCTCGCGATCGGGATGGACGCGCGCAACCCGCCTGAGGACGTCATCAAGTGGCTCGAGCAGGATCGCTACTACCGCTGGTGCACATACCTCTACATCCCGGTCCAGTACGCGGGGCTGGTGCTCGCCTGCTGGCTGTTCTCCCGTCCCTCGCTCTCCACCGTCGACAAGGTCGGCCTCGCGCTCACGCTCGGGATGGTCAGCGGCGTGGCGATCAACACCGCCCACGAGCTCGGCCACAAGCGGGCGGACCTCGAGCGCTGGCTCAGCCGCGTGGCGCTCGCGCAGTCCGGCTACGGGCACTTCTTCATCGAGCACAATCGCGGCCACCACGTGAAAGTCGCGACGCCCGAGGACCCCGCCAGCGCGAGGCTCGGCGAGAGCTTCTACGCGTTCCTGCCCCGCACCGTCACGGGCAGCCTGCGCTCGGCGTGGGAGCTCGAGGCCACGCGGCTGCGGCGCCTCGAGAGCGGGCCCTGGACGCCCCGCAACGACATCTTGACGGCGTGGGCGATGACCGTCGTCCTCTACGCAGTGCTCGTCGCCGTGTTCGGCACCGTGATCATCCCCTTCTTGCTGATCCAGGCCGTCGTCGGCTTCAGCCTGCTCGAGGTCGTCAACTACCTCGAGCACTACGGGCTGCTGCGCCAGCACCGCGAGGACGGGCGCTACGAGCGCACCCGCCCGGAGCACAGCTGGAACAGCAACAGCGCCGCGTCCAACGTCCTGCTCTACCACCTCCAGCGACACTCCGACCACCACGCCAACCCGGTGCGCCGCTACCAAGCGCTGCGCCACGTCCATGAGGCGCCGCAGCTGCCCACCGGCTACGCGGGCATGATCGTGCTCGCGCTCGTCCCTCCGGTGTGGCGAAGGGTCATGGACCACCGCGTGCTCGCGCACTACGCGGGCGACGCGACGCTCGCAAACCTGCATCCGCCGAAGCGACGCCGCTACCTGCGCGCAGCGGGCGTGAAGACCCCCGCGGGGGCGCTGCAGTGAGCCGCTGGCGCTGCCCCGGCTGCGGCTACGAGTACGACGAGGAGCGCGGCCACCCGCGCGAGGGGTTCCCGGCAGGCACGTCGTTCGCCTCGGTTCCGGACGATTGGGCGTGCCCCGACTGCGGCGTGCGCGATAAGGTCGATTTCGAAGCGGTCGAGTGATGCCCGTAGGCTCGACCGCGTCTCGCGTCAAGCGCAAGCGCATGTCAGCCCCCACCCCACGCGTCCCCTACTCGGTGGCAGCCCGCGAGCTGCTGCGCAACACGCTGCTCGATGCCGCCTGCCACGAGCTCGAGTCGCACCAGTGGGCCGACATCACGATGGCCGACATCGCGGTCGCGGCCGGCGTGAGCCGGCAGACGCTCTACAAGGAGTTCGGATCTCGCGAGGAGTTCGCCCAGGTCCTCGTCCTGCGCGAGGCCGAAAGCTTCCTGGACGCGGTCGAGAGGACGGTCAACGAGAACCTCACCGACCCCTCAAAGGCGCTCGCGGCCGCGCTCGACCTGTTCCTGACCGAGGCGGCCGAGAACCCCCTGCTGCGCGCGGTCGTGATGGAAGAGGGCGCCGAGGAGCTGCTGGCGCTGCTGACCACGCACGGCAAGCCGCTCGTCGAGCGGGCGGCCGACCGCCTCACCGACGTGATGGTTTCGGGCTGGCCGCTGATGCGCCGGCGCGACGCGGAGCTGTTGAGCGACGTGCTCGTGCGGCTCGCGATCAGCTACGCCGCGCTGCCCAGCGGTCCGGCGCGAGACACCGCCGCCTCACTCTCGAGCGTGCTCGAACCGTATGTGCACAAGCTGATCGGCCAGGCCGTCAGCTAGCTCTGCGGCTGCGCGTCACCCTGATCGGCGCGCGGCACTTCGCCACGGTCTTCTTCGCGGGCTTTGCGGTACTCCCTGACCACCAGCTCCGTGAGCTCTTCGACCGACGTCTCCGACGTCGGCTTGTCGAGCGTGATCAGGCCGTCCTGGATCAGCGAAACGCGGTCGCAGGCTTCGAACACCTGGACGTAGTTGTGCAGGATCACGATGATCGAGACGTTGCCTTCGGCTTTGAGGCGGGCGATGAGATCGAGGATCTGCGCCCCCTCTTTCACCCCCATCGCGGCGAGCGGCTCGTCGAGCAGAATGATGTCGGCATCGCCGTTGACGGTGCGCGCGACCGCGATCGCCTGGCGCTGGCCTCCTGAGAGCCGCGCGACAGAGACATCGATGCGCGGGATGTTGATGCCGATTTCATCGAGCGCTTTCCGCGCTTCGCGCTTCATCTCGCCGTTGCGCAGGAGCGGGACCGGTTTCATCACGCGCTCGCGCCGCAGGAACAGGTTGTGGTAGACGGACAGTTCGTCGATCAGCGCCAGGTCCTGGTAGACGGTGTCGATCCCTCTCGAACGGGCGTCATCGACGCTTTTCGGTTCATAGGGCTGACCGTTCACCCACATCTTGCCGCCGTCCTGTTTCTGGAAGCCGGAGATGATCTTGATCAGCGTCGACTTGCCGGCGCCGTTGTCGCCGAGCAGCCCGAGCACCTCGCCCTTCTTCAGGTGCAGGTTGATGTCGCGCAGCGCCGTGACAGGACCGAAGCGCTTGGAGATGTGCTCGACGCGCAGGACGTCGTCTGACGCGCTCGCCGGTGGGACTGCCTCAAACGTGCTTGTCGTCTCGTCAGCCACTTCCCGTATGCCCCCTTCGAGCCCGTCCGACGTAGACGTTCGCGGCCATCGCGACGATCACCGCGAGGCCCGTGTAGAAGAGAAGGTAGTTGGCCTGCACGCCCTGCAGGATCAGCCCGTCCTTGAGGATCCCCAGGAAGAGCGCGCCGATCAGGGCGCCCACGACGGTCCCCGAGCCTCCTGTCAGCAGAGTGCCGCCGATCACGGCAGCCGCGACGGCGAGGAAGAGGATTTCGTTGGGTCCGGCCGGGTTCGGTTGGATCGTCTGAGAGCGGATCGCCTCGAATATGCCGACGAGGCCGGCGGTGAGCGCGCACAGCATGAAGTTCCGGATCATCACGAGGTTGACGCGCACGCCGGCCTCTGCGGCGCCGAGCTTGTTCGAGCCGACCGCGACCGTGTACAGGCCCCACCGCGTGAATGTCAGGACGACCTGCAGTAGCGCGACGATCGCGATCGCCCAGATCAGCTCGGAGTACGTGCCCGCTCCGAACACCTTGCCGAACGTGCCGACCGGGATCTGCCCGCCGGGCGTCGCGACCGGCGTACCTTTCGAGATGATCAGCGACAGCCCCTCGAAGGTGAACAGGGTGCCGAGCGTCGCGACGAAGGAGTTGATCCCGATCACCGCGACGAAGACGCCGTTGACAGCTCCGACGGCGAGGCAGACGAGCAGCGCACCGATGACCGACAGGCCCAAGGGCAAACCGACCGAGGTGTTCAACTTGTAGTAGACGATCGGCGCGAACAGGTACATCGCGGCGATCGAGAGGTCGATCTCACCCAGGATCATCACGAACACCTCGCCTGCCGCCAGGATCGCCAGCGGCGCGAAGTAGGGCAGAATCGTTTCGAAGTTCCCGTGCGAGAAGAAGGTGCTCGTGTTCGCCGAGAAGTAGATCGCGGCGACGATCGTGATGATGATGATGCTGCCCTCGCGCAGGGAGATCACGCGCTCCCCGACGTTGCGCCAGAGGGCTCGACGCGGGTGCGCCGAGCCCTCCTCGCCGCCGGGGCTGCTCGGGGCTGGATCCTGTGCCACGCTAGCCACGATCGTCCCCGGCCCTACTTCAGGATTTGACGACCACCGCCGAGGACGTCGTGCCCTCGTAGCGGGACTTCGTCAGGTACGGTTCCACGGTTTCGGGGGTCACGAACTTGAGGCCCGTGTTCGCTTCGAACGGCCCCGTCTGGGTTCCGGACACCTTGTAGAAGAACAGCTGCAACGCGGGGACGAATCCCTGCAGGTAGGGCTGCTGGTCGATCGTGAATTCCAGGTAGCCGGCTTTGATCAGGTTCTGGGTCTGTTCGGTGAGGTCGAAGCCGCCCGCGTGAACTTTGCCCTTCAGGCCGAGCTTCTGGATCACTTTCCCGAGGCTTTCCGTCGAGCCGCCGTCAACCGAGTACATGCCCTTCACGCCGGTGTGGCTCTTGTAGAAGGCTTCGATCGCCGGCTGCTCTTCTGAGACGTTCGCGCCTGTCGCGACAGCATGTGTCGTGATCCCCTTTGCCTTCAGCACCTTTTCGGCGCCTTCGATGCGGGGCTGGAGGTTGGCCGATCCCGGAGTCGCGATGAACAGGGCGACTTCGCCCGAGGTCACCTTTTCGAGGATTCGTTCGGCCATCTTTTCACCGGCCAGTTTCAGGTCCTGACCGACGTACGCGAGGCGCTTGTTGCCTTCGGCGTCGGCGTTGTATGCGATCACGGGGATCCCCGCCGCAAGGGCCTTTTCGGTCGGTTCGTTGAACGCGTGCAGGTCGATCAGCGCGACGGCGATGCCGTCGGCTTTGGAGGCGATGGCCGTGTTCATCGCGTTGACCATCTGGCTCACGTTGCTGTTTTCCGAGCCGGTCCACTGGTAGCTGCAGCCGAGCATCTTCGTGGCGTCGGCGATGCCGTACTGCGTCGGGGTGAAGAAAGGGTTCGTCGTGACGTGGTTGACGAACACGAATTTGTAGCTCGGGTGCGAGCCGAAGATTTCATTCGAGCTGCCACCCGACGCGCTGGACCCGCAGGCCTGCAGGATCGTCCCGACCGAGCCCGCGGCGACGCCGGTCAGCGCCGTTCTGCGCAGAAACGCTCGCCGGTCGAAGCCTGGACTCGGATGCTCCTCGAGACCGCTTGGATCGAGGATCTGACCACCTTCTGACATCTCTCCTCCAATCAGACGTTCGACCGGCGTGACGCCGGGCTTGCACCGATGCACACTAGCTTCTTCGCTGGCGGCAGTGTGGTCAACCTCTCCTGAGCGTGCAATCCCGCATGCACCGAAACATCGGATTCGCGCCCTGAGCCGGTCTCACCCTCCACGCCGCTCGATATACCCTCGGGGTGATGGACGCGAAACCCGGCTCGTCCTCGCAGCGCCCGGCCCCCGAGCGGGACGAGTCCCCCCCCGAGCGCTACGGGCCACTGATCCTGCGCCGGCTGGTCAAAGACGACGGCCGGGCACTGATCGTCTACGAGCGTGCCGTCGAGCCGGCCGATCCCCCGCCCCCGCGGGAGTCCTCGTGAGCGAACTGCGCTTCAACGAGCTGCGCGGCGAGGAGGTCGTCTACGCGATCCATCGCCAGGACCGCACGTTCCTGCCCGACCGGGCCCACTGCCCGTTGGACCCGACCAAGCCGGGCGGGCCGCAGACGGAGATCCCTCTGGAGAGCTTCGAGATCGTCGTGTTCGACAACCGCTTCCCGGCTTTCGAGTCGCCCCAAGGCGCGGCGGAGGTCGTCGTCTACACCGAAGAGCACGACGGCTCGTTCGGTGCTCTGGGGCCCCAGCGGGCGGAGGCCCTGATGTGGGTGTGGCGCCACCGCTACGCGGAGCTGGGAGCCCGCGAGGACGTCGAGTACGTCTACATCTTCGAAAACCGCGGCGTCGAGATCGGCGTCACGCTGCACCACCCCCACGGGCAGATCTACGGCTACCCCTTCATCCCGCCCGTCCCGGCGCTCGAGCAGGCCGCCGACGCGCGCCTCGGCGGCTGTGCCCCGTGCACGCTCGTCGCGCGCGAGCGCGAGGCCGGGACCCGGCTGCTGCTCGAGAACGAGGCCGTCGTCGGCTACGTCCCGGAGGCGGCTCGCTGGCCGTATGAAGCGCACCTCGTGATGCTCGAACACCGTCGCTCACTGCTCGACTGCGAGCCCGAGGAGCTGCGCCTCCTCTCCTCGGCGCTGCAGCGGCTCGTGAGGGGCTACGACGCTCTGTTCGCCCGTCCCATGCCCTACGTGATGGCGGTGCACCAAGCGCCGACGGGCGGCTGGGTCGATGGGGCACCATCGCAGGAGGGCCACCTGCACGTCGAGTTCTACCCGCCGCTGCGCACGGCCGAGAAGCTGAAGTTCCTCGCCGGCTCCGAGCAGGGCGCCGGCGTGTTCATCGGCGACGTGCTTCCCGAGGAGGCCGCCGAGCACCTGCGCGAGGCGATCGGCAGTGGCGGCTAGACGCGTCACCGCGTTCGCGCCCGGCCGCGTCAACGTGATCGGCGAGCACACCGACTACAACGGCGGGCTGGCGCTGCCCTTCGCGATCGAGCAGGGCGTCACGGTTAGCGCGCTCGAAACGCCGGGCGAGCGCATGGACGCGCTCGCCCTCGACCTCGGCGAGCGCGACGACTTCCTCGTGCGCGAGCCGGGCAGGACGGCCGGATGGCGGGCGTTCGTGCGTGGCACGGCCGCCGAGCTGGCCGCGGCCGGCGCGCCGCCCCCGGGCGCGCGCCTGGAGATCAGCGGCGACGTGCCGCGCGGCGCCGGGCTCTCCTCCTCGGCGGCGATGACCGTCGCCGTGTGCCTGGCCCTTCTCGAACTCGACGCGGGCACGCCCGGCGCGGCGGACCTCCGCAGCGACCGGCTCGCGCTCGCGCGCCTGTGCTCGCGCGTCGAGAACAACTGGACCGGCGCGCGCACCGGCCTGCTCGACCAGCTCGCGAGCCTGTGTGGCGTCCGCGACGCGGCGCTGCTGATCGACTTCCGCAGCCTGGTCGTCGAGCCTGTACCCCTCGACTTGGAGGGCTGGGGTTTCGCCGTCGCCGACTCCGGCGAGCGCCACAGCCACGCTAGCTCTGGTTACAACGAGCGCCGCGAGGAGTGCGCCCGGGCGTGCGAGCTCCTCGGGGTCGCCTCGTTGCGCGACGTCGGGCCCGAGCGACTCGCCGAGCTGCCGGCACCGCTCGCGGACCGCGCGCGTCACGTGGTGGAAGAGAACGGTCGCGTGCTGGCGGCGACCCGTGCGCTGCGCGACGGCGACATGCCGGCCCTGGCCGCTCTACTGAACGCCTCGCACGCGAGCCTGCGCGATCTGTTCGCGGTATCGACCCCGGCGGTGGAGGACACGGTCAGGAGGCTGCGCGAGGCCGGCGCGGCGGGAGCGCGCCTGATCGGGGGCGGCTTCGGCGGCTCTGTGCTCGCTCTGTTCGCGCCTGAAACGCCGCTGCCCGCCGGCGCGGTCCCCGTCGCGCCGGGCCCCGGCGCCCACGCCTCGGCTGCCGCCTGACTCGCAACGGTGCTCAGGCGCGGCGCGAGCTCCGCCGCGATCAGAGCCGCGACACCAGCAGGGCCGAGGCGAGCAGGACCGCGGTCAGCGAGAGCGTCGCGAGCGCGCCGTCGAGCGGGCCGAGCAGCCGCGGCAGCGTGAGCGGTTCGGAGCTGCCGTCCGTCAGCCTGCGAACGCCTTCGACGGCGACGGTCCGCCGTCGCAGGTCGCGCGCCGCCGAGCTGAGGCGCCGCTGGGCGAGACTCATCGCCATGCACCCGGCGGCGAGCAGGAGTCCGGTCGCGTCCACGCGCAGCGCGCAGACGAAATAGCCGGTGAAGGCGGGGAACGCGCCCCACCCCGCGGCGAACCACAGGTCGCTGTGGAAGCGGCCACCCGCCAGCTCCAGGTTGTACGCGGGCAGCAGGAACGCGCCGATCGCGACGAGCGGCGCAAGCCAGGCCGACACGGTCACGATCCCGCCGATGCCGATCCCGATCGCGGCTGTCGCGCTCGCGATCGCAGCAACCTGCAAGGTACGGTCGGAGAAGCCTGTCCGCAGCGGGCGGCCGTGCAGCTCGTCCAGCGCATGCGCGCAGACGCCGACGGCGAGCGCGAACGCCGCGAGCCCCCACAGCAGACGGTTGACGTAGACGTGCGGCGCGAGCGCGGCGCCGATCGCGAAATAGCTCAGATGCCAGAGCGTGTACGGCGGGTGCAGCAGCGTGATCGCGTCGGCGAGCCGTCCGCCCCCGACTGCGTAGAAGGCCGGACGGTGCGGCCGGGCGACCATGCGCTCACGACCGCCGCGTGGCGGACATCACCACGCCGCCGCCGAAGCTCATGCCGCGCACGCGCACGTCCTCGAGCCCGGCGGCCCGCCAGTCGGCGACGAGCTGCTCGATCGGGTGTGCCTCGTAGAAGCCGCGGATGCTCGGGCCGAGGAAGCGGCCCACCCGCCCCCACTCCGGCGAGGCCAGGCGCCCGAGCGCCGGCAGCCCCAAACCGGTGTACAGGCGCCAGGCGACCCGCGCCGGCGCCCATGGCGGCACGCCGAACTCGAGCGAGGCGACGCGCCCGCCGGGACGCACGACACGGGCGAGCTCGGTCATGGTGGCCGCCGGATCCTCCACGTAGCGCAGCAGGTAGGTGAAGCTCAGGCCGTCGAAGCTCGCGTCGTCGAACGGGAGCTGCTCGGCCTGCGCCTGGCGGAGCTCGATCCGCCCGGGAGGCTCGGCCGCAAAGCGAGCGCGGGCGCGCGAGAGCATCTCCGCGCTCTGGTCGACGCCGACGACCGAGCACTGCGCTCGGCTGAGCAGCTCGGCCGCGACCATCCCGGTCCCGGTCGCGACGTCGAGGATGCGCTGGCCGGCACGGGGATCGAGCGCGTCGGCCAGCGCGCGGCGCCAGCGCGGGTCCTGCCAGAAGCTGAGTGCCGCGGACAGCTCGTCGTAGCGCGAAGGCAGCCCGCTGAACAGCTCCAACGCCTCCGCCTTGCGGGGAGAGAGCGGGTGCTCTGGTGCGGTGGGTGCCGGCGGGCTCATCTCTGCGGGATCTGAAAGGCTAGCCCGAGACGCCAGCCCGAGCCCCCGACGCGAACCAAGCGAGGAGCAGATGCCAGCCGACCCGACCCACGGCCCTTCGCCTGTGATCCTCATCACGGGCTCCTCCAGCGGCATCGGCGAGGCGACTGCGCGCCTGCTCGCTCAGGAGCCGGGGGCGGCGGTCGTCCTCGTCGCCCGGCGCCAGGAGCGTCTGGCGCCGCTGGCCGAGGAGCTTCCCTGCCCGGCGAGCTTCGTGGCGGTGGACCTGCTCGACAGCGACGCTCCCCGCAAGGTTCGCGAGCATGTCGAAGCCCACCACGGGCGCCTCGACCTGCTCGTCAACAACGCGGGCGCGGCCTGGCGCGCCCGTTTCGCCGAGGGCGGCTACGAGAACGTGCGGCGCACGATGGCCATCAACTTCGACGCGCAGTTGCGGCTCACCGAGGAGCTGCTGCCGCTCCTGCGCAGCAGCGCCCCGTCGGCGATCGTGAACGTCGCCTCGACCGCGGCGCGCGTCGCGCGCGCCGGGACGGGCGCCTACAGCGCGTCCAAGTTCGCGCTCGCCGGGTGGTCGGACTCGCTCGCCGCGGAGGAGCGTGAGCACGGCGTCCACGTCGGCCTCGTGCTGCCGGGCTTCATCGCCACCGAGGGCTTCCCCCAGTCCGAGCTGGTGGAGAATCCCCTCACCCGCCGCATGGTCTCGACGCCCGAGCGTGCCGCCGAGGCGATCCGCGAAGCGGGGCTTGGCCGGCGAGGCGAGCGCTACGTGCCCCGTCCGTACTGGCTGGCGGCGGCGCTTCGGATCCTCGCCCCCTCGCTGGTCCGGCGCGTGGTCGGAGGGCGCGGCGCGGCGCGGATGACCACGACGACGGGCGGCGATCTCGCCGAGCGCGCGGACGCCGGCGCGGAGACGCCGGCAGAGCAGTCGGGTGCCGAGAGCGCGCGGCCCTCGACTCCGCACCCCCCGCCCTTCGGCTCGCCGCCGGGAGCACGCTCTCCACTGCCGCCCGCCGGGCGCCCGCCGGAGCAGCGCGGCTGAGCTTCCCCGCGACCTCGCGCGGGTAGCGGAGCGCCATGCACCGCGCGCTCGTGCTGTTCACCTGCGACCTGCGGGTACGGGACAACCCGGCCCTCGCCGCGGCGATCGCGGAGCGCGAGCAGGTGGTGCCGGCGTTCGTGCTCGACGAGCGGCTGCTCGGCGGAAGCTGCGGCGCGCCCAACAGGCGCGCCTTCCTGCGCGACTGCCTGCGCGACCTCGACGCCTCGCTGCGCGCGCGCGGTGCCGGCCTCGTGGTGCGCAGCGGTGACGTCGTCGAGCAGGCGCTCGCCCTCGTGCGCCGGTTCGGCGCGGAGGCGATCTACACCGGCGCGGACACGACTCCCTACGCCCGCGAACGCCACGCGCGCCTGGCCCGCGCCTGCGCAGATGAGCGGGTCGAGCTGCTCGCGCTCGGGAGCTCCTCGGCCGTCGAACCCGGCGCGGTCCTCCCCGCGGCAGGCGGCCACTACCGGGTCTTCACTCCCTACTGGCGTGCCTGGCGCGCGCTGGGGCTCGCGGGGGCAGCCACGACGCCCCGGCGCGTCCCCGCGCCCGAGCTGCCGCGGATGCGCCTGCCGGCACGGGTCTCCTCGCAGCGCCCCTCGCACGAGCTGCCAAAGGGCGGCGAGAGCGCAGCGCGCGAGCGCCTCACGCGCTTCCTCTCCCGAGATCTCGAGGGCTACGAGGAGCGCCACGACGACCTGACGGCCGATGCGACCTCGAGGCTCAGCCCCTACCTCCACTTCGGCTGCCTCTCCGCGAGGACCGTGCTCGCCCGCGGAGACGGCCGCAACGGCGCTGAGCCCTTCGCGCGCCAGCTCTGCTGGCGTGACTTCCACCGCCAGGTGCTCGCCGACCGGCCGGACCTGCCAGGCGCCGACTACCGGCCGCGCGGACGCGACTGGCGGCGCGACCCGGACGCGCTCGACGCATGGCGCGCGGGCCTCACCGGCATCCCCATCGTCGACGCCGGCATGCGCCAGCTCGCGCGCGAAGGATGGATGCACAACCGCGCGCGGCTGATCGTCGCCTCGCTGCTGACCAAGACCCTGGGCATCGACTGGCGCCGGGGAGCCGCCCACTTCGCGACGCTGCTCTGCGACGCGGATGTCGCCGACAACGTCGGCAACTGGCAGTGGGTCGCGGGGACCGGCAACGACACGCGCCCCAACCGGGTGCTGAACCCTCTGCGCCAGGCGCGCCGTTTCGACCCCGACGGCGCGTACGTCCGCCGTCACGTCCCAGAGCTGGCCGCGCTCGCAGACGCCGCGGTGCACGAACCGTGGCGGCTGTCCGCCCGCGACCGCCGGGGACTGCGCTACCCCCAGCCGATCGTCGATCCGGCGGCCTTCGGCCGGGTTAGGCTCGGGGGGTGAGCGAGGCGATCGCGATCGAGGGCGAGACGATCAGGCTCGGGCAGCTGCTGAAGCTCGCCGGGATCGTCGACAGCGGCGGGGAGGCGCGGGCGTTGCTCTCCGCCGAACCCGTGATCGTCAACGGCGAGGCCGAGACGCGGCGCGGACGACAGCTCCATCCCGGCGACTCCGTGCACGCGGCGGGCCGCGAGCTGACGGTGACGCGCTCGGCCTAGCCGAGGCGCGCCACGATCACCGGCGCGCTCGTCGGCGTCCTGCTGCCGCCGAGCGGCTCGGAGGTCACCATCACCGCCGTGGCGCCCGAGAGCGAGCCGGGCACCCCGACCGCGGCGCGACCCGTAGAGCTGACCGTGAAGAGCGCGTCCGTCGGATGTGGCGCTCCTCCGCGTTCGACCCAGAGCTCGTAGATGTGACCCGGGCGCGCCTGCGGCATGCCCGCGATCCTCAGCAGTCCGTGGCCGCCGTTGACCTGCAGAACAGCGTGTGCTCCGCGGACGCTCGCGCTCGCGTGGACCGCGCGCCCCACGGACGGCCCGCTCGCGGCGAAGGCGAGGGCCACGGCCGCGGAGACAGCGGCGATTGCGGCGCCCGCGGCTGCCAGACGCCACGGCCGCCACTCGCGTGCGCGGCGCGACACAGGCTCGGCCGAAGCGCCACGGGCTCGGCTCGCGCCTCGCAGCTCGGCCTCCGAGCGGACGGTCGAGAGCAGCCGCCCTCGCAGCTCGGCCGGCGCGCTGTGCTGCGCCACCGCGGCGGGCAGCGCGTCGACCACCGGCTGCAGCGCCGCGAGCTCCTCACGGCAGCGCCCGCACGTCCGGAGATGCTCGGCGAAGGCGAGCGCCTCCGGCTCCTCCAGGGCGCCAAGCGCATAGACCGCTGCTTCCTCGGCGCGGCCCGCGCAGCCGTCCTGCTGCTCATCGGCGCTCATCCGACCACCTCCCCCGGTTCTCCGAGCGCGAGGCGCATCTTCTCGAGCCCGAGCCGCATTCTCCCCTTCACCGTGCCGACCGGAGTGTCAAGCATCGATGCGATCTCGACGTGCGTAAGGCCTCCGAAGTAGGCGAGCTCGATCACGTGACTCTGCTCGCGCGGAAGCTGCTGCAGAGCCTCCCTGATCTCTCGCGCCTCATCGCGGCGCGCAAACTCGAGCTCGGTGCGCTCGCGCGCGGGCACCCGCTCCTCGATCCCCTCATCGGCCACGACGCTGCGGTCCCGCACCGCGCGCCTGCGCAGCGCGTCGATCGCCCGGTTGTGGACGATGCCGAGGGTCCAGGTCCGCACGCTGCCGCGGTTGCGGTCATAGCGCGCACCGCTTCGCCACACCGACAGGAACGCCTCCTGCACGACGTCTTCGGCCTGCGAGCGCTGCCCGCACATACGCAGCGCCAGCGAGTACGCCGCGTCTGCGTGGCGGTCGTAGACGACCTCGAACGCAGCGGCGTTGCCCCTGTAGACGAGCTGCATCAGCTCCTCGTCGGCGAGGACGCTCAGGTGGGTGGCCGAGCGCTCGCCGCCGGCTGACCGCAAAGGGTTGAACATCCCGATTTCCGTTACGGCGGAGGCGGAGCGCCGGATCACCGGCCGGGGCGCCTGCCTCCCGGCCGCCACCGACGGATCCTACGCCGCCGGGCGCTCCTGCTTCTCCTCGACCGGAGCGAGCCGGTGCTCGGCGAGCACGTGGGTGGTGTGCTCCTCGTGCGACGGGTTCAGCGAGTCCCGGAAGCCGCGCATGCCGCTGCCGAGTGATTTCCCCATCTCGGGGAGCCGCTTCGCGCCGAACACCATCAGCAGCACGATCAGCAGGAAGGCGATGTGAATTGGATTGTCCAGACCCATGGTCCGTGTCCTTTCTCGTGGTGTCCATCTCTACGTCTCCGCCCCCTCCGCGGATCACCCGCGCACGAGCCGGGATCCGCCCGCCAGCCGTGACCCGCCCGCCAGCCGGCGACCACCTCACGGTGGCCGCCGCCCCGGCGTCGGCGGCGGGCGACGCTAGCCGACGATGAAGCCGGTTCCCTTGACCGCGGCCAGCACCTTCGCGGCGGGGAACGGGATGTCGAAGGGGCCGTCCGGCGCGATCTGCGCGCCGTTCGGGGCAGCGCCTTCGTTCAGGAGCCCGATCACGCTGGCGTGGCGCGCCTCCACCGTGAGGATCGTCACGGCCGCCGTGACGTACGCCGGCGTCTTGATGTTGAGCGCCTGTCCCGCGTAGGCATGCACGCCGGTGTTCTCGAGCACCTGGGCGGTCTTCATGAAGGTCGCCGGGTTGGTGTTCGCGCCTTTGAAGTCGAACTTCGGCTGCTTGACGGCTTTCGCCCCGAGGTGCTTCTTCAGGAACGCGACATGAGCGTTCTCGTCGGTCGTGACGGTCTTCAGGAACGCCGCGACCTGAGGAGTGAGAGCCATGTTGGCCGCCGTCGCGCCGTTGTAGAACGCGGCCTCGAGGTACTCGAGGGTCAGGGCGTAGTTGAGCACGCCGACGTCGCCGCGGCCGAACGCGGCCGGGGGCCGGCCGTGCTGGGGCGAGGCGAGCGCCGCGGGAGCGAGCGCCGAGAGCAGAGCGCCGCCGGTCAGCGCCGCTCCGCCGCCGATGCCGGCCTTCTTCAGGAAGCTGAGGCGCGTGTCGCCGCCGACGGCGTCGGCAGCTTCGCGAACAGCACAGTCGGCGTCGATCTCATCGAGATTCAACTGGTAGGGCATGAGGTCCACCGTCCTTCTCGTGGCGGGTGCCACGCTGGAGAGAGATGCTTCTTTCCCTGGGCTACGCGCGGTCGGCCGGACTCGGATCAGCGGCGGCGCGCCCGTTGTCAGGAGAAGGACCGGTCAGGGCCCGAGCGGCGTCATCTGGCTCGAGCTCCCCGGGGCCGTCGCCCCGGGCCGGTCACCGTGGGTCGCGCCACATCTTCCACATCGAGGGTCCGCGCACGAGCCGGACCTCTTCGGTCACCCGGAACCCGTGGCGGGCGTAGAAGGCGATGTTGCTCTCCTTGGAGGACTCGAGGAACGCGCCGACGCCGTCGCGGTCGCACTGCTCGAGAACCCCCTGCAGGACGGTCGAGCCGAGGCCGTGGCCCTGCCTCTCCGGGTCAGTCCCCAGGATCGCGAGGTAGTAGTGAGGCTCGCGCGGGTGTCCCTGCTCGAGTTTTTCCCAGCCGAGCGTAACCATCGGCAGCCTCCAGATCAGACGCGCACGCGTGAAGCTCGGCACGAGCGCCATGGTTTCCCTGACGCTTGCTTTCCAGTGCCCGGGCGGCGCCCACAGCGCCGCGCAGCCCGCGCTCTCGTCCGTCCAGACCTCTTCGTGCGGCAGCAGCTGGCGCATGCGCGTGCCCTGGAAGCGCTCGAGCGCCGCGAGGCGCAGGTCGTCGGGCCGCCAGGCCCAGCTCGCGACGGGGTCGTCGAAGAAGGCTCGAGCGAGCACGCCGGCGAGCGCCGGCAGGTCCTTCTCGGTGGCGCGGCGGATGGCCGGCGGCGAGGCCATCGCGTGAAGATATAGGGGAGCGGCTCAGCCCAGCGCGGCGCGGCGCTCGCCATCTGCGGCGCGGGCGCCGTCGAGCCCGAACGCCTCGGCGATCAGCTCATAGCTGCGCCGCCGGTCCTCGTGGTCGTAGGTGATGTTCACGACGATCACCTCCTCGGCGCCGTACTCCACGGCCACGGCGCGCAGCTCCTCCGCGACCTCCTCCCCGCTGCCGAGCACGTTCCGGCGCCGCATGCCGGGCTGCGGCGAGGGCTCGTCGGGCAGCGAGGCGAGGAAGTGCTCGGCGCGCTCCGGCGGCGGGACCGCGATCGGCCGGCCCTGGCGCAGCAGCCGGAAGGTCATGCGGCCGCTCGCCGCGATCTTACGGGCGGCCGCCTCGTCCGCGGCGGCGATCGCCCAAGCCGCGACGGCCACGCGCGGGCGCTTGTCTGCGTGTTCGTGCTCGGCGAAGCGTTCGCGGTAGAGCTGCGTGGCCTCCGCGCCGTTCGAGTTGATGAAGTCGGCGAACGCGTAGGGCAGGCCCAGCTCCGCCGCCCAGATCGCGCTCTGCAGCGATGACCCGAGCAGCCAGACCTCGGGGACCTCGGGGCGTCCGGGAAGGGTCGCGGCGAGCCGCGCAAACGGATGATCGGGCGGCAACCGCCCCTCGAGGTGGCCGAGCAGCTCCGCGAGCTGCTGAGGGAAGTCATCAGGCGCCGCCTCCCGGCGGTCGCGCTGCAGCGCGAAGGTCGTCATCGGGTCCGTGCCCGCGGCGCGACCGATCCCGAGATCGATCCGCCCCGGGAAGAGGCCCGCGAGGAGGCTGAAGGTCTCCGCGACCTTGAAGGGGCTGTAGTGCGGCAGCATCACGCCGCCGCTTCCGACACGGATGCGCTCCGTCGCCGCGGCGATCGGGCCGATCAGCGCCTCGGGGCTCGGACCGGCGAGCATCGGGCCCCCATGGTGCTCGGCGAGCCAGTAGCGGTGATAGCCGAGGCGGTCGGCGAGCTGCGCGAGGTCGAGCGTGTTGCGCAGCGCCTGGGAGGCAGTCGAGCCCTCAGAGACGGGGGACTGGTCGAGGACCGAGAGTCGCAGCGGCACAGAGCTCACCCGACAAACAGTAGGAGAGTGGACCGGTCGTCCGGGTCTCGCAGGACGGAGCGGACCCGCCCCCCCGCGCCGTCCTCATGGATTGCCGGAACCGCCGCATAGGCTAGGGTTGGCGACCGACCTTCGGGGAGAGGAACGACTTGGAACCTGTGCTCTTTCGCGACCGCTCGCGCCCGGTGCAGATCGTGCTGGGCGGGCTCATCCCGGCCGCCCTCGGCGCGCTCGCCGGGGTGCTGCTGGGTGTCTCGGCCGGCGCGTATTGGGCCGTGGGGGCAGTGGCCGCGATCGGCGGCTTCCTGTCGGGCTTCGAGCACCAGGACGGCTGGGGCGGCGCCGACCGCGGACTCGTCGCCGGCTTCATCTACGGCGTCGCGCTGCTCGTCGCCCACGCCATCGCGGGCACCGACGCGAAGGTCTCGCTCGGCAAATTTCCGCCGCTGCTCGCCGTGATCACGGCGATCGCAGGCATGCTGCTCACGGCCGCCGGCGGAAGGCTTGCCCGCCACCAGCGCGAACGCGCCGCCGCACGCGGCGGGGCCGCCCCGGCGAGCACCGAGCCTGAGGCTTCGGGTACCCCTCCGCCGGCCGAGCGGCCCCCCGGACCTGTGACGCGATAACCGACCGAGGAGGGCTTGTGAGCGCGGAGGAGACGGCACCCGACTACCACCTGCTGCTGGACCGGGACGAGCTCCCGGCAACGGCGAGTGCGCTGCGTCTGTACCTGGGCGACGAGGCTCACCAGCCGGAGATCCAGGCGCTCGGGCGCCAGACGCTCGCGGGCCTCGAGGGCGAGCCGGATGAGTTCGGCGTGGTGAGCGTGCCGCTCAGCGCGCGGGAGATGAAGATCGTGTTCTTCGCGGTGCGCCTGCTCATCAACGACCTGCAGCGCGGACAGGCCGGCGAGCGCGAGATCCTTCAACGGACCCTCGAGAAGCTGCCGGAC
The DNA here is from genome assembly GCA_963735435.1 of uncultured Solirubrobacteraceae bacterium. Lineage (GTDB taxonomy): Bacteria > Actinomycetota > Thermoleophilia > Solirubrobacterales > Solirubrobacteraceae > Palsa-744. The sequence continues at coordinate 1,733,718 of CAVTKR010000005.1, read as the reverse complement.
GAGCACGTGATGCGCGCGATCGAGCTGTAAGCCGAGCTCGAGTCGGTTTGCCGCCCGCGCCGCGCGGGTAGCAGCTCCTCCGTTCGGTGGCGTCCACGCGGGCGCCGATCTCGGTGAGGAGGGGGAGGAGCACTGGCTCGATGAAGAAGGCTGTGCGCGCTGCCGCGGCGGCGATCGCAATCACTGCAATCACGGCAGCAAGTGCCCAGGCGGCTCCCCCCACCGAATTCAACCCGGTGACGGAGGCGCAGAACTTCGCCATCACCCAGGAGCGCCAGTCGATCTACGACACGCCTGAATACCAGGCCGAGCTGACCACGCAGAGCGCCGAAAACCTGGCCGAAGCCACAGCCGAGCAGGCCGCGGACCCCGGCCGCCTCTTCTCCGCCGACCTCTGCTGGAACGGGGGCAACGGCTGCGCGGGCGACGTGCGGCTCTACGACTGGCAGAAGAACGGCTACGGGCTCGTGCAGAAGGTGCTGTTCACCGCGCGCGATGGCGCGACGCTGTCCGGACGCGTCTGGGCGACGAAAGCCGGACCGAAGCACCGTCCCGGGATCGTGATCACGAACGGGTCGGTCCAGGCCGACGAACAGATGTACTGGTACGCCGCCCAGACGCTCGCGAAGGACGGCTACGTGGTGCTGACCTTCGACCCCCAGGGCCAGGGACAGAGCGACACGCTCGGGCAGGCACCCGATGAAGATGAGGGCGTACCTGCCCAGAGCGACGGGCGCCCCTTCTACGACGGCACCGAGGACGCGATCGACTTCCTGCTTTCGAGCGCCAAGCACCCCTACGAGCCGGTCCCGAGCTGCGAAACCGGCACGAGCCACGCCGCCAAGCAGGATGAACGGGTGGCCTCCGGCCTGGATGCGCCGTATGACCCGTTCTGGAACATGGTCAAGGCCAAGGCCGGCGTCGGCCTGGCAGGCCACTCCTACGGCGCCGCCGGCGTCTCCTACATCGCCCAGTGGGACCCGCGCGTGAAGGCCGTGGTCGCGTGGGACAACCTCGGCGGCCCCGGGCCGGAAGCGGGCTCGGTGCCGAGCCAGCAGGGTGGCGCGTCGACGATGAGCTCGATCGGTGAGAAGTCCTGCCCGGCCGACCCGGCGGATCGCACCGTCGCGCCCATCACCAAGCCGGGGCTCGGGATGTCCGCCGATTACGGTCTGCCGCCGCTGCCGAACACCGGGCTCCCGGACCCGCTCGCCAAGTCGACCGAGTCGCTCGCGTACAGCGAAGCCGGAGTGGACACGGGCGAGATCATCATCCGCGGCGGCTCGCACCTGGATTTCAGCTTCATCCCCAACCAGGCGTTCGGCGCGTCGCTGCGCGGCCCAGATGAGATCGCGTGGTACACGACGGCCTGGTTCGACAAGTACCTCAAGCACAAGGCCTCGGCCGACAAGCGGCTGCTGACCGAGCGCTGGCGGGAAGACCCGGTCGAGGCGGCGATCGACCCCAACCACGACGGCAACGCCTTCTCCTTCTATTACCTATCTCGCCTGCACATCCACCTCGCCAGTGGCGGGACGTTCGACTGCGGGGACATGCGCGACGGTTGTGCAGGGATGGTGCCGACGCGCAAGGACGGCTACAAGGGGAGCTACTCCTACATGGGCGTGGACACCTCGCCCGACGGCTGAGCTCCTTCGGGTAGCATCGCCCCGCGAGCGATGGGCGGAGAGGTCGAAGGCGCGGGGACGACACGACCGGCGGTCGGGAACGGCGCCGCGGAACGGGTCGAACGCGCCGTCATCAGGACGCTGATGGCGCTGCCCGAGCCCGTCAAGCGCAAGCTCGCCGGCTCGCCGCTGACGCGCGACGGCCTCACGCTCGATTTGGAGACCCAGCTCCTGCTCCGTCTTGCCGCGCGTGACCCCGAGCCTCCCCTGCACACCCTCACGCCGGCGCAGGCGCGCGCACACCTTCGGGCCTCGGCGGGGCGCGTCGTGGGGCGCCCCCCGGCGATGGCGGAGGTGCGCCGCCTGACCGTGGCGGGCGGAGCCGGACCCGTGCCGGCGCTGCTCTACGTGCCGGCAGAGACCGGCGACGGGGAGAGCGGGCTGACCGTCTACTTCCACGGTGGCGGCTGGTGCCTCGGCGACCTCGACACGCACGACACCGTCTGCCGCGCGCTCGCGCGATCCTCGGGGGGGCGGGTGCTGAGCGTCGACTACCGGCTCGCTCCGGAGCACCCGTTCCCCGCGCCCGTCGAGGACGCGCTCGGCGCCTACCGCGACGCGGTCGCGCGCGCGGATGAGCTCGGCGCCGACCCGCGACGGATCGCGCTCGCGGGCGACAGCGCCGGCGGGCACCTCGCGGCGGTCACCGCGCTGCTGGCAGCCCGTGACGACCAACCGCCGGCCTTCCAGCTCCTGATCTACCCGGTCACCGACTGCGTGGAGGTCTCGCGCTCACGGCTGGAGTTCGCCGAGGGGTTCCTGCTCACGAAGGAGAACATGGACTGGTACGAGGAGAACTTCATCGGCACCGCCGACCGCCGTGACCCGCGCGTCTCACCGCTGTACGCCGAGGATCTCGCGGGGCTCGCCCCGGCACTCGTCGTCACCGCCGGCTTCGACCCGCTTCGCGACGAGGGTGAGGCCTACGCGCGGCGGTTGCAATCCGCGGGCGTGCCGACGATGCTGCGCCGGCACCCCGGCTACGTCCACGGCTTCACCCACATCATGGTTGGCGGCAGTGGGCCGCGCGAGGCGTTGGCCGAGATGGGCGGCGTGCTTCGGGGAGCGCTCCTGCGCTAGGGGACGCGCTGCGCCGGGCCTTCGGCGCCGTCGCGGCTGCGCGCCTGCGGCTCACTCCGGGCTCCGTTACGTGACCGCTCCACGCCGGAAGCGTCGCGCGCGAGCGCCGCCGCGCGCCGCATCGGGATCGCGAACCACAGCAGGAGGAACGGAGCCGACCCCAGCGCCGCGGTCAGGACACCCCACCCGGCTCCGAACAGCTTGGTTGTCACCAGCAGGAGACAACCGCACATCGCGAGCGCGAGGAACCCCATCCCGGCGATCACCAGGCGGTTCGCGGAGAACACGAGGTGGCGCTTGTCGTCGTGGCGGAAGACCCAGCGGTGCTGCGCCGAGGGGGCGATCGTGCAGACGGCCGACAACGCGGCAAGCAGCAAGGTGATGATGTAGACGGCGCGCTCGAAGCCCCCGACATGCTCGAAGCCGACGTTGAACGGAAGGATCAGCAGGAACGCGAACAGCACCTGCACCCCGGTGACGACCACCCGCAGCTCGCCGTTCATCTCGTCGAGGTTGCGGTCGAGCCGCTCGTGTTCTGACTCGTCCCGGCTCGGATCGCCCCCGCGCTGTTCGGACTCGCGCATGCTAGGACTCCGCGGGCGGCTCCTCGTCCTCGCGCTCGCTGCTGCGCTCGCGGTCCGCCTCGCCGTCGGCATGGTCGGGCAGCTCCGGCCCGTCAAGCACCGCGTCGTGCAGCACGGCGTGAGCGGACTGCTCGTCGCCGTGACTCGCGCGCTCGATCAGCATCTCCTCGGCAAGCTCGAAGCCCTCGGCCTCTCCGCCGCCCGCCTCGGCGACCGCTCGCATCGCCTCGTCGCCGGCCGCCTCGGGCTCCTGCTCGGGGCGGGCCTCGCCGCCGATCGAGGCGGCTTCGCGCGCGGCCAGCTCCGCCTGAGCACGCTCCTCGGGGGTCTCGTCCTGCATCTCTTCTGGCTTACCCAGCGGGCCTGGCCCGAAACCGTGCGCGCCCGCGGCGGCCCGCTAGGTTGGCCGTGTGACTCCATCCGAGACCACCGAGCAGCATCCCGAGCTCGTCTGCGTCGTCGAGATCCCGAAGGGCTCGCGCAACAAGTACGAGTACGACCCCCGCCTCGGCGGGATCAAGTTCGACCGGCTGCTGAGCAGCGCAGCGACCTACCCCGCCGACTACGGCTACCTGCGCGGCACGCTCGGGCTCGACGGCGACCCGCTCGACGCGCTGGTCTGCCTGTACGAGCCGACGTTCCCCGGTTGCCTGATCCCCGTCAAGCCGGTCGGCATGTTCGGGATGAGCGACGAGAAGGGGATCGACCACAAGGTGATCTGCGTCCCGCTCGAGGACCCCTACTGGAACCATCACGAACAGCTCGAGGATCTGCCGCTGCTGCTGCGCCAGGAGATCGAGCAGTTCTTCTCGATCTACAAGGAGCTCGAGCACGGCGCCGACGTCGTGATCGAAGGGTGGGGCTCGCGCGAGCAAGCCGAACGCGAGATCGCCGAAGCCCGTCAGCGGCTGGACGAACGCCCCATCGGCTGACCGCGAGCACGCCCCCGCCGTCAGGTCGGGCGGCGATCCCGGCGCTCACCCCGCCGGCGCAGCCACCGGCTGACCAACGGGCGCGTCCTCGACCGTGAGCGGCTTGGCGATGCTCTCCAGAGCTTCGCCCTCCGCCGCCACCCCGAAGAACAGCTCGGCGACGCCGCCGATGATCATCATCACCGCCCCCAGCGCGAATGCGAGGAAGACCTGCTCATAGCTTTCGCTTTCGATCAGGCGGTTGAAGATCTGCGGACCGATCACTCCGCCGATGCCGGTGCCGACCGCATAGAAGACCGCGATGCACAGCGCGCGGGTCTCCAGCGGGAAGACCTCCGACACGGTCAGATAAGCGGCGCTCGCGCCCGCCGAGGCGAAGAAGAAGACGACGCAGATGCACACCTCGAAGGTGATTTCGTTGAGGTGATGGCCCCTGAACAGCAGGCCGGTGACGATCAGCAGCGCGCCTGAGAGCAGGTAGGTGCCGGCGATCATCGGCTTGCGCCCGACGGTGTCGAACAGCGGGCTCAGGACCAGCGCGCCGAGGAAGTTGCCGGCGGCGAAGACGGCGAGGAAGTAGGGCACGTCGCCCGAGGCCGTGTGGAAGTAGATCGTCAGCAGCGCCCCGAACCCGAACAGCACCGAGTTGTAGATGAACGCCTGCCCGATGAACAGCGCGAGCCCCAGCACGGTCCTGCGCGGATACATCGTCACCACCGAGCGCACGATCAGCGGCAACGGGATCGTCTTGCGCTGACGCACGGTCAGCTCGCCCTCTGTGGGCTCGGGCAGCTCGTGGCCGGTGGACTCCTCCACCTGCTGTTCGATGTCGTCGACGATGCGCTCGGCCTCGTCCTCGCGGCCGTGCACGAACAGCCAGCGCGGGCTCTCGGGCACGTTGCGCCTCACGAGCAGCACCGCGAGGCCGATGACCGCCCCGAGCACGAACGACAGCCGCCAGCCCAGGTCCGCCGGGAAGATCGAGGTGTTGAGCATCACGACTGCGAGCAGCGAGCCGCCGATCCCTCCCAGCCAGTAGCTGCCGTTGATCGAGACGTCGACCCGCCCACGGTGCTTGGCCGGGATCAGCTCGTCGATCGCGGAGTTGATCGCGCTGTACTCCCCGCCGATCCCCATCCCGGTGATGAACCGGAAGATGAAGAACCACGCCGACGAGAACGTCAGGCCCGTCATCACGGTTCCGAACAGGTAGATCCCGAGCGTGATCATGAAGAGCTTCTTGCGCCCGTAGCGGTCGGTCAGATGCCCGAACAGGAGCGCTCCGAAGCATGCGCCGGCGACGTAGAGCGAGGCCCCCCAGCTGGAGATGTCGGCTTTGGCGAGCCCTGCACCGGACCCCGATTCCGCCAACCGTGCGGAGATCGAGCCGACGATGTTGACCTCGAGGCCGTCGAGGATCCAGGCCGTTCCAAGACCGATGACCACGACCCAGTGAAATCGCGACCACGGCAGGCGGTCGAGCCGCGCCGGGATCCTGGTTTTGATCGTGCCCGTTTCGACTCCCCTGCTCACTCCCGTCACCTCCGCTCTCGACCTGCAGAAACACCCGTTCTGCAGGTGACCTACCCAGCGGGCGGGTGGATCAAGCCGGGCGGGGCGGCAGCTGCACGACGCCGACGAAGAACTCGTCGATGCGGTCGACGATCTCGCGGAAGCGGGCGAAGTCCGCCGGCTTGGTGACGTACGCGTTGGCGTGATCGCGATAGGCGCGCATCACGTCCCGGTCCGCCCCCGATGTTGTGAGCACGATGACGGGGATCGTCGCGAGCGCCGCGTCGCTCTTGATCTCGGCCAGCACCTCGGCGCCCCCCATGCGGGGAAGGTTGAGATCGAGCAGGATCAGATCGGGGGTCTCGCAGCCCGCGTAATCGCCCTCGCGCCGCACGTAGCGAAGCGCCTCGACGCCGTCGCCGACGACATCGAGCCGCTTGACGAGCCCGCGCTCGGCGAACGCCTCGCGCACGAGCAGCACGTCCCCCGGATCGTCCTCGACCAGCAGCACATTGACCGGATTCGAGTTCATCGCTGCACATTCTCCCCTGCTGGCAGGGTGAAGCGGAAGCTCGCCCCTCCCTCGTGGTCGGTGTCGAGCCAGATGCGCCCACCGTGGTACTCGACGATCTTCCGGGAGAGGGCGAGGCCGATGCCGCTGCCTTCGTAGCTGTCGCGGCCGTGCAGACGCTGGAAGATCAGAAACACGCGCTCGGCGTACTCAGGCTCGATCCCGATGCCGTTATCCGATATCTCGATCTCCCAACCCTCGTCCAGCCGGTGGGCCGCCACCCGCACGTGCGGAGGCTCCTCGCCATGGAAGCGCAGCGAGTTCGCGAGCAGGTTCTGGAACAGCGAGCGCAGCAGGGATTCGTCGCCGAGCACGGTGGGGAGCTCGCCGGACTCGATCTGTGCCCCCGTCTCCTCGATCGGCGCGGCGAGCGCCGCGCGCACGTCCGCGAGCACCGATGAGAGCGCGACGGGCCGCTCCTGGCGACCCTCGCGCCCGACCCGCGAGAACGCGAGCAGGTCGTTTATCAGCGTCTGCATCCGCTTCGCGCCGTCCACCGCGAAGTCGATGTACTGGTCGGCGCGCTCGTCGAGACGGCCGCGGTAGCGGGTCTGGAGCGCCTGGCAGAAACTCGCGATCTTGCGCAGCGGCTCCTGCAGGTCGTGGGAGGCGACATAGGCGAACTGCTCGAGGTCGGCGTTCGAGCGCGACAGCTCGAGGGCCTGGCGCTCGACGCTTTCGCGCGCGGCGTCGACTTCCCCAAGCTCGTGGACGATGCGCTCGCGCATCGCCTCGATCTCCTCGGTCAGCTCGCGCACCTCGCGCGGACCCGCGGGGGTCGGCAGCGGCGCGTGGAAGTCCCCGCCCGCCACGCGTCGCGCACCCGCCCCGAGCCTGCGCAGCGGGTCCGTGATCGCGCGCCGCAGGACGAGTCCCGCCACCGCGAGACTCCCGAGCACGAGCACTGCCGTGAGGATCAGCAGCACGTAGAGCTCTGTCGAGGCCCGGTTCAGGCTCGTGCGTGCAGCCGCGACCTTCGCTTCGAGCGTGTCGTGCAGGGCGCTCAGCCGCGTGCGCACCATGTCGAACAGCCGGCGTCCGCGCGCGTCAGGAGCGACCCCGCGCGCGACGACTGTCCGCGGTTCCCGCAGCGCGCGAGCTACGAAGTCGTGCTTCCAGCGCTTCGCGGCGACGCGCACCGCCCTGACCTCGGCGGGCACCGGCGCGCCCAGTCGGCGCTCGTGGGCTTCGAGCGTCTTGTACGACGCAGCTTCGGCGCCCAGCCCTTTGCCGTAGGGATCGAGGAACTGCGATTCGACCGTGATCAGGTACCCGCGGATGCCGCTCTCCTCGTTCACGAGCGCGTTCTCGAGTTCGAGCGAGGCGCGGCTCGCGGGCCCCGCCTGATCGAGCAGGAAGCTGCGCTGGTGGGAGAGCCGGATGCTCGCGACGAGCGCGAGCCCGATCCCGGCCGCGGCGAGGACGAGCAGCACTCCGAGTGTGAGCGAGAGCAGCTGCCCGACGCTCAGGGCAGAGAGCCGCGTCCGGAGGCCGGGGCGGCGCGAAGCGGCCGCGCTCACCCGCGTACCGGACCGGCGCCCGGCGGCCGGTTGCCGATCAGCAGCATCGCGACGTCGTCCGCGGGCGGGGCCGCGGCGAGCGCTTCGACCGCGTTGAGCAGGCCGCCGAGCAGCGACGCCGGCTGCTCGCGCCAGCCGGGATCGCTCTCCATCTGCTCGGCGGCGATCCGCCGCAGCCTGTCCTCGCCGACGCGCTCGGGGCCCTCGCCGATTCTTCCCTCCACGATCCCGTCCGTGTACATGAGTACGGCCCAGGTCTCGGGCAGCTCGGCCTCGACGGTGGGCCACGGCCCGTCGCCCAGCCCGATCGCCGGGCCGGTGCGCCCGTCACCCAGGGGGCGCACCGTTGATCCATCGATCAGCAACGGGGTCGGGTGCCCGGCGGCGACGAGAAGGGCGCGTCGCCGTGCCGGGTCGATCTCGACCTCGCAGAGCGTCGTGAACAGCCGCGGCAGGTGGCGCTCCTGCTCAAAGACGCGGCAGAGCGTGTCGATCACGACCGGCTGGCTCGCGCCGGCGAGCCGCAGCCCGCGCCAGGTGGCGCGCAGCACCGCCCCGATCGCGGCTTCGTCGGCGCCGTGCCCGCAGACGTCGCCGATCAGGGCGTGCAGGTGACCCTCGCCGTCTTCGACGAGGTCGAAGAAGTCGCCGCCGAGCAGCGCGCGCCGCCGGCCGGGACGGTTGCACGAAGCCGACCAGACGCGCGGGTCCGCGATCAGCGGGCTCGGCGCCAGGCCGCGTTCGAGCCGCTCGACCTCGCGCGCCTGAGCGTCGGCGAGCAGAAGCTCGCGCTCGGCTTCCTCGGTCGCCCGGCGACCGACGGCGTAGCGGATCGAGCGCCCGAGCTGTCCGGGCTCGAGCCGTCCCTTGACGAGGTAGTCCTGCGCACCCGCCTGCACAGCCGCGATACCCGCGGACTCGTCGGCGAGGCCGGTCAGGACGACAAGGGGCGCCCCCCCGAGCTGCGCGCGAAGGCGTGCTACGGCCTGCACGCCGGCGGTGTCGGGCAGGCCGAGGTCGAGCAGCACGCAGTCGAGTCCCTCGGCCGGTTCGGCGAGCGCTTCACCCAGGGTGCGCACGCGCGCAAGCGTGCAGCCGGGCAGCGTTTCGGCGAGCTCGTCCTGAACCAGGAGGGCATCGCCGTCGTCGTCCTCGACGAGCAGCACGAGGAGGTTCCCGCCGTTGCCGCCCCGCTGCGCTCCCGCCTGCACCGCAGCGGATTCTAGGGGCGCCGCGCCGTCGGATTCGCCGCGTCGGCCGCGGGGTAGCATCGGCTGCATGCCAGAGCGACACGGTCGCACGCCGCGGCCCGCTGCCTAGCGTCCGTCCGAAGGAGGCGATGAACTGCCGCGGCTGAGGCGATCGGACTGCGCGACCCCGGGGATCGCGCGCCGCCGCCGCGGGCGCGGCTTCGAATACCGCGACCCGGCCGGCGAGCGCGTGGATGATCCGGAGGTGCTCGCGCGGATCGCCGAGCTCGCGATCCCCCCGGCGTGGAGCGAGGTCTGGATCTGCATGGACCCGCTCGGGCACCTCCAGGCCACGGGCCTCGACGCCGCCGGACGCAAGCAGTACCTCTACCACGAGCGCTGGCGCGTCCACCGCGACCGCGCGAAGTTCGATTCGATGGCCGAGTTCGGGGAACGGCTGCCGAAGCTGCGCCGGCGCGTGGCGCACGATCTGCGCGCAGCCGGCGGGAGCAGGGCACGTGCGCTCGCGCCCGACGTGCTCACGGCCGGGCTGGTCACGGCCTGTGCGGTTCGCCTGCTCGACCTCGGCTTCTTCAGGATCGGCTCAGAGGACTACGCCCAACGCAATGAGTCCTACGGGCTGACGACGATGCTCCGCAGCCACGTCGCGATCGAGGACCAGGCTCTGGTCTTCGACTTCCCGGCGAAGTCCGGGCAGCGGCGCGTGCAGGAGGTGGCCGACGAGGACTCGCTGGCGGTCCTGCGCGCGCTCAAGCGGCGCCGCGGCAGCCCTCAGCTGCTGGCCTATCGCGACGCCGGACGCTGGCACGAGCTCCGCGCCGAGGACGTCAACGACTACATCAAGGCGGGCGCGGGCGAGGACTTCACTGCGAAGGACTTCCGGACCTGGAACGCCACCGTGCTGGCGGCCGTCGCGCTTGCCGCCCGCGCCGACGTCGCCGCCACGCGGCGCGAGCGGGCGGTCGCCGCCGCGATCAAGACCGTGGCGGCCTATCTCGGCAACACGCCGGCGGTGTGCCGCGCCTCCTATGTGGACCCGCGCGTCGTCGACCATTTCAAGGCGGGCGAAACGATCGCCTCCGCGCTCGGCGCCTCAGGCCAGGACGGGCCCGACCTCGCCCGGCCCCACGTGCGGCGGCGGATCGAGTCGGCCGTGCTCGAGCTGCTCGCAAACGGCGACTAGCCGCAAGGCGTCGCCGCTCCGCTGCCGTCAGCGTCGAGCACGAAGATGGAAGGCGGCCCCTCCGCGCCGGCCGGGTAGAGCGCAAGCGGTCCGCGCGTTGACCGCCGCCGGGTTGACGCCCACGGAGGCCGGGTAGGCGCGAGACAGGCAAACGAAAGGAAGGAGGATGAGATGGCATCCGAGCTGAATGGCAAGAAGATCGCGTTCCTCATGGACAACGAGGGCGTCGAGCAGGTGGAGCTGACCGAGCCGTGGAAGGCCGTCGAGCAGGCTGGTGGGGAGCCCGTGCTGATCGCGCCCGAGGACGGCGAGGTGCAGGCCTTCAACCACCTCGACAAGGGCTCGACGTTCCCCGTCCAGGTGACGCTCGCGGACGCCGAGCCCGGTGACTACGACGGGGTTGTGCTGCCCGGCGGCGTCGCGAACCCGGACAAACTGCGCACCGAGCCGCGCGCGGTCGAGTTCCTGCAGGAGTTCTTCTCCACAGGCAGGCCGGTCGGCGTGATCTGCCACGGCCCCTGGACGCTCGTCGAGGCGGACCTCGTACGCGGGCGGCGCATCACCTCCTGGCCCTCGCTGCGGACCGACATCCGCAACGCCGGCGGCAACTGGGTCGACGAGGAAGTCGTCGTGGACGAGGGGCTCGTCTCTTCGCGCAACCCAGACGACCTGCCCGCGTTCTGCGCGAAGATCGTCGAGGAGTTCGCCGAGGGAGAGCACGAGGTGGCGCAGGCGGGAGCGACGCAGGGCGCTGCCTGACCCCGCAAGGGGTCGGGCCACGGCGGCCTCGAGCCTCGCCGGTGGGTGGGGCTCGAGGCCTGCTTTTGATGTTTCGCGTGGGTGGGTAGGAACGAAATGAGGTTTCCCATCTGGAGGTCATGACGTGGGGTTCCCGGCAAACACAGCGAGGGGCGCAATCGGCACCGACGTGTGCGTGCGCGCCACTCCTTACGGGCATCCAGGCGTTGCGGTCAAAATGGGGTTGGGGTGGCAGTTGCCGACAATAGCCAGGTAGGCCGCCCCGGAAGCCAGAGCTGCGGCGCTCGCCGGCGGGAGCGCCCGCCCGTCGACGGCAGCCCGGCACAGGGCCTGCTCGACCACCGCCCCGGGGCGAGCGGTGAACCGACTCCCGAGGCCCTGTTCGAGCGGTGCCGTGGTGGCGACGCGAGCGCGCGGGAGCGCATCGCGGCGATGTATCTGCCCCTCGCAAAGCGGCTCGCACAGCGCTACGTGCGCTCGTCCGAGCCGCGTGAGGATCTCGTGCAGGTGGCGTGCGTCGGGCTGGTCAAGGCGATCGAGCGTTTCGACCCCCACCGCGGGCCGTCGTTCGCCTCCTTCGCGATTCCGACGATCCTCGGCGAGTTGCGCCGCTACTTCCGCGACGCGACTTGGGCCGTGCACGTGCCGCGCGGCGCCCAGGAGCGGGCGTTCGCGATCGAAGCAGCGCAGGAGCAGCTGCGCTCCACGCAGCGTGCCGCCCCGACGGTCGAGCAGATCGCGGACTACCTCCGGCTCTCGGAGGAGGAAGTGCTCGACGGGCTGCTCGCCGTCAAGGCATACGAGACCGACTCACTGGACGCCCCGAGCGGCGGCAGCGACCAGGAAGGCCGATCGCCGCTGGAGCTGATCGGCGCAAACGACGGCTGCTACGAGCTGATCGAGGCGGACGCGAGCGTCGTGCCCGCGATCCGTTCGCTCGACGAGCGCGACCGCCGCGTGTTGGCCCTGCGGTTCGTGGGCGAAATGAGCCAGAGCGAGATCGCGGCCGAGATCGGCGTCTCCCAGATGCAGGTGTCGCGGATACTCACGAGAGCGCTCGCCGAGCTGCGCGAGCTCGCCGCCGGCGGGAGTCCGGGGGCTTAGATGGCGCCCTCGTCGCGCCCGGATGATCGCCCGGCCTCCTTCCAGGAGCGCGTGGCCGTTGGTACGATCCCCGAAGCCGAGGCCCTGATGAAAGGGGGCCTGCGGATGCAACAGCCGGCGGTAGGTCCGAGTTCACGAGAGAGGGCGAAGGCAGACCGGCAGCTCCAGTCGAACGCAAGAGGTTGAATCATGCCTTCGGTCGGAAAGCTCGTCATCAGCCGCACGCGCGAAGAAGCGCGGCACACCCTCGTCCTGCAGGGCGAAATGGATCTCGTCACCGCTTCGGAGCTCGAGGACACGGTCGCCGCACTCTGCCTCGAGGGCGCACGCGAGCTCCTGCTCGACATGCGCCAGGTCGTGTTCATCGATTCCTCGGGTCTGCGCACTGTGCTGGCATCGATGGACATGTGCCGCCTGCACGGCTGCGAGCTGATGCTGATCCCGGGGCCGGCCTGCCGCCGCCTGTTCGAGATCACAGGCGTCCTGGACGACCTCCCGCTGCTCGAGACCGACGAACTCGTCTAGCTGCGCGCTTTGCGCGTCGCGCCCGCCGATTTGGCTTTCGCTGTTCGACGCGTGGACGGTTTCGTGCTCGCACCTTTTTTCGATTTTGAGGGGGAAGCAGGTTTTGCGGTTTTCGTGGCCGACCGCGCCGCGCTTTTGGCGCCCGCGGCCGTGGCGCGAGCTTTCGCCGTGCTCCGTTGGGCGCCCGCGCGGGTCGCGCGTTTCGCGCCCGTAGCCGTCGCCCGGGCTTTCGTCGCCGCTCGTTTCGCGGCCGGTCGTTTCGCGGCGCCCGCCCGTTTTGCGGCGCTCGCGCGTTTTGAGCCCGCGCGCCTGCCGGCGTTCGCCCCGCGCCGCTCCGCCGGCGGGATCTCCTCCTGCACGACCGCCTTCGTGAGGCTCGGGATCAGCTTCGCGAGGAACGACGCCATGCGCTCCTCCTCGCGGCGGATCGCGCGCGCGAGCTGTGCGGTCGCCTTGTCGCCGACGGAAGTGGCCAGCGTCTCGATCGCCTGGTAGGTCGCGATCTCCTCGTGCTCCTCGGAGTACTGAGTCTTGGCGTTCTTGAGCATCTTCTCCTGCTCACCGGTGCCCCGGATCGCGTGCAGAGGGCCCTTGGCGGCGGCGATGGCTCGCGTGCCCAGCCCGACCGCGGCGCCCGCTGCCTGCGACACCGCATCCGGCCCGGGGAGCGGCAGCACCTCGGGCTCGCCGCCGAGCTGCTTGACGCGACGCTGCACCTCGCGCGCATGCCGCTTGGTCTCGGTCAGGTGCTCGCGCAGGCGCTTGCGGTAGGGCGCGCGCGTCGTCATCGCGATGTGCGCCTCGAGGGCGGTTTCGAGCTCCTTCTCCTTCCCGTAGGCCTCGTTGAGGTACTGAACAAGCTTTGCGTCGCGGGTGGCCAGGTCGGCCATCTGGTCCTCCAGTCGGTTGGTTCGGTCGCCGCGTCTCGATGTCTTCGCGACGCGAAGACCGGCCGGGGGGCCGGGCACGTCACGCGGCGGCGTGGGCGCCCCTCCCGCCCTTACCCGTGCGCACGACTGCGAAACAGTCCGTTTGACAGGTGCCCGCGGGGTAGTGTGCGAAAGGTGGCGATGAAACGGCGAGCGCTCGGCGTCCAGGGACCGGAGGTTTCAGAGCTCGGGCTCGGCTGCATGGGCATGTCCGGCATGTACGGGCCGGCCGATCGCGCGGAGAGCATCGCGACGATCCACGCGGCGCTCGACGCGGGCATCGACCTGCTCGACACCGGCGACTTCTACGGGATGGGCCACAACGAGCTGCTGATCGCCGAGGCGCTGAAGGGTGTGTCGCGCGATCGCTATCTGCTGAGCGTGAAGTTCGGCGCACAGCGCGGGCCAGACGGCGCGTGGCTCGGCTACGACGCGCGCCCGGCGGCGCTGCGCACGGCGCTCGCCTACTCGCTGACGCGGCTCGGCACCGATCACGTCGACGTCTACCGTCCTGCGCGCCTCGACGGGAACGTCCCGATCGAGGAGACCATCGGCGCGATCGCCGAGCTCGTGAGCGAGGGCTGGGTGCGCTACATCGGGCTCTCGGAGGTCGGCGCCGACACGATCCGCCGCGCCGCGGCGGTGCACCCGATCTGCGACGTGCAGCTCGAGTACTCGCTGATCTCACGCGGGATCGAGGAGACGATCCTGCCGGTCTGCCGCGAGCTCGGCGTCGCCGTCACCGCCTACGGCGTGCTGAGCCGCGGGCTGATCAGCGGTCACTTCTCATCCGAGCGCGAGCTCGCGCCGACGGACTTCCGCTCGCGCGCCCCACGCTTCGCCGCCGGCAACCGCGAGCGCAACCTGGACCTGGTCGAGGCGCTGCGTGGCGTCGCAGCGCGCAACGACGCAACGGTGGCCCAGCTTGCGATCGCGTGGGTGCTCGCGCGCGGCGATGAGATCGTCCCGCTCGTCGGCGCGCGTACGCGCGAGCGGCTCGCCGAGGCGCTCGGAGCGCTCGATGTCGAGCTGGGCGAAGAGGCGATGGCCGAGCTGGAACGCGCCGCGCCGGCCGGGGCGGCGGCGGGCGATCGCTACCCGGCCCCGCAGATGGCGATGCTCGACAGCGAGCGCGACTAGCGCGCTCTCAGGCCACGCCGACGTGCGCGTCGTGAAGCGTCTGCTCGCCACACAGCACAACGGCAACGAGCTGCGCGCGTGTGTGGACGTTGAGCTTGGCCATGGCGTTGCGCACGTGCGTACGAACCGTCTCGGGCGAGATGTGCAGCTCGCCCGCGATGTCCCCCGTGTCAAGGCCCATCGCGATCAGCGTCACGACTTCGCGCTCACGCTCCGTGAGCCCAAGCTTGGCCGCGCCGCGCGCGATCGCCGCTTCTTCGCGCTCGCCGCCCGCCATCGCGACGAAGATCGCCATCCGCCGCCCGCCGATGTCGGCCATCCGCGCAGCGAAGCTGACGTGAACCTCGCTGCCGTCGACCTTCACGAGATCGCGGGTCCCCGAGTATTCGCCGGTGCGCAGGAAGTCGCTCCACTCGGCGTCCGCGACCTGGGCTTGCTCGGGCCCGAGTTTGTCGCGCAGCGAGGTCCCGATGAGCTGCTCGCGGGACCCTCCGAGCAGCGCCGCCGCGGCGGGGTTCAGCTCGACGATCCGGCGCGATTCGTCGAGCAAAACGACCGGATTCGAGGTGCGCTCGAACACCAGCCAGAAAAGCCGCTCCCAGCCCGTTCCCCCACGGGGGCCGCTCATGCGCTGAGCATACTCCGATCGTGGTAGTGCGAACGAGCGCCGGACTTCTCCCCTACCGCATCCGTGACGGGAGCCTAGAGGTGCTGATCGCCCACATGGGCGGTCCGCTGTGGGCGCGACGCGAAGAGGGCGCGTGGTCGCTGATCAAGGGCGAGCACGACGAGCACGAGGAGGCGCTCGCGGCAGCGCGGCGCGAGTTCGAGGAGGAGACGGGAGTCGCTGCGCCGCCGGGCCCCGCGCTGGAGCTCGGCGAAGTGCGTCAGTCAGGCGGCAAGCGGGTGACCGCCTGGGCAGTCGAGGCGGACCTCGATCCCGCCGAGCTGTCCAGCAACACCTTCGAGCTCGAGTGGCCGCCCCGCTCAGGGCGCGTGCGGGAGTTTCCCGAGGTCGACCGCTTCGAGTGGTGCGAGACGGCGCTCGCTCGCACGCGCCTGGTCACGGCGCAGGTCGAGCTGCTCGACAGGCTCGAAGGGCTGCTCGGCTAGTGACGCCCGCGCCGAGCGCCGCGGGTCTGCGTCGTCCGCCTCCGCGCGATCGGCTCGAACCTCGCGAGCGCTGGCCGGCTTCCGCGCCTTCGGCGGGCGAACCTCAGAAGCGCTCGTCGATCTCCACGCGGTCGGCGTAGAACGCGACGTGGCCGCGGATCTGCGCGACGGCGTCGTAGGGCTCGCGGTACTCCCAGACCACGTTGAGACCGCGCTCGCCGACCGAGGGGATGCTGTAGTAGCTGGCGTCGCCCTTGAACGGGCAGTAGCTCTCGTGGTCGCTGGGCGTGAGGAGCTCTTGGTTGACGTCGCCGAGCGGGATGTACTGGACCGGCGCATAGCCGGCCTCGTTCAGCGTGAGCGCTTCGCGCGTGTCGGCCACCTGCTGCCCGTCCAGCGAGACGATCACCCGCCCCGGGTTCTTCTCGATCGTGATCGGGTGCTCGGGACCGGGGATCTTGACGGGGCGCTCGCCTGCCGCAGTGCTGTCGCTCATCGCGCTCTCCTTCATCGGGTGGGCCTCCAGCTTGCCACGCCCGCGCCGCCGGGCGAACCCCCTACGCTGAAGCCATGTCGAGCGGGATGCCAGGCCCCCGGCGCGGGGTGGAAGGCGAAGTGGTCGGGCTGCGCCGCCCGGGGCCGCCGCTGCTCGGGCGGCTTGCGATCTCGTGGCTGACCAACGCGCTCGTGCTCGCGGTCGTGACCCTGCTCCCGAACGTGCACGCCCACAGCGCCGGCGCCCTGATCGCTGCGGCAGCCGTCTTCGGCGTGCTCAACACGATCCTCAAGCCGCTGCTGCTGTTCATCACGTTCCCGCTGGCGATCCTGACGCTCGGCATCGCTTGGTTCTTCGTCGCGATGCTGATGCTCGACCTCACCGACGTGATCGTGAGCGGCTTCTCGATCGACGGCTTCTGGACGCTCGTGCTCGCGACCGTGATCGTCTGGCTCGTGAACCTCGTGCTCGACGAGACGCCGGGCCCGTGGCAGCTCAGCGGTCGGCGCGGGCGCATCAACCGCTTCCTGGGCAGGCCGTAGGCGATCGCGCCCGGCCTCGGTTCGAGCGACGCGGTCAGTGGGGCGACCTCCTGTTCAACGCCGAGTTCCCCGCGGGCGTGAACAGCTATCGCGCCTACCTGCTCCCATGGAACCGGCCGCGGGCAACCGGAAAGTGCACGCGCGCGCGTGCACACGCCGCGGCACTCGTCCCGCGATCGGCGCGGGCGAGGCCAGCCAAGCAAAGGCGTGACGCCGGCGCTCCGCCCCGCTCCCTCGCGGGCGCGGGCGCCGCATCGCGCTCAGCCCAGCTTGAGCTCGATCTTCGGGTCGATCTGCTGGGCTGAGAGCAGCGCCCCGACGAAGGCCGAGAGCAGCAGGTCGCGCAGCTTCTCGCGCGGCAAATCGCGCGCCGAGATCCAGTCGAGGATCGCGGCATCCATGAAGCCGAGCCAGCCTTTGACCGCGGTGCGCAGCGCTGGGCGCGGCTTGCGGGCGCCCGTGAGCTCGCGCAGCGCCAGCTCGAGCGTGCGCTCGCGGAAGCCTTCGACCAGGTCGCGCGCGGCGGGCAGTGCCGCGGCGCTCTGCATCAGCTTCGCCCACGCCTCGCCGTTCGCCTCGATCCAGCCCAGATAACCATCGAGGGCCGCAGTCAGCTGCTCGACTGGAGTCCCCTCGCCGCTCGGCTCGATCAGAGCCTGCAGTTCGGAGGCGGCCTCGGTCACCGCGGCGATGAACAGCTCGTCCTTGGAGGCGAAGTAGTGGTAGAGCAGCGGCTTGGACACGCCGGCCGCCTCGGCGATCTGGCGCATCGAGATCTCCTCGAAGGAGTTGGCAGCGAACAGGGCCGCGCCCGCATCGAGCAGCTGGCGGCGGCGCTCGTCGACCTGCAGGCGGGTGTAGGCGGGCTCGGCTGCCATCGTTCGACACTCTAGTCGATCGACGGTCAACAGCTTGTTGAACGACGGTTGACAAGCCCGACTCGATCCTCTACGGTCCTGTTTACCGTCGGTCAATTAGGAGGAAGGCAATGACTGCCCAGGCTTCTCAGGACACCCAGGACGCGCGCATCTTCGCCCTCGAAGAACGCCTCGCCGAGACGATCGCGACATTCGACGGCGAGCTCGGCGAACTCGAGACCCGGATGCGGCGGATCGAGCGCACCTCCCCCGTGCTGAGCGCCGGGGGCACGCCGATCGCAACCGCGCAAGGGCGTCGACCGGCGCCGCCGCGCCGGAGCGCGGTACTGCAGCGCCCCGGGGCGGCAAGGCCCCCGCTCGAGCGCCCCCTCGACGGCGCAGAAGCGGCGCACGTGCGCCGGGAGGACGAGCCGGCGCCCCCGCCCCGGGCTCCGCGCTCGGTCGCGCTCGGCGATCTGATCGGCGGACGGGTGCTGGCCTGGGCCGGCGGCATCGCGACGTTGCTCGGCATCGCGCTGTTCCTGGCGCTCGCGATCTCGCACGGCTGGATCGGCGAGGAGGCGCGCGTGCTGCTGGCCGGCGCCGTGTCGCTCGGTCTGCTCGGCGCCGGCACTTGGCTGCACGCGCGGCGCGGGCGCACCGAGGCGGCGATCGCGATGGTCGGCGCCGCGGTTGCCGGGCTGTTCGCGACGCTCGTCGTGGCGAGCGCCGTGTACGGGCTGGTGCCGGGGCTCCTGGCGCTCGCAGGTGCGCTCGCGGTCGGCGCGACGGCGACGCGCCTGGCGATCCGCTGGGCGGGGCGCGCCGTGGCCGGCATCGGGCTGATCGGGGCGCTCGCCGCACCCGCGCTCGTCGGCGCCCCCGCGGAATGGCCGACGCTCGCGATGATGCTCGCGACGGCGGGGTTCGCGATGTACGTCGCCGCGCGCCGGCGCTGGCCCTGGCTGACTCTCGCCACGGTCGTGGTCTGCGCGCCCCAGTGGGCGGTCCCGATGCTCGAAGGCCAGAGCGTGGGCGAAGACCTGTTCGTGCTCGGCGCGTTCGCCGCGCTCGGCCTTGCGGGCAGCATCGCCGCGGGCCGCGATCAGGAGGGTCGAGTTCCCGGCTCCGCTCTGGCCGCGCTGCTCCTGAGCGCCGCCGCCACCGCGCTCGCAGGACGCTTCGCGCTGGCGGACGCCGGCGGTGAGACGGTCGCGAACGTCTGGCTTGCGGTGCTCGCCGGCGTGCACCTCGCGCTCGGCGCCTCGCGACGTCCCGCGCTCGGCGAGCACATGCGCGCGGCGCTTCTCTCGCTCGGGCTCGTGCTCGCGAACGTCGCGTTCGCGCTCAGCTTCGACGGGCTGGTGCTGGCGATCGGCTGGTCGGCGAGCGCGGTCGCGCTCGCCGCGCTCACGCGCAGGCCCGAGACCGAACGCGGCACGGGCACGCTGCGCGACCTCGGCGTCGGGCTGCAGCTCTCGCTCGCGCTCATCCGAGCGTTGATCTCCGCGCCGCCGAGCACGCTTCTGACTTCCGAGCCGCAGCTCGCCGGCCTCGCGGGGGTCGCGGCGTTCGCATGCGCGTGCCTGGTGTGCGCGGGCCTCGAGGGGCGCGGTGGGCGCGCCCGCGAGGTGTTCGCGGCGGTCGGGCTCGCGGGACTGGCCTACCTGACGGCGGCCACGCTCGACGGCGCCGCGCTCGCCGCCGCGTGGGCGTCCGAGGCCGCCGCGTTGCTCGAGCTGGCCCGCCGGCGCGGGGAGCGCCTCGCCCAGACCGGCGGCCTCGCGTTCGCGGGCCTCGCGGCTCTGTACACGCTGTTCGCGGTCGCACCGCCGACCGGCCTCGGCTCCGAACCGGTCGATCTCGGCGCGGCGGCGATCGCGCTCGCCGCCCTCGGCGGGCTCGGCTGGCGCGCCTCACGGCTCGCGGACCCAGGCAGCCGCGCGCGCGGCCTCTACGGGCTCAGCACCGCCGGCGCCGCGCTCTACATGGCCTCGTTGGCGGTCGTGACGCTCCCCGACGGCCAGGTCGCGCTCAGCGCGCTGTGGGGCGTGACGGGCGTGCTCGCACTCGTCGGCGGCCTGCGCGCCTCCTCGGCGCTGGTGCGCAACGCCGCCCTCGGGCTGCTGATGGCGACGATCGCCAAGCTCTTCCTCTACGACCTCTCGACGCTCGAATCGATCGCCCGCGTGGTCTCGTTCATGGTGCTCGGGCTGCTGCTGCTGGCGGGCGCGTTCGCCTACCAGCGGCTGCGCCCGCCTCCCCAGCCGGACATGCGCGAGGTGCACCCCAGCCAGCGCTGAAGGCTTCGGCGCGGGGGCGTGCCCAGGCGCCCCCGCGCCGTCCCTCTCTCCCTAGGGAACGACAGGCAGCTGCACGTAGGAGTCGTGCCCGCCGCCGTGGAGCAGCGTGATCGTCCCGCCGAGCTCCTGCCCGAGCGTCGGCACCGTCGGAGTGCCGGTGAACGTATTGGCCGTGCCGATCGTCAGACGCAGCCGGTCGCCCGCGGGCACGACCACGCCCGTCGGGTAGATCTCGACTTCGTATTCGGTCGGCTGGCCCGGTGTGACGGCCTGCTGGCTTTCTTTCGTGAACGGGTGCCAGGGCCTCGTGATGACGTGTTTCGGTCCGTAGGTCGCGAGGCTCGGGTCGGTCGCCCGCAGGCTCGCCTGCAGGAACCCGGCGGTGATCTGTTCGGATTTCCCATCCGGTTCAACCTCGCTCAGGACCGCGACCAGCGTCCCGTCGGTACTCGACAGGCTCGCCCAGAGATTCGTCTTCAACAGGCCCTCGAGCTTCTCCGGCGCCGCGAGCGGCGCGGTGGAATACGTCAGCGAGCTGGCCTCGTAGGTGTTGTTCGTGGTGTCGCATATTTCGTTCGAGCCGAGGCCCGCCGTCCACTGCGCGGTCTCACGCGAGCACGGGCTCGACGCGGGCAGCAGCGGCGCGGTGTCTCCAGATTCGGATTTCGGCGGCGCGCTCGCAAGCGAGCCGTCGTGCACCGACACGGGTGCCGAGCCCGACGATTCGCCGGTCAGGTACAGGCGCTGATACTTCGTCTTGGGCAGCGGGAACTTCTTGAAGTGTTCCCAGTGGGTGCCGTTGATCGGGTACAGGTTGACCTTCGGCGTCTTCTGGACGTTGTTCTTGGTCCCTTTCAGCCAGTGGCTGAACCACTCTTCTTTGATGTTCGGGTCTTCGTATTCGGGCCCCGAGGTGACGTGGTAGTGCGCCGACATGAAGAGCACGCGGTCCTTCGAGTTCTTCAGCGATTCCCACAGCAGCGGCTCGCCGCGCTGGAAGAGATCCCACCAGCCGCCCTGGATCACGACGGGCACGGTGACTTCGCTCGCGCGCACGACCGGCGAGCGCAGCTTGTAGAACGGGCCGTCATAGGCGTCTTCGGTCCCGAGCGAAGCGCCGAGGATGTGCGAGACGCTGAATTCGGCGTTGCCGAGCAGGTGTTCCATGTAGACGCTCGCCGCTTCCTGCGGGTTTTCCGAAGCCGAGGTCGGCGGCAGGTCGCCCAGCACGGTCACGAGTCCGAGCCACAGCGGGATGAACCCGGAGTCGACCGAGCCGCCCTGGAAGGTGACGTCGCGATAGGCGTCGGCCATCGGGATGTCGGCCCAGACCGCCTTCACGGCGCGGGGCTTGCCTTCTTTGACGCGCGCTGCGTCGGCCTCGGCGATCAGCAGCGAGGTGATGCCCATGTAGGACGGACCGGTGGTGGCGACGCCGCCGTCGGACCACGACTGACCCTGGATCCAGTCGAGGACCTCCTTGTAGTCCTGCTGAGTGCGTTCGCCCCAGGAATCCCACTTGCCCCCGCTGTCGCCGGTGCCGCGATCGTCGAGCACCATCACGGCGAAGCCTTTTTCGGCCAGGCCCGGTTCGCCGGCGGCGATCGCGCCCGACGAAGAGCCGCTGGCGCATTCGCCCGTCGGCGCGCCGGCGTTCTTGTTGTAACCCGTGACCGTGAGGACGGTCGGGTAGTGGCCGGTGCTCGAGGGCAGGTAGATGTTCGCCCGCAGCACCACCCCGTCGCTCATCGTGATCGGCACGTCGCACATCGCGACGCTGGCGCTCGCGGTGGAGGCGCCGGCCGCGAGCGCGGCGATCGCGAGTGCGACGATGGTGAGTGCCCTGCGCAGGCGCCTCGGCGCACGCGCACCGGTTGAGGTTGCCGCCTGCGGTTGCAGGCGCCGGGCGCGCGTTGCCAAACGATCCATTGACGCTCCTGACGAGATGGCTTCTGAAGCCGGGCGACCGACGCGGCCCGGCCCCTCCCCCGCGAGCGCCTCGCAGCACTCGCGCGCGATGGGAGTACCCCGGCCTGTACGGGCTCAAACATGAGCCGTCCTGGATGTCAGACCTGCTTACAGCCGTGCGGCGCTCGTCAACCGCCTCGCTAGGCCGCGGCCACCGAAGCCGAGCCCGACCCGACCGCGGCCTCCTCTGCGAGCTGATCGAAGCGCCGCGTCGGCAGCCTGCGCGTGGCCGGGAACGCAACGAGCACGAGCCCCGCCGCGACCAGCAGCGCGAGCTTCAGGGCTTCCAGCTGCGCGTCTTCGTAGTTGCGCACGAGCTCGTCGGTGCTCGCCTGATCGATGCCGGCCGCTTCGGCGCCCGAGCGCACCTCCGCTGCCGTCACGAAGCTCGTCCCCGCGGCCAGGCGCTGGTCGACCTGGGCGTGGACGCTGGGCGAGATCTTCGGGTTCGCGGCGACTTTCGCCGAGAACGCCGCGATCAGCCCGGTGATCACGATTGCGCCGAGGAACGCGGTGCCGAGCGAAGAGCCGAGCTGCTGCGCGGTGAACTGCAGGCCGCCCGCCTCGCTGCGGTCGGCGTCGCCGACGGCGGACTGGACGACGTTGCCGAGCTGTGAGACGACCAGTCCCATGCCGACCCCGAGCACGCCCATCGCGACCAGGAACGAGGCGTTGTCGAGTTCCGGTTCGATCGTCCCGAGCAGGAGCAGCACGGCCACGAACACGATTGCAAGGCCGATGCGCACCAGCGGCTTCGGCGGCACTCGCTTTGCCAGCGCGGACCCCGCGAGCGCGCTCGCGAACAGCCCCACCGAGGCCGGCAGCATCCGCACGCCGGTTTCCAGCGCGTCGAGTCCCTGCACGATCTGCAGGAACAGCGGCACCGTGAAGAAGACGCCCATCAGGATCAGGTTCTGCGCGAGCATCGTCCAGAGCCCGGAGCGCAGCGTCGGAAGCTTGAGCAGGCGCAGGTGCAGAAGGGGGTCTCCGCCGCGCTCCTCGTGGCGGCGCTCCCACGCGACGAACCCGTAGAGCAGCGCGGCGCCCGCGGCGAGCACGAACGGCGTGAGCGAGAAGCCCAGTGGTTCGATCGGCGAGTTGTGCGGATGCACCCAGCCCCAGTTGCTCGCCTGCAGCACCGCCATCACGACCAGGCCCAGTCCGAGCGCCGAGAGGACGCCGCCCACCCAGTCGAGCCGTCCCTTGGCGTCGGCCCGCGGCGGTTCGGCAATCATGCGGCTGCCAATGAGGATGCCGGCCGCGACCACGACCTCCCCGGCGAACACGACGCGCCAGCTCAGCTCGGTCGTCGCCCAGCCGCCGAGGATCGGGCCGACCGCGATCCCCGCGCCCGCGACGCCGCCCAGCACGCCGTAGGCGACCGCGCGCTGCTGGCCCTCGAAGCTCGAAGCGACGAGCGCGACCATCGCGGGCATGACGAGCGCGGCGCCGATGCCCTCGAGCACCGACCAGCCGATCGTGAGCGATGCCACGCTCCAGGACGCCGCGGTCAGAGCCGAGCCGAGCGCGTAGATGCAGCAGCCGATCCGGAACGCGCGACGCCGACCCAGCAGGTCGCCGAGCTTGCCTCCGGTCAGCATCAGCGCGGCCATCACGAGCGCGTAGAGCGCGATCACCGCCTGGATCGTCGTGACGGTGGTGTCGAAGTCCTTGACCAGCTGGGAGATCGCGACGTTCATGACGGCCTGGTCGAGAACCATCAGGAACTGCGCCGCCGCCAGGACGATGAGGACCCCCCGCTTCATGCTGTGAGCGTATGGGCCCGCGCGGCTGTTCGGGCCGGCGCCCGCGCGATACGGCGAGAATGGCCCTGATGCACGGCAGCTGCGACCCCCGCTTCGCCGCGGTGCGCGAGGCGTTCCGCGAGAACCTCGACGAGGAGCTCGGGGCCGCTGTGCTGGTCAACGTGGGCGGCCGTGTGGTGGTCGACCTCTGTGGCGGCTGGGCCGACGCCGCGCGCTCGCGGCCCTGGCGCCCGGACACCGCCGTTGACGTCTTCAGCACCGGCAAGGCGTTCGCCGCGCTGACGGTGCTCTCGCTCGGTCTCGACCTCGACGCGCCCGCCTGGCAGGAGGCGACGCTACGCCAGGTGCTCGCCCACCAGGCCGGGCACCCGGCGATCCGCGAGGAGCTGCCCGCGGAGGCCACCTACGAATGGGAGCGGATCGTGACGGCGCTGGAGCTCCAGCGCCCGTGGTGGGAGCCGGGGACCGCGCACGGCTATCACGTCAACACCTTTGGTTTCCTCTGCGGCGAGATCGTTCGCCGTGCCTGCGGCGAGACGCTCGGCGCGCGATTCGCGTCGCTCGCCGGCGCGCGAGTGCGGCGCCGCGTTCGGCGCGCCGCCGGGTGTCGAGATCGCGGAGTTCGTCTGGGACTTCCAGGACGGGGGCGGCGGCTCCGACGGCGCGGAGCTCAGCGAGGAGGCGCGGCTCCTGCTCGCACGCGCGTATTTCAATCCCCCTGGGATCAACGGGCTCGGGACGGTCAACACGCCCGAGTGGCGCGCAGCCGAAATCCCCAGCGCCAACGCCCATGCGAGCGCGCGCGGCGTGGCGGCGGTGTTCGCACGCATCCCGGAGCTGCTGGGAGCGGACCTGCTCGCCGAGGCGACGCGTCCGTGGTCGGACGGCCACGACGTCGTGCTCGACCGGCCCACCAGGTTCGGGCTGGGCTTTCAGCTGACCCAGCCCGACCGCCCGCTCGGTGGCGGGCCGCGCTCCTACGGCCACTTCGGGGCGGGAGGCTCGCTCGGTTTCCACGACCCTGACGCCGACGTCGTGTTCGCGTATGTCTGCAACCGCTGCGAAGGGCGCCGCTGGCAGACGGCGCGCAACCGGCGGCTGTTGGACGCGCTCGGGTCCTGCCAGCTCAGCTAGCCGCCCGCTCGACGCCCGGGCTCGTGCCGGTTCAGCGCGGCGCCGAGCGCCGCCGGCGGCTCGACCCGCCGAGCTCCTGCTGGTTCAGCGCGCCACGGATCGCCGCCTCTGCGGCCGCCCCGGCTGCAAGCACGGGCTCGGTGCTGCGCAGCGCGCGAGCCAAGACGAACGCACCCTCGAGCCCTGCGAGCATCTGGATCACGAGCTGCCGGGCGAGGTCGTGCTCGATGCCGGCGAGCTCGAAGCGCCAGGTCCCGCCTTCGATCCAGGCGTCGAAGACCTCGGCGCAGGCGAGACGAAGCTCCTCGTTGACGCTCGAGACCTCCAGCGCGACCGTCGCGATCGGACACGCGTCGGCGTAGTCGCTCTCCTCGAGGTCGCGCGCGGCGGCGGCGAAGAAGTCGCGGATACCCTCGAGCAGGTCGACCTCGGGAGGCACGTACTCGCCAAGCAGCAGGCCGTAGAGGAAGCCCGAGCGGCGGACGGTGGCGGCGCCCAGGGCCGACTTGCCTCCCGGGAAGAAGTGGTAGAGCGAGCCGAACGGCGCGCCCGCCTCGGCCAGGATCTGTTTGACGCCGGTGCCCGTGTACCCGTGACGGCGGAACAGCTCGCCGCTGGCATCGAGGATCCGCTCCCGCGTGTCGCTGGGCACGGCTCGATGATACGGTACCGCCTTACTAGAACGATCTATCTAGTCGAAGGGAGCTAGGGATGCCGATCGTCGAGGTGGACGCCGGGCCGATCGAGTACGAGGACACGGGCGGCGAGGGCGCAGCGCTCGTCCTGGTCCCCGGCCTGCTGATGGACCACAGACACTGGGAGCGCGTGGTGCCCGAGCTCCGCGGCGAGTTCCGCTGCATCAGCGTGACGCTCCCGATGGGCGCCCACCGGCGGCCGATGAAGCACGACGCCGACCTCTCGATGATCGGCATGGGCCGGATCCTCGCCGAGCTGCTCGCGGGGCTCGAGCTGCGCGACGTGGTGCTGTGCTTCAACGACTGGAGCGGCGCCCAGGCGATGATCCTCGACGAGCGCACCGAGCGGGTCGGGAAGTTCGTGCTGGCCTCGTGCGAGACGGTCGGCAACTACCCGCCCGGCTTGGGCGGCGCGGCGGCGGCGCTGTCGGCCAAGCTGCCGGGCGGGATCACGATGACGCGCCAGGTCCTGCTGCGCCCGCGGCTGGCACGGCTTCCCTTCCTGTTCGGGCAGATGAGCAAGCAGGGCGTTCCCGACGAGATGATGCGCCACTGGCTGGAGCCGTTGGCGCGCAAGGAGATCCGACGCGACCTGCGGAAGTACGCGGGCGACGCCGGCAACGGCCGCCGCACACTGCAGGCGGCACAGGGGCGTCTCGGCAGCTTCGAGAAGCCGGTGCTGGTGGTCTGGGACGCCGAGGGCAAGATGATGCCGGAGGTCGAGGGTCGCCGTCTCGCGGAGTCGTTCCCCGACGCGACGTTCGTCGAGCTGCCCGACTGCTACACGCTGATCGCCCTCGACCAGCCGGTGGCGCTCGCGCAGCAGATCCGCAGGTTCGCACGCCAGAACTGACTCGCTCGCCCCTAAGCTGGCTCGCGTGCCCGTCTCGGCCGTCGACTGGAGCGAGGTCACCGCGATCGCCACCGCCGTGCTGGCCCTCGGCCTCGTGGGCGCGCTCGGCGCGGCCGTGTTCGCGGCGCAGCAGGTACGCGAGGCGCGGATCAGCCGCGAGGCGCTGATGGCGGCAGAGTTCTTCCGCCGCTGGAACGACGATGCGCTGGTCGAGGCGCGGCGCATGTTCGCGCGCTACGCCTCCCCGGAGGAGCTGCGTGAGGCGTTCGTCGCCTACGTCGGCGTCGACGCCCCCGAGGCCTATGTCTTCTACCGCGAACTCGACTTCTTCGAGCAGCTCGCGGCGCTGGAGAGCCGGGGCGCGTTCGACCTGGAGCTGATCAGGCTGCTGCTCGGTCGCACGCTGGTCGAGCGCTGGGAGATGTGGCGCCCCGCGCTCTACGAGGCGCACGGCCCGGGGGTGTACCCGATGTTCGAGCGGCTGGCGGGGAAGCTCGCGGCGGGCTGAGGCCGGTCGAGCTCCCGGCGGCGCTCCGAGCGGCTGAGGACGGCGGGCTGGCTCCCGGCGAGCGCCGGCCCCCGGCGCTCGCTGTCAGTCGCCTTCGCCGGAGCCCTCGCGGGACTCCGCCGGGGCCTCCTCGGCGGCGGGCGCAACCTGCGTCAAAGCCGGATCGACCCCAAGCCATGAGGGTCGCTCGTCGTCGCCCTCGAGTCGAGCGTCTGCTGAGGCGTCCTTGCGCGCGTCCTTGCGCGCCTGCTTCTCCACGCGCCGCTCGCGAAGCTTCTGCTCGCGAGCGAGCTTGGCCATCGTGGTGCGCTTCTTGCTCGAGGCCATCTCTTCCGTCCCTTCGTTGGCGCGGGCGCCGGCAGAACTGCCCGGCGCCCGGCTATCCGCGGCGGGATCCGCCGCCGTCGTCGCTAGACGACCTGGACGTTGACCGCCTTGGGGCCCTTGTCGCCCGGTTCAGCGTCGTAGCTGACGTTGGCGCCTTCGGGCAGCGAGCGGTAGCCCTCGCCGAGGATCGCCGAGTGGTGAACGAAGAGGTCCTTCGACTGGTCGTCGGGGGTGATGAACCCGAAACCCTTGTCGTCGCTGAACCACTTCACGGTTCCAGTTGCCATTCTTTCTTCTCCGTCGTCGATGGTGCTGCGGACGTGGAGATTGCTGGAAGCAAAGGCTACGAGCGCGTGCACATGTTCGCTGGGCCCTCGGCCCAGCCTGATCGAAGGACGGTAGCAGCCTTCCCCGGCGCGTACAGGTCGGGCGCGGTACCCTTGAGGGGACCCATCCATGCGACTACGCAGCCCGCGCAGGCCGGATGCCTGCGGCAGAGGAGCTTCCTTCGCGCGTTTGCTCGCCCACAACCAGCGCCGGAGCACGGGCCAGCTTCAACGCGCGAGTGCAAGGAGATGCACGTGGCGACGTCCTACCAGCTGCGCAGAGAAGAGCAGCACGAGCAGAAGCTGCGCGAGATCCGCGAGCAGGTGGCGAACGGCAGGCTCGTGATCCGCAAGATGACGGCGGATGAGCGCAAGCGCTTCCCGCCGAAGCCCGCTGCGCCCAACGCCCGCGCGAAGCGGCGCTGATGGCCGCCTTTTTCATCCCGCCACTCGAAGATGGGTCAGTGACCGCAGAGCGAACCTACCGCGAGTTTCGCGACCGGGCAGAGGCGTGCATCGGAGAGGTCTCTCGTGAGCGGCGCATCGAAGGCGTCCTCTGCCGGCGCAGCGGACACGACTGCCAGCTGCGCGTCGGCGAGCTCGACAGCGGCAATGGCCAGACGGTCGCCGCGATCATCCAGCTCGGTCGCGACACCTACACCGTCCACCACCTCGGTGGAGCTCAAGACGCGCCGCCCGACCCGCTCGTGCTGCGCAAGTCCGACGTATACCTGGTGACCGAGTTCCAGTAGCCCGATCCCTCCTCGCGTTGTTAGTCTCTGCGCGCGAGCAAGCGGATTCGCCCTTGGAGGGGCTCCTGGCGTGAGGGGAACGGCATTGCAACGGGGGGATCGTGGGGGGATCGACGAGGTGAGGGGATCGCGGGTCGTCTCGGTGCGCGGCGAGGACGCGCCGAAACCGCGCCGGCAACTGACCTCGCTTCTGAGGCCGCGCCTCGCGATCCTGGCCTCGGGTCTCGCGTTCGCTCTGCCGGCGCTCGCCGCTTCCGGCGCGAACGCCTTCGAAGCCGGCCTCGAATACAGCGGCACGCTCCTCGCCGAAGGGCCCACCGGCCTGGAAAAGACGGGGCCCTCCGAACACAACTTCGGCAAGATCAAGCTTCAGCTCTCCTGGACCGCCACCGGCCACACGACCTCGGCGCCGGTCTTGGGCGCCTGGCATTTCACGAGCCTGTCGGGCACGGCGCACTTCGACACCAAAGGGGCGAAAAGCGGGCCGGTGGAAGAATGCACCGCGACGCTGAGCGCACGGCCCGGGGCCGAAAGCTTCTTCACGATCGCCCCGAACGGGTCCGGCTTCCAGGTATCCACGGAAGTCCCGGCCAGCTCCCAGGCGCTTCAGTCGAGCGACAACTCCGAAGACAGCTGCTCGATCAACGCGTTCCTCGCAAAAGTCGACCCGGACGGGTTCGCCAGGTTCTTCGAAGGATCGGCGAGCGCGAGCGAACTCGAAAAACTGGGCGGCGCGGAAAAACCGGTCTTCAACGTGCCGGCAGGCGGGCCGTGGTCCGCACCCTTCAGCGACGTCTTCACGCGCGAGGTCCCGTCAGGCGCAGGTGACCCCTATCTCGTCGAAATCTCCTCCACGCTCGTCGTCGGCACCACGGGCAGCGTGCAAAGCGCGACCACGACTCCGCCGCCCACCTCACCGACCCCCTTCGGACCCGAGTTCAACAAAGCCAAGAAGGCTGCAGAAGAAGACATGCGCAACACGGCGATTGGGAACGCCGAGCGCCTCTGTCTGCCCTACGCGGGCGGCCTGGTCATGGCGGGCGCCGGCATCCTGACGTTGGGCCTGGGTCCCGCAGGCGGGATCCTCGCGATGACGGGCACGCTCGCGTCCTCGGCGCTGACACCGTTCTGCAAAGCCGCGGCGACGCGACTCGGGAAGGACTACAAGACCTTCAAGGACCCGCCGCTGGACAGCATCGGCGTGCTGGCGGAGCCGGCCGCGGCGCCTTCGTCGAGCCTGCCCAGCTGCGGGCGCTACCGCGCGAAGATCAAGAAGCTCTGCACGAAGCTCCGCGCGCCGCTCTCGAGCCTCGGCTCTGCCGCCGCCAAGGTGGCCGCCGATGCCACCGCAGTCGAAGAAACCGTCAGCCGCGAGTCCGCCGCCGCCGCGGCACACAACCAGATGGCAGTCACCGCCCAGGACGCCCAGCTCGGGACGCTGCTCTCTCGGGA
Organism: uncultured Solirubrobacteraceae bacterium; assembly: GCA_963735435.1. Taxonomy (GTDB): domain Bacteria; phylum Actinomycetota; class Thermoleophilia; order Solirubrobacterales; family Solirubrobacteraceae; genus Palsa-744. Next base: position 1,703,888 of record CAVTKR010000005.1, on the reverse strand, counting down.
GACAGGCGACGAGGCCGGCGAGACGGCCGCCGGCAAGGCGGTGGCAGCGGTCCTGCGCGCTGCACACATCGGGTTCAAGCTGAGCAAGAAGCAGTCGGCGAAGGTCATCGCCCACGCCGAAGCCGAGCTGGCCACCCAAGGCGTCACCGCCGCGGAGCTGCGCTCGTTCGACGCCGCCGCCCTCGTGCCGGCGAAGACGAACGTGCTGAGCGCGCTGTCCTCGCTTTAGCGACGCGCGCTCGACGCTCGGTGGCCCACGGCTCCGGTGTCAGGCGGCTGGGGCTCGCGCATGCCGGCGGCGCTCGGCCAGCGGCGGGCGTTCCTCGACCGTGACCCGGCGAGTCTCCGTCGTCTCCGGGGCGCCGGTCGTGGGGGGCAGGATGATCGAGCCGCAGGCGCGGCTGTCGGCGAACTCAGCGCCGAGGAACCGGGTCTCGGCGGCGACGAGCACGGCGTAGGCCATCGCTGAGAGGTCGCGAAGCGGCTGGTGGCGGTTCTGTCTCTGCCCGAGGTCGACCTGCGCAAGAGCGTGCAACCCATGGGTCCGCCAGCTGTCGATCAGCATCGCGATCTCGACGCCGTAACCGGCACTGAACGGGATTCCTTCGAGCAGCGTGCGGCGTCCGGCAGTCTCTCCCGCGAGCGGCTGATCGAACACAGCCAGCTCAGGGGCGTGAAGGTTCAGCAGCGGCCTTGCCATCAACTCCGTCACACGTCCGCCGCCTTCGGCGAGGATGGCGCCGCCGTCGCGAAACGGGCGGCGGAAGGTGCCCTTGACCAGCTGCACGTCAGGGTCGCAGAGCAGCGGCCCGATCAGGCCGAGGAGGAACCCGTCGTGAAAGTCCTCGGTGTCCGTGTCAGCGAAAGCGACGATCTCACTGGTGGTGGTCGCGAGTCCGCGCCACATGGCATCGCCCTTTCCCTGTGCGGGACCGTAGTCGCCGAGCAGCCGGTTCTCCTGGGCCACGCGGAGCCCGGCTTGGCGAGCGATCCTGGCGGTGTCGTCGGTGGAGTCGGCGTCGACTACCAGCACCTCGTCGAGCAGGCCGGCATCCCTCAGGCGGGCAGCGGTGCGAGCGATCGGGCCGATCGTCTGTGCGACCTCGCGGGTCGGCAGCACCAGGGCCACGGTGTGCTGCTTGGCGGCGAGGAGACGGTCGAGAGGGAACTCGCCGGCATCGTAGGAGCGCCGCGCGCGCCATTCTGCGGACATGAGGTCTCGAGCGAGGCCGCGCGGAGCCCGTCCGTCGGTGCGGGCAGAGGTCCTCACCCGGACATGACGTGGGCGATGGATCGCGATGCCCTGCCTCGTGAGCGCGTCAGCCAGTGCCTCGTCCTCGAGCGCGGCGCGCACCGGCAGCCCGCCGCAGCGCTGATAGGCCAAGGCGGTGAGCGCGAGGGATGCGCCCGAGAAGTGCGGGTGCTCGACCGGCGCAGTGCCCCCGGCCTGCTCGACGGCGAGCGCGAGTCGCTTCTCGGCGTTCTGCTCGCGCACGGTGAGGGCGTGCGGATCTAGCGCCTCTCGCTCTGAGGGGTGGAGTTCGATCAACCCACCGATCGCGGCAGCGCCCGATCGCGAGAGGACGAGCTGTGTCGAGAGCCAGTCCGCGGAAACCGTCGTATCGGCGTCGGTGCTTGCGATCAGCCCGTTCTCTCGTTTCAGGCCGAGGAGTCGCCGGCAGGCGATGTCCATGCCCAGCCGCCGCGCCCGTCCCACGCCTTGCGGCTCGGGGAGGACGACGGTGTGGATGGGGAGCCGTTCGTAGCGCTGCGCTGTCCGCTGGATGACCTCGAGTGTGTTGTCACGGCAGCCGTCGAGGATCACGATCGCCTCATAGCTGCCGGCGGGCATGTCGCGCTGACTGGCGAGCGCGCGCAGGCAGGCGGCGATGCGAGGCGCCTCGTCGCGGGCCGGGACGACGACTACGGCGCGCAGGTCGGAGTGCGGCGGCGCCAGCCCGACGTCGCTCGGGCCGAGGTGACGGTGGTCCGGGTGCTCGCTCACGGTGCACTCGCCCCGGCGGCGATCAGATCTTGGGCTCGTTCGTAGTCCTCGTCGCGGTCGTGCGTGAGCGCTCCGACAAGCTTGTTCTCGCGCGAGTACCAGACAGTGAACGCACCACCGGGGTGCTCCTCGAGCCGGCATCGGTCGTGGCCGTCGCCCCACGCCGCGTACTTGAGGGTCTCTTCGCCGATCGTCGACCAGAAGCCGGGTACGTCCCGCCACTCCGCGTCCTGGCCGGCCAGAACACGCCCCGCGACCTCGCCTTGGCCGAGCGCGTCACCCCAGTGCTCGACGCGCAGCCGCCGGCCCGCGCTGCGGTTGTGGGCATATGCGACATCGCCGACGGCGGACACTCGCTCGTGTGCGCGCATGTGCGCATCGGTGAGGGTCGCGCCGTCGACCGTCCTCAGGCCCGCCCGCACGGCAAGCTCGCTGCGGGGACGGACGCCCATCGCGAGCACGACGTTGTCAGCCTCGATCGACTCGCCGTGGTCGAGCGCGACGTTACGGCCGTCGGTCACGGACGAGACCTCGACGCCCATCCGGAGCCTCACGCCGGCGTCGGCGAGCCAACGCGCGATGCGCTCCGCGGCCTCGCTGCCCAGGCGCTGCTCCTGCGGCGCCGCTTCCTGGCCGACGAGCGTGACGTCGACGTCCTTGAGAGCGAGCGAGGCGGCGAGCTCGCAGCCGATGAACCCGGTCCCCAGCACGACGGTCCGAGCGCCCGCCTCGGCACGCGCGGCGATGCTTTCGCTGTCGCGGCGCTCGCGCATCGTCTGCACGCGCGGGTCGTCCAGGCCGGGGAGGTCGGGCCGGGACGGCTCTGCGCCCGTGGCGAGCACGATCGCGTCGGCGCTGAGTGCGTGACCGTCTGCCTCGACGGCGCCAGCACGGGGATCGATCGCGCTCACCTCACAGCCGAGACGCAGCTCGACGTCGTGCTTCTCGAACCATCCGGGCTGCTCGATCGGGAGCTCCGCTGTGTCGAGTTCGCCCCGCAGGAACTCCTTGGTGAGCGGCGGCCGGTTGTAGGGGACCAGGAGCTCCTTGCCGAACATCACAACCTCGGCGGTGCCGCCCTGCGCGCGGTAGGCGCGCGCCGTCGCCAGCCCGGCGGGACCCGCCCCGACGACCACGATCCGCCGGGGATTCATGTCCCGTCGAAGCGGTCGAGCCGATATTGATCCTGGCGTGCGTCGAGCGCGTGCCAGCGTGCGAGCTCGCGTGAGAGCTGGTCGTGCACCTCGTCGCCGGTGTGCGGCTCGTCGCGGCCGGTGCCGCGCCAGCTGACGGCTAGAACGCTCGCGCCATAGGAGAGCTGTGAGGTGATCCAGGCGATCGCCTCTGCGAGCGCGGGCGGCCGCAGGTAGTAGAGAACCTCGGAGCACACGATCAGATCCCAGGAGCCGGGCGGAGTCTCATCGGGAAAGGCGGCACGCAGCAGATCGACGTTGCTCACCGTTCGCAGGTTGCGGCGCGCCAGCTCCAGCGCGCTCAGGGAGAAGTCGATGGCAACGACGTGCTCGCAGCGCGCAGCCAGCTGGCCGGTGAAGACGCCGATCGAGCAGCCCACCTCGAGTGCGAGGCCGTACGACCGTCGCGGCAGGGCAGCGAGGGTCGCCGCGTACTTCTGCTGCTCGTAGCTGCTCGTACGGTAACCCCAGGGGTCGGGGCTCTGCCGATAGAGCCGCTCGAAGCGCTCGAGGTCGGCGGCGGCGCTCACGTCTGCTCCGCGGAGAGCGTTTGGATGCCGAGCTGCGCGATCTTCGGATCCAGCCGGTGCTGCAGGAGGAACAGGTCGAGGTCGCGACGGCTACGGTCGAGCGTGCTCGCACCGATCAGCGCCCGTGACCCGCAGACCTGTGCCGCGCTCGCGGAGATCAGCCGAGCTGCGTCCGCCAGGGCGACGCGGCATTCGACAGCAAGCACGGCCGGCTCGATCTCGGCTGGCGTGTCCGGCGGCCGGTTGAGGGCGGCGGCGGTGTGGTCGAGCCAGCGATCGATCGTGCTCCGCGCGATGCGCATCCTGCCGAGCGCGTGGGCTTGCACTGCATCGGTTCGGTCGGGGTCGAGCGCACTGATCGTCTCGCGCACGATGCTGTCCGCGAGGCCCGCCCAGGTCGCGGAGGTGCGGACGCTGTCGCGGGAGAAGTAGGGCTCGCGCGAGAGCTCGCCGGGGCTCCCGAGGACCGCGAGCACCGGGGTGTCGTGGAACTCGACGCGGTGGCTCTCCGAGGCGCGCAGCCCCGATGCCCGATACCAGCCGCGGTCGATGCTGATCTCGCCGGTCTCGATGTAGACGAGGCGCTTGGAACCGTCGTTGTCAGCGGCGAGGACGAGCGCGCGCTGCACGCCGCCGGCGCCCGAGCAGAAGGTCTTGACCCCGCGCAGAAGAAGCCGGCCGCCGTCGCGCTCGAGCCGGGCGGGCTGGCCCCTCGCCGGCGGCCGGGTCGGCGCCCCACACGCCGAGCAGCAGCCCGCCCTCCTGTATCTGGGTGAGCTGCTCGGAGCGCAGCGGCTCGGGGGCGGCGAGAGTCAAGCGCTCGATGCCGTTGAGGTGCCCGTCGAGGATGCGCGCGGTCGAGGCGTCCGCCGCTGCCACGGCCCGCACGAGTGAGGCTTCGCCCACCAGCCCGTCCGGCGGCGGCGCGAGCGCGCCGGCAGTGGCGAGATCGGCGAAGTTCTGTGCCGGGAACCGCGGCCGGCGATCGAGCTCCGCCGCGCGCCCGGCGATGCGTGCAAGCGCGTGCTCGAGTCCTTCCCCGGAGGCTTGCGCCGGCATCTGCTGGACGCTCACGCCGCCACCCCGATCGGGGACCGGCTCGACACGTCCTCGCCCATCGGCGCAAGCGCGAGCCCGCTGGCGCGAGCCGCCGCGGCCAGCGCGGGCAGCAGGGCAACCGTGTTCTCGCAGCCGGCGCGCCGCGCTCCGGGGCCGAGGGCGTCATGCATCAAAACCGCACCGCCGTCGAGGAGATGGCCGCGGGCGTTCGCGAGCATCCGCGCCGGCCGATCGCCGCGCCAGTCGTGCGTGTCGATCGACCAGCGCACGAGCTGCAGGCCCAGCCGTGCTGCGACCCGACGGCTCGCATCGGTGCATACGCCCCACGGCGTCCGCCAAAGCCGCGGATGCACGGCGATGGCGGCCAGGGAGTCGAGCGCCGTCCGGGCGTCGAGCATCACCTCGGCTTCGGTCAGCTCCGTGTGTCGGATGTGGCGGTCACAGTGCAGCTGGACCTCGTGACCGGCAGCTGACACGGAGCGCGCGAGCTCCGGTCGGGTGCGCACCCGCTCGCCGACCATGAAGAAGGTCGCCGTGACACCGCAGCGGGCCAGCTGCTCCACAACGAGCGGCGTCCAAGTCTCGTCGGGACCATCGTCGAAGGTGAGGCTCACGACGCGCTCCACGAGCTCTCGAGCCGGTTGCTCCGCCGGAGCCGGACCGGTGCGAGCCGCGCCGGTCACGATCGGTCTTGGTACTCGCGCAGGAAACCCTCGAACAGACGGCGGTGGCCCTCCTCGTCGTGGAGGATCGCGATCACCATGTCATTGGTGACGGGATCGGCCTCCTCGGTCGCCTCGATGATCTCGTTGTAGAAGTCGATCGCACCGGTCTCGGCCTCGATCACGCCCTCGATCACGTGCACGATGTCGGTCTGCTGCTCGGGCGGCTGCAGGTAGGACTGCTCGGCTTGGAAGTCCAGCGAGCCGGGGACGACCCCGTAGAGCTCCTTGATGCGACCAGCGAACTGGGTCGCGTGCCCGAGCTCCTCCTGAATGTCGGCCTGCAGGGACTTGATGATCTCCTGCGCGCGCACGCCGTCGGGGTTCACCGAGTTGGCGATGTAGCTCATCACGGTCTCGATCTCCATCCAGTACGCCCTGGTGAGCATCTCCACGATGCGCTCGCGCTCCTCACGAGCCTCCTCAGCGAGGATGCCGTTGCTGCTCTTCGTCGCTGACAATGCGTCCTCCTGTTGCTGGCTGTCTCTATGAGTCGGTTACCCAATGCGACAGGACGCAAGCCGTCAGACCGGCTCCGACGCGGTCAGGCCGCAGGGCGTTCGTGCAGCCGGTGAGCCGCGCCGAGCTGTTCGAGGGCGTCGCCGACGGCGCCGGCTTGAGCAGCGCTCACCCGTCGCTCATGGGGCGGCGTAGCTGACCGCGGACGTCGCACTGTCGAAATGGGGCAGGATCTCGTTGGCGTAGGTCTCGAAGAAGGGCTCCTGCTCGGGTCCGATCTGCTGGATGTAGAGCTCGTCGAACCCGGCGTCGCGGTAGCGGCGGATCGCCTCCAGGTGCAGATCGAGATCCGGGCCGCACGGCACCTCTTCGGCCACCATGTCCTCGGTGATGAGCTCGCACGCCTGCTCGAAATGAGCGGGGGTCGGCAGGATCTGGGCGAGCTCGCCGGGCAGCTGCTCGTTCGGCCAGAGCCGGTGTGCGGTGACTCGTGCCTGATGCTCGTCCGCCCCCCAGCAGACCTTCATGCCACCGGCGACGGGCCCCTTGCCGCCGGCATCGCGGAACCGTTTGACTTCCCCGCGGTCGGGCTGCACCGTGCAGTACCCGTCACCGATCTTGCCGGCGAGGGTCGTGGCCTTGGGACCGAAGCCGGAGATCAGGATCGGCGGCGTCTGCTCGGGCAGGTCATAGACGCGGGCGTTCTCGACGCGGTAATGCTGTCCGCGGTGGCTCTGCATCCCGCCCTGCCAGAGCGTGCGGATCACCTCCACCGCCTCCTCGAGCATCTCGAGCCGTTCGTCGACCTCGGGCCAGTGGTCGCCCAGGATGTGCTCGTTGAGCGCCTCGCCGCTGCCCAGCCCGAGCGCAAAGCGCCCCTCGAGCATGACGGCACTGGTGGCCGCCGCCTGCGCGATCACTGCCGGATGGATGCGCAGGGTCGGGCAGGTCACAGCGGTCGTGACCTTCATCTCGGAGGTCGCTTGGGAGAGCGCGCCGATCGTCGACCAGACGAAGCCGCTGTGTCCCTGCTGATCGTTCCACGGGTGGTAGTGGTCTGAGATCCACAGGCCCTGGAAGCCGGCGTCCTCGGCCATGCGCGCCTGGTCGATGAGCTCGCGCGGGCCGAACTCCTCACTTGACAGGAAATAGCCGATCTTCATCGGGCTGGCCTCCTTCTGATCGCTCAACCGGGTGCAGGGGCACCTACCCAGAGCGACCTCCGTCAATCGCGCCCGCGCCTCACGGTCGTTACGGCAGGAGCGCGCCCTGCAAGCGCGAAGAGGTTTCGATGGCCCCCCTGCCCGACGGGCTGACGTTGGAGCACAACCGCGACCTGCAGGGACGTCGGCCCTGGGTGCGTCGGGTGCTGCTCTGCTGCGTCGCCGCGCTGCCGGTGCTGGCGCTGCTCAACGTGTTCGGCCAGCAGCCCTCGACCGTCTCAGCCCGCACGTCCGCCGCGAGCCTGACCCTCACCGCGCCGACACGATTGCGCGGCGGGCTCCTGTTCCAAGCCCGCGTGACCGTGGTCCCGCACCAGGAAATCCACCATCTGCAGCTCGTCTTCGACGAAGGATGGTGGGATTCGATGGGCGTCAACTCGGTCAAGCCCGAACCGGAAAGCGAAACCTCGCGCGACGGCAAGGTCGTCTTCGAATACGGCACCTGGGCCGCCCGGAAAACGCTTCGCGTCTGGATCAACTTCCAGGTCAACCCGACCAATGTCGGCTCGCGCACGCAGGACCTGGCGCTCGAGGACGCGGGCACGACACTGGCGACCCTGCACCACTCGCTGAGGATCTTCCCGTGAGCGGGCTGGACTACGTGCAAGGAGGTGAGCCGTGGACCTCGTGATTCGTGCCGCGGTCGTGTTCTTCTTCGTGTTCCTGCTGACGCGCATCGTCGGCCGTCGCGAGCTCAGCCAGCTGGAGCCCTTCGATGTGATCCTGCTGGTCGTCGTCGGTGACCTCGTCCAGCAGGGAGTTACGCAGAGCGACTACTCAGTCACGGGCGCGCTGACCGTGATCGCGACGATCGGCGTGCTGTCGGTGCTCGTGAGCTGGCTCACCTATCGCTTTCGCTGGGTCAGGCTGGTGAGCGAGGGTGAGCCCGTCGTGCTCGTGCAGGAGGGCAAGCCGATCCAGCGCAACATGCGCCGCGAGCGGATCACGCTTGCGGACATCGAGGAGGAAGCTCGTCAGAACCAGATCACCTCGGTCGCCGATCTGGCTTGGGCGATCCTCGAGAACGACGGCCGGATCAGCTGTATCTCTCGCTAGCCCGGCCGGCGCCGACGCTCAGGGCTTGAACGGCGGCGCCTCGCCCCAACCCCATCGCGGGACGGGCGCGTGGCCAACGACCTCGGCCCCAGGCTGCGAGTTGTGTTGCGCGAGCCGCGTTCCCCACTCCAGGTAGGCCACGAACGCCGAACGGAACTCGGGGTCATCGGGCAGTCCGGCGTCGTCGGCGGCGAGGCTCATCAAGGAGGCGAAGCGGAATCGCTGCCCAGCTGTGATCGCCAGGTCGTGGTGCTTGGCGAGCATCCGCTCGTAGCCGCCCAGCTCATCCGTGTATCGCGTTGGACCACCGAAGACCTCCGACCACCACGCGATGACGTGCAGCCGATGCTCCTCGGTCACACCGCCCGGGAACAATCCCGAAAGCAGATCGTCGGCTTCGACGCGGTCATAGAACGCATTTATCAGCCGCACAAACGCGGCTTCGCCTCCGGCCCAGTCATACAGAGAAGACGACGCGTCCATACGCGACCCCCGCTACGTCCGACCCGCGGCAGCCGCTTCGACACGCAGACCGCCGCTCAGGCGAGAGTGCGCTAGGAGGTTGCCGACTTGAAACGGCAGGAACATCACGGCGCCAGAGACGCCGGCCGACGCGGTGACGAACGCCAGCAGGAACGCGCATCCTCCGCCGAGCAGCCACTGCCAGTGCATCCGGGGAGCGTAGACGAGGGCTCGCCCCAGAACCCCGAGAGCCGCCCGGTGGGGCGGCTCTCGCTCTCAGGCGGCCTCCGGGCGGGGGCCCTTTCGGGGTCGGTGGGCCTCCGATAGCGGGGCGCACTGGACGTCACTCCCGCCAATCCCTCCCGCCCTACGCGACACCGGTCGGCGCCCGCGCGATGACCTTCCGCTCCTCGAAGATGAAGCCTGCTTCCAGTGCGCGACGCACGGGGCAGGTCTCGGCTACGCGCATGAGCCTGCGCTGCTGATCGGGCGTGAGGCCATCGGGAAGGTGCACGTCGATCGCGACACGCCGCGGAGCGCTGTCGGCATCGTAGTCGACGTCGACGGCTGTCTCGCCGATGTCCCAGCCGCGGTTCTGCGCGTACATGGCGATCATCGTCGCTACGCACGAGGCCAGTGTCGCGGCCAGCAGCTCGTGCGGGGCGGGCCCGCAGTCCGTGCCGCCGAGGGACTCTGGCTCGTCGGTAACGATCTTGTGCCGGCCGTTCACGTCGACTTCATGCTTGAGGCCATTGCCCGCGCGGCGGGCTGTCGCGGTCATGGCCATCAGAGCATCGGCCGTGCGCACTTGCTGGTCCTCAGGAGCATCTGCTGTGGACTACTGAGCATGTCGTTCCTCCTCTGGGGGAGTTTTGACTTGAGCGTCCCTCGGCGAGTGTCGAATTCCATCGGACGCAACTACCCGACGCGATCCGTAGCCCGTACCTATACAACGACAGTAGTATACAACGATAGAGTTGTGCTATCGTGGGCGCATGCCTACCACCACTGACGTCCCCCACCCGCTACCGGCGCCGCTCGTCGAGTTGATCGCAGAGCGATTTCGCGTCCTCGGCGAGCCGATGCGCATTCGTCTCCTGGACGCGCTGCGCGAGGCTCCGGCCACCGTCCAGGAGCTTCAACGCGCGACCGGCGCCTCTCAGCAAAGTGTCTCCAAGCATCTCGGCGTGCTGCTTCGCAGCGGGCTGGTGAGCCGCAGCAAGGACGGGAACTTCTCGGTCTACGCGATCGCCGACGAAGGCGTGTTCGACCTGTGCGAGCAGGTCTGCGGCGGTCTGCGCCGCCAACTGGACGAGCTCGACTCACTACTGCCGGGAGGAGCCAAGCAATGAGCGCAACCGCATGCGCGCGCTCGTCGCGAGAAGAGACGGGCGCCGACGATTCTCGCTGGCCGCTCGAGCGGGTGCTTTTCGCGCTCGCAGGCACCATGACGCTGCTCAGCGTTGCGCTGGCGGCGCTTGTCTCTCCCTGGTTTCTCCTGCTGACCGCCTTTGTCGGAGTCAACCAGTGGCTTTACGTGCTCCTGGGCGCGTGCCCCGCCTCGCTGATCTTGCGCCGCCTGTTCTCGCTGCGATCCGTCCTGTACCCGCGCCAGAAGGCTCACTCGTGAGCACGACCACTGCACGCCCTGCCGCGGTGCCGGCCGGGCAGCCGATCAAGCGCACGACGCACGTCGGGCCGATCGGTCGCCTCGGGCGCTACACGGCCACCCACTTCCGCACGGTCCTCATTGGTTGGGCAGTGGTAGCTGTGGCACTCGGCTTCTTCGCTCCGAAAGCAGAGACGGCCCTGTCCGGCGCGGGCTGGGAAGCGAGCGGCTCGCAGTCGGTGCAGGCACGCAAGCTGGTCGAAAAGGACTTCGCGGGCCTCGGCAGCTACGGCCTGATGACCGTCGTGTACTCGCCGACTGAAACCGTGAGCGCGGCGACGTTCAAGTCAGCGATCACGCGGGTCGAACAGACGCTCCGCGCCAACGGCGCGATTCGCACTGTGGTGCCGCCTAGGCCCGGACTGTCGATCTCCCGTGACGGCCATACAGCCATCATCCAAGCGGGCGCCGCAAAGAACCCCAACGAAATGGTCGCTGCGGCCGACAAACTCAAGGGCGCCCTTCATGGGCTCTCGACCGGCACGGTGGTCGTGAACCTCACCGGCGCCGCCGGTATGTGGTCCGACTTCAACGCCGCCAACCGCTCGGCGATGCTCAAGTCGGAGGTCATCTCCTGGCCGGTGACGCTCGGCATCATGCTGCTCGCGTTCGGATCGCTCGTGGCCGCCGGCCTGCCGCTGATGCTGACGATGGTCGGCCTGCTCTCAGCCGCCGGGATGCTCTACCTCGGAACCAAGATCGCCCCGATCTCGATCTGGGCAATGAACTTCGCGCTGATGTTCGCACTCGCCCTGGGCATCGACTACGCCCTGTTTATCGTGATGCGCTTCCGCGGCGCCATGTTCGGCTCCAAGATGGACGCCGAGGAAGCAACCGCCGTGACGATGGACACGGCCGGCAAGGCCGTCTTGTTCAGCGGCGTGACGGTCCTCATCTCGCTCACCGCAGTGATGCTCGTCCCAAGCCCCGCCTTCCGCAGCATGAGCCTCGGGATCATGCTCGCCGTCGTCTTCGTGCTCGCCGCGACGCTCACACTGCTGCCGGCTGTGCTCGCCAAGCTCGGCCCGAAAGTCGACAACCTCGCGCTTCCCTGGGCGCACAGCGGCGAGCACCGCTCCCCCCGCTTCGCCGCCTGGGGCGAACGACTCTGGGCCCATCCGTGGCGCTACGGGATCCCTTCGCTGCTCGCGCTGCTCGCACTCGCCTACCCCGTCACCCAGCTGAAGACCTCCATGCCCTCGATCAAGGTCGTCCCGGCAAGTGACTCCTCCCGCATCGGCTACGACCGAGTCCAGTCCGCCATGGGCCCGGGAGCCACCGGACCGCTGCAACTCATCACGCCCGCCGCCGACGCAACGAAGGTAGCCGCGATTGCAGCGGCAGACACCGGCATCGCTCAGGTAATGCCGCCCCAGAGCGGGAGCAACGGCCTCGTGATGGTCACGGCCATTCCACGCCAGGACCCATCAGACCCGGCGGTCGGCACAACCATCAATCGGCTGCGCAGCGAGCTGCCCGCGGGGACGGTGCTCGGTGGCGCCGTCTCCGAAAACCACGACTTGCAGAAACTGCTCTCCGCCAAGACCTCGCTCGTGATCGGAGTCGTGTTGGTGCTCGGGTTCCTGCTGCTGCTGTTCGCTCTGCAAGCGCCGCTGCTCGCCGCGGCCGGCGTGCTGACCAACCTGCTCGCCACCGGCGCGGCGTTCGGAGTCTCCAAGTGGATCTTCCAAGACGGCGATTTGCACTCGCTGCTCGGCTTCCAGCCCCAGGGGTTCCTTGACGCCTGGGGGCCAGTGTTCTTCTTCGCCATGATCTTTGCGATCTCGATGGACTACACGATGTTCCTGCTCTCCTCCGCCAAGGAGCATTGGGACGGCACGAAAAGCGCCAAGGACGCAATGGTCAACGGGATGGCGCACTCCGGACGCGTGATCTTCGCCGCCGCAGCGGTGATGGTCGCGGTGTTCTTCACATTCGCGCTCTCCGGGCCGCTGCCGCCAAAGGAGATGGGGATCATCCTCGGCGTGGCCGTGCTGCTCGACGCGGCGCTCGTGCGGCTGCTCCTGCTCCCGGTCCTGCTGCGGCTCATGGGTGCCCGCGCCTGGTACCTGCCCAGGTGGTTGCGCCGGGTCCTGCCCGACGTTCGGTTCGGACACTCCTGATCAGGATGAGCCGTCACCAGGCAAGCCCCAATCAGGGTGAGGAGCCATGTCAACCGACACGAGCACCGATCCGTCCGCGGCTCCGCAATTTTCCGCAGTCGCCGCACGGCGTATCCCGCTTGGAGCAGCAAGCGCCAGCGGCCAGGATGGACGATGCGATGACACACAGAATTGTCGTTCTCGGCGGTGGCACTGGGGGCACGCTGCTCGCCAACCGGCTGGCGCGCCGCTTCGGCGACGAGGCGCAGATCACGGTCATCGACCGCGACGACGACCACGTCTACCAGCCCGGGCTGCTGTTCGTCCCGTTCGGGCTCGCGGAGCCAGAGGAGATAGTCCGGCCTCGCCACGAGCAGCTTCGCGCCGGCATCGAGTTCCGCCTCGCCGAGGTCGAGGACGTCGATCTCGCCGAGAACACCGTCCATCTCGTTGACGGCACGGATATCCCATATGACGTCCTGGTGATCGCCACCGGCGCAACGCTTCAACCGCGGGAGACCGATGGCCTGCAAGGACCCGAGTGGGGCCGCTCGATCCACACCTTCTACTCGCTTGCGGGCGCAACCGCCCTGCGAGCGCGCGCTGGACGACTTCGACGGGGGCCGTCTCGTGGTCAACGTGATCGACATGCCGATCAAGTGCCCGGTGGCTCCGCTTGAGTTCTGCTTCCTCGCCGACTGGCAACTACGCGAGCGCGGCGTGCGCGACGATGTCGAGCTCACGTTCGTCACGCCGCTCGACGGGGCGTTCACGAAGCCGGTCGCCTCCGCGCACCTGGACTCGCTGCTTGCCGAGCGCGGCATCCGGCGTCGAGTCCGAATTCGCGACCGGCCGCGTCGACGGCGCCGCAAGGCGGCTGTACAGCTGGGACGAGCGCGAGATCGACTACGACCTGCTGGTCACGATCCCCGTGCACGGCGGCCCTGAGTACATCGCGCGCTCAAAGGGCTTGGGCGATGCGCTCGGGTTCGTGCCGGCCGATCGCCACACGCTCCAGGCAAAGACCGCGCCGAACGTCTTCGTGATCGGCGACGCCGCCGACGTGCCGACCTCGAAGGCCGGCTCGGTCACCCACTTCGAGGGAGAGACGGTGGCGGAGAACATCCAGCGATTCCTCGCCGGCGAGGAGTTGACCGGGAACTACGACGGTCATGCGAACTGCTTTATCGAGACGGGCTTTCACAAGGCGCTGCTGATCGACTTCGACTACGAGACAGAGCCGCTGCCCGGCCGCTACCCCGACTCGCACTTCGGCCCGCTTCCGTTGCTGGCCGAGTCGAGGCTCAACCACCTGGCGAAGCTCGCTTTCCAGCCGCTCTACTGGCATGTGCTCCTGCCGGGGCACGACGTACCCGGCGTCAGCGCAGCGTTTCACTCCGACGCCGTGCCGTCGGTGGCCAAGACGTCGGGAGGCACTCAATGACAACCGTCACGCTCGCCGGCTCGCCGGTCGAGGTCGACGCCGAGGGATTCCTGCTCGACGCACAGCAGTGGAACGCACAGATCGCCGAGGAGATCGCTCACGACAACGGCATCGAGCATCTCGGCGACCGTCACTGGCAGGTCATCAACTTCATGCGCAACACCTACCTGGAGACCGGCTCGGCGCCGTCGATCCGCAGCCTCGGCAAGACCTCCGGGGTACCGATCAAAGAGCTCTACGAACTGTTCCCCAGGGGCCCCGCCAAGCTCGCCGCGAAGATCGGCGGCATTCCCAAGCCCCGGGGCTGCATCTAGGCCCCTCGAAAGCGATTGAGGCAACGATGAGCGACAGCATCGAGAAGGTCTCCATCATCATCTCCAAGGGCTCGCTCGAGGGCATCTACCCCGGGCTGATCATGGCCAACGGAGCCCGCATGGAGGGCATCGAGGCGAACCTGTTCTTCACGTTCTTCGGGCTGGACGCGATCAACAAGGCCAAGCACGAGCACGTGAAGGTGGCGACGGTGGGCAACCCCGGCCTGCACCTCGCTACCTGGGCCGGCGGATTTCCAGGCATGTCAGCGCTCGTCACCCACCAGCTCGCCGGGGAGATGGAGAAGCTCGACATACCGCCGATTCCCGAGTTCGTCGAGATGATCGCCGACTCCGGCGCCGGACTGTACGCCTGCAAGGCATCGGTTGACCTGTTCAAGCTCAGCGACGAGGACTTCATACCCCAGGTTCAGGAGATCATCACCGTCGGGGAGTTCTACGCCCTGGCGGGCGGCGGCCAGATCATCTTCACGTGAACCCCTCCAAAAAAAGCCCCGCATCCGCGGGGCTCCTTCTTCATAGCGGGGGCGGGATTCGAACCCGCGACCTTCGGGTTATGAGCCCGACGAGCTACCAGACTGCTCCACCCCGCGTCGCTACCTCCAGTTCTAGCAGAGACGCCCATTTTCGGCCACCCTCCCAGGCGCCTGTTTGCGGCCGTTTTCCAACCCTGCGCTCCTCGCTTTAGGATCTTCGCCGTGCGCGTCGCCGTCGTCGACATCGGGACCAACTCGACCCGGCTGCTGATCGCCGACGTCCAGGCCGGATCGAGCGCCGTCGAGTCCGTCTCCAGGCGCTCGCAGGTGACGCGCCTCGGCCACGGCGTCGACGCGAACGGCACGCTCGACCCCGAGTCCGTCGAACGCACCTGGCGCGTCCTCACGGAGTACCGCAGCGAGATCGACGAGGCGGGTTGCGAGGCGAACCTTGCGGTCCTGACATCGGCCGTGCGCGACGCCTCCAACGGCCCGGAGTTCGCCGGTCGTGTGCGCGACGAGCTGGGGCTCGACGCGAAAGTGCTGAGCGGCGACGAAGAGGCGCAGCTCACCTTCCTCGGTGCGATGGCCGGGCGCCCGGCCGCCGTCGAGCCGACGGTCGTGATCGACATCGGCGGCGGCTCGACCGAGTTCGTCGTCGGCACCGGGCGCAGCGCCGGCTTCCACGTCTCCACGCCCGCGGGAGTGGTGCGGATGTCAGAGCGCCACATCCACAACGACCCGCCTACCAGCCAGGAGCTGCAGGCGCTGCGCGAGGACACGCGCGCAGTGTTCGCAGAGCACCTGCCCGAGGAGGAGCGCGCGCCGGTCAAGCGCGGGGTCGCCGTCGCGGGCACGGCCACCTCGGCGGCCTCGATCGAGATGGAGCTCGACCCGTATGACCCCGCGCGCGTGCACGGCCACAAGCTGCTGCTCGCGACGGTCGAACTGCTCGAGGCGCGGCTCGCCGAGATGACCGAAGAGCAGCGCCGCGAAGTCGTCGGCCTGCACCCCGACCGCGCCCCCACGATCGTCGCCGGCATGATCCTGCTCTCGGAGGCGATGAACGCGATGGGCCTCGAGCAGGTCGAGGTCTCCGAGCACGACATCCTCTACGGCGGCGCTCTCAGACTGGCCAACGGCGCCCGCGACGCTTGACCGCGCCTGGCGGCACCCGGCGTCGGACGCTACGACGCAGGGAACCCCCTAAATCAAAAACTCAGGCCAGGTTCGACTTGCGCGGGTACACCACGCTCGGGTCCGTCAGCACGTTCACCAGCGCCGGCGCGCCCGCGCCGAACGCGCGCTCGATCGCCGGCGCCACGTCCTGCGGGTGCTCCACCAGCTCGCCGTGGCCGCCCAGCGCGCTGACGACCTCGTCGTAGCGCGTGCCCGGGCGCAGGTCCGCCGCCACCGAGTACCCGTACAGGAACTCCATCGGGTGCTTCTCCAGCGCCCAGATGCCGTTGTTGCCCATCACGCCCACCACGTTCACGCCGTGGCGCGCGAGCGTGTCGAACTCCATCCCCGAGAAGCCGAACGCGCCGTCGCCCAGCATCATCACGACCTGGCGCTCGGGGTGTGCGAGCTTCGCCGCCAGCGCGTAGCCGGGACCGGTCCCCAGACAGCCGAACGGGCCGGGGTCCAGCCAGCAGCCGGGCCGGTAGCTGTCGATCACGCGCCCCGCGTAGGAGACGAAGTCGCCGCCGTCGCCGATCACGATCGCGTCGCGGTCGAGCGTCTTGGCGAGCTCCGCGTACAGTCGCATCGGGTGAAGCGGCGAGCGGTCGTCTTCGAACTCGGCGCGCTCCGCTGCCCGGCGCTCGTCCTCGACCTTGCGCAGCTCGGCGATCCAGGGCTCAGTGGGAAGCGCACCGCGGCCGCCTCGGATCGCGGTGAGCGTGTGCGTGAGCTCGCCGTAGCACTCCGCCGCGACCGGGCGGGGGTGGCTGCGCTCCGGCTCGGTGGAGTCGATGACCACGATCTCGGTGTCCTCGCCGAAGGACGCGCCGAACGCCAGGCGGAAGTCCATCGGCACGCCGATCACGAGCGCGACGTCCGCGCCCTTCAGCCCCGCCGAGCGCGCCCGCGAGAAGAACAGCTCGTGGTCGGCGGCAACGCAGCCGCGCGCGAGGCCGTTGAGGAAGACCGGGATGCGCAGCTCCTGCACGAGCTCGAGCAGTGCCCGCTCACCGCGTCCCCAGTAGAGATCCGTGCCGGCCATCACCACCGGTCGTTCGGCGCCCTCCAGCAACTCGGCCGCGCGCTCGAGCGACGCGCCCGCCGCGCGCTGCGGGTGGACGCCGTTGTCCTCACCGCCCGCGTCATCTTCGCCGTCGTCGCTCGCCTCGTCGGGCTCGGGCGCCTCGCTGAACACGTAATCGAGCGGGAAGTCCACGAACGCGGGGCCGCCGTGCGGGGCGACCGCGGCCGCGAAGGCGTCGTCGACGAGCCCCGGGATCTCCGCGGTCGACTCCGGGGTCGCCGCCAGCTTGCAGAGCGGGCGCACGAACGGGATGTGGTCGATCTCCTGCAGCGAGCCCTGGCCCCAGCGAAGCGCCGGCGCGCGCCCGCCCAGGAACACGACCGGCGAGTGATTGGCCTGCGCGGAGGCCATCGCGCTCATGCCGTTGGTGACGCCCGGGCCCGCGGTGAGCGCGCAGACGCCCGGCTCGCGGGTCACCTTCGCCCAGCCCTCGGCCGCGAAGGCCGCTGTGGACTCGTGGCGCACGTCCACGATCGCGATGCCCTCCTCGCGACAGCCGTCGTAGATCGAGAAGAGATGCCCGCCGGAGAGCGTGAACAGATGGCTCACGCCGTGCGCCTTCAGGCGCCTCGCGATCAGCCGGCCGCCGTGGTAGCTGACCGCCTCGGGAGCGTCCTGGACAGGCTCGGCTGACATCGGCGCGACTCTATTGCAATCGCCGATTGCAACTGCTCGCCCATGCCCGGGGTGGGAGTCGAACCCACACGCCCTTTCAGGCCGCCGATTTTAAGTCGACTGCGTATAGCCGTTCCGCCACCCGGGCGTGCCGTGAAAGCCCAGTGTAAGAGCCCCGACAGACCCTTATGAAACCTTGAACTCCCGCTTAGGAGAGCGCAACTAGGCGGTTGGTACCGTGTCTCAACGGGCAAGACCGACACGAGGACAGAGGGTGCACTGTCGATGGAGGCCTCAGCACTAACACAACCGAGCAGCATGTCAGGCCTGCGCGGGCCGTCGGCGCTTCTGCGCCTGCAGTCCGACGAACGCCTGATCGCGCTGACCCGTCGCGGCCACCACGCCGCCTTCGAGGTCCTCTGCGCGCGCTACCAGTCGCGGCTGCTCTCCTTCTGCCGTCACATGCTCTCCTCCAAGGAGGACGCCGAGGACGTGCTGCAGGAGGTCTTCGCCGCGGCCTTCAACGCGGTGCTCGCCGACGAACGCCCGATCAACGTGCGGCCGTGGCTGTACCGGATCGCGCGCAACCGCTCGCTGAACCATCTGCGCCGCGCGACCGCCACCGGCGTGGACTCGATGGACATCCACTTCGCCGAAAACGGGATCTCGACGAGCGACAAGGTCCTGCGCCGCGAGAGCTTCCGTGAGCTGATCGCCGACGTCCACTCGCTGCCTGAGACGCAGCGGACCGCGCTGCTGCTGCGCGAGATCGACGCCCTCTCCTACGACCAGATCGCCGAGGCGATGGACACGACGGTGCCGTCGGTGAAGTCGCTGCTCGTGCGCGCCCGCATCTCCCTCGCCGAGGCCGCCGAGTCGCGCAAGCTGAGCTGCGAGGAAGTCCGCTTCGAGCTCGGCGAAGTCGCCGAGGGCCTGACCAAGCTGAGCGCGCCCGCCCGCCGTCACCTGCGCGGCTGCGACCGCTGCGCCGGCTTCAAGAAGCAGCTGAAGACGACGAACACGGCGCTGGCCGCCGTGCTGCCGGTCGCGCCGCTGCTGATGCTCAAGAAGATGATCCTTGCCAAGCTCGGCCTGACGGCGTCCGCCGGCGGCGCGCACGTCGCAGGTGGCGCCGGTGCCGGCGCGACGGTCGGCGCAGGCGCCGCGGCCGGTGCCGGAGCGGCAGCCGGCGGGGGCAGCTTCGCCGGCGGCATGATGACCGCCGGCGCGGGTGCGCTCGCGACCAAAGCCGCGGCCGGTCTCGCCGCTGCGGCACTCGTCACCGCCGGCGCGGTCGCGACCGACCACGAGGTCGCCTCCGGCCCTGCGCACCACCACCGCCGTCACGCAGCCGCCCTTGCGTCGGCCACGACCGCCGCGGCGGCCGCAGCCGTCGCCGCGCCCGTCGTGGCGCGGGTTCGCGAGCAGCCGCTGACCGCGGGCGTCGTTCCCGCGAGCGCGCACGCCGCCAAGCGTGCTCACGCCGCCAAGGCCGCCGTCACGCCCGCCGCTGCCGTGACTCCGGCGGCCGCCCTCCCGGCTGCGACACCCGCAGCCCCGGCAGCCGACCCGGCGGCGACGGCGCCCAACCCCGAAACGCCGGCCACGCCCGAACAGGTCACCCAGGTGGTCAGCGAGACGACGACCCTCCCCGACTCGGCCACGACCTCGACGGAAGCCACGCCCCCGCCGATCACGACGCCGACGACTGGTACGCCGCCGACGGTCGCGCCGACCGAAGAAGCGCCCGTCACGACCGAAGCCAACACGGTCGAAGCGCCGGTGACGACGCCCGTGACCACGCCCCCGCCGCCTCCGCCCGCGCCGGTGCGGGTGCACCACCGCAACGGCGGCACCGAAGCGCCCGCCGGTGTCGCGGTGCTGGGCCTCGGCGGCCACCAGGAACGCGCGCTCATCCGCGCCGCCCGTCACGCGGGCTGATCGCGACGCCGCGCCCGATCAGCCGAAGCTGAAGGTCTTCAGCGGCCGCAGCAGCACGCCACCGGAGGCCACTTCGCTCGGTTCTTTGACTTCCGAGCTCGCGCCGGCCGCCGTGAGCATCACGATCTCCACGCCGCGGCGCGCGCCCGGCCGTTCGGGCAGCAGCAGCACGTTGCGCCCGTACATCTCGCGCCCGTCGATGCGCACCTTGTAGAGGACCTGGTAGGCCGGGACCTTGTTGACGCGCGTCTTGCCCTCCCCCGTCAGCTCGATCCCGGGGAAGCGCGCGGGAAGGCTGCGGGCGTAGCCCGTCGCGTAGACGGGCAGCGCTCCCGACGGTTCCCCGCGGTAGGGCGGCAGCACGAGGGGATTGACGGCGTAGAGGTACTTGATCGACCCGTCCTGGTAGTGGGCGGCGACGCGCGTGTACCCGCCCGGTTCCGGCTTTTCGCGGTAGAGGCCGCGGTAGGTGAACGAGAAGGGGAAGCTGCCTCCGTGCGAGTAGTGCGCGGGCTCGAGCGTCAGCACGACTGCCGCGACGAGCGCGAGGAGCGCCGCGCCGGCAGCTACGACGAGCGCCCTCCGGACGGTCCCGGCACGCCGCCAGCGCGGCTCCAGCATGTGCCCGAGCGTGGGGCCGTACTCGGGCTTGACGGGGATCGCCGCCATCTAGATCGCCGGCGGACTCGTCACTCGCCGACTGAGAACAGCGATTCGAGATCGTGGCGCGAGTAGGCAGCGAACGCGACCATCGTCTGGGTCCTCACGACCCCCGCGAGGGCGCCGATCGCCGCGGTCACGACGTCGGCGAGCTGCTCGTGGTGCGGGACCCGCACGATCGCGACGAAATCCCACTCCCCGGTGACGGAGTAGGCCTCGGCGACGCCGTCGATGTCGGCCAGCTCGCCGCCCAGGTTCGACAGCGCATTGCGCTCGGCCTCGATCAGCACGACGGCGTTGGTCATGGTCACGTGCTCAGGCCTCCAGACGGATCGGGCAGGGCTCCAGGGTACAAGGGGAGACGGGCCGGCCGGCGCTCCATGCCTGCCGATGCGGCTACCCGTCCTGCTCGGCGAGCCCGCTCAGCCCGAACCCGACCAGCAGGCCGAGCAGCCCGCCGACGACGCCCGCCATCCAGCTGGCCTCGGGTCGCGCGAACGGGATCGCGAGCAGAAGCGCGGCGAAGGCGCCCGCGCCGAGCAGGTCGCCTTCGTAGTACTCGCCACGGCGCAACGCCCGCAGGTCGGGGGCGGCCCAGGCGCCGAGGAGCGCCAGCGCGCCGGCGTTCGCGCCGGCGAGGAACGGATCGACGTAGACGGCGTCGGCGACGAGCGCGCCGAGCGCGCCTGCGCCGAGGAAGAGGCCGAGCACGACCGCCGGCCCGTGGCGGCGCTCGACCAGCCAGCCGAAGAGACCCGTGGTGAGGATCGCGACGAACGCGTAGAGCCCCCCGCCCCCGCCCTCGAAGTAGGAGAACTGGTACGTGAAGATCCGCCACCAGTCGCCGTCGATCGGCCCGGCCACCACGGTGTGGCGCAGCAGTTCGGGTTCGGCCTGAACCGCGACCCACATCCCGATCGAGACGACGACCAGCGTGATCGTGGCGTATGGCCTCGTCACCGCCCAGCGCCCGGAGTGCGTGCGCACGGGCCGCGGCGCCGGGCGGGTGCGCCCCGAGCGGCCGCGGCCGAGCAGCGTGCCGATGCCCCCACGACGGGTGCCCGAGCCGGCCTCCGCCTGCATGCGCGGCAGCTTCGGCGCCCGTCTACGCAGCCTGTGCCCGCAGTACGGGCACTCCGTCACGTAGGGGCTGACCTCAGATCCGCATTGCTTGCAGACGACGAAAAGATCAGCTCCGGAGCCCACCAGGCCATTCTACGGTCCTATCCGGGAAGGCCCGCCGGGTCCGATCCTCCATCCGGCTGAACCCGCAGGCGCTCGACAGGCGGCAGGGGGCCTTTGGAATACTCAGTTGCCATGAACCTCGGATACGACCACAAGCTCTACATCCTCGCCTTTGACCATCGCGGCTCTTTCCAGAAGAAGTTCTTCGGGATCGACGGCGAGCCCGACGCCGAGCAGACGGCGATCATCGCCGACGCCAAGCACCTCATCTTCGAGGGCATGCTCCAGGCGGTGAGCGCCGGCGCGGAAGCGGGCGTGACCGGCGTGCTCGTCGACGAGCAGTTCGGCTCGACGATCCCGCAGGAGGCCAAGGAGGCCGGGCTCAAGCTCGCGATGCCGGCCGAGCGCTCGGGCCAGAACATGTTCGACTTCCAGTACGGCGACGATTTCGGCGAGCACATCCTCGCCTTCGATCCCGACTTCACGAAGGTTCTCGTCCGCTACAACCCCGACGGCGACGCGCCCGAGAACGCCGAACAGCTGCGCAAGCTCAAGATCCTCTCGGACTGGCTCAAGCAGAACGACCGCAAGTTCCTCTTCGAGCTGCTCGTGCCCGCCGAGCAGGCGCAGCTCGACGCGGTCGGCGGCGACACCGAGCGCTACGACGCCGAGCTGCGGCCCGAGCTGATGCGGCGCGCGATCGCCGAGATCCAGGACGCCGGCATCGAGGTCGACATCTGGAAGATCGAGGGCGTCGACCAGCGCTCCGACTGCGAGATGCTCGCCGAGCAGACGCGCGCGGGAGGCCGCGACGGCGTCGTGTGCGTAGTGCTCGGCCGCGGAGCCGACGACGACAAGGTCGACGAGTGGCTGACCGCCGCCGCCCCCGTCGAGGGCTACGTCGGCTTCGCGATCGGCCGCTCGATCTGGTGGGACCCGCTCAAGGCCTACGTCGACGGCAAGATCGAGCGCGCCGAAGGCGCACGCCGGATCGCCGAGAACTACCTGCGCTTCGTCTCCGTCTACGAGCGGGCGACGAAGGCCGCGGCAGCTTCGTAGTACTCGGGCATGGTTCAGGCGACGCGCGACTTCACGGCGCTGGATTCTCGTCTCTGGCAAGGACGCAGGGAGCGCCGTGTGCTTCGCACATACCCCGTTCGGGGCACTTCGCAAGCGACCGCGAAGTTCCCCGAATGGGGCAAGGACGCCGCCAGGGGCGAGGAGGCAGCGTCGTGAAGATGAGGCAGTCGCTGGCGGACTGGGAGCAGGCGTTCGTCCGCGAGATCACCCTCGACCGCGTCCGCCGCGACTCGCTGCGGCGCACAGCCGAGCAGCGGACCGCCAAACGTGAAGTCCAGAGGCGTCACCAGCGCGGCAAGCTGCGGTTCCTGCTGCTCGTCGCGACCCTGATCCTGACGGCCGTCGTCGTGACGGTCGTGATGTTCCGAACCCTCTACCTGCTGCTCGGTTAGAGACGCGCGCCCCCGTTCGCGCGGCGATCGGCGGTCGGAAAGCTCCTAGCTGGAGCCGCGGCCACCCTCGCCGAGCTCGCGCAGGGAGTCGTCCACCTCGGCGATCTTCTCCGGCTCGTGGCCGTCCGGCGTTGCCACGCCAGTCGCTTCGCGATGGATCTCGAGATAGATCTCCTTACGGAAGACGGGCACCTTCTGCGGTGCCTGAATGCCGATTCGCACCTTCTCGCCCATGACCGAAAGCACCGAGACCTCAATTTCATCCCCGATCATGATGCTCTGGTTGGACTTTCGCGTCAGAACCAGCATTCTGGGTGCACCTTCCTGTTTGCCGACTGGCCACCCCGGCGGGAGCCCCACCCGCCAAGTGTGGCAAGCATAGTCCGAGCACCGGGGGAAAGCGATACTCCGTACACATCGAGCCCGCTAGCTGCGGCAGAGCCGCGACGGCTGCCGGATTCGAGCAGTCCGATCACCGCGATCGACGCGGCGCCGGCCCGAGGGCGCGAGCCGGTCCGAGCGCGGACCGCCGCGGCCGAGCGCCGCGCTGCACCGCTCCTTTGCGCTAGTCTCCCGGACCGTCCATGCCCCGGAAATCACTGCGCCCGCACCTCAATCAGATCCGCGCCTGGGCGCGCCAGGGCCGCACCGACGCCTGGGTCGCGCACCAGCTCGAGGTGAGCGTGCGCGACATCGAGCAGTTCAAGCGCCAGAACGACCTGGCCGGCGACGAGGGCGGCGAGGGTGCCGCCACCGAGTTCGAGGAGATCGACCTGCGCGCCGAGGACGACGCGCTGATCGCCGCCGAGCTCGAAGCGGCGGAAGCCGAGGCCGAGCGCGCGCTGGCCGAGGCGGCGGAGAAGGGTGAGGACGAGGAGGAGGAGGAGGAGGAGTCCGAGGACGGCGGCTCACGCCGCCGGCGCAGCCGTCGCGGCGGCCGGCGCCGCTCCAGCGCCCGCAACGCGCCGCTCGAGGGCACCTTCGATCACGGCGAGGAGGGCTTTGGGCTCTGGCTCGACCCGGCGATCCAGGACAACCCCGTGTACGCCGAGCACTGGGCTGGGCACCGTCCGATCGAGGTCGCCGTGGAGGAAGACCGGATCGTGATCCGCCGCATCGACGGCGAAGACGAGTAGACCGCCTGGCATCGGCCGGCGCTGCCTGCCGGCGTTCGCAACGACTCGTCCGGCGACTCCGCGCCGGTCGAATGGGAGGGGTCGCCCGGTCGCCGTACGCCCCGCCCCGGCTCAGCTCTCCGCGATCTCCAGACGGCCGCCGGCGAAGTCCGAGGCCTCGCGGAGGTAACGCGCGAACGCGGCGTCGGCGACGACCCCGGCGTCCCACGCCCACGGGTCATCCGGGGCGACCCGCATCGCCACCTGCTGGGTCCAACCGGTGCCGGCGTCGTAGAGGTCGGCCAACTCGCCCGCCGAGAAGCGCCCGCCCAGCCTGCGGCGTAGCTCGGAGACCAGCGCTTCGGCCACCCGTTCGAGCAGCCGCCGGCGCTCGGGGGGCGCGGCACTGAGACGCCGCTCGCCCTGCTGCCACTGGTAGAGCGCCGTCTCGAAGGACACGCGGCGAGGCTAGCAGCGGCCGGGCGCAGCTCTAGACCGGGCGCGGAGCGCCGAGCCGACCTCCGCCGACCCCGGCACCGAGCGCCGGGCCGCCGTCCCCGACCATCTAGTTCTTCGGCAGCCCGCCGATGATGTACGTCTGCTCGTCGGGCCGCTGCATGCCGAGCGCGCGCGCTGACTGTTCGAGGTTCGCCTGGCTGCTCAGCCGGTTGTGTTCGGAGAGCAGCCGGTGGTGTTCGGATTGCATCTGGGCCACCCGCGCGTCGGTGTGCCGCGACTGGCGCCAGGTGGAGAGCATGTGCAGCCCGGTGCTCAGGTACAGGAACAGCAGCGCGACGAGCACGAAGAGCATCGCGATCCGCCCGAGCCGATCCCAGCGCACCCGCGCGGCCGCCTGCAACGGCGCGGGAGCGCGACGACCGCGGCGCCGCTGGGCGACGCTGCGTGGCGGGGCATAGGACGCTGCGGGCATCTCCGAGGTCATTCGGGGCTCGGAGAGATCCTCCTCCCCCAGTCGGGGGGAATCAGGCGCGCCCGAAAGCCGACCGGCCCGGGAAGCGGGCTCGATCACCCAGCTGCTCCTCGATGCGCAGCAGCTGGTTGTACTTCGCGACGCGGTCCGAGCGCGACGGGGCGCCGGTCTTGATCTGGCCACATCCGGTTGCGACCGCGAGATCGGCGATCGTGACGTCCTCGGTCTCGCCGGAGCGATGGCTCATGACGGCGGTATAGCCGGCGCCGCGCGCCATCTCGCAGGCTTCGAAGGTCTCAGTCAGCGTGCCGATCTGGTTGACCTTGATCAGGATCGAGTTTGCGACGCCGGTCTCGATGCCGCGGCGCAGCCGCTCGGTGTTCGTCACGAAGAGGTCGTCGCCGACGAGCTGCACCCGGTCTCCGAGGCGCTCGGTGAGGGCCTTCCAGCCGTCCCAGTCCTGCTCGTCCATGCCGTCCTCGATCGAGACGATCGGATAGCGACCCGCGAGGTCGGCCCAGTAATCGGCGAGATCGGCGGCGCTGAGCGACCGGCCCTCGTGCTCGAGCTCGTATGCGCCGTCCTCGAACAGCTCGCTGGTGGCCGGGTCGAGCGCGATCGCGACGTCCTCGCCGGGACGCAGTCCCGCTGCCTCGATGCCCGCCACGAGCATCTGCAGCGCCTCCTCGTTCGAATCGAGGTCGGGTGCGAAGCCGCCCTCGTCTCCGACGGCGGTCGAGAGGCCGCGCTCGTGGAGGGTGCGCTTGAGCGAGTGGAAGACCGCGGCGCCCATCTGCAGGCAGCGCGAGAAGGTCTCGGCGCCACAGGGGACGACCATGAACTCCTGGAAGTCGACTTTGTTGTCGGCATGGGCGCCGCCGTTGAGCACGTTCATCATCGGAACCGGCAGGATGCCCGCATCGGAGCCGCCCAGGTAGCGCCACAGGGGCTCGCCGTGCTCCGCGGCGGCGGCGTGGGCGTTCGCGAGCGAGACGCCGAGGATCGCGTTGGCGCCGAGGCGCGACTTGTTGGGGGTGCCGTCGAGCTCGATCAGAGCGCGGTCGAGCCCCGCCTGGTCGTCCGCGTCGAGGCCGCCAACCGTCGCGGCGATCTCGCCGTCCACGTTCGCGACCGCGCGCGTGACGCCCTTCCCGCCCCACGCCTCACCGCCGTCGCGCAGCTCGGTGGCCTCGAACTCGCCGGTCGAGGCGCCGGAGGGAACCGCGGCGCGTCCGCTCGCGCCAGAGGCGAGGCGCACGTCCACCTCGACCGTCGGATTGCCTCGGCTGTCGAGGATCTGACGGGCGTGGACCTGCTCGATCGCGCTCACTTGTGCCCCCTGGTGGGCTGTCGCTGGCCCGGCGGTGCCGGCCTCAGCCCGAGGTGCTCGTCGTGCCCGTCGCCGCGCCGGTGGTGGCGCCGGTGCTGGTCGTCTTCGGCGCTTTGTACTGCTTGCAGTTGGCGACCACGTAACCGCTCTGGCAGTCGGTCTTGCCCTGCCACTTCTTTTTGAAGTTCTTGATGAAGTCGCTCAGCTTTTTCTGCTGTGCCTGCGTCGTCAGCGTCTGCTTGATCGACGATTCGACCTTCGAGAGCGGCTGCGCGTTCCCGGGCTTGATCGACTTCACTTCGTAGAGGTAGTAGCCGAAGGGGCTCTTGACCGGGCCGCCCAGTTCGTTGGCCTTGGCCGAGAACATCGCGTTGTCGAGCGTCTGGTCGTTCTGGCCCTTCACGACTTCGCCGAGCGCGCCGCCTTTGGCCTTGCTCGTCGGGTCGATGGAGCGCTTCTTCGCGACTTCGCTGAAGCTCTTGCCCGATTCGATTTCTTTTTTGGCTTCCTTCGCCTGTTCTTCTGTCTTGGTGAGGATGATCTGCGCGTCGCGCTTTTCAGGCGTGCCGTATTTGGACTTGTTTTCGTTGTAGTACTTCTGGATTTCGGCCTGGCTGACCTTCGGCTTTTCCTTGACGATCTTCGCCTGGATCCTCTGCGAGAGCAGGTTCAGCTTCACGCGCAGGAGGAGGTCCGAGACCGACTGGCCGGACGTGGCCAGGAATTTTTCGAATTCCGCCGGTTTTTTGAACTGCTGGTGCTTGATCTTCAGGAACTGGTTCCTGACTTCCTTGTCGGTGAGTTTGACGCCCAGCGACTTGGCTTCGCCGAGGACCCACGCGGACGAGGTGAGGAAGCCGAGAACCTCCTGCTGCAACGATTTGTACTGCGTTTCGCACTGTTTCTTGAGTTCGGCTTCCGTCGGCGCTTTCTGGCCTTTGGCGGTTGCCGCGGTCGTCTTTTTGAGGTGCGCGATGCATGCCGTGTAGTTCGGCGGGTCGGGCACGACCGGCTTTTCGCCGGTGGCGCCCGAGGAGGACGCGACGTTCATCCAGTGCGCGAAGGCGGCCTTCGTGATGGGCTGCGCCCCTTCGACGTTCACGACCGCGTTGCCGGGGACGCCGCCGCCGCAGGCCGCGAGGCCGACGATTACAGACAAAACGGCGCCGAGCGCCGCTGTGAGACGGAAGGGCTTCATCACGAGTCGGGCACTCTAGCGGATCAAAGCTTGGGTTTGCGTAAGCGGTATCTCAAGTCCGGATAAGACTTTCGCGCGGGCGGGCGGGGACCGGGTCAGGCGGCCTCACGGATCACCGAGAGCAGGGTGTCGGCCGCCCGCACGACACTCGGGAAGCGCTCTTGGCCCTCGCGTGGAACCCGCATCGAGACCTGCGAGCGACCCGACTCGTACAGCGCCTCCGGCAGCTCCTCGCGCAGCCTGCGCGCGCGGGCGGAGTCCAGCTCGATCGGCACGACCGCGAGGCGATCGCCGCGGAAGCTCACCGTCCGGGCACCCGCCTGGCCGAACTTGATGCGGGCGCGCTGGAGCGAGAGCAGGTTCTCCAGCGGCTCCGGGATCGGCCCGAACCGGTCCTCGAGATCCTCGCGCAGGCGTTCGACGTCGGCGACCTCGACCGCCGCGGCGACGCGGCGGTGCACCTCGATCTTGGCCTGCTCGTAGGGCACGTAGTCGGCCGGCACATAGGCGTCGACGTTGACGTCGAGCCGCACGGGCTCGGGCGGCTCCTCGCCCTCCTCCTCGCTGCCGGCCGCTCTGACCGCCTCGTCGAGCATCTGCATGTAGAGCTCGAACCCGAGCGCGGCGACGTGACCGGACTGCTCGTCCCCGAGCAGGTTGCCGGCGCCGCGAATCTCGAGGTCGCGCATCGCGATCTTGAAGCCGGCGCCGAGCTCGGTGTAGTCGGAGAGCGCCGAGAGCCGCTGCGCCGCCTCCGGCGTCAGCGCGGCGGCGGAGTCGTAGAGCAGGTACGCGTAGGCGCGCTCGCGGCTGCGCCCGACGCGCCCACGGATCTGGTAGAGCTGCGCCAGACCGAAGTTGTCCGCGTGCTCGACGAGCAGCGTGTTCGCCTGCGGGATGTCGATCCCGGACTCGATGATCGAAGTGCACACGAGCACGTCGGCACCGCCGCGCAGGTAGTCCATCATCACCGCCTCGAGCTCGCCTTCGGCCATCTGCCCGTGCGCGACGGCGAACCGCACGCCCGGGCACAGGGCACGCAGCCGCTCGGCCGTCTCATCGATCGTCTCCACGCGGTTGTGCAGGAAGAAGCCCTGGCCGTCGCGAGCGTGCTCGCGTTCGATCGCGCGCTTGACGAGCTCCTCCTCATACTCGCCGACGTAGGTCCGGACCGGCCGGCGGCCCTCCGGGGGCGTCTCGATCACGGAGATGTCGCGCAGCCCCGCGAGCGACATCTGCAGCGTGCGAGGGATCGGCGTGGCGGACATCGAGATCACGTCGACCCGCAGCTTGAGCTGGCGCAGCAGCTCCTTCTGCTTGACGCCGAAGCGCTGCTCCTCATCCACGATCAGCAGCCCGAGGTCCTTCGCCCGTACGTCGCGCGAGAGCACGCGGTGCGTGCCGATCAGGATGTCCACGCGGCCCTTGGCGAAGCCGTCGATCGCCTGCTTCTGCTCGGCGGCCGTGCGGAAGCGTGAGACGTGCTCGATCGTGAACGGGTAGTCGGCGAGCCGCTCGGCGAAGGTGCCGTAATGCTGCTGGGCGAGGATCGTGGTCGGCACGAGCATCAGCACCTGCTTGCCCTCGGCCGCGCACTTGAACGCCGCCCGCAGTGCGACCTCGGTCTTGCCGTAGCCGACGTCACCGCAGATCAGCCGGTCCATCGGCCGCGGCGCCTCCATATCGGCCTTGACGAGTTCAATCGCCTCGCGCTGGTCCGGCGTCTCGGTGAAGGGGAACCGCTCCTCGAACTCCCGCTGCCAGTCGCCGTCGGGCGCGAAGGCGAACCCGCTGCGCCGGCGGCGCTCCGCGTAGAGGCCGAGCAGCTCGCCGGCGAGCTCCTGCGCCGCGCGACGCGCCCGCGCCTTCATCGTCTCCCAGCGCGTGCCCCCGAGCTTCGACAGCGGCGGATGCGTATCGCCGCCGTAGCCGACGTAGCGCGAGATCTTCGCGAGCTGGTCGGTGGGCACGTAGACGCGGTCGTCGCCCTGGTATTCGAGGTAGAGGTAGTCGCGCGTCACGTCCGCCACGGTTCGCGTCTCGAAGCCGGCGAACCGGGCGACGCCGTGATCCTCATGGACGACGATGTCGCCGGTGCGCAGGTCCGTGAACGACCGCAGGGCGCCGCGGCGGCGGGGGCCGGCCGCCCCCTCGCCCGGGCGCTCCGCGCGCCGGCGGCGGATCAGCCGGTGCTCCGGGTAGACGGCGAGCTTCAGCTGCGGCGCGACGAACCCCTCCCGCAGCGAGGCGGCCGCGAAGCGCAGCGAGGGCTCGAGCGGCTGCGCTCCGACGTCGGCCCCATCGCCGAGCCAGCTCGCTTTCAGGCGCCCGAGGTTGTAAGCCGCCCGCTCTCCCTCGCCTCGGCGCGGGAACGTGACCACGGCGCGGTACCCGGAGCGCACGAGCCGCTCGAGCTCCGGCTCCGCTTCGGCGAGCGAGCGCGCCGCGGAGTCCGAGGACTGCGCGCGCAGCTCGATCTCCTGATCGCCGGAATGTGCCGAGAGCTGCACCCGGGCCCGCCCCGCAAGCGTCGCCGCGATCTCCTCCGGGCTCACGTAGAGGTGGTGTGCATCCGTGTCGCCGAATGCCGCGCAGACGTCGTCCCAGAGGTCTTTCAGCGCGGGCTCGATCTCCTCCTCGGCCGCGACGAGCAGATCGGCACGAGCAGACGCGTCTCCGTTCCCGGCGTCGATCAGGTCCAGGAACGCCAGGAAGCGGTCGACAGGGAGCAGCTCGGCGATGTCGGGGCGCTCCTCGGTCTCCTGCTCGCCGGCCCCAGGCAGCTCCTCGGCGGCGAGCTCGGCAAGCTCGCGGTGCTCGGGTGCGAGCTCCGCCGCGGGCGCGATCTCGACCTCCTCTGCGTCGCCGAGCGATCGTTGCGTGAAGGTCGAGAACCAGCGCAGCGATTCGATCTCGACGTCGAACATGTCCACGCGCACCGCACGGTCCTCGGTCGCCGGGAACACGTCGAGCAGCCCGCCACGCATCGCGAACTGGCCGCGCTCCTCGACCTGATCGACGCGTTCGTAGCCGGCGGCGACGAGGTCTGCCGCGCACTCGTCGAGGTCGAGCAGCTCGCCGACGCGCAGCACGAAGGAGCGCGGACGCAGGGCCGGGTCGGGGACCTTCTCCGACAGCGCGGCTGCGCTGACCACGACCACGGGCGCATCCTCGCCCCCGCTGTCGGGGCCCGCTGCGCCGAGCAGCGCGTCGAGCGCCGCCACGCGCAGGCCGACGAGATGCGGCGGCGGTGCCAGATGCGACTCATAGGCGACGCCGCGCGACGGGTAGTAACGGACCGGCCGCGGCGCGAGCCACGCGCGCAGGTCGGCCGCGAGGTCGCGAGCCGCACGGTCGTCGCCGACGACGACGAGGAGCGCCCGCCCCCGGGAGGCCTCATCGCGGTCGGCGAGCGCGGCGATCAGATACGGGCGCAGCGACGCCGAGACGAAGGCGCGGCCTCCATCCCGAGCCAGTCGCGTGGCGCCGGCGTCCTGCTCGATGGCGCCGAGCAGCGTGCGCAGCGAGCCGCCCTGCGCGGTCACTCCCCCGCCTCCGCCGGCTCGGGCGCGCCGGTCACGGCGCCCTGGATCGCGTCGCATGCCGACTCGACGAGCGCCTGCACCTGCTCGTCGGGCTCGGCGAAACGCGACAGCACGTAGGCGGCGACGATCTCCGGGTCGGACGAGTCTGGGCGCCCGACGCCGACACGCACACGCATGAAGCCGTCGCCGCCGAGCTCGCGCTTGATCGACTTCAGGCCGTTGTTGCCGGCGAGGCCACCGCCGACCCGCGTGCGGATCTCGCCGAACGGAAGGTCGATCTCGTCGTGGACGACGAGCACTCGGTCGAGCGGGAGCTTGAACGAGCCCCGCGCGGGGCCGACCGAGCGGCCCGCGTCGTTGTAGAAGGTCTGCGGGCAGAGCAGCGCCACGTGCGGGCGCTCGGCGCCATCCGGCAGGACCCACACGGGCGGGCGGCCTTCCGCGAGGTGGGCCTTGAAGCGGTCCTTGCCCCACTTGATCTCCCAGCGCTCGGACAGCCGCTGAAGTGCTTTGAAGCCGACGTTGTGCCGGCTCCGGGCGTACTCGGCTCCGGGATTGCCGAGTCCGACGATCAGCCAGTCGACCGGTGCGCCGCCGCCGCCGAGGAGGCGTTTCAGGGCGGGCTACTCCTCGCTGTCTGAGGACTCCTCGGAGCCCTCGTCCGCGGCTGCGGCCTCGCCGGCCTCGTCGCCCTCGCCCACGAGCTCGGTCTCGGACTCGATTTCCTCCTCGACTTCAGCCTGGAGTTTCGGCGGGGAGAGCGTGGCAACGACGGTCTCCTCGACGTCGTCTGTGAGCTTCACCCCTTCGGGAACGGCGATTGCGGAGAGCATGATGGTGTCGCCGATCTGCATCTCGCCGACCTCGTGCGCGATCGACTCGGGGATCGCCGTCGGCAGCGCTTCGACGTTCAGCTCGCGCGTGATCTGCTCGAGCACGCCGCCTTCCTTGACGCCCGGTGCGTCGTCCACGCCGGTGAGCTCGAGCGGCACGATCGCGCTGATCTCCTCGTCGAGGTTCACGCGGAGCAGGTCCACGTGGACGGTCTGGCCGCGCACGGGGTCACGCTGCGCTTCCTTGAGCACGACCGGCGTCGCTTTCGCGCCGTCCACGCTCAGGTCAAGGACCGCGCCGGAGGCGGCAAGCGCGATACGCAGCTCGCGCGCGTCGGCGTCGATGCCGACCGGGTCCTGGCCGCCGCCGTAGACGACGCCGAGCACGCGCCCCTCACGGCGCAGGCGCCGGGCAGCGCGCGATCCCGCGGCGGAGCGGCTGTTGACTGAGAGCTTTGAGGTCGTGGAGGCCATGAGCGAGCAGAGACTCTAGCAACGGCGGGCCTACTGGCCACTGAGTTCCTTGGCTTCTTCGATTTCTTCCTTTTCCTGTGCGGTCCGCTTGCCGCACACCCCTTCGTTTTCGATCGGCGCGCTGATCGAGAGCAGGTGCACGTGGATGCCGGTCAGGAAGTTGCCGGTCCGCTTGACGTTGATGCATTGCACGACGGGCAGCGAGCCGATCACGGTCCAGGCCACGCGCGAGGAGCCCGTGGCGGCAACGGGCGAGTAGGAGGTCTTGGAGTTGATCAACAGGATCTTGACCTGCCCTTTGCGCCGCAGCCGCGGGTTCGCGGCGTTCGCGCGCACGCGCGCCACGCACCAGGACTCCTGCGAGCAGCCGCTCAGGTTCGCGAGCATCCCGGAGACATCGCCGCGCACCTGGGCCTGCAGCACGGCGGCGTCCGCGTCGCGTTCGACGTTCTCGGCCTGCAGGAACCGCGCCAGCACGACGCCGGCCAGGATCACGAACACGAGCGCGCCGATGGCCCCGTTGCGAAGGCGTTTGCGGGTGCGCCGATCCAGGCCACGCCACCACGCACGGGGCCCGGGGGCGCCGGTCTGCGGTGGGGGCGTGACGCCGAGCACCGAGGCGAGGTGCTCTTCGATCGCGTCGGGATCGGGAGCCGGCGGGGTCGTCCTGTGCGGCACGCCCGACAGGATGGCGCAAGGCGGGCTCGCGCCGCGCCGCGCCGACGGCGCCTAGAACAGCTGGTTCTCGCCGCCGAAGACCTCGCTGACGGAGTCGTCGACGAAGATGCGGCGGATCGAGTCGGTCAGCAGCTCCGCGCACGGCAGCACGCGCACGTTGCCGGGCAGTCCCGGCCGCACGGGAATCGTGTCCGTGACGACGATCTGCTCGAACTCGGAGTCGCGAAGGTTCTCGAACGCGTTGCCCGAGAAGACCGCGTGCGTGGCGGCGGCGTAGACCTTCGCCGCGCCGGCTTCCTTGACGGTCAGGGCGGCCGCCTTGAGCGTGCCGGCGGTGTCGATCAGGTCGTCCACGATCAGGGCGGTCTTGCCTTTCACGTCACCGATCACGTATCCGATCTCCGCCACCTGCTGGGCGGGGCGCTCCTTGTCGAGGATCGCCAGCTCGGCGCCGACCTTCGAGGCGAATTTCTTGTTGAGCTTGACGCGGCCTGCGTCCGGGGCGACGACGACGAGGTCGTCGAGGCCGAGGTCGGTGAAGTACTGGGTCAGCATGAACAGCGCCGTCATGTGGTCGACCGGCTTCTGGAAGAAGCCTTGGATCTGACCTGCGTGCAGGTCCATCGTCAGCACGCGGTCGACGCCCGCCGCCTCGAGCATGCGGGCGACCATGCGGGCCGAGATCGGCTCGCGTGGCGCCGACTTCTTGTCCTGGCGCGAGTAGCCGAACCAGGGCGTCACGGCGATCACCCGGTGCGCGGAGGCGCCGACGGCCGCGTCGATCATCAGCAGCAGCTCCATCAGGGCGTCGTTCGCGCTCAGCTGTTCGCGCGGGTTGCCGCACATCGGCTGCACGATGAAGATGTCCGCGCCGCGGATCGATTCCTCGTAGCGGCAGTAGACCTCGCCGTTGGAGAACGTCTTCAGGGTGACCGGGCCGACCTCGACGCCGAGCTTCTCGGCGATGTCGACAGCGAGCTGGGGGTTCGCCCGCCCGCTGACCACCATGAGCCGCTTGTTGTATTCGATCGGCAGGCTCGCGCGCGAGGGCTGCGTGGACGTGTCCATCGCGCTCATCTCCCCTGGCAGTGTAAAGGTCTCGGTGGTGGTCACGGAGGGATCGCTCATCGCTCGGCCCCCTCCCGCGTCGCCCCCGTCTCGCCCTGCTCGCTGCCGCCGCCGGGCGCCTCGCCGCTCGCGCCGGGGCCTGCGTAGTCCTCCTTGTTCACCTGCCTGGCGCGGGCGATCCCGAGTGCGCCCGCCGGCACGTCCTCGGTGATCACCGAACCGGCCCCGGTGTAGGCGCCGTCGCCGACCGTCACGGGCGCGACCAGCGTCGTGTCGACGCTCGTCTTGACGTCGTTGCCGACCGTCGTGCGGTGCTTGGCGCGGCCGTCGTAGTTGGCCGTGATCGTCGCGGCGCCGAGGTTCGTGCGCGCGCCCACATCCGCATCGCCGATGTAGGAGAGGTGGGGGATTTTCGAGTCCGGGCCGATGTCGGAGTTCTTGACCTCGACGTAGGTGCCGACCTTGGCACCGGCGCGCAGCACCGTGCCCGGGCGCAGGTAGGCGAACGGGCCGACCGAGACGCGATCCTCGAGCACGCTGTCGAGGATGTAGGCGTGCCGGATGCGGCACTCGCGCCCGATGCGCGTCGCACCGTGGATGCTCGTGAACGGCTCGATCACGGTGTCCTGCCCGATCTCGACGTCGGTGTCGATGACGGTCGCGGCGGGGTCCACGATCGTGACGCCCGCCAGCATGTGGCGGCGGTGGATCGCCTGCTGGGCGACGGCGCGGACCTCAGCCAGCGCGGCGCGGTCGTTGATCCCCAGCACCAGCCGCGGATCGTCGATCTCGTGCCCGGCGACGAGTGCGCCGTCGGCGTGCAGGATCTCGAGCACCTGCGGCAGGTACAGCTCCCCCTGGGCGTTCTCCGAGCCGAGCCGCGGCAACGCGGCCCGGAGCGGGCCCGCCTGGAACACGAAGATGCCGGTGTTGATCTCGTGGATCTCGCGCTCGGCCTGCGTCGAGTCACCCTGGGTCTTGGTCTCGACGACGCGTTCGACCGCGCCATCGGGGTCGCGCACCACGCGCCCGTAGCCGCTCGGGTCCTCGAGCACCGTGGTCGCCATCGTCGCCGCGGCACCGCCGTCGGCGTGGGCGTCGAGGAGCTCGCGCAGCGCGCCGGCGCTCACGAGCGGCACGTCGCCACTGAGCACGAGCACGGCTGCGTCGTCGGGCAGCCCAGCGCCGAGAGCGCTCAGCGCCGCCGCCACGGCGCCGCCCGTCCCGTCGGGGCGCTCCTGGACCGCGAGCTCCACCTCCTCGGGCAGGACATCGCGCAGCGCACGCGCCGGCGAGTCGACCACCACGATGCGCCCGGCGCCCGCGGCGGATGCGGCCCGGACCGGCCAGAGCAACATCGGCAGCCCGCAGAGGTCGTGCAGCACCTTCGGCACCGACGAGCGCATGCGCGTGCCCTGGCCCGCGGCCAGGATCAGTGCGGTCGGGGCGCTCACGTTGTTGATGCTAAACGCTCCCAGCGGCCGCGCACGGGCGCGGCGGGCGAGCGGCGCAGAGCTGGGGGGCAGGGACTCGAACCCCGATTCTCAGGACCAAAACCTGATGTCCTGCCGTTGGACGACCCCCCAAGGGCAGACGCCGCAAGGATAGTCCCCGCGACCGGCGCTCGAAAGTGCCGACACCGGGCCCGCGGTCGTTCCCCGCTGCACTCGCCCGGCGCCCCGTCAAGCCCTGCAAGCGTCATGTCACTTTGCTAGCGTGCCCGCCCACGAAACGCCGAGTCCCCGGTCGGAGGCCGGGGAGCGGGGGACCCAAGTTGTTGGGGCGAATCCGTGACAGAGGTCGCGGAAGCGCAGGCTCTTTCAGCGCTAGCCCGTCAGCTAACCCCGCAGGCCCACGAGAGAGGTCTTGGTTTTGCGGTTGCTTCGCATTGGTGCGTTTACCCGCGGAAAATTGGGTAACCGTTTTTGCATTCTGGGAGCCGGACGTGCGCGAACCGTCGGAGGCCTGCACGCCACGCTCGCGGCGGTCGTCTTGGTTGGCGCTTTGAGCGCTCTGGCCTGCGCGACCGCGGCGGCGGAGCCGCGCGCGAGCGCGGCCGCGAGCCCCTGCCCGGGCGCGACGCTCCGCCCCTCGGGCACCGACGAGGCCACCGTCGACGTCGCGACGCTGTGCCTCGTCAACGAGGTCCGGGCCTCCTACCACCTGCATCCGCTGCGGGCGAACAGGCAGCTCGCGAAAGTCGCAACGAGCCAGGTCGCCACGATGATCCGCTGGGACTACTTCGCCGACGTGCGCCCCACCGGGCAGACGCCGATGTCCCTCGTCGGCGTCACGCGCTACCCCGCCCACTCGGCGCGCTTCGCCGTCGGGCAGAACATCGCCTGGGGCACCGCGTCCTTCGCCAGCCCCGAACACATCGTCGCCGAATGGATGGCCTCGCCCCCGCACCGGGCGATCATCCTCACGCCCGCCTACCGCGACGCCGGCGTCGCGGTGACGCCGGCGGTGCCGGGCGTCGTGCGCGCCGGCCAGAACGGCGGCACGTACGCGATGGAGTTCGGCGTCCGCCACTTCTAGGGCACGCGGCCCGCACAGCGCGCCGGGCCCGACTTCCAGGACGTTGCCCGAGCCGGGCTCCGGGCCCGACTTCGAAAGACGTCGCCGGTCGAGTCCCCCGGCGCCGGTCCCAGCTCAGGAGCGCCGTCCGCCGCGTCGCGGCACACGACCGCCCGCGGCACCCGCCTCTGAGGCGGGCCCACCCGGCGAGGCGATGCCGAGCACGCGCATCGACTTCAGCCCGAGACTCAGCTTCTCGCGCCCGTCGCTGGAGCTGACGTCCAGCCCGGAGAGCTCGCGCACGCGCTCCAGGCGGTAGTAGACGGTGTGGCGGTGCGTGAACAGGCGCTGGGCGGTGCCGGCGACGTTCCCGTCCGCCTCCAGGAAGGTCTCGAGCGTGCGCACGAGATCGGTCTCGTACTGCTCGTCGTAGGCCACCAGCGGCTCGACGGTCTCGGCGTAGAAGCGCTCCAGCTCGGCCGGGTTCTCGCTCATCGCCGAGAGCAGCAGCCTGTAGGCCCCGGTCTCCTCGAACGCGAGCCCGACGGCGCCCTCCGGGGAGCCCTGTGCGACGTTCGCGGCCAGCAGCGCCTCGGCGGCTGCCCGGGGCAGCTCGCTGGGATCGCCGGTGACGCGGGAGCGCCCGAGCGCGAACGTGTAGCCGGAGAGCCCGGCTTCCATCTCGCGCAGCACCGTGTCGGCCGCGCGTGCCGCCGCCGCCTCGTCACCCCCGGGGACGAGCACGAGCACCTCGGCGGCGGCCTGGCCCTCGCGCTCGGAGAGCGCGGCGATCGAGCGGCTCGCGACGGCGCGGGCACCGCGCTCGGCGACCGCGCGGACGCGGCCGCGCCAGCCCTCCTCGAGCGGCGCCTGCGGATGCGCTCGTGCGACGATCATCGAGGCGCCGTCCTCGATCTCCAGCGAGAGCTCGCGGGCACGCGCGAGGAGCTCCTCGCGGTCGGTCAACTCGCGTGCCAGCACCGCGCGCAGGAAGTCCGCGGAAGCCGATTCCGAGACCCGCTCGGGCGCTCGCACGCGCTCGACCTCGGAGGCGATCATCGTCAACAGCAGCCGCTGCATCGATGCGCTGGGCGCCGCCTTGGCGCGCATGTGCAACGTGCCGACGACGCTGTCGGCCACGCGCAGCGGCGAGTTGACGACGCCGTCGCCGCGGCCGAGAAGGGCCCGCTCCTCCGCCGGCGAGCGCGCGGCCACCGCGAGCGTCGCCCCCCAGGGATCGGTCACCGCGAGGCTCGCGTCGAGCGCGCGCGCCGCGGCACGGACCACCTCCGGGAGACCGGCTCCGGACTCGACCGCCTCGGTGATCGCGTCGAGCGCCTCGAGATCGCTCACGAGATCACCCCCAGAAGTAGACGACGGCGAGCGCGCCGGCTATGCCTGTGCCGACGAACACGGCGAGCACGTACAAGGACAGGACGGCAGCGGCCATCCTCTCCCACAGCCGCGAGTACGCGGTCCATGCGGGACGAAGGATCAGGCCGGCGTACACGGCCAAGGCTATGACCGCGCTGGCGCCCGCTACGAGCTCGTTGATCTGTGATCTGCTCATGCGTCTAGCGCGGAATTGTTGCGCAAGCCGCAGTCGCAGCGGGCCCGCGGTCGTCCACACCCCGCGCAGGTAGGGGCCGGCGGGTGGCCCGTGCGCCGCCTCCCGGCTAGCCGCCGGAGGCCTCGACGGCGACCGGATCGCCGAAAGCGGCCTCCACCGGGACCGCCGTGACGGGCGCCGGCTCGTGCTCTGCGAGCCCCGCGGCAGCGGCCCGGGCGAGCGTGACGCCCTCCTCGCGCGGCCGTACGAACAGACCGATCGCCGTCGGCCCGGAGCCGCTGACGAGCGCGGGCCCGGCACCGGCCGCGCCGAGCGCGCGCAGCGCCTCGGCGATCTCGCCGCGCAGAGAGACCGCGGCGCGCTGCAGGTCGTTGTGGAGCAGCTCGCCGGCCGCCGGCACGGCTGCGCCCTGGCCGAGCGCGGACGCCAGCTCGTCGTGGAGGCCCGCCAGCTCCGAACGCCCGCGTGCCAGCCCGAGACGATCGGCCTCGGCATAGACGGCCGCCGTCGAGAGCTCGAAGGCGGCTGGAAGGACGACGATCCCGAACCCGTCTCGCGGCGGCGGCAGACGCTCCAGGCGCTCACCGGCGCCCGCGGCGAGCCAGCGCCCGGGCGCAACCTGCGCGGGTACGTCGGCGCCCAGCCCGCGGGCGATGTCCAGCAGCAACCCCTCGTCGCCGCGCCCGGAGACAGCCCGGGCCAGCCGCAGTGCCGCCGCGGCATCGGCGGAGCCGCCGGCCAGCCCGGCGGCCAGCGGAATCCGCTTCTGGACCGTGAGCCGAAGCGGCGGCGCCTGCCAGGCGGTGCGCTGGCGGAACTCGCGCAGGGCGCGCGCTGCGAGGTTCTCCTCGGGGCGCCCGGGCACCTCCGGACAGACGAGCTCATCGCCCAGCCGTCCCGCCGGGGCCGGGCCCAGCGTGAGCTCGTCGGCGAGCGAGATCGACTGCATCACGGACACCAGCTCGTGGCGCGAATCGCTCTCGCGGACGGGCCCCAGGAACAGTCCGAGGTTGATCTTCGCCGGTGCGAGCGCGCGGAGCGTTGGCAGCTCGGGCGTCACAGCGCAAGGATTCCGGCCAGGTCGCGGAAGTCCTGCGGGGACAGGCGCTCGGCGCGCGCATCCGGGGGCTGGCCGATCTGCGCGAGCGCCGCCCTCACCTCCTCGCGCTTGCCTGCGCGTCCCGGCGCACCGCTGAGGGCGAGCGAGCCGGCAAGCGTCTTTCGCCGGTGCGCGAACGCGCCGGCGATGAGCGCGCGCAGCGCCGGGCTCGCCGGTGTCCGATCGCCCGCGCGGCGACGCATCTCGACCAGCACCGAGTCGACGTTCGGCACGGGATGGAAGACGGTGCGCGGGATCGCGCGCACGACCCGCACCTCGCAGTCGAGCTGCGCGAGCACCGACGGCGCGCCGTACGCCTTCGAGGAGGCCGTGGCGGCGAGGCGCTCGCCGACCTCCTTCTGGGTCATCGCCACCCAGAGCGAGACCGCGGGCATCTCCTCGATCGTCTTCAGCAGCACGGTGGCCGCGATGCCGTAGGGGAGGTTGGCGACCACCTTGTCGGGCGCCGGGCTCAGGGCGCGCAGGTCGAGCGCCATCGCGTCCGCCCAGTGGACGGTCACGTTCGCGTGCGGGGAGGTCGCATCGAGCAGCGGGTCGCGCAGCCGCTCGTCGACCTCGACCACGTGCACGTGAGCGACGCGCTCGGCCAGATGCTCGCTCAGCACGCCGAGGCCACCCCCGATCTCCAGCACGACGTCGTCGGCGCCGAGATCGGCCGCGCGCTCGATCACTCCGAGGATGTTCGAGTCGATCAGGAAGTTCTGGCCGAGATCGCGGTCCGGGCGCACCCCGAAGCGCCGCATCCGTCGCAGGCTCGGCTGCCCGGCGTCCGCGATCGCGCTCACCCCCAGCCGAAGATGCGCGCCCCGTTCGCCTCGACGGCTGCACCGAGATCGAGCGGGTCGGCGCCGCGCTGCGCCGC
The DNA here is from genome assembly GCA_963735435.1 of uncultured Solirubrobacteraceae bacterium. GTDB lineage: Bacteria > Actinomycetota > Thermoleophilia > Solirubrobacterales > Solirubrobacteraceae > Palsa-744. Next base: position 1,663,776 of record CAVTKR010000005.1, on the reverse strand, counting down.
GACGAACTCGAGCGTGTGCGCGACGAAAGCCGGCTGGTTGCGCTCCTTGCGGACCGGCTGAGGCGTCAGGAACGGGGCGTCGGTCTCGACCAGCAGCCGGTCCTCGGGCACCGCGTGAGCGGCAGCGGCGAGATCCTTCGCGCTCGGGTAGGTGACGTTGCCGGCGAAGGAGATCGCGTAGCCGCGCTCGAGGCACTCGCCGAGGCGCTCCGGCATCGAGAAGCAGTGCAGCACGACCGAGACCCCCTCCGCTTCGGAGCCGAGCTGGGCCAGCGTCGCGTCTTCGGCGGCGCGGGTGTGGATCACGAGAGGCTTGCCCGTCTCGCGCGCGAGCCCGATCTGGGCCGCGAACGCGCGCTCCTGATCGGCCGCCGGCGGCGCGCTGTCGCGGTAGAAGTCGAGGCCGGTCTCGCCGATGGCGACGCATCGTTCATGGGAGGCCAGGGCGCGCAGCTCGGCGAGGTCGGCGTCGTCGAAGCCGCGGGCCGAGTTGGGATGGCGGCCGACCGCCGCGAAGACCTGCGGGAACTCCTCGGCCGCGGCGAGCGCCGCGCGGCACGACGCGCCGTCGATGCCAACCGTGAGGATGCGGCTGACGCCCGCCTGGAGCGCCGCGGCGACGAGCTCGGCGTCGGGCGGCTCGCAGAGGTCGAGGTGGGTGTGGGAGTCGATCAAGCCGCGCCGGCCCCGCGCGGCTCCTTCGGGAACAGCGCCTCGACCGTCTCGACGGCGGAGATACCGCCGCGCCCCAGCTCTGCCCCCTCCAGCGCGGTGTCCTCGGCTCCCAGCGCGGCCAGCAGCCGCTCGGTGCTCGCCGGCAGGTAGGGCCATAGCAGCACCGCGAGCACGCGCAGGCCCTCGGCGAGCGTCGCGAGCACGACGTCCAGCTCGCCCGCCGCGGCGTCGTCCTTGGCCAGCTGCCACGGGGCGCGCTCCTCCACGTAGCGGTTCAGCCGCCGCACCCGCTGCCAGATCTCATCGAGCGCCGCCGTCAGCTCAGCCCCGTCGATGAGCTGCGAGACGCGCGCCGCGAGACCCTCGAAGTCGGCGGCGATCACCGGATCGGGCGCGACGGGCGCGACGGCGCCGTCGCGGTAGCGGTGGAGCATCGAGATCGAACGGCTCGCGAGGTTGCCCAGCTCGTTGGCCAGCTCGGTCTCATAGCGCAGCTCGAAAGAGGCCGTCGAGACCGAGCCGTCCTGGCCGAAGGAGACGTCGCGCAGCAGGTAGAAGCGCAGGGCGTCAGCGCCGAAGCGCTCGATCACCTCGAAGGGGTCAAGCACGTTCCCGAGCGACTTGCTCATCTTCTCGCCTTCCAGCAGCAGGTAGCCGTGGACGAAGATCCGCTCGGGCAGCTCGATCCCGGCCGCCATCAGCAGCGCCGGCCAGTAGACAGTGTGAAAGCGCAGGATGTCCTTCGCGATCAGGTGGTGGCTGGCGGGCCAGAACTCGTCGAGGAGATCCTCGCCGGGGCGGGCGTAGGTGAGCGCGCTGTAGTAGTTCAGCAACGCGTCGAACCACACGTAGAAGACGTGGTCGGGATCCCAGGGCACCTGCACCCCCCACGTCAGCTTGTGGCGCGTGAGCGGCACGTCGCGCAGCCCCGAGCGGATGAACGAGAGCGCCTCGTTGAAGCGCGTGCGAGGCGCGACGAAGCCGGGGCGCTGCTCGTAGAGCTGCTCCAGGCGCTCCTGGAAGGCTGAGAGCTTGAAGAAGTAGTTGTCCTCCTGCTCGCGCGTCAGCTCGATGTGGTGGATCGGGCAGCGGTTGCCCTCGTCGATCTCGTTCTCAGCCTTGAAGTCCGCGCAGCGCGGGCAGTACCAGCCTTCGTAGGTGCCCATGTAGACGTAGCCGTTGTCTCGTACCTGCGAGAGCACCCGCTGGACGACCGCTTCGTGCTCGGGGTCGGTCGTGCGGATGAAGAAGTCGTTGCTCGCGCCGAGCTGCGGGGGCAGCGCGCGGAAGCGCTCCGCGTTGCGGTCGGCGAGCTCCTGCGGCTCGATGCCCAGCGCGTGCGCGGCGTCGGCGACCGGCTCGCCGTGCTCGTCGGTGCCGGTGAGGAAGAACACCGGCTCGCGCCGCTGACGGTGGTGGCGCGCCATCACGTCGGCCGCGATCGTCGTGTAGGCGTGGCCCAGGTGAGGCGCCGCGTTGACGTAGTAGATCGGCGTGGTGACGTAGTAGGGCATCGGCTGCGCCCAGGCTACCCGGCGGGGCCCGTGAGTCCGCGGTAGAGCTCGTTCGCCGAGAGGCCCGTGAGCTTCGCGACGGCAGCCGCCGCCGGACGCGGGCGGGCGCCCGCGTCGACCAGCTCCCGCAGCACGGCGATCGCCTCCTCGCGCGAGCGCGCGGACGCGGCGCCGGCGGCGCCGAGCACGAGCGTCACCTCCCCGCGCACATCTTCGCCGCCGAAGCGCGCGGCCAGCTCCGCGGCGCTGCCCCGGGCGACTTCCTCGTGCAGCTTGGTCAGCTCGCGACAGACCGCGGCCGGACGGTGAGGATCGATCTCGGCCAGCAGCGCGAGCGTGGCCGCGAGACGGCGCGGGGACTCGTAGGCGACGAGGGTCTCCTGCGCGCCGGCGAGCAGCTCGCGCAGCTCCCCGCGCTTGCGCGGCAGAAAGCCTGCGAAGCACCAGCGGGCGCCGGGCAGTCCCGAGGCGACGAGCGCGGTGACCGCGGCGCTCGCTCCCGGCAGCACCTCGACCGGGAGCCCCTCTCGCAGGCACTCGCGGAGCAGCTCGTGGCCGGGGTCGCTCACGAGCGGGGTGCCGGCATCCGAGACCAGCGCGACACGCGCGCCGGCCCCGATCCGCTCGGCCAGCTCGCGCGACCTGGCCGCTTCGTTGTGCTCGTGGAGGCTCACGAGCCTCCCAGCCTCGATGCCGTGGCGGTCGAGCAGGACGCGGGTACGGCGGGTGTCCTCGCAGGCGATCACGTCGGCCTCGGCGAGCTCCTCGAGCGCGCGCAAGGTGATGTCAGCCAGGTTGCCGATCGGCGTCGGGCAGACGGTCAGGCGTCCGACCGGCGCCCCCGGGGCGGTCATGCCGCAAATATAGGGTCCGACCGATGGGCAGCGAGGAGCCGCCTCAGTACACCCGTTATCGGGCCCGGCGCCGGCTGCTCGGCGGCGCGTCCCGCGACGCCGCCACGGCGCCGCGCGAGAGCGTGCGCGCAAATCCGGCCGAAGCACCTCCTGCGGGCGTGCCGCCGGCGCCGGCGGCCCCCGACGCCGGCGAAATCCGCTCGGGCGGCTCGGGCCGGGGGACCGGCGGGGACCACGTCCGTCGCGGCCTGCGCGGTGGCGGCTGGCGCAACTGGGCGACTCCGAAACGGATGGTGCTCGGCCTGCTTGCGCTGATCTTCGGGTGGCTGGTGCTCTCGCTCGTGCTCTTCCTGATCAGCTCGCACTTCAACCGCACCCCACTCGAAGCCAACGTCGCGGGCGTGCTCGACCCTGCGGGCAACCCCATCACCTCCGCCAACAACATCCTCGTGCTCGGCTCCGATCGCCGCCAGAAGAACAGCAAGGAACCCGGCGCTGAAAAGACCGGGCCCGGCCGCTCCGACACGATCCTGCTGCTCCGCACGGGCGGCGGTCACTCGGCCCGCCTGTCGATCCCGCGTGACACCGTCGTGCAGCTGCCGCACGGACAGGGCCTTCAGAAGATCAACGCTGCGCATGCGTTCGGCGGGGCGAAGGAGTCGGTGGAAGTGATCAAGAGCTGGCTCGGCGTGCCGATCAACCATGTCGTCGAAGTCAACTTCGAAAACTTCCCGCAGCTGATCGACGCCATGGGTGGGGTCAACTACAAGGGCGGCTGCATCGTGTCGAAGGTCGACGGCGGCTTCGCCAACGGCGGCTACACGCTGAGGCTGCCCGCCGGCTCACATCACATCGACGGCAAGCAGGCCCTGGCGATCGCGCGCACCCGCGAGAACCTCTGCCAGCCGAACGCGAACGACATCCAGCGCGAGGAACACCAGCAGGCTCTCTTCAACGCGATGAAATCGCGCCTGCTGTCACCTTCCAGCTTCTTCAGACTGCCGTGGATCGCCTGGAACGCGCCCCCGGCGATCATCTCGGACATGAGCGGGACGACGCTGCTCTCGCTGTTCGCCGGTATGGCCGTGTCCGGAACGCCGCCGACCCACGTGCTGAAGCCGACCGGCGCCGAGACGCTGCCGGACGGCGAGGCGGGGCTGACAGTTTCTGAAGCCGAGCGCCGCCGCGACGTCGAAGCGTTCATGAACGGCTGAGGCCGGCACCGAGCGCCGGCCGACCCTCACATCAAAGGCTCAGCTCTTGGAGGTGACCGCTTTCGGCTCTTTCTTCGCGGGCTCGCTCTTCTTCGAACCCTCGGAAGAGCTCGTCTTCGAGTCGCTGGCCTTCGAGTCGCTCGAGCCCGATGAGTCTGATGACTTCTCCGCGGCGGCTGCGTTCTCGCGCTGGCGCCGCTTCGTGCCGTAGTCGGTGTTGTAGAAACCTTTGCCCTTGAAGTGAACCGCGGGCGCGTGGAGCACCCGCTCGACCGGCACGCCGCTGTCCGGATCCACCTTCAGCGGATCGTCACTGAACGACTGCACGATCTCGAAGGTCGAGCCGTCCGGGCGCTTGTACTCGTAGATCGGCATCGGGAAGCCGATTATAGGTGGGGGCCCTGGCGCCGCCCGAACGGCACGGGGCGCGCAGGCGTCCGTAGTCAGTCGGCGAGGAGCGCGCGGACGGCTGTGATGCCGGCCTCGATCGAGGCGGTGAAGTCGCGCTCGGGCTCGCTGAGCATGCGAAGCGCGAACCCGTCGGCGAGCGAGAAGAGGATCTCGGCGATCGCTTCGGGCTCGGCGTGGAGGTGAAGCACACCCTCCTGCTGCGCGAGGGCGAGCAGCTCGGCGACCTGCTCGCGCGTGCGGCGGAGCAGCGCGGCGTACTCGACGGCGATGTCCTCGTTTCGCCTGGCAAGCGTGAACAGCTCGAACACGAGCGTCAGGAAATCGGGGTCCTCTCGAACCGTCTCCTGCAGGTTCTGGACCATCACGTCGATCAGAGCGTCCGCCGACGTCGCAGTCGCCAGCTGGGCTTGCAGGCGCTCGAGACGAACGTCGCCGTCCCGGCGCACGGCCTCGACGAGCAGCTGCTCCTTGGTGCCGAAGTAGTAGTGCAGCAGCCCCCGCGAGACACCGGCCTCGCGGGAGACGTGGTCGAAGGTCGAGCCGGTCGTCCCCCGCTTGGCGACGCTGTGGCGCATCGCATCGATGATGCGCTGCGCCTTCTCCCCCGACAGGGGACGCTTGGTGACGGACTGCTGCTCGGGGCCGTCGTCGGTCTCGGCGCGCAGCGGTGCTGCGGGCGCGTCAGAGCTCAACGACGATCCCCTTCTGGCGTCGCGCTCAGGCGTTCACGCCGGCCGGCTCGGGCGTGACCGGTGCGGTGGTCGAGCTGTAGTCGAACTGCTCCTCGGCGCCGAACAGGAGGTCGAGCACCTTCGATCGGAGACCTTCGTTGAGGACGACCGCCAGGACCGCGCCGAAGCTGATCAGCAGAAGCGTGCGTCCGAGGCCGCCCCGCCGACGACGACGGCGACCCGGTTCTTCGCGCAGCGCGCCACCGGCGTCGCGCAGCGACTCGACCGCGCTGCGCAGCTCAGCCTGGAGCTTGCGATCCTCGAGCAGCGCCTTGCCCGCCGGCTTGCCGTTCGTCATGCGCCCGTAGGCACTGCGCGCCGCGCCATACGCGGCGAGCAGGTTTGCGCGGAGCTCTTCGTCCTCGATCAGACGCTGCACGTACCGATTTTCCTGCGCGGCCTTGGCCGCTTCGGACGCCTTTCCAAGTCTGTCCTTCGATGCCATGTCGCCACCGCCCTTGCCGAAAGCTTTCAGGTCCAGCGATCAATATACCCGGGCGGCGCTCCTGCGAGCACACGCGCCGGACGGCCTTCCTACACGGTCGATCCGCGACGGCACGGCACCGGTTCGCGGATCGATCGGCTAGGCGTGGAGCGCCGCCTGCTCCTGCGCCGACGGGAACGACCACGCCGCGCGGGTGCGCCGCTCCTGGCGGAACACGAACCGCATCTGCTGAGGCGGCCGGAGCTGGGCCTCGTTGGGACGGTAGGTGGAGCAGGGCTCGTCGACCACCAGCGCACAGAGGAGGTTGACGCGGAAGTAGCAGCCCTCGCAGCTCGGCTTCGGGACCGAGCGCCGCCCGTTGGCGGCAGGCGTGTTCCTGCGGCTGCTGCGCGCTGCTCCCAATTCCTTCCCCCGGTTCGCTCGCTGTCGATGGGACGCGACGATCAAATCACAGGCTCTGGGCCCCCCGCGATGGGCAATGCGCAAATGCCAGAGAAAACGATTCTGGCCCCGCAACGAGGAGCCGTCGCGTCACTTTCCTGTGACTAACGCCGCCGCGAAGCCGCAGTTTCCGCTCGCGCCGATCATCATCTTGCGCAGTGGAGATCCTGCTCACCGGCGCCAGCGGCTTCGTCGGCTCGGCGCTTCTGCCGGAGCTGCTGAAGGACGGACACTCGGTTCGCGCGATGACGCGGGACCCGGCGCGTCTGGCGGCGACCGCACCGCCGGCGCACGACGGCTCGCTGCTACTCGTGCGGGGCGACGCCGTGACCGGCGAGGGCCTCGAGCGGGCGCTCGCCGGGACGGAGCTCGCGTACTACCTGATCCACTCAATGGAGCCTTCGCCCGGCGGAGCGGGCTTCGTGGAGCGCGAGCGCCTCGCGGCACAGAACTTCGCGGCGCTCGCACGCGCGACGGGAGTGCGGAGGATCGTCTACCTCGGTGGCCTCGTGCCGCACTGGGAGGCGCGCGGCGGGCGGCGCGCGAAGCGGCGCAAGTCCAAGCACCTCGCCAGCCGCGAGGCCGTCGAGGGAGAGCTGCTCGCGGCGGTGCCCGACTCGCTCGCGCTGCGTGCGTCGATCGTGATCGGGGCGCGCTCACGCTCGTTTCGGCTGCTCGTGAGGTTGGTCGAGCGGATGCCCGTGCTGACGCTGCCCGCGTGGCAGCGCTACCGCACCCAGCCGATCGATGAGCGCGACATCGTCGCGATGCTGCTGAGCGCCGCGACGAGCCCCGTCTCGGGGGAGGTCTTGGAGGTCGGAGGGCCGGACGTGCTGAGCTACGGCGAGATGTTGGAACGGATCGCCGAGGCGATGCTCGTGGGCCGCCCGGCGCTGCGCATGCGCATCACGATGACGGGCCTGGCAGGCCGGCTCGCGGCCGCGATCGCTGCCGAGCGACCCGAGCTGGTGCTGCCGCTGATGGAGGGCCTGCAGGGCGATCTGCTCGCGCGCGAAGACCACGCCGCCGAACGGCTCGGCGTGAGCCTGCACACCTTCGACTCGGCGGTCGAACACGCGCTGGCAGAATGGGAGCGCGCCGAGCCTCTCGCCGCCCGCTGATGAGCGTTGTCACCGCTTCGATCGAGATCGCCGCTCCCCCCGAGGAGGTGTGGGAGACGGTTATGGACCCCAAGTGCCTCGAGCATTGGGTGACGATTCACCGTCGCCTGGTGCGTGCGGATCCGGGCCCCGCCAGGGTCGGCTTCGAGATGGAGCAGGCGATCCACCTGCGTGGTGTCACTCTCGACGTGCACTGGGAGCTGGTCGAGTGCAAGCCACCGCACCGCGCCGTCTGGGAGGGTCGTGGCCCGGCACGCTCCCGCGCGCATACCGAATATCTGCTGAGTGACGAGGCCGGCCGGACCCGCTTCGACTACAAGAACGAGTTCCGTGCGCCGCTCGGACCCGTTGGCGCGATCGTGAGCCGCGCGCTTGTGGGCGGCATCCCCCAGCGTGAGGCGAACCGCACGCTGCAAGCGCTGAAGGAGCAGATCGAGCAGGGCCAATGAGGCTCGTGTAGTGTGCAGGCAACGGGATGTGTGACATACACACATCCAAACGAGTGAACAGGGACTGACTGTGACTGACTTCCTCGACGAGAAGCGCAAGGAGATCGCCGACAGGCTCAAAGAGCTGAAGCCGCTTGTGGACGAGTACACCCGCCTCGAGGCGGCCGCCGGCGCGCTGGAGGGTGTCGGCGGAGCTTCCGCAGGCACCACGCGCGCCACGCGCACCGCGAGAGGCAAACGTGGACCGGGCCGGCCCCGTGGCGCCGCCTCGAAAGCGACCGCGACGGCACGCAAACCCGGCCGCCCGGCGAAACGCCGTGCGGGCCGGCGCAAAGGCAGTGGAACGCGCGCCGCAGAGGCGCTCGCCCTGGTCAAGGGCCAGCCCGGGATCACGATCCCCGAGCTGGCGGCCAAGATGGGCATCAAGCAGAACTACCTATACCGCGTGCTCCCCGGCCTCGAGGCCGAAAAAAAGGTGACGAAGCAGGGCCGCGGCTGGCACGCGAAATCCTAGCCGTCTGCCTGTAACACCTTTTCTCCCAGTTCGGATATTCAGGAGTTAACGACGAGGGGCGCGGCGGGTGACACCGCGCCCCTCGCTCGTTGAAGATGGGAAAGGGCCGGCCGGCGCTCCTGCCGGCTCTTGAAATTGAGAAGGATCGGCCGGCGCTCCGTGCCGGCCTCAGAACCTCTAGATCATGCCCTGCTCGGCGACGGTGTCGCGCTCGCCGACGAGCTCGTTGACCGAGGCGTCGATCTTGCCGCGCGAGAAGTCGTCCAGCTCGAGACCCTCGACGATCTTCCACTCGCCGCCGGCGCACGTGCACGGGAAGCCGCTGATGAGCCCCTCGGGGACGTCGTAGGAGCCGTCGGAGACGACGCCCATCGACACCCATTCCGAGCCGGTGCCTTTGACCCAGTCGCTGACGTGGTCGATCGCCGCGCTCGCGGCCGAGGCAGCAGAGGATGCCCCGCGCGCCTCGATGATCGCCGCGCCGCGTTTGCCGACGCCCGGCAGGAACTCGTCCTCGATCCATTCCTGGTCGTCGACCGCGACCGCCGCGATGTGACCGCCCACCTTGGCGTGGAAGAGGTCGGGGTACATCGTGGGCGAGTGGTTGCCCCACACGCCCATCTGCGTGACGTCGGAGACGGGCTTCTCGAGCTTGTTGGCGAGCTGGGCGATCGCGCGGTTGTGGTCCAGGCGCATCATCGAGGTGAAGCGCTCGCGCGGGATGTCGGGCGCGTTGTTCATCGCGATCAGGCAGTTGGTGTTGGCCGGGTTGCCCACGACGAGCACCTTTACGTCCTCGGCGGCCTTGTCGTTCAGCGCCTTGCCCTGGCCCGTGAAGATCTTGCCGTTCTCGGCGAGCAGCTCGGCGCGCTCCATCCCTTTCGTGCGCGGGCGTGAGCCGACGAGCAGGGCGACGTTCACACCGTCGAAGGCTTCCTCGGGGTTGTCGTGCAGGTCGAGGCCCGTCAGCAGCGGGAAGGCGCCGTCCACGAGCTCCATCGCGACGCCTTCCAGCGCGCCCATCGCGGGCGGGATCTCCAGCAGGCGCAGGTCGACCGGCTGGTCGGGGCCGAGCAGCTGTCCGCTGGCGATGCGGAACACGAGGCTGTAGCCGATCTGGCCGGCTGCGCCGGTCACGGTCACGCGTACGGGGTTGCTCACAGGCTCATCTCCTGGGGGTGTGGCGGTTTGCGGTTTGTGGTCAAACGGGGACAGCCTCGCGCAGGCTCTCGTCGATCGAGCCGAGGAACTCCTGGGTCGTCTGCCAGGGCTGATCCGGCCCGACGAGGAGCGCGAGGTCCTTCGTCATCTTCCCAGCTTCGACCGTCTCGATGCAGACGCGCTCGAGCGTCTGCGCGAACTCGGTGACCTCCGGCGTCTCGTCCATGCGCCCGCGCGCTGCCAGGCCACGGGTCCACGCGAAGATCGAGGCGATCGGGTTGGTCGAGGTCGGCTCGCCCTTCTGGTGAAGGCGGTAGTGGCGGGTCACGGTGCCGTGGGCGGCCTCGGCCTCGACGGTCTTGCCGTCGGCGGTCGCAAGCACGCTCGTCATCAACCCGAGCGAGCCGAACCCCTGCGCGACGGTGTCCGACTGAACGTCGCCGTCGTAGTTCTTGCAGGCCCACACGTAGCCGCCTTCCCACTTCAGAGCGGCCGCGACCATGTCGTCGATCAGCCGATGTTCGTAGGTGATCCCGGCGGCCTCGAAATCGGCTTCGAACTCGTCCGCGTAGACCTCGGCGAAGATGTCTTTGAAGCGGCCGTCGTAGCTTTTGAGGATCGTGTTCTTGGTCGACATGTAGACCGGGTAGCCGCGCTCCAGCCCGTACCGGAGCGAGGCGCGCGCGAAGTCGCGGATCGAAGCGTCGAGGTTGTACATCGAGAGGGCCACGCCGCCGCCGGGGAAGTCGTAGACGTCGAGCTCGATCGGCTGGTCACCGTTGGAGGGGGTGAAGGTCATCGTGAGCTTGCCCGCGCCGGGCACGACGAGATCGGTCGCGCGGTACTGATCGCCGAACGCGTGACGGCCGATCACGATCGGCTTGGTCCAGCTGGGGACGAGCCGCGGGATGTTGGAGATCACGATCGGCTCGCGGAAGATCACGCCGCCGAGGATGTTCCTGATGGTGCCGTTCGGCGAGCGGTACATGCGCCCCAGGCCGAACTCCTCGACGCGCGCCTCGTCGGGAGTGATCGTGGCGCACTTGACGCCGACGCCGTACCGCTTGATCGCCTCCGCGGCTTCCACCGTGATGGCGTCGTCCGTCTCGTCGCGGCTCTCGATGCCGAGGTCGTAGTACTTCAGGTCGACGTCGAGGTAGGGCAGGATCAGCTGCTGCTTGATGAACGCCCAGATGATCCTCGTCATCTCGTCGCCGTCGAGCTCGACGACCGGGTTCTTCACAGTGATCTTCGCCATGACGCGGACCTTCTTTTTAAAGGGGAGGGGGGATTTTCTGGTGGCGTCCGGTCTGCCTCGGAACTGAACAGCAGCCGGCGCGGCGCCGATGCTATCGACCGCGCGCGGGGGGTCCGGCGCGCGGGCCGGCTATTCGTTCCAGCTCGGCTGCGCGGCGTGCGCGACGAGCTGTGTCGCCGCGCCGCCGGCGAAGGGGACGGTGAGGACGTTGCCGGTGTCGGCGGGACCATCGAGCCCGCCTTCGGTGACGAGCAGCCGCGAGCCGTCGCGCGAGATCGCTGCGCCGAGGACCCCGTTGCCTTTCACCCGTATGCGACTCGCCCGTTTCGAGGGGATCGTCACCGTCCAGGCTTCGCTCGTGTCCTGCCCGACGAACTCGGCGAGCAGACGCGTACCGTCGGAGGAGAAGCCGATCGGCATCAGCCCGGAGACCAGCGAGCGCACGTGGATCGAGGTCAGCTGCCGGGCGGCGCCGACGCTCGACCCGCGCAGCCAGATCTGGTAGACGGGCGCGTCGTTGCGGCGCAGGCGCTGACGGTCATACGCGATGAAGCGCGGGCCCCAGACCGGGTTGAGGCTGTGGCCGTCGGAGGTGATGCGCTTCAGCGCCGCGCGCGTCGGTTCGGCGATGTAGAGGTTGACCGGCGCGGTGAGGTTCTCGCCGCTCGCGCGGGCGAACACGACCCGGTCGCTGCCGTCGGGGGCGAAGCTGGCGCCGTTCACGATCCCCGTCGTGATCGTCTTGAGCGACCCGGTGGTCGTGTCGAGGATCGCGAGGCCCGATTTCTTGACGAAGCCCTTCAGCGCCGTGGACCCGAGCGAGACGGCCAGGTAGCGCGAGTCCGGCGACCAGGCGAGCGGGACCGCGACCTGGGTGGCGACTTCGCCGAGGGTCGTGGGCCGCGCGCCCGACGTCGGGTAGATCGCGAGCGCCGGGCCTTTGCCGCTCCCGGTCCCGAGCAGGGAGGCCGCGACCGTCGCGCCGTCCGGAGAGAGCACCGGGTCGTTCCCCGGGCCGAGCTGCTTTGGTTCGCTCCCGTTCGCGAGCGCGGTCCACACGACCGATTCGGGCTTCGCTTCGGTCGAGGTGACGTAAGCGAGGCGCCCCGGTGACACAGCGGCGACGGCAGCCGGCGCGAGCGCCACCGCCGCAAACGCAACAGCCGTCGCAAGCGCGCTGACAACTCGTTTGCCCCCCGGCGACGACATCGCGACGAGCATACTCCCGCCGCCGGAGTCGACGCGCCGGCATCTGCGACACTTCCGCCATGGCCACCGTCTCGCAGGCCAGCACGCCGTTCAAGACCCACGAGGTCTTCAACCAGGTGCCGCCGCTCGAAGGGCTCGACGTGTTCTCGAGCAACCGGCCGCTGGTCGAGGCCACACAGCGCGAGGGCGCCGGCTGGGTGACCGAGCGCGCCGCCGAGCTGGGCCGTTTCGTGGGCGGCGCCCCGCAGCAGGAATGGGGCCGTCTCGCCAACGAGAACACACCGGTGCTGCGCACCTTCGACCGGTACGGCAACCGCATCGACGAGGTCGAGTTCCACCCCGCCTGGCACAAACTGATGCAGATGGGAGTGGAGAACGAGCTGCACTCGCTCCCGTGGACGAGCAGCGAGCCCTTCCCCCACACCGCTCGCGCCGCGCTCTACATGACCGCGATGCAGGCCGAGGCCGGCTACGCGTGCCCGATCACGATGACGTTCGCCGTCGTCCCGGCGCTGCGCGCCCAGCCCGAGCTGGCCGCGGAGTGGGAGCACCTTCTGATGTCCACGAGCTACGACCCCGAGCTGATCCAGGCGCGCGAGAAGGGCAGCGCGATCTCCGGCATGGCGATGACCGAGAAGCAGGGCGGCTCGGACGTGCGCGCGAACACGACGGTCGCGCGGCCGCTGAACGGCGGCGGTGCCGGGGCCGAGTACGAGATCGTCGGGCACAAGTGGTTCTGCTCGGCGCCGATGTCGGACATGTTCCTCGTGCTCGCGCAGACAGATTTGGACCCACCCGCCCTCTCGTGCTTCTTGATGCCGCGGATCCTCCCCGACGGCTCGCGCAACGAGTTCCACGTCCAGCGTCTGAAGGACAAGCTCGGCAACCGCTCCAACGCCTCTTCTGAGGTCGAGTTCCACGGCGCCTGGGCGCGGATGGTGGGCGAGCCTGGCCGCGGCGTCCCGACGATCATCGAGATGGTCGGTCACACGCGCCTTGACTGCGTGATCGGCTCCGCAGCCGGGATGCGCAGCGGCGTCGTCAGCGCCATCTGGCACACCGCGCACCGCAGCGCGTTCGGCAAGCTGCTCGCCGACCAGCCGCTGATGCAGAACGTGCTCGCGGACCTCTGCGTGGAGTCCGAGGCGACGACGGCGCTCGCGATGCGGCTGGCCCGCGCCTACGACGAAGCCCAGGAGGACGCCGACGCCGGCGAGAACGAGACCGACGCCCAGCTCTTCAAGCGCCTGGCCACGGCCGTCGGCAAGTTCTGGACCTGCAAGCGCGCGCCGAACCACGCCTTCGAGTCGCTCGAGTGCCTCGGCGGCGCCGGCTACGTCGAGGAGTCCGGGATGCCCCGCCTCTACCGCGAGGCGCCGCTGGCCTCGATCTGGGAGGGCTCGGGCAACGTGATGAGCCTCGACGTGCTGCGCGCGCTCACGCGCTCGCCGCGCTCGCTCGAGGTCTTCCTCGGCGAGGTCGAGCAGGCCGCCGGCGCCGACCCGCGGCTCGACGCGCGCGTCGCGGAGCTGAAGGGCCAGTTCGCCGACCCCGGGACGCTCGAGACGCGCGCCCGGAGGGTTGTCGAATCGATGGCGCTCTGCCTGCAGGGGTCGCTGCTCGTCCGCCACGGCGAGGCCGCCGTCGCGGACGCGTTCTGCGCCTCGCGGCTCGGCGGGGACGGCGGCCTCGAGTACGGCACGCTGCCCGCGGGCTGCGACTTCGAGGCGATCGTCTCGCGCTCGCGGCCCGAGCTCTGAGGCGCGTTCCCACGAGCGCGGGACCGGTGCAGAGGACCGGGCCGCCTACCATCTAGCCATGCCTCCGCGCCGGCGCACGAGCTTTCAGCTTGCGCGCATATTCGGGATCAGGGTGGGCGTCAGCGGGAGCTGGTTCTTCGTCCTGTTCCTGATGATCTACTGGCTCGGGCACACGTACTTCCCGGCGATCATCAAAGAGTCCGAGACGACGGACTACGTGGTCGCGGTGGCGGCGGCCTTCGGGTACTTCGTCTCGCTGATCCTCCATGAGCTCGGGCACGCACTCGTGGCGCGCCGGCTCGGCATCGGGATCGCCGGCATCGACCTCTGGTTCTTCGGCGGCCTCTCGCAGATGCGCCGCGAGCCCGCCACACCCGGCGAGGAGTTCAAGGTCGCGGCGGCCGGGCCCGTGGTGACCTTCCTTCTGCTCGCGATCTGCTTCGGGGCAGGCGAGGGGCTCTCGGGCACGCACTCGTTCGTCGACTCGATCACCAAGGAAGGCTTCACCACCAGTCCCGGGATCGCGCTGCTGGGGTGGCTGGCGTTCGTCAACGCGGCGCTGTTCCTGTTCAACATCCTGCCCGCCTTCCCCCTTGACGGCGGCCGGATCGCGCGGGCGGCGATCTGGCGGCTGACCGGAGACCGCAACCGCGCGACCTCCGGGACGGGGCGAGCGGGGCAAGCGCTGGCCCTGGCCCTCGGGGCCCTCGGCGTCGTCAGCTACGCGCAGTCGAGCTCGCCGCTCGACCTGCTCACGGTCGTGCTCGCGTTCTTCCTCTACCAGGCCGCCGGCGCGGCGGTCGTCCAGGGCAGGGTGGGCCGCCGGATCGCGAACATCAAGGTCGCCGACATCATGGATCGCGAGCCGGTGACGATCCCGGCCGACGTGACCCTGCTCGACGCCCAGGAGCAGTGGTTCATGCGCTACCACTGGCCCTGGTTCGCGGTCGTGGACCCGGCGCGGCACTTCCTCGGTGTCGTGCGCCGGCAGCGCGTCGAAGAGGAGATCGCGGCCGGCAGGCCCGCCCTGCAGGTCGTGGATGCGCTCGAGTCCGACCTGTCGGTGCGGATCGGCGAAGAGGCGCCGCTGGAGTCCGTCCTCAGCTCCGAAGGGCTGGGCAGGCTCGGTGCGATGGTGGCCGTCGACGGCGACGGAGTGCTCCAGGGCGTCGTCACTCTCGCCCAGGTGCGACGGGCGCTGGCACCGGCCGCGTGAGAGAGCCGCCGGTGCGCGCCGCGACCGCCGGTTCTCCCGGCGCCGTTATAGAGTCCTCGCCGCAGCCGCCCCATCCGACCCCCCCGAAGGAGCCATGCCAGCACACGACGTCCTGATCATCGGCGCCGGCCTCGCAGGCCAGCGCGCCGCCCTCGCAGCCGCCGAGACAGGCGCCAGCGTGGCGATCATGAGCAAGGTGCACCCCGTCCGCTCGCACTCGGTCGCGGCGGCCGGCGGGATCAACGCCGCGATCAGCGTCGACGACGACTGGCGCTCTCACGCCTACGACACGGTCAAGGGCTCGGACTTCCTCGGCGACCAGGACGCGATCGAAGTGATGTGCTCCGAGGCCCCGGCGGAGGTGATCCATCTGGAGCACATCGGTGTCACCTTCCACCGCAACGAGGCGGGCGAGATGGATCTGCGCGCCTTCGGCGGCGCCTCGATGAAGCGCACGGCCTACGTCGCGGACATCACCGGCCAGGCGCTGCTGCACGTCCTCTACGAGCAGCTCATGAAGCACCACGAGACCGTCGAGCGCTTCGAGGAGTGGTTCAGCACCTCGCTGCTGCTGGACGAGGCAGGCGTGTGCTGCGGGGTGATCGCGCGCGACGTGCGGACCGGGCGTCTGGAGGCGTTCCGCGCCAAGAACGTGATCCTCGCGTGCGGCGGGGCCGGCCAGGCCTACAAGCCGACCACCAACGGCCTGATCGTCACCGGCGACGGGATCGCGCTGGCCTATCGCGCGGGCGCGCCGCTGATGGACATGGAGATGGTCCAGTACCACCCGACTTGTCTCGTCGAGACCGGGATCCTGATCACCGAGGGCGCGCGCGGCGAGGGCGCCCACCTGCTGAACGCGAACGGCGAACGGTTCATGGAGAAATCGGCTCCGAACAAGATGGAGCTCGCCTCGCGCGACGTCGTCTCGCGCGCCGAGCAGGTGGAGATCAACGAGGGCCGCGGCGTCGGCCCGAACGGCGAGGGCATATTCCTGGACGTGACGGTGGTGCCGCGCAAGCGCACGCTCGAGGCGCTGCGCGAGATCGTCAACCTGGGGCGCGACTTCGCGGGGGTGGACATCACGCGCGAACCGATCATGATCCGCCCCGGCCAGCACTACATCATGGGCGGCGTGAAGACCGACGTCGACGGACGTACGCCGATCGAGGGCCTCTACGCCGCGGGTGAGGTCGCGTGCGTGTCGGTGCACGGCGGCAACCGCCTGGGCGCCAACTCGCTGCTCGACACCCTGATCTTCGGGCGCCGCTCGGGCGAACACGCGGCCGCGCGTGCCGCCACGATGGGACAGCCGAAGCTCGACACCGGCCCCCAGCTGCGGAGCGACGAAGAGGCGCTGCAGGCGATCATCTCGCGCCCGCGGGAGGGCCGCCGCGTCTCGGAGATCAAGAACGAGCTCGGCGAGACGATGAACAAATACGCCGCCGTCTTTCGCGACGAGGAGGGCCTCCAGGGTGCGCTCGAGACCGTGCGCCGCCTGAAAGAGGAGGCCCAGGGAGCGTGGATCGACGACCGCGGCACCGTCTTCAACCAGGACGTGCTGGGAGCGCTCGAGCTGGGGTACATGATCGACTGCGCCGAGGCCACGGTGCTGGGAGCGATCGAGCGCAAGGAGTCACGCGGGGCGCAGTTCCGCACCGACTTCCCCGAGCGCAAGGACGAGGAGTGGCTGAAGCACATCGACATCACGCTGGTCGACGGCGAGCCGAAGATCAGCTACTCGCCGGTGACGATCACGCAATGGCAGCCCGAGGAGCGGAAATACTGATGCCCGAAGCCCACGACCGCCCGCCACAGCAGTTCAAGCTCAGGCTGCGCCGCTACGACCCGGAGTCGGGCCAGGCGCCCTACTGGGACGAGCACACGGTCGAGCTGGAGCCGCACCGCTCGGTGCTCGAGGCCGTGCTCCAGGCACGCGATCGCTTCGACGGCTCGATCGGCATCCGCTGCTCCTGCCGCCAGGCGATCTGCGGCTCGTGCGGGGTGCGCGTCAACGGCGAACCCGCGCTGGCCTGCCACACGCACCTCGACGCCGCGCTGAGCGGCGCCCCCGAGGGTGTGATCGAGATCGAGCCGATGGGCAACATGCCCGTGATCAAGGACCTGATCGTCGACATGGACGAGGTCCACTGGAAGAAGATCAAACGCGTCACGCCGTGGCTGCTGGCCAAGCAGCCGGTGCCCGAGCGCGAGTACATCGTCGGAAAAGAGTCGATGGTCGACGTGACCCAGACGATGGCCTGCATCCAGTGCGGCGCGTGCGTCTCGGACTGCCTGGCGATGGAGGTCGACCCCGGCTTCATCGGCCCCGCTGCGCTCGCCAAGGCCTACCGCTTCGTCGGCGATCCGCGCGACGCCGAGCAGCGCGAGCGTCTCCTGGATCTCTCCGAGGACCCCCAGGGGATCTTCGACTGCACCCACTGCTTCAAGTGCGTGGAGGCCTGCCCGAAGGACGTCAACCCGATGGGCCAGATCATGCGCCTGCGGCGGATCGCCACATCCGATCAGCACATCGTCGACCAGAACAACGGCGAGCGCCACGAGGCGGCGTTCACGGGCCTGATCAAGGACAACGGGCTGCTCTGGGAGGCCGAGCTGCTGCCGCGCTCCTACGGCGGCAACTCCTTCTTCGGCAAATTCCACCCCGCCGCCGGCAAAGAGCTCATAAGCTCGCTCCCGTCGATCCTCAAGGCGCTGCTGCGCGGCAAGGTGACGCCGGCGGGCGCGCTGAAACCGCACAAGATCCCGCGCGAGGACCTCGAGCGCGTGCAGTCGATCTTCGACCGCGTCGAGAGCCGCGATGAGCGCTACGAGCTGAACCTCTACATCGCGGGCGAGGACGAAAGCGAGGCCGACGAGCTCGTGACCGCCGGCGTCGCGACCGGCGTGGCCGAGCCGGAGGGCGCGACGTCCGCGCCCGGCCCGGAGGGGGCCACGAGCTCCGGGCCGACCGGTGGGGCCGAGGCTTCGGCCCCGGTCGGAGAGACGCCCTCTGCGAGCGCCCCGGCGGAGGGCGGCACGGGCCAGGCACCCGAGATCGAGACCACGGACGCCGAGGCCGAGCCGGCGGGGCCCGGAGACGACGAGGGCGAGGCCGTGTCGAGCGACGCTGCGCCCGCCGAGGACAAGGAAGCGAACGAGGGAGGCGAGGGCTGATGAAGGTCGCCTACTGGCCCGGCTGCGTCAGCCGCGGCTTCACCCCCGAGTTGCACGGATCGATGGCGAAGGTCGCGCCGCTGCTGGACATCGAGCTGGTGCAGCTCGACCGCGCGAGCTGCTGCGGCGCCGGCGTGATCGCCGAGCACAACCAGGAGCTCGCCGACACGCTGAACGCGCGCACGTTCGCGCTCGCCCAGCAGGTCCAGGGAGCGGAGCTGATGATGAACATCTGCTCCACCTGCCAGGGAGCCCAGAGCGAGTGCCAGGAGCGTCTCGACGCCAACGCGGAGTACCGCGAGCACGTCAACTCGACGCTCGCGCCCGAGGGCCTCAGCTACGAGAAGGGTCTGACGAACAAGAACTTCCTGTGGCTGCTCGTCGAGGAGATCGGCCTCGACGCGCTGGCCGCGAAAGTCAAGCAGCCGCTCACGAACCTGCGCGTGGGCCCCTTCTACGGCTGCTACATCGTGCGCCCGCGCAACCGCCTGGGGATCGACGCCGAGCACCGGCGCGACAACTACCTGCACGAGCTGATCGCGGCGCTCGGCGGCACGGTCATCGACTACGCCGGCATGCGCAAGTGCTGCGGCTTCCCGATCATCACCATGAACAAGGACGCCTCGCTGAAACAGGCCGGGCGCCACCTGGGCGACGCGGTGGACGCCGAGGCCGACTGCCTCGTCACCCCCTGCCCGCTCTGCCACCTGAACCTCGACCTGCAGCAGCCGCTGGCCGAGCGCACGGTCGGGCGCGAGCTGAACATGCCGGTCCTGCACCTGCCGCAGCTCGTCGGCCTGGCGCTCGGCCTCGACCCGAAGGAGCTGGGCATGAACCGCCACGTCGTGCGCCCGACCTCGGTGATCGACTGGTCGACCAGCGTGGTCGGGTCGGCCGCCGCCTGAGCCGGCGCGGACGCTGGCGCTGCTCGACGAGTTCCTGGCGCCGTCCTAGCTTGGCCGCGTTCTAGGCTTAGCCCGTGCGGATCCTGACCGTCGTGGGCAACCGGCCTCAGTTCATCAAGGCCGCGGCGGTGTCCGGGCCCCTCCGCGAGGAGCACGAGGAGGTGCTGGTGCACACCGGCCAGCACCACGACGACACGCTCTCGCGGGTGTTCTTCGCCGAGCTGGGTCTCGCCCGGCCGGATCGCGAGCTGGAGATCTCCGGGGGCACGAACAGCTCCCAGACCGCGCGCATGCTCACGGCGCTCGAGCCGCTGCTCGCCGAGATCGAGCCCGACGCGGTGCTCGTGTACGGGGACACCAACTCCACGCTCGCCGGGGCGCTCGCCGCCGCGCAGGGGCGATTCCCCGTGATCCACGTCGAGGCCGGCATGCGCTCGTTCGACCGGGCGATGCCGGAGGAGCTCAACCGCGTGCTCACCGACCACATCGCCGAGCTGCTGCTGTGCTCGTCGCAGACCGCGGCCGGGCACCTTCGCGACGAGTCCGCCCAGGGCGAGGCGGTGGTGGTCGGCGACGTGATGGTCGACGTGGCGATGCGCCTGCAGCCCGCGGCCCGGGCCGAAGCGGCCGTGCCACGCGAGCACGGGCTCGAGCCGGGCGGCTACCTGCTGGCGACCGCCCATCGGGCCGGCAACGTCGACGACCCTGTGCGCCTGGCGGCCCTCGTCGAGCTGCTCTCCGCGCTCCCCGGGCCGGTGCTGCTGGCGCTTCACCCGCGCACGGCGGCGCGCCTTCAGGAGTTCGGACTGCGCGAGACGCTCCGGGCGATCCCCGGGCTCGTCCTGAGCGAACCGCTCGGCTACCTGGAGTTCAGCGCCCTGCTCTGCCAGGCGCGTGCGGTCGTCACCGACTCGGGAGGCGTCCAGAAGGAGGCGTACCTTGCCGGCGTGCCCTGCGTGACGCTGCGAGCCAACACGGAGTGGGTGGAGACCGTGCAGAGCGGCTGGAACACGCTGGTCGACCTCGACGCGTCCGCCGCCCTGGCGGCCTTGGAGCGCACGCCCCCGGCTGAGCGCCCTGCGCTCTACGGAGACGGCCGCGCGGCCGCGCGTTGCGTGGCGGCGATCGACCAGCTCGCGGGGCGGCTCACGTACCCCATGACGGGGCACAGGGGAGCGCCGGCGTGAGCGCGACGGTGCGGGTCGGCGTCGCCGGCCTCGGCTACTGGGGGCCGAATCTCGCGCGCAACTTCGGCGCGATCCCCGGCTGCGAGCTGGTGTGGCTGTGCGACTCGGATGAGGCCAAGCGAGACAAGCTCGCCCGGGCCCACCCGGGGGCGAGGACGACGGGCGAGCTCTCAGACCTGCTCGGCGACGAGACGCTCGACGCGATCGTGCTGGCAACGCCCGTGCCCACCCACGCGGACCTGGCCGTCGCGGTGCTCGAGGCGGGCAAGCACTGCTTCGTCGAGAAGCCGCTGGCCACGAGCGCCGTGGATGCCGAGCGTGCCGTCCAGGCCGCCGAGCGCGCGGGACGCCTGCTCATGGTCGGTCACCTGCTCGAGTACCACCCTGCCGTGACGCGGCTGAAGGAGATGATCGACGCGCAGGAGCTCGGCCCGCTCTTCTACATCTACGGCAACCGCCTCAACCTCGGGCAGCTGCGCGCCGACGAGAATGCGCTCTGGAGCCTCGGCGCGCACGACGTCTCGGTGGCGCTGCACCTGATCGGAGAGGAGCCTGTGGAGTGCGTGGCCCAGGGTGCGGCCTACGTGCGCGAGGGGGTGCAGGACGTCGTCTTCTGCTTCCTGCGCTTTCCCTCGGGCATCGTCGCGCACCTGCACCTCTCCTGGCTCGACCCGCACAAGGAGCGCCGCATCACGGTCGTCGGCGCCAAGCGCATGGCGACGTTCGACGACATGCTGATCGAGGGCAAGCTGGCCCTCTACGACAAGGGCTTCGACCAGGACACGACCTCGTGGGGCGAGTACATCGCACGCTCGGGGGACATCTACTCACCGCAGATCTCAAACCGCGAGCCGCTGCGTCTCGAGTGCGAGCACTTCGTCGAGTGCGTGCGCACGGGCGCGACTCCGCGCTCGGACGGCGCGAGCGGACTGCGCGTGGTGCGGGTGCTCGAGGCGCTTCAGCGCTCGCTCGACGAGGGCTGAGCAAGGGCCCTCCGACGGGCGCGGCGCTCGTGCCGTGGGGCGGACTCAGGCGGCGCGAGCGTGCGAGCCGCGCCGCTCGGCGCCCTCGCCGAGCCGGCGCGGGCGCCGGCGGTCAGTTCGCAGCACAGGTCCCCATTTGCGCCCGACGACGCGCAGAACATATGCGTCGCGCGGCTGGCTGTAGCGGAAGATCGGCCTTCCAAAGGCGATCCAACGGCGAGGGACGTAGCGGCGGGGCCTCTTGACAGTACGCATATCTCTTTCATCCTTGAAAGCGTGAAGCGTTGCGTAGGGATTGTGACAGATGCGCGCAGGCGAGCGCATTGGCCACAGACGAGCAGGATCGACGCTGACCGGCGCTAGGAAGCGGGCCGGAACGGCTCCTCGACGGCGATCGTGTCCTCGCCCTGGAGCTCGAACGCGCTGTGCAGCGCGCGAACCGCCTCTTCGACGCGGTCGCGGTCGATCACGCAGGAGATCTTGATCGGCGAGGTCGAGATCATCTCGATGTTGATCCCGTCGCCGGCGAGCACGCTGAAGACCTTCGCCGCGACACCCGGATGCGAGCGCATGCCGGCACCGACGATCGAGACCTTGCCCGTGTCCTCGTGCGCGGTCATCTCGACGAAAGCCTCCCCCGCGAGCGGCGCCAGCGCCACGCCTGCGGTCGCGAGGTCATCGCCGGGGACGGTGAAGGAGATCTCGGCGCGCCCGCCGGCTGAGACCGGCTCGTTCTGGACGATCATGTCCACGTTCACGTTGCCCCCGGCAAGCGCCTCGAAGATGCGGGCGGCGGCGCCGGGCGTGTCGGGCACGCCCGTCAGGCTGATGCGCGCCTCCTGCACGGAGTGCGTGACGGCTGTGATGAGTGGCTGCTCCACGGTTTCCTCCTCGGCGACGACAAAGGTACCGGGCTCGGCGTCGAACGAGGACCGGCAGTGGATCCGGACGCCGTGGTTGCGCGCGTACTCGACCGAGCGCAGCTGCAGGACACCGGCTCCCGACGCGGCCATCTCGAGCATCTCCTCGAAGGAGACGGTCTCGAGCTTGCGTGCGTTCGGCACGATCCGCGGGTCGGCGGAGTAGACGCCGGAGACATCGGTGTAGATCTCGCAGACCTCGGCGCCGAGCGCCGCGGCGACCGCCACCGCGCTCGTGTCGGACCCGCCGCGGCCCAGCGTGGTCACGTTCTTGGCGGTCTGCGAGACGCCCTGGAAGCCGGCGACGAGCACGATCTGGTCCTCGGCGAGCGCTGCTTTGATGCGATCCGCGCGCACGTCGAGGATCAGCGCCTTGGTGTGGGACTCGTCGGTGACGATCCCCGCCTGCGAGCCGGTCAGGGAGATCGCGCGGTGGCCGAGGTCGTTGATGGCCATCGCGCACAGCGCGCAGGAGATGCGCTCCCCGGAGCTCAGCAGCATGTCCATCTCGCGGGGGTCCGGGCGCGGCGAGACCTCCTGGGCCATCCCGATCAGCTCGTCGGTCGTCTTGCCGCGCGCCGAGAGCACGGCGACCACGCCGTAGCCCGCTTCGCGCTTCTCCACGATGCGGCGCGCCGCGCGCTTGATGCGCTCCGCGTCGGCGACGGAGGTGCCGCCGAACTTCATGCAGATCAACTCGGCCATGGAACCCGAGAATTACACAGCGCGACGCCCGGCGAGGGCCTTGCCGAGCGTGACCTCGTCGGCGTACTCCAGATCGGAGCCGACCGGCAATCCGCTCGCCAGACGCGTCACCGTGACCTCCGGCGCGATCCGCCGCAGCTCCTCGGCGATGTGAAGTGCGGTCGCCTCGCCCGTCGTCGTCGGGTTGGTGGCCAGCACCACTTCGCGCATCGGCTCCTGGGTGGGTGGGGTCCCATTTGGCCGGACCCGCGCGAGCAGCTCGGCGATCTTGAGGTCCTCTGGGTCGACGCCGTCGATCGGCGAGAGCGCACCGCCGAGCACGTGATAGACGCCGTGGTACTCGTGCGTGCGCTCCATTGGGATCACGTCGCTGGGCTCCTCGACCACACACACGAGCGTGTGATCGCGGCGCGTGTCCTGGCAGATCCGGCAACGCGACTCGTCGGTGAGGTTGAAGCAGACCTCGCAGAGCCCGATCTTCTCCTTGACCTCGACGATCGCCTCGGCGAGCGCGCTCGCGTCCTCCGGGGAGGCGCGAAGCAGATGGAAGGCCAGGCGCTGGGCCGTGCGGTTCCCGACCCCGGGGAGCTTGGAGAGCTCGCTCACCAGCCGCTGGACCGGCGGCGCGTAGGAGGTGCTCACAGCCCCGGCAGCCCGAGGCCGCCGAGCTGGCCGCCCAGCGCACCCAGGTCGAGACCGCCGGTGGCGCCGCCCATCTTGCGCTCGGCTAGCTCCTGGGCCATCCGAAGGCCCTCGTTCACGGAGGCGAGGATCATGTCGGCGAGGATCTCGACGTCCTCGGGATCGACGGCGGCCGGGTCGACACGGACCTCCTTCAGCTGCAGGTCGCCGCTGACCTTGACCGTCACCATGCCGCCGCCGGCCGAGGCCTCGACCACTTCGTTCTTCAGCTCCTCCTGGGCGGCCGCCATGTCCTGCTGCATCTTCTGGACCTGCTGCATCATCTGCTGGACGTTGGGCATGCCGGACTGGGGCACGCGTGGCTGCTTGGGCATCAGGCGCCTTTCTCGTTGCTGGTCAGCTTCGCCTCGCCGGACGCGGACGGCGTGGGCGGGGACTCATACGGGATCTCCTCGGCGTCGAACTCCTCCATGAAGCGCGCGAGCCAGCGCTCGTCCGACCCGGCGCCCGGCTCCTCGGCGCCCTCCTCGCCCGCGTCGAGATCCTCGCGCAGCTCGTATGCCAGGCGCCAGCGCACGCGCGTGAGCGCGGTCAGCGACTCGCCGACCGTCATGCGGTCAGCGGGACCCTCGGCCTGCTTCTTCAGGAACGAGGAGCCGAACGCGACCGTCAGCTCATCTCCCTTCACCTCGACCGGCCGCGAGCGCGCGATCGCCGCCCCGAGCCGCGCGTTCTCGCCGCGGACCAGATCCACGACCGCGGGCCAGAGCTGGCGCACGGCCTCGAGGGACTGCGGCTCGGCGACGGCCGGCTCCCCGGCGGTCGCCCTCGCCAGGGCGACGGCGGCGGCGGTCGCGGGCTCGCCGGCGGGAGGAGCAGGGGTCTGCGGAGCGGCGCTCGCGGCGCTTGGAGCGGGGCTCTGCGCCGCGGTGCCCGCCGCCTGCGGGGCGGCGCTCGCGGGCTGTGCCGTGCCCGGGGGCTGCGCGACGGCATCGGGTGCCTGCGCCGCGGCTGCCGGCGGCTGTGGCCCGGAGGCCTCTCCTGCGCCCGACGGCTGCGCGCCGGGGCTCGGCCTCTCTGCGGCGCTCGGCGACTGTCCTGCGGCGGGCGGCGGCGGCGATGCGGCTGCATCCGAGTTCGCGGCGGGCGGCGGCGGCGATGCGGCTGCATCCGAGTTCGCGGCGGGTGCGTCGGGCCCCGACCCGGCGTTGCCGGGTGGAGCGGGCACCTGCACCTCACGCTGCGCCGCGACAGCGGGGGTGAGCGGCCGGGTGCCTCCTTCGAGGGCCTCGATCCGGGCGAGCAGCGCACGCATCGAGCTGTCCACCTCGGGCCGCGCCGCCTTCACGAGCGCGAGCTCGAGGCGGGTGCGGGCGTCAGCGCCGGCACGGATCGCCTCCAGCGCCTCGCCCAGCAGCTCCAGCGTTCGCACGACCACGGCTTGCGGGACGCGCCCGGCCTGCTCGGCGAGCGAGGCGTCTGACTCGGGCGTCAGCGACAGCTCGGGCGGGACGCCGCCGAGCGTCTGGACGATCATCGTCTCGCGCAGCCGCGCCTCGAGGTCGCCGGCGAAGGCGGCCGGGTCACGGCCCTGCGCGGCGCAGCGCTCGAGCGCCGCCAGCGCGCCACGCGCGTCCCCGGTGGCGACCGCGTCGATCGCCTCTGCGATCAGGCGCGAATCGGCGACGCCGAGCACCGCCAGCACGTCCTCGAGCGAGATCTCGCTGCCGCTGTAGGTGACGAGCTGCTCCAGCGTGCCAAGGGCGTCCCGGAAGCTGCCGGTCGCAGAGCGGGCGATCGCGGCGACGGCCGGCGGGGGGATCGAGATCGAATCGGCGTCCGCGGCGCGGCGCACGACGCCTGCGATCTGCTCCACCGTCGGGCGGTGGAAATCGAAGCGGTGGCAGCGGTCGATGACCGTCGGGGGCACCTTCGCGGCCTCGGTGGTGGCCAGCACGAAGACGGTGTTGGGCGGGGGCTCCTCGAGCGTCTTCAGGAACGCGTTCCACGCCGCCGTGGAGAGCATGTGGGCCTCATCGAGGATGTAGACCTTCCGGCGCCCGCTGACCGGAGCGTAGGCGACGCTCTCGCGGAGATCGCGGATGTCGTCGACCGAGTTGTTCGAGGCTGCGTCCATCTCGATCACGTCGAGCGAGGTCGCCGCGGCGATCGCCCGGCAGGATTCGCAGCGCCCGCAGGGTTCGACCGTCGGGCCGTTCTCGCAGTTCAGACAGGCGGCGAGGATCTTCGCCATCGAGGTCTTGCCCGTGCCCCGCGAGCCGACGAACAGGTACGCGTGGTGGACCTTCCCCCGCTCCACCGCGTTCCGGAGCGTCCGCACGACGGGCTCCTGGCCGACGACATCGGCGAAGCTGCGAGGACGGTGGCGGCGGTACAGCGACCCCACCCGTCCCTCGTGCTCGGAATGCTCCTCGGATGCGGCCACCTTCGGTGAGTCTAGCCTCCCCCTCCGCAGCGGATAGCGTCCGCGCGGTGACGGGCATCGGCAAGCGCGCGAGCGGCTCGCTCCCGAGTCTCGTGGCGGTGCTCGGCGGCGCCGCCGTGCTGCGCGTGATCGCCGGCGTCGGGTTCGCGAACTACGACACGCTCTACGCGCTGGCCTGGGGCGGCCAGCTCGCACAGGGCGAAACACCGGCCTACGGGGTGCCGATCGCGCCCACGCCGCACCCCCTGCTGGAGCTGCTCGGGATCGTGCTGCGACCGCTCTCTGCGCACGCGGAGATCCAGGTGGTGGTCTGGCTCGGCTTCCTTGCCCTGGCAGGCTGCGGATGGGTGCTGTTCCGGCTGGGCCAGCGCTGGTTCGGCAGTGCGGCGGGCGCGCTCGCGGCGCTGCTCTTCGTGAGCCGGGTGCCCGTCATCTCCTACGGCGTGCGCGCATACCTCGACGTGCCCTACGTGCTGCTGGTGCTCTGGGCGCTGTTGATCGCGGCGCGGCGGCCCCGCGCCGGGGCGCCCGTGTTGGCGCTGCTGGCGCTGGCAGGGCTGCTGCGACCCGAGGCATGGGTGTTCTCGGCTCTCTACTGGCTCTACCTGGTCGGGCTGCTGCCGCGCCGGCTGCGCGATCGCCTCCCCGAGGGCGAGCCGGTGCGCGAGCGCGGCGCGCTCGTGAAGCTGACGCTGCTGGCCGCGGCCGCGCCGGTCGTGTGGCTCGGCAGCGACCTGCTGGTCACAGGCAACCCGCTGTGGTCGCTCACCAACACCCGCCACACCGCCTCGGCCCTCAGCCGCAAGACCGGGGTCGCGAACGTGCCCGAGTACGTGCCGCGCCGGATCGGGGAGGTGCTGCAGGCGGCGGCGCTCGCCGGCGCCGCCGTCGGCGCGGTGCTGTCGTTGTGGTGGCTGCGCGCGCGGGCACTCGTCCCTGCGCTCGCCGCCCTCCTCGCCGTGGCGATCTTCGCTGCGTTCGCGACGCTCGGCCTGCCGATCAACACGCGCTACGCGTTCCTCGCCGCCGCCTTCGGCTGCCTGTTCTGCGGCGCCGCGGTGTTCGGCTGGATGAAGCTCGAGCACGGCGACCGCCGCAGGCGACCGTGGATCGCAGCCGCGGTCCTGGTCGCGCTCGCCATCCTCGCCACAGCACCCTCGCAGTATCGAAGCGCCCACCGGGAACTGCGCAAACTGGCGAATCAGGAACGGATCGAAGGCGACCTCGAGGCGCTCGTGGGCACGGGGGCGGTCAACCTCCGCTGCGGGCCTGTCGGCGTGCCGAACCACGCCCCGATCCCGCTGCTCGCGCTCTACCTGCGCACGAGCCCGGCGAAGATCCCCAGCGCTCAGGTCGGTCACATCGCCTCCGGCGTCTACGTCGACCCGGCGAGCAAAGAAGTCGAAGAAGACTACGTGCTGGACAAGAACGACCCGCACGAGGCGGTGTCGGTTCCGCCGGCCTTCACACCGGCGGCGACCAACCGCTCCTGGCTGATCTTCCACAGGTGTCTGTGAGGCCGTCCCGGAACCCCGATCCTCCTAATCCAAAAAAATGGACCGTGCACCCCTCGTCGAGAGCCCGTCGCCGGCCGCCTGATCGCGATCCTGGGCTCCGGTCCGGGAGCTCCCGCTGCGCCTGCCGGATATCGCTTAAGGCTGCTTCCTTCCGGACCTGACCTGATTCGCGAGCCGTCACCGCGCGGGACCCGGACCATCGACGCCCCTGGACTGCGGAGCGACCGGGGCGGAATCCCTCGGAAGGGAGTTCAGCCCCGCTAGAGCGGATTGCGGGTGCAGGGCACCGCTACCTCCCCGCCTAGCACGGTCCGCCGTCGATCCTAGCGCCGCCCGAGGAGGCGGGGTTCCGATAGGCTGCGCGACCGTGAACGAGACAACCAACGCCCCCACCCCCCGCCCCGGCGCCAGCCGGCGCCCGATCGTGTCCCTGCTCGCCGTCCTCGCGCTCATCGCGGCGGCGGCCCTCGCCGCCGGCTGCGGCAGCTCGAGCAACTCGAGCACGATCACGATCGGCAACGAGAGCGCCTCTGACAACGCGCTGATCCACGAGCAGGACCCGTCACTGCCGAAAACGCCGACGACCGGCCCGCTTTCGACCAAGCCCACCGTCGAACCCGGCAAAGGCCCCAAGCCGACGAAACTCGAAATCAAGGAAATCGTCAAAGGCACCGGCAAGACCGCCGACACCAACCACGGCGTCTACGTGAACTACGTCGGCGCGCTGTGGTCCAACGGCAAGGAATTCGATTCCTCGTGGTCGCGCAACGAACCGTTCCTCTTCACCCCCGGCATCGGCGAAGTGATCAAGGGTTGGGAAAAGGGCGTCGTCGGGATGAAAGAAGGCGGCCGCCGCGAACTGATCATCCCCGCCTCGGAAGCCTACGGAGCCCAGGGCTCCCCGCCCAAGATCCCCAAGAACGAAGCGCTGATCTTCATCGTCGACCTGCTGCGGGTCACCAGCGTCAAGGAACAGGCCGGGGCGGCCGCCCAAACCGGCGAAGAATAAGCGCCTGAGATGCTCGCCGGCAGCTCGCGCAAGGCCGCGGCGCTGCTGGCGGCCGGCGCCGCGCTCGCGGCCGCCGGCTGCGGTTCCGGCCGGTCCTCGAGCACGGCGGACCTGCGGCTGCAGCGCGAAGACCTGATCGCCACGGCGCGCGCGCTCTCGCAGGCCCGCCCCGAAGCCGCATCGGAGGTGGCCGCGACCAAAGCAGCGTGGCCGCTCGTCGCCAACGGCCTGCCGGCGGGCGGGCGCAGCGTGGCGCAGATCTCGTCCGCGACCCGCCGCGCACGAGCGCTGCGGCTCCCGAGCCTCTTCACCGAGCAGCGCGCGGCGGGGCTCACCGGCCCCGGCTCCTCGCTCGCGGGCACCTACCGCAACTACGTCGGCCTGACCGGCACGGGGTGGACGATGATCGACCACGCGCTCGCGGCGCCGGCCGCCGGGGCGAGCTTCGCCCGCGCCAACTCGCCGCTCTACATCGAGTCCGTCTACGACGCTCATTTCGGCCTCGCGCAGATCGGCAAGAACCTGCTGGCCGGATACCGCAAGCTCGGCGGCCCCGCGGCGTTCGGGACCGCGCTGACGCAGGCCGAAGTCGCGCGGCTGGCGGCGGCCTACTCCGAGCCGGCGGTGCGGCTGCATCCGCATCCGGCCGTCAAGCTCGGGTCGTGAACGCGTTCGTGGCGGCAGGGGCCGGGTTCCTGCTGGCCGTGCTCTGGTTCGACCTCATGTTCGACGTTCAGGCCGCCGGCCACGCGGAGGTGCCAGAGCCCGCCCTCGCGTCGATCGCCGCCTACTACGCCCGCGTCACGACGGCTGCGCGCCCGATGAACCGGCTGATCGCCGCTGTCATGGCGGCCACGCTCGCTGCAGTTGTCGTCGAGATCGCGGGCAGCGGCGAGCCGGGCTGGCTCGGCTGGATCTCGCTCGCCCTCGCGCTCGCCGCGATCGGGCTGGCCGGGGCGAAGACGGTGCCGGCAGCGGTCCGGCTCGGCACTCGCCGCGACCCGCCGGAGGTGCAGAGCCGCCTGGCACGCGCGGTGCTCGCGCAGCACGTGTTCTGCTTTGCCGCGATCGCATCAGTGATCGTCCTTCAGCTCGTCGCCGGCTGAGCCTCGGCTCAGTCACACTGCCTGTTCGATGCTGCGCAAGCTTCTCAGACCGCTCGTGCTGGCCTGCGTCGCGGCGTGCGGCTACACCGCGCCGGCCCTCGCGGCGCAGGAAGCGTTCGTGCGCGTCGATCAGCTCGGCTACGGCGCGCTCGCGCCGAAGCGGGCGTATCTGATGGCGAACTTCGACGCGGCGGGTACGCAGTTCACGGTTTCGGGCGAAGGCGGCGCGGTCCTCTTCAGCGGGACGGTCGGCCAATCGGCGCGCTCCTGGAGCAAGACCTTCCCGTTCGTCTACCCCCTCGACTTCGACAGCCTGCAAGCCCCCGGGCGCTACACCATCGCGGCCGGCGCAGCGAGCTCGCCGCAGTTCGCCGTTGCCGCTCCCGGCGCTCTCTACGGTCCCGCGATCGCGAACTCCCTCTCCTTCTACGAGAACGAGCGCGACGGGCCCCAGTACGTGCCGTCTGCGCTGCGAACGGCGCCGGCGCACCTCAACGACGAGAACGCCACCGCTTACAGCACGCCCAAGGCGAACGGACAGGGCGGGTTCAAGGGCGATCTGCACAGCCTCGGCACGACTCTGGACGCCTCCGGGGGGTGGTGGGACGCGGGCGACTACCTGAAGTTCCTCGAGACGACCAGCTACACGGTCGACGTGATGCTCGCCGGGGTGCGCGACTTCCCGGCCGTGATGGGCTCAGCGGCGCCCGCCTCCCAGGACTTCGCCGGCGAGTCGCGCTTCGGGCTGGAATGGCTGCTGCGGATGTTCGACGCTGAAACCGGGACGCTCTACTACCAGGTCGGGATCGGCGAGGGCAACCGCCAGACGGCCGGCGACCACGACATCTGGCGGCTCCCCCAAGCCGACGACGCGTTCGGCGGCGAAGACCCCCTCTACCGGTACATCCGCCACCGCCCCGTCTTCCGCGCGGGCGCACCGGGCGCGCCGATCAGCCCGAACCTCGCCGGGCGCGACGCGGCGGCCTTCGGCCTCTGCTTCCAGGTCTTCCACGCAAGCGACCCGGCTTTCGCCGACCGCTGCCTGCAGGCCGGCGAGCGGATCTTCGCGCTGGCCGAAACCAAGCACAGGGGCCACCTCCTGACGGCGATCCCGTTCAAGTTCTATCCCGAGCGCGAATGGCGCGACGACCTCGAGTTGGGGGCCACCGAGCTCTCGCTCGCGCTGTCCTCGGGCGGCACGCCCCCAGCAGGGCTCCCCCACACCGACCCGGGCTTCTACCTCGGCGAAGCTGCGACGTGGGCAAAGGAATACCTCAAGCACTCCAAGCGCAACTCGGAAACGCTCAACCTCTACGACGTCAGCGGCCTCGCCGACTACGAACTGGTGCGCGCCCTGCGCGCCGGGGGCAACCCGTCGGGGCTCGCGATCACCGAAGCGGGGCTGATCGGAGGCCTGCGCGCCGAGCTCGGCTCGGCCGAAGCCCAGGCCGGCAAGGACGCCTTCGGCTTCGGCTTCCCCTGGGACGAAGCCGACACGGCCTCCCACGGCGACGGCCTCGCGGTGATGGCCGCCGAGTACGACGAGCTCACGGGCGAACCGGCGTTCAGCGCCGACGCCGCGAACTGGCTCGGCAACGTGCTCGGCGCCAACGCATGGGGCGTCTCGATGGTGATCGGCGACGGCACCGTGTTCCCGCGCTGCCCCTCGCATCAACTCGCCAACCTCGCGGGCTCCTTGGACGGCTCGCCGCCGGTGCTCGCGGGTGCCGTGGTCGAGGGGCCGAGCGACGAAGCCGGCAGCGGCGAAGTCGAAGGCATGCGGCCGTGCCCGCCCGGAGGCGGCGACCCGTACGCGCGCTTCGGCGGGGGCGGGGCCATCTTCACCGACGACGTCGAATCGTTCACGACGACCGAGCCGGCGATCGATCTGACGGCCAGCTCGATGCTCGCGTTCGCATGGCAGGCCGCCGCACCCGCGGCGCTTCCCTAGAGCGAGGAGCGCGGGGCCAATAGAATCCCGCGCTCAGGGCGCGTAGCTCAGTGGGAGAGCGCTCGCTTCACACGCGAGAGGTCGCAGGTTCGAAACCCGCCGCGCCCATGAGGAGCATCGACGAGGGGACGGTGACGTCGTGAGGATGATGGGCCCCGGGCAGGAGGCGATGATCGAGAGGGCGCTCGCACACGCCCGCGCCGCGGGTGTCCCCGAGGCCACGATCCAGAGCGTGATCGAGCGCGAAGGCGCGGGCCGCGGCGGCGCCGTCGTGCCGGCGGCTCTCGCGGGGAGGCTCAACGCCCTGGCGAGCCAGTTCCAGCGCGACCGCCAGCCACCCGCCGAGCGAGGGCTCGGAGACTCCTAGGTTCGGCTACGCTCCTCGAAAGCGCAGGCTTGGGAGGAGGGGACAAGATGGCATCAACCAGCAACGAGCAGCGTTCGCTGGAGAGTGTGCGTGTCGGTGACCGCGAGAACTTCGCGGAGGGACCACCGCACGAGCTCTTCAAGGACATGCGGGGTCGCTGCCCGGTCCACTGGACCGACGGGATCAGCGAGTACCCGGACGAGGAAGGCTTCTGGTCGGTCACGACCGCCGAGGACGTCCACGAGGTCAGCCGCGACTGGCAGACCTACTCGTCTGAGATCGGCGGCTTCACCGCGCTGAAGAACGCGATCCTGCCGCTCGAGCTCCAGCAGGCGATGTTCATCGGCATGGACCCGCCCAAGCACGACCGGCTCAAGGCGCTCTTCCAGCGTGGCTTCACACCCAAGCGGATCGCCGAGCACGAGCCCGCGATCAGGGAGATCGCCGTGGATGTGCTCGGCGACCTCGAAGGCCGCGAGCAGTGCGAGCTGGTCGACGACGTCGCCCAGCCCTTCGTCGCGCGGGTGATCGGGCGCTTCATGGGCGTGCCGCCCGAGGACGACGCGATCTGGGCTCAGATCATGAACACGATCCTCGGCGCGGGCGACCCGGACCGGACGCCCGAGGGCGCTCAGACCGTGATGGAGAAGGAGGTGCCCGAGGTCTTCGAGCGCTGCGCGAAGCTGATCGCCGAGCGGCGCGCGCACCCGACCGACGACCTCACGAGCGTGCTGGTGCACGCGGAGGTGGACGGCGAGAAGCTGGAGGACCACGAGATCGTCATGGGCTTCTTCCTGCTGATGGCGGCGGGCAACGACTCGACGAAGGCCACCTACTGCAGCGGCATGCGCGCGCTGATGGAGAACCCCGAGCAGCGCGAGATGGTGATCGCCGATCCCGCGCTCGTGCCCGCGGTCGTCGAGGAGGCGCTGCGGATGTTCCCTGCGTTCGCCCACTTCGCGCGCACGGCGACGCGCGACACCGAGCTGCACGGCCAGACGATCCGCAAGGGTGAGAAGGTCGTGATGTGGTACCCGTCCTCCAACCGCGACGAGACGAGATACGAGAACCCGGACGCGTTCGACCTCACCCGCGACACCGAGCACCAGGCCTTCGGGGCGGGCGGGCGGCACTTCTGCCTCGGCACCGCGCTCGCGCGCCTCGAGCTGAGGGTCCTGATCGAGGAGACGCTCAGCCGCTACCCGCGGATGGAGATCGCAGGCGAGCCCAGGTTCGTCGAGTCGCCGTTCGCCAACCAGCTCAAGTCGCTCCCGGTCACGCTGAACGCCTGAGTCCGCTCAGTCCTCCGCGAGCAGCCGCCGCCGCGCCTCGGCGGCGGCGATGCCGGCGACCCTGACCGTCTTGCGGCGCGAGCGCGCGCCGCGCATCAACTCCACCTGGCCGCTCGGGACCCCAAGGCGGGTGGCGATCAGCCGCAGTACCGCGAGGTTGGCCCTGCCGTCCTCCGGCGCCGCGCGGACGCGCACGAGCACGCATCCGTCGCGCTCGCCAGCGATCTCGTCGCGACTCGCGCGCGGGACGACCCTGATCTCAAAGCCCTCGGCGGCCACAGCGCGACCGTACCCCAGCCGGGGAGGCGTCCAGGCCGCCGGCGCTCGGCTAACCCATATCGCGATCGCGCCGATGCAAAGGCGTGATCAGCTCGCCCTCGCGTGCCGGATCGGCCTCGAAGCACCCGGCGCGCCCGGTGCGGGCGCTCGCGTGCGCGCTGCTCGGCGCCGCCGCACTCTGCGCAGCGCCGGCACAGGCCGCCGCCGGCAAGTACACCGCCGCGAACTGGGACACACCTGCACAGCGCCTCGTGGTGAAGGCCGGCCTGATGTCCGAATCGCCGAGCGGCGGATTCGCGGGAGCCTCCCCTCTGAGCGCCCAGGCGGCGTCCCAGGCGATGGCCGCGCTCTCCGCCCGCAGCGACTCCTCGCCGGTCGCGGTCCAGTCGGGAGCCCGCATCACCGTCACTGGATTCGACGCGCTGATGGTCTCCCAACTCGGGCTCGGCGCGGTGGCGGCGCACGTCGAGCGTGCGGCGAAGGCCGCGGGTCTGAAGCCGCCCGGTTACTTCGGGACGGAGGTGATCGCGCGCTACCTGGGGCTTCGCTACAACCACCCCGCCGGCGAAGACGCGCTCGAGCTCTATCCCTCCGACCAGATCACCCGCGCAGAAGCAGCGCACTCGCTCGCTGCAGCGCTCGAAGCCGGCGAATGGGAGGCACAGTCCGCACGGGAGACGTTCGAAGCCTTCGCGCTGCCGCGGTACTCGGCACTTCAGCTCGCGGCGCTGAGGATCGCCGTCTCGAAGATCGGCATGCCCTACGTCTGGGCCGGCACCACCGACGGCACCGAAGACGGGCTCGAACACGGCGGCTATGACTGCTCGGGCTTCGCCTGGCGCGTCTACAAGGTCTCCGGACTGCCCTGGGGGGCCTCGATCCTGGGCCGCACCGCCGCCGAACAGGCCGGCGAGATCCCGAAGGCCGCCCGCATCCCGCTCAGCGGCGTCCAGCCCGCCGACCTGCTGTTCTTCGGCACCGCCCACTTCGGCTCGAAGGCGACGGAGGCGAACGTCACCCACGAGGGCATCGCGCTGAGCAGCGAATGGGCGATCCACTCCTCGAGCCAGGGCGTCTACGTCCTGCCGCTCGACTCCGGCTGGCTGTCGAGCAGCT
Organism: uncultured Solirubrobacteraceae bacterium; assembly: GCA_963735435.1. Taxonomy (GTDB): domain Bacteria; phylum Actinomycetota; class Thermoleophilia; order Solirubrobacterales; family Solirubrobacteraceae; genus Palsa-744. The sequence continues at coordinate 1,629,201 of CAVTKR010000005.1, read as the reverse complement.
TCGCTTGGGCGCGCAGGATCATCCACTAGACGGTCACGACCGTGGCGGCCCGGTCGGAGAGGGGGGCATGCCGGGCACCGTCCCGTTCTCCGCCGGCCGGGCCGGCGCCAGCGCAGCGGCCAAGGCCGAGCAGATCCGCGCCCAGCGCAACGCGGCGGGCGCGCGGCGCAGCCCGATGCGCAGGGTGCTCCGGATGATCTATGGGCCCTCGGAGAGCGAGCGGCGGCTGCTCCAACGCGAGCGCAACTGGCAGAACGGCGCCGACGGCGAGCGAATTCTCGCGGGGGTGCTCGAACGACGATGCCGCGACGCGGTGTTCCTGCACGATCTCGGCATCCCGGCGCGGCGCGCGAACATCGACCACGTCGCCTTCGCGCCCAGCGGCATCCACGTGATCGACGCCAAGCGCTACCGCGGCAGGATACGCGTGCTGCGATTCGGCGCCGAGACGCGGCTCACGATCGCGGGGCGCAACAAGACAGGGCTCATCACAGGGCTCGAAGGCCAGGTGGCGTTGGTCGAGGAGGCGATGCGGTCGATCGCTCCTGACGTGCCGGTGTACGGGTGCCTCTGCTTCGTGGCGCCGCAGGGATGGCTCGCCGATGCGGACCTGCCGATGTTCCGGACACTGCGGGTGAAGGACGTCCCGCTCTACTCGCCGCGCCGGCTCGCCAAGCGACTCTCCGAGCCCGGTCCGGTGAGCGAGGCGAGGGCGCGAGAGCTCAGGCATGCGCTCGGGCTGAGGTTTCCGCCGGCGTCGCCCCCCGGGCCCGCCTGACCCGGCGCACTCCCCGCCGATATGGTCCCCGCATGCGCCTCTACCACCGTGACCATGCCGGCCGTCCGATCCGCGCAGCGTGGACGCTCGAGGAGGCCGGTGAGCCCTACGAGATCGTGAAGATGAGCTACGAGGAGGGCAAGGGCGATGAGCACCGGGCGCGTCACCCGCTCGGCCGCGTGCCAGTCCTCGAAGACGACGGCGGGCGGCTGCTGTTCGAGTCCGCCGCTGTCTGCCTGCAGATCGCCGACACGAACCCCGCCGCCGGGCTGATCCCGGCACCGGGCACCCATGAGCGAGGGCTCGTCTACCAGTGGGTCGTCTTCGGCCCCGCCGAGCTCGAGCCGCCGCTGATCGAGGCCGCGATGTACGCGCAAAGCGACGCTGAGCGCTCGGCCAAGGCGGCGCAGCGCTTCGGGAAAGCCGTGGAAGCGGTCGCCGACTCGCTGGGCAGCGATGAGTACCTCGTCGGTGACGGGTTCACGGTCGCTGATGTGATGGTCGGCTCGGCGCTCGCGTTCACAATCCGCGCGGGCCGCCCCGAGCTGCTGCCGGACACACTCCAGTCCTACGTGGGGCACCTGCGCGAGCGCCCCGCCTACAAGCGGGCGTTCGAGCGCACCGAGGCGCCGGCGGCCTAGCTGCCGGCGCGGTCGGCCTCAGGGCCCCGATTCGCCCACTTCGACAGCCGTGCCCGTGAACGAGCCGCTCTTGACGGGCTTCGCGCTCCGTTTTCCTTCGGCCTGGCCGCAGTCGTATCCGCCGCTGAACGCCTCCGAGATCCAGCCGCCGATGATCGGCTCCGGGCCCGCGAACGGGCCGCCTTCGAGGGCGCCGCTCAGCGGAGCCGCCGACGCTTCGGTGATCGGCACCACGAGCGTCCCCTGGGAGCTGCCCAGTTCGTGCGGCGCCCATTTGACCGACAGCGAGACGGGCGCTGTCGTGGGTTCGCCCGGCAGGCTCTGCAGCACAGCGCAGGTGACTTCTTCCGTCGTCGTCAGGTGTGCAACGTAGGTTGCCGATTCGACGCCGGCGGAGCCATCGCATTCGCCGAGCACGCCCTTGATCGTGATGCTCTGAACGTGGGGCGTTTCGGTGAGTCCCGGCGAGAGCTTGATCTTGCCCGTGTTCGTTTCGCAGCTCGCGAGTGCGACCGGCGGCGGCGGCGGGGGAGGACCACCACCGGTGGCGCTGTTCGCTTCGAGCGGTTCGCTGGGTTCGCTCGTGCCTTCGGGGTCGGTGCTCGTCACCGTGACGATGTAGGTCGTGTGGCGCGCGAGCGGCGCGAGGGTCGCGCTCGAGCCGGTAACCGTCGCGGTCAGAACCGGTGCCGTGGAGCCGCCGATCGGCGTAGCGGTGACCGTCGATGAGGTGATCGCCCCGGCGTTGGCCGGATCCGGGATCCAGCTCACCTGGAACTGGAGCGTCGGCGGCTGCTCTTCGGCGGTTTCAACCGACGAGAGCGTCACCTGAACGCCCGTCGGCGCCGCCGGAGGCTGCAGCGGCGGTTCGCCCGTTTCCAGGTAGGCCGAAGTGCCGGCGTTGTAGACGCGGTCGCCGTAGGCGTCTTCGGCGGAGAATTCGGGTCCGCCGCCCCCGGCACCTTCGAGTCGCGTGAAGGAGCGCGTCTGGCCGAACCAGTTCCACACCACCGACGCCGCAGCTTTGTATTCGGTGGTTTTGTAGCCCCCTCCCCGGCCGCTGCCGCCACAGCGCGTCGATAGGTAGGCGTCCCCTTCCGGGTAGCCGCCGGGGCCGGAGCCGAAGCCGGTCACGTAGACCTGCTCCTGGATACCGCCGCATGAGTGCCCGAGCAGCGAGAAGGCCGAGCCCTGATCGAGCAGGAGCCTGACCGGCGCGGAGGCATCCGCGACGGGTGCGGCGATCAGGCAGATGACGGCGGCGGCGATCAGACAGGCGGCTCTGCGGCTGGTTCTCACGTCGGGTCCCCTCTCGTGCTCGGCGGTCTCAGGCGGCAAAGACGGTCGCGCGCCGCTTTCGCCCATTACACACGGCGGGACCCTGTCAGATCACGAACAACAAACGGATTCTCATGAAAAGGCGATTCCGAGCGCCGGTCGCTGCGGAACGCCGCGGCGATATGCCGGCGCGCGCCGACCAGCTGCACGGCGACGCCGCGGCGCCTGCACAGACGGCAGCGCATCGCGATCACGGTGACGCCGGTGGCGTCGATCGCCTCGAGCCCGCTCAGGTCGAGGACGAGCCTGTTGACGCCTGTCGCGCAAAGGTCATCGATCGCCGCTTCGAGCGTCACGGCGCTGTCATGGCCCAGCTCGCCGCTCACGGCCAGCCGGTGGGTTCGGATCGGTTCGGTGTGCGGCAGGGCGCGGAGCGCAGGGTGTCTGCGGCTGCGGCGGGCCGTCTCTCGCTGCTTCATAAGGCTTTCTCCTTTGACTCGTGGCGATCGCGGGCCGCCCGGCGGGACCGGGGACGGCGCGGGGTGCGACGGATCTCGGAGCTAGCCCGGTCTGTCGAGGATCAGCAGGAGCCGCAGGTCGCGGACGGCGCCTCCGGGGGGCCTCAGGCGGCGGGCGAAGCTCGCCAGCCAGGCAAGCAGCACCAGTACGAGGACCATCGCGAGGCCGACGCCGGCGATGGAGCCGGCGACAGCCTGGGCGCCCGCGCCGCCCTGCCCGGGAACGGGAGCGGGCGGCTGAGCAACGCCGTGGCTCCGACGCACGGCCGCCTGGCCGCCCGTCGAGGCGGCCGGCACGGCGTAGCGCATGGCGCCTGATGAGGAGGGGGCGAGCGTGCGCGGCGCGGGCGCGGCATCTGCCTGTCCGGCCCGGCCGCGCGCGCTCATGTACACCGAGCGAGGGCTCTGCGTTGCCTGCGCGGCCCCAAGGCTGGCCGCGGGGGAGGCGACCCCGGCGGCCCTGGGGGACTCGAGCGTCCCAGCAGGCGTCGCCGTCTTCGCGACATCGCCCGCAGCCGGCTCCGAGCGCTCGGCCGGCGAGGGGCCCGCGGACGGGGTGTTCTGGGCCGTGGGCGGCGACGTGCTTTCCCTCGAGGAGCTGGGAGGCCGGAGCGCGTGCGTCACGCGTGCCAGCACGCGAGACACGGGGGCGGGCTTGGGCAACGTCCGCACCACCGCTCCGACATCGGAGCCGGCCTCCTCGACGGTCCCGGAGGCGGTTGTGGCGAGAGCCGCTGTGCGCTCGCCCACGTCCTGCGCGACCGTGGGCACGGCGGGCGCCACAGCCGCGGTCGCGGGCAGGGCGGCCACGGCGTGCGCCGGGATCGCGCCCGCCTGCACGACCGTCCGCTGCACGGTCGAGGTCGCGGTGCCCAGGAGACTCGGGGGCGTGTCCGCATCGGCGGCTCCGGCGAGGACGAGGCAGGAGAGCAGCGTGGCCGCGAGCAGGCAGCAGAGGGTGCGAGCTAGCGCCACGGGAGCCTCCAGCCGCCGGTCCGCCGGCGCAGGTAGTCGTGCCGCGGTCCGATCCCGATCGCGTCGAGGCACATCAGCGCGATCAGCAGCGCGCCCGTGCCGACCAGGATCATCGTCGCGAGCATGCCCGCTCCGGCGGAATCGAGCGCCGCGGGTGCGAACTGCTGCTGCGCGGACGACGTCGCCGCGGAGACCGCAGCCGCGTCAGGCGCAGGAGCGGCGCGCAGGGCGAAGCCGGCGGGGGCGGACGGACCGGCCGCCGATGTCGCGGTGCGCGCCCTGGCGACCGGACCGCGCCCTCGGGAGTGCTTCGTCCCGGCAAGAGGATGGGCCCAGGCGGCACGAGCTTCGACGCCGCCGGTCGAGGGCGCCGACGATGGGGCGCGATGGATGCGCGCGCGGGCCGTCGCTCGCCGCGCGTGCTGCGGGCTGCCGACCGGAGCCGGGTCCGGACGGGCGGCCGGGGGCGGTGAAGGCGGCTGCGGCGGGGAAGCGACCGCCGTCGGCGCAGGGGCTGGCGCAGCCGCCGCGTGCCGGGAGGGAGTGGCTGGGGGCGGGGACGGCAGCAGCCTCGGCGCTCCGGCACCCGGGCCGACCGACCCGGCGCCTGGCCCCATCGCGGGCGGCGCGGGACCACCGCTGCTCGGACCCGAGGGCAGGTTCGTCTGCACCGGTGGGAGCGGGAGAGCGACTGCATGAGCCGTGGCGGGCAGCGCCAAGAGGGAAACGAGCAACGCTCCACCGCCCCGTAATGCACGACCGCGGCGGCCTGCGACGGCGTTTTGCCCAGGTTTGTCCATGCTTGAGCGGGTCTTACCCGAATTCGGCTCTGGGGTCACGGAAACGGTGTGCTCGCGGGCGTCAGAGCACGGACCGGCCGGCGCCCTTAGGGTTCGCCGCGAGCCCAATGCGGATCGCAACCTGGAACGTCAACTCGCTGCCCGCTCGGCTCCCACGAGTCGTCGAGTGGCTGGCGGCCGTGGAGCCCGACGTGGTGTGTCTTCAGGAGACGAAGACCACGGAGGCGACGTTCCCGGCTGCCGACCTGGAACGTGTCGGCTACGCGTCGGCCGCCGACGGCGACGGTCCCTACAACGGCGTGGCGATTCTGTCGCGCGTCGGCCTCGAGGATGTGAGCCGTGGCTTCGCAGGCGAACCTGGCTTCCCCGATCGCGAGCGGCGCTCCATCGCGGCGACGTGCGCGGGCGTCCGGGCCTGGTCGGTCTACGTGCCCAACGGCCGCACCGTCGAGGACCCCCACTACGCCTTCAAGCTCGAGTGGCTGCGAGCCCTCGCCGCCGCGGCGGAGGTGGAGCTCGGCTCCGGGTTGCCGCTCGCCCTCTGCGGCGACTTCAACGTCGCCCCGACGGACGCCGACGTGTGGGACCCGTCGGCGTTCACGGGGTCTACGCACGTCACGGCGCCGGAGCGCGAGGCCGTCGCCGCACTGCTCGCTCTCGGCCTCACCGATGTGATGCCGCGCGCGCTCAAGGGCGCGCCCTACACCTACTGGGACTACCGGGCAGGGATGTTCCACAAAGGGGAAGGCATGCGAATCGACCTCGTGCTGCTCGACGGCCGGCTCGCACCGGAGGTCGAGGACGCCTACATCGATCGCGACGCGCGCAAGGGCACGAAGCCCTCCGACCACGCCCCCGTCGTAGTCGACGTCCGCGTCTAGGCGCGGCCGGCGGCGGCGCGCTGCGGGCGCGCTTTGGTCAGCGACCGGCCCCGCGTCTGAGCTCGCATGCGGGCGCTGCCCGAGCGGCCCATCTTCGCGACCTCCGCGACCGGCGCAGGACGAGCGAGATAGAAGCCCTGGGCGTGAAGCACTCCGAGTTGCTCGAGCGCGCCGAGCTCGGCGGCTGTCTCGACGCCCTCGGCGATGATCGTCGCGCCCGATTCCTCCGCGAAGCGCATCAGCGAAGCGGCGAGCGAGCGCTTCGCCGGGTCGGTGTCGAGACCGTGGATCAACTGCCGGTCGAGCTTGATGAAGTCAGGGGCCAGACGCAGGATGTGCATCAGGCTGGCGAACCCGGCGCCGGCGTCGTCGATCGCCAGCCGCACGCCCGCCCTGCGCAGGCCGTCGAGCGCCGCGCCGAGCAACGGGTAGTCCTCGACGGCCGCGTGCTCGGTGAGCTCGACGACGATCCGCGAGGCGTCGACGCCGTCCAACAGGGCGCAGAGGTCGGCGCCCGCGAGCGCGTCGGGGCCCGCGTTGATCGTCAGCACGACATCCGGCGGCAGTTGCCCGAGCTGTCCGACGGCCGCCCGCAGCAGTGCGACCTCCAACTCGGTTCCTAGGCCGCAGGAGTGCGCCTCGGCGAGCCACACGTCGGGGGCGCGGTAGGGCTCGTCGGCAAAACGGGCCAGCGCCTCGACGGCGAAGATCGAGCCGTCGCTCAGATCGAAGATCGGCTGCAGCGCGATCGCGAAGCGATGCTCGACGAGCACGCGCTCGACGCGCTCCCGCGCGGCGACGCGCTCGAGTCCGAGCGGGTCGAGCACGCTGGCCAGGAACTCGCTGGTCCGCTCCGCCTCCTCGCCCGAGACCAGCTCGTGCGAGGAGCGCGAGCAGAGCCGCGCCGTGATCTCCATCAGCTCTGTAGCCGCGGCGATCGCGGTGCTGATGAACTCGGCGAGCCCCGACAGGAGGCCGAGGTCGGCCGCGTCGAATGCGTGCGGGCGCTGGGAGCAGACTGCGAGCATGCCGATCGAGCGCTCGCCGCGGCCGAGCGGCACGCAGATCGCCGAGCCCACACCCCATGCCCGCGTGGTTCGTTTGTGAACACGCGTGTCGTCCTCGGTGTCATCGGTCACCTGAGTGCTGCCGGTACGAATCGTCTCTCCGCACAGGCTTCCCCGCATCGGGAGCGATTTGCCGACCTGCGGCGCGAGATAGCCCGAGCCGCTGACGAACCGCAGGCGGTTTGCATCGATCTGGAGGCCCACGATCGCCCCCTCCGCCACGTCGACCATCCTCACCAGCTGGTCGCCGACCCGCTGCATCAGCTGGAGCGGGTCGATGGTGTGGCGGATCAACTCATCGAGATCCTGCGGCTCGCCTGCCATGGGCGACTAATCGACCGCCATTTGGCTTTGTGTTAGCTCGCGTTCAGGCACGCCGCCGGCCTCTAATACGTCTGCGGTAGGACGCCTTCGACCCTCAGGCCGGTGCCCCGTCCACCCCCGCGCCATCGACGCCCCTAATCGCGTCCGCAAACGGACAGGCCTCCCGAGTCAAGCCATTATCGGATGTTCGTCCAGTCCGAACGCCGGAGCCGTCGCACCGCGGGGGGCCGCCGCGCCCCGCGTCAGGAGTTGAGCCGGACCGGCAACGACTTGAGCTGGTTCACGAACAGCGATTCCGCCGCGCGCGGCTCGCCGTCGATCTCGATGCGCGGGAAGCGCTTCAACGTCTCCTCGATCAGGATCCGGAGCTCGAGGCGCGCGAGCGCGGTACCGAGGCAGAAGTGCCGGCCGCCGGCGCCGAACGCCTGGTGCTCGGGTTTCCGCGTGACGTCGAAGGTGTCGGCGTCCTCGTAGCGGCTCTCGTCACGGTTCGACGAGACGTACCACATCACCACCTTCTCACCGGCCTTGATCTTCTGGCCGTGCAGCTCCGTGTCGCGCGTGGCGGTGCGGCGGAAGTGCGCGAACGCCGGGAACATCCGCAGCGCCTCCTCGACCGCGTCGGGGACGAGCGCGGGGTCGTCGAGCAGCAGCTGCTTCTGCGCGGGATCTTCCATCAGCGCGCGCATCGCGCTGCAGAAGGTCGCCTTGGTGGAGTCGTTCCCGGCCGCGACCAGCAGGAAGAAGCCCATCACGATCTCGTGCTCCTCGAGCTTCTCGCCGTCGACCTCGCCGTTCACGAGCACCGAGGTGAGATCGTCGGTGGGAGTCTCGCGGCGCTGGGCGATCAGCTCGCGGCAGCGCTCGAAGATCTCGGGGATGTCTTTCTGTACGGCGCCTTCGACGCCGTCCGGGTTGATGTCCGGGTCGCCGGCGGCGAGCACCGAGTTCATCAGGCGCGCCCATGTCGCGTCGTCCTCCTCGGGAACCCCCATGAAGCTGTGGATCACGCGCGAGACGACCGGCTGGGCGACGTCCTCGACGAGATCGCACCGCTCACGGCCCTCGAGGCGGTCGAGGACCCGGCTCGTGATCTCGCGGATCGCCACCTCGTGGTCGGCGATCCGCTTCGGCGTGAAGCCGCGCTGGAACAGCGCCTTCAGGCGGTCGTGCTTGGGCGGGTCCATGCCGATGAACATCGCCCGCGCGAGCTCGAGCGGGAAATCGCCGCGGGCTGCGAGCACGCCGCCGAGTTCCGAGGAGTAGGTCTCCCAGTCGCGGCTGACGGTGTGGATGTCCTCCGCGGTGGTGACCGACCAGAAGCCGTCCTCCTCCGGGAATTCTTCGAACTTCTCGGTCCAGTGGATCGGGCACTTCGCCCGCATCTCCTTGAACAGCGCATACGGCGGGCCATCGAGCCACAGCTCGGCCTCGGTCAGTTCGACGTTCTCGATGTCCCGCCCCACTGTTGCCATCTGAACCTCCCGTTTCCCGGCGCTGGCTGGTTGCGCGGGATGATACTGGCTGGCTGGCCAGTTTTGTGTGAGCAGCATCGCCTCGAACGGCGGCGGCGCGAACCCGCGCCTCGTCGGTGGTGACCGTCAGACTGCGCGGCGGTGAGCTCCGCGCACCCCTCAGCCCAGCCGAACGTGCCGGGCCGTGGCATCACCGCCTCCTACAGCCGCCGCTTCTGGGCGGTGGTCGTGGCAATCGGCGTGGGCGCGGGGCTCGGGGCCGCGGCGCTGATCGTGCTGCTGCGGGCCGTCCAGCACCTCGCGTGGGATTACAGCTCGGGGCCCTTTCTCGACGCGGTCGAACGGACCTCCTCGGCCCACCGCGTGATCGTGCTCACGATCGGAGGCGTGGTGGCGGGGCTCGGCGTGCTCGCGCTGGCGCGCTTCAACACCTCCGACGTCTCCGAGGCGCTGTGGCTGCGGCGGGCGCGGCTGCCGCTGCTGGCGAGCTTCGGCCGTGCCGCACATTCGATCGTGATAGTCGCCCTCGGCGCCTCGCTGGGACGCGAGGCCGCGCCACAGCAGGCCGGTGCCGCGATCGCCAGCTCGCTCGGGGACCGCGCAGGCTTTCCCGAATGGCAGCGGCGCCTGCTCGTCGCGTGTGGCGCCGGCGCGGGTATGGCCGCGGTCTACAACATCCCCCTCGGCGGCTCGCTGTTCGCGCTGGAGGTCCTTCTCGGCACGCTCGCGCTCCCCTTCGTGCTCCCGGCACTCGCGACGTCGCTGATCGCCACAGCAGTCGCCTGGCTCTACATCCCGAAAGCCCCCACCTACCTGATCGCCGAACACATCACCCATCCCACGCAGATCGTGTGGGCGGCGATCGCGGGGCCGGTCGCCGGAGTCGTCTCGGTGCTCTACGTGCGCCTCATCGTCGGCGCGAACCGGCTGCGACCGCGCGCGGGCCTGCCACGCCTGTTCGTGCCGATCTTGGTGTTCGTCGCGCTCGGCGTGCTGTCGATCGCCTACCCGCAGGTGCTCGGCAACGGCCGCAGCGTCGTTCAGCTCTCGCTCGTCGGTGCGCTCGCCGCGGGCCTCACGGCGGTGCTGCTCGTGCTCAAGCCGCTGTCCACGGCGAGCTGCCTGGGGTCCGGCGCGCCGGGCGGGCTCTTCACCCCCACGCTCGCCCTTGGCGTGCTGCTGGGCAGTCTCGGGGGGAGGGCCTGGGAGCTGCTGTGGCCGGGAGCGCCGCTCGGGACGTACGCCGTGATCGGTGGCGCCGCCGTGCTCGCCGCGAGCATGCAGGCGCCGCTCGCCGCGATCGTGCTGATGCTCGAGCTCACCCACAAGGCCGAGGGCCTGCTCGTGCCGATCCTGCTCGCTGTCGTCGGAGCCACCATCGTCTCTCGCCGCATGGGCGCCCACTCGATCTACTCGGCCCGCCTGAGCGTCGGCCGCGAAGAGGAGGCGGCCGTCGAGGCGGCCGAGCGCGAAGGGATGCCTGCCTAGAACCGTTCGAGCACGCGCTCGATCGCGCGCGTCCCGAACTCCACCGTCTCGACAGGCAGGCGCTCGTCCTCGGCGTGGATCAGCTCCAGGAACCGCATGTCCGCGGGGAGCTGCATCGGCAGGAAGCCGTAGGTCTGGATTCCCAGCCGGGAGAAGAAGCGCCCGTCGGTCACCCCCGGCAGCAGCAGCGGCACGGGCTTTGCCTCGGGGTCCAGCTCGCGGAGCACCTCCGAGAGCCTCCCGAACAGGTCCATGTCGGGTAGCGCAGGGGCAGGGTCGTGGCGGATCAGCTCCAGCTCGACCTCGACGCCGGTGAGCTCGCGCAGCTCGGCGAAGGCCTCCTCCGGGCTCGAACCCGGCAGCAGCCTGATGTCGAGCTCGACGCTCGCCTCGCCGGGGATCACATTGATCTTCTCGCCCCCGCTCACGATCGTCGGCGAGACCGTGTTGTGCAGCAGCGGGTCGAACATGGCGCCGCGATCGCCGAGCGCGTCGAGCAGCCGATCGGTGATCCGGGGGCGCAGCAGACCGCGCAGCGGCAGCGCCGCCGGGGCCGGCAGCTCGCCGGCGATGGCGTCGACCATCATGCGCGTGACGGCCGGCACGTGCACCGGCAGCCTTTTGCGATCGAGCCGCTCGAGCAGCCGGCCGAGCGAGCCCATCGCGCCACCCCGGACCGGCATCGAGCCGTGCCCGGCGCGCCCGCGCAGCGTCGCGCGCGTCCAGCAGACCTGCTTCTCGGCGACCATCACCGGATAGAACGCGCGGCCGGCCACGTCGAGGCGAAAGGCGCCGAACTCGCCGATCGAGTAGCGCACCCCTGCGAACAGCTCGGGGTGCTCGCGCACGAGGAACTCGGCGCCGAGCGCGCTGCCGGCCTCCTCGTCGGCCATCAGGCAGAGGATCACATCGCCGGGCGGGCGGCGGCCGGCCGCCCGCGCGCGCATGAACGCGGCGAGCATCATCGCCACGCCGCCCTTCATGTCCAGCGCGCCCCGGCCCCAGACAAAGCCGTCGTGCTGCTCGCCGCCGAAGGGGGGATAGCGCCAGTCCCCAGGGGCGGCCACGACGTCGACGTGCCCCTGCAAGAGCAGCGGCGGGGAGCTGCCTTCGCCCTCCAGGCGCGCGACGATACTCGGGCGCTCCGGATCGAGCGCCAGCACCTTCACCTTGCAACCGAGCTGTTCCAGCAGCCCTCGCACCCAATCGACGCACTCGCGCTCGTTGCCGGGCGGATTCGTCGTGTCGAAGCGCAGGAGCTGAGCGAGCAGCTCCGCCGGGCGATCCTGGATCGGAGCCTCCGCGTGCGCCGGTGTCGTGCTCATCGCCTCAGTCTCCCCGATCGGGACCGGGCTTGCAGCGCTGTTTGCGCGTGCAAATAGCTGGTAACACTAGGAATGATGCCCCGTTCGATCTGGACCGGCGCGATCAGCTTTGGCCTGGTGACCGTGCCGGTCAAGCTCTACAGCGCGATCAACCGCAAGAGCGTCCGCTTCCACCAGCTCAACGGCAAGAGCGGCGTGCGCATCGCCCAGAAGCGCGTCGACCCCGCCAGCGGCGACGAGGTGGCCTACGAGGACATCGTCAAGGGCTATGAGATCACCAAGGACCGCTACGTGGTGATCGAGCCGGGTGAGCTCGAGGCGCTCGCGCCGAAGAAGACCAAGACGATCGAGATCGAGGACTTCGTCGAGCTCGACCAGATCGACCCGATCTACTACGACCACCCCTACTACCTCGCTCCGGGGCCGGGCGGCGCGAAACCGTACCGCCTGCTGCTCGAGGCGATGGCCGAGACGGGTCGCGTGGCGATTGCCCGCGTGGTGATCCGTTCCAAGGAGCAGCTCGTCGCGCTGCGCCCGATGGGCGACGCGCTCGGGATGGCGACGATGATCTTCTCCGACGAAGTGCTGCCCGCCGACAGCATCGACGAGATCGCTGAGGTCTCCGAGATCAAGACGACCAAGCGCGAGCTGGACATCGCCAAGCAGCTCGTCGAATCACTCGCGGGCGATTTCGAACCTGAGAAGTACACCGACACCTACCGCGAGCAGGTGCTCGACATGATCGAGCGCAAGGCGCAGGGCGAGCACATCGCCGTGCAGCCGGAGCCCGAAGACGTGGAGGCGCCGGCGCCCGACCTGATGGGCGCGCTGAAGGCCAGCCTCGACGCTGTCCGGGCGCGCGACGCCGAGGCCGGCGCCAAGCCGAAAGCGGCCAAACGCAAACCGGCCGCGAAAAAAGCCGCAGCCAAGAAAGCGCCGAAATCGGCGGGCAAGAAAGGCTCCGGCTCGGGCGCCAAACGCAGCTCGCGCGCGACCGCGAAAAGCTAGGTGGCGCCCCGCCGGGATTCGGCCGGCAAGAAGGAGAGCGCCGCGGGCGCCGCCGAGCAGGCTGCCGGCGCCAAGCGGCGAGGCGCGGCCGGGCGGGCCGCTGCGGCCGCGAGCAAAGCGGCGGCAAGGACGTCCTCGGGCGCGGACCGCAAGGCCGCGGCGAAACCGGCTACGGGCGCCAAGCGCAAAGCGGCGACGAAACCGTCCTCGCCCGCGAAGCCCAAAGCGGCCGCGAAACCACCTTCGCCCGCTAAGCCCAGAGCGGCCGCGAAACGACCTTCGCGCGCCAAGCCCAAAACGAACGCCAAGCCGGCCCCGACCGCGAAACCCAAAGTCGCCGTGAAACCGGCGCCCGGCCGGAGCGCCAAAGCCCCCGCCAAGCCCGCGGCGAAATCGGCCACCAAGCCCGAAGCCACCGCGAAGAAAAGGCGGCCCTCGAAACTCGCGCCATACGCGAAGAAACGCGATTTCGCCGCCACGCCTGAGCCCGCCGGCGCCGTGGGCGCCGCCGAGGGCCTGCCGCGGTTCGTGATCCACCAGCACAGCGCGCGGCGCCTGCACTGGGACCTGCGCTTGGAGCACGACGGCGTGCTCGCTTCGTGGGCGGTGCCGAAGGGCATGCCCGAGGAGCCGGGCGAGAACCGCTTCGCGGCGCACACCGAGGACCACCCGATCGAGTACCTCGACTTCCACGGCGAGATCCCGAAGGGCAACTACGGCGCGGGCCAGATGACGGTCTGGGATCACGGCACCTACGAGCTGCTGAAGTGGGAGCCGCGCAAGGTCGAGGTGCGGCTCGACGGTGAGCGCCTGCAGGCGCGTTACGCGCTGTTCGCGATCGACAAGGACGAGCCGCCGAAGGACTGGATGATCCACCGCATGGATCCGCCGGCGGACCCTGAGCGTGAGAGGATGCCCGAGCGGATCGTGCCGATGCTGGCACGCACGGGCGAGCTGCCGTCCGACGACGAATCGTGGGGCTTCGAGATCAAGTGGGACGGCGTGCGGGCGATCGCCTACTGCGCGCCCGGCGAGGTGCGGCTCGAAAGCCGCAATCTCAAAGAGATCAGCGACAGCTACCCCGAGCTGGGGCGCCTCGACCGCGCGCTCGGCTCGCACCAAGCGGTGCTCGACGGTGAGATCGTCGCGTTCGACAGCGAGGGCCGCCCCAACTTCGGGCGCCTCCAGCAGCGCATGCACGTCGCGTCCCGCGAGCACGCCCGACGGCTGTCGAAGCAGACCCCGGTGAGCTACATGATCTTCGACCTGCTGTGGCTGGACGGGCACTCATTGATGGAGCTGCCCTACGCCGAGCGCCGCGCGCGCCTCGCCGAGCTGGCGCTCGACGGCGAGGCGTGGCAGACCCCCGAGCACGTCGTCGGACACGGCAAGCAGTTGCTGAAGGCGAGCCAGGAGCAGCACCTGGAGGGCGTCGTCGCCAAGCGCTTGTCCTCGCGGTACGAACCCGGACGGCGCGGCGGCTCGTGGTTGAAGATCAAGACGTTCGGCCGCCAGGAGTTCGTGATCGGCGGATGGCTGCCGGGCAAGGGCAGGCGCAGCTCGACGATCGGGGCGCTGTTGCTCGGGGTGTACGAGGCGAAGGGGTCACTTCGCTACGTCGGGCGGGTCGGAACTGGTTTCAGCGAGAAGGAGCTGAAGCGCCTGCAGGGGCTGCTGGAGCCGATCAGACGGGAGTCCTCCCCGTTCACCGCCGGCGAACGCCCACCCCGTGAGGCCTCGTTCGTCGAGCCACAGCTCGTCGCGGAGGTGGACTTCGCGGAGTGGACGAGCGCAGGCAACATCCGTCACCCCTCCTACAAGGGCCTGCGGGAGGACAAGCCGCCCGAGCTGGTGGTGCGCGAGGACACGACCGGCGCCGCAGCGGCGGCTCGGGCGGCAGCCGAAGGCCCGGCTGAACTGCGAGACACCGAGGCCGCCACGCTCACGATCGTCTCGAAATCCGCGAACTCCGAGACGGCGCTCGTCGGGGGCCGCGAGCTGAGGCTGTCGAACTCCGGCAAGGTCCTCTATCCGCAGACCGGCTTCACGAAGGGACAGCTGATCGAGTACTACGTCACGGTCGCACCGGTCCTGCTGGCACATCTCCAGGGCAGGGCGCTGACGGTGACGCGCTGGCCCGACGGCGTCGAGGGCAAGTCGTTCTTCCAGAAGCAGTCGCCCGCGCACCGCCCTGAGTGGGTTCGCGTTGCCACGCTCCCGGCGGGAGGCAAGAAGATCGACTACACGCTCGCCGACGACCTGCCGACGCTCGTCTGGCTGGCGAACCTGGCCGCGATCGAGCTGCACACTCCGCTCGCGCTCGCCGCGGCCCACGACCGCCCGACCTCGATGGTCTTCGACCTCGACCCCGGGGAGGGCACGGACGTGCTCGACTGCGCCCGCCTCGCGCTCGACCTGAAGGGGCTGTTCGAGAACCTGCACCTCGCGAGCTTCGTCAAGACCTCGGGCTCGAAGGGCCTGCAGGTGTACGTGCCCCTGAACGTAGAGGACGTCGACTTCACGCGCACGAAGACATTCGCGAAGGCCGTCGCCGAGCTGTTCGAGCAGACCGAGCCCGACCGGGTCGTCTCGCGCATGACCAAGACGCGGCGCGAGGGCAAGGTCCTGATCGACTGGAGTCAGAACGACCGCAACAAGACGACCGTGTGCGTCTACTCGCTGCGGGCTCGGCCCCACCCCAGTGCCGCGACCCCGCTCGAATGGGATGAGGTCTCAGCGGCGCTCGAAGGAGGCGACCCCGCGGCACTCGTGTTCGAAGCCGCACGGGTGCTCGAGCGCGTGGCCGAGCTCGGAGACCTGTTCGCGCCGGTGCTCTCGCTGAAACAGCGGCTGCCGGCTTTCGAGCCGAGTTGAAAGTGGGAGGCCGGCCGGCGCTCAGTGCCGGCCTGGGGGGTGGGCCGGCGCTCGGTGCCGGCCTCCGGGCGCCTGCGGGGTCTCCGGGCTACTCGAACTCAGGCGCGCGCCAGCCCGGCATCACGTCGGGCAGGCCATCGCTCACCCTGTCGGTGAACGCCGCCGGGCGCTTCTCGAGGAACGAGGTGACGCCCTCGACCGCGTCCGCGGACTGCCCGCGCGCGACCATCCCGCGCGAATCCGCGCGGTGTGCATACATCGGGTGCTCGGCTCCGAGCATCCGCCACATCAGGCGCCGGGCGAGCGCCACCGACACCGGGGCCGTGTTGTCCGCGATCTCGCGCGCCAAGCCGCGCGCCGCGTCGAGCAGCTCGGCTTTCGGATGCAGACTGCGCAGCAGGCC
Organism: uncultured Solirubrobacteraceae bacterium; assembly: GCA_963735435.1. GTDB lineage: Bacteria > Actinomycetota > Thermoleophilia > Solirubrobacterales > Solirubrobacteraceae > Palsa-744. The sequence continues at coordinate 1,613,366 of CAVTKR010000005.1, read as the reverse complement.
ACGTTCGAGCCCCTCCTGCGCGTCGAACACACGGCCGGTCGCGACCCATTCCATCGCTTGGCTGATGCCCACGACGCGTGGCAGGAACCAGCTCGAGGCTGCCTCCGGGATGATCCCGCGACGGGCGAACACGAAGCCGATACGCGCGTCGTCGGCGGCGAGGCGGACGTCCATCGGCAGGGTCATCGTCGCCCCGATCCCGACGGCCGGGCCGTTGATCGCCGCGATCACCGGCTTCGTCGATTCGAAGACGCGGAGCGTGAACTGGCCGCCGTTGTCGCGGCCGGCGGCCCCCGCCGTGTCGCGCTTGCTGTAGTCGAACGTGTCTCCGCCGCCCTCCAGGTCGGCACCGGCGCAGAAGCCCCGTCCGGCGCCCGTGACGATGATCGCCCGCACCCCGTCGTCCGCATCGGCATCGTCGAACGTTTCCCGCAGCTCCTGGCCCATCTGGCCGGTCCACGCGTTGAGCCGCTCCGGACGGTTCAACGTGATCGTGAGGACGCCGTCGTCCTTCTCGGCGAGGATCTGCTCGTAGCTCATCGCGCGAGGCATCCTTTCACGAGGAGCTCGACTCGCGCAGCTCGCGCCCGGTGAGCTGGCGCTCGTAGGGTCCTGAACCGGTCAGGCAGGTGGCGCCGCAGCGCGCCGCAACGGCCAGCGCGTCATCGAGCGCGAGTCCCGCCCCGAGACCGAAGGTCAGGCCCGCGGCGAACGAGTCCCCGCACCCATAGGAGTCCACCGCCGGCCCCGGCGGCGCCGCCGCCGCCCACCGTCCCTCCTGTCCGTCGCGGCGGCGCCAGCGCCCCCCGTGAGCCCCTTCGGTCAACACGACGAGCTCGGCTTCGTGCTGGACCGGCTCGGCCGCAGCCAGCTCGATCTCGTCGTCGGCGCTCAGCACGAGCGCGTCGATCGCGACACCGTGCCCGAGCGCGTGACGCGCACGCGGGCTCGCGACCAGCACCCGCGCCGCCGCCCGCGCGCGGTTCAGCGCCGGCACGTCGCCGGCGGTGAAGTAGACGGAGTCGAGCTCGCGCAGCTCGTCCCAATGCGAGGAGCCCGAGTCGCCGGCAGGGTCGAGCCGCTCGCCGAAGGTAGTGATCGTGCGCTCGCGCTGCTCGTCGACGATCGTCACGGCACGCCGCGTCGCCGCGGCGCCCGGAACGGTCTCCTCCCGAGACCAGTCCTCCGCAGGCCCGGGCTCTGCCGCGCGCGGCTCGACCGCCGGCTCGAGCGTCGGCTTCGCGGCGGGCTCGTCGAGGACCCGGACTCCGAGCTCCGACAGGCGCTCGCGCGAGGCGCGTCCCGGCTGGTCCTCGCCGAGCGCCGTGAACAGGCGGCAGGATCCCGCCAGCCGCGCGAGCTGGACGGCGGCTACGGCGCCACCCCCGGCAGGCTCCTCGAACGCTCCGGTGGCGTGGGCCACCTCGCCGGCGGAGGGCAACCGCTCGACGCGGCCGAAAAGCACCCACTCGACGTGGCCGACGACGGCGACGAGCGGATCTCCGAGCACGGCGACAGTCTCACAGACGGGCGCGGGCGGAAAGCGGCGACGACACCTCTCACCGCAGCCGTTTTCGCGAAGATGCCGGCATGGCAACCCCCGAGCAGCTGCGCGACTTGATGCCCTTCGCCGCGCTGATCGGCGCCGAGCTGATCGAGGCCACACCCGAGGTCGTGCGCGGGCGCATGGAGTGGGCTCCCGAGCGCTGCACCGCCGGCGGCCTGCTCCACGGCGGCGCCTTGATGGGGATGGCCGATGGCGGGGGAGGAGCGCTCGCGTTCCTGAACCTGCCGGAGGGGGCGGTCGCCACCGCGACGATCGAGTCGAAGACGAACTTCCTGCGCGGCGTTCACGACGGCGCAGTGACCGCGACCAGCCGCGTGCTCCACAAGGGACGCACGACGGTGGTGATCGAGACCGAGCTGGCACGCGAGAGCGACGGCGCGCTCGTCGCCAAGGTGACCCAGACGCAGGCGTTCCACTACCCGCGGCAGTAATTGAAGGGGTCGGGCCGGCGCTCCATGCCGGCCCTCTAGGATCCCCCCGATGCCCGAGCAGTTGCTGATCGAAGAGCAGCCGGCCCCGCATGTGCGGCGCCTGACGCTGAACCGTCCCGAGCGGCTGAACACGATGACCGCCGAGCTGTGCGGCGCGCTGCACGCGGCGTTCGAGGAGATCGGCCGCGACCGCTCCTGCCGAGCGGTGGTGCTGACCGGCGCCGGCCGCGGCTTCTGTGCCGGGCTGGACCTCGCCGGCTACGGGCGCGCACCGGGGAACACGGGCGAGGACGAGTCGCGCGACCGGCTCGCCAATCAGCAGCACATGTCGCGCCTCGTGCTCGCGCTTCGGGGCCTCCCCCAGCCCGTGATCGCCGCGGTGAACGGGCCTTCGGCGGGCTTCGGTCTCGCGCTCGCGCTCGGCTGCGACATCCGCTTCGCCGCCGAGGAGGCGGTGTTCCGCGTCGCCTTCGTCAACATCGGCGTCTCGAACTGCGACATGGGCACGAGCTGGCTGCTGCCGCGCCTGATCGGCGCCTCGCGCGCCCACGAGCTGATGCTGACTGGACGCCGGGTGGACGCGCAGGAGGCGCTGCGCATCGGCCTCGTCGCCGATGTCGTCTCCCACGACGCGCTCGCCGGTCGCGCGCTCGAATCGGCGAGCCAGATCGCCGAGCTCGCGCCGTGGGGCGTACAGCTGACCAAGCAGGGGATGTGGACGGCCCTGGAGATCCCCTCCGAGCAGGCGGCAGTCGAGTACGAGGACCGCCAGCAGATCATGAGCACCTTCGGCCTCGCGCCACCCGAGGCGATCTCCGCGTTCCTGGAGAAGCGCCCGGCGGAGTTCGCCGACTGATGAGCGACCTGTTCGACGTCTCGGGCAAGACGGCCCTCGTCACGGGCGGCTCGCGCGGGATCGGCCTGATGATCGCCCGCGGCCTTGTCCAGGCCGGTGCGCGCGTAATCGTCTCCTCGCGCAAGGAGGGACCGGTCCAGGAGGCTGCGAACGAGCTGTCGGCCCTCGGTGACTGCGTGGGGATCCCCGGCGACGTCTCTACGCCGGAGGGAGCGCTCGCGCTCGCGCAGGCGACCACTGCGCGCTTCCCGAAGCTCGACATCCTCGTCAACAACGCCGGCACGACCTGGGGCGCGCCCCTCGCGGAGTTCCCGGCCACCGGCTGGGACCGCGTCGCGCACACCAACGTCGAGGGTACGTTCCATCTCACGGTCGCGCTGCTCGAGGCGCTGAGGGGTGCGGCGAGGAGGGAGGACCCGGCGCGCGTGATCAACATCGGCTCGATCGACGGCATCCGCACGCCGTCGGTCGAGAACTACAGCTACAGCGCGAGCAAGGCGGCGGTGCACATGCTCACGCGCCACCTCGCCAAGCGCCTCGCGGAGGAGAGCATCACGGTCAACGCGATCGCGCCCGGTCCGTTCCAGAGCAAGATGATGGCCTTCCTCCTCGACGACCCGGAGTCGCGCGCCGCCGTCGAAGGCACGGTCCCGCTTCGCCGTATCGGTCACCCGGACGACATCGCCGGTCTGATCCTGTTCCTGTGCTCGCGCGCCGGCTCCTTCATGACCGGCACCGTGATCCCGCTCGACGGCGGCATCACGGGCTGTTCCTAGACCGGCGATGCTGAAGAAAGCGCGATGGCTCAGCGACCGCGCGCAGCGCAAAGCGCGCCGCTGGTACCGCCGCTCCGTCCGCGGCGAGGGTGTCGCGGTCAGCCTCGACACCGAGATCGACTCGCGCACGCTGCTGCTGACCTTCGGTGGCATGAAAAGCACGGCCGGCCTCGTCACCTTCGAGTTCGTCGCCCTGACAGCGGACATGCCCGTCAAGAAGATGTTCGTGCGCGACCCTCGCCAGTCCTGGTACCACCGCGGCATGCCCAGCCACGGCAAGACGCTCGAGAGCATCGCCGAGCTGCTGCAGAAGATCGTCGCCGAACAGGACGTCGACCGGCTGGTGACGGTCGGATCCTCGGCGGGCGGATACGCGGCGCTGGCCTTCGGCGCGCTGCTCGGCGCCGACCGGGTGCTCGCGTTCGGTCCCCAGACGACGCTCGCCCGCGACGCACTGGCCGAGATGAACGACCACCGTTGGGACTATCTGCTCGAGCCGCTGTGGGACAAAGGGGCACTCGAGGAGAGCTGGGTCGACCTGAGCAGGGCGCTGCCGGGCGCCCTGAACGGGAACACTCGCTGCGCCGTGTTCTTCGACGAGACGGTGCCGGGCGACCGCGAGCACGCCGAGCTGCTCGCCGGCGTCGACGGCGTGCGGCTGTATCGCTTCGGCCGCGGGGGCCACACGCTGAGCCGTCACCTGCGCGACCAAGGGGCCCTGGACCGGCTGCTCCGGGAGGCGCTCGACGTTCCACTTCGCGCCCCCGCGAAGGCTTCCGGAGCCGTCGCCTCCGGCGCGGCGGACACGGAGCACGCGCCGCGCTTCCGCACCTACGGCTAGCCGCCGGTCGCGGCCGGCGCACCCGCGAGTGGGGCTAGGTCTCCAGCGGCCAGGGGTTCTCGGCCGGCTGCACCGGGTCGGTTTCCCAGTCGGCATAGGCCTCGGCCGGCTCGTCGGTCGCCTCCGACACAGACGCGCCGTACTTCGCAGCGACCGCGTTGACCGGGTAGTGCGCCTCGTCGAGCCGGCGCGAGCCGATCATCAGCACGGCACACGGACTGTCGCCGGCACCCACGAAGACGTGCTCGACGCCAGCCGGGCAGTGAAAGAAGTCCCACCGGCGCAGCCGGTGCTCGGCTCCGTCGACGATCGCGATGCATTCGCCATGAAGGACCAGGAAGTCCTCCTGCACGGGCTCGGAGTGGTACCGGCAGTTGGGCTGTCCCGGCTCCATGACCTGGACGTTCACGCCGATGTCCGGCCACGGCCTGCCGTCCTCCTCGATGTCGAGCAGCATCGCGCGTTGAGGGCGCGCCGACGCCGGCCAGTCGGCGAGGTTCGCGATCAGCACTCGGTCCATCTCGGAGAAGATACCGGCGGCAGCGAGCGGCGCCGGCCTCGCGTCACCCGAGCCTGTCGTAGCCCCAGAGCGACACGAGATCGCGGCCCAGGTGCTCGCTGAGGGCGTGCACTTCGGGCGCGAAGCGCCGCCGCAGCTCGGTCATGAACTCCTCGTCGGGGTCGCCCGGCTTGCCGAACACGAACTGCTTTCGCACCGCGTGCAGCGCACGTTGCCGCACCCGCATCGGCGTCAGGGCCTTCACCGACCCTCTCAGCGTCCGCACGGGGACGCTGTCAGAGACGAGCATCGTCCTCATCGTCCCGTGCAGCCGAGACGAGCGGAGTTCGACGCTGGGGTTGGCCTCGCGCTCGACGATCGGCACGTCCGCGTCGAGCTCGAGGAAACGGAGCACCCGGCGCACCGTCGCCTCGCCGTTAGCGCGATAGTCGTCGTAGATCAGCACGAGTATCTGCTCGGGCGGGAAACGGGCCTCGTAGCGACGTAGCTGCTCGACGTACCTTGCCTGCTCGGTGTAGAAGAGCGCCTTCGGCCAGTAGGTGTCGCGCGGGATCTGCCGTCCTTCGCGACGTGGCCCCTCGAGAGCCAGCGCCCGCGCGAAATCCGGCTCGACCTCGACGTAGTGCTTCAGCCACTGGCGATGCAGCGAGCGCAGGAAAGCCGCCGGCTCACGCAGGATCGCAACGATTCGTGCATCGGGGCGCACCTCTGCGATGAGGCGTGCCGAGTCGGGGGACCACAGGTACTCCGGAGACACGTCGCCCACGATCTGGTCAGGCCCGGCGCCACTGAACCACGCGCGATACTCGTCGAGGTCTTTCGGCGACCCGCCGGGGCGCGGCAGGTCGCGCTCGCGCAGATCGGGATTGAAGTAGCGCGGCTCCTTCGCCCCGAGGTAGACGCGCGGATGCTGCAAGAGCATCGCGTACAGCGCGGTGGTGCCGCTCTTCGGATGTCCGACCACGAAGAAATCAGGCAGCCTGCCCGAACCGCTGCGCTCCATCGGCCCTCCGCTACCTGCGTGCGTGCCTTACGCCCGCACGTTCGTTCATCGACTGATCGCGCAGCGGCGGCGCGGCGGCACCGCAACGTCGGCCCCGGCGCTCCTGGTCAAACACGGCGAACCGGCTCGTCAAAAGAGCAGCCGAGCGCCCGATCTCGTCCATCTCAGGAGTGTAGAGCCGCTCGTGGAGAGGGGTGGCGGATGCAGCCTTCAGCCGTTCCCCGGCAGCCCGACAGCCGAATCGGCCGCCCGGCGCGTGTTCGGAGTCGTGGCATTACACGCTGGGGTCCTCGCCGGGCGCCTCGACGGCGTCCTCGGCGATGGACGCCTCGCGCGCCGCGACCACACGCGAGGGCTCGCTCACAACCGTCGCCCCAGGGGGCACGTCGCCGACCACGAGCGCACCGGCGCCTACGCGCGCGCCCCGGCCGATGCGAACGCTCCGACCCTGCGGAGCGAGGACGACCGAGCCCGCGCCGATGTGGACGTCGTCCTCGATCACGATCTGGCGATCGGCGCCGGTCGCAGCGCGTACGGCGATCGTGACGTTGTGCCCGATCCGCACGCGCCGGCCGATCGTGACGTTGCTGTGGATCACCGTGCCGAAGCCGTGATGGTTGAAGTGGACGTCGGGGCTGAACTCGACACCGGGTGCGAGCGAGTTGTGGTAGATCGCCGAGTTGACTCTCTTGACGAGCAGCGCGAGGCGCCTGAGGCCCTTTCGCCGCAGGAACGCCGACAGCCGCCACAGTCGTTCGGGGCTCACGAGCAGGCCATCGGCCGGAGCGGGATGCATTCGCGCATGCCGCTTGAATACCAGCAACTGCTCGCGGCTGCCATAAGCTCCCCGCCGTGGACTTCCTGATCTCCCGCGGCGACCTGCACGAGACGCGCCTCGAGGAGGCGGACGCTCCTGTGCCGCAGGACGGCCAGGCGGTGCTCGCGGTCGAGCGCTTCGGGCTGACCTCGAACAACATCACCTACGCGGCGTTCGGTGAGGCGATGTCCTACTGGAAGTTCTTCCCGGCACCCGACGGCTGGGGGCGGATGCCGGTGTGGGGGTTTGCGACGGTCGCCGAGAGCCGCGCCGAGGGCCTCGAGGAGGGGGCGCGGATCTATGGCTACCTGCCGCCCTCGAGCGAGCTGCTCGTGACTCCGGCGCGCACCGGTGCGCACGGCTTCGTGGACGCCGCACCGCACCGCGCCGAGCTGCCGGCCGCGTACAACAGCTACCAGCGGACCGACGCGGATCCCTCCCACGACGAGGGGCGCGAGGACCAGCAGATGCTGCTACGGCCCCTGTTCTTCACCTCCTGGCTGATCGACGACTTCCTGCGCGACAGCGACATGTTCGGCGCGGGCACCGTCGTGCTCTCGAGCGCGTCCAGCAAGACGGCGAGCGGGCTCGCGTTCCTGCTCTCGCGGGAAGGGGCCGCGGAGGTGGTCGGCCTCACCTCGGCTCGGGGCGCGGAGTACGCGCGCTCGATCGGCGTCTACGACGCGGTCCTCACCTACGAGGAACTCGAGGACCTGCCGGCCGGGCGCGCGGTCTACGTGGACATGTCCGGGGCCGCCGCAGTACGCGAGGGCGTGCATCGCCGCTACGGCGCCGAGCTCGCGCACTCGGCCGTGGTCGGCGCCACCCACCACGACCAGATGGGCGCGGTCCCCGAGGACCTCCCCGGCCCCAGGCCGACCTTCTTCTTCGCCCCGGACCGCGTCGCCAAGCGATCGGGCGACTGGGGCCGCGAGCAGCTCGAACAGAGGCTCGCCGCGGCCTGGGCTCCGTATGTGAAGTGGACCGACGGCTGGCTCGAGGTGATCCACGAGCAGGGCCCCGAGCCGCTGCGCGCGACCTATCTGGATCTGCTCGACGGGCGCATCGACCCGGCGAGCGCGCACGTGCTCTCGCTTCCGCGCTAGATCCGAACAACGGGGGCCCGCGCCCCAGTCCAGCGGGTTTGAGCTTCAGCCACCGCCGGGTAGTCCCAACTGTCAACAGTCTGGGGAGGGGGCGAGCCAGGAGACAGCAGATGCCCATGCCCTTCGGCGGCCGACGCCGCCGCACGACCATCCTCTCGGCCGGGTGCGCGCTCGCGCTCGCCGTGGCGTTTGCGCCGGCGGCCGCCGGTGCCAAGCCGAAAGGCGAACCGGCGCCGTTCGGCCACGCCTGCACGACGCAGGACGGGGTGCGCTTCTGCCCCACCGGCACGCTCGAAGAAAGGGTGCCCAGCTTTGATGGGGTGCCCCTCGATGCCGACGTGACGCTCCCCGCGAGCGGCAGCGGGCCGTTCCCCACGATCGTGATGATGCACGGCTGGGGCGGCAACAAGACGGCCTTCGAGTCCGCCACCGCAGCCGGCGATGACAACGAGACGTTCGACTACAACAACGTCTACTTCGCTCAACACGGCTTCGCCGTCGTCAACTACTCCGCACGCGGCTGGGGACGCTCCTGCGGGACCCCGGAATCACGGACCGAACCGGGGTGCAAAGAAGGGTGGATCAGGCTCGCCGATCAGCGCTATGAGGCGCGCGACGCGGAGTACCTGCTCGGCCTGCTCGCCGACGAGAAGGTCACCAAGGCGAAGTCGATCGGCGTGACCGGCATCTCCTACGGCGGTGGTCAGTCGATCGAGCTCGCCTACCTGAAGAACCGCATCCGGCTCCCGGACGGCGAATTCCAGCCGTGGAAGAGCCCCAGCGGGAAGGCGATGGAAATCAAGGCCGCGTTCCCCCGCTGGCCCTGGTCGGACCTCGTCGATGCACTCGAGCCGAATGGGCGCTTCCTCGACACGCAAGCCGCCCCGCCGGAGCAGAGCCGCGAACCGATCGGCGTCGAGATCCAGAGCTACGTCACCGGGCTGTTCGCCGAGGGCGCCGCCGGGGGCTACATCGCGCCGCCGGGCGCCGACGAAGAAGCCGACCTGAGCAAGTGGTTCGCGCTGCTCAACGCCGGTGAGCCGTTCCCGCTGGAAGCAGAAGCCATCGAGAACCAGATCTACGACTACCACGACGGATACTCGATACCGCTGGACGGCAAGCCGGCGCCGATGCTGCTCGAGAGCGGCTGGACAGACGACCTGTTCCCGCCCGAGCAGTCGCTGCGCGTCTACAGCCAGGCCCGCGCCGCCAAGGGCTACGCGGCGCTGATGTTCGGCGACCTCGGGCACAGCCGGGGCGACAACAAGCAGAACACCGACCACGCGTTCAACGAAGAGGGGGCCGGATTCTTCGCGTCCCGGCTCGAGCACTCGGGCAGGGCGCCGAGGAACGGCTCCGTGACTGCGTACACGCAGACCTGCCCGACCGCAGCTCCGGCCGAAGGCCCGTTCACCGCCAAGAGCTGGGCCAAGCTCCAGACGGGCGCGGTCACGTTCGGCTCGCCGGCGCCGCAGACGTTCACCTCGGTGGGCGGGAACCCCGCGACCGGGCTGGCCTTCGACCCGATCGCGGGCACCAGCGAAGCGTGCAAGACCGTGACCGCCGAAGAAGAGCCGGACACCGCCGACTACACGACCCTCAGCACCGGCTTCACGATGCTCGGGTTGCCCACTGTGAAAGCACACGTCGTCGAGACCGGCCTGTTCGGCGAGATCGCCGCGCGGCTGTGGGACGTGCTGCCCACCGGCGAACAGCGGCTGATCAGCCGCGGCATCTACCGCCTCGACGAAGGCCAGAACGGCGACGTCACCTTCCAGCTCCACGGCAACGGCTACCGCTTCGCCGCGGGCGACACGGTGAAGCTGCAGCTGCTCGGACGCGACACGCCGTACTACAGGGCGAGCAACGGCGTGTTCTCCGTGGAAGCAAGTGACGTGACCGTCACCCTGCCGACGGGCTGACGGCCGCGGCCACCGCCGCGCGGGGCCCTGTCCCGCGCGGCGGCTTCGGCCGGTTGTGGGCTAGTGGCGCGTGACGCGCAGTTCGACCGCCGCGGTCCCCGCCCCGGCAACGGGACCCTCACCCACCCACTGGGCGACGAAGTCGGTGCTCGCGGAGACGCCCGGGACGCTCAGCGTGAAGGCGCCGTTGGAGGCCGCCTGCGTCGTCGCCACGCGCCAGACCGCGCGCCCCACCGTGCGATAGCCGACGATCACCTGCTCCCCGCCCTGAGCCGGGCTGAGCACGCCCCTGAGCTTCACCCGCCTATGCGCGCGCGCCAGCTTCTTGCGCGAGAGCTTGCGCGGGCCGGCGATCGACAGGCTCAGGGTCGAGCTCGTCGGGTTCAGCCCGCCGCTCTCGGTCTGGAACAGCCCGCCTTCGCCGAGCAGGTAGTCCACAAGCCCGCCGGCCGCGACGTCTTCGACCTTGCGCGGCAGCTGCTCGGGGGTCCAGGTACGGCCGCCGTCGGAGGTGCGCAGCACCCGCTTGCCGCCGCCCGCGAACATCGCGTAGCCGTCCGCGACGGAGCTGAAGGCGATCGTGCCTTGACCGCCCAACGCCATGTTCCCCATCGAGTCGATCTCCTTCCAGCTGCGGCCGCCGTTGCGCGTGAAGAAGAGGCGCTGCAGCGACACGGCGTAGCCGGTGCTCGGAGTCAGGAACGAAACCGATTCGATGTTGCCGTGCTTCAAAGGCCGCGGGATCAGCGTCCAGTGAGCGCCGCCGTCGCTCGACTCGATTGCTTCATCGCCCCAGGCGATCATCGTCGAGCCGACGGTCTCGCCACCGGCGAACAGGGGGAACGCCGAGAGACGGCGCCGCAGCACCTTGCGGTGCTTCTTGCCGAGCACCACGGTGCCCGCGACTGGACCGAAGCTCGCGCCCGCGTTGGTGCTCCGGCGCAGGCCGGTCGGGCCCACCAGGACGACGGTCTTTTCGTTCGGCGCGAGCAGCGCAGAGGGCTCGCCGCCGCCCGAGTTGAGGATCGACCAGCTCAAGCCGCCGTTGACCGTCTTGTAAACGGTCCCGCCTTCGTTCACCGCATAGCCGACCGAGGTCGTCGGGAACGCCACGTCTTCGATCGTCGAAGAGCTGGGCACGCGCAGCATCCCCCAGCTCGCGCCGCCGTTCGTCGTCGCCGCGATCACGCCGGAGTGGGAAGGGACGTAGGCGTCTTCAGGCCCCGCGCCGAGCCTGACCACATCGCCGAGCTGCACGCCGAAGCGGTGCGTGATCGACGTCGGGAACGTGGCGCCCCCGTCGGTCGAGAGCGCCGTCTCACCGGCGGTCCCCACCGCGACCGCGCTCCCAGCCGTGGAGAACGCGACCGAGAGCAGGTTCTGGTCGGCCGGTGACACGAGCGTCCCGGTCGCGCCGCCGTCGGTCGTGCGCACGAGCATGTTCGTCGCGGGCGCGGGCAGCGGCGCGGTCGCGATCAGGCAGTGTTCGGCGTCGGCGCAGGAGATCTGAAGGAGCGTCGGGCGCGGCGCTCCCGCCGGCAGTGCCAGCGGCAGCTGCGTCCAGGTCGCGCCGCCGTCGGTGCTGTGGAGCAGGGTTCCCCCGCCGCCGACCGCGTAGGCGAGCGTGGGGCTCACGAAGCTGATGTCGTAGAGCGGCTGGCCCGTGCCCGCGACCTGGGTCCAAGAGCCCGCGCCGTCGGTCGTGCGGTAGATCTTTCCTGCGCCCTGGTTGACGACCGCGTAGCCGACGGTCGGCGAGACGAACGCGATCTGCCCGGCGGTGGCGCCGGCCAGCGGCACGCTGGTCTTCGGTTCGAGCGTCTGGCCTGCATCCTTGGTCAGGAGAATCGAGCCGTCGGCCTGCTCCACGTAGCCGGTATTCGCATCCAGGAAGGAGACCGCCGCGACCTTGCTCGCGCATCCCTGTTCGGATTCGTTGACGGGCAGGCGGTGGAACGTCGCGCCGCCGTCGTTGGACTCGCGCACGGTGCAGCCGCCGCCGACGACCACGGTGTTGGGGTCGACCTCCTGCAGCAGCGTCAGGTTCGAGGACGAGCCGCTGGAGAGACCGGACCAGCTCGCGCCGCCGTCGTCGCTGCGCAGCACCGTGCCGCCTTCGCCCACGGCGTACCCACGGGCGCCCTGGAAGGCGACGTTGTTGAGCGTTTCGCCCTGCGGGACAGGATTGCCCCAGGTCCATCCGGACATCCCCACCGACACCGGCGCGGCGCCCGCCGCCGCAGTCCCCGCCAGCGCCCATACCGCAATCGCGGCGAGCGCGATCCTCGCGACCCGTCCCATCGCCTTCCCCCTTCGTTCAGGTTTCTGGATGCCCGGCCATCGGCAGAATTCCGCCAACGTAGATCGAGCACCGGCTAGAACAACCGGGACTCGCGAAGGTTGCTGTCGCCTCGGACACGCCACCGCGCGGCGGGCACGCTGCCGCCGCGCGGTCGATCGCCGTCTGGATCAGAGCGTGTGTGTCGCGCCCGGATCGAGCACGACGACCTCGCCGTGACCGGCGCCCTCCACATCGGACTTGAACGCTTGGGCGTCGGTCTCGATCGGAGGGAACGTGTCGTAGTGGCAGGGGATCACCTGACGCGCACCCACGAGCCTCGCCGCCTCGACGGCGTCGAAGCGGTCCATCGTGTAATGCCCGCCGATGCACATCAGCGCGACGTCGATCTCGCCGGTGGCGCCCGCCGACTGAGCGGCCGCGGAGCCGGCCTGCGCCCGCATCAGCGACAGGTCGGAGAACAGCGAGGTGTCGCCGAGGTGGTAGATCGTGCGCCCGCCGATGTTGATGATCAGGCCCGCCGGGGTGTTCACCACACCCTTCGGCGTCGTCGAGGTGTGCCACGCCGGCACGAGCTTGACCCAGCCCCAGTCGAAGCGCACCGTGCCGCCGAGGTTGGGGTCGCGTACGTTCTCGATCCCGTCCTCGGTCAGCTCGTTCGCGATCTCAACGATCGCGACGACATCGGGCTTCGCCCGCTGGGCGATCGACACCGTGTCGCCGAAGTGATCGCCGTGACCGTGCGTCAGCAGCAGCGCGTCCGGGCTAAGCTCATCGGCCGCCACCGCCGCCTTCGGGTTGCCGGTGAGAAAGGGGTCGATCAGAACTCGGGTCGATCCGTCGTTCAGCTCAAAGGCCGCGTGGCCAAGGAAGCGAATCTCCATCGTCACCGCCATTCGGTCGATTTCCATTCCGCGCCCGCCCGCGGCGGGCGCAGTCACCATATATGCCCGCTGAAGGGCGGTGCCCACGCTTCGCGCGAGCTCTCGTCGCCTGCGCGTGCCTGGCTCTCGGGGGCGCCCCTCCCGCGGCCGGTGCCTGGAGCGCGCCCGTGCCGCTCGCCTCCTGCCCGGCAGCGGGTCCGCCGCGGATCGTGTTCCCCTCCGACTCCCCGACCCATGCCACCGGCGCCGGCGCGATCGTGTGGGCCGCGGGGCCGACCTGCCCCGGCGGGGCAGGGGCGCGGGTCGACGCGATCCGCCCCGGTGCGCCACCCGCGCCTGCGGCTGCGCCGCGCCCCTCGGCTTTCGACCCGCGCCCGCCGCTGAGCGTCGCGGCGGCGCCGCAGGGAAGGGTCGCGATCCTCGGCACCGACCCGCGGCACGCGGGTCGGGCGCTCGCGCTGGAGGGCGTCGCGGGAGGGACGTTCGGTCCCCTCCCGGGCGCCGCCGCGAGCACACCCGGCGCCGCCCTGAGCTCGGCCTACCTCGGCGACCTCGCGCTCCTCGCGCCCGCTCACGACGGCCTCGCCCTGCAGGTGCAGCGCTGGTTCGGGGGGACGGCCGGCGCGCCCAGACGGGTGCTTGCTCGAACGACCGGGCTCGGCGCCCTCACGGTCGCGATGGACTTCCGCAGCGACGCGCTCGCCGCCTGGACCGCGGACGGCGGGGTGTGGGTGCGCGCGATGCCGGCGAGCGGACGGGTGCTGCCCGCGCAGCGGCTCGGCCCGGCGGGCGCCGGCACCCGGATCGCGGTGCTGCTCAGCGACGACAACCGCGCGATCGTGATGTGGTCGACCGAGCGGGCGGGCGCGACCGACGTCTACTTCGACCAGTCGGCGACCGGGCCGCGCTTCGCCCATGCCGGCCGGATCGAGCACGACCCCGGGCCGGCGGCGCCCGAAGGCTCGCCCCAGCTCGTGCGCCTGAGCTCGGAGAGCGTGATGTGTGCGTGGACGGGCGCGAGCGAAGGGCACCGGGTCGTGCGGACTGCACCGATCGACCAGCACGGGCTGCGATCGGTCTCGACGATCGCAGCCCCGGCCGGCGGCGATCTCTTCCTGAGCGCGCTCGCCGCCGGCCCGAGCGATGAGGCGCTCATGTTGCTGGGCGAGCCCGCGAGGAGCACGGCCGGCGCGGCGCTTCCGGGCCGGTACACATTGCTGGCCGCGCGAGGGGTCGACGCCGCGCCCGGGCGTACCCTGTTCGCTCCGCCCGAGCTCGTGGCTCCGCCCGGGCCGGTCTCGGGTGCCGCAGTGGCGCTCGAGCCGGGCTCCGACCGGGCCGTCGCCGTGTGGCGCGGCGCCGCTGGGGCGATCGACTACGCCGTGCAAAACGGCTCTCAGCACTGAGGCGAATTCCTTGTCAGCAGACGCGAAGCGGGGTTTTTAGGAAAAGATGGGCCGCTGATGGATCGTGACTACGAGCAGCAGACGTTCCAGGCCGAGGACCGTCACTGGTGGTACCGGGGCCGGAGAACGGTGCTGGAGCGCGTGCTGGACGGTCTCTCGCTGAGCGAGCCGCTTCGGATCCTCGACGCCGGGTGCGGCAGCGGGCGCAACATGGTCGACCTCGCGCGACGGGGCGCGGTGACGGGCGTGGAGCTCTCGCGGCCCAGCGTCGAGAAGGCGCGAGAACGCGGTTGCGGCGAGGTGGTCGAAGGCTCGGTGCTGGAGATGCCCTTCCCCGACGCGAGCTTCGACCTCGCGGTCTCGCTGGATGTCATCGAGCACCTCGAGGACGACCTCGGCGCCCTGCGGGAGCTGCGGCGTGTGGTCGCGCCCGGGGGCGCGCTGCTGCTGACCGTCCCCGCCTATCAGTGGCTGTGGAGCGGCCATGACGAGATCAACCACCACCAGCGCCGCTACACGATGCGCTCGCTGCGGACGGTCGCTGAGCAGGCCGGCTGGCGGCAGGAGCGCACGAGCTACTTCAACTCGCTGCTGCTTCCGGTCGCGATCCTGCTGCGCGTGCTCGACCGCTTCAACCGCAAGACGACCGAGTCGAGCCTCGACCTGTGGGTGCCGCCCGAACCGGTCAACCGCGCGCTCGAAGTCCCGCTCACGCTCGAGTCGCAGATGATCGCCCGCGGCGGCCGTATCCCCGCCGGGCTCTCGCTGCTCAGCGTGTTCCGCTAGAGGTTGGTCAGCTGGGAGGGCTCGTCGGCGAGCGGCACATGCCGGAACGTCCAGGCGCGGTTCACGAGGAAAGTGCTGACGGTGACGAGGATCGTCGCGATCGCCTGCGCGACGAGCTCGTCGAGACCGGCGTCGTGGACGAGCAGGTAGAGGCTCCCGAGGTTCAGCCCGAGCCCAGCCGTCTGAACGACCGCCCAGCGGACGGGGGTGTACGCATCGCCGACGTGGTCGGCGAAGGTCCATCGGCGGTTGAGCAGGAAGCCGTTCGTGGCACCGACGACGAAGCCGATCGCCGAGGCGGCGATGTACCAGACGCCGAACACCTTCAGCAGCACCGTGTAGACGGCGAAGGTGATCAGCGTGTTCGAGATACCGACGATCCCGAACTTCACGAACTGGACGAGCACCGCGGGCGCGCGCAAGCGACCGCCCGCGACAGGGTCCGATTGCGTCACTGGCGGTACCCTTGGGGCACGCTCACGCGGAGCACCGCGTCCATCCTCTGCCGAGCTCATCCCCAGGAAGGATGAACGATAAATTGAGCGCCGGCTTAGGGATTTCGTCGAGGATGGACCTCGTCGCGCTCCAAAGTGCGTGCAACGGGCACAATCACAGCCATGCAGGACACACCTCCCCGGACCCCCAAGCTGCTGAGCCTCGTCGCTCCGGTCTACGACGAGGAGCTCCTGATCGAGGAGTTCGTCGGCCGCGCGACCGTCGCGCTGGCGGACTACGACTTCGAGCTGGTGCTCGTCGACGACGGCAGCACCGACCGCACGCCCGCGCTCCTCGACCAGCTCGCGGCGGCCGACCCGCGCGTGCGGGTGATCCACCTCTCACGGAACTTCGGCCACCAGGCCGCGCTCACCGCCGGGCTGGAGCACGCCGTCGGCGACGTCGTGGCGATGATCGACGCCGACCTCCAGGACCCACCGGAGCTGATCCCGGACATGATCGCCCAGTGGAGCCAGGGCGCGGATGTCGTGTACGCCGTGCGCAAGCAGCGCGAGGGCGAGACCGCCTTCAAGCTCGCGACGGCCTCCTGGTTCTACAAGCTGTTCGACAAGCTCGCGCAGGTCGACCTGGAGCCCAACTCCGGGGACTTCCGGCTGCTCGACCGCCGCGCGCTGAACGCGCTGCTCGCGATGACCGAGCGCTCACGCTTCTTGCGCGGTATGACGGTCTGGATCGGCTTCAGCCAGACCGCGATCTCCTACGAGCGCGACGCCCGCCACGCCGGCGAGACCAAGTACACGCTGCGCAAGATGCTGCGCTTCTCACTCGACGCGATCGCGTCCTTCTCCCACCTGCCGCTGCAGCTCGCCACGTACATCGGGATCCTCTCGGCGGGCCTAGCGTTCATCGCGATCCCCGTCGTGATCCTGCTCCGCATCTTCGACTCCTATCTCCCGGGCTTCGGCTCGATCACGATCGCGATCCTGCTGCTCGGCGGCATCCAGCTGATCGCGATCGGGGTGATCGGCGAGTACGTCGGGCGCATCTACGACGAGGTCAAGCACCGTCCGCTCTACATCGTGCGTGAGGAGCTGAACCACCCGGCAGCCTCGGGGCGTGCCGCGGTGGTGCCGGTCGCGCGCGCCGGTCTCGGGGCACGCACTCCCGAGCGCGTTCCCTAGGCGCCGTCCCGTCCTTTTCGATTTCACCGGATCGTCATGGATGGCGTGTAGAACCGCGACCCCGCGGGCGGAGGCGTGTTGTGATGAGTCGATGCGCCTCCGCCCCGCCGGCTCCTGGGAAGCCCTCGCGACGACGCGCTCGGCGCTGCGCGAGGCCGCCGGCCTCGTCCTGCTCGCACTGCTGTCGCTGATCACGACGAGCTGGCTGGTGCCGACCGACGCGCACGCTGGAGGCTGTCCGGGGTCGAGCGCCTGCCCCTACGCGGGCGTCCAGTTGATCGGCCAGCGCGCCGAAGGGGTGCTGCGGTTCCCCGAGGCGGTCGCAGTGGGACCGCAGGGGGATCTCTACGTCGCCGACCAGCTCGGCTACGTCGTCCAGAAGTTCAGCGCGGCGGGGGCGCTGGAGGCCCAGTGGGGCTCTTTCGGCGGCGGCCACAGCCAGTTCGGGCCGATCGGCGGCATCGCCGTCGACGGCTCCGGCGCGGTCTACGTGGTGGACTCGAGCCACAACCGGATCGAGAAGTTCGGCCCCAACGGCGAATACATCACCAGCTGGGGCAAGCACGGCTCGGAACCGGGCCAGTTCAGCTTCGGCTCCTCGCAGGATCCCACCAAGCCCCCCGGCGGCGGCATCGCTGTCAACGGGAGCTACGTGTTCGTAGCCGACAGCGGCAACAACCGAATCGAGCGCTTCAACCTCCAGGGCCGTGAACCGATGGCCTGGGGCACCAAGGGCAGCGACCCCGGGCAGCTCGCCTACCCGCGCGGACTTGCCGCCAACGAACACGAGGTGGTGGTCGCCGACGACGACAACCACCGCGTCGAGGAGTTCACGACCGAAGGCGCCTACGTGACCGAGGCCGGCTCGCAGGGCAAGGGCCCGGGCCAGTTCGGCTTCCCGTACGGCGTCGCGCTCGACGCCGCCGGGGACGTGTACGTGGCCGACGACCTCAACCACCGCGTCGTCAAGCTCAACCCGCAGCTCGGCTTCCTCAGCGCGTGGGGCGGCTTCGGCAGCAAACCCGGCCAGTTCGCGTTCCCGCGCGCGATCTCAAGCGACCCGGCCGGCGACACCTTCGTCGCCGACACCGCCAATCAGCGGGTGCAGGTGTTCGACCCGTCCGGCGGCTACCTGCGCACGATCGGTATCTCCTCGCGCGGACCCGGCGAGCTGACCGCCCCGCGCGGTCTTGCCGTCGACCCGACCGGCCGGCTGCTCGCCTCCGACACCACCAACGACCGCATCGAGCTGTTCCCGTCGCCCGGCTTCACCTTCGCCGGCCAATGGAGCGTCGTCGGTGGCGTCTCGGCGAGCTTCTACCGGCCGACCGGGATCGGGGTCGATCCGGCCGGCCCCGTCTACGTGGCAGACCGCGGCTACGGGCGCCTGTTGAAGCTCTGGGGAGACGGCACCTGGCTCTCGGAAAGCGGCGGACCTGGCTCTCGCGGCGGCTTCCAGCTCAGCGGCAACGATGCGGTCGCGGTCTCCCCGTCGACCCACGAGACGTTCGTGGCCGACGCCGGGCACAACCGCATCCTCGTGCTCAGCCCCGCCGGCGCGCTGCTGGCCCGGTGGGGAGCGGGCGAAGGCAACGGCGCCTCGGGCAGCGCGCCGGGGTCCTTCAACCGCCCCGAAGGGGTCGCCGTGGGCCCCGACGGCAACGTCTACGTAGCCGACACCGCCAACAACCGGATCGTCAAGCTCTCCCCCACGGGCAGCGTGCTGGGCCAGTGGGGGCAGCCCGGCGGCGGCAACGGCGACTTCCGCGGGCCGACGGGCATCGGCATCGACGCCGCCGGGAACCTCTACGTCGCCGACACGAGCAACAACCGCATCCAGATCTTCGACGCCAACGGCCGCTGGCTGGGCGGCTGGGGCAACCGCGGGACCGCGGCCGGCCAGTTCTCCCAGCCGACCGCGGTGGCCGTCGGCTGTGAAGGCGACGTGTACGTCGCCGACACGAACAACAACCGCGTGCAGCGCTTCGGGCCCGGGCAGCCGGCGGGCAGCGGCTGCGTGCCGGCGAGCGCCTGGCCGCCTCCGCTCGACGTCGCACCGGTGCTGACCGTGAACCTGCTGCGGAGCAGCGGCGTGCTCGCCCGCCGTGCGGTGGCGATGACCGTCGCCTGCCAGCGCGGCTGCAAGGTGCTCGTCACCGCCACGCTCGAGCCCGGCGGGCGCGCCCGTCGCGCGGTCCGGCTGCAGCCCGCCGCGCGCGGCCTGCCGGCGGCCCGCGCCGGTCACGTGCGGCTGGTCGTGACCGCGCGATCACTTGGGCGGCTGCGCTCCGCACTCGGCTCGCGGCGCGCGCTGCGCGCGCGCGTCACGATCGTCGCGGTGGGCCCGACCGGCCGCCGCACCACGGTGCACCGGACCTACCTCCTGACCCGCTGAGGCCCCAGGCCCGATAATGACCGCGATGGAGGAGCAGACCGGGAACGTCGACCAGCGCCAGGAGCGCGTGCGCATCGAGACCGAGCGCCACCGCATCGAGGGCGTGCTGACGCTCGCCCGCGACGGCTACCGCAGCCGGGTCTCCGACGTGTTGAACGCGTCGGAGCGCGACTTCATCACGCTCACCGAGGTGACGGTGGCCCCGCTCGAGGGGGGACCGGTTGAGCTCCACGCGTACATGTCGCTCGCCCGGCGCCACATCGTCTTCGCGGTCGCGGCTCCCGGCGAGGCCTGAGCTCCGGCGGGCACCGGCCTCTGCAAGGATTACGCGCCTGATGGCCACCGTGCGCGAGGCGGCCCTGGATCTCTTCAGGGCGCATGAGATGACGACGATCTTCGGCAACCCGGGATCGACCGAGCTGCCGATGCTGGCCGAGCTTCCCTCGGACTTCCGCTACGTGCTCGGGCTGCAGGAGCTGGCCGTCGTCGGGATGGCCGACGGCTACGCCCAGGCCACGGGGCGCGTCACGCACGTGAACCTCCACACGGCACCGGGCGTCGGCAACGCCGTCGGCGGGATCTTCAACGCACAGTCGAACAAGTCGCCGCTGCTCGTCACGGCCGGTCAGCAGGTGCGCGCGCAGATCACGATGGAGGCCAATCTCACCAACCGCGACCCGACCTACGGCCCGCAGCCGTATGTGAAGTGGAGCCACGAGCCGCCCAGGGCCCAGGACGTGCCGGCGGCGCTCGCCCGCGCCATCCACCACGCTTCGCTGCCGCCGCGAGGCCCGGCCTTCGTCTCGATCCCGATGGACGACTGGGCCCAGGAGGCAGACGCGGCGACGCTCAAACACACCCTCGCGCGCCGGGTCGACGGACGCGCCGTGCCCGACCCCGCGCGGATCGCCGGGCTGGCCGGCCGGATCGCGGCGGCGCGCAAGCCGGTGCTGATCGCGGGCCCCGACATCGAAGCGGCGGGTGCGTGGGACGACGCCGTCGCGCTGGCCGAGCGCCAGCGCCTGGCGGTGCTCGCGACACCCGCGACCGGCGGCGGGCGTCTCGGCTTCCCGGAGAGCCATCCCAACTTCCAGGGCCTGCTCGCGCCCGCGATCGGCCCGGCGGGGATGCAGCTCGCCGAGTACGACCTCGTCCTGGTCGTCGGCTCCTCGGTGTTCCCCTACTACCCCTACATCCCCGGCGAGCTGCTCGGCGAGAGCACAGAGCTCGTGCAGATCACCTCCGACCCGGCCGAGGCGGCGCGCGCGCCGATGGGCGAAGCGCTCGTCGCCGACGTGGGGCTCGCGCTGCGTGCCCTGAATGACGCGCTGGCCGATTCCCAGCGCGATCAGCCACCAGCGCGGCCGGAGCCCGGACCGCCTGCCGAGGCCGAGCCGCTGAGCGGGTCGCAGGCGATGCAGGCGCTCGCCGTCGCCTGGCCCGAGGATGGCATCGCCGTCGTCGAGACACCGTCCAGCACCGCCGCGCTGCGCAACCGCCTGCGGCTCTCGAAGCCCGGCAGCTACTACTTCTCCTCCAGCGGCGGTCTGGGCTTCGGCATCTCCGCGGCGGTCGGCGTCCAGCTGGCAGAGCCCTCGCGCCCGGTCGTGTGCGTGCTCGGGGAGGGCTCAGCGCAGTACGGCATCACGGCCCTGTGGACGGCGGTCGCCTACAAGCTCCCCGTCACGTTCCTGGTGCTCCGCAACGAGGAGTACATGATCCTCAAGTGGTTCGCTGAATTCGAGCAGGAGCAGGGGCTGCCCGGGCTCGACCTGCCCGGGCTCGACGTGGCAGCGGTCGCGGGCGGCTACGGCGTGCCCTCGCGCGAGGTCCAGGGCAGTGAAGAGCTGATCGACGCGCTCTCCGGGGCGATCGCCGCGCAGGACGGCCCCCGGCTCGTCCAGGTCCGCTGCGCCAGCGGCATGTGGCTGGAGTAGAGGTGGCGAGCGCACAGGCGCGTGTCGCGGCGATCGCGCCGGAGCCGCCCGGTGAGTGGCCGGTCCCGCGCCCGGCGCCGGACGCCGCGCCGGACTGGGTCGCTCAGGGCACGCCGCCCGAGCTGGCTGCCGCGCTCGGGGCCGTGCTCGCCGATGGAGGCCTCGCCGGCCGCGCATCGGACCTGATCCGCTACGCCTCAGATGCGAGCTGCTACCGCTCGATCCCCCGCGCCGTCGCTGTGCCGCGCGACACGGGCGAGGTCGCCGCGGTGATGGCTGTGGCGAGGAGCACCGGCACGCCCCTCGTGTTCCGCGCCGGCGGCACGAGCCTCAACGGCCAGTCGCAGACCGACGGGATACTCCTGGACTGCCGGCGGCATTTCAAAAACGTGACCGTCGAAGACGACGGCGCGCGGGTGCGCGTCCAGCCGGGCGCCGTGCTCGGCCGCGTCAACCGGCGACTGGCTCGGTACGGGCGCCGCGTCGGCCCCGACCCGGCAAGCACCGAGATCGCCTGCCTCGGCGGTGTCCTCGCCAACAACTCCGGCGGCATGAGATGCGGCGTGCACGCCGACTCCTACCGCACGTTGCGCTCGCTGACCTTCGCGCTCGCCGACGGCACCGTGATCGACACCGCCGCCCCGGATGCCGCCGAGCGCTTCGCCGCTGCCGCGCCTGCACTCGCGGCCGGTCTGGCCGAGATCCGCGACGAGCTGCGCGCCGATCGGGAGCTGGCAGAGCGCGTCGCGCGCAAGTTCGAGATCAAGAACACGACCGGCTACCGCCTGTGCGCGTTCCTTGACTACGACGAGCCGCTCGAGATCTTCGCCCACCTCCTGATCGGCTCGGAGGGGACGCTCGCCTTCATCGGCGAGGCCGTGATGGACACGGTCCCGCTCGGACGCCACACGACGCTCTCGCTCTCCTTCTTCGAGGACATCGACACCGCGGTGGGGGCGGTGCCCGAGCTGGTCGCGAGCGGGGCGAGCGCCACGGAGCTGATGGTCGCCCCGACCCTGATCGCCGCCGCCTGGAACATGCCGGGCACGCCCGAGCGCTGGAAGGAGCTGCCCCCCACCTCGGCGGCACTGCTCGTTGAGTTCCGCGGGGAGGAGGAGGGCGAGCTGGACGCGCAGGAGCGGGCCGCCCTCGGGATCCTCGCGGCGCGCAACCCGATCGATCCGCCGCGCTTCAGCCGCCACCCGGGGGAGGTCGCGATGCTCTGGCACGTGCGGGAGGGCATGCAGGGCCTGCTCGCCGCCATGCGCGGGCCCGGTGTGACGATGATCATCGAGGACGTGTGCGTCCCGCCCGCCCGCGTCGGCGAGGCCGCCAAGGACCTGCAGGAGATGCTGGGGCGCCACGGGTTCCTGCAGGGCGTCGCCGGTCACGCCTCGGCCGGCAACCTGCATTTTCTGCTCACGCCGAACTTCGGCGCGCAGGAGGACCTCGACCGCTACGAGGCGTTCATGGGCGAGCTCGTCGGGTTGATCGTCGATCGCTATGACGGCTCGCTCAAGGCCGAGCACGGCACTGGGGTGAACATGGCCCACTACGTCGAGCGCGAGTGGGGCCCGAAGGCGACAGAGCTGATGTGGCGCGTGAAGCGGCTCGCCGACCCGGACGGGGTGCTCGGGCCG
This sequence comes from uncultured Solirubrobacteraceae bacterium, assembly GCA_963735435.1. Classification (GTDB taxonomy): domain Bacteria; phylum Actinomycetota; class Thermoleophilia; order Solirubrobacterales; family Solirubrobacteraceae; genus Palsa-744. The sequence goes on along the minus strand of CAVTKR010000005.1, from coordinate 1,590,543 downwards.
GGGATCGTGCTGAGCACCGACGAGGGCGCGCACCTGCGCAACCTCAAGTCGGCGCCGCGGATCGAGGACGTCGCCAACCAGTGCATCGAGTGCGGTTTCTGCGAGCCCGTCTGCCCGAGCCGCGATCTCACCACCACGCCACGCCAGCGCATCGTCCTGCGCCGCGAGATGGCACGCCAGCCGGAGGGCTCCCCCGTGCTCGCGGCGCTGCTTGACGAGTACGCCTACGACGGCATCGAGACCTGCGCCGCTGACGGGCTGTGCAGCCTGCAGTGCCCGGTGGGCATCGACACCGGCAAGCTCGTCAAGGCGCTCCGCTCGCGTCGCCACAGCGCCGGCGCCGAACGCGCCGCGCGAGAGGCGGCACGGCGCTGGGGCACGGTCGAACGCTCCGCCAGGGCAGCGCTGCGGGCCGGCAGGACCCTCGGCGACGGTCCGACCGCCGCGCTGACGGGGATCGCGCGCACCGCCGTCTCACATGAGCTCGTCCCGGCGTGGGATGAGTCGCTGCCCGACCCGGCGGCCGCCCCGCCGTGGACGGCGCGCGAGGGCGCGGCCGCCGTGTACTTCCCGGCCTGCGTGAACCGGATCTTCGGCAATCCGCGCGGCGCCGACGCGCGCCCGTCGCTGCCGGAGGCGCTGCTCACGGTCTCGGCGCGAGCGGGACGGCCGCTGTGGATTCCGCCTGACGTCGCGGGGCGCTGCTGCGGCACGCCCTGGAGCTCGAAGGGCTTCGAGGCCGGGCACGCCGAGATGGCTCGCGCGACAGCTGCGGCTGTGCTCGACTGGACCGAGCGCGGGAGGCTGCCGCTCGTCGTCGACGCGAGCTCGTGCACGCTCGGGCTGCTCGCGGAGATCCCCGAGCGGCTCGACGAGCCGCTGCGCGAGCAGTACGGCCAGGTCCGGATCCTCGACTCGATCGCGTGGGTCCACGACGAGCTGCTCGGCGCGCTGCCGCCGGCCGCGAAGCTCGACAGCGTCGCGGTGCACCCACCGTGCGCGGCGAGCCACCTCGGGCTCTCCGATCAGCTGGCCGAGGTGGCGGGCGCACTGGCCGACCGTGTCCTTGTCCCCGCCGGGCCGAGCTGCTGCGGCACTGCCGGCGACCGCGGCCTGCTGCATCCCGAGCTGCCCGCGGCCTCCGCGCGCTCTGAGCGGATCGAACGCGGCGATGACCCGGCTGACGCGCACCTGTCCAGCAACCGCACCTGCGAGATCGGCCTCACCGCCGCGACCGGCCACGAGCACGGCTCGTTCGTGCTCCTGCTCGAGGAGCTCACGCGGCCGGGAGCCGGCCGCGCGCAATAGGATCGCCGCCAAAGCGCTAACGCCCGCGGGCGGTGAGGAGGGAGTGCAGATGAGTGAGCAGAACCGGCGCGTGGTCCTGGCCGAGCGTCCCTCCGGGATGGTCGACGAGAGCACGACCCGCCTGGAGCACATCGAGCTCGAGCCGCTGAACGACGGCGAGGCGCTGGTCAAGGTCCGCTACGTCTCGATCGATCCCACGATCCGGACCTGGATGGACGACGCCCCCGGCTACCTGCCGCCGATCCAGATCGACGATGTGGTCCGTGCGGGCGGGATCGGCGAGGTCGTCGAGAGCCGCTCGGACACCTACCCCGTCGGGCAGATGCTGTTCGGCATGACCGGCTGGCAGGACTACGTGATCGCCGACAGCGGCGAGCGCGCGATGCAGGCGATCCCCGAGGGAGTGCCGCCGACGATCGCGCTCGGCATCCTCGGCCTCACGGGCGTCACCGCCTACTTCGGGATGAACGATGTCGGCGGCCTGAAGGAGGGCGACGTCGTGGTTGTCTCAGGCGCCGCCGGCGCCACAGGTTCCACCGCGGGGCAGATCGCGAAGATCAAGGGCGCGAAGAAGGTCGTCGGGATCGCAGGCGGACCGGAGAAGTGCGCCTACATCGTCGACGAGCTCGGTTTCGACGAGGCGATCGACTACAAGAACGAGAAGGTCGCGGCGCGCCTTCACGAAGCCTGCCCCGAGGGGATCGACCTCTACTTCGACAACGTCGGCGGGTCGATCCTCAACGACTGCCTGGGCAATCTCGCGATGCGAGGGCGGGTCGTGCTGTGTGGGGCGATCTCGGGCTACAACGAGGACGGCCCGCCCCCCGGGCCGTCGAACTACATCAACCTGCTGATCCGGCGCGGACGCATGGAAGGCTTCATCGTGCTCGACTTCTTCGGCCGCCTGCCCGAGGCCCAGGGGGCGCTGGCGGGATGGCTCGGCGAAGGCAAGCTGAAGTCCTCCGAGCACATCGTGGAGGGTCTCGAGCGCTGTCCCGACGCCCTGAACCTCCTGTTCACCGGCGGGAACACCGGCAAGGTGATGGTGAAGGTCTGAGGCGGGGCTTTCCTACAAGCTCGGGGTGGGTGCCCCCGCGAGCACGAAGAACCAGATCAGAAAGCAGATCACGGCCAGGTAGACGCTGACCATCACGACGCGCTCGAGCGGCGTGATGCCGGCGCCGTAGCCGGGCTGCTCGATGCCCTCCTCGCCGCTCATGCCCCGCATCCAGGGCAGGCGCTGTTCGCCCGGTTCCCGGCCGGACAGGCGGTCGTACTCGCGGCTCAGCCACGTCAGCGCCATCGACATCGAGAAGACGAGCACGGCGAGGACGACCACCACCACGATCACCGCGGTCATGCTGAGCGTCGAGCGGCGGACGAGCTGCGAGCCCACCCATAGCGCGATCAGCGGCGCGCCCGTCCACAGGTTGATCGCGAGGAACGCCGTCGCCGCGACCATCGCCGTCCGCTTGACGAGCAGGAAGCGCGTCTGCGGGGGCGCGTCGTTCATGGCAGCCACGTCAGCTCCATCGTCCGGCACACGGGGCTGAAGCCAAGGCGCTCGTAGAGGCGCTTCGGACGATCCTCGTCGTCGGCGACGATCCACAGGTCGCCGACGTCGGCGGCGGCGCGGATCGCGGCCCGTGTCATCGCGGTGCCGCGCCCGCCGCCGCGGTGCTCGGGATGCACGTAGACCTGGGTGATCTCGGCCTGGTCGCCGGAGCGCTCGATCTGGGCGAACGCGATCGGCTCGCCCCCCTCGCGGACGACCAGCACGCGGACGTCGCGCGCCTCGGCGACTTCCTGCGCGCCGGCGCGGAAGGACTCGTCGTATGCGTAGTCGTCGTAGTCCTCCAGATGCCACGCGAGCCGCAGCGCGTCGGCGGCCTCGTACGGAGCCTGCTCGACCTCGACGCCCTCCTCCGGGCCGACCGCGCTCGCGTCGGTGTGGTGCATCCAGAGCAGCGCCGCCGCTTTCCAGCCCATGCGTTCGAAGTCGGCGCGCCGCGCCTGCGCGGGCTCGATCTGCTCGAAGTCGATACGGCGGTGCTGAAGGCCGGCGAGCGCCTCGTCGGCGACTGCCGCGAGCCCCCCGGCGTCCAGCGCAGGCTCCTCCTCGACACGCACGAGGTTGAAGCTGTAGTAGGTCGGGTGGCGGCTCGCGCGCAGGATCGTCCCGTGCGCCCAGGGCTCCTGCCGATCGCAGATCGCCGCCTGGTGCGCCCGCCAGAACCCGCGCGCCCGCTCGCCCAGCTCTTGCTGCTCGGTCATGGCAGGAAGGTTACGGAGAGCTCGTCGCGGCGAACGCTTCCTCAGGCTTTCCGGAATCCTCACTTGACAAGTAGTCTTTTACAGCGCGCCGATGAGCAAGCCATCCCCCAACATCCTCTACCTGCACTCGCACGACACCGGGCGCTACGTGCAGCACCCGCGCTCCGGTCAGGCCCGGGCGATCAGGCCCTCGAAGAGGACCCAGCGGAACACGCGCATGACCTCCGTGAAGCCTGCGTCGCGCAGCATCGCGTCGTTCTCCTCGGGCGAGAGCGGCTGCAGGACCCCGCGGATGCTCCGTGCCTTGGCTGCGATCTCCTCATCGCCGAAGCCCTGGCGTCGCTTCCAGTCCGCGTAGGCGCCCTCTGCAGTCGCCTGGTTCCGCGGGCTCGACGCGAGCACCTTCTCGAACAGCACGAACGTGCCCCCGGGCGTCAGCGCCTCGCGGATGCGCGCGACGATCCGCCCGCGCTCGCGCGGCGCCACGAACTGCAGCGTGTAATAGGACACGATCATGTCCGCCGGCTCGAACGCGAGCTCCTCCAGCGAGGACGTCGCGAAGCGCACCTGCGGCATCTCCACGCAGCGCAGCTCCGCTCGGGCGACCATACCGGGCTCGCGATCCACGCCGACGACCTCCACGCGCCGCGGCGCCAGGCGGGACGCGAGCTGCGCCGTCAACGCGCCCGTCGAGCAGCCCAGGTCGTACACGCGCCCTCCGGGCGGGACGAGCTGGTCGGCGATGTCGGCGATCAGCTCCTGGCCCTCGGCATAGGCGGGGACCGAGCGTGCGACGTGACTGTCGAACGCGGCGGGCACCTCGCCCCCGAACGTCCAGCTCCCGGCCGGCGTCGCGATGCCATCCCCGACCTGGGGCGCGCGCAGCGCGTCGGCCGCCCGCTGACGATCCCTGTCAACCCCGCTCTCCACGCCAGGGAGACTACGCCCTCGGGCCGAGGCCTCGGCGCGTGCGCGGGTAGCATCGCCGCCCCCGATGGATGCAGGCGAGCGCATCAATGCAGCCGTTTGGTCGAGCTCGAAGGTGCTCGACGTGTTCGCGGCCCGCGACGGGCTCATCGACGCCGGCGAGCGCGCGCTCCTTCCGCGTCTCCTCGCCGTCGCGCAGGGCGGCCCGATCCTCGACGTCGGTATCGGGGCGGGTCGAACGATCCCGCTCCTCGCGCCACGCAGCGAGGGCTACGTGGCCGTCGACTACCTGCCGGAGATGGTGGCACTCGCGCGCGCGCGCCACCCCGGCGTTCGCGTCGAGCAGGCCGACGCACGGGAGCTGCGCGCGTTCGCCGACGCGAGCTTCAACGCGGTGTACTTCAGCTTCAACGGGATCGACGGGCTCGCGCACGAGGACCGCGCGGCTGTGCACCGCGCCGCGCTCCGAGTGCTCAAACCGGGCGGTGCCTACCTCTTTTCGACGCATAACCTCGACGACCCCGCGGCGGGCCGGCCGCCGTGGCATCCGCTGCGCTGGGACGTCCACAACGGTCCGCGCGCCCTGCTCTCGTGCGCGTGTCGCATGCCGCGCTGCGCGCGCTCCTACCGGCGCCTCGCTCCGCTGTGCAAGCGCGGCGAGGAGTGGGCCGTGCTCGTCGGCTCGGGCTACGACTTCACCGTCCTGTGGCACCACGTGAGCGCCGCCGAGGCCGCAGCGGAGGTCGGCCGCGCCGGCTTTGCCACGCCCGTGGAGATCTTCGACGACGCCGGCCGCGCGCTCGGCCCCGGAGACGGCTCGACGCGAACGCCCTGGCTGTACGTCTTTGCTCGCTCGCCGTCGGCGCAGAGCTAGGATTGCTTTCGTCGATGCCCTTCAACGCGCGGCTCGCACCCACGAGATACGTCCCGGCCGAGGACCGCTACGAGTCGATGGTCTACCGGCGCTGCGGCCGCAGCGGGCTGAAGCTCCCGGCGATCTCACTCGGGCTGTGGCAGAACTTCGGCGACGACCGGCCGCTGGAGCGCAGCCGCGCGATCCTGCGCCGCGCCTTCGACCTCGGCATCACCCACTTCGACCTCGCCAACAACTACGGGCCGCCATACGGCAGCGCGGAGAAGAACTTCGGCCGCATCCTCGCCGAGGACTTCGCCGGCCTTCGCGACGAGCTGGTGATCTCCACCAAGGCGGGCTACGACATGTGGCCCGGGCCCTATGGCGAGTGGGGCTCGCGCAAGTACCTGCTCGCCAGCCTCGAGCAGAGCCTGCGCAGGATGGGGCTCGAGTACGTCGACATCTTCTACTCGCACCGGCTCGACCCGGACACGCCGCTGCAGGAGACGATGGGCGCGCTCGACGAGGCCCGGCGCCGCGGTCTCACGCGCTACGTCGGCATCTCCTCCTATGGACCGGAGCGCACCGCGGAGGCCGTCGAGATCCTGACCGAGCTCGGCACTCCCCTGCTGATCCATCAGCCCTCCTACTCGATGCTCAACCGCTGGATCGAGGACGGGCTGCTCGAGGTCCTCGGCCGCGAGGGTGTCGGGGCGATCGTGTTCTCTCCGCTCGCCCAGGGCGTTCTCACCGACCGCTACCTGCACGGCGTGCCCGAGGACTCCCGCCTGCGGGCGGGCAACTACATGTCCGAAAAGATGATCAGCGACGAGAACCTCGAACGTGTCCGTGCGCTGAACGAGATCGCGGCCGGTCGCGGCCAGACGCTGGCGCAGCTCGCCATTGCGTGGGCGCTGCGCGATCCGCGCGTGACCTCGGCCCTGCTCGGCGCCAGCAGCGTGGAGCAGCTCGAGCAGAACGTGGCTGCGCTGGAGCGCCTGGACTTCAGCACCGATGAGCTCGCGGCGATCGACCGCCACGCGGTCGAGGGCGACCTCAACCTCTGGGCCGCCTCGAGCGCGGACGCCTGAGCAGACGCCGCCTCACGAGCGACCTCGGCTAGCTCGGTCTCACGTCGCCGCCGGCCTGCCTGACGTTCGACCGATGCGGGCCGGATAGCCACTCGCCACCAGGTCCCAGCCGTGCGTCGTCGGGCTCCTCGCCTCGGCGCAGCGCGTCGATGTAAGCGCGGTCGGCAGCGAGGCGTGCCGCCACCTCGGAGCCCCGGGCGACGGCGCCGTGACCGGGGATGACGACATCGACCTGCCCGGCGGCCTCCCCCAGCCGGTCGAGCGCCGTCTGGTATGCGCTCACCTGATCCGGGCGGCGGGAGTCGAGGAGCGGGATCAGGACGTCGGAGAGCATGTCGCCGGCAAGCAGGACGCGACGGTCTGCGAGCAGCACCGCGGCGTGGCCGACGGCGTGCGCCTCGTGTTCGACGATCTCGCCCGGCACGGGGCCGCCGTCCTCGGGCAACGGGGTGACGAGCCCGAGGAGCTCGAGCGGCACGCCCGTTGCGCTCTCAGCAGCCATCTCCTGTCCGCGCTCCCGCCCTTCGCCGGCGGCCCGGGCGCCGGCGGCGGTGGCGTAGCGCGGCACCTCGCCAAAGCGCGAATGCCACAGCAGGTGGTCCCAGTGGGGGTGGGTGGAGAAACCGGCGATCACAGTCACGCCGAGCCCATCCAGGTCGTCGGCCAGCTCGCTCAGCTCCACGCCGTGGATGCCGGGATCGACCACGACCAAGCCTTCCTCCCCGCGCACCACGATCGTGTTCGTCCAGACCCAGGCGCTCTGCCGGACCCAGACGCCGTCGCCCACCTGAGTCAGCATCGGCTCACTGTATCCGCGAGGTCCCGCGAGAGGCTGATCTTGGTCGGCGGCACTCCACAGACGCGGAAAGCGGCCCGTACGAGCCGCTTCCCGATGCTTCTCAAAATGGCGGAGAGGGCGGGATTCGAACCCGCGATGGAGTTTGATCCCCATACTCGCTTAGCAGGCGAGTGCCTTCAGCCACTCGGCCACCTCTCCCGAGGGTGAGATGCCAGTTTAGAGGCTGTGGCACCGCCCGACGCGAGGGCGCTCAGGAGCCCTCTGCCGCAGTCGGAGGGCGCAGGCGGGCGAGCACGCGCTCCTCGCCCTCGATGCTCAACCCTCGCCGCCGGGCCTCAGCGACATCGATCTGACCGCTCAGCAGTGCCAGGATCGCGTGCGGCGGGCCGTCGAGAACAACGTCCGCGTTCCCGCCCGGCGCGGCGCGCGTAGCCCGGACAGCGCCATGCGCGGCTTCGACCACGACCGGGTCCTCGCCGGCCCTCAGTTCGATCGACACCGGCGGCGCGTCCGGTTCGCCGTCGACGAGGAACTGCTCCGCGGGCCACGCGAGCCAGCGGCCACGGAAGGCGTCCTCGGGGGCTGGGCCTTCGGCCATGTAGGGGACGCCCCACGTCCCGAGCGCATCCAGCACGGGACGGAGCGTCTCACCGCGCTCGGTGAGCGAGAACAGAGTCGACGCAACCGGCGGGGGCGCCTCCTCGCGCGCGACGACGCCCGCAGCCTCGAGGTCGCGCAGGCGCTCTGAGAGCAGGTTCGTTGCGATTCCCGGCAGTCCGTTGCGAAGGTCGGTGTAGCGGCTCGGCCCCGCGAGCATCAGCTCCCGAACGATCAGGAGCGTCCAGCGATCGCCGAGCACGTCCAATGTCTTGGCCACCGCGCAGTACTGACGGTAGGAACGCATATCCCGAGTGTACCGCAAGCTTGAGTAACTTGTGCTAAGACTTGATTTTCTTGTCTTAGTGTTTGAGAAAGAGGTGTGCGATGCGAAACCGAGCCTTGATCCTCCCGGCGCTGCTCCTGGCGGCCTTCGCCATCAACCTCGATACGACGATCGTCAACGTCGCACTTCCGACGCTGGTGCGAGAGCTGCACTCCTCCAACAGTCAGCTGCAGTGGATCGTCGACGCGTACAACCTCGTGTTCGCCGCGTTCCTGCTCGTCGCGGGCTCGCTCTCCGACCGCTTCGGGCGTAAGGGCATGCTGCTAGGAGGGCTCGCTCTGTTCGGAGCCGCGAGCGCGGTGGGTGGACTGATGACGAGCTCGACGGGTCTCATCGCCGCACGAGCTGTGATGGGACTTGGCGCGGCGATGGTGTTCCCCGCGACGCTGTCGCTGATCTCGAACATCTTCGTCGAGCGGGTCGAGCGGGCGCGGGCGATCGGCCTGTGGGGCGCGACCGCCGGGATCGCGATCGCGCTCGGCCCGATCGCCGGCGGATGGCTCCTCGAACGCTTCTCCTGGTCGAGCATCTTCTTCGCGATGACTCCAGTTGCGGCGTTGGCGGCGCTGCTCGTGTGGCGGGCCGTCCCGACTTCGCGCGACGAGAGCGCCCCGCGGCTGGACCGGCCGGGTTTCCTGCTTTCCAGCACGGCGATGGCGGCGCTCATCTACACGATCATCGAGGCGCCGCTGCACGGCTGGTCGAGCGCGCGCACGCTCGGCGGGTTCGCTGTCGCGGCGGCTCTGCTCGTCGGGTTCATCGCGCGCGAGCGGCACACCGACGAGCCGATGCTCGACGTCCGGCTGTTCTCGAACCCGCGCTTCACGGCCGCGAGCGGATCGGTGACGGTCGCCTTCTTCTCGCTGTTCGGGTTCATCTTCCTGATGACCCAGTACTTCCAGTTCATCAAGAACTACGGGCCCCTTTCGACCGGACTGCACCTGCTCCCCGTCGCGACCTCCGTCGGGATCGCGTCGGTGCTCGGCACTCGCCTGGCAGTGCGCTTCGGGACCAAGCTCGTGGTGACGGCGGGCCTCGTGATGGTCGCGGCGTTCTACGCGTGGGTCGCAGCCACCGTCGCGCCGGGCACCCGCTACGGGACGATCGCTGTCCAGATGGTCCTCTACGGCCTCGGCATGGGCCTCACCAGCGCGCCGGCAACAGAGGCGATCATGGGTGTCGTACCTCGGGCGAAGGCCGGCGTCGGTTCAGCGGTCAACGACACCACGCGCCTGCTCGGCGGAACGCTCGGGGTCGCGATCATCGGCAGCGTCTACGCCTCGCTGTACTCGAGCAGGCTGACCGAGCACCTTCCGGCACGTGTCCCAGCCGGTCTCGCGCAGGTCGCCCACAACTCGGTCGGCGCCGCGCTCGGCGTGGCCCGGGGCCTGGCAGCGACAGGCCACGTCGCGCTCGGAGGCGGCGTCGCCCGCGCCGCCTCCGGCGCGTTCGTCGACGGCCTCTCGCTGGGCTGCGTCGTGGCCGGCGGAGTGGCGGCACTGGGTGCCCTGATGGCCGCGCTGCTGCTGCCCGCCTTCCCGTCCGCAACCGCTGAGCAGGTAGACGGCGCACACCCGCACGGGGCGGCGGCGCTTGCCGGCGCCGGTGGGGAGTGACCCGCCCTCGCTGCCGCCGGCGCCGGGTCTTCAGTGCGTAGCATGACCCGCGGAAGGGTGGCAGAGCGGTTGAATGCGGCGGTCTTGAAAACCGTTAGGCGGGGAAACCCGTCTCGGGGGTTCGAATCCCCCCCCTTCCGTTACGCGCGGCCTCCTCGCGCGCGGCCTCCGGCCCGCCGCCCAGGGAGTCGACGCGCGCGGCCGCGGAAAGGCTCCCGCCGGTCGCTCGTAGCCGGCTTCGCCTGACCGCGGCCGGCGCATCCCTCTCTGCTCGACACCGCCGGGACAGAACACCGGTCGGCTCCCTCTTGTCGAGCCGCGGAAGATCGGCGTCGGTTCGCGTTCAGCAGGATCGCGTCACAGACGCGCAGGTTCAATCGCACGATCGTGGTAAGCGGGGGCACCGCCGCGGCACAGCCCCGGCGTCTAGCCCGAGCCCTCTCCCTGCTGATCCAGCCCGACGCCCTCACGGAACTCCGGCGCCGTGTTCAGGTGGGGGAACGGCTCCTGCGGCTCGGGCAGACCCAGCCTGGCGCAGAGCGGTCCCCACCCGTCGCCCGCGACCCACTCGATGAGGCGATCCGCCGGCAGCGCGCTCCGCACGCGCTCGTTGTGGCGCTCATAGGCCGCGAGCGCGCGCTCTCGCTCCCACCAGCGCTCGTCCAGGCGCTGGGTGAGGATCGCCCTGGTCAGCCGGCGCTGGCGGGCGAGCTGCGGGTCGTCCTCGGGCAGCGGCGCGCGCAGGAGCGCCACGATCGTCTTCTCCATGCTCACCCACCAGTCCGCGGCGGACGCGCGGCGTGAGAGCAGCACGAGCGCATCCGGATAGGCCGCTGTCAGCTCCGGCCAGAAGGAAGCCCCCGGCCAGTCCAGCGTCGCCACGAAGTGAGCGAACACTGCTTCCCACTCGACCGGCTCGCCCGCGAGGGCCTGCTCCCAGCGAGGCAGGTCCTCGGGCCGAGAGTGCAGCTCGGACATGTGGTAGCAGCGCCCCCCCAGCAGCATCTCGAGTGCCAGCTTCAGCGAGCTCGTGCCGGTCCGCCCCAGGCCGGCACCGACGACGCGGAGCGCCATCAGCGCAGCGCTGCCTCTGCGACCGGGGCGGAACGCGACAGGGCGTGGCCGCCTGCCTCCAGGGCCTGCACCGCGACGTAGGGTCCGATCGTCCCCGCTGGGACCGTCATCGGCGTCTCGAAGCCGCTGCGGGGAACCGTCAGGATCGCGTGCAGCGCGCTCGGCGAGCCCCCCGCGAGAAGCCGCCAGGAGGCGACCTGCGTGGCCCCGTTCCAGCTCGCATACGCCGTCCCGGCCCCGCTGCCGCCGGACGCGAAGGCGAGCGCGGGCGCGTTGGCCGGGGAGCCGGTCCAGGGCGTGCGGAAGCTGCGGTAGGACTGCGTGTGCGGCGGGAAGTGTGCGTCGAAGAGCTCCTGTCCGCTCGGGCTGAGCTCGGAGAAGAACGGTTCCTGGCCCCAGCCGACGAACCAGTCGCCGTTTGCGAGTGCCTGCGCGTTGCCCTGGCTTTCGACGACGAGGCCGGGCGTGTGGGTCAGCTGTGCATCGAGCGTCGCCGTGCCGGTCTGGGGGTTCAGCGAGAGCACGATCACGCGCGACTGCGGGTGCACCGTCGGCGAGGAGCCGTTGTCGAAGATGCTGATCGATCCGTCGGGCAGTTCCTGCGGGTCGTGCTGCCAGGCGGTGCGTGTCGAGCTGGCGCCGCCGAAGCTCGAATGCTTACCGCCGAGCCGCCAGCGGATCTGCCCGGTGGCGGGGTTCAGGTCATAGACCGTCCAGGTGTTGCGCGCCGAGATCAGCAGGCTCCCGTCGCGGTCGACGGCGATCGAGTTGATGTGGAAGAAGTCATACGGGAAGCTCGGATTCGACCGCTTTGGCGAGGCATACGATTCGGGGATCCCGACATGGTCGAGGCTCGTCCATTCGTACATCACCAGCCCGGTGCGGACGTCGATCTCCTGCATCACCCCGTCGGTGAGGGCGGCCGAGGAGGACCCGCCATACGCCGAGAGGTCGCACAGCACGGGGAAGTACGAGGTCACGAGCGCGGCACCGTTCGGAGCCAGGAAGAAGTCGTGCAGGTCCGGCCGATGGCCGTTGCCCCCCCGCACGCGCCCCGCTTCGGTGTAGGCGCTCGAGTAGATCACGTCTTCGCCGACCCCGAAGCCGTGGATCGTGACGTCCCCCTGCCACCAGGTGAGCACCTGCTTGCCGGCGTATTCCTGCACCCGCAGGTTGGTCGCGAAGGTCCCGCTCGGCAGCGGCTTGAACCACAGCATCGCGCCGGCGGGATCGAGGATCATCGGACCGGCCTGCCCGGGCCCGGTGTACGGCGCGACGAAGATGTCGCCGCCGGCCTGACCGGGCGAGTTGACGGTCACCGTCACGGTCGGCGGATGAAGGTCCGGCCGTGAGGCGAAGTGCTGTTCCTCGGCGGAGGTGCCGGGATGGATCCGCTCGTGGGTCGAGCTGAGCTCATCGGCCTTTGCGATCGCGAAGACGTCGGCGATCGGCTGCCAGCGCCCGGCGACGCGAGCCCGGGCGCGGACCGTCACGCGCTCACCTTCGATGAAAGGACGAGCGGGCAGCCAGCTGGCGCCGTCGCCCTGCGAGTAGGCCGCCAGATGCCCGCTGTGAGGGCCGCTCAGCGATCCGGCGACGCTCTGGACGGTCAGGTTCCTAACCGAAATTCCGAGGAAGCTGATCTGCGTCGCCGGCGATGCGTCGCGACTGCCCGGCAGGGGCGATACTGTTACACCGCCGGCCTGCAGAGCAGAGTTGTCGATGCTCGTGGGGACGCACGTGGGCGCTGACTGCGCCGCGGCGGAGGCGGTCAGGCCGGCGAACCCCATACCAAGGGCCAGCAACGGCCCCAGGACGAGAGCACGCATCGACTGCATGGACCCGAAGCAGGATATGAGAGTGGACCGGCGCACGTTCCTCAAGCGCGGCGCGATCGCCGGCGGTGTGCTCGCCGGAGCGGGCCTCGGCGTCAAGGCGCTCGCAGAGGCGAGCGGCGACGAAAGCACCCCGCAGCCCGCGCGCGACCGGACCGCGGCACGGCCGGCACCCAGCCGACCCAACATCCTCGTGATCGTGGTCGACCAGCTGCGCTTCCCGCAGTGGTTCGGCGCGGGCGCGATCGGCGCCTCGCTGCCGGCGAACCTCCAGCGCCTGCGCGAAGGCGCAGTCTCATTCGGGCACCACTACACGGTCTCGAACGACTGCAGCCCCGCGCGCTCGGCGATGCTGACCGGCCTCTACACGCACCAGACCGGCTGCATGATCACCGGCGGCAGCACGCTCGACCCCGGCTTCCCGACCTGGGGCACGATGCTGCGCGAGCACGGCTACCACACCCGGTGGCTGGGCAAGTGGCACGTCACGCACGGCGACGGTCACTGGACGCCGTTGGCCGGAGAAGAAGCGCTCGAGCGGTACGGGTTTGCCGGCGGGATGTACCCGTCACCGGACGGCGGACCCGGGCAGGGCTGGCACAAGGACCCGCAGGTGGCGCGCCACTTCAGGGAATGGTTCGGCGAGGAATCGGGCGCCGAGCCATGGCACGTCACGGTCTCGTTCGTGAACCCGCACGACATCGCCTGGTGGTACGTCTGGAGCGATCGCGTCCCGGCCGAGGCCACGGCGCGGCGCACCGTCGCGCGGCTGCCGCCCAACTTCGAGACCCCCGAAGACCTGATCCATCGCGGCAAGCCGCGCCTTCAGCGCTCGCTCCAGGACACGGCCGCCGCCTCGTTCGGGCCGGTTCCGTCCACGGGTCCCGAAGCCGAGCTGATCTGGCTCAGCTTCCTCGACCTCTACACGAAGCTCCAGCGCGAGGTGGACCGCCATGTCGGCGCGGTGCTGGCGACGCTCCACAGCCGCCCGCGCGTGGCCGAGAACACCGTGATCGTGTTCACCTCCGACCACGGCGAGTACGGCGCCTCGCACGGGCTGCGCGGCAAGGGCGCCGGTGCCTACGAGGAGGCGATCCGTGTGCCGCTGATCGTCAAGGACCTGCGCGGCAAGCTGACGAGCGCGCCCCAGATCGTGCGCAACCAGCTCACCTCGAGCGTCGACCTCGCCCCGCTGCTGCTCACGATCGGCAGCGGCGGTGATCACTGGCGCACCGACGCGCATTACTCACATCTCGCCGGGCGCGCCGATCTCGCGGCGATGCTCGCCGAACCCGAAGCGCCCGGGCGGGAATACGTGCTCCACGCCACCGACGAGACCGTCACCGAGTTCGCCGTCGAGGAATACGCCGCGGGTGCGCCCCTGCACGTCGTCGCGATGCGCACGCAGGAAGCGAAGTACGCGACGTACTCTCACTGGCCCGAAGAAGGCATCGCGCCCCTCACCGAAGGCGAGGAAACCGAGCTCTACGACTACGGCACCGCGACGGGGAGACTCGAGCTGCACAACTCTGCCGGCGAGCACGCCCAGCTCGAAGCGATGATGCGCGAAAAGCTGCACCACGCCTTCTACGACGAGCTGCGCCAGCCGCTGCCGAACCGGCTGGAGGCTGCGCACGGCCGTGGCTTCGCCGACTACTTCTCGACCGCCCGCACGGCTGCCGCCAAGGCCGCCACTCGCCGCCGCGAGCACGTCGAAAGCTCCGTCGGGGACCTCACCCTCGGCCAGGGCGGCCCGCCCCCGAAGGAGCGTCCCGGCCTCAGCCCTTCCGGGGGGCGGTAGCGCCGAGCACGGCGCCGCTGGCGTCGAGCGCCTGGACCTCGAGGAAGCTCCCGTGCGCCGGCGCGGGGGTCACCGTGATCGCGGTCTCGAAGCCCGCACGGGCGGCGCTTCCGACCGGGGCGAGCGCGGTTGCCGTGTTGCCCGCCAGCACGCGCCAGCTCGCCACTTCCGTGGCGCCGTTCCAGCTCGCGTAGACGGTCGCCTTCGCGCCCGCGCGGGAGACGGCGAAGGCCGGCGGCGTCGAGGGGCGCCCGCTCCAGGGCTCGCGGTAGACGCGGTAGGACTCCCAGTGCGCCGGCAGGTGCGCGTCGAACAGGACCTGCCCGCCGGAGCCGTATTCGGTCATCCACGGTTCCTCCCCCCACCCGACCATCCAGGAGCCGCCGGCGAGCGCTTGGGTGTTGCCCTGGCTCCCGGCGACGAGCGCGGGCGAGTGCTCGACCCGGCGCACCAGCGTGGCCGTCATCGCGTGCATGTTCAGCGCGACTTCGATCGCCCGTGACTGCGGGTGGGCCTTCGGCGTCGCGCCGTTGTCGAAGAAGGTGATGTTGCCGTTCGGCTGCTCGCGCGCGTCGTGCTGGTAGGCGGTCAGCGTGCCCGGGCCCATCTTGAAGCTGCTGCGCCGGCCCCCGAGCCGCCACAGCACCCGGCCTGTGCGCCGCGCCACGTCATAGGCGGCCCAGGTGTTGCGCGCGTCGATCAGCAGCGAGCCGTCGTGCATCTGCTCGACGGCGTTGATGTGGAAGAAGTCGAAGGGTTCCTTGAGGCTCCCGGGGCGGGGAGAGACGTAGGTGTCGCTGAGCGGCACGTGGTCGAGGCTGTGCCACTCGTAGCGCACGAGCCCCGTCGCGAGGTCGAGTTCCTGCATCAGCGTGTCCGCGACGGCCCCCCGCGCGGGGCCTCCGATGCTGTGAAGGTCGCACTCGATGCCGTCGTAGACGGTGATCAGGGCCGTCCCCTGCGGGGTGATCTGGAACTCGTGCAGGTCGGCCTGGTACCCGTTGCCGGCGCGCACGACCGCGATCTGGTTGTAGGCGGTGTCGTCGATCACGATCCCTGCGCGGCGGCTGCCGGCCGCGGCGAGCGGGTCCTGCCACCAGGTCAGGACCTGTTTGCCCAGGTAGCTCTGGACGCGCACGTCGGCCGCCCGCGTGCCGGCGGGCAGCAGCGGCTTGAACCACAGCAGATGCCCCTGTTCGTCGAGGATCATCGGGCCGTACTGCCCGGGGCCCGAGTACGGGCCCAGCAGCAGCTCGCCCGGGCTCGTGCCGGGCGCGTGCGCGGTGACGGTGACCGTCGGCGGCCGCAGATCGGGACGCGATCGGAACGACTGGTATTCGCTCGGCTTCGGGGCCGGCGGCGTGCTGCCGCCCGCTTCGCCGAAGGTGTCCGGCACGGCGACTGTGAAGGAGAACGCGATCGGCACCGTGGATCCCGGGCGGATCAGCGTCGCGCGGACGGCGACGGTCTCCCCCGCCCGGAAAGGCTTCCCCGGCACGAAGCTCGCCCCGTCTCCCTGCGAGTAGGGCTCGAGCCGTCCCGCGTGCGGGCCGCTGCGCGAGCCGCGCACCACCACCGCCGAGAGCTCGGCGGCAGGCACGCCGAGGAAGCTCACCTGGGTCAGCGGCGAGGCGTCACGGCTGTCCGGCAGCGGCGAGACCGTCACCGCACCGCCGAGCAGCGCCGAGCTGTTTACGTGCGCGGGAGCGCAGGAAGCCTGGCCTGCTTCCGCCTGACCCGCGACGGCGATCGGCGCTGCACCCTCGCTCAGGGCGCCGGCGCTGAGGGCGAGCGTTCGCGTCGAGCCGACCCGTCCCGCCGGTGCCAGCACCAGCAGCGGCACCGCGACGGCGAGAATCACCGAACGCGCGCGAATCAGGCTTTGACCGCCGCCGAGGTCCCGATCACGTTGCCGGCGCCGTCAAGCGCCTGCACCTGCACGTAGGGGCCGGTGCTCGACACCTTGACGGCGGTCTCGAAGCCGTGACGAGCTGCCGTGGAGACAGGCGCCAGCGCCGATGCCGAGGACCCCGCCAGCACCCGCCAGCTCGCCACTTCGGTGGCGCCGTTCCAGCTCGCGTAGGCGGTCAGCGATCCGGAGCCCTTCGACACCGACAGCGAGGGCGTGCCGCGCGGGTGCCCGCTCCAGGGCGCGAGGTAGGTCCGGAAGTCCTGCACGTTCTTGCCGAGCCTGCCGTCGAGCAGCACGTGGCCGGAGGAGTCGTACTCGGTGAAGTTGGGCAGCCCGCCGTAGCCCATCAGCCAGTCGCCGCCTGGCAGCGAGAGCGTGTTGCCCTGGCTCGCCGCGAGCAGCGTGCGCGAGGGGTTCGTGTACGCCCGCTTGAGCGTCACGGTGTGGGCAGCGACGTTGGGTTCGAGCAGCAGGCCGCGCGACTGCTTCTCCTTCGGCGGGGTCGAACCGTTGTCGAACACCGAGATCAGGCCACCGGGCTGCCACTCGGCGTCGTGCTGCCAGTAGAAGTGGGTTCCCGAGCCCTGCTTGAAGCTCGAATGCGAGCCGCCCAGGCGCCAGTTGATCGTGCCGCTGTGGATGTTGACGTCGTACAGGCCCCAGGTGTTGCGGGAGGAGAGCAGGACGTCGCCGGATGTTCCGAGGCTGATCGAGTTGAGGTGGACGTAGTCCCACGGGTAGTGCGAGGTCGGCGGCGGGTTGTGGGATTCGGAGATCGGGATGTTCCCGAGCGCGTGCCACTCCCACATCACGAGCCCCGTCTTGACGTCGATCTCCTGGATCACGGAGTCCGTGAGGATTCCGTTCGATTCGCCGTGGAAGGAGGACAGGTTCATGTGGATCGGGTCGAAGGCGTCGACCCAGGCGGTCCCGTCCTGTTCGATGCGGATCTCGTGCAGGTCGGCGTGATAGCCGTTGCCCGCGCGCACGTGGCCGACCTGCTGGTAGCTCGAGTTGGCAAGGATCCATTCGCCCTGACCGAAGCCGACCTCGAGGATCCGCCCCTGCCACCAGGTCAGCGCCGGCTGCCCGCCCAGTTGGACGACCTTCAGGTTCGTCGCAGACATCCCGCTCGGGAGCGGTTTGAACCAGATCAGGTTGCCTTCCTGGTCGGTGATCATCGGGCCCGGCGTGCCCTTGCCCTGATACGGCGCGAGGAACAGGTCGCCGGGCGCCGCACCCGGCTTCGCGTGCGTGTAGATCCGCACCGCAGACGGAGTCAGCGAGGGCGCGGAGCGGTAGTGCTGCACTTCGGAGGCGTTGCCCGGGTTGAGCGGGAACTGCTTCTGGCTCGGCGCGTACTGGCTGGCGACCGTGAAGCTCGTCGTGGCGGCGCCGGTGCTCGCGCCACCGGTGACGTGAGCGCTCACCGTGACCTTCTCGCCCGAGCGGAACGGCTTGCTGGGGATGAAGCTCTCGCCGGTGCCCGTCGAGTACGCGCGCAGCACGCCGCTGTGCGAGCCGCTGCTCGAGCCCTTCACCGTGACCCCGGAGACCGTCGTCCCGGCACCGCCCAGGAAGCTGATCTGGGTCGTCGGCGACGCGTCGGGGGTCCCGGGCTGCGGGGAGACCGCGATCGGGTTTGCGCTCGCCGCTTTGGCGTGGGTGCTCGTCCCCGGAACATCGGCCGAGGACGCGCTCCCGCACGCGATCAGCGCGAAGCCGCAGGCGATGGCGCCGAGAGCAGGGGTCGAGATGCGCAGCATCGGGTTTGAGAACACAGTCCGGGACACGAAAGAGCGTTGCCGGGTGCCGCCGAGCAGGCGGCGCGGCGGGGCCGGCCAGGCGGAGAATAGCCGCCGCGGCGGCCGGGCCCGCCGCTAGGGGACGGGCACCCGGCCCGGCGTACGGCGGGCATCGATCGCGTAGGCTCTCTCCCCATGATGCGGAGGTGGGGACTCGCGACCGCCGTGGCGTGCGTGCTCGCGCTGGCCGGCGCGAGTCAGGCGTGGGCCAGCGACGCTTCCGCGACCGCGGCCTACCTGCGCGCGAACTACGCCCTGGTGGCAGCTGGGCACGCGCACCTCGGAGCGTCGATCGCCGGCTACAAGGGCGTGCTCTCGAAGGTCCGCAGCCAGTGCCCGCGCGCCGGAAACGGCTCGCCCCAGAACCCGATGTCCACCGAACTCAGCAACGAGGTGATCGGGACGATGGTGCTGAGCGCAGGGAAACCCGACCGCCCTGCGATCGCGACCTACCTGCGCGCCGTCAAGGGTCTGCACTGGAGCAGCGGCGCGGTCACGCGGGCGGTCTCGAGCTACGCGAGCATGCTCGGGAAGCTCTACGCCCTGCAGGTGCCCGACCTGTGCAGCGACGTACACGCCTGGTCGGCCACGGGCTACAAGACGCTCCCCGCGAGCACGCTCTCGTTCGACAAGATCTTCTACCCGAACTGGGTTGCGCTCGGCCTGATCCCGCCGCGGATCGCGCGCTTTGAGAGCTCTCAGGACCGCGGCCTCGCCAGGAGCGCGGCGCGCTTCGAATATCAGCTCACCAACGTGGAAGCCGAAGCGGTCGAAACCTGGGGCGGTGTCATGGACACGCTCGAACTCTGGCCGTAGGGGATCGTTGAGGCGGCGCCTCGCCGCCGCCGCGAAGCAGACGGTCTAGGCCACGGCCCGCAGGTGGCGGTAGCCGGCGCCGCGCAGCTCTCGCACGAGCGCGTCGAGGACGCCCTCCTCGTCCTCGGCCAGCCCATCCGTGACCGCGCCGATGACCGAACGCTTTCGCTCGAGCAGGCGGGCGATCGTCTCGTCGACGGTCTCCGCCGCGAGCAGGTAGTAGGCGTTCACGGCGTCGCGCTGACCGATCCTGTGGCAGCGGTCCTCGGCCTGGTCGTGGCGCGCGGGTGTCCAGTCGAGCTCCAGAAAGGCGACGCTCGAGGCGCGCGTGAGGGTCAGGCCCTGACCAGCGACCTCCAGCGAGCAGACGATCATCCCGTCGCCCTCCCCGTCCTGGAAGGCGCGCAGCGCGCTCTCGCGCCCAGCCTGGCTGTCCTCGCCGAGGATGTGGAGCGACTCGGGGAAGCGCTCGAGGACCGCGCGCTGGATCTCGCGGTGGCGCGCGAACACGACCAGCGGCTCGTCCGAGCAGCGAAAGTCGTGCAGCCACGCCAGCGCCGCCGTGAGCTTGCCGCGCGCGGCCAGCAGCTTCAGCGCGTTCAACCGCACGAGCCGTTCGGCGCGCAGCGCCGCGGCCACTTTCGCGTCCAGCTCGCGCAGGTCGAGCGGCTGGCTGCGCAGCCACGCGACCAGGTCGCGCTCGGCGAGCCGGTACTCGGCTTCGTTGTCGAGCTCGATCGGCACGACCGAACGCGTCTTCGCCGGCAGCTGCGGCAGCACGTCGCGCTTCAGCCGGCGCGCGAAGCATCGCGCGCGCAGGTGCCAGTGCAGCCGCTGGTGGGCGTCGGGGCCCTTGAAGCGCGCGCTGAAGCGGGCGCCCGAGCCGAACTCGTCGAGGCGCCCGAGGATGCGCAGCTGCGAGACCAGCTCGGCCGGGCGGTTGACCACCGGCGTGCCGCTGAGCGCGAGCACGAGCCCGTCCCTCGGGATCGCGGCCGCGAGGCGCTGCGCGGCCTGCGTGCGCTTCGCGCCCGCGTTCTTGCAGAGGTGCGCCTCGTCGATCACGAGCGCGCGCGGCGAGCCCGCGAGCAGCTCAGGCAGACGCGCGGCGAGGATGTCGAAGTTGACGATCGTGAGGTCGGCGAGCGTGCGCGGTGCCGGCTCGGGCGCGCCATCCGGCGCGGCCTCGGCGCGCCCGCGAACGCCGAGCCCCGACCAGCGCTCGACGCTGCGTCCCGGCAACCACGTCTCTGCCTCGCGGACCCAGTTCAGCTTCAGGTTGGCCGGGCAGACGACGACCGCGGGGAAGGCGTCGTCCGCCTGCAGCGCCGCGAGCGCCTCGATCGTCTTGCCGAGCCCCTGCTCGTCGGCGAGGAAGGCGCGCCGGCGCTCGAGCAGGTAGGCGACCCCGGCCCGCTGAAACGGCTTCAGCTCGCCGCCGAGGCCGGCCACCTCGAGCTCGGCGTCGTGCGCAGCCGACAGCGCGACGAGGCCCGCGGCTCGGGCGTGCTCCTCGCGGGCCTCCTGGAGGAGGGCGAGGGCGTCGGGGTCCACCCAGACGCCGTGCTCGTCGAGGAACCGGTCGAGCTCGGGGACACAGAACGGGTCGGCGCTGATCGCGGGCAGGACGCCGTGGTCGGCGCGCGCGCCCAGCGGACGCCGGGGAGCGCCCGCGCGGGGGGCCACGACACCGTCGATGCCGGCGAACGCCTCTCCCAGCGACGCGTCGTGACCGGGGGCGAGCACAAACGTCGGCTGCTCGTGCGCAGTAGAGAGCTCGAGCACCGCGGGCGGCGCGGGACGGCCCTCCTCGAGCGCCTGCCCGCAGCGACGCGCCGCCGGGCTGATCCAGCCGTCCAGCTCCTCGCGGGCGAGTCGCCAGCCGGCGAGCGTGAGCGGCAGCGAGGCGCCGCCCGCGATCTCGCTGGCGTGCTCCCGCACGGCCCTCGGGAGCCGGTCGAACTCACCGAGCAGGAGCAGCTCAGCGGCATCCCCCGCGGCGGGCGGGCGTGCGACGTCGATGTTCCCGCGCCAGCTCGTGGCCCGCGCGAGCCAGGAACGCACCCGCTCGTCCACGGAGGCATCCTCCAGGTGGCCGAGCAGGTCCTGCAGCGCCTCGGCATCGCGCTCGCGCGCCGCCAGCCCGACGCTGCCCGCGGGGCCCTCCGCCGGCCGCAGCCCCGCCCGCGCCGCGAGCACTCGCGCGAGCGCGGCCAAGCGCCCGTCGATCAGGATCCAGTGCTCGCCGCGGCGATCGCGGCGGAACTCGACGTCGTCGCGCGCCACGGCCGGCGGGCGGGAGGCCTCGGTCTCCTTTCGCTCGCGCTGGCGCAGCGCCTGTGAGGCGGCCTCGCTGAGCCGAAGCCCGGCGTCGCGCAACGAGCGCACAGTCGCCGCCGAGTCGTCGTCGAGGGGCACGTGCGCGCGGCCGATCGCGTCGAGGCGGTCGGCCTCCGGGTGGTCGAGGAGCCGCTCGAGCAGCTCAGGCGGCCCGTCCGTCGAGAAGCTCAGCCACCAGCGCTCGTCGGGGCGCGCGAGGTCGACCAGGCACTCGCGCCGTCCGCGACGGCGGCGACGGCGCTCGATCGTGCGGGCGAGGCGCTCGTCGACCTCGGGCGGCGAGGGCAGGCCCTCGAGCAGCCGCGCGAGCGCCTCGGCCTGCTCGGCTTCGAGCGGCAGACGCCACGCCCGCTGCTCTGGATCCCAGCGACGGCCCGGGATCGCCCGGAGCAGCCGGCGCAGGCCGTCGTCGTAGGGGAAGCGGAGCACCGCCTCGTCGCTCTGGAGTGTGGCTGTGAAGGACGCGCCGGGCACGGCCCATGCACGATAGGGACAGGCGGTGAGGGAACCGCCGATCGAAGCGGCTAGGCGTTCTGCTCGACGTCCGCGAGCCCCTTGTTCACCGACCGCGTCAGCGAGGCGCGCACCAGCGCAGCCAGGCCGGGAATCGGTGAGGCGAGGCGGATGTCGTAGTGGAAATGAGTCCCACCCGCCCCGCCTCGGCCGTCGGGCTCGAAGGTCATCACGCCGACGTGGCCGCGCAACGGGCTGCCCTTCGTGATCCGGTAGACGATCCGTGCGGGCCGCTCGAACTCCGTGACCGTCTCCTCGAACGGCGGGGCGGGGCCGATTTTCAGCTGGCGCACCGAGCCGACCCCGTTGCGCTCGCCGTCGCGCCCGTCCTGCAGCCGCGACACCTTCGCGCCGAAGAGGACAGCGAGGTTCTCGTGCTCGGCCATGTACTCGAACACGCGCTCGGGCGGCTTGGAGAAGTCGCGGTCGACGATCACGTGATGCGCGCGCACGCGGACACCCTATTGGCCGGGCGCGATAATGGCGGCGTGGGGGATCTGGAAGCCTGGTGGGCGCAGGGCGAGCGGCTGCCGCTGCCGATCGGCGATGCCGAGCGCACCGTCTTCCGCGCCCGCCTCGGCACGGGGCCGGTCATGACGCTGCTCCACGGCTTCCCGAGCTCCTCGCACGACTGGGCCAAGGCCGCCCCGCAGCTGGCGGCCCGCCACACGCTGCTGGCGCCCGACTTCCTCGGCTTCGGCGCCTCGGAGAAGCCCGTCGACCACGTCTACTCCCTGCACGAGCAGACCGACCTCGTCGAGGCTCTGTGGGCGGCCGAAGGCGTCAGCGAGACCGTCGTCGCCGCCCACGACTACGGCGTCTCTGTCGCCCAGGAGCTGCTCGCCCGCGCGGCGGACGGGTCCCTGGCCGTCGAGCTGCGCGGGGTGCATTTCATGAACGGCGGCCTCTACCCCGAACTGCATCGCCCGCAGCCCCTGCAGACCGCGCTGCTCGATCCCGAGCAGGGGCCGCAGATCTCGGAGCTCGTGAACGAGGAGCTGTTCGTCGCCGGCCTCGGGCCGACGTTCGCGCCGGGCTATGACGCGGCGGCCGACAGCGCGGACATCTGGGGCGCGACGAGCAACGGCGGCGGGGAGCGGATCGGCCATCTCCTGATCCGCTACATCTCCGACCGCGAACGCCACGGCGGGCGCTGGACCGCCGCGCTCGAGACCACCGCGGTCCCGCTCGGCTTCGTCTGGGGGATGCTCGACCCGGTGTCCGGCGCGCACATGGCAGAGCGCATTCGCGAGCGGCTGCCGAACGCCCCGTTGGTCGCGATGGGCGACGTCGCCCACTGGCCACCGCTGGAAGCGCCGGATCGCGTCGCCGCCGCGCTGCTCGGCTAGGCCCGCAGCGCGCGCCCCGGCGAGTCGACCCGGGTCGCAGACCGAGGAGGGCGAGCGGCGCGCCGGGCGGCCTGTCCCAGCCGCCCGGCTCCCCAATGCGCCTCGCGCGCCCCTACAAGAGAATCGTCAGTTCGAGTGCTTCCTTCGGGGCTTCGCCGGCGGCGTTTTTAGCGATCACGTTGACGCGGAGTTTCTTGCCGGTCGTGCCCGACGGGACTTTGAATGAGTTACTCGCGCCTTTCTGTTCGACTTTGCAGCTCGTCGCGCTGGTGCAGATCTTCCATTCCCAGACATAGGAGATCGGCTGCGTGCCCGTCCACGTACCTTCGGTCGCCGTGACGGTCCCACCTTCGGTCACGGTGACGAGCGGCACGGTCACCGGCAGCACGAGGTTCGTAGGAATCACGCCCAACACCGTCGCGGTCTGCGGTGATTCTGCGCCGGCGCTGCCCGCGATGTTTTTCGCGAGCACCTTCACGCGCAGCGTG
The DNA here is from genome assembly GCA_963735435.1 of uncultured Solirubrobacteraceae bacterium. GTDB lineage: Bacteria > Actinomycetota > Thermoleophilia > Solirubrobacterales > Solirubrobacteraceae > Palsa-744. The sequence continues at coordinate 1,566,799 of CAVTKR010000005.1, read as the reverse complement.
AGGCCCACGTCCGCGGCGGCCGCGGAGTAGGTCGGCAGCACCGAAGCCGCCGCGGCCTGCGTGCATTCGCCGCCCGAGGTGTTGCAGCGCAGCCATTCGTATTCGAACAGGATCGGTTCGGTGCCGCTCCATTTTCCGCTCGACGCAGTCAGCAACTGGCCTTCTTTTGCTTCACCGGTGATGCCCGGAGCTTCCGTGTTTTTCGGCCCGACGCCCGTGACTTCGAGCGTGCTCGCCGATTCCTTTTCGGTGGAGCCCGCGACGTTTTTCGCCGTCACGACCACGCGCAGGGTGTGGGTCGCATCCCCGTTCTGGATCACGTAGCTCGATTTGGTCGCCCCGCCGATGTTCTGGCATTCCGTCCCAGCTTTGCTGCACTGCTGCCACTGGTAGGCGTAGGTGATCGGTTCGGTGCCGGTCCACGTTCCTTCGCTCGCGGTAAGGGTCTGGCCCGTGATGTCCAGACCGAGCACGAGCGGGGCGATCACATTCGAGGGCAGGACGCCGCCCACCGTCGCCGTCGGTTCGGATTCGGCGCTGCCGCTGCCCGCGATGTTTTTGGCGAGCACCTTCACGCGCAGCGTGTGACCCACGTCCGCGGCCGCCACCAGGTAGGTCGGCAGCACCGAAGCCGCCGCGGCCTGCGTGCATTCGCCGCCCGAGGCGTTGCACCGGAGCCATTCGTATTCGAAGACGATCGGTTCGGTGCCGCTCCATTTGCCGCTCGAGGCGGTCAGCAGCTGGCCCGCGGTCGCCGTCCCGGAGATCGCCGGCGCTTCGGTGTTGCTCGGCCCGACGCCGAGGACTTCGAGCGTGCTCGCCGATTCCTTTTCGGTCGAGCCAGCGACGTTTTTCGCCGTCACGAGGACGCGAATCGTGTGTCCCGCGTCGCCGTTCTGGAGGACATAGGTCGTTCCGGTCTGTTCGGCGAGGTCTTCGCATTCGGTCCCGGCTTTGCTGCAGCGCTGCCACTGGAAGGCGTAGGTGATCGGTTCGGTCCCGCTCCAGATGCCTTCGCTCGCGGTGAGTGTCTGGCCGGTGATGTCGAGCCCGAGCACGATCGGCGCGATCGTGTTCGACGGCACGACCCCGCCCACGGTCGCGGTCTGCCCCGATTCGGCTTCGCCTTTGCCCGCGAGGTTGGTCGCGACCACCTTCGCGCGCAGCGTGTGGCCGACGTCGGCCGCTGCCGCCGTGTAGACCGGCAGGAGCGACGGGGCAGCGGCCTGCGTGCATCCGCCACCCGAGGTGTTGCAGCGCAGCCATTCGTATTCGAACAGCATCGGTTCGCCGCCCGCCCATTTGCCGCTCGACGCGGTGAGCATCTGACCCGCGGTGGGCGTGCCGGAGATCGACGGCGCTTCGGTGTTCACAGGCGCGTTGCCGCCGACCAGGTTCGTCTGTTCGGAGGTCGCGGCGGCTTTGCCCTGCGCGTTGGTGGCGATCACTTCGACCTCGAAGCTGTCGCCGAGTTCGCCGAGCCCGACGCTGTGCGTCGGTTCGGTCTGCCCCACGATCGCTTCGCAGCCGGACATCGTGCACGCGTACCACTGGTAGGCGTATTCGATCGGCGGCGTGCCGACCCAGGTCCCGTTTTCGGCCGTGAGAGTCTGGCCCACGAGCGGCGTCCCCGAGACCCTCGGGAGCGCGAGGTCAAGCGGGGACCCCGGCACGACCTTCGCTGACTTGCTCGAGCCGTGTGAGGCTGACCCGGCGGCGTTCGTCGCCGTGACCACGGCGCGAAGCCGATCGCCGATGTCAGCCGTCTGCGCGCGGTAGTTGGCGCTCGTCGCACCTTCTATCGCCTGGCAGCCGTGGGCGCAGCGGAACCACTGGTAGCTGTATTCGAGGGGCGTGGTCCCCTTCCACGTCCCCGTCCCGACGCTCATCACGCGCCCGTCCACCGCTTCGCCCGTCGGGCTCAGGCGGCCCTTGTGTTTCGGAGCCAGGGCAGCGATCGTCGTCGAGGGCGCCGAGCGCTCGGTGTCGGAGCCTTCGCCGTTGGTCGCGGTCTCGGCGACCACGAGCTTGTGGCCCACGTCGGCAGAGCTGGCTTTGTAGCGGGCGCTCGTCGCTCCGCCGATCGCTTCGCATTCCGCCCCGGCGGTGTTACAGCGTTCCCACACGAAGGTGTCGGCGATCGGCGCCGCTCCCGACCACTTGGCGCCGGCGGCGTGCAGCTTGGAGCCGTCGACCGCCTTGCCACGGATCGTCGGCGCGGCGGCCTTCACCGGCGGGCCGGACCCCTGGGCCCCGGCTGTCGCCGCGCCCATGCCGCCCGCCGTCGCCGTCGTCGCGCACGCAAGCGCAACCCCTGCCCAGACCCGGACTGGAACCCGGAACACCATTCTCCTCACGGATTCCTCCTCCGCGTCTTGACACGGCCCCTCCACCCGTGCCCCGGCAAGGGTTCCAGAGGGGTCCCTTGTTGTCAAACCCTCTACCCCGGACCGTCTGTCAGCAAACTGACAGTTCGGCCCCTCGTGGCCTGCCGCGAGGGGCCGTCAGGGCCGGCCGAGCAGCGGTGCGCCTAGCTCGCTGAGCGAGCCGACGACGACCGCGCCGGCGGCGCTGAGCGCATCTGTGTCGCTGTCTGCGGCAAGGCCGTAGACGGCCATGCCGGCGCGCCGCGCGGCGGTCACCCCCGACGGCGTGTCCTCGACGACCACGGTCTCGGCGGGGGTCGCGCCCATACGCTCGGCGGCGAGGAGGAAGAGGTCCGGGTGCGGCTTGCCGCGCGGCACCTGCTCGGCAGAGAAGCGCGCGTCGGGCGCGAACAGCTCCTCGAGTCCCGTCAGCGCGAGCGAGCGAGCGGTCTTGGCGAGGCTCCCCTGCGAGGCCACGCAGACGGGGATGCCGGCCGAGGCGACGTCGCGCACCAGCGCACCCGCGCCGTCGACGGGGCGCAGCTCGGCGCCGAAGACGGCCGCGCGGCGCTCGACGTACTCCTCGAGCCAGCCGTCGGGCAATGGGCGCCCCAGCAGGCGCTCGGCACCCACGAGCACCTCCGAGAGCAGCAGCCCCTGGAAGCGTGCCCTGGCCTCGACGAGGCTCATGTCGAGCCCCTGCTCGCCCAGCATCTCGGCGAGAACGCCGTTCGAGATCGACTCCGAGTCGACCAGGACCCCGTCGCAGTCGAAGATCACCAGCGCAGGGCGAGTGCCGCTCACGCCTCCTCGCCCAAGCTCCTGCCCATCCAGACGTGGGGGATCCCCGCCTCCTCGAACACGCCCGACTCCACCGCGAAGCCGGCGCGCTCATACAGCGGGACGACCTCCACCTGGGATGCGAGCCGGGCGCGCGTGCACCCGCGCCGCGCGGCCTCCGCGAGCGCCTCCTCGAGCATCGCCGCTCCCAGGCCGCGACGGCGCTGGTCGCGCGCGACTGCGACCCGCCCGACTTTCACCGTGGTGCCGTCGAACAGCAGCCGCAGCGTGCCGACCACGCGACCGTCGTCCAGGGCGACGAGGTGCAGGGCCTCCTCGTCGCGGCCGTCCACCTCTTCCTCGACGGGGACGTTCTGCTCGCGAACGAACACCTCCTCGCGCAGCGCGATCGCGGCCTCGACGTCGCGGGGGCCTTGCGCCCACCTGATCGAGGCCGCCGCCATCCCCTCAGTGCTTGTGCGCGCGCCCGGCGGTCTTGAACGAGAAGTCCGCCGACACGTCCCAGCTGCGGCTGAGACCGCAGACGGCGAGCTGCGTCGCGAAGTCCGCAAAGCAGGCGGTGCTGGGCGGCTGGCCGCAGCCGACGTTGCCTTGAGGTTCCTCCTGGCAGGAGGACAGCGCCTGTTCGATGCTGGTCCCGGGCAGCACGCCGGAGACGGTTCCGCGCACCGCCACCTTGTAGCTGGTGCCGGGCTGCAGCTTGGTGACCGGCACGAGGATCCCGCCCGTGGGCGGCAGCAGGTTGGAGCTCGAGTTGTCGATCCAGCGCAGCGCGACAGAGCCGTGCGAGGAGCTCATCGTGGCCGAGGAGATCAGCGCGCGCGAGCCGTTGGACCAGGGCCCGTCGAAGTAGACGAACAGGTTCGGCCCGGTCGTCCTCTTCCCGAGCCCGACCGCCTGCGCCGGCGTTTCAGGCATCTCGTCCGCGCGCTGGGACACCGGCACGCCCCGGCGGTGGTTGCCCGGGTAGGTGTAGGCGGTCACGGCGGCGGGGCCGGGACGCAGCGTGCCAAGCTCGATCTCCACGCATCCGAAGCCTTCGGAGTCGGCGGCGCCGGTGCTCGAGACGCGGGGGTTCAGCAGGTCGAAGAGATGGAAGGGCGCGTTGTCGTAGGGGTCGCCCGGACCCCAGAAAATGCCCTGCGCCAGGACCGAGGTCGCTGCGATCAGGTTGCCCGCGCTCGAGTAGCCGGGCTTGCCTTCGGTCTCGGCGTGGCTGAGTTCGTTGTAGCGGTGCTCGTAGGAGTTGTGCAGCTGGCAGGCGACGTTCCAGACGGGATTTTCGGTCAGGCCGGCGGGAATGCCGTTGGCCGCCCGCTCCGCGTTCAGGAGCTTGATGATCTGGGGCGTGCTCGCCGCCCGCGCGGCGGGCGCGTGCCCGAGCGCGAGCGCGAGCAGGATCGCGCACGCGCACAGCGCGAGCCCGGCGATACGGCGGGACGGTGTCGTTGCGTTGGTCACGTACAGCTACAACCTGCCAGGAGCCCCGGCAGAGCGGTCCGGTGAATCTAGCGGCGCGTCCCTACGCCGTCGTCGGTTGGTCCTCGCCGGCGCGCGCGTCGAACTCGCGGACGATCGAGAGCGTCTCCTCTTCACGCTCGGCGCGCGCGTCGGTGAGCGGGTTCAGGATCCCTCGCAGCACCGACCAGACGGCCCATCGCCGCGGACGGATGATGCGGGGCGCCCGCCGCTCGATGCCGGACACGATCGCCTCGCCCGCGACGGCGGGTGAGAGGCGCTTGTGCAGTGGTTTGGGCAGCGTCTGCAGCATCCGGTCAACGGCGGGGTCGGCGTCGAGCGCGCGATGCACCATCTCGGTGTCGATGAAGCCGAAGTAGGCCACGCTGGCGCTCGCACCGTGCGGCGCGAGCTCGATGCGCAGCGCGCGCCCGAACTGCTCGACGGCGGCCTTGCTCATCGCGTAGGGGATCGCACCGATGCCGTTGAAGAAGGCGTAGATCGAGGAGATCACGACGACGTGCCCGCCCCGCGGCACGATCTCGGGCAGCGCCGCCGCCACGGTGCGCACGACACCCATCTCGTTGACCTCGATCACCCGCTCGAAGTTCTCACTCGACATCGCGCGGAACGACGCTACGCGGCTCACGATTCCCGCGTTCGCGACCACGACGTCCAGGCCCCCGAAGCGCTCGACCGTGACAGCGACGGCGCGTTGCATCGCGCCCCTGTCGGTGACGTCGGCCGCGAGCCCGAGCGCACGGCTGTCGTGCAGCTGGGCGGCGGCCTGACGGACGGCGTCCTCTTGGAGGTCCACGACCGTCACGAACGCCCCTCGCGCGATCAGCGCCCGCGCCGTCTCGAAGCCGATGCCGCGGGCGGCACCGGTGACGAGGGCGACCTTGCCGTTGAGGTCGTAGCGGGGCATGACGCGCAGTCTCTCAGGTCGGTCCTCAACGGCGTTTGAAGCGCGCGTGCCTGAGCCGCCGCTCGGACTCGTGCTCGGGTCCGGCCGGTGGCTGATCCGGCTCCTCGCCGCGGCGCCCGTATGCCGCGCGCGCGATGAACCCCGCGACCAGCAACGCGTAGACCCCTGCGACCCACCAGTGGCCTTTCAGGGCCGCTCCCACGACCACGAACAGCGAGAGGGCGGCGGCGCCCAGCGCAAAGGCGATGTTCCCGGTCATCGCTGCCCGGGCCCGAGCCTCAGCCCGTCGGCACCTCGAACACGCGCGTGCCCCAGTCGCGTTTGCCGTCCACCGTCTGGCTCGCCCCCGGCGGCACGTACTCGGTCGCCATCCACACGGCTTTCGCGTTCGGCGCGAGGATCGCCCACGAGTAGTCGCCCCAGCGTTCGGCCTTCGGGTCGTAGCTGGTCGTGCCTTCGGCCGCCACCTGGACCGGACCCCAGCCCAGAGCCGGGGCCAGCAGCGAGTAGGCGGCGCTCGGATAGCGCTTCGCGCCGGTGAGCGTGCCGACCATCGCGCCGTTGCCGGACGGTGTCACCTGCAGCGCCGGGTAGATGAAGTCTTCTCCCGGCGCGGTGACGTAGCCCTGCGCGACGATCCGGGTGCCGGGACCGATTTCGTCCTTTCGCAGCGACGGTTCGACCTCGAACCAGCCCGCGCCGTCGTGCAGCTTCTTTTCGCCCGGCGGCACCACGCTCGTCGTGAGCGCGCCCCAGAGCCGGCCGCCGATGAACTGCGTCTGCTGCATGCGGTCGTCGCCGGCTTCGATCTTCGCGCGCGTCCCCTTCTGCGAGGCGCCCTTCGGGATCACGAAGCGCTCCGAGGAGAGCACGGTCTCGGAGAGGGTAGGCGTGCCGCCCTTGGCGACCGCTTTGACGCCTGTCATAGCCCACACCCCGATCGTGTCACCTTCGGTTTCGCTCGGGTCGATCGAGTTCATGAAGTACTCGGCCGGCGCTTCGCCCATCGTGATCGCGGGCTGGATCGTGTTCGCGGGTTCGCCGCCGATCTTCAGCTTCGAGAAGTGCGCGAAGTGCACGGCGGGCTTGCTCGCCACGAGGTCCTTCAACGCGAACGCGAAGATCTGATCGCCGTTGAACGCCGGTCCGAGGATCGAGAACTCGTCGGTCGCGACGTAGAGGTTCGAGGCGTCGATGCCGAGCTTGGGCTGGTCGCCGAAGCAGGGGCATTCGTTGCCTTTCGGGTCTGTCGTGTCGAGCTTGTAGGCGGTCCACAGCGTCCGCGGGTCCCCCGAGCTGTTGACCGCGATGTCCAGGCTCGAGCTTTCTTCGGTCGGCCCGATCGCGAGGATGATCGCGATCCACGTGTGGGCAGCCGCGTCGTAGTAGCAGCGCGGGTCGCTCGTGAATTCGCGGAGCCCCTCGTCGAACGGTCCGTTGACGTTGAACGGTCCCGCCAGCGTGTGCCCGGATTCGTCGTAGACCGTGTAGGCGGAGTTGACGGGCTCCATCACGAAGCCGTTGCCGACGCACAGGCCCTGGTCGGGCGGCTCGAACTCCTGCCCGAAGTTGGTTTCGGCGCTGTCGCGCGAGCTGACACCGTTGAAGTTCACGAGCGGCGAGACGGCGGGCGAGGCCGCCGGCGCTGCCGCCGGAGCGTCGGTCACCTCGCCGCCGCCGTGCCGGTGGCGCGCGCCGCGCGGTCGCGCCGCGAGGCCGAGCGAGGCGAGCGGAACGGCGGCGGGCGGGGCTGCTTCGACCCGGGCGACGACGCCCGTTTCGACGCTTGGCTGCGCGCCGGCGGCGGCGGGCAGCAGGGCGATCGCGGCAAGCGCCAGGCCCGAGGCCAGGGCCGGTCGTGACGTGCGGATCATGGCGGACTCCCTCCCGATCGTTTGGCACCGCAAACGGCCCCATTCGCGGCATCCGCGAGCATACGCCCTGCCGGCGCGTGTGGGCGGCTAGGAGACGACGTCTGCGCCCCGCGCGCTCACGCGGAAGCGCACGGTCTCAGACGGCTCCGGCGCGAGCGCCACGAAGTGCACGTGCAGGTGCTCGACCGAACCGCCGTTGAGGCGCATGTCGCCGCTGCGCTCGACGGTCGCGTACGAGGAGGAGCCGAGGCGCTCGGCCAGCTCGCGGCGGATCTTCCACAGCTCGGCGCCGGCCTCGTCGGGCAGTTGCTCGAATCGCGACACGTGACGGCGGGCGACGATCAGGTAATGCGCCGCCGTGCCCGCGTAGGGGAAGTCGTTACGCGTCACGTACCAGTGATCGCCCTCGCGCTCGACGGGCTCGCGCTGCCACGCGCCCGCGTGCTCGGGGCAGAAGATGCAGATCCCTTCGGCTTCGAGCGAGCGCATCCGCTCGAGCTGCTCGGCGCCGCGCGCCGCGTCGAGGTTATACAGCCCGCTCATAGGTTCTGAACGCGAAGCCGACCTCGTTCTCGACCAAAGGGCCGCCATCTTCGACGAGCGACCACTCGGCAGGGTCGAGCTCGGGGAAGAACGCGTCGCCCTCGATCTCGTCCTCGATCTCGGTCGCGTACAGGCGCTCACACAGCGGCAGCGCGTCGCGGTAGGTGACCTCTCCCCCGATCACGAAGCAGTCGCCCCCGCAGGCGGCGAGCGCGTCCTGCAGCGAGGCGAACACCTCCGCGCCCTCAGCGCGGTAGCCCGGGTCACCGGAGAGCACGAGGTTGCGGCGGTCGGGCAGGGGGCGGAAGGCGTCGGGGAGCGACTCGTAGGTGCGCCGGCCCATCAGCACCGTGTGGCCGCTCGTCAGCTCGCGGAAGCGGCGCAGGTCCGACGGCAGCCGCCAGGGCAGATCGCCGTCGCGACCGATCACGCGGTTGGCCGAGTGCGCGACCACGATCGCGATCACGTCGCCACCGGGATCCCGGCGATCGCGGGGTGCGGGTCGTAGTCGGTCAGCTCGAAGTGCTCCGCGCGGAAGTCGTGGATGTCCTGGATCCGGCGTCCTGCGTCGGTCAGGCGCAACGTCGGCAGCCGCCGCGGCTCGCGGGCGAGCATCTCCTCCACGGCGGGAAGCTGGTTGGTGTAGATGTGCGCGTACTGGATCCAGTGCACGTACTCCGCGAAGCGGTAGCCGGTGAGCTGCTCGAGCATCAGCCCGAGCGCCGTGTACTGAGCCATGTTCGACGGCACACCGATCGGAGTATCGCCGGAGCGCTGGTTGTGGATCAGGTGCAGCTGCTCGCCGAACACGAGCGCGTGAATCCAGCCGTGGCAGGGCGCGATCGTGTTGCGCGAGCGGACGCCGCCCTCGCGGTGGTTGGCGTTGGGGATCCAGGGGCTCATCACAGCCGTGCGGTCGAGCGGGAGGTCGCGCAGCTTGCGGACCAGGTGCGGGAGCTGGTCGAAGCCCTCGTCCTCTCCGTCGAGGTCGGTCGTGAAGTTCCGGAACGCGTGCCCGTAGGAGCCCGGGCCGAGGTCGCCGGGCTCCAGGCCGCGTGCGCGGCACTTCTCCTCCGTCGCCCACGCGTCCCACCAGTCGCAGCCGAACTCCCTGAGCTCGTCGAGCGTCCTCGCGCCGTTGATGAACGCGCAGAGCTCGCCGATCGCCTTCGAGACGAAGCCCTTGATCGAGCGCTCAGTGATCACAGCCGCGCCCTGGGCCATGTCGAAGCGCATGCAATGCCCCGCCAGCGCCAGCGCGTCGGAGCCCTGCTTGGTCTGCACGCGCGAGCCGCCGTCGCGGATCGCCGCGAGCATGTCGCGGTAGGCGGTGCTCGGTCGGCGCTCGTCGTAGGGGAGGTAGTCGGGCATCGGGGCGATCGAGTGTGAACGTCTATCCAGATGCCACCGCCGATATCGTGCGAGATCGTCCTCTGAGCGACTTTTTATGGCAGCCAGCACCGGCATCCTCAGCCCCAACGTCAACTTCGCCGAGCGGCTGATCCCCTCGCTGGAGGAGATGACCCGCACCGTCACCCACCTCAAGGGGCTCGGCTACGCGGTCGTGCTCACCTCGGGCTCCTTCGATCTGATCCACCTCGGCCACGTCAAGTACCTCGAAGCCGCCAAGCAGCAGGGCGATGTGCTCGTGGTCGGCGTCGACAGCGACGAGAAGATCCGCCGCCGCAAGGGCGAGGACCGCCCGATGGTGCCCGAGGTGGAGCGTCTTGAGCTGCTGGCCTTCCAGCGTCCCGTCGATCTGATCTTCAAGAAGGAGGACGACGAAACGCGCTGGGCGCTCATCAAGGCCGTCGCCCCGGACGTCCTCGTGCTGACCGAGGACCACTCCTACAGCGCCGAGGACCTGGCCGCGCTGGAGAAGGTCGTCGGGCGCATCGAGGTGCTCCCGCGCCAGTCCTCGGTGACCACCAGCGAGCGCATTCGCCAGATGTACATGAACCTCGGCGAGCGGCTCGGGCCGCGGCTGGCGGAGGTGCTGCCCGGACTGATCGACGGCATCCTGCACCGCCCATGAGCGTGGCCCTCCTCGCCTACGTGCCGGTGCTCCACGAGGGCTACCGGCGGTTCCTGCAGTCGCACGGGCCGGGGAGGCTGCTGTATCTCATCGGCCCGGAGCTCTACGCCGAGGAGCGTCCGCTCGCGAAGGACATCCGGGCTCTGCCCGCCGAGCAGGCCGCGTCCGCCATCGACGCGTGGGGCATCTGCGACTCGGTGGCGGTGCTCGACCTGGCCGGAGCCGAGCGGCTCGCCGCCGAGGCTCCGGCGCTGATCGCCCCCGCCGAGGACGTCAGCTACGCGGTCGTCGAGCGCTTCTTTGCGCGCTGCGAGGTCCGCTACGACACCGTCTTCCTGCGGTGGGACAAGACGCGCACCGCCGCGCTGCTGGAGCCGCAGACCGCGCCTGCCGTCGAGGACGACCCCGCGCTCGCCGAGCTCGCCGCCGCGGCGGCGGCTGCGGCCGGCGGAAGCATCGACTGGTGGCGGCGTGTCGGCGCCGCGATCCGCTTCGCCGACGGGACCGTGGAGACGGCGCGCAACGAGCACCTCCCCCACCCGCTGGCCGCCTACGCCGCGGGCGACCCGCGTTCGAACTTCTACAAAGGCGTCGCGCTGGAGCTGTCGACCGCGCACCACGCCGAGGCGCGCGTGATCGCCGCGGCGGCGCGCGCGGGGCGCAGCACCGAGGGCGCGGTCATGTACGTCACCGACTTCCCCTGCCCGCCATGCGCGAAGCTGATCGCCGCCGCCGGCGTCGCGCGCGTCTACTTCCGTGACGGCTACGCCGTGCTCGACGGCGAGGATGTCCTGCGCGACGCGGGCGTCGAGCTGCTGCGCGTCGCGTGAGGATGGCCGGCGGCGAGTCGCAGCTGCTGGTGCGCGAGACGATGCTCGCCGCCGGCGGGTACTGGCGCCCGCTCGCCGCGGTTGCGCGGTTGCTCGAGGAGCTCGGCGAGCTGAGCGAGCTGCTGTTCACGGGCGAGGAGCCGAGCGACGGGATCGCCGGCGAGCTCGCGGACCTCTGGATCATCACCACGGCGCTCGCCGACCAGTTCCTGATCGAGGTGGACGATCCTGGCAGCGGCTCGGAGGCGGAGGCTGATTTCGGCGTGCTGGTCGCGGCCGCGGGCCCGATCGCGCGGGTCGTGAACCACTACGACGGGCCGAAGGTCCCGCGAGAGGGCGAGCCAATGCCGACGCTGCAGGGCTCGATCGCCGGCTTTCACATGGCGCTGCTGGCGTTCTCCGCCGCGCGGCGCGTGGACCTTGCGGGCGCCGTCACGGAGAAGATCGAGCACATCCACGCGCGGGGCGACATCGAGCGCTTCGGCGGCCAGGGATTCGACCCGGGCACGGCGCCGGTACTCGACAGCGTCCCGGCCGCCGCGCCGCGACGCCTGTGGGGCGCACCGGAGCCCGCGCCCGGTGAGCGTGTCTCCGCGTATGCAGCGCGTGTCCGCGGACCGTTGGTCATGTTCGCGAAGGCAGCGCGGGCTGAGCACCTGCAAGGGTTCCTGGTCCCGGGGCCGCGCGGCGAGGACGGGTGGCTGGACGCGCTGCTCGGGGAGCTGGACCCGGGCGGGCGCGCGGAGCGATTCGAGATCGGCGGCGAGACGCTGCGTGCGCAGTTGCTCGACGCAGACCCCGGACTCGCCCTCGTCGAGCTCGCCTGATCGGCGCCGACTCTCAGCCCCCAGCCGGCGCGGCGCGGTCCGCGAGCCCTCGATCCAGCACCTCGACAAGCCGACCGAAGCTCTCGTCCACGTCGAGCGGTAGACCAAATCCCTGCTGAGCCTCGAGCAAGACGAAGCCGTGCAACGCCGCGCGGATCGCGCGCGTCGCGTGGAGCGCCTCCTCGCCCTCCAGCCCGTAGCCCTCGAGCACGGCCAGCACCACGCCGACCGTCCGCTCCGCGGCCTGCGCCGCCCGCCCGTCGAGACGGGTGACCCGCTGCAGCGCCGCGTAGGCGCCGGGGTGCTCGCGCGCATAGTCGCGGTACGCGGCCGCGAGCGCCCGCAGCGCCATCGCCCCCGAGCGCCCGGCGACCGCCGCCTGCAGCCGGTCGGCGAGCTGCTCTGACCCGCGCGCCGCGATGCGGGAACGCAGATCCTCGAGCCCTTCGACGTGCGCGTAGAGCGAGGGCGCGCGCACGCCGAGCCGCGAGGCGAGGGCGGCCAGCGTCACCGCCTCGAGACCTCGGGTGTCGGCCAGCTCGGCCGCGGCGTCGGTGACCGTCTGCGCCGTCAGTCCGGCGCGGGGCATCAGGCGGGCTCGCCGAGCGACTTCGCCGAGCGCGCGATCGCGGCGTCCATCGCCGCGCCGGGCGCCTCGGCAACGGGCCCGTGCCCGACCGCCAGCCGCGCCGGGTCGAGCGCGCGCAGCGCGCGCGCCGAAGCCAGATCCCGGGAGCGATCCGCCGTCGCGTTGTAAGCGAGCGGGAAGCGCCAGTAGAAGTGGTTGCTCACTTCCGGGCGGCCGTAGGCGGTGAACACGTCGCCTGCGATCAGCGAACGGTCGCGCGTGTCGAGAAACGCGACGTGGCCCGCCGTGTGGCCGGGCGAGGGTACGACCTCGAGGCTCCCGATCCGCTCGCCGCCGTGCAGCAGCACGTCTGGCTTGGTCGCGATGTCTTTCCAGAACCCCGTCACCTTCGTGCCGTCGATCTCCTTTGCCCCCGCCCAGACCCGCGCATCGGGCTCGCCGAGCAGCACTTCGACGCCGCCGCCCAGCCGCTTCACGATCGCGTCCAGGCCACCGGCGTGGTCGCCGTGGCCGTGGGTCAGGGCGATGCGGCGGATCTCGCCGCCCGCCTTCTCGGCCGCGCCGATCAGGTCCTGGGCCGCCTTACCCCCCAGGGTGGTGTCGATCAGGGTGAAGCCGTCGTCCTCGCGCACGAGGAACGCGTTGACGAAGCTGAGCCTGGTGAGCTGCGTGAGGTTTGGGGTGATCTGAGTGGTCCGCATCTACGCCGTCCTTTCCTTTTCCTAATAATAATAGGAAGATACCTAAGTAGCGTAGGATTTGTCAAGCGGACAGGCTCAGGCCCCCGGCCGTTCCACGACCTCGCGGACCTCGACGGCGCCACCCATGCCCGCGGCCGGAACCTTCGCCGCGACCTCGATCGCGGCCTGCAGGTCCTCCGCCTCGAAGAAGAAGTAGCCGCCGAGCGCCTCCTTCGTCTCGGCGAACGGGCCGTCGGTGGTGAGCGTCGAGCCGTCCTTGACCCTGACCGTCGTCGCCGTCTCGGGCCCGTCCATGCGCGGCCCGGGCTCCATCCCCGGCGTCGCGTTCAGTGCCTGGTAGCCCGCGTAGACGGCGCCCTGCTGCTCGGGAGTGAGGGCGTCCCACTCGGGCGTCCCCGGCAGCGGCGTGCTGCCCTGGTAGATCAACATCATGTAGCGCAAGAGCTGCTCCTTTTCGTCGGTCGTCGCGTTCTGGACGAACGAGCGCCGCCCCGATCGACAGCTTCCTACACGAGGGCGCCGGGCGAGCGCCCGCCGCGCGGCGCTCAGGAACGAACCTGGCGCCGCGGGCGAGCCTGCGCCGCGAGGGCGCTGAAAGCGGCCCGCACCGAGATGGTGAGCCGCTCGCGGTCCTGCGGGTCACGCCGGCCTGCCGTCTCTTCCCGGCGGGCCGTCCTTCGCACACGCTCCGCCTTCGCGAGCAGCGTCGGCGTGGCGTCGCGACTCGGCGAGGACTCGATCACCAGCCGGCCGTGCCCCATCATGGTCCTGCTCCGGGCGCGGCCGGCGCTCTCTGTTGCGTTGTCACCACACTGCCCCCCAGTCGTTTGAATTGCACGCTGACGCCGGTCGCCGCGGCGGCCGCTTCGGGCACCACCAGGTCGCCCCGTCGCGGACACGCGCCCGCGACGGCGCCCTTGAGACCTCGAGCCCCCCGGCCGCGACCCACCGCGGCGCCGGCATCTGTAACGGCGGGGTGAGGGAACCGCCGTGCCCTCCTAAATGCCTGGAGCGGCCAGCTCCTTCCCGAGCGGTTCGGCAGAAGATGTCGCCGGCGGTGCGCCGAATCGGCGTGCGGCGCCCTCCATCATCCGGGTGTCCCGCGTCCGCGGGGGCTCCGGAGCGCTAGACGGTCTGCGGACGGAACACGCCCGTCTCGGTCTCGCCGCCGGCGTGAACGGTGAGCGTCGTGGACTCCTCGAGCTCGTGCCAGGCTCCTTCGAGTCCTCCGAGCGGCTCGGAGACGACGATCCGGTCGGTGTCGAGCAGCCGCTGAATGCGCTCGTTGTCAGGGTGCAGACGGCGGATCGCATCGGCGTCTTCGGAGCGGAACAGCGTGCGTGATTCGTGCACGCTGGAGTAGCGCACCGCCCACAGCGTCTCGCCGTCGCTCACACCGATGCTGATCTGCAGTGCGGGCTCGATGCCGAAGCGACGCTGCACGTCTTCGACGAGGCCGACGGTCTCCTCCAGGGCGCCGAGCGGGTCGTCCTCCAGGCCACGCGCGAGGGCGAGGTGGAAGAGGACCTCCGAATCGGCCGAGCCTTCGATCTCCGCGAACGAGTCATGGTCGAGACCGAGCATCAGCTCGCGGCGTATGAGCTGGAACTCGTTGACGAGGCCGTTGTGGACCATGAGCCAATCGCCGCGCGAGAAGGGGTGGCAGTTGGTCTGCTGGATCGCGGTGCCCGTCGTCGCCCGCACGTGGGCCAGGAACAGCGGTGACTCGACGTGCCCCGCGAGATGGCGCAGGTTGCGATCGCCCCAGGCCGGAGACACGCTGCGATACAGGCCGGGACCCTCTCCCACCCCGTACCAGCCGAGGCCGAAGCCGTCGCCGTTGGTGGTCTCGGCGCCCATGCGCGAGTGCAGGCTCTGGTCGACGAGGCTGTGTTCCGTCTTGAACAGCAGCTCCTCGATCAGCAGCGGCTGCCCATGCCATCCCATCCAGCGACACATGCCGCGGAGTCTCGCCGCAGCGCGGCGAGCGGCACATCACCCGATCCTGACTAAAGGCCCGCCTCGTCGGCGGCCTGCGCCGGGTGCTTCCGCCGCGGATGGATGCGCGCGGTCACCGCCGCCACGCCGACGCCGAGCGCCGCGCCCGCCAGCACGTCGCCGGGATAGTGCACGCCCGTGTGGACCCTCGAGTAGCCGACGGCGGCAGCCAGCGCGCCCAGCGGCAGCCGCGCCGCGGGCAGCTCGCGCCCGGCGCCCGCGGCGAACGCCGCCGCTGCCGCCGTGTGACCGGATGGGAACGAGCGCGACGCCGGCATCCGCACGTGGCGCGCGAGCGGGATCCGCGCGCCCGCCCTGTCGGGACGTGCGCGGCGGCCGAACGGTTTGAGCACCACGTTGACGAGGGCGGCGGTGGTGAACGTCGCCAGCAGTCCCGACGCCGCGGCGCGCCTGCCGCGGCGGCCGGTCAGTGCGAGCAGGGCGGCGGACGCGATCGAGAGGCGCGAGTAGTTGGCGGCCTCGGAGAGGCGGCGCATAGCGACATCGAGGCGCGGCGTGTGTGCCCGGGCCAGCGCGCGATAGAGCGCACGGTCGACCCGATCCGCCTCTTCGATCCAGGCCCTCACGACGGCGGGCGGCCGGCCGGCTCGAGGCCCGCCCCGCCGGCTGCGCCCGCGTGCTGCGACGGATGCGACGGGCCGAACGCGATGCGCCCGAGCGCAGCGATCAGTGCCAGCGGGCCCTCCGGGAGAGCCGCCGCCGGGGACGCGCCGGGGTGTTCGGGAGCGATCCGCACGCGCAACGCTCCAGGGAGGATGCGGAAGTCGAGCGGGGGCTCGAGCATCGCCGCCTCCCCGTCGATCCCCGCCGGCACAGGCGTCGCGGCCTTGACCTCGAAGCTCGGCGCAGTCCAGCTACGAGTGGCGGTCAGCCGTACGCGCCCCTTGCGCTCCCCGGGCCCGTCGCCGTCGCCGCCCTCGAGCAGCTCCGAGCTGCCCAGCACGGCGATCCCGAGGCGCCCGGCGTCCATCCGCGGGCGCATCCCCGAGCCGAGGCCCCGGCCGAGTCGATAGACGTTGTTCGAGACCAGGATCACCGTCCCCGATTCGGCGCCGTCGTCCCGCCGCCAGTGCAGCTCGGGCGGACGCTCACCCGCCAGCGAGTCGGCCGCCGTAGCCGCAATGGTGCGCATCTTCGCGCCGCGGTACTCCTCGCGCTGGACGGCCTCGGCGTACACGCCGAGCGAGACGTTGTTGACGAACACGCGCCCATTGATCGTCGCCAGGTCCACCCGCCGCTCACCGCCGTCAGCGAACGCGTCGAGCGCGCCGACCACGTCGTCGCGATCGACGCCGAGATCGAGTGCGAAGTGGTTGCGCGTGCCCGCCGGTATACAGGCGTACGGCAGGTCGTGCTCGGCCGCGATCGCCGCCACCACCGCCTGCGAGCCGTCGCCTCCCGCCATCGCGAGTGCGTCCGCTCCCTCCTCGACGGCGCTCATGACGAGCTCGCGCAGATCCGCGCCGCGCGTCAGCTCGATCGCCTCGATCCCCCTCGCCGCCGCCTCGTCGGCGAGCTGGAAGCGCTCCGCCTTGCCGCCGCCGGACTTCGGGTTGTAAAAGAGCACGGGCCGCTGGGGCGGCGGCGCGGCCGGGAGCGCCACGCGTACGCGGAACGCCTCCCTGGCGGCCGGGATCGAGAACGCGAACAGCACGATCACGAGCGCGTTGCCCAGCGGCCGGCCCTCGATGAAGACGATCGCGACCGCCGCGAGCGCAGCCAGCACGGCGAGCGCCGCCCACATCCGGCGCGCAAGGCCGAGCGCGAGCAGCGCGCGCCATGCCGCGAACACCGCGAGCAAGAGCAAGGCGAGCACCGAGACCCCGCGCGGAAAGCCGTCGATGGTGAGGCCGACCGCCAGCCCCACGGCGCCCGCGAGAGCCGCGAGAGCCGCGATCGCCCAGAGCCTGCGCACGATGCCCACGGTGAACATCTACCTGCGCGGCGGGGCTTCGCGCATCATCCGATCCGGCCGAACGGGGTCGCTCACCCCGATCGGGTGATGCTCGGTCATCGCGCCAAGACGACCATCGCCCGGTACCGTCACGTCACAACAGCCGCACGCGCGACCGGCGAGGAGCCGGAGCAGAGGAGGCGGCGAGACGAAAGGAGCTACATGCTCGCAGTCACCAGCTATCCGCTGCTCGAAGTCTTCTGGACGATCCTGATCTTCTTCGCGTTCGTCATCTGGCTGTGGATGCTGTTCGTCGTGATCGGCGACCTGTTTCGCCGGCACGACATCGGTGGATGGGCGAAGACGGCGTGGATCGTGTTGCTGGTGGTCCTGCCCTACTTCGGCGTGTTCGTCTACCTGATCGCCGAGCACAAGGGGCTCACCGAACGCACCGTCAAACAGCAGAAGGCAGCCGAAGGCGAATTCGCCGACTACGTCAAAGGCGTAGCCAGCACCTCGCCGGCCGACCAGATCGCCGCGGCGAAGAAGCTCCTGGACGAAGGCACGATCAACCAGGGGGAGTTCGACAGCATCAAGCAGAAGGCGCTCGCCGCCTGAGCGCGGGGCGACAGCCCCCCGGGGACCCTCCCCGGCGAGATGAGCGCGGCGCCGACACAGGGCGCCGCGCCGACCGGCACGGTTCGCGCCTCAGAGCAGCGGCCCACCGGGCCGCGGCGGGCGTGGGCGCGCTGGCCCGCGTCGTCGAGTCCGACGACGAAACGATCACGCATGCCTACGAGCGCTGGACGAGCACGCACCGCGCGCTTGCGCCGCTGGCCTTCACGGTCACGGCGATGTCGATGCTCCTCGACGGGCTGCGGCTGCTGATCTCCAACCGGCGCCTGCTGCTCGTCTCGATCCCGGCGGCCGCGCTGATCTGGCTCGCCACCTGGGACCTCAAGGCCCACGTTCTGAGAGGCCGTGAACTGAACGTGATCAAAGGGCCGGTGCTGATCCCGATCTGCCTCGCGGTGATCGCCCTCACGATGTGCTGCTTCTTCCTGAACGCCGTGTTCGCGTTCGCGGTCGATGGACCCCGCCCGCCCAAGCTCTCGCCCGCCTTCTCGCGTGCGCGCGAGAACCTGAAGCCAGTGCTGATCGCGGGCGCGACGGTCGGCATCCCGCTCGCGCTCGCGACCGCGATAGCGCCGCGGTGGGGCTCCCCGTGGTTCGCACTGACGCTCGGCCCGGTCGTTGCCGTGTTGATGATCAGCTACGTCGCCGTGCCGGCGCGCCTGATCGGTGCCAAGAAAGACGCGCCGCGCCGCGACCGACTTGCGGCTTCGGTCCTGAGCACGGTGATCGGCACAACCGTGTGCACCCCGCCCTACGTGCTCGCCCGGTTGGGACTCCTGATGCTGGGGTCGCCCGTGCTTCTGGTGCCAGGGGTCGTGCTGCTCGTGTTCGGAGCGACGCTGCAGGCAGGAGCGACCGGGGCCGTCCGCGCGATCAAGCTCAATGCCGCCCTCTCGCCGGCGGCGCGCCGCGCCGGAAGCAAAAGCGGCAGCTGAGGGTGGCGCTCCCCCGAATCGGGTGATGCGGGCGCGGCTCTCCGAGTGCAGGCTCACTCCCGATGACGACGACGCCGCAAGCGCCGAGACGAGCACGCGCGAGAGCGTGGCTGCTGCTCGCGCTCGTCCCCGCCGCGATCGGCCTCTACGGCTGCGGGGAATCGAAGGAGCAGAAGGCCGAAAAGAGCGTCTGCGCGGCGCGGTCGGACATCAAAGAAAAGGTCACCTCGCTGCAGTCGCTCACACCGACGACCGCTTCGATCTCGCAGATCAAGACGGACGTCAACGGGATCGTGGAAGACCTGAAGAAGATCCGCACCGCGATCCCCGACCTCTCGGCCCCCCGCAAGGAAGAAGTGTCGAAAGCCACCGAAACCTTCGCCAAGGAAGCGAGCGAAGCAGTCGGGTCGCTGAAGACCAGTGGGTCGATCAGCTCGGTGGAAACGGCGCTTCGCTCCGCGCTGACCGGGATGAAGAAAGCCTACGAAACCTCGCTCGAACCGATCAAGTGCAGCTGAGCTCGCGCTCATCCCCTTGGGGTGATGCGGCTCCTCGGCAGCGACCGTAGCGTCCGTCGCACGGAGCAGGAGCAGCTCTGAGGAGAGCGGCGCCGGGCAAGGGACGCGACGGAGCGGAGGATCGCGTGGGCACAAGGACGGAGAGCGGCGCTCAGCCGGCACAGCGGCCACTGCTGATCCTCGCCGCCGGCCGTCCGCGGGGGAGCCGCGTTCGGGCCAGGCTGACCGCAGAGGCCGAGCGGCGAGCGATCATGGTCGCGGTGCTCAAACCCGCGGACCGCATCCGCGCGATCGACCTGACAATCGAGGCGACGCAGGCCGACGTCCTCGTCGTGTGCGGCGACGGACCGGTGCAGGCAGCCGCGGCTGCCGTCGCCGCCGCGCGCGACCTGCCATACGCCTGCATGCCGGCAGGGCCCGACGACCTGCTTGCGCGGGATCTCGGGATGCCGCTCGACGACCCGGCGGAGGCGCTGAAGCTCGCCTTCTCCAGCGCCGAGCGGACGATCGATCTCGGGGAGGTCAACGGGCTCCCGTTCGTCAACCGCGTCGCGGTCGGCGTCGAGCTGCCCGCGAGCGCTTCGCGTAGCCGCGTCCGGCGTCCCGGCTCCTCCCGCGAGCGCAGGGCGCCGTCGCCTTCCCTCACGGACGCCGAGCCGCCCGCGCTGCTCGTCTGCAACAACCGCTTCGAGCTCCTGAACGCCGAGCTCGGGTTGCGCGAATGGCCGGATACGGGGCGGCTCCAGGTCGTGACCTTCGAGACACCGGGGGCCGACCGCTCGTTCGCATCGCTGCGCGCGGCGGGCTTCCAGGAACGCGTGTGCGCTCGTTTTCAGCTCGCGCTTCGCAGCGAGCTCGTCGTCGACGTCGACGGCGAGCCCCGCCGGCTCGCGCCGCCGCTGCGCTTCAGGTCGGTCGCGGGCGCGCTGCGCGTCCGCGCACCGTCGATCGCAGCGCGTGCCACGGTCCCCGCCCGTGTGCGCGGGGACCCGGAGCTGGAATCGCTCCAAACGGGTTAACCCGGATCGGGTGGTGCGTACACGAGTGCGACACACCGGCCCGCCAGCTTGCGCAATGGCCTGAGCGCAGCCAAGCTTCGTCTACCACGTCCACCGCGAGCGAGGGGGGCCCAGATGGCTGCGCTCGATCAGACGAGCAACACAACCGCCGAGCGACGTCCGGGCGCCGGTTCACGGGTTGACACACATGAGCGCTCACGCCGCCGGCGCGGGCGTGGCGAGGCCTCTGCGGCCGCGTCTGCCTTCCAGGCCCTGCTCGCCGAGGAGTCCGCCGCGGGCGCGGACCTGCTGCCACCTCCGACCCCCGCCCGCCACATCCCGCGCCCGCGTCTTCTGCGCCGCCTTCAGGGGACCGGTGAGGCCTCTGTGATCCTGCTCGCGGCCCCGGCGGGTTACGGCAAGTCGACACTCCTCTCCGACTGGGCTCAGCGCGAGGAACGCCCGGTCGCGTGGCTCACGCTGACCGCCCTCGACAACGACCCGGAGGTGCTGCTCGAGCGTCTCGCCCACGCGCTGAGCCGGCTCGCGGCGCCGTGGCCGGCGCCCGACCCTGAGGGCGCCGCGACCGAGCTCGACGGGATCGACCTCGCTCGCCTGCCGGCCGCACTTCGCTCGCAGGCGGCGACGCTGAATGCGCTCGGCTGCGACCGGCTGCTCGTGCTCGACGACGTCCACAACCTGCGCTCGCCGGATGCGATGCGCATCCTCGCGGAGCTGATCGGTGCCGGCTGCGCCCGTCTTCAGGTCGCCGTGGCGTCGCGCTCGGAGCCGTCCCTGGGCCTGGGCCGCCTGCGGGCATCCGGGCGGTTGATGCAGCTCGGACCCAACGAGCTGGAGATGACCGCCGACGAGGCGCGGCGGCTTCTCGTAGCGGCCGGCCTCGAGCTCGACGAGCCCGACCTGATCGCGCTCGTGGACTACACGGAGGGCTGGGCCGCCGGCCTGTTCCTCGCAGCGGTGCTCCTGCGCTCGCGGCCGGACGCGGGCATCGGCGCGCTGGAGACGATCCGAGACGCAGCGGAGGTCGACGAATACGTGCGGGAAGAGATCCTGGGGCCGCTCCCGGCCGCCCAGCGCTCCTTCCTCACACGCACATCGGTGCTGCCCTGGCTCTCGCCCGGGCTGTGCGATGCGGTGCTCGAAACCAAGGGCTCGGGAGAGCTGATGCTCGCGGTGGCGAACCGGAGCCTGATGGTCACGCCCCAGCACGGGGGGTCGGGCAGCTACCGGTGTCACGCGCTCGTGCGCGACGTGCTCCGTCGCGGGCTGGAGCGCCGCGAACCGGAGGAGGTCTCAGCGCTGCACGCGCGCGCGAGCGTCTGGCTCGCCGAGCACGAGGACTTCGACGGCGCGATCGATCACGCGGTGGCCGCGCGCGACGCTCAGCGCGCCGGCGAGCTGGTGTGGAGCCAGGGCACGCGCTACATCGCCGGCCTGGACAGGCGGCTGGGCGGCTGGCTCGCGGCGCTCGGCGACGACCAGGTCGCGCAGTCGGCGCGCCTTTCGCTCGCGGCTGCGTTCGAGGCTTTGTGGCGCGGCGACGCCGCGTCGTGTGAGCGCTGGGGACTGAGGACGGCGTCCGCGATGCGCCGCGACGGCGAGCCGGCCGGAGCGTCGCAGGCCGAGGACGGTGCGCTGACGGCGGCGCTGTCGCTGACGCGCGCCGCCGGCGCGCCCCGCGGGATACCGGAGATGGCGGCGGAAGCGGCGTCGGCCTGCGAGCTGCTCGACGAGGACAGCCCGACCCGTCCGTTGGCGTGCCTGCTCCGCGGTGTCGCGCTGCAGCTCCTCGGCGAGTCCACAGACGGTCGCTCCGCGCTCGAAGAGGCGGTGCACGGCAGCTCGGAGCCGACGATCCGCGTGGAAGCGCTCGGCCTCGCCGAGCTGGGCCTGGCCGATTCCGCCGACGGGCAATGGGAGCTCGCCTGCGACCGGCTCGCACGCGCCCGCGATCTGCTCGCCGAGCACGATCTGGAGAGCGACCCGACGTTCGCGATCGTCTACGCCGCCGCCGCGCTCGTCGCGAGCGAGCAGGGCCGCGGCGACGACGCGAAGCGCGACCTCGCGACGGCCGCGCGTCAGATCGGCGAGCTCGGCCACTACATGGGCTGGTACGAAGTCCAAGTCCGCACTGTGATGGCCCGCGCGTACGTGCGGCTGGCCGACGTCTCCCGCGCGCGCACCCTGCTCGCGGAGGCCTCGCGCTGGGCGCGGCGCACAAACCGCGTCGAGAGCCTCGTCGCCGCGCTCGACACCGCGTGGGGCGAGGTGGACGACGTCTGTGCCGCCGCCGCCGACGGTCCCGGCCTGCTGACGATCGCGGAGCTGAGGATCCTGCGTTTCTTGCCCACCCACCTCTCCTTCCGCGAGATCGGCGAGCGCCTGCACGTGTCAGGCAACACGGTCAAGACCCAGGCGCATGCCGTCTACACGAAGCTCGGCGCCAGCTCGCGCAGCGAGGCAGTGGCCAAGGCCGCGACGATCGGGCTGATCGACGTGACGATCGTCTAGAGGCGCCGCTTGACGGGCTCAGGCGGTGGCGGCGACGTCGCCGTGCAGCGCCTCTTGAAGCTGCTTTTCGTCCTCGTCGGAGAGCGAGGACTTCAGCACGGTGCCGCCGAAGCGGCTGAGCGAGGCGATCGCCTTGTCGGGCGTGGCGCGCTCGACGATCATGAAGAGCGCCGAGCTGCCCGGCTGCACGAGGTCGCGAACCTGCGCCTGGAACTCCTTGTTGATCCCGGTCTTCTCGACCTTGCCCATGAGCGCTCCGAGCCCGGCGCCCAGGGCCATGCCGAACACCGGGACGAAGAACAGCAACCCGAACAGCAGCCCCCAGAACATCCCCCAGCTCGCGCCGACGCCGACGGCGTGATGGCTCGTCGTGACGTGGTACTCGCCCTTGGCGTCGCGCGCGATCACGGCGACGGCGTCGGGTTCGATCACGAGATCCTGACTCAGCCGCCGCACCTCTTCCGCCGCTTCGGCGGCGGTCCCTTCCCTCTCGTAGCCGATGGCCACCAACGTTGCCATTGGCGCCTCCTTGGTTAGCGGTCGCCGTCGCTGCCGAGTCAAAAGCTAAGTGGTTGGCACCGGCCGGTCCTCACCCTATGGGGATGATCGTGGGGGGCGGACGCCGACGGTGGCGACGCACCCCCTCCCGGCGGTTGACTCGGTCCGCTCGGTGGGCCGGGAGCCGCCGTGCCTTCGCGCTCCGGAGAACCGGGTCGACCACGACTTAGTACGCGTTTGCACAGGCGAAACGCGAAGGGATATGGTCCGTGCCTCCTCCGGCGCTTGGTCCGCCGGGGAACCGGGTTCGTGCATGAAGCCGGGACAGGCGCGCGAGAGCGGAAGGCGACTCGGTGAGCACCGCAGGGGGACAGACAGCCGGCGACGAGGGGCTCGGAGCGCCGCCGCCCGCCGCCGACGCCGTTGGCCGCCGCCACGGCCGCTTCACGGTCGCGCGGTTGCTGCTGGGCGACCGCGACGACCGGTCGGTCTGGGAGCGCATGCCGCTCCAGGTGTTCGCCGTCCTCGGGGTGTTCGGGGCTGCGATCGACGGCGGGCTCGCCGCCGCCAACCCGCAGGCACAGCCCGCACACGTCGCCGCGGGCTTCCGCGTCGCGGTGATCCTGGCGTTGCTGCTCGCCGGGATCTTCGCCCGCACAGCGCGGCTGCATGCGCGCATGGGCCTCACCCTGCTCGCAGCCGTGCCGCTCGCCACCCTCTGGCTGCTCAACGGCTCGATGCAACCGGTGCCGTTCACGATTGGGCTGCTCTTCGCCGGCCTCGCACCGGTTCTGTTCAGCTACCTGCTGCTCGCGCACCCGTCCGGGAGGCTGCGCTCGCGGGCCGAACGGCGACTCATCGGATGGGTCGGGGTGCCCGGCGCCGTGGTCTGGGCGCTGCTCGTCGTGCTCCACGGCCGGCCGCCGTTCGAGACGCCGCTCGTACGGTGCATGCCTAGCTGCCCGAAGAACCTCGCGTCGATCGCCCACGTGCCGGTCGGGGCTCCCGCCATCGTCGTCAAGCTCGCATGGGTCACGCTGTGTGTGGGGACGCTGGTGCTGCTCGTCCAGCGCCTCGCGCGCGCGAACGCCCCGGTGCGGCGGGTGATCGGCCCGACCTTTGTCGTCTCCGCTGGCTATGCCGTCTTCCTGGTCGCTTTCCTCGTCGCCAAGGGCGCGGGCTGGACCGGCGAGAGCACATTCGCGAGCGCCTACCTGGCGACCGCCGTGCTCACCCCCGCGGCGATCCTGCTCGGGCTGCTGCTGGAGCGGCTGTTCATGGGCAGGGCACTGGCCGACCTGCTCGGGCGCCTCGCCGGTCCTGGCGCCGCCGACGTCGAGGACGTGCTCGCCGACGCGTTGCACGACCCCTCGCTCACCGTCGCCTACGGCACCGGCGCGCCCGGCAGGTTCGTGGACGCCGACGGCGCGCCGGTCGAGGTCCCGCCCCGCGACGACCGCCGCTCCGCCGTCGTGCTGCGTCGCGGCGGCCAGGACGCCGCCGCCGTGACGTTCGACTCGGAGCTCGCCGAGCAGGAGCGCTATGTCCAAGCCGCCGGGGAGGCTGCGCTGATGTCGATGCAGAAGGACCGGCTGGAGTCGGATCGCACCATCTCGCGCTTCGAGCTCGCGGTCTCGCGCCGGCGCGTGCAGGAAGCAGCGGTCGAGGAGCGCCGTCGAATCCAGCGCGACCTCCATGACGGCGCCCAACAGCGTCTACTCGCGATGCGGGCAGCGGTCACGCGGCTGCTGGAGGACCCGCGCGAGAGCCCGGAACGGCGAGACGCGCTGTTCGCGATTCGCCAGGAACTCGCCGAGACCCTCGCCGAGGTGCGATCGCTCGCCGAGGGCGTGTACCCGCCGTTGCTCGTCGAGTACGGCCTCGCCCGGGCTCTGCGGGCCATCAGCAGGGGCATGGCGAGCGAGATCGCGATCGCAGACGAGAGCGTCGGTCGCTTCCCCACCGCGGTCGAGGGTGCGGTCTACTTCACCTGCCTGGAGGCGCTCCAGAACGTCGCCAAGCACGCGGGCGAGGGGGCCGCTACGAAAGTGCGGCTCTGGCGGGAGGAAGGGAACCTGCGCTTCGAGGTCGCCGACGACGGGTGCGGCTTCCGTCCCGCCGACGCGCATGAGACCGAGGGGCTCGTGAACATGCGCGACCGCGTCGGGTCGCTCGGGGGAACGCTTCAGGTGCGTTCCGCAACCGGCGCGGGGACCACGGTCAGCGGTACCGTGCCGGTCCTCGCCGAGCCGGCGGAACGGGACGCAAGCCCCGACTCATGGCACGTGCTCGGCGATGTCTGACGGTGAAGCCCCCGCCGCCGTCCGCGTGGTGATCGCCGACGACTCGGCGCTCATCCGCCAGGGCCTCGAGGCGATGCTGAGCGGCCGGCCGGACCTCGAGTTCGCCGGAGCCGGCAGCGACGGCGAGGAGCTCGACGAGCTGGTCGCCAGCGCGCACCCCGATGTCGTCGTGACCGACCTGCGGATGCCACCGTCCGGGGGCCGGGAGGGAATCCGGATCGCCACCAGGCTGCGCCGCTCGCATCCGCAGATCGGCGTTGTCGTGCTCAGCCAGTACGTCGAGCCCGAGTTCGCGATCGAGCTCATGAGCGAGGGAAGCAGCCGGCGCGCCTACCTGCTCAAGGACCGGGTCGCCGACGCCCCCGAGCTGGTGCGGGCGATTCACGCCGTCAACGAGGGCGGGTCCGTCGTGGACCCCGCGGTCGTGGAGGCGCTGATCGAGGCGCAGCAGCGCAAGCAGGGCTCGCCGCTGGCCACTCTCACCGAACGCGAGCGCGAGGTCTTGTCGCTGATCGCCGAAGGCGCGAGCAACGCGTCGATCGCGGAGTCGCTGGTGCTGACCAAGCGCGCGGTCGAGAAGCACGTGAACTCGATCTTCGCCAAGCTCGGGCTGACCGAGCCCGGGAACGTCAGCAGGAGGGTGAAGGCGGCGCTGCTGTTCCTCGCCGACGAGGCGAGCGTTCCGCGCGTTTAGCCCGCGTCGCCGTCGGGCGGTGGCCGTTCGGGGGCCGCGGCCGGAGCCGGCGTCGGGGCGGAGGAGGCGGCGACGCCTGCCGAGGCGACCGCCGGCGAATGGTCTCGGCGGTGGAACATCGACCGCAGGGCGGCCATCGATTCGCTCGACTGAGCATCGGGGAACTCTGCCTGGGTCTCGCGTCTGAGCACCCAGACCCCGAACGCGAACAGCACGGCGAACCCGAGCACGGGCAGGAACTGGCGCGTCGCGGGCGTCGGCCCCCACAGCACGATCACCAGCAGCACGACCGCCGCGACACCGTAGGAGCCCGCCTCGTGCGTGCGCATCCACGGCGCCGCCGCGCGTCGCAGCGAGGTCGCCACCCGCGTGCGCCCGGCGATCCAGGCCGCGAACACGATCGCCAAGCCGTAGAGCACCATCGCGACCGCGATGTCATAGAGCAGCGAGGTGCCGATCGACCACACGGCTTCGCCGGCCGCTTTGTTCGCCGGCACTTTCACCAGTTCGTCGACGATCGTGTGACCGGCGACGCGGCGCGCGAGAAGCAATGTCACACCGACCCCGAAGAAGCACCAACCGACGGTGCGCAGCATCGTTCTGCGTCGGCCCTCGGCGAACCAGATCGCAAGCGCGTAGAGCGCGAGCCCGAGCAGCGGAAGCAGGATCGCCAGGCCTTTGATCGCTTTCGCGACGTTCTGGGCGGTCTTGAGCTGGCTCGCGCGCAGGATCGTGATCTTGCCGGTGCTCGGGGGCAGTGTGATGCCGAGTTTTTCTTCGGCTGTGGAGCGCGCGACTTCGCCGTTCGAGCCGGACAGCTTTTCGCGCGCGGTTTCGACCTGGCTGCTAACCCCGAGCTGCCCTGCGAGCTGGGTGACCAGTTCATGGAGGTTCAGCACCACGACGCCGTTCTTCGTCGAGATCAGCGCGTTGCCGCCGTTGAGGATCGCGAGCAGTTGGCGGTGCGCGTTGCGGTTGGCCTGCTTGAAGAGTTCCTGCACCTGCGGGTTCGCGAGCAGTTTCGGGACCGCTTGGCCGGCGAGCTGGCGCAGTCCCGCCGCCACGGGACCCGAGAGCCCCTTCAGTTCCCCTGGGAGCGCTTCTTCGAGCTTGTGCGAGACGTTGACCGACTGAAAGACCTGGTTGACCAGGTAGACGCTCAGCGCGTCCTGCACGGCGTGGTTCTCGAGCAGGTTTCCGCTGGTTTTCGTCCAGTTGTCCGTGTTGAGCGCCTGCCTGTTCGCCCACACGGAGAAGCAGGCGAAGAAGGCGAGAATCGTCGCGACTGTCACCAGTGTCGTGGTGAGCAGACGGTGCGAGCGGACCCGCGGCGCGGGTGCGGCCTCTGACGCGGCAGCCATGCCGCCAGCATCGCCTGCGGGCCGGACGTTGGCGTCACCCGACACGGGTGATGCTGACGCCGGGGACCGACGTACCCTCGTGATGCGTGTTGCCGCCATTCGCGGCGAGCGGTCCACCAACGAGGAGGTAGTGACTGATGAGTACCACCGATCCCTCGGCCGGCAGGCCGGCGCGGGCGGACTCCGGCTACGACTACGAAGACGAACGCGGGTTCGGCTGGATCGTCTTCTCCGGCGTGATGATCATGATCGTCGGAATCCTGAACTTCATCTACGGGATCGCCGCGATCGACGAATCGAAATTCTATATCGGCAACACGAACTTCGTGATCACCGATCTGAAGACGTGGGGCTGGATTCTCACCATCATCGGCGCGATCCAGATCCTCGCCGGCGCCGGCATCTGGGCCCGCTCCCAACTGGCGCGGTGGCTGGGCGTGTTCATCGCGTCGCTGAACGCGATCGCGCAGCTCCTGTTCGTCGCCGCGAACCCTTGGCTCTCGGTCGCGCTCTTCGCGATGGACATCCTCGTGATCTACGGGCTGATCTGCTACGGCGGACGGATGGAAGGGACCTAGTCCGGCATTCGAGCGCACGCCCGTCGGGCGGGGCCTCGGTTTCGCCCGACGGAGCGCACGGCGTGGCCCCGGTTCCGCCCGGCGGAGCGCACGCCGACCGCGGGTGACCGTCTCGCACGGTCCGGACGAGCCGGCGCTCAGAGCAGCGGCCGCGGCGGCGCGTAGACGACGATCGTGCGCGCAACACGGTCGTGGAAGCACCGCCGACGCGGGTCCCAGAGCATGATCACGATCCCGAGCAGGAGCGCCGCAGCGCCGGCGCACAGGGCGAGGAAGCGCAACAGCGCCCGCCGCGGCTTCAAGCGACCCCTCCCCTCCGTGTCGAGAACGACGATCGACATCATCCGCGAGCCGGGCGTCTGGCCGGTCGTCGACCAGAAGAACACGAAATAGCCGATCGACCAGAGCACCCAGATCAGAGCGCCGAAGGCGGCCAGGATCTTGTTGACCTCGCTCGGCATGTGCAGCAACGACAGTCCCAGGCCTACGGTCACCGCCACGAACAGGGCAACGCCGTCCACCACGACGGCGTCGAGGGCAAGGGCTATCAGACGCGTGGCCAGGCCGGCATAAGGGGTCTTTGCGAGGTAGGCCGGGGGCACTGGGGGGCGCAGCCTCGCCGCGGCGGCGCGTTGCGCCTCGCGGGTCGCGTCGTCCTGGACCTCGAAGCTCACGTCGAGGAGCCTTCGGGGAGAGCCGGCGGTGGGCCGGCGTCCTCGCCGCGGCGTTTGACCAGACGCCGGGCGACGCGTTCCAAGAGCGCGTCTGCGTTGCGGGAGCGGTCGCGCGCACGTTCGGCGACCTGATCCACGAACCCCGTACCCTGATGCGCGATCGCTTCGGTCACCGACGGGCTGCGTGCGATCTCGTCGACCAGCACCCACACCGCCTGGTTCTCGAGCAACCGGGAGACCGTCTCCTCGACGAGCGGGCCTTCCAGCGCGGCCGCCAGGATGCGCTCGGCCTCGGGTCCGGCGAGCACCCGCTGGACGATCTGCTCGACGGTGCCGTCGTCGAGCAGACGCTCGACGACGCGCTGCGCGACCGCGGTGCGCTCGAGCTGCACGAGCACGCGCTCGATGACGTCGTCGGAGAGCAGGCGCTCCACGGCCATGTCGATCGCAGACATCAGCGCGCGGTCTGCGGCGCTCGTCGCTTCCCGCCGTGCGCGGCGCTCGAGCTCGGCCGCTCCCTCCAGCCCGGCCATAGCCGTGCGGGCGGGAAGCATCGCAAGCCCGACTCCCGTCTTGTAGGTCGACTCCAGCAGGCCCATAGCCGTTCCCCAGGGCGCGCCCGGGGCCTCGCGGGACGCTAAGCGCACCGACGGCACCGACCATCACCCGATGCGCATGATGACGCGACCCCCGGCGATAGAAGACGATCCGAACGTGGCGGCGACGGCAGAACAAGCTGCTCCCTCCCTCGGGTCCGTCGAGGACCGTGCGCAGCGGGGCCGCCAGGCGAGAGCCGACGTGCCCCGCTCCGCGCACGGCGAATGGGCCCCCGCGCCCGACCGGCCCGACCCGATCGACCTGCTCGAACAGCAGGCCGAGACGCGGGTGCCAGAGCTCGTACCGATCCGCTACGGGCGGATGATGGTCTCGCCGGCGACGTTCTACCGCGGCGCCGCGATCGTGATGGCCTCCGATCTGGCGACCGGTCCCGTGACCGGCCTGCAGACGCAGCTCTGCGGCGACGCGCACATGTCGAACTTCGGGGGCTTTGCCTCCCCCGACCGGGCGCTCGTCTTCGATCTCAACGACTTCGACGAGACGCTGCCTGGCTCGTTCGAGCTGGACCTCAAGCGGCTCGTCGCGAGCGTTGAGATCTACGCCCGCGAGCGGGGAATAGAGACCTCGGCTCGCGAGAAGATGGTCAAGGCCACCGTCCGCCAGTACCGAGAGGCGATGCGACGGTTCGCCTCGATGGGAGAGCTCGAGCTCTGGTACACGCGGCTGGACGAGGCGACGCTGACGGCCGCGCTGCGCGCCCAGGCCCACGCCCGCCAGGCCCGCGCCGTGGAGCAGGCGGGGCTGAAGGCGCGCCGGAAGGACTCCACGCGGGCGTTCGAGAAGCTGGCCCAGACCAGCGGCGACGTGCCACGCATCGTGAGCGACCCTCCGCTCATCGTCCCGGTCCACGAACTGCTCGGCGACGCCGAGGCGGGCGAGATCGAAGAGGCCCTGCGCGGGGTGCTGGAGGAATACACCGCCTGCCTGCTGGGCGACCGGCGGCGGCTGCTCGAGCGCTACCGCTTCGCCGATATGGCGCGGAAGGTCGTGGGGGTGGGCAGCGTCGGCACGCGCTGCTGGATCGTATTGCTGATCGGCCGCGACGAGTCCGATCCGCTGTTCCTGCAGTGCAAGGAAGCCCAGCCGTCGGTGCTCGAGCAGGTGTGTGGGGAGACCCCGTTCGGAAACCAGGGCCAGCGCGTCGTGGAAGGGCAGCGCGCGATGCAGACGAGCAGCGACATCTTCCTCGGCTGGGTCGGGACCGACGCGAACCCGGAGGGCGTCTACCGCGACTTCTACATCCGTCAGCTCTGGGATTGGAAGCTCTCGCCCGACATCGAGCGGATGGAGCCGAAGGGGATGGCGGCGTTCGCCCGGATCTGCGGCTGGTCGCTCGCCCACGCGCACGCTCGCTCGGGCGATGCGATCGCCGTCGCGTCCTACGCCGGCCAGGGGGAGCAGCTCGACAAGGCGCTGGCAGCCTTCGCCGTCGCGTATGCCGACCAGAACGAAAGCGACCACCGCGCGCTGCTGCGGGCCGTGCGCAAGAAACGGCTGAAGGCCGTCAAAGGGACGTAGCCGGCGCTAGTCCGCGGCGGGCGCGGCGTCGCGCCGGCGCCGGCCGAGGTTGCCCACGATCAGCGAGACAACGGTTACCAGGTAGACCTGGCCGAGCACCGCCTCGAAGACCGAGAGCGTGTGCCCGAGGTTGGATCTCGCCGTGAGGTCGCCGTAGCCGACGGTGGCGAGCGTCGTGAAGCTGAAGTACTGGCACTGTGACGCCGTCGCGGCGACGCCCTGCTCGAAGAACGGCGCGGTGCCGAGGCGGTCGATGGCGGCGTAGACGAACGCGAACAGCATCCCGAGCAGCAGGTACACCGAGAGCACCCCGATGACCGCCTCGATCGTGACGGCGCGGAGCGCGGTCAGCCGCCTGATGACTCCGATCAGGATCGCAGCCGGGGCAAGCGCGACGAGGAACGCGTTCGCGATCGCGACGGTGGCCGCGTCGACGCCGCCGGTGAGAGCCTCGATCAGAGTCGTCAGGACCAGCGCGGCGCCGACCACGGCGCCGCCGATCAGCACGCCGCGCCGAACGTGCCCGATGTAGAGCGCGAGCAGCGTGGTGGTGGCGAGCAGCGCGGTGAGCGCCACGATGACGAGGTCGGAGGGGTGGGCGACGATCCCCTCGACGAGGAACACGACTGCGAGCAGCCCGAGCAGCCACGCGTACGGCGCCAGTTCGGGTTCGATCCGGTGCTCGGCGATCAGCGCCCGCCCCTCGCCCCGGATACGTTTGGCCGCCTGCGCCGCTCGCTCGCTCGGCTGATCGCCCTCGTTGCCCGGGCCGCCCGCGCCGCTCATCGCCGCCCGGTCCCAGGAGCCGCTCCCCGCCCTGCCTTTGCCCCGGATCCAAGCATCGCCGCAGCAGATGATCGGGTATAGACCGGTCATCCCTTCGAGGTGATGCGGGACGCGCCTCAGTACGCGACGCTCGGCCCGTGAGCGTCCCGTTCGTATCCGCGGGTCGGCCCCCGGAGGACCCGGCATCCGGCGCGCCCGTCCGAGGCCGGCCGGGCTGATGCGCCTCCGGCGCAGGGCACCCGCGGATCCACCCGCCGGCGACGGCGCCGATCGCGAGAGCCCGCGCCCCCCGGCCGAGAAGGAGCCCGAGCGGCACCCCAGGCCCTCGGTCACCGGCACCTACCTGACAGACGGCCGCTCCCTGTTCCGCGTCCAGCACGCGATCACAGAGTCCGACGGGCAGCACCTGGAGGAACCGCTGCTGGAGCTCGAGGATTGCGCGACGCTCGAGCTGATCCTGTGCTCGGCCGGCGCGCTCGAGCGGCTCGGCCTGCGACCGGTCGACCCGGCGGCAGACAGCGAGCGCGAGCGCCGCGGCGAGCGTGACGGCAGCGGCTCGGGCTCGCTTCCGGTCCCACCCGTACGGCTTTAACCCGAACGGGGGGATGGCGCCGTGAATCCCCGGCGTGAGGCTCCTCTCGCATGAGCGAGGATCTGCGCGAGGCCGTCACCGGCCAGATGGAGCGGGTCCGCTCGGACCTCGCCGAGCTCGTCTCGTTCAAGTCGGTCGCCGACCCGAACCAGTACCCGCCCGAGGAGTGCGAGAAGGCGGCTGAGTGGGTGCGCGACGCGTTCGCCGAGGTCGGCCTCGAGGATGCAGCCCTGTCGCGCACTCCCGACGGCAGCATGGCGGTCCACGGCCACGCCCCGGGCCCCGACGGCGCTCCCACCGTGCTCCTCTACAGCCACTACGACGTGCAGCCGCCGCTCGGCGAGGCGGAGTGGAAGACGCCGAGCTTCGAGCTGACCGAGCGCGACGGGCGCTGGTTCGGGCGCGGCGCGGCCGACTGCAAGGGCAACGTCGTCATGCACCTGGCGGCGCTGCGCGCGCTCAAGGAGGTGCACGGCGGCTTCCCGACCGGAGTGAAGCTGGTCTGTGAGGGCTCCGAGGAGCAGGGCACCGGCGGCCTCGAGGCGTTCGTGCCGCAGAACGCCGAGTTGCTGGCCGCCGACGCGATCCTCGTCTGTGACACGGGCAACGTCGCCGTCGGGGTGCCGACGCTCACGACGACGCTTCGCGGGGTGGCGAACGTCGACGTGAAGCTGAGCGCGCTGGGCAGCGCGATGCACTCCGGCATGGTCGGCGGGGCGGCGCCCGACCCTGTCGCGGGGCTGCTGGCGATGCTCGCCTCGCTGTGCGATGACCGCGGCGACGCGACGATCGACGGCATCGATGCCTCGGGGAAGTGGCAGGGCGTCGACTACCCCGCCGAGCAGTTCCGCGCCGACGCACAGGTTCTCGATGGCGTGGATCTCCTCGGAAGCGGCACGGTGGCGGACATGCTGTGGGCGCGGCCGGCGGTTACCGTCCTCGGCATCGACGTCCCGCCCGTGGCGGGCGCCGTGAACGCGATCCAGGCCGCCGCGGCCGCGCGTGTCAGCCTGCGCGTGCCGCCCGGGGAGAGCGCGAAGGACTCTCAGGATGCGCTGATCGCGCATCTGCAGAAGCGGGTCCCGTGGAACCTCCGCTGCGAGATCGATCGCGTCGCCGTCGGGGAGCCGTTCGTCGGCTCGCTGAACGGGCCGGCGTTCGACGCCCTGAAGGCGGCGATGGAGGAGGCATACGGGCGCGAGATGACGACCGAGGGCCAGGGCGGCTCGATCCCGCTCTGCAACGTCTTCGCCGAGACCTACCCGAAGGCGGAGATCTTCCTGATGGGCGTCGAGGAGCCCAAGTGCCTGATCCACGCGCCGAACGAGAGCGTCGACCCGTCCGAGATCGAGCACCTCGCGCTGGCCGAGGCGCTGTTCCTCGAACGCTACGCGGAGGCGTGAGGTGCGAGAGCTCTACGCCGCGTTGAGAAGGCTCTCGACAGCAAGCTTCGTGGCGGTGCTCGCGGGGTTGACGCTCGCGGCGTGCGGGTCGAGCACGAGCGGCGTCGCAAGCAGCGCGAGCCAGGCGGCAGAGAGCGTGAAAGCCAAAGCGGCGAGCGCGAGCGAGGAAGCGAAGGCGACGAGCACCGCGGACACGGCTCCCAGCGCTGCGAAGACGGCGAGCGCGCCGGCGAAGACGGCCGACAGCAACGAGAGCGCGGCGACGACGAACCCCGGGACGGACGCCACGACCGACACCGAACCGGCCGAAAAAGAGAAGCCCGCGAAAACCGTGACGACCACCAAGACCGTGACGGCGCCGGTGCAGACCAACACCGTGATCAGGACCGAGACCGCGACGGCGACCGCCACCACGACGACGGGCGCGACCGCCAACCCGGGCGCCGCCGCCGCGTTGGGGGCGGCGGCCGCCGACAAAGAAGACGAAGAAGAAGGCGGTCTGCCCGGCTGGGCCTGGGGGCTGATCGGCGCCGCCGCCGCTGCGCTGGTCGCGTGGGCGATCGTGGCCCACCGCGGCCGCAGCCGTCGTGAGGGCGGCCCAGGCCCCGGGCCGACGGACGGCGCCCCGTGAGTGCGCGCGCCGGCGAGCCCTCCCTCAGCGCGGCCGGCGCCGTCTCTCGCCGCCTCGCGGGCGGCAGGGGCTAACCGCCCGAGAACAGCTCGTTCAGCTCGGCGAAGGGCGCCGCGGCGCCAAGCCCCGCGAAGCTGCCCTCGCGTGCGATCGCGCCCGCAGCCTCGAGGAAGGCCTTCCACGCGACGCGGGCGAGTGCCGAGCCGACGCTGATGCGGCGGACCCCGAGCGCCGCGAGATCGGAGACGCTCAGCCCGGTGTCGGTGCTCATCAGGACGTTGACCGGTGTCGGAGCGACCGCGTCCACGATCGCCTCGATGTGTTCGCGCTCGCGCACGCCGGGCGCGAACAGCACATCGGCGCCGGCGGCGGCGTAGGCCTGCAGGCGCTCGATCGACTCGGCCAGCGGATCGGGGCTTCCGACGAGGAAGCACTCGGCGCGCGCCGTCAGCAGCACCCCTGTCCCGCTTTCGTCGATCGCGCGGCGCGCCGCGCGCACGCGCTCCGCCGCCTCGGCGAGCGAGTAGAGACCCTCCCCCGTCGCGTCCTCGATCGAGAGGCCGGCAACGCCCGTCGCGGCGCAGCGGCGCACGTTCTGAGCGACCCCCTCCGCGGTGTCCGCGTAGCCGGACTGGAAGTCCGCGTTGACCGGCACGCGCGCCGCGGCGGCGAGCTCGGCGACGTGGTCGAGCACCTGGCGAACGTCGAGGGCATCGAGGGCGTCGGGGCGACCGCGCGAGAACGCGAAGCCCGCGCTGGTCGTGGCGAGCGCCTCGAAGCCCAACGCCTCGAGCGCACGGACGGTGCCCGGATCCCATGGATTCGGGATCGCGAAGCAGCCCTGCTCGTGCAGCGCGCGGAAGCGCGCCACGCGTTCGGCCTGCCAAACGGCGATCTCCGTCATCGCGCGGGAGCCTCGCCGGGCGTCTCGGTCGCGCCGGAACCGGACGGCCGGATGTAAGGCGAGAGGTCTTCCTGGCCCGGGTGAACCCCGAGGCGCATCGCGATCACACGGGCCGAGGCCTGCTGCATCGTGATCGTGCGCTCGTCGCGGCCTCGCCCCACGAACGCCGAGAGCCACTTGCCCAAGGCGAACCAGCGGTTCTTGAAGCCGGTGAGGAAGGTGAGGTGCACAAACGCCCACATCAGCCAGCCGAGGAAGCCGCCGACCTTGATGCCCTTGAAGCTGACAATGGCCCGGAACCGCGAGATCGTCGCCATGCTGCCGAGGTCGCGGTACACGAACGGCTTGGCGTCGTGATCGCCGCTGAGGCGCCGCTTGATCGTCCGAGCGGCGTGGATGCCCGACTGCATCGCGACCTCCGCCACGCCGGGCAGGCCCTCCAGCGCCATCATGTCCCCGACCACGAAGACCTCGGGATGACCCGGCAGGGTGCAGTCGGGGAGGACCGTGATGTGCCCGGCCCGGTCGGTCTCCGCGCCCGTCGCCTCGGCGAGGGCGCCGGCGAGCGGCGAAGCCTGCACGCCCGCGGCCCAGACCTTCGCCCGGCACGCGATCCGCTCCTCTCCGGCGGGCCCCTGCACGAGGATCCCCTCGGGCCCCACGTCGGTGACACGAGTGCTCATCCGCAGCTCCACGCCCGTGCGTTCGATCTCCTTCGTGGCGATCGCGCAGAGCTTCTCGCCGAAGGTGGCCAGCGGCTCCTTGCCGCCGTCGAGCAGCAGAACGCGCGCGCTCGCCGGGTCGATGCGCCGGAAGTTGTCCTTCAGCGCGCGGCGCGAGAGCTCGGCGATCTGCCCCGCCATCTCGACGCCCGTCGGGCCGGCGCCGATCACGGCGAACGTGAGCCATGCCCGCCGCTCCTCCGGGTCCTCCTCGAGCTCTGCCATCTCGAAGGCGCCGAAGATCCGCGCGCGCAGCTCCAGTGCGTCGTCGACGGTCTTCATGCCCGGTGCGAACTGGCAGAACTCGTCGTGGCCGAAGTAGGAGCCGGTCGCCCCGGCTGCGACGATCAGCGAGTCGTAGGGCACCGAGAGCGGCGGCCCGAGCGGGCGTGCCGCCGTGACGGTGCGCGCGTCGAGGTCGAAGCCCTGGACGTCGGCGAGCTCCACGGTCAGGTTGCGGTGCTTGCGCAGGACCTCGCGCAGCGGCGGCGCGACCGCCCCCTCGGAGAGGATGCCGGTGGCGAGCTGGTAGAGCAGCGGCTGGAAGGTGTGGTGGTTGGTGCGGTCGATCAGCGTCACCTCCACCGGCGCGCGGCGCAGGAACTTGGCGGCGAACAGACCGCCGAAGCCGCCGCCGACGATCACGACGCGGTGCGGGTCGCTCGCCATCATCCGGGCTGCCCGTGGAGCTCTGCCGGCGCGGCGGCGCTCTCGGCACGCTCACCCGGGCCGCGCACGCGCGCGCGGAACACGTAGAAGGACCAGCCCTGGTAGAGCAGCACGATCGGGAAGATCACCACGGTGACGATCGTCATCACCTTCAGTGCGTAGCCACCCGAGGCGGCGTTGCTCACCGTGAGGTTGTAGGCGTCGTTGGTGCTCGAGACCATCACGTTCGGATAGAGGTCGATGAAGATCGAGCCGACGCAGGCGGCGATCGCGACACCCGAGGCTGCGAAGGCGAAGCCGTCGTGGTCGGTGGAGATGAGCGCGACGGCCGCGATCACCGCGAGCAGGGCGAGGACCTGGACTGGGTCCGGGACGTCCGGGCCGCCGACCGTCCGCGTCCAGACGACGAAGCCGACGACAAGCGCGATCGCCGCCCAGCCGATCGGACGTCCCAGCGCCGCGGCGCGCTCACGGACGTGGCCGGTGGTCCGCAGCTTGAGGAAGGTCGCGCCGTGCAGCAGACACAAGCCGAGCAGTGTCAGGCCGGTCCAGATCCCGTAGCCGGTCAGCAGGTCGAAGAAACCGCCGGTGTACTCGTGCGAGGAGTCGATCGGCAGCCCGTGCAACAGGTCGCCGAGCGCGACGCCGAGCAGCAGCGGCGTCAGCAGGCTCCCGATCACGACCGCCCAGCGCCAGCGTTTGCGCCAGCCCGCGTCTTGCCGTTTGGTCGTGAACTCGAGCCCCACCCCGCGCGCCATCAGCGCGAGCAGCACGATCAACAGCGGCAGGTAGAAGGCCGAGAACATCGTCGCGTACCACTGCGGGAACGCCGCGAACGTCCCGGCGCCGGCGACGATCAGCCAGACCTCGTTGCCGTCCCACCAGGGCCCGATCGTGCTGATCGCCTGCTCGCGCTCGGGTTCGTCCCGGCCCACGAGCATGTGCAGCATCCCCACCCCGAAGTCGAAGCCCTCGAGTACGAAGAAGCCGACCCAGAGGATCGCGAGGATCACGAACCAGAGCGTGTGCAGGTGAAGCATCTAGTAGCCCATCGCGGGGACGGCGGCGCCGCCCACGTCCTCATCTTCGGAGAGCCCGCGGCGCGAGTAGCGCAGCATCAGGAACAGATCGGCGCCGCCCAGCACGATGTAGGCGAGCACGAACGCGATCAGGCTGATCCAGATGTCGGCCGTGCTCACCGACGGCGAGTTCGCGACCGCCGTCTTCATCAGGCCCTGCACGATCCACGGCTGGCGCCCGTTCTCGGTCAGCAGCCAGCCGGCCGTGTTCATCAAGAACGGGGTGACGACGGCCCACACCGACAGGCGCAGGAACCACTTGGAGCGCTCGAGCGTTCCCTTGCGGATGAGCCAGGCGCCCCAGAGCGCGAACAGCACGACCAGCGTGCCGAGGTAGGCCATCACCCGCATCGACCAGTACTGGATGAAGACGTTCGGGATGTAGTTGCCCGGGCCGTATTTCTTTTCGTATTCGCGCTGGAGTTGGTTCAGTCCCCTGACCGCGCCGTTCCATTCGCCGGTCCCGAGCACGGACAGGAGGTGGGGGATTTCAATGATCTGCGACGGGGTGTGGTCGTTCTTCCCGCCTCCGATCTGGAAGGCCGAGAACGAACACGGCTGACAGCTTTCCCATTGAGCCTCGGCGGCGGCGATCTTCATCGGCTGGTAGGTGGTCTCGATCTCGCCCAGCTTGTTGCCGACGAATATCTGCAGGACGATCACCGGCAGCAGCACGATCAGCGCAAGGCGGGCGCTCTTGGAGAAGATCGCGACCTCGCGCTGCTTGCGCAGGTACCAGGCGGAGACCGCCAGCATCACGAGCGAGCCCGTGACGAGCGAGGCGAGCAGCACGTGCACATAGCCCCACAAGAAAGTGGGATTGGTGAAGAGAGCGCCGATGTTGTTCAGTTCCGGCTGACCGTGGCTGTTCATCGCGTACCCGACCGGATGCTGCATCCACGAGTTCGCAGCGAGGATGAACATCGCCGAGAGCGCGGTGCCGAGCGAGACGAGCCAGATGCACGCCAGGTGCACGCGCTTCGGCAGGCGGTCCCAGCCGAACAGCCACAGCCCGAGGAAGGTCGACTCCAAGAAGAAGGCCGCGAGTCCCTCCATCGCGAGAGGCGCTCCGAACACGTCGCCGACGAAGCGCGAGTACTGCGACCAGTTCATGCCGAACTCGAACTCCTGCACCAGCCCGGTGACGACGCCGACGGCGACGTTGATCAGCAGCAGCACGCCGAAGAACTTCGCGAGCCGCTTGTACTCGGGCTTGTCGCTGCGGTACCAGGCGGTCTGAAGCAGCGCGATCAGGAACGCGAGCCCGATCGTGACGGGCACGAAGAAGAAGTGGTAGATGCTCGTGGTCGCGAACTGCCAGCGGGCGAGGTCGTTCGTCATGCGCCGCCTTACCCGAGCTCGGCCGTCCGCTCCATGAGGATGATGCGACCGGCCGCCTCGATCAGAGCCAGGTGCGAGAACGCCTGCGGGAAGTTGCCGAGGTGCCGTCCGGTGCTGGTGTCGAACTCCTCGGCGTAGAGACCGAGCGGCGAGGCTACGCGCAGCAGCCGTTCCATCAGATCGCGGGCACGCTGCTCCTCGCCTATCACCGCGAGGCCCGAGACCAGCCAGAAGGAGCAGATCAAGAAGCTCCCCTCCTTGCCGCTCAGCCCGTCGTCGGTCTCTTCCGTCCGGTAGCGCAGCACGAAGCCGTCCTCGGTCAGCTCGTCGGCGATGGCGAGCACGCTCGCGCGCAACCGCTCGTCGGAGCCCGGCAGGAAGCCGAAGATCGCAGCCAGCAGGTTCGAGGCGTCGAGGGCATCCGTTTCGTAGTGCTGGCGCAGCACCCCGCGCTCGCTGACGCCGTTGGCGAGGATGTCCTCGCGGATCTCGTCCGCCACCGACCCCCAGCGTTCCTGCTGCTTGGACTCGCCGCCGATGTGCGCGAGCTTGGAGGCGCGATCCATCGCCACCCAGCACATCAGCTTCGACGAGACGTACTGCTTGGGGTCTCCGCGGGCCTCCCAGATGCCCTGATCGGGTTCGCGCCAGACCTTCATCGCGCACTCGGCCTGGGACTCGACGATCGGCCACAGTCGGCGCGGCAGCCGCTGGCTGCGACGGGTGTGCAGCAGGATCGCGTCCAGTGCCGCGCCGTAGACGTCGTTCTGGCGCTGGTTGTAGGCGCCGTTGCCGACCCGAACCGGCGAGGCGCCGGCGTAGCCGGAGAGCTCGTCGATCAGGACCTCCGTGAGGTCGCGCCGCCCGTCGATTCCGTACATGATCTGCAGCGCACCGTCGGCGTTCGGCTCGAGGTCGGCGACGAACTGCATGAACTCCTGGGCCTCCCAGTCAAGGTTCAGGTAGAAGAGCGCCTGCAGCGTGAACGTCGAATCGCGCAGCCAGGTGAAGCGGTAGTCCCAGTTGCGTTCGCCCCCGGGGGTCTCGGGCAGGGAGGTCGTGAGCGCGGCGACGGTCGCCCCGGTCGGCATGTAGGTGAGCCCCTTGATCGCGAGCGCCGAGCGCTGCACTGGGTCGCGCCAGCGATGATCGGGGATGCGCGCTTTGCCAAGCCACTCGCGCCAGAACCGCGCGGTGTCCGCGAGCTGTCCGTTAACTTCGTCGAGGTTCTCCGGCCCGGCCAGCTCCTCGGCCCAGGAGAGCGAGCAAAAGGCCTGCTCGCCCTGTCGCAGCACGTGACGCGCACGGACGCGATCGCCCTCGATGCCGAGGGAGAGATCGGAGCGCAGCCGGATCGTGATGTCCCCGCCCGTCGCGTCCGCGACGTGATCGCCGTCGGCGGTCGACCAGGTCGCGACCTGGCGGCCATAGTCGAAGACCGGTTCGCACGTCAGCTCGACCTCGACCTCTCCCTCGAGGCACATCGCGGTCCGGACGAGGACGTGGCGCGCATCTTGGTCGGTGGGCGGGCGCGTGTGCGGCGTGATCTCATCAGCGTGCGTTCTGGCGCCGAGCGTGAGCGCATCGCGCACGATCAGCCAGCCGCTGCCGGTCTTCCACGTCGTCAGCAGCATGTTCGTCCCGGGCTCGTACACGCGCGCGGAGGGGACGTTGATCCCGAACGGCCCGAAGCGGAAGTTGCCGGCCTGGCGGTCGAGCAGCATGCCGAACACGCTCGGCGAGTCGAAGCGAGGCACGCACAACCAGTCCACGGCCCCATCCGGGGCGATGAGCGCGCCCGTGTGGCAGTTGGAGAGGAAGCCATAGTCGGCGATCGGCGGAAACGGCGAGGGCATCGCCGCGCTCTGCGGCATCACGTCGGGGGTGTCCTTCTCGTCGGGGCTCATGACTCCACCCACGGTCCGTGCCAGCCGCCGAAGCGCTCGACCAGACGGTCGGCCTCGGACGGGCCCCACGTCCCGGGCGCGTAGCCGTGGACCTCGGGCGGCTTTTTCAGCAGAGGTTCGAAGATCCGCCACGTCTCTTCCACACCGTCCTGCCGCGTGAAGCGGCTGCTGTCCCCGCGGATCGCATCCAGCAGCAGGACCTCGTAGGGGGTTGGAGCCTCGCCGCCCTGGTCCGCGAACTCAACGTCGAAATGGATCTCCTCCGGGCCTTCGAGATCGGCGCGGTGCGCGTCGAGGATCAGTCGCGTGCCGGTCGTCGGGTCGAGCTTGATCACGAACTGGTTCGGTTCGGGGCGACGGCGGCCGTGGTCGATGAAGCCAAGACGGGGCGGGTCGCGAAAGACGGCGCGCAGCTCGGTCTGCGTGACCGGGAGGCGCTTGCCGGTGCGGATGAACCACGGCACGCCGCTCCAGCGCCAGTTGTCGATCTCCAGGCGCAGCGCGGCGTACGTCTCGGTGGTCGAGTCCTTCGCGACGCCGTCGATGTCGCGGTAGCCGTCGTACTGGCCGCGCACGTAGTGCCCCGTCTGAGCCTCCGGCATCGCGTGGAAGAGCGCGAACTTGGCGTCCTTGAGGCTTTCGGGATCGGTGGTCGCCGGTGGCTCCATGGCCGCGACGGCGACGACCTGCATCAGGTGGTTGACCACCACGTCGCGCACGGCTCCGACGGGGTCGTAGAAGTGCCCGCGGTCCTCGACGCCGAAGCTCTCGGCCATCGTGATCTGGACGCAGGCGATGTGGTTGCGATTCCAGACCGGCTCGACCATCGTGTTCGCGAAACGCAGGTAGAGGAACTCGTCGGTGCCCATCTTGCCCAGGAAGTGGTCGATCCTGTACAGCTGCGGCTCCTCGATGTACTGGTGGATTTCTGCCGCCAGCGCGCGCGCCGAGGCGAGGTCGTGCCCGAAAGGCTTCTCGACGACGACCCGGCCGGTCTTCGTGAGCCCCGCGCCTGAGAGCTGCCCGATCACCCTCCCGAACAGCGACGGCGGGATCTCCAGGTAGAAGACCGGGGTCTTGGCGCCCCCCATCGCGTCGTGGACGCGCCCATAGGTGGCTGCGTCGGTGAAGTCGCCGCTCACGTAGGAGAGGCGCGCGGCGAAGCGGTCGAACACCTCCTGGTCGAGATGCTCGCCCGTCGCTTCGATGCATTCGGCCGCGTGCTTGCGCAGCCGCTCGATCGTCCAGTCGTCCGAGGCCACCCCGACGATCGGGCACGCCAGGAGCCCGCGGCGCTCGAGGCGATAGAGGGAGCGGAAGGTCATCACCTTCGCCAGGTCGCCCGTGATTCCGAAGATGACCAGCACGTCGGCCGTCTCGGAGGCTCCGGAGCGAGGTGAGACCGCGCTGCTCATCGCTGATCCTTTCGGTCGAGATCGAGCCCCCGCGCCCCAGCTCCGGCGGCGCGCTGCAGAGGGCTACGGCCGTCGGGGGCGGCCCGCACGGGTAGAAGTACCGGCGGCACCCTCCGCCAGCATCATTCGATGAGGATGAACGAGATGCCTCGCAGCGCCGTCATGTTGGCCGGATGACTCGCGCCGACGGCACGGCGGGCATCGACCGCAGGCTGCTCCGGCGCGCGGGCGCGGCCCGCACGTTCGTGGGCATCTCCGCCGCGCTCGGATTCGCCGACACGCTGCTGATCGTGGCTCAGGCATGGCTGATCGCATACCTCGTCGCCGAAGCGTTCGGCGGCCGCCGCGGCGTCTCGCAGCTCCAGACGGCATTGGCCGCGCTGCTCGCCGTGGTGCTCGTTCGCGCCGCGCTCGCGTGGGCGGCGGAGCTGAGCGCCGTCAGGGCGGGCTCGCGCGCGAAGTCAGAGCTCCGCGGCGCGCTGCTCGCGCGGGGGAGCGAGCTGGCGGCCGAACGCGACCAGCGGGTCCGCACCGGGGACCTGGCGATCCTCGCCTCCCGCGGCGTCGAGGCGCTCGACGGCTGGTTCTCGCTCTACCTCCCCCACCTCGTGCTCGCCGCGATCGCCCCCGTGGCGATCGTGATCGCGATCTTCGCCGACGACTGGATCTCCGGGCTGATCGTGCTGGTGACGCTGCCGCTGATCCCCGTCTTCATGGCGCTCGTCGGCGCCGTCACAGGCGAACGCGTCGAGCGCCAACTGGCCGGGCTCGAGCGCCTCGCGGGCCATTTCCTCGACGTCGTCACGGGACTGCCGACGCTGAAGATCTTCGGCCGCGGGCGCGTCCAGCTCGCCTCGATCGCGCGCGTGAGCGAGGCATATCGCGAGAGCACGCTCGCGACGCTCCGGGTGACGTTCCTCTCCTCGCTGATCCTCGAGCTGGTGGCGACCGTGT
Organism: uncultured Solirubrobacteraceae bacterium; assembly: GCA_963735435.1. GTDB lineage: Bacteria > Actinomycetota > Thermoleophilia > Solirubrobacterales > Solirubrobacteraceae > Palsa-744. The sequence goes on along the minus strand of CAVTKR010000005.1, from coordinate 1,523,668 downwards.
CAGTGGCGATGGTCGCCGTCGCGATCGGGATCCGCCTGACGGGAGGCAACCTCGGCCTGCGCGCCGGGCTGTTCGCCCTCGTGCTGGCCCCCGAGGCCTATCTGCCGCTGCGTCGTCTCGCCGCGAGCTGGCACGCAAGCGCGGAAGGGCTCGCCGCCGCGCGCCGCTCGTTCGAGGTCATCGACGCGCCGGCTGGCCGGGCGCCGGGGCACGAGGAGGTGCCCGATCTCGCTGTCGCGCCGATCGCGCTCGAGGACGTCACGATTCGCTACCCGGGGCGGACCGATCCCGCGGTGAGAGGCGCCTCGTTTGAGCTGCTTCCCGGCGAGGTTCTCGGGCTGGTGGGTCCGAGCGGCTGCGGGAAGTCCACGCTCGTCGCCGCGCTTCTCGGCCTGATCGCCCCGGAGTCCGGCGTGGCGCGGGTCGGCGAGGTCGAAATCGCCGCGCTCGACCGGGGCGCGTGGCACGCGCAGATCGCCTGGGTACCCCAACGCCCCCACCTGTTCCGGGGCACGGTGCGCGAGAACGTGCGCCTCGGAGAAGCCGCCGCGGCAGACGCGGCGGTCATCGCGGCGATCGAGCGAGCCGGCCTCGGCGGGACGCTCGCGCAGCTGCCGGCGGGCCTCGACACACCACTCGGCGAGGGCGGCCGCGGCCTCTCCGCCGGCGAGCGCCGCCGTCTCGCGCTGTCGCGCGCGATCCTGCGCGACGCGTCGCTGCTGGTGCTCGACGAGCCGACGGCGGGGCTCGACCTCGCGACCGAGCGCGACGTGCTCGAGAGCCTGCGCGGGCTGATGCGCGGCCGCACGACCCTGATCGTCACCCATCGCCCGGCGCCGCTCGCGCTCTGCGACCGCGTGGTGACGCTCGAACGCGAGGCGGTCGCGGCGTGAGAGACTCGGACGACGCGGAGCGCGATGCCCGAACTGGGGACGGCGGCGGCATGAGGGCGGCGGAGGACGCGCGCGAGGATGGCGCGTCGCGCGCGAGCCCGTTCCGGGCGGCGATGCGTCCGTTCGCCCCGCGGCTCGCGCTCGCGACCCTGCTCGGGGTAGGTGCGGCGGGGTGCGCGGTCGCGCTGATCGCGACCTCGGGGTGGTTGATCTCCCGCTCGGCGCAGCGGCCCGAGGAGTCGGCCCTCGCGCTCGCGATCGTCGGTGTGCAGTTCTTCGCGCTCGGCCGGGGCCTGCTTCGCTACTGCGAACGACTCGCGGGCCACGACGCCGCGCTGCGCGTGCTCGCCGGACTCCGCGTCGGCGTCTACGAGCGGCTCGAGCGGCTCGCTCCGGCGGGGCTGCCCGCCTTCCGCCGCGGGGACCTGCTGGCACGCGTCGTCGACGACGTCGACTCGATCCAGGACCTGCTGCTGCGCGTCGGGCTCCCGTTCGCGATCGCCGCGCTCGTGGGCGGCGTGACCGCGATCGCCGTGTTCGTCGCGCTCCCGGCGGCGGGCGCGATCGTGCTCGTGCTGGTGATGCTCGCCGCCACGGCCGTGCCGTGCCTCGCCGGTCGCCTCGCGGCGCGCTCGGCGGCGCGGCGCGCCGACGCGCGGGGCGAACTATCGGCCGAGGTCGTGGACCTCTTCGCCGGGGCCGAGGAGCTGCTGGTCGCCGGCGCGATGGACGCCGCGCTCGGCCGCGTGCGCGGCGTCGACCGGCGGCTCGGTTCCCTGGCGCGCGCGGAAGCCCGCACCGCGGGAGTCGGGCAGGGTCTCGTCCGCGGCCTCAGCGGACTGGCGATGTGGGGGTCGCTCGCTGTCGGGATCGCGGCCGTCGCCGACGGCCGGCTCGCGCCGGTCCTGCTCGCCGGCCTCGCGCTCGTGCCGCTCGCGTTGTTCGAGCTGCTCAGCCCGCTGCCGGGCGCGGCGCAGTCCGGCCAGGCGGTGCGCCGCTCCGGCGCGCGCCTCGGCGAGGTCATGCGCGCACATCTCCCCGTCGCGCAGCCGGCCCGCGCCGCCCTTCTACCTGCGCGGGGCTCGCGCTCGCTTGCGGTCCGTGGACTGGGTGCCCGCTACCCCGACGAGAGTGGCTGGACGCTCGAGGGAGTGGACCTCGACCTGCCGGCCGGTGCGCGCGTCGCGCTCGTGGGTCCGAGCGGCGCGGGCAAGACGACGCTCGGCTGGGTGCTGCTGCGCTTCCTCGCCTACGAAGCGGGCTCGGTGACCATCGACGGCGTCGAGCTGGCCGAGCTCGACGAGGCGGAGATCCGGCACACGGTCGGCATGGTCGAGCAGGACCCGCACGTGTTCGCCGGGACGCTGGCCGCGAACCTGCGGCTCGCGCGCCCGGAGGCATCCGACGAGGAGCTGCTGGCGGCGCTCGAGCGCGTGCGCCTCGACCGCTGGGCGCGCTCGCTCCCGGAGGGTCTCGAGACCGACCTCGGCGCGCAGGGCGAGCGCATCTCCGGCGGCCAGCGCCAGCGGCTCGGGCTCGCCCGTGCGCTGCTCGCAGACTTCCCGATCCTGATCCTCGACGAGCCGGGAGAGCACGTCGAGGCGGAGGCCGCGGAGGCGATCCTGGCCGACCTGCTGGCGGCGACGCAGGGCCGCACGGTGCTGCTGATCACCCACGAGCTGGGCGGTCTCGGCTCCTTCGACGAGATCGTCGTGCTCGACGGCGGGCACGTGCTCGAACGCGGCAACCACGATCGGCTCCTCGCGACCGGCGGGCTCTATGCCGGGCTCTGGCAGGACCGCGCCGCACCGGTTGTGTGAGCGATCCCGCAGTCCGCGGCGCGTCGCCTCTCTACGGTCCCAAGAAGAGCATCGGCGAGGCCGGCGCGAGAGAGAGGGAGGTCGATGATGGCTGAGAAGGTGGTCGTGAACCTGGCGACAGGACACGAGGACGCAGAGCGGGTGACCGTCGCGTTCCTGGTCGCCGTGGCTGCACTGGAAAAGGAGAAGCCCGTTGCGATGTTCGCGACGAAGGAGGCCGTGCGGCTCGGGCTGCCCGGCTACGCGCAGGCGATCGAGGCGGCCGGCTCCCCGCCGGTCTCAAAGCTCTTTCAGCAGTTCGCGGACGGGGGTGGCGAGCTGCTGCTGTGCCCGATCTGCTTCAAGGCACGAGGGCTCGCCGAGGAGGGCGTCGTGAGCTGCGCGCGCCTCGCCGGGGCAACCCCGCTCTGGGAGTGGATCGGCGACGGCGCGACGGTGTTCAGCTACTGAGGTGAAGCGAGGGTAACCTTGAAAGCGGTCAAAGGTGCGTCCGCGCTCTCGTCCCGGCCCGGCCGGATCGAGACGGACACGATCAGGGGGCGAAGTGCAGTCATCAGGCGGGGGATCCGCTGAGGCGTCCCCTCAAGACGTGGTCGTCACCCTGCTCGGTGGCTTCGGCGTCGCGATCGGCGGGCGGCCACTGACGGATGTCCGCTGGCGGCTGCGCAAGGCGCGCGACCTGGTCAAGCTGCTGGCGCTCGCTCCGGGCCACCGAATGCACCGCGAGCAGCTCATGGACGTGCTGTGGCCCGAGCGCGACCCGGCCTCGGCGGCCAACAACCTCAACCAGGTCGTCCACGCGGCCCGACGGGTGCTGGGGTCCACGGCCGTCGAGGTGCGAGACGAGCTGCTTGTGCTCCACGCGAGCGTGGACATCCAGGACTTCGAGGTTGCGGCCGCCGCCGCCCGCCGGGACGGCTCGCCGGCCGCGAGCAGCCGCGCCCTCGAGCTCTACGGGGGCGAGCTCCTTCCCGAGAATCGCTACGAGGACTGGACGCTCGAGCGTCGCGAGCAGCTCGCGCAGCTCAAGGAAGATCTCGAAGTGGCGTCGGGCGAGCAGCCGGCCGACGTGGCCCCGTACCGGCTGCCCGAGCAGGTCAGCTCGTTCGTCGGCCGTGAGCACGAGCTGCACGAGCTCGCCTCGCTCGAGCGCGCCGCGCGCCTGCTGACGCTCGCCGGCGTCGGCGGATGTGGCAAGACCAGGCTCGCGATCGAGCTGGCTCGCCGCTCGCAGGAGCGGTTCGCGGATGGAGTCGCTTTCGTCGAGCTGGCCGGGGTCGCCGACGAACGGCTCGTGGCGGCCGCGACCGCTGCAGGGCTGGACATCGCGGCGCTTCCGGGCCGCTCGGCGGGGCAGGCCCTCGCCGACCACCTCGCCCCACGGGCGCTTCTGCTCGTGCTCGACAACTGCGAGCACGTGCTGTCGGCGGTGGCAGCGCTCTGCGGCGCGCTGCTGCGCAGCGCGCCGGGACTGCGGATCCTCACCACCAGCCGCGAGCCCCTGCGTGCGGCGGGGGAGGTTGTCTTCCGGGTTCCGTCGCTCGCGATCCCGCAGCCCGAGCGCGAAACGGCGCCGGGGGACCTGCTGCGCTACGAGGCGGTAGCGCTGTTCGCCGAGCGGGCACGAGCGGCGGCTCCTGGTTTCGAGCTGGACGAGGACAACGCCGGCGACGTGGCGCGCATCTGCTTCCGGCTCGACGGGCTGCCGCTCGCCATCGAGCTGGCCGCCGCACGCCTCACGGGGCTCGGCACGAGCACGCTCGCGGACCGGCTCGACGACCGATTTCGGCTGCTTCAGGGTGGCAGCCGCAGCGCGCCCTCGCGTCAGCAGACGCTGCTCGCGACGCTGGACTGGAGCCACGATCTGCTCACCGAGGACGAGCGGATGCTGTTCCGGCGGCTGGCCGTGTTCGCCGGCGGCTTCGACCTCGAAGCCGCCGAGACCGTCTGCTCGGACGACAGGCTGGATCGAGGCGCCACAGTCGACCTGCTTGGGCGGCTCGTCGAAAAATCGCTCGTGGCGGTGAGCGGGGGCCGCAGGCTGCGCTATCGCCTGCTGGAGACGGTGCGCCTGTACGGCGGTGAACGGCTCCGGGACGCGGGCGAGGCGGGGGCGCTGGCCCAGCGCCACGCCCTGTGGGCGCTCGCGGTCGCCGAGCGCGAAGGCGAGAGCCCGCGACTGGACGCTGACGCGGCGAACCTGCGCGCCGCGCACGAGGCACTCTCGCCCGATGAGCGACTGCGTTACTGCATCGCCCTACTGCCGTTCTGGATGAGGAGGATCGACTTGGAGCAATCTCGACGGCGCTTCGACGCGGCGCTCGCTGCCGCGCCCGATCCCACAGAGTTGCGCGCCAGGGCGCTGATCGCAGCGTCCGCCGTGGACTTCCGCGCGGGCGCGGTCGCCCGGTCGGCGAAGCTCGCGCAACAGGGACTCGAGATCGCCCGCGAGCTCGCCGAGCCGCGGCAGGAGTGGTGGGCGTTGCAGCGCCTGGGCGAATGCGCCGTCGCGCTCGACGACGGCTCGCTCGCTGCGGAGCGCTTCAAGCGCGCGCGAGGGCTCGCCGAGGAGGAGGGCCTGGCCGCAGCCGCCGCGCTCTCGATCCACTCGATCGGCGTCGCGCGTTGGCTGTCCGGCGACCTCGCGGGCGCGACCGAGATGCTGGCAGCAAGCGTCGAGGCATTCCATGCCGCCGGCCCCGGGGAAGTGATCACATCGCCACTCAACCTCGCGGAGGGACGCCCGGGCGACGGCGTGACGCTGCGGATCGTCTTCGAGGAGTCCCTGCAGCCCTTCTACGAGATCTCCTGCGAAGCCGCCATCGGCTACGTGCTCGCGAACCAGGCGACCATCGCGCGCCAACAGGGCGAGCCCGGGCGCGCAGGGGAGCTGCTCGACGAGGCGGCGAGGCACTTCATGCGCGCGGGCGACGAACGAGGGGAGGCAGCCATCCTGATCCGGCGGGGCCACCTCGAGCTGTCGATGGAGTCCACGGATGCCGCTCGACGGGCCTTCGAGCAGTCGCTTGCGATGCGCCGCGCCCTCGCCGACCGGCGCGGCGTGGGGATGGCGCTTTCGGGGCTCGCGCTCACCGGGATCCTAAGCGGGGACCTGGAGCCGGCCGCACGCCAGCTCGAGGAGGCCAGGGAGCTCTTCAGGCGGGCCGGCGACCGCTGGGGACTCGTGAGCGCGCTGTGGCGCACCGCCGACCTCGCGGTGGCGCGGGGACAGTTCGACGAGGCCGCCGCTGCGCTGGAGGAAGCGCGGCAGGTCGTGATCGAGACCGAACGCTCGAACTGGATCGCGGTGACGGCCGCGATGCAGGAGGACGTGGCACGGCTCGCAGCGAGGTCGGTGCAAAGCGGCGATGACGGCGTGCAAAGAGGACGCAAAGAGCCGTCCCGTACCAATGGTCGCGCCACCACGAGAAAAAGGAGCAGGACATGAGCGGCACATACGCACCCACACTCGGAGAAGCGACCGTCCAGGAGCTGCGCGAGGCGATTCATGGCGAGATCTTGCGCGCGGGCGACGACGGCTACGAGGAGGCCTGCCACATCTGGAACGGCGCCTTCGACGCGCGGCGCCCCGCGGCGATCGTTCGCGCCAGCGGCGCAGCCGACGTAATCGCAGCGGTCGGCTTCGCGCGCAGCAACGGCCTCCCGCTCGCCGTGCGCGGCGGGGGTCACAGCATCGCCGGCTTCTCGACGGTCGACGACGGACTCGTGATCGACCTATCGGCGATGCGCGACGTGCGCGTTGACCCCTCCGCCCGCCGCGCCTCGGTCGGTCCGGGCGCCGTCTGGGCGGACGTCGACCACGAGTCGCAGGCGCACGGGCTCGCAACAACTGGCGGGCTCGTCTCCACCACCGGCGTCGCCGGCTTCACGCTCGGGGGCGGGATCGGCTGGTTGATGCGCAAGCACGGGCTCGCGTGCGACAACCTGGTAGCCGCTGATGTTGTCACGGCCGACGGCCAGCTGATCCACGCGAGCGCGGAGAGGAACAGCGACCTGCTCTGGGGACTGCGCGGCGGCGGCGGCAACTTCGGCGTCGTGACCCGCTTCGAGTTCGACCTGCACCCGGTCGGCCCGACTGTCTATGCAGGGCTGATCTTCTTCGCGGCCGAGCACGACGTCGAGTTGACACGCATGTTCCGCGATTGGGCCCCGAGCGCTCCGGAGAACATCACGGCCGCGCTGAACCTAACGACCGCGCCCCCGCTGCCAGTCGTCCCCGAGGAGTGGCACGGCAAGAAGGTGACGGCGCTGATCGTCGTCTCGGCCGGCCCGCACGAGGAGGCCGAGGCGCAGGTGCATCGTTTCCGGAAGGCGTTCGAGCCAGTCGCCGACCTGCTGGGGCCGATGCCCTACCAGGCGATGCAGACCCTGATCGACCCGTTGTGGCCGAAGGGCATCAACGCGTACTTCAAGGCGACGAACCTGGCCCGCGTCGACGACGCGCTGATCGACAGCCTCCACGAGCTGCATCTGTCGAGCCCGGGGCCGCAGTGCGAGATCCACCTGCATCAGATGGGAGGCGCCGTCGCCCGCATCGCCGAGGGCGACACGGCGTTTTCAGAACGGGGGATGCCGTTCGTGATCAACGCGGTGACCGGCTGGCAGGAGGCCGCCGACGCCGGCGCGCACGCCGAGTGGGCGCGCGCCGTGATCGCGGCGGCCGAGCACGCCTCGACAGGACGGGCCTACGTCAACTTCCTCGCCGACACGGACGCCGCCGAGGACTCCTACGGCGCGGAGAAGTACGCGGCGCTACAGGGCCTGAAGCGGAAGTACGACCCGACCAACCTGTTCCGGCTCAACCAGAACGTCGAGCCGGGCGCGGCGTGAAAGGTAGGGCTGGCAGATGCCTCGAATACAACCGACGGCTCCGGCGGGCGACGCATACGACCTGCGGCTGACCGAAGGAGCGAGCGTGCGGATCAGGCCGCTGCGACCGACTGACCGTGACATCTACGAGCGGGCCGTGATCGACCTCTCGCCCCGGTCGCGCTACCTGCGCTTTCTGGCGCCGATCCCCCGACCGAGCGAGAAGCTGCTGGACGAGATGACCAACGTGGACGGGCGTATGCATGTCGCGAGCGTGGCGCTGATACCTGACGGCACCCGCGCTGTGGGGGTGGTCCGCTACGTTCGCTCGCGCGAGGACCCGACGCTAGCGGAGGTCGCGATCGCGATCGCCGACGACTGGCAGCGCCGCGCGATCGGTCGCGAGCTGATCGCGCGCACTGTCGCGCACGCCAGGCAGGCGGGGCTGTGCGGGCTGTATGCGACGACCTTGCGGGAAAACGCAGGCGCGGAGCGGCTCCTGCGCGCGAGCGGGTTCTCACGCGCGCGTGCCGACGGTCCCTACGTCGAGCACCGGCTGCGGCTCAGTCGATGCGGCTGGGGCGATGCGAGCGCGCGCCCGGACGGCTGAGGACCGACGGCGAACGGTGAAGAGCGGGCGCCGGCGCGACCGCTTCAGGCGCTCAGGCGCAGCCGCGAGATGGCCCGCGTCAGCTTGCGTGACGCGAGCGCGTGGCCGCCGAGCACGAGCGTGCTCGGGACCAGGAACAGCGCAGGCCAGAAGGAGCCCTCGCCCATCAGCGCCCAGATACCGACGAGCGCCGCATTGGCCGCGACGTACCCGAACGCGTGCATGCGGAGCAGCGCGCGCTGGAAGCGGCGCACGCGCCGGGCGATCAGTGCGCCGAGGCCGTGCACCGGCGGGTACTCGATGGTCGGGCCGGAGCGAAGGACGCGCTCGACGCGCATCTCGAGCTGGCGCGTCGTGATGCGGCCTTCGGCGTAGCGGGCCTTCAGGCCCCTGATCGCGCGCTCCCGGCCGGCCGGCGAGCGGCGCATGTCGAACAGGTCGCGCAGCAGCGAAAGGAACACCAGATCAGTATTGCGCGCTCCGGCGCGTTTGACGCCGCAGCGGCGTCCGCACCGCGCTCTACGGTGCTCGCCGGTGCCGGCGACGCTGCCCTTCACGACATCCCACGCTGAATGGATCGGGCTCGTGATCGGCCTGGTCAGCCTCGCCGGCATCGGCGGCATCATCTCGACGCTGATCTGCCATCGCAAGGGGTGCTTCCGCCGCGGTCGCTTCCGCTGCGGGCACTACCGCCTCTGCCACGTTCACCACCCCGACGTTCCCTCCGACGGCAAGATCACCGACGAGCACATCGCCGCCTGCCACGCCGAGGTGAAGGCCGCCAAGACCGTTCACGCGGCGGCGAAACCCCAGCGCGCGGCCGACTAATAGGACTTGGGCAGGCCGAGCGAGTGCTCGGCGACGTAGTTGAGGACCATCTCGCGTGAGACCGGCGCGGTGCGCGCGACGCGCGCCGCCCACCACAGGTCGCTGAGGCCGTACTCCAGGGCGAAGCCGTTGCCGCCGTGGGCCTGGATCGCGCTGTCGACGCAGTGGATCGCCGCCTCGGCGGCCGCGAACTTGGCCATGTTCGCGGACTCGCCGGCGCCCGGCGCGCCCGCGTCGTAGAGCGATGCGGCCTTGCGGGTCATCAGGCGCGCGAGCTCCAGCTGGATCTTGGCCTCGGCCAGCGGGTGCGCGACCGCCTGATGCGCCCCGATCGGCTGCCCCCACACTTCGCGCTCGCGCGCGTAGGCGGCGCCGCGCTCCAGCGCCAGGCGCCCGACGCCGGTCGAGATCGAGGCACCCATGATCCGCTCCGGGTTCAGCCCGTCGAAGACGACGCCGAGGCCGCCGTTCTCGCCGCCGATCAGCCGCTCCTCCTCGAGCTCGACGTCGTCGAAGAAGAGCGTCCACTGCCGGTCGGCGCCGCGAATCGCCATCGGGATCGGCTGGCGCGTGAGGCCGGGCGAGTCGACGTCGACGATCGCCAGCGAGGGCAGACCCAGCTCGCCCCCCGCCAGGCGCGTGCGCGCGACGACGAGCAGGTGGTCGGCGTCCTCGACCCCGGAGATGAACGTCTTCTGGCCGTTGAGCAGGTAGCGCTCGCCGTCGCGGCGCAGCGAGGTTGAGAGCTTGTGCGAGTTGCTGCCGGCGTCGGCCTCGGTGATCGCGAACGCGACCTTGGTGGTGCCTGCGCCGATCCCGGTCAGCCAGCGTTCTTTCTGCGCGGGGGTGCCGTGCTTGGTGAGGATGCTGCCGACGATCGCCGGCGAGACGACGATCAAAAGCAGCGAGCAGCCCGCGGCGGCGATCTCCTCGCCGACCCAGGAGAGCGCCTGCATGCCGAGCCCGCCCCCGCCGAACTCCTCGGGGATGTTGACGCCCATGTAGCCGCGGGTGGCAAGCGCGTCCCAGAGCTCGCGCGGCGGTTCCTCCGCCTCGCGCTTGCGCTTCATGTAGTCCTGCCCGAAATCCGCGCAGATGCCTGCGACGGCCTCGCGCAACAGCAGCTCCTCCTGGGAGGGAAGGACAGCCTCTGCGGACGCGCCGGCCATGGGCGGCCAATCGTAGGGGAGAAGTAGGGTTCGCGGCTGACGCCAGCAACGAGGGGGAGCCGTGTCCGAGGCAGCGCCGCAGATCGCCGCGAACAACGACGCAGTCAGCATGGAGCTGCCGTTCGACGACGACCAGGATTTCGAGGACGCGCGCCGGGGGCGCGTCGGCTCGCTCACGGATCCCGTCATCCACGCGACGAGCGGGCGCATCGCTTGGGACGCCGGCGCCTATGACTTCCTCGAGGGCGAGTGCCCGCCGAGCGTCAACCCGAGCCTGTGGCGCCAGAGCCGGCTGAACGCGATCCACGGCCTGTTCGAGGTCGCGGAGGGCATCTACCAGGTGCGCGGCCTGGACCTCTCGAACATGACCATCGTCGAGGGCGAGCAGGGCGTGCTCGTGATCGACCCGCTGATCTCATGCGAGACCGCGGCGGCCGCGCTCGCGCTCTACCGCGAGCACCGCGGCGAGCGCCCCCTCACAGGTCTCCTCTACACCCACTCCCACGTCGACCATTTCGGCGGAGCCAGGGGCGTCCTTCCGCCAAGCGCAAATCCTCCTATCCCAATAATTGCCCCAGAGGGATTCCTCGAGCACGCGGTGGCGGAGAACGTCTACGCAGGTACCGCCATGACCCGCCGCGCCACCTACATGTACGGCGCCCTGTTGCCGAAGGGACCGGCCGGCAGCGTCGGCGCCGGGCTCGGGCAGACGACCTCGCTCGGCACCGTCAGCCTCGTTCCGCCCACCGTCGAGGTCACCCACACCGGGCAGGAGCTGGTCGTCGACGGCATCCGCATGGAGTTCCAGATGACCCCCGGCACCGAGGCGCCGGCGGAGATGAACTTCCTGTTTCCGGACCGCGGCGCACTCTGCATGGCCGAGAACGCGACCCACAACCTCCACAACGTGCTCACCCTGCGCGGCGCCCTGGTGCGCGACGCCCGCGTCTGGGCCGCTTATCTCGACGAGGCGATCGACCTGTTCGGCGAGCGCGCCGGCGTCGTCTTCGCCCAGCATCACTGGCCGCGCTGGGGCACCGAGCGGATCGTTGACTTCCTCTCCAAGCAGCGCGACCTCTACGCCTACGTCCACGATCAGACGCTGCGATTGCTCAACAAGGGGCTCGTCGCGAGCGAGATCGCCGAGGCGCTCGAGCTGCCCGACGGGCTCGCGCGCGAGTGGCACTGCCGTGGCTACTACGGCTCGCTCAACCACAACGCCAAGGCCGTCTACCAGCGCTACCTCGGCTGGTTCGACGGCAACCCCGCCCACCTGTGGCCGCATCCACCCGAGGCCGCCGCCGAGCGCTACGTCGCGCTGGCCGGCGGCGCCGAGGCGCTGCTCGCCAACGCGCGGAGCGCTTTCGAGCAGGGCGACCTGCGCTGGGTGGTCGAGGTCGTCAACCACCTCGTCTTCGCCGAGCCGGGGAACGCGGAGGCCAAGGAGCTGCAGGCCCGCGCGCTCGAGCAGCTCGGGTACGGCGCCGAGAACGCCACCTGGCGGAACTTCTTCCTGATGGGGGCCAAAGAGCTCCGCGACGGAGTCGCGGGAACGGCCACCACGGTCCCGCCCGACATGCTCAAAGGGCTCGCGACCCGGCAGATCCTCGACGCGGTCGCGATCCGGCTCGACGGGTTGCGGGCGGCCGAGGCCGATCTCGCGATGCACCTGAGCCTGCCCGACACCGGCGAGGAGTTCAGGATCACGCTCTCCAACGGCGTGCTGACGCACCGGCCCGGGCCGCCGGGCGGCCCCGTGGATGTCGGGGTGAGCATCACGCGGACCGCGCTCGACGAACTGCTGACGGGGGCGACAACGCCCGATGCCCTGGCCGCGGCGGGGAGCGTGTCGATCGAGGGCGACGCGGGTGTGCTGATGCGGCTCGCGGGCCTGATCGACCCGCCCGACCCGAGCTTCGCGATCGTCACGCCCTGAGGCGAGGATCGGGCCGGCCATTCCGGAGTACTTCGCGTACGCGAGCAACATGTCGAGCGAGGTGATGGAGGCCGCGTGCCCGCGGCACCGCTACCTCGGCCGCGCTCGGCTGCCCGGCCACCGGCTCGCGTTCACGCGCAGGTCAGTGCGAACGGGGACGGGCGTCGCGGACGTGGTCGTCGATCCGCAGCGCGAGGTGTGGGGCGCTCTCTATGAGATTGGGGATGAGGATCTCGCCGAGCTGGACCGCAAAGAGGGGGCGGGATGGGCATACGAGCGCACCGGTATGCGTGTCCATGCCGAGGACAGCACCGCGCATGACGTCGCTCGCCTACGTGGTGATCGCGAAAGCGGGCGTGGAGGTGGCACCGTCCGCCGAGTACGCGCGTCGCCTGATCGAGGCGGGCCGGGAGCGCGGGCTGCCCGAGGGGTACGTCGAGGCGCTGTCGATGTTGCTCGCCGCGTTCTGACGTGGGGGCCGGGCGCCCGACTGCACGCCTCGGTCGGCGGCGAGGGCGGCCCCGCGCGGTTCGCAGGGCCGCCGCCAGTGCCGGCTCTATTTTTTCTTGGGTTCTTTGATTTTGATGACCCCGCTCTTGGTGAGGCCGCGGAGTGTCACCGTGAATTCGTCGCCCTTTTTCAGCGGCGCGTACTGTTCCTGGTGGTAGCTCGAGCCGAAGGTGAAGCTGGCTTCGGTTTCGGTGTACGTTTTGAAGATCAGGCCGATGCAGTCGCCTGGTCCTGCGCCGGCGCCCCAGCCGGCGCTGTTCTCGCCGAACACGGCCTGTTCGCCGAAGTCGTTGCCGAGGCCGGCCGGTTCTTCTTCGAAGCAGTCGGGCACTTCTTCGGCGTCTTCGACCGGGAGGGAGCCGAGCCCGCGGCCCTTCACGATGACGAGCGGTTCGGCGGGCGTGCCCTTGAATTTGACCGATTTGATTTCGGGTGGTTTGACCATTTTCGCCGATGCCGTCCCGGCGAGAAGCGCCGTGCCGAGCACGGCTGCCGCGGCGATCAGGCCGAGCTTCGCGATTGTCCGTCGCATTGTTGCCCCCTTTTCTGGATTTGCTCAGATGGGGAAGGCGCGAGGCGCGCCCTCCATGGCTCGCCTCGCCTCAGGCGACGGGCCGAGGCCCGTTCTAATCGCCAGACTTTGCAGCTGGCCCGGGGCAAGCTACAGAACCCCCGGAGCCGCAACCAGGGTAAAATCACGTAGTCGCACGAGTTCTCGTCTTCGCGCGATGACATACACCGAGCCGCCGCTCCGGGGGGACAGCGGCAGGGGGTGATGGAGCACCTGAACAACGCAGCGCTGCGCCGGGCGTTTGACCTCGCCCGGGGCCTGTCCGAGCTCCAGGAGCTCGCGGACTTCCCTGCCTGGAGCGCGACGGCGCTGCGCCGGCTGATCCCGTGCGACGTCGCCTCCTACAACGCGGTCGACCCGACGACACAGCGGGCGACTGTCGCCGCCGACCCCGCCGACAGCATCTGGGAGGGAGGCCTCGACGCGCTCGCGAGCTACATCCACCAGAACCCGCTGGTGAGCCACTACGCCGCAACCGGGGATGGCCGCGCGCTGCGGATCTCGGACTTCATGACGGTCCGCGAGCTGCACCGAACCGAGCTCTACGACTACGTCTACCGGCATCTCGACCTCGAGCACCAGCTCGCGATCACGCTGCCCGCCCCGCGCAACGGCATGGACCGCCCCGGGGAGGTGATCGGGCTCACCGTGAGTCGCGGGCGGCGCGACTTCAGCGAGGGCGAGCGCGTGCTGCTGGAGGGCCTGCGCGATCCGTTTGCCGCGACGCTCGCGCGGCTTCACGAGCTGGCGCTGCTGCGGGCCATCGCCGAGGGTGCGGGCGGCGAGGGCTCGGGATGGCTCGTGCTCGCCGGGCAGGAGGGCGTCGTCGCCTGGACCTCGGTCGCGGCGAACGAGGGACTCGGCCTGCTCGCCGGCGAGCGGCTGCCGGAGGCACTCTGCCGGTGGCTCGAGGACGAGCGCGCGCGGCAGGCGCGCTTCACGCCGAACGGCGAGCGACGGGTCTTCGCGAAGGGAGGCGGCGGCGAGATCGTGCTTCGCGTCGGGGCCCGGAGCCTGCGTCTGCGGCCACGGCTCGTCAACGACGCCTACCCGGGCCTCGACGCGCTTCACCTGACGCCGGTTGAGGAGCTGCCCGGGCCTGAAGCACTGCGATCGCTCGGTCTCACCCCGCGCCAGGCCGAGGTGCTGGCGCTGGCCCTGGAGGGGCAGACGAGCGGACAGATCGCGTTCGCGCTGTGCCTCAGCGTGCGGACAGTCGAAAAGCACTTCGAGGGTATGTACGACCGGCTCGGCGCGGCCAACCGGGCCCAGGCGGTGTCGATCGCGCTGCAGGCGGTGGCGGGCGCGCCGGGCTCGGCGTCCTGAGACTTCACTCATAAACCGGCGGGTCGGGCGGCGCGGGTAGGAACCCGATCTTGCTGGGAAGTCCCTGATTTGCAGGGACATCCCGCGCCGGCGCGCCCGATCTGGACCTGGTCTCGAACTGCGACGCCTCGATCGTGTGTGGGCTAGGTTGTCGCGCGCCGCAGTCGTGGAGACCCCCCCTTCATGAGCTCTGCCACCCCCCGCAACCGACCTGGAGACCGCCCCTCCGCATCCGTTCGCCCGGAGGATCGGGTGCCCGTGCTCGGCGGCTACTTCCCCTCCCCCCTCGCCTCGAAGGTTCCGGAAGTCATCGCCCTGTTCTGGGTGGTGAAGATCCTGACGACGGCCGGCGGAGAGGCGACCTCCGACTACCTGAAGACCTACGGCAACTTCGGGGCCGGCACGATCGAGATCGCGCTGGTCCTGGTCGGGCTCGCTTGGCAGTTCTCGACACGGCGCTACCAAGCCTTCGCGTACTGGTTCCTCGCTTACGCGATCGCGACGACCGGCACCGGCGTCGCCGACTTCCTGCATCTCGACGTTCACATCCCCTACGCCGGGACCACGATCCTGTGGGCGCTCGTGTTGGCGGTGGTGTTCTGGGGCTGGCGGCAGAGCGAGGGAACGCTCTCGATCCACAGCATCACCACACAGCGGCGCGAGGGGTTCTACTGGGCCACGGTGTTCGCGACGTTCGCCCTGGGCACAGCGCTCGGAGACCTCACCGCGATCACGTTCGGCTGGGGATACCTCGCGTCGGGGATCATCTTCTCGGTCGTGATCCTGATCCCGTGGCTCGCGCATGCGAGGTTCGGCCTGAACAGCATCGCCGCCTTCTGGGCCTCCTACGTGGTGACGCGGCCGCTCGGGGCGTCCTTCGCGGACTGGTTCAGCAAGCCGGTGAAGTCGACCGGCCTCGGCTTGGGCGACGGGCCGGTCGCGATTGCGTTCGCCGTCTCGGTGTTTCTGTTCGTGAGCTACCTGGCGATCGTGCGGCCCGATATCCAGCCGGAGGCCGGCTTCTCCGAGGAGATCGCGCCGCCGCTGGGGGCGAGCCCGGGGTACGCCGGCGTCGGCGGCGAAGCCGACGGCGACTGAGGCGCTCGCGGGCGGGCGCGCCGCTGCGCGGTGCGGCGGCGGCGGCGTCCGGACGCGAGCGGGTTACGGCAGCGTGACGTTCAGGTCGAGCGGCCCGAGTGCCGGGCAGAAGGTGCTGCTGGCTTTGTTCAGCCGCACGCGTGCGACGCTGAGGCTCACCGACAGCGAGGCTCCGAGGTTGACGGTGCCCAGGACCTTGCCCGTCTGGTAGAGGCACGAGAGCGATGGGAGCGCGACGGGCGCGATGAGCAGGCCCGGCTTGCGGCTGCCCTTCAGACGCGCGGTCAGGCGTCGTTCGTTCAGGATCAGCGTCCAGGGCAGTCCTGCGCCTGTGACCTCGACTTCGCCGAATGTCGGGATCTGACAGCGGAGCGCGCCCGTTTCGGTGATGGTGACCGCCTCCCCGTGCTTGAAAGGCGTCGCCGCGATGGCGCCGGGCCCCGCTTCGTGCGCCGGGTCAGGCGCGCACGTGACCGGCCCCGCCGACGTTTCGATCGTGATGCCTTCACTCAGGTCCGCGCAGGCCGCCGCCGGCAGTGCGGCGGCGAGCAGTGCAACAGCGCTCGCCACGACCCAACCCCTCGTCGAGCTCATCGTCCCCCCTCGATTGCGTGCGCGAATCCCTCGGTTCGCTGCACGGCGACGCTAACAGGTCGGGGTGCGGTCGTGAGGCCTCGGCTCGGCGCCGGGGAGCCCCTCCTCGCGGACGTTGCCGCGAGGAGGGGCCGAGCCGGCCGCCGGAGATCCCGCGCCGGCGCGAGCGTCAGTTGCTGCTCACCGGCGTGAGGACTTCCGAGCCGAACGTGTTGCCGCTGATCGTGGTGGTACCGGGGTCGACGCCGAGTGTCCAGATGCCGACCTTGTTGAAGCCGATCGTGTTGCCGCGGATCACCGTGTTCTCGAGCGGGGCGGGACGCAGTTCAGGCGGGAGGCCCGGAGGCGGTTCACCGGCGGCTACCAGGATCCCGGTGGTTTCCGTCGCGGCGGCTGCTTTGAAGTCGAAGTCGCCGTCGAGGTTGTTCCGGCCGAGCACGTTGTGTTCGATCACGTTGCCGTTGAGATCGCCGACGAGGTGCTGGTGGAGCGTGATCCCGGGGAGACCGTTGCCCGCGGCGTAGTTGCCGATGATCCTGTTGCCGTAGACGCCCGCGAACGGAGCGCCGCCGCCCATCAGGATCCCAGCCCCCTGGCCGAGGACGCCGTTGTCGGTCGAGGAGTTGTGTTCGATCAGGTTGTCGAACACGCCCGCTTTGCCCGTCGGAAGACCCGTCATCGGGTTGACGGCCCCCGGGTTGTGACCGGCGAGGGTGATCCCGCAGTCGGTTTCGTTGTGGTTGGAGTTGTTGAAGCGGACCGTGTTGTTCGAGGTAGGCCCGAACTCGTCGGTCATCAGGATCCCACCGGCGTTGTGGGCGATGGTGTTGCCCACGATCGTCGAGTTGGTCACGGCCACGAGGTGCAGCGCCTCACCGCAGTCGCCAGGCGCTTCGGGGGTCGAGAAGCACTGACCGAATTTGCTGCCGAAGCCCTTGTCGTTTTCGACGATCGTGTTGTTCGCGATCGTCACTCCCGTCACCGGCTGCCCTTCCATGACGGGTTTGCCGCCTGTTTCGCTTGGGGCGACGGGCGCGGTGCCGATCAGGATCCCCTCCATCTGCGCGTTCTTGATTCGCAGGCCGGCGACCGTGGTCCCCGAGCCTCCCGGGCCGACGATCTGGATGCCGTTCCCGGTCGTGGAGGAGCTCGCGTCGATGGTGGCCCAGAAGCCGATCAGCGAGACCTTCTTTGCGATCACGACGCCTTCGTCATAGGTGCCCGGGCACACGACGATCTTGGTGCCGGGATTCGCCGCGTTCACGGCCGACTGGATCGAGGAGTAGGCCGTCGTCTGACATTGGGGGCTGACGTGGCCGTAGCCGGAGAGCGAGCTGCTCACGTAGAGGGTGCTGGGCGGCGAACCGTGCGGCCGAGCGCGACCGTGATGATGCGAGGTCCGGGCCGATGCGGCTGGGGAACCCACCAACAGAACGAACGCGAGTACCGGCAGAACGACGAGCACCCCTCGGCGCGACGAGAAACTCCGCATCTCCACCCTCCTTGGACTATGGCTTCGGCTTCGTGCCGGTTCGCGAACGGCGCCCGGCTGCCGGACGGGGCGACGCTAACAGATCGTCGGCGCGCTACAGACCTTCCTAGCGGCGCCTGGCGCTGCGCCGTAGCGTCGGGGCGAGCACCACTCAGGCGAGCTCGGGCACCCGGTTCAGCACACGCTCGACGGGTTCCAGAGGCTGGGGCGTCGCACCGCCGGAGAGCGTCGCCGCAACTTCCTCGATCACGCGCCGCGAACGGCGCCAGCCCACGACGCGCCAAGCAAGCTCGGAGCCGCCGCCGGCAACTGGTCGGGCGCGGACAAGCCACGGGCGCCTATGCAGCGTGCGCACGAGAATGGCCGCCGCGACGAGGATGCCGAGGAGGAGAAGCTCGAGACCGAACAACAGCAACGGAATCAGCACCACCAGCGCCACGATCGTCGCGATCACGAGGGCAAGCCACGCGATGGGGCTCTCAGCCGCGCTGTCGGGGGCGAGCCATTCGAACCCACCTCCATCCAGACTGATCTTGCGCCAGCTCGGCATCTTGCGTTCGGTCCAGACCCGAGCCACCTGCCACTGCGCGCCGTCGGGGGTCGTCACGACGCGTGGGGTGAGGTTCACGACCCGCGCGATCCGCGATGCTCACGCTCGCGGCGTCGCTCGGAGCGCACGAAGCCGACGCCGGCCCACACGCTCACCAAGAGCACGAGTCCGAGCAGACCGGCCAGGTCCGACGCGCCCACCGCTCGGGCACTCAGCCGCGCGGTGACGATCAGGGCGACGGTTAGGGCGCCACCAAGGATGCCGCGCTTGGCGCGAGCCCAACCCCCGATGGTGCGATCCGACACAGAGGCAAGCCTACATGTCGGAATCACTCGCGTAGCTTGCCGACGTCGGTGAACCAGGAGACAAGACCACGTCCACTGTGTATGGGACATC
Organism: uncultured Solirubrobacteraceae bacterium; assembly: GCA_963735435.1. GTDB lineage: Bacteria > Actinomycetota > Thermoleophilia > Solirubrobacterales > Solirubrobacteraceae > Palsa-744. The sequence continues at coordinate 1,505,045 of CAVTKR010000005.1, read as the reverse complement.
TGGGCCGCTCCGGCCGCTGACAGCCGCTACTGGACCACTCTGGTCAGTCCGGACGGTCCTTTGACGGGTCGATGAGGTACTTCGTGCCGGTGCTGCGCTGCGAGAACGTCGCGAGGTGCTCGGGATCGAGGACCTCGGCGAGCCCGATCGTCCGCGCGTAGCCACAGGCGAACGTGGTGTTGGCCTCGGCGAGAACACGAGCGCGCATCCGGCCCACCGCCTCCCCGCCCAGACGACCGAGCGCGTTGGTCAGCAAGTATCCGGCGACGCTCCAGGTGAGCCCGAACCGGCGCTCGATGACGGTCGGGGAGAAATCGAGCGAACCGTAGATGTAGACCTGCTTGAGCACCGTCGTTCCGTACGGCGTGTACGAGGGGAGCGGCGGCTGCGCGCGCTCCATCGCGCTCAGGATGTCGCTCGCGATCGTCCCGCCGCCGATGGCGTCGAATGCCAGCGTGGCGCCGGTCTCGCGGATGGCCTCGGTCAGGCGGTCTGCGAAGTCCGGCTGAGAGGAGTCCACGATGTGCTGCGCGCCGAGCTCCCGCAGAGCCTCGGCCTGCGCCTGGCTGCGCACGACGTTCACGAGGCCGATGCCGTCGGCGACGCAGATCCTCACGAGCATCCGCCCGAGGTTGGACGCCGCGGCGGTGTGGACGAGTGCGCTGTGACCCTCTGCGCGCATCGTCTCGACCATCGAGAGCGCCGTCAGCGGGTTGACGAACAGAGCCGCTCCCTCGACGGTGCTCACGTGATCGGGCAGCTCCACGACCGCGGCTGCGTCGGCAAGGCGGTAGTCGGCCCACATCGAACCGCCCAGCGTGGCGACGCGACGACCGATCATCGCGGCAGCCTCCGGTCCGGCGGCGACGACGGTGCCTGCGCCCTCGTTGCCGACCGGCAACGGCTTGTCCAGCCGATCGCGATACAGCGGCAGCGCCGCCTCAGGTACGGCGGCTACTAGATCCGGCCCGTCGGAACTGAGCGCTCCCGGGTCGACCGCGCCGAGCAGCACACCGAGATCCGAAGGGTTGATCGGAGACGCTTCGACGGCGACGAGCACCTGGCTGCCGGTGGGCTCGGGGGGGTCGGCGTCGGCGAGCTGCAGACGGAGCTCGCCGCCGGAGGAGATGGTGGATCGCAGGCTGCGGCCGCGGGTGGGAGTGGTAACGGGGGGCATCGTGAGGCTTTCTCTCGGAACGCGCAGCCTACCGGGGGACGACCCGCAGCTTGGGGCACAGCAGATCCGGCCGCGTCCCGTCGCCTGTCAGCTGGACGCCGAGGCCCAGGGCGGCGCTCCTCCTGCACGCTGGAATCTCAGCTTTGCGGTTAGGCTCAGGCTGTGGGACCGATCGCGGCGTTTCGGGCGTATCTCGCCAGCACCCGGACGGCACGCGAAACACGCTCACCCCAACAGCAGGCTCAGGCCGAAAGGCTGAGCGGCTATCGAGGGGCGTACATCCCCTGGATCGACCGGCCTGCGAAGCGCACGCCCAAATCCAGCGGAGCCGGAGGCAAGCCGCCGCCGCGCTAGACCTTCGGCGAGGGGTGCGCCCGTTTGTGCACGCCCGAGTGCTCTCGGTGGGTCCAGCGGGCAGGGAAGCCGACGGGGAGACTCGAACTCCCGACCCCCTTCTTACGAGTCGCCTGGCACGTCAGAAGAAGATCGCGTGAAACCCCTCTTCGGCGTTGGAAGCGCCGCTGAACGTCGTCAACAACACGTTGGCAGTACCTGGGGAAAAGACCGTTTCGCATCCCGCTTTGGCGATCTCGACGGGATCGAACGAGAGGAATGCCGTCGGGAAGCCCGCGTCCGCCGCATCCAGCGTGACCGCTCCACCGACCGGCGCGAACGGAAGCACCAAGCAAAAGACTCCGGCTCCCAATTTGCCAATTTCGAGCGGGCACGTGTTTGACTCGCCGAACGATCCATTCGAGAACCCACAGATGTCCGCCTTGATATCGGCGTGGGTGATAGCTCCGATCCTGATCGTCGGGTTCGGGTAGCTGCCTGTGAGATCGCCCCCGGCAGGCCCCGTCGACGGCCCGGCGGGGCCCTGAGGCCCGGACGGACCCGTAGCCCCGGTCGCGCCTCGCACCCCCGTCGCGCCCGCGACGCCGTTCGCGCCCGAACGTCCCTTGAGCTTCTTGAGCACCTTCGGGTTGATCTGCGTGGTCGAATTGACAAGGTAATGCTGCGCGGCCAATGCCCCGCCCCCCATCGCGAACACGAGCGCGAGCGTGGCAACAACGTTGGCGTAACTGAGATGTCTACGAACAGCCGCAAGCATCACAAAGCACTCCCCTCAATAGCTCTGGACCCGCGAAGGCCTCCCCGTGCCTCCATCATCCCACGCGGCCTGCACAGCATCAGTTCTTACGTGCGCGAGATTCTGCTGCTCCACAGACTCCCGACGCGCGCCGTCGTCGCCGATCGAGCCGGGCTCGCCGACGTGTGTAACGGCGGGCGACTCCAGCACCGGTCGCAGAGACGACCGCTGACTAAGACGAACGGCGCGCCGAAGCCGCCGACCGGCCTGACCGCAGACCGTGCCGCAAAGCCGACGGGGAGACTCGAACTCCCGACCCCTTCATTACGAGTGAAGTGCTCTACCAGCTGAGCTACGTCGGCGCGCCCCTGATGCTACCGAGCGATCCGTGCGCCGCGAAGCGCCGCAGACCCGCGCCGGCCGCCGTCAGCCGACCGAGCTCGCCACAGCGGACGAGCCGTCCACTTCCAGCCGCCCCAGCTCCTCCAGCAGCGACTCCCCGTGCCGCTCGCAGAACCCCTGCCCGATACCCCGCACGTCGATCAGCTCGCGGAGGTTCGAGGGACGGCGATGCAGCAGCTCGCGCAGCGTCGCGTCGCTGGCGACGATGAAGGCGGGCTTGCCTTCCGCGCGCTCCATGCGCCAGGCGCGCAGCGCGTCGAACTGATCCTCGGGCACATCGGGGACATCAACCTCACGAGCGCCGCGCGCTGCGCCCGAGCGAGGCGAACCGGACCCCGACCGCGACGAGCGCCGCCGCGACCCGCTCCCCGCCCCGGCCATCGCCTCCGCGAGCGCGGGATCCGGATCGCAGACATCGCAGCACCGCCCACTGGCCGCCGGCGCCTCCGGATCGCCGAAGTGCTCGAGGATCTGCGCGCGGCGGCAGCGCTCCTCTTCCGACGCGTAGCGCTCGATCGAGCGGTACGCCTCCCAAGCGCGGTTGCGCGCGCCGCGAATGGCCTGCCCCGCCAGGCGCGGACTGCCGCGCCCGGTCAGGGTCACGAGCAGCCCGGCGGACCCGCCGGGCTCGAGCTCGACCGCCCCCGCCCGCTCGGCGATCGAGAGCAGGACCCGGTCGCGTTCGGAGAGCTCGCCGTGGCCGATCGCGACCTGGCCGCCGTCGCCGCCACCCGTGCCCCGGCGCAGCCGCGCCACGTACCCGCGCACGTCCTCGACAGTCGTCTCGCGTTCTTTGATGAACCGGATCAGCCGCCCGAGGTCGCTGCGAGAGGCCAGCAGCAGCGCCCGCGCTCCCAGCCCGTCGCGCCCGCCTCGGCCCGCCTCCTGGTAGTAGGCCTCGAGGCTCGTCGGCAGCGCCCAGTGTGCGACCGTCCGCACCTCGGCCTTGTCGACGCCCATGCCGAACGCGTTGGTCGCCACGACGACCTCCGCGCGGCCGTCCATGAACGCCTCCTGCGACGCCCGCCGGGCGTCCGGGGTCATGCCGGCGTGGTAGGCCACGGTCGAGAGGCCGGCCCGCGAGAGATCGCCGCAAAGCCGCTCGGTGTCGCGCCGCGTCCCGCAGTAGACGATCGCCGGCCGCGACTCCTCCTCACCGAGCACGTGCATGAGCGCAGCCAGCTTGCGCGCCTGCGCGCCCTTGCCCTCGACGTTCACGACCTCGAATGACAAATTGGGCCGGTCGAAGCCGGAGCGGATCTGCAGCGGATCGCGCAAGTCCAACCGCTCCGCGATCTCCACCGCGACAGCAGGGGTCGCCGTCGCCGTTGCCGCCATCACCGGCGGGCGCCCGAGCGAGGCGATCGCCTCGCCGAGGCGCAGGTAGTCGGGGCGGAAGTCGTGGCCCCACTCGGCGACGCAGTGCGCCTCGTCGACGACGAACAGGCCGATCGGACGCGCGGCGAGCGCGCGCCGGAACGCGCCCGAGGCGAAGCGCTCAGGAGCAGCCAGCACGAGCTGCGCCGAGCCGTCTTCGATCTCGCGCAGCCGCGCCTCGTTGTGTCCCTCGCCCATCCCCGAGGCGAGCATCGCCGCGGCCACCCCGGCCTCCTGCAGACGCCGCAGCTGGTCTGACATCAGCGCGATCAGCGGGCTCACGACGACGACCAGGCCGACGCCGTCGGCCAGCGCCGGCAGCTGGTAGCAGAGCGACTTGCCGCCGCCGGTCGGCATCACGACCAGGCTGTCGCGACCGTCGAGCGCGGCCTGGACCGCCTCGCGCTGCCCGGGGCGGAAGCTCTCCAGCCCGAAGCGCCCGAGCAGCGCCTCAGGCGTTGCCGCGACGGTGTCCACATCGGCGCTCGTCATCGGCGCCCCACGCTAGCGCCGGCCGCGGCCGGGACGCACGGGGCATTGCGCAACGAGCGCGCGACCGCACGCGAGGCGGCCGCAAAGCACCTACAGACGGATCGTCCAGCGATCCCCGAGCAGCCGCGTGCGCCCGTGGTGCTCGAGCAGCGCCTCCGCAAGCAGCCGGTGCGCCTGGTCCACATCGCTGGAGCTCATCCGCATCTGCCCGTGTTCGAGCTGGCTGAGCAGCATGCGCGCCGGCAGCACGCGCACGCCCTTGCGGCGGGCGCCAGGCCGGTCGATCCATGCCCGGCTGAAGACGATCAGCGGCTCGACGTCGGTGCCCGTGACCCAGCCGATCGCCTTGCCCTGGGCCTGCGCCTGGGCCAGCATGGCGCCGTGGACGCGCCCTACGCGGATCGGGCCGGGGTGGCTCTTGGTCTCGATCGTGAACACGCCGGGCGGCCCGATCACGATGTGGTCGACGTTGCCGCGGCCGAGGGTCGCGTCATGGATCACGCGCCAGCGGGTGCGGTCGAGCTGGTCGAGGACGCCGCCCACGTGCTCCTCGGCGACGGCTCCCCGGTCGCGCCGCTCCACGAGGGGCAGCGCGTAGCGGATGATCACGAACATCGTCACCAGCAGGGCGACCTCGGCGGCGAGGAAGCGAGGGTCCCGCAGGCCGAAGGAGCGCCCGAGCAGGGCGGTCGCGGTCGCGGCCACGCCCAGCGCGACGATGCTGCGCATGCGCAAGCGTCGCCAGGTTGCTCGCGCGTACTGACCTGGGGTGCGGCCGATCGGGTCGTGTTCGAGGAGCGTCATCGTCTTCTCTCTATTCACACCTCCCCATCCCTCTCATCGGCCGGTGCGGGCGCGACGCTTGAATCTGGAGCTCGCCACCCGCCCAGCAGCCCCTTCGGACCCCCCTTTCCCGCCGATGCGTGGAGGCGCCGTGACTTCTCCTAAAGCAGCCTCCGAGGGCGGTCGAAGCCATCGGCAGAGCATCACCCCTCTCCCCCGAGATCCTGACAGCTGGAACGATGACCCAGACGCTCACCACCGAGCATCCCCCCGACATCTGCCTTCTTCTGCGCGTCCACGGCGAGCAGCGCTGGCTCGTCTCGCGCGTGATCCCGGCCCTGCGCCAGCTCGAGGAGCCCGGCGCGATCGAGCCCGACGAGCTGGACGCGGCGCTGGCCTATCTGGAAGTGCTGTGGCTCGAAGCGGGCCTGCGCGCGACCGGGACCGACGCCGCTGCCGACGCCCTGCGCGCCGCCGGCCCGCAGACCGCGCTCCTGGCCGAGAAGGCCAACCGCTACCACGCCGCGGTGCGTCGTCTGCGCCAGGCCGTCGACCGGCGTGTGCGCGCGCTCACCTCCCCTGCGGCGGAGACCGCCGGGGATTTCACGGGCGCCTGACGAGCCTGATCGCGCCAGCGCTTCTTCTCCCTATCCAAACAAGAAGAACACGCGATCGCATACCCTTGCGCGCCGTGGCACCCCGCTTCGATCTGCAATCCCACTCCACGCACTCCGACGGCGTGCTCTCCGCCGAGGAGGTCGTGACGCGCGCCGCCGAGGCCGGTGTCGAGCTGCTCGCGCTCTCAGACCACGACACCACCTCCGGTGTCGCCGAGGCCGTCGCGACCGGCGAACGCGTCGGCGTCGAGGTCGTGCCCGCGGTCGAGATCTCCGCCGTGGACGACGGGGCGAAGGCCGCCCGCGAACTGCACATCCTCGGCTACCGCATCGACTACACCGGCCCGCCGATGACCGCGCGCCTCGAGGAGTTCCTGGCCGACCGCGAGAAGCGCACCCTGCGCATGCGCGATGGCCTGCGCGAGGTCGGCTTCGACCTCGACGAAGCCGAGATCGAACAGCGCATCGCCGAAGGCAAACCGATCGGGCGACCGCACCTCGCCGGCGCCGTGTTGCGCGCGCCCGCCAACGCCGAGCGGCTGAAAGAGGAGAACATCGACGACATCGGCTCGCTGATCCGCGGCTATCTGATCGAGGGCAGGCCGGCCTTCCGGCTGCGCGAGACGCCGACGGTCGCGCAGGCGATCGAGGCGATCCACGAGGCCGGCGGCGTGGCGATCTGGGCGCACCCGTTCTGGGACATCTCAGACCCCGACGAGGTGCTCGAGAGCCTGCAGCGCTTCCACGATCTGGGGATCGACGGCGTCGAGGCCTTCTACATCACCCACGACGAGCCGCAGACGCGCCTGCTGACCGACCGCGCGGCCGAGCTGGGGATGCTGACGACCGGCTCCGCCGACTTCCACGGCCCCGAAAACCGCCAGTTCCACAGCTTCATGGCATTCGAGACCTACGGCATCGAGCCGAACCTCGGTCGCATCGCCTCCTGATTTGGGGGGGTGCTCCGCCGTGGGAGTTCCGCTCGAAGCCGTTTTTTTAGACTTGCGTGGTCAGGCCAGGCCGGCCAGCTCGTAGGCGAGCGCCTCGAGCGCCAGCTCCTCCGAGACGTTCACCGCCAGGCTGAGGCGGGTCGAGCCGACGAGCTCGATGGCGCGCGCCAACGCGTCCACGGGGAGGCGCCCGGCGTCGCCCGCCAGCTGCTCGCGCCGGTCGACCGCATGGATCATCTCGGCGGCCTCCAGCTCCAGGCAGAGCAGGTCGCGCAGCCACAGCTCGGACAGGCGCAGCCCCAGCTCGAGCGTCTCGGTGCGCGCCCGGCGCTCGACGCGCCGGCGCGCTTCGGCGCCTTCGCGCTGGTGGCGTTTGCGCTCCTTGCTCGGGATCAGCTCCAGCTCGTCCTCGACGCGCTGCTCGGCCTGCTCGCCGGCCAGCGTCCCCGCCCCGCGCGCGGCGTCGAGCAGCTTCTTCCACGGCGCGCCCGCCGTCTCATCCGCGAGCGCGGAGCGCACGAACGTCTCGGCGGCCAGGCGCAGCGCCTCGCCCTGCTCACTCGCGAGGGTCCGTGCGAGCGCCGCGTCGCCGAGCGCCAGGCGGGCGCAGGCGCGGGCGCGCTCGGGCTCGACCCCATCCAGACCCGCCTCGATCGCGTCGGGTGGCGGCGGGTCGAAGCGCACGCGCTGGCAGCGCGAGGCGATCGTCGGCAGCACATCCTGCAGGCGGTCGGTGATCAAGACCAGGTGCGCGAACGACGGCGGCTCCTCGAGCGTCTTCAGCAGACGGTTGGCCGCCTGGTCGTTCATGCGCTCTGCGCCCTCGATCACGAACACCCGCCGCGCCGACTCGAACGGCGTCATGCTCGCCGCCGCGACCACCGGCTCGTCGATGTCGCCGACGAGCATCTCCGCAGCACCCGACGCGCGCACCCACGTCAGGTCGGGGTGGCTCTCGCGCCGCACTCTCTCGGCAACCGTGTCCGGACTGCTCGCGCCCTCCACCAGCAGCGCCGCCGCGAACTCCCGCGCCAGCGCGCGCTTGCCCGATCCCGCCGGCCCGTGGAAGAGATAGGAATGGGATGGAGATGTCGCCTGCTGGACGGCAGGGCCGAGAACTGCGGCGGCATGTGCATGCGCCGCGGCGGGGGGCCAGGTACCGGTCGCGATCGCTCGTGCCATGCGGCGCATGCTAGATGGCGCGAGCGATCGCGTTTGGACTACCGTGCGCCGGTGGCCGCAGGCGTGCTGATCACGATCGAGGGCATCGACGGCGCCGGCAAGACCACGCTCGCGGGCGCTCTGAACGACGCTCTGCGCGAGCGCGGCATCGCCTCCCAGCTCGTGCGTGAGCCGGGCGGCGTCGCCCTCGCCGAGCGCCTGCGCGAGCTGCTCGCCGACCCGCAGCTCCACATCGCAGCCCAGACGGAGGCGCTCCTCTACGCGGCCGCGCGCGCCCAGCTCGTGCAGGAGCTGCTGCTGGCGCTGCTCGAGGAAGTGAGCGTCGTGCTGATGGACCGCTTCGCCGATTCCTCGCTGGCCTACCAGGGCGCGGGGCGCGGGCTGGGGATCGAGGAGGTGCGGGCCCTGAACGACTTCGCGACCGCCGGCCTGCGCCCGCATCGCACGCTCCTGCTCGCGCTCGCGCCGGAGCTGGCGCGCGCCCGCCTGGACGCCGAGGGCCGGCAGCCCGACCGTCTCGAGCGCGAGCCGAGCGCCTTCTTCGCCGAGATCGCGAGCGCGTATGAGCTGCTCGCCGCGGCCGAGCCCGACCGCTTCGTGGTGCTCGACGCGAGCGCGCCGCAGGACGCCGTCCTCGCGGCGGCGCTGGACGCAGTGGCCGATCTGCTCTGAGCGCGCGACTACCATGCGTGGCGTGACGGGTCTGCGCTCCCTCGCCGCGGCGCTCGCCGCCGGCGCGCTGACGCTCTCGCCGGCGTGCGCCCTCGCCGCCGCGACCACCACCCCCACGACCCCGGTCGCACCCGCGAGCGCCGGAGGTGCCCCCGCCCCCGCGGCGACCGCCACGACGACGTCAACCGCGCCGCCCGCGACCACGCCGACCCCCGCCGCCGGCGGCACGGCACAGCCCGGCGGGACCACGGCGCCGAGCGCGACGACCGGCACGACGAGCACCCCGCAGCCGGGTGCGACCGCGCCGGCGACGCCCGGCGCCACCACCCCGGCGACGCCCGGCACGACCACCACCGCGAAGGCGCCCGCGAAGGGCGGCGGCGTCTCCGGGTGGGCGATCCTCGCCGCCGCGATCGGCGCGCTGATCGTGCTCGCGGTCCTCGTCTGGGCCGTCTTCCGGCTCGGCGCATACGAACCGCACTGGCTCGCCTCCGCCCGCCACTCGGCGGCCGAGGCCTCCTACCGCGCGTCGGCCACGTGGGCCGAATTCACCGACTGGGCGCGGCTCGGTCACTGACGGAGAACGCCGCTCGCCGGCGCGCGGAAAACGCCGCTCCGAGCGGGTTCGCCGACCCGGGTGATGAGCCGCCCGCGGATACAATGGAGGAGAACGTTTTCCCTGCATTGGGCCCGCAAAACCGGTCCGTCCGGCGCGAGTCGGATGATCCGGTGTTACCCCCTCAGGACCCTGTTTTTGCCGCATGTTTGGGGGATTCGCGGCCGGAGAAGAGGAGAAAGAAGATGGCAGGCACCCCGCAGACAGCCCAGGACGTAGCGGCCGGCCGAGCGCTGTCGATCAGACGCAGGTTCACCAAGCGGTGCCCACCCGCCCATCCATCCCTTCGATGCCGTGGAGTGGGAGCTGCGCGACGCGCACATCGGTCACGGCGACCACGTCGCCTTCGAGCAGGCCGGCGTCGAGTTCCCGAAGAGCTGGTCCCAGAACGCGACCAACATCGTCTCCCAGAAGTACTTCCGCGGCCAGCTCGGCTCGCCCGAGCGCGAGAGCTCGGTCAAGCAGATGATCGGCCGCGTCGCCGGCACGATCACCGGCTGGGGCCGCGCGGGCGGCTACTTCGCGAGCGAAGAGGACGCCAACGCGTTCAACCACGAGCTGACCCACATCCTGCTCCACCAGATGGCGGCGTTCAACTCGCCCGTCTGGTTCAACGTCGGCTTCGAGGAGAGCCCGCAGTGCAGCGCGTGCTTCATCCTCTCGGTCAAGGACACGATGGAGTCGATCCTCGAGTGGAACACCCACGAGGGGATGATCTTCCGCGGCGGCTCGGGCTCGGGCATCAACCTCTCGAACATCCGCGGCTCGATGGAGCCGCTGGCCAAGGGCGGCACCGCCTCCGGGCCCGTCTCGTTCATGCGCGGCGCCGACTCGTGGGCCGGGACGATCAAGTCGGGCGGCAAGACGCGCCGCGCGGCGAAGATGGTCGTGCTCGACATCGACCACCCCGACATCCGCGAGTTCATCTGGTGCAAGGCCAAGGAGGAGGACAAGGCCGCGGCCCTGCGCGACGCCGGCTTCGACATGTCGATCGACGGCGACGGCTTCTACTCGATCCAGTACCAGAACGCCAACAACTCGGTGCGCATCACCGACGAGTTCATGCAGGCCGTCGAGGAGGACCGCGACTGGCACCTGACCGCCCGCACCACGGGCGAGCCGGTCGGCGAGGCGATCCCCGCGCGCGAGCTCATGCAGGAGATCGCCGAAGCGGCGTGGCGCTGCGCCGACCCGGGCGTCCAGTTCGACACCACGATCAACAACTGGCACACGAGCCCGGCCAGCGGCCGCATCAACGCCTCGAACCCGTGCAGCGAGTACATGCACGTCGACGACTCGGCCTGCAACCTGGCCTCGCTGAACCTGATGAAGTTCCGCCGCGCCGACGGCACGCTCGACGTCGAGAGCTTCGAGCACACCGTCGACATCGTGCTGCTCGCGCAGGAGATCATCGTCGGGCCCTCCAGCTACCCGACGCCGGAGATCGGCGAGAACGCGCGCGCGTTCCGCCAGCTCGGCCTCGGCTACGCCAACCTCGGCGCGTACCTGATGAGCAACGGCATGCCCTACGACTCCGACGAGGGTCGCACCGCAGCCGCCGCCATCACCGCGCTGATGACCGGGCGCGCCTACCGGCGCTCGGCTGAGGCGGCGGGCGCGCTCGGCCCCTACGAGCGCTACGAGGAGAACCGCGAGCCGCACAACGCGGTCATGCGGATGCACCGCGACGCGGCCTACGCGATCGGTGAGGAGACGAGCGTCGACGGCGAGCTGCTGGCGGCCGCACGGCGCTCCTGGGACGAGGCCGTCGAGCTCGGCGAGCAGCTCGGGTACCGCAACGCCCAGGCGACGGTGCTCGCGCCGACGGGCACGATCTCCTTCCTGATGGACTGCGACACGACCGGCGTCGAGCCCGACTTCTCGCTCGTCAAGTTCAAGGAGCTGGTCGGCGGCGGGCAGATGACGATCGTCAACCGCACCGTCCCGCTCGCGCTGCAGACGCTCGGCTACTCCGAGCCCCAGGTCGAGCAGATCGAGGCGCACCTGGCCGAGCACGGCACGATCGTCGGCGCCCCCGGTCTCGACGAGGCGCACCTGCCGGTGTTCGACGTGGCGGTCGGCGAGCGCGCGATCTCACACATGGGCCACATCAAGATGATGGGCGCAGTGCAGCCGTTCATCTCGGGCGCGATCTCCAAGACCGTGAACCTGCCGCAGGAGTCCACGGTCGAGGACATCGCCGACGCCTACATCCAGGCCTGGCGACAGGGCATCAAGGCGCTCGCCATCTACCGCGACGGGTCGAAGACCGCGCAGGCTCTGCGCACCGACGCCCAGGAGGCGGCACCCGCCGCGCAGGACGTCGACGAGATCGTCGAGGCGGCGGTCGCCAGAGCCCTCGCCGAGGCGGGCCCGCGGCGCAAGCGCATGCCGCGCGAGCGCCAGTCGATCACGCACAAGTTCTCGATCGGCGGCCACGAGGGCTACATCACCGCCGGCATGTACGAGGACGGCTCGATCGGCGAGATCTTCCTGACCGACATCGGCAAGGAGGGCTCGACGCTGCGCGGGATGATGAACTCGTTCGCGACCTCGATCTCGATCGCGCTGCAGTACGGCGTCCCGCTCGAGACGCTTGTGCAGAAGTTCAGCTACATGCGCTTCGACCCCGAGGGGATCACCGGCAACCCGGAGATCCCGTTTGCGAAGTCGATGCCCGACTACATCATGCGCTGGCTCGCCTCGCGCTTCCTGGACACCGACGCCCAGGAGGAGCTCGGCATCCTCACCCCGGAGGTGCGCGCGCGCAAAGCGGCGCAGGACGCGCTCACCTACGGCGGCGACACCGCCGGCCCGGCGCCCGCGGAGTACCCCGAACGGGGTGAGGCCCCCGAGAGCGAGAGCACCCCCGTCGCACCCCATTCGGGGCACGCGGCGAGCGCCGGCGGCGGCGGCACCTCCGCTCCGACCAGCGCGCTGACAGACACCCCGCCGGTCGTCCCTGCCGCGATGCAGGGCCTCGACCTCGGCCCGGCGTGCAGCCAGTGCGGCGGCATGATGCAGCGGACGGGCAGCTGCTACACATGCTCCTCGTGCGGCAACAACACCGGCTGCGGCTGAGCCACGAGCGCCGGCGCATACCGGCGTCCTCGGTCGCTTGCGAAGTGCCCCGAATGGGGTGTGTGCAGAGCACACGACGCTCCCTGCGTCCTTGGTCTGCTTGGCGCTTGTGGCTCAGCGTCCCGGTCCGAGAAACGCAATCCGCCTAGACGGCAGGGCCGGCGCGACGCCGGCCGTGTCGCTTTTCGGGGCCGAGCCGCCGGCAGCGGCGGAGGACCTGCAGCTCGTCGCGAGGGTCCGCTGATCCCTCGTGCGGCGATCGCTTGCGAAGATAGCCGCGTGCGCGAGCGACTGGACAGACTGCGGAGGAGCCTGCGCCGAGCAACCGGTGAGCCGGGCGCCGAGCTGCAGGCCGTTCGCGAGCAGCTCGAAGACCTGCGCCTCACGCTTGCGCGCGTCGAGAGCGCCCAGAGCCGGCTGTCCGACTGGCAGGCGGAGACGTGGACCCGCGCGCGGCGGACCCAGGCGCTCACCGCGCGCACCTACGAGGCGCTCTCAGGCTGGCCCGGCCTCCTCGCCGCTGCGCGCGGCGGCGCCGACTACGAGCTCGCGTTCACCGACCCCGAACCCTTGATCAGCGTGCCGATCCCCACCTACCACTCGCCTGAGACGCTCTGCGAGCGCGCGCTGGCCTCGGTGCAGGCGCAGACGCACGTGCGCTGGGAGGCGATCGTCGTAGGAGACCACTGCACCGACGACACGGCCGAGCGCGTCGCCGCGCTCGGCGACGAGCGCATCCGCTTCACGAACCTCCCGGTGCGCGAGAACGACCCTGAGGACCCCTGGGAGCGCTGGGCCGTGAAGGGGAGCATCCCCCGCGCAGTCGGGATCTCGCAAGCCAAGGGGCGCTGGATCGCGCCGCTCAGCCACGACGACGCATGGGATCCGAACCATCTCGAGCTGCTGCTCGCCGCAGCGCGCGAGAGTCATGCGGAGATCGTCTACTCGACGATGCGCGTCACGCCCGCCGAGCCGGCCGCGGCGTCCGCGATCCCCGACGGCCTGCGCATCGGCAGCTTCCCGCCGCGATACGGGCAGTTCGGCTGGCAGTCGGCGATGTTCCATGCCGGCCTCGACTTCCTCCGCTACGACCGCAACTGCGCGCTCGCCTCAGAGCCGAACGACTGGAACCTGGCGCGTCGCGCCTGGGAAGCGGGCATCCGCTTCCATCACGCTCCCGTCGAGACCGTCACGCTCTTCGTTCACGACCGCCCGGGCGAGATCGCCTCGGCGCAGATCGAGCGCGGCGTGCCCCCGGCGGCGTCCGCCGGAACCGCGTGAGACTGGTTCTCTACGGCGTCTCGAGCCCCTACGCCGCGGACGCTGTCGAGACCGCGTCGCGGCTCGGCTGGGCGCTCGCCGCGTGCGTGCGGAACGTCCCCGACGGGACGCCGCCCGAGGAGCTGCCGTCGCTGATCGAGGCACAGGAGCTCCCGCCCGAGCTCCTGGAGCTGCCCTTCCTGGTGCCGCTGATGAAAGCGGCGACGCGCCGCGCCGCCACCGAGGACGCGTTCTCGCGCGGCTTCGCGATCCACGCGACGATGGTCGACCCCACCGCGGTCGTCGCGGACAGCGCCGAGGTCGGGGCGGGCTCATACGTCAACGCCGGCGCGATCCTCGCCGCAGGCGTGACCGGGGGGACGGCTTGCGCGATCAACCGCGGCGCCTCGATCGGCCACCACACCGTGCTCGAGGACTACGCGAGCATCGGCCCCGGTGCCGTCACCGGAGGGAGCTGCCTGATCGGGGAAGAAGCCTTTCTCGGCGTCGGCGCGGTCATCGCGCCCGAGCGCACCGTCGGCCCGCGCGCGCTCGTCGGTGCCGGCGCGGTCGTGATCGAGGACGTGCCCGCGGACTGCACCGTCGTGGGCAACCCCGCACGCCCGCTCGTGCGCACCAGCTGAGCCTCTACGATCGCGGCGTGGCAACCGTCCCGGATCCGCCCTCGCCGGAGCGCCCGCTGCAGGGCGGGTGCCTCTGCGGAGCGATCCGCTACGAGATCACCGCGCCGTTCCTGTCCGCGGGCTACTGCCATTGCACGCGCTGCCAGCGGCGCACCGGCACCGGCTCCTCCGCCAACGGCCGCGTGCCCCAGAGCGGCTTCACGCTGCTTCAGGGGGAGGAGCAGCTCAAGGCCTACAGCCCGCCCGAAGGCGGGGCGCGCAAGCTGTTCTGCACCGAATGCGGCTCAGCCGTCTTCAGCGGCGACCCGCTCGCCGACGAGCAGGTCGCGGTGCGGCTGGGAACGCTGGACGGCGACCCCGGCATCCGCCCGGAGTACCGGATGTTCGTCGACTTCGCCGCCCCCTGGGAGGCGATCCCCGACGACGGCCTGACGCGCTACCCGGGCCTGCGCCCGGCCTAGCGGCCGCTTCCCGAGCCGCTCGAGCCATCGAGCGCGTCCGAAGACCCGGAGCCGCCGGAGCCGCCGCCGTCGCTCGTCTGCCGCCCGCCGGAGACGGACACGGACGAACCCGAGCTCACCTCAGGGAGGAACGCGGGTTCCTCGCGCCCGCTCGTCCGGCTACCGCTCCCCTCGCGCGAGCCTTCGCTCTCGGCCTGCTCTCCGGAGGGCGTGTTCTCGCCGTGACGCCCGGAACCGTCCGGGCCTCCACCGCTCCTACTCCCGCCCCCGTCGCGGGCCGAGAGCGCTCGCGCGCCGTCGTCTCCTGCGCCCGAACGTGAGCCCACGCCGCCATCCCCGCCGCGCGTGCCGCGGTCCTCTCCGCCGCCGAACGACAGCTCGCTGGCGCCGTTGTCGCGGCCCGGCGTGCCTTCCCGCGAGCCGGAGCCCTTGCGCCCGCTGTGACGGACGGACGCCCCGTGGCGTGAGCCGCCGTGGCGCCGTGCCGGCGCCCGGCCCTCGCGACCGGAGCTGCCGGAGCGCGCGTCGAGACCCACGCCCGCCCCTGCGGCGGGCACCGACGCGGGCGTCGCACGGGCGGAGCCCGCAATCGCGGCCGGGCGAGCTGAGGCATGCCGATGGTGGCGTCCCAGCTGCGAGACCGCGCCCCCGGCCAAGAGGCCCGCGATCGCCGTCACCGCGGCGCCCTTGGCGACCACGCCGGCGAGACCGGCACCGGCGACTCCCGCGCCGACTTCGAGTGGCGGCCCGGCGAGCGCGCCGCCCGAGGGGGAGCGACTCAGCAGCCCGAGCAGCCCCTGCGGCGTGAGCGCCGCGGCGGCCGCGCGCAGCTTCGTGCGGGCGCGGTGGACCAACCCCCGAACGGCGCCGTCGGTGACACCGAGCTCGTCGGCGACCTCCTCATGGCTGCGTCCCTCGATCGCCGTCATCACGACCGCGCGGCGCTGCATGTGCGGGAGCGCCGCGACCTGCCTCAGCGCATCCATCGCGAGCAGGTGCGTCTCGAGGTTCTCGGCGGGCGCGAGCGCCAGCGAGCCCTCCACGGCGGCGTCGATCGACTCGTGCGTGCGCAGCCGCGCGCTGCGGTGGGCGTTCAGGGCGGCGTTGTGGACGATCCTGTAGAGCCAGGCGCGCGGCTGGCCGACCTCGCCGCCGCGGCGCAGCGCCATCCAGGCGCGCGTGAAGGCCTGCTGCAGCACGTCCTCCGCGTGATGACCGGGAAGCCCGAGCCGCCAGCAGTAACGCTCGAGCTCGACGCGATGGCGGCGGACCAGCGCCTCGAAGGCCCTTTCGTCACCGTCCGCGGCCAGCTCGGCCAGACGGCGGTCGGCCAGCGTGGCCAGGGGGCGGATCGAGAAGCGTGGGCTCATATCTCATCGCCCGCCGCGGCCGGCGGGAAAGCGAAGGGCGACGGGTGCGCGTCCGTCGCCCTCACCGGCCAAGAACCCCATTGAAGGCAGATCATTCCCGCTCCTGGACGAATTGCCGAGCGCGGCAGTGCCCGAGGACGCCGCTCAACCGGGCCCGTCGGGGGCCGAGCCCCGAGCACGGGACGGGGCCCGGCTTCTCGAGCCGAGCCCCGCCCTGCTTCCCGCGGTGCGTCGTTCTCCCCGTCACCTACGACTGCGGGACGAGCTCGATCTTCTCCCAGAACGCGCCGGCTCCGCTGACATTCAGCTCGGCCTCCTTGACCTTCGCACCCGCGACGAGCGAGGAGACGCCGCAGTTGCTTTCGCCCATCTGGCCCTGCTCATCATCGTGATGGAAGGACCCGGGGCCGTTGTCGTCGCCGTGGTCATCGCCGTTGTCGTGGCCGAAGTCCTGCGGCCCGCCTTCGAAGTGCTGTCCGTCGCAGCCGCAGGAGATCTCCGTGCCTTCCGTCACCTTCCCCGACACGGTCGAGCCGTCGGCCAGCGTCAGCTTCAGCACGCCGCCTTCGAAGGAGGCGACCGTCGCGACCTGTTCGGTCGGCGTGATGGGGGTCTGCGGGCTGCTCGGGCTGTCCGACCGCTTCGCCGTCGGCGAGAAGACGATCGTGTGGTGGTGCCGGCGGTGATGCCGGTGGCGGCTTCCGTGATGCGCCGACGCCGCCGCGGGAATGGCGAGCGCCAGAAGCGAGGATGCGAGCACCGTGGTCAGGATCCGTCTCATCTGGCATTCCTCCTTGTGCCGCCTCGCTACGGGGCGGCATTGTGGTCAGGACACCTTTGAGACACCCCACCCAAGCGAAGCTCACGCGGGGTTCTGAAGCAAGCTGGACGGCTATACGAGCAGCAGCGAGGCGGACCCGAAGGCCAGGCGCGGCTTCTTCGCCGCGGCGCCGCGCCGGGGCAGCCGTGCCGCGCGCGTGCGCAGCCACTGCAGCGAGCCGGGCATCCCGCAGCGCTCGCGCCAGCCGCGCAGCGCGCGTTCCAGCGCGTCCGCGTCGGAGACACGGGCGATCACCTCGACGCCGCCCCCGCCCTCGGCGGCGGGGCCGAGCCTCACCAGGTAGAGCTCGCCGGTCGCCTCGATCCAAGCGGCCCTGTGCATAGGGCCGTCCTCGTCGGTGCGCCACCAGAGCCCGACATCGCGCTCGCGCGAGGTCAGCCGCGCTCCGTCCGCGCTGTAGAACGCGACGAGCGAGGGATAGCGCTTCGCCGCCGGCCGATCGTCATCGGGATCCATCGCTACCACCCATCGTCGAGGAGGAAGGTTCGTGACAGCCACCTTCCCAATTCGAGCTAAACGAGCGGTTACCGAGTCGTAAGGATTGACCGAGAAGGGCGCCTTGGGCCCTCGCGGCGGAGGAACGTGTGTCACCGGCCCGATGCGGACCGGTGACACTCGAGTCCTCAGGAAGGCCGGCGTGGAGCCGGCCGACCCTTCTTCTCTAGGGGTTGAGCCGCTTCTTCAGTGCGCTGGCGGCGGAGAATTTCGCCGCTTTCGACGCTGCGATCTGGATCGTCGCGCCCGTCGAGGGGTTGCGCCCCGTCCGTGCGGCCCGCTGGCTGACGCTGAACTTGCCGAAGCCTGCAAGTGCGACCTCGCCGCCAGAGGCCAGCTCGTCGGAGATCGTTTCGATCGCCGCCTCGACCGCGCCGCGAGCCTGGCTGGCGCTCATGCCGGTTTTCGAAGCGACCCTCTCAGCTAGGTCGTTCTTTGTCATGCCACTCCCTTCTCGAGTGTCTTTGCTGCGCGCAGGCTAACCCTTCCCGCGGACGACAGCCCCGAAAACACGGGGTTTACGCCTCGCGAAGCCCCTAATTTCCGGGGAACTCGATCGGCGCGAGGTCGCGCACGGGCGCCTGGGGCGAGCCGCGGCGCGAGCGCGCCCACAGCCTGCTGTCCGCCGCGCCGGCCGCGCAGGCGGCCCAGAGCGTCGCGATCCACGTCAGGCTGGCGAGGGCAACGTGGACCCAGACCAGGCCCGCGGGGAGGTGCGTCTCGTACTGGTCGAGCCCCACGGCCCCTTGCAGCAGAAGCAGCCAGCAGACCGCCGTCAGCGGGCGCTGCACCTCCTCCGCGGCCTTCCTGCGGCGCGCGAAGAACCAGGCGCCGACGGCCGCGAGGCCGAACACCAAAGCGATCTCGCCGTGGCGGTGGATCACGAAGTCCATGGTCCCGGTCCCGTCGAAGGAGAGGCGGTTGATCTTCTGCCCCGGCGAGCCGCCGGCGTGGGGGCCGGCCGCGGTCGCCGCGGTGCCGGCGAAGATCGTGAGCGCGCCCAGTGCGGCAAGCCCGACCAGCGCTCGCAGGAGCCCGCGATCCAGCGGCAGCGCACGACGGGTGCCACGCGCGCTCTTCTCCACGACGCGCTCTCCTCCCTCCCCATCCTCAGAAAACTCGAGAGCGGAGCGCCACACGAGCACGACCCCTGCCAGGAGGATCAGCATCGACAGCGCGAAATGCGCCATCACCCAGCCGTAGTCGAGGTCGCCCTTGACCGTGAGACCCCCCAGCACAGCCTGGCCGATCACGCCGAGCGGCAGCAGCGCCGCGTTCCAGGTCAGGTCGCGCCGGTAGGGGCGCCGGCGCAGCGCGCCCAGCCAGGCCAGGCCGGCAGCGATCACCACCGGCACGCTCACGACCCGGTTGGAGAACTCGATCACCGAGTGCGCGTTGCCCGCCGGGTAGTAGTTGCCGTAGCACTTCGGCCAGGTCGGGCAGCCGAGCCCCGAGCCGGTCAGCCGCACGGCCGCGCCGGTCAGCACGATCAACGTCAGGGCGCCCAGCGCCACGCGCGCCAGCACCACGTACTGGCCCGCCGTGACCGTGTAGCCGTTGGTCCGTTCGCGCAGCGTCGCCGCCATCCGGCTTAAGAATGCCACCGGGAGGGCAGATCGTCGGCGGTCGCGCGCATCGCGCGGCAGCCTATCCACACAGGAACGGCAATCGCGCCTGTTCCTCGCGGCCGGCCGCCCGCGTGAGCACGCCTCAGAACACGCGGATCGTGATCATTTCGCTGAACAGGAGGCCGCCCATCGCGATCGTGAAGCGGACGCTCGCCTTGTGGTAGCGGCGGACGATCTTCATCAGCTTGTTCGAGATCCTGATCGGAACGTGTGTGGTCGAGTTGCCGCGCAGCGAGAAGCGCGCGTGTCCGTAGCTCGAGGACTTCGCCGTCGAACCGAGCGTCCCGGTGCCGGCGCACCCCGACGCGGGGCGGCAGTAGACGGCGATCTCGACGATCCGGGAGTGGTTGACCCCGTCCGTCTGGGGGCGGATGCGCAGCGACGGCAGCACCTGCGGCGCGTCTTTGGTGCCGCCTCCGCAGACATAGCGCGCGTCGGACCCGGTGCCGAGCACGGCCTGCAGCATCAACTCCTCGTTCGGGTTGGCGACGAAGCCGTCATGGCCCGTGCTGTCCGACGGCGAGAAGACCGCGCCGTTGTTCGTGCCGCCGCCGCGGATGAACGAATCCATCGTCGAGCCCTGTACGGAGCCGATCACCGCGTACGGGACGCCGGCGCGGTAGGAGTTCGGGACGTAGCCGCCCTCGTCGTTGAAGCCGACGTAGTCGCCCTTGCTGACGCAGAGGTTGGTCGGTTCGTAGGTTGTGACGGTCGAAGCGCTCGCACCCCCCTGGCCGCACACCGGGATGTCAAACGGCTGAGAGGTCAGGTTGACCTTCGCGCCGCCGTCCGGCTGGGGCGTGAGGTCCTGGAAGTGGATCTGCGTGAGCGGCGGCGTGCCGTCGGCGGCCGGCTCGGCGCATCCCTGCAGGCGCACCTGGAGCGCCTGGCCCGCTTCCGGAGCACCCGCTGAGCCGCCCGCGACGCTCGTGTTCCAGAGCGCCGTGTCGGCGCCGTCGTGCGGCGTGTGGAACTGGCCGTTGGGCGCTTCGGGGTTCGGTGGAACGGCCGTGTAGGTCCCCAGGTAGTTGAGGTTTTCCGTCGTGTTCACCGACGACGGAGCCGAGAGCCGGCTGCCGAAGGTGCTCACCGCCGCCGAGCTCGCCGACGGCAGCGCCAGCGCCCCGAAGACGATCAGACCGAAGTACATCTGCCGGCAGCGCCGCCCAACGAAGAAGTTGCCCCGCATCGCGTCAAAGACCTCCGTGTCTCGTGGCTTCAGAAACCCATCGGGTCGGCGGACCGATCACTGCTCCTCACCGGGCCCGGCTTGGACGCATGTCGCCAGCCGGGGCGACCTGCGCCGGACGGGAGCTGCGCGCTCAGAGGATCTTGATCGTGACCCACTGCGAGAAGCTCTTGCGCCCCATCCTCAGCACGACGCGCGTCCGCAGTCCGTGCTCGGTGCGCACCATCGGCACCGCTCGCGGCGCGACGCGGATCTCCAGGTGCGAAGTCGTATCTCCCCGCAACGAGAACCTCGTGCGGCCCACCGCCTCGCCGCCGGCCAGCTTCATCGTCGCGGTCCCAAGGCAGCCCGAAGCGGGACGGCAGTAGACGGCTACGGCCACGGTGCGCGCGCGGGTGAGGCCGTCGGTCTGGCGGCTCACGCGCAGCGCGGGCAGCACCGGCGGGGCGTCCCGCGTACCGCCGGGGCAGACGTAGCGCGCGTCCGAGCCGGTGCCGAGGACGACGCTCATCATCAGCGCCTCGCCGGAGCGCGTGGCGAACCCTTCCATGCTGCTTCGTTCGGCGGGGTTGAAGACGGCGCCGTTTCCCGTGCCGCCACTCCGGATGAACGAGGCGATCTGCGAGCCCTTGCTGGAGCCGAGCGCCTGATAGGCGACCCCGGCGCGGTACCAGGGCTCGACGAACCCGCCCTCGTCGTTGAAGCCTACGTAGTCGCCCTTGCGCACACAGAGGTTCACCGGGGAGTAGCTCGTGACGGTCGCGGGGCCGGCTCCGCCCTCCCCGCAGACGGGGATGTGAAAGCCGGCGGAAGTGAGCGCGACCTTGAGATCGCGGCCCTGGTGCGTGAGGGTCTGGAAGTGGACCTCGGTGAGCGGGGCCGGGGCACCGCCGGGCCGCACCGCACAGCCCTCGAGCCGGATCCTGACGGCCTGGCCCGATCGCGGAATCGACGCAGAGTGTCCTTCGACGGCGGAGTTCCAGATCGCTGTGTCGGCCCCGTAGTGGGGGGTGTGGACGACGCCGTTCGGCGCGTCGGGGCCCGGCGGGACGGCCGTGTCGATGCCGGAATAGCCCAGGCCGTCGGTCGTCGTGAGCGAGACGGCGTGGGCGCTCAAGCGCGGGCCGTAGGTGTAGAGCTTGGCAGCGGCGGGCTGCGCGCCGGCCAGAGCCGCGGCGAGAGCGAGGAGGGTGAGCGACGCAAAGCCTCCGGACCGGCGTGGGGGCCGTGACATGGACATCCGAACACATCGTGTCCGCGGATCTCTCGTTGGACACGCCCGTGGACAGATGTCGCCTGTCTGGAACCGGACCAGGCGCCCCCCGGGACATCTCCGCCGAAGGGCGCGACAGTCGGGTGGTTCGATTAACGTGGCTTCGGATGCCGATCGACGAAGGCCGCCTGGAGGCCGCCCCCGCGCCCGCGGCCGTCCCGTCGCGACTCGCCTCGGTCGCCCCTTCGCGCCTGCGCGCCCGCGCCTCCAGCCGTCGCGCGCGGCTGCTGCTGCGCATCGCCGTGGTGATGATCACGCTCGGGTTCACCTACCTGGCGGTGCACGGGATCGCGTTCGGCAAAGCATGGCGTGGCCTGCGCGACAGCGACTGGTGGCTGCTCGTCCCCGCGCTGCTCGCCTTCGGCCTCGGCAACGTCGCGCGCGCCCTGCGCTGGCGCTCCCTGTTCGCTCGCGAGACGAGGCCGCCGTTCGGAACCAC
Source organism: uncultured Solirubrobacteraceae bacterium (assembly GCA_963735435.1). GTDB lineage: Bacteria > Actinomycetota > Thermoleophilia > Solirubrobacterales > Solirubrobacteraceae > Palsa-744. The sequence continues at coordinate 1,483,006 of CAVTKR010000005.1, read as the reverse complement.
CCTGAACGCCACGATGGTCGGCTACTTCTACAACAACATCATGCCCGCGCGAGCGGGCGAGGCGGCGCGCGTCGTCGTGCTCTCACAGCGCAGCGGCGCGCCGCCCGTCGAGACCACAGCCACGGTCTTGATCGAGCGCGTGTACGACATCGTCGGGATCCTGCTCGTCTTCATGCTGTCGAAGCCGTGGCTGCCCGACGTCAGCTGGTTCGGCACAGCTGCCGTGGTCGCCGGCGTCCTCGCCGGCCTGATCGCCGTGGCGGTGGCGATCCTCGTTGTCTACGGAGACAAGCCGCTGCGCATGGCGCTGCACCCCCTGCGGCGCGTCGCCCCGATCGCCGAGGAGCGGATGGAGCAGGTGGTGGTCGAGCTGGCGAGGGGCCTGAGCGGATTGCACAACCGCCGCGTGGCCGGGGCGGCGCTGTTCTGGACGATCGCCGCGTGGCTGCTCTCGGGCCTGTGTGCGTACTTCGTCGCCGAGGCTTTCCATCTGCACGTCGGCTTCGCCGGCGGCATCCTCGTGATGGTCGCCGTCGGCTTCGGGATGATCCTGCCCGCAGCGCCGGCGTCGGTTGGCGTCTTCGAGGGGGCGACCCTGATCGCGCTGCGAGCCTTCGGCGTCAGCCGCTCGGTGGGACTCCCCTACGCGATCGTCCTGCACCTCGTGAACTTCGTGCCCTTCGTGATCGTCGGCGGGCTCGTCCTGCAGCACAACGCTCGCCATCCGCCGCAGCCGCGGGCAGAGCGCGAGAGCGCGGACGTCGACGCCTGAACGCCTACCCCATGCGGTGCACGGTCGCGACTTCGAAGCGGCTGATACACAGCGTGGTCGCAGGAGGGACCGTGAGCCCGACTCGCTGAGGCGGGCCGTCGCCGATCCACGCGATGCTGGAGGTCGTTCCCGGCGCGACCGCGATCGCATAGTTGCTGGGGGCCGCGCCGGCGCCGGGCGGAAGGGCTGCGAGCGGAAGCTGCGTCGCCGCAAAGGCGCGGTAGGCGAGCTTGACGTAGTACGCGGCGGTGGGTTCACCTTCGGGTGCAGGTACGTTGCGGCTCACTTCCACCGGCGTGCTGTCAGCGATCACGCACGTGTACTGCCCTTGGTGGACGATCCGCGCGCTCGCCCCGATCGCGGCCTCCTTCGTCTCGAGCATCTGCGCCAGCGTCCCGGCCCCGGGCTCGGGACCGAACGTGGACGGGCGTATGTGCCCGCTTTCGTCGATCGAGACGAGGGGACCGTCGAGCGGGCCATCGACCTGCACGGGGCCGACGTAGAGGGGTAGGACCGCGGAGAGACGGTTATAGGGCGCGGTGAACGGCGAGAGGATCACGAAGGGCGTCACGTTCTCGGCGACCACCGGATGCGGACGCGATCGGGCCAGCCGGGCCCAGCTGGCCCGGACGTTTTCCTGCCAGGTCCTCGCCTGCGGACCGCCCCAGTTCGACTCGAGCGCCGCCGCTGAGGCGATCGAGCCGCCCACGTACAGGGCGAGGAGAGCGACGGTCACGGCTGGAACTGGAGACGTGAGGCGGACCTTCAGGCGCTGGCCCGCGGCGGGCACGCGCGGTTCGAGCCGTCCACGGCGCGAGAAGGCCGCGCACAGGCACACCGGGACGAGCCACGAGTAGTCGATCAGGTAGCGCGGGTCATCGGCGATGTCGACACCGAAGATCGACACCCTCTGTCGCGCCACGAGCACGCCTCCTACGAGGATCAGAAACGCCAGGAGTCCCCACGCGCGCCATCCGGCGGGCCGCCGCAGAAGGGCGACAGCGATGCCAACAACCACGACCACCTGTGACACGACCACGAACAGCACCTGCAGCGTGTCGAGATGGCCGGGGGGAATCGTGACGCCGGCAAGGCTCGGGACCAGCGCCCGCAGCCAGAGGATCTGAAAGTAATCGACGTACTGATGCAGCCCGGTACCCGGGTGGGCATGCAAAGCGCCGGATCCCTCGTATCCGACGGCCCAAAGCAGCACGACCGACACGTAGGCCAGCCAGATCCACCGCTCGCTCCACAGCGTCCCCACAATCGCTCTCGGGCGCAGCTCGTCGGACATCAGCAGAACACGGATGAGCAGCAGGTAGAGCAGCATGAACGCCGGCTTCTCGTAGAAGAGGAGCGCCGCGGCGAGCGCGGCGACGGAAGTGAGGAGCCAACGCGTGCCCCCGCCGGCGTGGTACCTCAGAAAGCCGTAGAGACACAGGAGGTCGAACAGCGTGTACGGGATGTATTGCAGGCCGGCCGCCCACCATTGCAGGGGCCGCGCCCAGAGCAGGCTGAAGCCGAACCACACGGCCGCGCCGATCGACACCCACCGGTTTGAGACCAGCAGCGAAATAGCCCGCTCGAATACGAACACCGCCAACCCAAGCGCGACGAGCATGAGGGCGAGGCCCCACCGGAAGTCGAGGTAGAACAGCCGCTGCTGGACGGCGATGATCGCGTTGTACGCGAGGTCCCAGTGTTCGTAGCGCACGGCACTCAGGGCGCGCCAGAACCCTTCGGCCCCGGTCAGCACGAGGAAGAAGTTGTCGTCATAGACCCACGAGCTGTTGTGCATCAGCACGTAGAACGCGATCAACGGCGCGGCCACCACGAGGGCGACGACGAGGTTTACGCTCAGCGACCGGCTCACGCCGGCACCGCGACGCGGCTCGGCGAACTGGCCGGCACGAGCACCTGCCAGTCCGGGAGTGCTCACGGATGCAGGCCGCAGAGCTCGGTCGGCGAGCTGCTCGTCAGCTGCAGCTGCCACGGGATGCCCGCGGAGTCCGCCGGAATCACGAGTGCCCGCGAGGAGTGCGGGGCGAGCGTTTGGGGGAAAGGCACGAAGTTGTCGCCAAAGCGTTTGAGGTAGATCGACGCGCCGACAGCGCCCAGGTCACGGAGCAGCGCCGCCCCGCCCGGCAGCGTCACGACCACATTCGCCGGGGCACCTGGCGAGGGCGTCACCTGCACGCAGCGCCCGTGCTGGATCACCGAGCCGCCGGTGACGCCCAACACAGCCGGCGCCGGCGCCAGCGGGGACGGGCGAGTCGGCGCCGCCGCCACGATGTCGGGACCGTAGAGAGCAACCAGCGTGTTGTCGGCGCCGTTTCTCGACGCCGGGTCGGCAGCGACGATCTGCTTCGTCGTGTCGGCCGGCGAGGAGCCGATCGAGCGGACGGTGTGGAGGTACGGCCCGGCTGTGAGCTGCGGGGCGCGCTGAGGATCGGGCTCGAACTGCGGCGGCGCATGAGCGGCGGCGAGTTCGAGCGCACCGAGGTCGGCCTTCATGACGTCTGAGATGCCGCGCAGGTTCTGGGCACCGTTGCTCATCAGGGTCAGCCCGCAGAAGACGAAGTAGAGAACCAACCCGCAGGCGGCGAGGCTCACACGGGGCGAGAAGACGCGCCGGCGCACGAGCTCGACGAGCGCCAGCACGATGACGACGGCCCCGAGATAGGTGTAGCGGCTCGTTTCGGGCCCCGAGATCGTCGAGCGGCTGACCGCCGTGACGATCCAGAGCGAGAGTCCGGTCGCGATCAGCCCGACGAGCCGGGCCGACGCCCTGCTGCGGCCACCCAGCCACCACAGAAGCCCGAACGCCGCGATCACCGCCAGCGGCCTGCCCCAGTCCAGGGAATGGCCGATGAGCGCACCGAAAGCCGCCGCGGCCAGTTCGCTTGCAAAGGCCGGAGCAGCGATCAGGCTGGCTTTGGTGACCTCGCTTTCGCCGTGCCCCACGTACCAGAGCAGATAGATCAGCACCGGCACCGCCGGCACCCACAGGCGTCGTAGGTCACGCCGCCAGACGAGCTCCGCCGCGACGCCGATCAGCAGCGCGATCCCGAGGCTCGAGCTGGTCGCCGAGACGATCAGGCAGAGGCTCGCGAGCACGTCGTTGCGCCGCCGCGGGTCGTCGAGCAGCGTCCACGCGGCGACGCCGCCCGTGATCGAGAGCATGTATCCGATCTGGAAGCCCCAGAGCAGGTCCTCCCAGGCGAAGCCGAGGAACAGGATCAGACTCGCCGCCAGCAGCGCCGTGAGCGGCTGGGCACGCCTGCGTGCGAGCACGTAGATGAGCGTCGCCGTGACCAGGTGCAGGACGATCACGACGAGCCGGAACACGATGTAGTGACTCAGGCCGACGAGGTGGAAGAGGATCTTGTAGACGGCGATCGGGAGGATCGAGATGTTCCCGACGTGCGCGAGCAGCAGCGAGTGGAGGCCGCCGCCGTAGTCGTGCACGACGAAGTCCCAGTCGTCGTAGAAGAAGGTGGTGCCCCGGCCGAACCAGAGCAGCAGCACGAGGTCGGCCACCAGCAGCGCGGCGAAGATCCACGTCGCTCGCTGCTGCAGCCAACCGACGAGCCGGGTGTCGGCGCCCTCGCGTTCGGTCGGGGGAGTCACGGGCTCTTCGACCGTGCTCGGCGCTCCCGCGAGCGCCATCAGCGGCGGCCCACCCTGCGGCGCTCCGACCGGCGGCGCTCGAACCTGCGGCGCTCCCCGTCCTCATCGACGGTGGACAGCACGCCGGGTTGAGGGCGCGACCAGACCTCGGAGCTGATGTCGGGTCGCCTGTAGTCGCCCCCGCTGAGGTGGTGCTCGAGGAAGACGTAGAGGATGATGAACAGGTAGCGGCTGCCCATCTCCTGCAGGCGCAGCTTCGAGACCCCGTGCTCCCGGTTGGTCCAAGAGATCGGGACGATCGCGTAGGAGTGTCCGCGCACGAGCGCCTTGAGGGGCATCTCGACGGTGAGGTTGAAGTGGTTGCTCAGCAGCGGCTGGATGTTGTCGATGACCTCGCGCCGGTAGGCCTTGAACGCGTTGGTGGTGTCGTTGTAGCCGTGACGGAAGAGGACGCGGATCCCGAAGTTGACGATGCGGTTGAGCAGGAGCTTGAAGCGCGGATAGTCGCGAACCTCGCTGCCGGTCACGAAGCGAGAGCCGAAGGCGCAGTCGAAGCCGCTGTTGAGCACGCGGTAGTAGCGGACCACGTCGCGCGGGGAGTCCGACAGGTCGGCCATGACGATCGCAACGGCATCGCCCGTGTAGGCGTCGAGCCCGGCCCTGATCGCCTGCCCGAAGCCGGGCGAGCGCGGCGAGCGGATGCAACGGACCAACGGGTCGCGCTCTGCGATCGCCGCCACCTCCGCGCCCGTGCCGTCGCTGCTCGCGTCGTCGACCACGAGGATCTCGTAGGGGATCTCCGTCTCGATCAGTTCCTGACGGAAGGCTTCGACTGTCGCGGCGATCGTCTCGCGCTCGTTGTGAGCGGGGATCAGGACAGAGAGCTTCACGCGGGCGCCGCCCAGCGCTCGGCGTTGCGCTCGTGGATCTCGGCGCAGGATGTCGCGCACGTCGTGCCTGATGGCCCACTCGGGGTAGTCGCGGCGGAACGGCTCGAGGTCGCTGATCCACCAGCGGTGGTCGCCGATCCGGTTCTCCTCGCTCAGCGTCCACTCCAGCTCGCGGCCCGCGATCTCCTGGCAGAGCTCGATCGCCTCGAGCATCGAGCAGTTGCTCTCGCGGCCGCCGCCGATGTTGTAGACCGCCGCGGGCCGCGGTGCCGCGTGGAACGCGCGCGAAGGCGGCCACGAGGTCGGCCGCGTGGATGTTGTCGCGCACCTGCTTGCCGCCGTAGCCGAAGACCGTGTAGGGCGTCGCCGGTCATCGTGCAGCGCATCAGGTAGGAGAGGAAGCCGTGCAGCTCGGCGCCCGCGTGGTTCGGGCCGGTCAGGCAGCCGCCGCGGAAGCAGACGGTGGGCATGTCGAAGTAACGCCCGTACTCCTGGACCAGCAGGTCCGCCGCGACCTTCGAGACGCCGAACAGCGAGTGCGTGGAGGCGTCGATCGACATCGTCGTGTCGATGCCGTCGGTAGTAACGGTGATCCGCGGGCAGCTCGAGGCGCGGTCGGCAGCTCGATCAGCGGCAGGCTGTTCGGGAGATCGCCGTAGACCTTGTTCGTCGAGCAGAAGATGAACGTCGCCCCCGGCGCGTGCGGCGCGGGTCGCCTCGAGCAGGTTCAGCGTGCCGTTCGCGTTGACGCCGAAGTCCGTCTGCGGGTCGCGACGCCGCCCAGTCGTGCGACGGCTGCGCGGCGGTGTGGATCACCAGCTCGATCTCGCTCGCCGCGCTCGGCGAAGACGCGATCGACGCCGTCGGCGTCGCGGATGTCGATCTCGACGATGTGAAAGCTCTCGCCGTAGCGCGCGGCCAGCACGCTCGGTCGTGTGCGCCGTGGAAGCGCCAGCCCCGAAGAAGCGCGCGCGCATGTCGTTCTCGATCCCGATCACGTCATAGCCCGCCTCCACGAAGTGGCGCACGGACTCAGAGCCGATCAGGCCTCCGGAGCCTGTGACGATCGCTACCGGCATCCGGGTCAGCCCAGCGCCGCCGCGAGGGCGCTCTCGTGCGACACGACCCAGTCATGGATCTCGGTGAGGATCTGCCGAGGATCCCGCTGTGGTCGCCAATCGGTCATTTCGTACAAACGGGTGCAGTCCGACATGTAGATCGGGATGTCTCCGGGCCGATCTTCGCGCGCGGGGAGGACGTCCACGATGCTACCCGTGATCTCACGGCACAACTCGGTCGTCTCGAGCAGCGAGAGGCTGCACTCGCGACCCCCTCCGACGTTGACCGTGGCGCCCGCCCAATGTTCCGGATCTGACAGCTGCCGGTCCACCAGGTCGAGGAGGTCCGCCACGTGGAGCAGGTCGCGGACCTGCTTGCCGCTGCCCTCGAAACCGATGTAGCTGCAGCGGACGCCCGAAGCGGTGAGCAAGCACCCAGTAGGTGAACACGCCCTGGTCGACCTTGCCCATCTGCCACGGCCCGGCGATCACGCCGCAGCGGTCGATCACCGCGCTGAGCCCGTAGCCGGCGGCGTACTCTTCGATCAGCAGCTCCGCCGCGAGCTTGGTCGCGCCGTAGATCGTGCGAGCGCCCGCGAGCGGGAAGTCCTCGGCGATGCCCCTCGAGGAAGCTCCGGGAAGCGCCTGCTCCTCGCTGAGCTCCAGGCGGGTCTCGGTTGCGCTCGTAGGCGAGCGACTCGAGCGCCGCGACGGGGTAGACGCGGCTCGTCGAGAGGAAGAGGAGCTGCGCCTCGTGGCGGCGCGCGGCCTCCAGGCAGTTGTAGGCGCCGAGCAGGTTCGTGCGCACGACGTAGTCCGGGCTGCCATCCACTCCGGCGAGCACCGACGGCTCGGCCGAGCACTCGACGAGCGCGTCGATGGCCCCTGCTTCAGCGAGGTCCTGGGGCTCGCGGACGTCGCCGGCGACGAAGGAGACGCCCGCCTCGCGCAGGCGCGGGAGGTTCAGCTCCGAGCCGCGCCGCCTGAGGTTGTCGAGGGCGAGGAGCTCCCAGTCGGGATGACGCTCGGCGAGACCAAGTGCGAGGGAGGCGCCGATGAAGCCGGCGCCACCGGTGACGAGCACGCGCCTGCTCACGCGGGGAGCATGCCGCCGTGGCTGCGGGACGGGACGAGGCGGGGTGGCTGCACCGGGCGTATGCAAGCACATCGTCCTGCCTTGCCCCGGGCGTCCCCGGCGTCCGGAGCCGGGCTCAGACCCGGGCGCTCGCAGCCGTGACGGCGGCGGCCACCCGCACGAGCTCCTGCTTGCCGACGCCGGCGTGGATCGGAAGGCTCAGCGCGGTCTCGGCGTGGCGCTCGGCGACGGGAAAAGGGCCTGCGGGCGCTACCGCGAACGCGGTCTGCGACGGGGGCGGGCGGCGGTAGTGAACGGCAGTCCCGATCCCGTCTCGTGCGAGCTCGGCGGCGAGAGCGTCCCGGCGCTCGTGGCGGATCACGAACTGGTGCCAGGCGGGCTCGCAGCCCGGGACCTCGGCGGGCAGCTCGACCCCTGGTGCCCCCGCGAGCGCCTCCAGATAGAACGCAGCTGCCGACCTGCGCCGCTCGGTCTCCACGCCGAGTCCAGCGAGCGCCACCCGCAGCATCGCCGCCTGGAGCTCGTCCAGGCGTGCGTTGACGCCCGCGAGCTCCGCATCCTCGCGGGTGCGCCACCCGTACTCGCGCAACATCCCGACGCGCTCGGCAAGATCCGCATCGGAGGTCGTGACGGCCCCTGCGTCGCCGAGCGCGCCGAGGTTCTTCGTGGGATAGAAGCTGAACGAGGCGACGTCGCCGAGGGCGCCGGCGGCGACCCCCTCCAGCCGGGCGCCGTGCGCCTGCGCGGCGTCCTCCACGAGGGTGACGCCGGCCTCCCGCGCGACCCCTGAGAGCGCCGACATGTCCGCCGGCATGCCGAACAGGTGGACGGCGACGATCGCGCGTGTGCGGGGCGTGATCGCCGCGCCCACGCGCGCGGGGTCGATCGCGTTTCGCAGCGGCTCGATGTCCACGCCGACGGGGACCGCGCCGACCTGACAGACCGCCGCCCATGTCGCCACGGCGGTCATGGCGGGGACGATCACCTCATCGCCCGGCTGCACGCCCGCCGCGCGCAGAGCCAGCGCCAGCGCGTCCGTGCCGCTGCTGACGCCGACGGCGTGCGGAACACCGCACCAGCCCGCCCATTCGCGCTCGAAGGTCTCGACCTGCTCGCCGAGGATGTAGCGCCCGCTGTCGAGCACCGCTTCGAAGGCGGCGAGGAGCCCCGGCCTCATCGCCCGCACGGTCGCCGCCGGGTCTGCTGCGGGGATCTCGCTCACGCCGCCGGCGGGCCTCCCAGTGCCCTCCGGAAGTCCTCGTGATCGCGGTAGTAGGCGGCCTCGTCGTATGGAGCAGAGGCGAGCACCAGGCAGACCGCCCCGGAGGAGAAGTTCTCGAGCTCCCGCCACACGAGGCTCGGCAGGTACAGCCCGAGGTACGGGCGGTTCAGGCTGATCACCGCCCGCTCCCCGCCGTAGTCGAGCACGACGTCGAAGCTGCCGGAGACGGCGATCAGCAGCTGCTCGACGTCGCGGAGCGCGTGGCCGGCACGAGACTCCCCCGCCGGCACGTCGTAGAGGTAGAAGACGCGCGCGATCTCGAACGGTACGTGACGGCCGCCCTCCAGGAAACTGAGGTTGCCGCGATGGTCGGGCACCACGGGCAGCTCGATCAACCGGTGGCGCATCAGCCACGCACCTCGCGCGCGGGATTGCCCGCGACGACTCCCCCTGGCGGCACGTCGTCGACCACGACCGCGCCGGCGGCGACGACGCTGCCAGGTCCGATCTCGACACCCTTCAACACGATCGCGTTGGTGCCGAGGAACACGTCGTCGCCGATGCTGACCCCCGCCCGGCGCGGCTCGCCGCTGACTCGCAGCTCCGCCTCCAGCGCATGGAAGTCGCTGTCATAGATGTGCACTCCGGGCCCGAGCAGGCACCTCTGCCCGAGGCTCACGCCAGGCCCCTCGCTGACCACCGTAACCGCGTTGTTCAGGTGTGTGCCGGCGCCCAGGCGGACCTTGCTCTCGGCCCGGCGCGCCTCGATGTAGGTGTAACCGCTGAAGAAGGAAGGCCCCTGCTCCCAGCCGAGCGTCACCTCGCCCTCGAAGGTGATCGAGCCCGCACCGGCGAGCAGCGCCGGTGAGAGCAGCCGTGGGATGCCGTCGACGCGGGAGCAGGACCACTGCCGCCGGTACCAGGCGATCCGAAGACGCTGCAGGATCTTCGCCGAGGGCATCGGCGGCGAACGCTAGAGATGGGGCGCCTAGGATGTCGCCATGTCGGCCGCAGGAGAGGCAGGAGGCACGGCCGAGCAGCTTCGCACCGTGCTCCAAGCGCTCGAGCTGATCCACGACGACGACCCGGGGACGCGGCGCAGGCTCCGGGCGCTGCGCTCAGACCCCGACTACGACGCCGCGTTCACGGTCCCCGAGCCGCTCGTCTCGGTCGTGATCCCGACTTGGAACAGGCCGCGCGAGCTCGTCGAGCGCGCGATCTCCTCCGCTCTTGCCCAGACGCACAGGCGCATCGAGGTGATCGTCGTCGGCGACTGCTCGCCCGCGGAGGTCGGCGAGGCCGTGGCCGCGATCGGAGACCCGCGCGTCTCCTTCCACAACCTCACGCTCCGGGGCCCCTACCTCGACGACGACTACCGGGGCTGGCTCGCCGCCGGCACCCCGGCCTTCAACGCCGGCGTCGAGCGTGCCCGCGGCCTGTGGATCGCGCCGCTGGGCGACGACGACGAGTTCGCGCCCGACCACGTGCAGCGCCTGCTGGCTGCCGCCCGCGAGCGGCGGCTGGAGTTCGTCTACGGGCGCGGCCGCGTGATCCTGCCGGACGGCAGCGAGACGCTGCTGGGCGAGTTCCCGCCGCGACTGACCCAGGTCGGCCTGCAGTCGGCGCTCTACCACTCCGGGCTGCGCTTCATCGAGCTCGAGCTCGGGCACGCGCTGTTCGAGAAGCCGAACGACTGGGGGATGGTCCACCGCATGATGCGGGTCGGCGTGCGCATGGGCATGATCGACGAGGTGACCGTGACCTACCGCCCGTCCCTGCGGGCGCAGACGCTCGAGTCAGGCGAGCGCGGTCACGTGCGCCCACCCGCCCCGAGCGACGGCGAGCAGGAGCTCCGGCTGGCGCTCGAAGAGCAGCGCGCCCGCTGTGAGGCACTCGCGGCCGAAGCCGCAGAGCTCTCCCGGCGCCTCGAGGCGGTGCATCGCTCGCGCAGCTGGCGCCTGACAGCACCGCTGCGCACGATCAGAAGCCGCGCGGAGGGGGGCCCTGGGAGATGAGCCCCGCACCGCCGGGATCCGACCCCGGCCCCCAAGAGGCCGCACCGGTGCCGCGCGGAGGCGGATTCGGCCCGTACGCGGTCGTAGCGGACGGCGCGAAGGTGGGCGATGAGTGTCAGATCGGTGCCCACGTGGTGATCGGCGATCGCGCCGAGATCGGGGCCGGGTGCGTCCTGCACCCAGGGGTCGTGATCGGCCCCGACGTGCGCCTCGGAGAGCGCGTCGAGGTCTTTGCCCACGCGGTCCTCGGACGCCACCCGAGCGGCGCCGGCGCGACCGCCCGCCCGGCTTCGGCCCGCCAGCGGCTCTCGATCGGCTCCGGCTGCTCGATCGGTGCTCACGCGACGATCTACTTCGACGTCGAGATCGGCGAGCACACGCTCGTCGGGGACAGCGCTTCGATCAGGGAGGGAGCCCGCATCGGCGAACGCTGCATCCTCTCGCGCTGCGTGACGGTGAACTACGACGTGACGATCGGCGACCGCGTCAAGGTGATGGACACCACGCACATCACGGGCGGAACCGTGATCGGCGACGACGCGTTCATCTCGACGATGGTCGCGACGACGAACGACAACGCACCCACGTCGGCGAGCTCGAACCTCGCCGGGCCGGTGATCGAGCCCGCCGCCGTGGTCGGGGCGGGCGCCGTGCTGCTCCCCGGCGTCGTGATCGGCTCAGGCGCGGTCGTGGCGGCCGGCGCCGTGGTGACAGCCGACGTCGCGCCCGGCGCGACGGTCCTGGGCGTGCCGGCCCGTGTGCGCGGCGCCTAGCGGCGCGCACCGAGCAGACGCCGCTTGGCCGCCCGCAGGGGCGCCGTGACCTGCCAGCTCAGCGACGCTTCGAGCGCGTCCACCAACTCACGGCTGCGGCGCAGCTCGGCCCGCGCGTGCTCGAGCTCGCTGTCGCGGTCCGCGAGCGCGCGGCGCGCCGCGTCGAGCTCGCCGCGGGCCGCGCGCCCGTCGTGGAGCGCCCGGAACGGCTCGCGGTAGCGCGATTGCTCGGGCGCATCGCCGTACCCGCTCGCGGCGCGATCGCCCGTGAGCACCAGGCCGAGCCCGCCCCACACCTGGCCGTCGAAGTGCCCGCCGGAGAACTCATAGCCCGGGACGAAGTCGAGCTCGTAGTAGACGACCTCGGGGCGCGCCGAGAGAGCTGCCCGCTCGATGCCGGCGCGCACCTCTGGGTTCATAGTGTCGTGCAGGAGGATCACGGTGGCGGCGCAGACGGGTGAGCCGAGAACGGCGAGCAGGTCCCTGTGAACCCCCTCGCTCGAATGGTCGCCGTCGATCAAGGCGAAGTCCACGGCCGTCCCCGTCGCCTCGAGCTCGGACAGCAGGCCGGGCAGCTCAACTGCCGAGTCGCCGTGGCGGAAGCGCACGTTCGGGTACGCGCCGCGGTCGGAGACGAGGTCGAACAGGTCGATCGTGTGGACGCAGTCGGCGAAGGCCGCAAGGACGCCCAGGCTGCCGCCCTCGTAGGTGCCTACTTCGACCGCGGTGCGGGGACGGAGCGAGGAGAGGACGCCGGCGAGCGCCGCCCGCTCGCCGAAGGACATCTGGCAGACCGCGTCGTCGAAGAAGGGCAGCGCCGTGCCCAGCAGCGGCGCCGGGCGGTTGTCGCCGGGAATCTGGAACTCGGCGGGCCGGTCGGCGTCCAAGGCGCGGTCAGAGGTTCTCGGCGATCAGCGGTGCCGAACGGTTGAAGACCCAGAACCCGAGCGCGAACACGACCGCCACGATGGCCGCCGGCTCGATCAGCGCCGCCCAGCCGCCGAGCAGCGCTCCGGAGCTGGGCGTCGCATGCGTGATCATCGCGTGGCGGAACTGCTGCAGGGTCGTCGCGAGCGGGTTGAGCATGTACACGTGCAGCCACGTCGGGCTGAGCTTCGCTTTCACGGTGGCGATCGAGATGATCACCGGCGAGGCGTAGAAGAGGATCTGCGCGACCACTTCCCAGATCGGCTGGATGTCCCTGAATTTGACGAACAGCGCCGAGAGCAGCATCGCCACGCCCGTCGAGAGGATCGCGAGGAACGCGACGATCAACGGCAGCTCCAGCCAGCTCAGCATCGGCGTGACCCCTTCGGCGAGCGCGAACACCAGGACGACGCACAGGTTCAGCCCGAGGTTGAAGGCGGCAAGCAGCACGACCGCGAGCGGGATCACCAGACGCGGGAACTGGATCTTGCGCACCAGGTTCTCGCGATCGACCACGCTGCGGACCGCGGCGCCCGTGGCTTCGCCGAAGAACGTGAACAGCACGATGGAGCCGAGCAGCTGGGCGCCGTAGTGCTCCTCGCCGGGCCCGCTCTGCGAGTTCACGTTGGCGACGAGCACGAAGAACACGTACAGGACGCCGAACAGCAGCAGGGGACGCATCAGCTGCCAGAGATAGCCCAGCACCGAGCCGAAGAAGCGCAGCTTGAATTCGTTGCGCGCGATGTTGTACGTCAGGTGCCAGAAGCGCGACCAGTCGTCGGTCAGCGCGCGCGGGCCCCTGATCGGCTCGCCGAGTCCCCCGCCGGCCTTCCCGGGGACCTCCGCTACCGCCATCGGGACACCTCCGCGCGGCGTGGCGAGGGCCCGATCGCCGGTTGCTGCTCTCTGTTCATGGCTGGAGCGTAGCCGCAGGCCACCTCGTCCTCTGCCGCCTGGCGGCTGCTAGCTTGCCGCCCATGCGGTCACCCCGGCTCCTCAAGCGGCTGCGCCAGGACGCCGCGGTGCAACCGCAAGAGGCCACGCCGGCGCAGCCCCGCAGCCCTGAATCGCAGTGGTTCTGGGACCACTACGAGGCCGCCGCCGGACAGGTGCTCGAGGCCTTCGAGAGCGTCGGCCTGACGCTGGCTGAGAAGACGGTGGCGGACATCGGCTGCGGCGACGGCTTCATGGACCTGGGGGTCGCCCACCGCGGCCGGCCGGGGCGCCTGGTCGGCTTCGACGTCAACCTCACGAATGTCGAGTACCTGGACCGCCGGGCGCGCGAGGAGGGTGTCGGAGCGCGCCCGCCGCAGCTCGCCTTCGAGCGCTCAGAGACGACGCAGATCCCGGCCGAGGACGGCAGCTTCGACCTCGCCTTCTCGTGGTCGGCGTTCGAGCACGTGGCCGAGCCGGTGCCGGTGCTGCGCGAGATCCGCCGTGTGCTGCGCCCTGACGGCGCGTTCTTCCTGCAGCTGTGGCCCTTCTACTTCTCCGCGAAGGGCTCGCACCTGTGGGAGTGGTTCCCCGAGGACTTCCACCATCTGCAGCGCGCCGAGTCCGAGATCGCCCAGCAGGTGCTCGCCAGCGAGGCCAAGCCCCGCGACTGGACCGAGATGATGGCGCGCGAGTTCCAGCACCTGAACCGCATCACCGTCGAGGAGCTGCAGCGCTCGCTCCTGGCCGCCGGCTTCGTGACGCGACGGCTCGAGCTGATAACCGACCCGACCATGCTCGGCCCCGAGCTCGCCCGCTACTCGTGGCTGGACCTGGGGGTCAGCGGCATCAAGCTGGTCGCTACGCCGAGCTAGGCGCCGGCTCGGCGACGGCGGGCGCCCCGCCGGGCGCGCGCTCGATTCGCACCTCGTTGGGCAGGTCCACGAGGCCCCCCTCTGCGGTCGATCCGAAGACCGTGACCTCGCAGATGCGCCGGCGGCGGTGCACGAGGTCGAGCCCGGCACCGCGACGGGCGACGTTGACCGTCGCCCAGTATCTGCCCGGCGCGAGGTGGTTGTCGAACTCCACGCTGAAGACCGCGCGGTCGCCGGCCCCGAAGCGCCCGGTGCGCTCGAGCGTCCGGTCGGAGTGGACGACGAACATCTTCGTGCCCCAGTCATCCTCGAGCTCCACCGAGAAGCTCGGATCCTCGATCGGGGCGAGGAACCGCACGGGCGCGGCGAACCGCACGCGCGCGCCCTGCGGGCTGGCGCTGAGCCGCTCGCCGGCGAGGTCCTCCATCCAGGCCTCCTCGATGCGCGCCTCAGCCCCGCCGGCGAACTCCGCCGCCAGGTGTCGCTCGTCGACCTCCTCGGTCTCGCCGGAGCGTTCGAAGTTGAGCGCCAGGTACTGATCGGCGACCTCGCGTGGCTCGCCCAGCGCGACGAGGTCGCCGCGGTGCAGCAGGGCCGCGCGGTGACAGAAGCGGTTCACCGCGCCCATGTCGTGGGTCACGAACACGATCGTCTTGCCCGCATCGCGCATCTCGTTGAAGACGTCGAAGCACTTCTGCTGGAACGCCGCATCGCCGACCGCGAGCACCTCGTCGATCAGCAGCACGTCAGCGTCCACCTGGATCGCCACCGAGAACGCGAGCCGGACGTGCATGCCCGACGAGTAGTTCTTGAGCTTCAGCTCCTGGAACTCCTGGAGCTCGGCGAACTCGATCACGCGCTCGTAGCGCGCCCGGGCCTCACGGGGGCTGAGCCCCAGCATGATCCCGTTCATCACGACGTTGTCGTAGGCCGCGAGGTCCGGGTTGAAGCCCACACCGAGCTCGATGAACGTCGAGAGCCGCCCGCGGACCCAGATGCGTCCTGCGTCGACCCCGTAGATCCCCGCCAGGCACTTCAGCAGCGTGCTCTTGCCGCTGCCGTTGCGGCCGACGATGCCGAAGAACTCTCCCTCTTCGATCTCGAACGCCACGTCGTTCAACGCTTTGAACGAATCCCGTCGCGAGCGGCGCCGCGGATGCAGCGCGCGCTCCTTCAGCGTGTGAGTCCGCTCCTCGGGCACGCGGAAGGTCTTGCTCACGCGATCGACCACGATCGCAGGGGCCTTCTTCATGCATCCAAGGGTACCGGCGCCCGCAGCAGCCACGGTTATAGTCCGGCCGGGTGCAGGTCGCCACCGTGATCAACAAGGCGTGGCTCGCCCATGCCCGTGCCCTGGCCGAGTCCCTCGCCGCCAACGAACCACAGGCGCGGCTGTCGGTGCTCGTGGTCGATCCCCTCGAAGGCTTGGTCGATCCGGCCGCCGAGCCGTTCGACGTGCTCTCCCCCACCGAGCTCGAACTGGACTGGTTCGAGGAGATGAGCGTGCGCTACGAGATCACGGAGCTCTGCTGCGCGCTCAAGCCGGCGCTGATGCTCCACCTCCTCGCCTCGGGGGAGCCGGTCGTCTATCTCGACAGCGACATCCGCGTCTACGGTCCGCTGGAGACGCTGACCGCCGGGCTTGCGGACGCCGGGCTCGTGCTGACGCCCCACCTGCTCGCACCCCTGCCCGACGACGGCCGCGACCCCGACGACCGCGCGATCCTGCTCGGCGGCGCCTTCAACATGGGCGTCGCCGCCGCTGCCCCCGGATCGGAGACCACGGAGCTGCTGGAGTGGTGGTCGCAGAGGCTGAGGACGGGCTCGCGGCTGGAACCCGACCGCGGGCTGGTCTACGACCAGCGCTGGGCCGAGCTGATGCCGGGACTCGCGGAGCGCGTCGCCGTCTGCCGCGACCCCGGCGTGAACTTCGGCTACTGGCGCGCGCCGTCGGCGCGGCTGGAGAAGGACGGGCAACGCTACCTCGTCGACGGCGTGCCGCTGCGCGCCGTGCACTTCACCGGCGTGGACGCCGACCGCCCGGCGTCGTTCAGTCGCTATGACAATCGCACCGACCTCGGGCGCGAGCCCGTCCTGCGCGAGCTGCACGACGGCTTCCTCGAGCGCCTGCGCGCCCTCGGCCACGACGAGTCCTCGAAATGGCCCTACACGTATGCGCGTACAGCCCGCGGCATCCAGCTGGACGCGACGCTCCGCGGGCTCTGGGACCGGGCACATGCCGCCGGCGCCGTGACTCGGACGCCCTTCTCGCCCGAGGGCGAGGACGAGCTGCTGGCCTGGCTCGCAGCAGACGAGCCGACGGCCGAGGGGGCACCGCTCGACCGCTGCGTGCAGGCGATGATCGGTGCGAGCGCGGAGCTCGCAGCCCGCTTCCCGGACCCCCGCGGGGCGAACCACACCGCCGTGCTGGCGTGGGCCGCGGAGCAGGCCGAGCGCGAGCCGAGCGGCGTGCTCGGCCGTCTCGCCGCCGCGCGCGAGGCGGCGAGCGCGGCGCGGGCCGGCCTGCAGCGGCTCGCGCCGGGCGAGAGCGTCGGCGCCGAGCGCGGAGAGACGGTCGTGTGCGTCCCGGTTTATGGCGCGGTGGATCTCGTAGCCGAGTGTCTTGCGAGCGTCCTCGACCACACCCGCGCCGGCGTGCGGCTGCTGCTCGCCGACGACGCGACGCCTGACCCCGGCGTCGAGCAGCTGTTGGTGGAGCTCGAGCAGGCAGGCCGGCTCACGCACCACCAGCTCGCTTACATGCGCCAGCCCGAGAACCTCGGCTTCCCGGGGAATGTCAACGCCGCTTTTGCTGCGGCGGCCCCTGCCGACGTCGTCGTGCTCAACAGCGACTGCGTGGTCTCCGCGGGCTGGCTCGAGGGCCTCGAGCGGGCCGCGCGCTCTGACGCGCTGGTCGCCACCGCGAGCGCGCTCACCAACCACGGGACGATCCTGAGTGTCCCGCACCGGAACCTCCCGCAGCCGGACCTCCCTTCCGATCAGACCGTCGCGACGGCGGCCGCCGCCGTGCTGCGCAACTCGCTGCGGGTGTATCCGCGGCTGCCGACAGCGGTCGGCCACTGCATGCTCATCCGCCGCCACGCGCTCGATCTGGTCGGGCCCTTCGACACGGCGTTCTCGCCCGGTTACGGAGAGGAGGTCGACTTCTCGCAGCGGTGCCTGCTCAGCGGGCTCGTCCACGTCGCCGCCGACGACGTGCTCGTGCTGCACCGGGGCGGCGGCTCGTTCGGCGAGGACGGTGAGGAGAACCCGGTTCGCGCCGAGCACGAGCGGATCATCGAATCGCGCTACCCCTACTACCAGCGCGCTCAGACCGCGGCCGGGCGGGACGGCCTCGCACCCCTGGCGCGCGCGCTCAGCTCGGCGCGGCGATCGATTCTCGGTCTCAGCGCGACGATCGACGCCCGCTGCCTCGGGCCGATCGTCACCGGCACCCAGATCCACACGCTCGAGGTGATCCGCGCGCTCAGCGAGACCGGTGGGGTCTCCCTGCGGGTGATCGTGCCGTCGGATCTGGGCGAGCAGGCCCGCTCCGTGCTCGACGACCTTCCCCGCGTGTCGCTGCTCGAGCACACGCATGTCGGGCCGGGCATGGGCCGCACCGACATCGCACACCGTCCCTACCAGGTGAGCAGCCGCGGCGATCTGCAGCTGCTCGAGCAGGCAGGCGAGCGGATCGTGATCACCCAGCAGGACCTGATCGCCTATCGCAACCCGGGCTACTTCCCGGGCTATCCGCAGTGGCAGGCCTATCAGCGCCTCGCGCGCGAGGCGCTCGCGCTGGCCGACCGCGTGGCGTTCTTCTCCGGCCACGCCGCGCGCGATGCGATCCGCGAAGAGCTGGTCGACCCAGAGCGCGCCAAGCTCGTCTACATCGGTGTGGACCATCCCTCGGCCACGACCGCCCGCAACCGCCCCGAAGGGAGTCGGGGCACTGGGCGAGCGCCCGATGCTGCTCTGCCTCGGCACCGACTTCAGGCACAAGAACCGTGTGTTCGCCCTGCGGATGCTGGAGGCACTGCGAGACTCCGAGGGCTGGGACGGGACGCTCGTGCTGGCCGGTCCGCGCGTCGCAAACGGCTCCTCGGCGCCGGAGGAGGCGCGCTTTCTGGCCACGCGCCCCGAGCTGGCCGAGCGCGTCGTGACGCTCCCCGCTGTGGATGAGGCCGAGAAGACGTGGCTCATGGAGCGCTGCGCAGCGGTGCTCTACCCGACCACCTTCGAGGGCTTCGGCCTGATGCCGTTCGAGGCCGCGACAGCCGGCCGGCCGTGCCTGTTCGCGTCCCACACGGCCCTCGCGGAGACACTCCCGGCCGAGCTGGCGACGCTGGTGCCGTGGGACCCCGAGGAGAGCGCGAAGCGCGCGCTGCGCCTGATCGGCGACGAGGAGGCGCGGACGCACCACATCCGCGAGATCGCCCGCGCCGGCACACGCTTCTCCTGGAGCGTCACGGGTGAGCAGCTGGCCGACCTGTACCGCGCAGCCGCCGCCGCGCCGGCCCGCGAGGCCTCACGCCTGTCCGCCGACCTCGTCGACGTCGAGCAGGAGCGAGACGAGAACCAGCGCAAGTACGACGAGCTGTGGAGCTCGCTGAACAGCGACGCACGCGCCCTCGTCGCGCCAGACGGACCGCTTCAGCCCGCCGACACCGAAGCCCTGGCCGCGATGGCCCGGCGGCCGCTGACGCGGCGCCTGCTGTTCGCGCCGCTGCGTGCGCTGCACAAGATCGCCGGGAGACGCGCGAGCGCCTCCGCCGAGAAGCCCGCCACGGCGCCGGAGACCTTCTCCCTGCATTTCGGCTTCTCCAACCGCGAGCACATGGAGGAGCAGCTCGCGAGTGGAGCCGAGCCGCCGATCGACTCCTCGCGGGACTGGCTCGGCTAGCGGCCGAGGCCGGCGCGGGGCGCGGCCTGCCGCGGCGCGGCGAGCCCCAGCAGGAAGCTCTCCAGCGAGTCGATCCGCCGCTCCCACGCGTAGTCGGCGGCCGTCTCGATGCCCGCCGCGCCAAGGCGTTCTCGCAGCCCCGGGTCGCCGAGCAGTCTCGCCAGCGCCGCGTGGACGGCCTGGGGCTCGGCCGCGGGCATCAGGCAGTTCTCCCCGTCGCGGCAGAAGTCGCGGTTGCCGTGAGCGTCGGTGCAGACGACCGCCGCGCCTGTCGCCATCGCCTCGAGCGGGGGCAGCGCAAAGCCCTCGTGCACCGAGGTCTGGATGAAGATCGTCGCGGCGTTGAAGAGCTCGTTCACCTCCTTGTCGCTCGGCGAGGTCACGTAGCGCATCCCCTCGCCGCTCGCCAGCTCCGGCTCGATCCCGAACATGCAGAGCTCCGGGCGCGGATCGGGCAGCGCGCGCCAGCCGGCGATCGTCAGCGGCAGGTTCTTCAGCGGGTTCGTGCGCCCGATCGCAAGCACCATGTCCGTGCGCCGCTCCGCGCCGAGAGGGCGGAACGTGTCGAGGTCGATGCCCGGAGGGATCAGCTCGGCGTCGAGTCCCAGCTCGCGCAACTGCTCCCGGTTCCAGGAGGAGATCGTCATGAACCGGAACTCGGGACGGTAGGAGTCGATCACGGCGTTGCGAGAATGCGCGTCATCCGGGTAGTAGCTCGTCTCGATGTCCTGTACGAAGTACGCAGGGACACCCTTCAGCACGCTTGCTCGCCACACCGACGCAGCGGTGTTCCACCAGGTCGCGACCTTGATCGCCTCGAGCTCTGAGAGCGCCTCGACGAGCTCCTCGTAGTCCTCGAAGCTGTGGACAGGGACCCGCAGGTCGAACCAGTCAGGCGGTTCGCCGAGCGTGAAGAGTGAGGCGTCGTGCCCGCGCTCGGACAGACGGTTCAGGTGCTCGAAGATGTCGCGGTGCCCGCCGCCGACCCCGGTGTCCTCGGTCACGTAGACGACGCGCAGCCGCCCGTCGGCCGTCATCACGTCGCGCTCCTCGAAGAAGCTGCGCCAGCGCTCCCAGAAGATGCGCTGGGACTCGCGCTCGCGCTCGCCGACCTCGGTCCCGCGCGTCACCGACTCGTGGTGGACCAGGCGCGCGGCGGGGAAGTACATCACGCGGAAACCGGCCTGCCAGGCGCGCAGGCACCAATCGACGTCCTCGTAGGCCATCGGGTAGCGCTCGTCGAGCGGGCCGACTGCGTCGAGCATCTGCCGCGTCAGATACATGCACGCGCCCGTGACGGCGAGCACCGGGCCGGGGATCCGAGCAGGGCCGTAGTCACCCGGTTTGAAGCGGTAGCGATGATCGAACCACTCCGGCGCGTCGCGGTTGCGGATCGTTCCGCCGAACTGGATACGCCCGTCGGGGTAGAGCAGGCGCGCGCCGACGACCCCGATGTCCTCGCCCCGGCTCGTGGCGTACTGGAGCGCTGCCAGCCACCCGGGCAGGGCCTCCATGTCGGAGTTCAGCAGCACCACGTCGCGGTCGGGGTCCGTGGCGGCGAGGCCGCGGTTGACGTTCGCGGCGAAGCCGGCGTTCCGCTCTCCGGCGATCACCACGATGCCCTCGATGGCGCGTAGCGCCTGCAGGTGCTCAGGCCCGCTCGCGTCGTCGGCGACGATGATCCGGGCCATCTCCCGCGGGACTGTCTTGCGGATACTCCGGACCAGCGTCGCCACGTGCTCGGCATCCCGGTAGCTCGGTATCACCACGTCCACTGGCGAGCCGTTACGGCGGTACCAGCTCTGAGCTCCACGCAGCTCGGCGTCGTGCCCCTGGCTGCGCAACGCCAAGCGCTTGCGCAGCGGGGTGAATCGCAGCGGAAACGTGACAGCGCGAAAGAGCAGCGTGCCGAAGCCGTGGTAGCGATAGGTCAGGTAGATGCGCCGGCGGAGGTTCCCCAAAGGGCCCTCGGAGCGTCCCTCGACGGGGTCGACGCGGTCGCCCTTCTGGCCGTCGGCCTCGTCATGTCGGTCACTCACTCGGGGTGCTCCTGGTCTGTCGGTTGATCGGCCCCGGGCCCCGGCGGGTTCGAGCGCCGCTCGAGCGAGAACGCCGGTTGGAGCAGGCGCGGCAGCCGGTCCGCGCGGGAGCCCAGGATAGCCCCTGTCAGGCGGGCCCCCGAGGAGGCGGCGGCGGCGAGCAGGGCCATGACCCTGCGCGACCGGGACAGGCCCTCGCGCCGGAGCTCGCGGTCGGTGCGCGCGACCTCGCCCCGGACCTGCGCGAGCAGGTGCGAGGGACGAGACGGCTCGCGCCATCCGTAGATCTCGTGGAGCGCGCGCCACTCGTCGAAGCTGCGGCGCAGCAGCTCCACCGGCGTGTAGTCGTGGGAGTGGACGACCGCCGCCTCGGGCATGTATGCCTTCGCGTAGCCCGCCCGCAGCAGGTCGAGGGCGAGCGCCCTGTCCTCCGCATAGGCGACGTCGCGGAAGGGGACGTTCTGCCACGCCGCTCGTGAGAGGCAGGCGTTGGCGTCGCTCAGGAACCCGCGCCGACCCATCAGCTCGGACGCGGGAAGCCCGGGCTCGCCCCGCTCCACCCGTGGGCTCCCGTCGGGGGACAGCGAGGCGAACCAGTCGCGCAGCTCGCCGCGTACGCGTACGGTGGCGTCCGGGCGCGGCAGGTAGGGGCCGTAGCTGACGGCCACATCGCGGGCGAGCGCGAACCCTTCCAGCAGCCGCTCGAGCCAGCGCTCGCCGGCGGGCTCGGCGTCCTGCGTGAGGAACGCGACATGCGTCCCGCTCGAGGACTCCATCAGCAGGTTGCGTGTGCGGCCGTGGCCGAACTGCTCCGGGGCGATCTCGATCACGCGCGCGCCGAAGCTCCGCGCCAGCGCGGCCGACCCGTCGCGCGAGCCCGAGTCGCAGACGACGAGCTCGTGGGCGACCGTCTGCGTCGAGAGCGCGCGCAGCGTGCGCTCGAACAGGCCGCCGCCGTCGCGAACCGGGATCGCGACGCTCACCTCGCCGCCGGCGCGGTCAGGCAAAGAACCCCGCCAGCGTCAGCAGCTGCCCCGCGAAGCTGAGTGCGATCATCGCCGGCACGAGCACGGCGGCCGCGGTGAGTGCGCCGCGCCGTCCGAACGCGTGCAGCGAGCCGACAACGAGCACGGCGAGGGGCGCGATCGCGGGGAAGGCATAGCGTCCGAATTCGGCGACGACCGGCCGCACGCCCTCGGTGTAGAACGCCGCCTCCACACCGAGCACGACTGCCACCGGGCAGAGTGCGAGGAACGCGAGCTCGACGACGTGCGAGCGCACGTAGGCCCACTCACGACGCACGGCGATGACAGCGAGCACCGCCGTCCCGACCATCGCGGCGAAGACCACCAGGAACACCCAGGCCGGGAACAGGACGACGTACCAGCCGAAGGATCCGAAGCCGCGCTTGACGTAGATTTCATAGGCGGGCGGAACGCTGGTCTGGAAGTGGCGCGCCATGAACGGCAGCCGCGGCAGGAACACCTGCCAGACATAGGCGAGGTAGCCGAACGGGTGCGACTCGGCCGGCGCGATCACGCTTTCCGCCGCCGAGCCGATCGCGGCGGTGGCCGACCCGACCGGATGCAGCGCCGAGGTGATCCTTGTCGCGATCAGCTTCCCGGCGAGCGCCGCGACCACCAGCACACCCAGGCCGCGCAGGTCTGTGCGGCTGTGATGGCGCCAGAGGGCAGCGAGCAGCGCAAGGCCGACGAGCGGGTAGATCTCGAGCACGCTCTGCTTGGCGAGCGGCGCGATCAGGAGCAGCAGGCCCAGTACGAGGCAGAGCGTGATGCGCCAGCCGCGCCGGAGGATCAGGATCACGAGCAGCTGGATGCCGGCCGCGCAGACGTTGACGCCGACGTCGTTGTTGACGGCTCCGGAGATGAATCCGTACATCGGCTCGAACGCCACGAGCAGCGCCGCCGCCACTCCCACCCACGGCCTCCTCGGCGCCAGCTCACGACCGATCAGGAACGCGAACACGACCGTGAGAGCTCCGATCAGCCCCGAGAGCAGGCGCATCAGCGTGAGTTGCGAGATGGGCGAGTTCGACGCGAGGGCGTACGCGGGGACCAGGGCGGCGTAGTAGAGCGGACCGTAGGTCGCGATCGTCGAATGGCCACCGCCGTCGGAGGCGCTCGGGTGTTCGCGTCCGAACGCCCCGCCGAATTCGGATTCCGCACGCGATTCCCACGGCGGGCGGCTGTCACCGACCTGGTGGTCGGTACTGAAGTCCGAGTATTCGAGCAGCCGTGACTCGCTCGTCGTCCACCGCGGCACTGTCGAGCCCTGATCCTGGGACGGCGCTTCGCCCCGTTCGGCCAGCATCTGCGTGTAGGCGAAGTGATCGACCTCGTCCGGCGCTTGGAAGACCGGGGTGATGAGCGCCCAGCACGCGAAGTTCACGGCCGCGATGCAGAACAGCCAGCACGCGATGCGACGCGAAGAAGAAGCTCGCGCCTCGGCCCCCGCCGCGACCGCGAGCAGCCGCACCGCGGCCAGCCCGGCCGCCGGGAGCACGAGGAGCAGCATCAGCCAGTAGAGCCACGGGCCGACGATCTCGGGACGGAACAGGGCGGCGCGTTCGAGAATCGATCCCGCGCGCGCCAGGTAACTGCTCTTCGCGCCGGCCCGCGGCAGGTACCAGACCGAGATCTGCCCGGACAGCGGCGCGCCGTCGATCGTCGGACCGCCGGGCGGGGGCCCCGGCAGCGGCGTCCCTCCCCAGTTCACTTCGCTGCCTGCCGTCACACAGGCGGTCGTCGTATGTCCCTGCAGGCTGCTCGGCACGGCGAAGTCCGCATCGCTCACCCGGTTGGCGCCGACCCTGAGCGGAGCCAGAGTCGAGGTCGCGCTTGCACCGGGGCCCCTCAGCGTCAGCGTCATCGCGGGACGCTGCCGCGTCGCCGAGATCACCTGCAATCGCAGACGCTGTGTCCCGGACGGGATCCGCAGCCCCGGCACGCACAGGCGCTGGCCGGCTTTCGCGGGCGCGATGTAGGTGAGCGTCTCGACGCTGTTCGTGCCGGTGAAGTATTCGCGAGGCCAGAGGCAGTAGGCCGCGATCAGGGCGATCAGCGGCACGGCCGCGATCGCGGCCGTGCGCCACACCCGTGGGTCGCCGGCGAAGATCGCCGAGCGGGCGCGAGCCAGCGGCGCCACGCTAGCGGCGGCGAAGGCGCATCGTCGAAGGCACAGAAGCCATGAGGAGCGCCTGCATCGCGACCGTCGTTGGCCTGGCAGCGACGACCGCGGGCGACTCTCGGGCGAGCGCTCCAGGATGCGGCACAGCGGTGTGCTCGAAAGTGCTCATGCGGCTTCGCCCGCGGACGCGTGCGGCGTCCGCATCGCTTGAACGTACAACACGGGTCACGGGGAAAAGTGCCGACCCGGCGGACGATCCCAGAGCCATCGAAGACGCCTCTACACCCAGTGCGACGGCAGCGCGCTGAGGCGTCGCTTGACGCCGAGCGGCAGCCGCTCGTGGTTGGCGCCCAGCACCAGGCCGGCCATCTTCGCGCCCTCGTAGACGGCCGTGTACGGGAGCCACCGTCGCTGCCCCGTTGCCCACAGCCAGGCAACCTCGCCGCGCGCGTAGCGCAGTGCGGCCGAGCGCAGCGCCTGCACTGACTGGCGTTCGCCCGCGAGGTAGGCCTTCTCGGCGGAGGCTCCCGAGTCGAAGAAGCGCCGCAGCGCCCCGAGCAGGGTGTAGTTGTGCGAATGACGGACGGCCGCAGCCGGTTCGTAGACGATCGTGAAGCCCTCCAGCAGCACGCGGCGGCTCCAATCCTGGTCCTCGCTCATCACGAGGTCCTCCGGAAACGGGAAGCGCTCCCACAGCTCGCGGCGAATCGCCGCGTTGACGTTCGAGAAGAGCGTCGTATCCATGGTCAGCTCGGCGGCGCTCCCGGCGCGCTGCTCCCGCGGCTCTGGCCCATAGAGGAAGTCGAGGAAGTAGCGCTCGGGCGGGCGGGCGTCCTCGTGTGGCAGCTGACGGCCGTAGACGCCCGCGACGCGGCGGTCGGCCCGCAGCGGGGCGGTCAGCCGCGCCAGCCAGTCCGCGGACACCGGGTAGGCGTCCTGGCTGATGAAGACGAGCACCTCGCCGCGGGCGATCGCGGCGCCGAGGTTGCGAGAGGCACCGTGGGTGAAGTCCGCAGCGGGGATCTCCCGCAGCACGGCGCCGTGCCGCCTGGCGACCTCGATGCTCCCGTCGGTCGAGCCGGAGTCGATCACGACCGTCTCGACCTCCTCGTTGAGCGTCTGGCGCGAGATCGCCTCCAGGCAGCGCGAGAGGTCCGCTCCGCCGTTCTTGACGGGGATCACGATCGAGATCACAGCGGCAACACGATACGGACGGCGCCCGGCCCCGGCCGCCACGCCCGGCCTGATCGGCGGTTCTGCCCCGCAACGCGCGGCCCCGGCCGGCGCCGTGGTGTCCGATAGGCTGGTGGCGAGTGCAGCAGCGCCCGCAACTTCGTCTGCGCAGAATCGTTGAAATTGCTGTCGGCTCCGAAGAGGAGCACGGGCACGGCGGAGGCCATCGATGAGAAGTCCCTCAATGCAAGTCACCGGCGAGCGTCCGACTGCGCTCGAAGAGCGCCGGCAGCCTCCCGAGCGGGGGCTGACCCTCTCGGTCGTGATCCCGTGCCTGAACGAGGCCGAGAACATCGAACAGTGCGTCGACCGCTCGCGCGAGGTGCTGGCGAAGGCGGGCATCGACGGCGAGGTGATCGTCGTCGACAACAACTCGACCGACGGCAGCGGTGAGATCGCCGCGCGCGCCGGCGCGACTGTGATCCGCGAGCGCCGCGCCGGCTACGGCTCGGCCTATCTGGCGGGGCTCGAGGCGGCGCAGGGCACCTACATCGTGATGCTGGACGCCGACCTCACCTACGACTTCGAGGAGATCCCGCGCTTCCTGGCGAAGATGGAAGACGGCGCCGAGATGGTGATCGGCGACCGCATGGACAACATCAAGCCGGGCGCCATGCCATGGCTGCACCAGTACGTCGGCAACCCGCTGCTGACGGGCATCCTCAACCTGTTCTTCCGCACCGGCGTGACCGACGCCCACTGCGGCATGCGCGCCGTGCGCGCGGACGTGCTGGAACGCCTGGACCTACGCACGACCGGGATGGAGTTCGCCTCGGAGATGGTGATCCGGGCGGCGAAGGAGAACCTGCGCATCGAGCAGATCTCGATCGAATACCACCCGCGCGGCGGCGAGAGCAAGCTGTCCTCGTTCCGCGACGGCTGGCGCCACCTGCGCTTCCTGCTCGTCCACAGCCCCACCCACCTGTTCATCATCCCCGGCTTCGTGATGGTCAGCCTCGGCGTGCTCGCCGATGTGCTGGTGATCAGCGGCGTCAGCTTCTTCAGCCGCGGCTGGGGCGTCCACACGCTGATCGCGGGGGCGCTCCTGGCGATCGTCGGCACGCAGGTCGTCGCGCTCGGCCTCTGCGCGCACGCGTACGGCACCTACTTCATGGGCGAGAAGGACCCGTGGTTCGACCGCATGCGGGCGAGCTTCCGGCTCGAGCACGGTCTGATCCTGGGCGGCCTGACCGCGCTGGTGGGCTTCGTCTGCCTCGGCGTGATCGCGATCGACTGGATCAACTCCGGCTTCGGCGCGCTCGGCGAGGAAAAGCTCGCGGTGATCGGTGCGACGCTGATCATCATCGGCATCCAGATCTTCTTCTCCTCCTTCCTGCTCTCGATCCTCGGACTGCGCCGCAGGTAGATGAGCCGGGCCGGCGCGATGCCCGCCCCCGCGGCTGCGCGGAGCCGGGCGGACCGGGTCGGACGTCTCGATCGGGAGGGCTCACGCGCACGATGACCCCCGGGGGCCGGCGCACCTGACGATGTCCGCGCCGCGCGTGCTGTTCATATGCCCCGAGTCGGTCGGCGAGCGGCCGCTCGGCGTCGCGATCCGGACGATCGAGCTGGCGAAGGTGCTGAGCGCCCACGCCGAGGTGACGATCGCGGGCGTCGCTCCCTCGACCGATGTCGCCGGCGCCCCTCCGGTCGTGGACTACAAGCTGTTCGGCAGTCCGCGCCGCAGCGGCCTCAGCGAGCTGGTCGCGCAGGCCGACGCGGTCGTGGCGCTGCCGCCATGGCCGCACCTCGCCGCGCTGCTGCGCCGCGCTGCTGCGCGCGTCGTCTATGACCTGTACGACCCCGAGCCCTTCGAGGTCGCCGAGCGGTTGCGCGAGGACGGTGCCGCCAAGCGGCGCCTCGTGACCACGCTGACCTCTGATCGCGTGCTGAGGGCGCTCGCGGACGCCGACCACCTGATGTGCGCCTCGGAGAAGCAGCGCGACCTGTGGCTGGGCGCGATGCTGGGCGAGCGCACGCTCACGCCGGAGGAGCAGTACCGCGACCCGCCGCTGCGCTCGCGCATCGACTGCGTGCCGTTCGGGATCCCCGCCGAGCCGCCCGTCGCGCGGGGCCCGGGGGCCCGCGCCAGGTTCCCGCAGATCGCCCCCGAGGACGAGCTGATCCTGTGGAACGGCGGCATCTGGGCCTGGCTGGACGCGACCTCGGCGATCCGCGCGATCGCGCTGTTGCGCGAGCGCCGCCCCCGGGCGCGGCTCGTGTTCATGGGCGCCTCGACGCTGCCTGCCGCGCGGCGGGCCGCGGGGCAGGCGCGCGACCTCGCCTCTCAGCTCGGGCTCCTCGACACCCATGTCTTCTTCAACGACGAGTGGGTCCCCTACGGACAGCGCGCCGACTGGCTGATGGGGGCGAGCTGCCTCCTGTCCGCCCAGACCGACCATCTCGAGACCCGCTTCGCCTTCCGAACGCGCCTGCTGGACGGGATCTGGGCGGGGGTGCCGATCGTCTGTACAGGCGGCGACGACCTCGCCGAGCGGGTCGAACGTGAGGGCCTGGGCGCCACGGCGGCCCCCGGCAGCCCGGAGTCGATCGCCGCCGCGCTGGAGGCGGTGCTGAGCGCAGATCGCGACGCGTTCGCCGAGCGCCTCGCCGCTGTCGCCCCGCGCTACGCCTGGCCGTCGGTCGCCTCGCCGCTCGTCGACTGGGTCACATCGAACGAGCCGCGCCGGCCCCGGGCGCGCGCCGCGGTGCGCCCCGGCCAGCGCCTACGCGATACGAGCTTCCGGGCCGCTCTCGCCGCCCTGCACGCCGTCGGCGTCGAACGGCTGCCGTCGATGTGAGCGACCCACTGGTGGTCTCGATCGTCGTCGTCGCCTACCGCCAGCGCGAGCCGCTGGTGGAATGTCTGCAGGCCCTGAAGGAGGCGCAGGCCGCTCTGGAGGGGCCGAGCGAGCTGATCGTCGTGGACAACGGCGACCTGGCCGAGCTGGTTGCCGAGCACCGCCCCGACGCGCGCGTGCTGCGCTCGCAGGGCAACGTCGGCTTCGCCGCAGCTGCGCAGGCCGGGATCGAGGCGGCGGGCGGCGAATGGGTGGCACTCGTCAACGACGACGCCAACGTCGAGCCCGAGGCGCTCGCCGCGCTGCTCGAGACGGGCCGCGCGGGGGATGACGTAGGAGCGGTCGCCGCGCAGATCCGCTTTCGCACCCGGCCGGACCGGATCAACTCCGCCGGCATCGTGGTGGACTCGCTCGGCGTGGCCAGCGAGCGGCTCGCCGGCGCGCCGCTCGCCGCGGCAGGGGAGCCGTGCGAGGTCTTCGGAGCCAGCGGCTGCGTGGCGCTCTACCGAGCGTCGATGCTCGCCCAGCTCGGCGGGCTCGATGGGCGCTTCTTCGCCTACCAGGAGGACGTGGACCTGGCGTGGCGGGCGCGCGCCGCGGGCTGGCGCGCGGTCTATGAGCCACGCGCGCGCGCCGCCCACCTCGGCTCGGCGAGCACGGGTGAGGGCTCGCGGCGCAAGTACTGGCTGGTCGGCCGCAACCGGATGTGGGTGTTGGCGCGCAACATGACCGGCCGCCGGCTCGGGCGGTCGCTGCCGGGGATCGTCCTCTACGACCTCGCCTACGTCACCTACGTCGCACTCACCGACCGCACGCTCGCGCCGCTCACCGGACGGCTGACCGGGCTGCGGGGGTGGCGCGCCATGCGGCGCGAGCGCAGCTCAGAGCGCCGAGAGGTGGAGCTGGCGTCCGCCCGCTCGGGCTGGCTCGGCGCACTGCGCCAGCACCGCGCCTACCGGGACGCGAGCTAGCGGCGCGAGATCCAGCGCTCGAGCTCGCCTGGCGCGATCGCCCGTGAGGACTGGATGCGCCGGCGACTCGAGAGCGCCCGCGGCAGTCCCGCGAGCGCCGAGCGCCACGCTCGCGCCCAGGTCCGCAGCTGCCGGTGACGAATGGCGTTCCACAGATGCCAGCCCTGGCCGGCGAGCAGGTAGGGAGAGAGGCGCAGGATCGTGCCGGCCGGCAGGTCCTTCGCGATCACCCAGATCCCGTTGCGCCAGACGTGGAACAGGTTGAAGGCGCTGGGCCCGGCGCCGAGCGTCGCGCTTCCCATGTGAAAAGCGACCGCGGCCGGCTCGTAGCGGCATTCCCAGCCCGCGAGGCGCGCGCGCAGCGACCAGTCGACGTCCTCCAGGTAGGCGAAGAAGCCCTCGTCCATGCCACCGACCCCCTCGATCGCCTCGCGGCGGTAGACCGCGACCGCCGCACAGGCGCCCATCACCTGCTCGGGAGCGTCGTACTGTCCACGGTCAGGATCGCCGTGGCCGCGGCGGGTGGCCATGCCCCAGCGCGTGTACAGGTCGCCCGCGCCGTCGAGGCGTGTGCGGTCGCGGAAGTCGAGCAGCTTCGGCGTGCTGACGGCGGCGCGGGGGTGCGCGCGCAGGTCCTCCAGCAGCCGCTCCAAGCAGTCCGGTGCCAGCTCGACGTCGTTGTTGAGCAGGGCGATGTAGTCCCCCCGCGCCAGCTGCAGCCCCTCGTTGAGCGAGCGCGTCACGCCGAGGTTGCCCTCGTGCGCGATCAGCTCGACCTCCGGGCGCTCCTCGCGCAGCCACGCCGCCGTGCCGTCGCGGGAGCCGTCGTCGATCACGACGACCTCGATGCGCTCGGCGATCGTCTGCGCTTGCAGCGAGTCGAGGACGCCGCCCAGCAGCTCACGCCCGTCGAACGTCGCGATCGTGACCGTCAGCAGCGGCTGCACGGCGGGACACGGTAGCGGGCCGTGTCGCTCAGACCTTGCGCAGGATCGCGATGAACTCGCGGTGGTTGGAGCGCAGCTCCTCGACCCGGAAGGGCAGACGCTCGACGAAGCGGGCGTGCTCGAGCAGCTCATGGAACTCGTCGGGCGCCCAGACGTGGAAGTGAATCGAGTAGTCGGTGCGCTCGAGCTCCGCGACCCGCGCAGGGACCTCGGCGGGCGCGACGTGCTCGACCATGCTTGCCCATTCCTCCTGGTGGCGGGCGCGCGAGGCGGCCGGGCCGCGCTCGTGGTCCTCGACGAGGTGCTGGAGCGGGGTGGGCGGGCGCTCGGCGTCGAACGTGCGCCGGCGGTCGGGTACGGCGAGGTAGAGGATCCCGCCCGGACGCAGCACGCGCAGGTGGTTCGCAAGCGTGCCGAGCGGGTCCTCCGTGTGCTCGATGAAGTGGTTGGCGATCACGAAATCGGCGGAGGCGTCGGGCTGGCTGGCGAGCGTCTCCCCGTCGTCGACGACGTCGACCGCGACGAGCTCGGCTGCGAGGTCGGGGTAGTGCTCGCGCAGGCCGGCGACGTCCATGCGGTCGACGTAGCGCACGGTCGCCTCGGCAGGTACGGGCAGCGGACGGTGCAGCGCGCCGATCTCGAGCCCTTCGCCGCGCAGGTAGCGGTTGGCCAGCCGGCGGCGGCGCACACCGAGCAGCGGGTACTGGGCGGTGACGGGGAGATCCCGGAGTCGGGCGAGCACGGGCGGACATTACCCCGCGAGGCGCGCCCGCCACACGGCTCAGCGGTCCCTGCCGACGAGCGCCTCCAGCTCGTTCGCGGGCAACACGCGCCCGCGCTGCACCTCGCGGCGCAGCGCGAGCGTCCGTGGCATCCCGGCCAGCGCCGAGGCCCACGCGCGCAGCCAGACCCGCAGCCGGCGGTCCCGGATCGACACGGCGAGGTTGCGCACCTGCAGGAACGCCAGCGCGGGCAGGTGGCGGACGAGGGAGACAGCCGGGTAGTTCTTTGCGACCACCCAGACGCAGTTGCGCCAGTTGTGGAAGAGGGCGAACTCGCTCACGCCGCTGCCGAGCGTCGCGCTGCCCATGTGGAAGGCGACGGCGTCCGGGACGTAGCGCACGGTCCAGCCGGCGAGGTTCGCACGGAAGCTCCAGTCGGTGTCCTCGCAGTTGGCGAAGAAGCGCTCGTCGAAGAGGCCAACGGCGCCGAGCGCGTCGCGACGGTAGACCGCGGCGGCGCCACACGCGCTGAAGATCCGCTGCGGCGAGTCGTAGCGCCCATCGTCCGGCTGGCCCTGCCCGCGGCGGTGCGCCTCGCCGCTCCAGGTCCAGATGTCCCCGGCCCCGTCCAGCAGGCTGCGGTCGTGGTAGTCGATGAGCTTCGCGCACGAAACGCCGGCCTCGGGGTGCTCGTCGAGTGCCGCGACGAGCCGGGCCATGCAGCCCGGGTCGAGCTCGACGTCGTTGTTGAGCAGCGCGACGAACTCGGTCTGGGCGGCGCGCAGGCAGGTGTTCAGCGCCGCCGTCACGCCGCGGTTGTGCTCGTGGACGATCAGCTCGACCTCGGGCCAGTTCTCGCGCATCCACGGCACGGTGTCGTCGCTGGAGGCGTCATCGACGACGACGACGCGGAAGTCGCTGGGCTGCTGGCGCGCGAGCGACGGCAGCACGACCTCGAGCAGCGCGCGCCCGTTGTAGGTCGGGATGCCGACCGTGAGGCGCGGCTGCTCAGCCAACGCGGCGCTCCAGCAGCCCGTCGAGGTGCGCGGGTGTGACGGTCCGTTCGCGCTGGATCCGGCGCCGCGCGGGCAGCCACCTCGGCAGCCGCGCGGCCGCGCCGGCCATGCCGCGCAGGTACACACGCAGCGTGCCATCGCGGGCAGAGTCGTAGGCCGTGCCCGCGAGCCCCCGCAGGATCGCCGGCGCGTAGCGCACGAGCAGGGACGCCGGCAGGTCCTTGACCAGCAGCCCCACGCGGTTGCGGTGGTGCAGCTCCGAGTAGAAGGGGTTGCGGTCCCCGCCCGTCGTGGCGCCGCCCATGTGGTAGGCGACCGCCGTCGGGATGTACCAGCTGCGATAGCCGGCGAGCTGGGCGCGCAGGCCCCAGTCGACGTCCTCGAAGTAAGCCCAGAAGGACTCGTCGAACGGCCCGACCCGACGCAGCGCGCTCGCCCTGTAGAGCGCCGCCCCCGCCGTCGGCGTGAGGATCTCCTCCTCGCGCTCGTACTGCCCTTCGTCCAGCTCGCCGCCCCCGCGGCGGTAGGCGACGAGCCCCCGCGTCAGCACGTCGCCGGTCCCGTCCAGCCGGTCGCGGTCGTGGTAGCTGCGCAGCTTGCACGCGATGCTGCCTGCGTCCGGGTGGCGCTCGATCCCGGCCACCATCTCCTCGAGCCATCCCGGCGTCAGCTCCAGGTCGTTGTTGAGCAGCGCGACGTACTCGCCGCGGGCCTCGGCGACACCGCGGTTCAGCGCGGCGGCGACGCCCGCGTTCTGCTCGATGCGCACGACCCGCACGGCGGGCCATTCGCGCGCGAGCCACTCCGCCGTCCCGTCCGAGGAGCCGTTGTCGATCACGAGCGTCTCATCCGCGGGCCTGCTCTGGGATGCGAGCGTCGGCAGGATCACCTCCAGCAGGTGCTTACCGTCGTAGGTGAGAACGACCGCGGTGACGGCCGCTCGGCCGCTTCGCTCGGCAGGGCCGCTCATCGCGCTCAGGCGCTCTTTCGCAGCACCAGCGTCAGGGCCGCCCCGTTGCGGCCCCGGCGCTCGACCGGGCCGAGCGCCGCCGTCAGCCATGCGCCGGCGCGCAGCGGCAACCCTGTCGCAGCGCCCTGCGACGGATCGCGGCGCAGCGCGTAGACCCAGCCGTGGAGGTTGCAGGCGAGCGCCGAAGGGTCGCTCGTCGTCTCGAACACCGGTGAGAAGCCGGCCTTCGCAGCGGCCGCGAGCAACGCGTCCGCGCCCGGAAGGCTGACGTGGCGCGGCGCGTCGAGGTGCGCCCAGCGGGCACGGAGCGTCCGGAACTGGATCGAGTCCGAGTTCGGGATCGCGAGTGCGAGCAGCCCGTCGGGCTCGAGCGCCTCGGCCACGGCGGCCAGCACTCCGGCAGTGTCAGGGAGGTGCTCGAGTGCGTGCCAGATCGTGACCACGCGGCTCGGCGCCAGCGCCGCAAGCGCCTCCAGCGGGCGGTCGGTGCAGATCGCCTCGACGCCGAGCCGGCCCTCCATCCACTCGCAGCACTCGCGGTCCATCTCGATTGCGCTCACGCTGAAACCGGCCTCCACCGCGGCCGCGGCGAACCCGCCTGCCCCCGCGCCGACGTCGACGAGGCGTCCACCCCCGGCGAGCCCGAAGAGCTTCTGTGCCCGCCAGCGCTCGGCGGCTATGAGCGCCGAGTCGGCCTTCCAGGCCGGCTCGCCGTCGGCAGCGAACGGGTGGTAACCGGCGCCGTAGTAGCTGCCCGGGTCGGCCGGTGGCGTCGCGAGAAAGACGGTCGCGCACGACCCGCAGCGCTCGTAGAGGAAGCGCTCGCCGCTGATGCGGCGGTTGCGGTCCGTGGCCGTGAAGGCGCGCGACCCGGTGCCGCCGCACATGGGGCAACGCCCGGACTTCCGGGGGCCCTCCGCCGGCGCGGCCGATGCGGCCGGCTGCCGCGCGCTCACGCTGCGCCCCCTCTCGCGACGAGGCGTGCACGTGTCGCGCGCAGCTCGGCGATCAACTCCTCTGGGACGGCGCGCAAGCCGAGCAGTATTGCGAAGTAGACGAGCGTTGCCGCCACGACGAGCACGATCGTGGGCAGGCCCGGGATCAGCACGAGCAGCGCCGCGACCGCGCCCGCGAGCAGGACGCGGGGAACGACGGCCATGCTCGGGACCATCTGCGGCGCGCGGCGGCGCATCACCATCGGCACCACCGAGGCGAGCGCCAGCTCCGTGACGGCCGTGGCGGCCGCCGCGCCGTTGGCGCCGTAGGCCTCGGTGAGCGTGATGACCAGCACGCTGCCGAGCACGAGCGCGCCGAGGTTGATCACGAGCAGCGCGCGGTTCTGTTTGAGGCTCAGCAGCGCCATTCCCCACACGGCGCTGACGAAGCTTCCCCCGAGGCCGATTGCCTGGATGCGCAGCACCTCGGTCGCGCTCGCGAATTCGCCGCCGCCCGACACGAGATGGATCGCCAGCGGCGCGCCGAGGGCCAGCGCCACCGCGAACCAGGTGCCGATGATCAGCGCGGAGTCGAACACGCGCGAGATCGCGTACCCGAAGCGCTCGTGTTCGTCGATCGCGGCGTGCGCGAAGATCGGGAAGACGCCCGTGACCATCAGGCCCGGGATCACGACCAGCACTTCGATGATCCGGAACGACGTCGCGAAGTAGCCCAGCTCCTTCGGGCTCGCGATCAACGAGACGAAGATCACGGACAGCCGGAAGTAGATCACCGCGAGCGCGACCGCGACCGAGTACGGCAGCACCTGCCGGACCAGGGCCCGCCATTCGCTGCGGTCAAAGCGCGGCAGCAGCGGCACTTCGCGGTGCACGAGCCAGGCCGTCACGAGCAGGAACAGCAGGCCGACCGGCACGGTCAGGCCGATGTACCAGAGCAGGCCCAGGCCGAGCGCGACGAAGGCGATCGTGAGCGCCGTCGTGAGCAGCTGACGGCCGACTTCGGTGGCGGTCAGCAGCCCGAGCCGCAGGCGGCTGACCAGCGAGAGCGCGAGCGTCGACTGCATGTTCTGGAACATCAGCCCGGCGCCGGCGAGCGCGACCCCGGCGACGACGACGGCTTTGTACCCGGCGATCACGCAGAAGATCAACGAGCCGACGATGCCGAGGAGTGTCAGCGCGATTCGCAGGCCGAGCAGGTTCGCCATCAGGCCGCGGCGGCCGGCGGGCTCGCGTACCGACAGCTCGCGCACGCCGAGGGCGGTCAAGCCGAGATCGGAGAGCCCGGCGACGATCGCGGCGATCGTCATCGCGGTGACGTAGGAGCCCGTCCCTTCCACGCCGAGGTGGCGGAACAGGAACGCGGCGGCCAGCGCGCCGAGCAGCGCGTTCAGCAGGTAGCCGGAGACGCGGATCGCGCCGCCCCGCACCGCGGCGCCGCCCGCCTCGCGGCTTGAGAGCACGGCGGCCACCTCGTCGTCCACCTGCGCCTCGGAGGCAGGCGCGGCGCCGCCCATGTGGGTCAGCTCCATCAGCGGCACGCCGGCCGGCAGCTCTCGCGGGCTCTCGTCCGCCTCTGCGTCGTGCTCGGACTCGTTCACACCGACTCCGCGACCCGCGGATCGACCGGCGCGGCGCTCGTCCCCCAGGCATAGCCCGAGAGCACCCGGCGCGTGCGCTCATCGCCGCGTTCGTAGGCGAGGGTCTGGTTGTCGCCGATCAGCAGGTTGCCCTGGTCGCCCTGCCAGAACGTGTTGCTCGCGGGCCACTCGGGCTCGCGGAAGACGCCCTCACGACCTGCGAGGAGCAGCTCGCCCTCCTTGCGCAGGCGCGCGCTGACGCCGCGGCGGCCGCTCTCCATGCGATGCGCGGCAAGCTTGTCGCGGGGGGCACGCGGACACGCTCGCAGCCACGACTCGCGCTCGACGAGCAGGCCGTTGGTGCGCAGGTGCGGGGCTGCGAACTCAGCGAAGCCGAGCAGCTGGCGCGCGATCACGGCGCCGCTGTGGGCGCGCGAGAGCAGCGACGGCGAGGCGCCGGCGCCGGTGTCCTCACCGGCCAGCGCCGCGAACACCGCATGGGTCTGCGCGCGATCGGAGAAGACGCGGGCGTAGGGGCCGCCGAGCCCGTTTTCGTAGCGCATGTGCGAGACGTGGCTGCCCCAGGAGCCGCTCGCTCCCGCGGCGGAGGCGCCCGGGCCTGGAGAGCGCCGCTTCGAGCCGGCCGAGCCAGCCCTCGGCGAGGATCGTGCTGAAGGAGTTCAGGAGCGCCAGGCGCCGGTGCGGGAGGGCGAGCGCGGCCCGCCGGTAGGAGCCGAGGTCGAAGCCCGTGTCCGGGAGGTACAACGACTGCGCGCCGAGGCCAGCCGCGAGATCCAGATGGAGGGCGGCGCCGGCATCTGAGGCGAAGCCCTTGAGGAGAAGCACCAGGTCGTGCTCGCAGCCCGCGGGATGGCGGCGATAGGAGTCCAGGAAGCGTTGGAACGGCTCGATGCCGTTGCTCGCACGGACGAGATGGACGACCGCCACCTCGGAGGACGCGACCAAGCGCGAACCGACCGCCGCCGGCTGGGGGGCGCTGCTCATCTGACAGCAGGTTAACCGCGGCCCCGAACGCCCTCGCCGAGCGCCGCCCGGTGCCATGCCACCGTCTCGCGGATGCCCGGGGCGAGCCCGATCGACGGGCGGAACCCGACCTCCTCGCGCAGCCTGCGCGGGTCGCCGGCGATCACCTCCGGCTCACCCTCGCGATCGGGCAGCTCCCCGGCCGCGACGGTGCCCGACCCCGCCTCGGCCGCGATCGCGGCCACGATCTCGCGGACCTCGACCGCGTCGCCGGTGGCGATGTTGACCGCGCCCTCGACATCGCTGTCGAGCAGCGCCGCCAGCGCGCCCGCTACGTCCGCCACATGCATGAAGTCGCGGCGCTGGCGCCCGGTGCTCGTCGGCACCCGTGCGCCGGAGAGCAGCCCCCGCGCGACGTCGGAGACAAGCCGGCCCGGCGGCTCGCCCGGCCCGTAGAGGAAGAAGACCCGGCCCCAGGCGAGCGAGAGGCCCAGCTCGCCGGCGAGCTCGCGCGAGCCGAGGTACGCGTCCCGCTTGCACGCTCCGTAGAACGTCGCCGGCTCGAGCGGCGTCGCGGACTCGACCAGCAGCTCCTCTCCCCACGTGTACTCCGCGCAGCTTCCCGTGAGCACCGCGCGGCGCCCGCCGGCCTGCGCGAAGGCGCGCAGGAGACCGAGCGTCGCCCCGACCCAGCGCTCGTTCTCGGGCGCGCTCCAGAACTTGCCGGGGGTCGCGTACCAGGCGAGGTGCACCAGCAGCTCCGGTTCCAGCTCGCCGAGGAGCCGTTCCGCCGCGCCGGGGTCGAACAGGTCCCCCCGGTGCCAGCGCACACCGTCGCGCGCGGGCCCGGCCTCGAGCGCGAACGCCTCGACCTCGTGGCCGCGCGCGAGCAGCGCCTCCACGACGTGCGATCCGATGAAGCCGCTAGCCCCTGTCACGAGCACACGGCTCACGGCGCGTGGTCCGGATAGCTCGCGTCGCGCTCGGAGATCACGCGTCCCGCCGGCGGCGCAGGCGGCCACTCGATCCCGAAGGCGGGGTCGTCCCAGCGCACGCCGCGGGCGGCCTCCGGGACATAGGGCGTGCCCATCAGGTAGTGAACCTCGCTGTCGTCGCTGAGCGTCTGGAAGCCGTGCGCGAAACCGGCGGGGATGTAGAGGGCCACCCCGTTCTCCGCGCTCAGCTCGACGCCGTGCCAGCGCGCGCGGGTGGGCGAGCCGCTGCGCATGTCGACGGCGACGTCGAAGATCGCGCCGCGCACGCAGCGCACGACCTTCGTCTCGCCGTGCGGATCGGCCTGGTAGTGCATGCCGCGCAGCGTGCCGGCGCGCGCGTTGAACGACGCGTTGGTCTGGATCACGTCTGGGTTCATGCCGCGGGCGCGGAACACGTCCCGATCGAAGGTGCGCGCGAACCAGCCACGCTCGTCGCTGAGGCGCTCGGGCTCGATCACGATCACGCCGGACAGCGGGGTCTCGACGAAGCGCATCCTGCTAGGAGAGCAGCGTCAGCTCAGGCGTGCGCGCCGCGAAGCGCCCGCCCCACTCGCGCACGAAGTCGAGCTGCTGGACGATCTCATCCTTGAGGTTCCAGGGCAGGATCACGACGACGTCGGGGCGCTCCTCGCGGATCTGCTCGGGGGAGCGGATCGGGATGTGGCTGCCCGGGAGGAAGTGACCCTGCTTGTGAGGGTTCAGATCGCAGGTGAAGTCGATGAAGTCCGGTCCGATGCCGCAGTAGTTCAACAGCGTGTTGCCCTTCGCGGGCGCGCCGTAGCCGGCCAGGGTCAGCCCTTCGCCCTTCAGCCCGATCAGGAAGTCGAGGATCTGGCGCTTGTCCTCCTGGACGCGGCGCCCGTACCCGAGATACGTGTCGAGCTGCTCATAGCCGGCGTCGCGCTCACGCTCGCGCAGCTCGCGCGCAGCCGCCGTGTCGGGCTTGTCCGTGTCCTCCGCGTGGGCGCCGTAGATGCGCAGCGACCCGCCGTGGGTGGGCAGCTCCTCGACGTCGAACAGGCGCAGCCCGTGAGCCTCGAAGACGCGGCTCGCGGTCAGGAAGGAGAAGTAGGAGAAGTGCTCGTGGTAGATCGTGTCCCACTGGTTCTCCTCCATCAGGCGCATCAGGTGGGGGAACTCCATCGTGATCACCCCGCCGGGCTTCAGCAGCAGCCTCATGCCCGCCACGAAGTCGTTGAGGTCGGGCACGTGCGCGAGCACGTTGTTGCCGAGCAGCAGGTCGGCCGCGGACTCCACCGCGAGAGAGCCCGCTGTCTTCACCCCGAAGAACTCGACCAGCGTCGGGATCCCCTTCTGCAGCGCGACCTTGGCGACGTTCGCGGCCGGCTCGATGCCGAGCACGGGGATCTGGCGCTCGTGGAAGAACTGCAGGAGGTAGCCGTCGTTGGAGGCGATCTCGATCACGTGGCTCGTTGAGCCGAGGTCGAGCCGCTCGATCATCTGCTCGGCGTAGCGGCGGCTGTGGTCGAGCCAGCTCGAGGAGTACGAGGAGAAATAGGCGTAGTCGCTGAAGATCTCCTGGGGGGTCTCGAACTCCTCGAGCTGCACGAGGAAGCAGTTGCCGCAGACGAGCGCCCGCAGCGGGTAGAACGGCTCCATCGCGTTGACGGCCTCGGGCGGCAGGTAGGAGTTCGCCAGCGGCGACATGCCGAGGTCGGCGAACACCGCTTCCAGCGGGGCTCCACAGAATCTGCAGCTGGTCTGGCTCACGTCGCCGGAGCAGGGTAGTGAAGCGCCGAGATCTGTCCGAGCGTCACCGCGCGCATGTCGGCGCCGCCGGCCAGCGCGCGGTACCACTCGACGATGCTCCGCAGGGTGTCCTCCAGTCCCACCAGCGGGCGCCAGCCCAGCCGGGTGCGAGCCAGCGAGGAATCCAGCTTGAGATAGCGCGCCTCGTGGGGGTGCGGGCCGGCGTCGAGCGTCCAGCGCACGCCGCCCGGCCACATCTCGGCGAGCTGCTCGACGAGCCAGCCGACCGGGCGCGCGTCCTCCTCCGGTGGGCCGAAGTTGAACGCGGGCTCGGTCTCTGCCGAGTCCCACAGCGCCTGCGCCAGGACCAGGTAGCCGCTCAGCGGGCTCAGCACGTGCTGCCACGGCCGGATCGAGTTGGGGTTGCGGATGCCCACCTGTCCGCCTGCGAGCGCAGCCTGCATCACGTCGGCGACGAGGCGGTCCTCGGCCCAGTCGCCGCCGCCGATCACGTTGCCCGCCCGCGCGGAGGCCAGGCGCGTGCCGTCGGGATCGGCAAAGAAGGATCGCCCGAAGGCGCTCGCGACGAGCTCTGCGCAGCCCTTGGAGCTGGAGTAGGGGTCGTGGCCGCCCATCGCCTCGTGCTCGCGATACCCCCACTCCCACTCGCGGTTCTCGTAGCACTTGTCCGAGGTCACGTTCACGACCGTCCGCACCGTGCCGGCGCCCTCGACGCGCACCGCGTCGAGCACGTTGACAGTGCCCATCACGTTGGTCGCATAGGTCTCCTGGGGGCCGGCGAAGGACCGTCGCACGAGCGACTGGGCTGCCATGTGGATGACCACCTCCGGACGGCACTGCGCGACGGCCTCGCCCACCTGCGCGCGGTCGCGGACATCGCCAATCATCCAATCCATACCCTCTCCCACGCGCGCAAGCTCGAACAGCGACGGGTCTGTCGGGACCGCGTCCGCAAAGCCCGTCAACGTCGCCCCCAGGGACTGCAGCCACAGCGACAGCCACGCGCCCTTGAAGCCGGTGTGGCCTGTGACGAGCACCCGGCGGCCCTGCCAGAACGTGGGGTCGACGGACGCGGGAGGCGCCAGCTCCGCCGGGGCTACCACGTCCGCCACGGCGCGTCGCCGCTCTGCCACAGCGCCTCCAGGTGGTTGCGGTCGCGCAGCGTGTCCATCGCCTGCCAGAAGCCCTCGTGCCGGTATGAGGCGAGCTGGCCGTCCAGCGCGAGCGCCCGCATCGGCTCCTGCTCCCAGACCGTGTCGGCGCCCTCCAGGTAGCGCTCCACCTTCGGTGAGAGCACGAAGAAGCCGCCGTTGGTCCAGCCGCCGTCACCGCGCGGCTTCTCCTCGAACTCGCGCACGCGGTCCCCCTCCACGTCGAGGGCGCCGAAGCGGCCCGGCGGCTGCACCGCCGTGACGGTCGCGAGCGCTCCCCGCGCGCGGTGGAAGGCGATCGCGGCCGTGATGTCGACGTCGGCGAGGCCGTCGCCGTAGGTGAAGCAGAAGTCCTCCTCGCCCACGTAGGGCAGCACCGCTTCAAGGCGCCCGCCCGTCATCGTCGCCTCGCCCGTGTCCACGAGCGTCACGCGCCAGGGCTCGGTTTCCGAGCGGTGAACCTGCATGTCGCCCTTGGCCAGATCGAAGCTCACGTCGCACGTGTGCAGGTAGTAGTTCGCGAAGTACTCCTTGATCATGTAGCCCTTGTAGCCCAGGCAGATCACGAAGTCCTCGATGCCGTGGGCGGCGTAGATCTTCATGATGTGCCAGAGGATCGGCTTGCCGCCGATCTCGACCATCGGCTTGGGGCGCACGGTCGTCTCCTCGCTCAGGCGCGAGCCGAAACCGCCGGCGAGGATCACCGCCTTCACCGGGCTCAGGTTATTGAACGGACTGGAGCCCTCACCGGGCGACGGCCTGCGAGGACGAGAGCACGCTGCCATCCGCCGCCAGCGCCTGGACGGCGACGAACGCAGGGCCCCCGGGGACCCCGATCGCGGTCTCGAAGCCCGTCCACGGGGTCGTGACCAGCGGCGCGAGGCTCGACGCGCTCGGGCCGCCGAGCAGCCGCCACGACGCGACGCGCCGTCGCCCCGTTCCAGCTTGCGTAGGCGGTCGCAGCGCCGTTCGCGCCCGGCTTCACCGCGAGCGCGGGGACGGAGCCCGGCGCGCCCTGCCAGGCGAAGCGAAATGCGCGGTAGGACTGCCCCGGCTGCGGGAAGCGCGCGCTGAACAGGACCTGGCCGGTGGGGCCGAATTCGGTCAGGTACGGCTCTTCGCCCCAGCCCACGAACGCGCCGCCGCCCGGAAGTTCCTCGACGTTCCCCTGGCTGCCCGAGAGGATCTTTCCGCTCCAGCGACTGACGAGGTGCACCGCGTCGTGGGTGAAGTCGATCCGCTCGCGCAGCACGCGCGATTCGGAGTGCACCTTTGGCACCGCGCCGTTGTCGAAGATCGTCAGCGTGTGGTCGCTGTGCCAGCGGACGTCGTGCTGGTAGGCCGTGCCGGTGCCGGCACCCATTTTGAAGCTCGACTTGCGCCCGCCGAGGCGCCACATGATCGCGCCGGTGACGTGGTTGATCTCGTACGCGGCCCAGGTGTTGCGCGAGGAGATGATGAAGTTGCCGTCGCCCCACGGGTCCGGCGAGACCGAGTTCATGTGGAAGAAGTCGTAGGGGTGGTCGGTGTAGTACGGGGCTTTCGAGTAGGAGTCCGAGATCGCGACGTGCCCGTCGGCGTGCCACTCGAACATCACGAGGCCGGTGGGGATGTCGACCTCCTGCAGGATCGCGTCCTGGAGGATGCCGTCACTGCGCCCGCCGGCGGATGAGAGGTTGGCGGAGATGAGCGAGTAGGCCGTCAGGAAGGCCGAGCCCGAGGGCGTGATCTGGAAATCGTGCAGGTCGGCCTGGTAGCCGTTGCCCGCGTTCACCGACGCCACCTGCTTGTAGCCGGTGTTCATGATCACCTCGCTGCCGAAGCCGACGCCGAGTTCGGAGGGGATCTTTCCGTGCCACCACGTGAGCACGGGTTGGCCCTGATAGCTCTGGACCTGTAGGTCGGTGACCGCCGTCCCCTTGGGCACCGGATGGAACCAGACCATCCGTCCCTGCGGGTCGAGGATCATCGCGCCGGACTGACCGTAGCCGTGGGTCGGGGTGAGGAAGATGTCCTGGGCCGAGGCCCCGGCGTTCGCCGTGACCCGCACGACGGGCGGTTTGAGCGACGGCTGCGAGACGAAGCTCTGTTCGAGGCCGTGGCCGCTGAGGTCGACGACTTTGCCGGCGCCGGCCTGGTAGGGCGCCAGCCGGGCGACCGTGAACGTCGTGCTCATCCTCGCCTGGTGACCGCCGGGGCCGATCAGCGCGCTCGCCGTCACGCTCTCGCCCTGGGCGAACTGGTGGTCGGGGACGAAGCTCGCGCCGGGAGCCGAGACGTACGCGAGCAGTTTGCCCGCGTGCGAACCCGTGCTCGAGCCGCGCACACTGACCGAGGAGATTTCGCTCGCGGGCACGCCGAGGAAGCTGATCTGGGTGTCCGGCGAGGCGTCCGGGGTGCCGTTCAGCGGCGAGATCGCGACTTGGGGAGCGGCCGATGCGACGCTCGGGGTCGCGAACGCGAGCAGGGAGATCGAGATGACCAGGGCCGGAAGGAGGCGGCCCCGCCTCCCTGCGCTTGCTTTCATCGTCCGCCTTCCGCTCTCGCTTCGCCGCCGGCCGGATTGGCCGTCGAACCCAGTCGCCGACACTGCAACCAACACGCGTCCCGCGCGCAGGTAGCGGCGAGGACGCGCCCCGTCAGGGCGGCGGGATATGTGTTCGCCGAGCCTAGCCGGACCCCTGTCGCCGGGCGGCACTCGGTTCTGTCAGCGCTCGGTCACAATTGCCGTGGGCGAGGCTCCGGTCGCGAACGGGTAATCGGCTTCGGCTTCGCAGACGACGCGGAACCGATAGCGGGCCGGCCCCGGGAACCTGAAGCGGTAGCTGGAGTGGTAGCGGCCCCGGCGATCCGTCCTTGAGACGTGGAACTGGATCCAGGCCCCGTGGCCCGAGCGGGCCTCGAGGATCAGGGGCTTGCCGCCTGACGGGATCGGGCCCGCGAGGAGGCGGCCGGTGAAACGGATCGTGGCGCCCTGGTGGCTCGCGTGGGGGGAGATCTTCAGCGTGAGGGGCGCCCGGACCGCGAGGCGAAGCGTCCTCGTGGCCGCCGGCCGTGCTTCACCTTGCTGCGCGCGGTACGCAAGATGGATCGCGCGAGAGGAGAGATGATCCGGGAGCGTGACCGTAAACGTGCCGTCGCTGCGCGATCTCGCGCCCTTCATCGCGACGGCCGCCGCGCCGGCGAAAGCGGGGGTGGCGCTGAGTTCGATCTGGGCCCCGGCAATCGGCGCTCCGGACGGCCCGGTGAGCCGCCCGACGATCGCCTCGCGGCGGGCGAAGGTGCTCGTAAGCGTGGAGCCGGCGGTGCGCCGCCAGCGCGCGGTGAGCGTGGCCTGCGTGGTGGCACCCTGGCCGTTTGGCCGGCCTGCGGTCGTGGAGGGCTGGTTCGTGGGCGTTGTGGCCCCCGCGCCGGTCCCGCTCTTGCCGCCGCCGCTGCCTGGCGGGGTTTCGCCGC
Source organism: uncultured Solirubrobacteraceae bacterium (assembly GCA_963735435.1). GTDB lineage: Bacteria > Actinomycetota > Thermoleophilia > Solirubrobacterales > Solirubrobacteraceae > Palsa-744. Next base: position 1,439,213 of record CAVTKR010000005.1, on the reverse strand, counting down.
CAGGCGCGCTTCCGCCCGGGGGTGGCGAGCCCGCGCCGGCCGGGTTCTCGACGGTGATGGTGCGGTCGAGGACGGGCGCTGAGTTGCCCGCCGCGTCGAGGACGCGGACGATCAGGTGGTGCGGCCCGTTGGAGAGCGAGCTGGTGTCGAGGCCGACGTCGGCGCTCACCGACGCCGGGCACGGCTGCACGTAGAGGAACGCCGGCAGGCCGTCGGTGGTCTCGCCGACGTTTCGGCAGCGGCCTCCCGCTTCGTCGAGCACCGTCGTCTCGACGGGGGTGCCGTCGATCGTGAGTTCCGCGGCGTAGACGCCCGCGCCGGGGTCGGTCGCGGTGAACGTGACGTCGCTCGTGCCCGAGACGGTCGGGGCGGTGGCTAGTTCGCCGGCCACGGAAGTGGCGGTTGGGCCTGCGGTCTGTTCGAGGGTCAGGTCGGCCGCGTAGAGGTAGATGGCGGCGGCGTAGTTGTTGGGATCGCCTTGGCCGGCTGGGCATTCGTATTCCGGTCGTCGCCGCCGCCGCAGACCGCGCGTAGACAGAGTGGGTGCCAAGCTTTGCCGGCGGGACCGCGACGTCGTTGCGCAGCTTCGAGATGGTTGTCCCAAGACCGCCCGCGACTGGAACAGCCGATGCATTGACGCATTGGTCGAAGACGTTCGTGATCGCCGGCGACGACACCCAAAACTGGTACGTGGCGTTCACCGCGCTCCCACCATCGGCGTCGCCGGCGCGCCAAACTGTCGCCGCCGCAAGCGTCGCGCCTGGCGGCGGCAGCAAATTCCCAACGTCGCGACGTCTGTGTTCGCCGTCCGAACCCCCTGGTCGCCAAGCGCCGCAAGCAACGCCCCGCCGGCTTCTCCGCACGTGTCGCGGGCGTAGGTGAATGTCCCCGGTGTGCGACCCGCTCCACCCATCAACCGGAGCGACCGCACCCGAAGGCGTCCTGCACGAATAGACGTGGTACTTCCCGGCCTGCGCACCGGCCGGCACGACGAGGAGCAGCAATGTGAATGCGAGGAGTGTGTTTCGTATATGTGTCATCTCGGCCGTAAGTCGAGTCGAACGGCCTGCTCCCACCCCCCTCGGATACAAAGCTGGCCGTCCGTTCGATGTTGGGCTGTTTCTGACTACCGGAATATCTGCGGACAGACATGCGGAGCATCTCGGCGCCCCTCGGAGGCCCGCACGCGACCACCGAACCCGCGCCTAAGCCGCGCCCGAAGAAGCAGCCTCAGCAGCCTCGCGTACTTCCAGATCGAAGTAGAAGAGCGTCAGCTGGATCGCCGCAAACGGCACCGTGAACGTGTAGATGAGCGCCGCCGCGATGTTGATGAAGTTCAGCGAGTGGTCGGCGCTTTCGGCCCACGCGATCGGCTGCGCCCATTGCTCGTGGAACCCCGGCCCGAAGGGGCCGTTGTAGATGCCCGGCTCTTTCTGTCCCCACCGCCCCTGGAACGCGAGCCACGCGTACGGCGAGGACGGGGATGAGGGGATGTCCGGGAGCTCCACCGTCCCGGGCTGCAGCCGCGCGGTCGCCGCGCGGGTGTCATCGCACCCGAAGCCTTCGCGCGCGCCGCGCCCGAGATAGAGCGCTCGGCCGAAGTAGTTCGCGTGCGACCCGGTCGCGACGTAGACGACCGGGTGCGTGCCCTGGCGTTGCAGCTTGCTGTCGCTCCAGCCCGCGCGCTCGCCGCCCGCGTGCTGGGAGAGATCGACCTCGTAGGGCCCTGACCTGAACGCCTCGGCCGGGCTCGAGGCGGCGAAGTCCAGTTGCACCTCTTCCCAGTCGCTCTCGTGCTTGTCGGTGAAGTCGTTGAACGTGTAGTAGAGCCAGTACTCGACGGACAGCCTGCCGCGGGCTACCCCCGCAGAACGAAGCGCACGGGCAGCGCGTCCAGCCCGTAGATCCCGGAGACGGTCCCGTAGACGGGCTCGCCGTCGAGCGCCAGCTCGCCGAGTCGCTCGGAGAGGAACACGAGCCCCTCCTGCATCTCCAACCGCGCGAGGTTCGCGCCCAGGCAGTAGTGCACGCCCGCGCCGAATGTGAGCGGACGCGCGCGACCGCGCTCGGCCGCGATGTCGAACACGTCGGCGGCGACCGCGGTGGCGGCCCCGCGCGCAGGCGCCACAGAGACTGAACCCTCTCCAGCCTCCTCCAGGTCGCGGTTCCCGGTGAACGCGCAGACCATCACGACGGTGTCCTGCGGGAAGGTCACGTCGCGGTAGACGACCTCCTCGGTCAGGATGCGCGCGGTGAACGGCGTGATCGGCTCGTAGCGCAACGCCTCCTCGACCGCAGCGCTCGCAAGCTCGGGACGCTCGGTCAGCAGTTGCCACTGCTCCGGGTGCTCTGCGAGCAGGCGGACCGCGTGCGCCATCTGGCTCTGCGTCGTGTCGACGCCGCCCGCGAGGATGTTGAAGACGAGGTTGATGCACTCGACGTCGGAGAGCTTCTCGCCCTCCTCTTCGGTCGCGATCAGCATCGACATCAGGTCCTCGCCCGGTTCGGTGCGGCGGGCGCGCAGCAGGCCTTCGGCGTACTCGTAGAACTCCTCGACGGCCTCCTCGATCAGGTCCTTCTCGGTGGCCATGCTGCCGGCGTCGAACTGCTTTTGGATCCAGTTCGACCAGTGGTGAAGCCGGGGTGCGTCCTCGAGCGGGGCGCCCATCACCGACGCGATCACCTGCGAGGGATACGGCTTGGCGAAGGCCTCGACGAAGTCGCAACGGACCTCCTCGCCTTCGACGGCGCCCGCGGCAGCGTCCTCCAACAGCCCCTCGAGGAAGCCGCGCATCCGCGGGCGGTAGCGCTCGACGGCGCGCGGCGACAAAGACGGGTTCACGAGGCTGCGCAGGCGCGAGTGGTCGGGCCCGTTGACGTGCAGGATGTTGCGGAGCATCTGCTCGTAGAGCGGCCCCTCGGTGACGCCGAAGATCTCTGCGATCTTCATGCCCGGGAAGATCGCTGAGCGCGTGCGCAGGAAGTGCTCGCCGGCCTCGCGGTCGAGCACCATGTAGCCGAACGGCGCCTGGGCGAGCCATCCCTGCTCTCGCACCTCTGCCATCGCCTCGTGGAAGCGCTCGCCGCGCAGCGACGAGTCGGTGTAGTCGAAGACCGGGAGCTCGAGCTCGCTTACCAGCGCCATCGAGGCCAGGCTACCTGGCGAGCTTCTTGCCGGGATTCAGGAGGTCCTTCGGGTCGAAGGCCAGCTTGATCTGCTCGTGCAGCGCGACGGCCTGCGGCGACCACTGGCGCGAGAGGCGCCCGCGCTTGAGCAGCCCGACCCCGTGCTCACCCGCGATCGACCCGTCGCTCGAGGCGACCAGCTCGTAGAGCTCCTCCATCACCTCCTCGGCGCGATCCAGCTCGGCCTCCGAGGCCGGATCGACAAGCACGGTCGCGTGGAGGTTGCCCTCGCCGGCGTGGCCCCACGAGCAGGACTCCAAGCCGTGGCGGGCCGCGATCGCGTCGAAGCCGTCGAGCGTCTCGCCGAGCCGCTCCATCGGCACGACGACATCCGCGCTGACCTTCGCCCCGCGCACGCTCGTGATCGCCGGGTTGATGCCGTCGCGCCAGCGCCACAGCGCTGCCTGCTCGACCGGCTCGTGAATCTCGGGCGCGGTCTCGGCGAGCTGATCCAGCGCCTCCGAGCGCTGCGCCGCCACCTCCTCGGCGCTGCCGTCGAGCTCGACGATCAGGCCGAAGCCGGCCCACTCGGGCGGGCGCTCGGCGTCCCGCGGCGAACCCGAGACGAGCCGCGAAGCCGGATACGCACCCCCTCCGAGCGCCAGCGCCCGCTCGTCGAGGAAGTCGAGGACCGACGGGCGCATCCCGGCCGCGAACAGGTCGAGGGCCGCCCGGCAGCCCTCGGCCCTCGTGCGCGCGAACGCGACGAGTACGGCCGTGCGCTCCGGCGCCGGCAGCAGCCGCAGGCGAACCGCCGTCACGACCCCGAGCGTCCCCTCCGAGCCGACCATCAGGTCCTTGATGTCGTAGCCGGCGACGTCCTTGCGGATCCAGCCGCCGAAGCCGGCCAGCTCGCCCGGCGCAACAGCGACCTCCAAGCCGCTCACCCACGCGCCCGTCACGCCGTACTTCAGGGCGTGCGGCCCGCCCGCGTTGGTCGCGACGTTGCCGCCGATCTGGGACTGCTCGGCGGCACCCGGATCCGGTCCGAACAGCAGCCCGTTCTCGCGCGCCAGCCGCTGCACGTTGCGGGTCGTCACGCCGGCCTCCACGCAGATCCGCCAGAGGCCCGGCTCCAACTCCCTCACGGCGCGCATCCGCTCCGCCGAGCACACGACGCTGCCCGGCGTCGGCACGGCGCCGCCGACGAGCCCGGTGCCGCCGCCACGGGTGACCAGTGGGACGTCGTGCTCGTAGCACCACCCGAGCACCGCGGCGACCTCCTCGGCGCTGCCCGGCAGCACGACCGCCTCGGCCCGCCCGGCGAGGCCGCGCCGGCCGCTCGCGTCGTGGTTGTACTCCGAGCCCGCAGGCGCGTCGAGCACGTTCTCCTTCCCGACGAGACGCCCCAGCTCCCTCCGCACAGCGCTCATCTCCTCACCGCCGCACCACGCTGATCGCGTCGGCAAACGCCGCCAGGTCGCAGCGCCCGTCCGGCCGTGCCCGTGCTGGCTGCGCGTGCTCGTTTGCTGGGCTCATCGGGAAGAGGCGCCGAGCGGACCGGCGCCGGGTCTCGTAGGTCTAGCGCAAGCGCCCGCCGGGGCGCGGTGAGACCGGCGCCAACGCGGCGCAGAGCCCAGCCACCGCGGCTCACTGCGCGCCGAGAGACGTCCTTGCGCCCACGAGCGCCGCCCCCCTCCAAGTACCATTGACACCAGCGATGGCAGTGGGCGCGAAGCCAGAGAGGGAGGCCCCTCCCAGCCAGCAGACCGAGGACGCGCCCGGCGAGGCGGGGTTCAAGACGCTCTCGGGCGAGCCGATCAACGAGCTCTACACGGCTGCCGATCTCCCGCCGGGCGCGGGCACGGGCACCGAGACGGACCCGATCGGCCTGCCCGGCTCCTACCCGTACACGCGCGGCATCCACGCCTCGATGTACCGCGGTCGCCTGTGGACGATGCGCCAGTTCGCGGGCTTCGGCACCAGCGAGGAGACCAACGAGCGCTTCCACTACCTGCTCGACCACGGCCAAACCGGCCTGAGCACGGCCTTCGACATGCCCTCCCTCATGGGCCACGACTCAGACCACGCGCGCTCGCTCGGCGAGGTCGGCCGCGAGGGCGTCGCCGTGGACACCCTCGACGACATGGAGACCCTTTTTCAGGGCATCGATCTCGGCGAGGTCAGCGTCTCGATGACGATCAACGCCCCGGCGGCGATCATGCTCGCCTTCTACGTCGTCGCGGCCGAGCAGGACGCGGTCCACCCGACGCCGCCCGAGCGCCTGTCGGGGACGATCCAGGCGGACATCCTGAAGGAGTACATCGCGCAGAAGGAGTGGTGCTTCCCGATCGACCCCGCGATGCGCCTCTGCGGCGACATGATCGAGTGGTGCACGCAGCGGATGCCGCGCTGGCACCCGATCTCGATCTCCGGCTACCACATCCGCGAGGCCGGCTCCAACGCACAGCAGGAGCTCGCGTTCACGCTCAAGGACGGGCTCACCTACGTCGAGCAGGCCGTCGAACGGGGCCTCGACGTCGATGACTTCGCGCCGCGCCTGTCGTTCTTCTTCAACGCGCAGATCGACTTCTTCGAGGAGATCGCGAAGTACCGCGCAGCCAGAAGGATCTGGGCGCGGGAGCTGAGAGAGACCTTCGGCGCCAAGAGCCCCAAGTCGTGGCAGATGCGCTTCCACACCCAGACCGCCGGCGTCAGCCTCACCGCCCAGCAGCCGCTGAACAACATCGTGCGCACCGCGATCGAGGCGCTCGCAGCCGTCCTCGGCGGCACCCAGTCGCTGCACACGAACTCCTACGACGAGGCGCTCGCGCTGCCGACGGAGGAGGCGGTCAAAGTCGCGCTGCGCACCCAGCAGGTGATCGCACACGAGACCGGCGTGACGAACACCGTCGACCCGCTCGGCGGCTCCTACTTCATCGAGGCGCTCACGGACGAGATGGAGCGCGCGGCCTACGACTACTTCCGCAAGATCGACGAGCTGGGCGGGATGGTCGAGGCGGTCAAGCTCAACTACCCGCAGCGCGAGATCGCCGAGGCGTCATTCGCGCTCCAGCAGGAGATCGACGCAGGCGAACGCAAGGTCGTCGGCGTCAACAGCTTCGTCTCGGCCGATGAAGAGCCGATCCCGACCCTGCGCGTCGACCCGGCGCTGGAACGCAAGCAGCTCGACCGCCTCCAGAGCGCGCGCGCCAACCGCGACGGCGCGACCGTCGAGCGCTCCCTCGCCGAGCTGCGCGAGCACGCAGCGCACGCCGAGCGCAATCTGATGGAGCCCCTGCTCGTCTGCGCGCGCGCCCACGCGAGCGAGGGCGAGATCGTGGAGTCCCTGCAGCAGGTCTTCGGCGACTACGCCGAGACCCCCGTCTTCTAGTCCTTCGCAGGCGGGGTTGCGGGCTCGCAACCTTCCGTCTGCTCTGGTGTCAATAGATCAACCCCGTGAGGCACTTTCACCGACCGAATCTCAAGCGGCACCGCCGCCTGCTGCTTGTCGGCTCCCTGATCGTCGTGCTCTCGAGCCTCACGGCGCTCGCCTTCGCGTCCAAGCGCATCAAAGCCGAGCAGGCCGCATTCGCGGCGCCATCCGCCGGCCGCTGCGTGCCCAGCACCCTGAACCGCTCTGCTGTGCTCCCGGACACGACGCTGGCGGTGACGCCTCTGCCGGACTCCTACGACGCCCTGCCGCGCACCCAGGTCAGCCTCCTCGGCGTGGCTCCCGCCGACCTCTCGGGCGTCGACGTCCGCGGCTCGCAGAGCGGACGCCACTCCGGCCGGCTGCGCGCGTACTCGCAGGGCGACGGCGCGAGCTTCGTGCCGAGCGCCCCGTTCGTCTCCGGCGAGACCGTCACGGTCACGGGTGCGATCGACTCCGCCGCGGGTCGCCACGGCTTCGCCTTCCACTTCGTCGTGGCCCGCGAAGACCCGATCCCCGAACCGGCCTCCAACCACCCCTACGCCTACCCCACACAGAAGATGCACTTCAACTCGCGCCCGGACCTGCAGCCTCCGGCCGTGGTCGTGAGCAAGAAGTCCTCCACGACGGTCGGTGGCGACGTCTTCACCGCGCCCTACAACGGCTCGGGGCAGGCCGGGCCGATGATCTTCGACGAAGGCGGGAACCTGATCTGGTTCCAGCCCGTGCCCACCGGCAAAGCCGCGGCCGACCTCAAGATCCAGCAGCTGGACGGCAAACCGGTGCTGACCTGGTGGCAGGGCTACATCCCGCCGGCCGGCTTCGGCAAGGGCGAAGAGGTGATCGACGACACCTCCTACCACCAGATCGGCCGTGTGCACGCGGGCAACGGCTACAAAGTGGACCTGCACGAATTCAAAATCACCCCGCAGGGGACGGCGATCTTCACCTCCTTCCAACCGATCCGCTGCGACCTCTCGAGCCTCGGCGGCCCCCGCGGCGGCGCCGTCACCGACAGCCTGATGCAGGAAGTCGACCTGCACACCGGCCTCGTGCGCAAGGAGTGGCACAGCGTCGATCACGTCCCGCTCTCCTACTCCTACAGCACGGCGGTCACGACCAGCGAGCGCCTCCCGTTCGACTACTTCCACCTCAACTCGGTCGACCCGCTGGCCGACGATCGCACCCTGATCTCCGCCCGCAACACCTGGTCGCTCTACGAACTGAACACCCAGACCGGGCAGATCCTGGTGATGATCGGGGGCAAGCACTCCAACGTGAAGCTCACGACCCACACGGCCTACCAGCACGATGCCGAAATGCTCCCCGACGGCAACATCAGCGTCTTCGACAACGGCGGCGTGCCGGCGGTGCATCCGCAGTCGCGCGCGCTGATCGAGCGCATCAACACCAAGGCCGGTACCGGCACGGTCGTCCATGAGTACGAGCACTCGACCAAGCTCCTCTCGGGCAGCCAGGGCAACGTCCAGAACCTCGCCAACGGCGACGTGTTCGTCGGCTGGGGCGCCGAGCCGTTCTTCTCGGAGTTCAGCGCCTCCGGGACGCTGCTGTTCGACGCGCACTTCCACGGCACCTACCAGGCCTACCGCGGCTACCGCTTCCCGTGGACGGGTGCGCCCGGCGGCGCCCCGACCGCCGTCGCGAGCACCGCAGGTGGGAAGCTGACGGTGTACGTGAGCTGGAACGGCGACACCCGGACGGCGACATGGCGGCTGTTGAGCGGCGCGACGCCGTCGAGCATGGCCCCGGTCGCCACGGCGGCGCGGACCGGCTTCGAGACGGCCCTGCACGCCCCCGCGCCCGCCGCCTACGTGGCAGTGCAGGCGCTCGACGCGAGCGGAGCCGTGATCGGCACCTCCAAGACGATCGCGGGCTGAGCGCGACGCCCGCACCGAGCCGGTGACCGACAAGCCGATCCGCCGCGAGCGCCGCACGCGCTCTGCCCGGGGCGCGGGCCCCCGAGCCGGTCGCTACAGCCGCCTCCCTTCCGGAACCCATGGGATGGACCCCGGGCTGGTCCGCGAGGACCAGGCACGGCGGCTGCGCGCCGCCATGGTCGAGCTGATTGCGGCCAAGGGCTACCCCGCCGTGAGGATCGCCGACCTGGCCCGCCTCGCGCACGTCTCGCCGCCGACGCTCTACAGCATCTACGCCGACAAGGAACAGCTTCTCGCCGGCGCCTACGAGGACGTAGCGCGGCGCGCCGGGATGGCGATCGCCGGCGCGCATCATGCGGAGGACCCGCCGCGCACGCGCCTGCTCTCCGCGCTCGGGGCGTTCGCAGAGCTCGCCGCGGGGGAGCCGGAGGCGGTGTCGCTGCTCGTGCTCGGGGCGTTCGGTGCCGGCTCGCAGGTGCGCCGCAAACGGCGGCTGGCGCTCGACGCGCTCGAAGCCTACATCCACGCGAACCGCTCGCCGGAGGCTCCGTTCGAGGGCGGCGACCTGATGGTCGCAGCGTTGGTCGGGGGCATCCGGGAGGTGACCGCAAGCCGCCTGCGCCAGGGTCGCCACGCCGAGCTGCCGCGACTCGCGCCGGCGCTGACGAGCTGGGCCGCGAGCTACCCGGGGCGCCTCCCCGCCGGCCTCGCGGTCGGCCCCGAAGCGCAGGCGCCCGACGCGCTCGTGGAACCCGAGCTCGCGCTCGAGGGTCCGGCCGCGCGCGCCGCGCGGCCGCTGCCCAGCGGGCGCAGCGAGCTGCCGCGCGAGGTGATCGTCAAAAGCCAGCGCGAACGGATCGTCGACGCGACGGCAGCGATCGTCACGGAGAAGGGGCTCGCGGCGCTGACGATCCCCGAGATCGCACGGCGCGCGAGCGTCTCCAACCAGACCTTCTACGCGATCTACGAGTCCAAGGACGCTGCGTCCCTCGGCGCGCAGAAGGTCGGCATGCACCAGGCGCTGCGGGTGGCGGTGGCGGCCTTCGAGGGGGGCGGCGAGGACTGGCCCGAGGCGGTGAGGGCGGGGATCGAGGCGCTCGTCGAATACGTCGTCTCAGAGCCCGAGCACGCGCACCTGACGCTCGTGGACACGTTCGCCGCAAGCCCGGAGGCGCTGGCGATCCGCGAGCGCATGATGGAGGGCTTCCGCGCCCACCTCGCGCCGGGTGTGGAGACGGCGCGCCGCCAGGGCGGCGAGGGCGAGGAGGCCGTCGCCGCAGAGGCGATCGCGGGCGGCATCTGGCAGGTGCTCCACCGGTACATCGAGCGGGGGGCGATCGCGGAGCTGCCGGCGGCGGCACCGCAGCTGACGTACTTCGCGCTGGCACCGTTCCTGGGCGCGAACGCCGCCGCGGACGTGGCGCGCGAGCACGCGTCTTTTTAAGGGTTAGGAGGGGTTCTCGTTGCGGACGACCGCGCGCGGGCGCGACCGCCCGGGCTCGGAGGCGTGCGAGCTCAGCCGCTGCGGACGTCGAGCACGACCTTGCCGAGCGCGCGGCGCTCGTCCAGGGTGTGCAGAGCCTGGGCGGCGTCCTCGAAGGCGAAGCGCTGGCCGACCAGCGGCTTGACGACGCCGTTCTCGATCATCTTTGAGATCGCGGCGCCGATCTCGCGGTTCAGGTCGGGCTTGCCCATCACGTAGGCGCCCCAGCCCGCGCCGATCACCTCGGTGTTCTTCAAGAGCAGGCGGTTGACCCGCACCTCGGGGATCGCGCCGCCGGTGAAGCCGACCACGACCAGCCTGCCGTCCTCGCGCAGCGAGCGCAGGCTGTCGAGGAAGCGATCGCCGCCGACGGGGTCGAGGACCATGTGCACGCCGCCGCCGGAGAGCTCGACGACCTCGTCCTTCCAGCCCTCGGCGATCATCACCACGTGGTCGGCGCCGGCCTCTTCGGCGACCTTCTTCTTCTCCTCGGTGGAGACGGTGGCGATCGTCGTGGCTCCGAGCGCGTTGGCGACCTGGATCGAGGCCGTGCCGACGCCGCCGGCCGCACCGTGCACGAGCACGATCTCACCCTCGGTGAGGCGGCCGCGCAGCTTCAGGCAGAAGTAGGCGGTGTGGTAGTTGAGGACGAGAGAGGCGCCCTGCGCGTAGTCCAGGCCCTCGAGCGGAAACACGAAGAACTCGGGCGCGACCGCGGTCTCGGCCCAGCCCCCGAGCGCGCAGAAGCCGGCCACGCTGTCGCCGGGCTTCACGGCAGCGCCATCGGGCGCGCTGATCACGACGCCGCCGACCTCGCTGCCCGGCACGTAGGGCAGCGGCGGTTTCATCTGGTACTCGCCGCGCGTCTGCAGCAGCTCCGGGAAGGAGACCCCGGCCGCGTGAACCTCGATCAGCACTCCCTGGCCCGGGGTCATCATGTGCGAGGCCTCGGGCTCGGGGATGTCGACCACCGCCAGCGCCTTGTCCGGCCCCTCCTCGTTGACGATCTGGATCGCGCGCACCGGCCGGGGATTATTCACGACCGCCGCTCCGCGCGCGGGTAGCCTCGTGCCGGTGAGGATGCAGCTGCGCACGTACGCCGTCTCCGCGGCGCTCCTATCGGTTGCGGCACCGGCCGCCGGGTGCGGGTCGGGATCCGCGCGGCCGCCCGCCCAAACGAGCGCCCGAGCGCCCGCGACACCGCGTGGCTTCACCGTCCGGCAGGAGTCCGCGACCTACACGATCGATGCGCCGACGCCCACCCAGACGCCGGCGCCGCCCCTGGCGGGACGCACGATCACGGTGGACCCCGGCCACAACGGCGGCAACTTCACCCACCCGCAGGAGATCTCCCGTCCGGTCCCCGACGGAAACGGCGAGAAGGAATGCGACACGACCGGCACCGCCGCTCCGGACGGCTACCGCGAGACCGACTTCAACTGGAGCGTGGCGCAGCGGCTGCGCGTGCTGCTGAAGACGGCCGGCGCGCACGTCGTGATGACGCGCTCCTCGAACACCGGCGTCGGCCCGTGCGTGAACGAACGCGCCGCGATCGGCAACCGCGCACACAGCGACGCCGCGATCTCGATCCACGCCGACGGCGGGCCCCCGGGGGGCTCGGGCTTCGCGATCCTGATCCCCGCGCCGATCCCCGGCGGCGCCCGCTCGATCATCGCCCCCTCGCGACGGCTGGCCGTCGACCTCCGCTCAACGCTGCTCGACATCGGCCTGCACACCTCCACCTACGACGGCACGGACGGCCTCGCCCCGCGCACCGACCTCGGCGGGCTCAACCTCTCGAAGGTGCCGAAGGTCTTCGTCGAGGTCGCAAACATGCAGAACCACACAGACGAGGCGCCGATGGAGCGCGCGTCCTACCGCGAGCGCGTGGCGCATGCGCTGCTCGCGGGCTTCGAGCGCTTCCTGGCGCCCGGCTAGGTGCCGAGCAGCGACGCTGCGCGCTACGCGGCCAACCCCTAGTCGACCCTCAGCACGGCCTTTCCGACGATGCGCCGGTCCAGCAGCGCTTCGACCGCGCCCGCGGCTTCGCGCCAGGAGCCGAGGTGGCCGATCGAGCACTCCAGCCGCCCATCGGCCACGAGCGCCGCGAGCCTCGCGAGATCGCGCCCAGCCGTGTTCTCCCGTTCCAGGATCCCGAACACGTAGAAGGCGTGGAGAGTGGCTCCCGGGGCGCGACCGAAGAACGCGCGGGCCGGGAAGCTGACGTCGGCGGTGTCGCTGGAGGCGAACGAGACGATCGCGCCCCAGGGTGCCACGCGCTGGATCGCCGCCGACAGGCTTGCGCCGCCGACGCCCTCGATGATGCCGTCGAACTCGGGGCCGCTGTCGGCGAGGTCGTGGATCACCTCGTCGGCGCCCAGCTCACGCAGTCCGTGTGCGCGCTCGGCGCTGGCGGAGACGGCGGTGACGTGCGCTCCCGCTCGGTGCGCCAGCTGCACCGCAAAGCGCCCGACACCCCCGCTGGCCCCGGTAACGAGCACGCGCCGGTCCAGCACCGAGCCGATCGTGTCGAGCGCGTTCAGCGCGGTGAGCCCTGCGACCGGCAAGGTCGCGGCCTGCTCGAAGCTGACGCCGTCGGGGAGCGCGGCCAGGCGCGAGAGCTCGACCGCCGCACGCTGGGCCCAAGCGCCGCGGTCGACGAGCCCGACGACGCGCGTGCCCTCCGCGGGACCTCCTCCCCCAGCCGCGGCGCGCTCGACCGTGCCGGCCAGATCCCAGCCGGTGAGGGCGCCGTCGTCCATGTCGGCGAGCCGCCGCGTCTCGCCGCGGTTCAACGAGAACGCCTCGACCCTCACCAGCGCCTGCGTCGGGGTCGGATCGGGGTCGGCAACCTCGCGCAGCTCGACGTCGCCGGGCTTCCCGGGTGCCGCGGTGAGGGCGAGCATCCCCGCAAGCTACCCGTGCAGGCGCCCCTCACGCGCCGCGGAGCGCAGAGCAGCTAAACGCCCGCAGCCGCGCGCTTGGACGCCGGTGCGTCCGAGCACGCCCACGCGGCCGCCGCCGTGACCGCCGAGACGCTGAGCACCGCCGGCCATGCGCCGATCTGCGGCGCGAGCACGTGCGAGGCGGCGAACGCGGCCAGGCCGACACCGGTGAGCGCGACGGCTGTGCGGGCACCGTCACGCCGCGTCCACACGCGCGCGCAGTAGAGCCCTCCGGCAGCGAGCACGACGCCTCCGAGCGGGCGCGAGCCGGTCCCGGCTGCAACGGCGTAGCCGCCGATCAGCGCGGCGGCGGCGATCGCGGCGGTCGGAGTGCGGCGCATCGCAGGCAGCCTAGCGGCGAGGAGGAGCGACCGAGCCGGCAAGGACCCGGGGGGCATCAGGTGGTCGCGCGTAGGCGCCCGTCGCGGCCGAGCTCGAACCCGGGCAGCTCCGCGAGACTCGCGTCCCGGTCCGCCCCGATCCGGGCCAGATGGGAGTCCAGGTCGAACATCGCGCTGACGGTATTGCCCGCGCAATACTGGCGCCGTGGCCTACGCCCCGCCTGCACGCCACCTCCTGCGCGCCAAGGATCTGGCCGACGCGCACTACGCCGAGCCGCTCGGGGTGGAGGACATGGCCCGAGAGGCCGGCCTCTCGCGCGCGCACTTCATCCGCGAGTTCCGTCGCGCGTTCGGCGACTCCCCCCACGCCTATCTGCTGACGAGGCGACTCGAGCGCGCCGCCACGCTGCTGCGCTCGACCGACCGCCAAGTCGTGGACATCTGCTACTCCGTCGGACTCAGCAGCCTGGGCTCCTTCACGACGAGCTTCACGCGCACCTACGGCTGCTCGCCGACCTCCTACCGCGAGCGCTATCCACCCGCCGCCGACATGGCGCTCGTCCCGGGCTGCGTCGTCCGCGCCTACGGGCGCCCGCAACGCCGCACTTTTCGAGAAGACCGCGCACAGGAGCCGACGTAGGTTTGTGTCATCGCAACGACGACAAAGGAGCCTGAGATGATGAAAGTTGGAACCGCTCAGCTGTGGGTGGACGACCAGGACGAGGCGCTCGCGTTCTGGACCGAGAAGGTCGGCATGGAGGTCCGCGCCGACGTGACGCTGGCCGAGCTCGGGGACTTCCGCTGGCTGACGGTCGGCGTCCCGGGGCAGGAGGACTTCGCGATCGTGCTGATGAAGATCCCGGGGCCGCCGGTGATGGACGCCGAGACCGCCGAGCAGGTGCGCGAGCTGATGTCCAAGGGCTTCGCCGGCACGGTGTTCCTGGAAACCGACGACTGCCGCGCCTCCTACGAGGAGCTGCGCGCCCGTGGCGTCGAGTTCAACGAAGCCCCCGAAGAGCGCCCGTACGGCATCGACTCCGGGTTCCGCGACCCGGCGGGCAACTCGATCCGCCTCACGCAGGTCCGCGACCTGGCCGAGCTGAGCGCCTAGCAAGACGCCGGCGGCGGGGCGGGCCTCGCGGCGCGCCCCGCCTGCCGGCAGGCGCTAGCGTCTCGCCGATGGGCGGGAGCTACGAACGGGGGCTGGAGGAGGTCGCAGACGGCGTCTACGCCTACCTGCAACCCGACGGCGGGTGGGGCTGGTCGAACGCAGGGCTGGTCTGCGACGGCGAGGCGACGCTACTGATCGACACGCTGTTCGACCTCGCGCTGACCGAGTCGATGCTCGCTGACATGCGCCGCACCGTGCCGGCGGCGGAGCAGATCGGCACGCTCGTCAACACACACGCCAACGGTGATCACTGCTACGGCAACCAGCTCGTCGCGGGCGCGCGGATCGTCTCGTCGGAGAGCACCGCCGAGGAGATGACCGAGCTGCCGCCCGGAGCGATGGCCGCGCTCGTCGAGCAGGCGCCGAACATGGGCCGCCTCGGCGAGTTCTTCCTGCGCTGCTTCGGCAGCTTCAGCTTCCAGGGCATCGAGCCGGCGGCGCCCCAGCAGACCTTCAGTGGCGAGCTCGAGATCCGCGTCGGAGACCGCAAGGTGCGCCTGTTGGAGGTCGGCCCGGCGCACACGCGCGGCGACACGATGGCCTGGCTGCCGGCCGAGCGCGTGCTCTACACCGGCGACATCCTCTTCAACGGCGCGCACCCGATCGCCTGGGCCGGCCCGGTCTCCAACTGGCTCTCGGCGTGCGAGCGCATCGAGGCGCTCGCGCCGACGGCGATCGTGCCGGGCCACGGGCCACTCGCGTCGATCGCGGACGTCCGCGAGCTGCGCGCCTACCTCGACTACCTCTACGAGCAGGCCCGCGCTACGCACGCCGAGGGCCTCACCCCACTGCAGGCCGCGCGCCGGATCGAGCTCGACCGCTGGGCAGATTGGGGCGAGCGTGAGCGCCTCGTCGTCAACATCGCCACGATCTACGGCGAGCTGACGGGCGAGGGCCCGCCGAACCCGCTGGAGGCGTTTCAGCAGATGGCGGACTTCGCGCTCGGGGAGGAGTGAGCCTTGGCGAGCTTCGAGGACGTACGGCGGATCGCGATGGCGCTGCCCGCCAGCGAGGAGCGGATCTCGCGCGAGCGCCTGCAGTGGCTCCTCGGCGGGAAGCTCTTCGTCTGGGAGCGCCCGCTGCGAGCGAAAGAACTGGATGAGCTCGGCGCGGCCGCGCCCGAGGGGCCGATCCTGGGCGCGCGGGTCGAGCATCTGCACGCCAAGGAGGCGCTGTGCGCCTCGGAGCCCGGCGTGTTCTTCACCACCTCGCACTTCGACGGGCACCCGTCCGTGCTCGTACTGCTCGAGAAGATCGCGCTTCCGGAGCTCGAGGAAGTCGTGACCGAAGCGTGGTTCGCGCGCGCCCCGCCGAAGCTGGCCGCGCAGGCCGAGGCGCTTCGCGGCGATACATAACCGACGTCTCGCGCTGCGAACAGCGTCCCAAACGTCGCGTCCGTCGGAAAATCCTCCTATCCTCAAGTGATGGCGTCCAAGCCCTTGGTAGCAGGGGTTTCTTCGCCCGCCCGCTCGTACAGGCGCTTCCTGATCGGGTTCGGCGTGGCCCTGCTCGTCCTGGTGACTGTGATCGTCGTGGCCCTGCTGACGCTGACGGGCGCGTCGCTGGGTGAGGATTCGAGCGCGCTGGCCAAGGTCTCGGTCCAGGCGCTGGGCGGCAAGATCGAGCACGTCGAAGCGTTCGGCCCGAGCGGGAAGCAGGTGCCGATCTCCGTCCAGGGCGACCGCCTCGTGCCGCAGCGCCGGCTGCACCCCGGCGAGCGCATCTCGGTCGCCGTGCGCGTGCGCAGGCCCGGCTGGATCGGCTGGGCGGTCGGCCACGAACAGACCGAGCACCTGACCGTGATCGCTCCCGTCGCGCACCTCACAGGCCGCTGGATGACCGTGCCGCCCGGGCACGCCGTGACGGTCAAGTTCGCAGAACCGGTCAGCGCGGTCGCCTACGCGACCTCCTCGGGCGTGCACACGCGCACGCTCCCGGCCCCCTCGAGCACCGTCTCGCTCGGGCAGCGCCCCGCCACAGGCACCCTCGCGATCGCGGCTGCGCCGCGCGGCTGGGAGACCGTCGGCAAGGCGACACACGTGAGCTGGTTCCCGGCCTCGAGCTCACCGGTGCTCGCCGCGAGCCCCGCGCCCGGCGGGAAGATCGCCCCCGCGTCTCCGATCTACCTCACCTTCTCAAAGCCCGTCTCCGAGGTGCTCGGCTCGCGCCGCCCGGCGCTATCGCCGGCCACCGCCGGGCACTGGCACGTCACCGACAGCCACACGCTGGAGTTCCGGCCCTCCGGGTTCGGGCTGCCGCTCGGCACGCAGCTGCACGCGACCCTGCCGCGAACCGTCGCAATCGCCGGCGCGAACTCGCGCACCCTGACGAAGACCAGCGCCGTCAGCTGGACGGTGCCGCCGGGGTCCACCGAACGCCTGCACGAGCTGCTGGCCCAGGCCGGCTACCTGCCGGTTGTCTGGCACGCGGCGAACGGCCACAGCGTCGCGCACACGCCGAGCGCCGAGGCGGCCGCCGCCACCGAACCGCCGGCTGGAAGCTTCACCTGGCGCTATTCCAACACGCCGCACCAGCTCAAGGAAAAATGGAGTCCGACGCAGGCGACGGTGCTGACCAAGGGCGCCGTGATGAAGTTCGAGAACGAAAACGGCATGCCCGTCGACGGCGAACCCGGCCCCGCGGTGTGGCGCAAGATGATGGCCAACGCGATCGCCGGCAAGCGACTCAAAGAAGGCTACAGCTACGTCTACGTGCACCGTGAAGTTCCCGAGACCGCCACACTGTGGAGCGCGGGGCGCACCGTGATCTCGGCGCCGGCGAACACCGGTATCTCGGGAGCCGAAACCGAACTCGGCTCCTTCCCCGTTTTCGAGCACCTCCCCGAAACGACCATGAGCGGCACCAACCCCGACGGCTCGCACTACGAAGACCCGGGGATCAAGTGGGTCAGCTACTTCAACGGCGGCGACGCCCTGCACAACTTCAACCGCTCCTCGTTCGGCTCGCCTCAGAGCCTCGGCTGCGTCGAGCTGCCGCTGGCGGCCTCGGCCGAGATCTACAAGTACACGCCGATCGGCACCGTCGTCACCGTCGAAACCTGAGCGACCGGATTCCGCTCAGCGAACGGTCACCGCGCGCGTGGTGGCGGCCGCACCCTGGAGAGCGAGCTTCAGCTTGCCCGAGCGCGGATGGCGCGCGGCCGTGGCGAGCAGCGCCTTGCCCTGCCTGGTGAGGTGAATCGTCACGGCTGCGCTCGCTCCCTGCGCAAGCGAGAACGTCCCGCTGCCGACGACGAGCGTGATGCGACGGATGACGGTGTGGCCGTGGGCCCTGTGGCGCCGGCTCACAGTGATGGTGAGCGTGGCCGTGCCGTGACAGGGGGCGACGGCGCAGTGCAGCTTGACGCTCGCCCGCCGGCCGGAGACACGCACCGCCGACGCCGCTGTGAGGAACGGCACGACGATTTTCGTCGTGAGCACTCCCCCCGCGCCCGGCGGAGGAGCCGATGAGCCCGTCGCGACGTGGGTCGGAACGAGTTTCGGCGCGATGACGACCGGCCTGAGCTTCGCGTCGATGCCCGTCGCTCTCGTTTCGCCGACGATGTCCACCGGGGTCGATTCCGCCAGCGAGGAAGCTTCGTTGTAGAACTCGATCAGGAAGTTCGGGCCGCCTTTGAATTCCACGGCGTATTTGCCTTCGGGCAGATCGGCGATCGTGTACGTCCCGTCGGATGCCGTTTGTTCACATTTGCTCGTCGCCGCGATGGCGCAGACGATGGCGCCTTCGAGAGGCAGGCCGGTTGTCTGGGCGGTGACGCGGCCTTCGATGGAGCCCGCGCCTTCCACATGCACACCCCCTAGGTGCAGCAGGGCATTGGCTTCAGTCGTGCCGCCGAATGTCACCGGGACCAGCGCGGCTTCGGCGAGCGTCGCCTTGCCGCCGGAGTACTCCTTTCTGTAGTCGGGCGGGTCCTTGAATTCGAGCGCGTAGCCGCCTTCGGGCAGCTCTTCGAGCGTGTATTCCCCGTCCGGTTCGCTGTGCGTGCACGTGATCACGTGGTTCGGCGGCGCGATCGCACAGACTCCGACGCCCCCCAGGGGCGTGTTGCCCACTTCTGAGGTGACATGACCGGTGATCCTGCCTTCGTGCACGAACATAGCGGCGTCGATGCCGGTCACGACCGGTCCGCCCGCGGTGACGGCGAACGCGGTCGCCTGGGGCAGGCGTGGAACGCCCGCGTAGAACTGGTTGTGAAAAGCACCGAGTTCTTCGAATTCGACCTGGTATTCCCCGCTGGGAAGGCGTTCGATCGCGTAGCTGCCGTCGGCTCCGGTTTCGGCGCATTCTTCCTCTTCTTCTCCCGACGCGAGGAACGCGCACACGACGACGTGCGCCAGCGGTGCGCCGCCTTCGGCGGAGGTGACGGTGCCCTCGATCTCGCCACCGGATGAGAGCGCGGCGTTGACCCCGGTCGTCGCCGCCGCCAGCATCACTTTGACGCCCGCGCGCGTGGCGTCGAAGTAGTTGTCGCCGGGGTGTTCTGGGACGAAGAAGCCGAGTTCGTAGGTGCCCGCCCGCAGCCCTCCGATCTCGTATTTGCCCCCGCTGCCGGTGACCACGCACTTGAATTCTTCGACATCCTCGTCGAGCGCGCACACGCGGAAGCCTTCGAGCGGCGCGCCCCCAGAGGCTGCCGTCACTGTCCCTTCGATACGGCCGCCTTCGCTGAGCGCAGCATTGATGTTTTTCGTGAATTTTTCCGCTTCGACCGGAACTAGATTGAAGCTTTCGCCCGGCGCGTGGTCGTTGAAGAACTGGGTGAGGTAGTTGCCCACAGGGTCGAAGAAGCCGACGACGTACTCGCCCGGCGCCACGCCCACGTGGTATTTGCCGGTGGGCTCCACGACTTCCCCGCAGGCCGGTTCGAGTTCTTCTTCTTCATACGCGCCTTCTTCGAGCGCTTTCAGTTCGAACGCGCAGACTTCGATGCCGGTGACAGGCGATTTCGTCTTGGCATCCGTGACCGTTCCTTCGAAGCCGCCCGGCCCGGTCACGTCCGGACGAGCCCCCCGCGCGGCGCCGGTCGCGACCCGGGGAGGTCCGACTGAGGCCGTCTCGGCGTGGTGCAACCGGGCGTCGAAGAGCCTCCGGTTGAGCGAGCACGGGCTTCCGCAGCGTGGCAGCGAGAACGAGGAGGGCACCGTCGAATGCAACGGCGACGCCGCAACCGCCATGCTCGCACTGAAGGCACCCGCCGCGAGCGCAACCGCAAGCAGGCTGAGGACCCCCGCGCGCACCCTCCCTGGACTCATGTGTCCGTTCATCTGTCTCCGTCTGAAAGCCGCCGGATCCGCGTCGCGACGGGAACATACCAGTCGCACCTCCTCACGAGCCCGAGTCGAGCGCGCGCTCGGTGCGCTCGTCGGCAACCCCGCCGAAGTAGCGACCCAGCACCTCGGCGAACAGCGCCTCACTCGGGTCGGCGCGCGCGAACAGCGTCATCGACGAGCGCAGCTTGAGCGCGTCGACGGCGCCCAGGACCGCCTCCGCACTGACGCCGCGGAGCCCCAGCAGGGCCCGGGCACAGTCGCGCAGCCGGACCCCGAGCACGGGGTCGACCAGGTAGGCGCGGGCCTCCTCGAGCGAGCCGATCGCGTACTGCTGGGCCATCGCGCTCGAGCCCAGGCCGGCGATCTGCGGGAACACGAACCACATCCAGTGGCTGCGCTTGTGTCCGGCGCGCAACTCGGAGAGCGCCCGCTCGTACGTCCCACCCTCGTCTTGAGCGCGGACGAAGCGGGCGAGCGCGAAGGCGTCCTCGCTCACGCCGCGGCGCGGCGCGGCGAGCGGGCCCCGGCGGGCCCGCGCGCACGCTTCCGCAGGCTTCCGGCCCCGCCCAGGAACCGATCGGTCGCATCGGCCAGGAGCGCCGCGACGTCCCCCGGCTCGACCAGCCCCGCGCTCACCAGCGCGGCGATGCCCTGGATCGTCGCGAACAGGACGAGGCCGACGCGCTTGGGGTCGCCGCTCTCGAGCGCGCCCTCGCGCTGGCCCTCTTCGATCAGCTCGAGCATGACGGCAAACGCGCGCTCGGCCGCGTCGGCGAGGTCGTCCGCCCCCTCGCGGTGCTT
This sequence comes from uncultured Solirubrobacteraceae bacterium, assembly GCA_963735435.1. Lineage (GTDB taxonomy): Bacteria > Actinomycetota > Thermoleophilia > Solirubrobacterales > Solirubrobacteraceae > Palsa-744. The sequence goes on along the minus strand of CAVTKR010000005.1, from coordinate 1,418,724 downwards.
GCCGGCGAACATCAGCTCCAGCAGCGCGGCGTCCTCGGTGGCAAACCGCACGTAAGCCGCGCCGATCGCCCGTACGCGCGGCTCGAAGCCCGCTCCGGCCGCGTCGGCCGCCGCGCGCAGCTCGGCGCCGAGACGCTCGAAGCCGGCGCGGGCGAGCGCGTCGAGCAGCGACTGACGATCGGGGAAGTGACGCCGCGGCGCACCGTGGCTGACGCCGACCTCCCGTGCCAGCTCGCGCAGCGAGAGCGCCTGCACGCCGCGCTCGCGCAGCGTGCGCTCGGCCGCGTCGAGCAGCGCGGTGCGAAGGTTGCCGTGGTGATAAGGACGGGCGTCCATCGATCTGCTGCAGAGGCTACCGGGAAAAGTAGACGTTGACAGCTTTGTAGTCATCGACTACATTGTTGCCCATGACAACTTCGAGCTCCACCTCCCTCCCTGACATGACCGGCCGGACCGTGATCGTGACCGGCGCCAACAGCGGCATCGGACGGGCCGCGGCCGAGGCGCTCGCTGCCGCGGGGGCCCGTGTCGTGCTGGCCGTGCGCACGGTCGAGAAGGGCGAGCAGGCCGCCGCGAAGATGAGCGGCACGACCGAGGTCCGCGCGCTCGACCTCGCGAGCCTCGACTCCGTCCGCGCGTTCGCCGAGGGCTGGGACGGCGGCGAGATCGACGTGCTGATCAACAACGCCGGCGTGATGGTGCCGCCGCTGAGCCGCACCGCGGAGGGCTTCGAGCTCCAGTTCGGCACCAACCACCTCGGCCATTTCGCCCTCACCAACCTCCTGCTCGAGCAGGTCAGCGGACGCGTCGTGACCGTCTCCTCGACGGCGCACCGCATGGGGCGGATCGACTTCGACGACCTCGGCTGGGAGCACAAGTCCTACCGTGCCTGGTCGGCCTACGGGCAGTCGAAGCTCGCCAACCTGCTGTTCACGGCCGAGCTCCAGCGACGGCTGACAGAGGCCGGCTCGCCGGTGCTCGCGACGGCCGCCCACCCGGGCTACGCGTCTACGAACCTCCAGTTCCACAGCGGCAAAAAACTCCAGGACTGGGTCAGCCACGTGGGCAACGCCGTGCTCGGGCAGAGCGAGGAGGCAGGCGCGCTGCCCACCCTCTACGCGGCGACCGCGGACGTGCCCGGCAACAGCTTCGCCGGCCCCGACGGCTTCATGGAGTCGCGGGGACGCCCAAAGCTCGTCGGGCGCACCGCCCAGGCCAAGGACATGGTCCTCGCGCGGCGGCTGTGGGAGGTCTCCGAAGAGCTGACGGGCGTGCACTTCCCGCTCGGTGCCGCGGTCGGCGGCTGAGCGGCCGCTTCCTTGCGACGGCACGGCGCGACGCACCCGGCGAGGCCGGAGATCGGGCCTGCGCGTACTCGCTAGTCGAGCAGGCCGACCTGGCGCAGGATCGACACCGAGTCCGAGTAGACGTCCTTGCGCTTGACCAGCCCGTTCTCGAACGGGATCACGTCGGCGCCCGCCCACTCGACGCGCCTGCCCGTCGGCTCGGCGACGAGGTCCCCGCGCTGCATCGTGCGCGTGTGCGTCGCGCTCGCGATCCACTCCTGCGCAACAAGCCCGTCGCGCACGTAGAGCCGCTGCGTCTCGAAGCGGATGTCCGGCCAGGCTTCGAAGATCGCCGCGATGTGAGCGCGGACGGCGTCACCCTCGGCGGACTCTCCTGCGGTGTGGTTGGCGAAGACCATGTCCGGGGCGTGCATCGCGACGATCGCATCGACGTCGTGTGCGTTCCATGCCGCGTTGTACCGCTCGATCGCCGACTCGAGCGTCGCCGCCGCGTCTTGGCTCTCGATCGCGCTCATGACCAGAACCCGTCCTGTTTCTCGAGCGGCTGGTCGGCGACGCGCCGCGAGAAGACGATCAACTGCGCCTCCTCACCCGTGTCGTTGTGGACCGAGCGCAACTGCTCGCCGGGGACCTTGACCGCCATCTGCGGTCCAGCCTCGAACACATCGTCGCCGACCTTGAACGTGACGGTGCCGGAGATCACGAAGTAGACCTCCTCCATGCCGGGGTGTGCGTGACCGTAGCTGCCTCGCCCGCCCGTGCCCGGCGACATCCGCCGCCAGCTGAACGACACCTGCTCGGTCGCAAGCGCGTCGCTGTACCAGCGCATCTCCCCGTACTCCGGGTAGTTGGTCATGAAATCGAGCGCTTCCTCGCGCCCGGCGACGCTGTACGGCGCCGCGTTCTGCTCGCCCGCCCCGCTCATCCCCCAGCTCCCTTCGCTCGCGCCCGACCCGGTCGAGCGGATATTACGCCTCGCTAGGAAGCCTCGATCCCGCACAGCCCGTCGCTCAGCTCGCGTAGCCGCGCCCGCGCCGCGGGATCCTCCGCCTGGGCGTCGGGCTCTTCCTCGCGCAGCCCGTTGAAGTAGCGGCCGCTGACGCCGTCCAGCGCGGGGTCGGCGATCAGGCGCAGCGTCGCCTCCGTCCCCTGCGCGAGCGTGGAGACCGGGGAGACGCCCGCGGCCCGGACCATGTTCGTCGGCATGTAGGTCGCGGGGTGCAGGCAGTTCGCGGTGACGTCCGCGTCGAGCAGCTCGGCGGCGAGGTCGAACGTGAACATGATCTGCGCGAGCTTGCTCTGGCAGTAGGCCTGGCCGCCGCTGTAGCCGCGCGTGAGCATCACGTCGTCGAAGTCGATCGGCGCCTGCCCCGCCGAGCTGACGTTGACGATCCGCGCGGGCGCCGAGCTGCGCAGCTCCTCGATCAGCAGCCGCGTGAGCAGATAGCCCGCCAGGTAGTTGACGGCGAAGCGCAGCTCGAAGCCGTCGCGGCTCTCCTCGCGCCCCACGAACCCGGGCGTGCTCGTGCCGATGCCCGCGTTGTTGACGAGGACGTCGAGCCGCTCGGTCTCGCCGAGCACGAGCTCGCCGAGGCCGCGGACCTCCTCGAGGGAGGCGAGATCGGCGCGGAGGAAGCGCACGCGCTCGCTGCCCGTCAGCTCGCGGATCTCTGCCAGGGTCCGCTCGCCCTTCTCCTCGTCGCGTCCGTGCAGGAGCACCTCGGCGCCCGCGCCCGCGAGCTCCACGGCGAGCGCGCGTCCGAGGCCGTCGGTCGCGCCGGTTATGAGGATCGTCTGCTCATCGATCGGACGCATTCCCTCCAGCCTACGTCGCGGGGGCAAGGTTGCGGGCCGCGAGCCCGTCGTGAGCACCCAGCCCTCGGCTAGCCGTCCCCGTCCCATCCGAGCGCCAGCCGCTTGGCACGCGACAGCTTGCTCACCACGAGGTCGTAGGAGTCCTCGATCATGTCCCGGACCGCACTGTCGGGGAGCGAGCCGTCGAGCTCGACGGTGTTCCAGTGGCGCTTGTTCAAGTGGTATCCGGGGGTGACCGCCGGATGCGCGACGCGAAGCGCTTCGGCGAGTGCGGGCTCACACTTCAGGCTGACCCGCAGCGACTCGGAGCCGAGCGCCGAGAGGGCGAACATCTTGCCCTCGACCTTGAACACCGAGGTCAACGTGCCGAACGGGAAGGTCTCCTCGGCGGCGGGGAACGACAGCAGGCAGTCGCGCAGATCGGCCGCGTTCATCGCTGCAGCAGCCGTTCCTGAAGATCTCGCAGCTCGGGGGCGGGCGTCGCGCCGAGTTCCTCGCGTAGCCGTGCCCTCAGTTCCTCGTACACGCGCAGCGCCTCGGCCGAGTTCCCGCGCGCGACGAGGATCTCCATCAGCAGGGCGTGCCCGCGCTCACGATAGGGAGCAAGAGCGACGAGCTCGCGCGCGCAACGCTCGCCCGGTGCCAGCTCCGAGCCGCCGACGCCGAGGGCGACCGCCGTGTAGCACTCCAGCGCCGCGACCTGGATCTCCCCCAGACGTCGCCGGTGCTCGTCGGCCCAGGGCAGGTCCTCACGCGGCAGGAAGCCGCGACGGGCAGTGAACATGGCAACCAGCGACGGGCCCCAACCCCGCGCCCAGTCCTCCTGGGCGACCGCGGCCTCTGCGCGGTGTATCGCCTCCTCGGCGCCCTCGAGATCGACCCAGGCATCGGCGGGGAGCCGCAGCTGGACCTCGCCCCGCCCACAGAGCGTCTCGCTGCCGAGCGCGGAACGCAGTCGTGAGAGGAGCGCGCTGACCGAGGCGTCGGCGCCGCCCGGCGCACCGTATGGCCACAGCGCCTCGACCAGCTCCCCGCGGCCCGAGGGCTGCGCCCGCGTGACCGTCAGATAGGTGAACAGGACGCGCGCCTGGCCGGCGGGGATCCTCTCGGTCAGCGAGCGTCCCGCGAGCTCGACCGCGAGTCGCCCGCACAGTTGGACTCGGGTGCTGGGGTTGTCGACCAAGGTTGGTGCAAGGAGAATCGCAGAAGCTTCCAACCACGCGATCGTACGGTCACTTCACGAAAAGGAGACGGTCATGGCAAAGGTCATCCGGTGCCAATGCGGGTTCCTCGGACGCGGTGAGACGGCAGACGAAGCAGCGACGGTGATCGAAGGGCACATGCGTGAAGATCACCCGGAGCTCGTCGGCCAGGTCACCAGGGAGGACCTGATGGCGATGGCGGAGGAGACCTAGAGCCATCGCCGTCGCACGTGGGCCGATCGACCTGCGGCAATCGCCGAGCAACGACACGAACCGAAGGAGAGGTAAACACGATGGCGGGATTGACTCGGATGAGCTTCGACGCACCGGAGGAGGTGCGTCGCTTTGAAGCCGGCACCGGCCAGCTGGAGCTGGTGAAACTCGACAGCGGACCCGTGGGCCGTGCCACGTTCAAGCCCGGATGGCGCTGGTCGGAGCACGTCAAGCCGATTGCCGGCACCGACAGCTGCCAGGCCGCCCACGTCGGCTATTTCGTATCGGGGCGGATGAACGTCGTGATGGACGACGGCGAGGAGGTCGAGTACGGCCCCGGCGACCTGGCGGTCATGCCGGCCGGGCACGACGCCTGGATCGTCGGCGACGAGGACTGCGTGTTCATCGACTTCCAGGGCTTCGCGGACTACGCGAAGCCGGCCGGGTAAGGCACCGATCCGCCGACAGCCTGCGCGAGGGCTTCTCGCCGGCGCCGCTCGACAGCGAGAACCCAAGCTTCTGGCCTCGCGAGCGGGCCCTCGCCCAACGCTGCGGGCGACTTGACCCGGGGCGGCACTCGCGCAGGTCGTTGCGGTTCATCTTCTCTGCGTCGGGGCGCGGGGTGCGCGAAGCGGGAGTGACGGGACTCGAACCCGCGACCTCTGCCGTGACAGGGCAGCGCTCTAACCTGCTGAGCTACACCCCCGCGATTGCAGCGGACCGTAGCGATCCGCGCGTGGGAGGAACAGTATGCCAAGCCCGCGCGCGGGGCCCGGCCAGACACGAAACTGGCCAGACGGCCAGCCGCTCGGCTACGCTTGCGGCGTGGCGCTCGTCGGACCACCTCCGATGCTCAACAAGAGCCCGGTGCGGGTTCTGCTCGACGACCTGCGCGACGAGCGCCGTGCAAGCGTTCCCTACCCGCCGGGTGAGACCCGCTTCTCGCTGCCGCGCACGCGCCGCTTCGCCTCCGAACCGCTGGAGATGCTGCTCGAGAGCTACGAGCGCTTCGGCCCGGTCTTCACCCTGCGGCTGCTCCACAGCAACATCGTGTTCATGCTCGGTCCGGCGGCGAACCACCACATCCTGGTCTCCCACGCCGCCGACTTCCAGTGGCGCGAAGGCAGCTTCCGCGACCTGATCGGGCTGATGGGTGATGGCCTGCTGACGATCGACGGCGACTTCCACCGCCGCTCGCGGCGGATCATGCTGCCGGCCTTCCACCGCGAGAACATCGCCGACTCGGTCGGCACGATCGAGGAGGAGACCGAGCGCGCGATCTCCGACCTCGTTCCCGGGACGACGGTCGATCTCTACGACTGGACACGCCACCTCGCGATGCGGGTCGCGATGCGCGCGCTCTTCGGACTGGACCCCGACGGCCCGCAGGCGCGCGCGATCGACGCCGCCTCCCTGTTCGAGGAGGCGCTGGGCTTCTACGCCAGCGACTACCTGCTCAGGGTGTTCCGCGGCAAGCGCTCCCCATGGGGGCGGATGCAGGCCGCGGCCCGCAAGCTCGATGTCCTGATCTACACGGAGATCGCAGAGCGGCGAGCCTCCGGCCGGCGCGGCACCGACATCCTCAGCCTGCTGCTCGATGCCTGCGACGAGGACGGCAACCGCTTGAGCGACAGGCAGATCCGCGACGAGGTGATGACGCTGCTGTTCGCGGGTCACGACACGACTACGTCGACGATCTCCTTCATGTTCTACGAGCTGGCCCGCCGGCCGCAGATCGCCGAACGCCTGCGCGCCGAGCAGCGCGAGCTGGCACCGGGCGGTCCGAGCGCATCGCAGCTGCTCGGAGGCGAGCTGCCGGAGCTGGAGATGACGATCGACGAGACGCTGCGCAAGTACCCGCCCGCGTGGGTCGGGCCGCGGCGCGCGCTCCAGGACACCGAGTTCGAAGGCGTGCCGATCCCGGCGCGCGCGTTCGTCAACTACTCCTCCTGGGCCTCGCACCACCTGCCGGACGTGTGGCCCCAGCCGGAGGAGTTCCGCCCCGAGCGCTTCACCCCCGAGGGGCGCGCCGCGCTGGCGAAGGGCGCCTACGTGCCCTTCGGCGGCGGCTCGCGCACCTGCATCGGGATGCGCTTCGGCCAGCTCGAGGTACGGGCGATCGCCGCCCGGCTCGTGCAGGAGCGTTCGCTCTCGCTGCCCGCCGGCTTCGAGCTGACGATCCGCCAGATGCCGACGATCAGCCCCAAGGAGGGCCTGCCGCTCGTCGTCGCCGAGGCTCCCCGCACGGCCGGCGAGCCGCTGCGCGCAGCCGCCTGAGTCAGCGCAGCAGCGCGGTCATCCCGAGCACGTAGCCGCTGGCGTCTTCGCGCGCAGCCACGCCGACCACGTGCACGTGCGGGTCGTGGAAGAGGGTCAGGCGGAAGCCTCCGAGCAGGAACCCTTCCGGGTGGACCACCAGCTTGCCGCTTTCGGATTCGGCGACGGCGGAGACCGTCGCGCCGACGCCGAACAGGTTGCCCGTGGCGGACACCCGCACCCGCCCGCCTTCGCTGCCCAGCAGCTGCACGCCCACGGCCGGCCCGAGTGCCGAGTGCACCGCGGCCGTGGTGGCATGCGCGTGCGCGCTCAGCTGGGAGCCGTGCTTTCGCAGCACCGCGTCGGTCACCGCGAGCGAGCCGACGTGCACCGGGCTCGCGCCGATGTCGATGCGATCGATGCCTCGGCCTTCCCACAGCAGCGACGCGGCCTGCGCCGGCGACAGCGAGAGCGGGCCGGCCCGCACTTCGACCGAGTCGGCGTCGCCCCAGAGGAGCTCGATCGCGGGGAAGGCCGAGACCGAGACGTGTTCGACGTGGCCGTAGCGGCCGACCCGCGAGGAGATCCTCGACGCTGCGATCCGCGGCAGCACGAGCTGCGCGAGCACGAGCAGGCCGAGCACGACCGCCGCGGCGATCGCGGCGATCCGGATCGCCCTCGAACCGCCCGCGCGCCGCATCCCGACAGAGATTGACAGGGACTGGATGGAGCCGGGCCGGCGCTCCATGCCGGCCCTTGGGGAGCCGCCGGGCCGGCGCTCCATGCCCGCCCTTGGCGAGCCGCCGGGCCGGCGCTCCATGCCGGCCCGGAGAGCTCGCGGAGCGGGGTGCTAGGCCAGCCCGTTCGCCTTCAGGAATTCAGCGGCGACGCTCGCAGCCGACTGCTTGTCGATGCTCACCGCCTTGTTCATCTGCTGGACCGCGGGGATCGTGAGCAGCGCGCTCACCTTGTTGATCGTTTCTTCGAACGCCGGGCCCTGGGCTTCGAGAACGCTCTTCTTGATGATCGGCGCGACGTTCTGGAAGCCGAACACGTGCTTCGGGTCCGACAGCGTCTTGAACTTGCCGCCGAGCAGCTGACCGTCGGTGCTGAACACGCTCTGCACGTCGACCTGTCCGCCTTCGATCGCCTGGTAGGAGAGTTCGATCGAGACCGGCTTGAATTTGCCTTCGACGCCGTAGAGCTTCTTGATGCCCGGCAGGCCCTCTTCGCGGGTGGCGAGTTCGGGCGCGCCGCCGATGGTGAATTTGTTGTTCAGCGGCTTCAGGTCGCCGATGCTCGAGAGGCTGTGTTCGGTGGCGAACTTCGGCAGCGTGATCAGCACGTTCGTGTCGTAGAAGGGCGTTTTTTCGAGCAGGGTGAAACCTTCTTTTTCGACGAACGCCTTCGCCTGTTCGTAGGCCTGCTGTTCACTCGTCGGTGCCTTGCTCTGTTCCGCCACCGACGAGAGCAACACGCCCGTGTACTCGGGATAGCCGTCGATCTGCCCGGCCTTCAGCGCCTTGTAGATCAGCTCGGTGGAGCCGATTTCGGACTTCAGTTTGACGTCGAAGCCTTTTGCGTGCAGCGCCTGCGTGTAGAGCTCGCCGAGGATGTTCGACTCGGCGAAGTTCTTGCTGCCGAGGGTCACCGCCGGCTTGCCGGCGCCCGGAGATCCCGAGCTGGCGCTCGTGGTGGTCGTACTCGATTTCGAGCTGCCGCACGCGGCGAGCAGCGCGCCCGCGAGCACGACCGCCACCACCGTCAGAGCGGCCCTCCTGAGCCTGATCCAGCTGCCATGTGTCATCCGCCGCCTCCTGTTGTTCACTTTCTTTATCCTAATTATCAAAATATATACACACCGACTCACGCACTCGCCGCCGATGTTGCCTGTGCGATCGAGCCGCGCTCGCGCTCGCGCCCGCCCGCTCTCAGCCCGCGCGGCGTCAGTGCGTGCTGCACCAACGTCAACACCGCCTCCACCCCGAGCGCCAGCAGCGCCACGCAGATCGCAGCCCCGAGCACGCCCGAGAAGTGATAGCTCGTCTCGTTGGCGATGATGTCGCCGAGGCTTCCGCTGAAGCCCGCGAGCGAGGCGATCGTGGTCGTGCTGATCACGAACACGGCGGCGGTGCGAATGCCGGCGAAGAGGCCCGGGACCGAGAGCGGCAGCTCCACGCGCAGCAGCACCTCCCACTCGCTCATCCCCATCCCCCGCGCCGCATCGGTGAGATCGGGGTCGACGCTGTCGATCGCGTAGTAGGCGTTCGTGATGATCGGCGGCACGGCCAGGATCACGAGCGCCAGCTCGACGACGGTCAGGCCGAGTCCGAGGAACGCATCTCCGATCGCGAGGATCACGAGGCTCGGCAGCGCACGGCCGATGTTGCCGATGTTGATCGTGAGGAAGCTGCCGCGGTGCAAATGACCGAGTGCCACGCCGATCGGAACCGCTATGAGGATCGAGATGGCGACGCCGATCGCGCCCACCTTGAGCGTCTCGAGCGCCAGGTGCGCGAGGCTCGGCAGGTTCGGGTTCCCGGCGACCGCGCCGTCGTGGGCGATGAACTTGAAGGCGTCGACGAATTCGTGCACCGGATCAGCCCGCCTTGCGCACCCGCGCCCACGGCGTGAGCGCGCGCTGGAGGGCGACCAGCAGCGCGTCGCAGAGGATCGCCAGGCCGATCGTGAGCACGCCGGCCGCGATCAGCTCGGTCTTGAACGGTCCCTCCCCCAGCGCGGTGTGAATCGGGACGCCGAGCCCGGCGTCGTAGATCGTGTAGACGATCGTGGCGAGCGCGATCGTTGTGACGACCGCGATCCGCAGCCCGGCGATGATCGCCGGCAGCGCGAGTGGCAGTTCGATGCGCAGCAGCTGCTGGGTGCGGGTCATGCCCATCCCCTCCGCAGCGTCGAGCACCTCGCCGGGGACGTCACGCAGGCCCGTGAGGATGTTGCGGAACAGGATCAGCAGCGTGTAGGAGACGAGCGCGATCTCCGCGGCGAAGATGTTGGCGCCGACCGGCGCCACGAGCAGCTCGAACAGCGCCAGCGAGGGGATCGTGTAGAGGAACGTCGTGATCAGGATCGTCGGCTTTTCGATCCACCGGTAGCGGTGTGCGATCAGCGCGAGGACGACCGAGATCACGAACCCGATCGACACGGCGATCAGCGACAGCACGAGATGCTGTCGCAGCGCGGGCCAGAGCACCGGCGTCCAGTTGTGCGAGACCCAGTCCCAGCAGAAGAGGTGGTTGTGCACGACGCACGTCGAGCTGCCCTTGCCGAACTCGGGGATCACCGGTCCCGCGGCCGCGAGGTTGCCCGCGCCGATCACGCGCCGGCCTCCCCCGCGCTCGCGCGCGCGCCCGCCGGCAATACGTCGCCGTCGCCCTCGCGCTCGGAGTCCTCGGCGATCAGGCGCTCGAGGTGCGAGAGCGTGATGAAGCCGAGGACCTGCCCGTCACCGTCCTCGCCTTCGCGGCCGGGCGCGACGACCGCGAGCGGCCGGCCGGCGTCGGTGAGCAGCACCGACAGCGCGTCCCTGAGGGAGTAGCTCGAGGGGACACGGCGGGCTTCGGAGCTGCGGCGGTCCTCGTCGAGCAGCGTGATCTCGGCCAGCGTCGTGAGCGAGAGCCGCTTGATGCCGCGGTCGGCGCCGACGAACTGCGCGACGAAGTCGTCGGCTGGGCGCGCCAGGATCGCCTCGGGCGTGTCGTACTGCGCGAGCACGCCCCCCTTGCGCAGGATCGCGATGCGGTCGCCCATCTTGATCGCCTCGTCGATGTCGTGGGTGACGAACACGATCGTCTTCTTCACTTTCGCCTGCAGCGCCAGGAACTCGTCCTGCAGGTTGGCGCGGTTGATCGGGTCGATCGCCCCGAAGGGCTCGTCCATCAGCATCAGCGGCGGGTCGGCCGCAAGGGCACGGGCGACGCCGACGCGCTGTCGCTGGCCGCCGGAGAGCTGCGCCGGATAGCGGTTGGAGACCCCCTCGGCATCCAGCCCGATCAGCTTCAGGAGCTCCTCGACGCGCGCGGCGATGCGCTCCTTCGACCACCCGAGCAGCCGCGGCACCGTCGCGATGTTCTCGGCGATCGTCAGGTGGGGGAACAGCCCGATCTGCTGGATCACGTAGCCGATCTCACGGCGCAGCTCGCGCACGTCGCGATCGAGCACGCTGCGCCCCCCGAGGAGGATCTCGCCGCTGGTGAGCGCCGTCATGCGGTTGATCAGGCGCATCGTGGTCGTCTTGCCGCAGCCCGACGGCCCGACGAGCACGCAGAACTCGCCGGCGGCGACGGTGAACGAGAGGTCGCCGATCGCGACGTCGCCCTCGCCCGGATAGCGCTTGCTGACGTGGCGCAGCTCCAACTCCGCCGCCTGCGGGTACGCAGACGGCCCCTCCACGTGGGCGTTGTCTTGGCGGTTCAAGCGTGCTCCCGGCCGGGTGGCCTGCGAGTACCCTACCCCGCCGGCCGCGCCGTTTCCCGCCAGACTCGATGCGCCGTGTCGCTAGCCTTGAGGACGGATCGTCCGGGGCGCGTAGCTCAGCTGGCTAGAGCACCTCGCTTACACCGAGGGGGTCGCCCGTTCGAGTCGGGCCGCGCCCATGTCTCCGCGGCATCGCAAGGACCAGATTTGACAGACGCAAACGCCATTCGCATCGCCGTGATCGGCTCGGGGCCCGCCGGCTTCTATGCGGCCGGGCATCTCCTGAAGGACGGCGACGCGGGCTTCGAGGTCGACATGTTCGAGCGTCTGCCGACGCCCTGGGGCCTCGTGCGCTCTGGAGTCGCGCCCGATCACCCGAAGATCAAGTCGGTCACGCGCGTGTACGAGAAGACGGCAGCGCATCCCCGCTTCCGTTACTACGGCAACGTCACGTTCGGGCTGCACGTCTCGCGCGAGGACCTGCTGCGTCACTACCACGCGATCGTCTACGCGACGGGCTCGCCGTCGGACCGCCCGCTCGGGATCGAGGGCGAATCGCTGCCCGGCTCGCACGCCGCCACCGAGTTCGTCGGCTGGTACAACGGCCACCCGGACCACACCGATCTCGAGGTCGACCTGCTCTCGGCCGAGCGCGCGGTCGTGATCGGCAACGGCAACGTCGCGATCGACGTCGCCCGCATGCTCGTCCTGACGCCGGAGGAGCTGGCGCCGACCGACACCGCCAACCATGCGCTCGACGTGCTCGCGGCCAGCCAGGTCAAAGAGGTCGTCGTCGTCGGCCGCCGCGGGCCCGCCCAGGCCGCTTTCACCAACCCCGAGCTGCTGGAGCTCGGCGAGCTCACCGACGCGGATGTGATCGTCGACGAGGCCGAGCTCGAGCGCGGGCTGGCCGTCCACGATCAGGCCGCCGAGGAAGACGCGACGGCGCGACGCAACGTCGAGATCCTGCGCGAGTACGCACAGCGCCCGGCTTCAGGCAAGGCGAAGCGCGTCGTGCTGCGCTTCCTGGCCTCCCCGGTGGAGCTCCGCGCCGATGAGAACGGGCATCTCGGCGCCGTCGAGCTGGTGCACAACGAGCTCGTTGCCGGCCCAGACGGCAGGCTGCGCGCGCAGGCCACCGAGAAGCGCGAGACGCTCGAGGCCGGACTGGTCTTCCGCGCGATCGGCTATCGCGGGATCCCGCTGCCGCGCGTGCCGTTCGACGAGCGCGGCGGCGTGATCCCGAACGAGGCCGGGCGTGTGCGAGACCCCGACTCTGGACAGGCGCTCGCCGGTGAGTACGTGGTCGGGTGGATCAAGCGCGGCCCCTCCGGCGTGATCGGCACGAACAAGAAGGACGCGCAGGAGACGGTGGACGCGATGGTCGCCGACCTCGCCTCCGCCAACGGCGCCGCCCACTCACCGCAGGAGCCCGATCCCGACGCCGTCGAGGCGCTGCTGCGCGAGCGCCAGCCCGAGCTCGTCAGCTACTCCGGGTGGGAAGCGATCGACCGCCACGAGCGCGCCCTCGGCGAGCCCGATGGCCGCCCGCGGGTGAAGGTGACGAGCATCGAGGAGATGCTCCGGATCGCCGCCTCTGAAGCGCCCTAGACGCTCGGGCACAGGACAGCTGCAGACGGCGAAGGCCGAGCGCGTGACGCTTCACCCGTCGCTCACGCGCGCGGGTGCCGCCTCGGTGCGCAGGCGCCATCACCATGGCGTGAAGGTGCCGATCAAGGTGAGCTTCAAGCCGGAGAGCGGCGCGAGCTCCTCGGCGACCGTGCCGCTGAGGTACCGCTGAACCCCACCGCGTCCCTCGACGCCCGACATGGGGGGCGGGCCCGACTGCCGCCGGGCCCGCCCCTCGTTGGTGGTCGAGCCTCCTCCCGCCTCCGCGGGCATCTGCGAGACTGTGCGGCCGCAGGCCCCGTTAGCTCATCTGGTAGAGCGCCGGACTTTTAATCCGGTGGGGCGGGTTCGAGTCCCGCACGGGGCATCCGGTCGCGCCTGCGCCTTCCTCGGGTTCGCGCTCTGACGTCGCACCCCGAACCTCGTCCACCCCCCTGCGTGCGGTCTCCCCAGGCTGTTAGCTTCCGCGATCGTCCACCGACCGACGATGGAGGCAGGCATGCTGGGGAGCTCTCACCGATCACGCGGCATCCTCGTCGCTCTGCTGGCGGCGCTGGTCATCGCCACCGCACCCGCCGCCGCCCCCGCAGCCACCAACCCCTTCGCCTTCGGCTCGCCGGCGCTCATCGCCCCCACCCCGCCCGCAGGCCAGCAGATCCAGATCAACGCCATCTCCTGCCCGACGACGACGCTCTGCGTCGCCGCGGACAACCAGGGAGGCATCGTCTCGAGCGCGAACCCGGCCTCCGAAGCGGCGTGGAGCCAGCCGATCCGCATCGACACCTTCGAGCTCACAGCCATCTCCTGCCCCACCACGTCGCTCTGCGTGGCGACCGACGCGATCGGCCGCGTGCTCGAGACCGACGACCCGGCGAACGCCTCGCCCACGTGGAGCGAACCGCAGGAAGTGGCCGGGCACACGCTGCGCTCGGTCTCCTGTCCGAGCACCTCGCTGTGCGTCGCCGTGGATTCGGAAGGCGAGGCGTTCACGAGCACCGACCCCTCCGCCGCCGCTCCGAGCTGGAGCGCGGCCGTCCCGATCGACGGTAACGCGCTCACCTCGGTCTCATGTCCGACGAGCTCGCTCTGCGTAGCCGTCGACCAAGCGGGAGGCGCGGTCCGAAGCACCGAACCGGCCGCCGGGAAATGGGGCGCTCGAGCGGTCATCGACGGCACCGGGCTGAGAGGCGTCTCATGCGTCGAAGCCGCGCTGTGCGTCGCCGTCAGCGCCGGCGGCGATGCGGTCATCACGACCGAACCGGCCGCGACGACCCCAACATGGACGCCCACCAGCATCGACGCCGGCAACGTACCCAGCGCCGTTTCGTGCAGCACGACGACCTTGTGTGCGATCGCCGACGAAAAAGGCAACGCGTTCATCTCGATCGATCCGACCGCCGCCACGCCGACCTGGAGCGAAGAACCCAAACTGAACGAAGGCCGCCCGATCCACACGGTCGCCTGCGTCGAAGCGGCGTTGTGCATCACCGGCGGCAACGGGGGCGCCGCGCAGCTCGCCACGACGACGAACCCCGCCGCCACGCCGCCGGAATGGACGGACGGGATCAACGTCGACCGTTACAACGGCATCCTCGCCATCACCTGCCCGACGACCTCGCTGTGCGTCACCGGCGACGAATCCGGGCGGGTCGAGACGACGCTCGACGCGTCCGCCGCCACGCCGAGCTGGAGCGCGCCGCTCGCGCTCGGGAGCGGGGGAAACCGGACGTACGTCTCCTGCGCCTCAGCGTCGCTCTGCGCCGCCGTCGACGACCACGGGTTCGCCTTCACGACCACCGACCCGACCGCGGCGTCGCCCACCTGGCACGAACGAACGGAAGGTCCGATCGACGAAACAGCGCAGGCGATCTCCTGCCCGACGACCTCGTTGTGCGCGGTGCTCGACCGGGAAGAAGCCGCCGTGTTCACGACCGAACCGGCCGCCGCGGAACCGCACTGGACGCTGCCCGCGACGACCGGCGCCGAAGCCGCTGACGGGCTGTCCTGCGCGGGCACGGCGTTCTGCGCTGTCGTCGACGAAGAAGGCGGGTTCGTCAAAACGACCGAACCGACTGCCGCGAAACCCTCGTGGAGCGCCCGCGCCGAATTCGACGGCAAAGGGTTCCCGAGCGCGATCTCGTGCCCGACGAGCACCCTCTGCGTCGTGGTCGACTTCGACGGCAACGCCTTCGTCACGCACAACCCGATGGCGTCTGTCCCCACCTGGAGCGGCTCCGAAATCGACCCCGGCGAAGCGCTCCTCTCGGTCTCTTGTACGAGCGCGATGGTGTGCGGCGCCGTCGACGGCAGCGGACGGTTCCTGACCACGACGGCCGCCGGAGCCCCAACGCCGGCCTGGAGCGCTCCTGCCGTGATCGATCGCGACGTCCCTCTCCGAGCGATCTCGTGCACGACCGGCACTCTCTGTGGCGTGGGCGACGAATTCGGGAAGGCGCTGACTGGGACCGCCGCCGAACCGGCGCCGACCTCGACCCCGACCCCGACCCCCGGGCCTTCGTTGATCGCCAAAGCCCTACCCGGACACGTCGTGGCGCCGATGCCCTCGTGCACGCTCAAGCCGGGCTCCAGCAAGGTCCTGGTCTCCGCCAAGCACCACAAGCACGCGCAGGTGGGCGTGCTCACGATCACCGCGCGCTGCAGCCAGACCGTGCTCGCGGCGCTCGCCGGCAAGCTCACCGCAGGCACCGGCAAGAAGCGCAAGACCTATGCGTTCCCGACGGCACACCGGTCGCTCACCGTCAACAGGACGACCACGTTCACGGTGAAGCTGCCGGCAAAGGCGCTGAAGGCGTTGGCGCACCACACCGCCGAGGCCGCCACCTTCAAGCTCGCTTTCACGAGCGCCAACGGACCGGGCTCCGTCAGCGCGAAGATCGCGGCCCTGAAGCCACGGTCCTGACCGACGCAGCCGCCCTCATGCGCGCGGCGTGAACGAGCACTCCATGCGCTTGACCCCGTGCACGAACGCGCTGCGCAGCAGCTCGGGCTCGTCAGCTTCGATGTCGGGGATCACGCGCATCATCTCCCCGAAGATCGAGCGCAGCTGCGTGCGCGCCAGCGAGGCGCCGAGGCAGTAGTGCGGCCCGCCGCCGCCGAAGCCGAGGTGGCGGTTCGGGTCGCGCGAGACGTCGAAGCGCCACGGGTCTCCGAACGCGCGCTCGTCGCGGTTGCCCGAGTGGTAGAAGAGCACGATCTTCTCGCCGGCGGGCAGCTCGACGCCGTGCAGCTCGACCGGCCGGGTCGTGGTGCGGCGGAACGTGAGCACCGGCGAGGCCCAGCGCACGAACTCCTCGACCGCGACCGGCAGTCGCCCGTCCGGGTCCTCCAGCAGCAGTGCCCGCTCGCCCGGGTTCAGCGTCAACGCCCGCATCGCGTGCGAGGTCGTGTGGCGCGTCGTGTCGTTGCCCGCGACCGAGAGCAGCACGAAGAACGCCGCGATCTCGTCGTGGGTCAGGCGCTCGCCGTCGACCTCGGCCTGAACGAGCCCGGTCATCAGGTCCTCGCCGGGGTTCTGCTCGCGGTGCGCGGCCAGCTCCTTGGCGAACGCCGTCAGGGTCCACAGCGCCTCGCCGAGCACTTCGATCGGAGCCCGGTCGCCGAACGCCTCGGGGTCCGAGCTCGTGACCAGCAGGTCGGCCGCCTCGACGACGCGCTCGCGATCGCCTTCGGGCACGCCGATCATGTCGGAGATCGTCACGAGCGGCAGCCGCTTGGCGATCAGCTCGACGAAGTCCCCGCCGCCGCTCGGCGCCGCCTCGTCCACGATCCGCTTCGCGTTCTCCCGGATGCCGTCCTCGATGCGCGCGACCTGCCGCGGCGTGAACGCGGAGGACACCAGTCCGCGCAGCTTCGTGTGGCGCGGCGCGTCCATCGCCAGGAACGACATCGACGCCTCGAGGAACTCCGGCGGCGCGTCGCCGAACTGCGTGCCCTCGCCCGAGCAGAAGGTCTTGGCGTCGCGGGAGATCGCGCGCACGTCCTCGTAGCGGACGACCGCCCAGTAGGGCTGACGCCCCTGGTCGGGGAGCCCGAGGATGTCCTCCGGCGGCTCGTGCTGGGAGAGGGGCCGCTCGTCGCGCAGCCAGGCGAAGTAACGGTCGCGCTCCTCGGCCGGGCGGCCCCAGAAGTCCAGGGCGCCGAGATCGACCTGCGGCTCGGAGGTGCTCGCCATCTCGGCGCCAGCTTACCCCGCCCGCGCCACGCCGATCAACGCGCGGACGCGTCCCATGCCCTCCACACGGGTATAAGCATCTAAGCGGTGATCGATTGGGAGAGGGGAGCAACGAGGTGAGCAGTCCTCGCGGCGGCGAGCGTCCGCCGGAGAGCGCGCCCGCGGGCCAGGACGAGGACGCCCCGCGCCAGCTCGAGCAGATGCTGAGCGTCACCGACGCGGCCCTTGGCTACCTCTCGGTCGAGGAGATGCTCTCCGAGCTCCTGGAGCGTGTCCGCGGCAGTCTGCACGCGGACACCGCGGCGATCCTGCTGCTCGACGAGGATCGCGGCGTGCTGGTCGCGCGGGCCGCACGCGGCCTGGAGGAGGAGGTGCGCCAGGCCGTGCAGGTGCCGCTCGCGCACGGGTTCGCCGGGCGCGTGGCCTCCGGCCGTCGCCCGATCGTGATCGAGGATCTGAGCAAGGCCGACGTCGTCAACCCGATCCTGCGCCAGAAGGGCATCCGCTCGATGCTCGGCGTGCCCGTCCACGTGGAAGGGCGCGTGATCGGCGTGATGCACGTCGGCGCACTCACGCAGCGGCTGTTCGACGAGGAGGACACGGCGCTGCTGCAGCTCGCCGCCGACCGCGCGGCGATGGCGATCGACAGGGCCCGCCTGACCGAGCAGCGCGCGGTCACCGAGATCATGCAGCGCGCCCTGCTGCCGGATGAGCTGCCCTCCGTCCCAGGCCTCCGCTTCAGCGCCAAGTACCTCCCCGGCGGCACCGGCGTGAAGATGGGAGGCGACTGGTACGACGTGTTCCAGCTGCCGAGCGGTCGTCTTGGGTTCGTGATCGGCGACGTCGTCGGCCGCGGCGTGCTCGCCGCCGCGGTGATGGCAGAGATCCGCGCGGCTCTGCGCGCCTACCTCACTGAGGGCCACCCCCTCGAAGACGTGATGCGCCTGCTCAACGAGCTGCTCGTCGGGATGGGCCGCCACCGCAGCGCGACGCTCGCGTTGATGGAACTCGACTTCGAGAGCGGCACCCTCGAGGCCGTCAGCGCCGGCCATCTGCCGCCGCTCGTCGTCGGTCCGGGCGGGGAGATGTCCTACCTCGAGCTCTCCCAGGGTCTCCCGCTCGGGATCCGCCGCGGCGGCGAGTACCGCAGCCGGCGCTACACGTTCGAGGTCGGCAGCACGCTGCTGCTCTACACCGACGGCCTCGTCGAGCGGCGCGGCGAGTCGATCGACGAAGGGCTCGACCGGCTCCGCGCCGCCGCGCGGCGCGCGTCGCACAGCGAGGAATCCTCTTTCGCCGATCGCGTCTACCGCGACGTGGTGGTCGACGCCACGGGCCTCGAGGACGACATCGCGCTGCTGGCGATCGAGTCGCTGCCGATGGGCCCGCGGATGGAGATCACGCTAGAGGCCCAACCGGGCGTGCTCGCAGGGCTGCGCAGAACGCTCGGGCGCTGGCTGATGGGCGAGGGGGTCGGCGCCAACGAGCTGTTCAACATCACCCTCGCAGCCTCGGAGGCCGCGGCGAACGCCGTCGAGCACGCCTACGGCGCGCGCGAAGCAACCTTTCGCATCGAGTGCGTCCACGAGGACGACGAGGTGCGGATCACCGTGAGCGACGACGGCCGCTGGCGCGCAGCGCGGCCCTACGGCCGCGGGCGCGGCCTGGCGATCATGCGCGCGCTCGTGGACGACGCCCAGATCGAGCGTGGCAGCGACGGCACGCGGGTCACCCTCGTCAAGCGCCTGGGGGGTGAGACAGAGTGAGCATCGCCGATGTCGAGCGCCACGACGGCGTCCCGGTGGTGCGTCCCCGCGAGGACGTCGACGCCGCCAACGCCGCGGCTCTGCGCGAGCAGCTCGCGGACTGCGTCGATCACTTCACCGATCGGCTGATCGTCGACCTCAGCGCGACCCGCTACATCGACAGCGCCGGGATCGACATGCTGTTCCGACTCGCGGAGCTGCTGCGCCAGCGCCGCACGAAAGTGCTGCTCGTGATCGAGCCCGAATCCCATCTCGCACGGCTCGCGGAGATCGTCGGCATGGAGCGCTCGATGGCGATCCACGCGAGCGTCGCCGAAGCGCTCGGCGCACAGGCGCAGCCCTCGCCCTGATTCTGCGAACATCGCCGCGAGGCGATCGAAGCCGACAAGGGCGATCAGGGCGCCGCCGCCTAGGGCGTGTAGCGCAGCGCGAGCACCCCGTTCGCGGGCACCTTCGCGAGGAACCGCCCGCCGGGAGAGGGCGAGACGAAGCCCACCGAGCTGCCCGCCGGGCTGAACGTCTGGACCGGCACTGCGCTCGCCGCTCCGCGCAGCGAGAGCGTTGCCGCCTTGGTGCTCTCGTTGTCGAGGATCAGCAGCGGTTCGGCGCCGTTCGCGGAGATCGCGGCGACCGCGACCTTGCCGGCCGAGTGCCCGATCCGCACCGTCGCACCGGCGGGAAGCCACTGCTGCAGCGACACGAGCGCCCCCTCGACGGGACGGCGCACGACTTCGGCGCCACGCAGGTAGAAGGGGTCGTAGGGGTTGCCGCTGAGGTGGAAGCTGACTTCGGCGAAACCTGTCTCGACCGCGGCGAGAACGAACCGCAGCGCCCACACGGCCGAGGCGCTGCTGTCAGAGACCCCGGCCTTGCCCCCACACGAGACCGAGTTCGCCTCGGAGATCACGGCCGGAGCGCCGGCGGCGCGCGCGTCGGCGACGACCCACCCGAGCCGCCGCGGCGCGTTGCCGATGCGCGGCGCGAGCAGGCCGTGGATCGTCGCTTCGCGTTCAGAGCGGCAGACGGACAGGGGGTACTCGTGCACGCCGACGGTCTGCGGGTGAAGCGCGGCGAGGACGCCTGGGAGCGAGCCCTGCCAGTGCGCGGGATTGGCGAGTTCGGGGGCGACGAGCGGCAGCGAGCCGAGCGCTTTGCGCAGATAGCCGGCGACCTGCAGGTAGAGGCCGACCTCCTTGCCTTCTTCGCCCGGCTGGCTCTTGGCGAGGGAGGTGTAGTTCGGCAGGTAGTAGAGGTCAGGCTCGTTGCCGATCGAGAACTCGACGCCGGCGCTGGCGGCCTGCTGAGCGCCGGCGACCATCGCTTCGGCCCAGGAGAGCTGGCCGATGCGCGCATTCAGGCCGACGGTGAGCGGCTCGTTGGTGGCGCTCAGCAGGCAGTGCAGCTGCGACCAGAACGGGGCTGGGAGCGAGTAGGTGGTGAGCGTTTCCCAGCTGGACGGGATACCCGGGGCGGGAGCGGGCGAGGTGAAGTCCTGGCTCTGCCCGCCGAGCGCGAGCCGCGGCGAGCCCAGTCGCTGGAGCTCGGCGGCGAGCGCCGGCGGCGGGCAGGCGCCGGCGCCGAGGTCGGCGGCCATGAGCGGGTACTCGATCGAGATCCCGACGGGCGGACGGGCGAGCTGCTCGCCGGGCCCGCTGAGCAGGGCAGCCGTCAGCGTGAGCGTGGGCGGCGGCGGCTTCTTCTTCTTCTTTTTGGATTGATGGGTTGGCGCGTGGGCGGCCGCGCTCGCAGCGCTCGCGAAGCAGGCTGAACCGGCGACCGCGGCGAGTGCGAGCGCGAGCGCCGCCCATCGAAAGAGACCCCTCACTGATGCGGAGTCTGACGAGCCGGGCCCTCCTCTGGCGCCAGGTCCCGGTCCTGAGAGGATGTGCGCGTGCGTGTGGCCGAGCCCTTCAGCGAGCAGGAGCGCGCGCGGCTCGCGCCGTTCGTGAGCGATCTCGAGGAACCGGTGTTCGCGCTGCGCGGGCTGCCGGAGACCACGCGCGGCGCGCTCTTCGCGCGCTACTCGCGCTACGGGGGCACGCTGCGCAGGCTGCTGCTGGAGGAGTTCGCCGGCGAGCTCGAAGCCGGCGCGCCCAGCGCGCACGAGGGGCGCGCGGAGCAGCTCTACGAGCGGGTGCTCGGCGAGTACGGAGACGACTCGGTTGCGCAGCTCGGCGGTCTCCACGTCGCCTGCGAGTGGGTCTCGAACGTGCTGACGAAGGTGCTGGAGCGCCCCCGCCTGGGCTCCTACCTGGAGCAGTCCACGCGCTACATCGCCGTCGATCAGCCGGTGCCCGGGCTCGGCTACCGCTACCACCGCGAACGCGAGCTGGGGGACGACTACGAGCGGGACATGGACGCGCTGTTCGAGCACTACGGCCAGGCGCTCGCGGCACTCCGGCCGTGGCTGGCCGAGCGCTTCCCGCGCGAGCCCGGATCCTCCGAGCGCGCGCACGAGCGCGCCGTGCGCGCGAAGGCGCTCGACCTCGCGCGGGGGCTGCTGCCCGCGGCGACGCTCTCGCACGTCGGCATCTTCGCCAGCGGGCAGACGTTCGAGCGCCTCGTGATGCACCTGCGCGCCGAGCCCCTCCCCGAGGCCCGACGCTGCGGAGAGCAGATGCTGGTCGCGTTGCGGTCGGTCGCGCCCGCGTTCATGACGCGCGTGGATCGCCCCGAGCGCGGCGGCGCCTGGACGGAGTTCCTGCGCCGGCGCGCGGCGTCCGAGACACGCGTGGCCGACCGGCTCGGGGTGCGGAGCGCCTCCGGCCAGGCAGGAGAGGACGTGCGCCTGCTCGCCGTGGACGGCGACGAACAGCGCCTGCTGAGCGCGCTGGTCTTCGAGCGCGCCGCTGTCAGCGAGACGCGGGTCGAGGCGGCGGTCGCGGCGCTCGACGCCGATGGGCGCGCCGAGCTGCTGGCGGAGCTGCTGTCGGGTCGCGAGAACCGGCGCCACCTGCCGGGCCGTGGCCTCGAGGCTCTCCGCTATCGCTTCGAGATCGTCTCGGACTACGGCGCGTTCAGGGACCTGCAACGCCATCGCATGCTCACGGCGCAGTGGCAGCCGCTCGGCCCCCACCTCGGCGCGGAGGTCCCCGAGCAGGCGCGGGCGGCGGGCCTCGGCGCGGTCTTCGAGCGAGCGTTCGAGCGCTCCCGCTCGGCGTGGCAGCGGATCGAGGAGGCCGGCCTCCATCCACAGACGCCCTACGCGCTCTGCCTGGCGTTCCGCATCCGCTACGTGCTGGACATGAACGCGCGCGAGGCGATGCACCTGATCGAGCTGCGATCCGGACGCGAGGGCCACGAGTCCTACCGCGCGATCGCGCTCCGCATGCACGAGCTGATCGCCGCGGTCCACCCGGGCGTCGCCGCCGCGATGACCTACCGGGACACCACCGCCGCGCCGCGCCTGGAGCGGATCGAGGCGGAGCTGCGCGGCGAAGGCCGCCTGCATCGAGCACCGTAGGATGGCGCGCATGGACGTCCCGGTGCGCCTGCTGAGCGAGACGGCGCGGCTGCCCTCCCGCGCGCACGAGGACGACGCCGCCTTCGACCTCTATGCCGACGAGGCGCTCGAGCTCGCGCCGGGCCGGCGCGCGGCCGTCCCGACCGGCATCGCCCTGGCCCTGCCGCCGGGCACCTCAGGCCTCGTGCTCCCGCGCTCCGGCCTCGCCGCACGCCACGGCATCACCGTGCTGAACGCCCCCGGCCTGATCGATCCCGGCTACCGGGGCGAGGTGATGGTGATCCTGCTGAACAGCGACCCCGCCGAACCTTTCGCGATCGAGCGCGGCGATCGCATCGCCCAGCTGCTGATCGTGCGCGGAGAGCACGTCACGCTCGCCGCGTCCGACGCCGAGCTCGAGCCCACCGTGCGAGGCGCGGGCGGGCTCGGCTCGACCGGGCGCTGAGACATCGGAGAGGATCGGCCGGCGCTCCGTGCCGGCCTCAGGCGGCCAGCGCCTCACCCTCCTCGATCTCGGCCTTGGTCTCGGCCGTCTCGAGCGCGGTGAGCTGGGCAGGACGCGGGTCGCGCAACCGGAAGCCCGCGAGTCCGGCGCCGAGCAGCGAGATCGCCGCCCCGACTCCGAACGCGAGGTCGAAGCCGTTGGTCAGGGCGTGCGCCGCGCCGGACGCGGCATCGGCACGCGTCTGCGCGTCGGCGATCGTGGAGAGCACCGCGAGCCCGAGCGCGCCGCCCATCAGGCGCGCCGTGTTCAACAGGCCGGAGCCGACCCCGCTCTGCTCCGGCGGCAGCGACTGCATCGCGACGATCGTCGCCGGCACCAGCGAGAGGCCCATGCCGATCGCCGAGAGCAGCGCGCCGGGGAACACGCTCGTCAGGTACGAGCCGCCCGGGGCGATGCCGACCAGCATCCCGATCCCCGCGCTCGCGAGCAGCATGCCGCCGGTGATCACCCGGCGCGGCCCGAGCCGTCCGACCAGGCGCGGAGCGAGCGTGGATGCGACGAAGATCGAGCCGGTCATCGGCAGGAACGAGAGCCCAGCCTGGATCGCGTCCCAGCCGAGCACTTCCTGCACGTAGAGCGTCAGGAAGAACCAGACCGGGAAGAACGAGGCGTAGAGCAGCGCCACCACGAGGTTCGCGACCCGCAGCTGGGTGTGGCGCAGGACCGAGAGTGGCACCAGGGGCTGGCTTGCCGCCCGCTCAGCGAGCACGAACGCGCCGAGCAGCAGGGCGCCCGAGGCCAGCGGCACGAGCACGCCGGAGGAACCCCAGCCGAGCGTGTCGGTGCGGACGATCCCGAACGTGAAGCTGACGAGGCTGGCGGTGATGAGCACCGCGCCCGTGACGTCGAAGTTGCGCGTGCCGCGCACTTCGCGGGCCGCCGGGATCAGGCGCATCCCGAGGACGATCACCAGCATGCCGAGCGGCACGTTGACCGCGAAGATCGCCGGCCACCCGAAGGCCTGGGTCAGCACGCCGCCGAGCAGCGCGCCGGAGGAGGCGCCGAGCGCGCCCATCGCACCCCACATCCCGACCGCGCGGTTGCGTTCGGGACCGGGCTCGAAGGAGCTCGTGACGATCGACAGCGTGGCCGGTGAGAGCACCGCGCCGCCGAGGCCCTGGAGCGCACGCGCGCCCAGCAGCAGCCCGCGCGTGTCGGCGAGCGCACAGGCAAGCGAGGAGATCGCGAACAGCGCGGTCCCGAAGATGAACACGCGCTTGCGGCCGAGCAGGTCGGCGCAGCGTCCGCCCAGCATCAGAAAGCCGGCGAACGTGAGGGTGTACGCGTTCACGACCCACTGCAGGCCGCTCGGGGAGAAGTGCAGCCCGTCGTGGATCGAGGGCAGCGCGACGTTGACGATCGAGACGTCGAGGATGACCATGAACTGCGCCAGGCAGACGATCAGCAGCAGCGCGGTCTTGCCGGTGGGGCGGATGCGAGGGAGTGCGAGGGAAGTGCTCATGAGTGGTATTTTGAGGGTAGTGTTATCCAGGTAGTAGAGAAGGGCTTATCCTGGTAGCAGATGTTCCACCTTGAGGCTTTCAGGAACATGGACGAAGACGACACCGCTTTCTCGACACCTAACGCCGCGGCCCCCCGGATCCGTGAGACGCCGGCCTCGGGCGCACGGCGCCGAGCCGAGCTGGCCGACTTCCTGCGCCAGCGCCGCGCGAGCCTCAAGCCCGAGGACGTCGGCCTGCCCGGCGGAGGACGCCGGCGCACGCCGGGCCTGCGCCGCGAGGAGGTGGCCCAGCTCGCCGGGGTCGGCAGCACCTGGTACACGTGGCTCGAGCAGGGGCGCGACGTGCGCGCCTCCCTGGACGTGCTGGAGGCGATCGCACGTGCGCTGCGTCTCAGCCGCGCCGAGCAGACGCACCTGATCCTGCTCGGTCGCGGCGAACAGCCGCCGCCGCGCAAGTCCCCCGCAGAGCGCGTCACGCCGACGCTTCGCAAGCTGGTCGAGAACCTCGGTCCGAACCCGGCCTGGATCCTCGGCCGCCGCTGGGACTACCTGGCGTGGAACGACGCCGCCGTCGCCCTTCTCGGCGACCTGGGCAAGATCCCGCGCGCAGCGCGCAACCACGCCTGGCTGACCTTCACCGATCCCGCACGTCGCGAGATGTTCACCGACTGGGAGCGCAGCTCGCGCCTGCTGGTCGCCAAATTCCGCGCCGACAGCGCGCGGCACCTGGGCGACCCCGAGTTCGAGGAGCTGATCGCCGCGCTGCGCCAGTCGAGCCCGGAGTTCTGCCGCGCCTGGAAGCTGCACGAGGTCGCCTACACCGGAGAGGGCCGCAAGGACCTGCGCCACCCCGTCGTGGGGATGCTCTCGTTCTCGCACGGCGTCTTCAATCCGGCCGAGGAGTCCGAGCAGCGCCTCGTGCTCTACTCGCCGCTGCCCGAGAACGAAACCGCTGCGAAGCTCTCGCGGCTGATGAGCGCAAAGCCCGAGCCGCATGCGCTCCGAGAGCGCAGCGGCCGGATGCCCGTCGCGCCCGGCGTCGTCGTGCCGGCAGCCTAGGGCGCCTGACGCGCCGGCCCTGTCGCGAGCGCCCAGCCGGGCGCGACGCGCGGCCCGGGTCGCGTGCCGTCTCAGGCGGTCAGCTCGCGGGGCGCAGCCCTGAGTGGCCGGCGGGCGCGGCCGCGGCGGCGCAGGACCACGGCCCCCAGTAGCGCCGCCAGCAGACAGGTCAGAGCGCCGAGGCCGAGGCCGGCGCGCGCGCCCGCCCACTCGATCACCCACCCCACGATCGGGCCCGCCGATCGGCGTGGAGCCCTGAAAGGCGACGAACCACAACGACATCACGCGTCCGCGCATGTTCGGTGCGGCCGTGAGCTGCAACGTCGAGTTCCCGCCCGACATGAAGGCGATGCTCGCGCCCCCGACGAGCGCCAGGGCGAACAGCTCCGTCTCGAGGCCCGGAGCGCCGGCCGCCAGCGCGAGGACAGCCCCGAACGCGACGCACGCCGCGACGAGCATCGGCACGCCGGTGCGCCCGCGCGCGGCGACGAGCAGTCCGCCGACCACCGCGCCGACGCCCATCGCCGCGGTCATGAAGCCGTATCCCGTGGCGCCGGCGTGGAGCGCCTCGGCCATCACCGGCAGCGTCACCTGGAACTCATACGCGAGCGCTCCGACGAGGGCCATCATCACCAGCGGCACCGCCAGCTCGGGGGTCGAGCGCACGTAGCGAAGACCCTCGCGAAGCTGCCCGGGCTCTCGCGGGCTGGGCGGGCTCGGCTTGATGTGGGCCGTGTCGAGGCGCACGAGCGAGGCGATCACCGCAGCGAAGCTGAGGGCGTTGAGCAAGAAGCACCACCCCTCCCCAGCCGAGGCGATCAGCAGGCCCGCCACCGCCGGCCCGATCGCGCGAGCCACGTTCACCAGCACCGAGTTGAGGCTGACCGCATTGCGCAGGTGCTCTGGACCGACCATCTCCAGCATGAACGCCTGCCGTGCCGGGTTCTCGAAGGCGTTGTTGAGCCCGAGCAGCAGCGCCAGCGCGCCGATCTGCCAGAGCTCCACCGAGCCGCTCAGCGTGAGCGCGGCGAGCACTGCCGCCTGCACGCCCATCGCTGCCTGCAGCGCGATCATCAGCTTTCGCTTGTCGACGCGGTCGGCGACGACGCCGCCGTAGGGGCCGAGCAGCAGCACGGGCAGCGTCTGCAGCGCCACGATCACGCCCAGGGCGCCCGCCGAGTGGCTGATCGTCAGCACGAGCCAGGCCTGCGCGGCCATCTGCATCCAGGTGCCGATCAGGGAGATCGCCTGCCCGCCGATGTAGATGCGGTAGTTCGGAACGGCGAGCGCCGCGAACGTCACGCGCCCCGCGCCGCGGATCCTGCTCATCGGCGCTGCTCCGCGAGCGACTCGACCAGGCGCTCGAGCGCCGGCAGCGCCTCCCAGAGGGTCCGCCGGTCGTGTTCGTCCAGCTGGTCGATGTGCTGGGCCAGCTCGTGGCTGCGGGCACGGTGGATGCGCTCGCGCATGCGGCGCCCCGCCGACGTCGCCTCGACGACGGCCGCGCGGCGGTCGTCGCTGTCCGCGCGACGGCGGATCAGGCCCCGCTCCGCGAGCTCGGCCGTGATCCGCGAGAGCATCGTCGGGTTCAGACGCTCGATCTCGACCACCTCTGAGAGCTTCAGCGGGCCGCGCCGGGCGATCGTGAACAGCACGGAGACCTGGGAGGGCGTAAGGCCCGTCTCGCTGTGGCTGAGGCGCAACCCGCGGCTGAGTTTCCCGACGGCCGCACGCAGGCGGTCGACGCGCTCCACCTCGCCGTGCTGCTCTTCCTGAGCCGGGCTGGCCGCCACCGTCGTCGTCGCCACTTCAACCTCCAAAGTATTTGCTTATCGGCAAGCATTATATCGGGTCGAGCGCTCGCCCTCGAGCCGGAGGCGGGAAGTACTCTTGCCGGGTGACCGGGGGGGTCGATCAGACTCGCGCGCGGCTGGCCGAGATCGTCGCTGCGCTGTCACTGGGAATCGACCTCGGCTTCGGACAGCCGATGGAGCACGTGCTGCGCCAGTGCCTGATCGCACTCCGCCTGGCGGACGTGATGGACCTCGACGAGAGCACGCGCGCCGCCGTCTACTACACCTCGCTGCTCGTCAACGTCGGGTGCCACTCCGATGCGCACGAGCAGGCGAAGTGGTTCGGCGACGACATCGCGCTGAAGTCGGGGAAGTACGACCACGACCTCCGCAGCGTGCGCGGTGCCGTGTCCGGCTTGGCGAAGCTCGGGTCGGGCCAGCCGCTGCTGCACCGCTTCCGGGTCGGGCTGGAGTTCGTCGTCTCCGGCCACCGTGAGCTCGACGGCATGATCGAGCACCACGCTGCGATCGCGCGCACGCTCGGCGAAGAGCTATCCCTCCCGCAGGAGGTGCTCGACTCGCTGGGCGCCTCGTATGAGTTCTGGGACGGACACGGCTGGCCGGGCGAGCTGAAGGGCGAGGCGATCCCGTTGCCCGCGCGCCTCGCTCAGATCGCAGAGTTCATCGAGGTCGCGCACCGGGTGGGCGGGGTTCCGGCGGCGCGCGACGTGGCGCTCCGCAACGCCGGAAAGCAGTTCGATCCCGAAGTCGCCCGGCGGTTTGCCAGTGAAGCCGACACGCTGCTCGACGGACTGGACGACGTGTCGAGCTGGAGCGCGGTGATAGAGGCGGAGCCGGCCATCGGCGCCGCACTGAGCGAAGAGCGCTTCGACGGCGCGTTGGCGGCGATCGCGAGCTTCGTCGACCTCAAGTCGCCGTACACCCTCGGCCACGCCGCCGCGGTCGCCGCCCTGCTCGAGGCGGCCGGTGAACACCTCGCGCTGCCCGTCGACGAGGCCCGCATGCTGCGCCGCGCCGGACTGGTCCACGACCTCGGCCGGCTCGGCGTCTCGAACTCGATCTGGGACAAGCCCGGACCGCTCGGCGCCGGCGAGTGGGAGCGCGTGCGCCTCGCGCCGCACGTGACCGAGCGCATGCTCCACCAGTCCGCCGCCCTGCGTCCGCTCGGCGCGGTCGCCGTGCAGCACCACGAGCGGCTGGACGGCTCGGGCTACCCGCGCGGCCTCTCCGGCAACGCGATCTCGCGCCCGGCCCGGCTGCTCGCCGCCGCCGACGCCTACCAGGCGATGCGCGAACCGCGTCCCCACCGGCCGGCCATGGGAGCAGACGAGGCGGCGCGCGTGCTTCGCGCCGAATGCGACGCCGGACGCCTGGACAGCGAAGCGGTTGAGGCCGTGCTGGCGGCAGCCGGCCACCGCGTCGCCGTCCGCAGAGCGGGACCCGCCGGCCTCACGCGGCGCGAGGTCGAGGTGCT
The DNA here is from genome assembly GCA_963735435.1 of uncultured Solirubrobacteraceae bacterium. Classification (GTDB taxonomy): domain Bacteria; phylum Actinomycetota; class Thermoleophilia; order Solirubrobacterales; family Solirubrobacteraceae; genus Palsa-744. The sequence goes on along the minus strand of CAVTKR010000005.1, from coordinate 1,390,133 downwards.
GCGCCTGCTCGCACGCGGCTTGCCGAACAAGACGATCGCCACACAACTGGTGATCTCGCCGAAGACGGTCGCCAACCACGCGGAGCACATCTACGCCAAGATCGGCGTCTCAACCCGCGCGGCCGCTGGCCTGTTCGCGATGCAGCACGGCCTCCTGCCCGAAGAGGACTTCCCCGCCGTCTGAAGATGGGGCGAATGCCTCATGCGGCGCCGCCGGCCCGGGGGTAGGGTCGTGACCGTCAACGATCCCAGGGGGTTCACGATGGGACTCTGGAGCAAAGTGTTCGCGGCGGGATACGACCGCCTCACAGCCGGCAGCGAGCGGGACTGCTTCGCGGCGCACAGGGCGGCGCTGCTGGCCGATGTCGAGGGCGACGTGATCGAGATCGGCGGCGGCACCGGTGCCAACCTCGCGCGCTACAACGGCAGTCTCCGCAGCCTGACGGTGACCGAGCCCGAGAAGCCGATGATCGCCCGCCTGCAGCGGCACGCGGAGGAGGTGCGGCCGGGAACCACCGTGCTGCGCGCGCCCGCGGAGGATCTTCCGTTCGAAGACGACAGCTTCGACGTCGCCGTGTCGACGCTGGTGCTCTGCACCGTGGACGACCAGCCGCGCGCGCTGCGCGAGCTGCGGCGGGTCCTGCGTCCCGGCGGACGGCTGCTGTTCATGGAGCATGTCCGCTCCGACGACGAGAGGCTGGCGCGCTGGCAGGACCGGCTCGTGCCGCTCAACACCCGGCTCGTCTGTGGCTGCCACCCCAACCGGCCGACGCTGGACGGCATCCGTGCCGCCGGCTTCGAGGTGACGCAGCTCGAGCACGACACGATCCCGCACGGGCCGCCGTTCATCCGCCCGCTGATCGTCGGGGTCGCGACAGCCTGATCTCAGGCCCGCGCGATCGCGAGCGGCGTCGTGCTCGCGCCCGTAGGCCTCCAACTCGGCGAGCAGCCCCGGGCGCTCAGGTTCCATCGTGCCCGAGTCCGAGCGCGGCGGAAGGTTCCCGCACGCGTGGCGTCGGTATGGGTGAGGAGAGGCTTTCCGCGACAACTCACCGGAGGTGAGAACGTTGGCAAGTCAGGAAACACCACTCCACAAGGCCGGCCGCCGGGTCGTCCTCGGGCTCCGCGCGACCGGCGCCCTGGCGCTGATCGCGATGGGCGCGCTGCATCTGCAGCAGTACTACGACGCCGGTTACTCGGCGATCCCCACGATCGGCACGTTGTTCGTGCTCAACTTCGTCGGCGCCGTGGCCATCGGCCTGCCGCTGCTGCTGCCGGTCGAGCGGCTGCCCGGCCGCGCCGGAGCGATCGCGGTCCCGCTGCTCGCCTTCACGGGTGCGGCGATGGCCGCGACGGCGTTCGCGTTCCTGCTGATCAGCCAGCAGACACCGCTGTTCGGGTGGCTCGAGACCGCGAAAACCAGCGCGATCACGGTCGCCCTGGTCTCTGAGGCGATCGCGACCGTCGCCCTCTCGGTGGTGACGCTCGCGACCGTCCCGCGCGGACGCAGGCACGAGACCGTGGCGCGCGCCGCCTGAGCGGCGCGAGAGCCGGCCGGGAAACACCTCCCGGCCGGCACCGCAGATGGGCGCGGCAGGCGCCCAGCGCCCACCGCGGTCCTGCTAAGCCGCTACCGCAACCTCTTCATCGCTGTAGATCTCGCCGCGCTCGGCCTTCTCGACCAGCGAGGCCGGTGGCTCGAAGCGCTCGCCGTAGGCCTCCGCCAGCTCGCGGGCGCGCGCGACGAAGCCGGGGACGCCGCCCTCGTACCCGTTGATGTACTGGAGCACGCCTCCGGTCCAGCCCGGGAAGCCGATCCCGAAGATCGAGCCGATGTTCGCGTCGGCGACCGACTCGATCACGCCCTCGTCGAGGCACTTCACGGTCTCCAGCGCCTCGGCGAAGAGCATCCGCTCCTCGAGGTCCTTCAGCGAGATCGCGGCCGGGTCGTCGGTCTCGGGGAACATCTCTTTGAGCCCCTTCCACAGACCGGCGCGCTTCCCGTCCTCGTACTCGTAGTAGCCCGCGCCCTCGAGCTTGCCGGCGCGGCCGGCCTCCAGCATCTTGTCGACGACCTGGAAGGAGGCGCGGTCCTCGAAGACGCCGCCGTCGGCCTCGATCGCGGCCTTGGTCGCGTCGCGGATCTTCTTGGCCAGCCGCAGGTTGAGCTCGTCGGAGAGCTGCAGGACGGGCGCCGGGTAGCCGGCCTGGTTCGAGGCCTGCTCGATCGACGCCGCCGGGATGCCCTCCAGCAGCATGCCGACGCCCTCGTTGATGAAGGTGCCGATCACGCGGCTCGTGAAGAAGCCGCGGCTGTCGTTGACGACGATCGGCGTCTTGGAGATCTGCTTGGCGAGGTCGAGCGCGCGGTAGAGCGTCTCCTCGTTGGTCCGCTCGCCCTTGATGATCTCGAGCAGCGGCATCTTGTCGACGGGCGAGAAGAAGTGCAGCCCGATGAATTCATCCGGTCGCGAGACGCCCTCGGCGAGGCCGGTGATCGGCAGCGTCGAGGTGTTCGAGCCGAGCAGCGCGCCCTCGGCGAGATGCGGCTCGATCTCCGCGAAGACCTGCGCCTTGACGGCCGGGTCCTCGAACACCGCCTCGATCACGAGATCGGCGCCGGCGGCCTTGGCCGGGTCGTCGGTCGGCGTGATCCGGGCCAGCAGGGCGTCAGCCTGCTCCTGTGTGGAGCGCCCGCGCGAGACGGCCTTCTCGAGCAGCCCGGCCGAGTAGGACCTGCCACGGTCAGCCGCCTCCTGCGAGACGTCCTTGAGCACGACCTCGATGCCCGCTTTCGCGCACACGTAGGAGATCGCGGCGCCCATCATCCCGGCGCCGAGCACGACGACCTTCTTGGCCTGGAAGCGCTCGATGCCCTCCGGGCGGTCGCGGTCGCCGTTGACGCGCTGGAGGTCGAAGAAGAACGCCTGGATCATGTTCTTCGCGACCTGGCTGGTCACGAGGTCCACGAAGTAGCGCCCCTCGATCTCGCTCGCGTTGTCGAAGTCGACCTGCGCGCCCTCGACCGCCGCGGCCATGATGTGGTGCGGGGCCGGGTAGTTCGCGCCCTTGAGCTGCTTGCGCAGGTTCGCCGGGAACGCGGGCAGGTTCATCGCGAGCTTCGGGTTCGACGGCGTGCCGCCGGGCATCTTGTAGCCCTTGACGTCCCACGGCTGCGTCGTCGGCTCGTCGGCAGGCTGCGCCTTGATCCAAGCCTTGGCGGCGGGCACGAGCTCCTCACGGGTGGCGACCACCTCACCCACCAGCCCCATCTCCAACGCCTTGCCCGGCCGCACTTCCTGGCCCTGCATCAGCAGGTTCATGAGCGCGTCGACGATCCCGAACATGCGCACGGAGCGCACGACCCCGCCGGCGCCCGGCAGCAGCCCGAGCTTGACCTCGGGGAAACCGAGCTTGACCTTTGGGTCATCCAGCGCGATGCGCTGGTGGCAGGCGAGGCAGATCTCGAGGCCCCCGCCCAGGGCGGCGCCGTTGATCGCGGCGACGACGGGCTTGCCGAGCGTCTCCAGGCGGCGCAGCTGCTTCTTGCCGCCACGAACCATCTCGGCGATCGCTGCGGCGTCGTCCTTGCCCGCCGCGCGCAGGTCGTTGAGGTCGCCGCCGGCGAAGAAGGTCTTCTTCGCCGAGGTGATCACGACGCCCGTGATCGAGTCCTTCTCGGCCTCGAGGCGGTCGACCGTCGCGGCCATCGATTCCGCGTAGTCGCGGTTCATCGTGTTCGCGGACTGGTTGGGGTCATCGAGCGTGAGGACGACGATGCCGTCGTCGTCCTGCTCCCAGCGGATTGTGCTCCGCGAGGCATCCAGCCCCGCGTCCTGAGCTTCGGCCTCCGGCCTCAGATTTGATGCCATTTTCAGATCGCCTCCACGACGGTCGCGATTCCCATGCCGCCGCCGACGCACAGCGTGGCCAGCCCGTAGCGGCCGCCGGTGCGGTGCAGCTCTTCGATCAGCGTGCCGAGGATCATGCCCCCGGTCGCGCCCAGCGGGTGACCCATCGCGATCGCGCCGCCGTTGACGTTCACCTTCTCCATGTCGAGCCCCATGTCGCGCACGAAGCGCAGCACGACGGCGGCGAAGGCCTCGTTGATCTCGACCAGGTCGAGATCCTCGACCGTGAGGCCGGCCTTCGCGAGGGCCTTCTTCGAGGCGGGCGCGGGGCCGGTCAGCATGATCGTCGGGTCCGCGCCGGAGAGGGCGGTCGCGAGGATCCGCGCCTTCGGCTTCATGCCCAGCTCCTCGCCGGTCTTCTCATTGCCGATCGTCACCAGCGAGGCGCCGTCGACGATGCCGGAGGAGTTGCCGGGGGTGTGGACGTGGTCGATCTTCTCGACCCAGTGGTACTTCTGCAGCGCCACCGCGTCGAAGCCGCCCATGTCGCCGATCGCGGCGAACGAAGGCTTCAGACCGCCGAGCGTCTCGACGGTCGTGCCGGGGCGGATGAACTCGTCGTGATCGAGGACGACGTTGTCGTTGAGGTCCTTGACAGGGATGACCGTGTTCGCGAAGCGGCCGTCCTGCTGGGCGTTCCACGCACGCTCCTGCGAGCGGGCGGCGTAAGCGTCCACGTCCTCGCGGCTGAACTCCTCGATCGTGGCGATCAGGTCCGCGCTGACGCCCTGGGGCACGAAGGAGGTGTCGTAGTTGGTCTCGGGGTCCATCGCCCAGGCGCCGCCGTCGGAGCCCATCGGGATGCGCGACATCGACTCGACGCCGCCGGCGAAGACGAGGTCCTCCCAGCCGGAGGCGACCTTCTGGGCGGCGATGTTGACGGCCTCGAGGCCCGAGGCGCAGAAGCGGTTGACCTGGACGCCGGCGACGGTGTCGGGGAGCCCGGCCTTGATCGCGGCGGTCTTGGCGATGTCCGCACCTTGGTCTCCGACCGGGGAGACGCAACCCAGGACCACGTCGTCGACGCGCTGGGGGTCGAGTTTCTCGTTGCGCACGAGGGTCTCGTGCATGAGCCCGACGACGAGGTCCACCGGCTTGGTGGCGTGCAGCGACCCGTTGAACTTGCCCTTGCCGCGCGGCGTCCGAATCGCGTCGAACACCAGCGCCTCTGCGGCTGCCATCTCGAATGACCTCCCGGTCGTAGCTCTCAAAAGCCTGTTACGGCTCGTGAAGCTACCAGAAAACGTTCATGCATGAACGCAAGTTATTATTTGTTTTGAGGATGTCACCACGCGTCGAGACTGCGCCCCCGCGCGCACGGAGAAGCCAGGCCGAGCGCTCGGCCACCACGCGTCAGGCGCTGCTGGATGCAACGGTCGCCTGCCTCGTCGAGGACGGGTACGCGAACACGACCACCAGCCGTGTCGCCGAGCGCGCCGGGCTCTCCCGCGGCGCGCACCTGCACCACTTCCAGACCCGCCAGGCGCTCCTCGCAGCCGCGATGGAGCATCTCGCCGAGCGCCGCGGCGAGCAGCTGCTCGCGGCGGCCGAGCAGCTGCCGGCCGGGCGCGAGCGCATCGAGCGGGGCCTCGACCTGCTGTGGGCGAGCTATGAGAGCCCGCTCTACCAGGCGGCGCTCGACCTGTGGACGCACGCCCGCACCGATCCCGAGCTGCGCGAGCGCCTGAGCCTCGTCGAGCGCAACCTCGACCGCCAGACGCTGACGCTCGCGCCCACGCTGTTCGGCGAGGTCGCGGAGCGCCCGGGCTTCGACCGCCTGATCGAGATGGCGCACGCGACGATGCGCGGGCTCGCCCTGCTAGACACGTTGCACCCCGGCGGCGGGCGCAACCGCCGCCAGTGGCCGGACTGTCGTGAGCGCCTGGTCACGATGCTGGAGACGATCCCCGAGGCAGAGCGGTGAGCAGGTTACGCGGCGGCGCTCCCGGTGCCAGGGGCCCCTCTGCGCGCGAGCGCCCCGCGGGTCGAGGACCCCGCGGGGCGCCCTTTGCGCCTCTCTCCCGGTGCGTGTCTAGGGCAGCGGCAGCGCTTCGACTTCTTTGCGGAGCTCCACGTAGCCTTTGACGTTCGGGTGGTAGCTTTCTTCGAGCGGGTTGGACTGCCCGTTCAGCCACTCTTCCGAAGCACACACCTCGTGCGCTTTGAACGCTGAGCGCGGGTCCACGAACGAGAAACCGTGCGATTCGGCCTGCGCTTTGATCGCGGCGTCGAGTTTGTCACCCGTTTCGTTCAGTTTCTTCTCGTTGCCCGACGTCAGGAAGTTGGCGTTGCACGTCGATCCCGAGTCGGTGAACAGATGGGGGTAACCGAGAATGATCACTTTCGCGGTGCTCGCCCTCGTTTTGACGTTGTTGTAGGTCGTGTTGAGCACACCCGGCAGCGTTTTTGCGATGTAATTGTTCGCTTCGCTGATCGCGCTCCCACAGGTGAAGTAATACAGCGCGCAATTGATGATCACGTTGCTGAAGCCGGCGTCGTTGCCGCCGATCGCCAGCGTCACAAGCGAGGTCGTGCTGCTCAGTTTCCCGAGCTGTTTTTCGTTTACTTCGGGCGTCTTCGCGCCGCTGCACGCTTCGAAGTTGAGCGTGTAGCCCTTGGCGGAGGCGATTTTCGGCGCGTACGCTTCCGGGCTGCGCTTGCAGCTGCCCGATTCTGCGTAGAAGACGCGGCTGCCGACGCCGGCCGCGTACGAGTCGCCCAGCGCGACGTACTGCTTGGCTGCCGCCTGCGCAGCCGGGATCAGGACCCCGACGATGAGCGCGGCGAGACCTACGATGCGGGTGGTTCTCCCCATCTGCTTCTCTCTCCCCTTCCGTGAATTCGCCCCAAAGCCGTTCCTGTTCCTGCGACTGCCGGGCTGGCTTCTCCCCGGGGCGCCGATCGAACTAACCTACCCGTGTCAATTCACACGCGTCAACCCCATCTTGCGAAATCTCGCGTGCAGGCCGGAAGGGTGTGTGAAACTTGTTCCGAGGTGACAACCGGTCCGGGTCATCCTGTCCCGGGGTGACAGCCTCAGAAGGTGTGTTCGGCGGCCCTTGCCGGCTGCGCGACCGCGAGGTGGCGCGAGAGGAACAGCAGCTGGTCGGCGACCGAGCGCTCGAACGGCTCGCCGACGTAGATCTCGAAATGCCCGATCGGGTAGGTGCGCACCTCCGCACGGCCGGTCGCCCTCCACGCGGCATCCTGGGCGGCCTTGGGGGGCGCGATCGCGTCGCGATCGGCGATCTGCACGAGCATCGGGCACGGCAGACGGTCCGCCTTCAGCCCGGGGCGGTAGAGGGAGATCGTGAGTCCGAAGCGGGCCGCCACCTCGTTCCTCCAGGTGGGTCCGGTGATCGCGCGGTAGCCCGGCTCGGCGTCAGGGGTGCTCATCGCCGCGAGCGTGCCCGGCGGCCCGACCACCGGCACCGTCAGCGGCGGCCGGCCGCGCAGCGCGCCGAGCTGGTCGCGCAGCCCAGCGAGCGTGATCCTGTTCAGCGCGCCCAGCCCCGCATACCGGGCGAGGTTCAGCAGCGCCGCGAGCCCGTCCATCGCGGGCGTCTGTGCGATCGCCGCGGCCACGCGGCCGTCGGCGACGGCGGCCTCGACGACGTGCCCGCCCGAGAAGGACGTGCCCCAGACGACGATCCGCTCGGGGTCCACGCCGTCCAGGGTGCGCGCGAAGGCGATCGCCGCCGCGTAGTCCTCGAGCTGGCGCGGAGCCGAGACCAGCTGGCGCGGCTCCCCGCCGCTCGCGCCGAAGTGCCGGTAGTCGAAGGCGAGCGCGTCTAGGCCGGCGGCCGCGAAGCGCTCGGCGTAGGGCAGCAGCCCCGAGTCGACGGTGCCGCCGAAGCCGTGTGCGAGCACCACGCAGGGCCGTCGCCCGGCCGCGTCGGCGAAGCGCTCACTCTCGCCGCGCAGGCGTACGCCCGCGATGCGCTCGCCGCCGCTGGTGAACTCGACCGCGCTCACTCGCGCCCCGCGACCGGGTAGGCGAGGGCACCCCCGCCGAGCGCCGTGGCGCGTCCGGCGGCGTCACGGCCGGTCGGTGCGCCCGAGCGGGCGCGCCGCTGCCCGTTGGGGATCGTGCGCTGTTCCAGCTCGCGCTTGTAGGAGTACCACTCGAGCTGCATCGTGTGACGCGGCTTGTCGACGAAGTGCCCCTTGTGGAACGCCTCGTCGGTCACGATCTCCCGTTCCATCTCGGCGTCAGAGGGCGGCGCCCAGTCGCCGCTCAGCCAGCGCGCGGCGAGCTTCGACTGCAGCTCCGCGAACGGGAAGATCGTGGGGATCGGCTGCCCGAGCCCGACGAACGCGAGGTCGTCGATGCCCGGTTTCAGCATCCGCTTGAAGAGAGGCAGCACGTTCTCCGGCGCGCTCAGGAAGTCCTCGTCGAAGAACGGGAAGCTGACCCGGTAGCCGGTCGCGTAGATGATCACGTCGACGCGCTCGACCGACCCGTCAGCGAAGCGCACAGCGTCACCCAACAGCTCGGCCACGTCCCCCTTGGCGACCGCGTCGCCCGCCCCGAGCCGCCCGAGCAGCTCGCTGGAGACCGTCGGGTGCGCGTCGAGGAAGTTGTGATTGGGCGTCGGCAGCCCGAAGTCCTCCATCCGCCCCGAGAAGATCAGCGGCAGCAGGCGCGCCATCCGCCGCTGCAGCCCTGCCGGCAGCATCGGGTTGGTTTTGACGACCTGGTCAGCGGGTTTCCCGAACAGGTACTTGGGCACCACGTACGCGCCGGAGCGCGTCGAGAGGAACACCGTCTCGCACATCGTCTTGCGGCCCAGCTCGGAGACGATGTCCACAGCGCTGTTGCCGATCCCGACCACCAGCACGCGCTTGCCTTTGAGGTCGAGCGGATCGGCCGGGTCGACGTAGTCGTGGGAGTGGATCTGCGGCCCGTCGAAGACGCCCGGGAAGGACGGCATGCGCGCGTCCCAGTGGTGCCCGTTGCAGACGAGCAGCGCGTCGAACGCGTGCGTCGTACCGTCGTCGAGCGTGATCGCCCAGCCGCCCCGCTCGCCACGCTCGGCGCGCGTGACGCGTGTGTTGAAGCGGATGCTGCGGCGCAGGTCGAACGCGTCGGCGTAGTCGCAGAGCCACTCGAAGATGTGGCTGTGGTGCGGGTAGTCGGGGTAGCGGTCGGGCATCGGGAAGTCGCGGAAGGAGATCGACGGCTTCGAGATGTCGATGTGCAACGAGCGATAGGCCGAGGAGACCCCGTTCGGGTTCTGGAAGTACCAGTTGCCGCCGACCTCGTCGGAGGCCTCGAAGCAGCTGTGCGGGACGCCGAAGTCGTCGAGCGCCTTGCAAGCCGTGAGGCCGCTGACGCCCGCGCCGATGATGCAGACGTTCGGAGGCGCTGAAGTCATGCCCGCATGCTAGAGGCCGCCCGCGGGCGAGCGCCGCGCGCCGGTGCGTGCCGCGGGGAGCGCAGCCCGAGAAGCGCCGCGGTGTGGTGCGCGACGAGCCGAGCCGGAGAAGCGCCGCGCAACCGGAGGAGCGCCGCGCGTCCTGTCAGCTCGCGGCGAGCGCAGAAGGCCGGCGCTCGGCCCACGGGCGTGCGTCTTCGATCTGGGCTGACAGCGCGATCAGCTGCGCCTCGTTCCACGGCCCGCCCGTGATCTGGACGCCGACGGGGAGCCCCTCGTCGGTCCAGTGCAGCGGCAGGCTGACCGCGGGCAGGCCCGTGACGTTGCCGAACGCGGTGAACGACACGCTGGCGACGACGTCGAAGTTGGGCTGGTCCGGCGCGGCGTGCTGAGCTTCCATGGTCGCGCCCGCCTTCGGCGGCAGGATCGCGGAGGTCGGCGTCAGCAGCACGTCGAAGTCCCGTCCCCAGCGCCCGACCTCCCTGCGGCTGAGCAGCTCGAGCTGCTTGGCCGCCAGCACGTAGTCGTAGGCGCCGGTCTCGCTCGCGAGGTTGCGCTGGTGGCGGATGTGCGGCTCGGTCGCGTCCCAGTCCACGCCCTCGTAGTCGGCGAGGCCGCCCTGCGTCAGCGCGATGAACGGCGGCACCATCTCTTCGGAGATCGTCGGCACCTCGACCTCCTCGACCGCGTGGCCGAGCTCCTCGAGCAGGGCCGCGGCGCTGCGCGCGGCGGCGATGCACGCCTCGTCGGTCGGGATTCCGAGCGGCGCCTGAGCCATCAGCCCGACGCGCAGCGGTCCGACGGCGGCGCCCGCGTCCTGTGCGAACGGATGCGCGGGGACGGGCGCGTTGTACCAGGCGTCGTGATCGGGCCCGGCGATCGCGTCGAGCACCGCGGCCGAGTCGGCGACGGTGCGCGAGACGACGCCCTCGACGACGGCGCCGAGCCAGCTCTGCGAGAGGCGCGGCACCCGCCCGCGGCTCGGCTTCAGGCCCACGAGCCCGCAGTAGGAGGCCGGGATCCGGATCGAGCCGCCGCCGTCGTTGGCGTGGGCGATCGGGAACATGCCCGCAGCGACCGCGCCGGCGGCACCGCCGCTCGAGCCACCCGGCGAGCGCGACAGGTCCCAGGGATTGAGGCTCGGGCCGAAGCGCAGGTTCTCGGCGGCGGTGATGACGCCGAACTCGGGGGTGTTGGTCCGCCCGCAGAGCACGAAGCCGGCTGCCGCGAGCGCGCCCACGACCAGCTCGGTCTCCTCGCTCGGCGAATCGGGAGCGCCGCGCGAGCCGAACGTGACCGGCCAGCCGGCGACCGGCGTCAGGTCCTTGATCGGGATCGGGACGCCGAGGAACGTCGCGTCGTCGCCCTCGGCCAGCCGACGATCGGCCTCGCCGGCCGCGGCGCGCGCTTCATCGTCGTTGCGCCAGGTGACCTCGTTCAGATCGCCGTTCAGGCGATCCACCTCGGCGAGGCACGAGTCGAGCAGCTCGACCGCCGAGACCTCGCGCTTGCGGAGCGCCGTGGCGAGCTCGAGCGCGGGTGTGAACGGGCTCAGGTCGGTCATGGCGCGAGCCTACACGGATGAGCGAGGTCTAGACTCCCGCGGGATGCGCGGCAAGACAGTCTTCGTCACCGGCGCCGCCCGCGGGATCGGAGCAGCCTGCGCCGAGCGCATGCACGCGCGGGGGGCGAACGTCGCGCTCGTCGGGCTCGAGCCCGAGCGCCTGCGCGAGAACGCCGAGCGCCTCGGCGAGCGCGCCGCGTGGTTCGAGGCGGACGTCACAGACATCGAGGCCCTCGAAGACGCGGTCTCCGGAACCGTCGAATGCTTCGGCGGCATCGACGTCGCGATCGCCAACGCCGGCATCGCGTTCACCGGCACGCTCTCGACCGCGCCGATCGAGCAGGTCGAGCGCACGCTCGCCGTCAACCTGCTGGGCGTGTGGCGCACCGACCGCGCCGTGCTCGGCGAGCTGCGGCGCAGCCGCGGCTACCTGCTCAACATCGCCTCGCTCGCCGCGGTCACACACTCGCCGATGATGGGCCCCTACAGCTCGGCCAAGGCCGGCGTCGAGGCGCTCAGCGACGCGCTGCGCCTGGAGCTCGCGCCGCATGGCGTGGGAGTCGGCTGCGCCTACTTCGGCTTCCTCGACACAGACCTCGTCAAAGCCAGCTTCGCGATGCCTTCGACCGAAGCGATGCAGCAGCAGATGCCCGATTGGATGCGCACCCCGGCGCCGCTCAGCAAGGCGATCGACGCGATCGAGCGAGGGATCAGCCGCCGCTCCTCGCGGGTCTGGTCGCCGCGCTGGGTCGGGCCGCTGATCTACCTGCGCGGAGTCCTGCAGCCGCTGCTCGAACGCCAGGCGCTGCGCGACATCGACTCGCTGCGCGAGAACGTCCGCATCTCCGAAACCTCGGACGAGGCGGAGAAGATGGACCCGCTGCTCGGTGTTGCGGCGAGCGCGCTGCCGGACTCCGAGCGCGCCACTCCGCTCGGCTGAGCACCTCCGCGGGACTGCTCTCAGCGCACTACGTTGATCGTGGTCGACTTGCCGGCGCCGTCGGGGCCGGGGAAGCCGAACGTCTCACCGCGGTACACCTCGAAGTCGATCCCGCGCACCGCCTCGACCTCGTCGTAGCGCTTGACGAGGCCGTTGACGGTGAGGTCGGGAGCGGAGGCGTCGGGCATTGTGGGCGAGATCAGTCCTCGCCGACCGTAGCGTCAGCGTCCTCGCCCTCGGCGAGGATCTTGTACAGGTCGCGTCGCGCCTGCGTGAGGACGTCCTTGGCGCTGCGCATCTGCGCCTCGCTGCCGGTGCGCATGACCTGCGCGAACGCGAAGCCGACCTCGCGGATCAGCTTCCCGAGCTGGTGTGCGAGCGGGCTGAGCTCGTCGCTCATCTGCTCCCACGGCGCCGGGCGCTCGCCACGCTCCTCGAGAGCCTTGCGGCCCGCGTCGGTGAGTGTGTAGAGCTTGCGTCCCTCCTGCTCGCCGGTGGCGATCAGGCCTTCGTCCTCGAGCTGGGCGAGCGCCGGGTAGACCGAGCCGGGGCTCGGGTTCCAGGACCCCTCGCTGCGCTCCTCGACCTCTTGCATGATCTGGTAGCCGTTGCGCGGCTCCTCGGCCAGCAGCAGCAGCGCCGCCGTACGGATGTCGCCGCGGCGCGCCCTGCGGCCACGGCCGCGCGGCCCGCGCGGGCCGAAACCGGGGCCTTCGCCCCATGGACCGCCCGGCCCGAAGCCGTGACGGCGATGACGGTGTCGTCCGGGGCCGGGTCGGCAGCCGGACGGATCGGATGAATGTCCGTGCATTTCGAAACTCCTATCGTGAAATAGCATTGCGCTATCACGATATATCGTAATACTCGGCGTGCTTCAACCCCCCCGCGTTGCGCGGGTGCGATCTTCAGCCCGCCGGGAGGCGCTTCCCGGCGCCTACGCCGCGTACCGCTCAGCGGCGCGAGCGCGGGCCTTGGCGGCCTCGACCTCGCGGTCTTTCGGCGGCGCGTTCGTCACGAGTTCGTCGAGCAGCCGCCGGGATACTTCGGCGACAGCCTCGACGGCACGCTCGAACGCCGCCTCGTTGGCCTGCGAGGGCTTGGTGAAGCCGCTGATCTTGCGCACGTACTGCAACGAGGAGGCCTGGACCTCCTCGTCGGTGGCGGGCGGCTCGAAGTTGTAGAGGTTGCGGATGTTTCGGCACATGCGGCGATGGTAACGCCGCGCGGCCTCAGTGCCTGAAGTGGCGGCGCCCCGTGGCGACCATCGCCGCCCCCGCCGCGTCAACAGCGGCAACGACGTCCTCGTCGCGCACCGAGCCCCCTGGCTGGATCACCGCCGTGACGCCGGCACCCATCGCGAGCTCCGGCCCGTCGGCGAACGGGAAGAACGCGTCGGAGGCCAGCGAGGAGCCGGCCAGCAGCTCGGGCTGCGCGTCCTGCGCCTTCTCGATCGCGATCCGGACGGCGTCCACGCGGCTCATCTGCCCGGCGCCGATCCCGACGGTTGCCCCGTCGCGCGCGACCACGATCGCGTTCGAGCGCACGTGGCGGCATACGACCCAAGCGAACAGCATGTCCGCCCACTCCTGCTCACTCGGCCGGCGGGCACTCACGACCTGCATCTGCTCGCGCGTCTCCTCGACCGTGTCACGGCTCTGCACGAGCCGCCCGCCGAGCACCGGCTTGCCTTCGAGCTCGCTCGTCGGCGCGGGCCAGTGGGCGAGCTCGAGCAGGCGCACGTTTTTCTTCTCCTGGAGCACCGCCAGCGCCTCGGGCTCATATCCGGGCGCGAGCAGCACCTCGATGAACTGCTTGCCGAGCTGCTCGGCTGCGGCCGCGTCGACGCGGCGGTTGACCGCGATCACACCGCCGTAGGCGCTCTGGGGATCGCAAGCGAAGGCGCGTTCGTAGGCCGTGCGGACGTCCTCGCCGACGGCGCAGCCGCAGGGGTTGTTGTGCTTGACGATCGCGCAGGCCGGCCGGTCGAACTCCTCGACGAGCTCGCGAGCCGAGGCGAGGTCCAGCAGGTTGTTGAAGGACAGCTCCTTGCCGTGCAGCTGCTCGACGCCCCCGAGCAGGTGGGTCGGCGCTCCGGCGCGCGCGTAGAAGGCCGCGCGCTGGTGCGGGTTCTCGCCGTAGCGCAGGTCCATCACCTTCTCGAAGGACTCGGCGAACGTACCCGGCAGCTCTTCCTCGCCGGACTCGCGCGCCGCGAACCATGTCGAGATCGCCGCGTCGTAGCGTGCGGTTGTCGCGAACGCGCTTGCGGCCAGCCGGCGCCTGGTCTCGAGGCTGAGGCGACCGCCGCTGTCGCGCAGCTCGGCGAGCACCGGAGCGTAGTCGGCCGGGTCGGTGAGCACGGCCGCGAAGTCGCTGTTCTTGGCGGCGGCGCGGATCATCGTCGGGCCCCCGATGTCGATGTTCTCGATCGCTTCGGCGTCGGTCGCCCCCGGCCGGGCGATCGTCTCTTCGAACGGATACAGGTTCACGCACACCAGGTCGACCTGCTCGATCTCTTGAGCGGCCGCCTGCTGGAGGTGGCTGTCGTCGTCGCGCCGCGCGAGGAGACCCGCGTAGAGGCGCGGGTTGAGCGTCTTCACGCGCCCGTCCATGATCTCCGGAAAGCCCGTGTAGTCCTCGATCGAGCGAACCTCGATGCCGGCCTCGGCCAGCTCGCGGGCGCTGCCGCCCGTCGAGACGATCTCGACGTCGAGCTCACGCAGGCCGCGCGCCAGCTCGACGAGGCCGCGCTTGTCGGAGACCGACAGCAGCGCGCGACGGATCCGCACCTCGCCCGGCTGGGCCGGCTCGACGCCGCTCGCCTTGCTCGCCAGCTCGCTGTCGGGGGTCATGCCCAGAGCCTATCCCGCGTCGCTGCCGGTCGCACCCCATGGCGGGACACAAGCGATTCGCCGCGGGTTCTCCGGATCGGCCGCCAGCGCGCCCGCTGCGAACAGCCGCACAGCCTCCGGCAGCAGCGAGTGCTCCAGGGGGCGCAGCGCCGCCAGCACGTCGTCCGCGCTCCCCGGCTCGGGCAGCTCGATGGCCCGCTGGAGTATCACCGGGCCGGTGTCCATGCCCGAGTCGACGAAATGGACCGTCACCCCGAACACCTTCACCCCGTAGGCGAGCGCCTGATCGACGGCGTGGAGTCCGGGAAACGCCGGCAGCAGCGAAGGGTGGACGTTTATGACAGCGCCCGGGAAGCGGTCGAGAAAGCGCCCCCCGAGCAGCTCCATGTATCCGGCGAGGACGACGAGACGGGCGCCCGAGCCCTCAACCCAGTCGGCGAGGGCGTCGTCGCGGCCCGCGCGGTCGGGGTAGTCGGCGCGCGGGAACGCGGCCGTCGGCACGTCGCGCCTGCGGGCCCGCTCGAGCGCCTGCGCAGCCGGCGTGCTCGAGGCCACCGCGACGACCTGCGCCTCCTTGCCGTGCACCGTGTCGAGGAGGGCCTGCAGGTTGGTGCCGCCGCCCGAGACGAGGACGGCGATCGGGAGCGGCGCGCTCACGCGGCGCCGCGGACTCGCTGAGCGGTGGGCACGCGGTCAGCCTACTGGCGCGCCCCGCGGGCGCCGGAGCGCTTTGACAGCAGGCGCGCCATCGGCGAGGCTACGGACATGATCACCGTGATCGGAGGGGTCCTGCTGGTCGTGCTGCTCCTGTTCGCGGCATACCGTCTCGGCTACCTCGGCAACAAAGACCAGCGCTTCCGCTGAGCGCGGCTGCGCCCGAGACCGTGGCGCTCCTCACAGCATGATCTTTCTCGAACTGCTCTTCGGGATCCCGATCGCGCTCATCCTGATCGGGTTCGCGGTCGTGTTCACCGCGTTTTTGCACCCGCGCTTCGCGCGCTGGCTGGAAGCCCGAACTGTGCCGCGCTGGCCGCGCACAGAGGGCTGGTTCTACGACGAGACGAGGGTGGACGACGAGCTCCCGCCACGCCCGGAGCCCTCGCCGAACGGCACCGGAGAACCGGCGATGCCGGCGAGCGAGAACCCGTTCGGGACTCCTGAAAGCGAGTAGAGATGACGCGCGAGTCCGACCAGGTCGAGCTTGTGGGCAGGGCGATTGAGGCTGCAAATCGCCGTGATCTGGACGCGGTGGAGAGCAGCTTCGCCGAGGATGCGACGTTCGACGGGAGAGCGTTGGGGGACCACTTCGAGGGACGGGCGGCCATTCGCCGCTTCCTCGACGATTGGTTTGGCGCGTACGAGGAGCTGGAGATCCGCGTTGAGGAGATCCGCGACCTCGCCAAGGGCGTTGTGTTTGCCGTGGCCGTCCAGAACGGTCGTCCAGCAGGCAGCGAGGGTGAGCTTCGACAACGCGAGGGGTGGGTCTTCGTCCTGGCAGGGGGCCTGATCACACGCTTTGCGATCTTCGACCCCGACGAGGGCCGCGCTGCCGCGGCACGCCTCGCCGAGTCGAGAGAGCGCTCGTGAGGAATGAGAGCCTGACGCACCCGCCAGGCCAATCTGGTCTCTGCGCGCGCGCTCAGCGGGTGTCGTCCGGCCCCCCACGGCGCAGCTTCTCGCCGTCGTCCCGCAGTTCGCGCCCGAGGCCCGCCCAGCCTCTGATTGCGACCACGATCAGAACAAGCGTGACGACGGCGGCGCCAACGTCTACCAGCGACATACCCGCGTACCTTATGCGCCGATGCGTGACGCACATCACACAGATGAGGTACCGCGTCTGCCGAGATGTAGGGGAGGGCGGAGAGGTCCTGCAACACCGGACCGAAGGACAACGTCATGTCACTGCTCATCGCCCTCGTCATCGCACTCGGAATCGGCGTAGGCGCGCGCGCATCGCGTCGCCACGGGCTGATCTCCGACCACGCTTACAACAACATCTACAACGACGCTTCGGGCGCCCGCGACGACCGGTAGCTTCGGCTAGGCGCTGAGGGAGGCCTCGACGATGTCGAAGCTCTCCTCGCCAGGCTCGAGCGAGTACTTGCCGCCCGCCTCGGCCGTTCCCGCGAGCGGGTAGAGGCCGCTGAAGCACGCGTCGCAATGGGTCTCACGCGACCCTTCGACCGCCTGGTAGACACCGTCGAGCGAGAGGTAGTGCAGCGAGTCGCAGCCCAGCTCGGCGGCGACCTCCTCGGTGCTGCGGCCGTGGGCGATCATCTCCTCGCGCGTGGACATGTCGATGCCGTAGTGGCAGGGATGCTTGATCGGCGGCGCCGAGATCCGCATGTGCACCTCGGCCGCGCCGGAGTCGCGCAGCATCTGGACGATCTGCCGCGTCGTGTTGCCGCGCACGATCGAGTCGTCGACGACGACCAGCCGCTTGCCCTCGATCACCTCGGGCAAAGGGTTGAACTTCAGCCGCAGGCCGTGCTTGCGCAGCTCCTGGCCGGGCTGGATGAAGGTGCGCGCCACATAGCGGTTCTTGACGAACCCGTCGTCCTGGGGCAGGCCGGCCGCGCGGGCCAGGCCTCGGGCGGCGGCGTTCCCGGAGTCGGGCACCGCGATCACGAGATCGGCGTCGACGGGCGCCTCGCGCCAGAGGATCTCGCCCATCTTCCCGCGCGCCACCTGGAGCACCTGCTCGTTCATGCGCGAGTCTGGCCGCGCGAAGTAGATGTACTCGAACACGCAGAAGGCGCGGCGACCGTCGCCGGCGACGATCCGGCTCTTCAGGCCGTCCTCGCCGAGCGTCACGACCTCGCCCGGCTCCACGTCGCGCAGGTAACGCGCGCCGATGATGTCGAACGCGCACGACTCGCTGGCCACGCAGTAGTGCTCTTTGCCGCCGGGCTCGGTGGGGTCGATCACGCCGATCGAGAGCGGGCGCAGGCCATGGGGATCGCGGAACGCGACCACGCGGTCCTTGGTCATCGCGACGATCGAGAAGGCCCCCCGCAGCCGCGGCAGCACCTCCGCGACCGCGTCCACGATCTCCCCGGCGGGGTGCGTGGCGATCATCGCGGCGATGATCTCCGAGTCCGAGGTGGAGCTGAACGTGACGCCCCGCTCCAGCAGCTCGGCCTGCAGCTCGAGCGCGTTGATGAGGTTGCCGTTGTGGCCCAGCGCGATCTCGCGGCGCGAGCCGTTCGTGCCCTCGGAGCGCTGGACGGGCTGTGAGTTCTCCCAGGCGTTCGAGCCGGTCGTCGAGTAGCGGACGTGGCCGATCGCGAGGTCGCCGGCGAGCGTGCGCAGGTCGTTCTCGCTGAAGACCTGGCTGACGAGGCCGAGCTCGCGGCGGGTGATGATGTGTCCGCCCCGGTCGGCGGCGGCTATGCCCGCAGACTCCTGGCCCCTGTGTTGGAGCGCGTACAGGGCGAAGTACGACAGGCGGGCCACCTCGTGTCCCGGCGCGTACAAGCCGAACACGCCGCACTCGTCGCGCGGTCCATCACGCATCTCCTGCAACGCTAGCAAGCCCGGCTGCGACACCGGCGCTGTGTCCGGATCTCCCGCGCTCACGCGAAGAACCCGCCCAGCCCCTCGGCGTGCACGGAGCCGAGCTCCTCGACAGCCGCGTCGATCACCGCGTGGCCGTCGAGCGAGATCTGCAGGTGACCACCGCCGACGCGCCCGATCAGGCGCACGTGCGTGCGCCCCGCGAGCGCGCGCAGGCCCGCCTCGGGGCCGCTGACGAGAATCCCGCCCGAGCCCTCCCCGAACAGCGCTGCCGCGGGTGAGCCCTCCGGCCAGCCTGGGTCCGGCACGCCGCCCTCCGGTCCGAGCGACTCCCAGTGGGCCTCGCCCAGCGTCACCTGAGCGCCGAGCCGCCCGGCGATCGCCGATTCGGCGATCGCCACCGCGACACCGCCCTCGGCCACGTCGTGGGCGCTCGAGAGCGCGCCGGAGCGCACGGCGTCCCGTACCGCCGCGAGCGCCTCGACCGCTGCCTCGAGGTCGATCTCGGGGAGCCCGTCGGGGAGTTGCTGACCGCGCAGCTTGGCAAGCTCGGAGGCGGCCTGGGAGGGAGCGAACGGGCCCACCAGCGCGATCGCGTCACCGGGGCTCACGAAGCCGAGCCGCCCGGCGCGCCCGCCGTCGGGCAGGCGGCCGACCATGCCGATCACCGGCGTCGGGTAGATCGGGCCGGTCGCGCCCTCGTTGTAGAGCGAGACGTTGCCGCCGACGATCGGCGCGCGCAGTGCCCTGCAGGCTTCGCCGAGGCCGTCGACCGACTCGGTGAGCTGCCAGGCGATGTGCGGCTTCTCCGGGTTGCCGAAGTTGAGGTTGTTGGTCGTGCCGAGCGGCTCGGCACCGACGCAGGCGAGGTTCGCGGCGCACTCCAGCACCGCGGCGATCGTGCCGCGACGCGGGTCGGCCGCCACGCGGCGCCCGTTGCCGTCGATGCTGACCGCGAGCGCGCTGCCGTCGGGGAGTGCGAGCACCGCCGCGTCGGCCTGCTCCGGCCGGCGGATCGTCCGCGAGCCGACGATCGAGTCGTACTGCTCGAAGAGCGGCCGGCGCGAGGCGAGGTTCGGGCTCGCGAGCAGCGCGAGCAGCGTCTGGAGCGGAGAGGAGTCTCCAGGGAGCACGGCCGGGGGCGGGTCATAGAGCGGCTGCTCGGGCTTGGCCGGCGCGAGGTCATAGAGCGGGCAGTCGTCGACCAGCGCGCGCACGGGCATGTCGCCGAGCAGCTCGCCGTCGCGCAGCACCCGCATCCGCCCGGTGTCGGTGACCGCGCCGATCGCGGCGCCGTTCACCTCCCACTTCTCACAGACCGCCAGCACCGCGTCCACGTTGCGCGGCTCCACGACGCAGAGCATCCGCTCCTGGGACTCGGAGACCATGACCTCGAACGGCTCCATGTCGGCCTCGCGCAGCGGCACCGCCGCGATGTCGATGTCCATCCCGACCTCGCCTTTGGCGGCCATCTCCGATGCCGAGGAGGTGAGCCCCGCGGCGCCGAGATCCTGGAGCGCGACGAGCAGGCCCAGCTCGAGCAGCTCCAGCGAGCACTCGAGCAGCTTGCTCTCCTCGAAGGGATCGCCGACCTGCACGGTCGGTCGCTTGTCCTCGTCTTCGCCGAGCTCCGCCGAGGCCAGCACCGAGGCGCCGCCGATGCCGTCACGGCCGGTCGAGGCCCCGAACAGGACCACGACGTTGCCGGGGCCGTCTGCCGCGCTGCGCACGAGCTGCTCGCGCGGCGCAAGCCCGAGCGCCATCGCGTTGACCAGGCAGTTGTGCTCGTAGGGACCCTCGAAGTAGACCTCGCCGCCGACCGTCGGGACGCCGATCGAGTTGCCGTAGTGACCGATGCCCGCAACGGCGCCGTCGAGCAGGTAGCGGGCCCGGGCGCTCTGCTGCGGATCTCCGAACCGCAGCGAGTCGAGCACCGCCACGGGGCGCGCGCCGATCGCGAAGATGTCGCGCAAGATCCCGCCGACGCCGGTGGCCGCGCCCTGGAAGGGCTCGACCGCACTCGGGTGGTTGTGCGACTCGACCTTGAAAGCACAGACCAGCCCCGACCCGGCATCGACCGCACCCGCGTTCTCGCCGGGCCCCATCACGACGTGCTCGCCCTCCGTCGGCAGCGTGCGCAGCAGCTTCTTGGAATGCTTGTAGGCGCAGTGCTCGCTCCAGAGCAGCGAGTACATCGCCAGCTCGACCTGGTTCGGCGGGCGGGCTTGCTTTATGCAGATCAGCTCGTACTCGCTCTCGGTCAGGCCGAGGGCCAGCGCGTCCGCGAGCGTCGGCAGGGTCTCCGTTTCAGCCTCCGCCGGCGCGCTCACGCCGCCACCGCCTCGGCGGCCATCGCCATGGAGCGGAAGATGCACAGGCCGTCGGCCGAGCCGCCCGTCAGCTCGCTCACGGCGTGCTCGGGGTGCGGCATCAGCCCCATCACGTTTCCGGCCTCGTTGCGCACGCCGGCGATGTCGTTGATGGACCCATTGAAATTCTCTCCATCGGCGTAGCGGAAAACAACCCCTCCCTCCCCCTCCAAAAACGCCAACGTCTCGGGGTCTGCGTAGTAACGCCCCCACGAGTGCTTCGCCGGGATGCTCAGCTCGCGGCCCGGCGGGCACGCGCCGGTGAACGCCGTCTCGCCCTGGACAACCTCGAGGCGGACCTGACGCGAGGTGAAGCGCAGGTTGACGTTGGGGAGCAGCGCGCCGGGCAGCAGCTGCGCCTCGCAGAGAACCTGGAAGCCGTTGCAGATGCCGAGCACTCCTCCGCCTTCACGGGCGAACTCGATCACCGACTCCATCGCGGGTGAGAACCGCGCGATGGCGCCGGCGCGCAGGTAGTCGCCGTAGGAGAAGCCGCCTGGAACGATGATCGCGTCGGCCCCCTGGAGGTCACGGTCGCGATGCCAGATCAGCTCCGCGTCGCCGACCATGCGCGCCGCCTCCAGCGCGTCGACCTCGTCGCAGGAGCCGGGGAACTGCAGGACCCCGAACTTCAACCAAGTACCTCGATCTCGTAGTCCTCGACCAGCGGGTTGGCGAGCAGCTTCTCGCACAGCGGCTCCAGCTGCCCCTCCTCGGTGACGTCGAGCTCCACGAGCCTGCCGACGTGGACGTTCTCGACTCCCTCGAAGCCCAGGGCGGGGAGCGCGCGCTCGACCGCGACCCCCTGCGGATCGAGGATCCCCGCCTTCGGGCGGATCAGCACGCGCGCCCTCATTCGACGCCGGTTTCAGCCAGCCAGTCGGAGAACGACCGGCCGGTGATGCGCTCGTAGGCCTCGACGTAGCGCGCGCGGGTGCCCACGACAACTTCGTGGGGGATCGGCGGAGCGGGCGGGAGCTTGTCCCAGCCGCTGCCGGAGGCCCAGTCGCGCACGTACTGCTTGTCGAAGCTCGGCTGCCCGTGCCCGACCTCGTAGCCGTCGGCGGGCCAGTAGCGCGAGGAGTCGGGCGTCAGCACCTCGTCGCCGACCACGAGCTCGCCGTTCTCGTCCAGCCCGAACTCGAACTTGGTGTCGGCCAGGATCACGCCGTGCTCGCGCGCGTGCTGCGCGGCGAACGAGTACAGGTCGATGGAGGCCTGCTTGACGCGCTCCATCAGCTCGGGGTCGCCGACGAGGCCGGCGGCAGCGTCGAAGTCGATCGTCTCGTCGTGACCCTCCTCGGCCTTGGTGGAGGGGGTGAAGATCGGTTCGGGGAGCTGCTCGGACTCCTGCAGGCCCGCCGGCAGCGGGATGCCCGCGACCGAGCCGCTGGCCTGGTAGTCCTTCCAGCCCGAGCCGGTGATGTAGCCGCGCACGATGCACTCGACCGGCAGCATCTTCAGCCGCTTGACGACGAGCGCGCGCCCGCTCGCCTCCTCGGGGACACCGTCGGTCGCCGAGATCAGGTGGTTGGGGACGATGTGGCCGGTCTTCTGAAACCAGAACACCGACAGTCCGGTCAGCACGCGGCCCTTGTCGGGGATCGGCGTCGGATGGACCGCGTCGTAGGTCGAGATGCGGTCGCTGGCGACCATCAGCAGCCTGCCGCCGGAGCCGTTCCGGGAGGGGCCCAGCTCGTACATCTCGCGGACCTTCCCGCTGGCGATCAAAGGGAGGTCGGCGAGGCTCGTCACGTGAGGCGATGCTAACAGCGGCGGCGGGCGGAGCGGGGCCGCCCTCAGGCGATCTCGTCGAGCCGGGAGACGATCTCGTTGGAGTAGCGGACGTAGTGCCCGAAGTCGAAGATCGCGTCGAGGTCGAGGCCGGCGGCGCGCTCGTCGGCGGCCAGCAGCTCGCGCATGGGGATGCCCTGATCCCAGGCGTGCTGAGCCAGCTCCTGGACGACGCGGTAGGCGTCGTCGCGCTCTGATCCGGCCTCGACCAGCGCGAGCAGCACGCGCTGGGAGAACAGCGCGCCGTGGGTCATCTCGAGGTTCTCGAGCATGCGGTTGCGGTTGACTGTCATGCCGTCGATCAGGCCGATCGCGCGGTGCTGGAGGTAGTCGATCAGGATCGTCGAGTCAGGCAGGACCACGCGCTCGACCGAGGAGTGCGAGATGTCGCGCTCGTGCCACAGCGCGACGTCCTCCAAACCCGCGACCGCGTTGCCACGGAGCACGCGGGCGAGCCCGGTGATCTGCTCGGCCTTGATCGGGTTGCGCTTGTGGGGCATCGCCGAGGAGCCCTTCTGGCCGGCGCGGAACGGCTCCTGGACCTCGCGGACCTCGGTGCGCTGGAGGTTGCGGATCTCCAGCGCGAGGCGCTCGAGACCTGTTCCCGCGAGCGCGATCGCGCTCAGCAGCTCGGCGTGGCGGTCGCGGGCGACGACCTGGGTCGAGACGTCCTCGCGGGCGAGCCCCAGCCGCGCCAGCACGCGCTCCTCGAAATCGGGGGCGGTCGCAGCGTAGGTGCCGACCGCGCCGGAGAGCGCGCCCACGGCCACCTGCTCGAAGGCCGCGCGCAGGCGACGGCGATTGCGGTCGGCCTCGAACGCGAAGCCGGCGAGCTTCACCCCGAAGGTGGTGGGCTCGGCGTGGACGCCATGCGTGCGCCCGACGCAGAGCGTGCCCGCGTGCTCGCGAGCGCTCCTCGCAAGCGTGGCCACCAGCTCGTCGGCGCCCTCCAGGACGACCTCGCCGACGGCCTTGAGCTGGAGGGCGAGCGCCGTGTCGAGCACGTCCGAGGAGGTCAGGCCGAAGTGGATCCAGCGGCCGGCCGGGCCGGCCGAGGCGCCGAGCACGTCGACGAAGGCCGCCATGTCGTGGTCGGTGACCTTCTCGCGCTCGTCGACGGCCTCGACCGTGAAGGTGGCCGCGCGGATCGCGTCGAGGTCCTGCGCGCTCGGTCCGGCATCGCCCAGCAGCGCGGGCAGCTCTTCGCAGGCGGCGATCTCGACCCGCCGCCAGGTCTCCATGCGCGCCTCGTCGGTCCAGAGCTCGCCGAGGGCCGGGCGGGTGTAGCGGGGGATCACTTCAAGGAATTATCTCAGGCGCTGCGGGCCCGCCGGTGCCGAGGGCGCTCAGACGCCGAGGATCTTCGACGCGAGCACCGCTCCGTTGCGCGCGTTGTCGAGCCCGACGCAGGCGACGGGCACGCCGGGAGGCATCTGCACGATCGAGAGGATCGCGTCGAGGCCTCCGGCGGCGGTCAGACGGCCCGACAGCGGAACGCCGATGACGGGCAGCTCCGTGTGCGCGGCGACGGCGCCCGGGAGCGCCGCCGAGATGCCGGCGCCGGCGATGATCACACGCAGGCCACGGTCCCGTGCACCCTTCGCGTATGCGGCCACGAGGTCGGGCTGGCGGTGCGCCGACATCACGTGGACCTCGTGGGCGATGCCGCGTTTCTCGAGCTCGTCGGCCGCCTTCTGCATCTGCTCCATGTCACTTTCGGAGCCCATCACGATGCCGACGAGCGCTCCGTCGACGTCGAACTCCTCGAGCTGGGCCTGGACCTCCTCACCCGCGCTCGGGTCCGGTACGAGCGAGATGCCGGGCGTGCCGGTCGGGCGACCCTCGCCGGTCGGCTGCTCCGCGCGCGGGTCGTCTCTGCTCTGCTCGGGGCTCATCCGGCGTGAGCATATGCGCTCGCGCGGGCGGCGCGGCGGCCGATACGCGGATCTCATACCGATGGGCGACCTCGACTTTGGTGTAGCGCGAGCGCGACGGCGCGCCGGTAGCCTCGTCGAGGATGAAGCGTCGAATCAGAGCCCGGATGACCTACGCGAACGTCGTCGCCACGCTGGCCCTCGTCTTCGCGATGGCGGGCGGCGCGGCCGCCGCGAGCCACTACCTGATCACCTCGACGAAACAGATCAGCCCGAAGGTCCTGAAGGAACTGAAGAAGCCGGGGGCAAGGGGCGCGACGGGAGCCGCGGGGCCGGCGGGTGGCCCACGGGACCGGCGGGCGCGAACGGCTCGAACGGCTCAGCAGGGGCCGAAGGCAAACAGGGGATCCAGGGCGAAAAGGGCGACACCAGCCTCCCCGCCGTGACCTACAACAAAACCGTCGCGACGGCGGGGGCAGACGAAGAACACCCCAAAACAGTCGTGCTCGCCAGCGTCCCACCGTTCACGATCACCGGCCATTGCTACCTCAAAGAAGCGAACACGGTCGCCCAGACCTACATCGAAACCAGCGAATCAGGCGCTGTGTTCGCCGAAACCGGTGGCGTCGAAGAAGAATGGGAAAAAACCGGCGAACCGCTCGAAGTCGGTAGCGGCGAAGCGTCGAGCGCGACAGCCGCTCACGCAGCCGCCTTCTCCGGCCCGAGCGAAGGGCCGTTCTCTGCCCAGAGCAAGTCCGGCGCGGTCGCGCTGGACGGCACGCCCAACAACGCCGTCTTCCTCGGCAACAAAGCTTCGCCCGCCTGCTACTTCTCGGGCACGATCACCGAAGAGAAATAGGCCCGCCGCCGGGTTCGGCGAGGCCTACAGCGAAGCGATGAAGTCGTCGACCGGGATCGCGGCGAGCGTCTCGTAGCGCCCCGTCCCGCGCGAGCCCAGCTCGAGCGACACGCGCGCCATCGTGCCCTCGTCGGGCGCCTCGATGATCGAGATGAAGTCGACGTGCCCGAGCGTCGCCCACTGCGCCTTGACCTTCGCGCCCAGCTGCTCGACCTCGTTGTTGACCTCGCGGATCCGCTGCGGGTTGTTCTTGACCGTCTGGACGCCCTCGGGGGTGAGGGTCGAGAGCATGATGTAGGTGGGCATCGGGTCTCCTCGCTGGTGGTCGGGCCGTCAGGGCGGTTCTACCCGATTCCCCCACGCCGCGCCAGCTGTGCGGTTCGACTCGCTCGGCTCTAACCGAGACCGGGGGCCCGGCGGCCGGCGCTCGGCGCCACCGCCGCGACGCCTCGGGCGCTGTCGGATCTCTGCACGTATCCGACCGGTTCGCGCCACAAAGACAAATCGGATGTCGTCGTCGCCAAGGAAGGGCTCGAATGGAAAGGCGAAGACACCGTCAGCCTCGAAGCCGCCTCGACTCTGCCCGGCGAAGGCCATTGGACGGTCACGTGCGAACCCGCCGGTGGGCCGAAAGTGAAAATCGAACAGATCAAGATCCACGCGATCAGGGTGGCAACGCTGACCAACAGCCCGGCCTGACCGCCCCCGGGGCAGATCTGGGAGGTCGCCGCCGGTGGTGGTGGCCTCCCAGCCGCCTTCATCGCACGCCGAGCTGGCCTCCCATGTTCGCGTCCGCTCCCCTTCCACTGCTCGGCCGCGCGGGTTACGCTCGGCCGCAGCGGCTCCTGCACTGTCCATGCTCGACCAGGGGGTTCAGATGCGCAGACACCTGACCTACGCCAACGTCGCCGCGACGCTCGCGCTCGTCTTCGCGATGAGCGGCGGCGCGCTGGCCGCCAAGCACTACCTCGTCAACTCGACGAGCCAGATCAACCCGAAGGTGCTCAAGAAGCTCAGAGGCAAAGTGGGGCCGAGGGGCGCGACCGGGCCGGCGGGCGCGAGCGGGCCGGCGGGCACCACAGGCACAACCGGCAAAGACGGCCCGCCCGGCAAACAGGGCAACGAAGGCACACCGGCGCCCACCCTCGAAACGGCGAGCGGCGCGGACCAGGTATTCCCGTCCTCCGCCGGCGCCGCCGAGGTCGTGCTCGAAGTTCAGCTGAAGCCCGGGACGTACACGCTCCTGGCCGCCACCCGCCCCGAAAACACCGCTGCCACACCGAAGACCGCCGAATGCGTGTTCCGCGACGAAAAAGACGTCTTCGACTCCGTGACCATCACGGTCGGCTCGAAAGAAACCGGCTATATCGCCCTCCCGGAGACGCTGCTCACGGTCACCACGACGCCGTCCGAACCGGTCGACCTGGCGTGCAAAACGACCTCGACCGAAGGCACCTACAAGGCGCCGACGATCGGCGTGACGAAGATCTCCTGAGGAGCCGCCGGGACCCGCTCTACGCCACGACCTCGACCCGCTCGCCCGCCTTCTCCAACACCAGCTCACCCTCGACGGCGTCCACGGTCACCGAGTCTCCTTCGCGGATGTCGCCTTTCAGCAACGCCAGCGCCAGCTTGTCGGTGAGCTGCTTCTGGATCACGCGCCGCAGCGGCCGCGCTCCGTAGGCCGGGTCGTAGCCGAGGTTGCCGAGCAGCGTTTTGGCGTCGTCGGTGAGCGTGATCGAGACGCCGCGCTCGGCGACGCGGGCGACCACCCTACGCACCTGCAGATCCACGATCTCGGCGATCTGCTCGCGCGCGAGCGGCTTGAAGCGCACGATGTCGTCCAGCCGGTTGATGAACTCCGGTTTGAAGCTCTGCAAAAGCGTCTCGCGGGCTTCGGAATCTGAGGCGCCCTCGGGAACAGGGATGTTTGAGGTCATGATCAGCACCGTGTTCTTGAAGTCCACGGTGCGTCCCTGGCCGTCGGTCAGGCGCCCGTCGTCGAACACCTGCAGCAGGATGTTGAAGACGTCGCCGTTGGCCTTCTCGATCTCGTCGAGCAGCACGACCGAGTAGGGACGGCGGCGCACCGCCTCGGTGAGCTGGCCGCCCTCCTCGTATCCGACGTAGCCGGGGGGCGCGCCGACGAGGCGGGACACGGAGTGCTTCTCCATGTACTCGGACATGTCGATCCGGATCATCGCTTCCTCGGAGTCGAACATGAACTCGGCCAGCGCCCGCGCCAGCTCGGTCTTGCCCACGCCGGTCGGGCCGAGGAACAGGAAAGTGCCGATCGGGCGGTCGGGGTCCTGCAGGCCGGCCCGCGAGCGGCGCAGCGCGGTCGCGACGGCCTCGACCGCCTCGTCCTGGCCGACGACCCGTTCGTGCAGCCGGTCCTCCATGTGGATCAGCTTCTCGGTCTCGCCCTCGAGCAGCCGGCTGACGGGGATGCCCGTCCAGCGCGCGACCACCTCGCCGACGTCGTCGGCGTCGACCTCCTCCTTCAGGAACACAGGCGCCGCCGCGTCGCGCTGCTCGGCCTCGCCCTCCTCGTGCTCGGCGAGCTGGCGTTCGAGCTCGGGGATCTCCTGGTAGAGGAGCTGCGAGGCGCGCTCGTAGTCGGACTCGCGCTGCGCGCGCTCGACCTCGATCCGCGAGGACTCGATCCGCTCTTTGAGGTCGGAGACCTCGTCGATCGCGTGCTTCTCGTTCTGCCAGCGCGCCTTCATCTCCGAGGAGCGCTCCTTCAGCTCGGCAAGCTCGCGCTCGAGCGCCTCGCGGCGCTCCGCCGAGGCCTCGTCGGTCTCCTTCTCGAGCGAGGCCAGCTCGATCTCGAGCTGCATCACGCGCCGGTCAACCTCGTCGATCTCGACCGGCACCGAGTCGATCTCGATCCTGATGCCGGAAGCCGCCTCGTCGATCAGGTCGATCGCCTTGTCGGGCAGGAAGCGGTCGGCGATGTAGCGGGCCGAGAGCGTGGCGGCAGCGATCAGCGCGCTGTCCTGGATGCGGACTTTGTGGTGCTCTTCGTAGCGCCCCTTCAGGCCGCGCAGGATCGCGATCGAGTCCTCGACCGAGGGCTCGCCGACCATCACCGGCTGGAAGCGCCGCTCGAGCGCCGCGTCCTTCTCGATGTGCTTGCGGTACTCGTCGAGCGTGGTCGCGCCGACCGCGCGCAGTTCGCCGCGGGCGAGCATCGGCTTGAGCAGGTTGGCCGCGTCGACGGCCCCTTCGGCAGCGCCGGCCCCGACGATCGTGTGGAGCTCGTCGAGGAAAAGGATGATCGTCCCCTGGGCCTCGGAGACCTCTTTCAGCACGGCCTTCAGACGGTCCTCGAACTCGCCGCGGTACTTCGCGCCGGCGACGAGCGAGCCGATGTCGAGCGCGATCACGCGGCGGTCGCGCAGCGACTCGGGGACGTCGCCGGACACGATCCGCTGGGCCAGCCCCTCGACGATCGCGGTCTTGCCGACGCCGGGCTCACCGATCAGCACGGGGTTGTTCTTGGTCCGCCGTGAGAGCACCTGGATCACGCGCCGGATCTCCTCGTCGCGGCCGATCACCGGGTCCAGGCGCCCCTGTTCGGCGACCTCGGTCAGGTCGCGGCCAAAGCGCGCGAGCGCCTCGTATTTCTCCTCCGGGCTCGGATCGGTGACGTGGTTGGCGCCGCGGACCTCGCCGATCGCCTGCAGTACCTCCTCGTGCTCGGCGCCGTAGGAGCGCAGCAGCTCGCCCGGCAGGCCGCCCGTGCTCGACAGCGCCAGCAGCAGATGCTCGGTCGAGACGTAGTCGTCGCCCATCTTGCGCGACTCGTCCTCGGCGTCGCGGAGGACCTTCGTCAGGTCGCTTGAGGGCTGGGTTCCCTCGCCGGGAACGCCGTCGCTGAACTTCGGCAGGCGGCCCAGCTCGCCGTCGAGCTGGTCGGTGAAGGCTTTGAGGTTGACGCCGAGCTTGGCGAGCACGCCCGGGACCACGCCGCCCGGCGAGTCGACGGCGACGGTCGAGCCGTCGCCGAGCAGCACCCGCATCAGGTGCGCGGGCACCACTTGGGGGTTGCGCGCCTCCTGCGCTAGTCGCGCGGCCGACGCCAGCGCTTCCTGGGACTTGATCGTGAAGCGATCAGGCTGCATCTTTGCCTCCGGGGCCGTTGCTGTTCTTATCGCGCGGACGCAGGGCGGGGAACGGCGAGCGCACGTCGGCAGCTCGCACCAGCTCGAGTTTCGCCTGGCCGCTCGGCACGAGCTCGGCGCGGAACGAGCGCTTCACACGCTCGAGTTCCTCTGCCATCTGCACCTGGGCCTGAAGCGACTCGACTTCCAGCTTCTCCATCCGCGTGTGCATCGCCTCGATCTCGCGCTCGAGGTCAAGGACCCGCTCGACGCCCGCGAGGTTGAGGCCGAGCTCGGCCGTCATGCCCTGGATCCGGCGCAGCCTCTCGACATCGTCCTGGGAGTACAGGCGCGTGCCCTTCGGCGAGCGCTGCGGCTCGATCAGGCCCCGCGCCTCGTACATGCGAAGCGTCTGCGGATGCATGTTGGCGAGCTGCGCCGCGACCGAGATCATGAACACGCCGCGGTCTGTCTCGACCTCGACGCGGGTGACCGTTGCGACCGAGCGCCGCCTCCTTGCGGGCTTGCTCCCCGCGCCGTCGTTCGGGACGCTCATCGCTCGCTCCCGGCTTGCGCGTCGGCGGCCGGCTCGCCGGCGCCGTTGCCGAACAGGCTTGCGCGCGGGTCCGCGCCGAACGTCCGCGACATCTCCTCGACGGCTTTCTGCTGCTCGTCGCTCAGGTGGTCGGGGACGTCGATCACGAACCGGTAGTGGATGTCTCCTCTTGAAGGCCCGCCCGCCCCGCCGCTCAGCTTCGGGGGGCCCTCGCCGCGCAGCCGCTGCACGGTGCCGCTCTGCGTCCCGGGCTGAACACGCAGCGTCTTGGTGCCGTTCAAGGTGGGGACCTTCACGTCGGCGCCGCGCAGCGCCTCGGGGATCGTCAGCGGCACCTCCACCTCGAGGTTGTCGCCCTTGCGCTTGAAGGTCGGCGACTCGCTGACACGGGTGATCAGGTACAGGTCGCCGTTGGGGCCGCCGCTGCGCCCCGGCTCGCCCTTCCCGGCCAGGCGAATGCGGCTGCCGTCCTTGACGCCGGCGGGGATGTTGACGCGAAGTTTCTTGACGGTGCGAACGGCGCCCGCGCCGTGGCAGGTGGGACACGGGTCCTCGATCACGGTGCCCGCGCCGCCGCACTGCGAGCAGGGCTGGGAGATGGAGAACATCCCCTGTCCCTGCGTCTCGATGCCCCGGCCCTCGCAGCGCGGGCAGACCTTCGGGGTCGTGCCCGGCTTCGCGCCGCTGCCGTGACAGGTCGGGCACGGCGCGTGCATCGGCACCTGGATCGGCACCTGAGCGCCCGCGACCGCCTGGTCGAAGGTGATCGAGACCTGCGCCTCGAGGTCGGCGCCCCGCTCGGAGCGCGGACTCGTGCGCACGCGCCGCCCGCTCGTCGAGCCTCCGAAGAGGTTGGACAGGATGTCGCCCATCGACGCGCCGTCGAAGTCGAAGTTGCCGAAGCCGCCGAAGCCGCCGCCGGGTCCGGCGCCCGTGGTGAACGGGCCGGTACCGCTGTCGTACTGCTTGCGCTTCTCGGGGTCGCCCAGCACGTCGTGCGCCTGGGAGATCTCCTTGAAGCGCGCCTCGGCGTCCTTGTTGCCGGGGTTCGTATCCGGGTGGTAGGAGCGCGCGAGCTTGCGGTAGGCCTTCTTGATCTCGTCCGCGCTCGCGCGCTTGTCGACGCCGAGCGTCTTGTAGTAGTCGGGGCGCGCAGCCATCGGCCTCTAGGCCCCCACCACCACGCGCGCGGGGCGGATGATGCTCTCGCCCAGCCTGTAACCGTCCTGGTAGACCTCCACGACGCTGCCGGCGCCCCCGTTCGGGGCCGCGACGGTCGCGACAGCCTCGTGCAGGTTCGGGTCGAACACCTCGCCCAGCGGGCGGAATGCCTCGATGCCGCAGCGCGCGAGCGCAGCGGCGATTTCCGATCGCACCAGCTTCACGCCTTCGAGCAGCGGGTCGTCTTCCTGCGCCGCCTCTATCGCGCGGTCCAGGTTGTCCAGCGCAGGCAACAGCTCCTTGGCGAGCCCGAGCGCACCGCGCTCGTGCGCGCCCGCGGCATCGCGTGCCACGCGCTTGCGGTAGTTCTCGAAGTCGGCCTGCGTGCGCTGCGCGAGCGCCAGGTACTCATCGCGCTGCGCGGCGACCTTCACCAGCTCGTCGAGGTCGCCTGCGAGCGCAGCGGCGCCGTCGCCCGCAGCCTGCGGGCCGGGGACGCCGGCGGACGCGTCCCCCGGCGCCGGAGCGCCGGGGGTCTTCTCAGCCGCCTGGTCGGGGTCGGTGATCGTGCGGTCGATGTCGTCCATCTGCGCCTACGCCTTCGGCTCGTCGACAACCTCGGCGTCCACCACGTCCTCCTCGTCGTCCTCGGAGGGGGCGGCGCCACCGTCGCCGGAGGCGCCGTTGCCGGACGCCGCGGCCTGCTCCTGCGCGCGCTGGTACATCGACTCTGAGACCGCGTGGAACGCGCTCTGCAGCGCCTCCGCCTTGGCGTTGATCGTCGCCGGGTCGTCGGACTCGAGCACCTCGCGGACCTCCTTGATGGCCTCTTCGATCCGCGACTTGGAGTCGGCGTCCACCTGGTCGCCCAGCTCGGTCAGCTGGCGCTCGGCCTGGTAGGCGGCGTTCTCCCCGTTGTTGCGGGCCTCGGCCAGCTCGCGCGCACGGCGGTCCTCCTCGGCGTGGGACTCGGCGTCGGAAACCATGTTTTTGATTTCGTCGTCGGAGAGCCCGGAGCCCGCCTTGATCTCGATCTTCTGCTCCTTGCCCGTGCCGAGGTCCTTCGCCGACACGTTGAGGATGCCGTTCGCGTCGATGTCGAACGCGACCTCGATCTGCGGGATGCCGCGCGGCGCCGGCGGGATGCCGGTGAGCTGGAACTTGCCGAGCGACTTGTTGTACTGAGCCATCTCGCGCTCGCCCTGCAGGACGTGGATCTCGACCGACGGCTGATTGTCCTCAGCCGTCGAGAAGACCTCGCCCTTGCGGGTCGGGATCGTCGTGTTGCGCTCGATCAGCTTCGTCATCACGCCGCCCTTGGTCTCGATGCCCAGCGTCAGCGGGGTCACGTCGAGCAGCAGCACGTCCTTGACGTCGCCGGCGAGCACGCCCGCCTGGATCGCAGCACCGACCGCCACCACCTCATCCGGGTTGACCCCGCGGTGGGGCTCCTTGCCGGTGAGCTCTTTGACCTTCTCCTGCACGGCCGGCATACGCGTCATGCCGCCGACCAGCACCACGTGTTCGACGTCCTTCACGCCCTTGCCTTTGGCGTCGTCGAGGGCCTGGCGAACCGGCTTCACGACACGGTCGAGCAGGTCGCTCGTCAGTTCGGAGAGCTTGGCCCGCGTGAGGCGGGTGTCGAGGTGCTTCGGGCCCGCGGCGTCCGCCGTGATGAACGGCAGGTTGATCTGCGTCTCCTGGGTCGTGGAGAGCTCGATCTTCGCCTTCTCGGCCGCCTCGTAGAGGCGCTGCAGGGCCATCGGGTCCTGCGAGAGGTCGATCGCCTGGTCCTTGCGGAACTCGGCGACGAGCCAGTCGACGATCGCCTTGTCGAAGTTGTCGCCGCCGAGGTGGTTGTCACCCGCGGTCGACTTGACCTCGAAGACGCCGTCGCCGATCTCGAGCACCGACACGTCGAAGGTGCCGCCGCCGAGGTCGAAGACGAGGATCGTCTGGTCGCTTTCCTTGTCGAGCCCGTAGGCGAGCGAGGCCGCCGTCGGCTCGTTGATGATGCGCTTGACGTCGAGGCCGGCAACCGTGCCGGCGTCCTTGGTCGCCTGACGCTGGTCGTCGTTGAAGTAGGCCGGGACGGTGATCACGGCCGAGTCGACGGCTTCGCCCAAATACGCTTCCGCGTCGGACTTCAGCTTCTGGAGGATCATCGCCGAGATCTCCGGCGGCGAGAACTGCTCGCCGTTCGCCTCGACGCGGGCATCGCCGTTGGGGCCGGCGACGACCTTGTAGGGGACGATCGACTCCTCCTCGCGCACTTCGGCCTCCTTGCGGCCCATGAAGCGCTTGATGGAGAAGATCGTGTTCTGGGGGTTGGTTACGGCCTGGCGCTTGGCGACGGTGCCGACGAGGCGCTCGCCCGAGCTCGTGAAGGCCACGACCGACGGGGTCGTGCGGCCGCCCTCGGCGTTCTCGATGACGGTCGGCTCGCCGCCCTCGAGCACCGCCATGCACGAGTTCGTCGTGCCTAGGTCGATGCCTATGGTCTTGGCCATGGGGTTGTTGTCTCCTTCGATGGGGCTTTACAAATCTGAGTGACATTATGGCAGATTTACTCAGCGGCATCAAGACAGGAAAAGCCCTGGAAATTGGCGGTTTTGGCCGCGAAGGGGCGACCCCGAACGGTTAGGCTGCGCCGGATGAGACGTGCGAGCGCAGCGCTGCTCATGGCCCTCGCGGCCTGCCTTGGCGGGACGCCGGGCGCCCGCGCTCGCCAAGGACGCGCCGCGCCACGCCCCCAGCTGCGCCGCGCGCGGAGCGCGGGTGCTCGCCCGCTCCGCCGCGCTCGGCATCTATGAAACGCGCCCGCGAAAAGGCCTCGCCCCGCGCGGTGCTCGCGTGCCTGTCGGGGCACCACGGCCACATGACGCTGCTCGCGCCGACGCGGCTGAACCAGCACACCTCGCTGAGCCGCTTCGAGCTCGCCGGCCACGTCGCCGCCTACCTCGAGACGCAGTTCGGCGTCGACTCCGGGACGACCAAACTCGTCGTCGTGGACGTCGGCGCGCGGCGCGTCCTGCACGCGATCGAAGCCGGCTCCTACGTCGACGCCGGGTTCGTCTTCGACGAAGCCCTGGTCCGCTTCCTCGTCACCTCACACGGGTCGGTCGCCTGGACCGTGACGCGCGAAGACCATCGCGGCCCCGCCGTGGAGTCCGTGTGGGCCGTCGCGCGCGAAGGGGCGCCGGCGCTGCTCGACACCGGCCAGGCGATCGACGCAGGCTCGCTCGCGCGGGCGGGCGCGACGCTCAGCTGGAGCGACGGCGGCGCGCTGCGCACCGCGCCGATGCCCTGAGGGCGAGCGACCCGCGAACGGCCCCTACCCCCGCAGCGCCATCTCCAGGGCGAAGCGCTGCTCGGGATCCTCGAGCGTCTCGCCCATCAGCTCGCGCAGCCGCGCCATCCGGTAGCGCACGGTCTGCGGGTGCACCCCCAGCTCGGATGCGATCGCGCCCTGCGCGCCGCGATGGCGCAGCCACTGCAGCAGCGTCGCTTCCAGGCGCGCGCGGCTGGCGGGCGTCTGGCCCTCGAGGGGAGCGAGCAGCCGGCGCCGGAGCACTGCGACCTCGGGGGCTCCGAGCAGCGCGAGCTCGGCCAGGCGCATCTCCGCGACCACGGGCGGCGCTCCCGGAGCGCCGAGCGCGAGCGCCCGGCGCGCGAGCCGCATCGAGACCTGCGTCTCGCCGAGCTCGACGGTGGGGCCGACGGCGACGCTCAGCCCCAGCCGCTCCGCGAGCCGCCGGGTCTCGCGCTCCAGGGCGACGGGGTGCGGCACGACGATGCCGGTCGTCTCTCCGACCCGCACGGCAAGCGTCTCGCCGCTGAGCAGGCGCCGCGCGCCGTCGGCCCGCTCGCCCGCGACCGCCAGGCACGCGACGGTGCGCGGCAGCGGCCAGCGTGCGCTCTCGGCGAGCCGAGCCAGCTCCGCGTCGTCGCCCGCGACCCCGGCCAGCAGCATCTCGGCCAGCTCCGAGCGGCGGCGGTCGAGGTCCCCCGCGTCGCGCAGCTGCGCCTCGGCGTACCCCTCGACGGACTCGCCCGCGATGCGGTCGATGTAGGCGAACATCGCCTCGGCGAGGTTGCGCTGCGCGCGCTCGGAGGCGCCTGCCGCGGCCGCGGTGTCGCTGATCTCACGCCACGCCACGCGTGCGCCCACGCGGTAGGCCGACTGCAGCGCGTCGAGCCCGCGCCCGGCCCGGTACTCGCCTGCGCCGAGCCGGCGGTAGACGTCGTCGGAGCGAGCGTCGCGCTCGTCGCCGACGAAGCGGCGGAGCGCGACCTCGGTGCCCATCCGGATGCCGCGGCCGAAGTCGCCCTCCAGCGGACGAGCGTAGGAGGGCACTTCGCGCTGGATCGCCTCCACCACGGCGTCCGCGATCGGCCCGAGCGAGCCGCGAATACGGCGGAGCGCGTGCTCGTCGAGCCACTCATCTGTGCTCTCGACATAGTTTTTCCACGTCTCGTTGACGCTCACGGTGCAAGAAACATAGCCGCCACGCACATATCGTCGCTGCCGTGGACAGCCCGTCCCGCACCGCGCGCACCCCGCAGGATCACGAAGGGGTCGGCCGGCGCCCGATGCCCGCCTCGGGGGAGCAGGCGCGAGGACCGCTGCGCTTCCCCGAGTCCGACGGGCGCCGCTCGACCACCGCGACGACGCGCGCGATCCTGGCCGACGCGGCGCGCGCCGCCGATTCCGAGCTCGCCGGCCGCATCGCCGCCTGCGAGAACTGGCGCAGCGGGTACGCGCCGCTGCTGCGCGCGCTGACGACGCTCGCCGCCGAGCCGGCGGATGCCTGCGCGATCGCCCGCGCCGGCCTGGCCTCGATGCGCGAGCGCCTCGTCCTCGAGGGCCCCGCCGGGGAGGTGCCGCTCGTGAGCGCCCTGGACTCAACCGCCGCGGGCCCGCGCCTCGGAAGCGGCGAGATCCGCGGCACGGCTGTCCCCGCTGAGCGGCTCGAGGTGCCCTACCGCGGGCGCAAGCTCCACGGCGAGCAGCTGCGCGAGCAGCTCGGGCTTTGGGTCGACGCCGGCATCGTCGAGGAGTCGTTCGCCACAGCCGTCGGCCTCGTCGCCGAGCACCCGGAGTGGCTGTCGCTCCCCGGGCGCACCGTCGCCGTGATCGGTGCCGGCTCGGAGATCGGCCCCTTCGGCCCGCTGTGCACGTGGGGCGCGGAGCTGCTCGCGATCGACGTGCCCGACGCCGTGGTGTGGGCGCGCGTGAACGAGATGGCGCGCGCCGGCAGCGGCCGCGTGCGGATGCCGATCAGCGATCAAGGCGCCGCCGGTGTGGACGTCGTCGCCGACCTCCCTGCTCTGCACGACTGGCTCGCCGAGAGCCTGGGCGAGGGCGAGGGGAGCCCGGTGCTCGGGATGTACGCGTACGCGGACGGCGGCGCGCACGTGCTGTTGAGCGGCGCGTTCGACGCGCTCGCGACGCGGATCGCCGACGCCGAGCCGGCCACCGCGCTCGCCTATCTCGGCACACCGACCGACGCCTACGTCGTCCCGGTCGCGACGGCGGAAAGGGCGCGGGCTGCATACGACGCGCGCCGCGCGCGCAAGTTCGCGCAGGCGCCGGTGAAGCTCCTTTCGGGCGGGCGGCTCTACCGTCCCGCCTACGCCGAGGCGGTGCCGGTCGCCGACGCACTGATCGAGCAGCAGGGCCCGAACTACGCGATCGCGAAGCGGCTGCAGCGCTGGCGCGGGATCCGCACGGCCGAGCAGGGCCGGCGCGTCTCCTTCAACGTCGCGCCGGCGACGTGGACGCGGTCGGTCACGAAGAATCGCGTGCTGGCCGCGGCGTACGCCGGCGCCGGGCATTTCGGCATCGAGATCTTCGAGCCCGCCACCACGCGCGTGCTGATGGCGGCGCTGCTCGTCCACGATCTGAACACCGAGCCCGAGCGCGAGCGCGCGCCCGAGGAGCTCTTCAGCGACGGGGCGGCGCACGGCGGGCTCTGGACGGCCGCCTATGAACCGCGCTCGGCGCTGGTGCTGGCCGCGCTGGCGGGGTTCCCGGCGAGCCTCATCAAAGGCGGGCAGCGCCAGTGACACGGCTCGAGCGAAACGCGAACATCGCGGCAGTGGTGATCCCGTTTGCGGGCGTGATCGCCGCGGCGGTGCTGCTGTGGCATCGGTTCCTCGGCCCTCGCGACGTGGCGATCTTCGCGGTCATGTACGTGCTGAGCGCGGCCGGGGTCACGGTCGGCTACCACCGGCTGCTGACCCACCGAGCCTTCCAGACGCGCACGTGGATGCGCTACACGCTGGCGGTGCTCGGCTCGCTCTCGGTGCAGGGCGGCGTGATCGATTGGGTGGCCGACCACCGCAAGCACCACACCTTCACCGACGAAGAGGGCGATCCCCACAGCCCCCACGCCGGCGCGGGCGCGGGCTTGCGGGGGATGGCGAGCGGCCTGTGGCACGCGCACGTCGGATGGCTGTTCGAGACCCACGGCCAGGCGTCATCGAAACGGTTCGCACCGGATCTCGTGAAGGACCCGACGATGCGACGCATCAACCGCGGCTTTCCCCTGATCGCGCTCGGGAGCCTGCTCGTGCCGTTCGGAGCCGGGCTCGCGCTGAGCGGCGGCTCGCTCGTCGCCGGCGGCCTCTCGGCGCTGCTGTGGGCGGGGCTCGTGCGGATCTTCCTCGTCCACCACGTGACGTGGAGCATCAACTCGATCTGCCACTTCTTCGGCAGTCGCCGCTTCGACATCGACGACCACTCGACGAACGTGTTCTGGCTGGCGCTGCCGTCGCTGGGCGAGGCGTGGCACCACAACCACCACGCGTTCCCGCAATCGGCGTTCCACGGCCTGCGCTGGTAGGAGCTGGACCCGTCGGGCTGGCTGATCCTGGGGATGGAGCGCGTGGGCCTGGCGTGGGACGTGGTTACGGTCTCGCCGGAGCGCGCCCGCGCGAAGCTGGCAGACCCATCTGTGTCTTTTTGATTTTGGATATGGAGAAGGGCTCGTAGCGGGCTGCGCGCGCGTGTGGCACCCGTGGGAGCCCGGAGGGGTACGGTTGTTGTGATGACCACGGCCGGGGCGCAGGAGATCGCCGTCGCGAAGCTCAAGCCGCGCCTGCGGGGCGTCTCGCACGAGTACGCGTTCTTCGTCTCGATCGCGACCGGCGCGGCGCTGATCGCGACCGCGTCCGATGGGCGCACCCGGCTGGCGGCATCGATCTACGCCGTCGCTGTGACGGCGCTTCTCGGCACGAGCGCGCTCTATCACCGCGTCACCTGGCGCCCCGGCGCGCGCCGCTGGATGCGCCGGCTCGACCACTCGATGATCTTCTTCCTGATCGCCGGCACCTACACGCCGGTCTGCCTGATCGCCCTCCACGGAACGCTCGCCCACACGATCCTCATCGTGGTCTGGGCGGGAGCGCTCGGCGGGATCGTCTTCAAGCTGCTCTGGATCGATGCCCCGAAGTGGCTGCTCGCGCTCGTCTACGTCGCGCTGGGCTCGGTCGCGGCGGCGGTGCTCGGCGAGCTGCCCGCAGCCGTCGGCTGGCTGGGCGTCGCCGGCCTCCTCGGCGGCGGCCTGCTCTATGCGATGGGCGCCGTGATCTACGCGTCCGGCCGGCCCAACCCCTGGCCGAAGACGTTCGGTTACCACGAGGTCTTCCACGCGCTCGTCCTCGCGGCCGCGTCGATGCACTACGCGGTGATCGCCTTCGCCGTTCTGCCCCGCGGCTGAGCTCGGGCGTCACCCCCGCGCAGGGCCATCCGTCAGAGGAACAGGTGCCGGCTCGGGCACATGCGCGCGAGCGCGCATTCCGCGCACGCCGGGCGCCGTGCGTGGCAGGTGCGCCGGCCGTGGCGCAGCAGGTTGACGTGCAGCTCGAGCTCTTCGCCCGGCGGCGTGAGCGCGAGCATCTCGTCGTGCAGCTCCTCGAACGGCGCGCCCTCGCGGAGCAGCGCGAGCCGGCCGCCCACGCGCGAGACGTGCGTGTCCACCGGGACATCGTGCAGCCCGTACGCGAACAGCAGCACGCACGCCGCCGTCTTGCGTCCGACGCCCGGCAGCGCGACGAGGTAGTCGCGCGCCTCGAGCAGCGGCACGCGGGGGAGCCAGTCCAGCGAGAGCTCGTGGCCGGGGTCCCTCGGGTCGTCGGTGATCGCGCGCAGGATCGCCTGGATGCGCACGGACTTGACCTTGGAGATGCCGCCGGGGCGGATCGCCTCCTCGACCTCGGCCACGGGCGCGTCGCGCACCTGCTCCCAGGACGGCAGCCGGTTGCGTAGCCGCAGGTAGGCGACGTCGCGGTTGCGGTCGTTGGTCGACTGCGAGAGGACGGTCAGGATCAGCTCGGCGATCGGATGCCCGTGCGGGGCCATCAGCGGCACGCCGTAGACGGCCCGCAGCCGGTCGCGCACCCTGCGCACGCGCGCCGGCGCAGGAGCGCGCCAGCTCGCAGGCGCGGCGGCGGCTCGTGGCTTCGGGCGTCACGCCGAGCACCGTACCGGCTGCCTGCCCCCCGTGATGGGGGGTATTTTTGCCGCGTGGCCGAGGTCTCAGAGCACGAGGGCGAGATCGCGATCCCGTCGACGCTCGGCGGGCCGATCCCGGTCTTCTGGCGCAGCGCACCCGTGCCCGGCGACGGCGCCACGCCGCTCTACCTGCACGGCGTGCCGACGAGCTCCGACGATTGGGTGGGGTTCCTCGAGCGTACGGGCGGGATCGCTCCGGACCTGCCGGGCTTCGGACGCTCGGGCAAGCCCGGCTATCTCGCCTACTCGATGGAGGAGTACGACCGCCTTCCTCGGGCGCTTCCTCGACGAGCGCGGGCTCGACCGCGTGAGCCTCGTGGTGCACGACTGGGGCGCCGTCGGCCTGCTGACCGCACAGCGCATGCCCGAGCGCATCGCGCGCATCGTGATCATCAACGCGGTGCCGCTCCTGCCCGGCTACCGCTGGCACCGCACGGCGCGCATCTGGCGCACGCCGCTGCTCGGCGAGTTCTCGATGGGGATGACCTTCAGCTACACGCTGCGCCAGCTCACGCGCGAGTCCAACGTGACGCCGGGCCCGCTGCCCGAGGAGTTCATCGCCGAGCACCTGGGAGCACTTCGACCAGGGCACCCAGCGCGCGATCCTGCGCCTGTACCGCAGCGCCCCGCCCGCGAAGCTCGAGGCGGCCGGGCGCGCGCCTCGGCGAGCTGGACGTGCCGGCGCTCGTCGTGTGGGGCAGCGCCGATCCCTACATCCCCGCGCGCTTCGGGCGCGACTACGCAGCGGCGCTGCCGCAGGGCGAGCTGGCCGAGTACCCGGACGCCGGGCACTGGGGGTGGTTCGACCGGCCGGACATGGTCGACCGCATCGCCGCCTTCCTGAGCGAAGGGTGAGCGCGCCGGCGCAGGGCGCGCCCGCGAGCGCCGCGCCGGCCTGCCGGCGTTGCTGCGAAGGCCGCCGGCGTGGACGCTGGCGGCGCTGCTCGCGATCGTCTATCTGATCCTCGCGCCGCAGAGCCCGGACCTCGCGGCCGCCAGCTACCGCAGCCACCTCTTCTCGAGCTTCGGCTTCACGCTCTGGGACAACAGCTGGTACGGCGGCCACCACCTGCCGGCCTACTCGCTGCTCGCCCCGGCGCTCGGCGCGCTGCTCGGCCCGGCGCTGCTCGCGGCCCTCTCGATGGTCGCGGCGACCGCGCTGTTCGAGCTCGCGACGACCGGGCGCTTCCCGCCGCGCGCCGCGCGCGCCGGCGCGTTCTTCTTCGCGTTCGGCGCGGGGATCGCCCTGCTCTCGAGCCGCGTGCCGTTCGACCTCGGCCTCGCGATCGGCCTCGGCTCGGTCGTGCTCGCCCAGCGCGGGCGCTGGCCCGCCGCGCTGGCGGTGGCGGCTCGTGACAGCGCTCGCGAGCCCGGTCGCCGGCGCCTTCCTCGCGCTCGGCGCCGTCACCTGGGGAGCGGCGATCCCCGCCGAGCGTCTGCGCTGCGCTGCGCTCGCCGCCTGCGGCCTCGTGCCGATCGTCGTGCTGAGCGTCGCCTTCCCCGAAGGCGGCACGCAGCCGTTCGTCGCCTCCGCCTTCTGGCCGGCGTTCGTCGCCGTCGCGGCGATCGGGCTCGCGCTGCCGCGCAGAGCAGCGCGTGCTGCGGATCGGCGCCCTGCTCTACGCGCTCGCGCTGCTCGGCGCCTACGTGGTGCCGAGCGCGGTGGGCGGGAACGTCGACCGCCTGGGCGCGCTCGCCGCCGGCCCGTTCGCGGTCTGCGGGCTGCTCGACGCGACGCCGCGCTGGCGCCACATCGCCGCCCTGGTGCTCGTCGCGCCGCTGGCCTACTGGCAGGTCAACGCCCCGCTCACCGACTACGTCTCGACGGTCGGCAACCCGGGCGTCGAGGAGTCCTACTACGCGCCCCTGCTCGGCCGAGCTGCGGACGCTCGGCGTCGGCTACGGCGCGCGGCCCGTGCGGATCGAGGTCGTCCCGACCGTCGATCACTGGGAGGCGCGCTACGTCGCGCCCGCGGCGATGATCGCGCGCGGCTGGGAGCGCCAGCTCGACCGCTACCGCAACCCGCTCTTCTACGAAGACGGCCCGCCCACCGCTGCGAGCAGCTACGCCGCGTGGCTCGGCAGAGCAGGCGATCTCCTACGTCGCGCTTCCAGACGCGCCGCTGGACTACTCGGGCAAG
Source organism: uncultured Solirubrobacteraceae bacterium (assembly GCA_963735435.1). Classification (GTDB taxonomy): domain Bacteria; phylum Actinomycetota; class Thermoleophilia; order Solirubrobacterales; family Solirubrobacteraceae; genus Palsa-744. The sequence continues at coordinate 1,348,591 of CAVTKR010000005.1, read as the reverse complement.
GCCGAGGCGACGCTGGTGGCCTCGCCCCGCTCGCGTGGGCTGCTGCGCGAAGTCTGGCGCTCGCGCCACTGGCGGCTGTTCGCCGTCCTCGCCCCGCGGCCGCTCGCCGCGCCGCCGTCGCGTCTGCAGAGCGCCGGTACGGACTCCTTCGTGCTCGACGCGCCGTCCGCCGGCACGTTCGAGGTGCGGCTGCGCTTCACGCCGTACTGGTCGCTCTCGAGCGGTCGCGGCTGCGTCGAGGAAGCGCCCGGAGGCTGGACCGCGGTGCGCGTCGCGCGCCCGGAGACCGTGCACGTCGGCATCGACTTCTCGCTCGCGCGCGTCTTCGACCACGGCGCCCGCTGCCGTTGAGCATCGTCTAGGCTTGGTCGCGATGGTCGCCCGCGTTCGCGAGTTGCAAGCGCGCGTCCTCCCTCACGGCTGGATCGACGCGCTTCGGCAGGTAACTCTGTTCGGTCTCGCGTACCTCGGCTACAGGCTCGTGCGGGGTCTCGTCGAGGGCGACGCGAACGAGGCGTTCGCGCACGCACGCGATCTGATCTCGCTGGAGCGCGGCATGCACGTGTTCGTCGAGCCGTCGATCCAGACATGGGCCTCGGGCAGCCACTTCGTGATGGTGCTCTCGAGTTGGATCTACGTCAACGCCCAGACGTCCGTGACGATCGGCGCGCTGATCTACATCTACCTCCGCCACAACAAGAACTTCTACTTCGTGCGCAACATGTTCATGATCGCGATGGCGATCGCGCTGGTCGGCTACACGGCCTTCCCGACCGCGCCGCCGCGCTTCTTCCCGGAGTGGGGTTTCATCGACAGCGTCGCGGACTACGCGGGCGTGAAGGTCGACAGCGGCAGCCACTCGGTCAGCGCGATCACGAACCTCTACGCGGCCGTGCCCTCGATGCACGTCGCGTTCGCGCTGATGATCGGCTGGTCGCTCGCCCGCCTGGTGCGCCACAGCCTCGCCCGCGTGGCTTGGATCCTGTACCCGTTCCTGATGACGTTCGTGATCGTCGTGACCGCCAACCACTTCCTCGTCGACGCGATGCTCGGCGCGCTGACAGCGGGCGCCTCGGCCTACGGCGCGACCTGGCTCGCCCGAGCGCGACCATCGGTCTGGCGCTTCTCCGCCGTCACCCCACGGCTGACCGCGAGCGGGTAGCAGCCGGTGGCGCCGCGGCAGCAGTCCCCGACCCGCCGGGCACGGCGCAACGCCGCGCGTGCCGCGCGCGCGAACGGCCGCGCGCCGCGGGCGCCGATCGGCCAGGGCCAGCGGCGCGAGCTGGTCCGCAACCGCCTGATCGAGTCCAGGCTCACCCCGAACGCGATCTCGCTCACGGGGCTGTTCTTGAACCTCGTCGCCGCCGTGCTCGTCTGGGAACAGCTCTTCTTCCTCGGCGGCATCGCGTTCATCGTCGGCTCGGTGATGGACACGCTCGACGGCCGGTACTCGCGGATGTCCGGCAAGGGCACCCCCTTCGGCGCGTTCCTGGACTCGACGCTCGACCGCATCGAGGAGGGCATCGTGCTGACCGCCGTCGTGGGCTACTTCGCGCTGGAAGGCAACCGCGTCGCCGCCGCGGGCGTGGTCGTCGCCGTGCTCGCGTCGCTGATGGTCAGCTACACCCGCGCCCGCGCAGAGGCGCTGGGGGTCGAGTGCAAGGTCGGGATCGCGACCAGGCCGGTCCGCGTCGTGATCCTCTCGATCGGTCTGCTGTTCGCCAAGGGGGCGTCGCTGGGCAACTTCGAACTGCTCGAGCCCGCCGTCTACGTGCTCGCCGCGCTGAGCGTGATCACCGTCGGGCAGCGCATCTGGCACGTGCGCCGCGCGCTCGCGGTGTGACCTTCGCTCGGGGCAGGGGTACTCTCCTCCGAGCGGCCGCGACCCCCAGCGGCCCAACCGCAAGCCAGGGTGCCCGCGACGGCGGAGCCCCTCGACCGGGCCATCGCGCCCCGCAAAGGACATCGCACTCGTGAGCAAGCAGGACAGCAACGGCCGCGCCAACGGCAACGGCGCCGCCTCAACCAACGGCGCCGCGCGCTACCAGTCCGAGAAGGTCCGCGTCGCCATCGTCGGCGTCGGCAACTGCGCCTCCGCTTTCGTGCAGGGCGTCCACTACTACAAAGACGCCGACCCCTCCGAGCAGGTCCCCGGCCTGATGCACGTCGATCTCGGCGGCTACCACATCTCCGACATCGAATTCACGGCCGCCTTCGACATCGACTCGACCAAGGTCGGCAAGGACCTCGGCGAAGCGATCTGGGCCGGCCAGAACAACACGATGAAGTTCGCCAAGGTCCCGAAGAAGCTCGGCGTCCCCGTCTACCGCGGGATGACCCACGACGGGCTCGGCAAGTACCTCAAAGAGAAGATCACGAAGGCGCCCGGCGAGACCGCGGACATCGTGAAAATCCTCAAGGACACGCACACCGACGTCGTCGTCTCCTACCTGCCGGTCGGATCCGAGCAGGCAACCAAGTGGTACGTCGAGCAGGTGCTGGAGGCCGGCTGCGGTTTCGTCAACTGCATCCCGGTGTTCATCGCCCGCGAGGACTACTGGGACCGGCGCTTCAAGAAGGCGAACCTGCCGATCGTCGGCGACGACATCAAGTCCCAGGTCGGCGCCACGATCGTGCACCGCAACCTCGCCCGGCTGTTCGCGGACCGCGGCGTGAAGATGATGCGCACCTCGCAGCTCAACGTCGGCGGCAACATGGACTTCTACAACATGCTCGAGCGCGAGCGGCTGGAGTCCAAGAAGATCTCCAAGACCAACGCCGTCACGTCGATCATGGACCACGAGCTGCCGGCCAGCGACGTCTACATCGGGCCCTCGGACTACGTGCCGTGGCTGACCGATCGCAAGTGGGCGCACATCCGCGTCGAGGGCCAGGCGTTCGGCGACGTGCCGCTGAACGTCGAGCTGAAGCTCGAGGTCTGGGACTCGCCGAACTCGGCCGGGATCGTGATCGACGCGGTGCGCTGCTGCAAGCTCGCGCTCAACCACGGCATCGGCGGGCAGCTCGACGGCCCCTCCTCCTACCTGATGAAGTCGCCCCACAACCAGCGCCCCGACGACCAGGCGCGCCGGGACACCGAGACCTTCATCGCCAAGCACACGGGGAAGCCGGGCACCCGCCCGAAGGGCCGCAAAGCGCCGGCCCGCGCGAAGGCCGCCGCGGCGAAGTAATCGAGAGGCCGGGCCGGCTCTCCATGCCGGCCCGGAACCTCGCTCACGTGTGCCGGGCACCGGCGGCCCGAGCACCTATCGCAGGGGCGGCTCGGCGCTCGGTGCCGACCCTTAGCGGCTAACCTCGTTCACGTCGATGTCCGAGACGTTCTCGATCGCCCACGTCACGCCCTACCCGTGGGAGGCCGAGGACAACGAGGTGAACGCGCACGTGGCGCGCGTCGCGCGCGAGCTCTCGCGGCGCGGGCATCGCGTCCTGATCGTCGCGCCGTCGCGCTCGCAGGAGCGCGTGCGCGACTCGCGCCGTGCGCTGCGCGCGGCACGTGGCAGCGGCGCCGCGCTGCTCGCGGGCACCGACGAGGGTGAGCCCCGCGTGTTCGCGGTGGGCGAGGTCCTCGATGTCGTCCCGACCGCGCGCCGCCGTCCGGTGGCGCTGCCGATCGACGTCGCCCGCACCGTCGAGGAACTGCTCGGCTTCCTCGACCTCGACTTCGTCCACGTCCACGAGCCCTTCGCGCCGAGCACCTCGAACGCCGCCCTGCGCCACTCGCGCGCGCTGAACGTCGGCTCGTTCCACTCCTCCGCCGAGCGCCTGCTTTCGACGCTGCTGGCGCGCCGCTTCGTCGAGAGCTTCTTCGGGCGTCTGGACGCGCGCGTCGCGAGCAACCAGGCGACGGCCGAGCTGATGGAACGCCAGTTCCCGGGCGACTACCGGCTCGTCGCCGACGAGGACCCCGGCGCAGCCGAGCAGCTCGAGCTCCTCTACCGCGAGCTGGCCGCGCGGCGCCACCCCGCCGAGGGCGATGAGCACCTCCGCCGCGCGCTCTCGCAGCGCCCGCTGATCGACGTCGACCTGCACATGCACACCGACCACTCGCCCGACTGCGCGACGCCGGTCGAGGTGCTGCTCGCGACCGCCCGCGAACGAGGCCTGGGCGCGATCGCGGTCACCGACCACAACGAGATCTCAGGTGCGCTGGAGGCGCGCGAGCAGGCGGCGGCAGCCGGCGTGAAGGTGATCGTGGCCGAGGAGATCAAGACCGCCGGCCAGGGCGAGGTGATCGGGCTGTTCCTGGAGGAGAAGATCCCTCGCGGGTTGAGCCTGCGGGAGACGATCGCCGCGATCCGCGACCAGGGCGGCGTCGTGTACGTGCCGCACCCGTTCGACCGCATGCACGCCGTCCCCGACTACGAGCACCTGCTCTCGCACCTCGACGAAGTCGACGCGATCGAGGTCTTCAACCCGCGCGTGGCGATCAGCGCCTTCAACGACGAGGCGGCGCGCTTCGCGGCCAAGTACCGCATCGTCGCGGGAGCCGGCTCGGACTCCCACGTGGCCCAGGGTCTCGGCTCGGTCCGGATCCGGATGCGTGACTTCGACGGCGCGGCGGAGTTCCTGCAGTCGCTGCGCGACGCGGACATCCTCACGCGCCCCTCCTCGCTGCTCTACGTGCAGGCGCTGAAGTTCCTGCAGACGCGTGCCACGCCCCGCGCGGCACGCCGCGCGAGCAAGGCGCGGAGGCTCAGGCGGGTCCGCCACGGCAGCCGGCGGTAGCGCCGGCGCGACGCAACCGATGATGCACGGTCAAGGACAAGCGGGAGCCCCGTCAAATCCACCGGGACCGATGCCCGTGACCGACGACGAGATCCGCGAGAAGTACCTCGAGCGCGCAATCCGCGAGCTCAACTCCCTGACGCGCGAGCTGCAGTCCTGCCCGCACTGCCCGCGCGGCAACCTGATGCCCGTGCTCGGCTCCGGCCATCCGCAGGCCGACATCATGCTGCTCAAGCACGCCCCAGTGCCCTCAGAGGTCGAGGAGGGAGTCGCCTTCTACGGCCGCGCGGGCGGCGCGATCATGAAGTCGCTGAAGCGGCTGCAGATCGACCCGCTCGCCGTTTACGGGACGCTGTGCGTGAAGTGCCCGCTGAGCGATGCCTCGCTCGCTGACTTCGCGTGCATCTCACGCGTCGTCGAAGAGATCGCGATCGTGCAGCCGAAGATCGTCGTCGTGATGGGCCCCGAGGCACTCACCGCGCTCAACGAGATGGAGATCCCGCTGGCGCGGACGCTCGACCTCGTCCCCGGCCAGGTCCAGCAGCTGACGCCGACGATCGACGCGCTCTATGTCCCCGACATCGACGAGTCGCTCGACGAACAGGCAGCCAAGAGCGAGTTCTGGGCGGCGTTCCGCGTGCTCGGTGACTGGTACGACGCGCAGCCGCCGTACTAGCCCGCCGCGAACGGCGCGAACGGCCCTCATTCCCTCCAGCACATATTCCGGGTGTCGGAAGTTGCGCCGGGCGGTGCCTCAGGCGCGCCTGAACGCGAGCAGCGTGCTTGCCTCGATCCAGGCGTACGGCGCGTCTGGGTGCGCCTCATCCCAGTCGAAGTCGTAGAGCTCGCGCGGGAGGGCCGCGAACCCTTCCGCCTCCGCCGAGCGAGGGTCGGTCTCGACCGCCCGTCCGTGGACGAGCACCAGAAACGTCTCGAGGCCCTTCGTGATCGCGCCGCTGACGGCGGGATTGGCGCGGATGTTGCGGAAGCGCTGTGAGCTCTCGGCCGAGCCGAACCAGAGCCGCCCCCGGAAGAACAGACCGTCCACGGGGGCGACGCGCGGCTCCGCGCGCGGCGTCACGGTCGCGAGGTCCAGGACCTGAACGCCCGCGAGCTCCTCGCTCAGAGCCCGCGCATCGAGCCGCGTCTCCTCTCCCCAGATCGAGCGCAGATGCGAGCCGGCGCGTGCATAGCTCGCGTCGAGTAGCGCCTGCAGCCGCTCGAAGTCGCCCTCCGTCTCGTGCACGGCGCCCTACTCGCCGAAGACCAGCACGACCTTGCCGAGCTTCCCCCCGGCGGCGAACCGCTCGTACGCCGCCGCCGCCTCCTGCAGCGGGAACGTGTCGGCGACCGGCACCGAAACCTCGCCGCGCTCGAACAGGGGCAGCACCTCGTCTTCGACCAGGCGCGCGTTCAAGGCTTTCTCCTCCAGCGGCCGCGCCCGCAGCGTCGAGCCGTGGATGCGCGCGCGCTTGCCCATCAGCGCCAGCAGGTTGAGCTCGCTCTTGGCACCCGCCGAGACGCCGATCACGCTGATTCGCCCGCCCGTCGCCAGGGCCATCAGGTTCTCGTCCATGTTCGGCCCGCCCACCAGCTCGAGGATCACGTCGAAAGGCCCGCGTTCGGCGAAGTCCTCGCACGGGACCGCCATCGCGCCGAGCGTCGCCACCTCGTCGCGGAGCTCGTCGTTTCGGACAGTCGCCGTCACGCGTGCGCCCGCAGCCCGGGCGAGCTGGATAGCCGCTGTGCCGACGCCGCCTGCGCCGCCGTGCACGAGCAGATGCTCGCCCGGGCGCAGCCCGGCCTGGACGAACACGGCGTCGTGAGCCGTCGTGAAGACCTCGGGCAGCCCGCCCGCGGCCGGCCAGTCGAGCCCGGCCGGGACGGGCATCAACAGCCGCTCGTGCACGAGCGCGAGCTCGGCCTGGGCGCCGCCGCCGACGATCGCCATCACACGCGCGCCCTCCTCGAAGCGGGTCGCCTTCGAGCCAAGCGCGACGACCTCTCCGGCCAGCTCCATCCCGGGGATGTCCTCGGGATAGCCCGGGGGCGCCGGGTAGAGCCCGCGCTTCTGCATCATGTCGCCGCCGTTCAGCCCGGCCGCCTTCACCTGCACGAGCACCTCTTCGCCGAGCGGCTCGGGGTCCGGGTGCTGCTCGATCACGATGTCCTGGTCGCGGATCGTGGCGGCGCGCACGGCGCAAGCCTAGCCGCTTAGACTTCTGCGGCGAACGGAGGGGAACAGCGTGGTTCTGAGGATCGTCGATCGAGGCATGGACCGGAGCACCTACGACGCCCTGCGGGCGCGCTTGGACATCGACCACCACCACCCGCTCGGGCTGATCCTCCACGGCGCGACCGAGGTCGAAGGGACGATCCGCGTCGCGCAGATCTGGGAGTCCGACTGGTACGCGACACGCTTCGACGAGGACGTCCTGCTGCCGGCGCTCGCCGATCTCGGGATCGGCGGCGAAGCCGATGTCGCGACCTACCCGTTGGAGCACCTGGTGACGCCGTAGCGATGTGCAGGGGCGCCGGGGAGGGCGCTCGCGCCCAGGCTCAGGTGCGCTCGAGCAGCGCGACGCACTCGATGTGGTGCGTCTGCGGGAACATGTCGACGGGACGCACCCGCTTGAGCGTCCAGCCCGCCTCGACCATTTCCGACGCGTTCGGGGCCAGCGTCGTCGGGTTGCACGAGACGTAGACGATGCGCTTCGGCGACGCGTCGAGGATGCGGTGCACGACCTTCTTGGAGAGCCCCGCGCGCGGCGGGTCGACCACGACCAGGTCCGGACGTCCGGCGCGCTCCAGCAGCTCGGGCAGCGCGAGCCGGGCGTCGCCGGCGAAGAAGCTCACGTTCGTGATCGCGTTGCGCCGGGCGCCGGCGATCGCGTCGGCGACGGCGGGTTCGACCAGCTCGATCCCCCATAGCTGACCTGCCCGCGGCGCGAGCGTGAGCGCGATCGAGCCGATCCCGCAGTAGAGGTCGTAGACGCGCTCCCAGCCCTCGAGCGCGGCGTACTCCGCGGCGACGCCGTAGAGCACCTCGGCCATCTCGGTGTTGGTCTGGAAGAACGCTTCGGGCGAGATGCGCAGGTCGAGCTCGCCGAGACGCTCGGGCAACTGCTCCTCGCCCCACACCAGCTCGGTCTCGCCCCCCTGCGTGGTCTCAGCCGGCCTGTCGGTGCGTGACCAGAGCACGCCGCTGAGCTGCTCGCCGAGGCCCGCCGCCAGCGCTGCCGCGAACCCGCCCGCGTCAAGCTCGCCGTGGCTGGTGACCAATCGCACCTGGACGCGGCCGGTGCGCCGCCCCTCGCGCACCACGAGATTGCGCAGCTGCACGCGCCCGTCGGGCGCCGGGCCGACCGGCTCGCCACGCATCCGTCCCGGCCCCCGCCCGCGCTCCCACGCGCCGAGACCCTGCTCGCGACACCAGGCCGCGGCGAGCTCACGCGCGCGGTTGCCCAGCTCGGAGGCGAGCAGGCAGTCCTCCATCGCCACCACCGCGTTGCCGCCCGCGGGCGCGTGGAAGCCGCACTGCAGCGAGCCGTCGGCGGCGTTGCCGAACGAGTACTCGAGCTTGTTGCGGTAGCGCCACTGCTCGAGCGCAGGCACGATCTCCTCGAGCTCGAAGCCCTCCAGGCCGCCGATCCGCTCGAGCGCCTCGCGCACCTGTCCGTGCTTGATCTCGAGCTGGCGCTCGTAGGGCAGCACCTGCCAGGGCACGCCGGGATGATCCGCAAGCGGCGCGATCCGCTCCGGGCTGGGCGTCAGCACCTCGAGCGTGCGGGCGTGGGCGTAGGAGCGCTTGCGCTTGTGCACCACCGCACGCACGCGGTCACCGGGAATCGCCCCGGCTACGAACACCACGTACCCGGAGTCCCCGAGGCGCGCGACCCCCTCGCCACCGAACGCCAGCGAGTCGATCGTCAGCTCGAGCTCGTCGCCGCGCTGCGGCCGGGCCTCCCTTGCCCTTCAGGGTGCGTGTGCCCGTCAGGGTGCGCGGGCGCCGCTGTCATCCCGATCCGACCAGCAGCTCGAGCAGCGCCTTCTGCGCGTGGCGCCGGTTCTCCGCCTGGTCCCAGATCCGCTCGCGTCTGCCGTAGAGAACCTCGGCGGTGATCTCCTCACCCGGGTGCGCGGGCAGGTCGTGCATCGCGAAAGCGCCGGGGGCGGCGGCGTCGAGCAGGGCGTCGTCGACGCGGTAGGCCGCGAGGTCGCGGCGCCTGGAATCGGCGGTCTCCTCATCGCCCATGCTGACCCAGACGTCGGTGTAGACGGCGGCCGCGCCGGCGACGGCCTCGCGCGGGTCGGTGTGCAGCTCGATCCGCCCGGTCGCCCCCGGCGGCGGCGCGAGCTCGCTCTCCAGCGCATAGCCGGCAGGCGAGGCGACCACGACTTCAAGTCCGGCGAGCGAGCCGAGGATCGCCAGCGAGCGGGCGATGTTGTTGCCGTCACCCACGTAGGCGAGCCGCAGCCCCTCCAGCCGCCCATGGGCCTGGCGCAGCGTCAGCAGGTCGGCGAGCGCCTGACAGGGGTGGTGACGGGCGCTGAGCATGTTGATCACGGGCGCCGTGCTGTAGCGGGCGAGCTCCTCGAGAGCCTCGTCGGGGCCCGTGCGCAGGCCGATCGCGGCGACGTGGCGGGAGAGCACCAGCGCGGTGTCGCGCAGCGCCTCCCCGCGCGAGAGCTGGAGCTCGTCGGAGCGGAGCACGACCGCGTGGCCACCAAGCTCGTCGATGCCCACCTCGAAGGAGACACGCGTGCGTGTCGAGGGCTTCTGGAAGATCAGCGCGACGTTGCGCCCCTCGAGCGCCCGGCTCGACAGCGGCTCGTCGGCGAGCTGCTGCGCGCGGGCGAGCAGCGCGTCGAGCTCCTCGCGGCTCAGCTCGGCTCCTGTCAGAAGGTGGCGCGTCATCGAAGCGGCCAGTGTAGGTGCTCGAAGAAGGCGGACCTGCACGAGTCACGGGGGCGATGTGGGATCGTCCCCGCATGCGCTTGGGCCGCTCCCTCTCCGCCGCCGCTCTGCTCGTCGCCTTGTCGATGCTGGGCGGCGCCGTCCTCACCGGCTGCGGCTCCTCCGGAACGACGACGAGCGCTCCGCCGACGACGCGCCAGGGCACCTCCCCCACCCCGCAGACCAGCACCTCGGGGAGCAGCCTGAAGGCGATCGGCGTCCCGAAGTTCGCCGCGCCGTCGAAGTCCGATCCCGTCCAGAGCGGGACCGCTCAGATCGTCTACCACTACGTGACGGCCAGACCGGACACGCTGCGCGTGAAGGCCGGCACGACGGTGCGCTTCGTCAACGACGACCCGATCCAGCACAACGCGACCAGCGTGGGCGGCCCACAGAGATTCGCCTCCAAGAACTTCGGCGAAGGCGGGAGCTTCGAAGTGAAGCTCACACACCCGGGGATCGTGCACTTCGAGTGCACGATCCACCCGGCGACGATCAACGGGACGATCGAAGTCCTCTAGAACTCCGCGCGGCCCTCGTCGCTGGTCGACGCGGTGGCGTAGCGCCGCCGCGGGATCCGCCCGGCGCCGTGCGCCAGCCGCCCGGCCTCGACGGCGCGGCGGATCGCGAGCGCCATCGCGGGCGGGTCCTGCGCGCGCGAGATCGCCGACGCCGCCATCACCGCATCGCACCCGAGCTCCATCGCGAGCGCCGCGTCCGAGGCGGTGCCGACGCCGGCGTCCAGCACCACGGGCACCTCGACCGCTTCGCGGATCAGGGCGATGTTGTACGGGTTGCGGATCCCCATGCCGCTGCCGATCGGCGAGCCGAGCGGCATCACCGCGGCGCAGCCGATGTCGGCCAGCCGCCGCGCGAGCACGGGGTCGTCGGTCGTATAGGGGAGCACCACGAAGCCGTCCCCCACGAGCTGCTCAGCCGCTTGCAACAGCTCGGGCGCGTCGGGCAGCAGCGTGTCCTCGTCGCCGATCACCTCGAGCTTGACCCAGTCGGTCTCGAACGCCTCCCGCGCCATCTGCGCCGTCAGCACCGCGTCGCGCGCGGTGTGGCAGCCGGCCGTGTTGGGCAGCACCTGAACGCCTGCGCGCTCCAGCACCGCCAGCAGCGACCCGCGCTCGGCGCCCTGGACACGCCGCAGCGCGACCGTGACCAGTTCGCTGCCGCTGAGGGCGACCGACTCGGCGAGCAGCTCCAGCGAGGGGAACCCGCCCGTCCCGAGCAACAGGCGCGAGCGCAGCTCGCGCCCTGCGATCACGAGCGGATCCTCGACGGTGCCGACGAGCGCAGCGTCGGCCGGCGCTCCGTGCCGTCCTGTGCCGGCGACGCTCTCCTCGCGTGTCCCCATCTCAGCCTCCCTGCATCGCGGTCAGGACCTCCACCTGAGCGCCCTCGATCAGCTCGAGCTCGCCCCAGCGCGCGCGCGGGATCACCTCGCCGTCCACCGCCACGGCGACGCCGCGGGCATCCGGCGCGACGTCGAGCTCGGCGAGCGCCGCAGTGAGCGTCGCCGGCTCCGGCAACTCGCGTGCGTGGCCGTTCAGCACGATCACCGCAGCACCTCCGCTCGCGTGACGGCCGCACGATTCGCCTCGTCGGCCAGCGCGAAGCGCGCCGGGTCGCACCACTCGAGCATCTCCGTCCGCGCCTCGCCGGCAAGCGCGGAGGTGATCAGCTCCGCCGTCAGCGGCGCGAGCAGGATCCCGTTGCGGTAGTGGCCGGTCGCCCACCAGAGGCCGTCGAGCAGCGCGGGACCGATCGCCGGGAGGTTGTCGGGTGTGCCGGGCCGCATCCCCACCGAGAGCTCCTCGATCTCCAGCTCGGTGATGCCGGGCAGCAGCTCGCGCGCCTGGCGCAGCAGCTCGTAGACCGCGCCGGCGGTCGGGCTCGTGTCGAAGCCCTTCTCCTCGACGGTCCCGCCGAGCACGTAGCGCCCGTCGCCGCGCGGGACGACGTAGCCGCCCTGATAGCGGATCACGCGTTCGAGCAGGCCCGGCCCGGCCGGGTCGCGCAACCGCAGGATCTGCCCCTTCACGGGCCGCACCGGTACGCCCGCGCCGTCCGGGAGTCCGGGCAGCCGCCCGCTCCACGGACCCGCTGCGAGCACCACCGCGCCGGCCGACAGCCGCTCGCCGTCCGCGAGCACCACAGCCTCCACACGGCTGCCGTCGTGGTCGAGACCGGCGAGCGCCGTGTGCTCGCGGATCCGCACGCCGGCGGCGGTGCACGCCTCGCGCAGCGCGGCCAGGACCGGCCGCGGGTCCAAGGAGTGGTCGCCGGGGGCTTCCAGGGCGCCGCGCAGCGCCGGCGCGAGCGCCGGCTCGAGCTCCCGCGCGGCGCTCGGGCGCAGCCGCCTCACGTCCAGGCCGAGCGAGCGGCGGAACTCGAGCTGGCGCTCGAGCTCGGCCTCCTCGTCGGCGTCGCGCGCCAGCAGCAGCGTGCCCGTCGGGCGCAGCGCGATCTCCGTCCCGGACACCGCTCCGAGCTCCGCGGCGAACCGCGGCCAGAGCGCGGCGGAGGCCATCGCCAGCTCGAGCATGCGGCGCCCCGCGCCGCCGAACTCGACCTCGGCAACGGGGGCGAGCATGCCGGCGGCGATGCGCGAGGTGCCCTCGCCGAGGCCGTCGCGCTCGATCAGCGTGACCGTCATGCCGCGGCCGGCGGCCCGCCAGGCCGTGGCCATGCCGATCACGCCGCCGCCGACGACGAGCAGGTCTGCTGCGCCTTCATTGCGCATGCCGATGATGCTAGTCCGCGCCCGCGCCCGGCAGGACGCCACGGGCACGGCCGAAGCCCTGGCGTGCCTCACCGGCGCGGCTGAGGGGCCGCCGCAGCCGTGCGAGACTCTTCGGCGATGCTCGGAGACCAAGCTGGAGCGGATCGACGCGAGCGCCTGCGGGCGAGCCGCCTCTACCTCGTGTGCGGCGTGCCCGGAGACCCGCCCGATGCCGGGCGCCTGCCCGACCTGCTGCGCGCCGCCGTCGCCGGCGGCACGGACATCGTGCAGCTGCGCGACAAGCGTCTGGGAGATGACGAGCTGACGGCCGTCGCACACGCCGCACGCGCTCTCTGCGAGCGCATCGGGGCGCTGTTCGTCGTCAACGACCGCCCGGCGGTGGCCGCGGAGGTGCAGGCCGACGGAATCCACGTCGGCCAGGACGACCTGCCGGTGGAGCAGGTGCGCGAGATCGTCGGGCCCGAGATGCTGATCGGCCTCTCCACCCACGCCGAGTCCGAGATCGACGGCGTCGATCCGGCGCTCGTCGACTACATCGGCGTGGGCCCGGTGCACGAGACCCCCACGAAGGAGGGCCGTCCGGCCGTGGGTGTCGAGCTGGTCCGCTACGCGGCGGCCAACGCGCGGGTGCCGTTCTTCGCGATCGGTGGGCTGAACGCAGAGAACATCGACGAGGTGATCGAGGCCGGCGCCGGGCGCGCCGTGGTGCTGCGCGCGATCGCCGCTGCCGCCGATCCGCAGGCGGCCGCACGCGAGCTGCGCGAGAAGCTCGGCCGGGCCGAGGCGTGACGACGAGCAGCGCAGAGGGCCCTCCCACGCGCCCGGCGCAGGAGCCGCCCCGCCCCGAGGGCGGCCGTCCGCCGCGAGGCGCGCGCGAGGAGGCCGCGCGCCGCGCGCTCGAGCCGCTCGCCCCCGGTGAGCGCCCGCCCGCGCTGCTCGTCGCGATCGCTGTCTGCGCGCTGCTCGCGGTCGCGGTGCTGGCCGGAGCCCTGACGGTCCACGACCTCAGCCGCCACGGCGGCTCCGTGCCCGGCGCGATCCTGATCGCGATCGTGCTCGGCGCGGTCGCGGTGGGGATGTGGCAGGGGCGCTACTGGGCGGTGCTCGGCTTCGAGGCGCTGCTCGCCTTCCAGGTCGTCGTGACGTCGCTCGCGCTGGTGGTCGCCGCGACGATCCCCGCCGCCCTCGGCTGCACGGTCGCGATCGGCCTCGGCGGCTGGCTGTTCTGGAAGCTCGTGCGCGTGATGGGGCGGATCCAGGCGGGGGAATTGGAATAGGAATGCCGGCGCTCCGTGCCGGCATTCCGCGCTTGACAACACTCCGCCGTCCAGCCGACGGCAAGTCGGACCCCAGGCCCCGCTCCGTGCCGGCCTTTCCCGGTTCTCCACGCTTCGCCGTCCGGCCCGCGGCGAGGCGCAGCCACCACGCCGGCGCTCCGCGCCGGCCTCGGGGAACGGCCCGCTCGCGTCCCGGCGCTCGTCCCGCGTCGCGATAGGGTGAGCCCCGGCATGACAGAGAGCTCTTACGAGGTGATCGTGATCGGCTCGGGCCCCGGTGGCTACGTGGCCGCGATTCGCGCTGCGCAGCTGGGCAAGAAGACCGCTGTCGTCGAGCGCGACAAGGTCGGCGGGCGCTGCCTGAACTACGCCTGCATCCCGGCCAAGGCGGTGCTGCGCTCGGCGGATCTGCTCACCGAGGTGCGCGAGGCGGGCGACTTCGGCGTGCAGGTCGGATCGGTCGAGGTGGACTACGCGGCGATCCAGGCGCGCCGCGGGAAGGTCGTGGAAACGCTGACCTCGGGCGTCTCGATGCTGTTCAAGAAAAACGGCATCGACGTGATCGAGGGCAGCGCCGCGCTCACCGCCGACGGCGATGTGCGCGTGCTCGCGTCCAACGGCGCTGAGCAGGTGGTCGGTGCGGGCAGCGTGATCCTCGCGACGGGCTCGGTCCCGCTCGGCATCCCGGGCGTCGAGCTCGGCGGGCGCGTGCTCGGCACCGAGGAGGCGTGGGCGCTTGGAGAGCTGCCGGCGCGGCTCGCGGTGGTCGGCTGCGGCGCCTCGGGCGCTGAGATCGCATCCGGCTTCGTGCGCCTCGGCAGCGAGGTGATCCTGCTCGAGGCCGCCGACACCGCGCTGCCGACCGAGGACAAGGACATCTCGCGCCTGGTCGAGCGGGGGCTCAAGCGCCAGGGCATCGACATCCAGACGAAAACTCCGATCGGCGACGTCCAGGCCGGAGAGGGCGGCGTCTCGTTCTCCTACGGCGACTCGAAGGCCGAGGTGGACTACGTGGTGATCGCCGCGGGCCGCGCCGCCGACGTCGAGGGGCTCGGCCTCGCCGACGCCGGGATCGAACTCGAGGGCCGGCTCGTGAAGGTGGACGGCTCGCAGCGCACCTCGCGCGCCGGCGTCTACGCGATCGGCGACCTCGTCCACGGACCCGCGCTCGCGCACAAGGCCTCCGACGAGGGGATCATCGCCGCAGAGGACATCGCGGGGCTGCAGACGCACCCGATCGCCTACGTGGACATCCCGCGGGCGACCTTCTGCACGCCGAACGTCGGCTCGTTCGGGCTGACCGAGGAGCAGGCTCGCGAGCAGGGTCACGACGTGGTGGTGGGCAAGGTCCCCTACGGAGCGGTCGGCGGCGGCACCGTCTACGGCGACCGCACGGGGCTGGTGAAGGTGGTCGGCGAGAAGCGCTACGGCGAGATGCTCGGCGGCCACATCGTGGGCTCGCGCGCGACCGAGCTGATTCAGGAGCTCGTCAACGTGCGCGCGCTCGAGGGCGGCTTCCCGGAGCTCGGCCGCATCATCCACGGCCACCCGACGCTGTCCGAGGCGGTGATGGAAGCCGGCCGCGCGGCGGACGGCTGGCTCATCCACGGCTGAGCAGACCGGTCGATGCCGGCGCGCTCAGCCTTCTACTTCGACCTCTCGAGCCCGCTCGCCTACCTGGCGGCGGAGCAGGCGCTCGCGGTCTTCGCGAACGCGCCCGAGCCGGTCGAGTGGATCCCCGTGAACGCCGCCGCGCTGGCAGGCGGCGAGACCTTCGAGGCGCACCGCTGCGAGACCGAGCGCGACGCGTTCCGCGAAGAGGTCGAGCGCCGCGCCGGCGAGCTGGGGCTGCAGCCGCTGCGCTGGCCCGAGCCGTTCCCGTTCGACGGCGCGCTGGCGATGCGCGTCGCGACCTACGCGAAGTCGATCGGCCGCACGGTCCCGTTCGCCCAGGCCGCCTTCCGCCAGGCGTTTGCCGGCGGGCGCTCGCTCGCCGATGAGGATTCGGTGCTGATCGCCGCCGCGGCGTGCGAGATGCACCCGGCCGCCGTGCAGCGCGCGGCCTCGATGCGCTCGGTGGCCGAGCAGCTCGAGACCGCGACGACGCAAGCTGCGAGCGCGGGCGTGCGCGACGTCCCGGCCGTGCTCGCCGCGGGACGCGTCTTCCACGGCGAGCGCACCCTGCCCGACGCGCTGGCGGCACTGCGCTCCGCCCCGCAACCGCGTGCCGAGACCGAGACCGCGACCGAAACCCCCCTCACGATCCACCGCAGCGGATGAGGGCGAAGGACGCCTACAGGCTGATCGTGACGCGCGGCGGGCGCGCACCCGCGCTGCTCGCGGACCCGAACAGGGTCGATCACATCGAGCTGGTGGAGGTCTCCAGCGGCGAAGCGATCGTGCTGCTCGACCGGCCTCCGCACGCCGCCTCGAAGCTCGCCCGCGAAATGCGTTCAGACCTGAACAGCCTCGACGCGGAGGAGTTCCGGGCTCGCTGGGGTACGGTGGAGTCGTGAGCACAGGCACATCGGCTCGAGCCCTCCCCGCGCCCGCACAGGCTCGCGAGTGGCTGGAGACGATGACGCTGATCCGCCGCTTCGAGGAGCGCGCGGGCGAGCAGTACGCGCGCGCCAAGATCGGCGGCTTCCTGCATCTGTCGATCGGCGAGGAGGCGACGATCGTCGGCAGCGCGCGCGCGCTGCGCGACGAGCGACTACCTGATCTCCACCTACCGCTCGCACGGTCACGCGCTCGTGCGGGGCACGCCGCCGGAGAAGGTGATGGCCGAGCTGTTCGGGCGCAGGGACGGGATCTGCCACGGGCGCGGCGGCTCGATGCACATGTTCGACCTCGCGCGGCGCTTCATGGGCGGCTACGGGATCGTCGGCGGCAACCTGCCGATCGCGGCGGGGATCGCGCTGTGCAGCGACTACTCGGGGCGCGACGAGGTGACGCTGTGCCAGTTCGGCGACGGCGCGTCGAACCAGGGGACCTTCGGGGAGACGTTGAACCTGGCGGCGCTGTGGCGCCTGCCGGTCGTCTTCATGGTGACCAACAACCAGTTCGGCATGGGCACGGCGCTCGGCCGGCACTCCGCGGTCACCGACCTGCAGCGCAAGGGCGAGAGCCTCGGCGTCCCGGGCATGCGCTGCGACGGCATGGACGTCGCGGACACCCATGCGGTGGTGGCCGAAGCTGTCGAGCGCGTGCGCGAGGAGCGCCGGCCGCTGCTGATCGAGGCCGTCACCTACCGCTTCCGCGGCCACTCGATGGCCGACCCGGAGCAGTACCGCACCAAGGACGAGGTCGAATCCTGGCGCCGGCGCGACCCGATCCCGGCCTTCGGGGAGCGGCTCGTGCAGGAGGGCGTGCTGGACGGCGGCGAGATCGAGGCGATCGACGCCGCGGCGATCGCGCGCGTTGACGACGCGGTCGAGTTCGCCGACGCCTCGCCGTTCCCCGAGCCCGGGGAGCTCTTCGACGACGTCTACGTGCTCCGCGACGCCGACCGCGGCTGGTACTCGGTGGAGACGACCGACGAGCGCTCTGCGGGCCCCGCCTCGCGGCGAGGCCGCCGAGGCCGCCAACGACGAGATCCCCCAGCAGCTCACGAGCGCGCTCGCCGCCGGCGAAGAGGGCGGGGAGGCGCCGCCGCGGGCGGAGAGCTGATGGCCGAGCGCGACCGGGGAGATCCGCTACCGCGAGGCGCTCGGCGCGGCACTTCGCGAGGAGCTGCGCCGCGACGAGCGGGTGATGCTGATGGGCGAGGACATCGGCGTCTTCGGCGGCGCGTTCAAGGTCACCGAGGGCCTGCTCGAGGAGTTCGGCGAGCGGCGCGTGCGCGACACGCCGATCTCCGAGAACACGATCGTCGGCATGGGCGTCGGCGCGGCGATGGCGGGGCTGCGGCCGGTGGTCGAGCTGATGACGATCAACTTCTCGCTGCTCGCGTTCGACCAGATCGTCAACCACGCGGCGCACATCCACTACATGTTCGGCGGGCAGGCACGGGTGCCGCTGGTGGTGCGGATGCCGCAGGGCGCGGGCCACCAGCTCGGGCCGACGCACTCGCACTGCTTCGAGGCGCTCTACCTGCAGGTGCCGGGGCTGCTCGTCGCCGTGCCGTCCACGCCCGCGGACGCGAAGGGCCTCTTGAAGACCGCGATCCGCGACGAGAACCCGGTGATCTTCATCGAGCACGAGTCGCTGTACGGGACCCGGGGTGCCGTGCCCGAGGACGAGGAGCACCTGGTCCGCTTCGGCGAAGCGCGCGTCGCGCGCGAGGGCTCCGACGTGACGATCGTCGGGATCTCGCGCATGGCGCTGACGGCAGAACGCGCGGCGGCGACGCTGTCCTCCGAGCACGGGATCGAGGCCGAGGTGATCGACCCGCGCACGCTGCGGCCGCTGGACCTCGACACGATCCTCGCGTCGGTCAGGCGGACGAACCGCTGCGTGATCGTGGAGGAGGGCTGGCCGCACGGCGGGGTCGGGGCGAACCTCGCGGCGCTGATCGGCGAACAGGCCTTCGACGACCTCGACGCGCCGGTGCAGCGCGTCACCGGCGCCGACGTGCCGATGCCGTACTCGAAGCCGCTCGAGGACATCGCCTACCCGCACGAGCCGCAGGTCGTGGCGGCGGCGCTGGCGACGGTCGGCCGATGACCGAGATCGTGATGCCGCGCCTGTCGGACACGATGGAGGAGGGCACGATCCTGCGCTGGCTGAAGGCGGACGGCGAGGAGGTGTCGCGGGGCGAGGAGCTGGTCGAGATCGAGACCGACAAGGCGACGATGGTCTACGAGTCCGACCAGGCGGGGACGCTGAAGCTGATCGCCTCGGAGGGCGACACGTTGCCGGTGGGCGCGACGATCGCGCGCGTGGGCGACGCGGTCGATGGAGATGGGGAGGGAGGGTTGGCCGTGGCGGGCCCCGCGGCCCTGGGCGAGGAGCCGGCCGGGGCTGCGACGGCGGCGCCTGACACCGCGCGGAGCGCGCCGGCGCCCTCAGCCGAGGCCGCCGAGGCCGGCGGCGACGGCCGCGTCAAAGCGTCACCGCTGGCGCGGAGGATCGCCTCCGAGCGCGGCGTCGATCTCGCCTCGCTCGCGGGCAGCGGGCCCGGCGGGCGGATCGTGAAGGCCGACGTGGAGGGAGCCGGCGCCGGCGCACCCGCGACGCCGGCTGCCCCCGCCGCGACGGCCGATGCGATCGCCACCGCGAAGGGCACGACGACCGAGGTGGAGCTGACGAAGCTGCAGCAGACAGTCGCGCGGCGGATGGCCGAGTCGAAGGCGACGATCCCCGAGTTCAACGTCCAGATCGAGGTCGACATGGACGAGTGCGTGCGGCTGCGCGAGCAGCTCAAGCAGATCGCGCGGGAGGGCGCCGAGGTGGCGCCGACCTACAACGACATGGTCGTGAAGGCCTGCGCGCTGGCACTGCGCGAGCACCCGACGGCGAACGGCAGCTACCGCGACGGGCGCGCGCTGCTGCACTCGCGCGTGAACGTCGGCGTCGCCGTCGCGGCGGACGACGCGCTGGTGGTGCCGACCGTGTTCGACGCCGACACCAAGGCCCTCGGCGAGATCGCGCGCGAAACGCGGGCGCTCGCCGAGCGCGTGCGCTCCAAGGCGATCACGCCGCCCGAGCTCGGCGGCGGCACCTTCACCGTCTCGAACCTCGGCATGTTCGGGATCAGCTCCTTCGCGGCGATCATCAACCCGCCCCAGGCCGCGATCATGTCGGTCGGCG
Organism: uncultured Solirubrobacteraceae bacterium; assembly: GCA_963735435.1. Taxonomy (GTDB): domain Bacteria; phylum Actinomycetota; class Thermoleophilia; order Solirubrobacterales; family Solirubrobacteraceae; genus Palsa-744. The sequence continues at coordinate 1,329,108 of CAVTKR010000005.1, read as the reverse complement.
CGCTGGCCAAACGCGCGGTGGTCGACGACGCAGGCGGGATCGTCGCGCGCTCGATGCTCACGCTCACGCTGGTGTGCGACCACCGCATCCTCTACGGGGCGGAAGCGGCGCTGTTCGGAGCGCGTGTGCGCGAGCTGCTGCAGGCGCCCGCGGCGCTGACGCTCTGAGCGCGAACGCTACGCTGGAACGAGCGGATGAGCGATCAGCGCGCCTCCTCGAAACACGAGATCTGGGTCTGCCACCTGGGCACAGTTCCCTACGCACAGGGCGTGGCGATCCAGGAGCAGCTGCGCGCCCGGCGCCAAGCCGGCGAGCTGCCCGATGTCCTGCTTCTGCTGGAGCACCCGCCCACCTACACCGTCGGGCGCCGCTCCGCCGCCGAGGAGCTCCCGTTCCCGCGCGAGTTCTACGCGGACAAAGGGATCGAGGTGCACGAGACCGACCGCGGCGGGCGCATCACCTACCACGGGCCCGGCCAGCTCGTGGGCTACCCGATCATGGCCGCGCCGGACGTGATCGAGCACCTGCGCGCGATGGAGCGCGCGATCGTCGCCGCCCTCGGCGAGGCGGGAGTCAACGCGCGCGGACGCGTCGAGGACGGACCGGACTACACCGGCGTCTGGACCGGCGAGCGCAAGATCGCCTCGCTCGGCGTGCACGTCTCGCGCGGCATCTCCACCCACGGCTTCGCGGTGAACGTCGAGAACGACCTCGAGCCGTTCTCCTGGGTCGTCGCCTGCGGGCTCCCCGACGTGCAGATGACCTCGCTCGCCGCCGAGACGAAAGGCGCCGGCGAGGGCATCGCCTGCTTCCGCAAGCGGATGGCGTTCTCGTTCTGCGCCGAGCACGGCGCACGCCAGCGCATCCTCACCCCCGCGCGCCTCGGTCTCGCCACGGGAAAGAACCCCAGCGGAGGCCCGCCAGGGCCGGAGCCCCCCAAAAAACTCGTCCAGCCGGTGCCCGTGTGAGCGCCACTCGCTCACGTGCCAACCCCGGCGGCATCGACCCGCTCACGGTCCTCGGGCCCGACGTGCGCCCCATCCGTGAGCGCAAGCCGCCCTGGTTCAAGGTGCCCCCGCCCGGCGGCGAGCGCTACCGCGAGCTCACCGAGCTGATCCGCTCGGAGAACCTCCACACCGTCTGCCAGGAGGCCGCCTGCCCCAACGTCGGCGAGTGCTGGGAGCGCGGCACCGCCACCTTCATGATCCTCGGCGACACCTGCACGCGCCGCTGCGGCTTCTGCAACGTCAAGACCGGCAAGCCGACCTGGAACGACCCGCTCGAGCCCGCTCGCGTGGCGCGCTCGATCGCGCGCATGGGACTCCGTCACGCGGTCATCACCTCGGTCGATCGCGACGACCTGCCCGACAAGGGCGCCTCCGCGTTCGTCGGCGTGATCCGTCAGGTCCGCCGCCAGGCCCCCGGCTGCCAGATCGAGGTCCTCACCCCCGACTTCCAGGGCCAGGAGATGCCGCTCGCGAAGGTGATCGCCGAGCGCCCCGACGTCTTCAACCACAACGTCGAGGTCGTGCCGCGCCTCTACCCGCTCGCCCGCCGCGGCTCGGAGTTCGCGCGTTCCTGCCGCGTGCTGCGCATGGCCGGTCAGATGGGCGGCGAGGAGGTGGTGACCAAGTCCGGCCTGATGGTGGGCCTCGGCGAGACCCACGAGGAGATGGTCGAGACCTTCGGTGCGCTGCGCGAGGCCGGCGTCCGCGTCCTCACCGTCGGCCAGTACCTGCGCCCCTCCGAGCGCCACCTTCCGGTCGTCCGCTACTGGCACCCGGACGAGTTCGCCGCGCTCGAGGCGGCCGCCTACGAGCTCGGCTTCGACCACGTCGCCGCCGGGCCGCTCGTGCGCTCCAGCTACCACGCCGACCAGCACGTGCCGCAGCGCGCGGAGGGCGTCGGGCCGCTGGCGGCGGCGGGCAGCTAGCTGCGAGCGGGCCGCCACGCGCGGGATAAGCTCGCGCGATCTTCCCCCTGAGAGACAACGTCCCGCTCTCGCGGGTCCCGGTCGTCACGATCGCGATCGTCCTCATCAACGTGATCGTCTACCTGCTGGAGATCCGTCACGGCGGGAGCTTCTTCGGGGGCCCGACCGAGCAGACCGCCGTGCGCTGGGGGGCGATCCCCTACGAGCTCACCCACCCCGGCGATCACTGCGAACTGATCACGCACACGCTGCCGGGCGGGACCGCGAGCGCGGTCGTGTGCCAGGGCCAGCCGGGCGTGACGGGCACGGCCGGGCCGCAGCCCGCTACGTGGATCACCGCCTTCACCTCGATGTTCCTGCACGGCGGCTTCCTGCACATCTTCGGCAACATGCTGTTCCTTGCCGTCTTCGGACCGACCGTGGAGGACGCGATGAGCCGGCCGCGGTTCGCGCTGTTCTACGTCCTCGGCGGGATCGTCGCGCTCGCCGCGCAGGTGGCCGCCGGCCCGAACTCGACCGACCCCACGCTCGGGGCCTCCGGTGCGATCGCCGCCGTGCTCGGCGGCTACATCCTGCTCTATCCGCGCGCGCGGATCATCACGCTGATCTTCATCATCTTCTTCGTCACGATCGTCGAGATCCCGGCGGGCGTGCTGCTCGCCATCTGGTTCGTCCTCGACGGGGTCGCGGGGGCGATCAACTCGGCCGGCAGCGAAGGCGTGGCCTACTTCGCCCACATCGGCGGCTTCCTGTTCGGCCTCGCGGTGATCAAGGCGTTCGCGAAACGCCTGCCGCCGCGGGGCGGGCGCCCGGCGGTCGGGCTCCCATGAGCCGCATCTCGCCCCGCGGGGCGAAGCGATGAGAACGGCCGTCCTCGCGACCGCGCTCCTGTTCATCGTGGGCTTCGCGTTCCTGACGATCGTGGCGGCCACCGAACAGGGCGTCACGGTCGCCACGGTGCTCTCGGTGTTCATCCTCGTGCTGTTGGCGGTGGGAATCGTCGGCGCACTGCGCAATCCTCCGGGGCGATGAGCATCAGCCCCTTCATGACGCCGGACCAGAGCCGCCTGCGCCGCCAGGAGGCCGCGCGGCGGCGCAAACGCAGGCGGATCGGCGCGATCGTGGGCCTGATCGCGATCTGCGCGGGCGCCGCGATCGTGATCGCGCTGCGCGGCAGCTCCCCGAGCCACAGCGCCTCCGCGTCGCACCGCGGATCACACGGCACCGCGGCCGCGGCGAAGGCGCCGAAGCTCTCGCCCGCCGGACTCGTGCTCGCGCCGCCCGTGCTCGCGCTGAGGGGGATCGCAGATCCGGCCTCAGATCCGATCCAGGTCAGCTTCCACCACCCGCCGCGCGCAGGGATCCTGTTCAACCTCGAGACGGGCCAGGTGCTCTGGCAGCGCCACGCCTACGAACGCGTGCGCATCGCGAGCCTCACGAAGATGATGACCGCGCTGATCACGGTCGAGTCGGCGCCGCCGGACGCGAGGGTGCTCGTCACCAAGGCGGCGGTCGCGGCCGCCGGATCGAAGGTCGGCGTGCTCCCGCTCCACAGGCACGTGCGCCTGGAGACGATGCTCTACGGCCTGCTGCTGCCCTCGGGCAACGACGCGGCGATCGCGCTCTCCCAGCACGTCTCGGGCACGGAGAAGGCCTTCGTGCGGCGCATGAACGCCGAAGCCGCGCGGCTCGGGATGGGCTGCACGCGCTACTCCTCCCCCTCCGGCTACGTCGACCAGGGCAACTTCTCGTGCGCCGCCGACCTGGCGATGCTGGCGCACGTCGACATCGGCAAGCCGCGGATCGCGCGCATCACGCGCACGCTCTCCGCCGAGCTGCCGTTCCCGATCAAGGGCGGCAAGCTCTTCCTCTACAACAACAACCCGCTGCTGATCTACCACTACCCGGGCACGACGGGGCTGAAGACCGGCTTCACCGACGCCGCCGGACGCTGCCTCGTCGCGACGGCCCAGCGCGGCGGCGTGAAGCTCGGCGCGATCGTCCTGAACTCCGACGCGCCCGGAACACAGGCCAAACAGCTGCTCGACCGCGGCTTCGAGCACGTCTACCACGAGCGCATCCCGTCCGAGCCGCCGATCCCGGCGGGCGGCTGAGAGACCTGGCCCGGCGGCCCCGCGCCGCGGCGCTCCCGGCCCGCAGCCCGCACCGGGAGCCCTCCTCAGAGGTGGCGCCGCGCGCGCCGCAGGTCGGCTACCGTTCCCGTGTCACGAGGATTGACTGGCCAGTCAGCCAAAGGAGGAAGCCGCCGTGGATCTCGACGACACACCAGAGCAGGCAGCGTTCCGCGCACAGGTGCGCAGCTGGCTCGAGGAGCACAAAGCTGAAGCCCCCATCATCGCGGGCCCCGACGCCATCAAAGACGAGGACGAGATCATCGCCGCTCGCCGCGTCTGGCAGGGCAAGCTCGCCGAGGGCGGCCTGGCAGGCCTGACCTGGCCCAAGGAGTACGGCGGCCAGGGCCTCGGCCCGATCGAGCAGGTGACCGCCAACCAGGAGATCTCGCGCGCCAAAGTCCCCGGCATCCTCGACGCGATCGGCGTCGGCATGCTCGGCCCGACGATCATCGCCCACGGCAACGACGAGCAGAAGAGCCGCTACCTCGCGCCGCTGCTGCACGGCGACGAGGTGTGGTGCCAGATGTTCTCCGAGCCCGCCGCCGGCTCTGACCTGGCCGCCGTGCAGACTCGCGCGCGCCAGCAGGAGGACGGCAGCTGGCGCCTGTCCGGCCAGAAGGTCTGGACCACGAACGCGCAGTTCGCCTCCTACGGGCTGCTGCTCGCGCGTACCGACGCGGACGTCCCCAAGCACAAGGGCCTGACGATGTTCATCGTGCCGATGGACGCCGAGGGCGTGACGGTGCGGGGCCTGCGACAGATCTCAGGCGAGGCCGAGTTCAACGAGGTCTTCTTCGACGACGTCCCGCTCGAGGAGGGCGCGGTCGTCGGCGGCGTCGGCAACGGCTGGGGCACGGCGCTCACCACGCTGATGTTCGAGCGCGTCACGATCGGCCTCGGCTCCGAGGGGATGGGCTACAACTCGACCCGCTTCGCGACGGCGCTGGGGGCTGACGAGCACGCCCGCAAGGACCCCGAAGTGCGCCACCGGCTCGGCGAGATCGCGGCAGAACTGCTGGCGATCCGCTTCACCGGCTACCGCACGATGACCGCGCTCCAGAAGGGCCAGATACCCGGTCCGGAGGCGGGCCTCGCCAAGGTCACGCTCGTCAGCGGCGCGATCAAGGCCGGCGACCTGATCGCCGACGTCTTGGGGCCGGATGCGTTGAACGAGGACAGCGAGTGGGCGTACATGATCTCGTTCCTGCCCGGCCTGAAGTCGGCCGGCGGGACCGAAGAGATCCTGCGCAACACGATCGGCGAGCGCGTGCTGGGGCTGCCGCCCGAGCCGCGCCTGGACAAGGGCATCCCGTTCTCGGAGCTGCGCAGCAAGGAAGGGGCCGCGGCATGAACTTGTCACTCTCTGACGAGCAGGTGTTCCTGCGCGAGGCCGCCCGCGGGGCGCTCTCGCGCTTCAAGACGCTGGAGGCTGCCCGCGAGGCGCTCGACGGCGACGAGCAGGCGCTGCCGGACCTCTGGCCGACCGCCTGCGAGGCCGGCTGGCCCGGCCTGCTGATCTCCGAGGAGCACGGCGGCGCGGGCCTCGACGCCTTCGACGCGATGCTCGTGCTCGGCGAGTGCGGCCGCGTGATCGCAGGCGTGCCGCTGCTGGGCCACCTCCCGGCGACGGCGATCCTCGACGCCTCGACGGGCGAGAAGCCGATGATCGAGGACCTCGCCACGGGCGCGAAGCGCGCCGCCTACCTCCCGGTCAGCCCTCCCGGCGACGTCGTCGCGGGCTGGACGGTGGACCCGGCGGGCGGGCTCGAGCGCGGCGCGGCGCCGACGCTCAGCGGCGGCACAGTCAGCGGGACGCTGCACTTCGTTCCCGACGCCCCGGGCGCCGACCTCCTGGTCGGCGTGGCGATCGACGGCGGCAAGGCCGTCGGCGTCGCGATCGAGGCAGGGGCGCAGGGCGTCACGGTCGAGGCTGTCGAGCGCTACGACGCGACCCGCTCGCTCGGGCACGTCACGCTCTCGAACGCTCCGGCGACGGTGCTCGACACGCCCGAGGAGACGCTCGCGGCTGCCTGGCACCTCACGCAGTCGCTGATCGCCGCCGAGTCGCTCGGCAGCGTGGAGACGGCGCTGGACGTCTCGGTCGCCTACGCGAAGGAGCGCTTCACCTTCGGGCGCGCGATCGGCTCCTACCAGGCCGTCAAGCACTCCCTGACCGAGGTGCTGCGCGAGCTCGAGAACGGCCGGTCGCTGCTCTACTACGCGGGCTGGGCCCGCGGCGGCGCCCCCGAAGAGTTCCCGCTGGCCGCGAGCGCAGCGCGCTCGGTCGCGGGCAAAGCGCTGGACGACGCCGCCCGCACGATGATCTCCGTGCACGGCGGCATCGGCGCAACCTGGGAGCACGACGCTCCGCTGTACTTCCGCCGCGCGCAGCTCTCGCGGCGGCTCCTGGGCGGCACGCACGGCGCGACGGACCGCGTCGCCGGCGAGCTGCTGGCGCAGGCCTAGCTCGGCGAGGAGGGAGGAGGGCCATCGCGGCGGCTAGCCGCGGTGGCTTCTCGCCTTCCGGCTGCGCGCGGGGCGCTTCGCCGGTGCCGCCGAGGCTTCGAGCCCGGCCTGCACCGGCGCCCCGTAGGCGGCGTGCACCGCGGCCACGAGCGAGGCGCTCACGCCGCAGTTGATGCAGAAGCCGTGCTGTGACCAGCCGATCGCCCGCGCGAGCACGCGGTCGGCGTAGGCGACCCCGGTGCTGTCGTGGCCGTAGTAGTCATAGGCGGCGGCCCAGGCCGAGCCGTCGAGCGCCGTCCCTGCCCCGTCGGCCGAGAGCAGTCGCCCCGCAGCCATCACCGCGTCGAAGTCGTCGTAGATCGAGGGGTGCCTGGCGGTCATGTGGTCATAGCGAGCCGGCCGCCGCCCGTAGATGTAGCTGCCCTTGACGAGGTCCCAGGTCGTAACCGGCCCGTTGGTCACGTTGAACTGCATCGGCCCCCCGCAGCAGCCCGCGAAGTTGAGTCCGGCGTAGGTGCCCGGCGCCGTCGAGAAGGCCGACTCCTGCATGTGGATCGAGGCGAGCAGGAGCCAGTCAACCCGGAACGTCGCCTGCGCCGTCTCGTAGATCGGGTAGAAGCCTTCCATCCAGCGCCGTTCGATGTGCACCCGCGGAGCACCGTCGGCGCCGGGCCGGCGCGCTGCCAGGAGGCGCGCGGCGGTGCGCTGCTGGGCGGTCGTGGGACGCGCGACGATCACCCCGGCGTTCGCCGCCGCCGCCGCGGCCGCGCTCGCGGACAGCGGAGCCGGCTGCGGCGTGGCCACGACGGTGGGCACGGGCGGCGGTGCGGACGCCTGGCGGCTTCCGAGCGCGCCCACGAGCACGGCCACCAGCACGGCGAGGCCGGTCGCGGCCACGCACGCTGCGAGCGCCCAGGCGCGCCATTCCGAAGGCGGGCTGGGTACGTGCGGGCGTTCGAGCGCCGACGCCTGGCCGTCTGCATTGGTCATCGGTCCGCTCACGGTAGCCACCACCGCGACGTATGACCGCCGGTTGGGTTGTGGACGGGGATGAGAAGGAAGTTCATCGCCCTGCTCGGCGGAGCCGCTCTGCTCTGTGGCTGCGCCGCGCCCGCGGGTGCCGCGGGGCCGCCTCTGAGCGCCCCGCAGCAGCGCTACCTGGCGCTCGCCGAACGCGGCGTCGTGCTCGCGCAGTCGCGCTGGCGCGACCGGCGCCAGGGCTGGTACGACTCGCGCCTCGGCGACCGCGACCGCTACCCGCTGGCGACCATCTGGGACATCGTGCCGCTGTTCGAGTCGCTCGACGCGATCGCGATCGCCTCACCGACGCCCGCGCATCGGGCCGCCGTGATGCGCTTCGCCGCGGGAGCGGAGCGCTATCTGAACCGCGGCCTGCGGCCCCTTGCCGGCTACTCGCCCTACCCCGGCGACCGCTCCGCTCGCACCGAGACCTGGTTCGACGACAACGGCTGGTGGGGTATCGCGTTCGTCGAGGCCTACCGCGCGACCGGCAGCCGCAGGCTGCTGAGCGACGCCGAACGCGCGCTGCACTACGTCGCCGCCGCGGGCTGGGATCCGGCCTCGGGAGGGATCTGGTGGAACACCGAGCACCCGTTCAAGTCCGGGCCGGCGCTGGCCGCGAACACCCTGCTCGCGGTGCTCGTCTACCAGCAGACGCACTCCGCGTTCGCGCTCGCCCAGGCGCGCCGCTTCATCGCGTGGGCCAACACGACGGGGATGAACGCCGAAAGCGGGCTGCACGCCGACAGCACGGTGAACCCGACACCGGTCGACTACATCGAGGGGCCGCTGATCTACGCACAGGCGACGCTCTGCCGTCTCATCCCGGCGCCCGGGGAATGCGCGCTCGCGCAGCGCCTGAAGGCCAAGGCGCTCTCGCGGTTCGGCTACCTGCTCGACTTCGCGCCGCAGTACGACGCGATCTACCTGCAGTGGATGCTCGCGCTGTACGGCCTGGAAGGCGACCCGACCCTCTACCGGATGGCCGCTGACAACGCGCGCGACGCTCAGCAGCGGGCGAGCGAAACCCACGGGCTCTACCTGCAGGGCTGGAACGGGGAACCGCTCTCGATCGCCAACGCTCCGAAGCCGGGCATGATCCAGACCCAGGCCGCGACGAGCAGCGTGTTCGCGTGGCTGGCGGTGTACCAGCCGCCGAGGTGAGCGTCCGGCCGAGGGCTCCGCGCCGAGCCCGGGCTCAGAGCCCGAGCCGCGAGCGCACGATGCGGTCGAAAACGCGGTCGGGGAGCACGCGCCTGGCCGCGAGCATCAGCTTCGCGTCCCGCCCGACCAGCACCCGGGATGGCATCCGGGATGCCGTCAGGGCCTTCTCGATCGTCTCGGCGACGGCCTCCGGCGGGATTCCCCGGCGACCCGTCTCCTCGAGCACCTTGTCGAGCTTGCGGGCGACGTCGCCGTACTGCGGCTGCAGCTCGGGTGGAATCGCGAGCTGCTCTGCCTCGCCGCGGCTCTTGTCCCAGATCGGCGTCGCGACCGAGCCCGGCTCGATCAGCGCGACCTGGATACCCGAGTTGTGGAGCTCGACGCGGAGCGCGTCGCCGACTGCCTCGATCGCATGCTTGGAGGCCGCGTAGGGACCGTTGAAGCCCATCGCGACGCGGCCGCCGATCGAGGAGATGAACACGATCCGCCCCCGCGCCCGGCGCAGCGCCGGGAGCAGCGCCCGCGTGACCGCGATCTGCCCGAAGAAGTTGACGTCGAACTGGCGGCGCCATTCCTCCTCGGCGAGCACCTCGAGCGGGCCGCCGATGCCCATCCCTGCGTTGTTGACGAGCGCGTCGAGCCCGGAGGCGCTCACGCGCGCGGCCGCGGCGTCGATCTGGGCGCCGTCCGTCACGTCGAGTTGGAGCGGCTCGATCCGGCCGTCCGGGCCCTCCGCGGCAAGGCGTTGCCCGTCCTCGCTCTTGCGCACACCCGCGAGAACCGTCCAGCCCGAGCGCGCGAGCCGCAGCGAGGTCGCCCGGCCGATCCCGGTGGAAGCTCCAGTGATCAGGACCGTCGGCACCGGCGCCAACCTACCTGAGCGCGGAACGCCGGGGACGTCTCGGCGGGCCCGGTGAGCCCCCGCCACGCCGGCAAGGAGCACCGGGCGGCTCTTTCCAAGGCCGGCAAGGAGCGCCGGCCGACTCTTTAAGACCTAGGATTGACAGCTGTGAAACCCCTCTTCCCTCGCCGCAGGGGGCTGACGCGGGGACGCGGCCTGCTGCTCCTCGCCCTGGTGGTCGCGCTTGCCGGCTGCGGCGCCGAGGTCGACGCCGACGACCACGTCGCCGCGACGCAGCCCGAGAGCTGTCCTGGGACGGTGCTCTCAACCCTCGCGAGCGTGCTCGGCCGGGTGTACCGCGAGGGCATCTCGAGCGAACGGACCCTGAGCGCGGAACACATGATCGAGCGCTCCACGGCTCTGCGCCAGGCGATCGAAACGGAGAACCCGAAGGCGGCGACCGCCGCCGTGCACGCCCTGATCGCCACGGGCCACATGACGAACGTGCAGGTGACCACCACCGGCGGGCGCCGCCTGGCGGACGTCGGCGGCGAGGCGCTCGCACCGCTGAAAGGGACGATCAAGGGCGCCTCGGGACGCCCGATCGCGACCTACTTCTTCAGCGTGTGGGCGGCGCACGGGTTCGTCTCGGAGGCCACCGGCGTGGCGGAAGGGCTGGTCGCTCTGCGACGTGGCACGCACAGCATCGGCGGCTCGCTCGAGCTCCCGCCCGGGACGCTGGCGCCGCGTGGCACGCTCACCCGCCGCGACGTCGTCTACCAGTACGACTCGCTCGCGGCCACTGCCTACCCGGACGGCGCGCCCGTCCGCATCTACCTGCTCAAGACCCTGCCGGCAACCGAAGCGCTGTGCGGTGCGAGCGCCGAAGACACACAGGCCAGGACGCTCGAGCGCATCGCGAACCTGATCTACCAAGGCGAGCGCGGGCCGCGCACACTCGTGCAGGTGCGCCGCGTGCAGCACAACCAGCCGCTGCTGCAGGCGGTCGCCGCACACGACACGGCCGGGGTGAAGGCGGCATCGGAAGCGCTGCTGCACCACCACCTCGTGCGACTGCGGGTGAGCGCCGGGGGCAAGCTCATCTACGACCTCGGCGGGCCCTACGTGCTCGGGCCGGTGCATGCGGACCTGCGCCTGCGCGGCAAGACCATCGGCAAGATCACGCTGTCGATCCAGGACGACGAAGGCTATCTGCGCCTGACGCGCAGGCTGGTCGGCCTGAGCGTGCTGATGTACATGCGCGGCGCCGACGGGAACATGCAGCTCGTCAAGAACAGCCTCGGCCCGGGTGTCGGCGGATTGCAATCGGTGCCCGCCGAAGGCCCGTACACCTACAAAGGCCGGCGCTTCCGCGTCTTCACGGTCAACGCGGAGGCGTTCCCGAGCGGCCCGCTCACGATCCGCGTGCTGATGCCGGTCCCGTACGGCTGAGATTTTTTATTTGGGGATGGGCCGGCGCTCCCGTGTCGGCCTGGAAGCGGTTCGGTCGTGCGCCGCGACGGCCTCAGGCCGTGACCAGCGAGCCGCGCTTCTCCTCGAGCGCAGCCGTCAGCTCCGCGAAGGCCACCGAGAATTTTTCCACGCCCTCTCGCTCGAGGGTGTCGGTGACGTCCTTGTAGTCGACACCGGCCTCCTCGAGCTGCTGGAACACGCGCCGGGCGCCGTCGATGTCACGCTCCAGGCGCGGCTCCGGCTCGCCGTGGTCGTCGTAGTCCTTGACGGTCTCCTCGGGCATCGTGTTGACGGTGTCCGGTCCCAGCAGCTCTTCGACGTAGAGCACGTCTGGGTAGTCGGGGTTCTTGGTCGAAGTCGAGGCCCAGAGCACTCGCTGCGCGCTCGCGCCCTTGCCGACGAGGAACTCCCAGCGCTCGCCTGAGAAGACCTGCTTGTAGTGCTGGTAGGCGAGCTTGGCGTTGGCGATCGCGAGCTTGCCCTGCAGCTCCTTCGGAGCGCCGGCCTCTTCGAGGCGGCGGTCGGCCTCGGTGTCGATGCGCGAGACGAAGAAGCTCGCGACCGACGCGACCTTGGTCGGATCGCCGCCCTCGGCGACGAGGCGCTCCAGCCCGCGCACGTAGGACTCGGCGACCTCGGCGTAGCGTTCGAGCGAGAAGATCAGCGTGATGTTGATCGAGCGTCCCTTGGCGATCGCGTCCTCGATCGCCCCGAGTCCGGGCTTGGTCGCCGGGATCTTCACCATCAGGTTGGGCTTGTCCACCGCCTCGTGCAGGCGCATCGCCTCGCGGAACGTCGAAAGCGTGTCGTAGGCGAGGCGCGGGTCGACCTCGAGCGAGACGTACCCGTCGCGGTGCGCAGTGGACTCGAAGGTGGGCGCGAAGACCTCGCACGCCTCTCTGATGTCCTGCTCGGCGAGTGCCCAGAAGATCTGCTCGGAGTCCGCCCCTTCCTTGATGAGCTCGGAGATCTGCTCGTCGTAGGCGTCGCCCTCCGCCATCGCCTTCTGGAAGATCGAGGGGTTGGAGGTCGCGCCGACGACGGCGTAGTCGTCGATCAGCTCCTGCAGGTGCCCGCCGCGGATCGACTCGCGCGAGAGGAAGTCGATCCAGACGCTCTGACCGAGCGCGGAGAGGCGCTGCAGAGGCTTGGATGAGTCGGAGGCCATTGCGTCTCCTTTGTCGTTCGGTTTACAGCAGAGCCCGGGCGCGCGCGGCGATGTTCTCGGCCGTGAAGCCGAGCTCCTCGAGGACGGTGGTGCCGGGCGCCGAGGCTCCGAAGCGGTCGAGTCCGAGGACGTCGCCACGGTCGCCGACCCAGCGCCACCAGCTCATACGAGCGCCGGGCTCGACCGCGAGGCGCGCGGTGATCGAAGCGGGCAGGACCTCCTCGCGGTAGTCCTCCCCCTGCTCTTCGAACAGCTCCATGCAGGGCATCGAGACCACCCGTGCCCGGTGGCCGTCCTCCGCGAGCGCCTTCGCGGCCTTCATCGTTTCGCCGACCTCCGCGCCGGTCGAGATCAGGATCAGCTCGGGGTCGCCGCCGGGCGCATCCCACAGCACGTAGCCGCCGCGCAGCACGCCGTCCGCGGAGGCGACCTCGTCACGGTCCAGCGTCTCGATGTTCTGGCGCGAGAGCGCGAACGCGACCGGTCCGTCCTCGCGTTCCAGCGCGATCCGCCAGGCGAGCGCGGTCTCGTTCGCGTCGGCCGGGCGCATGAACCAGAGGTGCGGGATCGCGCGCAGCGCCGCGTAGTGCTCGACCGGCTGGTGCGTGGGGCCGTCCTCGCCGAGGCCGACCGAGTCGTGCGTGTAGACCCACAGCACCGGCAGTTCCATCAGCGCGGACAGCCTGATCGCCCCCCGCATGTAGTCGGAGAAGACCAGGAACGTCGAGCCGTAGGGCTTGACGATGCCGCCGTGCGCCGCGGCGCCGTTGACGATCGCGCCCATGCCGTGCTCGCGGATCCCGAAGGGCACGTTGCGCCCCGCGTGCACGGCGGAGAACTGCCCCGCGCCTTCGAAGACCGTCTTGGTCGACTCGACGAGATCGGCGGCCCCGCCGATCATCGTCGGCGCGTACTCCGCGAACCCCTGCATGACCTTCTGGCCGGCCGAGCGCGTCGCGATCTTCTCGCCCGCCTCGAAGCTCGGCAGGGCCTCACGCCAACCGTCGCGCAGCCGCCCCGACCAGGCGAGATCCCAGTCGGCAGCCATCTCCGGGTTGGCCTCGCGCCAGGCGCGGAAACGCCCGGTCCACGCCTCTTGCTCTGCGCCTCCGCGCTCGGCAAGCGACATCTGCCCGTAGACGCGCTCGTCGACCCAGAAGTGCTTGTCCGGGTCGAACCCCATCGCTTCCTTGGTCCGCCGGACTTCGTCCTCGCCGAGCGCCGAGCCGTGGGACTTCGCCGTGTCGATCGCTTTCGGCGCCGGGTAGGCGATGTGCGAGCGGATCTGGATGAACGACGGGCGCTCCCCTTCCTCGCGGGCCGCGCTCAGCGCCGCTTCGAGCTCCTCGACGTCCTCGGAGTCCGCCACGTGCTGGACGTGCCAACCGTCGGCCTCGTAGCGCGCCCCGTGGTTCTCGCCGTCGAAAGACAGCGCGGTCGTGCCGTCGATCGTGATCCTGTTGTCGTCGTAGCAGACGATCAGCTTGCCGAGCGCGAAGTTGCCGGCGATCGAGGACGCTTCCTGGCTGACGCCCTCCATCATGTCGCCGTCGGAGCAGATCACGTAGGTGTGGTGGTCGACGACCTCGCTCCCCGGGCGGTTGAAGCGGTCCGCGAGGAAGCGCTCCGCGATCGCCATCCCGACAGCGTTGGAGATGCCCTGGCCCAGCGGCCCGGTCGCGATCTCGATGCCCGGCGTGTGGCCACGCTCGGGGTGCCCCGGCGTGCGTGAGCCCCACTGGCGGAACTGTTCGAGGTCCGCGATGCCGAGGTCGTAGCCGGTGAGGTGAAGGAGCGCGTACTGGAGCATGCAGGCGTGGCCCGCGCTCAGCACGAAGCGGTCCCGGTTGGCCCAGTCGGGGTCGTTCGGGTTCGCGCGCAGAAAGCGCTCGAAGATCGTGTAGCCCAGAGGCGCGAGCGCCATCGCGGTCCCGGGATGTCCGGCGTTCGCCTTCTGGACCGCGTCCATCGCGAGCGCGCGGATCGTGTCGATCGACAGCTTGCGCAGCTCGAGGTCCACACCCGCGGCGGGAGTGGCGGCGCTGCGCGTCTGGCTCGTAGCGGCCATCGATCCGATCCTACCCACTCAACGGGACTTGGATCGCGGGAGCCGCTCAGAAAGTCTTGTGAAGGTCTGTAACCTGCTCTGATCGTGTCCGAGCAGATCTGCAACGTCGGCAGGGGAATCGACCTCTGCTACGAGACCTTCGGCGACGCCGGCGACCCGCCGGCGCTCTTGATCATGGGGCTCGGCACCCAGATGATCGCCTGGCACGAGGACTTCTGCCGCGAGCTGGCCTCGCGCGGGCTGTTCGTGGTCCGCTTCGACAATCGCGACGTCGGGCACTCGACCCACCTGACCGGCGCCCCGCCGACGATCGCGCAGCTCCTGACACGCTCGCGGCGGGCCGCCCGCTACTCGCTGGCCGACATGGCCGAAGACGCGGCGCTGCTGCTGCGCGAGCTGGAGCTGTCGCCGGCGCACGTGATCGGAGCCTCGATGGGAGGCATGATCGCCCAGACACTGGCCGCGCGGCACCCGCTGTCGGTGCGCTCGCTCGTCTCGATCATGTCGAACACCGGCAGCCTTCGCAGCGGGCAGCCCTCGCTGCGCGTGTACTCGACGTTCCTGCGCGCCGCGCCGCCGGAGCGCGAGGCCTTCATCGAGCACATGACCGGGGTCTTCAAGCTGATCGGCTCACCGCCGCCGCTGCGCGACCTGGACAGGGTCCGCGAGCTGATCAGCTTGAGCTACGACCGCGACCACGATCCCAGCGGCCCGGGTCGCCAGCTCGCGGCGATCATCGCTGGCGGCAACCGCACATCCGAACTGCGGCGCATCGTCGCGCCCACGCTCGTGATCCACGGCAAGGCGGATCGCCTGGTGGGCCCCTCCGGCGGGCGCGCCACCGCCGCGGCGATCCGCAACTCACGCCTGATGATGGTCGAGGGCATGGGCCACGACCTGCCGCATGCGCTGTGGCCGGTGTTGATCGACGCGATCGCGGCGCACGCGGCCGACGCGGACGCGCAGGCCGCCGAGCACCGCACGGACTCGACGCCCGCGGACGGGCAGCGCGACCCGTCCCTGCGGACCGCCCCCATCTCGTAAGGGCGCCCAACCGCCCGCACCCGGGGACGGGCAGCGCGACCCGTCCCTGCGGACCGCCCCATCCCCCGATAGGACCCGCCCGCAGAGACAGGTTCCCCTCGCGCCCCGCAGACTTGCTCTTAGGGCCTCCGGCTGCAGGAGCGCAGCCCGCTCAGCGTGTGGGTGCGCGCGCTCGCGCACCACGACTGCTCGCTCTGGACGCGCACGAGCCAGTGATGGTCGTGCCGGCAGTGCGAGCGACGGTACGGCCAGCGTCCGTGCAGGCTGCGCATCATGCGCGGCTGGTGGCAGGCCGAAGCCCTCACCTCCATGTCCCCAGCGCCCCTCCAAGGCGCACTGGGATCGCCAACGATCCCAATCCCATCGAACCAGCCCCTCCTCGTGCTGCGTTCGCCGATCAAGGCCGACATATAAATCACGATTTACGCAGATTGTCAACTTAAACAGATCGACTGACTTAAATAGACAATTCCGTTCCCAGAGCCGGGAATCCGCGCGCTCGGAAGGGCTCGGCTCAGCGCCGCGGCCCGGTGCTCGCGTGACTCGGGTCGAGGCTTTGGGGTCGAAGCCGTCCCATGGCCCGCCGTCGGCGGGCACCACCCTGGGCCACACGCTGCCCCCACCGCCTGCCGGCGAGGGACGAAGGATGCGCCCGGCGGGAATCGAACCCGCGGCCTGCGGCTTGAAAGACCGCTGCTCTTTGGCTCCCCGAAGAGAACCGTTGACCACTGAGCTACGGGCGCGCGCTGCGGCGAGCTCCTCGCCGCGGACGTAATCTAAGCAGGCTCGGCCCGCTCATTGCAACGCGGCACGAGCTGTAAGCCGCTTGACACCCCCACGACGCGTCCGTACCTTGGATCAAGGCGCTTTGCAGAGCGCATGGTCCGAGGGAACCAGAGAGGGATGCGCACAGAGGCACAGAGCGGGACGGCATGCCGCGCCCGCATGGGGGGTGTTGCCCCGGCACGACGCGCGCTGAGCGTCGCGCTGGCGCTGGTGCTCGTCCTCGCACTGCTCGGAGCCGCCTCGGCGAGCGCCGCGTTCCCGACGAGAGACGCCTGCAGCGCGCCACGGCATCCGGGGAGCGCGAGGTGCCTGGCGATGCGCCTTCTCCTGGAAGGGACGCAGACGGCCCAGCCGCTCGTCGCCGGGCGCGCCGGCCGATCGGCGCTGGCGAGCTCCAAACCAGCCTCCGGGTTCCAGACGCCCCAGAGGCTGCGCGAACTGTACGACCTGCCCGAAGAAACGGCCGCGGGCTCGACGCAGACGATCGCCGTCGTGGACGCGTTCGACGACCCGACGGCCGAATCGGACCTCGCGGTCTACAGCAACCAGTTCGGGCTGCCGCCGTGCACGACCGAAAACGGCTGCTTCAAGAAGGTCAACCAGAGCGGCCTGGCCTCGCCGTTGCCGCCGGTCAACGGGGGCTGGGCGAGCGAGATCACGATCGACGTCCAGATGGCGCATGCGATCTGCCAGACCTGCCACATCGACCTCGTCGAGGCGAAAAGCGAAGAATTCAGCGACCTCGCCGCAGGCGTCAACGCCGCCGTCAAACTCGGCGCCGACGAGGTCAGCAACTCCTACGGCGCCACCGAGGAACCGGGGCTCGTCGAACTCGAGTCGAGCTCCTACAACCACCCGGGTGTGGTCGTGACCGTCTCCTCGGGCGACTGCGGCTACCTGAACCGCGACTGCCCCGAAGAACTGGCCGAAGGGACCGAATTCCCAGCGGACTCCCCACACGTCGTCGCGGTCGGCGGGACCTCGGTCCACGAAAGCGGTGGCGTCTGGACGAGCAAGGTCTGGGACGAAGCGGGGAGCGGCTGCAGCGTGCTGTTCAGCGCGCCGGCCTGGGAGAGCGGCGTGGCCGGCTTCGCAGCGACCGGCTGCGGCAGCGGGCGCGGCGTCGCCGACGTCTCCGCGATCGCCGACCCGAACACCGGTGTCGATGTCTACAGCACGACCCCCGAATTCAACGGCGGCCCGACTCCGGGCTGGGGAGTCTGGGGCGGGACCTCGGTCGCCGCGCCGATCGTGGCCGCCGAGTTCGCGCTCGCTGGCGGCTCGCACGGGGTCAACTATCCGGCCGCGACGCTCTACGGACACGCCGGCGAAGCGTCGGCTCTCTACGACGTCCTCAGCGGCGAAAACGGGAAATGCGGAACCGCCACGAGCTGCAAAGCAGTGGCCGGCTTCGACGGGCCGACGGGCGTCGGGCAGCCCGGTCGGGCTCGGCGCCTTCGCGGTGGCGGGCTCGCCCGAGAGCACCGCGCGCGCGACGATCTCCGGCTTTCCCGAGCAGGGACAGCCGCTGACGGTGCAGCCGGGCGGCTGGACGGGAAGCCCGACGAGCTTCAGCCATCAGTGGGAACGGTGCGGCTTCGACGGCAAGATCTGCCAGCCGATCGCCGGCGCGATCGGGACCTCCTACACGCCGCTCGCCGAAGACATCGGCCACCAGATCCGCGTGCGCGAAGGCGCGACCAACGGCTCCGGGAGCGGCTATGAAGACTCGGCGCCCGTCGGGCCGGTGGCCTCGAACGTGCCGACGGTCTCCGGCTTCACACCGACGAGCGGCTTCACCGGCTCGACCGTGATCGTCAACGGGTCGGCGCTCGATTCGACGAGCCACGTGCAGTTCGGCTCGCTCTCGGCGTCGTTCACGGTCGTCTCCCCGGCGCAGATCGAAGTCACCGTTCCCAACGGCGCCAAGAAGGCCAAGCTCACCATCACGACCGCGCACGGCAGCGTCACCCCCAAAGCGAAGTTCATACCGACCTTCGGCATCACCTCGTTCACCCCGCTCTCGGGGGCCACGGGCGCCAAAGTCACGATCAAGGGCGAGGGCTTCACCCCCTCCTCCGCCGTGCAGTTCGCCGGCGTGCCGGCGTCGAGCGTCACCTACGTCTCAGCCAAGAAGCTGAAGGTGCTGGTGCCGGCGGGCGCGGGCACGGGCCCGATCACCGTCACCAACGAAGCGCCGGCCGGGACCGTGTCCTCGGCGGCCTCGTTCACCCCCTAGCCGAGCGTCTCCGCCGCCGGCGCTCGGTCACCGAGCCCGAACACGCGACGCGCGTTCTCGTGCAGGTAGAGCCGGCTCGCGGTCTCGTCCAGCCCGAGCGCATCGAAACCCTCGAGCGCCGTGCCCGGAGCGATCATCGGGTAGTTGCTCCCGAACAGCACCTTGCGGGCGCCGCCCTCAGTGCGCATGTAGGCGATCAGCTCGCCCGGAAGGCGGCGGCTCGTGTACGCGGAGGTGTCGATGTAGACGTTCTCGTGCTTGCGCGCGACCGCGACCATCTCCTCGGTCCAGGGGTAGCCGACGTGACCGCCGACGATCACGAGCTCCGGGAAGTCGATCGCGATCTGGTCGATGTAGGGGATCGGCCGCCCGGGCTCGGACGGGCGCAGAGGACCGGTGTGGCCGACCTGGGTGCAGAACGGGACCCCCAGCTCGACGCAGGCGGCATAGAGCGGGTAGAAGCGCCGGTCCGTGGGCGGCACCTCCCACAGCCACGGCAGCATCCGCAGCCCGGCGAAACCGAGCTCGGTGACGCAGCGGCGCAACTCGCGGACCGCCTCCATCGGGCGGTCGAGCGGGACCGACGCCAGGGCGGCGAAGCGCGCCGGCTGAGCCGCCACGAACCGCGCGACCTCCTCGTTGGAGATCAGCGCCCCGTGCGGTCCGTGCCACGCGCACAGCACGCCGAGGTCGACGCCGGCCGCGTCCATCGCCGCAATGGTGGCCTCGATCGGCAGCTCCCCTTCGGGGATCTCGCCGCCGGTCCAGCGGCGCAGCGAGGCGAACATCTCCTGCTCCAGGAAGCGGCGGGTCGGGTGCTGCATCCACGCGTCGATCACCACGGGCACAGCCTCCCAGGTCAGGCCCTACGGGGCTTTCGCGATGATCGCATCGCGAGGCAGCTCCTCGCGCGCCCGGCCGATCCCGTCGCAGAGCTCGATGCACGGCACGTAGACGGGGCGGTAGCCGAGCATTTCGAGCACCGTGGCGATCCGGTAGCCACGCGCCCGCAGCTTGGCGATGATGCCCGGATAGGCCGCGAGCGTCTGTCCGCGCGGGCCGCCGCCGTCGTGGCTGATGATGATCGAGCCCGGGCGGACCTGCGCGAGGACGCGCTGTTCGATCGCGCCGGTCCCCGGCTGGGTGTAGTCGGCGGGATCGACGTTCCAGAGCACCGTCGAGAGGCCGAGTGAGCGCGCGGTCTGCTGGACCGCGGCGTCGGTGTCGCCGTAGGGCGGCCGGAACACGCAGGGCGTGTAACCGCTGACGGTGTTGATCCGCTCGATCGTGTGCAACAGCTGCGAGCGCACTTCGCCGCTCTTCGTGAGATCCGGGTGGCTGTAGGTGTGGTCGCCGAGGACGTCGCCGTCGCGCAGCTCGCGCAGCATCAGCGAGCGGTCCTGCGAGGTGATCTGCCGGCCGATCATGAAAAACGTGGCGCGCGCGTTGACGCGCTCGAGCATCGAGACGAACGCCGGCGTGTCGGTCCAGGGACCGTCGTCGAAGCCGATCGCCACCTCTTTGCGGGGCGGCCCTTCGCGGTGCGCGGCCGTCCCTGAGCTGCGGCAGCCCACCACGCGGTAGAGCACGGGCGGCGTGGGCTTGGCGGACTGCTGAGCGCCGGCCGGCTGCACGTCGAGCACATGCTGGCGACCCGAAAGGGCGACGATCACGCTGAGCAGCACGAGTGCCCCGGCGGCTCCGAGCAGAGCCCGCGCCGAGAGCGGCGCCGACCCGAGCGGGCCGGAGCGGCCGCAAACGGGTAGGCAGTCGGACGCGCACGGGGAACCAAGCTACCTGCGCCGGGCACAGCGGATCGCCTCCAACCGTCGAATGTCCGGGAACCGATCGCGCGGACGGGCGCATAGGGTTCGGACATGTCACGCCTCGTCGCCGCGATCGACCAGGGCACCACCAGTACGCGCGTGATCCTTTTCGACCGCGACGGGCGGATCGCGGCGCTCGCCCGGCGCGAGCACGAGCAGATCCACCCGCAGGCGGGCTGGGTGGAGCACGACGCGCTCGAGATCTGGGAGCGCACGCAGGAGGTGATCGCGGACGCGCTGGCCGACGCCGGCGCGGCGCCTGATGAGGTAGCCGCGATCGGCATCACCAACCAGCGCGAGACCGCCGTGCTGTGGGACCGCGAGAGCGGAGTGCCGCTTCACAACGCGATCGTCTGGCAGGACACCCGCACCGCCCGGCTCGTCCGCGAGCTGGCCGGCACGGAGGGACCCGATCGCCTGCGCGACGCGGTCGGCCTGCCGCTCTCGACGTACTTCTCCGGCCCGAAGGTCGCCTGGATGCTCGACGCGGTGCCCGGCGCGCGCGAGCGCGCCGAGGCCGGTGAGCTGGCTTTCGGGACGATCGATGCCTGGCTGCTGTGGAACCTGACCGGCGGGCTGCACGCCACCGATGTGACCAACGCCAGCCGCACGATGCTGATGGACCTGCAGACGCTCGACTGGCACGAGCCGAGCCTCGCGCTGATGGGCATCCCCCGCGCGCTGCTGCCGGAGATCCGCTCCTCGAGCGAGCTCTACGGGGAGGCCGCTCACAGCGCGCTCGCCGGACGTCCGCTGGCGGGGATGATGGGAGACCAGCAGGCGGCGCTGTTCGGGCAGACCTGCTTCGAGGCGGGCGGCGCGAAGAACACCTACGGCACCGGCTCGTTCCTGCTCGTGAACACCGGTGGCGAGATCGTCCGCTGCCGAGAGCTGCTCACGAGCGTCGCGGGCCGCGTCGCGGACGCGCCGCCGAGCTACGTGCTGGAGGGGTCCATCGCCGTCACGGGCGCCGCTGTGCAATGGCTGCGCGACCAGCTCGGGCTGATCTCCACGGCGGCCGAGGTCGAGGCGCTGGCCGCGAGCGTGCCGGACAACGGCGGCGTGTACTTCGTACCAGCCTTCTCCGGGCTGTTCGCGCCACGCTGGCGTGAAGACGCGCGCGGCGTGATCGTCGGGCTGACGGCGTTCGCGCGCTCTGGTCACATCGCGCGCGCGGTGCTCGAGGCGACCGCGTGGCAGACCCGCGAAGTCCTCGACGCGGTGCGCGAGGAGTCAGGGGTGGCGCTACGCGAGCTGCGCGTGGACGGCGGCATGACCGCCAACGAGCTGCTCATGCAGTTCCAGGCCGACGTGCTCGGCATCCCGGTCGTGCGCCCGGCCGTCGCCGAGACCACGGCGCTGGGGGCCGCCTTCGCGGCCGGCCTGGCAACCGGCTTCTGGAGCGATCAGGACGAGCTGTGCGAGCGCTGGCGGGAGGAGCGCCGCTGGGAGCCGGCGGGGGATCCTGGCGGGGTCGAAGCCGGCCTGGCTCAATGGCAACGCGCGGTAGAGCGCTCGCTGGACTGGGCGTAGGTCCCGATTCAGCGGGGCCCGCGGGCCCCGCTCAGGGCGTGAGGATGATCTTCAGAGCCTCGCGGCGGTCGTAGACCGCGTAGGCCTCGGCGGCGTCGTCGAGCGGCATGTGGCGCGTCACGAGCGGCGAAGGGTCGAGCACGCCCTCAGAGAGCATCGCGAGCACCGGGTCAACGTGCGCGATCACGTTCGCCTGCCCGCCGCGCAACGTGATGGCCTTCAGCCACAGCAGGCCCATGTGCACCTCGGCGCGCTCGGCATAGACGCCGATGCACTGCACGCTGCCACAGGGGCGGGTGAGCCGGATCGCGGTCTCCAGCGCGCGCGGGTCGCCGACGGCGTCGATCGCGACGTCCGCGCCGCGGCCTTCGGTGGCCGCGGCGACGGCGGCTTTCGGGTCCTGCTCAGTGAGGTGAACCGCCTCGGCGCCGAAGGCGGCGGCAAGCTCGAGCCGTTCGGGCACGGTGTCGACCGCGAGCACGCGGGCGGCTCCGCTCGCGCGTGCCGCCTGCACCGCGCAGAGCCCCACCGGGCCGAGGCCGAGCACGGCGACGACGTCGCCGGGACGCATCTCACTCGCGGCCACCGCGTGGAAGCCGGTGCCCATCACATCCCCCGCGAACAGCGCGACCTCGCTGCTCATCCCCTCTGGCACCTTGCGCAGCACGAGGTCGGCATTCGGGATCAGCGCCATCTCCGCCTGCGTGCCCTGGAGCGAGCCGAGCGTCGCGCCGTGCCCGAAGGTCCGCGAGTGCACGCAGCGGTGAAAGAGGGCGCGGCGGCAGAACCAGCATTCCCCGCAGGCGGTGTGGAAGCAACCCAGCACGCGGTCGCCGACGGCGACGCTCGAGACGCCGTCACCGACAGCGAGGACCGTGCCGACGTACTCGTGTCCGATCGTGAAGCCGGGCTCGATCTGCACGCGCCCGTGGTAGATGTGCAGGTCCGAGCCGCACACGCCGGTGGCTTCGATGCGCACCACCGCGTCGCGGCGGTCGAGCAGCTCGGGCTCTGGGCGCTCCTCGACGGCGACCTCGCCGGGAGCCTGGAACGTGACGGCGCGCATCCGGAGCGGGAGCCTACCGGGCGACGCTAGCGCGCCAGCTCGCGGCTCACCTCGATGCGCTCACGGCCACCGCCCGCGAGAACCATGCGCACGACCTCCTCGCGAATCCGCTCGCGCTGCAGCTCAGCTTCGGACGTGAGGGCCTGCGTGGCGAGTCCGGTGAGCAGCGCGTCCACGCGCCAGGCCCACGGGATCGCGGCTCCCGGCTCTGGCTCGACGAGCCCCTCCAGCGCGACGTCGACGAGCTCGAACCAGTGTCCGAGACGCACCTCGATCGTGCGCCGCAGCTCGGGCAGGCGCAACGCCTCACCGGTCGCGTTGATCCACACGCGCCAGGTCTCGAGCGCCTCCTCGTCGCCGCCGAGCGCGCTGTCGAGCAGCGCTTCCAGGCGCTCGACCCCGGGCGGCACGCCCTCGATGGCCCGCGCGTATCGCTCCTGGCTGCGCTCGGACACGTGCACGAGCGCCTGCGTGAGCATCTCGGCCCGGTTGGCGAAGTAGTGGTTGAGCATCCCGGTGCTGACGCCCGCCTCCTCGGCGACCATCCGCATCGTCGTCCCCGCGTACCCCTCCCGTGCGACGACGGCCGCCGCCGCACGGCAGATCTGATGACGGCGTATGGGCCCCATACCGAGCTTTGGCACAGCGCTCCCTTCCTGACCCCGAAGGGCCTCTCTCGTCCTCCTAGCCCCTCTGCACCGATGATCGTCGCAGGGTCGGTGGGCGCATTGCAATAGCGCGAACGCAGGAGTGCTGCGCGAGGCTGCCCCGATTGCCGCGGCGCGGGCTCAGGCGCCCTCCCCCGCCGGCCGCTCGGAGTCCGCGCGTCCCGCTCGCAGAGCCGCCGCGAGCCCCTGGTCGCGTTGCTCGCGCAGCGCCGCTGCCCGCTCGGGCTCCATCTCCCGCGCGAGCGCCGCCAGTGTCTCCAGCGCACGTGAGTCGGCGCCGGTCACCTCGGCAAGTTCCTCACGCGAGTCGATCGTGCCCGACTCGACGGGGCCCGCCAGGGCCCAGCGTCGAGCGAGCGAGTCTCGGACGAGCTCGTCGAGGTCCTCCGCTTCGACCGCTCCGCGCTCGAGCAGCCACGAGACCTCTCGCAGGAGCGCCAGTTCGAGGCGGCCCGAGACGAGACCCGGCACCTCGCGCCGCAGGGCAATCGGGTGCTTGCCCAATGCGCGCAGGAGCTGGGAGACGCGGTCGAGCAGACGGCGGGGCGTGTCGCGGGCGGCCAGCAGCTCTACGACGGGGCAGAGCAGGGGCGGATCCCCGTAGCGGGTGGCGATCATCCGCTCGCCGACCTCGGCGGCCTCGCCGACCTCGGTCGGCGCCGGCACCAGCACCGTCGTCACCACGAGCGCCTCGGGATGACGCGCGGCGATCGGCGCGATCGCAGCCGCACGGCGATCGAGCGGAGCTGACTGGGCATCGACGATCAGGGTCAGCCGTTCGACCGAGGAGATCGTGGGGTCACCGCGCGTCATCAGCGATCGCGCCCGCTCCAGGTCCGGCGGGTCTGCGAGTCCGTGGGCAGATGCGAAGCGCAATGCCTCCTCGACGCGCTGCTCGGCCGCCGCGTCCTCACTGCTCCACAGCACCGAACAGCCGCCCAGCGCGTACTCGCAGCCCACCTGCGCCGCGGCCGGCCCCGTGCCGAGCACGGCCACGCGGGTCACTGCCGTCCTCGCTTCGCGCCCTCGCCGGCCACCGCGACCAAACATAGCCCCCGCGCAGGCGGCGGAAACGCTGTCGGCGCCCGCCGTGGCTCGTTCGGCCTAGTCCTCGGTGAGCTCGCGCAACCGGCCGGTCTCGGGGTCGAAGACGAGACCGCGGATGTGCGCGCGTGCAGTGAGCTCGGGAGCCGCGCGCAGGCGCTGCAGGCTGTCGCGCAGGGCGTGCTCGACGTTCTCGAAGGCACCGAGCCGCCAACTCGGCCGCGCGCCGTCGGCCGCGAGCGCCCGCGCGTAGTCGTCCTCGGAGGCGCCGAGCAGTCCGCAGCCGTCGTGCATGACGACCACGATCTCCTCGGTGCCGAGCAGCCGCTGGGAGATCGACAGCGAGCGGATCGCGTCGTCGGTCGCCAGCCCACCGGCATTGCGGATGATGTGGGCGTCGCCGCGCTCGATCCCGAGCATCGGGAAGAGGTCGATGCGGGTGTCCATGCAGGAGAGGACCGCCACCTTGCGGCGGGGACGCGGGCTCAGACCCGGCGCCGCCAACTCGGCGGTGCGCCCGGAGGCGACCGCCAGCATCCGTTCCGCGTTGCTCTCGCCCATCGGGAGCGAAGGCTAATAGAGTCCCCGTCCGTGGAGCTGGCGGGGAGGCATGTCGTGATCACTGGCGCGGCCGGCGGCATCGGCCGTGCGCTGGCGCGGCGCTTCCGCGAGGAGGGTCCCTCGGCGCTGACGCTCGCGGATCGCGACTTCGCCGGCGCGAAGGCGATCGCCGAGCAGGTGGAGGGGCTCGCGGTCGAGGTCGACGCGGGCAGCGAGCCGAGCGTGCTCGCGCTGATCGAGACAGCGACGGAGGCCAACGGCCCGATCGACATCTTCATCTCCAACGCCGGCGTGCCCGGCGCGCTCGGCGGACCCGAGTCGCCCGACGACGCCTGGGATGAGGCCTGGCGCGTGAACGTGATGTCGCACGTGTGGGCCTCGCGGGCCCTGCTCCCGGAGATGCTCGAGCGCGGTGAGGGCTATCTGATCAACACCGCTTCGGCGGCGGGCCTGCTGACGCAGGTCTCCTCCCTCATCTACAGCGTCACCAAGCACGCCGCTGTGTCGCTGGCCGAGTGGATGTCGATCGAATACACCGAACGCGGCGTGCGCGTCTCGTGCATCTGCCCCCAGGGCGTGCGCACCCCGATGCTCGACCTCGCGATGACCGACGCGGCGGGCGCCGCCGCGCTCACCTCGGGCGGTCTGATCGAACCCGAGGACGCGGCCGATGCCGTCGTCGAGGGGATCCGCGCCGAGCAGACGCTGATCCTCACGCACGAGAACGTCGCCGGCTTCATGGCGTTCAAGGCAGCCGAGCCGGAGCGCTGGCTGCGCGGCATGCGCCGGATCGTGCGCGAGGCGCGCGCCGGCGTCGACGAGACAGGCTGACGCTCAGCCGCCGGCGACCAGCAGCACGCTGGCCAGGCGCTGGGAGCGGTGCTTGGAGTCGAGCTGGAGGCTCGCCGCGAGCCCGCGCGAGGAGGCGGCACGCAGCGCACGCCTTGCCCGGGCGCTGAGCTTCAGGGTGAGGACCTTCTGAGCGCCGTTCGAGACGTGCGCCGAAGCCTTGCCGAGCGTGCCGCGACGGCCGCCCAGCACCGCGGTGAGGGTGAGCTTGCCCCGGCAGCCGCCGTGTAGGCCGCAAAGGAGAGCGACGGTCGCCTTCGAGCCCTTGACCGCCACCTGCCTGGGCGCCGTGCCGAGGGCCGCGAGCGAGGACGGAGCGGGCAGGCAGCGCGGTTCGCCCGCGACGACGATCGCAGGCTGCGGGAGCGAGCCCGCGCCGAGCCGCTGCGGCCCGCAGGCGGCGGCAGTCGAGACGCGCGTATTCGGGGCTTGAGAAGCTGGCGCTCGTCGGCGACACCGCCGGCCCGTCGTCGGCACCGGCAACGCACCGCAGGTGGGACCCGAGGTCGGCGCTGGTGAGCGTGTAGGTGAGCTGGAAGGAGCGCGCCGCGCCGGGCGCGCCGGCGACGCCATATGTGAGGACCCCGCCGCCGGGCGCGAACCAGTTGGGGTGCCCGGCTGCGCCGGGGTGGAGGCCTGCCCAGAGTTCTCCGGCAGCGAAGGGCTGGGCACCGAACGGCACGACGATCGCGCCCGCGAACGGCGACGGGCTGCCGTCGAGCAGGTCGCGCGCAGAGCCGAGATCGCCGGCTTCCTGAGAGGCGACCGTGACCACGCCCGCGGCGCTCACGCGCTGGAGCGAGATCCGGACCGCGTGCGCTTCGGCGAGCGCCCGCACCGCCGGTTGGGCCGAGGAGCCGACAGCGCTCGTCCACGGCGCCGAGACGCAGCGGATCTGCCGGGAGCCCCACCAGGACCCGTCCTGCTGATAGGCCTGCCCGACCGCGCCGGGCGCCGCCCCCTGCTGGATGCAGACGGCGCTCGCGCAGTGCAACGAAGCTGCCGAGATCGGCCACGAGGGCTGCGGCGGCTGCTCGTGGATCATGCGGGAGGGGCTGATGAGCGTGGTCGAGACGCCGCTGGCGGTCGCGACCTGGCGGCACGAGAGCGCGTGGCCGTCCTCACTGCGGGGCGGAACGTATGTGGCGGCGCTCGCGCCGGCGATCGGTGCGCCGTCCAGCATCCACTGCGTGACGACGGCACCACCGCTCCAACCGGCGGCGTTGCAGGTCGCGCGCGCGGCGGAGAACACGACGCCGGGCGAGACGCTCGGGGGTCCGGCCGCGGTCGGACCGTGCGGCGTGACGAGCCAGTCGAACTTCACTTCGAAGGCAGCGCCTTCGGGGTTCGTCGCCTTCAGCGTGACGGTCGCCGTTTCGGCGCGTGACGGCGTGCCCGCGATCAGCGCTTCGGTCGCGGAGACCCGTTCGATCGTGAGCCCCGCAGGGAGCCCTTCGGTCGTGACTCCGGCCATGTTCGCCCCGGTCACGTGCAGCGCCGCGATGGCCGTACCTTCGACGCTCGCCTGATCGGGCGGTTTGGTGATCGTGGGCGCCCCTTCCGGTTCGATCGTCCATTCGAAGCTCACGGTCGCTTCGCCGGGGCCTTCCCTGTTGTTCGCGTGCAACGTCACGGTCGTTGTTTCGGCGTGGGTGGGAGTGCCGGTCACGACGGCTTCGGTTTCCGAGCGCAGTTCGAGATGCAGCCCTTTCGGCAGGCCTTCGGCGGACAGTTCGTGCATGCGTTCGCCGGTGATCGTCAGCGGCGCGATCGCTGAGCCGGCGGCGCTGACCTGCGCGGCGGGCTGCGCGATCGAGGGCACGGCTTCGGCGTTCGACCGTCCATTTGAAGGTCGTGCTCGACTTTCGACGCCTTCTTTGTTCTTCGCATGCAGGACGACGGTTGGAGATTCGGCTTTCGTCGGCGTCCCGGTGACGCGCGCTTCCGTTTCCGAGAGCCTTTCGAGGTCGAGGCCGGCCGGGAGGTCTTCCGAGCTCAGCTGTGCCATGTTGTTGCCGGTGATGGTCAGCGGCGCGATCGGGATGCCCGCCTGGCTGGTCTGCGGCGCCGGTTCCGCGATCGACGGCGCGGCTTCGACGACGGTCCATTTGAATTTGACGCTCGCCTGTTCGCTTTCGTGTTCGGCTTCGAGGGTCACTTCCGTCGGACCCGAGTTGGCTCGGCGTGCCGACGATCGTTGCTTCGGTTTCCGATTTGACTTCGAGCGTAAGCCCTTTGGGCAGGCCGCTCGCTTTCAGCGCGCCCATGTTTTCGCCCGTGACGGGCACGGGCGAGATCGCGACGCCCACCGTGCTTGTCTGCGTTCCGCGGGTTGTCGTGATGACGGGCGGTTCCGCCGCCTGCGCGCTCCCCGCCATCACCCCGATGAGGGAGGCGAGCGTCAGAAAAGCCCCGAGCAGCTTGAAGACGCGGGATCTGCGCCGGCGTGAACGCGAGCGCGGGGAAGCCGAGGACACGCGGAGATTGTGTCGCATATTTGTCTAGACCCCTGAAAGACCCCGCCGTTGCGGCGTCGCGGAAGTCGATAGCCGTTCCGATATGAGTTTTAGAGGGGCCCACGCCGCTATGCCGCTCGCCGCCGGGCTCTCGCCCGTGGCGCGGCGCGCCGTCCGCAGCGCCGGGATCCTGACGGGCGTGCTGGCCGTCGGGCTCGGGCTGTACGACAGCGGTGCCCTGGGGGGCCAGCAACTCGACCAGCTCTTCAACGTCTGGGTGTACACGGGCATCGAGCTACTCGTCTGCGGCCTCGTCCTGACACGCGCCTTCACGATCCGCCAGGACCGCGGCGCCTGGCTGGCGCTCGGGATCGGGATCGCGTTCTACACGGCGGGCGACGTCTACTACGCGCTGTTCCTCGAAAACGCGGCATCGGTGCCCACCCCTTCGCCGGCCGACGCGGGCTACCTGCTCTTCTACCCCTTCACCTACGTCGCGCTCGCCCGCCTCGTCGGCGCGCACGTGCGCGACGTGCACGCGAACGTCTGGCTCGACGGAGCGATCGGCGGACTGACGCTCGCAGCGGTGGGCGCGGCGCTCGTGCTCGAGCCTGTCATCCACACGACACACGGCAGCACCGCCCTGGTCGCGACGAACCTCGCCTACCCGATCGGCGACCTGCTGCTGATCGTGTTCGTGTTCGGCGTGTTCGCGCTCACCGGCTGGCGGCCCGGACGAGCGTGGCTGCTGATCCTCTTCGGGGTGGGGATCACCGCGGTCGCGGACAGCATCTACCTGTTCCGGGTCGCGGAAGCCACCTACCAGACGGGCACGTTCCTCGACGCGCTCTGGCCGCTCGGCCTCGCCCTCCTGGGCTTCGCAGCCTGGTCGCCGCTGCCACGGCGCGAAGGCAACCCCCTCGCCAGCATCGCGGTGATGGTCGTGCCCTGCTTCTTCGGCGCGGTCGCGCTGTTCCTGCTGATCCGCGGCAACTACAACCACCTCGCCGTGATCCCCGAGGTGCTCGCCGCCGCTGCCCTGCTGGCCGCGGGCCTGCGCTTCGCGGTCTCCTTCAACGACGTGCGCAGCATGTCCTCGCTGCGCGAGCACCAGGCTCGCACCGACTACCTGACGGGGCTGGCGAACCGCCGCCACTTCTACGACCAGCTGAACGAAACGATCGAGGTCTGCCGTCGCAACGGCACGAGCTTCGCGCTGCTATCGATCGATCTCGACCGCTTCAAGGAACTCAACGACACACTCGGCCACTACGCCGGCGACCAGCTGCTCCAGCAGGTCGGCCCGCGCATGCAGGGGGTCGTGCGCGGCGGTGGCGTCGCACGCCTCGGTGGCGACGAGTTCGGGGTCATCCTCCGCGACGAGTCGGCCGCGGCCGCGGTCGCCGAGCGCATCCACAGGGCGCTGGCGAGGCCGTTCGAGCTCGACGAGCTGACGGTGGCGGTGCAGGCGTCGATCGGCATCGCGGTGTTCCCGAAGGACGCGCAGAGCACCGACGGGCTGCTGCAGCGCGCGGACATGGCGATGTACCAGGCCAAGGGCGAGCGCAGCCGCTACTTCTTCTACACCCCGGCGGCCGACCACGGCAGCCGCGAGCGCCTCGGTCTCGTGACGGACCTCAAGCGGGCCGTCGAGCAGGGCGGCCTCGTCGTCCACTACCAGCCGCAGGTGGACCTGCGCACCAACACCGTCAGCGGCGTCGAGGCGCTGGTCCGCTGGCAGCACCCGCAACGGGGGCTGCTGGGCGCGGACGCGTTCGTGAACGTCGCCGAGCAGATCGGCGTGATGCGCGAGCTGACCTCCTCGGTGCTCGAGCAGGCGCTCGGCCAGCACCGCGCCTGGCTCGACGAAGGGCGCGAGCTGAACCTCGCGGTCAACGTCTCGGCGACCAACCTGCTCGACGCCGCGTTCCTCGGCGACCTCAAGGAACGCATGGAGCACTGGCGCACGCCCCCGGGGACGCTGCGGCTCGAGATCACCGAGTCCGTGCTGATCGCCGAGGGCTCAAGGGTCCAGCGCGTGATCGAGTCGCTCGGCGACCTCGGCGTGCTGCTCTCGCTCGACGACTTCGGGACCGGCTACTCGCCGCTCTCCTACCTGCGCGAGCTGCCGGTGACCGAGATCAAGATCGATCGCTCGTTCGTCACGGCGATGATGAGCGACCGCGACACGGCGACGATCGTCGCCGCCGTGATCGGGCTCGCGCGGCGGCTCGGCATCGAGGTGGTGGCGGAGGGGATCGAGACCGCCGGGCAGCTCGAGATGCTGCGCGGCTTCGAGGCGCCCTTCGCGCAGGGCTACCTGTTCTCGCGTCCGCTGCCGGCCCAGACCGTCGGCCGCTGGCTGCGCGAGGACGCGCTCGAGCACATAGCCGAAGAGGTGCTCGCCGCCGGGCGGCTCGCCGACGTCGGCGGAGACCCGCTCGACGCACCTCGGGAGCGGCGCCCGACCGCAGGCGCGCTCGTCTGGCCAGGCCCCGCGCGCCGGCGCCGCGACGTCCCGATCGCCTGACGGCGCTCAGGCGCGGGCTTCGGCCGGCTCGGCGGCCTTGGGCTTCTTCCTTGCTTTCTTGGCGGCCTTTGGGGGCTTCGGCGGCGGTTCGGCGAGCCTCAGCAGGTCCTTCATCGCGTCGCCGATGCCATCGGTCAGCACCTCGATGTCCGGCGCGCCGTCATAGTCGCCCGTGACGCCGAAGTAGAGGCCGCCGTCGTAGGAGAAGATCGCCACGACGATCCGGATCGAGCCGACGACGGGCACGAACGGATATGACTCGAGCATCCGCCGTCCAAGCGTCTGGACCGGCTGCTGAGGCCCGGGCACGTTGGTCGTCGCGGTGTGCATGTTCAGTCGCGGCGAGCCCGTCACGACGCGGCTGCCGAGCGCGAGCAGCATCGGCGGCGCGAAGCCCGAGAGCGAGGACAGCACGTCGCCGGCGACCGCCTGCTTGCTCTCCTTGATGCCGTCCATCTCGCCGCGGATGCGGCCGAGCCGAGCGCGCGGGTCGTCGAGCCCGACCGGCAGTCCGGCGAACACGGCCGAGACGCGGTTGTTGTAGACGCCGCGCTCGCCGCGGCGACGAACGGAGACGGGAACCATGGTGCGCACGACGTCGTCGGGGCCGGGGGGCTCGCCGCGCGACTCCAGCAGCGCGCGGAAGCCGCCTGTGATCATCGTCAGGACCACGTCGTTGACCGTTCCGCCGAGCTCGGCGCGGACGGTCTTGACGTCGCTGAGCCGCACCTCCGCCCAGCTCCAGCGCCGGTGCGGGCCGATCGCCCCCGTCAGCGAGGAGGAGGGGACAGGACGCATCCGCGAGCTGGCGGCGGCCGCCGCCTTGGCGGTTTCGAGCGCCGTCGAGAGCGTTTCGCGCGGGCGCGCCAGCGCGCGCTGGAGCACCTGCAGCTGACCCGAGGGGCTGACTTTGTGGGCCAGCGTGCGTGCCAGCACCTCGACGTCCGAGGGTTCTGGCGGGGGAGTGAACTCGCGCCGCGAGCCGCCGCCGGTCGTGTCGGAGAACATCACCGACATCAGGTCGGTGGCGGCCACCCCGTCGACCATGCAGTGGTGGACCTTCGAGAGCAGGGCCCAGCGCCCGTCGGAGAGGCCCTCGACCATCCACAGCTCCCACAGTGGCTTATTGCGGTCGAGGTGCTGGGAGAAGACGCGCGCCGCCATGTTGCGCAGCTGCTCCTCGCTGCCCGGCCTCGGGATCGCGGTGTGGCGGAGGTGGTAGTCGAGGCTGAAGTGCGGGTCGTCAACCCACGCGGGCGTACCTGCACCGAGCGGCACGAAGCGCACCTTCTGGCGGTAGCGCGGGACCAGGTCGAGCTTGCCCGCGACCATCTTCTTGAGCTCCTGGAACGGCGGCGGCGGGCCCTCGAAGAGGCTGACGCCGCCGATGTGCATCGGCGTGACGTCGTTCTCGACGTGAAGGAACGATGAGTCGATCGAGCTCATCCATTCCATACCGGCTCCCTACCCGTTTCGAGCAGCTCGTCGAGCACCTGGTACACGGCGGGGTGCACCGACATGCCGCAGTGGCTGGAGGAGACCTCGACGTTGCGGGCGTACGGATCTACGCACGCGTTCCAGTCGACGATGCCGTCGCTGCGCGAGTAGATCGACACCGACTCGATGTGCTCCTCGAGCGGCGCTTCGAGATCCGCCCAGAAGGACTCGCAGCACTCGCCGTCGGCGCAACCGCTGGAGAACAGGCGCGGGATCCCGAGGTCGCCGAGCGCGGCCATCAGGCGCACGGTGCGAAGCACCTGCGGGGAGACCGCGAGCGGATCGGACACCGGCGAGCCGAGCATCACGAGCGCCGAGACGTTCTCGGGCTCGCGCACGGCGAGCGAGCGCGCGAGCGCCCCGCCGCGGCTCTGGCCGATCAGCACGATCGGCTCTTCGCAGCGGCCCGCGAAACCCCAGAGCTGCTGCTGTAGGCGGCTGACGATGTCCTCGGCGCAACCGGCGTTGAGACGCATCCCGCTCATCGAGACCGGATGGCCGTGACGGCGAAGCCAGGCGCGCATCACCGTCAGCGAGCTGTCGCCGGCCATGAAGCCCGGGATCAGCATCACCGGCTGCGCGTGATGGCGGCTGCGGCGGCGCAGCGGGAGGCTCGCGAAGGCGTTCTCGGCCAGCAGCCGCGCCAGCTCCCCTCCATAGCGCAGCTCCCCCCAGAGGGGCGCTACCGGCGCCTCCAATGCTCCACCCGCCACTGCCATCCCGAAAGAGAGGATACGCACAAACTCCCCGGACAGCCAGTATGAAACGCCGGCGTCTGCCGAGAGCAACCGCGGCCGCGGGGGCGGGGCCCCGATGAAAAGCCTCGATCAGGCGGTCGCGGGGGCCGGCACGGCCGTGTGGCGATCGAGCAGGTGACCGTCGTGCGAGCAGATCAGCTCGACCTCGTCGCCGTGGCGCGCTGCCAGCTCGCGCAGGCGTTCCCGGTTCTCCGCGCGCGCCTTGCCGTCGGTCTGGTTGACGTTCTGGAAGAAGCGCAGGCCCGGCGGGCAGTGCGGTGGGGTCTGCACCTCACCGTGATGGAAGAAGGCGTCGCCGCAGTGCAGGAGCCAGCCGTCACCTCGGCGCACAGCGACGCCGGTGTGCCCGAGCGTGTGGCCGGGGAGCGGGATCAGCAGGATCTCCTCATCGGCGTCCGGCAGGATCCGCACCGAGCGGAAGCCGAGCCACTCGTCTCCGCCGGGTTCGTGCTCGATCCAGCGCGGGCCGTGCAGCCAGTGCGCCGGGATGTAGCGGGCCCGCGAGCGCCAGTCAGGCGAGAGCGCGGCCGCCAGCTCGGGCCCGAGCAGGTGCACCTCCGCCTGCGGGAAATCGGGCAGCCCGCCGGAGTGGTCGAGGTCGAGGTGGGTCGCGACGATGTGGCGGACGTCCTCAGGCTGAAAGCCGAGCGCGATCACCTGGGCGTGAGCGGTCTCAGAGGCGATCAGCTGCGGGCTGACGGTCGTGTTGAACAAGCGGCCGAGCTGGGCGCGGTTGGCGATATCGCCGCGGCCGAAGCCCGTGTCGACGAGCACCAGCCCGTCGGCGCCCTCGATGAGCAGGACGTGACAGACCGAGCGGTAGCGCTCCAGCAGGCCGCCCTCGCCGGTGAAGAAGCGGGCGCCGCGCGGGCACATCGTGCCGCAGTTCAGGTGGTGGATCGTTCGCGGAGAGACGTTCACGCGCTGACACCCTAACGGCGGTTAGCATCCGCCGTGATGGAGGGGAGCTCGGAGATCCGCGTGCGCTGCGGCGAGGACGAGGCGAGCTACCCGGAGCTGTTCGGCGCGGCGCTGCGCGTGAGCAGCGGGCTCGCGGCGCTGGGAGTCGGCGCGGGCGACCGCGTTGCGCTGCTGCTGCGCAACTCGCTCGAGTTCCTGCAGGCCTCGATCGCGACCGTGCCGCTGGGCGCGAGCGCGGTGCCGATCAACTGGCACTGGCGCGGCGAGGAGATCGCGCACGTGCTCTCCGACAGCGGCGCGAAGGTGCTCGTGTTGCACGCCGACCTCTGGCCGGCCCTGGAGGGCCGCGTGCCGGCCGGCGTGGCTCTCGTCGCGGTCGGCGACGGCGATGTCCCAGGCGCGATCCGCTGGGAGCAGTGGATCGCCGAGCAGGAGCCCTGGCTCGAGGCCCCCGAAGCGGCTCCGATGTCGATCATCTACACCTCGGGCACGACCGGCAAGCCGAAGGGCGTCGTCCGAGAGCAGGCGAGCGAGGAGAAACGCGAGGAAACGCGGGCCATGCTCGCCGAGGTCTTCCAGCTCGCCGAGGGGGAGCGGACGGTGATCCCGGCGCCGATGTACCACACCGCGCCGAACGTCTACGCGCTCGCGTGCGCGCTGCTCGGGATGGACATGACGATCATGGAGCGCTTCGATCCCGAGGAGTTCCTGCGCATCGTGCAGGAACGCCGGGTGACCGTTGTGCAGATGGTGCCGACGATGTTCGTGCGCCTGCTCGCGCTCCCGCGCGAGGTACGCGAGTCCTATGACGTCTCATCGCTTCGCTGGGTGGTGCACGCCGCTGCGCCCTGCCCACCGGATGTCAAGCGCCAGATGATCGACTGGCTCGGGCCGATCGTGGCCGAGTACTACGGCGGCACGGAGACCGGCCCGGTCACCTACTGCACGAGCGAGGAATGGCTCGCGCACCCCGGCACCGTCGGGCGCCCCCTGGCCAACGCGCGCGTACGGGTGCTCGGCGAGGACGGCGCAGAGCTGCCCCCCGGCGAGTCGGGCGAGGTCTACGTCTGGCTCGACGCGTTCCCCAACTTCACCTACGAGGGCGACGAGGAGAAGCGACGCTCGATCGAGCGCGATGGCCTCGTCAGCGTCGGCGACATCGGCTACCTCGACGAAGAGGGGTTCCTCTACCTGAACGACCGGCGCTCGTACATGGTGATCAGCGGCGGCGTGAACATCTACCCGGCGGAGATCGAGGCGTGTCTGCTCGGGCTCGAGGGCGTGCGCGACTGCGCCGTGTTCGGGATCCCGGATCAGGAGTTCGGCGAGTCGCTCGCCGCCCACGTCGAACTCGACGAGGGCGCAGCGCTCGCCGAGGACGACGTGCGCGCGCACATCCGCGCGGGCCTCGCCTCCTACAAGACGCCAAAGGTCGTCGTCTTCGAGGACGCGCTGCCGCGCGAGGACTCGGGCAAGATCTTCAAGCGCCGCCTGCGCGAGCCCTACTGGGCCGACATGGAGCGCGCGATATGAGCGCCGCGATGCCGCCGGCCCGGGCGGTGCCGGTCGGCGAGGGGATCGAGCTGAACGTCTATGAGGCCGGCAGCGGCCCCGCCGTCGTCCTCTGCCACGGCTTCCCCGAGCTGGCGTTCTCCTGGCGCCACCAGATCGCGCCGCTCGCCGAGGCCGGTCACCGGGTGATCGTGCCCGACATGCGCGGCTACGGCGGCTCCTCGGCTCCGAGCGAGGTCGAGGCCTACGACGGGCCCTCGCTGCGCGCCGACATGATCGGCCTGCTCGACGCGCTGGAGGAGGAGAGCGCGATCTTCGTCGGGCACGACTGGGGCGCGTTCGTGGTCTGGGGGATGGCCTGGATCCACCCGGAGCGCGTGCGCGCGGTCGCGGGACTGAGCGTGCCGTTCGTACCGCGCGCCCCGGCGCCGCCGGTCGAGATCATGCGCGCGAACATCGGCGAGGACTTCTACATCGTCTGGTTCCAGCAGCCCGGCGTGGCCGACGCGGCACTGGGCGGCGATGTACGCCGTACGCTCACCACCTCGCGGCAATGGACGGCGGACTGGGCGGAGGAGGACGGAGCCAACCCCAAACGGCCCGACTGGCTCTCGGAGGAGGAGCTGCAGGTCTATGTCGACGCTTTCGCGCGCACCGGCTTCACGGGCGGGCTCAACTGGTACCGCAACATCGACCGCAACTGGGAGCTGACGCGCCGAGTACGACGACCGCCGCGTCGAGCCCCCCGCGATGTTCCTCACCGGCGAGCTGGACCTGGTGCGCAACTTCATGCCGGCAGAGGCGATGGATGGCTGGGTCACCGACCTGCGCAGGAGCGTGATCGTGCCGGGGGCGGGCCACTGGGTCCAGCAGCAGGCGCCCGAGGCGGTCAACGCCGAGCTGCTCGGCTTCCTCGCGGAGTTGTAGGGAGAGCGGCCGGCGCGCCGCGTCGGGGGGACCGGAAGGTCTCAGCCCCCTCGGTGCCGACCGAGGCGCTCAGCCAACTCCCAGCCGTCTCCGATCGCGATCCCACGGCGCGCGGCGAGCCTTCCTTCATCCCACGGGGCAATCACAGCGCCCTGCCGACAGAAGGAGATCAACCATGCAGGCATCCAGAAAGCTCGCCGCCGTCGCCGTCGCAGGGACCTGTGCCCTGGCCGGCGCGGCCGCGGGCATCAGCCAGAGCGCGGCGAGCTCATCCTCCGGCAAAGCCAAAGCCGTGAAGGCGGGCGCGAACCCCGGGCCCCCCGGCGGCGGGCGCCCGGGACACGGCGGACCCGGCGGCGAGGTGCACGCCGTCGAGGTCGTGCTGAACAAAGCCGGCACCGCCTACATCAACGAGACCGACGACAACGGCACGATCACCGCCGTCGACGCGAGCGCCGGCACGATCACCCTCAAGGAGGGCACCTCCTCGGTGACCTACGCGACGCCCACGATCACGATCGCCTCCGGGGCGAGCGTGATGCTCGACGGCGAAACGAGCTCACTGGAGAAGCTGAAGGCAGGCGACCACGTCTCGATCTCCTCCTCCTCGGACGGGACGACCGTGTTCGCGACCGACTCCTCGTTCAACCCCGGCGAAGGACACGGTCCGATGGGCGGACCGCCCCCGGGCGGACAGCCGCCGAGCGCCGGCTGATCACGCGCGTGTGAGGCGCCGCGGCGGCGGGGTACCGTTACAGGCGTGAGCGATGCGCCTTCGAGCGGGCCTCCGAAGCCGCCGCGGCGCGCGGCCGCGATGCCGGTCGAGAACCGCGTCGCGATCGGCGTCGGGGCGCTCGCGCTGATCGCCGGCGTCGTGGTCCTCGCCGTGGCGAGCGGCACCGGCGCGACGATCGCGGCCGCGATGCTGCTCGGGATCGCCGGCATCGCGTTCGTCTCGCTGATCTTCCTGATCGTCGGCCAGAGCGAAGAAGACGACCGGCGGCGCCACCCGGGAGGGTGAGCGCCGGCCGGCTCTCCTGACGGCCGGCCGGCGAGGAGCCGGCCGACCCGATCGCCTCTAGCCTTTTGCGAGCGCTGCGATCAGCCCGCTGGCGGGCGTGCCGATCCCGGTCATGTCGTCGTAGCCCGGAGCGGTGAACAGCGTGACCTTCTGGGAGGTGCACTTGCCGTTCGGCTTGCAGTACTGCTCCTTGCCCTCGTATTCGAGCGTGCGCACCGTGGTCAGAAGCCCTTCTTCGGCGTCCACCCCGTCCGCGAAGTCGCTGCGCACGAGCGCCTGCAACGGCTGCGGAACGACGTCGAAGTAGACGCTCGAGTCGTCACGCGCGAGCTTGTAGAGCAGCGGGTTGGCGAAGCCGAGCGCCCCGCCGGCCGCCTGGTCGGCGAGCGCCATCACGCCCGCGAACAGCGGCGATGAGAGGCTCGTGCCGCCGATCCGGTACTGGTCGTAATAGACGCCGTCCGGGAACGTCTGGGTCTCGCCGACCAGCATGCCCGTCGTCGGGTCCGCGTCCATCGAGATGTCCGGCAGCACGCGGTTGCGCGTACGGGTCTGCGCCGAGTTGCGTTCGGCGAGCGCCGGCGGCACGACGCCTTCCTGGTAGGTCGGCTCGCCGTAGACATAGCTCGTCATGCCACCGCTGCCGTAGAGGTATTCGCCCGGCGCCTTCGGGATGTAGGAGCCGATTTTGCCCTTCGGGCATTCCTTCTCGGCGGCCAGTTCGGCCGTGCAGAGCAGCGCCTTCGAGGTCGACCAGCCGATCTCCCCGGTCCGTTCGCCGCCCGCGTCCACCTTGAGGCTCGTGCCGCCGACGGCGGTGACGAGCGGGTTCGTCGTGGGGTAGTCGCCGACGTTCACGCCGAAGTTGATGTATTCGTCGCCTTCGTCGCCGGAGGAGAACTGCACGCCGATACCGGTGCCGGCCGCCATCAGCAGCACGTTGTCGAACGAGCGGCGCGCGCCCGGGGCTTCGAAGAGGTCGCCGCCGTCTTCGCTCCAGGAGTCGGTGATGACGTCGGCGAGGTGGCCGTCGACCACCTGCTGGACGGACTTGTAGAGGCCGGTGCCGCAGTTCTTGGCGCCGACGTAGAGGATGTTCGCGCCGGGTGCCGTCGCGTGGACGGCCTCGATGTCGAGCGTCTGCTCGCCGTACCATTCGTTGGCTTCGCAGGCTTCGATCTGGTTGAACTTGGGCGCGACGCTCTCGCTGAACTGGCCCGCGCCCAGCGGCTGGCCGGGCTGGTTGCGGTTCGCGTATTCCTGCGCATCGGCGAGCAGCGTCGGCGAGGCGTAGGCGTCGACGACGGCGACGCGGACGCCCGCGCCGGTCACGCCTTCGCCGATCGGCCCGGTCAGGCCGTAGGCGCTCTGCAGCTGCGGCGGGGTGTAGCCGCACGGCGCGTAGGGCAGGCTCGCCGGGTAGCCGTCCCCGAATTCGGGATCGGTCGCGTCGGTCTTTTCGCCGTAGTAGCTCGAGCACGGCGGCGCGTTGCGGAAACCTTCGGGCTGCGGGATTTCTTCCTTGCCCTTCTTGGCCGGTTCGATCCTGTGTTCGCGCACGTGGTCGGGCGTCGCGAGGCGCTGGTCGACGCCGCTGATGCCCGAGATCAGACCCGCTACCGACGCGGGGACGCTCAGCGCCGTCGAGGCCAGGCGCAGGCTCTTGCCGTGGCGGCGGTACTGGTGCAGCGAGGTGCCGAAGACGTGTTCGACGGTCGCCGCGCTCGCCGAGGCGCTGATCGAAAGCCTGTCGGCGGAGACCCCTTCGACCGTGATCTTCTGTTCAGTGAGCCAGCGCTCGACCGCGGTGACCGAGGCGGCCTTCGGCGAATAGCTCTTCTCCCATTGGGCCGGCGTAAGGAAGTGCCGGTAGGACGGACTGCCCGGGG
Organism: uncultured Solirubrobacteraceae bacterium; assembly: GCA_963735435.1. Classification (GTDB taxonomy): domain Bacteria; phylum Actinomycetota; class Thermoleophilia; order Solirubrobacterales; family Solirubrobacteraceae; genus Palsa-744. Next base: position 1,289,713 of record CAVTKR010000005.1, on the reverse strand, counting down.
TCGAGACCGCTCGCGCGAGCGCTTCGGCGCCCGTCTGGTCGGCGGGCGCCAGCCCCACGATGAATTCGACCTGTGTCGACGCCGGCGTGGCGGCTTCCGGGGTTGTCTGCTGAGCGAGCGGCGAAGCCGCTTGCACGACGGACTGTCCTGCGGCGGCGACCGGTGCGGCGATCACTGCCAGCACGACGATCGAGCCGAGGACGGCGGTCAGACGGGAGTAACTCATGCGGCCTCCTTGCCGCCCGCGGCGGCGTTGCATCCCAATGTCGGGGGAAACGTACCCCGCCGGGAGACGATCTACCAACAGCCCAGGGATCAGGGCTCGAGCGCGGCCTCACGCCGGTGCCGGCGCCACGCGCGCGTCAGCGCCGCGGCCGCCAGCGCCAGGAGGGCGAGGGGCACGAGGACGGCCAGTGCGATCAGCGCGACGGCACCCGCCGTGGCGAGCACGTCTCCCGCGTCGTGCAGCCCGCGACCCACGGTCAGCGCGTGCCCCGAGCTCGAGCCTGCGATCGTCACTTCGAGCTCCGCTGTGGAGGCGCGGTGGGAGACCGCGTGGAGCGCTTCGCGGTCGCGCACGAGCGTGCTGCGATTGCTTGCGAGCCGGGCGCGCAGGCTTTCGATCTCGCCCTGTGTGGTGGCCGCGGCGAGCGCGCGCAGCAGCGCCCGGCGGACCGCTTCGTCGTCGCCGAGACGGCGGCGCGCGGCTTCGTAGGAGCTGGTGATGTCCTGCGATTCCTGGCTGACGGCGCGCTCGGGGGCGATCCGTCCGAGCGCCGCGATCGCCTGGCTCAACTTCGCGCTGGGCAGGCTCAGCACCAGCTGGGCTTCGCTGGAGCCGCCCGTTCGGACCTGAACGTGGGAGCTGGCCACGTAGCCGCCGTAGCTCGCGCCCAGGCGGCTCACGGCGTCCGCCGCTTCCTGCACGCCGTCCGAGCCGGTCGCGAGCGTCACCGAGGCGCCGAGCTGCTGGCGGCGCGATGCGCCCTGCGCCGGCGCGGCTTCGGAGGCTCCAGAGCTCCCGCTCGTTTGGCCGGCTCCGCCACCGGAGGCGCCGGGGAGATTGGAGCTTTCTTCACCGAACGTCTTCACGGGACCGCTCGGCGCCGCCTCGTCTCGGTGCGGCACCGCGATGTGGCCGCTCTTCGAGGACGAGACTTCCGCGGCGTCCTTCGTCGAGCCGCCGCCGACGAGGACCAGCACGATCGCCACCGCCGCGAGCATCGCGCCCACGCCTCCGATCGCCAGTGAGCGCCCGGGCGCGGCGGCGATCCGGCGACGCGCCCGCGTCCGCCGCGGCTCAGGCCGCTCGCTTGCCCACTCCGCCACGCGCGCCTGCAGCGCGCGCTCGAACTCCGCATCCGGCGCCGCGGCCAGTGCGCGCACGTCCTCGCCGAGCTCGCGCAGCGCGTCCGCGTCGGGGCCGGCCAGCTCGCCGTTCAGCGCGGCGTCGATCTCGGCGCCCAGCCGGACGCCGTCGCGGCCGGGGAAGGGGATCACCTTCATGCGACCTCGCTCTCCCCGAGCGGGGTCTCGCGCAGGCGCTCGAGCGCGCGGTGCAACCTCGTGCCGGCGTTCGACTCGCTGATACCGAGCGTCCGCGCGAGCTCCGCGTTGGTGAGCTGGCCGTGGAACTTCAAGAGCACGATCTCCCGGTCGCGGGGCGCGAGCTGTGCCAGCGCACGGCGCACCCCGTCGCGGCGCTCGACGTCCTCGTAGGAGGCGCCGGGGCCCGGCGAAGCGGCAAGACTCTCCTGCGCGGGCGAGGACGGCGGCTCGCGGCGCCTGCGGCGGCGCAGCTCGTCCAGCGCCGCGTTGCGCGCGATCGTGAACAGCAGCGCGCGGGGGCTGCCGCGCCTCGGGTCGAGCCTGCTGCGCGCACGCATCAGCCGCTCGAAAGCGAGCGCCGTCACGTCCTCGGCGCTCGCGCGGTCCCCCAGCAGCGACAGGGCGTAGCCGTGCACATCGGCGACCGACTCGCGATACAGCGCCTCGAGGGCCGCCGCACCGAGTTCCCCGTGGCGCTTGGCGGGCCGCTGCGCTCGACTGATCATCCTCATCAAAAAAACTACGCTCCGGCGCCCTCCTTCGTCACACATCGCCCGACGGGGCCCGCGGCCGGTGCCTGGCCGCGGGCCCTATCGCGCGGGCCTCCTGCCCTCAGCGCTGCTTCTGGCCCGTTGTCGGGTTCAGGAACAGCTTGCCGGCCTTCTTGCCGGAGAGCTGGAACATGCCTGCGAGGTCGAAGGGCACGCCCTCGGAGGCGTCGGTCGCGGCCTCTGCCTGATCCACCGAGCCCGGGATGCCCGGCAGGGCCCAGTTGTACTCGACGAAGTTGATCATCGAGGCCTGGTTGGAGAGGTTGTGGTCCACCGCGTCGCGCTTGGCGAACGGCGAGACCAGCAGCAGCGGCAGGCGCGGGCCGAAACCGCAGCGGCCCTGTTCGCCTTTCAGCGGCGGCGTCGTCTGCGGGCTCGGGCCGCACTGCCCCGAGGTGCCCGTGCTCGGCACGGTGAACGACGTGTTGGTGAGGTTGTCCGCCGGTGAGAGCGACGGGTTCGTCACGCCGGAGTAGGCATGGTCGTACCAGCCGTCGGAGTCGTCATAGCTGACGAACACCGCCGTGCTCTTCCAGTCGGGCGAGCGCTCGAGCTCGTTGATCGTGTTCGTGATGAACGCCTGCTCGTCGGCCGGGTCGGAGTACGCCGCGTGGCCGTCCTGCCAGCCCGGCGCCTTCAGGAACGAGACGTTCGGCAGCGCCGACCCCGGCAGTTCGCGCTTGTTGATCGCTTCCACGAGCTGGTTGAAGTCGCTCGTGTCGTAGTTGTGGTTCGGCGTGTTGAACTGCGGCTTGCCTTCCACGTAGGACTGCGTGTCGTGCCCGATCGACTCGAGGCCCGAGAGCGTGTCCTGGCCGCTCCCGCCGGCCGGGATCGTCAGGTGGTGCGGGTTCGCCGTCGAGGCGTAGTACTGGAACGGCTCGTGGTGCGGGATGTAGTCGTCCTTGTATCCCCACTGGCCCGTGCCGCCGAGCGCGATGCCCACCGGGTGGACCGTGTCGCAGTTGCCCTGGTTGGCGGAGTGGGCCGGACGGTGTTCGGCGCTGTTGTAGTAGGCGCTGAACTGGTCAGGGGTGAACGTGCTCGTCGGCTGCCCGGACGCGCCGGTGGCCGCGAGCGCTTCCTGGTAGCTCGCGCTCGGCCTGAAGCCGCCCTGGAACCAGCCCCAGGAGAGACCCTGTTCGTTCAGGACGTCGCCGATGTTCTTGCCGGACATCGCGACGGCGTCGCGCGTAGAGCAGTCATCCCAGTAGGGCTGGGCGTCGCTGGTCAGCGAGAAGCCGCCGAGCCCGTTCGCGGTGAGGTCCGCGTTCGGCGCGGTGGAGGTTGCGACCGACGGGCTGTTCGCGAGGTGCGAGGTGTCCACTTCACCCGTGTCGCCGGCGACGAGGTTGATCGCGCCGGGGGCCGACGGGCCGAAGGTGGTCCCGTAGGAGTTGTCGCTCATCGAGTAGTGCTGCGCGTAGTTCCACAGCCCGGTGACGGTGTTGCCGTCGTAGTAGTCCATGACCTGCGCCGGGGTGCACGCGGTGCCGAAGGGGCTCGTGCCTTTGGCCTGTCCGACGCTCTGCACGAAGCGGTCCATCTTGCCTTCGTCGAACGCCTGCTGCTCGTCGGAGTAGTTGTGGTCCTGGTCGCAGGTGAGCTGGCCGCCGGCCGAGCCCGCGAGGCCGGTCGCGCTGCTGTCCAGCCGCTGCGGCGAGGCGGAGTTGGGGTTGCTGTAGCGGAGGTCTTCTTTGTGGCGCAGCGCCGGCGGCAGCGATTCCGCGGTGGCCGGCGGCAGTCCGTCGACGGCCGGGGTGCTCTTGGCCGCCTTGAACGGCTGGCCGTCGGTGTTGGCCGTCTGCGGGTAGGTGCCGAAGTAGTGGTCGAAGGAGACGTTCTCCTGGAAGATCACGACGACGTGCTTGATCGGCGTGGCCGTCGTTGCTTCGGCCGTTTTCCCATGCGCTCGCGCCGCGCTGTGCGGCGTCGCGTGGGCGCCGCCGGCGAGCGCCGTGGAGGCCGCCAGTCCGCCGCCGGACACCGCGAGCGCCGCGACGAGCACTCCCACCTTGCCTCTGTATCGCATCCCGTGTGCTCCTTGTGGTCGTTTGGCTTGATGCGCACCGTCTGGGGGAGCGCGCTGCGCACGAGAGCGAAGACTTCCCGGGCCGGGCGTTCACACGGTTTCGCTGCTGTGACCCTGGTGTTGAACAGATGTGACGCGCGGGGAGGTTTCCCGTCACACACCTGACACCGCGAGCGCTTGCGTCATGCTTGTGCGTCTTGGAGGCGGCCCAGACAAGAGAGATCCGCTCGTGGCTGATGGACATGGACGGCGTGCTCGTGCGCGAGGAAGAAGCGATCCCCGGCGCCGGCCGCTTCCTCGACCGCCTGCGCGAGCTCGAGATCCCGTTCCTGCTGCTCACGAACAACTCGATCTACACGCCCCGTGACCTCGTCGCGCGCCTGGCCGCCGGCGGCCTCGAGGTGCCCGAGCAGGCGATCTGGACCTCCGCGCTGGCGACCGCCCGGTTCCTGCACGACCAGCGCCCCGGCGGCACGGCCTACGTGATCGGCGAGTCGGGGCTGACCACCGCCCTGCACGAGGCCGGCTACACGCTCGACGACCGCGCGCCCGACTACGTCGTCCTGGGCGAGACGCGCACCTACTCCTTCGAGCGCATCACGCGCGCGATCAGGCTGATCGGCGAGGGCTCGCGGTTCATCGCGACCAACCCCGACCCGACGGGACCGAGCATTTCCGGGCCGCTGCCGGCGACGGGCTCGGTCGCCGCGCTCGTCAGCCGCGCGACCGGCGTCGAGCCCTACTTCGTCGGCAAGCCGAACCCGCTGATGATGCGCTCGGCGCTGAACGCGATCGAGGCCCACTCCGAGAGCTCGGCGATGATCGGCGACCGCATGGACACCGACATCGTGTCGGGGCTCGAGGCCGGGATGGAGACGATCCTCGTGTTGAGCGGCGTGACGACGGCCGAGATGGCCGAGCGCTTCCCGTTCCGGGCCTCGCAGGTCGTCGACTCCGTGGCGGACCTGGTCGAGCAGCTCGGCGGCTGAGCGTCGCCGGCGCGGCATGCCGCCGGCCGCCCACGCCGTAGCGGCCCCTTGAGTCCTGCAACCACCGCTGCAACAGATGTCTAGCCCACCCGTCCCGCGCTCATCGGCGCTCTACGTTGCGCCGAAACGAGCTCTGAGATGGGGGACGGGTCGCGATGAGCGGGGTGACACCGGTGACAGGCGGGCACGGCAACAAAGCCGCGGCGGGCGCAGCGCATCCGAAGCCGCATGCGCACGCCAAGCCCAAGGCGCACGGTAAGGGCGCACCCAAGCACGCGGCCCGCCACCATCGAAAGAAGCACCACAAGCACCACAAGAAGAAAGCGCCGCCGCCGGCGCCCCACGTCTCGGGACTGGCCGGCGCGCCGGCGCCGCCCGCGATACCGGTGAGCGCGCCGCCGCCGTCGAGCGCGCCGCTCCCCGCCCCGCCGCCGACGATCTCGCTCGCGCAGGCCAGGCGACTGCTGTGGCGCGCGGGCTTCGGCCCGGCGCCGGGACAGGCCGAGGCGATGGCCGGACAGCCACTGGAAGCGGTCGTCCAGTCACTCACCCGTCCGTCGGGTCCAGCGGTGCTGCACGGTCCCGCGCCGACGGATGACGAAGGCCACGCGCTCGAACCCGCCGACGTCTGGGGCCAGGACCACTGCTGGTGGCTGGACCGGATGGTGCGAAGCGACCAGCCACTCGTCGAGCGGATGACGTACATCTGGCACGACTGGTTCGCCAACTCCAACGAGAAGGTCAACGACCAGCAGCGGATGCTCGACCAGAACGAGCTGTTCCGCGAACACGCGCTCGGCAGCTTCCAGGACCTGTTCATGGCGGTCACGACGAACCCGGCGATGCTCGTGTTCCTCGACGGCATCTACAACTCGAAGTGGGAACCGAACGAGAACTACGGGCGCGAGATGATGGAGCTGTTCTCGCTCGGCGCGGACCGCGGCGCCTACACCGAGAAGGACGTCAGGGAAATGGCCCGTGCGCTCACCGGCTGGACCGCGGAATGGACCGAAAGCGCGGGCCTTCAGAACTTCCGTTTCCAGACCTCCCACCACGACGCCGGCAACAAGACGGTGTTCGGCCAGACCGGCAAGTGGAGCTGGGAAGACGCGGTGCGGCTGTGTGTCTCACACCCGCTCCACGCCTCCTTCTTCTGCGCGAAGCTCTGGAGCTACTTCGTCCCGGCGCCGCCGAGCGAAGCGACGCTCGCCTCGCTCGAGGGGCTCTACCTCGGCTCCGGCTACGGCATCCGCCCCGTGGTGGAGGCGATCCTTCAGCACCCCGACTTCCTCGACGGGCCCGAGCTCGTCACCCCGCCGGTCGTCTACAACGCCGGCCTGCTGCGCGCGATCGGACGCCCGATCGACACCACCGCCTGGGCCTGGCTCTCCGTGGGCGCCGGACAGCAGCTGTTCTACCCACCGAATGTCTCGGGCTGGGACTTCACCCACTGGCTCGACACCTCGACCGCGAAGGCGCGCTGGGAAATCGCGAGCTACGTCACCGCCCACACCTACGCGAACCCGTGGCCGGGCGAACACGAACCCTCCTACAGCGCGAGCGAGGAACCGGCCGAAGCGTGGGCGAGCGCGATGGCCTACTGGGGGGCGCCGCTCCTGAGCGGCGAAACCGAAGCGAGCCTCGCGGCGTTCGCCCAATCCTCGCTGGCCGGGATGAAACTCGCCAAATGGCAGAAGAGTCCGTACAAGGCGATGCGCCAGAACGCGCTGCGGATGCTGATTGCGACCGCGCCCGACCTGCAGGTGAGCTGAGAGGGGAACCACCATGGGCTGCTCGTGCAACGACTTCAACCGCTCGCAGCTGCTGAGAGCAGGCATCGCACGCGCCGGGCGCGGACTGCCGTCGATCGAGTCCGGGATGCCGCTGCCCGCAGGGACCGGCATGGACCGGCGGCAGTTCCTGTTCCGAGGCGCGGGCGCGATGCTCGCCGTCTACGGCGCCTCCGCGCTCTCGCCGCGGGCCTTCGAAGACGGGATCGCGGCCGCTGCCGCCGCGGAACCGAACCAGCCGGTGCTCGTCTCGATCTTCATGGAAGGCGGCTGGGACGCGCTTTCGGTGCTCGCGCCGGTGGGCGAAACGCGCTACCACGAACTGCGCCCGTCGCTGGGCCGCAAAGAAGGTGAAGGCGTCTCCTACGGCGAGGACCCGACGCTGATGTGGCATCCGTCCGCGGGCGGCCTCGCGCAGCTCGACGGCGAAGGCAAGGTCGCGGTGTTCCCGGCGATCGGCTACGACCCGCCCGACGAGAGTCACTTCACGAGCCGCCACTACTGGGAGGTCGGCGAACTGAACACGCAGGCGCGCTCGGGTTGGATGGGGCGCTACCTGGACGTCGCCGGCCACCCCGGCAACCCGCTTCAGGGCCTCTCGCTCGACTACTCGCTCGCGCCCGCGCTGGCGACCACGCGGGTGCCGGTCGCCGCGGTCTCCTCGCCATCGGACTTCAACTTCTGGGCCTACGGCCTCGACGAACCGCTGGCCGGGCCGGCGATGGAAGAGTTCGGCGCGCTCGGCGCGCTATCGGCGCCCTCGCCCGCGCTCGCCCAGGCGCGTGGCGCCGCGCAGAACACGGACATAATCCGCACGCAGATCGCGCCGTTCGCCGAACACGAAGGCAAACCCGGCTTCAGCTCGCCGGTCACCTACCCGACCTCGGGCGGGGACTTCCCGCAGCGCCTCGCGGTGCTCGCGGCGATGATCGACGACGAAGCGCTGCCGATCAAATGCGTCTCGCTGAACGCCGTAGGGGGCTATGACACCCACTCCGACGAGGTCGAAACGCTGGCGAGCAACCTCGGCCAGACCGTCGAATCTGTGCTCGCCTTCCAGCGCGACCTGGAAGCGCGAGGGATCGCCGACCGCGTCGTGATCCAGCTCTGGTCGGAGTTCGGCCGGCGTCCCGAGGAAAACGGGTCGGGCACAGACCACGGTGCCGCGGGTCTCTCGTTCCTGATCGGCAGCCGCGTCAAAGGGCAGATGGTCGGCGAGTTCCCGGGGCTCACGAAACTCGACCCGAACGAAAACCTCGTCAACACCTCCGACTTCCGCGCTCTCTACGCGGGCGTGCTCGCGCAGTGGCTCCAGACCGAAGCCGGGCTTGTGATCCCGGGTGCGGGAACCGGCCTGCCGGGTCCGAGCGCCTACGGCACCGTCCCCGACCTGTTCGTCTGATGCCGCCCTCGCCCCGCCTGCTCGCGCTCGCGCTCGCGTGTGCAGCGGCGGTGCTCTGCGGCGCGGCGATCGGGCAGGCCGCGCCGACCGATTGGGGGAGTCGCGGCCGAGGCCCCGACTGGGCGGCGCTGCAGGTGCAGCTTCGCGCCCACGCGCAAAAGCCGTGCCGTCCGCGCGCGCACACGGGGGGACCGCACAGGCGCTGCTCGCACAGGGCACGCCACGGGACCAGCTCCACGGACCCGACCGCCGGGACCGCGCCGCAAGCCGGTGCGCCCGGCGTGACGCCGGGGGAAGGGCTCTCGCCGACGTTGCCCGGGGTTCCGGCCGTCGGCACGGGCGGGTCTCCGGGCGCGGGGGAAGGCGGCGGCGCCGGGACCGTCGAAGAAACCGCGCCTCCGTCGATCCCGCACGTGCAGGTCGTCTCCGTCGAGTACCACTACACGCTCTCGCGCACCACGGTGCCCGCCGGCAAGGTCGCGCTGCAGTTCGTGAACAACGGCCAGGACGAACACAACCTGAACGTGCTCTCGGGCGAAGGCGAACTCGAAGCCGCGCTTGCGAAGACGGTCTCGCATGGCGTCCGCGAAACGACCGTGAACCTGCGTAAAGGCAGCTTCACGCTCTTCTGCTCCCTGCCCGAACACGAGGCGAAAGGGATGCACGCGACGCTGACCGTGCAGTAGGGCCGGGGGCCGCAGACGCGGCCGGGTCTCGCGCCGCGGTCGGTGCGGCGCCGGGCACACAGGGCTTCTCTCGCGCGCGCACGGGATACTGGTGACGCGATGTCCCAGGAGAATGTCGAGCTCGTCGCGTCGACCATCGACCGCTGGAACCGCGGGGAGTGGGTCGTACCGGACGCCTATGACCCGGAGCTCGAATGGCTCCCGCATCGCAGTCTCACCGAGGGCACCTACCACGGGATCGAGGGCATCGAGCGGTTCGCCGAGGACACACGCGAGCTGTTCGATCACTTCGAGCTGCGCTACGAGCTGCTCGACCTCGGCGAGACGGTGCTCGGCTGGGGCACGATTCACTTCCGGGCGCGGTCGAGTGGGATCGAGTCGGATATCCCGTTCGGCGGGCTGGTCACGGTCCGCGAGGGAAGGATCCTGCGCTTCGAGGACTTCGGCTCGAAGGAGGCCGCGCTCGAGGCCGCCGGGGTCCACGACGTTTGACGCGCGTGGCACGCGAGCGCTTCGGGTACAGAAGGGATGAACAAAGGCGGCCCCGGGAGGTCATGTGTCACGACTGAAGCGGATGATCGGCATCAAGGCGACCAAGGCGGCGGCGAAGCACAGCGCCCACGGCGTGTCCGCGAAGGCTCAGCGCAAGCCGCTTCGCAGCGCGAGCCTTCTCGGCGCCGGCGTGATGGTCGGGCTCGGCGCAGGCTTCGCCGCCGGGCGCAGGATCTGAGCGGGAGCGGCCGGCACGGCGCGCGCTCGCAAGGGCCCGGCGCTGAGAGACAGGCGCGCGGACCCGCATCCGGGCCTCCTGCATAAGCAGGAGGCATGTCCGGGCTGCGAACCCCTATCGGGAGAGTTCCGAGGAGCGGATACGCTCGGTCGGCGCCCGCGCCCGTGACCCAGAGCAGCCACCCAGCGATCGATCTACGCCAGCTGCAGTACCTGGTGGTCACCGTCGAAGAGGGCCAGATCACGCGAGCGGCTCAACGTCTGCGCGTGGCGCAGCCCGCGCTCTCGCAGGCCATCTCCCGGCTCGAGGGCCAGCTCGGCGTGCGCCTGCTCGAGCGGCTCCCGCGGGGGATCGAGCCGACACCGGCAGGCGAAGCGTTCTTCGAGAAGGCCAGGGAGGCGCTGAGCGCCGTCGAGGACGCCGAGGACGTCGTACATCCGTGGGCGCGCTCGGAGGCGCGCCTCGCGCTCGGCTTCCTGCCCGGGCTCGGCCCGATGGCGCGACCGTGGTTGCGGCGCTTCATCGCCGCGCATCCCGGTGTCGAGCTCGAGACCTGCCACATCACGCCCCAGCAGCGGATCGTCGAGCTCAGGCGCGGGCACATCGATGCGGAGCTGATGTTCCCGCCGCCCCGCGACGCCGACCTCGAGCACCTCGTCGTGCTGCGCTCGCCGCGCTTCGTGCTGATGCACGAAGGACACCCGCTCGCACAGGAGCCCTCGGTGGAATACGCGCAGATCGCACACGAGCGCATCCCGGCACGGCACCCGAGCGTGCCTGCCGACTGGGCGCAAGAGGCGTGGCTGATGAACTTCCGCGGCTCGCAGCCGGAGGTGACCAAGGAGCGCCCGACGAGCCTGGACGAGGTGTGGGCGCTCGTCGCGGCCGGCAAGGCGATCTCGGTGCTGCCGGGCTTCGTCGTCGCGGGCGTGACCGGTCAAGGAGTGCGCGCGGTGCCACTGGCCGACGTCGATCCGGTCGAGGTCGCGCTGGTGCGTCGCGCCGATGACGCGCGCTCGACGCTGCTCGCGCTGTTCGCCGCCGCGGAGAAGAACCTCGGCCAGGCAGCGCCCTGAGCCTCGGGCGGCCGAGACGCCAAGTGCGCCCCGGCCACCGTGAGGGTGAGGAGCAGCAGTCGGCTAGCGGGCCTCGGAAGGCTGCAGGAAGGCGGGACTGAACGGCAGCAGGTCGGCAAGGCCGGTGACTTCGAACACGCTCTGAACGCGCTCGGGCCCAGGCCTGATCAGCAGGCCGAGGCCGCGCCGGCGACAGATGCGCTGCGTGAGCGTGATCGCCCAAAGCCCCGAGGAGTCGATGAACGTGAGGCGCGAGAGGTCGATCACGATCGGCCGCTCGTCCTCCATGAGCTCTGTCAGAGCCTCCTCGAACGGGCCGAGCGCCCAAGAGTCGAACTCGCCGACGGGCGTGATCACGCCGCCGTGCTCGTCGGTCCCGGTCTCGACGTGGAAGGCACGCTCCGTGGGGCTCGTGCGGGACTGAGGCAGGGTCTCCCGGGAGCCGGATTCAACCTCCTCGACCTGGAGATGAGCTGCCGGGTCCGCACGGCGGACCGGCGGGGCGCCACCGTTCGCGAGGACGCCCCTGAGCGCCCACGGGTGTCTTCCGACAGCTCGAACGTTCAAGAATTGAACTTTTGCGCTGGTCGGCGACTCTGTCCAATACAAGTTCGGCCGTTGGTATACGCGGTCGTTATCGCAGCGGTCCGGAGCGAGCGCGCACGCGCCGCTATGACGGGGGATCGCCCGCCGCGGGAACGCCGACTCCCTCGCGGTCGCGCTCGCCGACCGTGCCGATCGCGTCGAGCGGCAGCCCGTCCAGCGAGGCGCGCAGCTCACGGACGACGGGCCTCGCGTCGCCGCGCAGGCAGGCGAGAACGACCGGGATCCCGTCGACGCCGAGCAGCGGGATCGCGCGGACACCGTCCCCCTGGAGCCGCGAGATCATGAACAGCGGCAGGATCGCGATCGCCTTGCCGCGGGAGACCAGCGCCCACAGCTCGTCGAGCGAGGTCGGCGACTCGGGAGCGAGGCGCGGCGGGGCCGAGCGGTACTTCATCAGCCAGGTTTCTTCGGCGAGCCGCTGGTCGACCGTGGGGTGCCGGCCGGGCAGCATCTCGTGCTCGACCTGGTCGAAGGTGAGCGCGCTCTCGCCGGCAAGGTGGTGATGCTCGCCGACGAGCACATAGCGCGGCGAGATGGCGACGGGTTGCTCGACGAGTTGCTCGTCGCCGGTAGGCGGGTAGATCACCTCCGCGTCGATGCGGCCGCGCTTGAGTTCGACGAGCCGGTCGGAGGGCTGGAGGTGGCGGGTCTCGACGTCGACCTCGGGGCGGACGAGCATGAACCGACGGATCAACGCGCGGGCGATGTCCCCTGCCGCCTCGTGGAAGCCGATCACGAGCCGCGGCCCGGCGCGCAGCCACGGCTCGACCGCTTCTCCGGCTTCGTCCACCGCGATCAGCGCGCGCGTGGCGCGTTCCAGGAAGGCCGCACCGGCCTCGGTCGGCGTGACCCCGCGCGGGTGGCGCTCGAAAAGCCTCACACCGAGGTCTGCCTCGAGCTTGCCGATCGCCTGCGAGAGCGCCGGCTGGGCGATGTGCAAGCGTGCGGCAGCACGCGTCATCTGCCCCTCCTCAGCAACGACGACGAAGTAGTGGAGTTGGCGCAGGTCGAGCATCAGATGGGCACGCCGGCCGGCGGCCGGACGTCTCGGTCTATCTGGATACCCCCGCACGGGTCGCTCCCCTTCGCCGTCCCATATGCGTTGCGGGGGATCCATATCTCGCGCTTATAGCGAGTTTTGGCCGGACCGGCCAATACCCGTTACGCTCCGTGTGGGAGTTGGATCGGGGAGTGCCGTGAGACCGACGTCTAGGGGCGTTCGTGGCTGTCCTCAGATTGGCTAGATACCGGGTGACTCGCGAGGCCTACGACGCCGTCGCGGCCTCGATGCGCCTGCACACCGAGCATCCCCTGGGGCTGATCATGCACGGGGTCAGCGAAGTGGACGGCGAGCTGCAGGTCGCTCAGGTCTGGGACGGGGCCGAGTACGCGCAGAGCTACGAGCAGGAGATCCTCGCGCCCGCGCTCGAGGCGCACGGTGTGAGCCCGGCGGGGCCGGCGACGATGATCGAGCTCGATGACCTCGTGACGCCGTAGGGGGCGTCCATTTCGTTTGTGCGGGCTGGAGGCGCCCCGTTGCGCCGTGACGGAGGCGACGCGGCACACGCGCGGCGGGGAGCGCGACTCGCGCCACCCCGCCGCCGTGCTTCGAGGGTCTAGGAGAAGATCACTTCGAAGTTGCTGCTTTCGTTGATGAGGACCGCCCCGTCAGCGGTGTGCGAGATGTTCGAGACGGTGAACTTCCCCGCGATGTCGCCGGGTTCTTTGTCGGATTCGACCTTGATCGCGGCTTGGGACTGGCCGTTGACCGTGAGCTTGGTCGCGCTCGATTCGGACGCCGAGAGCGCGCCTTCGAACTGGTAGAGACCGACTCCCACGAGACCTGGGCCGGTGATCGTGTCGCCCGACAGCAGAGCCTTGCCTTCTTCGAGCGCAACCCCCTCGTAGCGGTTGCCGCTGAACATGTCCTTCTTGATCGTCACGTCGGGCGAGGCCGGAACCGTCGCGGAGCCCGATGCGTAGTAGGCGCCCATGTCGTTGGAGCTGAGCGTGGATTTGCTCAGTTCCGAGCCCGCGGCGGCTTCGAAGAACAGCACGCCGGCACCCTGGGCTCCCTGCGGACCGCACGCTTCGACGTTGCACTCGTTGCCACTGATCGTCGTGCTCTTCACCGTGCCCTGACCGCCGAAGGAGATCTGCACACCGTTCTGCGCGATGTAGGGCGAAGCGCCTTCGCCGGTGATCGTCGAGCTCATGATCGACATCGTCGAGCCGGCGCCGCTCACGGTCGGTCCGTTCTTCTCATAGCCGCTGATCGTGTCCGAGGTCGAGCTGTGCGTGACCGACCTCTTCGCGGCTGGCCGATCCGACGCGCACGGCGATGCCGTGCTGGCAGCCCTTGAAGGCGGCGATGCTCGTGCTCGCCCCGTTGACCGAGACGTGGCTCGCCTTCAGCGTGCCGCCGCCGCCGATGAAGATCGCGTTCAGCCCGTTGGCGCAGGTTTCGAGCGGGATCACCGCTTCGACGTCGATCCCGGTCATCGAGACCGTGCCGCTCGTGCAGATCGAGACCTCATCGGACTGGTTGAGCGGGCCTTCCGATTCGTTCGATTTCGTGTCGCAAGCCGATTCGGATCGAGCCGGCGTCGCCGGCATGGCGAGCGTGACGCTGCCGTTGCCGTCGAACGCGATGAGCTTGGTGGGCCCGGCGATTTCGACCTGTTCGGTGTAGGTGCCGGCGCAGATCTCAACCGTTTTGGCGCCGCTGCTCACCGCTGCCTGAACCGTGTTGAACTGGGGTTCGGTGCAGCTCTTGCCGCCGGGCACCGCCGGCGCGCTGTTAGAGACAAAGGCCTTGGACGCGTTGGCCGCGCTCGCCGCCACGGCCATCAGACAGAGCGCGGACGCGGTCAGCGCCAGCGCGCGAAGGACTCTCCTTGACACGGTTTTCCCTCCCGTGAGTTGTGGTCGGCGCCACCCCGACGTGGCACAGGGATGGTGCGAGGCCGGCCGGGTGCGCGGACGCGCTCCATCGCGCCCGCGCTCCCGGTGGCCGGCTCGCGGTGCGGGAGGGTGAGCGCCGCGCACCGGCAGGAGAGTCGAGAACGGGTCCCCACCCGCTCGCAGGCCCTCCAAGTCGGAAAGACATGCTCGACCGAAGGCGTCCGGCCTCGGCGGCATCGACATCCCACGTCTTCCCCCTCCCTCGCTTGCGCCGCGCATTCGCGCGGCACGGTTCAGTCTCCTACATGTGGCGCGTTCGTGTCCAATAGGTCCACGGAGTTTGCGGATATGCGGAACTTATGGCGAGTGGGGGTGTGCGACGGGTGCGGCTCGGGTGTGTGGCTGGTGCGGCGGGTGGCTGGGGTGCGATCGCCGAGCCGGCTCGGCGGCGCCGCTTTGGTTCTGGCTCTGCCGGGATTCGGCCGGTACGGGGTCATCGGCTCGGAAGGTGTTGGAGACTTCCGGGCGCCGGGCTGGGACCCCCGACGGCGCGAACCCACGAACGAGGCGGGAGAGAGATGAGCTCAGAGACCATCGACATCGAGACGGCGGACGGAGTCGCCGACGCCTACATCGCCCGCCCGGACGACGGCGGAGGCCGCGGGATCGGGGTGCTCCTGCTGATGGATGCCTTCGGCCTGCGTCCGGCGATCCACCAGATGGCCGACCGGATCGCCGCGCAGGGCTACGTCGTGCTGGCCCCGAACCTCTTCTACCGCGCGGGCCGGGCGCCGGTGACGGAGATGCCGAGCCTCGAGGACCCGGAGGCGCGCGGCGCGTTCTTCGCGCAACTGAAACCGATGATGGACGCGCTCACGCCCGAGCGTGCCGCGGCCGACGGCGAGGCCTACCTCGCGCTGCTGGAGGCCGAGAGCGGTGGCCCGACCGTGATCGCCGGCTACTGCCTCGGGCGTGCGGGTCGGCTGGCGGATCGCCGCTGCGCACCCGGACCGGGTCGTCGCGCTCGGCGGGTTCCACGGCGGGGGGCTCGTGACCGATGCGCCCGACAGCCCGCACCTGAGCGCCCCGGCGCTCGACAGCGAGGTTTATCTCGGGTTCGCCGACAACGACCCGAGCATGAGTGCGGAGAACATCGCTGAGTTGGAGCGGGCGCTGGGCGAGGCTGGGGTGCCGTATCGGGCCGAGGTGTACGTGGGCGCGGGGCATGGGTACACGATGGTGGATACGCCGGTGTATGACGCGGAGGCTGATGAGCGGCACTACGCGGAGTTGTTTGCGTTGTTGGAGCGGGCTGGAGCGGGGCGGGCTGCGGCGGGGTAGGGACCGGACTGGGGTGGCTCGGCGTCGTGGGTTGCGGCCGCGGGGCGCGTGTTGCGGCGCGAAGGGGGTTTGCGTCGCGGCGACGGTACCCTGAGGGCGTCAGGGGCCATAGCTCAGCTGGGAGAGCGCCTGCTTTGCAAGCAGGAGGTCACCGGTTCGATCCCGGTTGGCTCCATCGCCAGGTAGCGCCTAGATATTCGCCTGGGTAGGCCGGCTGACCTCGAGGGGTGACGCCCGGTTGGGTACCGTCACACAGCGCAAAATCCTCAGTGCTGGCGGGGCCTTTGTGCCGGAGTCGCTGACAGGAGGTCACATCACCCGTCGCACGCAACCGCAATCTCAAGTGCCGCACAGACCTCGCGCATCCGCTCGTCACTGAGGCGACCGAGGCGCTCAACGAGGGTCGCCACCGACACACTCTCGACCGAATCGAGGTTTACGACGGAAGTCAGGGGCACGGGATCCTCGTCGGGCTCGAGCCGCACCTCGCTCGCTATGTCGCGAATCGTGGTCGTACAAGGTCCGATGAGAGCACGGCGTAGGCGCGGAATCGCGGCGTCTCGAGAGAGCACTACAACCGGCCGGCGGCCGATGTCGGGGAGCTCACACCACCAGAGCTCGCCACGGGCGGGAAGGGTGGTCACGGCGCGCCGGCGGCGGCGTGGAACGAGGCCAAGTCCCCCCACTCGTCGGTGGTGTCGAGCGGAACTCGCTCGTAGGCCGCGTAGGCGGCATCAATCTCGGCTGCGCGGTTACGGGCGACGAGGGCAGCGAGCGCCTCATCGATTAGCGCCGAGTCCGCGAGCTCCGCCCGGACTTCGCGGGCATCCGCAAGAAGCCGCTCGTCCACTGTGGTGCTGACCCTTACGCGAGCCATGCCATGTTTATACCACAGATACGCCACGCCAGCTGGGACCAATCTGCGCCTAGCGGAGCGGGCCACGCCAGTACCACCGGGCGGTCTGCCCACGGGGCGGTTGCGGTGGAGCCCGAGCTGCGGCATCGAGGCCGAACGAGATCGGCTGGGCCCCGCACTCGACGAGAGCGACCGCGGCGGCAGTCCCGCCTACGGGTGATCGAGCCTCTGGCCTGCGAGCCCATCGAGCTCGCCGGCCAGGCCAGAATCGGCAGCGCGATCATTCAGCTCAGACCGCAGCTCCCTCCCGGACAGCCACCGTGCGCGCCGCGCGCGAGGAACAATGTCGGCCACCGCCTCTCCCCGCACCGTCAGTGTCACCCGTTCGCCGGCGCGAATGGCGTCCATCATCCGGGCCGTGCGGTGCGGCAGATCCCGAACGCTTAGGTTCACGCGAACAGCGTACGCGCACGGGCAACTGACCCCCTGCGAGGTTGGCAGGAGATCACACCTCCGCGCGGCCGCCGCCGTCGCGTCCAGGTGCTGCAGCCGCAAGAGCCACACCGCGCGCACCGCCCGTGGTGAGCGCCCCGCGACGCGCGGCCCGCGCCTCCCCGACGAGGCGCTCGTACACAGCCTCGAAACGCGGCACAACGGCCGCGGCGCCAAACCGGTCTGACCGCCGCCGCGCCTCGGCGCCGAGCCGTTCGCGCAGCGCCGCGTCCTCGATCAGCGTCCGCATCGCGCCGGCCAGCGCCTCCGCGTCGCCGCCGGGCACGAGCAGACCCGTCTCCCCCGCCTGGATCATGTCTTCATGGCCGCCGGGCGTGGTCCCGATCACGGCGCGCCCCCGACTCATCCCCTCGTGCACGACGCTCCCAAACGGCTCGGGCCAGACCGACGGGGTGACGCCGAAGAGGCTCCGCTCCCACACTCGCAGCACCGCCCAATGGGGCATCGCCTCGATGATCCGGGCACCGGCGGGAAGCGTGGCGGGAGTGTCCGCCTCGCGCGTCCCGAGCGAGCACCAGCGGCGGTGGGCTCGCCAGGCGGCTGTAGGCGTCGAGCAGCACCTCTACCCCCTTGACCCGGCGCAGCGCACCGACGAACAGGATGAACGGCTCGTCGGGAAGTTCTGCAAGCCCGGGATGCGTCTCGCTCGGCGGGTCCTCGACCCGGAAGCTCGGGATCGTCGCCTGGAGCGGAACGGTCCGGCCCGCGAGGAAGTCCCGCTCGCTCATCTCCTGCACGTAGCCGCTGATGCTGTGCAGCCCGTCCGCGCGACGGCGCAGCATCCGCCGTGAGCCAAGGACGCCGAGGGTCGCCGCCCAGCCCTTCGGCGCGCCGTAGTAGGAGCCGGCGCAGGAGAGGCACTTGCCGGCGCTGGGACCCGAGCAGGGTAGGCCCTCGTGCACCAGCGTCGCGGTCGGGCAGCCGAAGCCGTAGTCGCGGGCGGAGATCAGCAGCGGTACGTCGCTACGCCGCAGCGCGGCAGCGCATGCGTAGGAGAACCAGCCGGCGGTGTGGACGATCTCGGGGCGCACCCGCGCGAGCAGGCGCCGCAGCTCGTGAACGGTCACAGGGTCGGCGAAGGGCGGCTGGTGTCGGCGGCGTGCCGCCCCGCGCACCAACGGCAGTGTGCGCAGCTGGCGCAGGCGCTCGACGGCGACGTCTCCTTCCCGCCTGCGAGCAGGCAGGTCGTCCTGCCACACGGTCGCGACAGTCACCTCGTGGCCGCGCGCCGCGAGCTCGCTCGCCAGTATCTGGGTCTGGCGCTGGGCACCGCCGACGAACGGCGGGTAGTGGTCGCTTGCGAGCAGGATCCTCATGCCAAGACGGCTTCCCGCCGGCCTGAGCACACGGAGCCGTACAGCTCGGCCAGCCCCGCCGCGCAGTCATCCCAGCTCGGCAGCTCGATCGGTCCCGGCAGCAGCGGATCGTGCAGCTGCGCCACGATCGCGCGGCCGTGTGCCTCGGCGCCGGCATCGCGCTCGACGGCGCGCGCCAACCCCTTCTCGGCGAGCTCGGCAAGCCCGGAGTTGCGGGCCACGAGCAGCGGCACGCCGAGCGACGCCGCCTCGAGTGCCGCCAGCGGCTGCGTCTCGAAGCTGCTCAGCATCACGGCGAGCGAGGCGCCGGCGAGGCGGTCGGCCATCTGCTGGCGGTCGCTGACGGCGCCGATCTCGACGCGCGAATCGACACCGAGGCGGCGAGCCTGCTCGCGCAGAGCGGCCTCTTCGGGGACCGCGCCCCGCGATCCACAGGCGCGCATCGGGATGCTCGGTGAGTACGTGGGCAGCGCCTCCAGAACGAGGTGGTGTCCCTTGTAACGCTCCAGCCGCCCGCACGAGACGATCAGTGGCCCGCGATCGCGCGAAAGGCCGGAGAGGGCGAAGGCAGCTGAAATCCGTTGGGGATCGTCACGAACCGCTCGCGCGGCATCCGCAGCAGCCGCGAGTAGCGCTCGACCTCGAAGTCGGCGATCGCGACGAGCGCGGCGGCTCTTGAGAGCAGCGGTCGCAGCGCCTCGAGCTGCGGCCGGCGCAGGACGTTGCGCCAGTTCGACGTGTGCCCGCCCGGCGTGGAAGGTCAGCACGTACGGGACGCCGCGCACGGCATGCCGCGAGCATCGCGAACGGGGCGACGAAGGTGTGGACGCACTGCACGTGGACGACATCCCAGCGCCCGGGCTCGACGGCGCGCAGGACGTTGGGCGCGAACAGGTTCTCGCCGCCTCTGGCCGGCACCCGGCGGACCGGCACGCCGTCGACCAGCTCCCGCGCGGGTAGCCCGCCGAGGTGGTCAGTCGTCAGCACCTCGGTCTCGACGCCGAGCGCGCCTAGACGGCCCGCCACCTCGCGCACGTGGGTCTCGACGCCGCCGATGTGCGGCGCCATGCGGGGCGTGATCTGAAGGACGCGCATGCCGATCACCCGCCCAGGGGGCGGATCGGGGACGCGGCGATCGCGCCGAAGCGCCCGCCCGCGAACGGTCCGGCGCGCAGGCCGCGCGAGAACGCCGCCAGCGACGAGGGGGAGGACTCGGCGGGCCAGTCGCCGCCGGAGGGGCGGTCGAACCAGATCAGTCCCCGCACCGACGGGAAGCTCGGCAGCGCGGAGAACATGTCCGCGATCCAGGCCGCCTTGCTGCCGCCGGTCTCGGTTGAGGCGGTCTCGCCGATCATCATCGGCTTGCCCGGGGCGAGGTGCTCGGCGATCAGTTCGTAGTCGGTCCGGAAGATGCTCGCGAACGAGCGCCACGGGTCATCGCGGTTGTACCCATCCAGGCACGTCCAATCCACGTAGGCGCGGCCCGGATACAGAGCGGCGATGGTGGCCGGGTCCTGTTCGGGATCGGCGTTCGGGCACCACACCCACGTCGCGTTGCGTGCGCCCGCCCGGGCGAACAGGCGGTGGACGTGGCGCCAGGCCGCGACGTATGCGGACGGGTTGCCGCCGTTGGAGGCGAGCGACCAGGGGAATTCGCTGGAGTTCATCTCCCAGTCGAAGCGCAGGAAGAAGGGGTGTCCCCAGCTGCGGGCCGACTCGGCCCACCGCGAGATGTAGGAGTCGAAGCGTCCCTCGGTCACCGCCCGCAGCGTGTACGCCGGCTCGAGCGGGCTCACCGGCCAGGACGCCGAGGACCAGGAGAAGAAGGGGATCGCGCCGTGCCGGCGGATCGCCTCGAACGGGCTGCGTGGGAACTCGTAGGGCGCGCACGGCTGCGATGCGCAGTTCGCGAACGGGCTCGCGAAGCTCACGAGCGAGACGCTCTTGCCGGTGAGCGCTTCGAAGCGCTGCACGGCACCCCAGTCCCAGGGTGCTTCCGCGCCGGTCAGCTGCGAGCCGATCCAGGCGCCCCAGTAGAGCGGCTTGGCGACCGCGGCGCCGTGCGCCGCCGTCGCAGCCGCGCGCAACGCCGCCGTTCGCGCGCCCCGTCCCGTGGGAGATGAGATCCCGGCCCCGGGCCGCGGCCGCGATCGCGCCGGCCGCCAGAGCGACCGCTGCCAGCAGCACCACCCCGCGCACAGCTGTCCCCGACCCCATGGGGAGGTGATCGGGCCGCAGCGTGGCGAGGGCGATCACGGCGCGCCGGCCTCGGTCATCTGTCCAGCCGGCCCTGCCGCGAGCAGCCCGTGGGCGTACCCGGCGGCGGTCGCAGAGAGGCCGGCGAGGATCGCGGCGCTGCGCGCGAGGCCCGCGCGGTCGCGTCCGCTGAGCCCGTCGCGCAGCCCTGCGGCGACGCCGGCCGGCAGTGTCCGGCGCGTGTATTCGCGCTCGGCGGCGAGCGCCGCGCCGCTGCCGGCGAAACGTGCGAGCTCGGCCTTGCCTCTTCCCTCCTGGTAGCAGCGCGCGAAGAAGTAGCGGGCGCACCCGCGCGCCGGGGGCACGCTGTGCCGGATCGCGACCGCGGGGTCGTGCAGCCACAGGCGATCGGGCCAGCGGCCGTTGCGCGCGCAGGCACAGGTCGGTCTCCTCCGGGCGCGAGCGCGTCCCCCGCTTGCCGAACCCCGTCGCGGAATCCCCCGAGCTCCTCGAACACGCTGCGCCGTACGAACATGCTCGCCGCGATCAGATTCCGCACAGGCGCCGGCCGGGTCGGCAGCCCGGGGTAGCTGCAGCCGACCGTCCAGTTGAACTCGGCCGGGAACCAGCCCGGCCGCGCGCCCTCCCACTCGGGGGCGATCGTCCCCCCAACGCCCATCACCCGGTCCTCCGCGAAGGAAGCAAGCGCCCGCTCGATCCAGTCGGGAGCGGCCCAGGCGTCATCGTCCAGGAACGCGAGCACGCTCCCGGCCCGTGTGGCCGCCACGCCCGCGTTGCGAGCTTCGCCGGCTCCGCGGCCGCGGTCGTTGGCGATCACCCGCGCCTGCGGGAACCGGGCGCGGACCCTCTCGAGCAGGATCGGGTTGTGGTCGACCGCGACGAGCACCTCGGCGGGCGCTCTGCTCTGCGCGAGCACCGATCCGACAGCCCGTTCGAGCAGCGCAAGGCGCCGCTCGTCGAAGGCGCAGATCACCACGGCCACAGACGCGCTCATTGCTCCCGCCCCGCGCGCTCGCGCTCGTGGCGCTCGGCCACGTCGGCGAGGATGTGAGCCCGCAGATCCGCGGATCGACGGCGAGCCGCGCCACCACGTCGCCCGCTCGAGCGCGCGCCGCTCGTACTCCTCGATCGGCCGGACCGGCCGGCACGGGTTCCCCGCCGCGACGGTGCCGTCGGGGATGTCTCTCGTGACGACGCTCCCGGCGCCGACCACGACGTCGGAGCCGATCCGCACTCCCGGCAGGACGATCGTGCGGGTCCCGATGAACACCCTGTCGCCGACCTCGATCGTGTCGTAGATGTGCAGGCCCGGATGGCGGGTGCGCAGAACTCCCACGCCGCCGTCATGGGTGACGAAGCAGACCCCCGAGGTGATCGTGACGTCGGAGCCCAGGCTGATCAGATAGGGCTCAGAGCCGAAGTCGACCATGCCAGTGATGCGGATGCGCTCGCCGACGGCGCCGAGCTCGTACATCCCGACCTTGCCCCACTCATCGCGGCGGCCGTAACGGTAGAGCCACAGCAGGTGCCGGAGGTTCCCGACCAGGCTCATGCGGCCACCCCCCGGCGGAGGGCGTGCCGCGCGAGGAGCAGGTCGAACGCGACCCACGCGCTGCCGAGCGACTGTGCCGCCAGCCAGGCGATCCCGATGCCGGTCAATCCCCCTCCCGGTGCGATCAGCCAGGCGCCCGCGAGGGCGATACGCCGCCATGCCCATGGTCAGCATTCCTGCCGCGCGGAGACGGCCGCGCACCCGCAGCACTGGTACGTAGAGGTTCGTGATCGCGTCAGGTATCGACGCGAGCGTGAGCACCCACAACAGGTGGGTGCCTTGGTGCGCGTAGGCATGACCGAACAGCCCGAGGATCTGTTCGCCTGCGGCCAGCACCACGAGGATCGTCGGCGTCAGCATCACCGCGGTGATGCGCGCGCTGGAGCGGGCCAGCGAGTGCAGGCGCGAGGGGTCGTTTGATCCCTCGGCGAACAGCGAGGAGCCGATCGCCGAGGAGATCATGAAGAAGATCCCCCCGACCATCCACGTGATGTAGAAGTAGGCGTTGGCGGCCGCCGAGAGCCGCGTGACGACGATCACGGGCAGCAGGTAGAGCGGCAGCGCATTGCCGAGCGTGATCGCGTAGCTGCCGGCGAGCAGCCGCCGCACCGAGCGCAGCTCGCGCGGCGGTGCCGCGCAGGCACAGCCGGAATCCAGGGCGGATCCTCGGCACCATCACCCACACGCCCACGACGCACGAGACGAGGTAGGCGAGTGCCCATGAGGCGAAGATCGTGACGGTCCCGTGAGCGGTCCCCAACGCCAGCACCGGGAGCGCCATCAACGGGAGCTTGACGAGCCCGAAGATGGCGCCGCGCAACGACATGCCCGCGCTGCGTCGCTCCGCGATGAAGGCGTAGTCGAGCACGGTGCTGCAGATGCACGCGCCGGTGCCCAGCACGAACAGCGGCCACAGCAGCGGCTGGGCGCGCGCCGCTGCGAGCCGAGGCGAGAGCAGCGGCAGCGCGGCCAGCACCAGCGCACCGGCGAGCATGCCCACGAGCGCGCCGGCGATCAGGCTCGCGCTGAGGGTCGCCGACCAGTCGGACACCGAGCGGCGTTCGGGCAGGCGATGAACGAGCGCCGGGGCGGTGCCGAGGTTGGCGACGATCGCGGTGATCGTCATCAGCGACACGAGCCCGTTCGCCAGGCCGATCTCGCGGGGGGCGAAGAGTCGCGCCGCCAGCAGCCAGTACGCGTAGCCGAGCAGCGAGGTGACGACGATCGTCAACATGATCCAGCCCGAATTGCGGTGCAGAGAGCTGCTGCGGCCGTGGCGGAGCATCCCCGCCCCCCGCTGCGCAACCGAGGCGGTGCTCATCGCCCCCCCTTCGAGGGTGCCGCGACGAGGTTCGTGATCCGCGCGGCGCGCTCGCCGGTGCGCGCCGCGCTGCGGTGGGCGAGCGCCACGGCGAGGACGGTGATCGCGAGCGCGACCGCGAAACAGGCCAGCGTCGGAGCCCCGCGCCGTAGGCACCGGCCCGCGCTCTCGTAGCGCGGCCGTTCATCCGTTTGCGGAGCTCCTCCCGTGAGCAGCGCGGTGAGGGCGGCGACGACCGCGATCGAGCCGAGGGCGAGCGCCCACTCCCCGCTGCCGAAGCCTAGCCCGGTCGCACCCAGCAGGATGCCGGCGAGGATTGCCGTGGCGATGCTCGAGGCGAGCACGGAGAGTGCGCGGTCGGCCACGGGCAGGGACGGCCCGAGCAGCGCGGTCCACGCCGCGCCGGTGAGGAGCAGGACGAGCGCGACGCCGAGGATGCCCCGCATTAGGCCGGGCCCGAGCAGCGCCACGCCCGCCGCGCTGAGCGCCGCAGTGCCCGCGATCGCAAGCGGCTGGCTGGACGGGCGGCTCACCGTCGCCCCGCTTCCGGCGGTCCGAGCACCTCGTAGATCGCGACCTTGCCGTTGTCGTAGACGCGGCGCAGGTTCGGGCGCCCTTCGAACTTCTTGATCGCGAGCGGCGAGAGGGGGCGGCGGTGCGCGTTCGCGTCCGTTTCGTCGTGATCGACGTAGATGCCGAGCGCCGGCAGCGCCCGGCCAGGCGCCGGTCGACGACCACGTAGCGGATGTGCACACCGAGGAGCAGCTCGCTGCTCGGTGCGACCCCACCAGGGTGAGGTGATGATCGACGCCAAGGGCAGGTCGTGGACGGCGCCGATCAACGGGTCCTGGCCGGCGTACGCCGACATCAGCAGGCCGTTGACCCGGTCGGCGACCATCGAGGCTGCCTCGGGGCAGATGGCCGGCCGCCCAGCGTGCAGCGGCGAGGTCGTAGGGCTCGATCGAGCGCGCGTCGGCCTCGATCAGCGGCCTCCCGGGCACGCGCGAGGCCGGCGGCCAGCCGATCACGACGCCGCCGGCGAAAAGCAGTGCGACGATGGCGGCTACGAGGAGCCGCCCGGCGATCGCGCGCGTCCGGCCGCCGGCGCCGGGGCTTCGGCAGAACGCCGGCGGCGACGAGCGCGAGTCCGATGAACAGGAACTCGGAGGCGCGGTTGGAGGTCTCGGTGCCCGCCTGGGTGAGGCGCAGTGCAAGCGAGCCGGGGTATGCCGCGGCGAGCACCACGAGCACCCAGCCGAGCGGCGTCACGGGCCGCTCGCGGCGAAGGCGCCAGAGCCCCGCGGCGAGCAGATCCAGCAGCACCAGCACCGAGGCGGCGCCGAGTGCCTGCTCGAGGTGCGAGTTGGCCTCGCCGCCCGAATGGAAGGGGGTCTTGCCGACGCCCGAGCCGGTCAGGAAGTCCCAGGTCGATTCGACGGCGCCGGTGATCACCGGCCGCAGGTAGCCGCCGGTCGCGTTGCCCGACGACTGCCAGCCAGACCGCACAGCCACGCCGGTCGCCGCGAGGACGGCGAGCACGGGCCCCGGACCAGGCGCCGACGGGCGACGGGATCGCGCGATGGCCAGCGCGACGCGCCCAGCCCGCGAGGATCACCAGCAGCGCGTAGGAGGTGATGTGGTGGGTCGGCGCGACCGCGCAGCCGACGAGTGCGGCGAGCGCTGCCAGCCTGCGCCGTCCTGCGCCGCGCCGGCTCTGCAGCGCCACGCCGACGAGCGCGAGCGTCGCGACGGCGAACGGCAGCGCCAGCGACTCGTAAGAGAACTCCGCGTCGAAGAACAGGAAGTTCGGGTTGGCGAGGTAGATCAGGGTCGCGATCGAGGCGATGCGCTCGGAGCGGCAGGCGAGCAGCAGCAGCCGGTAGACGGCGAGGACGATCACGAGCTTCGCGGCGCCGATCACGAGCAGCCCGGCGACGAACACGGGCGCGCCAGCCGCCTTCGCGAGCGAGAGCGTCGGACAGGCCCACACCGGGATAGAGCGCGAAGCCGTGCGCCAGCGTGTTTGGCGTCAGCAGGTTGCCCCGTGCGCGCCAGATCGTCCGTGCTGCGCAGCGTGCTGAGCTCATCCGAGAACGTGAATTCGGCGGGGCTCAGCAGCACCTTCGCGAGGTACAGGCCGGCGCCGAGGATCAGGAGGATCGCGAGCCGCTCGCGCCCCCGGGCCTCCTGGCCCGCGAGCCGGTAGCCGGCCGGTGCCACCATCGCCATCAGCGGCAGCCAGAAGAGCGTGCCGGTGTCGCTCGCTCCCGAGCGCCCCGCGTCGTCGATCAGCGCCAGGGCGAGCAGCGCCAGCGCGACGAGCAGCGCGTACAGCGCCGCCGGGGACGGCCGCGCCGGCCTGGCGCGAGCCGAAAGCGCGACGGTCGCCTCGTCGAGCCGCCGCCCGCGGGGACGTCCTCGGACTCGACTGCCTCGGGGCCCCAGGTCGGGGCCGGGCGCACGCTCCCGGGAACGCGGCGGCCCCCCGCCGACGCGGGGCGGCGCAGCAGAAGAGCGAGCGGCGCCGTCAAGCGGCACCGCCCATCTCAAGGATCCGGCACTCGGGCCGCGTTTCGCCCGCGGCCCGAGTGCCAGGTCGGCCGGCGGAGGCGGGCGAAACGCCTCCACTCCCCATTAGGCGGCGGCGATGCATTCACCTTCCGTGCTCTTTCCGAACAGCAGGTAGTTGGTGCCGCCGCAATCTGCTGGGACCGCTTTGCGGATCTTGATCTGCAGCTTGCCGTAGTTGTCTTCCGTGGCCGGGTGGCCGCCCGGGTTGTCACGGAGCCGGAACAGGGCGTAGGCGCTCACGCCCGTCAACGCGTAGCTATACCGGTGACCGGGTGTCGGGACGGCGAACGGACCGTTCAGCGGGCTGGGATGGCTGAAGACGGCGCCGTTGTCGACGCTGATCTCGAAGTTGTCCCACCGCACCGGCAGTTTCCGTGGGCACGGGCTGATCCATGGCCGGGCAAAGACAAATTCCGCGTCGATCCCGAGTGGACCGCCTGTGGAATCTTCGAGCGGTTCACCGCAGACCGTGTTCCACAGCCCGCTCGGGCGCTTGTACTGCTTGCGCGCGTAGTAGCTGATCGCCCCGGCCACTTCTGCCACATACAGCTTGCCCGCGGGCAGGATGCCGGCCGTGTTGACCGGCCCCGCGTAGCCGGTGATGTTCTTTGCGTGGGCACGCAGGTTCAGTTCCTGTTCACCTTGGATTTTCGGGCCTCTTTCACCCGCATGCGCCGGCCCTGCGACGAGCAGCGACCCGAAGATCGCGACGGCCGCGAAGCGTTTTAGTCGTTGCATCGAGATCGCTCCGTTTCGAAGTGAATGTTGTGAGTTGTCAGTGGGTTTGGCCATTTCGATGTCCTTTCAGGCTGCTTCGCCGGTGAGACCGACATCGAGGTGGTACGGGAGCCGGCGGGGGTGCGCCACCGATGCGCGCCGCGCCGGACGGATCCGCTCGCGCAGGATCGTCCGCAGCACCCTGCTGCCGTCCCGGAACGTCCGCAGGTTGCTCTCACCGTGGATCCGCGCGTGCTCGTAGCTCGGCACCTCCAGCACCGTCAACGGCGCCCGGGCAACGCGGATGTTGATCAGCGTCTCCACCTCGAACCCGGTGCAGTCGACGTCGATCGTCGGCAGGCAGTGGCGCCAGAACGCGTTGAAGCCGTAGCAGAGGTCGGAGTAGGACGTTCCGAACAGGACGTTGACCGTCGTGCTCAGAGCGGCGTTCCCGGCACTGCGCAGGGGCGTGATGTCGGCGCTCCCACCGCCGTGACGGAAGCGTGTCCCCTTGGCGAAGTCGGCCCCGTCGAGAAGGGCCTCGACGAACCGCGGGATCTCGGCCGGATCCGCCGATCCGTCGGCATCCATCATGACGAGGATGTCGCCGGTCGCAGCTTCGAAGCCGCAACGCAGGGCATCGCCCTTGCCGCGGCCGGCCTGCATGATGATGCGAGCGCTCGGATAGACCCTGCGCGCCGCCTCCGGCGTACCGTCGGTCGAGTGCCCATCCACGATCAGAACCTCGTGGACCGCCTCCGGGATCCCGGCGAGAACGAGGGGAAGATTGCGCGCCTCGTTGATCGTCGGAACGATCACACTCACCCGCGGATACTCCCCGTCACCGGTGATCCGTCGTCGCGGCGCCGGCGGCGCCCCGAATCGGAGATCGGCCGGTGCCCCGACGCCTTCCACTACACGACCTGTGGGTGCTGTCTCTACCGCCATGTGTACCCCCTTCGCGCATTCGGAGCTGCCCTCCTGGCTCACCGCTTGTCACCTGCGCGCACACAGGCGTGGCCGTGTCATAGTTGACGCGCGGCCGTTTCACCAGTGCCGTTTTACAAACGGCTGGTAACCCCCTGTCACCTTTAGGTCATCGAGCCGGGAACGACCGACTTGTCCGTTTTCCGACTTGTCTGACCGGCGGCAAGGTACACGCCCGGGCCAAGACGGGAAGCCTGTCTGGACGTATGACTGAATTTCACCTTTCCGCCTGCCTCCAAGTGACGCTAGGGGCGGGACTCCGATACGACAGTGGCGTCGTCCGAAAGGTGAAAAATGGGGGCGAGGTACGTCGTCCTATTCGGGCAGGACGCCTCCTCACTCGACCTAACCCCGGGTGCTCCCCCACAACGGAAGCAGCCCGACGGACGCTGCCCCACCGACGCTCCGCGTGTGCTCGCGGCTCTGACCTTGCTCGAAGCAGCGGCCCTCGAGGCGGCAGGACCGGGACTACTCGACCACGAGGAGCCCTCGTCCCACAGCCGTCCGACCATCGACGGGGCGGACCGGCGCTGCTCGCTCGAGCTCGGCGTCTACAGCGTCAGGCCCGGCGAGGCCGTCACGACCTGGCCCCGCCGATCGGGGTCACGCCGGCTCGCACCGTCGCGACTCCGCCCGCTCGACGCATCGGCCGCCCGCCACGACGCGAGCGCGAGCGACCACTGTCCCGGCGGCCCCCCGATGGCCCCCCTGCGACGTTGACAGCCGGTCGATCAGCGAACGACGGCGCTTCGCGGTGAGGCCTGGGTGGCGATGCCGAGCGAGTTACGCACCACCGCGATGACACGCAGCCGGTAGCCGGCGTCGCCCCCGCGCACCCGGTATCTCGACTTCGTGGCATGGCTGAGCGTCTTGCACTTGCCGCGGTGGGCCGGGCAGCGCTGCCATCGGTAGGTCCAGTGGGCCGACGGGTAGGCCGTGGCGGCGGCGGCGCGAACCTTCAGCTTGCGGCCGCTGCGGGGGGCGCCCGAGAGCCGTGGTCCGCGGGTGATGACCGGCGCAGAGCTGACCCGCGCGGTCGCCGCCGATGCGGCCGCGGTGGTGCCGAACGCGTTGGTCGCGGTCACGGCGATCCGGACCGTCCGGCCGACGTCTGCGAGTGTGGCGCGATAGCGCGTCGCCGTTGCGCGGGCGATCGGCACGCAGTTGGCGCCGTGCGCGTCACAGCGCCGCCAAGCGGGCGTGAGCAGAGGAGCCGGTTCGCCGGCCCAGACGCCCAGTGACGCCGTCAGCGTCGCGTTGCGCTTGGCTGCGCCTGTGATCTTCGGAGCGCCCGACGAAACCGGCGCGCGGCCAGTCGCGGCGGGTGATGCCGGTAGCGAGCGCGTGCGCGCGAGGACCCCTATCGCGTTCGTACCCGCGTACAGCGTGCCGCCGTCGGCGGAGAACGCGAGCGCCGAGACCGGGGGCAGCGAGACGCCCCCCGTGAGCCGCGCCCAGGTCGCGCCGCCGTCGGTCGAGATGGCCACGCCGCTCGCCGATGCGGCGTAGGCCGTCTGTGCGAGTTGCGGATCCATTACGACAGCGTTGATGAAGCTGTCGGGCTCCCCGCCGCTGGACGGATGCCAACTCGCGCCGCCGTCGGTCGAGCGATAGATCCCGCCGCCGAACGTGCCAGCCAGCAGCGTCCTCGGCGTCCGCGGATCGACCGCCACGGTGTTCACGCTGAGACCTTCGAGACCCGACGAAAGCGCTGTCCATGTCGGCGCTCCCGGTGCAAGCCGCGCGACCCCCTTGTCGTCGGCGACGTACATCGCATCTGCGTCGGCGGGATCCGGGGCGATGGCGTCGACGACGAACGCGCCCCCGGGAAGCGCAGGCAGCGGGGCCCACGTGTCACCGCTGTCGGTGCTCTTGTACACCGTCGCACCGGCCGAGGCGTAGAGCACCCCAGCGCGGCCCGGGACCGTGACGAGCCGGGATGGGGACGAGGGATCGGTGGCGCCGACCGCCGCCCAGCTCACGCCGGCGTCGGTCGAGCGATAGACGCCGCTGTTCGCGGTCCCCGCATAGAACACGCCGGCGCGTGCACCGTCGGCGGCGATCTGGGGAACCCTCGGATCCGGTAGGCCTGTCGCTCCGGGGGCCCACGTCGCGCCGCCGTCCTGCGAGCGCTGGATGGCATCCTCCTGGGTCGCCGCCAGGATCCGGCCCGCGACCTGGGGATCGGGTGCGAGCGCTGTAACCGACACGGCGTCGATGCCTGCCGCGCTGGGCGCGAACGTCGCCCCCGCGTCTGTGGAGCGCCACAGCGGCCCGAGCCCCGCGTTGGGCTCGAACTGGGCAGCCGCCGTGAGCGCGACGACGCGCCCACCCACGGACTGGTCGCCGACAAGAGCGGCGCCGGATCCGGCGGGCAATCCCGCGGCCGGAAGCGGGGTCCACGTCGTCGCGCCCGGAGCGAGTCGCCAAAGGGTCCCGTCCAGAAGGGTCACGTAGCTGTTGCCGTCAACGCCGTAGCCGAGCGCGATCGGATACGGCGGGGCCCCCGTGAGCCCCGCGTTCAACGCGCTCCACGACGGGCCGCCGGCGGCCGGTAGCGACGCCATCCCCGACGTCGTGGCAGCGATCACGCGCCGGGGGCCGGACGAATCGAGCGCCACGCCCTGGACGTTGATGCTCGGTAGGCCGGCGTTGGCCGCCGACCAGGTCGTGGAACCGACGGGCAACACGAAGATGCCAGCTTCGTAGGCCCAGCCCCAGGCGGTGTGTGTCTGCGGATCGATGAGCACGTCGGTGAGGCCGCCCGCCGGAAGGCCAGCGCTCACGTCGGTCCATATCCCCGCGCCGCCGGTGGTGCTCCGGTAGGCCTTGGCTCCGACCAGGAACAGGGCGGTGCCGGGAGCGCCGGAATCGACCGCGACGCTGCTGAAGTTCATGCTCCCGCCGACCGCACCATCGATCGACGCCCAGCTCGTCCCCTGGTCGAGTGAACGGAACATCCCGCTTGTAGTCGCGGCGTACAGCGGCTCGCCGGCCGCGGGGTCGATCGCGACAGCCGTTACGCGGCGATAGTCGAACGCGCCAACACGCGTCCACGAAGCGCCGCCGTCGGACGAGCGGTACAGGCCCGAGTCATTGCCGCCGAGCGCAGTCGTGCCGTCGAGCGCGAGGCTGGAGATGTCCCCGCCGGGCTGGTCGCCGGTGGTCCAGGCGTCGACGCCGGCCGAAGCCGGTGTGACGAGCAGAATCGCGATTGCCAGCGCGGTGGCGGCCGCCCGCGGCCCGACGCGTTGCACGCCTACGCGGACGGGCAGTCGAGGTGCTCGGGCACGAAGCGCATCGACCCATCGTACGCAGCCGTCGCGAGCCGTGCGTGATGTACGAGAGCCCCGCGATCCGCGGACCCATTCAAAGTGTGGTCAGTACCTCGACTTCGGTCTCGTCGCCGATCGCGAGAATGCGCGCGTCGAACGTGACCAGGCGCGCGCCCCGGCGACGCGCCAGAGTCAGCAGGTGTGCGTCGGTTACCTGCCGGTAGCCGGCAATCGCTGGCACGTCGCGGTCGCTAGCCGAGACGTCGTCGGTGACGAAGCGATGGCCGGCGTGTGCGCGCAGGGCCGAAAGCACCTGTCGGGCCGCGGTGACACCGAGCGCGCTCGGGAGAACGATCGGGTTGGACGATACGCGCACAAAGCCGCTCTCTGTAACCGGACAGGTCGCCCATCCCGCGGCACCGTTGGCGGCAAACCACGCACGCATCGCCGCGTGGTGCACGTGCGAGTCCCAGGCCAACGCCACGAGCGCGTTGACGTCCAGCAGCCCCACGCAGGAAGCTCAATCCTCGTCGAGCGCTCGCCGCACCATGTCTGGCGTGATCGGCGACGTACCGGCAGGCACACGTATTACTGGCAGTCCATCGTCCGTCTCGACCTGCGCCGGCGTCAGCCCACGGCGGGCGAGCTCGGAGATGACAGCACCGAGCGAGCGGCGCTCACCAGCGGCGAGCTCCCGCGCAGCCGCGACCACATCCTCATCGATGTTCAAGGTCGTCCGCACGCAGATGATGTTAGCGCATCACCGCATCAGTTAGTTGACCCCGTGCCGCCGCAACGTCCTTGCGGTCCCTAACCACACGGTTACGAGCGGTGAGTCGCGGTCGTCGAGCGGCTGCGCGACCCGAAGTCTGCTTCTCCTTGTCGGGTAACGAGGGATGCGAACGCGACCGCGGTCAGGGCACGCAGTCGTGCACCGGATCGGGTGATGCCGGTGCACCGAACAGGGCGCCGTACTGCTCGAGGTGGCGGTCGCCGAGGAACTCGTCCAGCACCCGCTGGCGCGCGGCAGTTCCGAGGCGCGTCGCAAGGGCGGGGTCGGTGAGCAGGCGCTCGACCGCCCGCCCGAACCCCGCCAGGTCACGCGGGTCGGCGAGCAGCAGGCCGTCTCGTTCGTGATCGATCTGCTCGGTGATGCCGCCGACAGCGCTCGCGACGACAGGCTTGGCCTTCCACATCCCCTCGGTCACGGTCAGGCCGAACCCCTCGGCGATGCTCTTCTGGACGATGACCGTCGCGTGGCGCTGGAGCGCGTTGATGATCGCCGCGTTCTCGTCCGGATCGCTCATCGGCACGCAGGCGAGGTGGATGCGCCCGCGGGTCGCGTGCGGCAGGGCACGCCAGCGCTCCAGGCACTCGTCGTAGACGGCCGCGGCCTCGGGGTCGTCGGCGACCCCCGTGACCGCTGGCCCGACGAGGACCAGGTGAGCCCCGAGCGCCGGGTCGACGTGGTGGGCGAAGCCCTCCATCACGCCCGCCATGTCCTTCATCGCGTCCCAGCGCGAGGCCTGGACGACGAGCGGGGCGTCCGCCGGCGTCG
Organism: uncultured Solirubrobacteraceae bacterium; assembly: GCA_963735435.1. Lineage (GTDB taxonomy): Bacteria > Actinomycetota > Thermoleophilia > Solirubrobacterales > Solirubrobacteraceae > Palsa-744. The sequence continues at coordinate 1,257,175 of CAVTKR010000005.1, read as the reverse complement.
CCGGGCCGCTCTGGACGATGTCGACGTGCCTGTTGATCCTGCCCGGCGAGCCGTCGCGGCGGGTGAAGGGCACGACGGGCGGCGACCCGTCGCCGTCGATCAGGCCGACGTATCCGAGCGCCAGCCTCACGTTGCGCCCTGACATCGGCTCGTTCTTCGCCGAGAACGGGTCGATCGAGGGCGGGATCACGGTGACCGCCTCGGGCGGAGCGAACGACGGCGCGTATGCGGCCTTCGACACCACCGTGAGGTCGGCTGCTTCGACGTAGCGACGGATGAACTCCCACGCACGCTCAGACCACTCGTTCGGCTCGTCGCGGCCGACGTGCGAGCGCCACACCACGGTCGCCCCGGCGCGCTTGAGGCCCGCGGCGAGCGCGACGGTCTGCGGGTCGTGGAGCAGAACCACGTCCCCCGGCCGCACGAGCGCGAGCAGCTCTTCGCTGTTGCGGTCGATGACCTGCTCGTATAGGCGACGCTCGGCCTCGCCGAGCGGGCCGCCGTCGCCGGGCGATCCATAGATGCCGTTGTGGATGCGCTTCGTGATCGCGAAGAACTCTTTGTTTCCTTCGATCACGAGCCAGCGCGCGTCGATCCCGGCGCCGCGGACGTAGGCGAGCAGCGTCTGCAGCATCTCCGCCACACCGCCACCCTTCGTCGTCGAGTTGACGTTGAGGATCGTGCGACCCGCGAGCGTCGTTTGCGCCTCGTCGGCGACGCGCTCGAACGCGGCCATCCGCTCGGGCCCGATCAGAGACTCCAGGCGTGCGACGTCCAGCGCCTGGACCTCGACTTCCTGCAACCGGGTGATCGGCGGCTTCGCCACGGGCCGGCTATGCGGCGACGGCGACGAGGCCAGCGAGCTCGGCCCCGATCGCGTCGATCATCACATCGAGGTCCGGGCAGGCATCGCGGTCGGCGCTCACACCGATCGCGATCTCGTCCATGTAGGAAAAGATCGCGATGCCGACCGAGTGCTCGGCCGCGAGCGGGACGATCGGGTAGATCGCGCGCAGGGCGGCACCGAGCACGTAGAGCTGTGCCCGGGGCCCGGGGACGTTGGTGATCGTGATGTTGAAGAGGCGGGTCGCGTACAGGGAGCGCGCGACCATCGAGTGGAGCACGGGCGGGGCGAGCGCCGCGACGTCAAGCATCGTCTCGGCCCCGAGCGCCGCGCTGGAGGCCTTCAGCCGCCGCGTCCGCTGTGCGACGGTGTCGAACCGCTCCGCGCGCGCCTCGGTCGCGACCGGCAGGTCGACGAACAGAGAGCTGACGCGGTTTCCGAGCGCGAGGCTCTCGCCGGCGCCACGGATATTCATCGGGACCATCGCGCGCACCCCTGCTTCGGGCGGCCGCTCGCCGCGCGAGAGCATGAGCTCGCGCACCCCCGCCGTGCACGCAGCCAGAAGCACGTCGTTGACCGACCCGCCGAGCTGGTGCCCGGTTGACTTCAGGGCCGAAAGGCTTGTCCTGACCACGCCAAAGCGGCGCGTCGCGCCGATCGGGACGTTGAGCGTCGTTCGGGGCGACGCGGACATCTCGCTCGAGATGAGCACCTCGACCAGCGCCCGCGAGCGCTCGAGTGCATCGCGCGGGTGAAGCGCCGCATGCAGCGTCGACGTCGCTGTGTGAGCGACGGCCCCGAGCGCGCCCGCGACGATGCCGGAGTCGTGGGGCGCAGCCACCTCCCATGGCGCGTCCGGGCCGTCGAGCACGCCGGGCGGCTCCTCGCCACCTTCCGGGTCGGGATCCAGCAGCAGCTCCACGACGCCCACCGAGCCGACGCCGTCGACCATCGAGTGATGTGTCTTCGACGCGATCGCCCAGCGGCCGTCGGCCAGCCCCTCCAGCAGCACCATCTCCCACAGGGGACGCGTCCGGTCCAGCCGGTGCGAGAAGAACTCCGCGGCCCACTCGCAGAGCTCGACATCCCCGCCGGGGCGGGGAACGGCGCCGTGCAGGATGTGGTTGCGGACGTCGAACCGCGCGTCGGGCGTCCAGCACGGCCATGAGAGTCCTCCTGTGCGCGTCGACGACAGGCGCTGGGAGTAGCGCGGAAGCCGAACCAGCCGCTGCGCGATCCTCGCGCGCACTGCCTCGAGCGAGGGCATGCCCCCGCCCGGGAGCGGGTCGAAGACCATCACGCCTCCGATGTGCATGGTGGCGCCCTCATCTGCCTGCTCGAGCTCGAGGAAGGTCGCGTCGAGCGCGCTCAGATGTTCGCGGCCGTCGCTCATCGCCGTCCTACCCGGCCGGCGCCTCGGGCGGAACCGTCAGGACCGAGCAGCCTGCCTCGTGGATCACATGCCTGCTCACACTCCCAAGCAGGCGGGGACCGCTCCGCCTGCGGCTTCCGATCACCACCAGCGAAGCGCCCAGACGCTCTGCGACGTCGACGATGACCTCGTGTGCATGGCCGTGGCGGAGCACGAGGTCCGGTTCCGCGACGCCGCAATCGCGGAGCTGCGCGAGCTGGGCCAGCAGCGGACCCTCGCCCGGGTCGCGGTGGCCGACGGCGTGAAGCAGTGTGACTCGGGCCGAGCGCTTGGCGGCCAGCTGCCCGCCGAGCGCGAGCGGCATCGCTGAGTCCTCGAGCCCGTCGCTGGCGATCAGAACGTGATCCCACAGATCCTCCGTCTGCGCCGGCCTCGCGGTCAGCACCGGAATCGGCAACGCTTGGTGGGCCGAGTCGGCGACCCCGGCCACGAACATCCCGCCCAGCCATGACGACGCCGGCGCGCCGATCGCGAGCAGGTCGTGCCTCTGGGTCCAATCGAGGATGACGTCCGCCGGCGGGAAGGCGGGATCGACCTCGATCTTCGCGGAGACCCCTGCCTCGAGTGCGATCGCCTCCGCACGCGTGACGATCTCATTGGCGTCGGTCGCGTTGATCGCGGGCGCCAGGCGGGCTCGCTGGTCGCGGAAAGAGGTAACGAGCAGCAGAGTCAACGCGCCGCCGGGACCGGCGAGACTGGCGGCCTGGCGGACGGCGGCATAGCCACCCTCTTTGCCGTCAACAGCGCAGAGCGCGCGCGAAAAGACCGGCGCCTGGTCGCGGTCCTGTGAGGTGGCCTCGGCCGAGGTGCTCTCCATGCGTCAACCGTAGGCTCTCGCGCCGGTCCGAGTCGTCCGCAGTTTCCCGTACGGCGCGGTGGCGAACCGCTGGCCGGAGCTCAGCCGGCCCGGCTTGCGCCGTCAGTGCCCGAGCCGCGCTGCCGTCAGCCGGCCCGGCTCTCTCTTGTGACCCCTGCGGCGTTGGCAGGAGGTCACGCATCATGCGGCCTTCACGCCCGCCTAGCCGGAGGTCGCCGGTTCGACCCCGGTTGGCCCCGTCGGTGAATCGCGGTCACGCGCTGTATGGGACGCTGGCCGCCGGGCACAACGAGGAACGAGACGTTCGCGCCCGCGGAAAGGATCAAGCCGGTGGCCCAGGTCCGAGCGGCACTGAGGTGGGCAACTTCGGTCTGAGCTGCGGCGCCAAGTCGCCGCAGCTCAGACCCCCAGCCCTATTCGATCGCTTTGATCTCGAGCGGTTCTTCGGTCTTGAAGCTCCCGGTCGCCTTCATGCTGACCGCTTCTTCAGAGCCGCCACCAACTGTCCAGTGCATCGTGTCCTTAGGGGCGCCGGCAAACGATTCGACCGGCTGGACGCCCCGCTTGCCCTTGTAGGAGAGCTTGAAGGTGCTCGCGACCTTGTCGACGGAGCTGATCGGCGCGATGACGGAGCCTTTCAGCGAGACTGCCTGCGCACCGCAAGTGACCTGCGCCAATTCGGTCCCGCTCGCCGGCGCGAGATCGATCCCGACCGTCGGCTTGGTGGCCACTTTGATCGTTCCCAGCGTACCCGCTAGCACTCCAGTGCGGATTTCTTCGGCGGCTGCGCCGGAGCTCTGGCAGGCGGCTTTCGATGACGACAGCTTGCAGTGGGTGAAGTCGGTCGTCGCACTGAGTGTTTTGCCACTGGTCAACGAACCTTTCGTCGACGCCGCTTCGCAGGACAGCAGCAGCTTCGAGGCAGTTTCGAGCTTGACCGCCCCGTAGCTCACCGAGATGCCCGTTTTCGCTCCCGGGCCCGTCAACCATTCGTACTTGCCTTCGTGGCCCGCGCTCGGTTTCGTGCACTTGCTGTCGGTAAAGGCACCATGGACGGTCGTCGTTTTTCCTTCATTGACCGGCGTGGCCGCGGCGCAGCGCCCAAATTCCGGCAGGCCCGTGCTGGTGCCGGGTTCGGCGGCGATCACGTCGGACTCGAGCGTGGGGCGACCGCCGACGATCGCGCTGACGGCGTACCGCCGCGAGCCCGACGCGGTCAGATAGGCGTCCGTAGCGCTCGCCGTCAGGGGGTTGGTGCTTGCCGTCCCGCCCGCCGTTTCTGACGCTTGGTCAGGCGTTTCGCCGAAGGGCGTCTGCAGGTTCGGGGTCGAGAACACCTCGTAGCCTTCGGCGCCCGGGACCGCCTGCCAGTGCAGATGCACCTTGCCGGCTGTGCCGCCGAGCGCTTCGATCGCGTAGCTGGGCGGGGCCGGGACCGCCAGGACTTCGGTGCCGCCCCCGGCTTCGCCGGCGAAGCTGACGCTCGACAGTTCCGGCTTGAACAGGCCGTTGATCGTTTCGTCTGGGACGAGGACGTAACGATGCGAACGCACGGTCTGACCCGGTGCGACTTCGGCGAACGCGTCGCTGTAGGTCTCCTGCGGCTGGTAGATGAATCCCGAGTGCACACCGGAGTCGGCCGCCACGGCGACGCCGTAGAGCGGGATCGTCGAGACGTTCTTGACGGCCAGCGTGACGTGGTAGGGCACGCCAGTGCTGGCGCTGCCTTCGTCCGCTTCGACGACCAGCTTCAGCGCTTCGGCTCCCCAGATCCTGAGCGGTTCCTTGAGTTTGGCGACGATCGCGATCGGCGCTTCGAACGGTTCGAGCTGAGCGTTGTATCCAGCCGAGAACAGGTAGCTGCCCGGCTGGTCGCCGCGCACCACCCATGAAACTGTGGCGCTGTGTTCGCCGGCGATGTCCGCGACCGGCTGGGTAAAGCTCTGCGACGTCGCGGTCGGGGCGAGGCTGAGACCTTCGGGCAGTTTCAGCGTCGCGCTGCCGTGTGTCAGCGTGAAGCCTTCGGCCGAGAGGTTCTGGATGACCATGTGCACGTTGACGAACTGCTTCAGCGAGGACACGGTTCCTTCCATCACCATCCACTCGAGCATCGGGTGCCCTTCGTACACGAACGCTTCCGGCACTGCCGTCTCCCCGCCCGGGAGGCTCGGCGCCGCGCAGTTACCGACGAGTTCGCCGGCAGAGTTCAGGTAGCAGGTGTAGTCGACGGGCGCCTGGCCTTCGAAGGCCAGCTGCGACCTGAACCGATGCACTTCGTTGTTCGCGGCGTCGGACGTGTTGATGCCCGCCGCTTCGATTTCGGATTTCGTCATCTCCTGATATTCCAGCGTCGCGATCGCGACTTCGCCGGCTTCGAGCTGCACGGTCGTGTGGCCGGTGCCGCCGCTGACGGTCAGCCGGCCGGCCGCGGGCCGGTAGCCGGTTGTGTAGGCGTAGACGGTGTCTTCGCCGTCCGGCAGACCCGCGAGCCGTGCGATGCCGCTCGAGTCAGTCGTGGCGGCGGTCTTCTGCCCGGTTCTCGGGTCGATGTAGAGCACCTCCGCTCCGGCCAGGTGCCCGCCGCCTTTGGCGTCCACCGTGACTTCCGGCTCGGTGCCGGGAGCGGGTGCGACGTGAACGGCCGTCGTTGAGGAGGAAGTCGTCCTGCCGTCGCTCACCGTCAGCTTCGCGGTGTAGTCGCCGGCGTGGGCGTAGGTGTGGCTCACCACCGCGCCGCTGCCGGTGCTCCCGTCCCCGAATTCCCAGCCGTAGCTGGTGATCGCTTCGGAGGGGCTGCTGCCGCTCCCGTTCAGCGTCGCCGATCCGCCTTCGGTCACGTAGACGGCTTCCCCGGCGTAGGCATGCACGGCCGTCGGCGCTACTTCGGCGGACGGGGCGGACGTTGCGGATACCGAGCCCGCGGCGTTGCTGGCCGTGACCTTGACCTCGACCTTCTTGCCGACGTCCGCAGCGGTCAGTTCGTAGTAGCTCCGGTCCGCGCCGGTGATCGCCGTACAGCTCGCGCCTTCGCAGCGCAGCCACTGGTAGGCGTAGTGGGTCGGTTCGTTGCGCCATTTGCCGGGGTTCGCCGCCATCACGCCGCCGCGTTCGGCAGCGCCGCCGACCTGCGGTGGGGTTTCGTCTTCGGGCAGTGTCGCTGCGCCCACCGGGTAGGACACGTTCTGCACCGTGACGTCGGAGGAGGTCGACACCCCGAGTTTGTAGGAGCCTGTTGTCGACGGGTTGGTGACCCCTTCGGCGACGACTTCGACGTGCGAGCCGGCCGCCACCGGCTGTTCGTACGGGATGCGAACCCACGCGACGTTCGCTCCCACGCCTTCGGGGTTCACGGTGGCGTACGTGTACACGCCGTTGACCTGGTAGTTGTAGCTGCCGTTGAAGCTCCCGTCCGCGGGCAGTTCCAGGCGCACGTAGCCCGAATCGGCGCAGCATTCTTCTTCCCCGAGGGCGCCGTCGGTCAGCGGTCCGGCCGCCGTGAAGGCGGCGCTCAGCTTGACGTGTTCGGCGCCGGCCGTGTGATTGCTCTCAGTCGCGGACAGCGCCGAGATGGCGGTCGCGGCAGCGATCGGGAAGCTCTTCTGGACGGGTTTCGGGTCGGCGGACGTGGAAACGGCGAATTCATCGCCTGCGCCGGCGGAGGAGGGGTTTTTCACGCCGAACACCTTCAGGTGCACTTTTTCGCCTGCGCCGATCCCCGATTCCGATTCAAGGTAGATGTTCACGACATTGTCGTGCCCGGTTCCTTCCGGATCGACGATTGCGTTGCGCGCCCAAGCCGGTCCGCTGGTTCCGGCGACTTCGTAGTCGCGGTAGTAGCTGGAGAACACCGTCCCTTCGGGCGCCTGTAGACGTATGTGTCGGCACCCTTCGTTGTAGTATCCGTAGTAGTAGTAACAACCCCAATATTCTTCTTCTTCCGTGGTCGCAGGCAGTGCATTGGTGGTCGTGAACGCCACTTCGTCGACAGTCTCGCTGGACCCTGCGGTCGAAGGATGGGCTGAAACCGACACCCCTTTCACGGCGGTCGGCGGCGTCACCGGAAACGCCGTCTTCACGACGCTCGCATCCGAGGAGGTAGAGACACCGAATTCGGCGGCGGCCGACGGTTCAGGCGGGTTGGAGAACGCGTTGGTGGTGACTTCGAGCGTCGTGCCCGCCGCCACCGCGAACGGAACGTACACCCAGGCGACGTTTTCACCTTCTCCTTCTGGGTTCGGTTCGCCGTAGGTTTCCGACCGCGTCGTGCCGTCCGAGACGACGTATTCATAGCCCAGTCGCGATCCAGCCGGAGCTTCGAGACGTACGTAGCTGGTTTCTTCTTCGCGAGGATCGACCGCCATCGGGCTCGTCGCCTTCAGAGTCGCGACGAGGTGCACGCCGCTCGCGCCTGCACCTTTGTTGTTCGCGCTGACGGAGACGTTGGACGGCGCTGTCACGGCGCCGATCGGCAGGGGCTTGCTGACGGGTTTCGCGTCGAGCGAAGTCGAGACTTCGATTTCCCCGGCGGCGTCGGGCGCCTGCGGGTTTGCCACGCCATAGGCCTTGACGTGGGCGGACGTCCCGGCCGGGACTTCGGTCCCGTACGGCAGGTGGACGTCGACGACGTTTTCGCCGGCTTCTTCGGGGTCTACGATCACGAACCACGGCTGCTGGCTGACCGAGCCGAAGCTGACTTCGTAGTCGTAGGAGTTCCCCGGGAAGACCGTTCCTTTCGGGGCCCGCAGTCGCACGTAGCCGCAGTCGTCGTAGTACGAGTAGTAGTAACCGCACCCGAAGCCTTCTTCGTACGCGTCGCTTAGCGCCGTCGTCGCGGTGAATGCCACTTCGTAGAGCGCCCGGGTCGCGCCGGCGGCGGCTGGCGTCGCGGACGCAGAGACGCCGGTAATCGAGGTCGTCGCGCCGATCGGTAGCGCCACCGTCACCGTTGAGGTGTCAGACGATGTCGAGACCGAGAAGTGCCCTGAGGGCTTGGCGACGGACGGGTTGCGGACGTTCGGCACCCTCAGCTGCACGGTGTCACCGGCCGCGATCGCCACGTTCGAGGGCACTTCTACCCGGCCCACGTTCGCTTCTTCGCCTTCCGGCGCGGGGACCATGTAGGTCCACTGTTCTTGGCTGCCGTCGACGACGTGCACGTAGCCCGAGTGGAGTTCGGCGCCTTCGGGCGCCGTCACGGTGATGTAGCCTCGCGCCCCGGCGGAGCCCGCCGCGGTAGTCCCGTCGGTGAGGGCGTCGGTCGCTTTGAAGCTCGCTTTGTACTGCACCCCGCGGGCGCCCGCCGCCTGGGTCGTGGCCGTCACGCTCAGCCCGGTGACGGTCCCAGCCGAGGCGATGGCGACGGCTTTTTTGACGAGGCCCGTGTCCGTCGAGGTCGATACGCCGTATTCGTATGAGCCTGAGCTGGCAGGGTTCGTTACGCCGTAGGCCGCAATCGTGACCGTTTCTCCCGCAGCCACCGCGGACGGCAGGTGGACGTCGACCACGTTCGGGCCGAGCCCTTCGGGGTTCACTTCCGTGTTGTATGCGTACTGCGTCGTCGATCCCACCGTGATCGCGTAGTCGCCCACGTACGATTCGAACGTGCCGCTCACACCGCTCGGCGCGCGCAGCTGGACGAACCCGGTCGATGCCGGGATCGCAGTTTTGGCTTTGAACGAGTAAGTGTCGAGGACGCGCGCCGCGCCGGCCGTCGCCGGGGAGACGCCGAGCGAGAAGCCGGTGACAGAAGTTGCCCACGCGCTTCCTGCGAGTGACCCAAGGGCGACGAGGGCGACGAGCAGCGCCAGTGCCGTCGTTGCGCCCGTCCGGGCGATACTCGACCTGCGTGTTGCAGCAGCCATCCTCGACATCTGCGCCCCCCATGGCTCGCGTTGTAGTCGGATTGCTCTCGACCCGTTTCCGCCGGCATCGCCGAGCGTTTCGCATTCCTACTTGAACGTGCCGCAAGGTGCAACGTCCAGTTTTGGATATTTGAACAAACCGTCACCGTTCGGACTGCCTGTCTACTCCCGCCATATTGAAAAGAGATGATCGACGCACACATCTCTATGCGTCGCCTTCACGCCCATCTCCGAGGGGCTCGACTACGAGCTCGCGCGGCGCCCCGAGCTCGGGGCCGCCCAGGGCTTCGGTAAGCGCATCGGCGACGGCACGGTCGAGGCTGTCAGCCGACTGACTGAGATCGGTGTGGGGGAATCGCTCGAAGCGGCGCTCGCCCGAAGCGAGCGAGCGCGTCGCGAAGCTCGAGAAAGGGAGCTACGGTCGATGCGACTCCTGCGGTGAGGCGATCGACCCGGCCCGTCTGCGGGCGAGACCGGACAGCGCGCTCTGTGTGCGCTGCGCTGCCCGCGAGTCCGCGCGACGCCCGCCCAGGCGACGGCGACGAAGGCCAACGCCCGCGCCGAGGAGGCCGGGACTTTGACGGGCCGTCCGAGGGGGTAGTGCACACCTAAGCAAGAGCCTTGCAACCGAAGGAGGCCCGCTCATGGCAAGCACCCGAGCAAAAGCGCAGGCATTCGCGTTCCCGGCCAAGAAAAAGGAGCCGATCGGCGACGCCCGACATGTTCGTAACGCCGTCGCACGCTTCAACCAGGTCGAGGGCGTAAGCGACAGCGAACGCGACGCCGCGTGGAGGCGCATCCGTGCTGCCGCGCGCAGATACGGCGTCGAAATCGAGGTTCGCGGTTGGCGTCAGCTGATGAAGAAGGGCGGCTGATGGCGGTCTCCCGCCACGAGATCGACGTTCGTCGCCGCGCGGGCTGGCTGCCGGCCGAGCAGGAGGACCTCGAGTCCTGGCTCCGCGCTCATCGGGAGCGGGTCGAGGCGCGCGGCGAGCAGATCGTCCTGCATCCGGTGATCCTCGAGTTCCAGGAGCTCATCGACAGCGAGCCGACGATCCGCATGTATATGAACGAGATGATCAGGCAGGTGCCTCCCGGCAAGCCCTACTCCGAACGCCATCTCACGAGCGTCGAGCAGTTGCTGCGCCTGATCAACGAGGTGCTCACGATGGCCCCCGAGTTCGGCCCCCAGGCCGCAATGCTCGCCACGCCGCTCGGCGCGATCCTCGATTGGCCGATGGGCACTCGGGCCGGGTTCGCCGCTTTCCGCGACCCTCGCATGAACGCCATGCTCAAGAAGATCCTCACGGTCTGGTGCGAGTTCCTCAGCAGCAGCGACTCGCTTTACGTGCTCAACGAGTCGCCCTCCGGATGGAAGAGCGAGCAGGCGCAGCAGACCATCGGCATCGAGCAGTTCGAGTACGACCCCGAGGACGAGCACTGGGGCTTCTCCTCCTGGAACGACTTCTTCACCCGCCGCTTCAAGGAGGGCGAGCGACCGGTCGCCGCCCCCGAGGATGACAAGGTCATCGTCAGCGCCTGCGAGTCCACGCCGTACGGCATCAGCCTCGACGTGCAGCGTCAGGACCGCTTCTGGATCAAGTCCCAGCCCTACTCGCTGGCCGACATGCTCGCCAACGACGACGCCGTCGATGAGTTCATTGGCGGGACCGTCTATCAGGCGTTCCTGAGCGCGAACAACTACCACCGCTGGCACAGCCCTGTGGCCGGCAGGATCGTCCGAGCCTTCGTGCAGGAGGGGACGTATTACTCCGAGGCGGACTCGGAGGGCGTGGACGCGATCGAGCCCACCAACTCGCAGTCCTACCTGGCGCACGTAGCCGCCCGGGCGATCTTCCTGATCGAAGCCGACGACCCGGTCATCGGGCTCCTCGCGTTCGTGCCGGTGGGAATGTCCGAGGTCTCCTCCTGTCTGATCGCCCCGTCGATAAAGCCGGGGCGACACATCGAGAAGGGCGAGGAGCTCGGTCACTTCCAGTTCGGCGGGTCCACCCACTGCCTCGTCTTCCGCCGCGGCGCCATTGCCGAGTTCAGCCTCGCGGCGATCCCCCAGCCACACGACCCCTCGGCGCCGATCATGCGAGTCCGGTCCAGACTGGCCACAGCCGGCGCCGCTGCGTGAGCCCCGCGCCCACCGCGGCAGTCTTTGAACAAGGCGGACGAGGAACCGCCCGCTCCCCGACGAGCGGGGCCACCCGCCGCCGAGGCACCCTGCGAATATCCCCGCCGTGACACCCGCCGAGCTCTGGCGGCGCGGCCAGCTCGGCTGGCCGCGCAGCTTCCCAGTCGCGCAGTTCCCGAACCCGCCGCTGCTCGTCGCGTTCGCCGGCTGGGGACTCGCCGCCGCAACCGATCACACGGCACACGATGTCGGTCGCGCCGTCTTCACGGTCGGGTTCGGCGTGTGGGCGTGGGAGGAGACGGTGGCCGGGGTCAACTGGTTCCGTCGTCTCCTCGGAGCGGGAGCGCTGGTCTGGATCGTCGCGCGGTTGGCCGGCGAATGCTGAGGGCGCCTGTCTCGTCGCGCACGCCCCTCGGCGCTTGATCTCAGCGCGTGTGAGATAGAGGTACCGCGAGGGATAGGTGAAGCACGGACAGATGGACGGCGGGGCCCGCGTCCATGCCACCAAGGATGCCTCTGCGCCTTAGCGGCGGTCGAGCAAGTCGCAACCCTCGTTCAGAGGCGCGCGATCGTGAAGCGCACGCACCGATCCGCTACCGTGGCGATGTCGCGCGATGTGAGCGCGTGGACGGGGTGCGGCTGAACTCACCGGGTCGGGCGCAAGGTGGCGAGCGGACTGTCGGCAAGCGAGCTGCAAGCGGGAACGCTCGTAGGCGATTTTCGCCTCGAGCGGGTACTCGGCCACGGGGGCATGGGGGTCGTCTACGAGGCCGTGCAGCTCTCACTTGGGCGGCGCGTCGCGCTCAAGGTGATCGCGCCGGGGGCCGTGGCCGACGAGAACGCCCGCGCGCGATTCGCACGGGAGGCCCGCGCCGCGATCGAGCTCGAGCATCCGAATCTCGTCCCCGTCCACGCGGCCGGTGAGGCGGACGGGGTGCTCTTCATCGCGATGCGTCTGATCGACGGCGCGGACCTCGGCAGGATCATCGTCCGCGAGGGGCCGCTCGAGCCGGTGCGCGTCGCGGGACTGCTGGAGCAGGTCGCAGCGGGACTCGACGCCGCTCACGGCCGCGGGCTCGTGCACCGCGACGTCAAGCCCGGGAACGTGATGGTGGAGGCACTCCCCATGGGCGAGGAGCGCTGCTACCTCGTTGACTTCGGCGTCGCCTTCCCGCGCGATGGCACGGCGCTCACGCAGACCGGCAACTGGGTTGGCACCCCGGCCTACGTCGCGCCCGAGCAGCTTCTGGGAGAGCCGGTGGATGCCCGTACCGACGTCTACGCTCTCGCCGGGGTCGGCTTCCATGCCCTGACCGGTCAGCCGCCGTATCTGCGCGAGCACGAAGCGGGAGTGCTGTTCGCCCACCTCAACTCACCGCCGCCCCGGCCCAGCGAGTACAGGAATGGGATCCCGCCGGCAGTCGATGCCGTCATCTCCTGCGCCCTGGCCAAGAGCCCCGCCGCGCGCTTTGCGTCTGCCGGGGAGTTCGCTCGCGCGCTCATGGCGGCGATCGCCGGGGCTGACGCCGGTTCCGAGCGACAATCCGCGCCAGAACGCGGGCCGTCCGTCTCCGATGACATCACCGCGACAGCCCTCAGCCCGGCAGGCGCGGGGGGCATGCTCCAGAACCTCCCAGCCGCAGCGTCGACGTTCGTCGGTCGCGACCAAGACCTCGAGCGGCTCGACGAGTTGTCGAAGATCTCCCGCCTGACGACGATCGTCGGTCCCGGCGGGGTGGGTAAGACGAGGCTCGCGGTGCAGTTCGCGTTGCGCGCGCAGCGGGTCCAGGAAGAGGTGAGGTTCGTCGATCTGGCGCCGCTCGCGGCGGGGGACGACGTCGCCCTCGCGGTGGCCCGCGGGCTGGGGCTTCGGATCAGCCCCGACGCCGTCTCCGCTGCCGCGATATCCGCCGCCGTCGGCCGGCGGCGGACGCTGCTGGTACTCGACAACTGCGAGCAGATCGTCGGCGACGTCGCGCTGCTCGCGTCCGAGCTGCTGGAGTGCTCGGAAACGCTCGCGCTGCTCCTCACCAGCCGCCAGCCCCTCGCGATCGAGGGCGAGCAGGTCCATCAGCTGGCGCCGATGGGGGTGCCCGAGCAGGACGCAGGACCTGCCGCCATCGTGGCGAGCGAAGCGGTTCGCCTCTTGAGCGAGCGGGCTACCGGCCGCCCCGCGTCCCCCACGGACGAGAACGCGACGCGCTTGGCGAGCATCTGCCGCCGGCTGGAAGGGATCCCGCTCGCGATCGAGCTCGCCGCGGCGCGGTTGCGCATCGTCGGCGCGGCAGATCTCGACGAGCGCCTGGCGAGCGAGTTCGGTGTGCTCGGCGCGGCCGGCGGTGACGCGCCGGCGCGCCACCGAACGCTCGAGCAGCTGATCGACTGGAGCTGGAGGCTGCTCTCGGATGCCCAGCAGGCCGTCCTGCAGCAGCTGTCGGTGCTGGTCGGGGGCTTCGACCTCGCCGCCGCCGAACGGATCGGATCGCCACCCGATCGACCGGGGCTCGATGTCTGCACGACCGTTCTCGAGCTCGCCGACCGGAGCCTGCTCCAACTCGAGGCGACCGAACCTCGCACCCGCTACCGACTGCTCGGGCCGGTTCGCGACTACTGCTCCAAGCAGCTCGCCGCCAGCGGTGGCGCGGCACAGGCGCGTGCGGAGCATCGTGCTCACTACGCTGCGATCGCTGAGCAGGCTGCGAAGAGCCTCGAGAGCAGGGAGGCCGGCGCATGCCTGCGTCGCCTCGACGAAGATCGCCCCAACCTGCGCGCGGCGATCCTCAGCGGCCTCGAGGACGACCCCCTGGTTGCTGTGCAGATCACGGTGGCGCTGCAGAAGTTCTGGCGTTCTCGCGGGCTTGCAAGCGACGCCGTGGAGCTGCTCGCGACGGCTCTCGAGCGCTGTCCGGACGCCCCGGCCGCGCTGCGGGCGAGGGCGCTGGCGGTGCACGCCTACCTGACGGGGGGCTTCCTCGGCGACTACGCCACGGCGGTGGAGCTCGCGCGCTCGGCCCTTGACCTTGCGCGGGGCGGGGAGGATGCGGATACCGCCGCCGAAGCGCTCTGCTGTCTGTCGTGGATCAGCAGCGTCGGGGACCAGGGCGAGCGCGGGATGGAGTTCGCCGAGGAGGCGCTGCACCTGGTCCCGGCGGTGACCAACCCCAGCCTCCTCGCGCGCGTGTGGGACACGAAGGCGCTCGCGTTGGAACAGCTCGCCGATTCGGAGGGAGCGAGATCGGCCTACCAGGCCGCTCTGCGTTTCGCCGGCGACGCCGAGGATCCGCTCGCCGTCGCCTACGTCGAGAACCATCTCGGTCACCTCGCGAGCTCGATGCGCGACCTGCCCGCGGCCAGGGACCATTTCTCGCAGGCACTACGAGTCGCGCAGGCCACCGGCGACGAGGCCTCCGCGGCGACCGCCTCGCTGAACCTCGCGCACGTCGAATACCTCCGCGGACGCCACCGGGAGGCGCGCGCGATGTTCCTCGAGTCGCTCGCCACCAACCGGCGTTATGGCGACGAGGTGTTCGTGGCGTTCTCGGTATTCGGCCTCGCTCTCACAGAGAGCGATCCGGCTCGTGCCGCCGCCCTTCACGGATGGGTTGCCGCGAGGCTCGGCGCGCTCAGGCACGCGCTCACGGAGAGAGACGAGCAGCTGCGGGAGCAGGAGCGCGATCGCCTCCGCGAGCGGTTGGGCGACGGCGAATTCGCCCGTTGCAGCGAGCACGGCGCGGCCATGGCGCTCGATGACCTGCTCGCGCACGCCGCGACGAGGTGACGTCGAGGGCCGCGAGGGTGCTTTCGGCTCAGGGCAGCTGGGCGAAACCGATGGTCGAGGCCGGATCCTTCTTGACGCTGAAGTGCACTTCACCGTCGAGGGTGGCCGGCGCCCCGCCGATCGTCAGGGTCGGTTCGTCTTTTGCCGCCCCGAACACGAACAGGTTCGACTGAGCGGGAGGCGCCTCGGCGAACACGTCTCCTTCGCCGTTGAGCGTTTCTTTTGCTTCGCCGGGGAAGTGAACCTTGATCTGGAGCTCCTCGACGAACATCTGGATCTCCTGGGGCGGGCCCGCGGCCGATTCGCCGACCGAGAGCTCACCGAGAACCAGCTTGACGGGGCCGAACGCCGGTTCTTTGTGATCTTTGCGGATTTCGCAGGTTTCGCCGGGCCATTTGAGCACGCCCGTCCCGGTCATGCCCCCTACGAGGTGCCCCTTACCTCGTACTTCTTCGCATTTCACGGTCAGTTCCAGCGCCGGTGCCGAGATCGTCAGCGGGCTCGTCGCCTCGGCGGTGATCGCCACCTTCTTGCCGGCCGGCACCGGTGACCCGTCGACGGCCCAGTCCCATTGGTTGGCGGCGTTTGCAGACGCAGGCGCGAGAGCGATGGCGCTGAGCGCACATCCCAACATTCCGCAGATCCTCGTCCGTCTGCCCATCGCGCATCCCCCATCGACGGTCACCTGCTGCGGCGAGCATACCACCGGCCTGTGCGATGCGCACCGGGTCTGGACGCACGGGCCGAGCGTCGCGTCCCGTGGGCGCGCTCGTCGCCGTTCTGCCGTGCCTACGCACTGGCCTGGTGACTCCGTGCGACATCGCCAGGCAGACGCACATCATCACCAGAAGGTCTCTCGCAGTCGCGCCGAAGGCATCCCGCTAGGGTCGATGAATGGGTGCTCGCGCCGACGATCCGCCAGAGGCGGGCAAGCTGCCAACCGGTCGGCTCGCACGGACGGCTCGCGTGGGCGGGCTCGTGGCTGGTCAGGGCCTGCGGTGGGCAGGGATGCGCACGGCCAACCGGGTCCGGACGGCGGAGCAGGCGGCATCGGCCGAAAGCGAGCGAACAGCCGCGCTCGTCCAACAGCTGGTCGACCAGCTCGGCCAGATGCGCGGCGCCGCGATGAAGGTCGGCCAGATGCTCTCGATGGTCGAGTTCGAGGGACTGCCCGCGGAGGAGCGAGATGATCTGCAGCGTCGCCTCGCTGGCCTTCGCGACGACGTCCCGCCAGTGCGGTTCGTGGATCTCGAGAAGCTGATGCGCAAGGAGTTCGGAGGCCCGATAGGGCGCGTGTTCCGCGACTTCGACAAGCAGGCCTTCGCCGCTGCCTCCATCGGCCAGGTGCACCGTGCCACGACGCTCGACGGCGACGAGGTGGCCGTGAAGATCCAATACCCAGGGGTGGCGGAGGCAGTCGAGACCGACCTGCGCAATGTGACACTGCTTCTGCCGCTCGTGAAACGGCTCGCTCCCGGCTTGGACGCGAAGGCGCTCGCTTCTGAGATGCGCGAGCGCATCTCAGAGGAGCTCGACTACGAGCTCGAGGCGCAGAATCAGCGCCGCATCGGGCGCCTCATGCGTGGGCACCCCTTCGTCCTCGTGCCGAGAGTTCACACAGACCTCTCGACTCGGCGGGTACTCGTCTCCGAATACGTTGAGGGAGAAGGTTTTGAGGCCGTGCGTCGAGCCGATGCGGCGCAGCGCGACCGCTACGGCGAGATTGTGTTCCGGTTCCACTTCGGGCTGCTCTATCGCGACCGGATCGGCCTCGGGGACCCCCACCCCGGTAACTACCTGCTGACCCCGGACGGCCGGGTGTGCTTCCTGGACTTCGGACTTGTGCGCTACGTCACCGCCGGCCGAGTCGCGGCGGAGCGGGCGATCGCTCTTGCTGTTCGCGACGGGGACGGGGAAGCTGTCAAGGCAGCCCTACTCGCCGCCGGCTATCTCCCAGCCGCCGGAGCCGACGCGGTCGACGCCGACTTCGCGCTCGGAATGATGAGGATGGCGACCAAGTGGTACGCGGTCCCCGGGCACCGGCGCTTCGCGCCCGACGGGGATCGTCGACGGCGAGAGCGAGAGCCTGCCGACAGCGAGGAACGGGCGGCAGTGAGGATGCAGGTCAACCAGTTCACCCTGCCACCGGAAGCCATCCTGATTCGGCGGATGCACGGCGTCGTCGCCATCGTCCTGAGACAGCTCCGAGCGGGGGCGGACTGGGGCGCCATCGCCGCGGAGTACCTTCACGCGGCCTCGCCGGCCACGCCACTCGGGCGAGCGGAGGCCGGCTTCTTCCAGCACTCCGGACCGGCGGCGCGCTCAGCGCCCTAGCACGCTGAGCGCGCATCTTGCCGGGGCCGACCCGTGGACAACGGGCCCCTTCCCCAAGCGCCCTTCGATACCAATGGGGCTTGCGCCCATCGGCCCCCCTTATGCCGGTTGATCGGGCCGCCAGCCAATCGTCGCGTTGCCAGGGTCCGTCGGCGGACCAACGACCCTTACGGGGCGGCGTACTCGGCGGGTGGCCGCCCGAATCGCCCGCCGAACCAGGCTGGCAGGCGACCACGCACGGCTCGGCCGGTCGAGTGCGTCGCCACGGAGACGGGGCCTCGAGCCACCACCGTGGTGGTAGGTTCGAAGGACAGGCCCGGCGTCAGGCCGGGCCGTGAGGAAAAGGGGGGTCAGCATGGCTGACCGAATGCTCTTTGTCGGATGGGGCGCGTCCGTGCCCGGGCGCGAGGAGCGCGGGCTCGAGGTCTTCAACGAGGCGATCGGCCTCTACGGCCGGCTGCAGCAGGATGGCCGCATCGAGAAGTTCGACGTGGTGCTGCTTGATCCGAATCCGGGGCTCAGCGGCTACATCGAGCTGCATGGCTCTGCTGAGCAGCTGAACGCTGTACGCCAGACCGACGAGTTCCGCCGCACGCTCGCGGATGCCAGCCTGATCGTGGAGGACATGCGGCTCGTCGAAGGCTTTACCAACGATGGCATCGCCCGAGAGCTGGCGCTCTACCAGGAAAGCATCGCGCGGGTACCGCAAACCGCCTAGTGCAGCACACCGATCTCGCCGGCGCCCGGCGCGACTGCGCGGGGCGCAAGCGGGGTCGCATGATTCAAGTCCCTCCGCCCGCGGGTAGATGCTTCTGCGATGGGAGCGCATCGGGATGATCCGCGGATCGCGGCGCACGTCGCATCGGTGTCGACCCGCACCGCGTCGGACACCGCCCGTCTCTCTTCGACGATCGGCAGCCACTGCTGGCCGGGCGGCACGGGCGACCACACGAAGACCGTCGCCCGCGAGTGGGTGCGCCGCTGGGGGCCGCGCGGCATGGGCGCGCTGCCCCTGGTCTGCGAGTGCGCTCGCGGGCGCTGCCTCGTCTGCAACTGACCCGTCGCCCACCGGCGCGAGGCAGCGGGCGGCTGCGTGACCCTCTGCGGACGTTGCAGGCGGTCGGTTGCCGGCCGCCCCGCGCAGCCTCATGGCCGCGCATCTGTCGAACTTGCCGCTGCCCATCAGCGGACGGGCGAATTCAGGGTGACGCCACGAACCCGGCCTGCAGTCGCGGGGGCTCACCCCGCCCCCGCGACCGCACAAGAGCTCAGGCCAGGATCGTCACCGGTTCGGCGAACGTGATCTTCTCTGTCGAGCTCAGCCCGGCAGATTCGAACGGCCCACCGAAGGAGACTTCGGGGAAGTCGGGCGGTTCGGCTTCAAACGCCAGTGGTTTCTGATGGCCTTTTGATTGTTTGAACTTGAGGGTGAAGGGTTTGCCGGCTTTGACCGGTTTGGCCACCGGCGTCAGCTTGCCGATCACCGAGCCCTGCACGAGAACCCGCGTTTCGCCGCATACGAAGCTCGTCAGGAGGTTGCCGTTGTCCAAATCGAGCCCAACTTGGGTTTTCACCGGTGTGTGCACGATGTAGCCGAGCCTCGTCGCAGCCGTGATCGCGATCTGTTCCGGCGGGAGACCTGGAGTCTGACACGGGATCTTGCCCGTCGGGAGGACTCGCTCACACCCTGACAGGAAGATCTTGACACTGCCTGTCATCGGCGACGTGACTTCGCCCGAGCCGGTGTCCGCCACGCACTCGATTTTTTCGCCCGAGACCGATTCGAGCGTAGTCGGACCGCTCGTGATGCTCATCGGTTTCGGATACGGCGGGGACCATTCGGGCAGCGCGAGCGCCGCCGTCGCGGTTGCTGCCAAAGTCGCCGCGGTCAATGCAACGGTGCCCGCGAGCCGCAGACCTAGTCGCAACATGTGATCACCTCTGTGGTCGTTGTTGGCGCGGGACCATCGCCCGCGCTCTCATAGTCCGCTCCGGACAGAGCCCTGTGGGCGACCCAAGGTGTATGAATCGGCTCCCTCTACGGGCCGCTCCTACAAGGCGACTTTGATAAGCCAACCCCCGGGAGGCTCGGGGAACCGACCGCTTACACCCGGCCGAGTGCCCGCCTAGTGAGTAAGGGCCGCGACGAGGTCGATCGGCTTTGCGGCCAGCGAGCCCGCCGGGAACTTCGAAACATCGACGTGACGTTTCTTGAGCGTCGTGACGATGCGACCGATGCCGCCCTGGGCCTGTTCGGCCGTGAGCGTTCCGGTGAGGTGCTGAGCCCTGAGGAGCGCCGCGACCTTGGCGCCCGCCGCTCGCTCGGTGCGCGAGGCGTTCCTCAGGCCGACGACGAGCTTCGCCGCCGCCCGCTCTTGCGTCCTCAGCGCCGCGGCACGTCCAGCCTTGGCAGCGCCGCTCTCACGGAACACCGTGACCCGCAGCGCGTCGTCCTCGCCTGTCGCCGCGCGCGCGGCAGCGACGTAGGCGAGCTCACGCTTGCGCAGGGCATCGCAGAATCCCGGGGGCGCGGCCGGCTCCTTCGAGCAGGCGGGCAACGCGACGCCTGTCCGGAGTGGACGGGGTCGTGCGACGGTGCCGAAATCACCAAGCGGTGGGTCGTTGATGATCCGTGCGTCGTCGGTCAGGCGGTCCAGCAGCGTCGCGCACAGTGGCCCGGAGCCAAGGAGGATGATGTCGCCCGCGATAGCAGCCGTGGCCGCCGTCACGACTGGCACAGCTACGCCCCAAACAGCCGCTGTGGTCCCGAGCACAACCACCCCGCAGGCTGCCTCGGCGCGGAAGAGCGTCGAGAGCAGATCGCTCTTCGCAAAGACCTTCTGCCGTTCGATCTCCGGGATGTGTTTCCTGCCCGGCGTGTGGTGTGTGGCGGCGCCTCCACCGTTCAGCCGGGCGCTCGACGTGATCGCGATCTGCGTCGACTCGGTCCCACCGGTGGAGCACGCGACGGTCTCCGAGGCACGCGGACCGCCCACGTCGAACGGCTTGCTCGCATCGAGGGTCCCTTCCAGCGCCGGCGAGAACGCTTCGCCGAATGACGCGTCGTGGAAGACCGGCGGCACCGCGCCGCAGACAGTCGCGCCGCCGCAGCTGCTGGGGGTGCACAGCAGGGCGGTGCCGCCGAACGCGTCGCAGTTCTGGTGGTTGCCCGTAACCGTCAGGTCGCCGCCGACGCTGGCGGGAACCGCGAGGCCGACATTGAGCGTCCCGTCGCTGTTACGGATGACGGTCACATCGTGCGCGCCGGCGCCTTGCGCCTGCGTCATGGTGCAGCGCTCGTTTGCGTTCGGGTCGGAGCCCTGCTGTTCGAGCGTCCCTTGCGCCGCGAGCTTCACGTGCACGTCGCTCGCCTCGCCCGGTCCCGACTTCGACCCCGAGGCGTCCAACACCCACGACAGCGTCTCATTCGTACGCAAAAAGGAACCGGCGGAGCGCCCGCCGCCCTCCCAGTCCTGATGCCACGCGTAACTGCCTTCGTAGTGAACCGCGAAAGCATCGGTCGTGGCGGCTGCCGGCGCCGCCGTCGCGATCGTCGCGAGCGTCACGAGCAGACAGAGGGCTGCGATGTGTCTGATCGCCGTACGCTAGCCGCTCAGACCGACGCAGCGCCAGGAGCGGTCCCCCGGACCTCGATACCCCCGAGGACGTCGCCGCGCAGTTCGACTGACAGCGAGAGCGGGGCGGTCCGTGCCCATTCCGTGCTCTCGCCGGGCGCGACGAACCCGTCGCGCCGGGGGAACTCCCTCCGGTCCCCATCGCTGAAACCCTCGCGTGACGGCCCGGTTGCGCGTCAGGCGGACAGCTAGCGCAACGGTGGGAGGAACAACGAGCTCGAACGTCTCAGAGTGACGCCGTCCCGACGTTGGCAGGAGGTCACCGGCTCGACGCCGGTTGGCCCCGCCGCCGTACCAACCCTCGTGGGCCTCCGCCCTGAGGCCACCGGGTGTGTTACCGCACCCCAACCGCATCGCGACGGATGGTCGTCCTGCGCTTTGGCTGGGCTTCCGCATCCCTCACGGCCCAGGCGATGCGCTCCACGAGTTGCGACGCTGCGTGGCCGGTGGACAGGTGGACGGCGCGGACGTCCTCGTCGAGCGTGATGCCGACGCCGTCAGGGATGTGCGGGTCCTCGGTCGCGACGATGATTCGTGGCATGCGTGACTCCTCAGGTATCGGTTCGCCATGCGGTGCTCTAAGCGTGGCGGCCGCGGCGCTTCGTTTGTATGGCCGCCCGTCCAGCCTGCTTCACGGGCGCTCGGACACCTGCCAGGGGGGCGCAAGCCGGTCCATGCGTCTCCACGCAACCGGCCGATGACATGCTCGCCCCGCGGCCCACCTCGCGCCCCTTCCGAGGAGCGCCGACGGGCTAAACGCCAGGCACGCCGGCCGCCGGGACCGCTGCGTTCAGGCCCGCGGCCAGCGTTTCAGTGACATCGGCTGAGTCGCCCGCTCCCGTGGTGAGAGCTGCGAGCAGGGCGGCGACACCGGCCGCGTAGAGACGGCCTGGCTCCTCCCCGACACCCTCTGGGTCGACCTTGCAGCGGAGACCGAAGCCCTCGATGAACGCCTGCAGGACGGCCGCGATCTGCTGCGAGGTGTACGGGTCTCGTGGCTTGCGGCCAAACGCCTCGAGGACGATGTCATACGCCTCCGCGGTGAGCTCGTCCGCAGCGCGATAGCCCTTCGCCGCAGCCGCTTGGAGGCGGGTCGGGTCGCGCCCCCAGGCGAGGGTCAGGAGCTCGACCGTGTCCCACGACTCGTTTTCGAGGAGCAGCCGCAGGTCGGCCTCGGCGACCGTGGTGATAGCCGACAGCGCGGAAGGGAGGTCGCGTGCCTCTCGAGCGACGTCGGCGAGCTCAGTCAACTCCTCGTCCATGCCGGCGACTTCGGAGAGCACCAATTCACCGAGTGCCATCCGGTAATCGTCGATGCCCCCCGGCCAATGCATGTAGAAGGCGCCGCTGGTCCGTCGGGCGCGGTCGCAGATCTCTCGCACTTTGAGGTGACTCATCGGGTTGACGTGCTCTGAGCCCAGTAGCTCTTCCAAGCCCGCCTCGAGGAGTTCTCGTTCGGAGTCTTCCTTGGCCTGCTTGTTCGTCTTCCCAGCCTTCGGCGACCCCACACGGCGAAGGATAGCGAACGCCCGTTACGTATTGACAGGATAGAGAACGTCGTCTATGTTTCAGCGGGATTCTGGATGTCGGAAAGGCTGGCCCGCGCGTCCGGCGAGGACGGGCTCGAACGGGGAGTGCGCGAAGTTGGTAGTCGAGACTGATCACCCAAGCACCGGCGCTCCACCCCGCGCGGCGCTGGGCCGGGACGTCGGACTGACGCGCCGCGGCGCAGCTCCCTTGCCGCGAGTTGCCACGCATAGCGTCCACCCGGCCGTCGACCTGCGCCATCTACGGAGCTTTGTGGTGGTCATCGAGGAGGGCCAGATCACCAGGGCGGCACGGCGGCTGCATCTCGCCCAGCCGGCTCTCTCACAGATGATCACGAAGCTCGAGCATCGGCTGGGCGTCCGCCTGCTCGACCGTCGCGCTCGCGGCATTGAGCCTACGCCCGCCGGGACTGCCTTCTACGAGAAGGCGCGGGAGGCCCTCGGGGCGGTGGAGGAGGCCTACGACGCCCTCGCGCCCTGGGCGCGATCCGAAACCAGCATCTGCCTCGGCTATTCGTCGGTGCTGACTTCGGTTGCGCGGCCAGGGCTTCGGCGGTTCATCGGCGCCCACCCCGAGGTGGAGCTGACTACCCGCCACCTCTTGCCCCGTGAGCGGCTCAGCGAACTGAAGCGCGGGCGAATCGACGCCGAGCTGCTGTTCCCGGCCCCGAATGATCCCGAGCTCCTTTACACGGTCGTCGGGCGCTTCCCGCGGTTCGTGCTGATGCACGACGGGCACCCGCTGGCCGGCGAGCGGTCGCTCGAGTACGACCAGATCGCTGAGGAGACGATGCCCGCACGCCATCCCAGTATCCCTGAGAGCTGGGCCAAAGAGGCGTGGCTGATGAACTATCGGGGGTCACAGCCCAAAGTCACCACGGAGGCGCCGACGTCCCTCGATCAGGTGTGGGCGCTCGTATCGGCCGGTAAGGCGGTGTCGATACTCCCGGAGTTCATGACGCGCCCGACGCAAGGTCACGGGGTGCGGGCAATCCCGTTGAGCGACGTCGATCCGATCGCCGTCGCCTTGGCGCGTCGTCGCGACGACGCGCGAGCGACCGTCGCCGCGCTCCTCGACACCGCGCTCGTCTAGTCGCGACGACCCAGCCGCAGGCCCCGCGCGAGACAGGGGCCGCGGCTTCATGCCGCGGCCCCCGTCGCCCCCGCTACCAAGCCGTCTAGAAGATGACTTGGAAGTTGTTGCTTTCGTTGATGAGGACGGCGCCGTTGCCGTTCTCTGTCGAATTGGTGATCACGAACTTGCCGGGGATGTCACCCGGTTCTTTGTCCGATTCGACCTTGATGGCCGCTTCCGCCTGACCGCTGATGTGCATGTTCTTCGCCGTCGATTCCGAGGCGGATGTCTGACCTTCGTACTGGTTCAGGTCGATCCCGACGCGGCCCGACCCGTCGATCGTGTCGGAGACGAGCGCGGCGTGACCTTCTTCGAGATCGACACCCTCGTAGCGGTTGCTCGTAAGGACGTCCTTCGAGACCGTCACTTCGGCCGCGGCCGACACTGTCGGCTTGCCCGAGGCGTAGTACACGCCCAGATCGTTTTCCTTGATGGTCGAGTTGGAGAGCTTGTCCGGGGCGGTCGCTTCGAAATAGAGCACGCCTGAGGCCTGTTCGCCCGTGGCGCCACACGAAGCAACGTTGCACTCGTTGCCCGCGACGCTCGTGCTCTTGATGTTGCCCTGCCCGCCGAACGCGATCTCGATGCCGTTCTGGGCGATGTACGGCGTGGGGCCTTCACCGGTGATCGTGGAGCCCGAGATCGACATCGTCGAGCCCGCGCCGGTCACGGTCGGCCCGTTCTTCTGGTAGGCCGAGACGTTCGCTCCCTTGATCGTCGCGTGACCGACCTCTGATTTGCGCGCCGAGCCGACTCGGATGGCGATGCCGTGCTGGCAGCCCTTGTCGGCGTTCACCGTGGTGCTCGCGCCCCTGATCGTCTGATTCGTCGACTTCAGGGTGCCGCCGCCCGCGATAAAGATCGCGTTCAGTTCGTAGGCACATGTTTCCAGGGGTATCAGGGCTTCGACCGTGATCCCGGAGATCGACACGGTGCCGCCCGTGCAGATCGACACCTCGTCGATCTCTTCTTCGCTTCCGGGTTTGGTGGCGCACGAGGTCGCGGATTTCGCCGGTACCGCCGGCATCCGCAACGTCGCCGTGCCGACGCCGCTGACCGCCTCGAGCTTGACCGCCGAAGTGATTTCGATCTGTTCGGTATAGGTGCCTGCACAGACCTCGACGTTTCCGCTGCCCGCAGCAGCGATACCTTCCTGGACGGTTTTGTAGCCAGGCTGCGCGCAGCTTTTGCCGCCGGCCACGACCGGAGCCGAATTCGACACAAAGACCTTTGCCGCGTTGGCGGCCGTGGCACTCGCAGCCAGGCAGAGCAGTGGCAAAGACAGCGCCAGCACTCGTAGGGCGTTTCTAGTCACAACTCACTCCTTGTCCTCGTCTCCAGAACCACTCGCTGGCTCCCTATACGCAAGATGAGGCGCGTGGGCACAGTCCATCGCGCCCCTGCGCCCCCTCGACGGCCGCGGTATGGAGGGGCGTACCGCGTGCCGCTGGAAGGCGGCGCGGAAGCCGTCCCTCCAAAGTGAAACTCGATCCGATCGCCCGCTCGACGCGCACGAAGCCGCCTCAGGCGGCTCCCGTCACCCCTCCTCGACTCAGTCATCGCGCTGATGGCGCGACCCCCGTGAGTCTCCCCGAGTGGCGGCGGCATGTCCAATACGACCATGGCGAGGAGAGATAGTGATGGCTTATGTCCGGATATTCGCGAAATTCCGTTGCCCAGACGGCCGCTGACGCGCCTCGCGCGCACCGAGCGTCCCGCGTTTCCCCGAAACTGCCAGCTCGCCGGCATGACCGAGGGCCGGCGCCCAGCGCCGGCCCTCGGTGCTTCTGCCGCGAGCAGCGGCGATGTACTGCCTCAGCCGATGAACACCAGCGGACCCTCGCCGGCGCCCGGCACGTTCACGCTCACGTCCCACGTGTTCGCCGAGAGCGTCAGCTTCTTCTGGCAGCCGGGGCTGCTGCCTTCCTGCTCGGTGAACTTCGGGGGTTTGGTCCCCAGTTTGATTTCTTCTTCTTCCTTCGTGCCGTAGGTGCCCTTCATCGACTTCGCCGAGTAGAAGCACCTCAGCCCGGCTTCGTCCATGCTGATCTCGAGCGAGATCGGCCCCGTCAGCTCCGCCTTGCCGTTCGGCTTCAGCACGAGCTTCGGGGGGAACGGCTGCGGGTTGAGCGACACCTCGGCGCCGCCCATCGAGCTGCCGCACGGCCCGCCGGTCGCTGCGCCGAAGCCGGCGCCGCTGATCCCGGCCTGCAGGCCGCCGTCGGTGCTCTGGATCGAGCCGTTGAACTGACCCTGCGGGCAACTGACGACGAGCGTGCGGCCGGTGAACTCGACCTCGTGCTCGGCGACGATGTTGATGATCGGTTCTCCTTCGGGGGGGAGCGGGACGATCGTGTTGTTCAACAGCGCCCCGTAGCACTCGATCGGAGCCGCGCAGGGGTTCTTCGCGGACGCGACGGGGGCCGTGGCCCCGACGGCTGCGATCGCCATGGCCGCGAGGCCGGCGCCGGCAAGCATCTTGATGCGGAACATTTCTGCCTCCTTGGGCTGGTGGGAGGCGGGCCGAACCGGGGATCTGAAACCTCCGGCCCGACCCGCTCAGCGGGGTCGGTTCCCGCTTGAGCCCATCGTCGTCTCGCAGCGTCATCGCGGCCAGGGACCCAAGGTGTACGAAGTTGCATCCTGCGCTCCGCCGCCCCGGCAACGGCCGTCGGCGCAGCCTCGTTCGGACCGCGTCAGAGGGCGTTGTGAAGAAGCTCGATCAGCGGTCCGCGCGAGCGCCTGCGCAACAGCCTCGGGCCCGAACACTTCGAGCACGCGATCAAGCGTGGGCGCGGCCTTCTCGTCGGCGACATCGTCGCCGCGGCGATCGAGGCCGACTCCGGCTGACGCGGACTCAAGCCTCTGACAGGTCGCGCGGCGAGACGATGCCCGTTCGCAGCGCCAGCTCGGCGAGGCGAGCGCGCTTCTGATTCTGCGGCAGCTCGCCGAGGCCGAACCGCCCGAACAGGGTCCGCAGATGGCGCTTGACTGCATCGATCCCGAGAAAGACCTCACGCGCGATGTCCTGGTTGCTTGCGGGCACTGCGAACTCGCTCCCCTCCGCGTATGGCCTGCAGAGCGCGATCAGGATCCGCCGCTGGGTCTCAGTGATCCGCGGCGTCTCGGGCAGCGTGCCGCTGTCGACCGTCTTCTCGGCCGAGCCGGCGTCGCTGTGGCAGTACGCGATGACCGTCTGCCCCACGAGCAGGCGGTCACCGGGCCGCAGACGCTGCCTGCCCACGACCCGCTCCCCGTTGAGGAACGTCCCGTTGCGAGAGAGCCCGTCGTCGGCGACTGTCCACTCCTCGCCGAATCGTCGCAACTCGGCATGCAGTCCCGAGACCTCAGCGTCCCAAGGGAGCGAGACATCCATCCCGTCGCGCCGACCGACGGCCAGCTCGGACGCATTCGCGTCGAGCGCAACCAGGCGCAGCTCGCCGTCTGTGTCACGCGTCGCCAAGAAGGGTGCGCCGGTGCGTTCGACCGCCAACATCTGCTTGAGCTCGCCTGGACTCAGCGAGTGAGGCGCGAGTGGATCGGACGGTTGACCCGCCGATACGGTTGACGTCGCCGCGCGGTCGCCGCGCTCCATCAGCTGAGCATGCCACACGCGATGGGCCCCCGGAGTACTCGCTCTGCGATGCCGACAGGAGCTCGCCGGTTCGATCCCGGTCTGCCGTCCCCGTCGGCGAGCACCCCGAGCGAGTCCCGCTGGGCGCCTCCGCCTGGCCGCATCTAGCTGCGCCTAGCTGCTCTCCAGTCGCGGCAGGGTGATCTCATCGTGTAGCAGCTTCACGGCCGCCGCGATCGGGATCGCGACGAGCGCGCCCACGATCCCCAACAGCGCCGCGCCGAGCACCGTCGCCACGACCGTCACCAGGCCGGGCACGGCCACCGTTCTGCGCATGATCCGCGGCATCAGCAGATAGTCCTCGAGGAAGCGGTACAGCACATAGAAGCCGGCGGTGGCCAGCGCGACGGGAACGGAGACGGTGAGCGCGACGAGCGACACGATGATGCCGCCGATCGTCGAGCCGATTATCGGAATCAGGTCGAGCAGGCCGACCAGCAGTCCCTGCAGCACGGCGTAGGGGATTCCGAGAGCGAGCGCCCAAGCCGTGGTGAGGACCGCCGAGATCAGGGAGAGCAGGAGGTTTCCGAGCACGTACCCACCGACGCGGTCGAGCATCTCGTCTGTCAGCAGCACCATCCGCGGCCGGCGGCTGCGGGGCGCGAGCAGATACAGCGAACGACGGACGCGCGGTAGATCGACAAGGACGTAGATGGCGACCACCGTCACGAGCACGAACGACGTAACGAATCCGAGGATGGCCTTTCCGACCCCGATCACGCTGTCGAAGGAACCGCCGCCACGGAGAATCCCTTGGAGGCCGTGGACGATGTGGAATTTCGCGTCCAGCTGGCTGAACGACTTGCTCTTCTTGTCAAGGTTGTGCAGGTACTGGGGAATCTCCTGTGAGAGTTTTGTCGCCTCTTCTGTGACCAGCGGGACCGCAAGGGCGAGGAAGCCACCAACGATGCCGATCAGCACGAGGACGACGATCGACACGCCGGCCCATCGCGGAATCCCCCGGCGGTACATCCACAGCACCACGGGCTCGAGCCCGACGGCGATGAAGAAGGCGAGGCCGAGCAGCACAAGAACCTGACCGGCTGCGACAAAAGTCCATGCGAGCGCCACCGCGCACGCCACGCCGAGCGCGCCGAGGAACCCGATGAAGAACGGGCCATCGCGGTCGAACGGCTTCCCGACCTCGCCGAACGCCGTCTTCTTCGTAACCCCCGCCTGTGCCTCGGCGCGAGCTCGAATGTCGTCGACGACCTCCTGTGTCGGCTCATCCTCAGCCAGCTCCGCAGATATCTCCTCGTCGGACTTGGATGGGACTGGCACATCGGGTGCTCCGGCGGATGTCGGCGGGTTGGAAAGGGTCTTGAAGAACATGGGGTCAGCGCAATCCACGGCGAGGGCGCAAACAGGCGACCCCGCCTCGACTCGTTCAAGCCGGCCAATTCACTAGTTACCCGCTGCCGTCAGCGTGCGACAAACCGTGTGGCCCACTGCTTCATGCGCAGGAAGCCGCCGGCGAGCGCGGCTGGCGCTCGCCGACTCCCGCTCCCCCCGCTAGACCCGACTGCCTCGGCGACCGAAACCACCGCCGGCGAAGAAGACCACGACGGCGACGAGAAGCAGCAGCCACAGCAACGGGCTGACGCCGATCCCACCGGCGATCGCAGCGATCACCAAGATGAGCAGAACCAACTCCAGCAGACCCATAGACAAAACCGCCCTTCGCGTAGACGCTGTTTCCTACCTACAACCTGATTACCCGGAAGGCGACGCGACGAAAACCTGGCCCCCATCAGAAACGCGCCGGCCGGCGGCGGAACGAACTCCGGCAGAACGACCTGTCGCGGAGATCGGTGCCGTCCCTAGAGGGCGATTCTCCGCGCTGACGCGAGGCCGCTAGAGGGTCCGCACGGCACCTGCGACGTCGGCAAGCACCCGCGCGCCCCCTATAGCCCTGACAGGAGGTCGCCCGCACCGCTCTGCGAGCAGGAGGTCACCGGTCCGATCCCGTTTGGCTCCATCGACGATCGGCGGCGAGGGCGGCGCCGGACCCTCACTGGGGGATCACCTTCCCGCCCCCCTGACGCCCGTCCCGCAGCAGCCGCGTCGCGACGTCGTCCGCGGCCTCCCGCGCCAGCGCACTCGCATTCAGCGCACCCAGGAAGGCCTCGCGGTCGATCGTCAACAGCGTCGTCGGCTCGGTGGCGGTCACCGTCGCGGTGCGGCTGACCGGATGGAGCAGAGCAATCTCGCCGAAGCCCTCGCCGCGCCCCATGCGCCTGACCGCTGCGGCTTGCTTGGTGACGGCGACCTCGCCGTGGGTGATCGCGTAGTAGCGGTCGCCCTCCTCTCCCTCCCGGATCACCACCTCCCCAGGAGGAACCGAGAGGTAGGACGCTTCTCTGGCAAGCGTTTCAAGCGGCGCCGGAGGCAGCGCCGAGAACATGGCGATGCTGCGGAGCAGCCCCATCTCGACGACCGGTATGTCGGCTTCCCGGTCGATGTGGCGGACCCGTCGGATCGTCAGCAGCACCGCGAGCGGCGCGAGTGCGGCGATGCCCAGGAACGCCGCGTCCGGCCCGCCGAGGCCGACGAGGAGCGGCACCGCCAACGAGCCGAAGGCGAGACCTGCGTCGCGAATCGACTCGATCAGAACGAACGCGCAGACGATCACCGGCAGTGGGGTGGAGCGCTGCAACAGCGTCTGCGCGGCGACGGACTGGACCGCCCGCGCCGCACCCACCGCGACGAGCAGCGCTACGGCGAGCGCCGTGGTAGGCGACAACGCGAGGGCGGCGACCGCGGCACCGGCGATCAGTGCGGCTGCGGCAAGCGGGAGGGCGAGGCGGCGTCCCACCAGCAGCACGGCCGCGCTGGCGCCGACCAGCGCACCCGCGCCGAACGCGGAGCTGAGATATCCGGCCGCCGCGGGGCCGATCGCGAGGATGCGAACGGCGAGCAGCACGACGAGCAGGTCCATCGCGCCCTCGATCGAGGCCGAGCCGGCACGGTAGGCCATCAGGGCGCGGGTGTTGGGACGGGCCGCGACGACGCGGGCGGCTGCGATCAGCTCGCGCAGCCCGCCCTCCTCCTGCGCTGCCGCGGCGGCGGCCTCCGAGCTCGTGAGATGGAACCGCGCCAGCAGTGGGGCGCAGGCGCCGAGCGCCGCCAGGGCCGCGCAGGCGGCGCCCGTGCCTCCGTAGGCGATCATCACCCCGGCCAGCGCGGGCCCGGCCAGCGCGCCGGCCCCTTTGCACCAACCCGTTCCGACGTTCGCCGCCGTCAGCTCGTCGGGATGCCGCACGACGAGCGGGGTGAGGACGTTGTGCAGGGGGATGCTGATCCCGAGTGGCAACGTGAAGCCGACGGCGCCTGCGTAGACGAGGAGCGGCGGGGCGTCCAGCAGGATCGCCGCCGCGCAGCCGGCGAGCATCAGCGTCGAGACGAGGTAGCAGGCGACGAGGAGTCTGGCGGGGCCCATCCGGGCTGCGTGCGCGCCGATGACCGGCGCCAGCACGATGGAGGGGATCAGCTGCGCGAGCGCCACGAGCCCGGCCGCCGAGGCCCCGCCGTGCCCATAGGCGTAGACGAGGATCGTGATCCACTCTCCGTACTCGACCAGCGTCATGACGAGGAAGGCAGAGAGCAGGCGGACAAGCGTCCTGTTGTTCCGGACGAGTCGCAGCACGCTTCCGGCGCGGGCAAGACCGCCGGGCGCTGCGCGCGCCGCGTCCTCGTCTCGCCGACCACGGGCGCCCGGGCCGGGCGCATCTTGCGCGTCGGTGCTCGCCTCCCCCACGTGCGGGAGCCTATGGGCCCTCCCCCTCCCGACCGGTGCACCCCAGGGGCTGACGTGCGCTGCTGCCTCGCGGCAGGCCCACTCGCGTTCAGCGGACCGCGGCGTGAACGCGCGCACGCCTGAGTAACGCCGGGTCCGGCCGCCCAGGCCCATGAGCAGGGGCGTATGTTGACGCCGTGGACTGGGGCCTCGCCACGGTCGGGCTCGTGCTCTTGCTGCTCGCGGCGGTGTCTCGTCGGCTGGTGAGCACCCCCGTAACGCCTGCGATGGTCGTGGTCGCTGTCGGCGTCCTCGTCGGACCGCTGGTGCTCGACGACCTCACGCTCGCCCCGACGAGCTCGACGGTCCGCAAGCTGGCGGAAGCGACGCTCGCGGTCGTGCTGTTCTCCGATGCCTCGCGCATCGATGTCCGTGTCCTGGGACGCGAGGCCTCGCTGCCCGTGCGGCTGCTCGGTATCGGCCTTCCGCTGACGATCGCGCTGGGCGCGCTCGGCGCGCTCGCCCTGTTCGGCTCGTTTTCGCTCAGCGAGGCGCTGATCCTCGGGGTGATCCTCGCGCCGACCGATGCGGGGCTTGGCAGCGCCGTCGTAACCGACACGAGACTGCCGCAACGGGTGCGTCAGTCGCTGAACGCCGAGAGCGGCCTCAACGACGGGATCTGCGTCCCGTTGCTGTTGATCGTTCTTGCCACCGCCTCTGGCGCCGGCGGCGCCACGCATCCCGCGCACGTGATCGGCGAGGAGATCGGCTACGGGCTTCTGGGCGGCGTCGCCGGCGGAGTGCTGGCCGGATCCATCGTGGTACACGCCGGACGGCGTGGCCTCATCGACGATGCGTGGAGGCAGATCATCCCCGTCGCCGCCGCCGCGCTCTCCTACGGGGTTGCGATCGTCCTGGGCGGGTCCGGGTTCATCGCCGCGTTCGTCGCCGGCATCCTGTTCGGCGCGATCGCCCGCGACGACGACGCCGAGATGATGCGCTTCACCGAGGAGACCGGGGCGCTCCTCGACACGATCACGTTCCTCGTCTTCGGGGCCGTGCTCCTCGGCCCGTCGCTCGAGCACGTCAGCTGGCAGATCGCGCTCTACGCGGTGCTCAGCTTGACGGTCGTGCGAATGCTGCCGGTCGCGATATCGCTGGTGGGTACGCACGTCCGAGCCCCGACGGTTGCCTTCATCGGCTGGTTCGGCCCGCGCGGGCTCGCATCGATCGTGTTCGCAGTGGTCGTCGAGGACACGTTCCAGGCTCACACACAAACGATTCTCACCGCGTGCTACCTGACCGTGGGTCTGTCAGTCCTCCTTCACGGGCTCTCCGCCGCGCCGCTCGTGAGCCGTTACGCCGAGTGGTATCGGGCCGATGCCGACAGGCAGCCGCCCACGATCGAGAGCGCGCCCGCACACGAGCACCGCGTCCGCGGTCTCGCATCGTTCGTTCATCGCCCGAGGACGTGACGGCTACGCCTCCCGCGAGCCCTGCCCCGTTGGCCACGTCCCGGAGCACAGCATCCCTCCGAGAGGAGCTCAGAACAAGAGGATGTGCTGATCGTCAGGCAGCCAGCGCCTGCTCGGCCTGGCTGTCCGCGACGTCGGTCTGCGGCCCGTTCGACGCCCCGAGAGGTACCGAGGAGACCCGCTTGCGCTCGATGTCCTGCGGCTCAACCCTCTGCACGTCCCAGGCGAGGCCCGTCTTCTCCATCGTCCAGATCAGCCACCAGGTCGGGTCCAGCTGCCACCGCTCCAGGCCGTGCTTGGCGGACCTCGGGAAGGCGTGATGGTTGTGGTGGTTGCCCTCGCCGAGTCCCACGAAGGCGACAAGCGCGTTGTTGCGGCTCTGGTCGCGGGTCTCGAACGGGCGCTTGCCCCAGAGGTGGCAGACGGAGTTCACGCTCCACGTGGCGTGATGGACGAAGAACACGCGGGCTGCCCCGCCCCACAGAAAGCCTCCCAGCCCGCCGCGGAGTCTCCTCGTCGCGAGCAGGCCGGCCGTGAACGGCGCGACGAAATAGCTGAGGACGACGATGAGCGCGAACCGGCGGTGGACCCCCATCACAACCGGATCCTCGAGAAGGTCGGGAACGTAGCGTTGCCTTGACGCCTTCTCGTCCGCGAAGAGCCAGCCGAAATGTGCGTGGACGAAGCCGCGGAAGGGCCCGCCCTCGTGGCCCACGTGCGGACTGTGCGGGTCACCGTGTTCGTCGGCGTAGGCGTGGTGCTTGCGATGATCGGCGACCCAGTCCGGGACAGAGCCCTGGATCGCGCTCGAACCGAGCACGGCAAAGACGCCGCGGATCACGGGATAGGTCTTGAAGCTGCGGTGGGTGAAGAGCCGGTGGTATCCGGCGGTGATGCCGAATCCGCTCAAGGCGTAGAAGAGTCCGAAGATGCGGCGGTTGGCAGGGGTCGCCAGAAGCCAGCCCTTGCGGAACGCGGCCGCGAGCAGCGCCGGCGGGCCGAACACGAACATCGCGGTGAACAGGCGGTAAAGACGACTCGCCGGGTACGTCTCTGGTGTGACCGATGCCTCAGCCTGCTGCGCCATGACGGTCCTCCCTTGATCTCGGAGCGCTGCCTCTACCGTAGAGCGCCGGCGCCCGCGATGCCGCGCGGTGATGATCGGGCTCGGCAGACACGAGCCCGACGCGCACCGGCCCCGTCACACCGCCGACTGCGCTCCGGCGCCCCGGCCTCGGCGGTCCCCGTCTAGCGCTCGAACGGGTCCGCCGCCGCGCCCTTCGGCGCTTGCGCTTCCAAGGCCTCCTTGGCCTCGAGCAGCATTTCGCGCTTGGCGTCTGTGACGACCGGGAAGCGCGGATCGAGCTCGATCAAGGCCTGCACCAGTACCGCCGCCGAGGCGATCCTGGCAAACCACTTGCGGTCCGCCGGAATCACCCACCACGGCGCCCAGTCGGTACTCGTGTGCGAGAGCACATCGGAGAACGCCTCTTGATAGCTCCCCCAGAGTGCGCGCTCGGCGATGTCGGCCTCGGAGAACTTCCAGTTGTGGTCGGCCAGGTCGATCCGGCGCAGCAGCCTGACCCGCTGCTCCTCCTTTGAGAGGTTCAGGAACAGCTTCACGATTCTGAAGCCGTTGTCGCTCAGATAGCGCTCCCATTCGTTGATCTCTCGGTAGCGCTGCTTCCACACGTCTGCCTTCTTCAGCGCCTTGGGGAGCTTCTGGCGGTCGAGGTTCTCGGGGTGCACGCGCACGGCGAGAACCTCCTCGTAGTGCGAGCGATTGAAGATCCCGATCTCTCCTCGCGCGGGCAGGCAGCGGGCGTAGCGCCACAGGTAGTCGTGATCGAGCTCTTCAGCGGACGGCACCTTGAAACTGTGTACCGCCACGCCCTGCGGGTTGACGCCGCTCATCACGTGACGGATCGTGCCGTCCTTGCCCGCGGTGTCGAGCGCCTGCAGGACCACGAGCACCCCCTCCGTGTCCTGCGCCGCAAGGCGGGCCTGGTACTCGCTCAGCAGCTCGACTCCCTCTTCGAGCAGCGCGACGCCATCCTTCTTCCTCTCGATCCCGCCCCTGAACCCAGGATCGAAATCGCTCGGAAGCGTCACGGCTCTCCCCGGCTTCACCCGGAACGGCGCGATGAAGTTCGCGAGCCGTTCCTTGCGCTTGCCGCTCAACTCATTGACCACCGTCGCCCCCGCTTCCCAGTCGCTCCCGGCCCCGCGTCGTACGCCGCGCCCACGGCTCTGAGCGTACGCGAGATCTAGCCGGCCGGTGGCTCACCGGCCAGGGCGAACGGGTTGCCCTCCGAGTCCTTGCAGATCGCCCACCGCTCTCCCGGGTGAATCACGCTCCCGCCGAGCACCTCGACGGCTCGCAGTGCCTCGGCGATGTCGCCGACCGCGAAGTACGGCAACGAGAACGAGTCGCCGGGCCCCCGTCCGCGCGAATGGAGCCCTACCACGGGGGTCTCAGAGCGGGTCTGCCAGCCCTCCCCCTCGGACGGCTCGCGAGGCTCGAGCGCCTCGCCGAGGAGGCCGCTCCAAAATCGCCGCGCACGGTTCGGATCGTCGGCGGGAAACTCGACGAAGGACAGCCTGAGCCCGGACATAGCGGGCACGTTAGCGATGACAGAGCCGGGGCAGCGGGCCGTCACCCAACCAACAGCCAAGATCCCCTGAGCACAGGCTCCGGAGCGTGTTGGACGATCCGAGTCGAGCCGTATCGTGCGCCGATGGCGAAGACCCGCCTCTACCGCGACGGCAAGCTCGTGCTGAAGGACTTTCCGGTCCCGGACGTGTCCGAGCACCTCAAGGAAGAGGGTGCCTACGTGTGGCTCGACTACTGCGCGCCGACCGCCACCGACCTGGCGGCGATCGCGGAGGAGCTCGACTTGCACCCGTTGGCGGTGGAGGACGCAGTCACCGAGCATCAGCGACCCAAGTTGGACCGCTACGACTCTCACCTGTTCATGAGCGCAGATGACGTCCACCTCGACGTCGACTCGGGCGTGCTGAGTGCGAGCGAGATCGGGGTCTTCATCACCCACAACGCCCTGGTGACGGTCCGCCAGAACGAGGAGGCGAGAATCGACTCCGTCCTCGATCGCTGGGACGAATCGGAGGATCTCGCGAGGAACGGCGTGTCGTTTCTGCTCTGGGGCCTGCTCGACGACATCGTCGACGGTCACTTCGAAGCGGTCCAGTCACTCGACACCGAGATCGAGAAGCTCGAGGACCTTCTCTTCGACGATCGACCGCACGACACCGAGGTTCAGCGCCGCTCATTTGAGCTTCGCAAGAGTCTCGTCCTGCTTCGGCGCCTGGTGCTACCCATGCGCGAGGTCGTCAACTCCTTGCTGCGCCGCGACCTGCACGTCGTCGAGCCACCGATGGCTCCGTACTACCAGGACGTCTATGACCACGTCCTGCGTGCGACCGAATGGACGGAGTCGCTGCGCGACCTCGTGACCACGATCCTCGAGACCAACCTCACGATCCAAGGCAACCGGATGAACCTCGTGATGAAGAAGGTCACGAGCTGGGCGGCGATCATCGCCGTACCCACCGCCATAACGGGCTTCTACGGCCAGAACGTGCCTTACCCCGGATTCGCAGCCCATTGGGGATTCTGGTTCTCCACCGCGCTCATCATCGTGTTCTCAACGGGCTTGTACTGGGCCTTCCGCCGTAACGACTGGATCTAGACGCTTGCGGGAGCGGCCGCACCGAAGTCAACCCGTCGCGTCACACCACGAGCCTGCGGTCGCCGCACCAGCCCCGCAGACGGAGCCGGACGCCACCCACCGGGCGCCCAGCGACCGCCCATAGACTCCCGATCGTGGCCGTACCCCTACTCGACCGGCTGGACACCCAGATAGGCGAGGGCCTCGAGGCCACCATCGGCGCCCACCACCACTGGCGCCTGCGGCGCGCCGGCCGACTGGACCAGCTCGAGCCGCCCGAGGACGGAACGCTCTGGGCGAAGGGCGACCCGCCCCCGCGGCCAGGCGGCGAACTGGAGGTGCTCGTCGACGGCGCCAGCGCCCTCCCACGCATCGCCGACGCAATAGCCGAAGCCCGCTCGCATGTGCACATCGCGGGCTGGCACATCAGCCCGGGGTTCGGGCTCACGCGCGACCACAACGCGAGGAGCCTTCGCGACCTCTTGGGGGATTGCGCCGAGTCCATCGACGTACGGGTTCTGCTGTGGGCGGGCGCCCCCCTGCCGGTCTTCACCCCGTCTCGCGCAGCCGTTCGCGACGTTAGCGCGGAGCTGATGCGCGGGACGAAAGTGCAGTGCGCGCTCGACAGACATGAGCGCCCGATGCACTGCCACCACGAGAAGCTTGTGATCGTCGACGGCGAGATCGCGTTCGTCGGCGGAATCGACCTCACCTCCCTCGGCGGTGACCGGTTCGACGCGAGCGACCACCCGATGCACAGTCGGCTGGGCTGGCACGACGCAGCCAGTCGGCTGACCGGACCGGCCGTGTCAGATGTCGCTGGGCACTTCGACGCTCGCTGGCACGCGACCACAGGTGAACGGCTGGATCGGGCGACGCCGGTGCCGAGCGGCGACATCGAACTGCAGGTGGTGCGAACCGTCCCCGAGAAGATCTACGACTTCCTGCCCGAGGGCGACTTTCGCATCCTCGAGACCTACACGCGGGCTCTGCGCTCGGCCCGTGAGTTCATCTATCTCGAGAGCCAGTTCCTCTGGTCAGCACAGGTGGTGGAGATCCTCGCCGACAAGCTCCGCAACCCGCCACGTGACCGCTTCCGCGTGGTCGTGCTGCTGCCCTCGAAGCCGAACAACGGGGCGGACACGACACGCGGGCAACTCGCAGCGCTGGTTCGCGCCGACGATGGTGCCGGCCGCTTTCTGGCGAGCACAATCGCGGCGCGTACCGGCCGCCTTGCGGGCCCGCTCTACGTTCACGCAAAGATCGGCATCGTCGACGACGCCTGGCTGACGATCGGCTCAGCCAATCTCAACGAGCATTCGTTCTTCAACGACACCGAGATGAACGTCGTCACTTGCGACCCGCGGATCGCGCACGACGCGCGTCTGCGGCTCTGGTCCGAGCATCTGGAGCTTCCGGTGGATCACCTGACCGGGGAGCCGGCGTCGGTCATCGACGAGCTCTGGCGCCCGATCGCAACCGAGCAACGCGAGCGTCTGGAACGTGGTGATGCGCTGACGCATCGGCTGCGAGAGCTGCAGGGCGTCTCGCGCCGTTCGATGGCGCTGCTCGGTCCGGTTGACAGCCTCCTCGTCGACGGCTGAGCAGCGCGGGCCACCGGCCGAAAGCGGTCAGGATTGCCGTCGACCCTCGCGGGCACGGCGGACGCCGCTGCCATCAACGACGGCGTGCCAGAGCCTTCCGTGCGGGGGCGCCCCGCGGGCCGTAGAGCACGCGCTTCGGCACCGGCAGAGGAATGAGCAGCCTGGCCGCCGAGCCGAACAGCAGGCGCGGCTCGACGGCCGCAACGAGCGCCGCGAGCTCGTGGCGCTCTGCGTCGGTGAGGTAGCTCGGGCGCCCTCTCGACTTCACGAGTAGCGCGAACGCCCGGCGACGTTGGGCCCCGTTGAGCTTCGCCATGTGCACCCACGCCATCGCGGCGATCTCGGCGGCCAGGAGCACCCGCGCGGCGGGAACGCCTTTCGTGAACAGCTTCAGCGGTGTCTTCTTGATCACGGACCGGAGCATGAGCTCGTCGGCAGAACCGGAGCGATCGTGTAACGACCGCGAGCCACCCGCTGGAACCTGGGCGCGGCGCCCCCGACGTTGCCGGCGAGCGTGGCCTTGACGGAGGCCCAGCGCACCGGTTCGTCGAGCAACGCCTCCACGCGGACGTGGACCTCGCGCGCCTGCAGCGCCTCGTGGTGGGCGTTCAACACCTGTGCGACAGCGCCGACGATCCCTCCCTGCCGAAGCTGGTTCGGTCCTTGACGGCTCGCGACAGATCGGCCGGGCACGCCGACCCTCGGGAGGGTGCTGCGGCTCTCGATCTCTCGAGCGAGGCTGCAGACGCGCGCGGCCTCATCCTCCACGACCTCGACCAAGCCGCTGAGCGGGTTGCCGTCCGAGCCCCAGGTGCCGTCGAGGTCTCTGGCCGCGCTCTGGAGGGCCTCGCCTGCCCAACCTGCGTGTTTGGCCGCCCGTCCGATCAGCTCGTTGCTTCGCTGCCTCGAGTTGCTGTGTCCGGCCCGACGGTCCAGCGTGCCAGTGGCGGGCATCGCAGATCCTTTTCTCGCCCCCCTCTTGAGATCGGCAGCGCACAAGAAGGAGAGAGACGAACGAGATCCGTGCAGGCCGTGCCGCGCGCCTGGTCCGGTCGAAATCGCACCAGGGCTCGCGTGCGTTGATCATAGACGTCCGAGCTCCGCGGTCGCCGACCTCGACCACCTGTCCGCGAGCGCACAGACGAGCTTGTTGGCAGCAGCGGGGTCAGCTACAGTCGTCGACGGAGGGCATTGACTGGGGTCGGTCTCCTCGAGAGGCTCGGCATCACGACCTGACTTCCTTGTGTCTGGCAGCCAAGGAGGTCGTGATGATTGGAAATGCCGATGCCTTGGGGTCGTGTGCGGCTCGCCGCCGCTGGTCGCGGCACCCTGAGCCCCTCAGCGCCGTCCCTGGTTCGAAGGCTCCTCTGACTACGAGCGCCGACGCATGACGCGCCGGCTCGACCTCCCTGGAGCGGCCGCGCGAACACCATGGGCCGGCGGGGCCGACGGCCCCGCCCCACTCCATGGCGCCGATCACACCTCTCTCGGCGCTGAAACCGGCGGGGGCGCCCCTTACCCGGAGGTGCCCACGTCGCCCCACGCCGTCACCGTTCGAGATGAGCGACGCCGGGAGAACGCGTCGCTGCGCGCGCGCCTGGCCCCTTACGCCCGGCCCCACGGCCCTCGCGCGACGCTGACCATCGCGACGTCCGTGGTGCCGTACATCGGCGTCTCGGTGGCGATGTATCTCGCACTGAAGAGCGCGCCTGTGCTCGGGCTTCTGCTCGCGATACCGGCCGCGATCTTCCTCGTGCGGACGTTCATCGTGTTCCACGATTGCTCGCACGGCTCATTTCTCGCAAGCCGGCGCGCGAACGCCTGGCTCGGCACCGTCCTCGGGCTGTTTCTCTACTCCCCCTTCGTGCGCTGGCAGCACGACCACGCTGTCCACCACGCCTCCTCGGGCGACCTCGACCGGCGCGGCGTCGGCGACGTCCACACGCTGACCGTCGCTGAATACGACGCGCTCTCATCACGAGCAAAACGCCGGTACCGCTTGGAGCGCAACCCTTTGATCATGCTTGGGATCGGGCCGCTGATCGCGATGGTGATCGGCCCGCGGATCATCGCCAAAGGCGCACGTCCGCGCATGCGCCGTAGCGTGATCGGCACAGACGTCGCCCTCGCGCTGCTGGTGGGGGGTCTGTGCCTGCTGATCGGGTGGCGCTCCTACCTGCTCGTGTTCGCGTTGCCGGCGATGCTTGCGGGGGCGATCGGCATCTGGCTGTTCTACGTCCAGCACCAGTTCGAGGACGCTTATTGGGAGAGCGATGGGGAGTGGAACTACGCCGACGCCGCGCTCCGCGGCAGCTCGTTCCTGAGGCTCCCGCCCGTGCTTCGCTTCTGCACGGGCAATATCGGCTTCCACCACGTCCATCACCTCAACGCGAAGATCCCGTGTTACAACCTTCCGCGCGCTCACTATGAGAACCCCGTCTTCCACGATGTGCCCGAGCTATCGCTCGCCGATGGGATGCGGGCCCTGTCCCTGAAGCTCTGGGACGAGGACGGCGGCCGGATGGTCACGTTCGCCCAGGCGCGTGACGCGTCACCGGCCCGCGTTCCGGTGACCGAGCAGGCGTAGCTCAAAGCGCGGGGCCGCCTGCGAATGACACCGGCGCGAAGCACCGCCGGCGCCGGACGACCGGCGCTCAGTCGTTCGAAGAGCGCGGGGCCTTTCGGATTTCGTCGTCGGCCACGAGATCGGAGGGCCCGAGGATGAAGACCTCGCACATCAGATCTGGGTCCTGCTGGTTGCCGCTCATGAAGCCGATCACTGCCCTGCCGGTCGCGTCTTCGACCACCTTCTCGAAACGCTGGCGCATCAGGTCCTGAAAGTCCATGCGCTGCTGGATCACAGAGTCTTCGCGCCCACCCTCCATCAGTGTCCTCTCGACGCGGGTGAAGCCGCCGCGGAGCACGCAGACGACGAGGTCGTCCTGGTAGTAGGACTTGGCGCGAGTCGGACCGCGTCCGTAGAACTCCTTCAGCAACGCGACCAAGCCGTCAGAGATCGCCGTGAGCACATCCCCTATCGGGCGCTGCGTCTGCTGTCTGCTCGGCGAGGACATTGCTCGAAGACCCACCATGCGCGATCGTAGCGAACCGCGGATAGAGTGTTCTCATCGCCGTTGGGTCTCGCCCTTCGCCTCGCGGACGACTTTCGACCGGAGGACGAGAGAGCAGGCTCGCCGCAATGGCAGCCACCGAACCGCTCGACAGCGAGGCCCTCGGTCTCGTCACCGAGGCGATGACCGCGCTCCACGAGCGCTACCACCACCGCAAGCCACTGACAGCCAAGACGCGCCTCCTCGGCGACGACCTCTTGGTGTGCGTCCTCGGCGGCGTCTACACCGACGTCGAGAAGACGATGATCGAGCTGCAGAAATCCACGATCGTGCAGGAGACGCGCAGCGCCTTCCAAACCGCGATGCAGCGGAAGTTCATCGACGAGGTGGAGCGCATCACGGGGCGACACGTGCTCGCGTTCATCTCAAACCAGCACGTGGGGCCGGACATGGAGGTCGAGATCTTCATGCTCGAACCCCCGGGTTAGCCGATCCGCGTCTTGCGGCAGCGGAGCTCGCGTCGAGACCGCTCAGCCGGGCGGCAGTTGCGCTGCCGCTCCACCGACGGCGCTGCCGCCGTCGTCCAACCAACGGCCGGCCTCGAGGCCGTCCCATGCCGGGCACGCTTTACGACGCGAGGCCAGCTCGATTGGAGGGGCAAGCGCGCTTGACTCGCGATCCTCGCTCGCCGCGGCCAGCATCCCGGTGTGAAACCAGCGGAACCCGATGACCTTCGCGCTCGAGGAAACCGGGCTGAGCGCCTCTCCGCACAGCGGGCAGCGCCGGCCGAGGAGCAGGGTCTCCGGAGCACCCGCACGCAGACGGACGCGACACGCCGAGCAGCTGAGGTGAGGCGCAGCCATCACCGCAGCGACTCCGCGGGATCACGGGCGAGGTGCGCCGCGCGAACGCTGCCCGTGGGCCCCTCGATGACATCGACCTTCTTCGTTGCGGTGACCATGGCCAACCGCCTCTCTACCCTTCTTGAGGAGATGTCACCCGAAAAGCGAGAAGAGCCAAGAGCCCACCGGACGTACTGCGACTATAACGGCTTCCATGCCTGTTCCTGACCTGCGCGCAAAGGGCGAGACGCAGGATCGCGGCACGCGCGGGACCCTTTCACCGCCACAGACGGCGACCGAACCGGGCAGCAGGTGACATATCGCGACACGTGAGGACATCGATTTCACCTATTCGCTGACCGACCGAGTGTTCCGGCTCAGCATGGGTGAGTTGGCCGACTTCAGCGGCGCGAAGTATGACGGTGACTTCTCGCTCACACTCGGGGAGGCACAGCGCCGCAAGCACGAGTACGTCGCCGAGCAGCTCGGCATCGAGGCGGGTACGCGAGTGCTCGATCTCGGCTGCGGCTGGGGCGCGCTGCTCAACTTCATCCGCGGGCGCGAGGCCGTCGGCGTCGGTGTGACCCTCTCGCGGGCGCAGCTCGCGGCCTGCCGCCGGCACGATCTGGACGTTCACCTGCGCGATGCGAAGGAGCTCGAGCCCGACTGGTTCGGCGGCTTCGATGCCGTGGCGAGCCTTGGCGCCTTCGAGCATTTCTGCTCACCGGAGGACTTTCGCGCCGGGCGCCAGGAGGCCGTGTACGAATCACTCTTCCGGCGCATCGCCGATGTGCTGCCGGACGGCGGCCGCCTGTACCTGCAGACGATGGTCTACGGGCGCAACATGATCGGAGCCGCAGAGGCGCTTGCCGCACTCGACGAGCTGCCGCCCGCTCACACCGACGCTTGGTATCTGGCGCTGCTCGCTCGCCAGTTCCCCGGCTCGTGGCTGCCCTTCGGCTCCGAGCAGGTGGTGAGCTGCGCCCGGCCGCACTTCGACCTGGTCTCGACTTCCAACGGGCGCCTCGACTACATCGAGACGATCGAGCAGTGGAACGCCAGGATCGGCACGCGAAGCCTCCGCAAGTCCTTGCTGAAGCTGCAGCTCGTCCCGCGCTGGATCACGAGCCCGGACTTCCGCTTGGCCTTCGCGTCAGGCGTCAGCGCGAACAAGGTGTGCTTCGAACGCGAGCTCCTTGACCACTATCGCCTGGCGTTCGAGAAGCGCTCTGAGCGGGGCCCCCAGCTCGGCGAGAGCCGGCACTCGGGCTGAGCGACAGGATCGGCCGCGGACATCGCCGCGGTGTTACCGTCACGGGATGGCCGAGGCCGACGCCGGCGGCAGCGCGCGGGAGACACCCCAACCGACGATCGCCGTCCCGGCCCAGGACGAACCGAATCGCTGGGCTGTGCTGGCCCTCCTGAGCGTCGCTCAGCTGATGGTCGTCCTGGATGCCACGATCGTCACCATCGCGATCCCGTCGGCCCAGCAGGACCTGCACTTCTCGACCGACAGCAGGCAGTGGATCATCACCGCCTACG
This sequence comes from uncultured Solirubrobacteraceae bacterium, assembly GCA_963735435.1. GTDB lineage: Bacteria > Actinomycetota > Thermoleophilia > Solirubrobacterales > Solirubrobacteraceae > Palsa-744. Next base: position 1,214,056 of record CAVTKR010000005.1, on the reverse strand, counting down.
CGCTGGCCTTCGGGAGCCTGCTGCTGCTCGGCGGGAAGCTCGGTGACCTGTTCGGGCGCAAGTGGACACTGATCGGAGGCCTCGTCGGCTTCTCGATCGCCTCGGCGATCGGCGGGCTGGCCGGCTCCTTCGGCGTGCTGGTCATCGCTCGCACGCTGCAGGGCGCGTTCGGCGCGCTGCTCGCCCCTTCGGCGCTGGGCCTGTTGACCGTGACCTTCGCGGGATCTCCCGATCGGCCGACCGCCTTCGGCGTCTTCGGTGCGATCGCCGGCGGCGGTGCATCGCTCGGGCTGATCCTCGGAGGTGCGCTCACCCAGATCCTGTCCTGGCGCTGGTGCCTGTATGTCAACCTCGTGATCGCCGTCCCCACGACGCTGGTGGCGCTGCGCCTGCTGGTCAACCACCGAGCGCCCAAACGGGACCCGATCGACATCCCCGGGGTGCTCACCTCCGCGCTCGGGCTGTTCGCGCTGGTCTACGGGTTCTCCAACGCCGAGACCCACTCCTGGGGCGCGACGGCGACCGTCGTGGCGCTCGTCGCAAGCCCCGTGCTGCTGACGGCGTTCGTGCTGATCGAGCGCAAAGTCGAGCATCCGCTGCTGCCGCTGCACATCATCTGGGACAGGGCGCGCGGCGGCGCTTACACGACGATCGCGCTGGCGGGCGCCGGGATCTTCGCGGTCTTCCTCTTCCTCACCTACTTCATGCAGCAGCAGCTCGGCCTCTCGCCGCTGACGACCGGGCTGGCCTTCCTGCCGCTCACGGGCGTGCTGGTTGTCACCTCGACGACGGTGCAGACGCGCGTGATCCAGCACACGGGCGTCAAGCCGCTCGTCCTTCTCGGCACCACGCTCGGCGCGGTCGGCATGCTCCTGTTCACCGGCCTCGAGCCCACCTCGAGCTACGCCGCGAACGTCCTTCCCGGCCTGCTCGTGCTCGGCGTCGGGATGGGATGCATCTTCGCGCCGGCCTTCTCGACCGCGACGCTCGGGGTCGAGGGGAGCGAGGCGGGCGTCGCCTCCGCGATGGTCAACACCTCCCAGCAGGTCGGCGGCTCGGTCGGCACCTCGCTGCTGAGCACGATCTTCGCAAGCGCCGTCGCCAGCTACGCGGCCAGCCACGTCCGCTCTCCCGGTCTGGCCGACGCCGCAGCGGTCCATGGGTACACCACCGCGTTCTGGTGGTCGGTCGGGATCTTCGCCCTCGCCTTCCTGCTGGCGCTGGCGATCCTTCCGGGCAGAGCCCGTCACCTCGTGCCGACCATCAAGACGGCGCTCGCCCGCCTGGCGATCGGCAACTGCCACCATCGCGAGGCGGCCGACCGCGTCCGAGAGCCGCTGGAGGCTACGACGGGTGCTGAGGGGCGATGAGCAAAGGCCGCTTGGTGTGCGCGGCCAGCGCGTGGGACACGCTCCCCAGCAGCGCGCTGCCGATCGGGCCGCGGCCACGCTGGCCGCAGACGACCAGTCCGGCGTCGATCTCCTCGGCGATCTCGTCGATCGTCCTCGCCACCGATTCGTTGGCCTGCGCGATTCGCGCAGACGCGTTGTAGCCCCGCTCGCGGGCACGCGCGGCGCCTTCCTCTGCGATCTCCAGCGCCTTGGCGGCCTCCTCCTCGTCGATCTCGCCCTCGTTCGGCACGGCGACGACGAACGACCCCGCCCGGGCGAGCTGGATCTCCGCCGGGGTCCACACGACCAGCACGACGACATCTGCGGGCTTGATCACCTCCGCCGCCGCGGCGAGCGCCGTCCTCGAACCGTCGGATCCGTCGAAGCAGAACAGCACGGGCTTGTTCATCGCTCAGCCTCCCGTCGCACGATCGCAGAGTGGCGCGAAAGGCTACTCGCCACCGTGCCGCGATCCCTGCACACCGGCCACGCGCTGGGCGCGCCGCACGGGCGAACCTACTCCGCGCAGCTCCACCCTTCGGCCGTCTTGCCGCCGGCGAGGCAGGGCAGGATCGTGGGCGGCTGCCAGGCCCCTTCACCACCCGCCAGGATCTCAGGGATCGCTTCTTCGAACGGTCCGTAGAGGCGCAGGATCATGTGGAAGGCGCCGTTCGGCGCAGGCAGCCAGTTGGCGCGCTGCGCTTCATTCGACGGTTCGCCGCTCTGCAGGTAGACGTCGAGCGAGCCGTCTTCGTTGAAGTTCATCTCGGAGCGGTCGCCGAGGGTGAAGCGGTTCAGCGCGTTGGGCACGAACAGGCCTTCGGAGTTGTACATCGTCAGCGACCAGAAGCCCTGGACCGGGACCGGGAAGTCGCTTGCGGGGAAGTGCGCGACGTAGCGGGTGCTCGCCGCGTTGAGCGGCGCGAAGTTGCGATCGGTCAGCGCGACAGGATAGATCGCCTGGTTCGGCGTGGGCGCGCCGAGCCCGAGGCGGTCGGCGACCGCCCGGATCTTGTAGTTCGTGCCGTACTGCCCGACATCGCCGACGAGCCAGCCGTCGTGCGCGGCGAAGCCCGACACCAAGGCTTCTTTGGCGTCGGCTTCGACCTTGGCCTGACCGGTCTGGATCCCTTCTTCAAGGCCCTTGAGGGTTCCCGCCGAGACGTTGCTCTTCGAGGGCGCCATGCCAGGTCCGATGTGGTCGGCGGCAAGCCGTTCGAGCAGCGCCCCGTCCGCGGCGGGCGGCGGGAACTCGACGAGCGCCTTCGACAGCGCCTTCCAATACGCCAGCCGGCTCTTGCCGACGGTAGTCCCGGGGACGATGAAGCACTTGCCTTCGCTCGAGGCCCCGTGGACGGGCGGTTCGTAGGAGTCGCCGACCCGCAACCACTTCTTCAGCGGCACGAGCTTGCGAGCTTCCTCCACGCCGAGCGCGCTCGCAAGGTCCGCCTGGTCTTTGACCAGCGTCCGCGCGATCACCCACGCCTCGTTGTATGGGGAATGGATGACCTCGAGGCCGTCGGCTTCTTCCTGGCCTTCGAGCTGGCCCGGCCCGGCGATGATGTAGTCGCCGGGGGGCAGGAAGTTCGATCCCCCCTGGCCGATCAGGGCGAAGTTCTCGGTGTAGGGCGAGAGCAGCTCGGCGATGCTGAATCGGTCGGTCGAGGGCACGTGCATCACGATCGGCTGCGACTTCAGCTTCAGGACGGCGATCGAGTAGAGCGTGTCCGCGTTGGGCGCGACGACGCAGCCCTCCTTTTCCGTCGCCAGCGCCTTGAAGTGGGAGAACTGATTGAAGGGAGCCGAGCCGAAGTCGCTCGGCGCCTTGACGCTGGTGATCGACTTGTAGATGCGGACGCTGTCGAGCAGGGGCTCGCCGTATTCATAGCCTTCCGCGCCGAGCGCGCGGGCAGCTTCGCGTTCGGATTCGAAGGTGTCCGCGGATGCCCCGGAAGAGCTCCCGAGCAGGAGCACGAAGCCCAGGACGCAGAACACCCCGAGAAGGCGCACGCGTGCGCGCCGCGGGTCGTGAACTGCGCGTGCCTTCCGTGCTCGGCCCATCTTCTGCTCCCCTCCCTCCGGCGCGCCTGCTGACGCGCTCCGAGAGCCAAGGTAGCCCAACGACGAGACATATGTCAAGGTTGTCTCATGCAGACGGGACAGGCCGGCGGTGGCGTCAGGATCAGCGGCATGGGCGCGCGCGTTGCGAGAACCGGTGAGAAGGACTCGGCCCCGCAGGCGGCGCGGGTGGTCTCCTCCACGGCCCGCCCAGGCCCCGAGGACGCGCTCGATGCGGCGGGTCGCATGGTCTATGAGGGGGCGCGCGTCGACATGGGCGAGCTCGCGCAGCGGGTCGGGGTCGGCCGGGCGACGCTATATCGCTGGTTCGGCTCACGCGAAGAGCTGCTCGACGCGCTGCTCGAGCGGTTCGCGCTCGTCTTCCTCGCACAGGCGCGTGGGCAGGCCCGCGGCGACGGGGACGCGTGGGTGCTCGACGTCTCACGCCGGCTGATGGAGGCAACCGTCGAGTTCGAGCCCGCGCGGCGCTTCGTCGCACGCGAGCCGCAGATCGCGCTGCGCCTGCTGCTCGGCGAGGGCGGGGCCGTGCACCGGACCCTCGCCCAGGCGCTGCGTGAGGCGCTCGCCGAGGTGCACAGCGAGCGCGAGATGGCCGCGCTCGAGGAGCGCATCGAGCCCATGGTTCAGGTCGCGACGGCCCTGCAGTGGGCGACGTTCGCGATCGGCGACGAGCCGAAGATCGAGCAGGCGGTCGAGATGATGCAGCTGATGCTCGGCGCAGCCCGGGAGGATGGCGGCCGGCGGCGCTAGAGGCGCCCGCGGCCCCGCAGCGAAGCAATCCCGGATGCGCGGGGCCGGCTGCTCCACCGCCATCGCCGCGAGCCGCACCCCGCGTGACAGGTCGCACGGCGCACTTCACCGGCCGGCCGAGCCCCCTCCTGCGGCGACGATTGCGAGCGCCTCGCGCTCGGTGGCAGAGGCGATCTCCTCGACACCGCCCACGATTTCCGCGTCGGCGCAGAACCCGAGATACAGGGTGTCGCACATCGACACGACGGCGACACGCAGCGCGTGGTGGAGTCCGATCTCGGCGAGCGAGTGCATCGAGACGACACTCGTGGCGAGAACGCTCACGGGTGCCTTCGGGCCGGGCACGTTGGACACGTTGAGCGCGAACGCGCGGCCACTGCGCTCGACCTTTTCGCACAGCCCCGCGAGATGGGGGGAGGCGCCGCGAAGCTCGGCGAGCAGGCGATCCATCGACTCGGCGTCGTGTTCGGCCTTGCGGGCGGCCGTCCCCTCGCGAACCAGCCGCAGGCGCGTCATCGGATCGCCCTCCGCCAGCGGCACGTCGACGATGAAGAACGAATCGGCGTTCGCCGCGTCTTCGCCCGGGTGGTGAAGGCTGACGGGAACCTTGACGCGGATCGTGCCGAGGCTGCCGTGACGGCGCTCGACCCACTCACGCAGCCCGCCGCCCACGGCGCTCAGCAGCGCGTCGTTCAGCGTCGCCCCGGCCAGCCGGCGCGCGGCCTCGTGCAGCGGCGCCAGGGGTACGCTGGCGAAGGCGACCTGGCGGCCCATGCCGATCTCCCCGTCGAGCGGCGACGGGGCACGTGCGAACTCGCGAGCGAAGAAGCGGGCCAGATGCGCGCGCCGCCGGCGTGCGTCGGCAAGCCGTGCGGCGTGCGCGGCGGCAGCCGGCGGGCCATCGGCCTCTCGATCCCACAGCAGCATCCGCGCGAAGCGCATCGCCGTGGTTCCGTCGGCCAGCGTGTGGTGAAGGCGCCAGACGAGCGCCGCGCCGCCGCCCGCGAGCCGCGCGACGTCGATCCGCCACAGCGGCCGCTCGCGGTCCAGGCGCTCGGAGAACACACGAGCGATCTCGGCTCGCAGCGCGCGGTCGTCGAGCTCAGCTCCGCCGGCCGCTTCGACCACCTGGTCGGCGGGATCGAAGGCGGGCTCCCGTACCCACGCCGGTCGCCCGTTTGCCACTCCGAGGCGCATTGCCAGCTCAGGGACCGCCGGGATCCGCTCGGCCACCCGCGCCCGCAGCTCCTCGAGCGAAGGGGCCGGCGCGGCAAGCGCGATCACCTTGCACGTGTGCCCCGCGAGCAGCCGCCCCTCGAGGCGCAGGATCGCCTCGTCCTGCGCCGTCAGCGGAACCGCCGCGGTCATCGCGCTCGGGCCTGTCCCCCCTTCCGCGCTCATCTCGTGGTCATTGAACAACACCGGCCATCGCCGGCCCGGCGCCGGCAGCAGATCGAACGCCCCCTGCCACGGGCGACCCCGAGCACGGGCGATCAAACGGCTGGGCCGGCGGCAGATCGAGCACCTGTGTGGGCGCCCGCGCGGCCTGCGATATACCTGCCGCGAAGAGCGCCCCCGCACCCGAGCATCCAAGGAGGAGCACCCGATGGAGTACGTCAACCTCGGCGCGACCGGCCTGCGGGTCTCGCGCGTCTGTCTGGGGATGATGAGCTACGGCAACGACTCGGACCGCGAGTGGGTGCTGGACGAGAGCGCCGCCGAGCCGATCGTGCGCGACGCCGTCGAGGGCGGGGTCACCTTCTTCGACACGGCCGACACCTACTCGCATGGCGCGAGCGAGGTCGCGACCGGGCGCCTGCTGCCGAAGTTCCTGACCCGTGAGGAGATGGTCGTCGCGACGAAGGTCTTCATGCCGATGACCCCGGGCGAGAACGGCCGCGGGCTCTCGCGCAAGCACATCCTCGCGGCCATCGACGCTTCGCTGCAGCGGCTCGGGATGGACTACGTCGACCTCTACCAGATCCATCGCTGGGACCCGAGCACCCCGATCGAGGAGACGATGGGCGCGCTGCACGACGTGGTGCGCGCTGGCAAGGCGCGCTACATCGGCGCGAGCTCGATGTTCGTGTGGCAGTTCGTGAAGGCACAGCGCGCCGCCGAGCGCCGGGGCCTCACGCCGTTCGTCTCGATGCAGAACCACTACAACCTGCTCTACCGCGAGGAGGAGCGGGAGATGATCCCGCAGTGCCTCGACGAAGGCATCGGCGTGATCCCGTGGAGTCCGCTCGCGCGCGGCATGCTGGCCGGCAACCGTACCCGCGGCGGCGAGAAGCGCACCACGCGCGCGGGCTCGGACGCGTTCGCCGACTACCTCTACGCCGAGGCGGACTTCGACGTCGTCGATCGCGTCGTCGAGCTCGCCTCAGAGCGCGGGCTGCCGCCGGCGCAGGTGGCGCTCGCCTGGCTGCTTCACAAGCCCGGCGTCACCGCTCCGATCGTCGGCGCCACCAAGCCCGAGCACCTCGCGGACGCGCTGGCCGCCGAGCAGGTCGAGCTCTCCGAGCAGGAGATCGCCCGGCTCGAGGAGCCCTACGTGCCGCACCCCGTTCTCGGGCACGGCTAGCCCAGCGAGGAGAGCCCGCCGACCAGCACGCCCGCTCCGAGGTGCGCGCCGAGCACCGGCCCCACCTCAGAGCAGAACAGCGGCTCGCACCCGAACAGCTCCTGGCCGGCCTCCACCAGCCGGCGCGCATCCTCGGGCGCCTGCGCGTGCTGCACGATCCACGCGTCCGCCTCGTCGTCGCGCAGCTCCTCCAGGTGCTCGACCATGCGCTCGATCGCGCGCCGGTGGGTGCGGACGCGCCCGACCGGGGTGATCTCGGTGCCGAACGTGAGGATCGGCTTGATTTTCAGCGCCGTGCCTACCGCGGCCTGGGCGGCACCGATGCGCCCGCCGCGCCGGAGGTACTCGAGCGTGTCGAGGCAGAACCACATCCCGAGCGACGCCCGCGCCTGCTGGACGCCCGCGAGGATCTCCTCCGCGCCCTCGCCTCGCCGCGCCAGCTCGGCGGCAGCGAGCACGAGACAACCGAGGCCTCCCGCCCCGGTCTGGGCGTCGTGGACCCAGACCTCGCGCTCGCTCCCCTCGGCGGCGAGCATCGCAGCCGCTTCGCGTGCGCTCTGACAGGTCCCGGACAGACCCTCGGAGAGATGGATGGACACGACGTCGCGACCCTGGGCGAGCAGGGGCCGGTAGACGGCCAGGAAGTCACCGGCCGAGGGCTGCGAGGTCTTCGGCAGCTCCGGCGAGTCGCGCAGGCGCGCGTAGAAGGCATCCAGGTCGACATACTCGTGCTCCGCGCGCAGGTCGCCCTCCCAGCCGACGTAGAGGCTGACCGTCGTGATCGACGAGCGTTCGAGCAGCTCGCGCGGCACGTACGTCGTGCTGTCCGTGACGATCGAGACGCCCCCGGGCGGCGCGCCGTGTGCGGTGTTGTCAACCTGCCCCACGAGCGGGGAAGCCTACGGCGAAATCCGTCGGGTCGACGCCACCGCGCGACGGCATCCCAGCGCGACGGCGATCTCGCAGCGGTTGTGCGCGACGCAGCCTGAGCGCCACTCAGAGCGGCTGCGCGAGCTCGACGATGATCCCCTCGGGACCGCGCACGTAGCAAAGGCGGTAGCTGTCCTCGTAGCCCACCACCTCGCCCACCAGCTCGATTCCCCGAGCGCGCAGGCGAGCGACGGCGTCGTCGATGTCCTCCACCTCGAAGGCGAGATGGCGGATCCCCAGCGTGTTCGCCGGCGCTCCGGCGTCCACGTCCCGCGCCTCCGGCGCTCGGAACCTGATCAGCTCGACTCGCCCGTGACCGTCGCGCGTCTGCATGAACGCCACGTCGACTTCGACGCCCTCCAGCCCGACGATGCGATCCACCCACTCACCCGCGACCGAGCCCTCCCCACCGGGCTCCAGCCCGACCAGGGTAAAGAACTCCTTCGCCGCCTCGAGCTCGCTGACCACGATCCCGACATGGTCCATCCGCTTGACCGTCACCGGCTCGATGGTACGAGCTGAGCTTGCGGGCGCTCAGATCGCCCGCGGTTCGGGCGACATAAGTCCGGACTATGCATACTGTCGACATTCATATGTTAGGAATCTCGCAAAAGGCTTGACCTCGACCCGACCAGCACCGAGACTCCTCGACGAGCCCGGGGATGGACCTCTGGCCGGGGGGGGACTCCCCGTGGATAGGAGAACGGAATATGCGTAGACGCATGTCGTCCACATTGCTGGTCGCATCGATATCGGTGCTGGCGCTTTTCTCATCGAGCGCGATCGCGAGCAGCACACACGGCGGGAGCGCAAGTCGCGCGTCCAAGGTCGCCGCGAAAGGCATCACCAGGACCAAATACACCCTGAGCTACACCGACGAAAAATTCGGCCCGGTGATCTGCACTGGCGTGCACATCGTCTCGCCCGAACACCCGGGAACCGCCACGAGCGGCGGTGCCGACAAGTTCAAGTGCAAGAGCACGACGAAAAAACCCCTGACGTTCGGCAGTCCCGGCGAAAAATTCGCGGAAAACTTCACCGCGTGGCAGTCGGACTACTTCGCCGGCAAAGGCCTCTCCGTGCTCGCGAAGTCGCTGAACGCGACCGAGTCGGCCAACGGCAAGTCCTACAAGGGCGTTGCGGTCTACCCGAGCCCCGAAGAAGAACAGGCCGCGAAAGAAAAAGCTGAAAAAGAAGAAAAAGAAAAAGCTGAAAAAGAACAGCTAGAAAAAGAAGAAAAAGAAAAAGAAGAAGAAGAAGAAGAAGAAGGCGGCGAATAGGTCCACCGCAGAGTTCTGACTCTCGGGATGCGAAAGGGAGGGCGAGCCTTAAGGCTCGCCCTCCTGCTTCGTGACAGGTCCGGCGGCCCGCCGCACCGAGCAGCTACCGGTCACATGCTCGTCGCGGCGGGCGCTTCGCCCGCCGCCGTGGCGGAGACCTCGTCGGGAAGATCCCCGCCGGGCCAGCCCTGCCAGTCGAATCCCCGGCGCGCGCGCCTCAGCCTGTAGCTGACCGCACCCTGAGCGTTCATCGTGTGCCACGCAAGCTTCGAGGTCACAGTCATATCCGGGATCCAGAAGCGGTCCTGAATCGGGTCGGCCGGCGCCGGAGCGGCGACCTCGACGTCAGCCGCGACGTGGCCCTCGCCGTCCTCGAGTGAGAGCCGCGCGAGGACCGTGCCATCGCGGTCGCAGACCTGCGACTCCCCGAGCATCTGGGTCTCCCAGGCGATGCCAGGGGCGAGCGGCGTTTCGCCCCGGACCGGCCCGACGTGCGAGGCGTGCGCGACCGGGGCACCGGTGAGCCGTGCAACCTGGCCGGGCAGCGCACGCGCCTGCTCGCGCCAGATAGCGTGCTCGCGTTGCGCGAGCCGCCGGAACGGCGCGCCCCAGTTGAGCGGGTGCGAGGGCCAGCACATGCCGCCGAGCACGAGCCTCGCGCCTCGCGCGCGAACGCGGGCCGAGGTGCGAAAGCGCGCCCACTCCCACCCCGACATGAGGCCGACGGTGCAGCCCAGCGCACCGCACTCGACGACGCCCTCGTCGTCGCCTCCGACGTAGAAGTACTGCTCCCACGCGGTCGGGATGTCCTTGTCGTGCAGGTGCAGGGCACCGTCAGGCTCGGCGAGCACGAAGGTCCCGTAGGTGTTCTGGCCGCGGATCGCCACGAACCCACCGGCGATCACGCAGTCGAGCTCGCGCGCCAGACGGGTCAGCATCTGCAGCGGCTGCCCGTCCACGGGACGCGGGGTGCTGCGCATCACCTTCGCGTAGACGTTCGGTGTCGTGAGGCCCTCGGGGACGACGACCACCTCCGCGCCGTGCTCGCGGTGAGCGTCACGGATCAGCTGCTCGATCCGGGCGACGTTGCGCTCGACCTCTCCGAGCGCGAGCGCCGGCTGCACGACAGCGATCCGCGTCATCCCAGAACCTTCTCGTGCTCGGTTCGCGCAGCACCGTTCGCCCCGCCGGCTGGAGCCGTTGCCCGGAACACCTCGGGCGGCGCCGGCCAGATCGCCCCCGGATGGTCCGAGCCGCGCACGGGACCGGTGGCACGGAACCGAGCTACGCGCAGCTCGCGTCTCGTCGCCTGCGCCGTGCGCAGCTCTGAGAGCCCGCGGGTCACGGTTTCACCGCGAGGCCGCTCACCCCTCAGGAGAGCCATCGCGAACGCACGCCCGAGTCGCCGAGGCGGCGCGATCTCGAACAGCGTGCGGGCGCGCCCGAACAGGTCGCCGAGATCCGGATCTTCGGTGCGCCCCGCGTCCCGCACCAGCTCGCAGAGCGCCGGCGACGGCCGCTCGACGCGGGTGTCGGCGTTGGCGAAGTGGTACGCGGGCAGGCACTCACGGTCGCGGGCGGCCTCCCAGCGGCGGGTCTCGCGGTCCACGGCGGAGGGATCGTCGAGGACCGGCAGGATCGCCTCGGCGAGCGTCCTCCCGGCGAACATCGCATCGCGCATCCCCTGTCCGGTGACAGGGTCCTTGAAGTGGCCCGCGTCACCGGCGAGAGCCCACCCCGGCCCAGAAGAGGCGCGGAAGAACGCCGGCGTGTGCGCCGTCGAGCGGAGCTTGGACCCCGGCGCCGCGCCGGCGACACGCTCGGCGAGGCCCGGATGCTCGCCGAGCTTGTGCTGCCAGTAGACCTCGGGCTCCCGGCGCGCTCGGCCGACCTCGTCGCGATGGCCCATCAACAGCACCAGCAGCCTGCCGGCCGGCGTCGTCGGAAAGGCGAAGGCGAACGAGTCGCCCTCGCGCCACTGCTGGTAGGTCTGCGCCGCGCGTGTGCCCGCCCGCGGATCGTCCAGGTAACGGAACACGAGCCCGCGACCGTTGCGCGAAACGCGGTACGGGGTCCAGGCGCCGACCAGCGACGCGACCGTCGAGCGGCGGCCGTCCGCGCCGATCACCAGCGTCGCCTCGACCTCCTCCTCGGTTCCCTCGGCGGTCCGGTAGCGGACGCCTGCGACGCGCCCGGCCCGTCGCCTCAATCCCTCGACCGCGCAGCGCTCCCGGACCTCAGCGCCCTGCTCGCGCGCGGCTTCGACCAGCTGTAGGTCCTGCAGGTCGCGCGGTACGCAGACTCCGAAGTCGATGCCGTCCTCGGCCGGGCGCAGGCGCTCACGGCACGCGCTCCCTTCCGCGTGCACCTCGACGCGGCGGACCCGCGAGGGGTTCAGCGACAGGATCCTCGGCAGCGCGCCGAGCGAGGCGAGCTCGCTCGTCCCAGCCGGCAGCAGCACGTGCGTCGAGAGCTGGTCGGAGGGGAAGCGCATCCGATCCAGCACCAGGACCCTGCGCCCGGCGCGCGCGAGTGGCGCCGCGACGGCGCATCCCGCGAGGCGGGCGCCGACCACGACAACATCGAAACGCTCCACGCCGGCTCCCCTCATCCGCAGTGTCTTCGCGAAGTCTGACTGATCCACCGCACAGGCGGGCGATGGAAATCGCAACATCGCCGGATCTCATCTCTGCCAGCATCACAAGCAAGCCGTCTGCCAAAAGGAGGAGCGATGCCCGACTACGCACCCGGAACCCCCTCGTGGGTCGAACTGTCCACCCCCGACCCGGACGCGTCGGCCGCGTTCTACCGCGACGTCCTCGACTGGGGCGCAACCGAGCCGGGAGCTCCCGACACCGGCGGCTACCGCATGTTCCAGTCGGCGGGCAAGAACGTCGCGGGCCTGATGGGGCACATGCAGGAGGGTCAGCCCACCGCCTGGGCGAGCTACGTCTCCGTCGCCGACGCCGAGGAGACGGCGCAGAAGGTCCAGGACGCCGGCGGCAACGTGATCGTCGCGCCGATGGACGTGACGGACCTCGGGCGGATGGGCGTGTTCGTCGATCCGACCGGCGCCGTGTTCGGCGTCTGGCAGCCCAAGGCCTTCGCCGGTGCGGACCTCGTCAACGAGCCCGTCTCGCTCACCTGGAACGAGATCCAGACGCCCGACGTCGGCACCGACAAGGCCTTCTACAGCTCGGTCTTCGGCTGGGAGGCCGGCAAACCCGAGTTCGAGGGCGCGCCCGACACCTACACGGTGTGGCAGCTCGACGGCCACAACGTCTGCGGCATGATGGAGATGGTCGAGGGGATGTTCCCGCCGGGCACGCCACCGCACTGGAGCGTCTGCTTCGCCGTCGCCGACGCGGACGCGACCGTCGCGAAGGCGCGCGAGCACGGCGGCATGGTCGCTGTCGAGCCGATGGACATGCCGATCGGGCGCTTCGCGGCGATCGTCGATCCGCAGGGCGCCGCCTTCACGATCATGCAGTCCGCCGCCGGCTAGCGCCTGCGGCTAGGGCCGCACGAACGACGCGCGTGCCGCCTCGGCGGCACCGCGCGCGTGGCAGCCCGCGCGGTGATCGTTGACCAGTCCCATCGCCTGCATGAAGGCGTAGACCGTGGTTGGCCCGACGAAGCGCCAGCCGCGGCGCTTGAGCTCGCGCGCCAGGGCGCGCGACTCCTCGGTGGTAGAGACGAGCGCGCCGTCCGCGACGCCTCTCACGTGCTCGCTGGGCTCGTAGCTCCAGACGAAGCGCGCCAGCGAGCCCTGCTCCGCGACCACCTCGACCGTGCGCCCGGCGTTGTTGATGACCGCTTCGATCTTGCCGCGGTGACGGACGATCGCGGCGTCGCCGAGCAGTCGCTCGACGTCCTTCTCGCCGAAGCGCGCGACGCGCGCGAAGTCGAAGCCGTCGAACGCGCGCCGGAACGCCTCTCGCTTGCGCAGGATCGTCAGCCACGAGAGCCCGGCCTGAAACCCCTCGAGGCTCAGCTTCTCGAACAGCCGCCGATCCTCCGAGACGGGGAACCCCCATTCGGTGTCGTGGTAGGCGCGGTACTCGGGCGCCGAGTCCGCCCATGAGCAGCGGGCGAGGCCATCGTCACCCACCACGATCCCTTCGAGGTCCGCCACTCGGCGAACGCTAGCCCACGTGCGCTCCGGCTAGCGCGCGCGTACGGCGAGCACCGAGTAGTCGCAGTGCTTCATCACGTCGGTGGTGACGCTGCCGTGCACCCGCCCGGACAGACCTCTGCGGCAATGCGAGCCGAAGACGATCAAGCGGGCATCGTGCTCCTCTGCGGCGGCGACGATGCCCTTCCACGTGGGCGCGGCCTCGACGGCGACGCCACGCGCGCGGAAACCGGACTCCCCCGCGAGCGCGGCTCCATGCGCGGCGGTCTCCTCGGCCGCGCGGCGCACCTCGGTCGCGTCGGTGGCGTTCAGATGCCGTCCGCCCGGCAGCACGAACCCCACATCAACCGGCTGCCAGACCGTGACGACGAGCGCCTCGCGCGTGCGATCGAGCTCGGCGGCGGCCTGCTCGATGGCGAACGCCGCGAGGTCCGAGCCGTCGTAGGCGAACAGGACCGGTCCCGTTGCCGCCGGGTCGCTCATCGCAGCTGAAGCACCCGCTCGTCGGAGCGGCCAAGCCCGCGCACCCTCGCCAGCAGCGGCGGCGAGTACCACGCGGGCGCCTCACCATCAACGAACGCGTCGAGGTCGGGAGCCTGCGGCCGGGCGCCTCCGAGCGCGTAGATCGCCACCCCCGCCACCGCGCCCAGCACTGCCAGGCCGAGCCCTATCCACAGGGCGATCCGCGTTCCCTCGTCGATGCTGCCCCCAACGGTCACGGCCAGGTGGACGAAGATCGGCGCGACCCCGAAGGCAGCCACTGCCCGCAGCAGCTCGACGATCGCGAACACGCGCTGGAGGTTGGTGGAGCGCAGCGAGAAGCCCGCTACGAAGAGCGCAGGCGCGACGGTCGCCCCGAGCCCGATCCCGGTGAGGGCCGAGCCGACGAGCGTGGCTCCTTCGCTCGCCGGCACTTCGATCAGGAACACTGCGATCCCGGCCGCCAGGAACATCATCCCGGCGAGCGGGAGGTAGTGGATGGAGCGCTTCGTGATCACCATCCCGAGGACGACCGCGGTGATGACCGCGCCTGCCAGCTCCGGGAGGTAGAGCAGGCCCACGTGGAGGGGGCCGTAGTGATCGGCGAGAACCGCCGCCGTGAGCGTCGTCGCCGACACAGAAGCCGCCGCCGCCAGCAGCGCGACCACGACGCCCGCGACGGGCATCGTGCTCGTCAACAGGTTTCGGAGCGTCAGCAGCGGCCGGGGCGAGCGGTACTGGTAGACGATCAGGACGACGATCACGGCCAGACCGCCCAGCAACGGCAGCAGCGTCTTGGGCCCGACGAACGCGTGCGTCAGCAGCTGCGAGGCGCCGTAGAACGCGGCCAGGCAGCCGACCGCTGCGAGGCCGATCGCGGGCAGGTCCACCGGGGAGTCGGGGTCGGCGGGCGGTGCGTCGTCGAACGTCAGCAGGGCAAGGGCCAACGCCGCGGCCGCGATCGCCGCAACGACCCAGAACAGCGGCCGCCAGGCGTTCGCTTGCGCCTGCAGCCCGCCGATGGTCGGCCCGAGAGCGACCGCGCCGAAGATGCACATGTTCATGATCACGGCCGTCGTGCGAAGCTTGCTCGCCGGATAGCCGATCGCGAGCGGCGGCACCGCGGCGATCAGCAGCAGGCTCGTGCAGAGGCCCTGCAGCACGTGGCCGGTGATGTACATGACGGGCCCCTGCGCCGCGGCCCCCAAGACCGAGCCGATCACGAGCAGCACCGCGTAAGCGACCATCATCCTGCGCTGCGGGAGGTGCTGCGCGAGCGCGACGGAGAGCACCGTGCCGACCGCGTAGGCCGCGTTGGCAAGGCCCGAGCCGAGGCTCATCGTCTGCAGGCTCGTGTGCAGGTCCTTCGCGATGATCGGCGTGAGCGGCTGGAGCGCGGCCGAGAGCACGAGGTACGGGACGAGCGCGCACAGCACCATCCCGGCGACGGCGGCGTAGCGACCCGCGAGAGGGCCCTGGAACATCAGCTCCGACCGCCCTGAGCGGGTCGGCAGCCCAATACTCGTGTAGCCGCCGTAACGCAGGTCACCTGTCTTTCTTAGCAGCGCGGCACGGCTGTTCCGGTGGTGTCCCGAACACCCGAACGGGATGCCTTCGGGCCGCGGCCACGACGCAGTCCTACACTGAGTGCCCGTGGACACCCTCGCCTTCCTCGAGAGCACGTGAGCTGAGCGGGCATGGCCGATCAGGGCGGACGCGATCCGGTTGGGGAGTGGCGGCGGCTGGCTGAATCGCTCGCCGCATCTGCGGCCGCGGCGGCCGGCAACACCACGATCCCGAAAGACCTCCTGCGGGTCTCTCAGCGCCAGGTCGAGCTGCTGCAGGAGGTGATCCAGCGCGAGCGCAGCCGGCAGGGGGAGCTGGCCGGCATGGTCACCGCCCCGATCGACGCGCTGTTCGACCTGATGGAGGAAACGGGCGCGACGCTCAGGCTGCAAGCAGAGGCGCTCGCCTCTGCGGGGCACGCGCTGGAGGAGACTGCGGCGCTGATGAGCCGCCAGGCGGAACGCTTCGAGCGCACGGTCGGCGCCATTCGTCAGCCGGCGGAAATCGCGAAAGCAGCCGCCGGTGCGAAGCGCAAACCCAAAGCGAAACCGAAACCGGGAGCCGAGGGCAAACCGCGCCCCAAGAAGTGAGTGTCGATCCCGCGGTGCTGTCCCGACGTCCAGAACTGGCCGTTGACCCAGCCCAGCCCCAGGTGTAGACAGATCCCTGCCGACACCCGTCGGTGAAAAAGATCCAGGTCGCGAGACAACGCGCGCGACCTCCGAACTTGGGGGATTGATCATGCTTCAGCATGGCCGGCAACGGCATGCCCGTTCACGCCTGCTCAGATTGCTCGTCGGCGCGCTGCTCGCCCTACTGGTGAGCCTCGCGGCGACGGGGGCGGCGTCGGCGGCTCCATTCGAACCGGGCTTCAACTCGAACACCCTCCCGCCGAACGATGACGGCTCCACCGGCGTGGTGAACCTGCCGTTCACCATCGACTTCTTCGGCAACAGCTACAGCAGCCTGTATGTGAACAACAACGGCAACGTCACCTTCAACGCGCCTCTTTCGAGCTACACGCCCGAGGGACTCACGTCTTATGGCAGTCCGATCATCGCTCCCTACTGGGCCGACGTCGATACAGCGGTCGAAGGCAGCGGCGTTCTCACCTACGGCAACGGCACCGTCGCCGGGCACGAAGCGTTCGGCGTCAACTGGCCGGGCGTCGACTGCTACGCGACGACGGGAGGCGGACTGAACCACTTCCAGATGGTGATTATCAACCGCTCGGACATCGCGCCGGGCGACTTCGACCTCGAGTACAACTACAACGGCATCAGCTGGGACAGCGGCGAAGCCAGCGGAGGTGGTGAAGACTGCCAGGGCGGCGTCTCTGCGGCGGTCGGCTACACGAACGGCTCGAACCATGCCTTCGAGCTCGCGGGCTCGTTCGACGACGGTGCCTTCCTCGATGGCGGGACGCACGCGCTCAGCACGGGCTCGCAGAACTCTTCGGTGCCGGGCCGCTACATCTTCCCGATCCGCGCCGGCGGCGAAGGCTCCTCGGTGACGGGCAAAGTCAGCGACGGCGGCGGCGCCGACCCGGTCGGCGGAGCGCTCGTCTCCCTCTGCACGACCGGGGGAGGCGCCTCATCCTGCTACCTCGGCAACACCGGCAGCGACGGAAGCTACGCGGTGCTCGGCGTGCCGAACGGAACCTACGTCGCGACCGTCTCGCCGCCTCGCGGCAGCGCGGACAACGAATACAAATCGGCACCGTTCTCGGTGACCGGCGAAACGACGGAGAACTTCGTCCTCACCGGTCCGACGCCCCCGCCGAACGGGACCCAGATCGAAGGCTTCGGGCAGAGCGACATCGGCGGCCAGGAGGTGCCGGTCATCAACTGGTCGATCGAAAGCCCGATCAAAACGAAAGCCTGCGTCGGCGGCAGCGTGAGCGCGACGGTGTCCGTCGGGGGTCAGTCGGCGCCGTCCGTGACGCTCACGGAAAGCCCCGCCGGCTCCGGCACGTTCGCGGGCAAACTGCCCGCCGTGTACCCGCTCCACGGCGACGGCACCGTGACGATCGCAGTGACCGGCTGCCCGTCGCCCTCACAGGACGAAACGTTCGCGTTCTCGATCTACGTCGATCCGAGCGGCACCGTGGTCGACGGCAACCACGGGAACGCTCCGGTCGCAGGCGCGACGGTCACCCTCCTGTCCTCGGACAGCCTCATGGGTACCTTCACCGCAGTTGAAAACGGCTCCCCGGTGATGTCGCCGGCGAACCGGGTCAACCCCGACACGAGCCGCGAAAACGGCTCCTTCGGTTGGGACACGGTCCCGGGGTTCTACGAGGTGCAGGCCTCCAAGCCGAAATGCGGGACGGCCACCACTGAAGCGTTCCAGGTTCCGCCACCGCGGGCCGACCTGGAACTCGTCCTTCACTGCGTGGGTGGCTTCGCGATCGAAACCGAAACCCTGCCGGGCGCCGTGCGCGGCTCTGCCTTCAGCGCCCAGCTGGTCGCGACCGAAGGCAAAACCCCGTACAAGTGGAAGAAGGTGGGCAAGCTCCCCAAGGGGCTGAAACTGAGCAAAACAGGGCTCCTCTCGGGGATCCCGTCCGCGAAGAAGCTCGCTCCGGGCGCCTACCCGATCGGCGTCGAAGTAAAGGACGCGAGCAAACCGAAGCAGACGGCGACAGCGACGCTGACGCTGAACATCTCCTAGCAAAGGGCCTCCGCCCCTGCACGACCGGGCCGCGTCCGAGGAGGCGGCCCGGTCGTCGTGCTCGTGTGCCTCCTCTCGGCGGTCCAGACCTGGCCGGGCAACTGTCCAGAACTGGATAGCGCGACGAACCGCGGCGCGCGAGAGTCAAGGGCGACAAGAGCTTCGAACCGCGGGGGACACCGATGACACTCGAGAACAACAGCTGGTCCGAGTATTTCGACTCGCTGACCACCTGCGCCGAGGGTCTGACAGCGGCCGTCACGCTCGCGCGGGTGCCCCTCTCGCCCGCGCGGGCCGGACGGCCGGAAGCCGATTCGTTGCGGGGTGGGCTGCTCGAGGCGATCCGGTTCGACGCGCGGCGCAACGAGATCGAGGTGGCGATCTGCCAGAACGGCACCTCGGGAGCGAGCGTCCGCTACTTCGTGCCGGCTCCTCGCTCTGTCACCGTCGAGGAGACGTCGATGGGCAAAGTGATAGCCGTCACCGATGCCGAAGGGGTCCGGACGCTGATCAGCATCGCGAGCCTCGACGGAGAACTCGACCTATGCAGGCTCACGGCCGCAAGCTGAGAACGGCCCACCTCCGCTCGGGCCGGCGCGGGCGCCGGCGACAGCCCGGATCCCGCAGACGCGAACCGGGCCGACTAGACTTCGCACCACGCGTGTCGGGGGATCGTGTCGCAACGGCGACGGAAGGCAGCGTGGACCCTGTTGCGACGGCAGCAAGGTCCATAGCGGGCTCCGCCGTGCCCGCGCCCGGCACCTTCCTCGATCTGCTGACGAGCGCCGAGCGCGACGCGCTGACGGCGATCGGCCGCGAGCGCACGTTCCCGCGAGGGACTGCGCTCATGTACCAGGACGAGCCCGCCGATCGCATCGTGATCCTCCTCGAGGGGCGGGTGAAGGTGACACGGATCGAAGGCGACGGGCGCGAGTCGCTGCTGAGCATCCGGGATCCCGGCGACCTGCTCGGCGAGCTCTCGTTCATCGACGGACATCCGCGCGTCGCCACCGTCACGACCGTCGAGCCGGTCCGCGCGCTCGTCACGAGCGCAGTCGAGCTGCGCCGGCACCTCGAGGAAACGCCCCGCGTGGCCGTCGTCCTTCTGCAGAACGTCGTCGGGCGCTTTCGCGAGTCGACGCTCAAGCGCACGCAGTCCGCGAACTCGGACACGATGGCGCGGCTCGCTGCGAGGATCGTCGAGCTCGCCGAGCGCTACGGCGAGCCGGAGGGCGAGGCGGTCGCCTTCGAGAGCCCGCTCACACGCGAGGATCTCGCGGCGTGGACGGGCGCGTCGCGGGCCGGGGCGGCGGATGCTCTGCGGCAGTTCCGTGAGCTGGGCTGGATCGGCGCGGACCGAAAGAAGCTGCTCGTGCTCGACATCGAGGCGCTGCGGGCGCGGGCCGGATGACCTCCCGTCTGCGCCGCGCGCCGAGCAGCGGGCGCGCGGGCGACTTCCCGAGTCTCCTCTCTGCGATGATCGCGCAGTCCGAGTCTTCAAACACGAGGCGTATGTGAATCCTCAGGCCGCGAAGAGCAGCGCGCTCCACCGCGATCCCTCCGAGGGAGCGGGCACGACGGGGCCCGCCGGGAGCATGGAGGCGGCTGCGAGGGGCGCCACGGCCGACGCACCCGAGGACGCCGCCACACCCCAGCCGGCCGAGGCACCCGAGGACGCCACCACACCCCAGCCGGCCGAGGCTACGGACCCGACCCCGGACGATGCTCCGCACGTGCTCGTTGTAGGGGGCGGGATCGCCGGCCTGACCGCCGCGCTGTACCTCGCTCGCTGCAACTACCGTGTGACGCTGCTCGAGCGCAAGGAGATGCTCGGCGGGAACCTCGCCTCGCGCCAGGTCGCCGGCGGTGCGTGCCTGGACGTCTATCCGCACATGTACCAAGCCTGGTACAGGAACTTCTGGGCCCTGATGGAGACGGTCCATGTGAGCCGGGAGGCCAACTTCAGGAGCTTCAGCTCGGTGTGTCAGCTACAGCCGACGCTGGACGGAGAGATTCGGCTCGCGAAACTGACGCGCCCGTACTCCGCAGCGCACCTGGTGGAAAACCTGTTCTCCGGGGTGGCGCCGCCGGCGGACATGTTCCTGTTCGGATACGCGAGCCTCGATCTCATGGCCGAGATCCGCAACCCGACGCTGAAAATCGAGAACGTCAGCTTGACCGGATACCTGAGCACCCGCGTCTACATGACCCGGACCGCCCTCGAAGCGTACGAAGCCTTCGTGCTCAGGGTCTGGGGGATCCCGGCGTACATGATCTCGGCGGCCGACTGCCAGAGCTACGCCGCCTACTGCTATGCGACCGCGGACGAGGACGGGTACCTCAGCATCGGTCCGGCGGAGGACAACGTGATCGATCCGATCAGGCGTCAGCTCGAGAGCTACAAGCTGAAGGGCGGAAAGGACGCCGTCGAGATCATCGAAGACCACGAGCTGACGAAGGTCGCGATCAAGGAGCTCGAAGGGGCCGGCGGCGGCCGCGTGACCGAGGTCGAGTGGAGGAAGACCCCCAAGCGCCGACAACTGCATTTCCCTCCGCTCCCGCCCGACGAGCCACCGCCTTTCGCCGCGAAACTCCACGGGGACGCCGATTGGTCGCCGGGCGAACTGAGCGATCTCGGCGCGGAGGAGCCCTTCGAGATGACCGATCCGTGGTCGGAGGAACCTCCCGAACTCGGCGTGTTCTTCGGCGCCGGCGCCGGCGCCAGCGCCCAGCCCGCCGAGGAACGAGGGGAGGAAGAGGGGGTGGGAGAGGAAGGAGCGGAAGCGCCCGTCACCAGGAAGGATTTCGCCGCGGTCGTACTGGCCGTGCCACCCAGCGCGCTCTCGACTCTCGCCCGCCGGGAAGCGGAGCCGAGGACGCGCCGGATAGTCGATGCGATACCGGAGCTCGCCGGGCTGGACCGCGTCGGCTCCGCGCCCATCCCCGTCGTTCACCTCTATCTCGAGACCCCGCTCGACGTCGGCAAGGACCCGGTGGCTCTCAACGGCTCGAAGCTGAGCCTTGCGTTCACCGACATCTCCAAGAACTGGAAGGCGCTCCGCGGCCAGCAGGGCACGGTCCTCGCCCTCTCGTGCTCGGAACCACTCCCGCTGGTCGGCCCGAAGTGGTGGGACAACGGCTTTGCGATGATCAAGGAACTGAGCGATTACCTGCCGTTCAAGCCCGGCAAGTTCTGGAACGACCCGACGGCCCAGGTCAACTGGGAAAAGACGACCTATGACGCAAACGCCGACGCGCAGCTTTCGCTGAACGCCGTCGGCTCGGACCCGTGGCGCCCGGAGACGTGCTACCCGGAGCAGGTCGAGAACCTGTACTTCGCCGGCGACTACTGCCAGCACGACTACGGCATCACGACAATCGAGGGCGCGGTCGCGACCGGCGTCAAAGCGGCGTCCGCCGTCCGCGCCGCAACGGAGGAACGCGGCGAGGCCATCGAAGAGGAGCGGGTTGAGCTGCTGGCGCCCGAGGCGTTCGTGGGCATGCGCTACGCCTGGCTCGCGACCGCGCTCGCCGCGATGGGGTGGTCGAAGCTGACCACCCCGTCCGAGGTCGCCGAACGCGCGAACGAATCGATCGCAGCGTGGACGGGCGACCCGTTCGAGCTCCTCGCGAAGACCTCGACGCTCCGCTACCTGCTGACTCCGGGACTGCCGGCGGATCCCCCGGGCCCCTGACGGCGCGGACCCGGCCGGGCTGCTACTGAGGCGCTCCGAACCGTCTCAGGTCCCGGATGCCTTTCGTCAGCTCTTTGGTGGCTTGGTCGACCGACGTTTCGCTCGTCTCGAGCAGTTTCTCGCGCAGCTCCGTCGCCGACTCGACCTGCTTCCCGCCGGGTTCGACAGCGTCGAACCAGAGGCTCACCAGCCGCGGCGCCTGCTTGTACCAAGCGTCCGCGTAGCTCATGCCGGCCCGGTAAAGCGAGGTCGCGCCCATGAGCGGCGTGATCGCCAGCGTTCTGAACGCTCCCGATTTCGGAGCGGGGACAGGTGGCATAGGCTCAGCCTACTCGAACGGCTGGCGTTTCCGCCATCCAAAATCAGACTATGCTGACGGTCCGATCGTTCTGGCAGGGGGCCAGGTCAACGGAATGTTCTGCACGCGCTGCGGATTCGAGAGCGCACCAGCGATGCGCTTCTGCGGGCGGTGTGGCTCGGCGCTCACGCACGGCGAAGCGGGAACGGCAGAGCCGGACGCCAGCCAGCGCCGGCATCTGACAGTCCTCTTCAGCGACATCGTGGGCTCGACCGTCCTCGCGGAGCAGCTCGATCCCGAGGACTTCCGCGACCTCCTCAGCGGCTATCACGCCGCCTGCACGAAAGCCGTCGAGCGTTACGGCGGCTACCTCGCGCAGTTCCAGGGCGACGGAGCGATCGCCTACTTCGGCTATCCCCAGGCGCACGAGGACGACGCCGCCCGAGCGGTCACGACGGGGCTCGAGGTCCTCGACGGCATCGCCGACCTGAACGCCCGCCTCGAGCCGCTGCTGGGAGTCTCGCTCCAGGTCCGGGTGGGCATCGCGAGCGGTATCGCGATCACCGGGCAGATGGGCACCGGCCAGGCGCGCGAGCGCCACTCGGCCGTGGGCGGTGTCCTGCACGTCGCCGCGCGCGTGCAGACGGTCGCCCGGCCTGGCAGCGTGGTGGTGACCGAGGCCACGCTCTCGCTTGTCGGAAACATCGAGGCCGTCCCGCTCGGCGCGCACGAGCTCAGCGGGATCTCGGAGCCCCTCGAGCTCTACGAGGTGCACCGCAGCGAGGGCGGTCGGCTCCCGCCACGCTCGTCCGGCCCGGGAGCCGGCGGGCTCGTCAACCGCGTGGCGGAGCTGGCGCAGCTGGAGGCGGGCTGGCGTCGCGCCCTCGCCGGGCGCGGCGCGCTGATGCTGCTCGCCGGGGAGGCCGGGATCGGCAAGAGCCGACTCGTCACGGCGCTGCGTGAGCGCGTGGGCTTCCCCGCAGATTACGTGCTGCGGTGCTCGCCACATCACTCCGGCACCGTGCTCTACCCGGTGCTCAGGCTCGTGGAGCGCCTGTCTGGCCTGGAGCGCGGCCAACCTCGGGACCGACAGCTCGCCGCGCTGGAACGCTGGACGGCCGCCGCGTCGCCCCCGTCCTACGAGGGCACGCGTCTGCTCTCCCGCCTGCTCTCGATCTCCGATCCGGACGAAGACGATCCAGAAGTGGTGCTCCCCTTGGAGGCCCGCAACATGCTCCTGCGTCTGCTCGAGCGCCTCCTGGTTCCAGCCGAGGGAGAGCCGTTGCTGCTCGTCGTCGAGGACCTCCACTGGGCCGACCCAACGACGATCGAGCTGCTCGACCGCATCGTCTACGCGGCCGAAGGACGCCCCGTCGCGACCGTGCTCACCTACCGCACCGAGTTCCGGCCCCCGTGGCTCGATCGCGACGACGCGGAGGAGATCCGGCTCGGCCCCCTCTCAGAAGCGGACGTCGGCACGCTCCTCGAGGCCGCGGGCCATGACCTCGACGAGCTCGGACTCGCCCGCGTCCAGGCCACCGCTGAGGGCGTGCCCCTGTTCGTCGAGGAGATGGCGAAGCAGCTCGCGAGCACGGCGCAGCAGGGGCTGCCAGACAGCGTCCCGCAGACGCTCAACGGGCTGCTCGCCGAACGGCTCGATCGCCTGCCCGAGCTGGCGGGCGTGATCGACGTCGCGGCGGTTCTCGGCCGCGAGTTCGAGGCCGACCTCGCCGAAGCGCTCCTTCCACTGGATCGAGCGGGCTTTCGCTCCGCCGTCGCCCGCCTCGCCGCGGAGGACGTGCTGCGCCCGGTCGAGGACGCCCCGACGCGCCTGGAATTCAGGCATGTGCTGCTCCAGGAGGCGGCCTACGACCGGCTCGTGAGGCGCCGGCGTCACGTCCTGCACGGTCGTGTCGCCGAGCTGCTCTCCTCGCGCGGGCGCATCGCGTGGGAATCCGAGCCCGAGCGGATCGCTTATCACTGGGAGGCAGCGGGTGAGCTCCGCAAAGCCGCGGTCTGCTGGGAGCGCGCCGGACGGCGCGCCCTCGAGCAGGCGGCGTTCCACGAGGCTGCAGAGCATTTCCGGCACGCCGTCGAGGCGCTCGATGCGATCCCCGGCGCCGGGGACGACCTCCTCCGTGGCGAACTGCTCTCGGACTGGGGCGCAGCCGTGCAGGCCGGCAGCACGCCTGCGGCGGAGGTGACGGGTATCTACGCCCGCGCGCGCGCGTCGCTGTCTGGCGGAACCGCCGTCCAGCTGGTGCCCGTCGTGCGCGGCGAGTTCCTCTTCCACAACGCACGCGCCGAGTACGACAAGGCGCTCGCGCGCGCGCGGGAGATGTTGGCGCTCGCGAAGTCAGCCGACTCGGCTGCGCTGCTCGGCGAGGGACAGTTCTACGCCGGAGCCACGCACATGCTCCGCGGTGAGCTCACGCTCGCCTCGGAGGAGCTCGAAGCCTCCATTCGCAACTGCGACGAGGCGGGGCGCTCCTCGAAACTGCACGGGGCGGTGCCCGACCCTGGCGTCAGCGCGCGCGCCTACCTCGCGACCGTGCTCTGGAACCAGGGTCACGCCGATCGCGCGCACGCCGTGAGCGAGGAGAGCTTGGCGCTTGCGGAGCTCGAGGGCGGACCGGTGACGCTCGCTCTCTCCTGGGGGATGCGCTGCGTGCTCCTGCTGGTGACAGGGCAGCACGAGGAGTTCGCTCGCTGGCTCGCCCGCACGGACGCCCACTGCACCGAGCGCAACATCGGTTACTGGAGCACCATCTGCAAGATCTGGACGGCGTGGGCACGCGGACTCCAGGGCGACGCGGAGAGCCAGGTTCTCGTCCTCGAACGCCTCATCGCCGGGTACGCGAGCAGCGGCGGGCGCGTCGCGACGCCGCACTTCCGAGCGCTGCTCGCTGAGGTCCACCTCGCGGCGGGTGGGCGCGATCAGGCGCTCAGATCCGTCGAGATAGGCCAGCGCCACATCGACAGGAGCGGGGAACGGCTTTACGAACCCGAGTTGCAGTGGCTGACGGGACGAGCGTTGATCTCGGGGCCGGAGCCCGACACGGACGCGGCGACGTCGGCATTCGAGCGCGCCGTCGTGTCCGCGCGCGACCAGGAGGCGAAGCTGCTCGAGCTCCGCGCCGCGACCGGCCTCGCCCTCCACCAGCGCCGGGTCGGCGCCCCGGTGACGGTGCTCGAGCGCATCGCCGGACTCTGCGAGTGGTTCGGTCCGGACTCGGGCCTGCCGGATGTGGTCAGGGCGCGTGCCGTGATCCGCGACGGCGCCGGACCGAGGGCCGCGTCACCGCGTTGAGAGCTGGCGCACCTGGGCGACGAGCCCGATGAGCGGCTCGGCATCCACCGCCGACCGGCGCGCCTCGCGGCAGGCATCCTGCGCGATGCCGTCGAGGACCTGCTCGGCGTCGTCGAGCTGCGCGCGGTAGGAGAGCGCGAGCTCCTCGAAACG
The DNA here is from genome assembly GCA_963735435.1 of uncultured Solirubrobacteraceae bacterium. Lineage (GTDB taxonomy): Bacteria > Actinomycetota > Thermoleophilia > Solirubrobacterales > Solirubrobacteraceae > Palsa-744. Next base: position 1,188,732 of record CAVTKR010000005.1, on the reverse strand, counting down.
CGCGAGATCGGCATCGTCGCGCAGGAACAGCTGCCGAATGCGCTTGTCGCGGATCGCGAGGGCGGCCGGGAGCGTGAGGATGCCGTCGCGCACGTCCTCGTCGCCGCCTCCGCCCAGGGCCTCGAGCCCGCGGACGTCGCCGACGTCGTCGCAGCCGTGGTAGAGCACGCCGAGCAGGTGCCCGTAGCGCCGCAGGCGCTGTCCCCGCCCCCCCAGCACAGCGCAGATCTCGAACATCGAACCGGTGTCCTCACCGGCGATCCGGCGCCAGTCCGCGACGCCCAGCGGGCTGCGCCGCAGCCGCCACTGGAGGCACTCGGCCGCCGCGAGCCGCCGCAGCAGCTCGGCCAGATGGCGGATCGCGAAGGGATCTCCCTCGACCAGTTCGAAGGCGTCGGCGACGAGGTAGCCGGACGCCATCAGCGCGGGCAGGCGCCCGTAGCCGGCCTGCACGGTGGGCACTCCACGCCGCAGATCCGACTCGTCGAGGATGTCGTCGACGACGAGCGACATGTTGTGCATCAGCTCGATGGCGAACGCGAGGCGTACGACGTCCTGGGACGGTCGTGAGCCGGTGAGCGCGCGGTGACACGCGAACACCGTCAGCGGGCGGAAGCTCTTGGGCTTGCCCGCGAACGCGGTGGCGAGCGGTTCGCGAACCTCGGGATCGACCGTGTCCAACCAGCGCGCGACGACCTCGCGGAGCATCGCCACCTCACGCTCGGCTCCGAGCGCCACGATCGGATCGCGCTCGGGAGCCTGCGCCGCGCTCATCGCTTCGCGCGGTAGGGTCGAGCCGCGCCGCCGGGGCCCTGATCCTCCGAGCGGGTGTAGTTGTCGAGGTCCTCGAGCCCTCGCCGTAGCTCGCGCATCACGATCTCAGCCGACGCCCGCGCCACGGCCATCATCTCCTCGCGCACGCGGCCTTCCATCGCTTCGCGCTGCTCCGGGGACCCTTGGCCCTGCTCGTCGAGTTCGGCGGCGAGCCGGACCAGCGGCGGTACCCGCTGCGACCACAGCTCGAGGCAGCCGGTGCCGGCGCGGACGGCGGACGCGGCGCTCATCAGGGCGCCCGTCGCGAGCAGGTCGTTGGTGGCGTCCGGGCGGTCCACGCGCGAAGCCTAGTCCACGATTTCCACAGGTTGGTTTCCGGGCGGAGTCATCGAAGGAGGGGCGGTCCGGCAGGACGCGGATCGCCCTCATGGGCCGCCGCGCCTGCGAGCAGGCGGGTCCAGGCGCGCTCCATGTCGAGCGTCCAGCGCATGTGCCAGCTCGGGTCGCTGAGCAGCGAGGACCCAAGCGACACCTGCCATTGCACGAGGTCGCCGGGCGTCGTCACGTTCGCGTGCTCGCCCGCGAGAAAGCGCGGCCATGCAAGCAGCAGGTCGATCAGCGAGCGCTGCCAGACCTGCCCGATGATGTCGAGCGGACGGATCTCCAGGCCGCCGAAGTAGCTCCCCGAGGTCCGAGCGAAGTCCCCGTCGGCCTGCGCCACCTGGCAGCCGCGGGCGAGGGCTTTGAGCCAGGGCCGCCTGAGGTGCCTGTTCCGGAGCATCTCGGCACAGAACGCCAGGAACAGCATCGACGGGTCGAAGTAGGCCCGAAACGCGAGCTCGTATGCAGCCAGCACCGCACGGCCGGCGCCGCGCTCCAGCGCGTCCATGAGCGCCGGTACGGCGAGCAATGCCGACTCCATCGCCTGCGTGATCCCCTCCCCGGTCATCGGGTCGACGAAGCTGCCGGCGTCCCCGACCAGCACGCCGCCGTCGAAATGGTTCGCGCCGGCGGCACCGTAGGTGCTCACGACTCCGCCGATCGGCTTCGACGCGAGCTCGAGGTGGCTGCAGCCGGGATGGCGTTCGCGAAGGTGGGCGACGAATTGATCGAGCAGCTCCGGCATCCGCACGCCGGCGCGCTCACGCGCCTCGCTGAGCACTCCAACCCCCAGGTTCGCCCGCCCGTTCCCGAGTGGGAAGACCCACGAATATCCGGGAAAGGAGGCTTTGTCGAAGAAGACCTCGGCGCCGTCGCCTGTCCCGTCCTCCGCCAGGCCGGTCGCATAGGCGCGGCGCGCGACGACGCTACGGCGACGGTCCTGCCCGCCGAGGCCCTGGCTGCTCGCAACGAGCGAGTTGACGCCGTCCGCGCCGACCACGACGCGGGCGCGGTAGCGTCGGGACCCTCCCTTCGAGGACGCGAGCGCCTCTACCCCTCCCGCGCCCGCCTGCAGCTCGACGAGCCCCGTCTCGTCGTGCACGACCGCGCCGGCCCGCTCGGCGGCGGCCAGCATCGCGGCGTCGAGCGTCTCGCGCGGGATCGTGCAGCCGTGCGCCGGCAGCCCGTCTCGTTCGCCGTAGAAGGGGACGGGCCCGGAGAACTCGCGGCGCCAGTCGACGTGGGTTGCGGTCCGGGAGATCCGGTGCGCACCAGCGCGTTCGAGCTCGTCCAGGCACCCCATGGCTCCGAGCACGCGCAACCCTCTGGGATCCACGTAGTCCCCGCACACCTTCTCGCGCGGGAATCGCGACCGCTCGAGGACGACGACGTCGAGGCCGCGGGAGGCGAGGGCCCAGGCAGCTGTGCTGCCACCAGGGCCACCTCCGACGACCAGCACGTCTGCGGTTCCGGCGGTCCGACTCATCAGCTCTGACGGACTATGCACGAAACGAGGAGCCCGCGGTCGGTGGTGGCGCGGCGCCGGGAGCGGACGAACCGCCCCCGGCCGCGCCTGAATCGGCCCGCGGGTCGCGCTCGGCCCCCCAGGGGGCGGCAGCCGAGCGGTTCCGTTCGGCCGTCAGCCGATCGCAAGCGACAAGGTCGAGGTCGCCGAATGCTTGGGCTTCGCGCCGTCGCTGACCTGCACTGGGATCTCATAGGTGCCGGGCGCCACCTTCTTGGCACTCGGCGTCCCGGTGAGCACGCCTTCTTTCGACAGTTTCAGGCCCTTCGGCAGCTTCGCGCCCTTCTTCCACCGGTAGCTGCCGGTGCCGCCGCTGGCGTTCAACTGGACGCTGTACGGAGCTCCGCGCGTGGCCGCGGGCAGAATCCCAGACCGCACCTGCAACCCGGTGCTGACCGGTACGACCGGGTCGATGACTTCTCCGTTGGCGGTGTGGTCTTCGTCGAACTGGCCGCCGTCGGTGATTTCGTATTCGACCGTTTCACCGCTGATCGTCGCCGGGATCGGGACGTAGGTCCCGGCCTCGAGCTTGAAGAGCGCGGTCGGGTGGCTGCCCGGGGGCAGCGTGAGTTTGATCGTGATCGTTTCGCCTGGCGGCAGGCTGGCGGCGAAGGAGACCCCGCCGACCGGCGCCACGTCACCGCTCGGCAGGTCCGGCAGTTTCGTGGCTGCTTCGGTGGTGAGCGAGCTGATCACCGTACCTGCGGAGCTCTGCACTTCGACCGTGCCCGGAACGAGGCCTTCGGACGGCGTCTGCGGGTGGAATTCCCCCTGCCAGCTGCCTTCGTCGAACCCGAGCGTGAAGGTCTGGCCGCTCCAGCTGCCGTTCTCCAGCGCGACGTTTTTGCCGATCGAGAAGGTGCCGGTGAGGTTCGTGTCGTCCCCGAAGCTGTCCGTCCAGTGCGCGACGGTCGAGTAGGTGGTCGGCCCGGTGCATTCGAGCGTCTCGGTGACGTGTCCCGGAGCCGCGCCGTAGAAGGGCACGACCACTTCGCCGTTGCCTTCAGCGTGCCACACCCCGGCGCTCGTTTCGATCGTCGTCACTTCACCCGACCAGGTCCCGCTGTAGCCGTGCACGTCCTGCCAGCGGCCTTCCCAGCGGCTGACAGGCGTCATCGTGATGCACGCGCTGGCCGACGCCGCAAGCGCCACCAGCAGCAGGAGCGTGAGTGGCGCGATCAGCAGCGCCCTCCGCGGCAACTCTCCGCCAAACCAGCTTCCGCGCTTCATGTTTCTCGCCCGCCCTTTCTGTCCATTTGCCGGCGAGTCCCGAGAGCCGGGGTCGCCCAGCTCCGAACGTAGGCGGGACGGGCGGGACGGGCCATCCAGTCCTGGACGGCGCCGGCGCGAGTTCTGGACTGCGCGTTGACGACGAGGGGCCTGGCTTACGCCTTGGCGGGCGGCCAGGGAGGTGTTGCGATACGGGCCTCTGATGCCGATAGAAGGCGTGTGAGCGTTTCATACGAGGACCTCGCGCACGACAAACGCTTGATGGCCCAGACCGCCGCCGCGATGTTCGGCGGCGCGACCGTCGACGCCGCGGTCGAGGGCATCGTCCCCGGCGACCCGAGCTTCGCGATCGCGCCCGCGATCGCCGCGTTCGTGCTGGTGTCCGTGGTCCTGCTGGTGGGGCCGCGCCTGCCGCGCGCCGCGCTGGCCATGCTCGGCCCGATCGGAGTGGTGCTGATCGCGGGCGCGCTCGCCGCCACGCCCGGGGCTGGCGACGGGGCGATCCTCTACGTCTGGCCGGTGCTATGGACGACCTTCTTCTTCGGACCGCGGGGCGGCGTCGCGATCGTCTGCTTCGTGGGGGTGGCGCACGCCGGCACGCTCCTGGCGCTGCCCGCGGCGAGCAGCTATCCGGGCCGCTGGCTGGATGTGATGGCGACCTGCTCGGTCCTCGTCGTCGTCACCGTGATGCTGGGCCGGCGCAACCACAACCTGCTCGCGGTGCTGGCCAGCGAGGCAAGAACGGATGCGCTCACCGCAGTGCTGAACCGGCGCGGCTTCGACGAGCGCGCCGAGATCGAGCTGACCCGCGCTCGCCGCGACGGCAGCTCGATCGCCGTCGTCATCTTCGACATCGACCACTTCAAGCGCATCAACGACGAGTGGGGCCACGACACGGGCGACCTCGTCCTCGCGCGCACCGCCGCCGTTCTTGCCGAGGAGGCGCGGGACATCGACGTGGTCGCCCGCCTGGGTGGAGAGGAGTTCGCCGTCCTCATGCCCTCGTGCGACGCGGAGGGCGCGGCCGCTCTCGCCGACCGCACCCGCGAGGCCGTCGCGAAGGCACACTCGACCGGCGTGCCGGCCGTGCGGCTGAGCGCCGGCATCGCGGCCGCCGAGGCACCGGAGACGGCCCAGGTGCTCCTGCAGGCCGCCGACAGCGCGCTCTACCGAGCCAAGGGTGCAGGACGCGACCGCACGGAGCGCTTCGACACGCAGGTCTCGCCGTCGGGCGAACATCCCGCGTTCGACGGGGGCATCGCGGCGCGCACGCGGGTCACCGCCGCCGCCGATCGCGACTAGCCTCCCGGCCGACCGGTCGTCCTGTGCGGACGGGCGGGGCGGGCGGACCCATTCAGCCGCCGGGTGGCAGAGTTCCGGCCATGGAGGGAGGACGGGCGATGGCGCCGCGCGGGTCCGAGCGCACAGCCGCGATCAGATCGCGGCTCGCCGAGATCCTGGGCGAGCCGGCCGGCGGGGAGGTGCGCCGCCTGAGCGGCGGCGCCTCACGGGAGACCTACCTCTACGAGCGCTCCGGACGGCGACGCCTGATTCTCCAGTGCGAACACGCAGGCAAGCCGACCGGCGAGCCCCCGGGGCAGGCGGCGCTGCTCGACGCCGCGTCGGCCGTGGGCGTCCCGGTGGCCTCCGTCGTCGCCCACGGCCGCGACGATGCGGTGCTCGGCGCCGCCTGGACGCTCGTCGAGGCCGTGGCGGGCACGAGCGACCCCGCTGAGATCCTCGCGAGCGCGAGCCCGGCCGGACTGCTCGAGGACATCGCCGCCGCACTGGCAGCCGTCCACCGCATGCCGGCCGACCCGGCGCTCGCGCCGCCGGCCGAGGAGCCGCTCGCGCAACTGCGCGCGCTGCACGACCACCTCGGCGAGCCGCATCCGGTCTTCGAGCTGGCGTTCCGCACGCTCGGCCCGGACCGCCCGCCGGAGCGCACCACCCTCGTCCACGGCGACTTCCGGATCGGCAACCTGATGGTCGACCGAGATCGCGTCACGGGCGTGCTCGACTGGGAGCTGACCCACATCGGCGACCCCGTCGAGGACCTCGGCTGGCTGTGCGTTGCCGCATGGCGCTTCTCGCGTGCGGATCTGCCCGCGGGCGGCCTCGGTACGCGCGAGCAGCTGCTCGACGCCTACGCCCGTCACGCCGGGGTCGCTCCTTCGATCGAGGAGCTGCGCCGCTGGGAGCTCACCGGTACGTTGCGCTGGGGGGTGATCTGCGTGATGCAGGCCTTCACCCACATCGCCGGCGCGCGGCGCTCGGTCGAGCACGCGGTCATCGGCCGGCGCGCCTGCGAGGTCGAGTGGGATCTGCTCGAGCTGCTGGACCCCGGCGGCGGAGCGCCCTCGGACGACGCCTCGCCCGAGACCGCGCCCGACCCGCCGCCACGGGCGCCCGGCCTCCACGACCGCCCGAGCGCCGTCGAGCTGATCGACGCCGCGCGCGGCGCCCTCGGCGATCAGGTGCTGCCGCTCCTGGATGGACGCGCGGCCTTCGAGCTACGCGTCTCGCTGCGGGCGCTCGGGATGGTGCGACGGGAGCTCGAGCTCTCCTTGCGCCACGCGGAGGTGCGCGCCGCCGCGCTCGCAGGCCTCGGAGCGACCGACGAGCGCTCGCTCGCCGCCGCGATCCGCGCCGGCTCCTTCGACGAGCGGCGTGCGGAGCTGCTCGAAGGCCTGCGGGCGCTCGTGCGAGCGAAGCTCGAAGCGGCGAACCCCGGCTACCTGCAGACCTACGAGAGCGAGAGGGAGGAAACGTGAGCGACGCGATACCCGATGATGTGACGGCCCTGCTCGAGGAGATCGACGCGTTCATCGCGTCGGAGATCGCACCGCTGGAAGCGGAAGGCGAGAACGCGCGCTTCTTCGACCATCGGCGCGAGTACGCGCGCACCGACTTCGAGGGCGGGGGGATCCCGCGCCGCGAGTGGGAGGACCTGCTCGAGGAGATGGTCGCCCGCGCCGACCGTGCCGGGCTCTGGCGCTACGCGCTGCCCGAAGCGCTCGGCGGACGTGGCGGGTCGAACCTGGCGATGGCGATCGTCCGCGAGCACCTCAACCGGCGCCCGATCGGGCTCCACAACGATCCTCAGAGCGAGATCTCGATGATCGGCAACTTCCCGACGGTCATCCTCGCCCACGAGTTCGGAACCGCCGAGCAGAAGCAGACGTTCGTCGAGGGCGCGCTGAGACGTGAGGTCGCGCTCGGCTTCGGCCTCACCGAGCCGAACCACGGCTCGGACGCCACGTTCCTCGAGACGACCGCGCGTCGCGAGGACAGCGGCTGGGTGATCAACGGGCGCAAGCGGTTCAACTCCGGCATGCACCGCGCGAGCCACGATCTCGTCTTCGCGCGGACGTCGGGCACGCCGGGCGAGCCGAAGGGCATCACCGCCTTCATCGTCCCGCGCGACGCGGCCGGTCTCGACGTCGAGTTCATGTGGTGGACGTTCAACATGCCCAGCGACCACGCCGAGGTCTCGCTGACCGACGTGCGCGTCGCCGACGACGCGATCCTCGGCGAGCTCGACTCGGGGCTCGCGCTGGCCCAACGCTTCGTGCACGAGAACCGCATCCGCCAGGCCGCTTCGAGCCTCGGCGCGGCGGCCTTCTGCATCGACGAAGCCGTCGCATACGCCCGTGAGCGCACGGTCTGGGGCAAGCCTCTGTGGCAGAACCAGGGCATCCAGTTCCCGCTCGCGGAGCTGTGGACCGACTGCGAGCTCGTGCGGGGCCTCGTGCGGCGAACGGCCGCCGAGCTCGACCGCCACCACCACATGGAGGTCACTCACCTGGTCGCGATGGCGAACTTCCGCGCCAACCGGCTGGCCTGCGAGGCCGCCGACCGCGCGATGCAGACCTGTGGCGGGATCGGCTACACGCGTCACATGCCCTTCGAGCACATCTACCGTCATCACCGCCGCTACCGAATCACCGAGGGCAGCGAGGAGATCCAGATCCGCAAGGTCGGCTACGAGCTGTTCTCCGGGGCGGATCGCTGAAGGAGACGCTCGACTACGATCGACGCGTGCACGAGGTGGGGGCAGAAGCGGCCGGCTGGCCGTCCGGCCTGCGCAAGGTCTTCGACGGCGCGCTGACCTGTGAGTACGCAAGCCTGACGCGCGCGGGCTCGCCGGTCACGGTGCCCAGCACCCCCTACGTGAGCGACGCGGGGACGCTGGACGTCTCGACCGGGCTCTCCTACCCGGCCAAAGCGGAACGCGCCCGGCGCAACCCGAAGGTGGCCCTGCTCTTCGCAGACGCGATCGGGACCGGCGCCGTCGATGAGCCCGTGGTGCTCGTCCAGGGTCACGCGGCGGTGCGCGACGCGAACCTCCAGGCCAACACCGACCGCTACGCACGGCTGTCGCTGGCGAAGCTCCCCGGGGCCGTAGAAGGGCAACCGAAGGCGATCCTGCGGCGGATGACCTTCTACTACGCGCGCATCTGGGTGGAGATCACGCCGCTGCGCATCAGCTGGTGGCCGGACCGAACGCTGTCAGTGCCTGCACAGGTCTGGCAGGCGCCGGGCGACCTCGCCCTGCCCGCCTCCGACCCGGCGCCCAGCGGCCGCCAGCCACCGGCCTGGATGAAGCCGCCGGAGAACTGGCTCGGGGTCGCCGCGCAGGCACTGCGCTCGCTGCCGCTCGCGGACCTCACGGTCGTCGCCGGCGACGGCCTGCCGGTGTGCGTGCCGGTGACCGCGGGCGCCCTCGAGGACGGGCACGTCCGGCTCAGCGTGGGCGCCGGCAGACCCGAGCTGCCTCCGGGCCCCGCGTGTCTCACCGTGCACGGACACGACGAGCGTTTCACCACGCAGGAGAACCACACGCTGGTCGGCTCCGTGGCGCCGGAGGGCGACGGGTTGGCCCTGAAGGTGGAGCGCGTCCTGCCCGACTGGAGCCTGACCGGCAACCGCCTGCAGCGCGGGCTCGGGTTCCTGCGCAAGGGACGCACGCTCAGCCCGCGCCTGAAGGCCGAGGCGGCACGGCGCGGGCAGGCCGTCCCGAGCATCAACATCCCCTGAGCGCGGGCCCGACGGGGGCCGCCATGTGGCAAGACGACGGCGCGAGCGCGTCTGCTCGATAATGGAACGGATGCGCACCGGGGGGAGCGCCCAAACGCAAGGGGAATCGCGGCGCCGGACGGCGACCTACGTCGTGGCGACCCTTTGCGCGCTGCTCGCCGGCATCGGCGCGGCTGTGGCCATCGCGGCGGGCAGCGCCGGGGGTCTGGACGCGTCGTTTGGGACCGGCGGCACGACGCTGCTCGAAAAACCTGTCTCGACGTTCCCGACACCGGCCGCGCTCGCCCCGGCCGGCAAGATCGTCGTTGTCTCAAGCGGCGAAGAAGGCGCCACAGAGAAGGTCTTCGTCTCGCGTCTGCTCCCGAACGGCCAGCCCGATCCGGCGTTCGGGTCGGGAGGCGTCGCAAGGATCGAAGCGAGCAGCTACATCGGCGCCTACGCCGCGGCCGTCCAGCCCGACGGGAAGGTGGTCGTGGTCGGCTACCGCTCCGGCGGCGACGTGGCCATGGCCTGGCGGCTGACCGCGTCCGGGGCGCCCGACGAAACCTTCGGGGTGGGCGGTGCCGCCGAACTGAGCGGCGGGACCTTCAACTACGCGACCGCCGTCGCTGTCGCGCCTGACGGCAAGATCCTCGTCGCGGGGAACTCGCTCACGATACCCGGCCCCTACCACGTGTCGGTCTGGCGGCTCAACGTCAACGGCACGCTCGATCCGTCGTTCGACAAAGACGGTGTCGCCGGCATCAGCGACGCCCACGAAGACATGGTCGACGCGATCGCGCTGCAGCCGGACGCCAAGATCCTCGTGGCCGGAGCAACCGCGAACGCGACCTCGGCAAACGACGCCGTCGTCTGGCGGCTGAACGCCGACGGCGGAAACGGCGAACTCAACAACGCCCGTGACCCGTCGTTCGATGTGGATGGGCAGGCCGATGTGGACAACGGCGGCAGCGAGGCCGCGACGTCCCTCGCAGTCCAGCCGGACGGCAGGATCCTGATGGCCGGCCACACCGAAGGGGGCCCGCTGGGAAACCAGGCGGTGGTCTGGCGCCTGGAAGCGAACGGCGGCACCGGCAACGTCACGAATGGGGCGCTGGACACGAGGTTCGGCGACGAAGGGTTCACGGCGCTCGGCGGGCTCGGCAACTACGCTCGCGCGAGCGCGCTCCAGCTCCAGCCCGACGGCAAGATCCTCGCCGCCGGCGAACAGAAGCTCGGTACCGGCCCGTTTGAAGCCGTTACCTGGCGACTGGGCGCCGGCGGGGTGCTCGACCCCAGCTTCGGCACAGGGGGAGCAGCGGCAGTGCAGGCGGGCACCAGCGCCGCCGCGAGCGCACTCGCGCTCCAGCCGGACCGCAGGATCGTGGTCGCGGGCACCGCGTTCGGTGCGTTCGGCGCCGGCATCCTCGTCTATCGCGAGCTCGGCGACCCATTCTCGCTGCACGTCGTCAAGGCCGGCGCGGGAACCGGGACCGTCCACTCCGCACCGACAGGGATCGAATGCGGCGCGGCCTGCAGCGCGCTGATGAACGACGGCAGCGAAATCGGCCTCTCGGCCGCGCCCGCCGCGGGCTCGTCGTTCACCGGCTGGTCGGGCAGCGGCTGCGCCGGGACCGGCGGCTGCACGGTGACGATGGGCTCCGATCAGACCGTGACAGCGGCGTTCGACCCGGTGAAACCGGCGACACCCCTCCCGTCGCACGCTCCCTCGCTGACGAGCGCCAAGCAGTCACATCGCACCTGGCGCGAGGGTCGCAAGCTCGCGTCGCTCGCGCGCACCGGAAAGACCCCAGTCGGCACCACCTTCTCGTTCGAGCTCGACCAGCCCGCAACCGTGCGGCTTGCGTTCACACAGAGCGTCGCGGGGCGCAGAGCAAATGGCAAGTGCGTTCCGCCTACGCCCCGCAACCGCCGCCGCCAGGCGTGCAAACGAACCGTGACCCGCGGAGTCGTCGTGCTGGGCGGACACGCAGAGCTCAACAAGATCCTCTTCCAGGGTCTCCTCGCGCGCTCCAAGAAGCTGCCGCTGGGGAGCTACACGCTGCTCTTGAGCGCAACGAACGGAGCCCGACAGCGCTCTGCAGTGCAGTCGTTGCGCTTTACGATCGTGAAGTAGGCGACACGCGCCGAGGGCACGGGCTCCTGTAAGCCGTCTGCTGCTTGACCGGGCGAGCGGGCGGGCCGACGCGGCACTCGCCGGCGTGTAGGGAAGCCGCGCGACTTTCGCTCAGGACGCGGGCGGCGAGGAGCCGCGCCTGCGCGCCTGCAGATAGCGCGCCATCACTGCGAGCGACTCCTCGTCGCTGACGGCGGCGAGGAGCGTGTCGGCGTCGCGGTAGCTCTGCGCCGTCGAGCCGGACTCCTCCGCCACGGCGTCGACGTGGCGCTTGGTGACGCGCAACGCGTAGGCCGGCTGAGCGGCGAGCTTCTCGGCGACGGCGCGCGCCTCGTCCTCGAGCTCCTCGGGCGCCACGAGCCGGCTGACGAAGCGCAGGCGCCCGGCCTCGGCGGCGTCGAACGGCCGGCAGGTGAGGACGAGATCCTTGGTCACGGTCGGCCCGAGCTCGCGGACGAGCCGCGGGATCCCGCCCCACGCGAGCGGAATGCCGATGTCGACCTCCGGTATCGAGAAGATCGCGTCCTCGGACGCGATCCTGATGTCGCAGGCGGCCGCGAGCACGAGCGCGCCGCCGACGCAATGCCCGTGGATCGCCGCAACCGTGATCGCGTGCATGCCCGCCAGCGCGTCGCCCGCGCGCCGGCCGAGGTCGAAGCCGCGGCGCACCTCCGCGGCGCCGCCGGAGGAGCCCTCGGCAGAGCCGAAGCCACTGAGGTCTGCGCCGGCGCTGAATGCGTTGCCCGCGCCGCGCACGACGACGGCCTTGAGCTCCGGCTGCGCGTCGAACCAGCGTGCCGCCTCGATCAGCTCGCCGAGCAGCTCACGCGAGAGCGCGTTGAGCTTGGCGGGACGGTCGAGCAGCAGCTCCCCTACGGCGCCCGAGGAGCTGACGCGGACGGTCTGGAGGGCGGGTGGCTCGATCACGGTCGGTGCGGCGGGAAAGGGCGCGTGCCGCGGCAGCAGCCCGCGCGTGCATCCTACATTCGCGGTCCGCCTCAGCCGCCGAGCTGCTCGTAGTAGGACAGCGCGAGGCGCAGCCCCCGCTCGAGGATCTGCGGGTCCCCTTCGCGGTTCTCGCGAAACGCGTACTCGTGGATGCGCGCAGTCGAAGGCACCGCGAAGATCCAGTAGCCGAGGGAGCCTCGACGGACGGCCGTGCCTTCGCCGGCGCGGTCGTCCGCCCGGGGCCCTAGCGCCGGGGAGCCTCCCGTCCGCGACCGGTCGCGGGCCTCAGCTCGTCGAAGTGCGTCAGCGCAACGCCTGAGCCGGTCACCACGCAGGTGAGCGGCGATTCGGCCGTGACGACCGGCAGCCCCGTCTCCCGTATCAGCAGCTCGTCGAGCCCGCTCAGCAGGGTGCCACCGCCGGCGAGGAGGATTCCGTCGCGGGCGATGTCCCCGGTCAGCTCGGGCGGCGTCTCCTCGAGGGTGTCCTTGATCGTCTGGACGATTTCGCGCAGCGGCAGCTCGATCGCCGCGCGGACCTCGCCGGCCTGGAGGACGACCTCGGTCGGCAGCCCGGTGATCAGATGGCGACCGCGGACCTCGGTCGCCCCCTCGGTCTCGTCGGCGACGGCCGAGCCGATGCCGATCTTGATCGACTCCGCCGTCTTCGAGCCGATCGCGAGTGAGTGCTCGACGCGCAGGTAGCGGACGATCGCTTCGTCGAGCTCGTAGCCGCCGACGCGCAGCGAGCGCGACAGCACGATGCCCCCGAGCGAGATCACGGCGACCTCGCTGGTGCCGCCGCCGATGTCGACGACCATCCGCCCGACCGGCTCGGCGATGTCGAGCCCGGCGCCGATCGCGGCGGCGATCGGCTCCTCGATCAGGTGCACGTGACGCGCGCCGGCGGCGAGCGAGGCCTCCTCGACGGCACGCTTCTCGACCTCCGTGATGCCGGACGGCGCGCACACGATCAGCCGCGGGTGCGCGCGCTGGCGATCGAGGACCTTGCGGATGAAGTAGCGCAGCATCTGCTCGGTCACCTCGAAGTCGGCGATCACGCCATGGCGCAGCGGGCGGCTGGCGGAGATCGTGGCCGGCGTGCGCCCGATCATGCGCTCGGCGTCGGCACCGACCGCGTGCACCTCGCCGCTGAGAGAATCCGTCGCCACGACCGAGGGCTCGGAGACCACGATCCCCTGCCCCTCGACGTAGACGAGCGTGTTTGCGGTGCCGAGGTCGATCGCCATGTCGCGGACCCCGAAGGTGGGAGCGATGTGACGGCGGGCGACATCGCGGCGCGAGCCGTCGCGGCGAAAACGCATCTGCTCAGCTTGGCGGATCGGCGCCGGCGGCGCCCCTTGGCCCGCCGGAAGCGTCAGCTCGATGACCAACCGCGATCCAACTGTTTGACCCTTGAGGTCAAGGGGCGTAATCTGCTCGCGGCTGCTCTGTGGCGCCTCGGGCGCCGCCGGGCGGGGAGATCTTCAAGGATGAAGGAGAAGGAGATGGAGGGATTCTCAGGGCTGCATGCCCGCGCGCTTCCGCGTGGGTGGGGGCGGCCGATTGGCGCTACGAGTGCCGTCGCACTGGTAGTTGGGCTGATGATGTTCTGCGCCGGCGCATCGGCCGCGACCGACACAGCGCTGTGCATGCCGAAGTCGGAAGGGGCCGCCGTCTTGACCCCGCGCCACGGCAAGTGCAGGAGGAACTACACGCTCATGAAGGTGGGCGAGGAAGGCAAAGCCGGAGCGGAAGGCAAGGCCGGCGCCCCGGGCAAAGCCGGCGCGGAAGGCAAACCGGGCGCAGAAGGCAAACCGGGCGCGGAAGGCAAACCGGGCGCCGAAGGGGCCCAAGGGCCGGAAGGCAAGCAGGGCGAAACCGGAAGCGGCCTGACTGCGGCGCAGCTCGAACAGCTGAAGGCGCTGCTCCCGCACATGACGCTGATCGCCTCCGGCGTGGGCGGGAAGCCCACGATCCGCTTCTCAGGGGTCAACGTGCAGGTCGTCAACGGCGAAGGCAAAACGGCAACCATGAACGGCGAGGGCAACCTCGTGATCGGCTACGACGAGCACAAAGGCACGCTCGCGCAGACCGGTTCGCACGACCTCATCCTCGGCGAAGAACAGACGTTCACGAGCTACGCCGGGGTGGTGGCCGGATTCGAAAACGCCATCACCGCAGCCTTCGCATCGGTCACGGGCGGCGGCGGCAACAGCGCCACGTTCAAAGAAGCGAGCGTGACGGGCGGCTACAAGAACACCGCCAGCAACGAAGACGCCACCGTCGGCGGCGGGCGCGAAAACATCGCCAGCGGCGAATACTCGACCGTCAGCGGTGGAAAGCTCGACACCGCGAACAACGAAGACACGACGGCGAGCGGCGGCGAAAAGAACACCGCCTCCGGCGTGTTCGCATCCGTCTTCGGCGGCAAAGAACTGACCGCGAACAAACCGTACGAACCGTAGTCGTCCGGGGTGGCGGGCCCGCAGTCGGCGGGCCCGCCACCGCCGTTCAGGCTTCGCCGTCGGGCGCCTCGCGCGTACTGCGCCGCTGCTCGCGCTTGGCCCCGCGCCGGGCGCGCCGCTCGGCCGCCTCTTCGGCCGCCTTCTCCTTGGCCTGGGTGTATGACTGCCCGACGAGCGCCTTGCCGCCGCTCCAGCCGAACGCGCGCACCAGCAGGACAATCGCGAGCGCGATGCTCCATGCGGTCTCCACGAGCTGCTGCGCCACGGAGTACGCGGTCGCGTTGGTCGCGCTCGTGACGCTTCTGAGCGACAGCGCGTTGAAGCTCTGCACGACGCCCGCGCCGCCAGGGGTCACCGAGGTCATGTTCGCGATCGAGTTCCCGCCCGTGACGCTCATCAGCGTGTGGAAGGTGACGGGGATGTCATACGCGCTGAGGAACACCGCGATCGTCGCGAGCATCGCGAGCCAGCTGAGAAGCTCCGGGGCCGCGACCAGCATCAGATAGCGCCGTGGCTGAGAGGCGATCTGGCCGCCTTCCTTGGCGTCCGCCCACCAGACCTTGAGGCGGGGCCGCAGCACCTGCAGCACGAGGTAGATCAGGACGGCTACACCCGCCAGCAGGATCGCGAACGCCCAGGGGTGTTCTTCGATGAAGCCGAACTGGAGCTTGAAGGAGCCGCCGACGCTCAGGAACAGGTAGAGGTAGGTCACGACGCCGATCGCCGTGAAGAAGACTTTCTGCACGACGTAACCGGCGAGCACCCCGGTGAAGTTCGCCGCCGCGATGATCGCCGTGAACATCAGCAGCATCACGAGCGTGCCGATGTTCGCGGGCAGCACGAAGTTGAGCGCCACGGCCGTCGCGTAGCAGGCCCACACCTGGACCCAGCGCACCTGGCCGGGATAGGCGTAGCGCAGGATCGAGTACCACGCGAACGCGGCCGTCGTGGTCTGGATCGTGATCAGCGCGATACCCGCGAGCAGGTAGCCGATCGAGATCGTCGTGATCGTGTTCCAGACCTCTTTGAACCACCCGCTCAGGTCCCAGCCGAAGAGCGTCGCCGCGGCTCCGACCACGACGATCGCGAGCACGCCGATCAACAGCGACCTCACGTTCACGCGCCCGCTCGGCTCCTGTGCCCCCGCAGTGGCCATCCCTGCAACCTAGTGGACCCCGGCGCCGTCAAGGTCGCGTCCTGTTCTGCCGAAACATCAAGGCAAACGCACCGACCTGTCCACATGCCCCTCCCCCCCGCGACCGACCTCGACATCGCCGGGAGCACACCCGCCGGCTCGGCACGGCTCGCGCTGGCCGCTGCGCGCGGCACCTACTACGAGGATCCCGCCGGCGCGCTCGCGATCGCGATCCGCTGCTATGAGCTGGCCTCCTCCGCCGGCGACGCAGAGCTGTCCGCTCGCGCGAGCGCGCTGCAGGGCATGGTCTCGCTGCATCGCGGTGATCTGAGCGGCGCGCTGGCGCGGACGATGGAGGCGGAGGGTCACGCGGAGGGTACGCGGAGCGCCCCCGCACAGGCCGAGGTCGCGGCGCTGCGGGCGCAGCTCAGCTTCTTCACCGGCTCCTACACCGAGGCGCTTCACCACGCCGAGCTCGCCGTCCAGCGCGCCGACGCGGCGCGCGAGCTGACGCTGCGCGTCTACGCACGGCGCGCCACCTGTCCCGTCTTCGGCAACGTCGGGGTGCCGGACCTGCGCCAGCGCGTGGAAGAGCTCTTGGCACTCGCGATCGAGAGCGGCGACCCCTGGGAGGAGTCGATCTCCCGCAACGACCTGGCGTGCAACCTGCAGTGGGAGGGCGATCTCGACGGCGCGGCCCGAGAGCTCGAGCGCGCCCTCGGCGCAGCGCGCCGCGTCCAGGCCGCCAACAGCTTCGCCCTGGGCGTGATCCACTCGACTCGCGCCGACTTGCGGCTGCTTCTCGGTCTGCCGGAGGAGGCGCTCGCCGACGCGGAGATCTCGCTCGAGCTGCTGACGGCGTCCGAAGACCCGAACCCCTACGTGCTCGGCGCGACCGTCCGCGCCGATGTCCAGGCGCGGATGGCGCTCGGTCAGCTCGACGACGCTCGCGACGTCGGCGAGGGCGCGCTCAGCTGGCTGGGCGACCGGGTTCCCCGGACGCGCAGCCTGATCCTCTCGACGCTGGCTTCGAGCCTGCGCGCCGCCGGCCGGGTCGAGGAGGCCTACGACGCGCTCGAGCGTGCGGCAGAGCTCGAACGCCAGGCGTTTCAGGAGCTCTCCGAGTTGCAGCTGCGCCTCGAGCGCGCGACGCTCGAGGCCAGCGCGGCACGCGATGAGCGCGCCGAGCTTGCCGCCAAGAACCGGCAGCTGGCGGAGGCCCACGCGGAGCTCGAGCTCCGCGCCGCCGAGCTGGAAGCGCTGCAGGAGCAGCTCCGCGACCAGGCCGAGCGCGACTGGCTCACAGGTCTTCACAACCGCCGCTACTTCGCGCGCGAGCTCGAGCGCCTGTCAGCCGAGCAACGCGGCACCTGGTTGAGCCTGGCGATCGTCGACCTCGACCACTTCAAGTCGGTCAACGACGAGTTCGGACACGAGGTCGGCGACCGCGTGCTCGTCCGCGTCGCCGCGCTGCTGTGCGAGGTCCTGCGCCAGTCAGATGTGGTCGTGCGCAGCGGCGGCGAGGAGTTCCTCGTGCTGATGCCGGCGACCGAGATGAACGCCGCCACCGCCTGCTGCCAACGCATCCGCGGGCGCATCAGCGAAGAGGACTGGGGGCACTTCGCCGAGGGTCTCTCCGTCACAGCCAGCGCGGGCGTGGCAGCGACCGACGACCCCGACGGCATCGCGGCGCTCACGCGCACGGCGGATGAGCGCCTCTACCAGGCCAAGCGCGCCGGGCGCGACCGCATAGTCGGCGCGCAGGCAGCGCCGAGCGCGGCGCCGCCGGCCGGCTTCTGAGGCTCGATCCGAGCCACGAGCGGGCGGGCGCGCTCGACCCCGTCCGCCGCGCGCGGATGTCGGGGCTGCGCAGCGGGAGCCGATCCGCACTCAAGGGGCGTGCCAAGACATCCGAAGCATTGTGGAGATGCGCTCGTCCCGTGGCCCCTCACATCGGCAGTCGTCTCTGGGCGAGCCGGTCTCGCTGGGCCGGCGGATCGCCGGAGGGCGCCCGCCGATCGTCTGGTCTTTGGCGCTCCTGTTCGCCTTCAAGAGCCTCGTCGGCTTCGCGATCGCCGCGTTCCCGCTGAGCGCCGAGCAGCCCAGCCACCTCGCGTTCGTCGGCGGCGTGTTCGCGGTCCTCGCAGCGGGCGCCGTCTGGCTGCTGGGAAATCGAATCCCCGTACGTGGTTTCCAGCTCATCGCGGCGTTCGGCGTGCTCGCCACGAGCGCGCTTGTCGCCGCCGCCCGGACCCCTGGAGGCATGATGGTGGCGGCCTTCGCCTATCCCTGGATCGCGATCTACGCCGCGCATTTCTTCTCGCGCCGCGTGGTCACCGCGCTCGGACTCCTGATCGCCGTGGCGTTTGCGGCCGGCCTGGCGATCGGCGGTGCTCCCAATCCCGGCATCTACTGGCTCGTCGTGACGATCACGGTCTGGTCGATCTGCGTCGTGCTCGGAGGGCTGAGCGAGGAGGTCCGCCACCAGGTCGGGACCGACCAGCTCACCGGCGCGCTCAACCGGACCGGCCTCGCTGTGGCTGCCAGACGCGAGCGGGCGATCGCCGAACGCACCGGCGCGCCGCTCGCAGTTGCGGCGATCGACCTCGACGACTTCAAGCAGATCAACGACCGCGACGGACACGCGGCGGGCGACCGGCTGCTCGCCGCGCTTGCGGCTGAGTGGCAGGAGCGGCTGCGCCCCGGCGACGTGCTCGCGCGCCACGGCGGCGACGAGTTCGTCGTGCTGCTCCCCGCCACCTCCGAAGGCGAGGCCGAGGCTGCGCTGGCGCGGCTGCGCTACGAGGAGCAGCGCGTCTCCTGGTCGGTCGGCGTCTGCGAATGGAGGCCCGGCGAGGATCTGCAGGCGGTGCTCGCGTGCGCTGACGCACGGCTGTACGACGCGAAGCTCGCCAAGCCCGGCCGCGCGGCGGCAGGCCGTGGGCAGGCGCGCGGCCGGCTGGTCCACGCCGGGGGCTGAGTCAGCCCGGGAGCGTCTGCACCTCGTAGGTCTGCCCCGCCGCGCGCAACCTGTCGGCAAGGACGGCGCCGATCGCGCTCGCGGGTGTGAGCACGCCGGCACGGTCCGGCAGACGCTCGCCGTCGAGCGCGAGCGCGAGCACGCTCTCGCCGAGCATCACCGCGGTCGCCTTGTAGCCGGGATCGCCCTTGGCGGCGATGCGGCACACGTAGCGCCCGCCCCCCGACGTGCGCGTGTGCGTCTCGATGCGGTAGTGGCCGTTCTCTCGCGCCCGCTCGCTCGGACCCTGTCCGGGAGAGGGCGCCACGCGGTTGATCAACGACTCGGTCGGGCCCCATTGCATGCCGGCGTACATCGCCCCGAAGCCCGCCGCCGCCCCGGCCGCGAGCACGGGGGCGAGCGGTCCTCCGCCGAACCCCATCACCTCGCGGTAGCGCAGCTCGCGTCCGTAGGCCCAGCCCATCAGCGCGTTGCTGCGGCGCACGACGCGTGTGTTCACCTGCGCCATCGCAAACGGCCCCACCCAGCTCCCTGTGAGCCGATCGCGCTCGACCCCGGCCAGATCCTTCTCAGGCCCGAGGTCGGGCTCCGCCGGACGGTCGGGGCTGAGCGCGTAGGGATCGTCCATCAAGCGGCCGAGGGTCGCGTCGCGCCGCCGGTCCTCGAGCATCCCCTGCATCGAGGCGAATGTGCCGCCGCTGACGCCGCCGCGGAACGAGCGCACCATCAGCTCCGTTTCGCCCAGGTCGCCCGCTCCGTCGGCCGCCGCCCGTTCGTGCAGGAGCAGCACGCCGATGTCGGAGGGGATCGAGTCGAAGCCGCAGGTGTGGACGATGCGCGCGCCGCTCTGGCGGGCGGTGTCATCGAAGGCGTCGATCGACTCGCGCATGAAGACGACCTCGCCGGTGAGGTCGGCGTAGTGGGTGCCGGCCTCAGCGCAGGCTGCCACGACGGGGATCCCGTAGCGACGGTAGGGGCCGACCGTGGTCGCCAGCACGCGCGTGCTCGCGGCCAGCGCGCGAAGCGACGCGGCGTCTTGCGTGTCCGCCACCACGATCGGCCAGCGTTCGGCGCCGAGCGAGTCGCGAAGCGCTCCCAGGCGCTCGGCGGAGCGACCCGCGAGCGCCACCCGCAACTCCGGCGCGGCCGCACCGAGCAGGTACTGCGCCGTCAGCCGGCCGACGAAGCTCGTCGCGCCGAACAGGACGATGTCGTGCTCGCGCGCGCTCACCGCGGCGTCAGCACGACCACCGGGATCGTCCGCCCGGCGGTCTTCTCGTATTCGGCGAACTGCGGGATCCGTTCGGCTTGGGTCGCATAGAGCCGGTCGCGCTCGGCGCCCGAAGCCTCCCCGGCGAGCACCGGCAGCGTCTCGGTGCCGACCTCGATCGTCGTCTCGGGGTTGGCCTTGAGGTTGTGGTACCAGCCCGGGTTCTCGGGAGCGCCGGCCTTCGAGGCGAAGATCACGTAGCGCCCGCCGTCGGCCTGATAGGCCAGCGGATTGACGTAGCTCTTGCCCGAGCGCGCCCCGGTGTGGTGGAGCAGCAGCAGGGGACTCCCCTCAAAGGGGCCGCCGACGCGGCCTTCGTTGGCGCGGAACTCCTCGATGATCTGGGCGTTGAAGTCGGCCGGCGACGTGGACATGCGCGCACTCCTCTTTCGATCGTGCGAGCAGTCTCCCAGAGCCCCGGCGCTCACGCGCATCACCCGATCCGGTGCACGCCTCCTGGCTCTGCAGGGCGTAGCTTGCACCGAACCGGTATCCGACATCGAGAGGAGCAGCGACTGATGAGCGACGCAACGGCCGGGGAGGGCATGCTCGGCCCGGTTGACATGGTGGTGATCGGCTATCCGCCGGAGGCACCCAAAACCGGCGAGGCGCTGCCCCTCTTCATCGATCTTGTGGACCGAGGCGTGATCAGCGTGCTCGACGTTCAGGGACTCCGCCGCAACGATGACGGGACGTTCGACGCATTCGACGTCAGCGACATCGACGGGATCCCCGACATGACGCTCCTGGAGGGGGCGCAGACAGGCCTGATCGGCGACGAGGACATGCGAACCGTCGTCGAGGCGATGGAGCCCGGCTCGGCGGCGATCCTGATCGTGTTCGAGAACACGTGGGCGGCCCCGTTCGTGAACGCCGTACATCGCAACGGCGGCCGCGTCCTCGCCTACGAGCGGATCGGCGCCCAGGACCTCCTGGATGCGCTCGACGCACTGGCAAGCTAACCCGCACTCAGAAAGGAGACCAAGATGCCGTTGCTCAGAGGTGTGGCCAGGACTGCCGTGATCGCAGGCACCGCCACCCACGTGTCGAACAACGTCAGCCGCCGACAGGGCGAGCGCTGGCAGCGCAAGGAAGAGGAGCAGTACGCACAGCAGGCGCCGCCCCCGCCGCCCCAGGCCGCCGCGCCCGAAGCGGACCCGATCGAGCGCCTGCGCCAGCTCGGCGAACTGCACGACCAGGGGATCCTGACCGACGCGGAGTTCCAGGCGCAGAAGGCAAAGGTCCTGGGTTGACGCTCGCCGGGCGGTAGGCTCCGCGCCCGAGCGAGATGGAGGGGTGAGATGACAGGAGACGGCGCCGAGGCGGACCCCGCCTCGGCGGACGGGCCTGCCGCGGGCGCGCGCCGGCCGAACATCGTGCTGCTCATCACCGATCAGCAGCGCACGCCGATGCACTGGCCGCGAGAGCCCGGCTGGCTCGAGCACCTGATGCCGAACGAGGCGGAGCTGCGGCGGACCGCCGTCTCCTTCGAGCAGTCGTGCACGGCGACCGCGATGTGCTCGCCGAGCCGCGCCACCTTCCTGACCGGCACCTATCCCTCACGGCACGGGGTGACGTTGACGCTCACGAACGGCGACCTCGAGCCCAACCCGGAGTTCCTCCCGGCCGTGCTGCGCCAGGTGCGCGACATGTTCACGAGCGGGGTCGTCCCGCGCCGGCGGCTGGCGAGCAACTTCGCGAGAGGGGCCCTGCGCCTCGGCGCCAAGGCCGGTGGAGAGCCGGAGCTGCGAGCCGATCAGCCGACGCTCGGCACGCGCCTGCGCGACGCCGGCTACACGGTCGTCTACAAGGGCAAGTGGCACCTCACGGCCCCCGTCGCGGGCGGCCACCACTGGGGCGATGCCGACGCGCGACGGATGGAGCGGGAGTTCGGCTTCGGCGGCTGGGAGGCTCCTGACGCAGGCGAGAACACCGACCCCGCGCACTTCGGCGGCGGCGACGCGGGCCGCTCGGGGATGGGCTGGGACGAGGACTACATCCGTCAGGTCGAGGCGTTCCTCTCCGCAGCCGAGCTCCCGGAGCCCTTCTGTCTGATTGTCTCGCTGGTGAACCCCCACGACGTGCTCGGCTACCCGCACTCCTACCGCGCGGGCGGGTTCGACCGCGCGCAGTTCGCGGACATGGGCATCCCGCTGCCACCGACGATCGACGAGCGCCTGAACGAGAAGCCCGCCGTGCACTCGCTGATGCAACTCGGGCAGACCTCCTACATCGGCGCGCTGGAGACCCGCGAGGCCAAGCAGGACTACGTGAACTTCTATGCCTACCTGCACGGGGTCGTGGACGAGAAGGTGGGGCGGCTGCTGCGCGCGCTCGGCGACGCCGGGGACCCCCGCTCGCTGCGCTCGCGCACGGTGATCGCGCGCATCTCCGACCACGGGGAGATGGGCCTCTCCCACGGAGGCCTGCGCCAGAAGATGTTCAACGCCTACGAGGAGACGATCCGCGTTCCGCTGGTGTTCTCGAACCCCTTGCTGTTCGGAGCCGAAGTGCGCAGCGACGCGCCTGCCTCGCTGGTCGACCTGGTGCCGACACTGCTCTCGATCGCCGGCGCCGAGCACTCGGGCACGCTCGACGGTGTGGACCAGAGCAGCGTGCTCGCCGCCGCCGCCAAGCCCGAGCGCGATGCGCTCGCCGCCGCCGGCGTGGATCTCGGCGGCGTGCTCGGAGCACGGCCCACAGCACGTGCCCGCGAGCACGTGCTGTTCACCTACGACGACCACCAGGCGGGGACGGCGCGACAGGAGGCTCCGGGCCAGCCCAACCGCGTCCGCTGCGTGCGCGCCGGTCGCTTCAAGTACGCCGCCTATCTGGACCCGCACGGTCGCGCCCGTGCCGAACACGAGCTCTACGACATGGAAGCCGACCCGATCGAGGCACGCAACCTGCTCGAGCGCGAGAGCGCGCGGCCGCGGAGCTCACTCGCGGCGCGCGAGCTGCCGCGACTGCGCGAGATCCTGCTCGAAGAGGCCCGCGCGACCGGCACGAGCACCCCCGGGCTCTGAGCGGGCTCGCCGCGGCGGGCGCGGTCAGCGAACGACCGCGACGCGCGCGATCGTCGTGATCGACTGGTAGTAGACGTCGCGTCCGAAGCCGGGGGCGGGGAAGAGGAAGCCCTGTGTCGGCGAGGGTACTGCCACCCGTGCCTTCTCGGCCCCCGTGTCCAGGTCGAGCACGACCAGCTCGTCGCCGCCGCGCAGCGCGGCGGCCCTGCGCAGCGGCCCGACTCTGGAGAGACGCTGCAGCACCGCCCGCATCGCCGCCCGGGTGAGCGGGCTCGCCGGGTTGCGCGGACCGCGCCAGTCGCCGACCACCAGCTCGCGCGTGTCTGGGAACACGATGATGTGCCCGGCGTGGGCGAAGCCGTCGCGCCGCCAGAGCGGATCCAACTCGTCGCCGTCCATGCGCCACGCGCGCAGCACCGCGTTCCCGGAGTCGTAGGCGACGACGACGCGACCCACCGGGTCCCAGGCGGGCGGGTTCGACTCGGTCCCGTAGGGCAGGCCGCTGATCTCGGTCGAACGGATGCTGCGCTCGTCGTCGAGACGCACCCACCAGAGACGCATCGGGGCCGCGTCGCGGCCCGTGCCGAGCATCGTGTGCGAGACGTCGTTGCTGCCGTTGTCCATCCAGAGCACGTGCTCGCCGGTCAGGACGGGGTCCCATCCGAAGCCGCGGCCGGCGGCCGGGCCGTAGCGGGGGCGCCAGGACGGGTCGGCTTCCAGACGGCCGTTCTCGCGCTCGTAGAGGAGCCGGTACGCGGTCGTCGTGCCGAGGGCGATCACGGTCTCGCCGTCGCTTGAAAGGCGCGCGATCGACGGCTCGGGCAGCGCCAGCGGCGGGCAGAGGGGAAGCAGCGTGTCGGGGTCCAGCACCGAGACCGTCGAGGGCTCGAGACCCGCGGGCGCGTCGCAGTCCTTGGTGACCAGCTCCCCGCCTGAGAGCAGGACGAACGAGTTGTGCGGGCGCACTCCCGGGAGGCGATGCGAGGCGAGCACCTCCAGCGAGGGCGAGAGGCGGTGCGCCCAGGCGCCGAAGACCACGAGCAGATCGCCGCCGCGCTCGACCGCGATCCCACCGGGCCAGTACGGGCCGCCGGGCAGCCGCGCGCTGCTCGCGAGCACCTCGAGCGTCTCGGGGTGCAGGCGCTCGACCCATGTCTCGACCGGCGCGGCCTGCGCGCCGCCCGCGGGCGGACCGTGGCGCAGCGCGAACAGCTCGCCGGGATCGCGCCGCACGAGCGCATCGGTCACGAAGGCGTCACGCGACGCCGCGAGCTCCAGGCGCTCGCCCGGAGCGATCCCCAGACCGGCCACGCCGTAGGCGCAGCCATGCCGGCGCGGGCCGCCGTCCTCCGCCGTCCACGGCTGCGGCCAGTAGGCGTGAAGCGAGTGCTCGACGCCGAGGCGCGCCGCCGGGCGCCGAGTCGCCATGCCGCTCAGCGCCCTGAGCGTGCCGCGGTGCCCTCGGAGGCGGCGAGCGTCGCGCGCAGCAGGAACTCGAACTCGTCCAGCGCCCCCTCGACGTCCAGCTCAGCGGTCGCCACGAGGTCGCCCAGCCCGGCGAGCGCATTGACGAGCGCCCAGGCGCGCGGCCTGATCGCTGCATCCTCCGCGCCATCGAAGAGAGGCCGCCAGCGTCTGATGCTGCGTTCGCGCAACGTGACGGCCAGCGGATGCAGCTCGTGAGCCGGCGCGTCGGTCGTCGAGAGGACGCTCCGCAGCAGGTGGCGATCCTCGCGGGAGAGCTCGAGGAAGCCGCGCGCGGCCCCGAGCGCGACGTCGACGGCGCGGTCACGATCGTCGAACGCGCCGTCCGCGCTGATCGACTCGTAGATCGCGTTGTCGATCACGGTGAAGCGATCGGCGAGCACCGCGCCGAGCAGCCCCTGCAGGTCTGAGAAGTGGTCGTAGACGAGCTGGCGGCTCACCCCCGCCGCCTTCGCGAGGCCGACGATCGTCAGACGATCGACGCCTTCGGTACCGGCGATCTGCGTCGCGGCGTCGAGCAGCTGGCGCCGGCGATCCTCCGAGCGCAGGTACGGACGCGTCGGGGCCGGCGTGCTGGCGCCACGTTGCTTCGCGGGGGGAGCGGCCGGCACGGGCCCGATCTTACGGCGTGCGGTGGTCATCGTCCGAAAGATATTTACAGAATGTCCATAACTATGCTACCCTGCGGCCGGCCCCTGGAGGAGGGGTGTGCACCGAGAACCGAGGAGGGTGGGGATGTTCTGGACGGATTGGCGCCCGCGTGAAGGCAGCGAGCAGGGGGCTGCGCGCTCAGGGCGCCGTCTGCGGACAGTCCTGGCCGGGGTCTCAGCGGTGGGAGCTCTGGCCGTGACCGCGCCGGCGGCATTCGGCGCGGTCACGGTCTCGCCGCTGGCGGGGACCCCGGACGCGAACCCGGCGACGCAGATCAGCATCCTCGGCACGCCCGTTTCCAACATCGAATCGGTGACTGTCGCGGGCTCGAGCAGCGGTGCGCACAGCGGCCACCTCGTGGCCTACGACTCGGCCGCGGGCGCCAGCTACGTGCTGGACGCGCCCTTCTCTGAAGGCGAGGAAGCCGACGCGACGATCGCCCTGAAAGAAGGCGGGACGATCGATGACCACTTCCAGATCGCCAAGGTCGGCCCCCCGGAAGGCCTGCTCAACCCGGAAGGCGAAAAGCCCGAATCGCTCGAACACTTCAAGACCGAGCCCGAACTGATTCCGCCGAAGGTGAAAGTCAACACCGCCGACCCGAGCCTGAAGGGCGACTTCTTCCTCGACCCGCTGCCGGCGCCGACGATCCACGTGGGCTCGAAACTTCTCGAATTCGAACCTGTCGGCCCCGAGGGCCTGATGCTGCTGAACCCCGAAGGCAAGCTCCTGTGGTGGCGCCAGCTGCCGAACGGCACCGTCGGCTCTGTGCTCGAGAGGGTGAGCTACGAAGGCCAGCCGGCGATCGCCTGGTGGCAGGGCTCCGTGACCGAAACGGCCTACGGGCTCGGCGAAGGCATCATCGCCAACACCGCCTATGAACCGATCGCCCACGTCAAAGCGGGCAACGGCCTGCAGATGGACATCCACGAGCTGAACGTCACGCCCGGCGGCCAGGCGTGGATCGAGGCGGTCGAGCCCGTCTGCGAACCGGTCTGCGACGGAGAACACCCGCCGATCCTCGACTACGTGGCCCAGGAGATCGACATCAACACCGGCATGGTGATGTGGGAATGGAGCCCCCTCGGTCACGTCCCGACCTCCGAAACGGAAGTCGTCCCCGCCAACGGCGCGTTCGACCCATACCACATGAACACGGTCACGCCGATCGCCGGCGGCAAGGTGCTGATCTCGATGCGTGACACGTCCGGCGTCTACCTGCTCGACCTCCAAGACGGCCACATCATCTGGCAGGTCGCCGGCAAGAAATCGACGTTCGAACGCGGGAAAGGCAGCCGCTTCTACTTCCAGCACGATGCGAGGCTCGAAGGCAAGCAGCTCCAGACGCTGACGCTCTTCGACGACGAGGCGGGCCCGCCCGTGTACGGCACCTCGCGCGGGCTGATCCTGCACCTCGGCAACGGCAAGGTGACCCTCAGGCACCAGTACCTGCGGTCGTTCAAAACGGTCGCCGGGGCCGAGGGAAGCATGCGCGTGGAGAAGCATGGCTACGCGATGGTCGGCTACGGCACGACGCAGTACTTCTCCGAGTTCTCGAAGGGCGGCGAACCCGAAAAACGGGGCACACTGGTGTTCGACGCCGAACTGCCGAAGGGCGACAGCACCTATCGCGTGCTGCGCGAAGAATGGGAAGGCACGCCGAACACGTCGCCGAAGCTCGTCGCCGAACGCGAATCGATCACCGAAGTGGCGCTCTACGCGAGCTGGAACGGCGCCACCAACGTGGCGAGCTGGCGGGTGCTCGGCGGCGAATCGGCCGAATCGCTGACCGCGCTCGGGACCTACCCGTGGAGCGGGTTCGAGACGAAGATGGCCGTCGAAAGCACCGACACCACCTACGAAGTCCAGGCGCTCGACAGCCAGGGCCACGTGCTGGCGAGCTCGGGGCCGGTCTCGACGCCCTGAGGACGGGGCTGAGCAGAGCCGGGGCGCCAGCCGGCTCTGCGCCGCGCCCGCCGAGGCTGAGGTCGTAACCTGCAGGACGTGTCGACGGTCCTCGCCTGCCCGAGCTGCGCGACCAGGAACCGGGTCGCCCCGGTCGCGAAAGGAACCCCTCGCTGCGCGAGCTGCAAGGCATCGCTGCCGTGGGTCGTGGCGGCCGACGAGTCCAGCTTCGCGGCCGAGACGGAGTCGAGCGTTCCGGTGCTGGTCGACTTCTGGGCGCCGTGGTGCGGGCCGTGCCGGCTCGTCGACCCCGTCCTCACCCAGCTCGCCGCCGAACGCGCCGGCGCCCTGAAGGTTGTGAAGGTCAACGTCGACGAGAACCCGTCGCTCGCCTCGCGCTTCCAGGCGATGAGCATCCCCCTGCTGGTGTTCATGCGTGACGGCAGCGAGGTCGATCGCATCGTCGGCGCGGCGCCGAAGGGACAGATCGAGCAGCGCCTCCCGGCCGGCTGAGCCGTCCTCCGGCGCACCTGCGCCGGGCGCAACTGGAAGAATCGAGCGCGTGGAGCAGGCGGTAGACCCGGCCCTTACCGGCAGCGTCTCGGAGATCGCGGCGCTGGCCCGCGAGCTGGCGCAGGAGACCGAGGCCGAGCGCCGGCTCCCCGAGCCCCTGCTCGAGCGGCTCCGCGACTCGGGCCTGATGAACGCGGGTGCGCCGCGCGAGTCGGGTGGGCTCGAACTGCCGCCCGGCGAGCTGCTCCGTCAGGCCGCCGCGATCGCCGCGGGCGACGCGTCGGCGGGCTGGTGCGTCTCGATAGCCGCGACGAGCAGCCTGCTCTCGGGCTGGCTCGAACCCGACGGGCGCGAGGAGCTGTTCGCCGACCCGCGCGGGATCGCCGCCGGCATCTTCGCTCCGCGCGGGACCGCGCAGCCCACCGAGGGCGGCTTCCTCGTGAGCGGACGCTGGCCGTATTGCAGCGGGATCGGACACGCGGGCGTCCTGTTCGCCGGCTGCTTCCTGGTGAAGGACGCCGACGAGGCGAGCGGCCGGCCGCTTCCGATCGTCGTGGGGATCCCGCGCGCGGAGCTCGAGGTGCTCGACACCTGGCACACGCTCGGCCTGCGCGGCACCGGCAGCCACGACGCAGTGGCCGCCGAGGTGTTCGTCCCTGCGCGCCGCGCCTTCTCGCTGTTCGAAGGGCCACGGCTCGAGGAGCCGCTCTACCGCTTTCCGGTGTTCGGCTACTTCGCGCTGTCGGTCGCCGCCGCCGCGATGGGCAACGCGCGCGGCGCCGTCGAGGACTTCGCCGAGCTCGCCAGGGTCAAGGTCGGACAGGGCTCGACACGGACGCTCGCCGAGCGCTCGACGACGCATGCCGCGCTTGCAGCGGCCGAGGCCTCTCTGCGGGCGTCCGAAGCCCTGTTCGACTCAGCGGTGCAGGACGCCTGGGTCGCTGCGCAGGGACAGGAGCCCGTGCCCGTCGAGGTGCGCAACGGGCTGCGGATCGCTGCGAGCAACGCGGCGTCGACCGGCGCGTCGGTCGTGAGCACCCTCTTCGGCCTCGCCGGCGGTCCGGCGATCTACGACAGCTCGGCCCTGCAGCGGCGCTTCCGCGATGCCCACACCGCCTCGGCGCATTTCCAGATCGGGCCGGTGTCGCGCGAGATCCAGGGCAGGCTGCTGCTCGACCAGCCTGCCGACACGGCGATGATCTGAGCCGCCGGGCGCGTCACCCTTCCGCTGCCGACCAGCCCGACCAGCGCTCGACGTCGATCGCGAGGACGGGCCCGGCCGCCCGCTGGGACGGATAGCGCGCTGAGAGCAGCGCAACGGCCCGTGCTGCCTCCTCGTCTCCACCGAGGTCCAGCACGCGTGCGCTTCCGTCGGCCCGGACCCACCAGAGCCGGCTCCAGTCGTCCTCGTAGTGATCGGCGAGCAGGGTCGCCGCCGGCCGGGCGCGCAGGTTCTCAACACGCCGCAGCCGTGTCGTGCGCTTCGGCTTGGCGTCGACGACGCTGTAGACGGTCTCGCCGTCGAGGGCGAAGACGACCGGCACGATGTGGGGCCTGCCGTCGGCGCCGACGCTTGCCAGGCGCGCGACACGGGCCTGCGCGAAGCGCTCCCGCGCCTGCGCTCGCTTCACGTCACTCCCCGTGCAGTTCGGCGACCGCCGTCTCCCAGCGGGCGAGGGCCTTCTCGACCGGCGCGATCCCCGAGGAGGGGATGTAGCGGATGACCCGCCGCACGCCCATCTTCTCGAGCTCCTCGAGCACTTCGGGTTTGGCCGGTGCTGCGTTGATCACCACGTCGATGCGCCGGTCCGCACGCGCGCGCAGCTCCTCGATCCTCGAGGCCAGATCTTCGCCGGGGATGTAGTTCGGCATCCAGGCGTCCCCGAAGGCCAGCACCCGATCGAGCACGGTCGGCCCGTTGCCACCGACCAGCACGGGCGGGTGGGGCCACTGCGCCGGCTTCGGCCACGACCAGATGCGGTCGAAGTTCACGAACTCGCCGTGATAGCTCGCCTCGTCCTCGGTCCAGATCGCCTTCATCGCGTCGATCCGCTCCGCCATGATCGTCATCCGCCTGCGCGGGTCGGTGCCGTGGTTCTCCATCTCCTCACGGTTCCAGCCGGCGCCGACGCCGAACTCGAACCGTCCGCCGGAGATGCGATCGATGCTTGCGACCTCCTTGGCGGTCGTGATCGGGTCGCGCTGGATCACCAGGCAGATGCCGCTGCCGATGCGGACGTGGCTGGTGGCCTGCGCGGCGCACGCGAGCGCCACGAACAGGTCGTAGGTGTGGCTGTATTTGCGGGGCAGCTCGCCGCCGGCGGGGTACGGCGTGTCCCGGCTCGCGGGGATGTGAGTGTGCTCCGGGAAGAACAGCGACTCGTGGCCGCGCTCCTCGACGATCCGCGCGAGGACGCCCGGCTGCACGCCGTCGTGGGTGGCGAAGCACGCGATCCCGAACTCCACGGGGCAAGCCTACCTGCCGCCGAAGGGGGTGGTTATCCGCACCCCCGCTCACCTGCTCGCCGTATCGGACTTCGGGCAACAGCGGAGGCACGACGGTCAGCGGCAACTCGGTCGCGGGCGCCCTGACGGTCACCGGCAACGCGACGCCGGTCATCGACACGCCGAACGCGGTCTAAGGGAAGTCCAAGATCCAGTAGGCGGCTTCCGGGACGCGGAGCGAAGGCGCTTCGCGTCCCGACGGCGGTCTGGTGAGCCGGGTACCCTCGCAACTCCATCAGGGGAGCAAAGGGGGCGGCGCATGGGCAGGACACCGAGGCGGGTCGAGGCAGGGCGCGGCTTGCCGCGCCCCGACGCGAGCACGCGCACGCGCCCCAACTCGATGCACCAGGCTCACCCTCCGCGGAGCTCGGGGCTCGTGCCCACCGCCACCCGCTCGACGCTCCTCGCGCGCGAGCAGCGCGGTTGAGCTCCCCTTACACAGAGCTGGCGCTGACGGCGCTCGCGGCGATGCTCTCGCCGACCACGCTGTCGTTCACGGTCTTCGCCCTCGTACTGGGCGAGCGCCCGCTCCGCACGGGGGTCTGGTTCTTCATCGGTGCCTTCGGCGCGACGCTGCTGATCGGCCTGCTCGCGGCCTTCGTCCTCGGCAACGCGGCTGCGCCCAGCCCCTCCTCGGCGCAGCCGGGTCCCGCCGTCGCGATCCTCGACATCGTCCTCGGCGCGCTGTTGATCGGCTGGGTGCTGCGGACGTTGCGCCGGCCTGCCGACCCTCAACGGGTCGCAGGCGCCGTGGAGAAGATGTCCGCCGTCGCATCCTCGCCGGCCATCGCGGTCGTGGCCGCCGGTGCCACGCTCGCGAATCCGGGCGGGTTCATCCCGATCGCGCTGAAGTCGATCTCGCAGGCCGATCCCAGCACGACCGGGTTCATCCTGCTGTGGGTCGCCTTCGGGCTCATCGCGCTGCTGCCCCTCGTGATCTCGCTGCTCGCGCTCGCGGTGGCGCCGGAGCACGCGAAGGCGGTGCTCGCCCGGGCGCGGGTCTGGCTCGAGCGCCACGCACGGACCCTCGCGGCTGTGATCGTCGTGCTGCTCGCCGCCGCCCTGATCCGCAACGGCATCGTCGCGCTTACCTGAGGTCCCTCGGACAGGGGCGCCGTCGCGGCGCTGCCGCTAGCCGCCTTCGGCTTTGCGGAGTTCTTCGTTTTCTTTTTCGAGCGTCTTGACCTGTTCTTCGGCTTCGACGCGCTTTTCTTCGTCAGCCGGCTTCTGGGTGACCGTCTTCTCGGTGACGGTGGTGACGGTCGGCACGGTCTTCGTGCTGGTCACGGTGTGGGTCACGGCGGGGCCGCTCGCGACGGTCTTCGTCGTCGCATTGCCGTGGCCGATCAGATAGCCGACAACGGCGCCGAGCAGGACGCCCACGAGACCGACGGTGAAGGCGGCCCACGGGTTGCTCCACCACGGGTCCGCGGGCGGCGGCTCGGGGGGGTAGCCCTCGTAGCCGGACTGCGTGTAGGCCTGCTGGCGCGGCGGCACCGGCTGGCGCGGCTCGACCGGGCGCAGCGGTTCGGTCGGACGCGTCGGTTCGTCGGGCGGGCGAGGAGGCTCTGGACCGGCCATCGCCGTTCACGCTACCCGACCCGGCAGATACGCGTGCGAAGAGGCCGCAGCGAGCGCTTCGCCGCCGGGGGGCGCGAGACCGCCGGCCGGGGGCACCCTCTCGTGGGCGCCCCCATGCCTGCGGATGCGGGTCAGGCCAGCGGTTCGACGAAGGCCAGATTGCCGCTCTGCAACGTGACTTCTTCGAGTTCGCCTTCCATCTTGCCGCCCGAGAATTCGGCTTCGCCGGCTTCGTTCAGGTGCGAGCCGTTGTATTTGCATTCCGGGGTGAGTTTGACCGTGGTGTGGATGCCCTTGATTTCCCAGAAGATGTCGAGACGTTCCCGGAATTCCCCGAATCTCTTGGCGGGGCCACCTTCGAGTCTTTCTTTTTCGGTTTCGTATTCGATGCCTTCGAACAGCTTTTCCTGGCCTTTTTCGGTTTCAGCGCTGGCCGGGACCCACTGCGACGGGATCGTGACTTCGCACGTCGCGCCGTTCGCTTGGAACGTGACGGCACTCGGACCCAGTTTCAGCGCTCCGTTGGAATGGAATTCCATCCCGAGCGTGAAGCTCGCTTCGGTGCTTTCTTCCAGGCCGCCGCCGCCCGGCCGCGCCGTTTCGCAGTGCGAGAATTTGACTTCCTGGAAGAAGGTTTCGGATTCGCCCATCGTCACGCTGCCCTGCGATTTCAGTTCTTTTTCGCATTCTTCGAAGTGGTAGGGCCCGAGCGTCATTTCGCCCGCTTCGCCGATCCCCCTGGCCGTGCCTTCCACCGACGCCTTGAATTTGCCGAACACCGGTTTTTCTTTGGCGAGCGCGGGCGAGGCGAGAAGCCCCAGCGCCAGCACCCCAGCAACGATTGCGACCGCCGTCCTCATCCATCTCATCCCATGATCTCCCTTGCTAGTAGCCGTCGGGCGATGCGACTGCCAGGTGCCGCGGTCCGCTCCCCGTATCGTCAGCGGGCCCCCTCATCGCGCCCCGGAACATACCAAGGAGCCGACGCCTGGACCCCCGGTCGGGTGGGCGCGGAGACGGAGGCTGCGAGCAGCCGCCCCGGCCCAGCGCCACGGGCCTTCACATCTGCCCTTTTGGGCCGACAGCGGTGTCGGCCCAACGGGCCGAAACCTCCCCCGTTCGTCGAGCTTTCCGACGCCTGACACGACGCAGCCCCATGCTTGTTCAACTGTCAATCAACACATCGGCAGGGTGACGGGGGCCGATCTCGAGAGGGGGCAACTCTCGCGTCCGAGACCTCGACGGCCGGCAGTCAGGAACGAGGCAATGGGAATCTTGCATGGACACAGGCGGAGCCGCTCGGCACACGCGGACGGCGACAGCCGCTACTACCCGACGATGCGCCTGCTGCGCGATGGCGTCGACGACGCGCCCACGCGCTACGAACCGCAGCCGCTCGCGCAGCGCGCGGCCGATCCCTACGAGGAGTGGCGTGCGAAGCGCGACGCCGAAGGGGAGCGGAGCCGGGTCGAGGCGGTGCGCTGGGTCTATCGCCAACGAGGGACGGCCGCGATCCCCATCGACAGGGAGACCGCAGCCGCGGAGGCAGCCCGCTGGGTGAACCGCTACAAGGGGGCCGGCCCGGCACCCGCCGGGCGCCAGGCGTCCGGTGCGGGCGAAGCAGCACCTGGCAGCGGGTACCCGGCGGATCTCATCGGCGCGCAAAGGGGATGATCCGCGCCGCCTGAGCGCTCCGGTCTCGACCGTGCGCCCCGGGGGGAGCGCGGGATCGAGACCGGAGAGGGGCCTTCACCCGATCCGTGTGACCCGCGACGGCGGGCCGCCGTAATACAGTCCGCCCATGGCTGCCACCGGCTACGCAGAGCGGCTCCCGCAGTCGCGCACGCCCGCCCTGTTCGGGCGCGTGATGGGCCTCGTCGCGCTGACCGTGGGGGTCGCCACGCTGGGTGTGTTCCTGTTCCGCAACTCGGGCGGCGCGCTCTGGTTCATCGCCTGGATCGCCGCGCTCGGGTGCCTGGTCGGGCTCAACGTCGCCAGCTCGCGGGGCAACCAGTCCCTCGCGCTCGGCCTGCTGCTGCTGTTCGGTCTGCTGATCGGTGCCAGCGTCGCGAGCACCGTCAACTACTACGCAACGACGGACCCGACCGCCGTCCGCCAGGCCTTCGGCGCGACAGCGCTGTTCATCGGCGGACTCGGCGCTGCGGGCTACGCGATCCGCCGCGACCTCTCCTTCCTCTACAGGTTCGCGTTCTGGGCCCTGCTCGCGCTGATCGTCGCCGGGTTCGTGCTGATCTTCGTGCACATCCCGGGGGCATACACGGCCTACGCGATCGTCGGGCTCGCGATCTTCGCGCTCTACACGGTGATCGACTTCAACCGCCTGCGCCGGGCCGGCCAGCAGGAAGCGATCCCCCTCGCGGCCGCGATCTTCCTCGACATCCTGAACGTGTTCCTGCTGTTCCTGCGGCTGTTCGGTGAACGCTAACGGCTCGCGCCTCTGCCGGCCGAACGCAGCGCCCTGCAACTCCGTTTATCATCTGCTCCTCCGGGAAAGCACGAGCGAGGAACGATGCTCGGTACCGCCCACCGCCTCTCGACAAGGATCGTCAGCAGCCGCCGTCTGATGGCGGGGGTGGCCCTCGCCATGATGCTCGCCGCGCTGCTCGGTGCGGCCTCGGCACAGGCCGACGAAGGCTCCGCGCCCGAAGCTCAGGGGACCGAAGTTCAGCGGACCGAAGCGCAGGGGACCGAAGCCCAGGGGACCGAAGCCCAGGGGACCGAAGCGCAGGGGACTGAAGCGCCGGGCGCCTCTGGTGCCGAAGGACCTTCGGAAGCTATCGGCGCGCCGGAAACCCCCGAACAGGCTCAGCCGAAGTCCGAACCTGCAGAAAGCACCCCCCCTCCGACGACGCAGGAATCGGTCTCCGAAACTCCTCAGCCGCCGGCCGGGGCAACTCCCTCTGAAGAGCCTTCAGCCCCGGTCTCCGAGCTCCCGTCCGAACCGGCGCCGCCCGAACGGCCGACATCCGAAAGCTCAACATCGGAAGGGCCCGCGCACCCGAAAAGCGACGAAAAAGCCGGGCTCACGCTGGCCGCGCTGCCCGGCGCCGTGCCGCCGTCGGCCGGGAGCGCCGAAGCCGCAACCGCGCCGAGCGTCCTCACCCCGACCGGCTCGATGGTGATCGACCTCGGCGAAACGCAGGTGGCCGGCGAATCCTCCGCGAGCGAGCACCGTGCCGCCGTGGCCAAGGCCGCCCGGCGCGGGGACGAAGGCGGCGGCTGCGACCTGCAGGGGCTCGGCGGAGCGAGCGGCGGCGGCTGCGTCGGCGCGTGGATGCGCGCAACGGGCCCGCTGACTCCCAATGAGATGACACTGGCGCCGGTCGCCGCGGCGCTCGGCGGCGCCGTCGTCGTGGGCTCGACGGGCAACAACGACCGGCCCGGAACCGCCGGAGGCGGAAGATCGATGCCCCCGGCGCCGGGACCTGCGCCCGGCGGCGCCTCCGGCGTGGCGGCCGGCGGCGCCGGAGCCGGCGTCGGACTGTCGGGCTTCCTCGCCTTTGCACTGCTGCTGGCACTCGCCGCACCGCGCGCGATGCGCCGTCTGAAGCTCGCCTGCCTGCCCTGGCGGACGGCGTTCTTCGTGCTGATTCCAGAGCGACCCGGCTAGGCCCCAAGCCGAACCGTCGCCCCCGGCGGCCTGCTGCGGCCGGCCGCCCCACTGGAAATCACTTCGAAGCACTCCGGAAGGAGCCGAAAACGATGAAACGCCACCCCACGGTGTCCGATGTAGAGATGGGAGGGCTCTACATGAGCCCACGGCTGCTCGGCGATCCACCGCGATCTCCGCTCGGCGCGCACGCGCAACCCGGTGAGCACGGGCTCGTGCTCACCAGCGTCAACACCTGGAACCACACGCTGATCCTCACGGGCGAGCTGACCCACCGTTCGGCGCATGCCCTCGAGGTCGAAATCGAGCGCCTCTGCGACGAAGGGGTCACCGACATCACCCTCGATCTACGGGACCTCCTGAAGATCGACCCGGTGGGCGTCGCCGTGATCGCGTTCCGCTGCGGCCTGTGCGAGAAGCGCGGCTACGGATTCAGGCTGATCCGTGGCTCGCGCAACGTGCAGCGCGCGTTCGAACAGGCGGGCGTGATGGAGATGCTCCCGTTCCAGGAGGATGACGGCATCGCGGCCACGCGGCTGGGTGCGATCGCGCAGCGGTCGCTCGACGCCTGCGAGCAGTGACGCCCGGCCCGTCGCGACGACGGGCTGGGCGCCGCGGCGCCCGACAACATAGATGAAGCGGCGCGACATATGATCGACGTGCCGGGCGTGCCCGGCCACCCGGCGAGAGGGGCGTTCGGGACCGTCTCATGAGCCTGAAGACCGACCAGCTTCGCTACTTCGTGATCGTCGCCGAGGAGGGCCAGATCACGCGGGCAGCCAAGAAGCTCTACATCGCACAGCCCGCGCTCTCGCAGGCGATCGCGCAGCTGGAGAGCGAGCTCGGCCTGCAGCTTCTCGAACGCCACGCCCGCGGCGTTCGGCTCACCGCGGCCGGCGCCGCGTTCCTCGAGAAGGCACGCGCGGTCGTCGACACAGAGCGCGCCGTGAGCCTCACGGCTGAATCACTGGCGCGGGCCGCGCGCGGGATCTTGGAGGTCGGGTTCATCGGGCCGCCTCCTCCGTTGACGGCGAATGAGCTGTTCACCGCTTTTGCCGACCGGAACCCCGGCTGCGAGGTCGCATTCCGCGAGCTTCCGTTTCCGCGCGGCGACACGCGCGCCTGGCTCGAGACCGTCGACGTCGCCCTCTGCCAGCCGCCGGCCATCGGTGACGGCATCGGCGTGTTTCCGGTGCGCACCGAGCCGCGCGCGCTGCTCGTCTCCACCGCCCACCGCCTCGCAAATGGCAAGGAAGCGCATGCCGGCGACGCGTTGGCGGAGACCTTCATCAGCTACCGGAGCGACGTGCAGTCGGAGTGGGCCGGCTTCCACAGCCTCGACGACCATCGCGGCGGCCCGCCCGCCGCGCTCACCGCCGATCACGTCGCCACGTCGCTGGAAATGCTCGGATGCCTCGCCGTCCTCGCGGGCGCAGTCACCGTGCTGCCGCTCAGCGACGCGCGGCTGATCGAGCAGGTGCTGCCCGGCGTACGCGCGCTTCCGATCGCCGATGCGGCCCCCGCGTCCATCTCGCTCGTGTGGTCACGCGAGGCGGGCCACCCGCGGTTGCAGTCGCTGCTGGACTGCGCCGCCGAGTGCACCGGCGCGGCGCGGGAGACGATCGGCGGCGAGAGCGCTCCGGCACAGACGCCCTGACCGCGGAGCACGTTCATCCAGCCGCGGCGCCCTGCTCCCGTACCCAGCCGAGGATGGCCCGCGACGGTGTGAGCACGGTTCCGTCTGCGAACTTCAGCGCCGGCAGCTTCTCCTGGCCGGTGGCCTTCCTCAGCTCCGCGCGCGAGCCTTTGCGCAGAAACGGGATCGGGCTGCCGTGCGCCGCCACCACCTTGTCGTACTCGATCCCCGCGTCGCGCAGCGCCTCCTGGACGCGCCGGCAGGGATGCATGCGCGGACCACCTTCGTCGCCGTGGCACACGTACAGCGTCGGCTTCTCGGCCATGTCATCTCCCCAGCTGGTGGACACGGTCGAGGGTAACGCCCGGGAGAGTCCCGTTCCTATGGGGCGGCCGGCACCACCACGACCGGACCCGCGCCGTCGCCGAGCTCAGCCGTGTCGAAGACCGGCGAGTCGAGTCGCATCACGTCCTCGTAGAAGCCCAGGAACTCCTCCGCCGTCTCGAGGAACCCGATCCTCGGAGTGCGGTAGTGCATCGGCACCACCCAGCGCGGGCGGAGGCGCTCGACCACCTCGCGGGCTCCTTCGGCGCCGATCGTGGGACCGCCACCGACGGGCAGGATCAACAGCTCGATCCCTTCGAGCGCCGCCGCCTGCTCGTCGCGCAGGGCCGACTGCCCGAAGTCGCCCATGTGGCCGACGCGGACCCCGTCGAGATCGAACGCGAAGATCGTGTTCGGCCCGCGTTCGGTCCCGGCGGCCTCGTCGTGCTCAGAGGCGACCGCGACTACGTCGCCCACCGGCGACTCCAGCGTGCCGGCCGTCGAGCGGAGTACGACCGGCTTCCCACCCACCGCCTCGACGACGTTGTGGTCGCGGTGCTCGTGGGTGACGAGCAGCAGATCTGCATCGAGGCCCTTGATGGCC
The DNA here is from genome assembly GCA_963735435.1 of uncultured Solirubrobacteraceae bacterium. Taxonomy (GTDB): domain Bacteria; phylum Actinomycetota; class Thermoleophilia; order Solirubrobacterales; family Solirubrobacteraceae; genus Palsa-744. The sequence continues at coordinate 1,151,005 of CAVTKR010000005.1, read as the reverse complement.
GGGTAGTCCCATTGCAGGCCGCTGCCCTTGGCGAGTGCCGACATGTCTCCGAACGGATCGATCGCCACCGTCGTCTGCCCGGCGCTCAGGCGGAACGCCGACTGTCCATACCACTCAACCTGCATGCTGCTCCTCTCTTATCGGTTTGCCACCGCGCCCTGCCCGCGCCCGGGCGCGGGGATGCGCGTCCCGGACAGCGACCCGCTCTGAGTGCTCGTAGCGCCCGCCCCGCAGCGCCGACGCGGCGGCTGCGACCAGACAGGCGACGATCGCGAACAGGAACGCCTCGTGCAGCCCTGTCTGGAACGGCCCTGAGATCAAGTGTGGGAAGAAGGAGCGACCGGTCAGCACAGCCTGGTCGTGCGCCGGCAGCGAAGAGAGCACGTGGCCGCCGAGCAGGTGCTGAATCGGGTTGTAGCCGAGGAACGCGGCGAAGAGGATCGAGACCGGCGGCAGCTGGCCCGCGCGATGTGCGGCGGCGGCGCCGACGCCGTGGGCATGCAGACCGGACGCGAGCGTCGAGGGCAGCGTCGAGGCGAGCCCGGCGATCATCAGCGTGAAGAAGATCCCGATCGAGATCACCTGTGCCGAGTTCTGGAAGGTCTGGTTCATGCCGCCACCGGCACCGCGATCGGCCGGCGGCAGGCTGTTCATCACGGCCGCACGATTGGGTGAGGCGAACATCCCGAAGGAGATCCCGGTGAGCGCCAGGACGAGCGCGAAGAGCGGATAGGGGAAGTCGATCGGCAGCAGCACGAGCAGAAAGAAACTGAGCGCAGTGAACAGCATCCCGGCGGTCGCGAAGGGGCGCGCGCCGAAGCGGTCCGAGAGGAACCCGGAGGTGGGGCCGGCGATCAGCATCCCGATCGTGAGCGGCAGCATGTAGATGCCCGCCCACAGCGGCGTGTCCGTGAAGTTGAAGCCGTGCTGCGGCAGCCAGATGCCCTGGAGCCAGATGATCAGCATGAACATCAGCCCTCCCCGCGCCACCGCCGAGAGGAACGTCGAGAGCGTGCCGAAGCTGAACGCCCTGATGCGGAACAGCGGCAGCCTGAACATCGGATTGGCGACCCGCCGCTCCACGACTCCGAACGCGGCGAGACAGACGACGCCCGCGACGAGCAGCCCGATCACGCGCGGACTCTCCCAGCCCGTGCTGTGCGAAGCGTAGGGACGGATCCCATAGGTGACCGAGACCATCAGCAGGATCAGCCCCGCTGCGAACAGGAGGTTGCCCGCCCAGTCGATCGGCGCACGCTTGGGCTGACTGCGCTCCTCGAGCTTCAGATAGGCCCAGACCGTCCCAGCCAACCCCACCGGCACCGAGATCAGGAACACCAGTCGCCAATCGATGGGCGCGAGCAGGCCGCCGAGCACCAGCCCGACGAACATCCCGCTGACGCCGACGATGTTGTTGATCCCGAGCGCCATCCCACGCTGGTTGGCCGGGAACGCGTCGGTGATGATCGCGGCCGCGTTCGCGAGCAGACACGCCGCCCCCACGCCCTGGACGATCCTGAAGACGATCAGCCAGAGCGCTCCCTCGCGACCCGTCAGCCAATCGATCGTCAGCAGCAGCGAGGCGACCGTGTAGATCACGAAGCCGAGGTTGTAGATCCGCACGCGGCCGTACATGTCGCCCAGCCGGCCGAGGCTCACGATCAGCACGCTCGAGACGACCAGGAAGCCGAGGATCATCCACAGCAGGTAGAAGCTGTTCGCCGGCGACAGCGGGTCTAGATGGATGCCCCGGAAGATGTCCGGCATCGCGATCAGCGTGATCGACGCGTCGAGCGTCGCCAGCAGCACGCCGAGTGTCACGTTCGAGAGCGCGATCCACTTGTAGCGGTCGTCGGCGGTGCGTGCGCTCGCGCTTCTTGTGCGGGCGCTTGCGATCGTCGGGGCCACAGATTGGATTATACAGGCTAACTGTGCAGTTCTCCTGTCTTCTATAGTCCGCTATGTGACCTCCGAGGACGACCTCGGCCAACTTTCGAGCGAGCTCAGGGTGGTGCTGGGCCAGCTGATCAGGAGGCTGCGGGCCGAGCATCGATTCCCGCTCGCCCAGGGCTCAGTCCTCGGGAGGCTCTCGCGCGAAGGGACCTCGAGCGTCGGGGCGCTGGCGACCGCCGAGCGGGTACGGCCACAGTCGATGGCCCAGACGGTTGCCGACCTCGAGGCCGCGGGGCTGATCAGCCGCCGGCCCGACCCGGCAGACGGCCGCCGCACGCTGGTCGAGCTCACGCCCGCGGGCCGCGTCACACTCGACGCCGACCGGCGCGACCGCGAGGGCTGGCTGGCGTCGGCGATCGCCGGCGAGCTGAACCCCGGCGAGCGTCGCCAGCTCGAGCGCGCGGTCGAACTGCTGCGCCGCCTCGCGGAGAGCTGAGCCGCCGGCCTATTTCGAACGCCGGCGACGCGCGCCGGCGGGCCTCAGCCTGCCTCGGGTTCGGGCCGCTCGTCCCCCGGCCAGCGCCCGGTCGCGCGGCTGAACGCGACGCGCGAGCCGTGATCGATGAGACCGCGCACGGCACGGAAGATCGCGCCCTCCAGGGCAAGCGCCGCGAGCAGCTTCGGCAGCCGTATCTCACGGTGCTCGGGGTCCGGTGCGCCTTCCTTGTCGATCGCACCCCAGACCCGTTCGAAGACCTTCGTTGCCAGCACTCCCGCGACCATCCCGCCGATCAGGCGGACGGGCATGAACATCAGCTTCAGCATCTGCGCCTCACCCTACTCCGCGCGCGGCCGATGCCGCGCCTCGGCTGTTGACTACCCGGGCGGCGGTCCCGGAAACGCCCCGCGCGGGGCGATTGCGGGTAACCATCATGTAGTGGAGCACGGCTGGACATCGCGACTCGAGCGCCATCCGCTCGCCCTGACGGCTGCCGCCGGGGTGGTCGCGGTAGCCGTCGCCGCAGCGATGTCGCTCGCCGCGGGCCCCTCCGAGGTGCTAGCCAGGATCGAACGCCTCGGCCCCATCTGGATCGCCGTCGCCGCGGCCGCGCGGCTCGCCTCCTACGTCGGATACGCGCTCGCCCATCGCCGCGTCACCGCGGCCTGCGGGCGCAGCGAGCTCCAAGCGCAGGAGGCAGTTCGCGTCGTCGCCTTCGGTGCGGGCGCGACCTCCGTGAAGGGTGGGTTCTCGATTGACGTTCGCGCGCTGCGCGGGGCCGGCGCGAGCCTCCCTGAGGCGCGCGCGCACGTGGCCGCCCTCGCCCTGCTCGAGTACATCGTGCTCGCGCTGGCCGGCTGGGCTTGCGCGCTCGTGCTGATCGGCAGGCCCGGCGTCCAGGCCGTGGCGGTGTGGCCGTGGGTCATCGGAGTCCCGGCCGGCGTGGCGCTCGCCGGGCTCGCCTGGCCTCGACTGCGCGCGCGGAGCCGCCACGGGCGTGCGGGGACGCGTCTGGATAGCGTGGTCGCCGGCGCGGAGATCCTCGCGCGCCAGTGGCGGCGGCCCCTCGGGGCGCTGTCCGCGCTGTGCGGAATGGCCGTCTACTGGGGCGCCGAGGCCTGCGCGCTGTGGGCCTCGTTGCACGCTTTCGGGATCTCCTGCGCGCCGTCGATCGCGATCCTCGGCTGCGCCACCGGCTACGTGCTCACGCCGCGCGGGCTGCCGCTCGCGGGCGCCGGGGTCACGGAGGCGCTCGTTCCCGTCAGCTTGATGTGGCTCGGCGTGCCACTCGCCGCGGCGGTGCCCGCCGCGCTGGCCTCCGAGCTGACCAGACTCGGCGTGTCGCTCCCCTTGGCGTGGCTCACCAGGCGCGAGGTCCACCAGCTCGTGGGGTTGGAGCGAAGGACGCACCGGTGGCCTCCTCGACGGCGCCGTGCCGCCCCGGTGGCGCGTCACTAGAACATACGTCGAGTTCGCGCACACGTGGTGAAACGCCACCTACACTCCCCCGCCACACCCTTATTCCACACCACTGAAAAAAGGCAAACCCGTCGTGAGACGGGGGCGCAAAGTCAGAGGTCTCTCGGTGTAGAGACAGCTCGACCGCCAGGTGATCGCCCCGGAGGTCTGAGTTGTCTACGAAGATGCTTCAGCACCCGCGGCGGTCCCGCTTTTTCACCGGGACCCCGCCCAAAGGTCGTTTGCGCACAGACGACGGCTTCTCCCTGATCGAGCTGCTCGTCGTGATTCTCGTCATCGGCATCCTCGCTGCGATCGCGATCCCGCTGTTCGTCACGCAGAAGGCCAAGGCGCAAGACGCGAGCGCGAAGGAAACGGCACACGCTGCGGCGCTGGCCGCCGAGACCATCGCGACGGACCACAGCGGGTCCTACGCGGAAGTGAAGGCCGAAACGCTGCACGAAGCCGAGAGCTCCGTGCGGATCGAACCGGACCCCAGCAACGCCTACGTGAGCCTTGTCGAAGCGAATGAAGACAGCTACGCGGTGACGGTGAAAGCGGTGAACGGCGATGAACTCACCGTCAGCCGCGAACCGTCGGGCGCCACCGAGCGCACCTGCGTGAGCCCGCGCTTGAAGACCGGCTGCTCGGAAGGAGAAACGGGCACCTGGTGATCGAGCCTCTCGGCGCGGTGGGGTGATCGCGCCGAGGAACTGGGGCAGCCGGGCCGGCCGCGTCGACCGTTCGGGGGAACCGGTCGAGCACGGAGGGAGAATGCCGGCCCGGCGCTCCGGTGGAGGGAGGCCTCGCTGCTCACCGCATGCCACGGAGGGCGCGGTGGGCAGACGAGGCCTGTAGCCTGCCCGTCCGTGGGCGCGATGGGACCGGCGGATGAGCGCAGGCTGGCGGTGGTGACCGGTTCCGCCTCGGGGATCGGCCGCGCCACGGCCCAGCGGCTCGCCGCGCTCGGCTACCAGGTCGCCGGCGCAGACCTGGCCGACACGGCGTCCGGCGGGGAGCAGGGCCACTACCGCGTGGACGTCGCAGACGAGGCTTCGGTCGCCTCCCTGGCTGAGAGCGTGAAGGCCGACCTCGGCTGCCCGGACGTCGTCGTCAACTGCGCGGGATGGGACGAGACGCACCGCTTCCTCGACACCGGGCGGCCGTTCTGGGAGCGCGTGCTGGCGATCAACCTGCTCGGCGCGATCGCGATCACGCACGCCTTCCTCGGGGCGATGATCGAGCGCGGCCGGGGCGGCAGGTTCGTCACCGTGAGCAGCGACGCCGGGCGCGTCGGGTCGAGCGGCGAGGCCGTGTACGCCGGGGCCAAGGGAGGCGTGATCGCCTTCACCAAGTCGCTCGCGCGCGAAACGGCGCGGCACGGCATCACCGCCAACGTGGTCTGCCCCGGGCCCACCGACACGCCGCTCTTCCGGGCGCAAGCCGAGCGGCTGCAGGAGGCGCTGCTCCGCGCCATCCCGATGGGCCGGATCGGGACACCCGAGGACATCGCGGCCGCGATCTCATTCTTCGCATCGGAGGACGCCGGGTTCATCACAGGGCAGGTCCTGAGTGTCAGCGGGGGGCTGACGATGGCGGGATGAGCGGCCTCGAGCAGGACCGCTACGAGCACCTGCGCTTCGAGCTGCGCGATGACGGGGTCGCACTGATCACGATCGACCGGCCCGAGCGCATGAACGCGACCAACGAGCGCCTGCACTCCGAGCTCGCCGGCGTCTGGCGCGATGTCGCCGACGACGAGGCGGTTCGGGTCGCCGTGGTGACCGGCGCGGGTCGCGCGTTCTCAGCAGGCGGCGATCTGGAGATGGTCCAGGAGATGGCAGGCGACTACCGCCGTGTGGCTGCGATGGCGGGGGAGGCAGCTTCGCTGGTGACCAACATGCTCGACTGCGAGAAGCCGATCGTCTCCGCGATCAACGGAACGGCCGTAGGCGCCGGACTGGCGGTGGCGCTGATGGCCGACATCAGCGTGATCGCCGAGGACGCACGGCTGACGGACGGTCATCTGCGTCTCGGCGTCGTCGCGGGAGACCACGCCGCGATCGTGTGGCCGCTGCTCTGCGGAATGGCGAAGGCCAAGTACTACCTGCTGACGGCCGACTTCCTCGATGGGCGCGAGGCCGAGCGGATCGGCCTCGTATCTAAGTGCGTCCCTCGCGAGCAGGTGCTGGAGGACGCCCTGGAGATCGCGGCGCGGCTCGCGAGCGGCCCTCAGCAAGCGGCGCGGTGGACCAAGCGGACGCTGAACCACTGGCTGCGCGTCGCGGTGCCCGCGTTCGACGCGAGCGTGGCCTACGAGATGCTGAGCTTCCTCGGCGCCGACGTCCAGGAGGGCGCCCGCGCGATCACCGAGCGTCGGCCTCCCCGCTTCGAGAGCTGAAGAACAGAAAGGGCGGGGCGCGCTCCGCGCCCCGCCCTCTCTCACCCCTCCCGTCGCAGCTACTGGAGCTTCGACTTGCCTTCGACCGCGTTGGGCGTGTCGATGACCGTGCCGCTGTTGCCTTTCACGGTCAACGACCCCGCGACGCTGTTGTTGCGCACGGTGACGCCGCCTGAGTTGGACGACACCATCAGGTTCCCGTGGAACATGTTTTCTTCCACGAGGGCGGACCCTTCGATCGTCACGCCGCCGGTGCCGGACTTCACGGTCACGTTGCCGAAGAAGCTGGAAGCGTCACATTCGCTCCCGGGCTGCCCCAGCACGACCGGACCGCTCGTCCCGACCAGTTTGCTCGCTCCGGAGATCGACGCGCCGCAAACCCTCACAACCGTCGCTTTGCTGGTCGCGAGACCGCCCGAGAGCGTCGCGCCCTCGACGTCGACGGCACCGCCGGACTTGACCTTCACGGCACCGCTGACTTTCGCGCCCGGGGCGATCTCCACGCCTTCGCCGGAGTTGATCGTCAACTTGCCTTTTGTCGCTCCGGTGATGATCGAGCTGTATTTGACGGTCGTCGAGCACGACGCTTCCGCGCTATGACCGACGTTGTCTTCCGCGGTCGCCGACGTCGTCTTGACGCCCACCGTGGTTGTGTCGATCGGCACGGTGCCGCTCGGGTCGACCGCGAGCCCCGACTGTCCGTCGGAGGCGGTGACCGTCGCTTTCGCGGAGCTGCCGTAGATGGCCGTCGCAGGGCAGCTCACTTCGACGTTCGGCGGGCTGGCGTCGACCTGGACGGTCAGACCGCCTGGCGCCGAGGTGTTGCCCGCGTTGTCTTTGACGGTGCCCGACGCTTCGTGGGCGCCATCGGTGCTGAACGTCTGCGGCGAGGGCACCGAGGACGGGTCCACGCCGCTGCCCGGGCTCCCATCGGAGAGCGCCGGATCGCCGTTCGCGCTGAACGACACCGTGACCGTGTCCTTGTACCAGCCGCCGCCGCCCGCGTAGTCGGGCAGCCTGTCGGCGTTCGCGCTCGGCGGGTTGGGGGCGGTCTCGTCGACCACCACCGGCGCCGATTCTTCGGACGTGCTCGACGGGCCTTCGTTGCTCGCCGAGACGCGGTACAGCCAAGTCCCCTCACCCTCGGGGTTAGGAGAGGTGAAGGCGTATTCGGTGCCCGTCAGACCGCTCGCGACGACTTCCCAGCCACCGCTCGCGTTCTTGTGTTCGAGCGTGTACGTGAGCGCGGTCGCCGCCTCCGAGGCGTTCCACGCGAGCGTGAACTGGCCGTTGTTGTTCGGCGTCGAGCCGCTCGTCAGGTGCGGCTGGCCGGGTGCGCTGGTGAGCTCGTTGCGCGCCAGCGTGTAGCCCGGCGGCAGGTACGGAGCCTGCGGAGCGGTGATCGCGCCGCCGTCTCCTCCCGGCCCTTCGACCGTCGGCACGCGCAGTTCCAGGTTCTTCACCTGGGTCGACTGCGGGGTCGAGGAGTTGCGCGCGTAGGCGGAGTCCTGCGCGAGCAGCTCCAGCCTCAGCGAGTGACCCGGTTCGACTTTCCAGGCCTGCGGGTGCAGCTGGAAGACCTGCTTGACGAAACCGGCGCCGGGACTGATGGGCCTGTAGATCGAGCGCCCGATCAGCTGCTCGGTGGCGCCGTTCACGTCATACAGACGCGCGATCACCTGGGCGTTTTCGCCCGGCGTCGAGAGTTCGGCGATCACGGTCGAGGATCCCACGAGCGAGAACGCTTCGGCTGCGGGCGCGCTGTTGTACGTCGCAGCCGAGGCGTTGGTCCCCGAGGACTGCGTCGTGCACACCGTGCCCGACGTGAAGGCGTTCGCGGATGCCGTACCCGGTGCCACGATCGTCTGTTCGGCCGCGCCCGAGAGGTCGAGCTCGCCTTTGTCGAGCGCCGCCCAGTTGGCTGCTTTGTATTCGGTGCCCGAGCCGCCCGCGGTCTGCGGGCAGAAGCTCGTGATCGCCGTCGCGCTGCCGTGCGCACCCGCCGGTTCAGAGCCTTCGCCGCGGACGTAGTAGGAGAACCATTCGTTCTGGGCCGCCTGCAGCTTGCCCACGTCGGCCGTCGAGACCGGCGACGCGGAGCGCGGGTTGTGGCCCAGGTCCAGGTCGAAGATCTTCATCGCCGCGTTCGGGTAGGCAGCGCGGACCTTGTTGTAGTACTTGACCGTTTCGTCAACGGGGAAGAGGTCGTCGTTCCAGCCGTTCTCCATGATCGTCGGAGACGGGGCCTCTTCGAGGTTCGTGTAGTAGGCGCTGTGGTTCGGCAGCTGTTCTTCCTGCTGAACCGCGAGCGGTTTGCCGTTGTAGGGGCCGCCCGTGATGTTGAAGTTGTGCCATTCGGTGATGTTCGCTTCGGGGTCGCCGGCGGGGCCGTAGTAGCCCAGCAGCTGGCCCGCCCCATAGAGCGTGGCGTTCCAGTTGTTCTTTTCGATCCCGAATTCGTGGTTGCCGAGCATCCCCTGGTAGGGCGAGTTTTCGACGTAGTCGAGTGTCGACCCATTGGGCTCCAGCGCCTCGGCGATGTCGCTCCACGGGTATTCCGGCGCGGTCGCAGCGATTTTCATCGCTTTGCCGCCCGGGCTTTCCCACGGGATCAGTTCGCCGTTGGGCAGCTCGACACGGTCCTTCAGGGAGCCGAGCTCCAGCGACATGCCGCCGCCGTAGCTGCCGCCGTTGGCGCCGATCTCCTGCGGGTTGATGACGCCTTCGTCGGCGAGCTTGCCGAGCAGCGTCTGCGCGTCGCGCACCTCGTAGCGACGGCTGAGCAGATGGATGTAGCCATGTTCGCAGGGGGCTGCCTTCACGGTGTTGGCGGGTTTCGACGGGCCTCCGCAGGAGGAGCCCCAGCCGCGATCGGTGATGCTGAAGACCGCGTAGCCGAGTTTCAGGAAGCGCTGGGCGGTCCCGCTCGAGGGCGTGATCTTGGTGCTGCCCCAGCCGTGATAGAGGCCGATCACGGGGTAGTTTTTGTCTTCGCCGGTGGCGGGCGGGAACGCGACAGACACGTCGATCGGCGTGCCATCAAAGGACGGCACCGTCGTGTTCGCGCTGCTCCCGCACCAGCGCTGTCCCGCGTTGGCCCCGGTCTGTTCGGTGCACGTGACGGTGCTGAAGACCGAGCTGATCGCGGCGCCGGCCGTAGCCGGGATCGCAATCGCCAGCAGCGCTGTGGCAACAGCCAGAGCAAGCAGCTTGCGCTTCATCCTCCCCCTCCTCAAACTGGACCCGCAGGCACCTCGTGCGCCTGTACGGACTCGTACCCCTCCGAGTACGCGGCGGTATACTAACAACATCCTCATGGACGATGTCAAGATCGCCGACGACCTCTTGATCCCGGCCGGGCGCCACACTCTCGCGCCCGAGGAGGTGAGCGCACGCCAGCGCGAGCGGCTGATGCGCGCGATGGGGCAGTGCGTCGACGAGCGGGGTTATGTCGAGACGACGATCGCGGACGTCGTACGCGTCGCCCGCACCTCTCGCACGGTCTTCTACCGGCACTTCGCCGACAAGGAAGAGTGCTTCCTGGCGACCTATGAGGAGATGACGCGCGCGCGCATCGGTGCCTCGCTCGTGGCGGCGGCCGCGGCGCCCGGGTGGCGCGAGAAGCTCGAGGCCGGGATCGGCGCCTACTTCCACTGGATGGCCGCGCATCCCGAGGTCGCGGTGACAAGCGTAGTCGAGGTGCACCGGGCCGGGCGCAAGGCGCTCGAGGCCCGCAGCCGGGCGCTCTCCGATTGGGCGCGCACGCTCGAGGGAGTGGCGGTGATGGCCCGCGAGGACGGACACCCCGTCGAGATCGACGAAGCCGGCTGCATGGCGATCCTCCTGACCGCTGAGGCCTTCGTGCACGAGTACGCACGGACCGGGCGTCTCGACCGCGTGGTCGAGAAGGAGCCGGCCGTGCAGGCGCTCGCGGCGCTGCTGTTCGGCGCCCGCGGCCAGTAGACGCTCGCGCGGCGGCGCGCTACTCGAAGCTCATCGTTTCCTGGCCGGGCAGGGGCTCCGGCGGGGGCTCGGAATCGACGCGCCCCGGAACCTCCCACTCGAGCAGGTCCTCTTCGCCCGCCGGCGGGGGCCGCAGCGCCTCAGCGCTGTCGGGTCCCTCCTCCGCAACGGATTCGACCGCCCCGGACGCCGCGGCGTCGTCGAGCTCGGGGACGTCTTCTTCGAGCACGGCCTGCATGTCCAGCTCTGCCGTCTCATCGCCGAAGCTCTGCGCGGCCACCGGATCGGCGGGGGCCTCTGCCGCGACCGCGGCGTCGTGGATCGGATCGCCCTGCGGCGGCTCGCCGTCGAGCACGCCGGCCGCCTGCGGCTCGCCGTCGAACCCGGCCGGGCGCGGCTCGTCGGGGAACACCGGCTCGAGCGCCTCACGCTCCTCGCGGGCGATCTCGGTCGGATCGGCGCCGCGCCTGCGCTTGAGCTCCAGATGGTCGCGGATGGCTTCGTCGAGCAATCCCATGACGCCCCGAAACGATACTGCCCCGCCTCCGAGCACGGGCGCAAAGCGCGTGCCCGGCCCGATGCGCGGTGCTGCGACTACACTTGACGCCGACGCTCGGTGCCCGCTCGGGCGACCGTCGCGGGGCTATAGCTCAGTTGGGAGAGCGCCTGGATCGCACCCAGGAGGTCGCCGGTTCGAGTCCGGCTAGCTCCATGAGGACCCGGTCTGCGGATTCCGGAGGGGGCGGCCACCTACGGGATCTCGAGCGGTCCGAGCATGCGGTGGGCGCAAGCGCGAGGCGGTCGCTGCGTGAGCCGGCGCGCCCCGGCCGGAGCCCGGAGATGGCCTGGTCGCCTGTGAGTGGGAGCGCGGCCCGGCCTTCACGCCGGGCCGCCTCGCGTCCGCTGCGTCTAGCCCGGAGGGCAGGGCACCTTCAGCGTCTGGGTCACCGTCTGCTGCGTGAGCCCGCCGAGCCCCGCGAAGGTCAGTTCCGCCTTTCCGGGGAAGCCGCCCTTCGGGCACTTCTTCGGCACGCGGCCGTAGTAGATGGTCTGGCCGTGCTTGCGGATCGCGGAGCCGACGACCAGCGAGATCGATTTGACCGACGCGTCCTGGGCGCCGGGCACCGTTTCCACGAGCGGCACCTGTGCGATCAGCTCCTTGCTGTAGAGCCCGCTCGCGCTGACGAAATGGGCCGTCGAGAGGATTTCGAGCAGGACCGGTTCGTGGCCGAAGGTGAAGAACTCGAGGCCACCGCCCGGCGCATAGAACGATTCGATCGTCGTCGTCTCGGGCACGATCGAGCTTCCGAACGCGACGACCCCGGTCGCGGTCCCGACCGGCCCCGCCGACGATCCTTTCGGACACGCCTTCGGACCCTTGCCGGACGGTTCGAGCACCGTCGGCGAGCAGACGGGGAAGCCGCTGGGATGCAGGACGGTGCCTTTGGGGAGGAATACGTTGACGCCGATCAGCGGCGGCGGGAAGCCGCCATATTCGGTGCCCGAGATGGTGACCTGGCTTTCGACAGCCGCACCGGCGCCGAGTTTGTTCCCGGTGCCCGGGAACCCTTTGATCGGCACGATCTTCGCTTTGATCGCCACCGTCGGTACGGCCGAGGCGCCGGCCGGCAGCGTGAGCGCCGCGAGCCCCAGTACTCCGATACACGCAAACAATGCTCGTCGCAAGTCGAATCTCCCCTTGAGTCTGTTCTCGCCCGCCGCGTACGGGCGAGGCGCTGCAAGCGTCCGTGGGTTCCTAACACTTTCGCGCGCGCAGTGACGCGGTCGTTCCTCACTTCGGGCGGCGCGGACGGCGCGCCGTTCGCGCGACTCAGGTTCGCGGGATTCGGGCCTACGCCCCCGCCGGTAAGAAGGCGATCTCCGCGAGGCTGTCACCCCGGACTGCAGCCGGCGGGGTCAGGCTCCCCGTCCGGCCGCCCCGTCCGAGCCCGATCTGGCTGGAGGTCAGCCGGCGCTCCCTGCCTGCCTCAGGCCCGGGTGCGCCTTCGCCGGGCGGCCCACCTCCCGGCGGCCCGCCGCCGGGAGCGCCACCCGGAGGAGCCCCGCGCGCAGCGCCGCCGAAGGCACCTTTCAGGTCGGCGCGGCACTTCTGCTCCGCCTTCTTGAACGCGGCGCTCGAGGTGTCGAGCCCTTTGGTGTCGAACACGGGGCCGCTGCCGCTCGTGTTCGGAGCCGGACATCGACCCCGTTTTCACGCATGCACGCTGCGAACTGGGTGAGCGCAGCTTTTCCTGCGCGCCGCCCGATCGGTTCCGAGCCAGACGGTCGTCTCGGCTACGCCGTCCGTCGCGTCGTCTCCCTACGGCGCCTTCTCAGTGTCGCTGAGCGAACAGACCAGCCAACTCGACGCGCCGTCGGCGCCGACGCTGCCCGGCTTCGGAACGCGAAGCGAGCGGGCGGCTGACCGCGGCCCCGCCGGCGCGGGTGCTCAGGCGTCTGCCTCGACCGCCGACTCAGCGGGGGTGACCGCGCGGCTGTCCCTGAACAGGAGCCGATGCACCAGCGCGCCGAGCAGTCCGCCGAGCAGCGGCGCGACGATGAACAGCCAGAGCTGTTCGAGCGCCCAACCGCCCACCATGATCGCCGGCCCGATGCTGCGCGCGGGGTTCACCGAGGTGTTGGTCACCGGGATGCTCGCAAGGTGGATCAGCACCAGGACGAGCCCGATCGGGATCCCGGCGAAGGCGACGTTGGCGAGCCGGTCGGTCGCCGCGAGGACCGTGAAGACGAGGAAGGCAGTCAGGATCACCTCGATCGCGAACGCCGAGCCGAGCGCGTAGCCGGCCGGCGAGTGGCTGGCGTATCCGTTCGCTCCCAGCCCTTCCGCGCCGGCGCTGTAGCCGCCGGGCCGGCCGGAAGCGATCGCGAGCACGGCCGCGGCCCCGACGATCGCGCCGACGATCTGCGCCACCCAGTAGCGGACCGCCTCGGGAAGCTCTACCTTGCCGCTCACCAGCAGCCCGAGCGTGACCGCCGGGTTGATGTGACAGCCGGAGATCGGGCCGATCGCGTAGGCCATCGCGAGCAGCGAGAGCCCGAAGGCGAAGGCGATCCCCAGGTTCCCCACCTCGTGACCGGCGATGACGGCGGTGCCGACACCGCCGAACACGAGCACGAACGTCCCAACTGCCTCTGCCGCCGAGCGCTTCAGGATCATCACGCCGCTCCTTTTCCCGGGCCCACCCGGCCCCACGGTCGTCGCTGAAAAGAAGCTAGACCGTGGGCCAGATGTCCCCGTTTGGGTCCCCGCCCGGCGCCCTCAGGAGCCGTCGTTCGCGATCCCCTGATACGTCCGGCAGGGCTCGTTTCGCAGGCTCGGGCAGGCCGGCAGTTCGGTCGGGATGCTCACGCCCGGGATGATCGGCAGGCTGAGGCTCGACGGCATGCTCGGCGAGAAGGCAACCGACTCCTGCGCGGTGGAGCCTTCCGGTTCGGTGTGCGCGAACGACCAGATCGGCTGCGTTCCGTTCGGTGCCGAGATCGCCACCCGCACGCGCGATCCTGCCCGGTAGGCGTGCCCCTCGAAGTAGAGAGGGATGGTGACCGGCACATATTGGTCGGCCGGCATCGCCTGTTTGTCGGAGGCGAGCATCGTCGGGATCGGCTGCAGCGCGCTCGGCTTCTCCGCGAGGATGTTCTTCCTGCTCGTCGCGAGCTTGCGCTCGCTCGCACGGAGGTACCCGTTCTGCACGAATGTCTCGTTGCCGTCCGGGCGCACTTCACTGACCGTTGCGAGCAGGTCCACATCGGGCGTCGAGGACTTCAGCCAGACCGTCACGGCGCCGCCGCCGATCGCCGTCGTGTCTTCTTTCAGCGGAGCCGACAGATACGAGACTGCGTCGCCGGCGGGAGGCTGCTGCCATTTCCAGTCCCACTGCGCGGCGTCGCCCCACAGGCCGCCAGAGCCGGTGCTCGGACCGAAGTCCGTCAGCGGCACCGCGCTCGCGTCGGAGGTGTAGGTGTCCCGCCCTTCGCTCGAGGCCTTCGATTCGTTCAACGTGCCGCCGGGCCCGAAGTACCACGTCTTGGCCTTCGTGCCGGGGATCGGGAACGCAGAGAAGGACTTCTCGAAGCCGGGGTAAGGATCGCCGGCCGTCTTGGTGCCGAGCGGCGACGCGCCCGCGCCGTTGTCGAAGAGCACGCGGATCTCCGGCTCTTCTTCAAAGGCGGTCAACGCCGATTCATACGTCGGCTTGAGCTGGACCGGATCCGACGGGAGCGTGACGAGGTTGGTCTTTTCGAGCCCCATCCCTTCGTCGTAGATGACCGGCGCCGCGGCGTTTATCACCGCAGCGTCCTCGATCGGCGCCTGTTTCGCCACGTAGAGCTCCAGGAAGTCGTACATTCGGTCCAGCGTCGCCGGATCGAGTGAGTCGATGTGAGCGCCGTTGGTGAACGTGAACCACTTCTTGCTGGTGCCGGTGAAGTGCTCGGCGAGATCGGCGCAGTGTCCGCCGGTCTGCTCGTCCTCCCACTGGCAGGCCATGAAGGTCGGCACGTCGATGTTCTTGACGAAGGTGACCGGGTCCAGCGGATCCGCGACGTCCTTTTTGTAGGTCGAGTTTTCGTCGATCTTCTGCATCAGGTTCGCGGCCTCGCCGTGCAGAGCCTGGTTTTCCTTGCACGTTTCATCGCCTTCTTCGATCTGCTTGGTTGCCCACGCCTGCCCGTGCCCCGGGCTCGCCGGTTCGGCGTTCTGCTGGCGCTGCTCGGCCCATTCGACCGCGAAGCCGGTGTTCAGCTCACCGCCCGGGTAGAGCGTCGTGGCCGTCGCGTCGATCACCGACAGCGGCGCGATCGCCGCCAGGGCTTTCGGATCCGTCTGGGCGGTGAACAGCTGGCTGATGCCGCCGTAGGAGATGCCCATCATCCCTACCTTGCCGCCCTTCACCCACGGCTGGTGAGCGATCGTTTCGATCACGTCGTAGCCGTCGAGGTTCTGCAGCTTTTCGAAGAAGTCGAAGGCGCCGCCCGAGCAGCCGGTGCCGCGCATGTTCACGTCGACCACGGCGAAGCCCATCAGGTTCGCCACGACCGCGATGCCGTTTTCCGGTCCGGCCGGGTTCGCGTACCCGTAGCCCGAGTACTCGATCAGCGTCGGGTAGGGCGCCGTGTAGGCGGGCGTCGGCACACCCGGGATCGGCAGCGTCGGGAAGTGGAACATCGACGGCACGCCGGGCTCCCCCGCAGGGCTCGTCGGCGGGTGCACGTCGATCGAGAGCTTCGTGCCGTCGCGCGTGGTCAGGTAGGTGTAGCCGTTGTCGGGGATTTCCTGTCCGTAGATGCTCGGGTCCCACGGTTCGGAGGTGCCCTTGTGGACCGTGACCACGGCGGATTCTTCGCCGCCGGAGACGACGTGGTACTTCTTGCCGGGCTTCACGTTGCGGAACAGCAGGCCGCCCTGTTCGTCGGCGTTCTGCGTCGCCACCGTCGAGTGGCCCTTGAGCAGCGAAGCTTCTGCGTTCGGCGCGAGACCGGTCACGTCGACCTGTTCGACGCTGCCCCGCGCTTCGAAGGCGCAGGCACCCGCCGCGGCGACGAGGCTCGCGAGGAGCACGGCGAGCGACACCGCCCACACCCGCCATGAGCGGCCGCCCGACCGCACGCTGTCACCGACCCGACCGTCTACGCCTGCTCGCTTGGCACGCAGCACATGTCCCCCTATACCTGCGCCCACGCGCAGTCTCGAAAACCTTGTCCGGCTCCGTCCCCCTCGGCCGGCAACCAGCTGTGAACGACGGCCGCGTAATTACCCCGCCGGCCGAGTTCTAATCAGAAACGCCGCCGCGCCGACAGACAAGCGGCGGCGTCCCCGCGCGGCCGGTCTCGCCGGCTTGGGTTGACCGGGGGAGATCCCGGGTACAGGGCTGCACGAGACGGGGGCGACCGGCTGGTGACGGCACGGCAGGCGAGCTCGACGGAGCCCGTGGCGAGCCCGGAGCCGTGAGCGCGCAGGCGGACGCCCGGGTTCACCACCTGGGAGACACAGTGAGCAACGAGATCGACTGCCAGGCCTCTGAGGCCCGGCGCTTCACCCGCCGGACGCTGCTCGGCACGGCCGGCGCGGCCGCCGCCGCGGCCGCCCTGCCCACCGTCGCGCGCGCCGAAGAAGGGAACGCCGAACCCGGCGCGGCAGCCGCGAGCCCAGCCGTGAAGAAGGCGGACGTCGCCGTGGTCGGCGCCGGCCTCGCCGGGCTGACTGCCGCGCGCACGATCGCTGCCGCCGGCCATTCGGTCGTCGTCCTCGAGGGGCGCGAACGCGTCGGCGGGCGCACGTGGAACAGGCCGATCACCGGCGGCTCCTACATCGACGCCGGGGCCGAGTTCGTCGGGCCGACGCAGGACCGGATCAAAGCGCTCGCGAAAGCCGTCGGCGTCGAAACGTTCCCGACCTGGAACACCGGCAACAACGTCTACTGGAAGGACGGCAAACGGGAAACGTTCGCCTCCAACGGCCCGACCGGGATCGCGCCGCCCGACCCCCTCTTCCTGCCCGATCTCCTGCAGATGATCGAGCGCGTCAACCTGATGGCTCAGCAGATCGACGTCGAGGCCCCCTGGGAAGCCAAAGAAGCCGTCGAATGGGACAGCCAGACCTTCTACTCATGGGTCAAGGCGAACGAGGTCAACCCCGAATTCCAGCGCATCGTCGGCACCGCGATCGAGGCGATCTTCGGGCAGGAGACGCGCGACCTCTCGCTGCTCTACGTGCTCTTCTACCTCGCCGCCTCCGGGGACGAAACCCACCCCGGCACGTTCGAACGGAACTTCCAGACAACCGAAGGAGCGCAGGAAGAACGATTCGCCGGGGGCAGCCAGACGATCTCTCTGAAGATCGCAGAAGAACTGGGTTCGCGCGTGGCCGTGAACGCGCGCGTGATGAAGATCGTCCAGGAAGCCAAGGCGGTGAAAGTGGAACTCGAAAAAGGGCACGTGAAGGCGCAGCGCGTGATCGTCGCGATGCCGCCCGCTCTGACCGCGCGGATCGACTACGAACCGCTGCTCCCCGTGCTGCGCGACCAGCTCACCCAGCGCTCGCCGATGGGCACCTACGCGAAGGTCGACGTCGTCTACAACGAGCCGTTCTGGCGCGAAGAAGGGCTGACCGGTCAGACCGTGAGCCTCAACGGGCCGGTCAGGACGACCTTCGACAGCACCCCGGTGGAGGGCAGCCCGGGCGTGCTGCTCGGCTTCATCGGCGGCGCCGACGCCCGCAGCTGGTACGGCCTCTCCGCGCAGGCGCGGCGCGAAGCGGTGATCGCGAACTTCGTCGACTACTTCGGCGAAAAGGCCAAGAACCCGATCCAGTACGTCGAGAACGCGTGGGCCGAAGAGCGCTTCAGCCGCGGCGACCCGGTCGCCGGTCTGGGCCCCGGCACGCTGCTCGAATTCGGCAAGGCGCTGCGCGAACCCGTCGGGCGCATCCACTGGGCCGGCACGGAGACCTCCGACTACTGGGTGGGCTACATGGACGGCGCGGTGCGCTCAGGTGAACGCGCGGCGGCCGAGGTGCTCGCGGAACTGTGAGCGCCCCGGCGGGCGGCGGCGGCGGTGCGCGCCGGCCTAGCGGGCGGCGGCTTCGTTGAGCGCCTGCACCACCTTCACAACCGCCGTGCGCTGGTAGAAGTCCACGGCCACGATCGCGCCACGTGCGCCGAGCCTGCGCTCGCACTGCTCGATCCGTGGCCGCAGGAACGCGGTCCGCCCGATCTGCGCGTTGACGGCCGGGCTCGGCGGGAAGGGCGGGATCCAGTGGTTGACGAGCAGCAGCGGGCTCGCCTTCTGGCCGCGGTAGCGCTTGCAGCTGAGCTGGCCTGGATGAAGCGCCCCGAGGGGCGTGTCCTGGATGAACGTGAACGCAGGCATGTACCAGGCCGGGGTTCCACCGTGGTTCTCCGCGAAGACGATCAGACGCCGCCCGCTCGAGACGAGCGTGCCCAGCGTCGGCAACGGCGCTCCGGGCTCCAGCGTCGCCACGTGGCGCGCGAGCCCCGCGTGCGCGAACGCCTCCGTCACGGCCGCGGCCGGCGGGTAGTCCTCCAGGATCAGCATCACGACCTGATCGCGGTTGCGATCGAGGAAGCTCTTGATCGCCTCCAGTTCGCGCCCCAGCGGCTCCGCACCGAGCTCGCAGAGCGTGTGGCAGAGGTAGAGCGCCGGTGTGCCCTGGAGGCGACCCAGTCCCACTCCGCCCGCGACTTGGTCGGCCACCCGCAGCGCCTGCGGCGGAACCTGGCGCGCGACCTTGTTGGCTTCGGCGCCCTCTGCGGCGAAGTCGGTGCGCACCCGGCCCGTCGCGGGATCGCTGACGCCGTAGTGGACGTCGATCAGCAGCGCCCGAATGCCGTCGGCGAGCTGGCGCGGGATCGCGTAGGTCTGGTTCGCGAAGTGCCAGCCGGGCTCCTCCGAGGCGGCGAACGAGTTGTGCGTGGCCGCGAAGAAGACCTGGTCGAGCCGGCGCGAGCAGAGGCCGCTCACGCCGTTGCAAGCCGATCGCGACGAGCCGGCGCCGCTACCGCATCCGCTGAGCAGGACGGCCGTCAGCATCACGACGGCCGAGACGCTCCGCTTTCGCCGTGCTGACCGCCGCACCCGCCCAGTATGGTCGAACTTCGGTGCAGGCTGACGCAGGCTCCAAGCGCAACGGACGCTCTTCCTCGAGGAGTCGCTCACGTGCGTCGAAGACGGCGGCGCTGCAATCCGGTGAGTCGGCCGAGCGTGGACGCGAGGCACGCGGCCGCTCGCCGCGCTCCGCGCACGGCGAATGGGAGCCGCGACCCCGCCGCGCAGATCCCGTCGAGATCCTCGTCAAGCAGGCGAGGACGCGCGTCTCCGAGCTCGTCCCGATCCGCTACGGGCGGATGCTCGCCTCCCCCTTCACCTTCTACCGCGGCGCGGCGGCCGTGATGGCAGCCGACCTCGCTGCCACGCCGGACTCGGGGATCGTCGTGCAGGCCTGCGGCGATGCCCACATCTCGAACTTCGGCGCGTTCGGAGCACCGGACCGCCGCGTCGTCTTCAGCCCGAACGACTTCGACGAGACGCTCCCGGGGCCGTGGGAGTGGGACGTCAAGCGGATGGCCGCGAGCATCGAGATCGCCGCGCGCGAGCTCGCCCTTCCGGCTCCCCGCCGGCGGCGGCTCGTGACGAGCAGCGTGGGCGAGTACCGCGAGGCGATGCGCGGGTTCGCGAAGGCGAGCCACCTCGACGTCTGGTACGAGCGGCTGACGGCGAGTGAGCTGGTCGAGCGCTTCGGCGGGACACTCGGTAGCCGCGAACGGATCGTCTTCGCGAAGCCGTTTGCGCGAGCGCGTCGCAAGACCCACCTGAGAGCGGTCAAGAAGCTCACCGAGCGCATCGACGGCCGGCTGCGCTTTCGCCACGTGCCGCCGCTGCTCGTGCCTTTCAGCGAGCTCTTCGATCCCGCCGACGAACGCGACGAGCGCGAGTACGTCCGCGAGCTCCTCGACGAGTACGCCGAGAGCCTCGAGCCTGACCGCCGCTACCTGTTCGGCACCTACGAGTTCCTCGACATGGCGCGCAAGGTGGTCGGCGTCGGCAGCGTCGGCACGCGGGCCTGGGTGTTCCTGCTCGCCGGGCGCGGCACGGGCGATCCACTCGTTCTGCAGGCTAAGCAGGCGCAGCCCTCGGTGCTCGAGCCCTACCTCGGGCGCAGCGAGTTCGCGAACCACGGCGAGCGGGTCGTCCACGGGCAGCGGCTCTCGCAGGCCGCCGTCGACATCTTCCTGAGCTGGCAGCGCAGCGAAGGTCTGGACGGTGCGGAGCACGATTTCTACGTGCGCCAGCTGTGGGACTGGAAGGCCTCGGCCGACCTCGCCACGCTGAGCGAGTCCGGGCTGCACGCCTACACGCGCGCGTGCGGCTGGTCGCTCGCGCGGATGCACGCCCGCTCGGGAGACCGGCTCGCGATCGCCGCGTACCTCGGCTCCGGCAAGGGGTTCGAGCGCGCGATCGCGCAGTTCTCCTCGGCCTACGCCGACCAGAACGAACGTGACCACGCGCGGCTCGCGGAGGCCGTCGCCGATGGCGAGGTGCCCGCGCAGCACGGCGTCTGAGGACGTTGCGACGAAACGTCCAACCCGGCCGGCGCGCGTTGGACCCACTTTTTTAGGCGCGCGCTAGCTCTCGTTTAGCTCGGGACATGAGAGCTGTCTCAAGATCGTCTGCATGGAATATGAGAGCTGGCCGATGGACCCCGTCGAGGTCGCCTCGCTCGTCGCGCAGATGATCGAGGAGATCGACGCGCGCGGCGAAGAGGAGACGCGCGCGCTGCTGGAAATGTTCCTGACGGCGGCTTGGGGCTGCCGCTCGGCGCTCGACCACTGACGCGCCGCACCCGGCCGGCCTCATCTCAGGCCACCGCCACCCTCAACTCGCCGAGCGCGTCTCCAACCAGGTCGGCGAGGTCGCGCTCGTCGTCCTCGCCCACCCACCGCTCGAACGCCGCGCGAAACACGGCCAGCGCGACCTCGGCGAGGAGCTTTGCAGTGGCGGGGGGCGCGCCGCGCTCGCATAGGGCGCCGGCGAGCGCCTGCGACCAGGCCGCCAGCTTGATCAGCTCACGCTCCTGGAGCTCGGGATTCGCGGCGATCAGCTTCTGCCGGCGCCGCGCGAACTCGCGGCCGCGGTGCTCGTCGAGCACAGCCGCGACAGCCTCCAGCGCGGCGGCGGCGGCATCGATCGGCTCGGCGTCCGCAGGCGCGGCGGCGGCCGCGCTGAGGAGCAGCTCCTGCATCTGGGAGCCACCGTCGAAGAGCACCTCGCGCTTGTCGGCGTAGTAGCGGAAGAAGGTGCGCTCGGTCAACCCTGCGCGCGCCGCGATCTCCGCGACGGTCGTGCCCTCGTAGCCCCGCTCGGCGTACAACTCCATCGCAGCCTCGGCGAGGCGCCCTTGCGCGTTCGGCTCCCAGCGCCCCATCCCCTGGATCCTATCGATGACAGCCACTGACATCGATCTGCTAGGTTGATGTCAGTCTCTGTCATCGTCGACCCACTGGAGGTTCTCTCTCATGCGTGTCTTCCTCACCGGAGCATCGGGCTTCATCGGTTCCGCCGTCCTCGCGGACCTCCTCGCCGCCGGGCACGAGGTCACCGGGCTCGTCCGCTCTGAGGACGCAGCCGAACGCGTCGCGACCGCGGGGGCCGAGCCGCTCCGCGGCGACCTCGAGGATCTCGACGGCCTCCGTGAGGCCGCCGCCGCCTCTGACGGCGTGATCCACACGGCCTTCGTGCACGACTTCTCCAACATCGCCGCATCCGGGCCGATCGACCTGCGCGCCGTGGAGACGATCGGCGCCGCCCTCGCCGGCTCGGATCGGCCGTTCGTGATGACGACCGGCACCGGACTGCTCGCGCCCGGCCGCGTCGCCACCGAGCACGACGCCTCGCCGGCCGACGGCGCCGCCTCCTACCGCGCGCCATCTGAGCGCGCCGCCCTCGCCCTTGCCGACCAGGGCGTGCGCAGCTCCGTGGTGCGCCCCGCGCCGACGGTCCACGGGGAGGGCGACCACGGCTTCGTGGCGATGATCGTCGACGCCGCGCGCCGGACCGGCGCCGCGGGCTACGTCGGCGAGGGCGCCAATCGCTGGCCTGCCGTCCACCGCCTCGACGCGGCGCGCCTGTACCGCCTCGCTCTGGAGAGCGCCGCTGCGGGCAGCGTCCTGCACGCGACCGCCGAGGACGGCATCCCGATGCGCGAGATCGCGGAGGCGATCGGCCGCGGGCTGGGCGTGCCCGCGCGCAGCGTCACCATCGAGGAGGCCGCGGAGGTGATGCCGCCCTTCCTTGCCGCGTTCATCTCCTTCGACATCCCCGCGTCGAGCGCGCTCACACGCGAGCTGGTGGGGTGGCGCCCGACACATCCGGGGCTGATCGAGGACCTCGAGCAGGGCCACTACTTCGAGCAGACGGCCCTCAGCGCCTCGAGAAGTTGACTGCGCCGCCCGACCGGGCTAGCGTCCGCACAACCGAACAAAGGGGGATGAGATGTTCGTGCGAGCCGTCAGGTTCACGGGTGTCACGCAGGAGCGGATGGATGCGCTGAAGGCACGGATCGAGGGGTCGGGCGGCCCGCCCCCCGGCGTCAAGACGACGGGGCTGGAGGTCGCTTTCGACAGCTCCCAGGGGACTGCCGTGGTGCTCCAGCGCTTCGAGACGGCGTCCGACATGGACGAGGCGGCGAAGATCTTCGAGGCGATGGACGCCGGCGAGACGCCGGGCACGCGCGCCTCGGTCGACAGCTGCGAGGTGGTGCTCGACCTCACGCCGTGAGGGCTGCTAGCGCCCGCTCTCCAGCAGAGTCCGCACCTCCTCGTCGGCGGTCTGCGAGAAGTCCTCGTAGTACAGGCCGACCGCCCCGAGGGGATGCGGCGTGAGCAGGCAGACGACCTCGTCGGCGGCGTCGCCGAGCATCGCGCAGATCTCCGGGTCGGCCACCGGCACGGCGACGAGGACGGCCGCGGGCAGCTCAGCGCGGACCGCGGCCACCGCGGCCAGCATCGTCGACCCGGTCGCAAGGCCGTCGTCGACGAGGACGGCGGTCCTGCCCGCCAGGTCCAGCAGCGGGCGCCCGCCTCGATAGCTCCGCTCGCGGCGCTCGAGCTCGGCCCGCTCGCGGTCCTCGATCTCAGCCAGCTCCGCGAGCGTCATCTGCAGCTCGCGGATCAGGGCTCCGTTGAGCACGCGCACGCCTCCCCTCGCGATCGCGCCGATCGCGAGCTCCTCGCGGCCCGGGGCCCCGAGCTTGCGCACCACGAGCACGTCGAGCCGCGCCCGCAGCGCCTGCGCGACCTCGGCCGCGACGGGCACGCCGCCCCGTGGCAGCCCCAGCACGATCGGCTCGCCGCAGCGCTCGGAGGACCGCAGGCGCTCGCCCAGCAGCCGGCCGGCCTCTCTGCGGTCGCGGAAACGACTTCCTCTGCGCGTCTGGATCCTCCCTATCCGGGGTTGAGGCAACTCTTACGTTCCCCGCACGTGAATGTGGCACGCTTCCCGCCTCGACCCGCGCGGGAGCTGGCACGCACCCGCGGGTCATCTCCCCTGCATGCGCCGCTACCTACTCATCATCCTGGGTGTCCTCGTCGCCGCCTGGGCGGTGCTGGCGATCGTGCTGGGCTCGCCGAGCCTGAACCTCTCCTCGGGCTCCTCGAGCGCCACCGCGGCTTCGCCGCCATGCAACCTGGACTCGCCCGAACGCTCGGCCCAGCTGAGCGGAACCCGCGTCTACGCCTCGCCGGCGCCGGAAACCGACACCGCCAACCCGCGCTCGCAGATCAGCTTCCTGGGAGCGAGCGCCGGCTCGATCGGCGGCGTCTCGGTGCTCGGCTCGGCGAGCGGGCGCCACGAAGGGCGTCTCGTCTCCTTCTCGCAAGACGACGGCGCCAGCTTCCTGCCCTCCAAGCCGTTCGCCGAAAACGAGACCGTGAAGGTGAGTGCCACGATCTCCGGACGCCCGGTCTCGTGGTCGTTCCACGTGGCGAGCCCCTACCCGACCGCGCACGTGCCGCAGTTCCCGGCGTCGCCGGCTACGCCCCCCGATTCGCAGAGCTTCACGACGATGCCCGGGGTGAAGGCACCCGTGATGACGGTCACGACCCCCGACAGCGACCCGGCGGCGGGGGACGTATTCGTCACCAACGGCCCCGGGCCAGGGCAGTACGGCCCCCTGATCTACAACCCGCAGGGACAGCTCGTGTGGTTCGAGCACCTGAGCGGCATCGAAACCACGGCAGAGAACCTCAACGTCCAGAGCTACCAGGGGCAGCGCGTGTTGACCTGGTGGAAGGGACGCGTGCTCTCGCTGGGCTTCGGGCAGGGAGAAGACCTGGTGATGAACTCCCACTACCAGGTGATCGCGCACGTCGCGGGCGGCAACGGCCTGAAGGCCGACCTGCACGAGTTCCGCCTCGCCTCGCACGACGTCGCCTACATCACAGCGTTCAACCCGATGCGCTGCGACCTGCGCCCGGCTGGAGGCACCTCCGACGGGACGATCACCGACGTGGCCGTGCAGGAGATCGACATGCACACCGGGCTCGTGCGCTGGGAATGGCACAGTCTCGACCACGTCAAGGCGGCCGAGTCCGAAGTCGAAGTCACCTCCAGCGCCAGGCCCTGGGACTACTTCCACCTCAACTCGATCGACCTGCAGCCCGACGGGAACCTGCTGCTCTCGGCGCGCAGCACGTGGGCCGGCTACGACGTCGAAGCCGGCACGGGGAAGATCCGCTGGCGCCTGGGCGGCAACCACAGCTCGTTCAAGATGGGCCCCGGGACCGAGACGGCCTGGCAGCACGACGGGCGCATGCGCCCCGACGGCACGATCACCTTCTTCGACGACGGCGCGAACCCGCCGATCCACAAACAGTCGCGCGGCATCGTGGTCTCGATCGACGAACAGGCACACACGGCGCGCCTGGTGAAGGCCTACACGCACCCGACCCCTGAGACGCTCGCCTCGAGCCAGGGCAACATGCAGACGCTGCCGAACGGGAACGTCCTGATCGGCTACGGCGGCGTCCCGCAGATCAGCGAGTTCGCCGCCGACGGCACGCTCGTGTTCGACGCCCACCAGCCCTACGACACGTCCTTCTACCGCGCCTTCCGCTACCCGTGGAGCGCCGTCCCGGCCGCGCCGCCGGCGATCCTCGCTGCCTACAACGACACCGAAGAAGGGACGATCGTCCACGCGAGCTGGAACGGCGCCACCGGCGTCTCGTCATGGCGCGTGCTGGCGGGCGAAGAACCTCACGCGCTGAAGGTGCGCGCGACGATGCCCGCGACCGGGTTCGAGAGCACCGACGAGCTGCCGCACAAGTACAAGTACGCAGCGGTGCAGGCCCTCGACGCCAACGGGCGCACGCTGGGAACGTCAGCTACGAGCAAGGTGATCGGCTTCTACGCCTCCCTCCTCGCCGCAGGAGGCAAGGCGGGTGCCTAGTCCGTCGATCGCGCCGCGCCGCGAGCACGGCACGCTGCTGCGCGAAGCGCCGTCTAGTAGCTCGGCTGCGACTGGTGCCCGTGTTTGGTCGTCGTCGTCGTGCCTGGCGTCGTGGTACTTGTCGTCGCGGGCGTCGAGGTCGACGTCGAGGAGCCCGATTTCCCGCCGCATGCCGCCAGCGCAAGGCTGCTCGCCAGCACGGCGGCCAGCGTTAGCATGGCTGTCAGTGGCGTTCTCTTCATGGGCCGGGCTCCATTCTTCACGGGGCTGGGGCGCCCACCCTAGCAACAGACCTCTGACGCCACGCAACACAGGAGCGCGACCGTGACCGCAGACGCCACAGCGACCGCGCCGGCAGCGTCGGCGCCCGCATCGAGCGCCGACGGCTCAGGACGGCGCCTCGGCCTGCTCCTCGCCGTGTGCTGCGCGGCGCAGTTCATGGTCATCCTCGACCTGAGCATCGTCAACGTCGCACTGCCCTCGATCCAGTCCGACCTCGAATTCTCCTCGCCAGGGCTGCAGTGGGTCGTGGATGCCTACACGATCACCTTCGCCGGCTTCTTGATGCTGGGCGGCCGCGCCGCCGATCACTTCGGCCAGCGACGGATCTTCGTGATCGGGCTCGTGCTGTTCGCGCTGACCTCCCTCGCCGGTGGGCTGGCGCCGGACAAGGCCGTGCTCGTGATCGCGCGTGGCCTGCAGGGCGTCTCCGGCGCGCTGATGGCCGCCTCGACGCTCGCGATCATCACCGCATCCTTCGCACCCGGGCCGTCGCTGAACCGGGCGATCGGCACGTGGGCGGCGACCAACGGCGTCGGCGGTGCAGCGGGCGCGCTGCTCGGCGGGATCATCACCGAATTCCTGAGCTGGCGGTGGATCCTCTTGATCAACCCGCCGATCGGGATCGCCGCCGCGATCGTCGCCTACCGCGTGGTCGCCGAACGCCGCCGCGCACCCGATGCGAAGTTCGACCTCGCCGGCGCCGTGACCCTAACCGTCGGTCAGCTGATCCTCGTCTACGGAGTCGTCGAAGCCGGGCTCGCGGGCTGGAGCTCTGCGAAGGCGCTGATCCCGATCTGCGTCGGCATCGTGCTGCTGATCGCCTTCGGCCTGATCGAGGACCGGATCGCCAAGGCGCCGTTGATCCCGTTCAAGCAGCTGACGAAGGGCCTGCGCGCCGCGAACAACATCGTGCTGCTGTTCAGCGCCGCCCTGTTCCCGATGTGGTTCGTGAGCTCGCTCTACATGCAGCAGGTGCTCGGCCTGTCCCCGTTCCACACCGGGCTCGTCTTCCTGCCGATGACGATCGCGATCCTCCTGCTTGCCTCGCGCGCCGGCAAGCTGGTCAGTGCCTTCGGCGTTCGCACGGTGCTTGGCAGCGGGCTCTTGATGATGACGGTCGGGCTGCTGCTCTTCACCAAAATCAACTCGAGCGGCAGCGCCTGGGTGTATGTGGCGATTCCCGGAGTGCTGACGGCCGCGGGGATCGCGATGTCAATCGTGCCCTCGACGATCGCCGCTACCCAGGAGGCGAAGGAGGGTCAGGCCGGGCTCGCCTCCGGCCTCGTGAACACCTCGCGTCAGGTCGGCGGCGGTCTCGGGTTGGTCGTGCTGATCACACTTGCCACGCAGCACTCGAGCAGCCTCATCGGCAGCGGCCAGCAGGTCAACCAGGCGCTGACGAGCGGCTTCCGGCTGGCCTACTTCATCGCCGCGGGCCTGTGCGCCGTCGCGGCTCTGATGACGTTCCTCGCCCTGCCAGCGCCGTCGGAGACCCTGACGCGCGCCTCGCGGCGGTTCGTGCCGCTGGTCGGCGTCGCCGTGCTCGCCTTCGCCGGTGTCAGCTTCGCGTTCGAAGGCAACAAGGGAGCGCCGCTCGGCCAGTACACCACCGCGGGCACGTACAGCTTCCTCACCGCCCCGTCGCTACACCCGCCGGTGATCAAGCGCGTCCAGCCCTCCGGGAGCGCGAGTGTCGCGCCCGGCTACATCTTCGCCGCCAACTTCTACGACCTGAACAAACCGCCGATCGTCGGACAGAGCGGGCCGATGATCCTCGGACGCGACCTGCAGCCGGTGTGGTTCCAGCCGGTCCCGGAAAACGTCGTCGCCTCAAACCTGACGCTGCAGAGCTACCACGGCAAACCCGTGCTCGGCTGGTGGCAGGGAAGAGTGACGAAGAACGGCCCGACCGAAACCGGCGAAGACGTCGTCGTCGACCAGCACTACCACGTCATCGCGCGGCTCCATGCCAGCGGGGGCTGGGTCCTCACCCTTCACGAGTTCCTGATCGACTCCGAAGGCCACGCGTGGGTGACCGCGAACAAGAACATCGCAAAGGACCTCTCCTCCTACGGCGGTGCCTACAACGGGGCACTCGTCGACTCGGCCGTCCAGGAGTACGACCTGGCAACCGGCAAGCTGATGAGAAGCTGGGACGCGCTGCAGCACATCTCGCTGCACGAGTCGGTCGCGAGCGTGCCGACCAACGGATTCCCGTGGGACGCCTACCACATCAACTCGATCCAGCTTGTCGCGCCGGGCAAGTTCCTGGTCTCGATGCGCAACACCTGGGCCGCCTACCTCGTGGACGCGGCCAGCGGCCGCATCGAATGGACGCTCGGCGGTCGCAAATCGAGCTTCAGGTTCGGGCCGGGAGCCGGCTTCGAGTGGCAGCACGACGTGCGCATGCAGCCCGAAGGCAAGGTGTCCCTCTTCGATGACCACTGCTGCCAGCTGACAGGGGGCGGCACCTCGGTGAAAGCGACGGGGCCCTCGCGAGGGCTCGTGATCCGGCTGAACCAGAGCACGAAAACCGCCGCGCTCGTCTCCCAGTACGGCAACTCCGAAGGCTTCGAATCGGAATACATGGGCGACACGCAGCCGCTCGCCGACGGCGGCGCCTTCGTCGGCTGGGGCTCGGAACGCTACCTCTCCGAATACGACAGCTCGGGCAAGCTCCGATACGAAGGGATCCTTCCCGAACCGGATCGCTCCTACCGCGCTCAGCTCGAGCCCTGGGAAGGGATGCCGGAGACGAAGCCGGCTGCAGCGGCCCGGCGCGAGGGCTCGGCGACGAAGGTCTACGCGAGCTGGAACGGCGCCACCAAGCTCGCGTCCTGGCGCGTGCTCGCTGCCCCCAGTTCCGGCGGGGCGATGCGCGAGGTTGCGAGCGCACCCCGGTCCGGATTCGAGACGGCCATCCCGGTGCCCTCCGGCTACAGCAGCTTCGAGGTGGCCGCGCTCGACGGCAAGGGCCACACGCTCGCCACCTCGAGCGCGTTCTCGGGCTCCTAGCCGAGCTGGAACTCGCCGTCTCTGTAGATCACCCGCTCGCCGCCCCCGCGCAGCTGCGCGGTGACGACGCGGTCGGCGGTCGAGACGATGTCGGTGTGGACGCTCGAGTTGTTGAAGCCGAGCCGCTCCCACTCCTCCGGCGCGACGCCTGAGGGGTCGCCCGCGTAGGCGTCCTGGTAGGAGCGCCCGAGCGCGATGTGAGTGTTCCCGAACGGGCCGCCGACGTTCTCGTCGTACAGCGTGTGGGCCATGAAGCGGGTGATGCGCGAGAGTCTTTTGTCGGTGAGCGAGAACTCGCCGACGTGGTCGGCGCCCTCTGTCGCGATCATCTCCTTCAGCACCGCCTCGTTCTCCTCGGCAGCCGACTCGACCACGCGGCCGTCCTCGAAGCGGAGGCTGATCCCCTTGACGAGGTTTCCGTAGCGGTAGAGCGGCTGGTTGAAGCGGATCCAGCCTTCGGTGCCGCGCCAGTCGGGGCTCGTGAACAGCTCGAAGCTGGGGATGTTGCGCCCGCGCCCGCCGAGCCAGCGTCGCTGCTCGCCGACGGTGATCCACAGGTCGGCGTCCTCTCCCTCGACGTGCAGGCGCTCGATGTTCAGCCCGTCCAGCAGCCGGCGGTTGCGCTCGAGCGTGGCGCCGACCTCGCGCCACCGGCCGATCGGGTCCTCCTGGTCCAGGAAGCACGCGTGCACGATCTGCTCCCAGTACTCCTCGACCCCCATCTCCGCCTCGGCCGCCATCGCCTCGGTCCCGTACAGACCGAGCGTCCAGCTGAAGCGGCCCTCGTTCTCCTTCTCGCCCCGCCAGTCCATCACCTCGCGCAGCGCGACGCCGCGCCGCATGATTCGCGCGGGGTCCACCGTCTCGAGCGCGTGGGGGTCGGCTTCGGCCAGGACCGAGACCTGGTGGTCCATCTCATCCACGAGCCCGCGCAGGTAGTGAGCCGGGAAGTGGTCGATCTGCTCATCGGATGCGAGCTCGAAGAACGCCTTCGACCCGCCGGCGCCCTGCTCGGTGTCCGGGTAGTAGCCGCCGATCACGTTCGCTCCGGCGCGCCACACCGCGCGGCAGAGCTCCAGGTACAGCGCGCGGGCGCTCTCCGGGGCCGTGACGCGCACGACCTCGCCTGGCTTCACCCCCTCTCCGCCCCCGAGCGCGTAGTCCACGAGCACCGACGCGTAGCGCTCGAGGATCTCCTGCGGCGGCGTGTAGGGCACGGCGGGACTCTATCCAGCGGCGCCGCCGAATTTGGTTGACGCTCAGGCGCCCCCGGGCACCTCCGCGACCACACCCCTCACCCCGGCGGGCAGCCCGTGCGGGGTCTTCTCCCAATAGAAGGGGTTTCGGATCAGCTGAACGGCAGCCCGCCAGGCGGCGATCGAGTGCAGAACCCAGTAGAGAGGGTTCAGGAGCGCGAACGGAGCTGCGCGCCAGCCCTGTCCCCGCACGGCCGCGATCAGGTTGAGCCCGATCATGATCCCGTTGCCGACGATCAGGTTGATCGTCGCGATCGTCCAGAACGCCCCCGAGTCCAGCAGCGGCAGGTGCGGCTCGCCGAAGCCGTACCAGGCGGCGGTGCCAGCCCACATCACCGGCGCGAGCAGGAACGTCAGCGGGGTGCCCGCGATCAGCAGCAAGAAGCCGGCGGCATCAACGACGCCGACCTGGCGAACAAGGCGGCGAGGCGAGCGGGCGTGGACGAGCGCCGTCTGCATGTAGCCC
This sequence comes from uncultured Solirubrobacteraceae bacterium, assembly GCA_963735435.1. GTDB lineage: Bacteria > Actinomycetota > Thermoleophilia > Solirubrobacterales > Solirubrobacteraceae > Palsa-744. The sequence continues at coordinate 1,120,792 of CAVTKR010000005.1, read as the reverse complement.
TTGATCCACCTGGTCCGTTGACGGATCCACGGACGGACCTCGGCGCACGCCTCCTCGTCGGTGTCCGAGTCGATCACGCCGACGCGATAGCCCTCGACTGCCGCCCGCAGGCCGAGGTCGGCGTCCTCGGTGACGTTGTGGGGGTCCCAGCCGAGCAGGCCCCGCAGCTCGGGCACCCGGAAGTGGTTGGAGGTCCCACCTAGAGGGATCGGCAGGCCGAGTCGGTCGAGGCCCGGCAGCATCGTCCCGAACCAGTAGCCGTACTCGAGGCTGAACATCCGGGTGAGGAGGTTTGCCGCTGCTGTTCCAGTAGCGCAGACGAGCTTGGACGCAGACGGTCTGCGGTCCGGCCTGCTCGAAGGCGGCGACCGCCTTGCGCAGCTGCTGGGGGTCGGGCCGGTCCTCGGCGTCGTAGATCACCAGGCGCTCCCCGCGGGCCAGCAGCAGTCCCACGTTGCAGGCCTTCGGCTTGGTCTTGGGCGGTGCGTCGGGGACGATCACGAGCCTGACGGTCGCGGGCGGGCGCGCCGCGCGGGCGGCTTCGATCGTCTCGGTGTCGTCCGACTCGAGGAGGACCAGGATCTCGAGCTTCTCGGCCGGGTAGTCGAGTGCGCCGAGGTTGCCCATCAGCTCGCCGATCACGTTGGCCTCCTGGTAGACCGGAACGAGGACCGTGTAGCGCGGAAGCAGCCGGTCGTCGCGCTCGACGCCGCCGGGCATCGTCCGCGCGCCGGTGGCGAGGCCGACGAGGCAGGCCACGAGCTTGAATCCGACGGCGGCCAGGAAGACGACGTTGGCCACCGCGACGATCAAAGCGAGCGTGAGCTGCCACTGCGCGACCATCCCGGCGGCGAACAGGATCCCGGCGACGGCCACCGTTCGCTTCTGCCCGACCGACCACCCGGCGGCAGCCGAGAGCTCGGGGCGACGGGCGAGTAGCTCGCCGGTCGAGCGGCTCACGAAGTGCTCGTGGAAACACTGGAGAACCGTGCGCTCGATGTCGATCGGAGTGGTCGTCCGCAGGCTGAGCTTCGTGCCCGGCGGGAAATGCGCGCGGATCCGCTCGCCGCGTCTCGGAACTCGGGGGCTCGCAGGTCGCGACGACCGTCACCTTGCCGTCAACCTCCACCGGCACCCAGCCCTCGTCGAGGAGCACTTCGGCACGAAAGCTGCGCACGAGATCCTCGTCGAGCTCGGTGTTCAGCAGGTCCACGAACGGCAGCCCCCATTGCGCCCCCAGCGCCCGCTGGAGCTCGAGCCGGTGGATGCAGCCCGCGGCGAGCAGGATCTGCCCGACGCGCTCGGCGGTTTCCTCTTGGCGCCTCAGCGCCCAGCGCAGGGTGTCGCGATCGATCAGACCCGCGGCGAGAAGCGCCTCGCCGATCGGCTTGGGCTGCTCGGCGGCAGCGGTGCGATCGGCCCGGCGCCTGCGGGGGCGGGCGCCGTCGCTGCCGTCCGTGCGGCGGACCCGCGGGCCGTCCGGTGGGAGCTTCGGGGTCCGCGCCTTGGACCGGACAGGAGATCGCGCCATGGCAACGGGTCGTCCACCCGGGTCGTGTTCCACCCCTGAGCGCAAGCGCTCTGGACGGATGTTCTAATGGCGGTCGCAGCGTCGCCTGCGCCGGGCGATGTCGCCGGGCTAGGCTGGGCCGGTGTCCCTCGTCGCCGGCGACCTCGCACTTCGCCCCATGCTGGCGGAGCACGAGGAGGCTGTGCTCGCGATCCTCCGTGAGCCGGAGGTCGCGCGCTGGTGGCCGGTCCCCGACTTCGAGCGCGACACCGGCTGGGTGGTCGAGATCGGCGGAGAACCGTCGGGCTGGCTCGAGTACCACGAGGAGAACTACGCGTGGTACCCAAGCGTGGCCTTCGACATCGCCCTCACCACCGCGCTCCACGGCCGCGGGTACGGGCGCCGTGCGCTGCGTCTCGCGGTCGAAAGCTTCGTCGCGAAAGGGCATCACCGCTTCACGCTCGACCCCAACGTCGCCAACGAGCGCGCGATCCGCGCCTACGAGGCGCTCGGCTTCGAGCGCGTCGGCGTGATGCGCGCCTACGAACGCAACCCTGCCGGAGGCTGGAACGACGCGCTGCTGCTCGAGCTGATCGTGCCCGAGGCGATCGAGCGCGACGCGCTCGCGCCCGAGGCCGGCACGGAGCGCCTGCCGAGCTCCCGATCTTCCGGCACGGAGCGCCGGCCGAGCTCCCGATCCCGATGAGCGGCCCGCTGCTCGTCCTGCAGCACGCGGGCTGCGAGCCTCCCGGGGTCTACGAGGACGTGCTGCGCGAGCGTCGCATCGAGTTCGAGCGCGTCGTCGTTGCCGATCAGTCGCTGCCGAAGCCGCGCGACTTCGCCGGCATCGTCGCGATGGGCGGGGCGATGGGCGCCTACGAGGAGGCCGCCTACCCGTGGTTGACCGCCGAGAAGCAGCTGGTCTCCGAGGCCGTCCGCGCGGGCACGCCGTACTGGGGCGTCTGCCTCGGCGCCCAGGTGCTGGCCGCGGCGCTCGGGGCAGAGGTCCGGCCCGGCCCGGAGCCCGAGTTGGGGGTGATGGACGTCGAGCTGACCGCCGCGGCCGGCGCCGACCCCGTGTTCGCGGGAGCACCGGCGCGCTTTCGCTCGCTGCAGTGGCACGGGGACACCTACGCGCTGCCGGAGGGCGCGGTACGGCTCGCCGGCTCGGAGCGCTACGAGCAGCAGGCGTTCGCGCTCGGCGGCGCATACGGGGTGCAGTTCCACCTCGAGGTGGACGGGGCGCTGGCCTTGGAGTGGATGCAGGTTCCGGAGTACGTGACCGAACTCGAGGAGCTCGCCGGGAGCGGTGCGCCCGCGCGCATGCTCGCCGAGGTGCGGGCGGCCGAGGCCGAGACGGTCCCGCTCGCGCGGGAGCTGTTCAACCGCTGGCTGACGGGGGTCGCGCGGCTGTGAGCGTCACTCCACCACCACCCGAACGGTCCGCAGCCGCCGGTCACTCGCCCCGCGGATCGAGCCGCCCAGCTCCAGTGTGCCGCGGATGTAGGCGAGCGTCTCGGCGGTGAGCCGCTCGCCCGGCAGCACGTTCGGGATCCCGGGCGGGTAGGTCGCCAGCGACTCGGCGGCGATGCGCCCCACCGCCGCCTCGGCCGGCACGACCTCCTGGGAGCCGAGATACGCCTCGCGCGGGGTCATCGCCAGCTCGCCCCAGGGGGGCGGCGCGGCAAAGGACGCGTGCTCGCCGTGCGGGTCGGCCCCCACCCGCCGCGCGGCCTCCCGCAGCGCTCCGACGAGGCGCGCCGCCTCCGGCATGCTGCGCTCGCCCATCCCGAACACGGCCACGATCACGTTCTGGCCGTAGAGCTCGAGGTTGATGTCGTCGATCTCGCGCAGCATCACGGCGAGCTCGTAGCCGGTCGCGTTCAGGCCCCGCACGTCCACGGCCAGCCGCAGCGGGTCGTAGCCGTGGACGCCGGGACGTCCGACGAGGCGCTCGTCGAGCACGTCGAGGCCCTCGATCTCACGGATCTCTTCGCGCGCGAGGGCCAGCGCCGCCATCGTGCGCTCCAGCAGGTCGTGGCCGGAGACGGCGGCCTGACGGCGCGCCGCGTCGAGCGAGGCGAACAGGAGCGAGTTGGGGCTGGTCGACTCGGTGAGCGTGACCGCCCGGTCGACGGTGTCGGCTCCGATCCTCGCGTCGTGGCCGAGGTGCAGCATCGCCGACTGCGTGAGGCTGCCGACGATCTTGTGGGTGCTGGAGATGACGAGGTCGGCTCCCGCCGCGAGCGCGTGTTCGGGCAGCGCCTCGTGGAAGGCCATGTGCGCCCCCCACGCCTCGTCGGCGATCAGCGCGACGCCGTGCGCGTGGGCGACCTCGGCCAGCCCGCGCATGTCCGCCGCCGCGCCGAAGTAGGTCGGCGAGATCACCCAGGCGCCGGCCGCCCCGGGGGTCGCGGCGAGCGCGACATCGAGCGCCTCGGGCGTCAGGCAGTGTGCGATGCCCAGCTCCGGGTCGATCTCCGGCGAGACGAATGTCGGCCGCAGCCCGGAGTAGACCAAGGAGTCGATCGTGGAGGAGTGGGCGTTGCGCTGTACGACGACCTCGTCGCCTTGATGTGCGAGCGCGAGGCCGGCAGAGAGGTTGCCCTGCGAGGCGCCGTTGACGAGGAACCAGGCACGCTGCGCGCCCCAGGCCTCGGCCGCCAGGCGCTGCGCCTCTTCGAAGGGGGTCGGCTCGGGACCGAGGTCGATGCCGTAGGTCAGCGCCGGCACGTCCAGCGCGAGCGCGCGCTCGCCGATCGCCTCGAGCAGGCCGGCGTCGGCGCCGGCGCCGCCCTTGTGGCCGGGCACGTGCAGGCGCGCGGGGTCGCGCGCCGCATACGCGCCCAGCGCTTCGAGGTAGGGCGCCGCCTGCTGGCCCTCGGGCGGTGTCTGCCCACCGCCGCTCACGCGCATGCCTCGGGCCGGGCGCTCACGGCGCCGCCGCGCCCGCGGCTGCGGCGCTCGGGGCGCGCGCGGGCCGCCGCAGCAGCCCGGTGTCGCGGGTCAGCCGCTGGGCGAGCGTGACCGGGATCACGCTGACGATGATCACGAACAGGACGACGACGTTGACCTGCGGCAGCTGCTGGCCGAGCCGGATGTTGCCGAAGATCCAGATCGGCAGCGTGCTCTGGGCGCCGGCCGTGAACGTGGTGACGACGATCTCGTCGAAGGAGAGCGCGAAGGCGAGCAGGCCACCCGCCACGAGAGCCGTCGCGATCATCGGCAGCGTGACGAACCGGAACGTCTGCAGACCGTCGGCCCCGAGGTCCATCGAGGCCTCCATCAGCGAGGTCTGCGTGCGGCGCAGCCTTGCGAGCACGTTGTTGTAGACGGTCACGATGCAGAACGTGGCATGACCGATCACGATCGTCAGCAGGCCGAATTCGACGCCGTTGAAGGTGATGAAGGAGTTCAGCGCCATACCCGTGATGATGCCCGGCAGGGCGATCGGCAACACGAGCAGCAGCGAGATCGCTTCCCGGCCGAAGAAGCGGAAGCGATGCACGGCGAAGGCCGCCATCGACCCGAGCACCATCGCGATGAAGGTCGCGATCAGCCCGGCGCGCACCGACAACCACAGCGAGTGGCGCATTTCGGCGTTGTGCCAGGTCGGCGAGAACCAGCGCGTCGAGAGTCCTTCCAGCGGCCAGCTCTGGACGTTGGAGGGGTTGAAGGCGTAGAGGATGATGATCGCGATCGGGAAGAACAGGAACAGCATCAGCAGCGCGGTCCACACCCACAGGGCGACCTTCCCCCATCTGCTCGTGCCGATCACAGCGCCTCGAATGCCCCGAGCCTGCGCGCAACCAGCAGGTAGATACCCATGATCACCAGCGGCACGGTCGCGAACGCTGCCGCGAAGGGGACGTTGTTGGCGACGCCGACTTCGCTGTAGACGACGTTCCCGATCAGCGTCGAGTTGCTGCCGCCGACCAGCAGGGGCGTGATGAAGTCGCCGAGCGTCAGCGAGAAGGTGAAGATCGAGCCCGCCACGATGCCCGGCAGGATCAGTGGCAGCAGCACGGTCCTGAAGCTGCGCCAGCTCCTCGCGCCGAGATCAGCCGACGCCTCGAGCAGCGAGTCCGGGACGCGCTCGACGGCGCTCCAGACCGGCAGGATCATGAACGGAAGCCAGATGTAGCTGAACACGATCCACATCGCCCAGTTCGTGTAACCGACGTTGATGTGCCCGAAGCCGACCTGTCCGAGGAACCAGTTCACGATCCCTTCCTTGGCGAGGATCAACCGCCAGGCGAACACCCGCACCAGGTAGCTCGACCAGAGCGGGATCAGGATCGCGACGAAGAGCACCGAGGAGAGCCTCTTTGGTGCGATGCGCACCGCGAACAGCGCAAACGGCACTGCCAGGATCGCGTCGGTGACGGTGACAGCCGCAGCGATCCCGATCGTCCTCAGGGCGATCGTCCGGTACACCGGTTCTTTGAACAGCCGTTCGAAGTTCGCGAAGGTGAATTCGTGGATGATCTTGCCGCTGAGCGGGTCCACCTTCCATAGCGAGGAGAGGAACAGCAGGATCAGCGCGGCCAGATAGATCAGCACGAACCAGGCGCCGGGTGCGGACAGCAGCAGGACGGCCCGCAGCCACGGCCGGCGGAAGAAGGCCGCCGAGACGCGGGTGCGGGCCGTGTCAGCTACAGCAACGCTGCTAGCCAAGCTGCTCGCCTATCCGGTTACTTCTGTCCACTTCTGCTGCCAGGTCGAGTAGTCCTCGCAGTTGTTCTGGCCGTTGCCGCAGGCCTGCACCGGCGTCTTCCAGAACTTGATCGAGTTGAAGTACGCCGCGGGCGCGTTGGCGTGGTAGGTCGAGCACGACCCCTTCTTGATTTTTTCCATGTAGGGACAGGCTTTGGTGTTCGCCGGCGTCTCGCCGAAGGAGATCGCCTGCTCGGCCTGGATTTCCGGCTTGGAGACCCAGTTGACCCATTTGTAGGCGCAGTTGGGATGTTTCGCGTGCGCCGAGAGCATCCACGTGTCCGCCCAGCCGGTCGCGCCCTCGATCGGAATCCGTTCTGACACCGGCACGTGGGCGGCGACGAGCGTGTTGTACTGGTAGGGCCACGACGCGCCGATCGTGGCGTCGCCGCTCTTGAACAGTTCGATCTCGTCAGAGGCGAGCGCCCAGTACTTCTTGATCAGCGGGTGCTGTTCCTTGAGCAGCTTCACGGCTGCGTTGAGCTGCGTTTCGGTGAGCTCGTAGGGGTCGCTGATGCCGAGGCTCGGCTGGTGGTGTGACAGGTAGAGCGCCGCGTCTGCGATCTGGATCGGGTTGTTGGGTACCGTGATCGAGCCTTTGTTCTTCGGGCTGTAGATCGCTTCCCAGCTCGTCGGCGCGGGCGAGATCGATTTGCTGTTCCACATCATGATGTTCGGGCCCCACTGCAGCGAGATGCCGTAGTGGACGCCGTTCACCGTGTTGTGGGGCGGGGACTGCAACTGCGGGATGAAGTTCTTCCATTCCGGCACCAGCCCCACGTTCATCGCCGCCACGTTGCCGCCCGCGATCAGGCGCAGGCTCGCGTCGCCGGAGGCCGAGACCATGTCGTACTGGCTCCCGCTCTGGCGCATCAGCGTCACCATTTCGTCGGAGGAGCCGGCGTACTTGGCGTGCACCACGCACCCGGTTTCCTTTTCGAACGGCTTCACCCATTCGGGCTGCGCATAGCCTTCCCACGCGACGAGGTTCAGCTGCCCCTCGCCGGTCCCGATTTTCGTCGGCAGGTTGCTCGCCGACGATTTGCTCGATGAGCTCCCGCACGCGCTCGCGCCGACGATCATCGCCAGCAGCACGGCCCCCAGGGCCCAGTCGATCCTCGCGAACTTCATGTCTCAGTCTCCTCCTGTGGATTGGCTTGCAGCACCGACTCGTCCTGCGCCCGCCACGCCAGGCGGACGCTGCGGCCCCGCTCGGCCAGGGCCTGCGCGGCGGACGTTTCGAGGTTCTGTCGCAGCACGACGATCGTCTCGCCGCGGTCGGACTCGACGACGTACCGCGTCGTCGAGCCGAGATAGGCGACCTCGCGCACGACCCCCGCGAGCGCCCCTGGCGCATCCTCGCCGTCGGCGAGCAGACGGATCTTCTCCGGCCTGATCATCACGCGCCGCCCGTCGCGATCGATCACGTTCGAGGTGCCGACGAAGCCGGCCACGAACTCGTTGACCGGACGCTCGTAGATCTCGCCCGGCGTGCCGACCTGCTCGAGGCGCCCGTCCGAGAAGACCGCGATGCGGTCGCTCATCGTCAGCGCCTCGTCCTGGTCGTGGGTCACGTAGATGAAGGTGATGTTCTCGCTGAGCTCGCGCTGGATCGACTTCAGCTCGAGCTGCATCTGCTGGCGCAGCTTGAGGTCGAGCGCACCGAGCGGCTCGTCGAGCAGCAACACCCGCGGCTGGTTGACGATCGCGCGGGCGAGCGCGACCCGCTGGCGCTGGCCCCCGGAGAGCTGGACGGGCCGGCGCTCCTCGACGTTCGGCAGGCGCACCATCGCGAGCGCGCCGCGCGCCTGCTCGGAGCGCTCGCGCTTGCCCACGCCCTTCACGCGCAGTCCGTAGGCGACGTTGTCGAGCACGCTCATGTGCGGGAACAGCGCGTAATCCTGGAAGACGGTGTTGACGGGGCGCTCGTAGGGGGCGCTCTCGGTCACGTCGACGCCGTGCAGCTCGACGCGGCCCGCGTCGGCGCGCTCGAAGCCGGCGATCACCCGCAGCGTGGTCGTCTTGCCCGAGCCGGAGGGGCCGAGCATCGTGAAGAACTCCCCGGGGCGGATCTCGAGGGATAGGTCCTCGACCGCGACGACGTCGCCGTAGGACTTGCGGATGCCGCTGAGCCGCACGGCCGGCGCGCCCGTCGAATCGCCGGCCGACGGGGAGCGCCCGCTGGGGGCGTCCATCGTCGTCCCGCCGCCGGCCACCACGCCCGCGAGTCTAGTCGCGGCGCCAGACACGGGCAACTGTCCTGACTGGACAATCCGCCCTCGGCGGCTGCTCCGTCCGGTCCTCTGCGCTGGGGCGCAGGCCTCGCCGTTTTGGAGCGCCGATGCGTCATCCCTCCCGCATAGGAGTGTCGAGATTGCAACTTCTACGCGTGAGGGGTTGGGACCGGCGGCGCGGCGCCCTACCGTCCGCGACGAACTGCATGAAAGTGGCCCGGCGGTGCGTCAACACCCCGGGCCCGGCACCGAGTCGCTCAGCCTCGATGCCGGCCGATTGTCGCTCAGCACGGCGAGGCGCCGCGCGTGCGCCGTCGGCCCGCCGAGGCCGGGCGGCCGCTCCGCGACAGGAGGCGCGATGGAGGAAGAACGGGCAGGGCAGGGGCGCGAAGACCCGAGCGGGGAGCTGGTGCTGGCCGCGGTGCGGCGCGCGGTGCGCCATCGCGTGCCGGCACCGGGATCGGCGCCGCTGTGGCTCGTTCGCGAGCATCTCGCGATCCGCCCACGCTCGCGCGCCTCGCGGGTGCTGCGCCGGCGCCTGGAGGAGCTCGAGATGCGCGGGCTGCTCGCGCGCGAGACCCGGCACGGGCTCCCCGCGTGGTCGCTGACCACGGCGGGAGAGGACGCGCTGGTGCGCGCGGCCGCGGTCGTGCTGCCCGAGTCACCGCGGCGCCGCGAGCGACGGCGCGCCCGGCTCGCCGCGGCGCAGGAGCTGCCGCGCTTTCGCGCGGAGCTCGCCGAGGCGCTTGCCGAGGCGGAGCGGTTGCTGGAGGCCGAGCCGGGAGACCTGCCGTCCTCGGGAGCGTGGATCGAGCTGGGAAGGCGGCTCGCGGGCGACTGCCGGCGACTCGGCTCGGCGTGGCACTGCCTGTACGAGTGGCCCGAGCCTGACGAGGAGGAGCCGTCCCCGTCCCCGGAGCAGGCGGCGCGCCTGGCGGCGCTTCGCAACGTGCGGCTCTGGCGCGAGGAGGGCTGAGGGCCCTACACGAGCGCCGGTGTTGCCTTGCGCTCCTCGTAGAGACGGAGCGCGAAGGCTCCCGCAGGATGTGCGCGGCCGCGCTGCACCAGCTCGGTCGTGGGCCGGTCGAGCGCCTCCAACGGCGGCAACTCGACGCCGTAGACCGGCGGCAGGACGACCGGCGCCGCCAGCGCGGCGAACGTCAGGTCGGCCGCGCCGAAGCGCTCACCCAGCAGATAGGGGCGGCCGTCGGAGAGCTGCTCGGCGACCCAGTCGAACTCTGCGAACACGACCGCCTCGTCCTCGTGCTCTACCCCCGGGCGGATCTCGAGGACGCGCGCGATGAAGCGCTCCGCGAGCGGCAGCGTGAGGCGCAGGAAGCGATCCTCCCAACGCGGGACTCCCTGGTCGTTGAAGCGCAGCATCACGTCAGGCTGCTCGAACATGCGAACGTAGATCAGCCGCCGTCCATGCGGACCGAGGCGCTCGTCCAGGCGGCGGCTGAGCGCGAGCGCGCGCTCGCGCTCCTCGCCGGCGCCGAACAGCCGGCGCGGCTCCTCGACGCGGGCGTCGACCCAATCGAGGATCTGCTCGGACTCGCCGATCGACCCTTCCGGCGTGACCAGCACGGGCACCGTCGCCGAGCCGCCGGCCCGGCGTGCGTAGAGGCGGTGCAGACCCTGGACGTGGGGCTCCTCGCGGTAGGGGAGGCCCGCGCGCTGCAGCGCCCAGCGGGCCTTCTCGCAGTAATGGCTGATCGGGATCGTGACCAGGCGCAGCATCGCTGCGCCAGTATCCCCCTTTGCTAGCGTGCCCGTCGGTGGCGCAGTTCGAGGAGTGGGAGATCGTGCTGCACGGGCGCCGGGCTGTGTACCGGATCGCCGGTGACGGTCCGCCCGTGGTCCTGATCCACGGCATGCTCAACTCCTCCAGCCACTGGCACGACGTGGCGCAGCACCTCGCCGCCTCGCATACGGTCGTCGCGCCCGACCTGATCGGCCACGGAGACTCAGCCGCGCCGCGCGGCGACTACTCGCTCGGCGCGCACGCGGCGAGCATCCGCGACCTGCTGACCGCGATCGGGATCGAGCGCGCGACGATCGTCGGGCACTCGCTCGGCGGCGGCGTCGCGATGCAGTTCTTCTACCAGTTCCCCGAGCGCGTCGAACGGCTCGCGCTCGTCTCCAGCGGGGGGCTCGGAAGAGAGGTCTCGCCGATGCTGCGAACGGCGGCGCTCCCGGGCACGGCCGCGCTGCTGTCGCTCACGATCCACCCCCGCCTGCTCGAGGGGCTCCGCGGCCTCGGGGTCCGCATGCGCGAGCGCGGGATGGACAGCGGCGCCTACCTGCAGGCCGTCGCGCGCGCGTTGCGCCCGCTCCAGAACGCGGGTGCCCGCGAGGCGTTCCTGCAGACACTGCGCGCGGTGATCGACGTGCGCGGGCAGCGTGTCAGCGCGACCGACCGGCTGTACCTGCTGGAGGCGATCCCGATGCTCATCGTCTGGGGCGAGCGCGACAACACGATCCCGCTCGCGCACGGTCTCGCTGCGCATCGCGCGATGCCGAACAGCCGGTTCCGGACGCTGCCGCGCGCGGCGCACTTCCCGAACCTCGAAGATCCCGACGGACTCGCCGCGGCCCTGCTCGAGTTCATCGCCGAGACCGAGCCTGCGCCTCGAGAGGCGCTCGCCGACTGGGGCGCGGTGCTGGAGGGACGCGCGCCCCGCACCCGGCGCGACGAGCGCGCGCTCGCCTAGGTGTAGCTCCCAGCGGCGTTCGTCAGTCGTGTTGCGGGCGGCCGGCGCCTCCCGGCCGGGAGTCCTACGTGTCGAGCGCTCCTTGCCGGCCGGCGCGCCAGGCGGGCGGATAGGGCAGCGGCCGCAGGGTTCCTTCGAGCTGCTCGCGCAGCGGCTCGAACGGGGCCGGTAGCGAGAGGCGCTCGCCGAGGCGTGACGGCTCCTCGTCGATCGCGAAGCCGGGGCCGATCGTGGCGATCTCGAACAGGACTCCGCTCGGCTCGAGGAAGTAGACGGATTTGAAGTAGAAGCGTTCGACCACCGGCGTCGGGCGGGCCCCCGCTTTGGCGATCAGCTCCCGCCACTTCTCGAGCTCGTCCAGCTGGGCCGCAAAGGCGACGTGGTGCACCGAGCCGGCGCCCTGGCGGCGGCCGAGCTCCGGGGGAGCGCGGTCATACGCGTAGTTGCCGCCGCGCTTGGCCCCTCGCACCGACCAGCTCTCCCCCGCCTGGCGGGTGAAACCGAGGGTCTCGGAGAGCAGCTGCTCGCTGCGCGTCGGGTCGCTGCTGTAGGCGCGCACCCCGTCGAACCCCAGCAGCGCGTGCTCGCTCGGGATCTCGGGGCTTGCCGCGCGCAGCGGCGCGTCGCCGCTCGAGTCGATCACGAGCTCGTGTTCCAGGCCCTCGGGGTCTGCGAACAGGACGCTGTCGCCGGTCATCGTTGCCGCGACGCCGCGACCGGCGAGGCGCTCACGCCAGAACTCGAGCGCCTCCCGTGAGCCCACGCGCCAGACGATGCGGTGCACCATGCCGGCGCCGGCGACGCCCGGAGCCGCCCCCGGGTACTCGAAGAAGGTCAGGTCCATCCCCGGCGAGCCGTCCTCGTCGCCGTAGAAGAGGTGGTACACGGAGGGTTCGTCCTGGTTGACGGTGCGCTTGACCATCCGCATCCCCAGCACGCCGGTGTAGAACTCGACGTTGCCCGGCGCGTCCCCCGTGATCGCGCTGATGTGGTGGATCCCCTCTAGTTGCACAGCCTTCGAGAACCCTAGCGAAGGTGGGATTGAGGCCTGACGAGGGTCGGGCCGGCGCTCCATGCCGGACCGACCCGAACGGCCGGGCCGGCGCTCCATGCCGGAGAGACCGGAGGGTCGGGCCGGCGCTCCATGCCGGAGAGACCGGAGGGTCGGGCCGGCGCTCCATGCCGGCCCTCGGGCCTCAGCGTGCGATCATCGGCGCGTGCGTGACGGGTCGCTCATCCCGCGCTTTGGGCGCGCGCGGCGCGATCCGCAGGAGGCGGTGCTCGAAGGCTTCCATGCCGTCAAGCACGCGGTGCGCTTCGGCGCGCGGATCGAGGTGATGGTGACGCCCGACGCAGCGGCGCTGTTCGCGCTGGCTGACAGCCTCGCACCCGACGTGCGCGCGCGCCTCGCGGATGAGGCGCGCGAGGTGGACGCGGAGCTCTTCGACCAGCTGGTGCCGCTGCCGCCGAAAACGGGTGTGCTCGCGATCGCCCACCGTCCGCCGGTGGACGTGCCGGCCCTGCTGGCCGCGGACGATGCGCGGCCGATCGTGCTGCTGGAGGACCCGCGCGATCTCGGCAACGCGGGTGCCTGCGTGCGTGTCGCGGCGGCCGCGAACGCCGGCGGTGTGCTCGCGACCGGCACGCACGACCCGTGGCACCCCGACGCTTTGCGCGGGGCGGCCGGCCTTCACTTCGCGCTCCCCGTCGCCCGCCTGACGGATCTCATGGTCCTGGGCGCGACCGACCGGCCACTGGTCGGGCTCGACCCCGACGGCGAGGAGCTGGACGCCGCCGGGCTTGACCCGCGGGCGATCCTCGCCTTCGGCACCGAGCGCGACGGGCTCAGCTCCGAGGTGACATCGCGCGCCGACACGCTCGTGCGGATCCCGATGCGCGAGGGCGTCTCGAGCCTGAACCTCGCGACCGCGGTCGCCGCCGTGCTGTTCGCATGGCGGCTGACCGCGACCTGAGGGCCGCTAGGAGCCCGCGGCTTCCACGCCCGAGAGCAGCTCCCAGTTGCCGCGTAGGGCCTCCTCGGCGCGCGCGACCATCGCCGCCGCCTTCGCCTCGGGATCGGGCTCGGCTGCCATCAGCTCTTCGATCAGGCGCGCCGCGGCCACGGCGTGCTCGACGTCCAGGTGCTCGTGCACCGCGAAGTACTCGGTCGCCGGTCCTTCCTGAACGAAGGCGTAGTGCTCGCGCAGGCCCTCGAGCTTCGTGCGCGAGATCTCCGGCTGAGAGGCCTCGATCGCGTACAGCACCGCGAGCCGTTCGAGTAGGTCCGAGCCGGCCGTCCAGCGCTCGGCGCAGGCGGCGGTGCCGCCGAGCGCCGGTGCGTCGCTGTCGCCGCCGCAGGCCGCTGCGAACCCGTCCCAGAGCCCGACGTGCTCGCGCTCCTCCGCGGCGTGGCGCGCGAGGCCTTCCCTGATCGGCGCGGGCGCCGTGCCGGCGGCCAGCTCCGAGGCGTCGGCCAGCGCCACGACGGCGTGACGGTACTGGCCGGCGTAGCGACCGAGCTCCTCACGGGTCAGCTCGCCGGCACTCCAGCGGCGGTAGAAGGGGTGTGCGAGCACGTCGCCGTCGGCGCGAACCCTGTCGAGGCTGTCGATCACATCCATCTGCGTCTCCCGTCCTTCGCGTTTTTGCTCTCTCACCGGCAGGACTTCGGCCCCCGGGTGGAGAAATCTACGCATCGGCGCCGACGCAGGCGGGCGGACGGGGAAACGCGTCCGCGAGCTGTGCCAGGCTGGTCAAGGGAGAAGCTCGAGGGGGTCGGATCGGTTTGATGACCATCATCCTCATCGCGGGGGCCGCGCTCATGACGTGCGGCGTGGTCATGACGCTTGCGATCGGTCGCGCTGCCGCGCGGGCCGATGAAGAGCTTGACGAGCTGCTGGCGCGCAGGTTGGGCGGGGCCGCGGCGCGTGAGGTGTACGAGAACTACGCCGGGTTCTCGCGGGCCCAGGCGACGATCGCCTTGGAGTCGTCGACCACGGTGCCGTCGTCGAGGACAAGGGTGGGGACCCAGCGGTTGCCGGTCAGCTCCTGGACCTCGCGGCGCCCGCGCGTGCGGTTCAACGCCTCGGGCAGCGGCGCGAAGCCGTAGGACTTGACGACCTCGGGTGCGTGGCCCGCGTCGCGCAGCGCGTGGTATGCGTTCCCGCACGGGTGCCCGCCGGGACGCGGCGTGGGGAAGGTGCCCCAGCAGACGTAGAGCTTCATGGGACGACCTTGAGCTTGCCTTCCATGCCCGCCTGGCGGTGGCCGGGCACCGAGCAGAAGAAGGTGTAGGTGCCTGGCGAGAGTTTGAGCGTCAACGTGCGCTTGCCGGAGACGAACGTCGGCGTCGCGCCCACGACCTTTTTGTTCGCTTCTTCGATCGTCAGGTTGTGTTCGACCGGGGAGGCGTTGGCGAATTCGATCGTCACCGTCCCCGCCTTCGCGACCAGTTCCTGCTTTTCGAAGGCGAGCTGGCCGCCCGGGTCGGCCGCCTGGGTGAGCTTGGTGGTCTTCCCCGCCGGTGAGGACGCCGGTGTGGGCGTGCCCGTCGTCGCGGTGGGCTGAGTCTTGGTCGGAGCGGGGGTCGTTTCGGACGCCGCCGATGTGGTCGTTTCAGGCGTCGCCGTCGTGGTCGTTTCCGCGGCTTCGGGGGCCGGCGTCGTGGTCGTGGCGGCAGAGGCGGTCTCTTTCGACGGCGAGCTGGAGGTGACCACGGCGGTGACGAGCGTCGCGAGCACAAGCACCGCGCTGATCCCCATCACCAAGCGCTGCTGGCCGTCGTTCTCGGGGAAGCTGCTTTTGCGCATCCCGACCGCCATCGAGATCAGGATCGCCCACGCCACGAGCACACCGCCCGCGATGTAGAAGGGAACATGGCTCTTCTCGGCAGCCACAACCGGCGCCATCTGGATGAGGGCGGAATGCACGGCTCGCGAGCCTAGCCGATGAGGCTGCGGATATGCTCCCAGCCGCGATGACCGATGCGGTGCGAACACCTGAAGGCGCGTTGGAGGGGCTCCCGGGCTTCCCGTGGGAGTCGCACTACCGCGAAGTCGAAGGGTTGCGGCTCGCGCACCTCGACGAGGGCGAAGGGCCGCCGGTGGTGTTCTTTCACGGCGAGCCGACCTGGTCGTATCTCTGGCGCAAGGTGATGCCGCCCGTCCTCGACGCCGGCTTCCGCTGCATCGCGCCGGACTACGCGGGCTTCGGGCGCTCGGACAAGCCGACCGACATCGGCTGGTACAGCTACGACACCCACACCGCCCTCGCCGTCGAGCTGATCGAGGAGCTCGACCTCCACGGCGCGACCGCGGTGGTCCACGACTGGGGCGGACCAGTCGGGCTGCGCGCCGCGGTCGAGCTGCGCGACCGCTTCGAGCGGCTCGTGATCATGGACACCGGGCTGTTCACCGGTCACCAGCGCATGACCGACGCGTGGATGGCATTCCGCGACTTCGTCGAGCGCACAGAGGACCTGCCCGTCGGCTTCCTCGTCAAGGGCGCCTGCAAGACGGACCCAGGCGACGATGTGATCGCCGCCTACGACGCGCCCTACCCGGACGCCGCTTCGAAGGCGGGCGCGCGGGCCTTCCCCCTGATGATCCCGCTGAGCCCCGATGCGCCCGGCGCCGAGGCGGGGCAGCGGGTGCACGACGCGCTGAAGGACGACCGCCGCCCGACGCTGATGATGTGGGCGGACTCCGACCCGATCATCCCGCCGTCCACAGGCGAGCGGTTCGCCGAGTCGATCGGGGCCCCGCCCCCGCGAGAGATCCCCGATGCGAGCCATTTCCTCCAAGAGGATCAGGGCCCGCTGATCGGCGGACTGATCTCCGACTGGCTACTCGGCGGCGGCTGAACGGGCTTTGGATCGGCCGGCGCTCCGTGCCGGCCTCAGTCCTCGCCCGCGCCGATCTGGGCCGTGTCGGCGGGCGGCTCGAGGCCCGGGTCCGAGTGCGACGCGCGCAGCTCGTAGTCGCGGCGGCGGTTCAGGTCCGCGCCCGCCAGCACGCGGTCGGCCTTCATCGCGCGGGTCATGCCCTCCGCCAGCGTCCGCGGCAGCAGCACGCCGAGCACGTTGTTGCGTTTCGCCTCCTTCGGAACCCAGACGTCGACCCGGCCCGTCTTCAGCGCGTCGACGATCGCGTCGGCGACGTCCGAGGGCTCGAGGCTGCTCATCCCCCGCGCCTCGCCGAGCCCCGAGCCCAGTTCGGTGTTGACCACATAGGGCATCACGTAGCTGACGTCGACGTGCGCGCCCATCAGCCGCAGCTCGCCGCGGATCGCCTCCGTCAGGCCGACGACCGCGTGCTTGGTCGCCGAGTACGTCGCGCCACCGGGCGCGCCGAACTTGCCCGCCTGCGAGGAGATGTTCACGATGTGGCCGCGGTCGCGGGGGACCATCCGCGCGAGCGCGAGCTTGCAGCCGAGGATCACCCCGTGGAGGTTGATGTCGATCATCCGCCTTGCCGTCAGGTCGTCCTCGTCGATGAAGCGGCCGATCTGCATGATCCCCGCGTTGTTGACCAGCACATCCAGCGTGCCGAACCGGTCTTCGGCGCCGTCGAGAAACGCCACATAGGAGTCACGGTCGGTCACGTCCAGCGGCAACGCCACGACACGCTCCGGCGCGCCGAGCTGGGCCGCGGTCTCGCGCGCCGACTCCTCGTCCACGTCGCCGATCACGACCTTCATCCCCTGGCCGAGTAGTGCCTGCGCGGTAGCCCGTCCGATCCCTCGCGCAGCGCCTGTCACCGCCGCGGTCTGACCGGCCAGGATGCGGGGCTGCTTTGCCATCGGGTCTCCTCCTGTGCTCGCTGCTCGACGGCGGCGTGGGGCGCCCGCCGGTCCACGTCCTTCCCGCGCAACGCTATCGCGCGGGCGCCACCCGCGGGCGTGACCCTGGCTGGGCGGCCAGTCCACGGGGCCCGGCGCGGAGCGCACCGGGTACGCTGGCGCGATGCCGTACTTCAAGCTCGACGGTCAGCGGCTCGCCTACACGGAGTTCGGCGGCGGGCCGGCCGCGGTCACGGCCGGCGGGAAACGAGGACGGACAGCGCGCAGCGCGCCCGCCGGAGGACGGCCGCTGATCCTGCTGCACGGGCTGCTGCTCTCACAGGAGATGCACCGGCCGCTAGCCGAAGACCTCGCCGCGCGCGGGAACTGGGTGATCACGATGGACCTGCTCGGCCACGGGAAGTCGGACCGCCCGCGCGACATGTGGCGCTACTCGATGGGCTCCTACGCGAAGGAGATCGTCGCGCTGATGGACCATCTGGGGATCGAGGAGGCGGTCGTCATGGGCACCTCGCTCGGGGCCAACACCGCGCTCGAGGTCGCCTCCGCGCACCCCGAGCGGCTGCGCGGGCTCGTGCTCGAGATGCCGGTGCTCGACAACGGCCTGCTCGGCAGCGCGCTCGCCTTCACGCCGTTCCTCGTCGCGGTGACCTTCGGTGAGCGGATCATGAAGGTGCTCTCGCGCGCCACCCGCGCGATCCCGCGCGGCATCGTCCCTCACTACACGAACGTGATGCTCGACGTGGTGCGTCAGGAACCGGGGCCGAGCGGCGCGCTCATGCAGGGTCTCTTCTTCGGCCGCACCGCGCCCCACCGCGACGAGCGCCGCACGTTCAAAACGCCGGCGTTGATCCTGGGCCACGGCCGAGACCCGGTGCACCCGTTCTCAGACGCGGGAATGCTCCACAAGGAGATGCCCAACTCGCGGCTGATCGAAGCTGACTCACTGGTCGAGCTCCGTACCCGGCCCGAACGCCTCACGAACGAGATCGCGGAGTTCCTCGATGAGGTCTGGCGCACGCGCCGCCCGGCCCGAGCGCGCCGCTCCGCAGCCGCGGGCAAAGCGCCGACGCAGCGCCGCGCCAAGCCGCGCGCCTCGCGCTAGGCCGCGGGCGCCGCAGCCGCCAGCACGCGCTCGATCGCGCGACGCGCGCGATCCATCGGCGCGCGTTCCTGCACGGCGCCTCAGGCCTTGAACAGTTCGATTTCGTTCAGGGTGACTTTGCCGGGCGCTTCGGGCGTGCCGACCGCGGATTCGGGTGCGCCGCTGATCCAGACCACGACGAACCGGTACGCCTTGCCCTGCGCTTTCAGGGGGATGCGCGCGCGACGTTTGCGGATCGTCAGCGAGTGGCTGATCGGCACCCAAGCTGTGTCGGTGATCGAAGCGGGGGCTGTCTGGGTGTTGGCGCCGTAGGTCTGCAGCGTCAGGCCGGGCGTGCTCGTCACGAGCTTGATCGCCGAGAGCTTCTTGGCTGACTTCAGATCGATCACGACGCCCTCCGCCATGGCCGGCGCCGTCGCCGGATTGACCTGCGCGCTCCAGCCCGTGCCGGTGTCGCCGTCGATCGTCAGGCTCGGGTCTCCGAAGTCGCTTGCCGGGTAGGCGTAGGGGTTGTAGGTCGTGGCCGCGTCGGTGTCCAGCAGCAGCGGCGTCGGCCCTTCCGGCGTGGTGGTGGTTTTGCCGCCGCCGGTCGTCGAGGTTTTCTGTTCACCGGTCGTCCCGCCCGTCGGGGTGGCCGGCGTGGTCGGGCTCGTCACGGGCGGCGTGACGGCTTTCGTCGGCAGCGCCGGCGTTTTCGCGACCGGGGGCACCGTCGTCGACGGGGTGCTCGGCGTCGGTGTCGGCGTCGTCGCAGGGGCAGGCGTGGTGGCCGGCGGCGGCACCTGTGCGACCGTCGCCGTCGTCACCGGCGCGTGTTTCGGTTCCTTGCTGAGCGCCGCATACGCGGCCGCCGCCGCGCCCAGGATCAGCGCGGCGGTCGCGCCGAGGACGAGCGCCCAGGGGCGCCACGCGTGCGAGCCCACGCTGTCGGGACCGCCCGCGCCGCATTGCAGGCACCAGTCCTGCCCGGGCGCCAGCGCGGCGCCGCACTTCGCGCACGAGCCGGCGGCTTGCTGCGTGCCGGTGGGCGACGACGGCGCCGGCGCCGCACCGGAGCCGTTCGGGTCGGCGCTGTGCGGGGGCGGGTCCTGAGCGGGCGGGGAGTCGGCCAGCGACGTTGCCATCGGAGCACGATTCTAGCCCCGGCCCAAGCGCGAGTCCGCCGCTACGACGGCGGCGCGCCCTCGTTCCGCGCGCGTTCAGCCCTGCGCGCTCGAGGAGCTAGCGCGGTGAAGGCGGCCCGCCGGGCACGATCTCGCGGCCGGTGGGGCGCAGGTCCTCGTCCAGCTCGAGCTGCCAGTAGTAGCGCGTGAACGTCCGTCCGGCTCGGAACTCGCCGACGTGCGGCTCGACGCGCTCTCCGTTCGCCATCGCCACGATCAGCTCCGGGTAGCTCCGTCCGGCGAGCGCCGCGTATGCCGGCGCCGGGAAGGCGCCGCCGAAGCGCGTGTTGACGTCGGTGATGCCGAGGCCCGCCGCGGGATCGCGGAACACCTGGATCGTCGCCGGACCCCGCACGCCGAGCTCCTCGACCGCGCGTCGCCCGAGCTCGACCATCTCGGGGTCGTCGAGCACGGTGCCCTTGATCGACTCGCCGCCGCGCGACTCGAGCATCGAGCGCGGGATCGCGTTCAGGCAGCGCCCCTCGGTGTCGCTCAGGCAGTCGATCGAGATCTCCGGTCCGGCCATCGCGCGCTGCACCATCACGGGCTCGCGTACGTAGGAGACGAAAAAGCGCGCCTCGGCCGGGGTGCTCGCGAGGTGGATCGAACGGGCGCCGGAGCCCTTGCGCGGCTTGACCATCACCGGGTACTCCAGCCCGTCGAGGTCTTCATCTCCGAGCACGGTCGGCGGCGAGGGCAGCCCCAGCCGCTCGAGCAGCAGGTGCGTCTCGTACTTGTCGTAGGTGGCGCGTGCGACGCTCGCGGCGGGAACGAGCGCCGGCAGCCGGCCTGCCTCGCGGGCGTGCGCGAGGATCTCGATGTCGAGATCGGTCAGCGGCAGCACGGCGCCGACGTCGTGGCGCTCGCAGAGCTCCGCGAGCGCCGGCACGTAGGCGGGATCGTCCATGCGGGGAACCTCGACGCGCACGTCGGCCGCGTACTGGGCCGGCGCGAGCGGCGACGGGTCGGCGGCGACCGTCTTGGTGAGCTGCGCGAAGCACGAGACGATGTCGTAGCGCTTGCCGACGCCGGTGAGCAGGACCGCGCGCCGTGGAGTCTCGGCAGCGCCGCTCACAGCTCGCCCTCCCAGCCGCCTGTGGCTCCCTTGTAGAGCCCCGAGCCGCCGAGCACCATCCCGACCGTGCGCGAGGCGATGCGCAGATCGAGGGCGAGCGAGCGGTGTTCGATGTAGTAGAGGTCAAGCTCGATCCGCTCCGCCCACGGCACCGCCGCGCGGCCGTTGACCTGGGCCCAGCCCGTGATGCCGGGCTTGATCGCCAGGCGCCCGCGCTGGCGCGGCGTGTACTGCTCCACCTGCACCGGCAGCGTCGGCCGGGGCCCGATCAGCGACATCTCGCCGCGCAGCACGTTGACCAGGTTCGGCAGCTCGTCGAGGGAGGTCCGCCGCAGCAGCGCGCCCGCACGCGTGACGCGCGCGTCGCCGGCGTCGATCGCGAGGCCCGCGCCGATGTGCTCGGCGCCCTGGACCATCGTCCGCAGTTTGAGCACCTCGAACGGCACCCCGTCGCGGCCTATGCGGCGCTGGCGGTAGAGGACCGGGCCGGCGCTCTCGAGCCTGATCGCAAGCGCGGCCAGCGCGAGCGCAGGCGAGAGGACGGCCAGTACGGTGGCAGAGACGGCGATGTCCACGAGGCGCCTGAGCACGGGGCGGGATTCTCGCGCACGGGGCAGCGCGGTCGCGCCCGGCGACTGCGTCCCCGCCGCCTGAGTCCTCACCGCGTCCCCTCCGCCGCCTCCCACGTGGGGTCGGTTCCGTGTCGCAGCCAGTCCCACAACCCCAGCGCCGGCGACGCGGCGCTCAGCACGTAGTAACGCGCCACGAGCAGGGGGCGCACCCGCATCGCCCCGGCGAGCGCGGCGGCCACGAGCAGCCCGAGCTGCAGCGCCAGCGTGACGATGTAGAGCGTCCTGGCCGAGCCGCCGCTGACCGCGACGAGCGCGATGTTGGCCGCCAGCGCGAGCGCGTGCAGGAAGGGCAGCGCGTAGCGCAGCACGCGATGCGAGAGCACCATCACCGCGTAGCCGGGCGGGTAGCCGCGCGGGGAGAGCATGCCGCCGCGCAGGAGGATCGGCCAGGTGTGGCTCATCATCCTGCGCTTGCGCGCGAACTCCCCGCTGATGCTCGGCACCATCTTCTCGCTCGCGAGCGCCTCCGGGACGTAGACCGCGCGGCGCCCGCGCTTGACGATGTTGAAGGGCAGCGAGAGGTCGTGACCCATGACGGGGTCGACGACGATGTAGGTCTCGCGCCGGGTCGCGTAGATCGCCCCGTTGCCGGCGGTGATCGAGGACAGGCTCGACTCGAGTTCGCGCACGGCCATCTCGTAGCGCCAGTAGACCCCCTCCTGGTTGTCGCCGTCCCGTCCGGCCGCGGCCTGGACGAAGCGCACCTGCCCGCACGCGTAGCCGACGCGGGGATCGCCGAACGCGTCGACGAGCCTGCGTGCGGCATCGGGCTCCCACAGCGCGTTGGCGTCCGAGAACGCGACCACCTCGCCGCGCGCTCTCTCGACGGCGGCGTCCTGCGCGCGGATCTTGCCGCCGCGCGGCAGCTCCAGGACGAGGTCGGCTCCCGCAGCGCGCGCACGCACTGCGGTCGCATCGGTGCAGCCGTCGCAGGCGACGATCACCTCGAGCCGCTCGCGCGGGTAGTCGAGCGCGAGCGCGTTGAGCACCTTGGCCTCGATCACGCCCTCCTCGTCGTGGGCGGCGATCACCAGCGACAGCGCGGGCTCGTCTCCGGCGGCGAGTCGCGCCGTCGGCGCGCGCCGGCGCACGCGCACGCGCGCGACCACGGCGAGCGCGAGGGCGTAGCCGATCTGCGTCCAGACGATCAACGCGATGCACAGCCAGAAGACGATCTCGAGGACGAGCAACAGCAGGATTCTGGCGGACCGAGGCGGGGTAGACTCGGCGGGGATGAGCTACACGCTTCGCAACCTGCGCGAGACCGAGGACAGCGCGCCCAAGTTCGGCTTCGGTGAGCTGGGGGAGGCGCACTTCCCCCGCGATGAGCTGGGCGCCACCGAGACCGGCTTCGCCTACCACGTGCTCAAGCCCGGCAAGCGCAACGCGTTCGGTCACCGCCACGAGCAGGCCGAGGAGGTCTACGTCGTGATCGCGGGCAGTGGGCGCGTGCGCCTGGACGACGAGATCGTCGAGGTCTCAGAGCTCGATGCGGTCCGCGTCGCGCCGCAGGTCACCCGTGCCTGGGAGGCCGGCGACGAAGGCCTCTCGGTGATCGTGTTCGGCGCTCGCCACGAGGGCGACGGCGAGCTCAAACCCGACTTCTGGCAGGACTAGGTCCCTAGAGGAGGCGCTCGTAGAGCGCCAGCGTGCGGCGGCCGATCTCCGCCCAGGAGTACTCGCCTGACGCCAGTTCCACGGCGCGCACCGCCAGCGCTTCGCGCCCCGGCGCGTCGGCGAGCAGCTCGCGCAGGGCCTCGCGCAGGGCCGCCGCGTCACCGGCGGGGAAGCTGCGCGCGGCTCCGGCGGCGGCGATCTCCGGGAAGCCGCCGACGTCGCTCAAGAGCAGCGGCCGCCCGAACGCCAGCGCCGTGAAGAGCACGCCCGACTGATCGATCTCGCGGTAGGGGAGCACGACGAGATCCGCGCGCCGGAAGTACGCGGGCAGCTCGTGGTCGCCGATGAAGCGCGGGACGAAGCGCACGCCGGGCGGCGCCATCGCCTGCAGCGGCGCGACGTCCATCCGCGGCATGCCTGCCACCCACAGCTCGGCTCGCTCGACGCCGCGCCAGGCGTCGAGCAGGAGGTCGATCCCCTTGTAGGGGCGCATCAGCCCGAAGCACAGGACGACCGGCAGATCCGTGTCGAACGGCGCCGGTGCCGGCGGGGCGTCGGCGAGGTGCTCCAGCACGCCATGCGGGATCACGTGCACGCGCTCGGGCGCGACGCCGAGCTCGGCCGTGAGGCGCGCGCGGCCGTGCTCGCTGTGCACGACGATCGCGTCGAAGCGGTCGTACAGACGCCGCTGCCCGCGCAGCTGCCCCGGCCGCGGCTCGCGCGGGAGCACGTCGTGCGCGGTGATCACGAGCGGACGCCCGGAGGGAAGCAGCGCCCAATCGAGCTGCTGGACCGTCAGCCACTGGAAGTGGACCAACTCCGCGTCTCGCGCGGCGCGGCGGTAGCGCAGCATGTCGGGCACGTGCTCGGCGAGCTTCGCGGCGCGACGCGCGCCGGGCGCGCCCAGCCGCGAGGCGCGGCGGTAGAAGAACTCGCTCCTGGAGTACCCGTCGGGCGGGGCGACGGGACCGTAGGCGAAACGGCTCGTCAGCAGCTCGACGCCGGCGCCCGCTCCCGCGAGCGCGCGGGCGAGCGCGTGGTCGTAGGGCGGCGTGAAGGCCGAGGGGTCTACGACGTGAACGCGCACACGAGGAGAGAATAGGCCCAGCAATGGTGTCCGACAGTGAGATCCCTGGCCGCGACGGCGGCATCGAGCTGACCTTCTGCGTCGTCAACACCTCGCAGCGCGAGCTGCTGCTGGGAGGCCTCGCCGCGATCGCGCGCGAGCGCGCGGAGCTGCCGTTCGCGACGGAGGTCCTGGTCCTTGACAACGGCTCGCGCGACGGCTCGGCCGAGGCCGCCCGCGCACACCCGGCGGTCGATGAGGTGATCGCGCTCGGGGAACGGCGCGGCAAGGCGGCCAACGACAGCGAGCTGCTGCGCCGCGCGCGGGGGCGCTTCGGGCTGCTGCTCAACGAGGACTCAGAGCTGCTGGCGGGCGCGACGCTCGCGCTGTGGCGCGCGCTGGACGCGGCCCCGCGTGCCGCCTGCGCGGGCGCGCAGCTGCTGCGTCCCGACGGCACGCCGCAGCCGTGCGCGTGGCGGTTCCCGGGGCCGGCGAGCGCGCTCGCGGGCGCGCTGCAGCTGCACCGGCTCCTGGTCGTCGAGAGCCGCGGCCGGAGCACGCGCAGGGTGGACTGGTGCCAGAGCTCGGCCCTGCTGGTGCGAAGCGCAGCGGCGGAGCAGGTGGGCTGGCTGGACCCCGATTTCTTTGTTTATTCGGATGAGGTGGATTTCGCGCGGCGCCTCCGGGATGCCGGCTGGGAGAGCCTTTACGTCCCGTCTGCCCGCGCGATTCACCACGAGCAGCTCGCCACAGGCGCCGCGCCGGAGCGGCGCATCGTCGAGATGGCACGCAACCGCGACCTCTACATGCGAAAGCACGGTACGCCGGCGGCGGCCGCCGCCGTGCGCTGGCTGACAGCGCTCGCCTACGCCGAGCGGGCTCTCGCCGCCCTCGTGCTTCCGGGTCACGACCCGCGCCGGCTGTGGCTGAACGCAAGGGCGAGCCTGATGCCCGGACGCGGCGAGGGGCTGCGCGAGGCCGCGGCCGCGTACAACGCTCAGATGTCGCGGAGCGGGTCCTCGGCGTAGGCCTCGAGCTCGCCCCGGCGCGCGCGGAACGCCGCCACGCGACGGCGCGCGTCGGCCGCCAGCCGGCGCGCCTCGGCGCGCTCGTGGGGATGGAAGAAGCTCGTCAGCAACAGGGCGGCGGGGACCAGCGCGAGCCATGCCACCCGGGTCAGCAGCCCAACGATCCCGTGGTCGGGCAGCAGCAGCTCGCCCGAGACCGCGACGCCGCCGAGGATCACGACGAGCTGCGCCAGACGCCGCCATTCGAAGCCGACCCGGAACAGGCTGCGGGTCAACGCGTAGATGACCGCCAGCATCGCCAGGTACGCACCGCAGAGGGCGAGCCCGGCACCGGCGATCCCGAGCCCCGCGCCGCTCGCCGGAACCAGCAGGAGCAGCAGGGCGATGTTGACGGCGAGCCCCACGACCGCGGCGGGCAGGTTGCGCGAGGTCACGCGCGCGCGACCCGAGATCGCGACGAACACGAGGTAGAGGCCGTACAGCGACCAACCGAGCGCCAGCCAGGGCAGCGCGCGGTGGGCGTCGAAGAACGACGGCGCCGCGAGCAGCCGCACGAGCCAGCGCCCGAGCAGAGCGACGGCGCAGACGACCGCGCCCGTCGCGAGCGCGTAGTAGGTGGTGACCAGCGAGTACAGCCGGCTCGCCTCGTCGTCGTCTTCGATCGAGTACGCGAGCGGGGGCCACGCGTACTGGAAGCCGCGCACCGCGACGAACACGACCGTGGCGAGCTTGATCGCCACGGCGTAGGTCCCCGCGGCTACGTGCGAGTAGGAGCGGAAGAGGTAGAAGCGGTCGGCGACCTGTAGCGCGTAGACGCTCGCGTCGGCGGGCACCGTCGGCAGCCCGAAGGCGAGCATCGCGCGCAGGTCCGAGAAGCGCACCCGCAGCGAGACGCGGTGGCGCAGCGTCCACCACAGCCCGAGCACGACGATCGCCGAGGCGCCGAAGTTGCCGAGCAGCAGCCCGCGCGCGCCCTGGTCGGCGAACACGACGAGCGCAATCGTGAGCGCCACCGTCAGAAACACGTTCGCCCCGGAGGCGTAGATGTAGGTCCGCGCCCGTTCGTCGACGCGGAGCTGGGCGTAGGCCATCTCGAGGTTCGTGAAGGCCCACAGCCCGAGCACGGCGCAGTCCAACAGCAACGGGTCGTGGAAGCTCAGCAGGAGCTTCGACAGCGGCCCGGCCAGCGCGAGCGCGACGACCGCCGCGAGCGTCGTCGTCCACGCCACGAAGGCGGTCGCGGTCCGCGCGATGCGGGCGCGGCGCGCCTCGTCGTCGTCGTCGAAGTAGAAGCGCACGAACGCCTCGCCGACGCCTCCGCGGACGAGGATGCTCGCCAGGATCACGGCTGTGAGCAGCGTTTCCGCGGCGCCGTAGGCCTGCGGGCTGAGGTGATGCGTGTAGAGCGGCAGCGTGATCAGGGCGAGGCCCTTCGCCACGATGTCGCCGAACTGATAGGCCGCGCCGGTCGTAACCAGGCGCCTGAGGTAGCCGAGCACGGCTAGAAGCTACTTGCGGGCGCTGGGCGAAGCCGCGGGCCGATCTCGCTCATCCGGCGCCGGAAGTCTCACGCGGCTGCTCGCGCGGCGGCTCTTCCATCGTCGCGGGCAGCCCGGCGGCGGCCGGCGAGCCGCCGCGTGCCGCCACGGTACGGAAAGCGCCGCCGGAGCGCGCAAGTGCCACGCCGATAGCGAGCAGCGCCCAGGTGAACGGGTCCTCGAGGAAGTCCGCGTAGGTCCAGGTGTGCAGCACGAGCGCGGCAAAGCACGCGGCGATCGCGATCCGGGGCGGCGATCGCCCGGCGCCGGTGAACAGCGCAAGGAACGCGACCGCCAGCAGCGCGGCGTAGACGGCCAGGCCGAGGACCCCCTGCTCGGCGGCGATCGTGACCGGGATCGTGTGCGACGCCGAGACGGCGTTCTGCGTGGTCGCCTGGCTCGCGCTCGTGTGGCGCTTGTACTCCGTTTCGAACGAGCCGGAGCCGAAGCCCTGCAGGGGCCGGTCCGCGAACAGTTCGAGCCCGCCTTCGATCAGGCTCGTGCGTCCGGCGGTCGCGCTGTTGGCCGAGCTGCCTTTCAGGTGCGCGCTCTTCGGGGCGAGCGCCAGCACGGCCGCCCCGAGCACGAGCACCGAGGCCGACACGATCACGGTCCTGCGCGCTCCCCAGCGGTACGCCGCCAGCACGGCGAGGCCCAGCAGCAGCCCCACGATGCTCGACTGGGAGAAGCTCGTCACGAGCCCGGCGAGCAGCCAGGCCAGAACCAGCGCCCCTGCCTGGACCTGCCGCCGCGTCCCCCACAGCACGACCGTCGTCACAGCGAGCATCACGAGCATCAGGAAGCGTCCGTAGACGCTCGGGTCGAAGAAGACGGAGTTGACCCGGAAGTAGTTGTCGTACTGGTTCGCGGCGACGAGCTTCGGGTTCAGGAACAGGCTCTTGCGGTAGTACTCGACGAAGCCGACACCGGCCAGCACCACCGCCACCGCCACGAGCACGATCAGCGAGCGCCGCAGCAGCCGCGGGGTCCATCGCACCTCTCGCAACAGCACGAACAGGAGGCCGAACGGCACGTAGAAGAACACGAGGTTCTCGGCCGCCTTCGCGCGATCGGTCGAGTAGGAGATCTGCAGTGTGTAGAGCGCCACGGCGGCCAGCAGCGCCCACCCGACGTAGCGGACGGCGCGGTTGCCGGCCGGCTGTTCGGCGTGCTCCCGCG
Source organism: uncultured Solirubrobacteraceae bacterium (assembly GCA_963735435.1). GTDB lineage: Bacteria > Actinomycetota > Thermoleophilia > Solirubrobacterales > Solirubrobacteraceae > Palsa-744. The sequence continues at coordinate 1,093,416 of CAVTKR010000005.1, read as the reverse complement.
CCGGGCCCGCGCGAGCGGCGAGCAGGGCGGGGATGAGGTGCGCGAAGACCCCGGCGGCCACGACCACGTAGAGCGGCACGAGCAGGTTCACCGTGCGCCCGTCGGCTGAGATCGGGATCCTGAAGGGGAGCGCGAGGATCGCCAGCAGCGGGAACGCTTCGGGGTTGCGGCGCATCAGCAGCGCGAGCGCCGCAGCCAGCACGAGCCCGACGGCGACCAGCGCCGCCAGGGTGCCGGCGGACGGCAGGCTGGTGGCCGGTCCGAGCGCCGTCACGGTCTCTCCAGCGTGAAGCTGCGCGGTGAGAGCACGGGTTCACGCTGGCGGCTGAGCCTCAGCCGGACGCGGTATTCACCTGGGGGCGCGCGGCGGCCCCGGTTCGCCGGCAGGATGTAGGCGTGCCCTGTCGAGGCAGTCACGGTTCGGTGTGAGCGCGCGGTCCCGCGCCGCCCGTTCCACAGCACCGAGAGCGTTTTGTAGCGCGCCACCGGGTAGGAGCTCAGCAGCGTCGCCACGACGTTCCCGTCGACGTCGATGATCGCGACGGTCGCGCGTTCGGCGTGCGCGAGCTTGAAGGAGATCTGCTCCTGTTTGTGCCGCCCCGCCGGCGTGGGCGCGAAGTTCGGCGTGAGCTTGAACTGCTGGACGCTCGTGGGGCGGTGCTTGAGCCGCTGGGTCTCCAGGAACGCGAGGAAGCAGGCGAGGACCAGGATCGCGAACACCGCCACCGCCAGCCGGTCGGGGCGGGGGTTGGTGTGGGCCCCGCTCTTCTGGACGCCGCCGGCCGGCGGCGGGGCCGCCGATTCCGCGCTCAACCCTCGCCGCCCGTGGCGAAGCGCTCGACCGTGTCCGAGCGCAGGCCCAGGCGCAGCGTCTCCAGCGAGAGCACATCGCCTGGAGCGATGTTGCCGAGGTTGCATTCCGTGCCGAAGTGCTTCAGCAGCCAGACCTGTTGCGCGTGAAGCGGCGCGTCGAAGATCATCCGCCCGGGGTCGATCGAGTGGGCGATCTCGGTGATCAGCCCGGTGCGCGGCTCGCCGTCGGCGCGGTAGATCCCCGCGGTCCCCGACTCGCGCGCCTCCGCGATCACCTTCCACGCTCCCGCCTCGAGGTCGCTTTCGATCTGCTCGACCCAGATGTACGGCGGCATGATGTACTCGACGTCCTTGCTGCCGACCTCAGCGAAGACGGTGAACTCCTTCGAGAGGCGTTCGATCAGCTCCCGCTTGACCGTCTTCTCCAGCTCGATCGTGCCGTCTGAGATCTCGACGTGGCGCAGCCCGAGCTCACGCAGCCAGGCAACAAGCCCCTCGACGCGCCCCTGACGGATCGCCACCTCCGTCAGCGTGCCGCCGAGCACGACGGGGATCCCGTGGGCCGCGTATCGCTCCAGCTTCGGGCGCAGGTTCGCGCTCACCACGGCGGTACCCCAGCCGAGCTTGACGATGTCGACGCTGTCGCCCACCACCTCGAGCAGGCCGTCGACCTCCGCGACCGAGAGCCCGCGGTCGATCACATGGGTGATCCCCTCCTCGCGGGGCTTCGGCGAGCGGTCGGGGATGTCGAGGAAGCCGGCTATGGCGCGGTGGTGCCCTGGGCGGCCCTGTCGGCGCCGACGACGACCACCACCTTCGCCGGCCCCGCCAGCGTGGCGACGGCCTGTTCGATCGGCTGTACGTGTTTCACCGACAGCGACCGGGCGACGCCGTTCGCGTCGGCCTGGTGGCCGGACGCGTACTGCACGACCGTCACTTCGTTGGCGCCCGGCGGACGCCCGCTGAGCGCGGAGGCCTGCGAGTAACCGGTCTGCTGCAGTTCTGCGGATATGCGGTGCGCGAGCCCCGTGGTGAGGGTGCCGTTGAGGACCACGACGCTGGTTTCGGCGGGCGGGGTCGCCTTCGCCTGTTTGGTCTGTGTGGTGGTCGTTTGTTTGTGGTGCGAGGCGGTGGTCTGGGTCTGCGTGCCGCCCGTGCCGCCCGAGGAGGACGTTTTCGCGTTGTTGGACGACGACCCGCCTTTTGTCGCCAGCACGACCGCGAGGGCGACGATCACGACGGCGGCGACCGCGAACAGGACGATGCGCCTGCTCGATCCGCCCGAGGAGGAATCGCGACCGCGGCGGCCGCCCGGGCCCCCGGAATCGCGACCGCGCGCGGTGCGCCCGGCCGCGGCTGCCGCGCCTGCGGCTGCAGCGGTAGCGGCGCCCTCGGGCGCGGAGCTCGGTGCGGCTCGGCGCGCGGCACTCGGGGCGGGCGGCAAGGGCGGGCGTTTGCGCTCGGCGCCCTCGGCGGCGCTCGGCGGGCTCGGCGCGCGAGGGGGCGGCGCGGCGGCTGCAGGCTCGGCCTTCGGCGCCGACGCGGTGGCCCCGGCGCGCACGCCGGCGGCAGACGCCGCAGACGCCGTGGCGGGCGCGGGCTGCGCCGCCGGGCCGGGCGGCGGCGTTCCGTTCGGCGGTGCAGCCGCCCGCCCTGCGGCGGCGGCAGAGGACGGCGCTCCGAGCGGTGTCTCGCCCGCGACGGCAGGGCGCTCCGCACCAGGTGGCTGCTGCCACGGGATCTGCCGGGGCGGGTCCTGAGGCTTCGCCCCGCCAGGCGTGGCCGGCGTGCCGGGGGCGGGCTTGGCGGAGGCGGCGGCTGCCGCACCCGCGCCGGAGGCGGCTGCCGCGGTCGCCGGTGCCACCGCCGGCGTTGCGGGCGTGGCGGGCTGACCGGGCGTGGCGGGCTGACCGGGCGTGGCGGGCTGACCGGGCGTGGCGGGCTGACCGGGCGTGGCGGGCTGACCGGGCGTGGCGGGCTGACCGGGCACGCCGGAGGCGGGGGCCGCGGCCGGCGGCGGCGGTTTCGAAGCCTGCCCGGGCTGAGCGGGCGCCTGCAGGGGGGCCGCCGGCGCGCCGGCGGCCGTCACGGGCTGGCCGGGCGGGACCTGCTGGACTCCGGGCTGCGGCTGGGCGCGCGTGACGACCGGGGCCGTCCGCGGCACGGGGCGCACCGCCCCCTGCGGTGGCACCTGCTGCTGGACGCGGGCCGAGGCGGCCTGCGACACACGCTGCTCGGCTTCCGCGGCGCGCTCGGGAGCACGCCCCGCCCAGTCGCGCAGCCGCCGGATCTCACGGCCCTGCGCGAAGACCAGCAGCGACAGAACCGCGATCCCGAGAAGGGCCGCGAATGCGACGATCGCGCCGACCTCGGTGAATTTTGTGGAGATCGAGAGGGCGAGCAGCGAGATGCTCATGGATTTGGGGAGTGTACGAGGGGCGCAGGCGCCTCGTGCGGGTGGGCGGGGGCTCCATCCACAGGTGGGGCCATGCCCCCGCCGCCGGGTGCTCCCGCCGCGGCCGCCGGCTGCGGCGCGCTCTGCCCGCCCTTTCGCCTGACGTCCCGCCTCCCGTCAACTCCGTCATCCGTCTCGCGCACCTTCCTCGAGAGCTCCGAGACCTTCGCTGCCAGGCCCGCCGCGTCCCCCTCCAGCACCAGCAGCCTGATCTCGGCGAACATGGCTTCGACGGCCTGTACGCCGAGGGGGCTGCGCTCGGCGCGCAGGATCTTGTCGGCATCGGTCTGGGCGGGCTGCTCGTAGCTGTTGAACAGCTCCTCGTGCAGCTTCTCGCCGGCGCGTTTGCCGACGATCTCGACATCGATGTCGCTGTCGGGGTCGAGGCCGGAGAGCTCGATCATCGCCCGCGCCAGCTCGACGATGCGCACCGGCTCGCCCATGTCGAGCACGAACACCTCGGCTCCCGCGCTCTCGCTGATGCGGGGCCGCCGGAGCGGATCGGCGCCCGCCCCTGGCGAGCGCGCCGCCGCGAGCGAGCCCGAACGGATGATCAGCTGGACGGCCTCCGGGATCGTCATGAAGTAGCGCGTCATCCGCTCGTCGGTCACGGTGACCGGGCCGCCCCGCTCGATCTGGCGACGGAAGATGGGCACCACGCTGCCCGAGGAGCCGAGCACGTTGCCGAAGCGCACGGCCGCATAGCGGGTCTGCGGGAAGCGGGCGGTCGCCGCCTCGAGCGCGAACTCCGCAAGGGCCTTGGAGGCCCCCATCACGGTGGCCGGCGAGACCGCCTTGTCGGTCGAGACGAGCACGAAGCGGCCCACGCCGGCATCGCCCGCCACGTGGGCGACTACCTGCGTCGCGATCGCGTTGTTGCGAATCGCCTCGACCGGATTCGCCTCCATGAGCCCGACGTGCTTGTAGGCCGCGGCGTGGAACACGACGCTCGGCCGCTGCTCGTAGAACACCTCCCGCATGCGCTCCTCTTCCTTGCAGTCGGCGAGCACGGCGGCGAGCATCGACTCGGGGACGTGGCGCTCGTCCTGAAGCTCGCGCAGGATCGCGAAGAGGTTGTCCTCGGCGTGGTCCAGAAGCACGATCCGATGCGGCTCGACACGTGCGATCTGGCGGCACAGCTCCGAGCCGATCGACCCTCCCGCGCCCGTCACGAGCACCACCTGCCCGGCGAGGTACCGCCCGACGCGCTCGAGCTCCATGTGAACCGGCTCGCGCCCGAGCACGTCCTCGACCCGGACCTCGCGCACCTGGCGCGTGAGCGCCCCGCGCGTCTGCAGGAGCTCGAACACGGTGGGCAGCGTCCGCACCGGAATCGCGCGCGAGCGGCACTCTTTGACGATCCGGGCGCGCGTCGAGCCCGGAGCCGAGGGGATGGCGATGATCACTTCGTCGGGCTCGGCCTCGTCGAGGATCCGAGGAAGGTCGCCTTCGGTGTCACCGCGCACCCGCACGCCGTCGATGCGCAGGCGGCGCTTGGCCGGGTCGTCGTCGAGGAAGCCGACAGGCACGAGACCGAGCTCACGGTTGCGCAGGATCTCCCGCAGGACCATCCGCCCGCCCTCGCCGGCGCCGGCGATCAGGACGGTGCGTTCACCCTTGCGCGAAGAGCGGAACGCGGCCAGCGGCCGGCGCTCGTACGCCGTGCGGGCGAGCGCCCGGATCCCGACGAGGAAGACGACCGCAAGCAGCCAGAACAGGAAGATCACGCCGTTCGGAAGCACCACGGCGACGGTCGCGGTGTGCCCGGAGCCGTCGAGCGCCGGGTAGGCGTGGGTCGGCCGGAAGATCTCGATCGCGACGACCGTCAGCAGGACGATCAGGACCACGGCGCGCACGACCGCCTCGTAGTCGCGCTGGCCTGCGTAGCGCCAGCGGCGCTGGTAGACGCCGGAGACGATCAGGATCGGCAGGCTGCCGGCGAGGACCCACCAGATCGTCGCCGAGCGCAACTCCGCGTAGTGCCGCGGCGGCCCGCTGTTGAAGCGAAGCTGGAAGGCGAGGTAGTACGCGAGCGCGACCAGAGCTCCGTCGACCAGGAGCTGCGGGAGCGAGTGGCGATGGAGCGGAAGGGCCGCCGAGCGGAGACGTCGGCGCATTGCAGGCAATTGTAAGCGGCAAAGGACGTTCTGTCCTCGATTGGAAGCCCTCTCGCAGCGGACTCGGGGCGCTCATCCGAGCGGGGAGAGCAGCAGATCGACGAGCGTCCCGGGGTCGCGCCGCACCCGCGCCGCCTTCTCAGCCGCCGGTGCGGGCCCCAGCTCGAGCGCACCGGCGTCCTCGAGCACCCGCATCCGCCCTTCCTCGATCAGCCGTTCGTCCACCGCCCCCAGCTTGCCCTGGAAGGTGCTCACCACCGGCGTCCCGAGCGCCACCGCCTCGCGGTTCATCGTCCCTCCGGCGGAGATCGTGAGCGCGGCGTAGGAGATCAGCGACTGCGCGTCGACCGCGTGCTCGGGCACCACCAGTCCAGGCAGGGCCGCGAGCTCTTGGCGCTGCGCGGCGACGCGCGGGAACACGACCGGCTGCAGGCCCTCCGCGAGGGCTGCGGCGGAGAGGCGCTCGAGCACGGCGCCGAACAGGTCGCTGTGGAAGCGGTGGTAGAGCGACACCTCCGGCGGCGTGCGCACGACCACGATCGCGCGGCTCGGATCGAGCGCCAGTTCTGCCAGCACTGCAGGGTCGGGCTCGAAGTCCGCAAGGTAGTACTCCTCCTTGAGACCCTCGTAGCGGCGCAGCTTGCCGATCGCGCCGTACCGTCGCAGCCGCTCGGGTCCGATCGCCTCGGGCACCACCACGGCAGCGGCGAGCCGGCAGTTGATCGTGTGCTGGACGGTGGCCCACTCGTAGTCGAACATCGTCGAGCTTGGGATGCGCAGCAGCGCGGCCGCGACGGTGACGTCGTTGGAGCCGTGCCCGAGCGCGATGTCGAAGCGTCCTTGCCTGCGCGCCCAGCGCACGAGCGCGGCCGAGCGCGAAACCAGCCCGACCGCCTTCGCGCCCGCTCGCTCGCCGCGGTGCCTGCCGATCGCCGTGTGCTCGACGCCGAGTCGATCGCAGAGCTCCAGGGTCTGCGCGAAGTCGCGCGCGGTCACGCGAACCTCGTGCCCGCGCTCGCGCAGGCGCGCGATCACCGGGCGCATGACGAGCACGTGGGGGCTGTTTGTCAGGTCGACCCAGACGCGCATCCGCCGGGACGTTACGCAACGGATTCTCATCCCGTTCGGCGGGACCGTGGACGGCTGCCGGTATCGTTGGCCGACTCGTGCTGGTCCTGGCCTCGATCTCGGAATCCGTCGTCAACGAATGCGCCCACCTCGTGCGCGAAGGCGGGCTGCCCGCGATCTTCCTGCTGATGGCGGCCTCGAGCGCCTGCATCCCCGTTCCATCAGAGGTCGTGATGCTGTTCGCCGGCTTCGCGGTGGCCGACCCGAGCCAGAGCGCCTCCTCGCACCACATGACGATGCTCGGGATCATCCTGGCCGGCCTGATCGGGTCGATGGTCGGCTCATGGGTCGCCTACGCGGTTGGCCGCGGCGGTCGTCTCGAGCTCTTCGAACGCCATGGCGAGCGGTTCCACATGGGCCCGGCCCAGGTGGAGAAGGCCGACCGGTGGTTCCAGCGCTACGGGGAGGCAGCCGTGCTGTTCGGACGCCTGATTCCGGTGGTGCGCGCGTTCGTCTCGCTCCCCGCCGGGATCGCGAAGATGCCGGTCGGGCGCTTCACCGTCTTCTCGCTGATCGGGACGGCTCCCTGGGTCATCGGACTCGCGTTCGCCGGCAAAGCGCTCGGGAGCGATTGGGAATCGGTCCGCAAAGGGTTCGAGTACGTCGACTACGTGATCCTCGCGCTGGTTGTGGCCGGAATCGGCTACTGGATCATGCGCAGGCGCCGCCAGCCTGCCAGGAACACGGCCGGCTGAGAGGCCCCTCGGCATCTCCGCGGCACGAGCGCTGAACCGGTCGTCGCAGCTCCGGCAAGCCCCCGCGGGCGAAGCGATCAAAATAGGCCGGTGAGCGCGCTCGGGACGCAGATCGGCGGTCGCTACAGGCTCGACGAGGTGATCGGGCGCGGCGGCATGTCCACCGTCTACAAGGCGTTCGACACGGTGCTCGAACGCCCGGTCGCGATCAAGCTCATGCATCGCGAGATCGCGACGGACTCAGACCATCTCGAGCGCTTCCGGCGCGAGGCACGGGCGGTCGCTCAGCTCAACCACCCGCACGTCGTGTCGGTGATCGACGCCGGCGAGGAGCCGCTCGACGACGGCGAGGGCACGCCCTACATCGTGCTCGAGTACGTCGACGGCGAGACGCTGAAGAGCGTGATCCGCCGCGGCGGGCCGCTCGCGATACCGCAGGCGCTGGCCTACGCGATCGAGATCGCGCGTGCCCTCGGCGCGGCCCACGAACACCAGATCGTCCACCGCGACGTCAAGCCGCAGAACATCCTGATCGACCCTGAAGGCGGTGCCAAGATCACCGATTTCGGCATCGCGCGCTCTCTCTCCGAGGAAGGGCTGACGCTCGCGGGCCGGGTGCTGGGAACCACCGACTACGTATCTCCCGAGCAGGCGCTCGGACAGGCGGTGACGCCGCAGTCCGACCTCTACTCGCTGGGGATCGTGCTCTACGAGATGCTCACCGGGGATGTGCCGTTCCACGGCGAGACCCCGGTCGCCGTCGCGATGAAGCACGTTCGCGAGGAAGTGCCGGATGTCCAGGCGCGGCGCCCCGAGATCTCGGCGGCCACGGCCTCGGTGATCGACCGCGCTCTGGCCAAGGACCTCTCGCGGCGCTACCCGGACGCGGCGGCGATGATCGCCGACCTCGAAAACGTCCTCGCGATCGAGGCGTCGCGAACCGGCCAGACGACGGGCGAGGTCACCACGGTGCTGCGCACGCTGCGGGGACGCGCGCGGCGGCGCCTGCCGTGGCGGATGCGCCACCCCGCGCGCTGGCTGGCGCTGCTTGCCCTCGTCGGCGCGATCGTCGCCGTGGTGCTGCTGCTGGCGGCGAACCGCGCCCAGCGCGGAACCGGCGCGCCGCCGGGCGCGTCCTCGAAGTCCGGCCTCGTGGCGGTGAGCCTCGCCGCGTCGGCCGCCAACGACTACAACCCATTCGGGACGGGGCCGGAAAACCGCGACCAGATCAGCAACGTCGTCGACAACGACCCCTCCACGACGTGGAGCACCGAGACCTACTACGAAGGGAACCTGCGCAAGCCCGGCGGCACGGGCCTCGGCATCTATCTCGACGCGGCGCCCGGCGTCGCCGCGCGGGCGATCGCGATCCAGACTCCGACCCCCGGCTTCGCCGCTCAGTTCTACGTCTCCGATCACATCGACCTGTCCCTCCCCTACGGCAGCTCCGAGCCGCTCTCCGCGCGCGGCTGGACAGGCCCGATCGGTTCCAGCCCGGCCGTGCGCGACAGCCACAAGATCGCCCTGCACCCCCCGGCGGGCGCGCACCGCTACTACCTCGTGTGGCTCACGACCCTGCCGCCGGGGCGCCAGTCGGCGACGATCGCCGACATCACCCTGTTCCGCTAGCCGGCGTCAGTGGCGCCGCGCGGCTGACGCCGCGCGACGGGCGAGCCCGAGGCGGCAGAGACGATCCACGAGCTGGGGGTAGGCGACGCCCGAAGCCGCGAGGAGCTTCGGGTAGACGCTCGTCGGGGTGAAGCCGGGCATCGTGTTCAGCTCGTTCAGCAACACCCGCTCGCCCTCGATGAAGAAGTCAGCCCGCGCGAGGCCGGAGCAGCCGGCGGCGCGGAATGCGCGCGCCGCGAGCGCTCGCATCTGCTCGCGCGCGGCGGGCGAGATGCGCGCGGGGATGAGCAGCTCCATCCCGCCGGGCTTGTACTTGGCCTCGTAGTCGTAGAACTCGCTCTGGAAGGAGATCTCGCCGGGCTCGGAGACGAAGACGCCGCCGGCGCCGGCCGGCGCGACCCCCTCCTCCAGGACCCCGCACTCGACCTCGATGCCGCCTGCCGCGGCCTCGACGATCGCGAGCTCGTCGTGCTCGAAGGCAACCGCGAGCGCGCCCGCCAGCTCCTGCGCCGCTGAGACCTTGACGATGCCGACCGATGAGCCGAGGTGCGCGGGCTTCACGAACACCGGGAGTCCCAGCTCGGCGGCACGCGCGAGCGAGCCGCCGCGATCCTCGCGCCAGCTCTCGGCCCTGATCCCCGCGTAGGGGACCTGCGGCACGCCGAGCGAAGCCATCAGATCCTTGAACAGGACCTTGTTCATGCACACGGCGGAGGCCGCCACGCCGGCGCCGACGTATGCCACGCCGAGCGTCTCGAGCATCCCCTGGATCGTGCCGTCCTCGCCGAACGGCCCGTGCAGCGCAGGGAAGACGACGTCTGCGCCCTCCACGCCCTCGCCCGGGGTGAGCGCGAGCGTACGCCCGTCGCGGCGCCACACGCCGTCACGTGAGATCTCGATCCAGAACGCGTCGTGGCCCGCCGCGAGCAGCGCGTCGCGGACCGCCGCCGCCGATGCGAGCGACACATCGTGCTCGGAGGAGCGCCCGCCGGCCAGCACGGCGACCCGCAGGCTCTCGCCGTCGCTCATGTGAGTCGCGGCGCGGCCGGCGCCGCCTGCCGGCCTGGCGGAGGAGTCGTGACTCGGCCGGCGCTCCGTGCCGCCCTCGGTCGTACGCGCACCGGCCACCTCAGCCTCCGGCGGCGGGCGGGGTCGGAGTGGCTGGGGTCGTCGATGTCGTGGTCGTCGTCGGAGTGGTTTCGGGGCCGAGCTGAGCGATCGTCACCGTCACGGTAGTGCCCTTCGTGGCCTTCGTGCCGGGACCCGGGCTCTGGCGCAGCACCTTGCCGACCTGCGCGGCTTCGGAGGTCTGACCCGTCGCCGTCGCGATCTTGAAGCCCGCCTGTTCGATCGTGCTCTTCGCGAGCGCCTGGGTCTCGCCGACGACGTTCGGCACCGCGGCGTTCTTCGAGGCCTCCGCGACCACGAGGTCGACCTTGCTCTTCGCCTTCACCGAGGTGCCGTTCGACGGCGACTGCGAGAGCACGGTGCCGGGCTGCTGTTCGGTCGATTCGCGCTTGGTCACGGTCCCGAGCTCGAGTTCGGCGTTGGCGAGCGTCGCTTCCGCCGCCGCGAGCGACTGCCCGGTGACGTCCGGCACCGTGACCGGCGCGGGGCCGCTCGACACGAGCACTTCGACGCCGCTCCCGAGTTGCTCGACGGTGCCGGCAGGGGGGTTCGTGCCGATCACCTTGCCGGACGCGACGGTGGCGCTTGCCTGCTTGGTCACGCGGGGCTTGAAGCCGGCTTTTTTCAGCTTCTTCAGGGCCTCCTGTTCGCTCAGGCCTTCGACGTCGGTGACAGGCGCGCTCGCCGGTCCGCCGGAGACGATCAGCGTCACGCGGGAGCCGCTGTCCACGCGCTTGCCGGCTTCCGGCGACTGTGAGATCACCAGCCCGGTCGGGACCGTCGAGCTCGACTGAAGTTGCGGCACCGGGTTCAGCCCGGCGCGGCGGAGGATGCCGTCGGCGGTCTGTTCGGTCTGCCCCGCCACGTCCGGTACGCCGACCTTGCCCTTGCCGCCGAGCAGCAGCACGACGAGGAGGACCGCGGCGAGCGCGACAAGCGTGCCGGCGACCCACCAGAGCCAGCGGCGCGAGCCCTTCTCGCCGTCCTCGGGCGGGAGCTCCTCTCCGTAGGCGAGCGGGGCAGCGAGCATGACTCCGGTCGGCGGGTCGTACGGCGGCGGGGCATGGCCGTCCGGCGCCGCGCCGTTGAACGGCAACCGCTCGCGCTCGGCTTCCAGCGCGGCGATCAGCTCGTCGTCGTCCGCGTAGCGTTCGATCGGGTCCTTCGCCAGGGCGCGCAGCACGACCGCGTCGAGCGAGTGCGGCAGCGCGGGGTTGAGCTCGCTCGGCGGGCGAGGCGTGGCCGAGACCTGCTTGAAGGCGATCGCGACCGCCGTCTCGCCCTCGAACGGGACGACGCCGGTCAGCAGCTCATAGAGGATCACCCCGACCGAGTAGATGTCCGAGGCGGCGCTCACCGCGTAGCCCTGCGCCTGCTCCGGAGACAGGTACTGCGCGGTGCCCATGATCGAGCCGGTCAGCGTCATGTCCGACGCGCCCGCTCGCGCGATGCCGAAGTCGGTCACGCGTGCGCGACCCTCCTCGTCGAGCAGCACGTTGTGCGGCTTCAGGTCGCGGTGGATGACGCCGCGGCGGTGCGCGAAGCGCGCCGCGCGCAAGATCTGGATCACGGTGTCGATCGCGAGCGCCGGGTCCAGCGGGCCGGTTTCTCTGACGAGCGCCTTGAGCGAGCGGCCCGCCACGTACTCCATGGCGATGTAGTAGGTGCCGTTCCACTCACCGCGGTCGAAGATGCCGACGATGTTCGGGTGCGAGAGCGCCGCGGCGCTCGAGGCCTCGCGCTTGAAGCGCTCGACGAACTCCTGGTCTTCGGCGAAGTGGTGGTGCAGGACCTTGACCGCCACCTCCCGCCCGAGCAGCTGGTCGTGGGCGAGGTAGACGTCAGCCATCCCGCCCGAGCCGAGCCGCGAGAGCACCCGGTAGCGCCCGTCTATGAGGGTCTCGGGGTCAATCACGGAGCAGCTGTTCCATCACCTGGCGGGCGACCGGGGCGGCGAACGCCGCACCCTGGCCGGGCACGCCCTTGAGCGTCACGGCGATCGCCACCTTCGGGTTCGACGCGGGCGCGAACGCGATGAACCAGACGTTGTTGATCGTGTTCCCGATCTGGGTCTCGGCGGTGCCGGTCTTGCCCGCGACCTGGATCCCGGGGATCTGGGCGCTCGTGCCGGTGCCTTCGTTGACCACCGCTTCCATCATCGTCCTGACGTCGGAGGCCGTTGAGCCTTTCATCACGACGGACTGGACGCTCGGCTTCACCGTCGTGACGGTCTGGCCTTCCGCGTTGACGATGCGGCGTGCGATGTGCGGCGTCATCAGGGTCCCGCCGTTGGCGACGGCTGCGGCCACCTCGGCCATCTGAAGCGGCACCACCGCGAGTTTGTCCTGGCCGATCGACATGCGGCCAAGGTCGACTTTGGGACTGAGCGGCGAGACGAGCCGTTCGCCTTCGTAGGAGCCGCTGATCGACATTTCGCTCGCCGGGTAGTCGAGCTGCGGCCTGTGATCGAACCCGAAGCGGTTCATGTACTTGGTCATCGTGGCCCTGCCGACTTTCACCCCGACCTGCGCCCACACCGTGTTGACGGATTTCGCGAGCCCTTCGGTCAATGTGATTTCCCCCAGGCTCTCGTTTTCGTCGTTCTGCAGCGGCACGCCCGAGACGACGACGTCGTTGCGTCCCGAGACGACCGATTGCGGTGTGAACTTCCCGCTGTCGATCGCGGCCGTCGCGGTCACGACCTTGAAGGTCGAACCGGGCGCGTAGCCGAACTGCGTCGCGCGGTTGATCAGGGGGTCGGAGCTGTCGTGCGCGAGCCGTTCGTAGCCCGTGTTCGTTTTGAGCTGGTTCGGATTGAAGCTCGGCGAGGAGGCCATCACCGTGACCGCGCCGGTGCGCGGCTCCAGCGCTACCACCGCGCCCTGGTGAGCGCCCAGCGCCTGGACGGCGACGCGCTGCGCCTTCGGGTCGAGCGACGTCACCACCTTCTGCCCCCGCGGCTTGTGCCCCTGGAGCTGGTCGAGGATCGCCTGCACCCCCGTGTCGGTCTGGCCGTTCAGCGCGCTCGAGCGGAACCGCTCGACGCCCGTGCTGCCGAGGTTCGTGAAGTAGTAGCCGATCGTGTTCGCGAACAGGCTCCCAGTCGGATAGCTGCGTTCGTAGACGCCTTCGGCGCGGCGCCGGCTGCGTGCGAGCACCGTGCCGTCGGCGGCGACGATCGGGCCGCGATCGATGTGCTGCTGCTCGAGCACAGAGCGCTTGTTCAGCGCGTTGTCGCGCAGCGAGGAGGCTTCGAAGATCGTCCAGCGTGAGGTGAACGCGACGAGCAGCGCGAACAGCAGGACCACGAGTCCGTAGAGGCGGACGATCGGGCGGTTCATGTGGTGCTCGCTCGTCCACTCATTCGAGCTGGTCGAGTTCGAGGCTGCGGATCAGGGATGCGGCCTTCGCTTCCGAGCGCAGCGAGTGATCGAGCAGCGTGCTGCGCTGATGCGCGTTCAGCGTCGCGGCGCTGACACCCGAGACGTACCGGCTGCTGTAGAGGTCGAGGTTGCCCGGAAGCGTGAACGGAACCCCCTGGTAGAGGGTCACGAGCCCTCGCTTGTTGGTGCCGATGAAGTACACCGACTGCATCGCCAGCACCCCGCCCGCCACGACCAGGGCGAGCACCACGAGCAGCGCGACGACGAAGCCGGCCCGACGCGCGGACAAACGCCGCCGCCGGCGCTCGGGGCCCGGGGTGCGAGGCCGGCGCTGAGCCACCGGCGCGGTGGCGGGCTCGGCCTGCGCCACCTGGCCTGCCGCTGCTGCCGCCGCCGGCGTGACGGCCGGCACCCCCGTCAGCGTCGGTTCGTCGCCGTCCCCACCGGCCCCGACCGCCGCGCCGACCTCCTCCAGGCGTAGGAGCACCACGGTGATGTTGTCCCGCCCGCCCGCGCGGTTGGCCTCGGCGATGAGCATCTCACCGGCATCGCGCAGCCGCGTGGTCGCGTTCAGGATCTCGGCGATCCGCTCCTCGGAGACCATCGTCGTGAGGCCGTCGCTGCAGATCAGATAGACGTCGCCGGCCCGGCCCTTGAACGACCGTGTGTCGACCTCGACGGTGCCCTCGATGCCGAGCGCGCGCGTGATCACCGAGCGCTGGGGATGCTCCACCGCTTCCTCGGGCGTGAGCCGGCCCTGGCGCATCAGCTCGTCGACGAGCGAGTGGTCGTCGGTGAGCTTCAGCAGGCGGCCTTCCCGCAGGCAGTAGGCGCGGCTGTCGCCTACGTGCGCGATCGCAACCTCGCGCTCGCCGACATACACCGCGGTGAGCGTCGTGCCCATGCCCGCCTGCTCGGCGTTCGCGTGCGAGAGCTCATGGATCCTGGCGTTCGCCGCCTGCGCGAGGTGTGCGAGGTCGAGCTCGGGCTCGCCGCCGTCGGGGAGCCCGCCCTCGAAGGCCTCGACAGCGAGCTTCGACGCGACCTCGCCGGCCTGTGCGCCACCCATCCCGTCGGCCACGACGAACAGCGGCGAGCGGACCATCAGGGCGTCCTCGTTGGCGCGCCGCTGGCGGCCCGTGTCGCTGCCGGAGTATTGCTCGGCGACCCGCAGCATCTAGACGTCGACCATCTCTAATCGACCTCGAAGGCGAATTCGCTGTCGCCGATGCGCACGCGATCGCCTGGGTGCAACGGGCGCGGCGTCTGGAGGAGCTCCTCGTTCAGGTAGGTGCCGTTGGTCGAGCCGAGGTCTTCGACCACGACGCTGTTGCCCTGCTCGTAGATGCGGGCGTGGCGCGAGGACGCGAACGGATCCTCGAGGCGGATCTCGGCTGAGTCACCGCGCCCGAGGACGAGGTCGCCATCGAGGTCGTAGATCATCCCGGACTCGTGGCCGGGGGCCCGCTCGACGACGAGCCGCGGCGCCCGCGAGACGAGGTCGACCGGCCCGAGCGTCGAGGCGGAGTACATGCCGGTCGCATCCGGCGCGGGAGGGGCGAACGCCTGCTGTCCCTTGGCCGAGCCGCCGAGGTCGCGGCGGGCGCTGCGGGCGACCCAGAGCAGGAACAGGTAAAGGACGGCGAGAAAGCCGAACTTGAGCGCGACCGACACCGGGTCGAGGCTGTTCATGAGAGCTCGAACACCGCCGCTGTCGAGCCGAACTCGAGACGCTCGCCGCCGTGCAGCGGCTCGCGGCCGTGCACCGCCAGCCCGTTGACGAGCACCCCGTTGGTCGAGCCGAGGTCTTCGACCTCCCAACCGTCGGCGGTGGGCCGGATCTCGGCATGCCGGCGGGAGATTCCGCTGTCCTCGAGCACGACGTCACACTCGCGGCTGCGCCCGACGGTTCCGCCTGCAGGAGGCAGGAGCAGACGCCGTCCCGCGATCGCGAGCAGTGCGCGCTGCGGGCGCGCCTGCTGTGCCGCTTCGAGCGGCGCGCGAACGCGGTCAGAGGTGCTGTAGATCATCGTCTTGCCGTGCTCCTCATCGACGTCGGCGGCGCCTCGCGCGCCGCCCCGGGGGGCCTCGCCCTCACTCTGACCTTCAGGGCGGACCAACTTCGCCTGGATCCCGAACTCCCCGAGCGAGAGCCGATCGTCCGTGCTGAAGGACACCCGCACGCCTCCGGCCAGGATCAGGTTCTCGCGACGCGCGTGCTCGAGCAGGTACCCGCAGAGCTCGTCGATCACCTCCGCTTCGACCCCGTCATAGCGTTCGCGGTCCTCCGGGGAGAGCCAGACCACGTATTCGTTCGGCGCGTACACCCGGGACACCGAGACCGTGCGGTGGGCATCCATCTCGCGCGCCAGCTTGCGCGCGAGTTCGATCGGGCGCACCTCGGAGCGGAACGCGCGGCCGAACGAGCCCTCCACGAGTCTCGCGATCGTGTTCTCGACGCTCTTGAACAGGTTCATCGGCAGCAGGGGGCGGGCCGCGGCGACACCGGGCCTGGGGCCCATGCTACGCGGGTGGGCGGGGACTCGTGCCCGGCGGGGCGAAGGCCGGCACGGAGCTCCGGCCGGCCGAATTGCCTACACCGGACCTCGCAGAGCGCGCACACCGACGGCGATCAGGCCGCCCACGACCGCGCCGATCACGGCACCTCGCGGGAGCGGATGGGCGCCCGCGGAGAGCCCCGCGTCGAGCGCGGGGGCGGCGAGCGTGAGCGCGATCGCCCAGACGGCGGCCGCCGCGACGTCCAGCACGGCGCGGGAGCCGCGCACGATCCACGGCAGCAGCAGCGCTGCGACGCCCCACAACAGCGCCCCGAGCGCCGCGCCCGGGCTCAACAGCGGTCCGATCACGTGGGTGGCCGCTCCGGTCAGCGACGATTCCCAGACGGCACGCGGCGGGACCGCCGACGGCGCCCCGAGCCACAGGCGGCGGGCGAGCAGGGGCTCGGCGAGCAGCAGCCACCAGTAGCCGAGAGCGCCGAGGATCAGACGATGGCCCGCGCGGCGCGCCTGCCCCGCGACGGCGGGGAACGAGGCGGCAAGGGCCGCGAGGCCGAGCACCGGCGCGAGCAGCCCCGCGAGGAACACTGCCGGCACGTGGCCCGAGAGGCGTTCTGAGGGGATCGCGGCCAGCGGCACGAGCCCCGCGGCCAGGACGACCGCGACGCCGGCGCGCCCGGTCGCGCACAGCCACGCCATCGCCGCCAGGGCCAGCGCAGCCCACAGCGTGCGCGGCAGGCCCGGTGACTCGCTCGGCAGGAGCAAACCGTCCACGGCGGGCGGCGCGGCGGGCTCGGGGGCGGGCTCGAGTGGCTCGGCACGGCGAGGGAGGCGGTGCGGGCGCTCCCGTTCGCGCCGCGCGGGTTGGGGCAACGTGTCCGAGGCCGTCTGCTCGAGCGCGGCCTGTAGCGCCTCACGCAGCTCGAGCAGCTCTCCCCGGTCGCGCGGGTCCGGTGCGAGCGCACCGTCGAGCGCCGACGTCAGATGGCGCGGCAGATCGCGCCTGCGCCGCGCGAGCGGTTCCAGGCGAGTGCCGATCCGTCGCGCAGTCGCGGCGGGGGTCGCGCCGCGGACCGGGTTGACCCCGGAGAGCGCCTCGTAGAGGACGAGCGCCAGGGCGTAGAGGTCGGCCGGCTCGCGGGCCTCGCGCCCCTCGCTCTGCTCAGGGGCCATGTAGGCGAGCGTGCCCAGCACGTCGCCGGTGCGCGTCAGCGCGTCTTCCTCGGCGATGCTCGCGCCGCCGAAGTCCGTGAGCTTGGCGGCCGGTCCGGGTCCGCGCGCGCCGTCCGGCACGAGCACGTTCTGAGGCTTGATGTCGCGGTGGATCACACCCCGCTCGTGGGCGTGCTCGAGCGCGTCGGCGAGGGCGAGGCCGATCAGCAGGGTGCGCTCGTCGTCCAACTCCCCGGAGCCGATCATGTCGCCGAGCGTGCATCCCGGCACCAGCTCGGAGATCAGGTAGAAGGCCTCGCCGAGCGGGCATGCCTCGTAGAGCGCGACGATCGCCGGGTGTGACAGGCGTGCTGTCGCGTGCGCCTCGCGCGCGGCGCGCTCGGAATCGCCGTCGGGCCCGAGCCAGATCCGCTTGACAGCCACGTCGCGCTGCAGCAGCTCATCGTGGGCCCGCCACACCACGCCGAACCCGCCCGCGCCGAGACGGTCGATCAGCCGGTAGCGGCCGAGCAGCAGCTGCTCGGCCGGAGCGGATGATCGCGCGTCCTCCCGGCCGGCGGCATCGTTGCCGCGGTTGTCGCGCGCGACGATGCGCGCGCGACGTGCCGGTTCGGCGACCGTTTCAGACCGCGCGTCCGAGCTCTGGAGAAGGGTTTTCGGCGACTCCACCGGGTCCCGCGTTCGCCACCCCTGAGCGCGCTCCTGCGCGCGGGCGGCAGGAACAAGGGCGGTGAGGGAGAAGTTGCAGGATGGTCGGGAGGAGTCCAGCAGTCCAGGCCTGCAGTCATACTGAGCCCCTTCACAGGTCCTGCAAAGGAGCCAAGGCTTTTGTCGTTCTTTGACGATGGCGAGGACACCGCTCCCCGTCCATCTGCACGAGCACCGCGGTCGCGAGGCGGCGGCAGCGGCACCGGCGCGCCGAAACGGCCTCGGCCTCGGCGCAGCTCAGGCGGGCCTTCCGGGTACGACCAACACACGCTGATGGTGCGCCGCCGCGTGGCCGCCGGTGTCGCCGTCGTGCTCCTGATCATCATCGTCCTGATCATCAACGGCTGCCTGAAATCCCAGAAGCAGCAGTCGCTGAAGGACTACAACCACGCGGTCAGCGAAATCGCGCGCGAATCCGACTCGCAGGTCTCCAAGCCCTTCTTCACAGCGCTCTCGGGGGCGGCGGGCAAGTCGGCGATCGACGTCCAGGTGCAGGTCAACGAGCTTCGCGAAACCGCCGAGAAGCTGGCCGTCCGTGCCAAGGGCCTGAGCGTGCCGGGCGAGATGTCGGGCGCGCAGCAGAACCTGCTGCTCACGATGAACTTCCGCGTCGAAGGCATCACGAAGATCAACGCGCTGCTGCCGGCCGCGCTCGGCGGACAGGGCAAGACGGTCGATCCGCGAATCGCGGGGGACATGGAGATCTTCCTCGCCTCCGACGTGGTCTACTCGCAGCGCGTGGCGCCACTGATCCAGGAAGCGCTGAGCTCGAACGGGATCCATCAGAGCACTCAGCCCTCGCGCTTCCTGCCGAACCTCGGCTGGCTCGAACCGGCGACGGTCGAAGCTCGGCTTGGCGGCAAGTCGACGACCGGTGAAAACGCCTCCGTCTCGGCCGGCACCCACGGCAGCGCGCTGATCGGCACCGCGGTCGGCACGACCAGCCTCCAGCCCGAACCGACGCTCAACCACGTCCCTGGCGGCGGCAGCCCGACCTTCACCGTGACGGTCGAAGACACCGGTGAAAGCCAGGAGACGAACGTGAAGGTGAGCGTCACCGTCACGGCGGCGGGCAAGCAGCTGTCCGGCTCGCACGTGATCAACTCCATCCAGCCCGGGACGAAGGCGAACGTCGAAATCCCGATCAACGGCGTGCCGCTCGGAGAGGCGTCGAAGATCCAGGTCAACGTCGAACCCGTGCCGGGCGAGACGAACGCCGAAAACAACAAGAGCACGTACCTCGCCCTGTTCGGCGAATGAGGAGAGGGTCGGCCGGCGGCTCGATAGCGTCCTCTGGCGCCCTCGCCAGCGGCTAACTTGTGGCGATGGCCGCATCGGTGACCGACACCCAGGGCATCATCGCGATCGCGGCAGGGGCGGCAGCGATCGTGGCGTTGATCTGCTGCGGGCTGCTGGCGATCCGCCTGCGCCGGCTGCGCCAGGCCCAGCGCATGCTGATCGGCGTGACGGGCGAAGGGGACGTGATCGCCCACGCGGCGAGCATGCAGGAGGCCTTCGAAAGCCTGCGGGACTACGTCGAGGAGACGGCGCTGCGCCTGGACGGCCGGCTGGCATCTGCGGAGGGCGAGCTGCGGGGCACCATCTCCCACCGTGCGCTGGTGCGCTACGACGCATACAACGAGCTCTCCGGTCAGCAGTCGATGTCGATCGCGCTGCTCGACGACGAACGGTCCGGGATCGTGCTCTCCTGCATTCACCACCGCGACCAGGCCCGCGTCTACGGCAAGCGGGTGCTCGAGGGCCGCGGCGAACTGGAGCTCTCGCCCGAGGAGGCGGAGGCGGTGCGCGTCGCGCTGACTGGGGCCGAAGCCGCGGGCGCCGCCCGCGCCGAAAGCCGGGCGGGTGAGCGAGCAGGCTGACGGCGCCCGGCGGAGGCGCGTCGCCTTCCTCGGGCCGGCCGGGACCTTCAGCGAGGAGGCGCTGCTCACCGGCGCCGCCGACGGCGCGGTCGAGCCGGTCGGCGCCCCCAGCATCCCGGAGGCGGTGGCCGCGCTGCGCGAGGGACGTGTCGAGCTTGCACTGGTCCCGATCGAGAACTCGCTCGAGGGGTCGATCAACGTCACGCTCGACCTGCTTGCCGAGCACGACGGAGCCGTCCGGATCGTGGCCGAGTCGGTGCTGGGAGTGCGCCACTGCCTGATCGCCGCGCGCGAGATCGAGCTCACCGCCATCGAGACGGTGATCTCACATCCGCAGGTCCCTGGACAGTGCACTCGCTTCTTGCGCACGGAGCTGCCGCGGGCGAGCATCCAGGCGGCCGCCTCGACGGCGGAGGCCGTACGCGGCGTTGTGGCGGCGGACGACGGCGCGAGCGCCGCGCTCGGGACCGCGCTCGCCGCCGAGATCTATGGCGGCGTCGTGCTGCGAGAGGGGGTCGAGGACCGCGACGACAACCAGACCCGGTTCGTGTGGCTCGCACGTGCCGAGGACGAGCCAGCCGCGCCGCCCCTGCGGGACGGCCACGGCGGCGAGCCCCGCTCGGCGATCGTCTTCTGGGGGTCCGGAGCGAGACACCCCGGCTGGCTCGTCCGCTGCCTCGACGAGTTCGCCACCCGCGAGATCAACCTGCACAAGATCGAGTCGCGGCCGCGCCGCGAGCAGCTCGGCGACTACATGTTCTTCCTCGAGCTGACCGGGGACGAGCGCGACGAGCCCGTAGCGGCGGCGCTGGAGGGTCTGCGCGCCCTCTGCGAACGGGTCCTGGTGCTCGGCTCCTACCGCACCGCACGCGGCAGACTCGCCCCGGACGGGACGGCTGCCGGCACGGCCTCCTGAACGCCTCCGGGCCTGCGGTTTCGGCGCGCGAGGGCGCCCGCGCCCGCTACACTGCGGCGCGGAATCATGGAGATCGCAGTCCCACCAGAGTCGGTGGGGTCCGTGTCGTCAACTGAGCACCAGCGGCACGGACCTGAGTCCTCGCCGCGCACGGCGATGGGCGGGAGGGTGCTCGTTCTGAACGCGACGTTCGAGCCGATCAACGTCTGCACTGTGCGGCGCGCGGTCGTGCTGCTCCTCAAGGACAAGGCCGAGCTGATCGAGCGCGGCGCCTGGGAGCTGCACTCGGAGAGCTCGACGCTCGCGCGGCCCGTGGTGATCCGCCTCGTCACCTACGTGAAGGTCCCGCGCGACGCGCACCGCCGCAAGATCACGCGACGCGCGGTCTTCGCGCGCGACAGCTGGACCTGCCAGTACTGCGGGTCGCGCTCCAATCTGACGGTCGACCACGTGATCCCGCGCTCGAAGGGCGGCTCCTCGAGCTGGGAGAACATCGTCGCCTCATGCGCTCCCTGCAACCGCCGCAAGGCGGACCGCCTGCCGCGTCAGGCCGGCATGCATCCCCGCAAGCCCCCGCGCACACCGCGCGCGGAGATCTTCATCCACGTCGCCAGCCCGACGATCCCGCAGGCCTGGCTGCAGTACCTGCCGCAGGCGGCGTAAGGCAGCGGAGAGAGTCACGAGAACGACGAAGGGCGCCTTCACGGGGCGCCCTTCGCCTACTGCTCTGACTGGAAAGACCGAGGACGGCCGACTCACGGCCGGAGGGACCACTTCCGGCAGCCGTCTCGGGGTGTCCCGGGTTGGATTCCGCTAGGCGGACCAGCCTCCCGACCTACCGGCCGGTCACCTCCAGGGTCCCGCAAATACGTTCAGACGACGTTTGGACCACCTCCTTTCTCTGGTCTGGCCAGAGTAGCGGACGCAGGCGACGGGGGCCAAGGGCTCCGGAGGACGCGACGGGCGACGGCCGCTGGAGGCACGGGCCCGGCGGAGGGCCGAAACCTGGCGGAGCCCCGGCCCCAAGGGACGGCGCGCCGGGCCGTCTGCCGAATCGCCGGCTCAGTGGACGATGACGCCGAACTCCTCGGCGTAGGTGCCGCCCGGGTTCCCTTCGCCGAGCGACTCGGGCACGTCCGGCGTGATGCCGATTCCCGTTTCGGTGTAGCGCGATTCAAGGATGTTCGCGAGGTGGCCCGGCGAGGCGACCCAGGCTTCGACGATCGCCTCCGGCGTCGAGAGCGAGTAGGTGCCCCACGCGAGGTTCTCGCCGATCACGTAGCCGACCGTCGAGTTCGGGATGTAGCCGGTGTCTTTGATGCGGTCCACCGGCGTCTCGCCGCTGGGCGAGACGTGGGCGAAGTAGTCGGCGGCCACGAGTTCTGCGCAATGTCCTTCGGCGGCGGCTTCGAGCTGCGGGTTGGAAGCCAGCGGCTGCAGCGAGTGTTCGGCGCGGACGCGGTTGATCAGGCAGAGCACCGAGGTGCGGATCGCGGGCTGGTTTTCCGGCGTCGGGGTGAGGCCGGTGTTCTGGCAGGGGGTGGCGAGCACGGCGGCGATCGACGCTGCCGCCGTGGCGGCGCCCTCGGCCTTGCGGCTCGCCTGGCGCTGTTCGCGTTCGCGTTCGCGGGCAGCGAGCCGGTTTGCCTGGGCCTGCTCGCGCGCAGCGCGGCGCTTCGTGCGGGCTTCAGCGCGCTCGGCGCGGCGCTTGGCGCGCGCTTCAGCGCGGGCCGTGTGGCGCGCGGCGGAGCGCTGGTGACGCTGGACGTGGCTGTGCCCGTTGCCGTGCCGGGCGGCGGCCGGTCCGGCGGCGGGCCCGAGGGCAAGGAGGAGGGTGGTCAGGGTCGCTGGGAGCAGCTTGGGGAGATCGCGCACCCTCCCGCTTTCGGACGCACGTTGCGGCTATCTGAGTCCCAGGGATGAAACTGGACGCTTTGAGATCGTCAGGCTTCCGACTACGCCGCGGAGTCCTCAGCGGACGCCCGCAGAGGGACGCTCAGGCTGCGTCGTCCGACGGCGCTGCGGGCTCGGCTGCGGGCTCAACCGCGTCCTCGACCTCATCATCGGCAGTGTCGACGACGAGCGCGACGGCGCTCACGAGGTCCTCGTCCTTGAGGTTCATCACCCGCACCCCGGTGGCCGAGCGGCCCTGCTGGGAGATTCCGCCGACAGCGGTCCGCTGGACCATCCCGCCGACGCTGATGAACACGAGCTCGTGGTGGTCGCGCACCACCAGTGCGCCGGCGAGTGCCCCCTTTTTCTCTGTGAGCCCGATCGTCTTGACGCCTTTGGCCCCGCGGTTGGTCTTGCGGTACTGGTCGATGCGGGTGCGCTTGCCGTAGCCGTTCTCGGTCACGACGAGCAGGTCCATGTCATCGCGCGCGACATCCATCGCGATCACCTGGCCGTCCTTGCCGACGTCCATGCCGCGCACGCCCGTGGTGTCGCGCCCCATCGCACGCGCGTCGGACTCGGCGAAGCGAACCGTCAGGCCGGCCTTGGAGACCATGATGATCTCCTCGCCGGGGTCGACGGCGCGGACGGCGAGCAGCTCGTCGTCGTCGCGGATGTTGATCGCGATGATGCCGTCGGCTTTGATCGGCGTGTTGTAGGCCGCCAGCTCGGTCTTCTTGACGGTCCCGTTGCGAGTCGCGAACACGAGGAACTGCGTCTCGGAGAAGTCCCGCGTCGAGACGACCGCCTGGATCCGCTCGCCCTCGCGCAGCGGCAGGATGTTGACGAGCGCGCGGCCCTTGGCGGTGCGCTGGGCCTCGGGCAGCTCGTAGACCTTCGAGCGGTAGACCTTGCCGCGGTTGGAGAAGAACAGCAGGTAGTCGTGCGAGGAGGTCACGAACAGGTGCTCGATGAAGTCGCCGTCCTTCATGTCCATCCCCGTGACGCCGCGCCCGCCGCGCTGCTGCTGGCGATACGTGGCCAGAGGCAGAGACTTGATGTAGCCGCTCTGGGTGATCGTGATCACCATCTGCTGGTCGGCGATCAGGTCCTCGATGTCGATCTCGTCCTCGGAGTGGCTGATCTCGGTGCGGCGCGCGTCGCCGAAGCGCTCGGCGATCTCGGAGAGCTCCTCCTTGATGACGGCGAGCACGCGGCTCTCGTCGCCGAGGATCGCGCGCAGCTCGGCGATCCGCTCGGTCACGTCGGCGTGCTCCTGTTTGATGCCGTCGGCCTCGAGCGCGGTGAGCTGCGAGAGTCGCAGGTCGAGGATCGCGCTCGCCTGGATCACGCTCAGCTCGAAGCGCTCGACGAGCTGCTCGCGGGCGGCGTCGCGGTCGCGCGAGGCGCGGATCATTTCGATGATCGCGTCGAGGTGATCGAGCGCCGTCAGCAGCCCCTCGAGGATGTGCGCGCGCGCCTCCTTTTCGGAGAGCTCGTGCTTCGTGCGCCTGACGATCACTTCGCGCTGGTGCGCGACGTAGTTGTGGATCACCGCGCGCAGGTCGAGCGTGCGCGGCACGTTGTCGACGAGCGCGACCATGTTCACGCCGAACGTCGTCTGCATCGGCGTGTGCTTGTAGAGCTTGTTCAGCACGACCTTCGGGATCGCGTCGCGCTTGAGCTCGATCACGAGGCGCATGCCGCGCTTGTCGGAGTGGTCCTCGATGTTGGCGATCTCGGTGATGCGGCCGTCTTTGACGAGGTCCGCGACCTTCTGGATCAGCCCGCCGTCGCCGCCCTTCTTGACCTGGAACGGCAGCTCGGTGACGACGATCGCCTCTTTGCCCTGCTTCAGCGGCTCGATGTGCGCTCGCGCCTGGACGCGGACGCGCCCGCGGCCCGTCTCGTAGGCGTCGCGGATGCCGGCGTGTCCGAGGATCACGCCGCCGGTCGGGAAGTCCGGGCCCTTGATGTGCTTCATCAGGCCCTCGACCTCGATGTCCGGGTCGTCGATGTAGGCGATCGTCGCGGCGATCACCTCGCGCAGGTTGTGCGGCGGGATGTTCGTCGCCATCCCGACCGCGATCCCCGACGAGCCGTTGACGAGCAGGTTGGGGAACCTCGAAGGCAGGACGAGCGGTTCCTGCTTTTTGCCGTCGTAGTTCGGCGCGAAGTCGACGGTGTCCATGTCGAGGTCGCGCAGCATCTCGGTGGCGATCCGCGCCAGTCGCGCCTCCGTGTAGCGCATGGCGGCCGCCGGGTCGTCGTCGATCGAGCCGAAGTTGCCCTGGCCGTCGACGAGCTCGTTGCGCATCGAGAACTCCTGCGCCATGCGAACGAGCGTGTCGTAGATCGCGGAGTCGCCGTGGGGGTGGTACTTGCCCATCACCTCGCCGACGATCAACGCGCACTTCGAGTAGGAGCGCGTGGGCCCGAGACCGAGCTCGTTCATCGCGTAGAGCACGCGGCGGTGCACCGGCTTCAGCCCGTCGCGGACGTCCGGGAGCGCGCGGCCGACGATCACCGACATCGCGTAGTCGAGGTACGCGGTGCGCATCTCGTCCTCGAGCGCCCGCGGTTCGATGTTGCCTCCGCCTATGACGTCAGCCGATGCCATGCGTCACCTCGGGTGAGTGGGCTCTAGACATCCAGGTTCGCGACCGCACGCGCGTTCTCTTCGATGAATTCGCGGCGTGGCTCGACCTGGTCGCCCATCAGCTTGGAGAAGATCCGGTCGGCGGCGACCGCGTCCTCGAGCGTCACCTGTGCGAGCACGCGCGTCGACGGCGCCATCGTGGTTTCGCCGAGCTGGTCGGCGTTCATCTCGCCGAGGCCCTTGAAGCGCTGAACGTTCGCGCCTTTGCGCGCGACCAGCATCACTGCCTCGTGCAGCGCCTCGAACGACAGCGCCGTCTCGTGAGCGTCGCCGAGCGAGACCTCGAACGGCGGCGTGCCGGCCAGCTCGATCAGCTGCTGGTGGACCTTGATCAGCTGGCGGTACTCGTTCGAGTCGAACAGGGTGCGCTTGATGCGATGGGTGCGGGCGAACCCGGTGCTCGCCTCGATGGCCTTGACGCGGATCTCGAGCGGGTCCTCGTCGACCATCGCGGTGCGGTGGGAATCACCATCTACGTCCGCGCGGCTGAGCAGCTCGACCGCGCCGGCCGCGCTGGTCACCTGCTCGTCGAGCAGCGAGGACTCCTCGAGGAACTGGACGACGTCGTGGCCGTGCTGGCCGCGCAGGGTCAGAGCCCATCCTTCGTACTGCTTGAGCAGCCGCGTGAAGCGCTGCCAGCGCGCCTCGGTCAGCTTGAACTGGGCGTTGTGGCGGTCGAAGACCTCGATCTTCTCCCACTTGTCGGTGAGCAGGATCTCTTCCAGTTCGGAGTCCTTCTCGATGTACCGCTCGCGCGAACCCTGTTTGAGCTTGTAGAGCGGCGGCTTGGCGATGTAGACGTAGCCCTCCTCGATCAGCTCTTTCATCTCCCTGAACAGCAGCGTCAGGGCGAGCGTGCGGATGTGGGCGCCGTCCACGTCGGCGTCCGTCATCAGGATGACCTTGTGGTAACGGGCGTTCTCGATGTTGAACTCGTCGCGCACGCCGGTCCCGATCGCGGTTATCAGGGCCTGGATCTCGACGTTCTGCAGCACCTTGTCGATGCGCGACTTCTCGACGTTCAGGATCTTGCCGCGAAGGGGCAGCACGGCCTGCGTGTTGCGGTCGCGCCCCTGCTTGGCCGAGCCGCCTGCGGAGTCGCCCTCGACGACGAACAGCTCCGCGAGCGCCGGGTCCTTGACCGAGCAGTCGGCGAGCTTGCCGGGAAGCGTCGAGTTCTCGAGCGCCGACTTGCGGCGCGTGAGGTCACGGGCCTTGCGGGCGGCCTCGCGGGCGCGCTGTGCCTGCACGGCCTTGTTGATCACGGCGCGCGCCTCGGCCGGGTTCTCCTCCAGGAACTCCGCGAGGCCCGTGTTGACGATCGCCTCGACGAAGCCGGCCATGCCGGGGTTGCCGAGCTTGGTCTTGGTCTGGCCCTCGAACTGCGGGTCCTGGAGCTTGACCGAGACGACAGCGGTGAGCCCCTCCCTCACGTCCTCGCCGGAGAGGTTGTCCTCTTTCTCTTTGAGCAGCCCGTGGTCGCGCGCGTACTTGTTGAGCGTGCGCGTCAGCGCCGAGCGGAAGCCGCTGAGGTGGGAGCCGCCCTCGCGGGTGTTGATGTTGTTGGCGAACGAGTGAACCGACTCCTGGTAGGAGGAGTTCCACTGCATCGCGACCTCCGCGGCGCCCTCCTCGGACTCGCCCGCGAAGAAGATGACCTTGCGGTGGACGGTGTCCTTGTTCTCGTTCAGGTACACGACGAAGTCCTCGATCCCGCCCTCGTACTGGAACGTGGCCGAGTGCCCTTCGCCGCGCTCGTCGACGATCGAGATCTTCAGCCCACGCGTCAGGAACGCGGTCTCGCGGAGGCGTTCCTCGAGAGTCGTGAAGTCGAAGTCGAGCGACTCGAAGATGTCGGCATCGGGCAGGAAGGTGACGCTGTTGGAGGTGCCCTCGTCCCTGCCGAGCTCGGCGCCCTTCGCGAGCGGGGCGAGCGGCGCTCCGCGCGAGTACTCCTGGGTCCAGACGTGGCCGTCGCGGCGGATCTCCACCGCGAGCTCTTCGGAGAGCGCGTTGACGACCGAGACGCCGACGCCGTGAAGGCCGCCGGAGACCTTGTAGCCGCCCCCCTCGCCGAACTTGCCCCCCGAGTGCAGGACGGTGAGCACGACTTCGACGGCGGGCTTGCCCTCCTTCTCCATCGTCGCGACCGGGATGCCGCGGCCGTTGTCGACGACCGTCACCGAGTTGTCGGGGTGGATCGTGACCGAGACCTCGGTGGCGAATCCGGCGAGCGCCTCGTCGACGGAGTTGTCCACGACCTCGTAGACGAGGTGGTGGAGGCCCATCACGCCGGTGGAGCCGATGTACATGCCCGGCCGCTTACGAACGGCCTCAAGACCCTCGAGGACGGTGATGTCCTGCGCGTCGTAGTCGGCGGAGCCGCCGGCTGATCCGTTCGCGGCGGCTTTCGTGTTGCGTTTGCGGGAGCCCTGATCGGGGCTGTCGCTACCTGTTGCCAATGGCCCTCCGATGGCGTGGAAACGCCCCGGATTCCGGGGCGCTACGACCACGGCGTGGGGCGGTTTGAATACGCCTGTAAGGATAGCAGGGCGGGGGGTCGGAGCAGGGCCTCAAATCGGTCTAAATCCCTGCAAAAACCCCGTAAACACGGGGATCCGCGCGCGTCCGCCCGGCGGGGCGCGATCAGCCGGTGCGACAGCGCAGCTCGCGGATCGTCTCAGCGCCGAGCGCCGCGTTCAGGCGCGGGATCACCTCCCCCGCGAGAAGCTCGAGCTCGGCGGCCCATACGGCGGCCTCGCAGGCGACCGTCAGGACGCCGTCGCGCTCGGCCACCGGGCGCGCCGCAGAGGAGATCGCAGGGCCCGCGGCCCGCGGCCACGCCTCCTGGACGCGCGCTAGCGGTGTGCTCGGCGCGAGCGAGGACGTGAGCTGTGAGAGCGCGCTCGCGAGCGGTCTCGGCGCCGCCCTGCTCATGCCGCCGCGGCCTCCTGGAGGACGCTGCCCGGGGCGATCGCGATCCGGGTCACCGCCGGCCCTGCGCCGCCCGGGACGTGACCGAGGTCGGTCGTCGCGATCACGCTCTGCCCGCCGCTCGAGAGCTCGCCGGCGAGCAGCTCGCGTCGGCCTGCGTCCAGCTCGCTCATGACGTCGTCGAGGAGCATCAGGGGCATCGCGCCTCGCTCCGCGCCCAGCACGGAGCGCTCGGCGAGCAGCAACGCGAGCAGGGCGAGGCGCTGCTCGCCCTGGGAGCCGTACACCCGGAGCTCCCGCCCGTCGCGCAGCAGCGCCAGCTCGTCCCGGTGGGGCCCGTAGCCGGAGAAGCCGCGCTCGAGGTCGCTGTCGAGCCGCGACTCGAGCTCCGCGACGAACCCGTCGGCGTCCTCCGCGGTCGACCTCGGCCTGTACTCGAGGGTGAGCGTGCCGGCGAGGCCGAGCTCCTCGCCGCGCTTCGTGAACGGCTCTCCGAGCAGTGTCGCCGCCTCGACACGGTCCGCCTGCAGGGCGAGCGCCGCCGAGGCCAGCTCGCGGTCCCAGGTTGCAAGCGCCGCGGGCGTGCTGCGCCCTGCACGGATCCTCGACAGCAGCGCGTTGCGTTGCGCGAGCACGCGCGAGTACCGCCGGCGCGTCTCGCTGCGCGCCGGCCACAGCGCCACCACGAACTGGTCGAGGTGCGCGCGGCGCACCGCGGGGGGACCCTTCAGAAGCTCGAGGCGCTCGGGGAGGAACACGCTGATCAGCGGGCGCACCGGCACGTCGAGCAGCCTCTCGACGGGGGCGCCGTCGCACGTCATCCGCTTTTCCGCAGGCCGGCCCGGCCCGGGTGTCGAGTAGCCGACGGCGAGCTCGTGCGGGCGGCCCTCCTCCTCGAGCGAGACCTCGACCCGTGTCGCGTCGCTGCCGAAGCGCACCAGCTCACGGTCGCTGCGCGTGCGCGGCGAACGCCCCGTGCAGCCGAAGTAGACCGCCTCGAGCAGGTTCGACTTGCCGGCCCCGTTGGGGCCGTGCACG
Source organism: uncultured Solirubrobacteraceae bacterium (assembly GCA_963735435.1). Classification (GTDB taxonomy): domain Bacteria; phylum Actinomycetota; class Thermoleophilia; order Solirubrobacterales; family Solirubrobacteraceae; genus Palsa-744. Next base: position 1,064,351 of record CAVTKR010000005.1, on the reverse strand, counting down.
ACCGTCAGCCCCGGACCGAGGTGGGCGTACGCGCGGGCGTACGTGCGGAAGTCGCGCATCTGCACGCCGAGCACGAGCATCTCTCACCGCGCCATGGGCTCACACGTTGAGCCGGATCGGCATGATCAGGTAGACGAAGTCCCCGGTTTCCGGCGATTCGATCAAGCCGGGTCGCAACGGGCTGATCAGCTTCAGCACCAGCTCGTCGGTGTCGATGCTCTCGAGCCCGTCGCGGAGGAACTCGGGGTTGAAGCCGATCTCGAAGAGCTCGCCGTGGTACGGGACGGGGATCTCCTCGCGCGCCTCCCCGACGTCCGGCGTCTGCGCCGAGACAGCGAGCGTGCCCTCGCTGAAGCTGAGCCGCAGCGGTGCGTTCTTCTGCGCCAGGAGGCTGATCCGGCGCACGACATCGGTCAGCTCGGCGCTCGACGAGACGCAGCTCATGCTCGACGGACTCGGGCAGCAGCTGGCGGTAGTTCGGGAACTGGCCGTCGATCAGCCGCGAGGAGAGCACGATCCCGCCGAGCTCGAAGATCGCCTGGTTCTGGCCCACACTCACGGTGACCTCGTCCGCGCCGGTCTGCTGCTCGATGCGTGCGAGCTCCTGCAGCGCCCGCGCGGGCACGTTCGCCTCGATCCCGGCCTCCAGGGGCGGCTCGAGGGCCGTCTCCTTCACCGACAGCCGGTAGGAGTCGGTTGCGACCATGCGCAGCTCGGCGCCCGAGGCCGAGATCAGGATCCCGGTGAGCACGGGGCGGGTCTCGTCGCGCGAGGCCGAGCGTGCGACCCGAGAGATCGTCTCCACGAAGGCGCCGGCCGAGAGCTTGACGCGCGACTCGCCGCCCGGCTCCGGCAGCGACGGGAAGTCCTCGGCGCGGAGCGTGCGCAGGTGGAACGTCGTGGGGCCGCAGATCAGCTCGATGTCCTGCTCGGCGCCGCGGAGCTCCATCGTCAGCTGCTCCGCCGGCAGCGAGCGGGCCACGTCGAGGAGCAGCCGCGCCGGCAGCACAGCCGCGCCGGGCCGCGCCACCTCAGCGTTGAGGGGCGTTCGGAGTCCGATCTCCATGTCGGTTGCAAGCAGCTCCGGGGTGCCGTCTGCAGGGGCGGAGATCATCACGCCGGAGAGCGCCTGCACGGCGCTGCGGGTGGACGCGACACGTGAAGCCGTCTGCAGCTGGGTCAACAGCTCGGAGGAGGACAGGGAGATCTTCATCCGTCTGTCTTCCTGGAAGAGTGATGAGTAGGGGCTGTGGAGATGTGGATCGTCATTGCCCGCGGGGCGTTTTGCTGCAGGGACGCCGGATTGCCCTGTGGATCGGAGTGTGGAAGTCTCTCAGGCGATGCGGTCGGGCGCGGCGAGGGGCGCTCACGGCAGCTTCTCGCCGAGGTCGGTGAACAGCTTCTCCACAGCCCGGCGTGACTCGACGTCGGAGGAGATGCGTGTTCCGGCGCGCCGGCAGGCGTGCAGGACCGTCGTGTGGTCACGCCCGCCGAACTCCCGCCCGATCGCAGGCAGTGAGGCGCCGGTGAGCTCGCGCGAGATGTACATCGCGAGCTGGCGGGGCCAGGCGATGCGCGAGGAGCGCCCGCTGGAGAGGAGCTCCTCGGCCGAGAGCCCGAAGTGGCGGCAGGTCGCGGCCTGGATCTCGCCGATCGTGTGCCGCGAGGAGCCCGGGCTCGGCGCGCGCGGGTAGAGATTGCCGAGGACCTCGGTCGCGAGGTCGGCCGTGAGGGGCCGGCCCGTCAGGGAGCTGAAGGCCACGACCCTGATCAGGGCGCCCTCGAGGGTGCGCACGTTGCTCTCGACGTGCTCGGCGATGGCCGCCAGCGCGGAGTCGTCCGCGAGCTCGATGCCGTCGTGCTGCGCGCGCTTGCGGAGGATCGCAAGCCGCGTGGTGAGGTCGGGCGTCCTGATGTCGGCGACGAGGCCCGCCTCGAACCGCTCGCGAAGCCTGTCCTCGAGGGCCTGAAGGTCACGGGGCGGTCGGTCGGAGGTGAGCACGACCTGACGCCCGCCGTCGTGCAGCGCGTTGAAGGTGTGGAAGAACTCCTCCTCGGTGCGGGTCTTGCGCTCGAGGAACTGGACGTCGTCGAGGAGCAGCACGTCGACGTCGCGGAAGCGCGCCTTGAAGGACTCGGTGCTGCGCTCGCCGAGCGCGCCGAGGAACTCGTTGGTGAAGGCCTCGCCGGTGGTGATCCGCACGACGATCTCGGGGTCATGGGCGAGCAGGAGGTTCGCGATCGCGGACAGCAGGTGGGTCTTGCCGACGCCGGGCGGCCCGCAGATGAAGAGCGGGTTGTACGCCTGGGCGGGCATCTCCGCGACGGTGAGCGCCGCTGCGTGGGCGAGCCGGTTGGAGTCGCCGATCACGAACTGGTCGAAGGTCAGCTTGGGATTGCCGAGCGGGCCCTCCCTCGGTGCACGCGAGGGCGGACGCGACGCCTGCCCATGGAGAGCGCCCCCACCGGAAGCCGCGGGCGAGGCCGCCCCGGCAGGGCGCAGCTCGACGGTCGCGTGGGGCCCGAGAAGGAGCTCGACGGCGTCCTCGATCACGCGCCCGAAGCGACCGCGGATCCAGCGGCAGGTCTGAGGCGGGGCTTCGATCACGAGCCGCTCGCCGACCAGCTCTGCGGGGCGCAGGTCGCTCAACCAGAGACGGTAGGTGGGCTCGTCCACGACGGTGGTGAGCTGCGCTTGCACGCGCGACCATATGTGCTCGAGCTCGGCGCTCACGGCAGCGTCTATCTGCCCCTCCCAGGGTGTGTTGCGGACTATCGAAGAGGGGGCCCGGGAGGCCGGCACGGAGCCCCGGCCGACCCATTGCGAATCACCTGCGGGCCCGGTCGCGGCGACTATACCCAACGCCCTCGCGACGGCTTCCCGGGGTCTCGCAATTGGCGAGAAAAATCGGGGCCGCTCCGGCGCGCCTATACTGACTGGCGCCGGGCGCCGCCCGAGACGGCACGGCACCCCCGAAGCGGGCCGAGCCGCGGCCCCATGGAGAGACAGAGATGAAGCGCACCTACCAGCCGAAGAAGCGCAAGCGTGCCCGCGTGCACGGCTTCCGTGCCCGCATGAGCTCGCGCGCCGGCCGCGTGACGCTCAAGCGTCGGCGCGACAAGGGACGCAAGCGACTGTCGGCGTGACGCCGGCCGTCGGGGCGAACGGCTGATGAGCGCGGTGAGACCGAGCCGCAGCGGCCGCCTCTCCCGCAGCGCCGAGTTCGAGCGCGTGTACCGGCACGGTCGCTCGACCGCCAATCGCCAGCTCGTCCTCTACAGCTTCCCCAACCCCTCGGCCGAGCGCCCGCGGGTTGGCCTGTCGGTCTCGCGGAAGGTCGGAGGCGCGGTGCAGCGCAACAAGGTCAAGCGGCTTCTCCGTGAGGCGTTCGCCCGCAGCGAGCCCGGCCTGCGAGCCGGCCACGATGTCGTGGTGGTCGCGCGACCGGACGCGCTCGAGCTCGCGGAACGAGAGGGCCTCGCGGGCCTCGACGCGGCGCTCACCGAACTGCTCGGCAAGGCCGGCCTCAGCGAGGAGACCGCGGATCAGGCCGTGGCGCCCCCCGATGGGCTGCCGGCGGCCGCGGACAGCCCGGGCGGATGAGCGCCCAGGCCCCGGCAGGAGACGGATCGCACGGCCCCCTCGAGATGCTCCGGCGCGGCGCCCGCGCCGTGGTGGTGGCGCCGATCGTCGTCTACCAGCGCCTGATCTCGCCCGCGATCCCACGGCGCTGCAAGTACGAGCCCACGTGCTCCCGATACGCGGTGGAGGCGGTGCGGGAGTACGGCATACTTAGGGGCCTGGTGCTCGCGGGGTGGCGCTTGCTGAGGTGCAACCCCTGGAGTTACGGCGGGTACGATCCGGTCGAGGCCCAGCGAGTGTTCAGGAGCCATTCCCACGGGAACAGCTGAGCCGGGCGCCCCGGGCGCCCGCCGCCGTGCGGCACACGTCGCCCGGCTCCCCCAGAAACCAAGCCGAGACCGCTAGAGCATGCCACCCATCGCCAATGTGATCGAGAGCGCGTTCTCGCCGCTGATCACGCTGTTCGAAGAAATCATGGTGTTCATCCATGAACACATCTTCACGAGCAGCTGGGGGATGGCGATCGTGGGGCTCACGATCCTCGTGCGGGCGGTTCTCGTGCCGCTGACGTTCAGGCAGCTCAAGTCGATGCAGGAGATGCAGCGCCTGGCTCCGCAGATCAACGCGCTGAAAGAGAAGTACAAGGAGGACAAACAGCGCCAGCAGCAGGAGCTGATGAAATTCTACCAAGAGAACAAAATCAATCCTTTGGCATCGTGCCTGCCGCTGCTGCTGCAGCTACCGGTCTTCGTGTCGCTCTTCTACATGCTGCGGACGGATCTGAAGAAGCACATCTGCGGGAACCAGCTCGTCGAATGGTTCAACACGCACCCGAAAGAAGCCGCCACGTACCACTCGGGCCTGCACGCGACATCCGTCGCGCACCTGCCCATCAAGTTCATCGAATCGACGCCGTGCGAGAAGGTGGCTCCGGGGTCGGCGAAATTCCTCTTCATCCCCGACATCACCAACAAGGCGACCGGCATCGCGCTGGTCGTCCTGATCGCTCTCTACGTCGGCTCGCAGCTCGCGTCGACGCTGATCGCGACCGCGACGGCCGACGCGAACCAGCGGCGGTTGATGCTGCTGCTGCCGGTGGTGTTCGTCGTGATTCTCTACCGCTACCCGGCGGGGCTGCTGGTCTACTGGATCACGACCAACCTGTGGACGATCGGCCAGCAGTACCTGATCAAACGACATCTGGGGCCGGTCGTGAAACCCGACAGTCAGCCACCGCCCGGGAATGAGAACGGGAAGGCCGGCAAGAAGACCTTGCCACCGCCGAAGCCGGAGCCCGTCGCGGCAGCCGCCGCAGCGAGCACGACGGCGGGCGCAGCGAGCGCCAGCTCGGCGCCGCCGCCACGGCCGCCACGGAAGAAGAAGAAACGATCTGGGAGGCGCCGATGACCGAGGAGGGACGCGACGGCGAGCTCGAGCCGGTGGAGGCGCTCGAGGATCTGCTCGAGGAGATCGTGGAGGACCTGCAGCTCGATGCGACCGTCGAGGTGGAGGAGCGTAACGGCGTGTTGACCGGCCGGCTCGACGGTGAGAACGTCGGGCTGTTCATCGGCCGACATGGCCAGACGATCGACGCCGTCCAGCACCTGGCTCAGCGGATCGTGTTTCCCGACGGCCCGTCGGCTGTGAGGGTGGTGATCGACGCGAACGGGTACCGCGAGCGGCGCGCCGAGGCGCTGCGTGGCGAGGCCGACGACGCCGCGGACCAGGCGATCAGCACCGGACGGTCGGTCGAGCTCGACCCGCTGCCGGCGTCCGAGCGCCGGGTGGTCCATGAATACCTGCGCGAGCGCGAGGACGTCGAAACGCACAGCGAGGGCGACGAACCCGAGCGCTATCTCGTGGTTTCGCCGCTCTCGCGCGGCAGCGAATAGCCAGGGCCGTTGAAGGTGAGACGGTGGAGGGCGGAGCCGGCGGGCAGGGCCGGCCGGTTTCACGTGAAACGCCGCAGCCCGCATCGGGCCGGGCGGCGCCGTGCTGGTTTCACGTGAAACGCGCGAGTGCAGGCCGCTCGAGCGTAGAACCTCACGCTCGACTTGAGCCTGTGAAGTCAACGCAGACCGACCCGCCGGGCCTCGCTGCTTTGGCTGAGCGCTACGGATTGAGTGCCGCGACGACTGCCGCGCTCGCAACGCTCCTCACGCGCCTCGCCGGCGACGAGCGGGCGCCAACCGGTATCTCGGGCGTGCAGGAAGTCCTCGACCGCCACATCGCCGATTCGCTCGTGGGTCTGGAGCTGCCCGCGGTGCGCAACTCGCACGCGGCCGCTGACCTCGGGTCCGGAGCAGGCCTTCCAGGCTTGGTTCTGGCAGCCGCGCTCCCCGACCTCGAGGTGCGGATGGTGGAGGCCCAGCGCAGAAAGTGCACATACATCGCGTCAGTTGTCGCGGCGATGGACCTGCAGAACACCCGCGTTGTCTGCAGCCGCGCGGAGTCGTGGCGCGAGGGTCTCGCCGCGCACGATCTCGTCGTCGCCAGGGCGCTTGGGGCGCAGCCGCTCGTGCTCGAGTACGCGGCGCCGCTGCTGGCGCTCGGCGGGCATCTCGTCGAATGGCGTGGCGCGCGTGACGAGCGGAACGAGGCTCGCGCTGCCCTCGCCGCGTCGGAGCTCGGGCTGCGCTCGGTCGAGGTCCGCCCCGTCGTTCCGTTCGCGGGCGCGCGCTCACGCCACCTCCACGTCTTCGAGAAGGTCGCTGAGACCCCGGCGCGGTTTCCGCGGCGCGAGGGCGTGGCATCCCGTCGCCCGCTCGGCGGTTGAGGCAGCGTCTGCGGCGCCCGCAGTTTGCGGGGCGGCCGTCCCCGGCCGTCCCCGTCCGTCGCTAGCGTCTCGAGCTGATGAGCACGATCTACGCGATCGCGAACCAGAAGGGCGGCGTCGGCAAGACGACGACCGCCGTGAACGTCGCCGCCTGCATAGCCGAGGCGGGCTACGAGACGCTGCTCGTCGATGTCGACCCGCAGGCCAACGCGACCGTCGGCCTGGGCATCGATCGATCGACGCGCCCCGGGGTCTATGAGGTGCTCGCAGGCGAGTCGACGGCCTCCGACGCGCTGGTGGCAACGCCGGTCGCGGGGTTGCGCGCGATTCCCGCCGGCCCAGGGCTGGCGGGCGCCAACATCGAGCTACCGCGGCTCGACGGCTTCGAGCAGCGGCTGCGCGAGGCGCTCGACCCCCTGCGCGAAACGTTCGAGTACCTGCTTCTGGATTGCCCGCCGTCGCTCGGGCCGCTGACGGTCTGCGCGCTCGTGGCCGCCGACAAGGTGATCGTCCCGGTGCAGACCGAGTACTTCGCCCTCGAGGGCCTGGCGGGCCTGCTGGAGACGCTCTCGCTCGTGCAGCGCGAGCTCAACCCGCGCCTGACGATCGCCGGCATGCTGTTGACGATGCACGACGGCCGCACGCGCCTGGGCCAGGACGTCGAGCGCGAGGTTCGCGCGCACTTCCCCGACCTCGTCTTCGACACGGTGATCCCCAGGAACGTAAGGGTGGGCGAGGCGCCGAGCCATGGCCTGCCGGTCACGCATCACGACCCCCACAGCGCCGGGGCCGAGGCGTATTTCGAGCTCGCGAAGGAGGTGGCTGCACGTGGCTAGACCTGCACCCGGTATGGGCCGGGGACTGAGCGCGATCCTGTCGGTCGGCGAGGACCCGGCTCCGGCCGAGGCGCTGCGCGAGCTGCCGCTCGAGAAGATCGTCCCGAACCCGCGCCAGCCGCGCCGCGAGTTCGACCCGGAGGCGCTGCAGGCGCTGGCCGGCTCGTTCGGCGAGCAGGGCGTGCTCCAGCCCGTGCTGGTGCGCCCGCGCCCCGGCGGCAACTACGAGTTGGTCGCCGGCGAGCGGCGCTGGCGCGCCGCGCGACTCGCGGGACTCGAGCGGATCCCGGCGCTGGTTCGCGAGCGCGAGGACGCGGCGGCGATCGAAGCTGCGCTGATCGAGAACATGGCGCGCGAGGACCTGAACCCGATCGAGGAGGCGCGGGCCTGCGCGGCGCTCGTCGAGGAGCTGGGGCTGAGCCGCCAGGAGATCGGCCGCCGCGTGGGCCGCAGCCGCGTCGCGGTCAGCAACCTCGTGCGGCTCCTGGACCTCCCCGACGAGGTCATCGACCTGCTCCAGAGCGGGGCGCTCACCGAGGGTCACGGGCGCGCCCTGCTGCTGGCCGAGGACCACGGGGCGCGGCGTGCGCTGGCCCGCGAAGCGGCGGCACGTGGTTGGTCGGTCCGCGCGACCGAAGAGCGGGCACGGGCGAGCAACGAGCCCGCCGAGGACCGTCCCTCCCGTCGTCGCGGCGCCCACCCCGATCAGCAGCGGGCGGCTGATGAGATCGCGCAGGCGCTGAGTGGCGCTCTCGGGGCCGAGGTCAGCGTCCGAGCTGCGGCCGGGGGGTACCGGGCCGAGCTAGCGTTCGCATCGCCCGAGGAGGCGATCGAGCTGGCGCAGCGCATCAGGCCGCGCGCGGTGTCGTAGGCTCCCTAATTCGGTTATTCGGAATCAGCACGAGGGCGGAGCGGGCCCGCCTGAGAGCTCGCGGGCCCGGCTTTCCGGCCGAGGCTCCCCGGCGCTAGGATGAGCTTCCTCCCCGGGCGATTAGCTCAGCCGGTTAGAGCGCTTCTCTGATAAGGAAGAGGTCCCTGGTTCGAGTCCAGGATCGCCCATCGCCTACGCGGCCGAGCTGGGAATCCCCTCGCCGTGCAGCGCGCCCCGGTCCAGATCCGCGACCGACGTGTTCCCGGTCAGCGCGAGGGCGACGTCGATGTCGGCCCTGAAGGTCTCGAGCATGCGTCGTACGCCCGCCTCGCCCTGGGCCGCCACCGCCCAGGCCCACGCCCGCCCGACCAGCACCCCGCGTGCCCCGAGCGCGAGCATCTTCACCACGTCCAGTCCGGTTCGCACACCGCCGTCCACGAGCACCTCGACCTCGTCGCCGACCGCATCGACGACCTCGGGCAGCGCGAGGACAGTCGAGGGCACCGAGTCGAGCTGGCGACCGCCGTGATTGGAGACGACGATCCCGTCGACACCCGCCTCGACCGCCCGCCGTGCGTCCTGCGGGTCGAGCACCCCCTTCACGAGCAGCCGCCCGCCCCAGTGCTCGCGGACCCAGGCGATGTCGTCCCAAGTGACGCTGGGGTCGAACTGCGCGTCCACCCACTCCTTGAAGGCGTCGGGCGTGCTCGCACCCGGCACCGCGTTCTCGAGGTTGCCGAACGTGAGCGGCTTGCCGCCGATGCCGACATCGCGCACCCACCGCGGATGCGACACCAGGTCGAGCCCGCGGCGCAGCCTGGTCCAAGCGGTGCCCGCGCCTTCGATGCCGTTGCGGGTGTCACGGTGTCGCGCGCCCACGACGGCGAGGTCGATCGTCAGCACCAGCACCGGCGATCCCACCGCCGTCGCGCGGGCCATCAGGTCCTCGGCGTAGCCGCGATCGCGCATCACATACAGCTGGAACCACGGTGGCTGTGCGCTCGCGGCGGCCACCTCCTCGATCCCGCAGATCGAGACCGTCGACTCGACGAACGGGATCCCCACCGCCGCCGCGGCGCGCGCGGCCTGCACCTCCGCACGCTTCGCGAACATCCCGCACAGCCCGACCGGCCCCAGGATCACGGGCATCGCGAGGCTCTGCCCGGCGATCTCGGTCGACTGCTCTCGCCGCGAGACGTCCCTGAGCACGACCTGGCGGAGCAGCAGGCGCTCGAGGTCGCCGACGTTCGAGCGCATCGTCGCCTCCTCGTAGGCGCCGCCGTCTATGTAGTCGAAGAGCTGTCGCGGAAGCCGTCGGCGCGCGAGCTCGCGGTAGTCGCGCGGTGTCGCGGGAGCGAGGCCCAGGGGCCGATCGGGTGAGAGCCGCACGCGAGCCAGCCTACACCCGCCCAGGCCTCTGCGAGGCCGCGGCGGCGATGCTCGGGGCCGCCGCGGCCCGCTCAGGCGTCAGTGCGCGGAGATGGTGCGGTGGCGCTGTTCGAAGCGCAGCCCGCCGTAGCCGACCCGGGCGATGATGCGAGAGAGCAGCGCCCCGACGAGCAGGTAGACGAGCAGGGCGATGCCCCAGTCGACGAGGATTTCGCGCTTCGGGTGGCCGGCGAACGTGATCAGGCCGGTGAAAGAGCCGGCGAAGAAGTTGGCGCCTTCGTGGATCCCTTTGACGATCGTGTTCGAGGTGTTGGCGTCCACGAGCACCAGCACGATCGCCAAGCCGATCAGGAGCGCGATCAGCACAGCGACCGCCATCACCAGTCGCGCGAGGATCAACACCGCGCTGCCGAGCGCGCCGGCCGTGGCGGCGCCGGCCTCGCGCGTGCGTCCGCGAACCCCTCGCCGTCGCCGCGATGCGACGGGCGCGCGTTCGCCTTCGCCCTGGCCTGTGGGCTCACTCGCCGCGCGGGCGCCGCGCCGCTGCGCCGGGGCGCGTTCCACCGTCGCCGGAGCCTGGGCCTGTGTCGTCGTCGGCGCGGCCGGAGCCGTGCCCGTGTTCCCGGCAGCTTCTTGCGCCGGCGCTTGCGTCCCTTCTCTGCGGCGAAGCAATCTCATCCTCCACACCGTCCTTCCATCCGCCTGGCGACACCCGTCAGGGGGCGTCGTCATCCGGTCTACCCGGGGGCGGCGGCGGATAAGCCTGCCGGCGTCAGCCGTCTGACCGCGCATCGGCTGCGATGGGTGGGTACGGCGTGGCGATGGGACGCCGCAGGACCCGTCTGCGCGACGGGTCCTGCGCACCTCCCCAAGCTCAGCTCGGCTGCTTGACGATGCGGATGTACGGCCGCGGAGATTCCCACCCGTCGGGGTAGGTCTCTTTGGCCTCGTCGTCGGAGACCGAGCCGGAGATGATCACGTCGTCGCCGTTTTTCCACTGCGCGGGTGTCGCCACCTTGTGGTTCGCCGTCAGCTGCAGCGAGTCGATCACACGCAGCACCTCGTCGAAGTTGCGTCCCGTCGTCATCGGGTAGACGAGGATCAGCTTCACCTTCTTGTCCGGGCCGATCACGAACACGTTGCGGACGGTCTGGTTGTCCGCCGGCGTCCGGGCGCCGGGGTCGCCCGCGGTGTCGGCCGGGAGCATCCCGTAGAGCTTCGAGACGTTGTAGTCGCCGTCGGCGATGATCGGGTAGTTGGGGGCGGTGCCCTGCGTGTCCTCGATGTCCTTCGCCCAGTCGCCGTGCCTGTCGATCGGGTCCACCGAGAGGCCGATGATCTTCACGCCGCGGCGGTCGAACTCCGGCTTGATCGAGGCCATGTAGCCGAGCTCAGTCGTGCACACCGGTGTGAAGTCCTTCGGGTGCGAGAAGAGAACTGCCCAGGAGTCACCGATCCAGTCGTGGAATTTGATCGGGCCGTCCGTCGTCTGGGCTTCGAAGTCCGGGGCCGTGTCGTTGATGTATAGGGCCATCTATTGCTCCTGTCGTCGTGCTCTCGGTGCGCGCCGAGGGCGTACGCAAATTCCCTAGTAGCCTATCCACTTTCGGGAGTTTTCCAGGCGAGCGCGATAGGCTCCCGGGCATGATCGTCGTCACCGGGCGCGTGCAGGTCCCGCCCCGCCACCGCGACCGGTTCTTAGAGATCGCGGCGACCATGTGCCGCGCCTCCCGGGACGACGCCGGATGCCTCGGCTACCGCTTCTACGAGGACGCCGAGCAGCCCGGCCGGTTCGTCTTCATCGAGGAGTGGCAGGACGACGAGGCACTCCAGGCCCACTTCCGCCAACCGCACACCGGCGCGTTCATGGGCGAGCTGCCCGGGTTGCTGGGCGAGCCGCCGGACGCGCTGTTCCACACGGTGGCCGCCAGCCGGCGCCTGGATCCGGCGCGCGGCCTCCTCGACGTCGGCTAGCCGGGCCGCGCGACCCGCCGGCACGCGGCGCGCGAGGAACCGCCCGCTCGGCCGGGGCGCGAGGGCGGAGCCCGTCTGGGACCCCGCCCCCCGCTTCGCTTCTCAGACGACCCCGCTGGGAGTGCCGCGCGTTCCGGGTTCCTGTTTCGGCATCGAGTTCGGCGGCACCGTGACAGGTGCTTTCGTCGTGCAGTTCGTCGCGGTCTGCACTTCTTCCATCGGCGTCAGCGGCGGCACTCTCAGGTGCGTCGGGAGTTTGACCGTGGGCGGGGCGGCGAAGTTGAACGCCCCGGTGAGGTCGCCGGTGGTTTCGCGACGCCACGCGCTGAGGTTCGGCACCTCAACCCCAAAGCGGGTCTCGAGGAACCGCAGCATCGAGGTGTGGTCGTAGACCTCCGAGGAGACGAGGCCGCCGCGGCTGAACGGCGAGAGGACGAGCATCGGCACGCGGAAGCCAAGCCCGATCGGGCCGGTCACGCCACCGGAGCTGCCGGTCACGTCGGGCGCCGTCAGGTACTCGTCGGGCGTGCCGAGAGGTGCGGACGGCGGCGCGACGTGATCGAAGAAGCCGCCGTTCTCATCCCAGGTGACGAAGATCGCCGTTTTTTCCCAAACCGACTTGTTGCTGTAGACGGTTTTGAGCAGCTTCGACACGTACCGCTCGCCGATCTTCGTCGTCGAGTTGCCGGGGTGCTCGGTCTGTGGCAGCCCGAAGTTGACCCAGGACACCTGCGGGAGTTCGCCGTGCTTGAGGTCCTTCTTGAACTGCTTCTCGTAGGTCGTGTCGAGACCCAGTTCTTTGAGCGTCGAGTTTTCCTGGAAGTTTTTGAACAGCGCCAGCGGGTTGTCCTCGATCCCCGCGGCCTGGCCGTTGTAGACCTTCCAACTGATGCCCGCGGACTGCAGCTGCTCGGGCATCGTGGTCCACGTGAACTTCCCCTCGATGCGGTTGTCCTGGATCGAAGTCGTCTCGACCAGCGGACCGCCGTTTTCGCCGTTCGGGTCGATCGTGGCGCTCATCGAGTAGAGCCGGTTCGGGTACGTCGGGCCGAGCACCGAGCAGTGGTAGTGGTCGCAGAGCGTGAACCCTTCGGCGAGTGCCCGGTAGAAGGGGATGTCCGCCTTCTCGTAGTAGCCCATCGTCGCCACGCCTGCCGCTTCGCCGTCGACTTCGATGTGCGTGCGCACGAAGTCGTCCATCAGCCCGCCGTCCCAGCTGTTGTGCTGCGGCACCCAGCTGTGGGTGATGTCCGGGAAGCACTCGGCGACGTTGTTGGTTTCGATCCGGAAGGGCAGGAGCTTCCCTTCGAAGCCTTCGGCTTCATAGCCGGCCTGTTCATAGACCGCTTTGGCGCCCGGGCTCCCGTAGCCCTCCACGCCGCTGTAGGTCCCGAAGTAGTGGTCGAACGAGCGGTTCTCCTGAATCAGGATGATCACGTGCTCGATGTCGCTGAGCGTGCCGGCCGGCGGCGTGAGCGCAGCATTGGCCATCCTCACGAGTGGATCGCTACCGAACGCGACGGCGCCGGCGGCAACCCCCGCCTGAAGCACCTGGCGGCGTGTAAGCCTTGACTCCATCCCTGCTCCCTCCTGGTTACGCAGTCCCTCCGGGGACACCTTTCCCCGGCCGTCCCAGCCAGGTTCCCTCAGTTCAGGCCCCCCGCCTGTAAACGGACTGTAACGGCTTGTGAAACTCAGCGCCAGTCTCTGACGCGCTGGCCTTTCGGGTCGAACAACGGCTCGCGGGCGACCTCTCCGGGGATCCAGCGACCGAAGATGTCCAGCTCGACCTGTGCGCCGATCTCGACTTCGGATGGGAGATAGGCGTAGGCGATCGAGCGCTCGACGCTGTATCCGTAGCCACCGCTCGTCACTCTTCCGGCGATCTTGCCGTCGACCCGCACGGGCTCGTTGCCGAGCGCCACCGAGCGCGGGTCCTCCAGCACGAGACAGCGCAGACGCCGCTCCGGCTTGCCCGCGGCCGCGAGCGCCTCGGCACCGCGAAAGCCGCCGCCGTCCTTCACGCAGAAGCCCAGCCCGCCCTCATATGGGGTCTCGTCGGGCGTGATGTCGGCGGCCCACACGCGGTACCCCTTCTCGAGGCGCATCGAGTCGATCGCCCGGTAGCCGCCTGCGACGAGGCCGTGCTCGGAGCCGGCCTCCCACAGCGTGCGCCAGAGCCCGGCGCCGTACTCGGTCGGGCAGTAGAGCTCCCAGCCGAGCTCCCCGACGAACGTCACCCGCAGCGCCCGCACGGGTGCGTCGCCGACGGTGAGCTCGCGCATCGACATATAGGGGAAGTCGAGCGGATCGGTGCTCAGCGGAGCCAGGATCTCGCCGGCCTTTGGCCCCCACATCGCGAAGCAGGCCCAGCGCGAGGTCACATCGCTGCACCGCACGCTCCCGTCCCCAGGCTCGTGACGGCGGATCCAGCTCAGGTCGTGGTTGCCGAACGCGGTGCCCGTGACGATCGAGAAAAGCTCCTCCTCGACCCGGGTGACGGTGAAATCGCACTCGATCCCGCCGCGGCTGTTCAGCATCTGCGTGTAGGTGATCGAGCCGACGTCGCGTGCCACGCTGTTGTCGCAGAGGCCTTCCAGGAACGCGGCGGCGCCGGGGCCGGCCACCTCCAGCTTCGCAAAAGAGGACTCGTCGAAGAGCCCGGCGCTCTCACGTGTCGCGAGGTGCTCGGCGCCGATCGCCGGCGACCAGTGCATCCCCGCCCAGCCCCGCGGCCGCAGCCCCTCGTCTCCGTGCGCGGCGTTCGACTCGTACCAGTTCACACGCTCCCAGCCGGACTTCTCGCCGAACGCAGCGGCGTGCCCGGCGTGCCACGGGTAGGCGCTCGAGGTGCGCAGCGGGCGCCCCGCCCGGCGCTCGTGCCCCGGGTAGCGGATGTCGTAGTAGGTCTCGTAGACCTCGCGCGTGCGCTTCAGCGTGTAGGAGGGAGAGCGGTACTGACGCCCGAAGCGCCTGATGTCCATCTCCCACAGGTCGCTCGTCGGCTCTCCGGCGAGGATCCACTCCGCCATCGCCTTGCCGATCCCGCCCGCGCCCGCGAGCCCGTGGGCGCAGAAGCCGGCCGCCACGTAGAAGCCGCGGACCTCGCTCTCGCCGAGGCAGAACTCGTTGTCGGGCGTGAAGGCCTCGGGTCCGTTGATGAGCTTCGTGACCGTGATCTCATCCATCGCCGGCACCCGCTTGCGCGAGTTCACCGCGATCTCCTCGAAGCGGGGCCAGTCCTCTTCCAGCAGGCGGCCGTTGAAGTCCTGCGGGATCGCATCGACGCCGTGCTCGTCGAGCGCCCACGGCGCCGAAGCGCGCTCGTAGCCGCCCATCACGAGGCCGCCGCCCTCCTCGCGGAAGTAGATCAACAGGTCGGGGTCCCGTAGCGTCGGCAGGTGGACGATCTGCCCGCCGGGGTCCGCTGCCCGCTCTCTGAACGGCTGGGTCACCAGGTACTCGTGGGCGAACGGCACGATCGGCACCCGCACGCCGGCCATCCGACCGATCTCCGCGGCGAACATCCCGCCGGCGTTCACGACCACCTCGGCCTCGATCGGGCCCCACTCGGTCTGCACGCCGTGCACCCGCCGCCCGCCATGGCCGTCGTGTGCGACGTCGATCGCCGTCACGCGGCTGTGAGTGAAGATCTGCGCGCCGCCGGAGCGCGCGCCGTCGGCGAGCGCGGTCGTGAGCAGCGATGGGTCGAGATAGCCGTCGGTCGCGAGGTAGGACCCACAGCGGACGCCGTCGGTGTCCATGAGCGGGAAGAGCTCCTGCGCCTCGCTCGGTGAGATCAGCTCCAGAGACAGGCCGAAGGTGCGGGCCCACGCGACCTGGCGCAGCACCTCCTCCTCGCGCTCGGGCGTGCAGGCGAGGCGGATGCCGCCGCACTCGACCCAGCCGCAGTCGAGCTGCCGGTAGAGCTCGACCGAGTCCATCATCATCCGCGTCAGGGGCAGGCTCGAGCGCAGCTGGCCCACGAGCCCAGCCGAATGGAACGTCGATCCGCTCGTCAGCTCGTTGCGGTCCAGGAGCACGACGTCGCGCTCCCCGAGCTGGGCGAGGTGGTAGGCGATCGAGGCGCCGCCGACCCCGCCGCCGACGATCACGATCCGTGCCCGAGGTGGCAGCTCGCGCGGGCGGACCATCGCTATGCGCCGGCCGCCGCGAGCAGGCGCTCGAGCTCGCCGCCTCCAGTCGCCGCGCGCAGGCGCTCGAAATGACGCTCCGCGTACCCGGCGAAGTCGAAGTCGAGGTCGGAGAGGGTCCCCTGCACGACGCCCCAGGCCGCCTCCCTGACGTCGGACATCAGGCGCATCAGCTTCAGCCGGGCGCGCTCGGCGCGGGAGGGCGCCCGCTGGTTGTAGGCCTCGAGAAGGCGCTCGTCGTCGGCCTCGCCGAAGTCGTTGTTGACCGACAGGTTGCCGAGGTCGAACCACGGGTCGCCCATGCCGGCGTACTCCCAGTCGACGATCATCACGCGTCCGGTGTTCGCGTCGGCGATCACGTTTCCGGGCAGCAGATCGTTGTGACACGGCCGCCGCTCGTCAGCCGGCAGCGCCCCTGCGATCCGCCCGGCGAGCTCGCCGGCCGTGCGCAGCTCTGCGGGCGGGCTCGCGCCGCGGGCTCGCAGCGTTCGCTCGTAGGCGGCGATCAGGTCCGGCACCCAGAACGGGGACGGCAGCGTCACTTCGGCATCGTGGAAGCCGCGCAGCGCCACCCCGATCTCCTCGGCCCGCGCTGCAACCTCGGGCGGCGTGAGCGTCTCGCACGGCACGTAACGGGTCACCATGCCGCCCGTGAAGCTCGCGGCGAGCGCCGGAGCAAGGCCGAGCTCCGCGGCGGCCTCGTTTGCCGCCGCCTCGGCCTCGCGGCTGATCCCGAGCAGGTTCGTGTCCTTGCCGTGCAGCCTCAGCACGTACTCCGTCCCGCCGAGGCGCACGCGGTAGTTACGGTTGGTGATGCCTCCCTCCAGCGGCGCCGGCTCGCCTTCGGCCGGACCCAGCTCGGGCTCGAGGCCGTGCACGATGTCCATCAGCTCCTCCACCGCCAGCGCTCCCCCTTTGCCCGATAAGGCTCACAACCTATACCTTCAGAGATCATGACCGGCCTCGATCGGGTCGATCGTCCCGCCCCGGGCGAGGAGCCCGGCGAGCTGATCGTCCGCGCCGACCTCGACGCCGCGCGTGCCGCCGTCGCGGAGCTCGCGCTGCGCACGCCGGTCGTGCCCTCCCAGGAGCTCTCCGAGATCGCCGGCGGGCCCGTGCTGCTCAAGGCCGAGTGCCTGCAGACGACCGGCTCGTTCAAGATCCGTGGCGCGCTGAACCGCATCGCGGCGCTCGGCCCGGAGGCAGCGGCGGGCCTCGTGACGGCGAGCGCCGGGAACCATGCGCGCGCCGTCGCGCACGCCGCACGCGCGAAGGGGCTTGGCTGCGAGGTCTTCATGCCCAGCGACGCGCCGGTGTCGAAGGTCGTCGCGGTCGAGTCGCTCGGAGCGCGCGTGCGCCTGGCCGGACAGACCGTCGACGAGGCGCTCGAGGAGGCCCAAGCGGCCGCCGCGGCGGCGGGCGCCGCCTTCGTGCACCCCTTCGACGACGCCGAGGTGATCGCCGGACAGGCCACGCTCGGCCTCGAGCTGGCCGAGGACGTTCCAGGCCTCGCGCGCGTGATCGTGCCCGTCGGCGGTGGCGGCCTCGCGAGCGGGATCGGGATCGCACTCCGGCGCTCCGGCGTCGAGGCGGAGCTGCTCGGCGTGCAGGCCGCTCTGTGTGCCCCGTTCGCAGAGGCGATCGGCGAGCCCGGCGCCGGGGCGGGTGCCGGCGCGCCGGTCCTCAGCGAGACGACGATCGCCGACGGCGTCGCCGTCAAGCGGCCGGGGCAGTTGACGATGCCGTTGCTGCGCTTGCTGCTCGCGGGTGTGGTGACCGTCAGCGAGGACGCGATCGCCGACGCGATGGTGTTCCTGGCCGAGCGCGCGAAGCTGGTCGCCGAGGGCGCGGGTGCGATCGCGGTCGCGGCCCTGCTCTCCGGCGCGCTTGCGCCCGTGGAGGGGCCGACCGTCGCGATCGTCTCGGGCGGGAACGTGGACAGCGGGCTGCTGGCCTCGCTGCTGCTGCGCCACGAAGCGGAGCAGGGCCGGCGCGTGCGCATCCACACGCGCGTTCCAGACCGCCCCGGCGGCCTCGCCGAGCTGCTCGGGCTGATCGCGAGCCTGCGCGCCAACGTGCTGAGCATCGAGCACCGCCGGGAAACCGTCCCGCTGCACCCGCGGGAGACGGCGGTCGAGCTGACGCTCGAGACACGCGGGCCCGGCCACACCGACGAGGTGCTCGCGTCGCTTGCGGCGCGCGGCTACGAGGCGCGCCTCGGCTGACGTAGCATCGCCGGCGTGCGGATCGAGCCCTTCGAGATCGAGCGCTTCTACGAGCGCTGGGAGTTCAGCGCCGAGCTGATGCTCTCGAGCAGCGACTGCGAGTCGCGCGAGATCTCCGCGTTGCTCGCGCTCGAGCCCGGTGCCGAGGAGCGGCTGCGCTCGTTGCGCCTCGGCTACACCGAAGTGCCCGGCTCGCCGGAGCTGCGCGAGGCGGTCGCGGGGACCTACGAGCGCGTCGAGCGCGACGACGTCCTCACCGTTGCCGCGGCCGAGGAGGGGATCTTCATCGCCTACCACGCGCTGCTCGCTCCCGGCGAGCATGCGGTCGTCGAGATGCCGTCATACGGCTCCGCGCTGAACCTCGCCCGCAGCACCGGCGCCGAGGTGACGCCATGGGAGCGCCGCTACTCGGACGGCTGGGCGTACGACCTGGAGGAGCTCGAGCGCACGCTCCGGCCCGACACCCGCTTCGTCTACGTCAACAGCCCGCACAACCCGACCGGCAGCCAGATGACGGGTGAGGAGCAGCGTCGTCTGATCGAGATGGTCGCTGAGCGCGGTGCCGTGCTGTTCAGCGACGAGGTCTACCGCGGCCTCGAGCACGACGAGGGCGCGCGGCTGCCGGCGGCGTGCGACCTCTACGAGCGCGCGCTGTCGTTGAACACGGTGTCGAAGTCCTACGGGCTGCCGGGGCTGCGCATCGGCTGGGTCGCCTGCCGCGACCCTTCGCTGCTGGAGAAGATGCGCGAGCTGAAGCTCTACACCACGATCTGCTCGAGCGCCCCGAGCGAACTGCTCGTCGCCCTCGCCCTGCGCCACTCGGAGCGGCTGATCGGCGAGGCTCGCGCGCTCGTGCTGGAGAACCTGCCGGCGCTCACCTCGTTCCTCGCGCGCCACAGCGAGTTGCTCGAGTGGGTGCCCCCGGCGGCGGGGCCGATCGGCTTCCCGCGCGTACGCGACGAGCGCGACGTTCGCGCGTGGTGCGAAGTCCTCGCCGCGGAGTCAGGCGTACTGCTGCTCCCGGGCTACGTCTACGACGAGCCGCGCCATGTCCGCATGGGCTACGGGCGGGCCGGTCTGCGCGAGGCGCTGGCGCGCCTGGAGGCCCACATCGCGCGCGAAGCGCGCTAGGTTGCCCTGCGAAGGGAAGGCTCCGGAACGTGTTCCGCAACATCCTCGTCGCGATCGACGGATCCCCCGATGCCGAGCTCGCGCTCGGCCACGCGATCGACCTGGCCGGATGCGAGAACGGGCGCCTGACGATCTTCGCTGCGGTGCCGGCGCCTCCGACCTTCACCTACGCGAGCCCGGGGGCCTCCGCGCTGGCTGAGATCACCGAACACGCGCGCGAAGAGACCGACGCGATCGTGCGTGCAGCGCTGGCGCGCGTGCCCGACTCGATCGGGGTCACGAGCGTGATCAGCGATGCGCCCGTGCGCCCCGCGCTGATCGAGCAGATCGAGTCCGGCCATCACGACCTCGTGGTGATGGGCTCACGCGGACGCGGTGCGGTCGGCTCGGCGCTGCTCGGCAGCGTCAGCCATCACGTGCTGCACCACGGCGGCGTGCCGGTGCTGATCGTGCCCGCCGCCGGCGACTGAGCCGGGGAGCTCAGAGCACCTTCGAGAGGAACGCGCGCGTGCGCTCGTGGCGCGGGTTCGCGAGCAGCTCTCCGGGGGGGCCTTCCTCGACGACGACGCCGTCGTCCATGAACGCGACCTTGTCGGCGACCTCGCGCGCGAAGCCCATCTCGTGCGTGACGACGACCATCGTCATGCCCAGCTCGTTGGCGAGCGCGCGCATGACGTCCAGCACCTCCCCGACCAGCTCGGGATCCAGCGCCGAGGTCGGCTCGTCGAAGAGCATCAGCTTCGGCTCCATCGCCAGCGCACGGGCGATCGCGACCCGCTGCTTCTGGCCGCCTGAGAGCTGCGCAGGATAGGAGTCGAGCTTGTCAGCGAGGCCGACGCGGTCGAGGAGCTCCCGCGCGCGAGCCCGCGCCTCCGCGCGCGAGACACCCTGCACGTACATCGGCGCGCAGGTGACGTTCTCGAGCGCGGTCATGTTGCCGAAGAGGTTGAAGTGCTGGAAGACCATCCCGATCTCGGCGCGCTTCTTCGCGACCTCGGATTCCCGCAGCTCGTGCAGCTTGTCGCCGACTTCCCTGTATCCGACCAGCTCCCCGTCGACCGAGAGCCGTCCGGCGTTGATCTTCTCCAGGTGGTTGATGCAGCGGAGGAAGGTGGACTTGCCCGAGCCGGAAGGCCCGAGCAGGCACAGCACCTCGCCGGGCTTCACCTCGAGGTCGATGCCACGCAGAACCTCGTTGCGACCGAAGCGCTTGTGTACGCCCTCGGCGAGGACCATCGGCGGCGCTGCGCTCACGGTGCTGCCCTGCTCACGCCGCCGAGTGAGCCCAGCCGGCTGCGCAACCGCTGCAGCGGCGTCGCTGCCTGCTCGCGGGTCGCTCCGCGCCCGTAGTGACGTTCGAGGTAGTACTGGCCGACGTAGAGCACGCTCGTGCAGACGAGGTACCAGATGCTGACAGTGATCAGAAGCGGGATCGTCTTGAAGTTCACCGCGTAGATCGCCTGTGCTGCGTACAGCAGGTCGGGGACCGCGATCACGCTCACCAGCGAGGTCGTCTTGAGCATCGAGATCGTCTCGTTGCCCGTCGGCGGGATGATCACGCGCATCGCCTGCGGGAGCACGATCCGGCGCAGCGTCTGCAGGCGGGTCATGCCGAGAGATTGCGCAGCATCGGCCTGGCCCTCGTCGACCGAGATGATCCCCGCGCGCACGATCTCGGCCATGTAGGCGCCCTCGTTGAGGCCGAGCGCCAGCACTGCTGCGGTGAAAGCGTGGATCAGCGTGTTCGCGTTCCCGTGGATGAAGGCGGGCCCGAACGGGATCCCGATGTCGATTCTCGGATAGAGCGCCGAGATGAAGTACCAGAAGATGATCTGGACCAGCACGGGGGTGCCGCGGAAGAACCAGATGTAGAGCCAGCTCGCGCCTGCGACGAGCGGGTTCAGGGAGAGCCGCATCACCGCCAGCAGGACGCCGAGGACAATCCCGATCGCCATCGAGATCACGGTCAGCTCGAGCGTGATCCGAAGTCCTTCGAGGATGCGTTCGTCGAAGAGATATTCGCCTACGACATCCCATTCGAAGCGCGGGTTCGTCGCGACCGAATGGACGATCGCGACGACCAGGACCAAGACGATCGCGGCAGCGATCCACCGGCCCGGCCGTCGCACTGGGACGGCCCGGATGTCCTCGGGCCGCCCCTCCCTACCGGTGTCCCTCACTGCGGACACCGCTCAGTTCCTATTCCTTGGCGCCGTTGATCTGCGGGTTGCTGATGGCGCCTTCCTGGATGCCCCATTTTTCGAGGATTTCCTTGTACTTGCCGCTTTCCATCAGCTTCTTGAGCGCTTCCAGCATCGGCTGCGCGAGCCCGCTGTTCTTCGGCACGGCCAGGCCGTAGGGGGCGTATTCGTAGGTTTTGCCCACGAGCTTGAACTGGCCTTTGCTCTGTTTGATCTGGTAGGCGACGACCGGCGAGTCCGCCATCCCGACTGCCGCACGCCCGGTCGCGATCGCCAGGTTCACCTGGTTCTGGCCCGGGAAGCTCAGCACCGTGACCGCCTTCTTGCCTTCTTTGGTGCAGGTCTTGCTCTGCGCTTCGGCCTGTTCCTGCTCCACCGTGCCCTTCTCGGCGGCGACCGTCTTGCCGCAGATGTCCTTCAGCGTTTCGACCCCCGGGTTGGCGTCCGACTTGGCGTAGAAGGAGACGCCGGCGTTGAAGTAGGTGACGAAGTCGACCTTCTTCTCACGTTCCTTGGTGTCGGTGAAGGACGACGCGCCCACGTTGTAGCGACCGGCCTGGATGCCGGGGATGATCGCTTCGAACTGCGCGTCGTTGAACGTCGCTTTCAGGCCCATCGTTTCGGCGAGCGCGGTCACCAGGTCCGGGTCCATGCCGATGATCGTGTGCCCGTCGGAGGCGAGGAACTCGTTCGGCGCGTACTGAGCTTCGGTGCCCACGACCAGCGTGCCTTTGGATTTGATCGAAGCCGGGACCTTGGCGGCGATCGCCGCGTCTGTACCGGTGGTGCTCGCCGTCGTCGTGGGCGTGCTCGAAGACGTTGTGGTGGAGCTGCTGCTCCCGCACCCCGCGATCGCGAGGACCGCCAGCACCGGCGCGCCGATGCGGACGAGGTGGCTGATCATCGAAACGAAACCTCCTCCAAGAATTAACCCGCGCCGAGTGGCTGCGGCCGCGCAAGTATAGGTCCGCAGGGCCGACCTTTGACGCGCCAGACGGCCGCCCCCGGGCGCTGCCGGAGGGGCGTCCACCGCCGCTAAGGGATGCGGCCCGCGCTGCCGATGAGGGGCTCGTGACCAACTTCGCCCGTTCGCTGGCGCGAGCCGCCGGCCTCCACTCGCCTCGCCTCCGATCCGTTCTTGCGTTCTCGATCGCCGCCGGCGCCTGCCTGTTCGCGGCGGCACCGGCCCAGGCGCTCGTCAAGGAAGTCGCCGGCACGACCGTCGGGCTGCAGCCGCGAACCACCGCACTCGTCGAACCCTCGAACAAATTCGCCAACAACGAAGGCAACGCGGTTGTCAGCGGGGCGAGCGTCTACGCCGTCTACTGGGACCCGGGGGCGTGGTTCCACCACGAATGGCTGAGCAACGTCGACCAGTTCTTCCAGGATTTCGGAGCGGGGAGCGGCGAATTCGGCACGATCTTCTCCGCGCTCGGCCAGTACCGCGACCGCGCGAACGAACAGGCGAGCTACCGCTACGTCTTCAAGGGCGCCTACACGGACACGGCACCCTATCCGGCCGAAAAATGCACCGACCCCGAAGCGCTGGCCGTCGGTCAGGTCGCATGCGTGACCGATGCCCAGATCCGCGCGCAGCTCCAGAGCTTCATCGCGACCCACGGCACCCCGAAGGGGATGCACTCGATCTACTACGTCCTGACTCCTCCGGGCGTCTCGGTCTGCCTCGACGAAGCCTCCAAACACTGCTCCGACTACAAACTGGGCACCACGGAAATCGAAAAAGGCGAACGCGCGAGCGAAACCTACAAAAACAGCTTCTGCAGCTACCACGGGGCGATCAACCCGAACAACGCGCCCCAGGGTGACACGAGCACCGTCCTCTACGGGGCGATCCCCTGGACGGCCGGGTATGAGGGGAACCCCTGGAACTTCATCCCGGGCGCCTCCAACGCCGGCTTCGCGATCGACTGCCAGGACGGCGGCTGGAACCCCGAAAAAGGCATCGAGCGGCACGAGTCGATCAAGAAACTGACCAAAGAAGAAGAAGAAAAGCTCGCCGAACTCGAAGGCGAAGAAAAGCTGGACGCCGAAGAAGCCCACCGCCTGACCGGACCCCACATCCAGGAGCCCAACCAGGAACCGGACGAAAAAGGCGAAGAAGGCGACGATGCCCCCGGCCTTTCCGACCTCCTCGTCAACCAGATCGCGGTCGAGCAGGCGAACATCGTCACCGACCCGCTGCTGACCTCTTGGCAGGACCACGAAACCGGCTTCGAGGCGACCGACGAATGTCGCAACGTCTTCGCAGCGACTGCCGCGCCCTCGGCGATCCTGGGAGAAGTCGTCGCCAAGCTGGGCACCAAGGCGGGAACGATCAGCAACGAGACGATCCTGGAATCCGGCGACTACTACATCAACAACGTCGTCAACCAGGGCGAACTTCACCGCGCGCGCTGTGCGGGCGGTATCGGCCTCGTGCCTCGTTTCACCTCTCCCGACCCCGTCAATGCGGGTGAAGTGGTGGACTTCAACGGCATGGAGTCGACGGTCAGCGAGTTCAAAGGCGCGGTGTTCGGCGCGAGTGGCCCTCCCAACACGACATACGCGACCTTCAAATGGAACTTCGGCGACGGCTCAGCGGAAGTCACGGGCTTCGCCCCGGGTGCGCCGGTCTGCGAAGCGCCCTGGCTCTCGCCCTGCGCCGCCAGCGTCTTCCACTCCTACACGTACGGCGGCACCTACGAAGTGTCCTTGACCGTCAGCGACGTCGCCGGCCACGCCTTCTCCGTGACACACAACGTGACTGTCGCCGGACCGCCCCCGCCGGCTCCCGCCGCCGCGCCCGCAACCGGCGCCACGCCCGGCGCCGGCGCGCCCGGCACGGGCACGGGCACTGGCACCGGGAACGCCGGCCGTCCTCAGCCCGGCAAGCCCGTCGCCACCGCTTCGGTCGTCTCCCACTCCTTGAAGACGGCCGTGAAGAAGGGTGTCGTGGTCGCCTACTCGGTCAACGAGCAGGTCACCGGCCGCTTCGAGGTCCTGATCTCGAAGTCGCTGGCCAAGAAGCTGCACATCTCCGGCACCACGGCGACCGGGCTTCCGGCGGGTACGCCCCCGCAGCTCGTGATCGGCAAAGCGATCCTCGTGACGACGAAAGGCGGACACAGCGTCGAGCACGTGATGCTGAGCAAGAGCGCCTCGCGCCGCCTGCGCCACGCGCACAGGGCGCCGCTGATGTTGAGACTGATCGTGCGCAACGCCGGCACGGCGCCGCAGAGCACGACGGTGATCAGCGCCGCGACGCTGGTCGGCTAGCGGGCGTCCGACTCACGCCGGCGGATCCTTTTCACCCCGCCGTCTGCGTGCCTTGGCGCTGAAGACGAAATGCCAGAGCGCGGCCAGAAGCAGCCAGCCGAACACGATCGAGACGACGGAGATCAGGCCGATGGCGGTGCTGTTGCCCGCCGCCGATTCGCCGTCGAGCGCGAACGGTGCGAGCATCACAACGGCGAGATGCGCCACGACCCCTCAGAGCCCCGGCCAGTGGCGCGCGACGAAGCCGCCGTTGTTCACAGTCGCCACCTGCCAGCGCGACGCGTAGACGCCGCTGCGACCGGCCGTGTCGAACAGGATCCCATCCACGTACATGTAGGTGTGGCCCGCGTTGGCGAAGACGGTGATGTAACGGCCAGGGCCGGGCTTGCCCCAGCTTTCGAGTTCGCCCGAGGTCTCAGGGCGGTCGATCAACCCGCCCGCGGCGAGCGCGTAGCTGACCGAGCCCGAGCAGTCGTAGGCGTTGTCGATGAAGGAGGCGTGGCCGCCGCCGAACACGTAGGGGAAGTCAGCGATCTCGTTCGCCCCCGCGACAACCTTCTGGACGGATTCGGGGACGTTCGTCGGGATCGGGATCGTCCCGTCACCGCCGATCGACTCGCCGCCGGGGACCGGCGTGAGCCGCGCGTGCTGAGCGCTCTTGGCCGACTGTTCGACAGCCTGCATCTGCTGGAGCTCCGCCTTCACTTCCGCATCCGACGGCGCGCCCGCGGCGACGACCGCTTCGCCCGCCTTCACCGGCGCGGTCGCAGCGGCGTGACGGACCGTCGCCGGCGCCGGGAAGCTCTTGCCTTCCTGCGGGTCCGCGACCATGCGGGCCGCGGCCGGGCGTGCCTTAGCGCCGTCGCCCACGGTAGCGCCCGCCTGTATGCCGCCGCCCGTCGCCGAGCGAGTGCCGGTTTCGCCGCCCTTGCCTGCGCCGCAGGCGGCCAGCGCCAGGCAGGCGATCGTCGCCGCCAGCGGCGCGCACGCTCGGCCCGGAGCCCTCATCGCGGACAGGCTAGCGTTCGCAACCGGGCGGAACTGCCGCTAACCTGTTGCGATGCCTGAGGAAGCCAGCGCGGTGGAGCTGAGGCCACACGTCCGACTGATTCACGGCATGCGCCGGCCGGCGAACTGGCTGCAGCTTGTGCGGTTCGGGCTGGTCGGCGGGCTCGGCTTCATCGTCAACCTCGCCGTCTACACGCTGTTCGTCCACGGCGTCGGGGTCGACTATCGCGTGGCCTCGATCCTGGCCTGGATCGTGGCGGTCGCGAACAACTTCTTCTGGAACCGGCACTGGACGTTCGACGCGCGCGAGGGCGTCGCGCATCACCAAGCGATGCGCTTCCTCCTCGTCAGCCTCGTGACCGAGGCGATCAGCCTCGGGCTGCTGACCGTGCTGGTCGAGGCCGGCGGTCTCTCCAAGATCACAGCCCAGGCGATCGCAGTCGCCGCAGCGACCCCTCTCAGCTTCCTCGGCAACAAGCTCTGGAGCTTCAAGGCCCGCGCCTGAGCCCGGCCGCGGGTGCTCGCCCGAACGCGCCGGCGCCCCCAGAGGGCCTGATGATCCAGACCTATACTCTGACCTCGGCCCCTTCCGGAGGATCCTCGTGCAGGAGATGGTGATCTACGGCGTCAGCTTCGACATGGTTGGCAAGCAGCCGATCGTGCTTTTGAAGACCGTCGACGGCAACAAGTTCCTGCCGATCTGGATCGGTCATCCCGAGGCGGCGTCGATCCTGATGAAGCTCCAGGGCGCGGGCACCCCCCGCCCGATGACGCACGACCTCCTCTGCGACATCCTCGGCGAGCTCGATGTCAAGTGCACGCAGGTCTCGGTGACCGAGCTGCGCGAGAACACCTTCTTCGCCTCGATCACCCTGAGCGTGGCGGGGCGAGAGCTCGAGATCGACTCACGCCCGAGCGATGCGATCGCACTCGCGGTCCGGTCGGGCGCCCCGATCTACGCCGCCGAGGAGGTCATCTCGGAGTCCGCGATCGAGTTCGAGCACGACGTCGAGGAGTCCGAGGACGTCGTCGAGAAGTTCAAGGAGTTCCTGGACCAGGTGTCGCCGGAGGACTTCGCGGCGGGGGACTCCTGAGCGGCGCTCTGGCACTACCTGGCGACCCGCTCTCCGTCGTTAGTCCGCGGCGGGCGCCCGCCCCCGCGTGAACGCGCTCTCGAGCATCACGCCGACCAGCTCGTCGAAGGAGATTCCCGCCGCGTCGGCTGCCTGGGGCAGCAGGCTCGTCTCTGTCATGCCGGGGACGACGTTGGCCTCAAGCACCCACAGCTCGGCCGTCTCGTGGTCGACCATGAGGTCGATGCGCGCGAAGCCGTGGCACCCGAGCAGCTCGTAGACCTCGACCGCAAGCTCGTGCGCGCGGTCGGTTATCTCTGACGGCAGCTCCGCCGGGCAGACGAATGTCGTCATGCCGATCCCGTATCGGGACTCGTAGTCGTAGAAGCCCTCTTCGCGCGGCACCGCCTCGACGATCGGCAGCGCCCGGACGCGCTCGTGCGGGCTGCCTGTATCGAGCACCGAGACCGCGAGGTCGCGGCCCCGCACGTGACGCTCCAGCAGCACCGTGCCGTCGTAGGAGAACGCGCCCACCATCGCCCCCGGCAGCTCGGGGCTCGAGCTGGCGAACTTGACGCCGAGCGCGGACCCGCCGCGAGCGGGCTTCACGACCATCGGGAATCCGAGCTGGCGCTCGATGCTGGGCACCGCGGCGCCGGCGCCGAGGTCGCGCACCGCGCTCTGGCGCAGGGACTGAAACTCGGGTGTCGGGATCCCGGCCTCGCGCATCAGCTGCTTGGCGAGCACCTTGTCGGTCCCGCGCGCGCAGGCGGCGGGCGGGGGCCCGGTGTAGGGGAGCCCCAGCGCCTCCATCAGCGACTGCACCGTTCCATCCTCTCCCTGCGCTCCGTGCAGCGCGATGAACACGGCGTCCGGGCCGAGCTCGATCAGCTGCTCGACGAGGTCGGCCCCGACGTCGATCCCGGAGACCTCGTGGCCGAGCCCCTGCAGCGCGTCCTCGACCTGGGCTCCCGAGCGCAGCGAGACCGAACGCTCGAGCGAGCTGCCCCCCTTCAGCACGGCGACCCGGCGGGAAGCCGTCATCGATCCTGGGTGCGGCGTCCCCGCCCGGCGTCCCCGCGGCGCGGCAGCTCGACCACGTCGGCGAGCTCCGCCGGATCCTCGCGGACGGGCGGCTCCCCGGTCTGCCCCGCGGCGCGGCCCGACGGAGCACCCCCGGTGAGCGATCCGAGCAGGCCGAGCTGGCGCGAGATCGCGCGGCCGATCCGGGAGATGCCCTCGCGAATGTCCGGCTCTGGGATGCCGGCGAAGTTCAGGCGCATCGAGGACGCGCCGCTGCGGCCATCCATGTAGGCGGCGCGCCCGGGCACGAACGCGACCCGCTCGGTGCGGGCGAGCGCGAGCAGGTCGGTCGTGTCGATGCGCTCATCGAGCGTGGCCCACACGAACAGCCCTCCTTCCGGGTGCGTCCAAGCCGCGCTCGTCCCAAAGTGCTCGGCGAGCGAGGAGACCATCACGTCGCGGCGCTCTCGGTAGAGCTCGCGCAGGTTCTCGACGTGCCGCAGCCACGCGCCCTCCTCGGCGAAGTACGACGCGACGAACATCTGCGTGACGGGAGATGCGCAGAGGTCCGTGCCCTGTTTGCACAGGTTGAGCTTCTCGAGCACCGGTCGGGGCGCGACGGCCCAGCCGAGTCGCAGTCCGGGCGAGAGGATCTTGGAGAAGGTCCCGAGATAGATCACGAGATCCGAGGCGCTGTCGCGTCCGACTGCGGCCGCGTCCAGCGAGTAGAGCGTCGGCAGCGGCTCGCCCTCGTAGCGCAGCATGCCGTAGGGGTTGTCCTCGAGCACGAGCAGCTCGCGCTCGCGCGCGACCTCGACCAGTCGCCGTCGCCTCGGAAGCGACATCGTGACGCCCCCGGGGTTCTGGAAGTTGGGGATGGTGTAGATGAACTTGGGGTGGCGCCCTTCTCGGGCGAGCTCGTCGAGCGTCTCCTCGAGGGCGTCGATCGGCATGCCGTCCGCGTCGATCTCGATCTGCACGACGTCGGCCTGATAGGCGCTGAAGCTCGGGATCGCGCCGGGATAGGTGGGCGCCTCCGCGACGATCACATCGCCAGGATCGATCAGCGTCTTGCAGACGAGGTCGATCACCTGCTGCCCGCCGGTCGTCACGATCACGTCGGCCGGGTCGATCGTGGTGCCCTCCGCGGCCATCACCTGCGCGACGCAGGCGGCGGTCGCCGCCATGCCCTCGGTCGGCCCGTACTGAAGGGCGCGCGCCGTGTCGTTTGAGACCTCCGCCATCAGCCGCTCGTAGAGCTCCGGCGGGAAGGTCGAGGTATCGGGCAGGCCGCCCGCGAGCGAGATCACATCGGGCTGCTCGGTCAGCGCCATCATCTCGCGCATCGCGGAGCTCTTCATGCCGCGCGTGCGGGATGCGAACAGCGCCTCGTAGCGCGCCAGCTCGTGCGCGGTGGGGCGCGTGCCGCGCCCGCCGGGAGTGCCAGATCGCTCCATTACCCACGTGCTCCATTCGCCGTCAGACGGTTGCCACCTGGGATCGCAACCGCCCTGCCGGGGCAGTCCTCTATCGTCCTGCCGATCCGGTGGCCGGCACCGGGACGGTAGCGCAACCGGATAGGGATGAACGGCCTCTTCTTCTACATCGGACTCGGCATCGGCCTGGCCGCCGCGTGTGGCCTGCGGCCGTTCCTGCCGGTCCTGCTCGCCGGTGCGCTCGGCTCGGCGAACGTGCTCGGCGTGGACTTCCCCGCCGGCAGCTACCACTTCCTGGAGTCTTCCTGGTGGCTGCTCGTCGTCGCCGTCACGTTCGCCATAGCGTGGGCCGTGCAGCTGCTGTTCGGGCTCTCCCCCGTCTACGACCCGGTGACGCGCGAGCCGCGCCGTGACCCGCTCGCGGCGGCCCTCACGGGGATGGCCTACGGCGGTGGCGCGGTGCTCTTCGCCGGGACGCTCGCTGCGCACGGCGACGCGCCGTGGCCGGGCGTCCTCGGCGGGCTCGCCGTCGTGGCGCTCGCCCAACGCGTCGCCGCGCCGGTGATCTGGGGGGCGCGGCGCCGCCTCACCGACAAGCCCGCGCGCGAGTCGCTGACGCTTTATCTGGACGGGGCGGCTCTGCTCGCAGCCGCGGTGGTGTGCGCCCTGCATCCGCTCGGCTACGTCGCGCTCCTCGCCTTGGTCTGGCTGCTCCTCCGGCGCCGCTCGCGCGGGGGCGAGAAGTACGCGGGCCTGCGCATCCTCGGTCGTTAGTGGGAGCCAAGCCACCCAAGCTCGTGCTGTGCGTGATCGACGCGATGGCGCCGGAGATGCTCGAGCGCACGATCGCCGCCGGCACCGCGCCGGTGCTCGAGCGTCTCGTGCGCGACGGTACCTACGTCCCCGATTGCGTCGCCGCCTTCCCGTCGGTTACGCCCGTCTGTGCGGCGTCGATCGTGACCGGCTGGTGGCAGGACCGCCACCGCATCCCCGCGATGAACTGGTACCACCGCGAGGAACGGCGCTACGTCGAGTACGGGTCGAGCTTCCGTGCCGCCCAGCGCTTCGGCATCACCCGGCAGCTCACGGACACCGTCTACAACATGAACCGCGCACACCTCTCAGCTGAGACCCCGACCGTCTTCGAGTCGCTCGACGACGCCGAGGTGCGGACGGCAGGGACGACCTACCTCATGTACCGCGGGCGCCACCGCCACGAGCCGGTCCGCGACAGCGCGCTCTCACGCGTCGCCGCCGCCCTCATGCCACATGCCGTGATGGGACCGCGCGAGCTGTTCTACGCCGACATCTTCGCCTCACAGCGCACGCCATGCCGCTCGGGGCTCGGCATGCCCGGGATCCGCGACCGCCACTCCGGCTGCGTTTCGGAGTACATGGTCGAGCACGACCTCTTCGACTTCTTGCTGCTCTCCCTGCCTGACAACGACTGGCACTCGCACAAGCGCGGGCCGGAGGGCCAGCTGCAGTCGCTGGCGCAGGCAGATCTTCAGCTGGCGCGCGTGGCGAACGCGGCGGGCGGGCTCGACGCCTTCCTCGACGAGCACGCGGTGATCGTGATGGCAGACCATTCTCAGGCGCCGGTCACCGACGTCGTCTGGCTCCAGGATGAGCTTTCTGAGCTCGGAGTGCTCGGTCCGAGCCGCCCCTCGCGCGGGGACAGGGGGTCCCGCGGCGAGGAGGGCGAGCCGCGAATCGCCGTCTGCCCGTCACAACGCGCCGCCATGGTCTATGCGCTGCACGATGCAGAGCGCGACGCGATGCGCGCGTCGGTGGTCGCAATCGCGACGACGCTCGACGGCGTCGATCTCGTGATGTGGCTCGAGCGCGACGCGCACGAGCAGCCACGCGAGGCGGTGGTCGCCAGCGCCGAGCGTGGCGAGCTGCGGTTCGCACCGGGCGGCGCCACGCTCGATGCGCGGGGCTCCGCCTGGCGCGTCAGCGGCGAGCTCGCGGTGCTCGGAGCCGAGATCCGCGACGGGGTGCTCCTGAGCCCCGCGTACCCCGACGCCCTGGCGCGCGTCTGGTCGGCGCTGATGTGTCCGAACTCCGGCGAGGTCCTGCTCTCGGCGTCGCCCGGCTGGGAGTTCGCGGACTGGGGTCGCCAGGCGCACGTCGGAGGCGGCAGTCACGGCTCGCTTCACGCGAGCGACTCGCTCGGCGCGCTCGTGATCCACGGCGCAGCGCTCCCCAACCCCGCGCCGGCGCAGTGGGCGATCCGCGACGTGGCCGCGATCGCGCTGTCGCATTTCGGCCTCCCGGCGGCTTCGGCTTGACGCCGGCGCGCGCCCGCCGCTTGCCGTCGAGGGGCGCGCGACGCCAGGGCGTCCCGTACATTCGGGCGATGCGCCGCGCGACGCCGCTGCTCGCATGCCTTCTCTGTTGCCTCGCTCCCGCCGCTGCGCGGGCGCAGTCGCCGGATCCCGCCCTCGCGACGTCCGGCCTCACCGCGGGCAACCCGCTCTCCGTGCCGGGCAAGCTCGGCGCGGCGGCGAGCACCGACTCCGCTTACTCGGCCGGCTCGGTGGCGTCGGTGCGCTCGGGCGCCTCCACGAGCCACAGCATCCCCAACCCCGAAGCCCCGATCCCGGTGCCGCCGTCGAACGTGCCCCCCGCCGGACGGCGCCTGTCGGCGAACCAGGTGCTCGCGATTGCCGAACGGCTGCCGAAGGTCATCGCCGCCCGCGCCAAATACCCGGACTCCTATGGCGGCGCCTATCTGAAGCCCGCGTTCCACTGGCAGGTGAGCTACTTCTCCAAGGGCGGCAAGAAGGAGATCGCGCAGGTCCAGATCGCCGACCTGTCCGGTCGGGTGCTCGAACAGTGGACCGGCTTCCAGGTGGCGTGGACGATGGCGCGCGGCTACCCGGGGGCGTTCGGCCGCCACGTCAACGCGCTGTACATATGGCTGCCGCTGTGCTTCCTCTTCTTCGTTCCGTTCTTCAACTTCCGACGCCCGTTCTCGCTACTTCATCTCGACCTGCTGGTGCTGCTCTCGTTCTCGATCTCGCTGGCGCTGTTCAACCATGCGCACATCTACGGGTCGGTGCCGCTCGTCTACCCGCCGATGCTCTACCTGCTGGCGCGCATGCTCGCGCTGATGCGAAGGCGTCGCCGGGGCGGCGGCGAGGCGGACGGCCCGCCGCGTCTGCGCCTGCTGATTCCGGTGCCCGTGCTCGCGGTCGCGGTCGTCTTCCTGATCGGGTTCCGCGTCGCGTTGAACGTCACCGACTCGAACGTCGTCGACGTCGGCTACGCGGGTGTGATCGGCGCCGAGCGCACCGTCGACGGCAAGCCGATGTACGGCGGCTGGCCGAGTGACAACGAACGCGGCGACACCTACGGCCCCGTCAACTACGAGGCCTACGTGCCCTTCCAGCAGGCCTTCGGCTGGAGCGGGAAGTGGGACGACCTGCCTGCGGCCCACGCGGCGGCGCTCTTCTTCGACCTGCTCTCGGTCGGGTTGCTGTTCCTGATCGGGCGCAGACTACGCGGGCCGACGCTCGGGATCGTGCTCGCCTACGCCTGGGTCTCCTACCCCTTCACCCTGTTTGCGCTCGAGAGCAACAGCAACGACACGCTCGTCGGGGCGTTGGTCCTCGCGGCGCTGCTGTCTGCCACCTACCGCTCGACCGTCGCCGTGGGGGTCCGTGGCGCGACGGCGGCGCTCGCCGGGTTGACGAAGTTCGCGCCGCTGGCGATCGCTCCCCTACTCGCGACCGACGCGCTGCGAGCCGCCCCCCGGCGCCGGCGCCCGCTCGTGCTGGCAACGTTCCTGACCGGCTTCGTGGCCGTCGGGGCGCTCGCGGTCTGGCCGGCGCTCGCGCACGATTCGCTGAAGACGATCTGGGAACGCACGATCGAATACCAGTCGAACCGCGAATCGCCGTTCTCGGTCTGGGGCCTGTACGGGTGGAACGCCGCGCATCACGTGGTCGAGGGCGCCGCGCTCGGCCTCGCACTCGCGCTGGCGCTGGTGCCGAGGCGCAACGACCTCGTCGGCCTGGCGGCGGGCTGCGCGGCGATCCTGATCGGGGTGCAGCTCTCGGTCGAACACTGGTTCTACCTCTACATCCCGTGGTTCTTCCCGATCGTGATGGTCGCGCTGCTCGGGCGCTACGCGACGGCGCCCGTCAGCGTGCGCCGGGACGCGGCATCAGCAGCTGCTCGATCGAGTCGGCCCGAAGTCGTGCTGAGCAGCTGATCAGCACACCCATCAGCCACGGGTCCTCCTGCGACGTCTCGAAGCGGACCGGCATCTGCGTGACCAGCGACTCGATCGCCTGCTCGCGCTTGACCCCGATCACCCCGCCGCGCGGGCCCGTCATGCCGACGTCGGTTATGTAGGCGGTCCCACCCGGAAGCACGCGCGCGTCCGCGGTCGGAACGTGGGTGTGGGTCCCTACGACCGCGGTCACGCGGCCGTCGAGATGCCAGCCCATCGCGACCTTCTCGGAGGTCGCCTCGGCGTGCACGTCGACGAGCACGTGGTCGACCTCGCCAAGCGAGCCGAGGGCCGCCTCGATCTCCGTGAACGCCGAGCGGCCGGCGCGCAGGTAGAGATTGCCGCTGATGTTGACGACGCCGAGGCGGAGACCGTCGTGCTCGACGACCGTGGTGCCGCGGCCCGGCTGGCTGCGCAGGAAGTTGGCCGGCCGCACGATGCGATCGTGGCTGTCCAGATAGGGGTAGATCTCCCGTCGGTGATACGTGTGGTTCCCGAGCGTGATCGCGTCGACGCCGGCGGCGAAGAGCTGGTCTGCGTTCTTCGGCGTGATCCCGAGGCCGCCGGCGGCGTTCTCGCCGTTGACGACCACGAAGGTGAGATCGTGGCGCTCGCGCAGCACCGGCAGGCAGTCGAGCAGCGTTTCGCGCCCGATGCCCCCGACGACGTCGCCGACGAACAGGATCCGCGCAGGCGCGGATCCCGCCGCGGGCTCCGATTCGGCCGCCTCGGCCTCAGCCATACTCTGGCGATGGTGGCTGGGAAGTGAGGTGGTTTCCCGGGAGGGCCCGTCGCGCCGAGGGTCCGCCCTCAGAACCCCCCGAGCCAGAGGAGGAGCGCCTCGTCAGCACCGAGGACGAGACGGCGCAGGAGCCGCCCCGCGCGATCGTGCCGCGCTGGGTCCAGCTGGTGCTGCTGCCGATCGCGATCGTCGCGCTGTGGGCGTTCGCGAAAGCCGCCGGCAAAGTCCTGCTGCTGTTCGTCATCGCCGGCCTCATCGCGCTGATCCTCAATCCCGCGGTGGCGCTGGTGCATCGGGATCGAATCCCGCGCGGTCTCGCGGTCCTTGCGGTGTATCTCGCATTCTTCCTGACGCTCGCGGGCATCGGGTTCCTGCTCTCGAACCCTATCTCCCATCAGGTGCAGAGGTTCACAGACAACCTGCCGAAACTCGAACGCGAAGCGAACAAACAGCTCGTGAGCTGGGAAAAGCAGCTCAACAAAAGCGGCGTGCACGTGAAGATCGTCAAACCCGGGAAAACCGCTGTCCAGAGCGTGTTCGACAAATTCGGCAAGAGCGCCGGGAAATTCGCGTCGTTCGGAACGGCCCTGGCGACCGAAATCGCGGGCGCGATCTTCAACCTCGTGCTGATCTTCGTCGTCTCGGTCTACATGCTCATCTACGGACCGCAGATCGGTGGGCTGGTGCGAAGACTCATGCCCGCCGGCGACGGGTCGAAGCCCGACGACTACCCGTCGCTCGTGCAGCGGGCGGTCTCGCGCTACGTCGGCGGCCAGCTCCTGTTCAGCGCGATCATGGGCCTCTCGGCCGGCCTGTCCCTCTATATCTTCGGCGTGCTCGGGATCTTCCCGGACGGGCAGAAGTACGCGGTCGCGTTCGGCGTGTTCTACGGCTTCGCGGAGCTGATCCCCTACATCGGGCCGATCCTCGGCGCGGTCCCGCCCGTGCTCGTGGCCCTGTTCACGGAACCGATCAGCGCCCTGTGGGTGGTGATCCTCTTCATCGGGCTGCAGCAGGTCGAGGGTCACGTGGTCGCGCCGCAGGTCTTCGGCCACACGCTGCGCATCAACCCGCTTTTGGTGATCTTCGCGCTGCTGTTCGGGCTCGACGTGCACGGCATCATCGGCGCCCTCATCGCGCTTCCGATCCTCTCCGTGCTGCGCGAGACGGCGCTGTACCTGCGCCGCCACATCGCGTTCGAGTCCTGGGCTGAGGCCAAGCGCGAGCTGCTGTGAGCGCCGCCCTGCGCGTCGAGGCGCTCGGGAAGCGCTTCGGCGAGTTGGTCGCACTCGAGGACGTCAGCTTCGAGCTCGCGCCAGGTGAGCTCCTCGGGGTCTTGGGACCGAACGGTGCCGGCAAGACCACGCTGCTCTCGGCGATCGCAGGCGTGCAGCCGCCGTCGAGCGGGACCGTCAGCCGCGCGCCGCGCGAGGTCGGCTGGGCGCCGCAGCAGACGGCCCTCTACGGGAAGCTGACGGTCGCCGAGAACCTCGAGCTGTTCGCGCGCCTGGAGCGCGTCGCGGAGCCGCGCGCGGCCGTGGAGGGGATGCTCGAGCAGACGGGCCTGCGCGCGCGGGCCGGCGAGCAGCTCGCGCGGCTCTCGGGCGGCAACCGCCAGCGTGTGAACGTGGCGGCCGGCCTGCTGGGAGACCCGCCCGTGCTGGCGCTCGACGAGCCCTCGGCGTCGCTCGATCCCGCGCAGCGCGAGCGCCTGTGGAAGTTCGTGAAGGGGCTGACCGCGACCGGCACGGCGGTGATCTTCTCGACCCACAACCCGGCCGAGGCGCAGCGCCACGCCGACCGGCTGCTCGTCCTCGACGGCGGCCGGCTGCGCTTCGACGGAACGAGCCGGGAGCTGCTCGCCCGAGCGGGCCCCGGTGCGACCGACCTCGAGCACGCGCTGGTCGCGTTCCTCGAGCGCGACGGGGTGGGTGCGGCATGAGGGCCCTGCTGCGCAAGGACCTCCTGATACTCGGCAGATCGCGGCTGCTGCTCGCCGTGCTCGTGCTCTACCCGGTCGCGATCGCGCTCCTGATCGGCTTTGCGATCTCGCGCGCGCCGTCGCGACCGCGGGTGGCGATCGTCGACGAAACCGCACCTGGCGAGACGGTCCAGGTGGGCTCGCGCCGCGTCGAGGTCCGCGAATACGCCCATCAGCTCTTCGACAACGTCGAACCGGTCGAGGTGAGCTCGCGGGCGCAGGCGCGCCGCGAGGTCTCCGACGGCAAGGTCCTCGCCGCCGTGGTGATCCCCTCAGACATCGCGGCACGGGTCTCCTCCGGCACCTCACAGGGGCAGATCGAAGTGCTCTACAACGGCGACGCGCTCGAGCAGTCGCTGGTGCGCGCCCAGCTTCGCTCGGCGCTCGCCGAAGCGAATCTCGGCTTCTCCAAGCAGATCCAGGAGGCGGCCGCGGAAGCGCTCGACGCGCTGGTGCGGGGTGGCAGCCTGGGAACGCTTGGCGCGCCCTCGAACCTGATCGGACTCGAGCAGATCCCCGGCGAACTGCGCCGGGTGATCGCCCGCACGCCCCCGGGACACGACCGCGAAGCGCTCGAAAGGATCGCGCGCTTCGCCGACTTCGCGGCGAGGAACCTCGGGGTCAGCAAGCGCGTGCTGGCGAGCGTGGGGCAGCCGATCGCGATCCACACCGAGCTCGTCCATGGCCGCCGCACGCCCTTGGACAGCTTCGCCGTGGTCGTCGCCGTCGCGATCTCGCTGATGTTCCTCGGCGTGCTTCTCGCCGCCGGCGGGATCGCGCTCGAGCGCGAGGAGCACGTGCTCGAGCGGCTCGTGCGCGGGCTGATATCGCGCGGGGCGCTGCTGGTCGAGAAGGTCGGCCTGGCCGCGGCGTGCTCGTTCCTCGTTGCGCTTGCGATGCTGGCCGGTGTCGGGATCTTCGTCTCGCTCGACTGGGGGCGCTTCCCGCAATGGCTGCTGGCGCTCGCATGCGGCGCCCTGGCGTTCGCGGCCCTCGGCACGGCGATCGGCTCGCTCGCGAGCGACGCGCGGGCGGCATCGCTCGTCGCCTTCCTGGTCCTGCTGCCACTGATCTTCCTCGCGCTCGTGCCCGCAGGCGCGGTTGGGCACGGCTTCTATGACGTGATCTCGGTGATCTCGTTCGTGTTTCCCTTCAAGGCGGCGCTGCAGGCGCTCGACGCGGCCGTCAACGGCGCCTCGCCGTCGCTTGGCGGGCCGATCGCGCACCTGCTCGGTCTGACCGCGCTGTTCGCCCTCCTGGCACGCGCCGGGCTCCGCCGCGCGCTCTGAGGTCCCGGCCCGGAGGCCGGCATGGAGCGCCGGCCGACCCCCTCACATCTCTACTCTGAGGGGAGATGGCCTTTCCACAGACCCGCATGCGCAGGCTGCGAGCGAGCGCCGGGCTGCGCGGGCTGGTGCGCGAGACGGACCTGCGTCCCGGCGCGCTGATCCTGCCGCTGTTCGTGGTCTCCGCCGAGGCCGACCGCGGCCCGATCGAGGCGATGCCGGGGGTCGCGCGGCTGACCGTCGGTGAGGCGGTCGCCGAGGCCCGGGCCGCGGCACAGCTGGGCGTCGCAGGCGTGATGCTGTTCGGCATCCCGGCCGAGAAGGACGAGCAGGGATCGGGAGCGTGGGACGAGGAGGGCGCGGTCCAGCTCGCCACCGCCGCGATCAAGCGCGAGCTGCCGCAGCTGCTGGTGCTGACCGACGTATGCCTGTGCGAGTACACGACGCACGGCCACTGCGGCGTGCTGCGCTCCGACGGGGCCGTGGACAACGACGCCACGCTCGAGCTGCTCGCCCGCGCCGCCGTCAGCCACGCCCGGGCGGGGGCCGACATCGTCGCGCCGTCGGACATGATGGACGGGCGCGTGGGCGCGATCCGCGCAGAGCTCGACAGCGAGGGCTTTGCAGAGGTGCCGATCCTGGCCTACTCCGCCAAGTTCGCCTCCGCTTTCTACGGCCCGTTCCGGGAGGCGGCCGGGTCGGCCCCCGCGTTCGGCGACCGGCGCTCCTACCAGATGGATCCCGCCAACGGGCGTGAGGCGGTCAGAGAGGCGCTGCTCGACGTGCAGGAGGGAGCAGACATGGTGATGGTCAAGCCGGCGCTCGCGTACGGCGATCTGATCAGAGCCGTCGGGGAGGCGACCGGGATGCCCGTGGCGGCGTACAACGTGAGCGGCGAGTATGCGATGGTCAAGGCCGCCGCGGCGGCCGGTCACATCGACGAGCGCGCGACGGTGCTCGAGATCCTCACCTCGCTGCGCCGGGCCGGGGCCGAGACGATCATCACCTACCACGCAAAGGACGCCGCCGGATGGCTAGCCGAGAAGAGCTGATCAGCGAGGACGCCGACGCCCAGCGGGCGGCGGCAGCGACCCCGAAGATCCGTTCGCGCAAGGACGGCGCGGCGGTGCCGCTCGACGACGTCGACCGGCGCCTGTTGAACCTGATGCAGGGCAGCTTCCCGATCGCGCCGCGGCCCTACCAGCACGTCGCCTCGCTCGCCGAGATCTCAGAAGAGGAGGCGATGGAGCGTGTCCGGCGGCTGCTCGAGAAGCGCATCATCCGCCAGGTCACGCCGATCTTCGACACGCGCGCCCTCGGCTACTCCTCGATGCTCGTGGCCGCGAAGGTCGACGCCGAGCACCCCCATCGCGCGGCGCAGGTGATCAACGCCCACCCCGGCGTCTCGCACAACTACCTGCGCAACCACGAGTTCAACCTCTGGTTCACGATCGCCACCGAGCCCGATTCCCAGCTCGGGCTCCAGGGGACGCTCGACGTGCTCGCTCGCGAGTCCGGGGCCGAGTCGGTGCGCCAGCTGCCGACGCTGAAGCTCTTCAAGATCCGCATGGACCTCGAGATGGAGGCCGGAACCGAGGCGCTTGCGAGCCCCGCCGCGGCGACGGAGCCGATCGAGCTCGAGCCCCAGCCTTACGACGAGCGGGACATCGCGGTGATCCGCGCGCTGCAGGGCGACATGCCGGTCGTGGCGGAACCTTACGGACCGGCTGCTGCGGCCCTCGGCGTCGATCAGCAGGAGCTCCTCGACCATCTCGCGGGGATGCAGGAGCGCGGGCTGCTGCGCCGCGTCGCCGCGATCCTCTTCCACCGCCGCGCCGGCTTCTCGGCCAACGGCATGGGCGTCTGGCAGGTTCCCGACGAGCAGATCCACGACGTCGGCTGCCGCATGGCCGCGGTGCGGGGGATCTCGCACTGCTACCAGCGACCGACCTATGCCGACTGGCCGTACTCGGTTTTCACGATGGCTCACGGGCGCTCGAAGGAGGAGTGCGACGCGATCCTCGATGCGATCGCCGAGCAGACGGGGATCTCCGAGCGCGCGACGCTGTACTCCTCGACGGAGTTCAAGAAGATCCGGCTGCTCTACTTCACGGACGAGTTCAAGGACTGGGAGCGCAGGCACGCTTGAGCGGGCCGCGGTGATGGCCTCGCTCACCGACAGCCGGTCGGCCGAGTTGTATCGACGCGCCCTCGCGCGGCTCCCCGGGGGAGTCAACTCGCCGGTGCGCGCGATGCGCGCGATCGGGCGCGACCCGCTGTTCATCGAGCGCGGAGAGGGCCCCGAGCTGATCGACGTCGACGGCAACCGCTTCGTCGACTACGTGTGCTCGTGGGGCCCGCTGATCCTCGGGCACGCGCATCCGGCGGTGATCGAGGCGGTCGACAAGGCCGCCGCTCGCGGCACGAGCTTTGGCGCCCCCACCGCCGGAGAGGTGGAGCTCGCCGAAGAGGTCTGCGCGAGGTTCGCCTCCGTGGAGATGATCCGGATGACCTCGTCAGGGACGGAGGCGTCGATGACCGCCGTGCGCCTGGCCCGCGCCGCGACCGGGCGCGAGAAGATCGTGAAGTTCGCCGGTGCCTACCACGGACACGTCGACGGACTCCTGGCTCAGGCCGGCTCCGGCCTCGCCACCCAGGGGCTGCCGTCGAGCCCGGGTGTCAGTGCCGCGGCGGCCGCCGACACGATCGTGGTGCCGTGGAACGACGAGGACGCCCTGCGCGCGGCGGTCGCCGAACACGCGCCGGCGGCGATCATCGCCGAGCCGATGCCGGCCAACATGGGACTCGTCCCGGCCCAGCTCGGCTTCCTCGAGCTGCTGCGCGGGCAGGCATCGCAGAGCGGCGCGGTGCTGATCCTCGACGAGGTCATCTCCGGGTTCCGCGTCGCGCGCGGCGGGGCGCAGGAGCTGACCGGCGTGCTCGCCGACCTCACGATCATGGGGAAGGTGATCGGCGGGGGGCTCCCGGCCGCTGCCCTGGGGGGCCCGGTGGAGCTGATGCGGATGCTCGCTCCGGCCGGCGAGGTCTACCAGGCGGGGACGCTGTCGGGCAATCCGCTGGCGGTAGCGGCCGGCCTCGCGACCCTGCGTGAGCTCGACGACACGGCCTACCTGCGCCTGGCGGGGTACACCGAGCGGCTCGCAGCCGGTCTCGCCGACGCCGCCGCGCGAGAGGGCGTGCCCGTGCGGGTGCAGTCCGCGCCCGGCCTGCTCACGGTCTTCTTCGGCGAGCGCCCCGTGTCCAGCTTCGCGGACGCGCAGGCGGGCGATCTGGAGTCGCACGCGGCCTGGTGCCGCGAGCT
Source organism: uncultured Solirubrobacteraceae bacterium (assembly GCA_963735435.1). GTDB lineage: Bacteria > Actinomycetota > Thermoleophilia > Solirubrobacterales > Solirubrobacteraceae > Palsa-744. The sequence goes on along the minus strand of CAVTKR010000005.1, from coordinate 1,023,821 downwards.
GCTCGGTCGCGGGGTCTACCCTCCACCGTCGCAGTTCGAGGCCTGGTTCCCGTCGCTCGCGCACGGCGAGGAGCAACTCGAGCGCACGCTGCTCGCGGCGCAGGCGGCGTTCGCGGCCGTCGCCGGCCGGGGGGATGGATGACGCGGGAGGCGGATCTCGCGCCCCGCCTGGAGGGCGGGGCGCTCGGCCGGTTGCGCTCGCTGCTTCGCGACGGTGGTGGGTTGATGGGCGAGCTGCTCGGCGAGCCGCGCCGCGACGTTCTCAACGGCGCCGCGAGCCCGGCCGCACTCGCGGCGGCGGGACCGCGCGCGGCCGGCCGGCGCGCGGACTACGAGCTGCTCGTCGAGGCGATCTACGAGGGCTACCTGCTGCACTACGGCAGCCCGCGCGTGATCGACGCGCCCGAGGCGGACCTCGGGCTGCTGGCGGGCGACCGGCTGTACGCGATCGGCCTTGCCCGCCTGGTCGAGCTGGGCGACACCCTCGCGGTGGCTGAGCTCGCCGACACGATCACGCTCAGTGCCCTGGCGCACGGCTCCGGGCGCCCCGAGCTCGCCGAGGCCGCATGGGAGGCGGGCGCGTGCGCCGTGGGGTGGGGTTCGAGTCCCGCGCACCGCCGGGCCAAGGAGATGCTGGTCGGCGAAGACCCGCGGGCGCTTGATGCGATGCGCACATGCGTTCGCACCGTCCCGGCACCGCGCTGAAACGCGCCTCGATATTGTTCGCCTGGAAGTGGCTGACAGGCGCCTCAAGCACAAGTCCAAATACACCCTCGACCGCGGCGTTCCCGGCGCATTCGAGGGGGAGACGATCACAAGGCGCCGCTTCATGACGGGCAGCGCCAACGTCGCGGGCGCGGTCGCCGCCGGGGCTTTCGTGCTGCCCGCGCTCGGCTTCGCGCTCGGCCCGATCTTCAAAAGCACGCCGGTCCACTGGGAAGCCGTCGGTCCCGAGTCGATGTTCACGGAGTTCAACTACGTCCCGGTCGTGCTGACCCTGAACCCGACGATCGGCGAGGCGGGCAAGTCGACCGTCTACGTGCGCAAGTTCAACGCCGCGATCGACACCGACCCCTACGACAAGGGCACGCCCTACATCGCGATCACCTCGCGTTGCGCGCACCTCGGCTGCCCGGTGCGCTGGGTCGATGCCGCCGAGCGCTTCATCTGTCCCTGCCACGGCGGCGTCTACGACCTGCTCGGGCGACCGGTCGGCGGACCGCCGGTGCGCCCGCTGGATCGCTTCTACACGCGCGTGAACCGCGGACAGCTCGAACTCGGCCCCCGCTTCTCCGTCAACAGCGAGCTGCGCCGCTTCTCGCCGCGCGACCCGGGCGAGCCGCTCGACGGCATCGGCCAGTACCTCTACCCGTCCCGCCCCGGCGCGCAGAAACTGTAGGCGCCGCCGACGATGCCGAAACTGCCCGCCCCACCGCTGCCGAGCGCGCTCAAGACCCCGCCTCCCCGCCCAGGCGAGGAGAACGGCAAGGCAACCCCGCTGGACCACGCGGCGGCGGCCGGCACCACCGTCGTCGACTGGGTCGACGAGCGCACCTCGCTCAGCGGCGCCGCGCGCTGGGCGCTGTTCCGCAAGGTGCCGGAAGGGACGAACTGGTTCTACACGCTCGGCTCGGCGACGATGTTCGCCTTCCTCTCGCAGGCGGTCACGGGTGTCTTCCTGGCGATGTACTACCGCCCAGACGCCTCCGGTGGCGCCTACGAATCGATCCGCTACGTGACCAACGACGTGTTCCTCGGCCAGTTCGTGCGCGGCATGCACAAATGGGGCTCGAGCGTGATGGTGATCCTCGTGTTCCTGCACATGGGGCGCACGTTCTTCTTCGGCGCCTACAAGTACCCCCGCGAGCTGAACTGGGTGATCGGCGTCGTCCTGTTGATCCTGACGATGGTGATGTCGTTCACCGGCTACCTGCTGCCGTTCGACCAGCGCGCCTACTGGGCCACGATCGTGGGCGTCAACATCAACGGCACCGGTCCCCTGATCGGGCCCTACCTGAGCGACTTCCTGCGCGGCGGATCTGAATTCGGCGCGACCACCCTCTCGCGCTTCTATGCGATCCACATGCTGCTGATCCCCGGCGCGCTGATCGCGCTGATCGGCGCCCACCTGTACCTCGTCGCGAAGCTCGGCACCACGGCGCCGCCGTGGAAGAAAGCCGAATCCGCGCCGGAGCTGCGCGAGGAGGAGATCTAGAGCCGTGAACCAGCGCGAGAAGGAGGAGTACCTGCGCGAGTACGCGCTCCTGAAGGCGAAAGGCAAGCCCTTCTTCCCGTACGCCGTCGCGAAGGACGCCGCCATGGCCTGCGTCGTGATGGCCGTCATCATCACGCTCTCGCTGGTGCTCGGGGCAGAGCTCGGGTCCAAGGCCAACCCGACCACCACCACCTACGTGCCGCGTCCGGAGTGGTACTTCTTCTTCCTCTTCGAGCTCCTGCGCGTGATCAAGCCGCCCGCGCTGGTCCAGCTCGCCACGATCGGCGTGCCGACGATCTGCATGATCCTGCTGTTCCTGCTGCCGTTCTACGACCGCGGCCCCGAGCGCAGGCCGGAGCGGCGCCCGGTCGCCACGATCACCGGCATCGCCGTGATCGGCGCGATGGGGTTCCTGACCTATCAGGGCGCCAATGCGGGCTCGCCCACGGCGATCGAACTCAAGACTCCCCCACGGATCGTCGCGGCCGGCGGGCGGACGCTCTACGAATACGAACAGGGCAAGAAAGGCGTGGCGCAATCCGGCTGTCTGGCATGCCACAAGATCGGCGACAACGGCAACGCCGGGCCCGGGCCCAACCTGACGAAGATCGCCGACCGCCTCCCGCGCCAGGCGATCGCCCGCACGCTCGTGAACCCGACGGCGCCGATGCCCTCGTTCAAGAACCTGCCGCCTGAAAAGTTCCAGAACATCGTCGCCTTCCTCTCACAGCTCAAGTAGGGCGAGCATGGCCGCCCGTCCGGGAGACGGAAGCGGGACGCTCCAGGCGGGTCAGGTGCGCGCGATGTTCGACCGCATCGCCGGCGTCTACGACCTGATGAACTCGGCCATGACGGCCGGGCTGCATCACCGCTGGCGGGCACGCGCTGCAGAGCTCGCGCTCCTGCGCCCGGGCGACAGCGCGCTGGACATCGCATGCGGCACCGGCGACCTGTCGCTAGCGCTTGCCGCCCGCGTCTCGCCCGGCGGGGAGGTGCTCGGCTGCGACTTCTCCGAGGCGATGCTCGACCGCGCCCGCACGAAGGCGTCGGCGCGCGAGGGAGCGGCCCGCGTGCGCTTCGAATGGGCCGACGCGCTGGCGCTGCCCTACGAGGACGGCGCCTTCGACGCAGCCACCGTCGGCTTCGGCGCCCGCAACTTCGAAGATCTTCCTCGCGGGCTGCGCGAGATGGTGCGCGTCGTTCGCCCCGGGGGGCGCGTCGTCGTGCTCGAGATAACGACGCCGACGCGGGCGCCGCTGGCGCAGTTCTATGGGCTCTGGTTCGACCGTCTCGTGCCCTTGCTGGGGGGCGTCGCCGCGGGCGTCGAGCGTCTCGCGGCGCGGATCCGCAGCGAGACCGCGGCCCGCGAGGCGGGCATCGCCGACGCCTACACCTACCTTCCGAACTCGGTCAAGCGCTTCCCCGGCCCGCCTGAGCTCGCCGGCGAGCTCGCCGCCGCGGGCCTCGTGGACGTCTCCTACGTACTGACGGCCGGCGGCATCGTCGCGATCCATTCCGGCACGGTCGTGGGTCGGGCACCCGAGGCCGGAACGTGAGCGCGGTCGGCCCGCCGGCGGCGGGCGCGCGCCTGGAGGCCGACGGCGTCGGGGCCATCCTCCAGCGCGGCGGACCCCCGCTGCAGGAGCTGATGGCACGCACCGAGCGTCATCTCGAGCGCGTCACCGCCGAGGCCGGAGCGCCCCTCGCCGCGCACGCCAACGCAACCGTCGCCGCCGGAGGCAAGCGCCTGCGGCCGCTGCTCGTGCTGCTCGCCGCGCAGTCCGCCGGCGGTGCGGCGCTCCTCGCCGACGGCGAGGAGCGGCTCGTCCGGGCTGCCGTCGCGGTCGAGCTGGTCCACTCGGCGACGCTGGTGCACGACGACGTGATCGACGGTGCGCCGCTCCGCCGCGGGCGCCCCACTGTCGTCGCCGCCGCCGGGCGCGGCGCCGCCGTCGCGACCGGCGACCTGCTGTTCTCCCGGGCGTTCGCGGAGCTCGCACGCAACGAGGACGCCGTCCAGCTGCAAGCCCTCTCGCAGGCGAGCTCGGCGCTGGCCGAAGGCGAGCTGTTGCAGCGCGAGGATGCATACGCCGCCCACGTCGCGGTCGAGCGCTACCTGCGCCGGTGCGAGCTGAAGACCGCCGCCCTCTTCGAGGCCGCCTGCCGGCTCGGCGCGCTGACCGCGGCCGGCGGCTCGGCCGAGCTGGCCGACGCGCTCGGGGGCTTCGCGCGCCAGATCGGCCTCGCGTTCCAGCTGCTCGACGACGTGCTCGACGTCTCGGGGCCGGTGGAGCGGACGGGGAAGTCCCGCGGCACCGACCTGCTCGACGGCACCGTCACGCTGCCGTTCATCCTCGCGCGCGAGCGCGACGGCGGTCTCGCCGAGGTGCAGCTCGACAGGCTCGAGGGCCCGAGCGAGGCAGAAGCGCTCTGTGATCGCATCGCCGCGACCGGCGCCCTGGACGAGGCGCGCGAGCGCGCGCTGGCACTCGTCGCGGAAGCCAAGGCGTCGCTGCCGGCGATCCTGCCCGGCGGGCGTTCGGAGCTGCTCGAGCTGGTCGCCGGTGCGGTCGTCGAGCGCTATCGGTAGGGGGCCCGGCCCCCTCCCCTTCTAGAAGTCGCTGGGGAGGATCAGGTCCGCGTCGAGAGCACGCGCGAAGAACTCGATTTCCTCGGACATGTTCGCGTGCGTCATCCGGCGCAGGTCGCCGAGCAGAGCGCTCGATCCCCGATCGAGCTCGTCGTCGAGCTTTTCGACGGCCGCCTGGTCGAACACGCCCTCGCGGCGCGACTCGCACTCGGGGCAGCGCAGGACGATCCGCCAGTGCCGCGGGCCTTCCTCGGACCAGTCGAGCGGGTAGACCAGCTCGCCGGCGCAGTGAAAGCAGATGTGCAGCTGTCCGGGGGCGCCGGCCGGCTGCGAAGTGGAGGTCTGCTCGCCTGAGACGACCTCGACCTGGTCGGAGGCCGGGACCGGCGAGCGCTCCTGGATGTCGGGTTCTTTCTCGGAGTCCATAGCGTTTCCCTGTCCCCATCGACCCCTGAGGCGGCGGCCTTTAGCCTGCGTTCGACCCGGGACGCGGTGGTAGGTTCACTCCCCCCATGCCCAGATCGCTCCGTCCGATCGGCCACGAGGATCGGCTGAGCCTCGTGGACCACCTCGATGAGCTGCGCGTGCGCCTGTTCATCTGCGCAGGCGTTGTCGCCGTGGCGTTCGCATTCTGCTTCTGGCAGAACCACGAACTGCTGCGGATCATCAACAAACCCCTGGTCACGCAGACGCGCAAACAGGTCGCGAAAGGCGAGGGGACCGTCGGGCAAGCCGTCCTCGCGCAGCAGGCGATCAAGGCAGTCGCGCGCGACACGAGTCGCGCGCTCGAAGTCCTGGCCGTCCCCTCGAGCGGCCTGCCCGCTCATACCCGCGCCCAGCTCGCCCCGCTGAGCGCGCAGCTGCGCCGGGACATCGCGCGGCTGCCGAAGAAAGCAGAAGGGGACAAGCCGGTCACGCTATCCGTCGGCGAACCGTTCACGACGACGATCACCGTCGCCTTCTACTTCGCGCTGGTGATCTCTCTGCCGGTGATCCTCTACGAGCTGTTCGCGTTCGTGCTGCCGGCGATGGCACCGAACGAGCGGCGCGCGGTGATACCGCTGCTGCTGGCGATCCCGGGCCTGTTCGTCGCCGGGGTCTTCTTCGGGTACTTCATCGTGCTGCCCGCGGCGGTCCGCTTCTTCGTCAACTTCAACGCCGATCAGTTCAACAACCTCGTCCAGGCGAACCAGTTCTACAAATTCGCCGCCACGATCCTGCTGGCGATGGGCGTCGTGTTCCAGGTGCCCGTGGTGGTCATAAGCCTGACAAGCCTGGAAATCGTCACGGTCGCCCAGCTGCGCCACTGGCGGCGCTACGCGCTCGTCGGCTGCGCCGCGGTCGCAGCGTTCCTGCCCGGCGACTTCATCACGCTGCTGCTCGAGACGGCACCGCTGTATCTGCTCTACGAGGTGAGTATTCTCCTTGCAGCGGGTCTCGGCCGCAGAAGACGCCGTCGAGAACGCCCAGCCGGCAACGGGGACGAGAGAGAGACCGCGGGTGAGCCCGCGCCCGCGCCGGAGGAGGATCCTGGAGAGCCGACCGTGCAGCAGATAATCGACCACACCGACGACACTCTGAGCTGATGCTGTTCGACCTGCGAGGACGCGGGCGCCGCAACACGGTGCGGGTGCTCTACATCGGACTGGCGATCCTGATCGGCGTGGGCCTCGTCGGCTTCGGCGTCGGCGGCGGCTTCGGCGGCGGCGGCATCCTCAGCTCTGCCGGCAACAGCGAAGGCTCCGGCGGCGCCAGCTTCGCGAGCAAGATCTCGAAGTACGAAAAGATCACCAAGAAGGAACCGAACAACGTCGCGGCCTGGGAAAACCTGGCGAAGAACCTGCTTCACGAAGCCGGCAACGAAGGCAACATCACCAGCACGGGAGCGCCGAACGCGAAGGGCAAGGAACTGTACCGGCGCGCCTCCCAGGCCTGGCTGTCCTATCTGGCGCTGAACCCGCACACGCCGAACTCCGAACTCGCGCAGCTCGTGTTCGGCATCTACGGCGAAGAAGGCCTCAACGAACCCGCCAAGGCGGTCCAGGCTCTGAACATCGTCGTGACCAAGCGCGAAACCGCGTCCTACTACGCCCAGCTCGCCGAGTACGCCTACAAAGCCGGCAACAACAGCCTTGGCGACCTCGCTGCGGCCAAGGCCGTCAAACTCGCCCCGGCGGCCGAACGCGCGCGGCTGAAAACTGAGCTCGCCGAAGTGAAGAAGTTCCCGCACGGCGGCCAGATCTACACGACGACAACCAACGGCAAGGTCTACAAAATCCGCAAATCGCCGAGCGGCGGCTACACCGCGGTCGGCGCGCCGACGCCGCTACCGACGACGAGCACCTCGACGGGCGCGACGACCGGCACCACGACCGGCACCACGACGGGCAAATAGGACGCCCGGCGGTGGAGGCTGGGCTTGCGGCCGGCGGCGGCGGAGCCGACTACACGGCACGGCTGCTGATCGCCTGCCCGGATCGTCCCGGGATCGTCGCAGCCGTCTCGAGCTTTCTGTTCGACCGCGAGGCGAACATCGTCTCCTCGCACCAGTACTCCTCGGACCCGGCCGGCGGGCGCTTCTTCATGCGCACCGAGTTCTTCCTTGCGCCCGGCGAGGACCGCGCGTCTCTGTCCGCCGCCTTCGAGGAGCGGGTCGCTTACCGCTTCGGGATGGAGTGGACGCTGCGCTGGTGGGGTGAGCGCCAGCGCACCGCGATCCTCGTCTCGCGCCAGGACCACTGCCTGCTCGACCTGATCTGGCGCCGGCGCCGCGGCGAGCTGGAGACAGAGATCGTGGCCGTCCTCTCCAACCACCCGGATCTGGAGCCGGAGGTCGCCGCTGCCGGGATCCCCTTTCATCACGTGCCCGTCCCCGACGGATCGAAGGAGGTCGCCGAGGCGCGGATGCTGGAGCTGCTCGGTGGCCAGGCGGATCTGCTGGTGCTCGCGCGCTACATGCAGATCCTCAGCGGAGAGTTCCTGTCCCGCGTCGGGATGCCGGCGATCAACATCCACCACTCGTTCCTGCCGGCGTTCGCCGGCGCTGATCCCTACCGACGCGCCCACGATCGAGGCGTCAAGCTGATCGGCGCGACCGCGCATTACGTCACCGAGGAGCTCGACGACGGCCCGATCATCGACCAGGACGTGCTGCGCGTCGATCACCGTTCCTCCGCCCAGGAGCTCGCACGGATGGGTCGCGACGTCGAGCGGCTGGTCCTCTCCCGCGCCGTCGCGCGCCACCTCGAAGACCGCGTGCTCCTCGACGGCCGCCGGACGGTGGTCTTCTAGGCCCTGGCGAGGGCGAGGGCAAGGATGGCGGGCCGGCGCCCCGGGTCGGCTCCGGCCACCGCGACGCGGCGGACGGCTAGAATCTTCAACCCGAGCGGGTCTCGCTGAGGCGAGTGGCCGCTCTTCCCTTCGCGGGCCGTTAGCTCAATCGGCAGAGCAGGGGCCTCTTAAGCCCAAGGTTGTTGGTTCGATTCCAACACGGCCCATAGCCTCGCGGACGTCCGGTCAGCCCCCGCCGCGGGGCGGCTCGGCAGCTTGGCTACGCTCCATGGATGAGCCCTCGCGAGGATCCTCCCGACGCGCTCGTGCTCGGCGGCGGCGGGGTGCTCGGCGAGGCGTGGATGACGGCGCTGCTCGCGGGCGTCGCGGCTCAGGGCGGCTTCGACGCGCGCCGCGCGGGGCGCTTCCTCGGCACCTCTGCCGGCTCGATCGTCGCGGCCTCGCTCGCCGCCGGGATCGACCCGGCCAGCCGGCTCGCGCCTGACGGCGCGACGTCGCAGGCGCTCGTGGGGTCGGAGTGGCCCGCCGCCGCCGAGGAGGAGGGTGGGCGCGCCTGGCTGACGGGCCCGCTCGCCGCCGCCCTCCAGCTCGGCGGTTCTGCCGCGGCCCCGATCGCCTCGCTCGCCCTCAGCTCGACGAGCGCCGGCGGCGCCGTGCTGCGCCGCGCAATGCTCCGCCGTGTGCCCGACGGGACGCGCTCGCTCGCCGACCTCGGCCGCGTGATCGCGGTTGCCTCGCCGGGATTCGACGGCCGTCTGCTCGTCTCCGCGGTGGATCTCGGGAACGGGCGCCGCGTCATCTTCGGGTCGCCGGATGCCCCGCCGGCAACCGTCGCGCAGGCTGTCATGGCCTCGTGCGCGATCCCGGGCTTCTTCGCGCCGATCGAGATCGGCGGGCGTCGCTATGTCGACGGCGGGGCCTGGAGCCCGACGAACATGGACGCCCTGCCGGTCGAGCGCGGAGAGCGCGTGTTGTGTCTGAACCCGACCGGCTCGCTGCGCCCGGGACGGGAGTCGCTCGCGGGAGCGTTCGGGCCGCTGTCCCGATCGGCGGCCGCCTCTGAGGCGCTGGCCCTGCGCCACCGCGGGGCGAGCGTGCAGACCGTCAACCCGGACAGCGCCAGCGCCGAGGCGATGGGGGTGAACCTGATGAGCCGGCGACGCCGCGACGCCGTGATGGCGGCGGCCCACGCGCAGGGCGTGCGGCTCGCGCTCAGCGACGCCCAGGCCGCCTAGCGGCAGTTCCCGCGGCGGGCGGGGCTAGGCTCGCTTGATGGCTGCCGACGACGGACTGCCGATCATGTCGTTCGCCTCCGAGCAGGAGTGGCGTGTGTGGCTCGAGCAGAACCACACGAAGGCAGCCGGCGTGTGGGTCTCGATCGCGAAGAAGGGGACCGGCATCGACAGCGTGCGTTACCCGGAGGTGCTCGAGCACGCGATCTGCTTCGGCTGGATCGACGGCCGGCGCGAGCGGCTCGACGACGCCCGCTTCCTTCAGCGCTTCACGCCGCGCCGCCCGCGCAGCCCGTGGTCGAAGATCAACCGCGAGAAGGCAGAGCGGCTGTCGAAAGCGGGGCTGATGGCATCCGCTGGGCTCGAGGAGATGCGCCGCGCGAAGGACGACGGCCGCTGGGAGCGGGCCTACGCGTCGCAGCGCACCGCGGCGGTGCCGGAGGACCTGCAGCGCGAGCTCGACGCGCGTCCGGCTGCCGCGGCGGCGTTCTCAGGGCTGAGCTCGCAGAATCGCTACGCGATCCTGTACCGGCTCGACCAGGCGCGCCGCCCCGAGACGCGCGCGCGGCGCCTCGCCGAGTACGTGCGCATGCTGGAGGCGGGGGAGACGCTGCACCCGCAGTAGCCCGCAGTCCCGGACGCTCGGCGGGGGCCGCGCCCGCGGCGGTACTCAGGCGCCCGGTGACGCGGCCGCGCCCGCGCTGTGCTCAGGCAGCGAGCGCCGGCTCGGGCCGCTCAGCGGATGCGTGCGGGGCGCGCGAGAAGCGCACGCCCGCGTCCTCGACCGGACCGTGGCGCAGCAGCCGCACGTCGCGCGGGTAGCTCTGGTTCAGTCGCCACGGAGTCACCGTGCCCTGGCGCGGGAAGCTGTCGACCGAGCGCCGCACGTAGCCGGAAGCGAGGTCGAGGAAGGGCTGGGTCGGCTGGGAGGGGTCCGGCGCGAGCGGCGTGATGGTGTCGTAGCCGCGAGCGCGCATGTGGCCGAGCACCCGGCACACGTATTCCGCGACCAGGTCGGCCTTCAGCGTCCAAGACGCGTTCGTGTAGCCGACCGCGAAGGCGAAGTTCGGCACGCCGCTGAGCATCATGCCCTTGTAGCCCACCGTGTCGGCGAGCTCGACGCCCCTCCCATCGACCTCCAGCTCGATGCCGCCGAACGCGAGCAGGTTGAGCCCCGTCGCCGTGATCACGATGTCGGCGTCCAGGCGACGCCCGTCGCTCAGCAGCAGGCCGCTCTCGGTGAAGCTGTCGATGGCGCCGGTGACGACCGACGCCGCGCCGGAGGAGATCGCCTGGAAGAGGTCGCCCTCGGGGACCAGGCACATGCGCTGGTCCCAAGGGTTGTAGGTCGGGTTGAAGTGGGTGTCGACGTCGTAGCCCGCCGGGAGCTGTTTCTGGGTCCAGCGTCGCAGCAGCCGCTTGACGAACTCAGGCCGCTTGCGGCTCAGTGTGAACATGCCCTGCGCCATCAGCGCGTTCTTCCAGCGGACCACGGCGTAGGCGGCGCGGGGAGACAGCCAGCGGCGCGCGAGCTCGCCGAGCGGGTCCCGGTTGGGCAGCGAGAGCACGTAGCTGGGTGAGCGCTGGAGCATCGTCACGTGCTCAGCCGTGCCGGCCATCGCGGGCACGAGCGTGACGGCGGTGGCGCCGCTGCCGATCACGACGACGCGCTTGCCGGCGTAGTCGAGGTCCTCGGGCCAGTGCTGGGGATGGATCACGGTGCCGCCGAAGCGCTCGAGGCCCTCGAAGGAGGGCGTGTACGGCTCGTCGTAGCGGTAGTAGCCGGTGCACCCGTAGAGGAACGAGCACGTGACCGTGCTGCGAGCGCCGTCCGGGCCTTCCAGCTCGACGCTCCAGCGCGAGGAGTCGGTGGACCACGCGGCACGCAGCGCCTTCGTCCGCAGCCGGATGTGGTCCGCGAGCGCGTGCTCGGCGGCGGCATCGGAGATGTAGCTCCGGATCGCCGGGCCGTCGGCGATCGCCTGCGGCTCTTCCCACGGCTTGAAGGAGTAGCCGAGCGTGAACATGTCGGAGTCCGAGCGGATACCGGGGTAGCGGAAGAGGTCCCACGTCCCGCCGATCGCCTCCCGCGCCTCCACGATGAGGAAGCTCTGCTCCGGGCGGTTGCGCTGCAGGTGGCACGCGGCGCCGACCCCGGAGAGTCCGCCGCCGACGATCAGGACGTCGACGTGCTCCTCGGCTTGACGCAGCTGCGTGTCGGCGTCGGTGCTCGCCATGTGGCGCAGATTATCAACACCCTGTCGAGACTGTCAACAGGCAGTTGATCCACGCGCCGGGCGGAGCTATAGTCGCGCTGTCCGATGGCCCCGCAACCGTCACCCACCACCGCGCCCGCGCGCGGGCGCCGCGCATCGCGCGTGAGTGCCCAGGAGCGCGAAACGGCGATCCTCGAGACCGCCGAGCGCCTGCTCGAGGAGCGCTCGGTTCAGGACATCTCGGTCGACGACCTCGCGCGCGGCGCGGGAATCTCCCGGCCGAGCTTCTACTTCTACTTCCCCTCGAAGGAGGCGGTCTTCCTGACGCTGATAGATCGACTGGTGGAGCAGGCGGAGGGGGGGCGCGAGGTGATCGACCGGATCCACGAGGACCCGCCGGCGCGCTGGCGCGAAGGCCTGCAGGTCTTCTTCGACATCTTCGGCGCGCATCGCGCGGTCGTGCGTGCGGGCGCCGAGCTGCGCTCGGTCAACGCCGAGGCGCGCGAGCTGTGGTCCTCGGTGATGGACAAATGGGTCGGCTACGCGGCGGGCGCGATCGAGGCCGAGCGCGCGCGGGGCGCCGCTCCACCGGGCGCCGACGCGCGCCAGCTCGCGATCGCGCTCGTCTCGATGAACGAACGGGTCCAGTACGCGACCTTCGCCGCAGAGCCGCCCTCGCTCGACGACGACACGGTGATGGACGTGCTCCTGGAGATCTGGCTGAAGTCGATCTACGGCGAGAGCGCCGCGTAGCTGAAAGCGGCGACGCCCGGCGTGATGCCGGACGCCGCCGCGTGGAGGGCGCCCGACCGGCGGCCCAGGCCGTTGTCGTGGCCGGGACACGCGAGGCGCTCCTCGCGGATGTGAACGTTGACGGCCGTGTCTGTGGGTTGGCTGCGGGTCGCCTGAGACGCCGCTAGGCGGAGGCGGAGGGTGCGGCGACGCCGCCGATCAGCGTCTGCTGGCCGGCCTCTGTCCAGATCACCTGCTCGCGGCCGGGACCGACGCCGATCATCGCCACCGGAGCGCCGATCTGCTCGGCGACGAAGTCGAGGTAGTCGCGCGCGCCCTGCGGAAGGTCCGACATCGATCGGCACTCGCCGAGGTCCTCCTTCCAGCCGGGCAGCTCCGTCAGCTCTGCTTTGGTGTGGTGGAGCACCGTCTGGTGGTAGGGGAAGTCCTCGAACTCCGCCCCGTCCGAGCCGCGGTAGCTGGTGCAGACGTTGACCCGGTCGAGCCCGGAGAGCACGTCGAGCTTCGTGATCACGAGCGCGTCCATCGTGTTCAGGCGCACCGCGTAGCGCAGCGCCACGAGATCCAGCCAGCCCGTGCGGCGCGGGCGCCCGGTGGTGGTGCCGAACTCGCCGCCGCGTTCGCGGATGAGGTCTCCCATCTCTTCGTGGAGCTCGCTGGGGAACGGACCGGCGCCGACGCGTGTCGTATACGCCTTGGAGATCCCCCACACCTCGTCGATCGCTTTCGGCCCGATCCCGGTGCCGACGCAGGCCGCCCCCGAGAGCGGGTTCGAGGAGGTCACGAACGGATAGGTGCCGTGGTCGATGTCGAGCATCGCGCCCTGGGCGCCCTCGAGGATCACCGTCTGCCCGTCGTCGAGCATCTCCCACATCAGCTTGCTCGTGTCGGCGATGTGCTGCTCGAGGCGGTGTCCGTAGACGAGGTAGTCCTCGATCATCTGGCGCAGGTCGAGCGCGGGGTCCTTCTCGAAAGGCCGGAGCGACAGGCGCTTGGGCTCCATCGCGGCGACGATCTTCTTCTTGAGGATCTTCTCGTCGAGCAGATCCTGGACGCGGATCCCGAGCCGCGCGGCCTTGTCGGCGTAGCAGGGTCCGATGCCGCGCCGCGTGGTGCCGATCTGAAGGCTCCCGAGCTTGGCCTCGCCGGCCGAGTCGAGCAGCAGGTGGTAGGGCATGATCAGATGCGCGTTGGCGGAGATCCGCAGCCCGCTGACGTCCACGCGCTTGGCGCGCAACCCGTCGAGCTCCTCGATCAGGACGCGCGGGTCGATCACGACGCCGTTGCCGATGACGCAGCGCTTGCCCGGGTACAGGATCCCGGAGGGGATCAGGTGCAGCTTCCACTCCTCCTCGCCGCGCACGATCGTGTGGCCGGCGTTGTTGCCGCCCTGGAAGCGCACGACCGCGTCGCCGTGCTCGGCGAGCAGGTCGGTGATCTTGCCCTTGCCCTCGTCGCCCCACTGGGCGCCGACTATGACTATCCCCGGCATAGGCAGTGGAGTTTAGGGACGCCGCGCCCTTGTCCCGGGTGCCGCGAGGCCGCTGGAGCCGTTCGCTGCGCGCGCGGGTTGCGAGCCCCGCGCCCTCGGCGCCGGCCGGGCGCGACAGGCGTCGCGCCCGCCCTCAGGCGAGCGGGCGGGGGACAGTCTCGGCCGACGGGTGATCCCGCTCGGGGGCCTCGAACCGAAACTGGCGCTTGTCCGGTCCCCAGAGCGGGATCGGCTCTCCGCAGATCTCTTCCAGGCGCGAAACGGTGCGCGCCCCGAGGCGCTCGCTGAGCTCTTCCGGCATCAGGTTGCTGGTGGTGACGACCGCCCGTTCGGACTCGTAGCGCGCGTTGACGATCGAGTAGAGCTGCTCGAGTACCCAGTCGGTCTGGTTCTCGGCCCCGAGGTCGTCGATGTGCAGCAGGTCCACAGCGGCGAGCCGGTCGAGCAGGTCGATCAGGCCGCCGGGCGACTCCAGCGACTCGCGCAGGAGGTTGAGCAGGCGCGGCAGCGAGTAGATCGCCACAGAGCGGCCCGTGTCGAGCGCGGTTTTCGACACGAGCATCGCCAGAGACGTCTTGCCCGTGCCCACGTCCCCGACGATCCAGAGTCCGCGCCCGGCGTCGAGCTCCCCGCCGATCGAGCTCGTGTAGCGGCGCACCTTCTGGATCTGGTCGGACGCGCTACGGGCGAGGTCGCTGATCGGGGGCCGCTCGAAGGAGACTCCGCGGTAGCGGCGCGGGATGCGGCCCTCGAGGCTGCGCGTGCGGGCCGCCGCGATCCGTGCGCCGCGGCACTCGCAGTCGCGCGCGGTGTTCGTCGCCTCGTCGACGAGGAAGCCGCTGCCGTCGCAGATGCCGAGTGGGCAGCGGGGCTCGCCTTTGTGCGTGTCTCCCCGCGCCTGGCCGCGGAGATCCTGGATCGCGGGCGACTCCTCGGGGAAGCTCTCGAACGACGGTCCGCTCACTGCGCGTAGCGTTCGCCGGCGTAGTTCATGAACTTCGGGTACTCCTTCTGGAAGGTGAGCGTGACGTCGCCGACCGCGCCGTTGCGGTGCTTGGCGATCAGCAGGTCGGCCTCGCCGGGCCGCTCGCTCTCCTCTTTGGAGTAGTACTCCTCGCGGTAGATGAACATCACGAGGTCGGAGTCCTGCTCGAGGTTCCCGGACTCACGCAGGTCGGAGAGCATCGGCTTCTTGTCGGGCCGGCTCTCGACTGCGCGGCTGAGCTGCGAGAGCGCGATCACCGGCACGCCGAGCTCACGCGCGAGGATCTTCAGGCCGCGACTGAGCTCGCCGACGGCGGTGACGCGGCTGTCATAGCGGCTGTCGGTTCGCATCAGCTGCAGGTAGTCGATGATGATCAGCCCGAGGCCGTTCTCGCACTGGCTGTGCAGGCGGCGCGCCTTCGCGCGGATCTCGAGCAGCCCGACATCGGAGGAGTCGTCGACCCACAGCGGTGCGTCGGCGAGGCGCTGGGAGGCTTCGAGGATCTTCGGCCAGCGCTGCTCGGCGACCCGACCCTTGCGCAGCTCCTCCCCCTTGATGCGCGCCTGCGAGGCGACGAAGCGCTGGGCGAGCTCCGCCTCCGCCATCTCCAGCGAGAAGAGCGCGACCGGCCGGTTGTGCTCGACCGCCGCGTTCTCGGCGATGTTGCAGACCAGCGCGCTCTTGCCCATCGCGGGACGCGCGGCGATGATGATCAGGTTGCCCGGCTGGAAGCCGCCGGTGATCTCGTCCAGGTCCTTGAAGCCCGACGGGGTGCCGGTCAGCGAGGTTCCTTCGAGTGAGAGACGGTGGAGCTTGTCGAGCTCGTCGTGGAGCACGTCCTCGATCGCCCGGAAGTCCTGCTGGCGGTCGTCGCGTGCCACCTCGAGCATCGCCTTCTCGGCCTGCTCGACGAGCTCTCGAGGCCCGGCCTCGTGGCCGAGCACGCTCTCCTGGATCACGTAGGTGCTGTTCAGCAGACGCCGCAGCAGCGCGTTCTCGCGCACGATCTGCGCGTAGCGGCGGGCGTGCCCGGCGGCCGGGACGACCCCCGAGAGTTCGTCGACCGAGGCCTGCCCGCCGATGTCCTCGAGCTTGCCCATCTGGCGCAGGCGGTCGGTGACCGTCAGGACGTCGACCGGCTCGCTTTCGTTGTAGAGCGCGAGCATCGCCTCGTAGATCACGGCGTGGCGCTCGCGGTAGAAGTCCTCCGCGCGCAGCCCCTCTTCGATCACGAGGGCGTAGAGCGAGCGGTCCGAGAGCAGGATCGCGCCGAGCACCGACTGCTCGGCGTCGAGGTTGTGGGGCGGTGTGACGACGCCTGCGGGCGGGCCGGCCGTGCCGTTCGCTGTCGATACCGCGCTCATCCGTCGGGCGAGTTTAGGGTCGCGACCGCGGCGGCCCGGGGACCGATCCCGCAAATCGCGGCAGGAAAAGCTGGAGCGCGCGACACGAACGCATGTTCGCACGTGCGTATGACGTCGCGCCGCGCACGGAGTCGCCGTCGCGGGCGTCCGGCCCCGGCTGGTCCGATCACGGCCGGGCTCCGGCCGCCGTCTATTTCTTGGCGACGACCATGGTCTTGACCGTGGCCTGCACGCCGTCTACGACGTCCACGACGACCATGTAGGTGCCGACGTTCTTGATCGGCTCCGTGAGATGCACGCCCCGTTTGTCGATCCGCAGCCCACGGGCTTCGCGAATCGCGGTCGCGATGTCCTGCGCCGTGACCGAGCCGAACAGCCGGCCGTCGGCGCCGGCCTGCTGAGGGATCGTCAGCACGGTGCGGTTGAGCAGGTTGACGTTCTCCTGAGCTTTCTCGACCGCCTCGCGCGCAGCGCGCTCCTCGGCGGCCTGCCGCTGGCGGACCGTCTCGATCGCGCCCTTCGTGGCCGGCTGGGCGAGTTTGCGCGGGATGAGGTAGTTGCGCAGGTAGCCCTTCGAGACGTCGATCACAGCCCCGCGGTCACCGAGCTCCTCGACGTCTTTGAGCAGAATCGCCTCTGGCATCGCTGTCCTCGCTGCCGCCGCGACGTCAGTCGCGGTCGCGGTCGCGACCGCGACCGCGCGGGCCGTCCTCGCGACCGCCCTCGTTGACATACGGAAGCAGCGCGAGCTCGCGCGCGCGCTTGACGGCGCGGGCGATCTGGGCCTGGTGGCGCCGGCAGGAGCCGGTGATCCGGCGCGAGCGGATCTTGCCCTTCTCGGAGATGAACTTCCGCAGCGACGCGACGTCCTTGTAGTCGACCTGGTCGACCTTGTCGCGGCAGTGCTGGCAGGGCTTGCGGCGCCCGCCACCGGGCCCGCCCCGCTTGTCGCGCCGGCGTACCGGCTTCCCGCGTCCACGCGCCTTAGCCATCGAACTGCTCCGTGCTGTCAGACAAAGATGCTCCTCGCTGCTTAAAAGGGAATGTCCTCGTCGGAGGCGGCGCCTCCGGCCGGTGCGGTCTGGAAATCCCCTTCGTCGACTGGGATGTCGCTGCCCCTGGAGCCCCCGTTGCCGGAGAATCCACCTCCACCGGAGGGCTCATCCCGACCACCAAGGAACTGCACCGAGTCGGCAATGATATCGATTGCCTGTCGTTTCGCCCCCTCCTGGGTCTCCCACTCCCGCCACTCGAGGCGCCCGTCGATCGCGACCGGGCGGCCCTTCGACAGATAGCGGGCGGCGTTCTCGCCCTGAGCGCCCCAGACGGTCACGTCGAAGTAGTTCGGCTTGTCCTCCCATTCGCCGGTGCTGCCGTTCTTGCGGCGCGTGTTGCAGGCGACGCGCAGCTTGCAGACGGACGAGCCGCTCGGCAGCGAGCGCAGCTCGGGATCGCTCGTCAGGTTTCCGGTCAGTACGACCCGGTTGATGTTCGTTGCGGCCACGGCTATCTTCCTTTCGTTCTCCGGGCCTGCGAGTCTAGAGCGGCGCGCGGGCGGCGCTGCCGGGCGCGGGCCGGGATCCCGCTCATTGCGAGGAACGGCGGGAGCGCGGCGAGGTGCGGAAGACCTCGTCCCAGTAGGGAGCGCTGATCCCGAACCCCTTCGTGTCGTCCTGGAAGTGATGGCGCATGTGGCGCTCGCGCAGGATCCGCCCGAGCCTCCCGTGCGGGCGGAAGTGGTGCAGGTAGTAGTGCATCATGTCGTAGACGAGGTAGCCCGCGAAGAAGCCGGCGCTGATGCCTGGCGCGTAGTCGTGACCTGCGATCAGCCAGATCAGGCCGAACACCGCAGCGGCCAGCGGGATGCTGACGGCCGGGGGCATGACGAGTCGCATCGGGTCGTTCGGGTGGTCGTGGTGAACGCCGTGGATGATCCAGTGGAAGCGCGCACCGAGCCCGTCCTGGGGCTCGAAGTGGAACACGATGCGGTGCAGCCAGTACTCGAACAGCGTCCAGATCGCGTAGCCGAGGGCGAACAGCCCGATCGCCAGCGGCACGCTCGTGAGCGACAGCCCCCAGGCGAACAGCAGCGCGATCGCGGGCAGGAAGATCAGGATCGGCACCGCCGGGTGCACCCGCGAGAGCGCGTCCAGGACGCGGGACTCGAACATCGGCGGGGAAGCGCGCAGGACGTCGGTGCGCCTGACCGTCCCGTCGTTCATGTCCTCCCGCCAGTCCATCTGCGCGCAGATGTTATTACGAGCGTGGCGCTGTCCGGGGGCGCGGTTGCGACGGTGCGACCCGGGCGCGCGCGACGCTGAAAGCTAGGCGCTCTCGGCGGGCTCGGGAGCCGTGCCGGCCTCGGTGGCCGGCGCCTCCGCGGCGGGAGCGTCCGCGGCAGGAGCCTCGGCGGCGGGAGCGTCCTCCGCGGGCGCCTCGGACGGCGCGCTCTCGGTCGGCGCCGCCGTGGGCGCTGCGGCCTCGGGGACCGGCGCGGGAGCCGCGGCCTCGGGGGCCGGCGCGGGAGCCGCGGCCTCGCCCTCGGCAGCCTCTGCGCGCCGCTGACTCGTCATCTCGGGGGGATCGGGCGTCCCGGGCGCGAGCTTGATGATGCGGTGGCGGAGGACTCCGTCGGTGATCCGCAGGGTCCGGTCCAGGCTCTCGAGCAGCGCCGCCTGGGAGACGTGGAACTGCAGCAGGTGGTAGTCGGCGTTCGCCTTGCGGTCGATCGGGTAGGCGAGCGCGCGCTCGCCCCAGTCGTCCTGGCGGACGAGCTCGCCCTGAGCGTTGATCGCCGCAACCGCGTCGGCGACGATTTTCGTGCGCGCCGACTCCTCGACCTGGGGGTCCAGGAGCAGCATCAGGTCGTATGTCGGCGCGGGAAGCGTCATGTGCAGCGGACAAAGATAGCGGGTCCCGCCTGCCCTCCGCGATCCCCAGCCGCCGCTCGGGCGACTAAGCAGAGGCGCGCGTGCGCCCCTTCGCGCGGATGTCCGCGAGCTGGTCGTCGATCCAGTCGCCGGGGTCGCGCGAGGTGACGATGTCGACCAGGCCGGTCCGCCGCCGTCGCCGCTCGCCGGTGCTCATGGTCAGCGCGGCGTGGATCGAGTCGGCGAGCTCCTGGATGTCGAACGGGTTCACCGACAGCGAGTACTCGCCAAGCTCCTCGTGGGCACCCGTGTTCTCGGAGAGGATCGAGACGCCCTCGCGCTCGTTGACGATCGGCCCCTCCTTCGCGACCAGGTTCATGCCGTCGAACATCGCGTTGACGAGCAGCACGTCGTAGTGCTTGTAGGAGGCGAGCGCCTCGTCGAGGTCGTCGCGGAGCTTGAGCTGGATCGGCATCCAGTCGGGCGTGCCGTGGCGGTGGTTCACGACAGCGACGAGGGCCTCGATCCGCTCCAGATACTCGGCGTACTGGGGGACGTCGGTACGCGATGGCATGAGCTGGGCGATGAAGGTGACCCGCTCGGTGAACTCGGGGTGCTGCTCGAGGAAGAGGTCGAATGCCGAGAAGCCGCGAAGCACGTTCTTGGAGAGGTCGGCGCGGTCGACGCGGAGGATCAGGAACTCGCGCCGGCGCTGGAGCAGCGCGCGCTCGAACTCGCCGACGCGCTCGCCCGAGGCGATCTGCCTGGTCGCCTCGTGGTCGATCGGCAGCGGATAGGCGCGCACCCACACCTCGCGATCCGCGAAGCGCACGATGCCCTCGTCGAAGTTCACGTCGAGGTCCATCAGATCGCGGCAGCACTGCAGGAAGTTGTGGCGGTAGGAGCGGGTGTGGAAGCCGATGATGTCGTTCGCGAGCAGCCCGGCGAAGATCTCCTCGCGGATACGCGCCGGCAGCACGCGCCACGCATCGGGCTGGGTCCACGGGATGTGGATGAAGTGGTGCAGGAAGGCGTCCGGGCGGGCCCGCCTGACGAGGTCCGGGAGCGTGTAGAGGTGGTAGTCGTGGACCATCACGACCGGTTCCTCCTCGCCGTCGATCTCTTCCACCACGGCGCGCGCGAGGTCCTCGTTGACGACGTTGTACCCGAACTCGAAGGCCTCGATCTCCTCGCGGCGGATGTCCGGTGCGTTCGACAGATCCCACAGGTAGTGCTGGATGAACCACAGCATCGGGTTCGCGAAGACGTTGTAGAAACGGTCGTAGGCGTCGGCGTCGCTGACGACCAGGCGCACCTGGTATTCGCCGCCGGCCGGCGAGCGGACGGGGAAGGCACGGCCGCCGTTGCTCTTGGAGACCTCGGCGTCGTACTCGTTCATCGCCGAGGCGATCCAGATCACCTCGCGGTGGGAGGCGAGCCCCGTGAGCGCCGTCACGAGGCCGCCGGAGCCGCGCTGCACCTCGCCTTTGGCGTGGAAGGTCACAGGGCCGCGGTTGCTTACCAGCACGAGCGGAGTCCGCTGTGCCGGCATGGCGGTCAGGACTCCTGGAGGGAGTTGAAGATGCGCAGGTAGTCGCGCAGGTAGCGCGGCGTCAGGAAGTGCGAGCGGACGTACTCCTTGCCCGTGCGTCCCAGCCGGCGCCCGAGCTCCGGGTCGCGGAGGATCTCGAGCGAGCGCTGGGCGCACGCTTCCACGCTCGAGACCAGGAAGCCGGACACCCCGTCCTCGATCTGCAGCGGGATCCCGCCGACGTCGCCGCCGATGAACGGCCGTCCCTTCCAGATCGCCTCCGAAACCGTCAGCCCGAAGCCCTCGCGCGTGGACTTCTGGATCACGACGTCCGAGAAGGACTGAAAGGCGTTGACCTCGATCGCTCCGACGTTGTTGAAGTTGTTGAGGATGTGCACGTCGGGATCGCCGTCGGCGTGCGCGATCGTCGCGTTGAAGAAGTCCCAGCCCTCGGGGTCGTCGCTGGCCATCGAGCCGACGAGCGCGAGCTGCACCTCGGGCATCTCCTCCTTGACCTGGCGGTAAGCGTCGATCACGCCGAGCGGGTCCTTCCACGGGTCGAACCGCGAGACCTGGCAGATCAGCGGCCGGTCGACGTCGATCCCGAACTGCCCGCACACGAAAGCGGCGTCCTCGGGGGAGAGGGCCATGTTCTTGGGCGTCAGCGGGTCGATCGCCGGGGGCACCACGTTGACGTGCCCTTTCATCCCCTGCGGCACGTACTGCGGGGTGTGGAAGAGGGACTCGGGGTAGTCCTCGATGTAGGGCAGCAGCTGGGAGATCGTGTCCGGGTTGGGCGTCGAGAGGTCGATGTGGCAGCGCCAGACCCAGCCCTTGGACTTCTCCGGGACGAGCTTGTAGAGGCCTGCCGGCTGGGGATCGTGGATCAGGCAGACGTCCCAGCCGTCGCTCAGCTCGCGGGCGTTCATCTCGTTGAAGCGCCGCCAGGTCGCCCACTGCTCGGAGTCGAGGTCCTGGGGCGCCCCCTGTAGGGCGTTGTGCATGAGCTTGGTCGCGTTGAAGAACTCTTCGCGACCGTAGATCACATGCCACTCGCAGTCCAGTCCCACATCGCGCATCAGCGGCACGAGCGTGTAGAGGATCTCGGAGACACCGCCGCCGAACGCCGTGGCTGACACGTGAACGACCCGCTTGCCCTGCAGCGGCTCGGCGAGCTCACGGATCTCGGCGATCAGCTCCCGGCCGCAGATGTGCGTGTAGTCCGCGAGCGTCTTGTTGGCTACGGCGACAGGCTGGAGCACGCGGCGGCACCATATATCAACCTGTAGCGGCAAACCCCGGATGGGCCGGTCGGCAATCCGGGGTGCCAAGCAGCGCCCCGCCCCCGAGGCTGCCATGGAGCGCCGGCCCGACCCTTCCTACTTCCTGTCGACGCAGGCCGCCCGTCGCTCTAAGGTTGTCCCGCATGCTGAACGGGCGCCTGTACCGTGCGGCTTTCCTGCCGTTCCTGTTCGCCCTGGCCGTCGCCGCCTTCGCGCTGGGCAGTCAGCCGATGCCGCGAACCACGACGCTCGCTCCCGACGCGTTCCAGGGGGACCGGGCCTTCGCGGAAGCGCAGACCCTCGCGCAGCGCTTCGGTGAACGCCGGCCGGGCAGCCCCGGCGACAACGGCCTCGCCCGCTACGTCACGAGCACGTTCCGCGGCCTCGGCGGCACCGCCGGCGGTGGGTTCACGGTGCACGTGCTCCACACCGCCGGGCAGACCATCGACGGTGACCGCCGCCTCGAGACGGTCGTCGCGGTGCGTCCCGGCTCCACGCCGGCCTCGCCGATCCTGATCGTCGCCCATCGCGATGCGGCCAAGCCGGGCTCGGAGGGCGAGATGTCCGCGACCGCCGCGCTGCTCGAGCTCGCCCGCGTGTTCGCCGCCCGCGAGACGAAGCGGACGATCGTGCTCGTCTCCACGAGCGGCGGCAGCGGCGGTGACGCGGCGGCCCAGACCCTGCTCTCCGATCTCGAGGCGGCCGGTGTGCACGGTCCCTTCGACGGCGCGATCGTGCTCGGCGACCTCTCGGCCGCGAGCCTCCGCAAGCCCATCGTCGTGCCGTACTCAGACGGCCTCGGCTCCGCACCGCTTGAGCTCTTGCGGACCGTGTCGGACACGATCCACCGCGAGTCGGGCTGGGATCCCGGCGCCCCGAGCACGTTCGGGCAGCTCGCCCACCTCGCCTTCCCGCTGGCGGCGGGCGAACAGGGGGTGCTGAACGACCAAGGGCTGCCTGCCGTGCTCGTGCAGGCGAGCGGAGAACGCGGGCCCGCCGCCTCCGAGCGCGTCGCCGCCGAGCGCATCGAAGGGCTCGGGCGCGGCGTGCTCAGCGCCGTCGACGCGCTGGACGTCGCCCCCAACGTCCCGACCGGTCTGCAGACCGGGATCGTGATCCAGCACAAGACGATGCCCGCATGGGCGCTGCGCCTGCTGATCGGCACGTTGCTGCTGCCGCCGCTCGTCGCGGCGGCAGACGGGCTCGCGCGGCTGCGGCGTCGGCGCAGGCGGGTCGGCGCATGGACGCTGTGGACACTCGCGTGCGCCCTGCCGTTCCTCTGCTGCGCGGTGTTCTGTTGGCTGCTCGGCGCCCTTGGGATCATCGGCAGCGCGCCCTCGGTGCCGGTCCCCGACGGGGCGCTGCCGCTCGACGCCGCCGCGATCACCGCGCTCGTGGCGGTCGCGCTGACGTTCGTGCTCTCGTGGTTGCTGCTCGGGGCGCTCTTGCGCAGGGTGGGCATCGCCGACCCTGCGTTCAGGCCCGACGGGGAGACCGCCGGGCTGCCGCCGGTGCTGCTGCTGACGTTGCTGGCCTGCCTCGTGTGGGTCGGCAACCCCTATACGGCGCTGCTTCTCGTGCTCGCTCTGCACGCCTGGCTGCTGATCGCCTCGCCCGAGCTGCGACCGCGCCGCAGCATCGCCGTCGGGCTCGTCGCGCTTGGCCTCGCGCCGCTGGCGCTGCTGATCGCCTTCTACGCGCACCAGCTCGGTTACGGCCTCGGCCGCACGGCCTGGGAGGGCGTCCAGCTCGTGGCGGGTGGGCACGTCGGGTTCGGCTCGGCGCTGCTCTGGAGCATCGCCTTCGGCTGCGCCGCCGCAGTTGCGCTGGTGGCGGCCCGGTCGCGCCTGGATGCCGGTCTCGCCGAACCCGACGAGCGCGTCGAGATCACGATCCGGGGTCCGCTGAGCTACGCCGGCCCCGGCTCGCTCGGGGGTACGGAGTCGGCTCTGCGACGATAGGGGAGCGGTGAGCGAGTTCCCGATCACCTCCGCGCCGTCTCCGGGGCCACTGTCCGCGGGCCGCTCGCGCCCCTCGCGGGCGTTTCGCGTGCTTGCGGTGTTGCTGATCCTCGTGGGCGCCCTCGCGATCGCCGACGGCATCGTGACGCTCCTCTGGCAGGAGCCGGTCTCAGCGCTGATCGCGAAACTCCACCAGGACCACTTGAGCGGCGAGCTCGCGAAAGTCGAGGCTGCGCCCCCGAAGCCCGCCGAGCGACGAGTCCTGGCGGGCATCGTCGACGAGCGCCAGCGGATCGCCTACCTGGCCGCCTCGTTGCAGCACGAAGCCGGCAACGGAAGCGCGGTCGGGAAGATCTCGATCCCGAGCGTCGGCGCCCGCTTCGTGATGGTGAACGGCACCGACACCTCGGACCTCGAGAGCGGTCCGGGGCTCTACCGCGGGACCACGTTCCCCGGCATCGCCGGGACGACGTTGATCGCGGGCCACCGGACCACCTACCTTGCGCCGTTCCGTCACATCGACTCGCTTCGCGCAGGGCAGCAGATCAAGCTGGAAATGCCCTACGGGCGCTTTTTCTACACCGTCGTCGGACACCGGGTCGTCGCACCCACGAACGTGAAGGCGGCGACCGCGGACGTCGGCTACAGCCGCCTCGTCCTATCGGCCTGCACGCCGCTCTTCTCGGCGGCCAAACGGCTGCTCGTGTACGGGCGCCTCACGCGTGCCGAACCGCTCGGCGCCGGGCGCTACCTGACGGGGGGACAGGTGGCGCAGCCGCTCGTGTACCCGCTGCATCCCACGGCGCGGCACCAGCTACCACCGGTGCTCGTATCCCTCGGCCCGTATTACGCCCCCGCGGCCGTCTAGCAGCCGCGCGCCCGGCAGACCCGCCCGCGCCTCGCCGATCCAGCTGACGCCGGCGCCGCCGCCGGCGGCGAGAGCCTCCTCGATCTCCGCGCGACGGGCGGACGGCGCGCAGAAGCACAGCTCGTAGTCTTCGCCGCCGCCCGCGGCAAGCGCCGCGGCGCTCACGCCGAGGCGTTCGGCGACCACCGCGACGCCCGGCGCGAGCGGCAGAAGATCGGCCTGAAGCACCAGCGAGACGCCGCTCGCCCTGCCGAGCGCCTCGGCGTCCGCCCCGAGCCCGTCCGAGACGTCGATCGCGGCGCTCGCGCCGGCGCGGGCGAGCGCCCTTCCCTCGGCCAGCCGCGGCAGCGGCCGCCGCGCGCGCTCGAGGCCGGCCTCGACCCCGGGCCCGAGCGGGGCCCTCCCGTCCATCACCGCAAGCGCGGCCGCGGCCGCTCCCAGCTCCCCGGTGACGCCGACGAGATCGCCCGGCTGAGCGCCTTCGCGGGAGAGGACGCGCTCCGCCTCTCCGAGCCAACCGGTGACGGCGATGGAGACGAACAGGGCCGGCGCCGCGACGACGTCGCCGCCGGCGATCGCCGTTCCGGTGCCGAGCGCGAGCGCGTCTGCGCCGAGCGCGAGCGCGAGCGCTTCATGCTCGGAGAAGCCGGGTCGCAGGCCGAGTGAGAGGAACGCCTCGCCCGGCGAGGCGCCCACCGCGGCGATGTCCGACAGCGCGCCGGCGAGGGCGCGATGGCCGACCTCCTCCGGGGTTGCCCAGCCGTCGTCGAGCCGGAAGTGCACACCCTCGACCATCGTGTCGATCGAGCTTGCGCACAGCGCTCCCCCCGCCTGTACGACCGCCGCATCGTCGCCGATTCCGAGCACCAGCCGGGAAGAGGCGGCGGGGCTGCGCAGAGCGGCCGCGATCGAGTCGATCAGAGAGCGCTCAGCGATGCCGGTAGACGATCCGCGCTCGGTCCAGGTCGTAGGGCGAGAGCTCGCAGCGGACGCGGTCACCGGGAAGGATGCGGATACGGAAGCGCCGCATCTTGCCGGCCACGTGGCCGAGCACAACGTGGTCGTTGTCGAGCTTCACGCGGAACATCGCGTTCGGCAGGGCCTCGATCACCTCGCCCTCGAATTCGACCTTGTCCTCCTTCGCCACGCTCAGTCCTTATCCGGCCGCTTGTGCCCCGTCGCGGGGTGCGCGCGCTTGCGCGCCGGCCTGCAGCTCGTTTTCACGTTCACCAAACTACCAGCGCGTCACAGGCGCGGGTTGCGTCGAACGCCGCGCGCCTTCCCTATTTCGGCGCCGCGCCGCCCGTCTGTTCGACCGGCGGGGCTTCGCTGGCCGGCGACGGGGGCCCTTTCGGCGCAGCCTGGGGCGCCGGCTTGGGGCCGTGTTTCGGCTTCGGCTTCGTCGGGGTGCCGGATTCGAAGGATTCCTGCCGGCTGGCGATCGCCTGCCCGGTGCTCGCGTACTTGCCGTAGAAAGGCTTGAATTCGAGCCCCGCGCTCGATTCGTGCAACGGGGCGCACGGGTGGCCTTCGGTGACGGGTGTCATGTAGGCGTGCCAGATTTCCGCGGGCAGGAAGCCACCCTGCTGGGGCTCGCCGTGGACGTCGGTCATCGAGACGCGACGGTTCGGGTAGCCCATCCACACGACCGTCGAGTATTCGCTGTTGTAGCCATCGAGCCAGGCGTCGATCAGTTCGCTGGTCGTGCCCGTCTTCGCCGCCGTGGGGCAGTTGATCGCCGACCGGCCCGCGGTCCCGCTCAGGACGTTCTCGTGGAGGATCTTCGTCTCTTCACCGGTGACGCCTTCGCTCAGCACCTTCACGCGATGCGGCTTGCCCCAGCTGGTGTCGACGCGGCCGTTCGGGAACACGACCTTGGTGATCGCGATCGGCGAGTTGCGCCAGCCACCGTCGGCGAGCGTCGCATAGACGTTCGCCATCTCCAGCGGCGTGACGCCGAGTTTGAGACCGCCGAGCGCCTCGGCTGCGTAGCTGTTCAGCGGGCTTACCACACCCATCTTGTGAGCCATTTCCGTGACCGTGTTCTCGCCGAGGTCGGCGGCGAGCTGTGCGTAGACCGTGTTGTCCGAGGCCAGGGTCGCCTGCACGAGGTTGATCGACTTGTTCAGGGATGTCCCCTCGAAGGTCTTCACTTCATAGGTCGGGTACTGCGGCAGCCATCCCGGCTCGAGTGTGTGCGAGAGGTAGTCGGTGGTGTTGGGATCGATGCCGCGTGAGAGCGCGTCGGCCAGGTCGATCGCCTTGAACGTCGACCCAGGCTGGCGGTGGCCGTCGGCCGCGAGGTTGTACTGCGACTTCTCGTAGCTCTCGGACTCCGCCATCGCCTCGATACGGCCGTTGGCGGGGTTGATCGTGACGATCGCCGACGCTGGGTCTTCGGGCTCGTTCAGGACTTCCGCGATCGCTTTGCGCGCCAGGCGCTGCATGTTGAGGTTGATCGTCGTGTAGACCTTCAGGCCGCCCTGGGCCACCGTCTCGCGGCCATAGCGCTTGTCCAGCAGCTGGTGGACGTATTCGAAGAAGAAGTCCTCGCGGCGCTGCGAGTAGAAGGTCCCGTGTTCGACTTCGAGCGGCTTGTGCTCGGCCTCCTCGGCCTGCCCGTTTGAGATGTAGTGCAGTTCGGCCATCTTGTGAAGCACCTCGTTGCGCCGTCTGCGGGCTTCGTGTGGATTGCCGAACGGGTTGTACTGCGAGGGAGCCTGGGGCAACCCGGCGAGCAGGGCCGCCTGCTGCAGGTTGAGCTGGGACGCCGGTTTGTTGAAGAAGATGCGCGCCGCCGCCTGGACCCCGACGGCGGTCTGGCCCCCCACGGTGCCGTAGGGAACGCTGTTGAGGTATTCGGTGAGGATGAACCGCTTGCCGTGTTCTTTCTCGTAGTCGAGCGCCATCTTGGCCTCGATGATCTTCTGCCTGAGGGTGTGCTTGTCGCTGCCCAGGTAGAGGTTGCGCATCAGCTGCATCGTGATCGTGGAGGCGCCTTGCAGCGTTTCGCCGCTGAGGGCGTCCTTGACGGCCGCACGGAAGATTCCCGTGACGTCGACGCCGTCGTGTTTGTAGAAGCGCTGGTCCTCGATCGCGACCGTGGCGTCCTTCAGGTTCGTCGGGATCGCGTTCCAGCCGACGGGCGTGCGCAGCTCGTCGGACTGGATGAAGCCGAGCCGGGTCCCGTCAGAGGCGTACACCTGGGATGAGCCGCCGGTCACGAGCGGGTGCAGGCGGTCCGGCGGCGTCGCCGACGCGGCGACGTTCAGGACATAGGAGATCGCCACGATCACAGCTACGATCACGGCCGTGATGGCCGTGCCGCCCGCGATCAGGGCGAAGCGTGCGCCCCCGCTGCCGTGATGACGGCGCCGGCGCTGTCTTGCTTGTCGAGACATCGGGCCGGTTCCGAGGTTACCGCGCCGCCGCCGGGCGGTTGCGCACTTGCAAGCTGCCGTCTCTAGGCTCGAACACAGCATGAACCCCGACACGGCCGAGATCGCGATCCCAGCGCGGGGGGGCGCCCCACCGGGTGCCGAGGTGCGGCCAGCCGGGACGGCTGCTCCGGCAACCGGCCGGCCGGGGGGTTTCCTCGCCGCCCGCGTCGGCGCGGGACGCGCGGCGATCGAGCGGCTGCGCTCGGATCCCTGGCGTGCCGCGGCGCTCCGTGACAGCTGGCGCGCGCTGTGGAGCTCGCGCCTGCTGGTCTGGGCGACCGGTGTCGGCACCGTGCTCGCGTTCGGGTTCGGTCCCGCGCGCAAAGCGTTCAACCCGCCGGGCGTGACGCGCGGCTTCGGCTCGCTCGGCGACCTGCTGGCGGCCCCGGCCGCGCGATGGGACTCGGCCTGGTACCTGGTGATCGCGCGTTACGGCTACCGGCCCGACCTCGGCCATTTCACCGCATCGCGCACAGCGTTCTTCCCGCTGTACCCGCTCGGCGTGCGGGCCGTCTCGTGGCTCGGGAGCCCACCGATCGTGGCCGGCGTGCTGATCTCGCTCGGTGCCCTGGCGCTGGCGCTCTACGGCATCCACCGCCTGGCAGCACTCGAGTTCGGCTCACTGGAGGCCGCGCGGCTTGCCGTGCTCGCGACCGCGTTCGCCCCGATGGCCTTCTTCCTCTCGGCGGTCTACTCCGAGTCGCTCTACCTCGCACTCTCAGTGGGCGTCTTCTGGAGCGCCCGCGAGGGCCGCTGGGCTCTGGCCGGTGTGCTCGGCGGCCTCGCCGCGGCGACGCGCAGCACCGGGCTCTTGCTCCTGCTGCCCGTGCTCGCCCTCTACCTGTACGGGCCGCGGCGCGACCGTCCGCCCGATCGGGACGGGGCCCGCGGGCTCGCGCCCCGCTACCGGGTGCGCTCGGACGTGCTGTGGCTCGCGCTGATCCCGGCGGCGGTTGCGCTGTTCTCGCTGTGGCTGGGGCTCTCCGGCGGCGACGCGCTGGCGCCCTTCCGCTCCCAGCAGATCTGGGGGCGGCATTTCGCGGGCCCGTACGTCGCGATCTGGGACGGCATCCGGGCGGCCTTCGAGGGGGCGCGCCAGTTGCTCTCCTTCCAGCACACGCACGTCTACTTCCCGGCGGCGCCCGGGAGCCCGACCGTGGCCGCCTCGCACAATCTGATGCTGCTCGCCTTCTTGGCCGCTGCGGTCCCCCTGGTCGTGCTCGTGGTGCGCCGTCTGCCACTGGCCTACGCCCTGTACGTGCTGGCCGCGCTTGCGCTGCCGCTCTCCTATCCGGTCGCGGGCCAGCCGCTGATGTCGCTGCCGCGCTTCGTGCTGGTGCTGTTCCCGCTGCAGCTCGGCCTCGGCGCGTGGCTCGCCGAGCACCGCCGGGCCACACTACCCGTGTTGGGCGGGTCGGCCGTCCTGATGGTCGCCTTCGGCGCCCAGTTCGCGACCTGGCACTGGGTCGCGTGAAAACGAGCCCGCCCACCCCGGGCCAGGCGGGCACCGGCGAGGTCATCGGAGCGGCGAGCGCCCCGGCCGTGCCCGCGGCTCCAGCTCCACCCGAGCCGCTCGAGGGCGACCCGTCGGCCTCGCCGCTGCCGGGCTGGCCCTGGTGGTCGGCGCTCGTGGTGCTGCTCGGCGCGTTTGTGCTGACCGCGCTCGGCGCCATCGCCGTCGATCTTCCGGCCGTCGCGTTCGGCGCCGAAATCACGAGCTCGCACACGCCGCCCGGGCTGACGATCGCCGACACGTTCGTCCAGGACCTGGCATTCGTCGCCGCCCCGCTGATCTGCGCGCACTGGCTCACCCGCACCGTGCGCCCGTGGCAGTTCGGCCTGCGCCGGCCGGGCGTCGGGTGGGGCGCCGCGGCCCTGATGGTGGTCGGTTTGATCCTCGCGTTCCTGGCGCTGAACGCGGTCTGGTCGTTGCTGGTCAACCCCGGCAAAGAGAAGCTGCTCGAACAGCTCGGTACGAAAGAAAGCACGCTGCTGCTGGTGCTCAGCGCCGGCCTGACCTGCGTGGTCGCGCCGATGTGCGAGGAGTTCCTGTTCCGCGGCTACATCTTCACCGCGCTCAGGAGCTGGGGGCTCGTGCCGGCGGCGATCGCCGACGGGCTGCTGTTCGGCGGTGTGCACGTGAGCTCGGCCCCCGCGCTCGACCTGCTGCCGCTCGCGGCGCTCGGCGTCGGGCTGTGCCTCCTGTACCGCTACAGCGGCTCGCTGTACCCCGGGATGGGCGCCCACTCGCTCAACAACTGCCTCGCGTTCGCGAGCCTCGCACACTGGAGCTGGCTCGGCGGGGTCGCGCTGATCGCGGCGTCCCTGGGCGGCGTGACGGCGGTGATCGCCACGTGCAAGCGAGTCGGTCTGATCGTTCCCGGCAGGCGTGTCGAGGCAGGACTTGCCGGTCCGGCAGCGTAGGATCGTTGCCATGAGAACGATCTGCCGCTCTGCCGCCGTGTGCGCCGCCCTCGCGGCGCTCCCAGCTCTCCCCGGCGCCGCCGCGGCGAAGGGCACGACTCCGACGAAACCCGTCGCGCCGACGCCCGCGCCCGCGCCCGTCCCCGGTCAGGCGGCCGGCAAGATCCAGCTCGTGCTTCAGAAGGTCGGCGGCACCCCGACGTTCGCGATCGCAGGCAAGCGCTTTGTCGTACGGGGGATCGTGATCCCTTACGTCGCCGGCCAGACGGTCAAGGTGAGCTTCTACCGCGAAGGCCGCAAGGTGGGCGTGCAGACGGTCTCCGTGCTGCCCGTCGGAAACGGCGCCGGCCAGTTCCACCTCGGCTTCACGAGCCGGCTGTCCGGGCTCGTGCAGGTGCGCGCGGCGCATTACGCCACGCCCCAGCAGGCCGCCTTCGCCGGTCGCTCGCGCAGCCTCCGGGTCGTCAACCCCAACCTTGGCCCCGGCTCGTCCGGCCCGTCGGTGCGACTGCTGCAATCGGAGCTCTGGAACCTGCACTACGTCGTGCCGCTGAACGGCGTCTTCGACGAAGCGACCGGCCGTGCGCTGATCGCTTACCGGAAGATGAACAACCTGAGCCGGATCGCCTACTCCGGCAGTGAAGTGTTCTCGCGGCTGACCCACGGGCTCGGCACCTTCCACGTCGTCTACCGCCGCGACGGCCGCCACGTCGAGGCCAACCTCACCAAACAGGTCCTCGCGGAGATCGAACCCGGAGGGCGCATCCACGCGATCTACACGATGAGCTCAGGCAAGCCCTCGACGCCCACCGTGATCGGGCGCTTCCGGGTGTACTCGAAGACCGCCGGCACGAACTCCGAGGGGATGGTCGACTCGAACTACTTCATCCGCGGCTACGCGATCCACGGCTACGCGGAAGTCCCGACGTACGCCGCGAGCCACGGCTGCCTGCGCGTGCCGATCCCGAACGCAGCCGCGATCTACTCCTGGGTCCAGTACGGCACGCCGGTCGACGTCTACAACCAGAGCGGCGGCGGCAGTACGCACGTCCGCGGCAACGCCGGTCCCTGAGAGGTCAAGCGCGGACGCGCAGCGCGCGCGCCAGGAACCCGAGCGCGAAGCCGAACACGAGCAGCACGAACAGCAGCCGCAGAGCGCGCTCGGCCCACTGGCTCGAGCTGAGGCCATCGACCGGCGAGCTCACTTCTTCGGCGATTCCGTCGATCGTGTGGCGGAAGCCGCTCCCCGAGCTGTGCGTCTGTGCGGTCTTGGCGCCCGAGAGTTCTTCCTGCTGGTGACCCGAGGCCGTGCTCGTCTGGTTGAGCGCGAACAGCAGGAACGACAGGATCGCGATCAGGCAGACGACGACCGAGACCGTGCGCATGAGTTTGACGACGAGAAGGTTCACGCCTGTCAAGGATCGGCGTTCGCGCGACGGTAGATTAGGAGCGCCGGTGAGCGTGCTGGACGCACATACGAACGATCTGGGAGCTGCGCAGCGCCTGCTCGTCTCCGAGCTGCGCGAGCACGCGCTCGTGATCGGGCGCGTGACCCTGACCAGCGGGCGCGAGGCGGAGTACTACGTGGACGCCAAGCGGGCGATTCTGCGCCCCGCCGGGTTTGCCGCGCTGGGCGCGGTGCTCGGCCCCCAGCTCGCCGAATGGGGCGCGACCGCGGTGGGCGGCATGACGATGGGCGCCGATCCAGTCGCCTGCGCGGCGCTTGCCTGCGCGGACTCCTGGGGCGCCGCCGCGAAGGCCTTCTTCGTACGCAAGGACGCCAAGGCGCATGGTCTCCAGCGCCGCGTCGAGGGTCCTCTGCTGGACGAGACGGACCGCTGCGTGGTCGTCGAGGACGTCACGACGACCGGGGGCTCCGCGCTCGCCGCGATCGCTGCCCTGCAGGAGGAGGGCCGGCGGATCTGCGGTGTCGTGACGGTGCTGGACCGGCTCGCCGGCGCGGCGGAGGCGATCGAGGCGGCCGCGGCGGCGCCCTACCGCGCGCTCACGACGATCGACGACATCTACCCCGACCGGCCGGACCGGACGTGAGCGCCGCCGCTGCTCCCCAGGTCGAGGTCCGCGCGGCCACGCCAGACGACGTCGGGCTGATCATGACGATGATCGGAGAGCTCGCCGAGTACGAGCGGCTGGCCGACCAGGTCCGCGCGACGGACGAGCTGCTCGACCGAGCGCTGTTCGGCGAGCCGCCCTCGGCCGAGGCGCTGATCGCCGAGCACGACGGTCAGCCGATTGGCTACGCGCTCTACTTCCGCACCTTCTCGACCTTCCTCGCGATCCAAGGGATCTGGCTCGAGGACCTCTACGTGCGCCCGGAGCACCGCAAGGGCGGCGCCGGCAAAGCGCTGCTCGCGGCGGTCGCCGCCAGGTTGCGCGACGGCGGCGGGGAGCGCCTCGAATGGGCCGCGCTCGACTGGAACGAGCTGGCGCTCGGCTTCTACCGCGGCCTCGGCGCGCAGGCGATGAACGAGTGGATCACGCACCGGCTCGTGGGCGAGGACCTCGCGCGGCTGGCTGGCGAGGCGCCGCCCCTCGGCGGCGCACCGCACCGATAGCCTTCTCGGCCTCAGCGGCCTCGCGCGGCCAAGCCCTCGTAGTCCAATGGATAAGACGACCGCCTCCTAAGCGGTAGATCCAGGTTCGACTCCTGGCGGGGGCACTCGAACAGACTCCCCTGGCTCCTTTCTCAGCGTCAGCGGCTCGGCACCGCAGATGCGATCTGCCGCCGGCCCGATACCCGCTGTCGCCGCAAAGGACGCCTAGATCCCTCGGACAACCCAAGCCCGAGAGTGGCGCCGCGGTGGCGACTCTCGGCCTGGCGCCCCTGATGCCCCCGGCGCTCGTGCGTGTGTCACAGCCGGAGGTGCTGCCTTGTCTTGTGCGGTGTAGGTCGTCTTCGGTTGAAAGGAGTTGATGATGAGAGTGTTTGTCGCAGGAGCGACGGGAGCTATCGGGAAACAGCTTGTGCCGCGTCTCCTCGCCGCCGGTCATGAGGTTCACGGCATGACGCGCAGCGAGTCAAAGCGGGGCGGTCTCTCCCAGATGGGCGCCGTGCCGGTGGTCGCGGACGCGCTCAACCCCGACCAGGTCGCGGAGGCCGTGGCCGGCGCGAGGCCTGACGTGATCGTGCATCAGCTGACCGCGATCGGGTCGGTGGACACGCTCAACCCGCGCCACTTCGACCGCGATCTCGCGCCGACCAGCCGTCTTCGCACCGAAGGGACGGATCACCTGCTGTCGGCCGGGCAGGCGGTCGGGGTGCGGCGGTTCGTGGCGCAGGGCTTCGTCCCGATCTCTTATGCGCGCACGGGCGGCCCGGTGAAGAGCGAGCGGGATCCGTTCGACCCCTCGCCCGCCCGCGAGATGCGCGAGACCGTGGCAGCCATTCGCCATCTCGAGGAAGCGGTCCTCGGTGCACGTTGGACGGAGGGGATCGTGCTGCGCTACGGCGCGTTCTACGGACCGGGCACAGCCCTCGCGTCCGGCGGAGAGCAGTTCGAGCTGGTCCGCAGGCGGAAGTTCCCCGTGGTCGGCGAGGGCGGCGGCGTGTGGTCCTTTGTCCATGTCGCCGACGCGGCGGAGGCGACGGTGGTGGCGGTCGAGCACGGCAGCCGCGGCGTCTACAACGTCGTCGACGACGATCCGGCCCCGGTCGCCGAGTGGCT
This sequence comes from uncultured Solirubrobacteraceae bacterium, assembly GCA_963735435.1. Taxonomy (GTDB): domain Bacteria; phylum Actinomycetota; class Thermoleophilia; order Solirubrobacterales; family Solirubrobacteraceae; genus Palsa-744. The sequence continues at coordinate 989,620 of CAVTKR010000005.1, read as the reverse complement.
TCCGGCCCTTGCGAGCGCGCTGGGCGCCAAGAAGCCGATGCGTGTGCCGCGGTTCGTGGGGCGCCTCTTCGGCGGCGAGGCCGGGGTGATGATGATGACTGACGCTCGCGGAGCGTCGAACGCGAAGGCGAAGCGCGAGCTGGCCTGGCGCCCGGCGCACCCGAGCTGGCGGCAGGGGTTCGCAGGGGCGTGAGCCGCGAGCTGCACCCGGTCGCATCAGCGATCCCAGACCGGATGCTCGCGGGCGTCTCCCCAGGGTCGGCTTTCCGTACCTCGGCGCACGCAGGTGTCACAACCGCGGCTCCCGCCCTGTCTTACGAGATGCGGTAGCCCTTGACAAAGGAGGCAATGATGAAGGTGTTTGTGGCAGGAGCCACCGGAGCGATCGGAAGGCAGCTCGTTCCGCGTCTGGTTGCTGCAGGTCACGAGGTCAGCGGGATGACCCGCAGCGGGTCGAAGCAGACGATGATCCGCGAGATGGGCGCCGTGCCCGTGGTGGCGGATGCGCTCGATCCCGATCAGCTCGCGGCGGCCGTCGGTCGGGCAAGGCCCGACGTGATCGTCCATCAGCTGACCGCTCTCGCAGGCGTGGAGCGTTACTCCGAACGCGATGCCGCGCCGACCAACCTCCTGCGAACCGCGGGCACCGACCACCTGCTGTCGGCCGGACAGGCGGCCGGGGTGCGACGGTTCGTGGCACAGGGGGTCGCGGGGTACGGCGCGTATGCGCGCAGCGGCGGGCCGGTGAAGAGCGAGACGGACCCGCTCGACCCCGCACCCCTGCGCGAGATGCGAGAGACGCTGGCCGCGATCCGTCACCTCGAGCAGGCGGTCCTCGGAGCGGAGTGGACCGAGGGGATCGTGCTGCGCTACGGCGCGTTCTACGGGCCGGGCACATCGCTGGCGCGTGGCCAGGAGCAGTTCGAGCTGGTCCGCAGGCGCAAGTTCCCCGTGGTCGGCGACGGTGGGGGGGTGTGGTCGTTCATCCACGTCGCCGACGCGGCGGAGGCGACGGTGGCGGCGGTCGAGCACGGCAGCCGCGGCGTCTACAACGTCGTCGACGACGATCCGGCCCCGGTCGCCGAGTGGCTGCCCGCACTGGCGCAGACGCTGGGCGCCAAGAAGCCGATGCGTATGCCGCGGTTCATCGCGCGGCCGTTCGCCGGCGAGGCCGGGGTGATGATGATGACGGAGCTTCGCGGCGCGTCGAACGCGAAGGCGAAGCGCGAGCTGGCTTGGCGCCCGGCGCACCCGAGCTGGCGGCAGGGGTTCGCGGGGGCATGACCGATCGCGAGCGACTGCTCGAGGAGCTGCACCCGGTCTCGTTCGCGATCGCCTGCCCCTCCTAGCCTGGGCGTTGAGCGGCAGCACGGCAACCGGCCTCTCGGAGGTCGGTTACGATCGTGCGGTGGAAGCGGGGGATTGATGGGGACGCAGGCTTCCGTCGCAGGGGCCGCGCGCGACGGGGTGCAGCAGCCCATCCGGGCGGCCGAGCTGGTCGCGGCGCTGTCGATCGCCACCGATCTGGGAACCGGCCAGCCGCTCGAGCACGCCGTTCGGTCCGCCGTGCTGGCGGTGCGGCTCGGCGAGCTCGCGGGCGCACCGGCGGACGAGCTCGCCGACACCTACTACGTCGCGCTGCTGCACGCGTCGGGTTGCACCTCCAACGGGCACGAGGCGGGGCAGCTGTTCGGCGATGACATCGCCCACCGCGCAGCCTTCTACCTGATCGATCCCACCAAGCCGGACGAGGTGATCGAGTTCTATCGCGCGTTCGTCGGTTTGGGACGGCCGCAGGAGGTCCGCGCGAAGATGTTCGAGCAGGCGGTCGCGGAGGCCGGCCCCAGGGCTCGCGAATCGCTGGAGACGATGTGCGAGGTCGCGCAGCGCTTCGCCGGCTGGCTAGGCCTGCGGACCAGCATCCAGGAGGCACTCGCGTATGTGTTCGCACGTTGGGACGGGCTCGGCCTGCCGCCCGCCGCCGGTGAGCAGATCCCGCTGTCGGTCCGTCTGCTGCACGTTGCCAAGGACGCCTCGCTCTTCCTCTCCGCCGCCGGCCCCGAGCGCGCATGTGCGGTGCTCGAGGAGCGCTCGGGCGCGGCTTATGAGCCGCGTCTCGCAGAGCTCGCCGTCGCGAACCTCGGCGCGATGCTCGACCAGGTGGACGAGTCGCGGATGTGGGAGCACGCGCTCGCGATCGAGCCTTCCCCGCCGGTCTGGCTCCACGGCGAGTCGATCGATGCGGGCTTCGCGACGATCGCGGCGATCACCGGACTGAAGACGCCGTGGCTGCGCGAGCACTGCACGGCCGTCGCCGAGCTCGCCGAGGCTGCCGCCTGGCGTGCGGACCTCGACGAGGCCGACGTCACGCTCATCAGACGCGCGGCGCTCGCCCACGACCTCGGCCGCGTCGGTGTGCCGAACTCGATTTGGGAGAAGCCTGCTCCGCTCGCTTTCGGCGAGTGGGAGCGCGTGCGCCTGCACGCACATTTCACAGAGCGTGCCTTCGCGCAATCGCCCACGCTCGCGCCGATCGGACGGATCGCGGGCGCTCATCACGAGCGCCTCGACGGCTCGGGCTACCACCGCGGCGCGCGAGCGCCTGATCTGGACCGGGCGGCACGCATCCTCGCGGCGGCCGATTGCTACGTCGCGATGCGCGAAGCCCGTCCGCACCGTCCGGCGCTTGACGCTCCGGCTGCCGAGGCCGAGTTGCTGCGGGAGGCCGCCGAGGGTGGGCTCTGCGCCGACGCTGTCGCCGCAGTGCTCGCGGCAGCCGGCCATCGCGTCGCCAAGCGCCCGCGCGAGCTGCCCTCCGGGCTCACACCGCGAGAGCTCGAGGTGCTGCTGGCACTCGTGCGTGGCGACTCCAACCAGGCGATCGGCGACAGCCTGGGCATCTCCGTGAAGACCGTCGGACATCACGTCCAGCACATCTACGAGAAGGCAGGGGTCCGAAGCCGCGCCGCCGCGACGCTTTGGGCCTTTGAGCAGGAGCTCGTGCGCGCCGCATAGGGCATTCGCCCGATGTGGCGGCCCTGCCCCGCGCCGGATACTCGCCTCGACATCGGCACCGAACGGCGGCGCCGAGCACACACAGGGGGCAGAGATGTTTCTGGCAACGACGACGGTTGAGGATTTCGAGCGCTTCGAGCGGATCTTCTCCACCAAGGGCGCCGAGAAGCGCCGCGAGCACGGCTCCAAGGGCGCGCAGGTCTTCCGCGACCCTAACGACGACAGCCGGGTCTGGGTGATCTTCGACTGGGACGCCGAGGGCTGGCAGGAGTTCGCATCGGACCCCGAGGTCCCGCCGATCCTGCAGGAGGCCGGGCACAAGGGGCGTCCTCAGGTGGCCGAGCGCGGCGGCAGCTTCGACGCCTAGCCGCGCCGAGATCGATCCACCACAAAAGGAGACGTCATGTCAGCAGCAGCATCACCCATCAAGCTGGGAGTGGTCGCCGACCTCACGGGCCCGATGGCCTTCATGGGCATCGCCGACGCAAACGTCGCGCGGATGGTCGTCGATGAAATCAACACCGCGGGCGGCCTCCTCGGCCGGCACATCGAGCTGCATATCGAGGACAGCGAGACGACGGATGAGGCAGCCGAGGCGGCGGCCGCCAAGCTCGTGGGCGACGTGCAGGTCGACGTCATCTTCGGCGGCATCCTCAGCTCGACGCGCCAGGCCATCAAGGCAGCCGCGGTCACCGAGGGCAGGACGCTCTACATCTACCCGGAGCAGTACGAGGGGCAGGAGCGCGACCCGCTGATCTTCTGCACCGGCCCGGTGCCGGCGCAGCAGGTCGATTCGCTGATCCCCTGGTTGATCGAGCACACCGGCGCCAAGCGCTTCGCGCTGCCGTCGGCCGACTACATCTGGCCGCGGATCATGAACGAGAAGGTTCGCCAGATCGTCACCGCGGCCGGCGGAGAGATAGTCGAGGAGGACTACTACCCGCTCGACCACACCGATTACAGCGAGGCGATCGACAGGATCATCTCGCGCGGCGCGGAGGTGGTCTTCAACACGATCGTCCCGCCCGCCGTCGTGCCGTTCTTCCAGCAGCTTCACGACGCGGGCTTCAGCGAGCGTGGCGGGCATCTGGTCTGCACCTACTTCGACGAGAACTGCCTCAACCTCGTTCCGTCCGAGCAGGTCGAGGGCCTCTACAGCTGCCTCGACTACTACCGGGACTCAGACGACCCGTTCAGCCGCGAGTTGCTCGACCGCTACGACAAGCGCTACCCGGGCGGCGCGATGTTCACCGGCGGCGGCGCATGCTCCGGGATGTACCGCGGCATGAGGCTCTGGGAGGCGGCCGTCCGGGAGGCCGGCTCGCTCGATCAGGGAGAGGTGATCGGTGCGCTGGACCACGCCACGATCGCGGTCGGGCCCGGCGGGCCTGCGGAGATGGTGCCCGGCCAGCACCACGTGCGGATGAACATGTTCATCGGCCAGGTCCGGGACGGCGAGGTCAGGACGATCAAGCGCCTGGGCGTCATCGACCCCGACGAGCAGATCGTCGCGCCCGAGCCGCTGGCGCGCGCCTGAGCAGAAGCCGTGGGGGTCCGGGGTACGCTCGGACCCCCCACGTGCCCACGCGCCACGGTGCCGGGAGCAGGGACGGCTGCGATGATCGCGCCGTGCCCGACCCGTTCGCCGCGTTGCGCGATCGTCCGCGCGCCGAGTTGACGGCGCTGCCGACGCCGCTGGAGCGCGCGCCCCGGCTCAGCCGGGAGCTCGGCGTCGAGGTGTGGCTGAAGCGCGACGACGTCGGCTCGCTGGGGCTGATGGGCAACAAGGTGCGCAAGCTCGAGTACACGCTCGGCGAGGCCCTCGCACAGGGCGCCGATTCGGTGGTCACGCTCGGCGCGCCGCAGTCGAACCACGCGCGGGCGACGGCTGCGGCCGCGGCCCGGGTGGGGCTGCGTGCAGTGCTCGTGATGGGCGGCGAGCGCCCTGCCGGTCCGCCGAGCGGCAACCTCCTGCTGGATGCCCTGTTCGGGGCCGAGGTCGTCTACGCCGGCACAGAGGACTGGGCGCAGCTCGCGACGCGGGTCGAGACGCTCGCCGGCGAACGGGCCGGCGCCTACACGCTGCCCGCCGGCGGCTCCTCGCCCGTGGGGGCGCTCGGTTTCGTGGCGGCGTACGGGGAGTTGGTGGAACAGCTCGAAGCGGCGCACGTCCGCCCGCGTCATGTCTACCACGCCTCGACCTCCGGCGGGACGCACGCCGGCCTCATGGCCGGGCACGCGCTCGCCGGGGGCGGACCGCGTCCGGTCGGGTTCGACGTCGGACAGATCGTCCCGGACGGCCGTGGACTGGTGACGTGGCTCGCGAACGAGGCCGGCAGGCTGCTGGGGGCCGATCTGGCGCTCGTCGAAGAGGACGCGCATCTCGACCTCTCGCAGCTCGGTGGCGGGTACGGGGCGTTCACGCAAGGCGGAATCGAAGCGATCGCACTGCTCGCGCGGACCGAGGGCGTCCTCCTCGACCCCGTATACAGCGCCAAGGGGATGGCCGGCCTGCTCGCCGACGCGAGTGCCGGTCGCATCGAGGGCCCGGTCGTCTTCTGGCACACGGGGGGCGGTCCGTCGCTGTTCGCGGCCGGGTGGGGGGAGCGGCTGCTCGCGGAGTCCTGACGCGGATGCGGGGGCCGCCGGCCGGCTCTGACCGTCTCGCGAACCCCCTCCCGCGGCCGTCCCGCGGCGTTGCAGCGTCCAGACCTCCGAGGTGCACCGCTCAAGTTAGGGCGCCGACAGATCGATAGGGCCCGCAGAAGCGCGCCTCACGCAGCGCGCAAGGAGCTTCAAGACCACCATGCCCGACACCCCAGACGCCGCGCCCGAGCCCAACGCCGCCGGCAACTCGGCCCAGCAGCCGATCCACATCCACGCACTGGCCGCGGCCGACGGGAACGGCGCCTCGCACGAGCCCGCGAACGTCCCGGATGCCGATGAGGGACCGGGCTCGCGCTGGTCGCTGTCCAACATCTCCTGGCCGCGTCTGGCGATCGCGCTGGTCGTCCTCGCCGCAGGCGCCGTCGCAAGCGTCCTCGGGGCTCGCGCGGTCGCCCACTCGAACGCGCGGAGCGCTCGCACCGCCTTCGAGCACGCCTCCGCCGGCACCTCCGGCGCCGTCAAGCTCGCCCTCGCCCACCAGGACGGCGTGCTGACCGCCTCGGGCACCTACCTCTCGAAGAACCCCGACGGGAGCGCCGCCGAATTCAAGAACTGGTCCGGATGGGCGCGCCTGATGCGCAACCACCCCGAGCTCGAAGGGCTCAGTCTGATCGCGCTCGTGCGGGCTCCCGAACTCGCCGCCTTCCACGCGCACGTCGCGGGGGTCCCGTACAAGCCGCCCGTTGCGACCACCACGACCTCATCGACCGGCGTCAAGACGACGACCGCACCGGCGGCGCCGAAGGTGACGCCGAACGGGCGCAGCTTCGAATGCCTGCCGATCGGCACGGTCGGGCGGAGCGCCGCCTCGCAGCCGGCCGGGAGCTTCGACGTGTGCTCGGCCAACCGCGCTCTGCTCGCCACGCGCGACACCGGCCACAGCCTCTACAACGGCGTCTCGGCGGCCGGTGGCGGCCAGGCGCTCGAAATCCTGACTCCGATCTACCGCAGCAACGTGCTTCCGCACTCCGACGCCGGGCGCCGGGCTGCGTTCGCGGGCTGGGTGCGCGAGGTGCTCGCGCCGACGGTGCTCCTGTCGGAGTCGATGAGCGGCCTGCCGGAAGGCGCCGCGCGGTTGAGCCACCACGCCCGTGGCCACGACGACGTCTACACCTACGGAACGCCGCCGGCGGAACCGATGGTCACCACCACCTCCTTCCACGGAGGCTGGACCCTGAAGACGTTCGCGCCCACACCCTCGGCCGCCGTCGGCGACCACGGTGACGCGATCGCCCTGCTGATCACCGGCCTGCTCGCCAGCGTTCTCGCCGGCGCCCTCGTGCTCGGCCTGCGCCGTCCGGGTGCCCAGGCGGCCCCCGTCGCTGTGCCCCAGGCCGCCCCACCGGCGCCGCGCGAAGACCTCTACGACGCGCTCACCGGCCTGCCGAACCGCGGTCTCACGCTGGACCGCGCCGAGCGGATGCTCGCTCGCGCCGGGCGCAACTCCTCGATCATGGTCGGCGCGCTGTTCGTTGACATCGACTGGTTCAAGGACGTCAACGAGAAGCTCGGCCAGGACGCCGGCGACCAGCTCCTGAAGACCGTCAGCGAGCGCCTCGAGAACACCGTTCGCACGCACGACACCGTCGGTCGCTACGGTGGCGACGAGTTCGTGATCATCGTTGAATCGCCGGTCCGCGGTATGCGCTTGGACGGGCTCGCGGGGCGCATCATCGAGGCGCTGCACAAGCCGGTCGAGATCGAGGGCTTCGGCCCGAGCTTCTTCCTCACGGCCAGCATCGGCGTCGCCTTCGGCCGCTATGCGACTCCCGACGATCTGCTGCGCGACGCCCACATGGCGCTGTTCGCGGCCAAGGCGGCGGGCAAGGACCGTTACACGCTCTTCAACGCCAACATGCGCTCGATCATCGAGGGCCGTGGCGTGCTCGAGGTGGAGCTCAACACCGCCCTCCAGGAAGAGCAGTTCTCGCTGCTCTACCAGCCTGTCTACGAGCTGTCCTCCCGTCGTGTGGTCGCGCTCGAGGCACTGCTGCGCTGGGATCACCCGACCAAAGGCGAGGTCTCGCCGTCGGAGTTCATCCCGCTCGCCGAGGAGAGCGGCCTGATCGTCCCGATCGGCCGGTGGGCCCTCGAACAGGCATGCGTGCAGGCCGCCGGCTGGAACGTCGCCGGTCACCGTGTCGGCGTCGCCGTCAAGGTCTCGTCCAAGCAGATCAACCGCGATGGGTTCGCGACCGACGTGCTGCGGGCGCTGCAGCAGTCCGGGCTCGAGCCCTCGCTGCTCGCGCTCGAGATCGCGGAGAGCACCGTGATGGAGGACAAGGAGGGAGCGGCCGCCCGCCTCGAGGCGCTGAAGGCGCTCGGCGTGCGCATCGCGATCGATGACTTCGGCAGCGGCTACGCCTACCGCGCCGACCTCCAGAAGATGCCGATCGACTTCCTGAAGGTGGACCGGTCCTCGCTCGACGCGGGCGAAGACGAGGACTACCGGAGCTGGCTGCTGGAGGCGATCCTCGTCTTCGGTCGAGACCTCTCGCTGACGGTGATCGCAAAGGGCGTCGAAAGCCAGGACCAGGTCGACGCGCTGCAGTCGATGGGCTGCACGATGGCCCAGGGCTTCTTCCTCGGCGAACCTGTCGCCGCGGAGGGTGTCGGTGGCCTCTTCGCGCTCCCGGCGGCCGCAGCCGTGTCCGCGCCCGGCGCCGCGGCGATCGCGGCAGTCGGCGACCCCTCGGTCGCAGAGAACCAGTAGTAGTAGCGGGCGGGCGCGCCTAGATCAGCAGCTGCGCCAGCCAGATCTGGTGGCGCACGTCGTAGGTCTCGCGTTCGACGCCGTGTGCGTCGAGGACCTCGCCGACTCCTGCGAGCAGCCGCTCGCGCTCCTCGGCGGGCATCGTCGCCACCCAGCTGAAGGTCCCGACCAGTGCGATGAGCGCCTCGCGGTCCAGATCCCGTCTCGAGGTGACCATCGTCTCCCGGACCGCTCCGAAGGCGGGATCGTCTTCCAGCGCGGCCGCCGCGCCGCGCGCGTTGAAGGCAGGGTGCTCCGGGCGCATGCGGGTGATCACCTCGCCGAGCTCCCGGCTCCAGGGCTCGTCGATCACCGGCGCCGTGCGCAGGATCGCCACGCCCCCGCCGGGCTGCAGGACGCGCTTGATCTCGGGCATCGCGCGGCGCTCGTCGAACCAGTGGAAGGCGTCGGCCGCGAACACGGCCCGCACGCTCCCGTCCGCGAGTGGGATCTCCTCCGCGCGACCTGCGCGCACCCGCTCGGCCCCGATCGCCTCGGCAAGCAGCTCGCGGGTGCCTTCGAGCGGCTCGACCGCTGTGAGGTCGAGGCCCGCGCCGAGCAGTGTCTCCGAGAGCTGGCCGGTTCCCGCGCCGAGCTCCAGCACCGGCGCGCCGGGCTCGAGGCCGAGCTGCGCGATGAGCTCGGCGACGACGAGCGCGTCGTAGCGGGGCCGCGCGCGGTCGTAGCCGGCGGCGTCGACGAAGCCTCCGACGAGCGGGTGCAGGTCCGCGGGCGACTGCCTGTGCTCTTCAGGGTGCTCGGCGGCCATCCTGGCCCGATCTTCGCAGACGGGCGAGTGAGCGCTGAGGTGATCCGCTCCGGCTCCTGGTCCGTAGTAAGCGGCCGGATGGATCGTTAGCGAACTGACAAGAAGGGGGCCACACGAAATGAGCGCGCAGCACACCCAGCAGGTGGACGAACCACGCGGTGGGCACTCGAGCACCAGGCTCGGCTTCCTGAAGGGAGCCGCCGTCGCCGGCGCGGGCGCGGCGGGGCTCGGCGCGCTGGGCCCCGCCGCGGCCTTCGCCAAGAAGCGCCCGCACGGGCCGACGAAGGGCGATGTCGAAATCCTGAAAGCGGCGCAGATCGCCGAGGCGCTGGCGGTGACGACCTACGCCAACATCATCAACACGGCGCCGTTCTTCAAAAACCTCGAATCGGACGACCAGGGATACCTGAAGGCCGCGCTGCAGGAGGAGATGTCGCACTTCGCGCTGGAGGAAAGCCTCACGCGCAAGCCGTCCGGGTTCACGACGTTCTACTACCCGAAGAACATGTTCGCCGACGCGCAGACGACGCTCGACACGCTGGTCACGTTGGAGGACGCGTTCATCGCGGCCTACCTCGTCGGCGTGCGCGAGTTCAGCACCGCGGACCTGCGCGTGACGGCCGCGCGCATCATGGGCATCGAGTCCGACCACCGCACCCTCGCGCGCGTCGTCGCACCGGGCGTCGCCAAATCCGACGGCGGCCCGATCGAGGCGGTCACGGGGATCCAGAAGCAGTCCGAGTCGGTCGACCCGCCCAACAACAACGGCTACGAGCGCACCCTCGGGCTGAAGAACATCGGGCAGGCCGTCGAAGCGCTGCTGCCGTTCGCGGAACCGAAAGCCGCCGAAAAAGCAGGCTTCGACGCCGGCAAGCCTTACAAGTTCCAGCCGTTCACGCCGACGCTGCCGGGCACGCTCGGCGCGTTCCACTCGGTCAAGGGCTAGAAAGGGTTTGCCCTGGGAGGTCGGCCGGCGCGCACTGCCGGCCGACCTCGCCGATGTGCGCGCCTGCCGGCCGGATGTAGGGTTCTTCAAAGCAGGCGGGGGCGCAGGGCGTCCGCCGGAACGATCGGGGAAGCATGAGCCGACGGCTTGCACCACTCCCGCTGCTGGCGGTGGCGGGCGCGATGGCGCTGAGCGGATGCGGAGGCGGCGGCAGTTCGAGCGCCACGACGAAATCGACGCCGACGACGGCGACGAGCTCATCGACCGGCGTGCCGGCGAACCTCCAGAAGGCGGTCGCGGAATGCCATCACCTGATTGAAACGCAGAAAGCCCTCTCCGCGACCGCGAAATCGAAGCTCTCGGAAGCCTGTGACAAGGCGGGGAAAGGCGACACCCAAGCCGTCAAGCAGGCCGCGCGCGAAGTCTGCGAAGAAGTGGTCGAAAAGGCGCCGTCGCTGCCGAGCTCGGCGAAGAGCACGGCGCTCGCGGCCTGCCGCAAGTAACGCCCGAGCGCACGGGGGCCCGTTCGCGAGCCCCCGTCGCCCGGGGGGGCCGGGCACGGAGCGCCGGCCCACCCCTGAGGCCGGCACGGAGCGCCGGCCGACCCAAGGCCGCTCAGCCCGCGGCGATCCCTTCCAAATACGGGACCATGGCCGCGTAGAAGGCGTTGCCTTCGATGTTTCCGCCCGGGTCCGCCGCGGCCGGGTCGTTGTGCGCGTATTCCGTTTCCTTGTCGATCAGCGTCAGGTTTTCGGACGGGATCCCCGACTGTTCGGCCAGCTTTTCGGCGTCGGTCAGCACGCTGCCGCTGCCGCCGAAGAGTTTGTCCAGTTCGCTGCTGATCGCCAGGATCTTCAGCGACGTCGGCAGTTCGTGCCCGTGGATCGCGTGCTCGCCAAGGACTTCCTGCGCCGGGTTGGCGTTGCCCTCCGCGACGGCACCGGTGTCGATCGTCAGCCGTTCGGGGAAATACCACTCGCCGCCGTCGGCGTGCGTGAACCCGGTGCCCGCGAGCATTTCGGCGTAACGGCGAAGCGGTGACAGCGCGCCTTCGCCGTTCCACGTGCGCAGGCCTTCGGAGTTCGCGGTTTCACTGATGCCCGTGCCGGCGTGAACCTGCGCGGCCGCGAGGTTCGGCGGTGAAGTGCCGACGTTCACGCCGAAGCCGAACTCGGCTTCGTTGGTGACGGGAATCGTTTCGCCTTTTTCGTTCGTCGGCTTCAGGTTCGACGGCAGCAGCGGGAAGGCCTCGGCCAGCGACGCTTCGTCGGGGCCGGTCACGACACCCATCGCACCGAGCGTCGAGAACAGCCCCAACAGCGGAGCCGGGATGCCGCCGAACGCCAGCCACGGTGACTTGACGTGGAGTTTCGCCAGCGATTCTTCGGCCTGGGTTTGAGAGATCGGTGTCGGGCCGCTTCCGCCGTCGTCATAGACGAGACCAGACAGTCCGTCGGCGCCGGGCGAGCCCGCGAAGTCCCAGGTCGCGTACGCGGTGACGACCGAGCCGCCGAGCGAGTGCCCCGCCAGGACGACCTTGCCGCCGAGCGCTTTGGCCGCGCCGATCACGGTGTGCAGGTCTTCGACTGCCACGCTCATGCCCCATTTCTTCGTGAACGGGATTTCTTCGCCGTTCACGTTCCCGATGTGCGGCTTGAGCTCCGGGTTTTCCGCGAGGTAGCCGAGGTAGTAGTGGAACAGTTCCTGCGGCGTCGCTTTGCCCTTCTTGGCCCTGGCGATGTAGGACTGGTCCTCGAGCAGGTTCTCGCGCCGTTCGACCGACCAGACCTGCCAGTCGGGCAGCTTTTCGACAAGCGATTTCGCGAACGGCACGATGTACGCGGCGCCCGCCGAGGTGCCCGGCTCGAACACGATCACGTTCTTGGCCTTCGTCGAGCCGATCTTGATCACGCCCACCTGGTTCAAGTCGAGCCCGTGCTTCAGACGCACCCCCTGCAGCGTGATCGAGTTGGGGGTTTCCGGCGCGGTCGGCGCCGGCATCCAGTGCCTCGTGATCTTCAGCTTGGGCGGTTTGGCGGCCGCTCCGCTCGCACCTGCGGCACACACCGCAGCCGCGATCGCCGCCGCCAGGATCAACCGTCCCGTCCGCGCTCCGAACGCTCCCATCCTTGTTCCCTCCTCAGCCGCTCTCCCTCCCGGGCCGCGGGCCCGGACACCACGGCAGACCGTAACCGAACAACCCTCCGCTTGCAACGGCCTATCGGGCCGCTCAGTCCTCGCCGCCCTCCTCATCCTCCTCGGCGTCGTAGAGCGACTCGGAGGCGAGCTCGCGCCCGCCGCCGTCGTAGAGCTTGATGTCGAGCAGGTCCTGGCGGTAGTCGTCCGGCGCGATCAGCGTGAAGCGCTCGTCGACCAGGTTGCACTGGTCGACCGCGAGGCCGGCGAGCTCGGCCGTCACGGTCACCCCGCCGGAGAGGAGCGGGCGGCCCCAGATGAGCGTCATCGCCGCCACGGCGTTGTTCTCGCCGCGCCAGCTGCCGATCACCTCGTCGCACAGGTCGAGGCTCCAGTCAGGGTTGCGCTCGGCGGTGTCGTCGGTGAAGTCGACGTGGGCCGTGAAGTCCTGCGGCTCGCCTTCCTCGCCGCCCGGCAGGTAGCGGACGTATCCGAACAGCTCGTAGCCGCCGCTGGTGGGGGCGGTCGCCGGCACGTAGGTGCGCCCGTGCCAGCTGCGGTCGGGGAACCAGGCGAGACCTTCCGGCTGACCGATGTCCTCGGGCGCGCCGTCGAGCGCGAGCGCCGCCGCGAGGAACTCCTCGCGTAGCCGCTGCTCCCATCGCCCGTACGGGAGCGCGTCCTGCGGCGGCTCGGCCGCAAAGCGCGGCACCAGACGGTCCTCGGGAGGCATCGGCGTGGAGCCTAGAGAACGACAGGGTCGGCCGGCGCTCCGTGCCCGGGTCAGGGAGAGGATCCGTCGGCGCTCCGTGCAGGCCCTGGGCGAAAGGGTCCGCCGGCGATCCGTGCCGGCCTTGGGCCTACGCGTCGCGGAGCAGCCGGGCGGCGTCCTCGGGCGCGACGATGTTCAGGTTGAGCTCCGTCGAGAGCTCGAGCCCGGCGAGATGGGTGAGCCGCGGCATCACGTCGATCCGCCAGCAGAACTGATCGGCGCCGCGGGGTGCCGTCCTGACCCACATGTTCAGCGGTGGGTTCGCGCCGAGGCGGCGCGCCAGGCGCTGGAGCCCGTCGTGCAGGAGCGCCGCGCCGGTCGGTCCGTCTTCCTCGAAGCGCGGCCGCGGCACGCGTGGCGCGAGCATCAGCTGGAAGGGCAGCCGCGAGGCGAACGGGGCGAGCAGCACCGCCTCATCGTCGATCGCCACGATCCTCTCGCCGCGGCGGACCTCGTCCGCCACGAGATCTCCGAGCAGGCTCTGTCCCATCGTCCGCGTCGTGTAGGCGGCTGCACGCTCGCGCTCGCGTGCGACCGCCGCCGGAACGAAGTCCAGGGCATAGAGCTGGGCGTGGGTGTGGGGGAGCGAGGCCCCGGCCTCGCGCCGCTCGTTGACGATCAGCTGCACGTAGGCGCTGTCGGCGTGGGCGCGCATGCGCTCGCGCCAGACATCCACCGCGGCGACCACCTGGGCTGCGGGCAGATCGGCGAGCGACAGCACCGGCTGCGGACCGTTGACGACGACCTCGTGCGCCCCTGTGGCAGCGAGCTTCACGAACAGCTCCGGGGCGCCGCGCCCGCCCGCCGCCGGCTCCGTTTCGAGCGCGGGGGCGGCGCCGTCCGCGCGCGGCTCGAGCGCGGGATAGAGGTTCGGGACGACACGCACCGTCCACCCGGGGGAGTTCGGTGCGCCCCCGCCTGGACGCAACGCGTACAGCTCCGGCGGCGTGCGGTCCTCGTGGCCCTCGGCGAACGGGTCCTGCTCGGGGTCGATCGGATCGGCAGGCGCGCAGCGCGGCTCGCCGCCCGGTCGCCGGCTGCGCTCGCCGGCCACGATCGTGCGGTGCCCGGAGAGCGGGTCGATGCGCAGCTCGGGCATCCGCTCAGACCCCTAGCGCGTAGCGCCGCACGTCGCGTTCGAGCTTGGCGGCGTCGGGATAGGGCCCCTGATGGATGTAGATGCTCCCGCGGCGATCGACGAACACGGTCACGGGCGTGAAGCTCGAGTCGGTGATCGCCGCGCCGGCCTGCCCGCTGGCGTCGTAGTAGCTCGGGTAGGACACCGGGAACGAGCGTAGGAACGATTCGGCGGCGCCCTTCGAGGTGTCGCCCGAATCGATCCCGACGAACGCCACTTCACGTCCGCGGCGCACCGAGACCTGCTGGAAGGCGCCGAACTCGGCCCGGCACGGCCCGCACCACGAGGCCCACTTGTTGATCACGACCGGCGTCCCGCGCAGCGCCGCCAGGCGCCGGCGCACCGCCGCCAAGCCGCCCGGGAGAAGCTGGGCGGCGCGGGCGTGGAGCGCCGCGAGCTGGGGCGGGGAGTCGCGCAGGCGCGCCTGCATCGTGGCCGGAGTCAGCTGCGAGGGCTGCCCGCTCGAGCCGCTTCGGAGCTCGAGCAGCCCGACGATCACCAGGGCGGCGATCCCGGCTGTGGCCGCGAGCAGTGCCAGGCGCGTCGGCGTCACGCGCCACAGCCTCGCAGATGGCGGGTCCCGCGCCGCCGCCACGGCGGGTGCTCGTGCATCCGTCCTTCCGGTCCGACCGCGGGCTTGGATCGCGCCTCGCCGTGCTATATCCTGAACTCACGTAGAGAGCCGGGGCGCAGAGGGCCTCCGGCGAGTGCGCCACAGGGCGCAGTTTTCCTTCGGGCCGCGTCGAAGTCACCTTCCGAGCGGCTCTGTCTCGAAGTCCAGAGCCTCCTATGGCCGAGTCCACCTCAGTGGCCCTCGCAGCCACGACCATCCCGGGTTCCGCGGATATCGCGCGAGCTGAGAAGTTCGTGCGCGAGCGCTTCCTGCACGAAGGCGAGGATCCCGCCGTCGCGCTGGCCCCCGGGACTCCCCGGCGCCGCGCGCTCGACGAGGCGCTCGCCGAGCTGGCCGAGGACCCCAAGGCCAAACAGCCCTCGACCGGGTGGCGGCGCGAGTTCTCGCTGCTGCTCGGGCTCGAGCGGCTGCTCTCAGACGAGGAGCCGAAGCTCGCCGACGGGACCGTCCTCTCCGCGCACCAGGTCGACGCGCTCTCCGGCACCCTGACTGCGCTGCTGGCCGAGTCCCAGCGCTCGGCGCCGAACGGCCGCGTCGCCGCGTCGGCCTCCCCTGAGCTGCTCGCCTCAGCCGACATCCTCGGCCCGGACGAGCCCCCCTCCGCCGCCCAGCAGGCGCCGCCGCCGGCCGCCGAGGAGGACGAGGAGGAGCCCGAGGACGAGGAGGACGAGCTGGAGGAGGACGACGAGGAAGACGATGACGAGGACCTCGGTCCCGTCAGCCGCGCCGCCCCGGAGGAGGACGAGGAGGACGAGGAGGAGGACGAGGACGAGGAGATCGCAGCCGACGACGACGCTGAGGCCGAGGCCGAGGAGACGGCCGCGGAAACCGACGAGGAGCCGCGCGACTGGGTCGACGAGGACGACGACGAGGAGACGCTCGGCGAGCAGCCCGAGGACCCCAACGCGGCCAAGCGCTTCTGGTTCGAGCACGCGACGGGCGCCGGCAAGACGGTCGCGGCCCTCGGCTTCGTGGAGGCCACGCAGACCGGTGGCGTCCTGATCCTCACCCATCGCCGCAACCTCGTCGACCAGTTCCTCGGCGAGCTGCGCGACCGCGGCTACTCCAAGCGCATCAGCAAACCGCTGCTGCAGGGCGAGGACCCCGGCAAAGGGCCGGTCACCGTCGAGACCTACCAGTGGTTCGTCCGCAACGCCGGCAAGATCTCCAGCGCCTACACGATCGTGATCTGCGACGAGGCGCACACCGCGCTCGGCGAGAAGACGAGCGCCGCGATCCGCGAGTGGACCGGCCCGATCTTCATCGGCATGACGGCGACCGGGGCGCTGATCGCCCGCCACGTCACCGACCTGTTCCCGACGCAGACCTCGCGCTTCGACCTCGCGCTCGCAGCGCGTCGTGGCGTGATCTCGCCGCTGCGCTGCGTGCGTATATCTCCCGGCGTCGGCGTGCGGACGATCGCCAAGGTGCCGCTGCGCCGGGGAGAGATCGACACCGAGTTCGACCAGGACGAGCTGGCGAAACTGCTCGACCAGCAGCCCTTCAACATCGCCGTCGCGAACCTCTACAAGACGCGCTTCAACGGCGTGCCCGGCGTCGTCTACGCCGCCGGCGTCCAGCACGCTTACAACCTCGCCGAGGCGTTCCGGGCCGAGGGTCTGAAGGCGCAGGCTGTCTCGGGCGAAACGCCCAAGCGCGAACTCGTCGACATCCTCGCCCGCTACGAGCGTGGCGACATCGACGTCCTGATCAACGCGCAGCTGCTCGCCGAGGGCTGGAACAGCCCGCGCGCGACCGTCTGCGTGCACCTCGCCCCCACGGCCTCGAAGCGGATCTACCAGCAGCGGGTGGGCCGTGTCACGCGCCGGCATCCCGGCAAGGAGGCGGGCCTGGTCGTCGACTTCGTCCATCCCGCCACCAAGCACGACGATCCGGTCGTCACGCTGCACTCGCTGCTGGACCGCGACGTCTACCGTGGCGGCGCGATCGTGGTCGGACCGGTCCGTCGCGGGCGCGGGCGGCGCATGAGGGTCGAGCGCCGCGTGCTGCCCGTCTGCGCGGAGGAGGAGCGCCGGTTCGCGGTCTTCGAGCGAGAGCTGTGGCGGATCGCGGTCGAGCACCTCGACTACGGAGAGCAGCATCTGTGGGCGGCGCTCGCCGGCGCGCGCGTCGCGCCGAACGGCTGGCGCCGTGCCCGCGCGATGCTCCATTTCGATCGCAGCGGCGAGCTGAAGGGGCGCTTCCTGATCACCGCCGTCCAGCGCAACAAGAACCCGCAGCTGCGGCTCCGCGCCCTCGCGGACATCGCGGCGCTGCGCGACCCCGACGCCTTCGACGAGGCGATCGACATCATCGGCACCTGGCCTCGCGAGGAGCGCAAGGAGGCGACGAAGATCATGCTGCGCGCGCTCGTCGAGCGCCGCATCGGTCGCCGCGACCAGGCCAACGCCTGGATCTGGCGGCTCGCCGAGTACACGCGCGACGTGCACGAGGAGTACGCCGTGCAGCGCTGGCCGGAGACCAAGCGCCTGCTGGGCCTGCTCGTCAACTCCGCCGGCGGCGCGCACGCCCGCAACGCGCGCCGCCTGATCCACGCGGCCCGCAAGCAGGATCGCCGCCTCGCAGCCGCACTGCTCGCCGCCGCCCTCGCGCACACGCCGGAGGCCGAGGAGGCGCTCCGCGGCGCGCGCACCCGGATGGCGCGTAAGCCGCCGGCGCTCGCGCGCGAACTGCTGCGCAACTTCCCCAAGCGCCGCGCGCGCAACGCGCGGCGACGGCGCAAGGGCTCGAGGGGCGCCGAGCAGGGCGCCGGCGCGAACGCAAACGGGAGCGCTCCTGCCGGGGTCGGCGGGGCCGCCGCTACGGAGAACGGAGCGCCAGCCGCGGACCAGACGCCGAAGGGCGAGCTGGGCGGGTCTCGCCGTGGGGGCCGCAACCGGCCGGACGACGACGAGCGCAACGGCGGCGCCCGCAAAGCAGCCGCCAAGGTGGACGACGGCGAGCGCAACGGCGCCGCCGCCGAGGCGGCGTCCAAGACGGAGGGCGGCGAGGGCAATGCCGGCCCCCGGCGTGGGCGCAAGAGGCGCAGCTCGAAACGCGCAGGCGGCGACGGCCCGGGCGATGAGGACAGCGCCTCCGAGCGCCTGCTCGCCTGAGCGGGCGCTCCGCGCCTAGCTCTCGCTGGGTGCGCCGCCGATCGCGTCGGAGACGCGCCGGGTCAGGCGCGACTCGTTCCGATAGCGGCGCCGTGCTCTGTTCATGCGCTCGTCCCCGTCGCCGTAGTGTCGCCGGGCCCACGCTGAGCCCGGACGCGCGAGCCGCAGGGCGCCGAACAGCCCGACCGGCAAGAGGAACACGCCGATCGCGCCGAGCAGGAGCCGCCCCTTGAGGATCGCGACGACCGCTGCGATCAGGCACGCGGCGATCACGGCGCTGACGGTGACCGCGGAGCCGGGGTCGTCGAGTTCGAACGGCCGCACCCCGATCACGACGAGGGCGCCGACGCTCGCGACCACCGCGATAGCGTCGAGCGAGCTGCGGCCCTCCTCGCGCCAGTAAACGTCTTCCATACGCGTCCAGAGCGCGAACTCGTCGAGGGTGAGACCGGCCCCCACGCCGAAGACCGCCGCGACGATGCCTCCCCACGGCTCGCTGAGGTGCAGCCCGAGGCCGAGGAAGCCGGCGCCGAGCATCAGGAAGATCCCCCACACGAAGTGGTGAAGGTGCATGCCGTCGGAGGTCTCGACGCCGCCCGGCCACCAGCTGAAGCGGCGCGTCATGCGCGCGCTGGTGCGGATCGCCAAGAACGCGATCAGCATCGCTGCCAGGCACACGAACGCGTGCTGGCGACCGTGATCGGCCACCACGAGGTCGTAGATGTGGCCGATTGGAAATACGCTCGCCATCGGTTCACTCATCGACCGCGCTGCCTCCAGGGTTGATCGCGCCCCCGATTCTCGCGCGGCGCCGCGGCGGGCGTGGTCAGCCTGCGAACCGCAGGTGGACCTCGCCCGAGCCGATCGCGGTCCGCCCCCCGTCGTCGAGAGCGACCACCAGGCGTCCGTCGCCATCGATCCCCCGGGCGACACCGGTGGAGTCGATCGGCCCGCCCGGCGAGCCCGCGGCCCCCGGCGGCCCCCAGGCGATCCTCCTCCCCTTCAGAGCGTCGCGCTTCGCCCACGCCGACAGCGTCTGATCCGGCTCCTGCGCGAGTCTCGCTTCGAGCGCCCGGAGCAGGCGCGCGAGCAGCGGCTCGACCTCCGCGGGCTCGAGGCCGAGCGTCGCGGCGGTCTCGCGCAGCTCGGTGGGCAGCTGCTCGAGCTCCACAGCCACGTTGAGCCCGATGCCCAGCACCGCCCAGCTCTCGTCCGGACTGCCGACCCGCGCCTCGATCAGGATCCCGGCGAGCTTCGCGAGCCGCTCGCCGCGCGCGAGCACGATGTCGTTGGGCCACTTGATCAGCGCGCGGGGGCGCTGCTCGGCGCCGGGCGCCGCGTCGAGGGCCTCGCAGACAGCGACGGCGCAGGAGAGCGGCAGCAGCCGCGGCGCGGGCCGCAGGACGAGGGAGGCCAGAAGCGAGCTGCCCGGCGGGGCCGACCAGCTCCGTCCCTGCCGGCCGCGCCCGGCGGTCTGCTCCGATGCGGTCACCAGCGCGC
The DNA here is from genome assembly GCA_963735435.1 of uncultured Solirubrobacteraceae bacterium. GTDB lineage: Bacteria > Actinomycetota > Thermoleophilia > Solirubrobacterales > Solirubrobacteraceae > Palsa-744. The sequence continues at coordinate 970,175 of CAVTKR010000005.1, read as the reverse complement.
CGTGCGGCGCGCCGCCGGCGGCCAGCTCACGGGCGCGCTGGTTGGTCGAGTCGGTCAGGCGGAGATGGAGCCGGGGCGTTCCCAGGACGCCCTTCGGCGCGGTCTCAGGCGAGGGGTTCACCGGGCGCGACCAGGACCTCGTCGAGGCGCCCGGCGCCGAGCACCTCGGCTGCCGAGCCCCGGTTCACCGCCAGCGCGAGCATCCCGAGCCCGTCTTTGTAGAGCAGCAGCCCGCCGGGGTGGACGTCCGCGAACGTGCGCGCGAACGTCGCGTGGTGCCGGCGTCCCCCCGTCTGCACCCAGACCTCGTCGCCGACGCGCAACCCGAGCTCGGCCATCTGCTCGGTCTGTCCGTCGAGGATCAGGTTGCCGAAGGTGTCCGAGTGGAGCACGTGCAGCTCGAGGCCGGCGTCGGTCATCACCGCGACCGAGATGTTCAGCCGCCGCAGGCTGTCCACCTCGAGCGGCTCGCCGAGAGACGCCAGCGGTACCCCCGCGGCGAGCGCCCCTGCGACCGGCGCGAAGATGTCGCGGCCGTGGAAGGTCGGCGAGACCGGCTCGAGCCGCTCCGAGGACGCCTCCACGTCGACCGCCTCCGCGACGCCGCCGAGCCGTTCGCAGACCGGCATCAGCAGGCCGTTGTCGGGGCCCACCAGGAGCCTGCCCTCCTCGACTGTGCGCACGGCGATCGCGCGCCGCCCGCGCGCGCCGCTCGTGCCGACGCCCGGGTCGACGACCGCGAGGATGATCGCGTCGGGCAGGTAGGGGAGCGTGGCGCGCAGCACGATCGCGCCGGTGTGCACGTCATGACGGGGGATCGAGTGTGTCAGGTCGATCACGCGCGCCTCCGCGCAGCGCCGTGCGATCACCGCGTGACAGACGCCGACGAACTCGTTGCCGAGGCCGTAATCCGAAAGGAAGGTGATGACGGGAGTTGTCACGACTCTGACTGGTTATCACCCGCGTCGGCCAGCAGCGCGTCCAGCACGCCCTGCACGTCGTGGCGCTCGGCCTCGAGATGAGGCTCGAGCCCGGCTTGCCGCAGCGCGTCGCTGGTCACGGGGCCGATCGACACGAGCCTCGTGTCCGGACCGATCGCCTCTGCTCCGCCCGCGGCCGCGAGGAAGTTGCGCACCGTCGAGGCGGAGGTGAAGGTGATGTAGTCGGCGCCGAGCGCCGCCTCGAGCACGCCGAGCGGCGGGGCCTCGGCGACGGTCTCGTACAGCTCCAGCACGTCGACCTCGATCCCGCGCTCGGCAAGGGCGGCCGGCAGGACGTCGCGGCCCTGCGAGGCGCGCGCGATCAACACGCGCTCGGCCGGGCGCTCAACGAGCTCTGCATCGAGCGCCTCGAGGAGACCCTCGGCGACGGCCCGCTCCCCGACGATGTCGGCCTCGATCCCGTGCGAGCGCAGCGCCGCGGCGGTGCTCTCTCCGATCGCTGCGATGCGGATCCCCGCCAGCGCGCGGGCGTCGCGGGGCGGCACCGATGCGGCGAGCCGCTCGAACAGTCCGTCGGCGCCGTTCGCGCTCGTGACGCAGATCAAGTCGTAGGGCGAGGGATCCAGGGCGGGGCCGGGGAGCGGGCGAACGGCGATCGCGGGCGCCTGCACGACGCGCGCTCCCAGCTCGGCCAGCGAGCGCGCGAGGCCGCTCGCCTGCGCCCGCGCCCGCGTCACCGCGACCGTCCTGCCGGCGAGCGGTCGCGGCGGCAGCCATGAGAGCTCGCCGGAGAGCGCTGCGACCGCGCCGATCACCGTCACCGAAGGCGCCTGCACGCCTGCCTCGCCGGCTGCCCGCGCGATCGTCGCGAGCGTGCCGGAGACCGTCCGCTGTCCGGGTAGCGTGCCCGCTTCGATCACGGCCGCCGGCTCCTCGCCTGCTCGCCCCGCGGCGATCAGCCCGGCGGCGATCGCCGGCAGCGCCGAGACGCCCATGTAGAAGACGAGCGTCCCCGGGAAGACGGCGAGCGCCTGCCAGTCGATCGACGGCTCCTCCCCGCCCTCGCGCGTGTGGCCGGTGACGAGCGCGACGGCGGTCGAGAGCCCCCGGTGCGTGACCGGGATGCCGGCGTAGGCCGGCGCCGCCAGGCCGGCCGTCATGCCGGGCACGATCTCGAAGGGGACCCCCGCCTCGCGGAGCATCAGCGCCTCCTCGCCGCCGCGACCGAACACGAACGGGTCCCCGCCCTTCAGGCGCACGACCGTCCTGCCCGCGAGCGCATGCTCGAGCAGCAGAGCTTCGGTCTCGGCCTGGGGAACCTGCGGCCCGCCGCCCTGCTTGCCGACGAACAGCAGCTCCGCGCCGGCGCGTGCGCCGTCGAGCGCCCCCTGTCCCACGAGCCGGTCGTAGAGGATCACGTCAGCGGCGGCGATCACCTCGAGCGCGCGGGCGCTCAGCAGCCCGGGATCGCCTGGGCCCGCGCCGACCAGGTAGACGCGGCCCGGGCCGCCGTCCTCAGCCGGCATCGCCCGCCTGCGTGACCTCGCGCGCCGCGTCCAGCAGCTCTCGCGCCCCGACCGCGCACAGCCGCTCCGCCACGAGCTCGCCGAGCGACTCAGGCGCTCCATGCTCGCCGGCCTGCTCGTCGAAGGCCCACGCCGAACCGTCCGGCAGGCCGACCCAGCCACGCAGCAGGAGGCCTTCCTCGCACGGCTGCGCATGAGCGCCGAGAGCCGTGTGGCAGTCCGCGCCGAGCGCCCGCGCGAGTGCCCGCTCGGCGCGCAGCGCCGCCAGCGCTCGCTCGTCGGTGATGCTCTCCGCGGCTCGCCGGGCGCCCTCGTCGTCAGCGCGACCCTCCAGCGCGAGCACGCCCTGTCCGGGCGCAGGGACGAAGCGCGCGGGGTCGAGCAGGCCGCCGGCCTCGCCCTCGCGTCCGAGCCGCTGAAGGCCGGCAAGCGCGAGCACGATCGCGTCGAGGCCATCCGCACCGGAAGCGAGCTTGGCGAGTCGCGTGTCGACGTTGCCCCGGAGCGGCACCACGTCGAGGTCGGGGCGTGCGCTGCGAAGCTGCGCGACGCGGCGCAGGCTGCTGGTTCCGACGCGCGAGGAGGGCGCGAGCGCCGTGAGGCCAGCCGCTCCGCAGAGCGCGTCCTCGGCGCCTGCGCGCGCCGGTGCGCCGAGCAGCGTGAGACCGGGCGCGAGGTCTCCCGGCAGGTCCTTGGCCGAGTGCACGGCGAGGTCGATCTCGCCGTCGAGCAGCGCGCGCTCGAGGCCGTCCACCCAGCGAGACTTGTCCTCGGCCCCGGCGCCCGCGTCGCCCCCGGTCGAGAGCGGGACCAGCTCCACGTCGCCGAGCATCGCAGCGACCAGCTCCGCCTGCGCCAGCGCGAGCGCGCTGCGACGGGTTCCGAGCCGCATCAGCCCGAGGCGGCGCGCACTTATTTTCGGCGCCCGCCCGGCGCCGAACGGCGTCGCTCGAGGTCGTGGACCTCGGCCAGCCCGCCGGCCTGCTCGCTCGGGGCGCTCTTGCCCTGCTGCTCGGCGGCCGCATCCTCGCGTAGGCCGAACAGCTCGCGCACGAGCTCGAGGCTCGCGTGGCCGCCGGCGCCACCGCGCTCGTTCTCGAGGCCGCGCAGCCGGATCGTGGGCTCGTGGAGCAGGCGCGCCATGACGGCGCGCGCGATCGCCTCCACACGCACGGCGTCGCGCGGGGTCGCGCCCTCCCAGCGACCCGCGTTCTCGGCGAGCACCTGCTCGACGATGTCGTTGCCGTGCTCGCGCAGCGCGGTGATCGTGGGCAGGGCGTCGAGCTGCCCGAGCCAGCGCGCGAAGCGGTGGATCTCCTCCTCGACGATCTCCTCCGCCCGCGGGATCTCCTCCTGGCGGCTGTTGAGATTACGCGCCGAGACCGCCTGCAGGTCGTCGATGTCATAGAGCGTGACGCCCTCGATCTGGGCGCACGCCGGGTCGATGTCCCGGGGGACGGCGACGTCGATGAACAGCAGCGGTCGATGGTCGCGTTCGGCCATCACGACCTCGAGCTCCTCGGGGCCGACGATCGGGTGCGGCGATGCCGTCGAGCACAGAACGATGTCCGCCTGCACGAACTGCTCGGGCAGCTTCTCGAGCCCGACGACGCTGCCGCCGAAGCGTTCGGCGAGGCTGATCGCGCGGTCGACGTGGCGGTTGGCCACGAAGATCGTGCCCGCCCCCTGCTCGGCCAGCACGCGGGCCGTCAGCTCGCCCGTCTCGCCGGCGCCGAGGATCACGACGTGGCGGCTCTCCAGCGAGCCGAGCACGCTCTGCGCCAGCTCGACCGCGACCGACGGCACGCTCACGCGGCTGGCGCCGATCTCCGTCTCCGAACGTACCCGCTTCCCCGAGGTCAGCGCCGCCATGAACAGCCGGTTCGACAGCGGCCCGGTCGCTCCCGCCCGCATCGCCGCCTCGTGCGCGCGCCGGACCTGCCCCTGGATCTCGGCCTCGCCGACCACCATCGGCTCGAGCCCGGCCGTCACGCGGTACAGCTGGCGTGCGGCATCGCAGTTGCGCGGCGAGTAGATCGCCTCGGCGAGCTCGGTCGGCCGGATCCCGGCCCGGCGCGCGAGCAGCCCGAGCACGTCGGACTCGGCCTGCACGGGGTCGCCGACCACGAGGTAGACCTCCGTGCGGTTGCACGTGGAGATCACGACGGCCTCGCGCACCTCGTCGGTGGCGACCGCCACCCGAGCGAACTCTTCGGCCTCGCTCTCGCCGAACGCGAGCCGTTCGCGAAGCGAGACCGGGGCCGTCTTGTGCGAGATCCCAAGTGCGAGCAGCTCGCTCATGCTTGTGCGGTCTCCCGATCGCGGGCGCCGGACTCGGAGGCTTCTTTACGGTCGAGCTCCGCCAGCAGCTCCCCGAGCTCGCGCTCGGTGCGGCTCATGCGGACGGCCATGATCGCCACGTAGACGAGCACCATCGCCAGCAGCACGATGTAGGCGCCGGCGACGTACTTGCCCGCCTCGTGCAGCGGCAGCGCGGGGCTCTCGGCGATCAGAGCGATCATCCGGCTGTCCTCGCCGGGGCGCGGCGGATCGGGGGCGCTGACGGAGCCGCGCTGCGCGCGGGTGCCCGCCCACCATCCTCCCCCTCCTCCTCCCCTGCCAACCGGCGCCGCAGCGCTCGCACTTGCGCGCGCGTGTGCTTCGCCGTCAGCTCGTATTTGCAGAGCGTCGCGTACAGCAGCGCGATCGCCGCGAGCGAGACCAGGAAGGTGAGCGCCATCGGGCCCGGGAGGTTGGAGGTGCTGCCGAGCACGCGCGGATGCAAGAACGCGCTCGACATCCGCACCGCGATGAAGTTGAGGGGCACGAAGGCTCCCGCCGTGATCGCGAACACCGAGGCGTAGCGGGCCTGGCGCTCGGGGTCCTCGATCGCGAACCGCAGCGGCTGGTAGGTCGCATAGAGCAGGAAGACGATCAGGAACGAGACCAGCGTCGGCTCGTCCCAGACCCACCAGTGCCCCCAGGAGCCCTTCGCCCAGATCGAGCCCGTGATCAGCGTGGCGAGGCCGAAGATCAGGGCCATGTGGATCACGACGTAGGAGCGGTAGTCCCAGCGCGGGTCGCGCGTGCGCAGGTGCGCGATCGCCAGGATCCCGCCCAGCACGAACCCGCACAGCGAGACGATCGCCAGCGGGACGTGGATGTAGAAGATCTTCTGCAGAAAGCCCTGTTCGGCTTCGAGCGGGGCGTAGAAGAAGACGAGCGCCAGCGCCGCGGTCATCGCCACCACGGTCGAAATGCTCAGCACGCGCAGGCCTTTTCCGTACATGGTGCTAGTCCTCGAGAAGGAAGTCGAACAGGGCGAAGGCGATCAGCCCGAACAACAGATCATAGACCCCGAGCGTCGCCAGCCAGCGGGCTGCGGGCTCGCCGCGGTGGGCGCTCACGAGCAGCGGCTCGGTCGCGCGGGCGGCGCCGATCACGATCGGCACGAACAGCGGCAGGGCGAGAAGGGGCCCGAGGAGGTCGCGCGCGCGGGTCTGGACCGCGAGGGCGGCGACGAGCGTGCCGATCACCGCGACGCCGATGTCGGCGAGTGCGAGCGTCGCGATCAGGCCCGGCAGCGCCGCTCCGATCGGCGACCCCAGGAGCAGGATCGAGAACGCCGGCACCGCGATCAGCTCGAGCACCACGAGGTAGGCGAGCAGCGTCAGCACCTTGGCGAGCAGCAGCGCGCTGCGGTCCACCGGCGCGAGCAAGAAGCCGTCGAACCCGCCCTGCTCGGCGTCTGCGACGAACAGTCGGTTCACACCGAGGATCGCGGCGAACAGCAGCGTGACCCACAGGATCCCGGCGGCGAGGTCGCCTTCGACGCTGCCGCGGTTCAGCGCGAAGTGGAAGACGACGAACGTGCTGAGCGCGAACAGCGACATCCCGGGGACCGACTCGAGCGTGCGCAGCTCGACCAGCAGCTCCTTGCGAAGCAGCGCGCCGACGGTGCGGCCGAATCCGACCTGGGCCGTCTCCGCGGGCCGCGTCGACTGGCCGTCTGTCCTGCTCTCTCCGACCGCCGCGCTCATCGGTAGAGCTCCGTGATCTCGGCGTCGCTCAGCGACGAGGCCTCGGCCAGCAGGACGGGGCGCCCGCCCCTCAGGCCGAGCACGATGTCGGCCTCGGCCAGCCCGCCCCCGGGGTCATGGCTACAGAGGACGCGGGCGCGGTCGGGCCCCGGCCCGATCAGCGGCGCGACCAGCTCGACCGCGGCCGGGTCGAGGTTCGCGTAGGGCTCGTCGAGCAGCAGCAGCTCGGGCTCGTGCAGGACGGTGCGGGCGATCGCCACGCGCTGCACCATCCCCCTCGACAGCGTGCGCAGCGGCTCGTCGGCGCGGCGGGACATGCGCACCGCGTCCAGCAGCTCGCCGACCCGCTCTTCGGCCGCGCCGTGAAGGCGGGCGTGGTAGCGCAGGTTCTCGCGGGCGGTCAGCTCCCGGTAGAGGAGCGGCTCGTGGGCGAGCAGCCCGATCCGGCCGCGAACCGCCCACGCCTCGTCGGGCAGGGTGCGGCCGAGCACCTCGACGCGGCCTTCGTGGGGGCGCAGCAGCGTCGCCAGCACGCGCAGCAGCGTCGTCTTGCCGGCCCCGTTCGGGCCGAACACGACCAGCGTCTGACCCGTCAGGAGCGTCGCGTCCACGCCGCTGAGGGCGTCGCGTTCGCCGTAGCGGCGCACGACGCCGCTCAGCTCCAGAGCCGCGGTCTCGGGCGGGAAGCTCACCTGCGAAGCCTAGACCGGGAGTGGGGCCACCGCTCGCCTGTCCTGCACGGGCCGCGGGTCGCGATCAGCGGCAAGAGCCGCGCTCCTCGGGGTCCGCCCGCCCCGCCGCGCGCTCAGCTGAGCGCGGGCTCGTGTGTCCGCTGGGCGGCGGCGATCAGCTCGCGGACGGCCTGCTCATCGCCTGAGCGCAGCAGCTCGACGGGGTCGGGCTGTCCGTTGACGATCCCCTCGAAGAACTCCTTGCGGTCCTGGTAGGTCGGCAGCGTCCCCTTCGCCCAGCCGCGGACCTCGTTGAGAAGCACGGCCAGACGGGCATAGGGCTCGCCGTAGGCCTCGGCGACTTCGCGCTTGATCCGCTTCGCAAGCGCGGGCGAGGCGCCGGCCGTCGAGATCGCGATCGCCAGTGGGCCGGTGCGGACGATCGCGGGCAGGATGAAGTTGCACAGCGGCGGGACGTCCACCACGTTGACGAGCATCGCTCGCCGCTCGGCGTCGTCGTAGACCGCGACGTTGACGTCGGTGTCGTTCGTTGCGGCGATCACCATGAACACGCCCTCGAGGTCCGCGGCGCCGGCGTACTCGCGGCGCTCCCAGTGGATCGACCCCTCGGCAGCGAGCCCCTGCAGCGCGGGCTCGGCGTCGGGCGCGATCAGGGTGACCTCGCCGTCGCAGGCCAGCAGGCCCTCGACCTTCTCGAGGCCGATCTCGCCGCCGCCGACCACCAAGCAGCGCCGGCCGCTCAGCTTCAGGCAGGCGATGTAGAAGGGGGTGTCGAGCATCCCCTGGACGCAGCTCTGGTCGCAGATCCCCTTGCGGAGGCGGCAGACGCACTCCTTGCCTGCGTAGGCCTGGGCGGGCATGGTTGAAGGGTAGTAGGACGGCGTCCGCGCTCGGGTTCGACCGCGCGCCGGGGACCTCGGCTCGCGATGCGCCGGCGGGTCGCGGCCCGCCGCGCTACTGCGGTACGCCGCGGCCGAACGCGCGCGCGAGCAGCCGCGCGAGCGGCACGAGCCCAGCGCGCCAGGCACGCTCGCGATCGGCCTCGCGCTCGGAGCGCAGCCGCGCGACGGCGCTCGCCGCGCGGGTCGTCGTCGCGTCGTAGGGCGACCACCACAGCCCGCGTGTCCGGGGTGGGTCCCAGGTGATCAGCTTCTCCTGCGCGCACGCGCGCAGCCCGGCCTCGCCCAGCGTGCGGCCGAGCCCGCCGCCGGCGGCCGCGCCCCACGGCCCGCGCGAGACCGTCGGCCCGGGGAGGTGGTCGTTCATCCACACCATCCCCGCGTGCAGCTCGCGGGCGATGCGTGTCCCCCGGTAGCGGTCGGCGGTCCATACCGAGGCCCCGAGGCTGTAGTCGCTGTCGTTTGCGCGCGCGATCGCCTCGTCCTCGGACTCGACGGCGTGCACGCAGAGGACGGGCCCGTCGATCGGCTCGCTTTCGATCCTGGCCTCCGCCGGGACCCCGCTCAGCACCGCCGGGGCGTAGAACGCCCCGTGGGCGGCGAGCGGACCGTCCACCGGGCCGCCGCAGTGCCTGCGAGCACCGGCGGCCACGGCCTCCTCGACGAGCGCATGCACCCGGCGGCGCCGCGCCTCGGAGGCGAGCGGGCCGACCTGGGTACGGTCGTCGGCGGGGTCCCCCACCCGCAGTCGCTGGGCGCCCCGCACGAGCGCGGCGAGGAAAGGCTCGTAGAGCTCGCGCACGACGTAGACGCGCTCGACCGAGCCGCGCGCTTGGCCCGCGCCGGCGCAGCCCGCCCAGAGCGCGCCGGCGACCGCGCGGGGAAGGTGGGCGTCGGCGAGCACAAGCATCGCGTCCTTGCCGCCCAGCTCGACCGTGACCTCCTTCTCGTGCGAGACGCACACGCCGGCGACGGCTCGCCCGACCACGGGCGAGCCGGTGAAGAGGACCTTGCGCGCGCTCGACTCGGCGAGCGCGATACCGGTCTCCGGGCCGCCGTGGACGATCCGCACGAGCCCCTCGGGCAGTCCGGCCCGCGTCAGCACCCGCATGATCCGCTCGCCCGCGAGGGAGGCGCGCACCGCCGGCTTGAAGATCACGCCGTTGCCCGCCAGCAGCGCGCCGGCGATCTGGCCGAGCGGCTGTGCGAACGGGGCGCTGCCGGCCCCGATCACCGCCACCACTCCGTAGGGCTCGTACGCGATCCGTGCGCGCTTGGCGAGCGAGAGCGTGCGGCTGACGCGCACGCCGCGGGTCCCCAGTGCGCCCGCGCCTTCATCCGCGATCCAGGCGAGCGCGTCGATCGCCGCGAGCAGCTCGAGCGCGGCCACCTCTGCACGGGGGCGACCCTGCTCGGCGACGAGTACGCCGGCCAGCTCGTCGAAGTCGTCGATCACCGCCTGGGCCATGCGGCGCATGTAGCGCGCGCGGTCCGCGACGCGCAGCAGCGCCCACAGCGGCTGGACCTTCGCCACGGCGGCGACGACGTCGTCCACGCGCTGCGGCGGCGTGAGCTCGACGCTCCCCAGCTCCGCGCCTGTCGCGGGGTTGAAAGCCCTCTGGCGCGGGCGGGTCTGCTCGCCGGTGCTGGCCATCGACGCGATTATCGCTCCTCGAGTCCCCGCTCCCGGCGAATCCGCTCGAGTCTCGCCGCCAGCTCGGCCTCGGCCGCGTCCGGCCGGTAGAAGCGCTCGCCCACGACCCCCGCCGGGGCGAGCTCCTGCGGTCCGACGTGGCCCGGCAGCCGGTGGGGGTTCTCGTACTCGCCCCTGTCCTGTCCGGGGCGCGGTCCCGACCGCAGCCAGGCGGGGGGCGTCTGGGCGCCGTGGTCGCGCACGTGGGCCTGGGCCGCGCCGAGCGCGCGACCGGCCGCGTCGGACTTCGGCGCCAGCGACAGGTAGATCGCGGCCTGGGCGAGCGCGTAGCGGGCCTCGGGCAGCCCGACGTGCTCGACCGCTGCGGCGGCGGCGGCGGCAACCGAGAGCGCGCCCGGGTCGGCGTTGCCGACGTCCTCGGAGGCGAGGATCACCATTCGCCGTGCGATGAACCGCGGGTCCTCACCGCCCTCCAGCATCACGGCGAGGTAGTAGAGCGAAGCGTCCGGGTCCGAGCCGCGTGTCGCCTTGATCCAGGCGGAGGCGTAGTCGTAGTGGCGGTCGCCCTGTTTGTCGTAGAGCACCGCACGCCGCTGCAGCGCGTCCTCGACGCGAGCGAGCGACACCTCGGGCTCGCCGTTGTCGGCCGCCGTCTCGCCGGCGAGCTCCAGTGCGTTCAGGGCGCTGCGCGCGTCTCCTTCGCTGCGTAGCGCCAGGAAGCGCAGCGCGTCCTCGGCGATGGGCGGCGCCGACGGGCTCGCCGCCGCGGCCCGGGCGAGCACGAGCTCGACGTCCTCGGGAGTGAGCTGGGAGAGCGCGTAGACGCGCAGCCGCGAGAGCAGGGCGGCGTTGATCTCGAACGCCGGGTTCTCGGTCGTCGCGCCGATCAGCGTCAGCAGCCCGTCCTCCACGGCGGGCAGCAGCGCGTCCTGCTGGGCCTTGTTGAAGCGGTGGATCTCGTCGAGGAAGAGGATCGTCGGGGTGCCCGCGGTGTCGAGACGGTGGCGGGCTCGCTCGATCACCGCGCGCACCTCCGGGCGCCCCGCCGCGACGGCGCTCAGCTCCTCGAACGCGGCGCCGGAGCTCGCGGCGACGATGCGTGCCAGCGTCGTCTTCCCGGACCCGGGCGGTCCGTACAGGACCATCGAGTGGGGGTGCCCCTGCTCGATCGCCGTCCGCAGCGCCGAACCCTCGCCGAGGAGGTGCTCCTGGCCGACGAAGCCGTCGAGGCTGCGGGGGCGGATTCGGGCCGCCAGAGGCTGGGCTGCGCCGCCGGCCGTAGCCGCAGGCGGATTGGCCTCGTCGCCGAACAGGGTATCCACCTGTACCAGTATGTCCTTCGCGTTCCCGACTGGTGTCCAGAATGCCGCGGGAGGTGGCGCTGGAACACCGTCGAAGGTGTAGATTCGGACCGGAAGTCGAGGAGCAGGTGAGGATCACATACATGGCCAATGAGGAGTCCCGCGAGGGATGAGCTTCACCACCGCCGAGGCGAGACCGGCTGCTGAGACACTGGACTTCCTGGACGCGGGGGGCGATGTCGCCGCTCGCTCCCCCCTCCAGCTCTTCTGGCGCCGCTTTCGCCGGGATCGCGTCTCGGTGATCGCGGGCGGCGTCGTGATCGTGCTGATCGTGATCGCGATCCTGGCTCCGCTCTTCGTCTCCATCCTCGGGCTGCCCGGCCCGAACGTCGAGAACCTCAACCTCACCGATTCGTTCGGATCGCCGCTCGGTCCGAGCACCGCTCACCCGTTCGGGGTGGATCAGCTGGGTGAGGACGTCGCCTCGCGGGTCATCTACGGCACGCGGGTCTCGCTCCAGGTCGGGATCCTGGGCACCGCGATCTCCACCTTCATCGGCGTCACGGTCGGCCTGATCGCCGGCTTCTACCGCGGCTGGGTCGACACGCTGCTCTCGCGCACGGTCGACGTCGTGCTGTCCATCCCGATCCTCCTGCTGGGGATCGGGATCGGCGCCGCGTGCTCGGTGAAGGGCTGCCTGGGCGGGACGATCGAGCCCGGCATCGGAGTGATCATCTTCCTGATCGCGTTCGCGACCTGGCCATACATGGCGAGGATCGTGCGCGGCCTCGTCCTGTCGCTGCGCGAGCGGGAGTTCGTCGAAGCTTCGCGCGGGCTCGGCGCGTCGAACTGGCGCATCATGCTGCGCGAGATCCTGCCCAACCTGACGGCGCCGATCATCGTCTACGCGACGCTGCAGATCCCGACGAACATCCTGATCGAGGCGGCGCTGTCGTTCCTCGGCGTCGGGATCCGCCCGCCGACCGCGAGCTGGGGCCAGATGATCGCCTCGGCGACGCCGATCTTCAACACGGCCTGGTGGTACATGGTCTTCCCCGGCCTCGCGCTGTTGATCACGGTGCTGGCTTTCAATCTTCTGGGCGATGGGCTGAGAGACGCCTTGAACCCGAGGAACGCCTGATGAGGGCGTTCGACACACAACAACAGGAGGCGACTCGATGAGGTCGATCAGAACGGCCGCTGCTCTGGCGGCCGTAGCCCTGCTGGCAGTGCTGCTGTCAGCGTGTGGCTCGAGCGGTTCGAGCAGCAGTGGTGGCTCGGGCAGCTCGGAAACCGTTAACACCGGGGGGTTCACGAGCCCAACCACGCAATCGCTCACCGGCAAGAAGGGTGGGACGCTGACGGTCCTGCAGGAAGGGGACTTCGAACACCTGGACCCGGGGATCGCCTACTACTCGGTCGACTACATGGTCGTCTTCTCCACCCAGCGGCCGCTGTACTCGAACAAGCCCAACACGGCTTCAGAGGCAAGCCCGGACATGGCCGCCGGCGCGCCGGAAATCTCCTCTGACAACAAGCAGGTCACGGTGCACCTGCGCGAAGGCGTGAAGTTCAGCCCGCCGGTGAACCGTGAAGTGACTGCGGAAGACGTCGCCTACGCGTTCCAGCGCGCGACGAACCCGAACGTGGCCAACCCGTATATCGGCGCGTACTTCAAATCGATCGAAGGCGAGCCCGAAGCCGAAAAAGAAGGCGGAGCGAAGCCGATCAAGGGCATCACGACGCCGAACAAGCACACGATCGTGTTCAAACTGACCGAACCGAAGGCCCAGTTCGTCGCGGCCGCGCTCGTGATGCCGATCTCGGCGGCGGTGCCGAAGGAATACGCCGAAAAATACGACAAGAACAAGCCGTCGAACTACGCGGCGTATGAGGTCGCGACCGGCCCGTACATGATCAAGAACGACAGCTCGGGCAAAGTGCTCGGCGTGGGTTACTTCCCGGGCAAGTCCCTGACGCTCGTGCGCAACCCGAACTGGAGTGCGAGCAGCGACTTCCGCCCCGGATACCTGAACGAAGTCCAGATCAAGATCGGCGGCGACAACGCCGTGATCGGGCGCCAGGTGCTCGAAGGCACGAACGTCGTCCAGAGCGAACCGCCGACGCAGGCGAACATCAAGCTCGCGGCAGAAAAATACAAGAGCCAGATGTACATCTCGCCGGGCGCCGGCAGTCACTACATCACCCTCAACAACAAGGTCGGGGTGTTCAAGAACGAAAACCTCCGCAAGGCGGTGTGGGCGGCGCTCGACCGCTCAGCCATGGACAAGGCTCGCGGTGGTTCTCTCGTCACGAACGTCGCGACGCACGTGCTCTACCCATCGGACGATCCGGTGTGGAACGAAGTCACCGGCTTCAACGCCGCCGGTGGCCTGGCGGGACCGAAGTTCGACTTCAACGAACATCCGGAAGGTGACATGAACGTCGCCACCAAGTACATGAAGCTCGCGGGTTACTCCTCGGGCAAGTACACGGGCGGCGAAACCGTCACCGTCGTCGGGTCGAAGGGCCCGCCGGCCGAACAGGATGCGGAAATCGTCAACTCGACGCTCAAGAGCCTGGGCTTCAACACGAAGTTCACGCTTGTCGAAACGTCGACGATGTACGCGAAGTACTGCAACGTGCCGAAAGAAAACATCAGCGTCTGCCCGAGCGTCGGGTGGATCGCCGATTTCGCGGACCCGCAGACGATCATCAACATCACGTTCAACGGCAAGCTGATCGTGCCCACGGGCAACGTCAACCAGGGACAGGTCGACGACCCCGAACTGAACAAAGCGATGGACGAAGCCGAAAGCGTCAACGGCAAGACGAACCGTGCCAACGCGTGGGCGGCGATCGACCGCAAAATCGTCGAAAAAGCCAACTTCGTCCCGTTCGACTGGGACAAGCAGGCGAACCTGGAGGGAAGCGGCGTCCAAGGCGTCGGCGACCTCTGGGATGTCGGCGAGTGGGACTACGCCTGGACGTCGCTGAAGTAGGCGCCGTGCAGCCGAGCTGAGCGAGACCGGGCTCCGTCTCCCTTCGGGGAGGCGGGGCCCCGGCCCGCTCCCTCGCCGCGCGGAGCCATTGCCACTCCGATGAGCTCCCTCCCCGAACCCGCGAAGACGACCAGATGACCGCTTATGTGATCAGGCGCGTGATCTGGGGCGTCGCGCTGCTGGTGATCGTCTGCGCGCTCACCTTCGTCCTCTTCCGCGTCCTGCCCACCGGCAATCCCGCCGTGCTGCGCGCGGGCCGCGACCCCCAGCCTCACCTGATCAAAGAAATCGAACGGGTACTGGGCCTCGACAAGTCCCTTCCGACTCAGTTCTGGGACTACATCAAGGGCGTCTTCCTCCACTTCAACTTCGGTTACTCCTATTACTCGCAGCAGTCCGTCGTCACGCTGATCAAGGAACGTATCCCCGCGACGGCCTCGCTCGCGGTCGGCGCCGGCGTGATCTGGGTCGTCGCCGGGCTGTCCGTGGGCGTCATCTCGGCGCTGAAACCGCGCAGCCTCTGGGACCGCACCGCGATGGGCACCGCGCTGGTGCTGATCTCGGCGCCGGAATTCTGGCTCGCGCTGATCGCCCTTTTCCTCTTCTCCGAAGACATCGGCAAATTCAAGATCCTCCCGGGCGCCGGCAGCTACGTCCCCATCAGCCAGGACCCGTGGCAGTGGTTCACCTCGCTGATCATGCCTTGGTTCGTGCTGGCCGCCGGGAGCGCGGCGGTGTTCGCACGACTGATCCGCGGCAGCCTGATCGAGACGATGAAAGAGGACTACATCCGCACCGCGCGGGCGAAGGGCCTGACCGAACAACGTGTCGTGCGCCAAGGTGTGCGCGCCGCGATCAACCCGATCGTCACCTTGCTGGCGCTCGAAATCGGCGTCCTGCTGGGCGGCGCGATCCTCGTCGAAACCGTCTTCAACATCCCCGGGGTCGGCCGTCTGGCCTACAACGCGATCGTCCACTCCGACTTCGAAGTGATCCAGGGCACGGTGCTGCTCGCGTCTATGTTCATCATCATCGCGAACATCGTCGCCGACATCGCCTACGCGTATCTCGATCCGAGGGTCAGATACGCGTGAGCGCGGCAGAGCCGGCCACCCTCCCCGAGCCCCCCGCCAGCGGCGAGCCGCTGCTTCGCGTCGAGGATCTGCGGGTGGAGTTCCCCGGCGAAGACGGCGTCGTGCATGCCGTGGACGGCGTCACCTACCAGGTGCACCAGGGCAAAACGCTTGGGATCGTGGGCGAGTCGGGCTCGGGCAAGACCGTCTCCTCGCTGACGACGCTCGGGCTGACGCGCCTGCAGGGCGCGCACGTCTCCGGGCGGATCCTGTTCGAGGGCCGCGACCTGGTGGCGCTCTCCGACGGGGAGCTGCGCGCGATCCGCGGCAACGACATCGCGATGATCTTCCAGGACCCGCTCTCGGCGCTGCACCCGCTCTACACCGTCGGCAAGCAGCTGGTCGAGACGATGCAGGCGCACAACGACGTGTCCAAGAAGCAGGCAAAGGGGCGCGCGATCGAGCTGCTCGGGCTGGTCGGGATACCCGACCCGAAGGCGCGCGTCGACGCCTACCCGCACGAGTACTCGGGCGGCATGCGCCAGCGCGCGATGATCGCGATGGCGCTGGCCAACGAGCCGAAGCTGCTGATCGCCGACGAGCCCACGACAGCCCTGGACGTGACCGTCCAGGCGCAGATCCTCGCGCTGATGGAACGGCTCCAGAACGAGCTCGGAATGGCGATCATCATCATCACCCATGACCTGGGCGTGGTCGCCGAGGTCGCCGACGACATCGCCGTCATGTACGCCGGCAGGATCGTCGAGACCGCGTCGGCGGACGCGGTCTTCTCCAACCCCGAGCACCCGTACACCTGGGGTCTTCTCAAGTCGATCCCCCGACTGGAGAGCGACCGCTCCGAGATGCTCGTGCCGATCCCCGGCACGCCACCGTCGCTGATCAACCCGCCCTCGGGCTGCCACTTCCACCCGCGCTGCGCCTACGCGCAGCCGGACCACGCGCGCATCGACCCGGGTCTCGAGCCAGTGCCCGACGACGCGGGCCACTACGTCGCGTGCCTGCTGGAAACGGAGGTGCGCCGCAAGCTCTGGTCCGAGCTGCAGGGCGGCGCGCGACCGCAGGAGGCGATCGTCGCGGTCGGTCTCGAGGAGACCAGCCCAGGCCTCGAGGAGAACGCAGGCTGATGGGCGACCCGGACGTCCAGCTCGCGCCCGACGCCCGCACCACCGCGCAGGGCGAGGACGGCGCGCTGATCCAGGTGCGCAACCTCGTCAAGCACTTCCCGATCACGCACGGCGTGTTCCTGCAGAAACAGGTCGGGGCCGTACAGGCGGTGGACGGCGTCAGCTTCGATGTGCGCCGGGGCGAGACGCTGGGGATAGTCGGCGAGACCGGGTCGGGCAAGAGCACCACCGCCCGGCTCGTGACGCGCCTGCTCGAGCCGACCTCGGGAGAGATCCACTTCGACGGCCAGGACATCACGAAGATCAAGGGCAAGCGCCTGAAGGCTGTCCGGCGCGACGTGCAGATGATCTTCCAGGACCCCTACTCGTCGCTGAACCCGCGCAAGACGATCGGCTCGATCATCGCCGAGCCGTTCGTGATCCACGGCATGCACACCGGCAAGGACGAGCGACGCAAGGCGGTCCAAGAGTTGCTCGAGACGGTCGGGCTGAACCCGGAGCACTACAACCGCTACCCGCACGAGTTCTCGGGCGGTCAACGCCAGCGCATCGGCGTGGCTCGCGCGCTGGCGCTCAAACCGAAGCTGCTGATCGCAGACGAGCCCGTCTCCGCGCTCGACGTCTCGATCCAGGCCCAGGTGCTGAACCTGCTGCGCGAGCTGCAGCGCGAGTTCGGGCTGACGCTGATCTTCATCGCGCACGACCTGTCGGTCGTTCGCCACATGTGCGACCGCGTCGCGGTCATGTACCTCGGCCGTTTCGTCGAGGTGGGCGACGCCGACGATCTCTACACCTATCCGCGTCACCCGTACACCGGCGCGCTGCTCTCGGCGGTGCCCGTCGCCGACCCCTCCCGGCACGGCGGCAGACGGCGGCTGCTCACCGGCGACGTGCCGAGCCCGGCCGACCCGCCGAAAGCGTGCCGCTTCCACACGCGCTGCCCCAAGGCACAGGAGCTGTGCTCGGTCGAGGACCCGATGCTTGAAGAGAAGCGCCCGCTCACCGATTCGTCCTCGGGACTGCTGACCGCCTGCCACTTCCCGCTCACGCTCGAGGAGGTGGCCGAGATCGGGCTGCCGTCAGGCACGCCGCCCGCCGGCGCAGGTTGACGGGGGTGGCCGGGCTCGACACGGCGGCGGGCGCCGAGGCAACCGCGCTCCTGCAGAGCCTGATCCGCTTCGACACCGTCAACCCGCCCGGGAACGAGCGCGCGGCGCAGGAGCACCTCGCCGCCCACCTCGCCGCTGCGGGGTTCGAGTGCGAGCTGCTGGGCGCCGAGCCCGAGCGGCCGAACCTGCTCGCGCGACTGCGCGCGCCCGAGCGCGCGGAGTCCGGGCCGACGCTCTGCTACCTCGGGCACGTGGACACGGTGCTCGCGAACGCGAGCGAGTGGACCCACGACCCCTGGTCCGGCGACCTCGCCGAGGGCTTCGTGTGGGGCCGTGGTGCCCTCGACATGAAGTCGCAAGTCGCGGCGGAGATCGCGGCTGCAGCCTCGCTCGCGCGCTCGGGCTGGCGCCCGGAGCGCGGCGAGCTGCTGATCGCCGCCGTCGTCGACGAGGAGACCGGCGGCGAGTTGGGGGCGCAGTGGCTGACCGAGACCCACCCCGAGAAGGCGAGGTGCGACCTCCTGATCAACGAGGGCGGCGGGCCTGTCTTCGAGTACGCCGGCAGGCGCTGCTACGGCGTCTGCTGCGCCGAGAAGGGGGTGTTCCGGTTCACGATCACGACGTCGGGCGTCGCCGGTCACGCCTCGATGCCCGCGATGGGCGAGAACGCGCTGCTGAAGATGGGGCCGCTGCTCGACCGCTTCGCGGCCGCGGGCGGCCGTGCGCGGTACCGGCCGACCGACGAGCCGCTCGCCTTTCTGGCAGGGATCGGCGAGGACCCGGCCGACCCGGGCGGCTCGATCGAGCGCCTGCGCACCGCCGACCCGCGCCTCGCCGTGTTCTTCGAGCCGATGCTCGGGGTGACCTTCACGCCGACGCGGATCGGCGCCTCGGAGAAGATCAACGTGATCCCGAGCCGCGCCGAGCTCAAGGTGGACTGCCGTGTCCCGCCAGGGCTGGGCGCCCAGGAGGTCCGCGAGGATCTGGCCGCGATCCTCGGCCCCGAAGAGGGGTGGCGGCTGGAGTTCAGCGAGCAGGTGATCGGCAACCGCTCGCCGGTCTCGAGCGAGCTGATGGACACGATCTCCACCTGGATCGGCGAGCACGACCCAGGCGCGGCGACCGTGCCGGTGGTCCTGCCGGGCTTCACCGACTCGCGCCATTTCCGTGCCGCGTTCCCCGAGTGCGTCGCCTACGGCTTCTTTCCGCACCGCCACCAGGGGCTGCTGGAGAGCGCGCCCCTCGTGCATGGCGCGGACGAGCGCATCGACGTGCGCGACCTCGCCTTCGCCACTGAGATGTTCGGCGAGCTAGCGCGCCGCATCCTCGGCTGAGCGCCCCGCGCCGGGCGCTGACCGGGTTCGCGCCAGAAGCTGCGCAAGCCCGCGCAACCCTGCTCATCGCGCCGCACAGCTGCTCTCGACAGCCGCCCTGAAACGCCGCATAATCGAATGCGGATGCCAAGGATGGTGCGCTACCGGAGGGGTGAGGGGTGAGCAGGGAAGCGACGAGCACGGCCGGACAGACCTCCAGCGGACAGACCTCGAGCAGCGCGCAAGGCTCGTCCTCCGGCGCCCAGGGGTCCGGGTCGGCGACCCACCGGGGCGCATCCGAACGCACCGCGGCGCAGGACGCGGTGGCCAAACGCCTGGCGCTGGCGAAGGCAAAGGCGGCCACGACGACGACCACGGTGCAAGCGGCGCCGCACATCCCGCTGACCACCCGGATCCAGGAATTCGCCACCAACTGGGAGCCGGTGATCGCGATCCTGTTCTTCACCGCCCTGATCGCGGTGATGTGGCGGACGCTGAAGGCGATGCCGCGCATAAAGCCCCAGCGCATCAAGCCCGCTTCCAAGCAGCAGGTGTCCTTCGCGGACATCGCGGGGGTGGACGAGGCGAAGGCTGAGCTGCAGGAGATCGTCGACTTCCTGCGTGACCCAAAGGAGTTCCACAAGCTCGGGGCCAAGGTGCCGAAGGGGATCCTGCTCCACGGCCCTCCCGGTACGGGCAAGACGCTGCTGGCGAAGGCCGTCGCGGCCGAGTCGGGCGCCGAGTTCTTCGCACAGTCCGCCGCTTCGTTCGTCGAGATGTTCGCCGGGCTCGGCGCGGCCCGCATCAGGCGCCTCTTCGCGGTCGCGCGCCAGCACGAACCGGCGATCATCTTCATCGACGAGCTCGACGCCGTCGGCGGGCGCCGCGGGGCCGACATCTCCGGTGAGAAGGACCAGACGCTGAACCAGCTCCTCGTCGAGATGGACGGCTTCGACACCAACGGCCGAGTGGTGGTGATCGCAGCCTCGAACCTGCTCGAGAAGCTCGACCCCGCGCTGCTGCGCCCCGGGCGCTTCGACCGGCAGGTCTTCGTCGTGCCGCCGGACGTCAAAGGGCGCCTCGGCGTGCTGCAGGTGCACACGCGCAACAAGCCGATGGGGGACGTGGACCTGGAACTGATCGCTCAGCAGACCAGCGGGCTCGCCGGAGCCGACCTCGCGAACATCTGCAACGAGGCAGCGATCTTCGCGGCGCGGCGCCGCAGCACGCGGATCGACGCACGCGACTTCGACGGCGCGATCGAGCGCGTCATCGCCGGCGTGCAGTCCAAGCGGGTCCTGAACCGCCACGAGAAGCGCGTCGTCGCCTACCACGAGGCCGGGCATGCGCTGTGCGGGGAGCTTCTGCCGTCGGTGGACCGCGTCCACCGAATCTCGATCGTGCCGCGAGGGCGGGCGCTGGGCTACACGCTGAACCTCCCCGCCGAGGACCGCTACCTGAAGACGCGCGAGGAGCTGCTCGACTACATGACGGTCCTGCTCGGCGGGCGCGTCGCGGAGCAGATCGTGTTCGGCGCGATCACGACCGGCGCCTCGGATGACCTCAAGCGCGTCGCCGACATCTCGCACTCGATGGTCCATGACTACGCGATGGGAACCGCGGGCGTCGGCCGCTCGCCCGACGGCGACGTGCGACTCTCCGAGACCACGTTGCGGATCCGCGACGAGGAGCGTCAGGACCTGATCGAGGAAGCCCGCCGCGCGGCCCAGAAGCTCGTGCTCGCGCACCGTCCGCAGCTCGATCTGCTGGCCGGCGAGCTGCTCGAGCACGAGGTGCTCGAGCGGGACGCGATCGAGACGATCATGAAGGGCGTGCCGCGGATGGAGCGACAGCCCGGCGTGGGCCTGCGCGTGGTCGCGGCCGCCGAGGCGTCGCCCGCGCCCGCGGCCCCGGGCGCGATCCCGCTCGCCGAGGCGCATCCAGCGCCTGCGGCCCCCGGCGCGATCCCACTCGCCGGGGCACCGCCGGAGGACGGAGCCGAGCGGCTATAGACTGCCGCTCGTGCTCAGCCGCATCGACCACATCGGCGTCGCCGTCCAGGAGCTCGACCCGGCGCTCGAGCTCTACCGAGACGCGCTCTCGATGGAGCTGGTCCACCGCGAGGTCGTCGCCGAGCAGGGCGTCGAGGCGGTGCTGCTCGACGTCGGCGAGAACCACGTTGAGCTGCTCGCTCCGCTCGGCCCCGACACGCCGGTCGGCAAGTTCCTCGAGCGGCACGGCCCGGGGCTGCACCACGTCGCCTACCAGGTGAGCGACATAGAGGCCACGCTGCAGACGCTGTCTGCGGCGGGCATGCGCCTGATCGACGAGCAGCCACGCACCGGCATCCGCGACTCGCGCGTGGCCTTCGTGCACCCGCGCTCGACGGGTGGGGTGCTGACCGAGATCGTCCAACCAGCGGAGGTTCACTGATGGCATCGAGCTCTCGTCTGAGTATCGGCTTCCAGGGCGGCCAGGTGCTGGCCGTGAGGCTCTCCGACACGCAGCTCAAGGACCTGGTCAAGGCTCTGGGGACCCAGGGCTGGCACGAGGTCGAGAGCGAGGACGGCCCCGTGCGCCTGGATCTCGGGCAGGTCGTGTACGTGACCTCGGAGTCCGAGGAGCCGAAGGTCGGCTTCGGCTGATCGGGCCCACCCGGGGCCCCTTCAACACCCGAGTGTTCCGCCAGGAAATGAACGCCGAGGAGCGGCTGCTGCTGCTGGCGCGCACCCGTGGCCACGCACCCGCGGCCGAGCGAGCGGTGGCGCTGTTCTCCCGGCTCGGGGAGCACAGCGCCGTGTGGCTCGCGATCGGAGCCGCCGGCGGGTTGGCCCAGCGTGAGCGCGCCGGCGAATGGCGCCGCGCGCGGCGCACCGTGCTCGGCGTCTACGCCGTCAACACCGCGATCAAGTTCGCCGTGCGCCGCCCGCGCCCGCAGCTCAGCGGGCTGCCGCCGCTGCAGGGCACCACGACCGGGCTGAGCTTCCCCTCCGCTCACGCGGCGACGTCCTTCGCCGGCGCGCTCGCCTACCGACGCCTCGGGCTGCCGGCGGCGCCCCTCTACGCGCTCGCCGGGGGGATGGCCGCCTCGCGCGTCTACCTCGGCGTCCACTACCCGTCCGACATCCTCGCGGGCGCGGTGCTCGGGAGCGCGCTTGCCAGGGCGGCCATGAGATGAGCACGCGCATCGGGATCGTCGGCATGCCGAACGCGGGCAAGTCCTCGTTGTTCAACGCGCTCACCAAGGCCGGCGCCGAGGCGGCGAACTACCCGTTCACGACGATCGAGCCGAACGTCGCGGTGGTGCCGGTGCGCGACCGCCGCCTCGAGCAGGTGGCGGCGACCGTCGGCGCCTCCGAGATCGTCTGGGACACGATCGACTTCCACGACATCGCCGGCCTCGTCGCCGGCGCGCACAAAGGCGAGGGCCTCGGCAACAAGTTCCTGGCGAACATCCGTGAGACCGACGCGATCGTGCACGTCGTGCGCGCGCACGCCGACGACAACGTGATCCACCCCGAGGGCAGCGTGGACCCGCTTCGTGACATCGAGACGATCGAGGCGGAGCTTGTTCTGGCCGACCTCGACCAGGCCGAACGGCGCGTCGATCGCGTCGCGAAACAGGCGCGCGGCGGGGACAGGGCGGCCGCCGCGGAGGAGCTCTGGCTGCGCGAGGTGATCTCCGAGCTGCAGGCCGGCCGCCCCGTGCGCGGCGTGCCCGCGCCCGAGGAGGCGCCCCACGCGGCGCGCGATCTCGGCTCGCTGACCGCGAAGCCCGTGCTGTTCGTGGCCAACGTCGACGAGGGCTCTGAGGAGGTGCCGGCGGCGATCGCCGAGCACGCCGCGGCCCAAGGGGCGCGTGCGGTTGCGGTCTCCTCGCGTATCGAGTCCGAGCTCTCCGAGCTCGACGACGAGGAGGCGGCCGCGATGCGGGCGGAGCTGAGCACCGGCGGCGAGGGCGGCCTCACGCCACTTGAACGCGTCGTCCAGGAGGCCTTCGCGCTGCTCGAGCTGATCGGCTTCTTCACCGCCGGCGAGGCCAAGCCGGCGCAGTCGTGGCATTTGCGCCGGGGCCTTTCGGTGTGGCACGCGGCGGGCGAGATCCACACCGACATCCAGCGGGGCTTCGTCCGCGCCGAGGTCATCTCCTGGCAGGAGCTCGTCGACGCCGGCGGCTACTCCGGCGCGCGCGACCGCGGCACGCTTCGGATCGAGGGACGCGATTACGAGATGGCCGACGGCGACGTGATCACCGTCAAGTTCACGCCGTAGGGCGACGCCTCAGCCGGCGAGCTTCGTGAGCCGCTCGGAGAGACGGCGCATGCCGTTCGCAGCTGCGGCTTCGGCGCCTTTCACGAAGTCTGTCGGCGCGTCCGCGGGTGGCGACACCTCGATGCTCTGCAGGGTCGCGATCTCCTTGAAGGTGCGCAGCAGCGCGTCGTTCTCGCGCAGGGTCTGGGCGTTGCGCGGGCTCATCTCGCCGCGGTCGCGGCGCACGCGGTTCTCGGCCTTCCCCGCCGCGGCGAGCAGCGCCTCGAGCGGTCCGTAGCGGCGCAGCAGCTCGGCCGCGGTCTTGGCGCCGATCCCGGGTGCGCCGGGGAGCCCGTCGGAGGGATCCCCGCGCAGCGCGATGAAGTCCGGCACGAGCTCGGGTGCGACGCCGTAGCGCTCGCGCACCTCGGCCGGGCCGATCAGCCCGTGCCGGCCGCCCTTCAGCAGCTCCACGACCGAGACGCGCTCGCCGACAGCGCCGTAGAGGTCGCGGTCGCCGGTGAGCAGCAGCGCACTCCCACCGCCGTCGGCCTCGCGTGCTGCGAGCGAGTACATCACGTCGTCGGCCTCGAGCGAGTCGGTGTCGGCGACGATCCAGCCCATCGCTTCGAGCAGGGCGGGGGCGCGCTCCCACTGCTCGCGCAGCTCCGGGGGCATCGGGTCGCGGTGGGCGTGGTAGGGCTCGTAGAGCTTCACGCGGTAGGCGGCCTCCTCGGCGCCCATGCAGACGACCACGGCGCGGGGCGCGATCGGCTTCCCGGCCGCGGCCGGCGGATCGATCAGCGCCAGCAACGCGTTGACGGTGCCGAGCAGGGCGTTGACCGGCCGCCCGTCGCCGTCCACGATCGATTTGGGCAGCGCGAAGAACGAGCGGTAAAGCAGCCAGGGCGTGTCGGCGAGCAGCAGCGGCGCGGGCACGCGCCCACACTATGCGAGCGGGATTCTGCGGACTTCCTAGCCGCTCGAGGCCGTCCCTCCGCCGGTGCCGACGGACGAGCTCGAGCCTCCGCCCGTCGGCGCCACCCCACCCGAGTTGCTCGGCGGCGGGGGCTGGTTCGGCGAGCTACCGGTGAGCGGGCCGAACAGCCGGGCGCGACCGCTGTGGTCCGGCTCGGGCTGCAGCGTCGTCCCGGTGCGCACGTAGAAGTACTCCCACGTGCTGTCGAGTCCGAGGCGCCCCGCGAGCGTCGCGCCGCTCACGACCGTGGCGGCCGCCGTGCCGAGCACGCGCGCGGTGAGGACGCGCGGGGAAGCGCCGCGCCTGATCACTTCGACGCCGTGGAACCGCCCGCGGTAAAGGCCGCGCAGCCGCTTTGCCGCGGTCGCGAACGGGACTTCGGCTTTCCAGCGCGCGGCGGACCCTTCGTAGGAGTCGGCGACGCCGATGAGCCACGGCTCGGGTTCGGCGCCGGGGAAGCCGTCCTGGACCGACTCGGTCATGCCGCCCGAGCTGGCGAAGAAGTAGGTGATGGCGGGCTTGCCGCCGTAGGTCACGATCTGCCGCGCGGTCGCCGTGACCGCGGCGTTGGTGGCGGCGGTTTCCGCGGCGGTGCCGCGGTAGACCTGCGAGCGGGTGTCGGAGTAGACGTCGAAGCGCGAACCGCCCGCGTGGTCGGTCAGCGCGTAGGTGCGGCTCGCGACGGCCTGTGCCTCGAGCGCAGCCGCGGGCCAGCTCGATGACACCTCGGCGGCGACGACGCCGCGCACGTAGCGCTCGAGCGGGACCTTCTTGACCTTGGAGCCGATCAGCACCCTTACGACCGCCTTCGCCGGCGCCTGGCCGAGCGCGGTGCCGCTGTAGTAGTGGGCGAGGATCTGCTGGTAGGTGAAGCCGTGGCGGGCGTATCCCAGCGCCCCGTCCTGGCTCATCCCAACGCCGTGGCCGTTGCCGGTGCCTTCGATCACGAGCGTCTGCGCGGACAGCGGGGCGGGCGTCGCGGCGCGGGCCGGCGCGGCCCCGAGCGCGACGGCGGCAAGCAGCACGGCGAGGCAGCGGCCGGCGCGGCGAGGGCGTGGCGGGTGGCGCGGAAGCCGGTGGGCGGGCCCTCCAGTCCATTCGCCGACCGGTGGTAGGTTGGCCTCATGCGGGACATCTGCTCACTAGAGAACACGAGCGTGGGCAGGCAAGCGCGGTCGGAATCGGAGGTTCCATGAGTTTGCACTCGTCGCTGGGAGTCACGCCGTTGAGGGCTGCAGGATGGCTGTCGAGGTGAGCTCCGGGGTGGGTGGGGCCCATGAAAAAGAGGTCCTGGACGCGGTCCCCAAGGATCTCTTCATCGGCGGCAGCTGGCGCGAAGCGCGGGGCGGCGCGCGCCTCGGCGTCGAGGACCCGGCCACCGGCGAGCAGCTCGTCGAGGTCGCGGATGCCTCGCCCGAGGACGCCAAGGACGCCCTGGCCGCGGCGGCGGACGCGCAGGCCGAGTGGGCGCAGAGCGCGCCGCGCGATCGCGGCGAGATCCTGCGCGGCGCCTACGAGAAGATCGTCGCGCGCGCCGACGAGCTGGCGCTGCTGATGACGCTCGAGATGGGCAAGTCGGTGACCGAGTCGAAGGCCGAGATCTCCTACGCGGCCGAGTTCTTCCGCTGGTTCTCCGAGGAGGCCGTGCGCATCCACGGGCGCTACATGGTCAACACCACCGGCAAAGGCCGGATCATGACCATGCGCCAGCCGGTCGGACCCTGCGTGTTCGTGACGCCGTGGAACTTCCCGACCGCGATGGGGACGCGCAAGATCGCACCTGCGGTCGCGGCCGGCTGCACGATGGTCGTAAAGCCCGCGCAGCAGACGCCGCTGTCGATGCTCGCGCTCGCGAAGATCCTCGAGGAGTCGGGTCTGCCCGGCGGCGTCCTCAACGTGATCACCGCCAAGCGCTCGGGCGACGTGATCGAACCGCTGCTGAAGGACCCGCGCACGCGCAAGCTCTCGTTCACCGGCTCGACCGAGGTGGGCAAGCGGCTGATCGAACAGTCCGCTGATCAGATCCTGCGGATGTCGATGGAGCTCGGCGGCAACGCACCCTTCCTCGTCTTCGAGGACGCCGACCTGGACGCCGCGGTCGAGGGCGCGATGCTCGCGAAGATGCGCAATGTCGGCGAGGCCTGCACGGCGGCGAACCGCTTCCACGTCCACGAGTCGCTCGCCGGGGAGTTCTCCGAGAGGCTCGCCGAGCGGATGCGCGCCCTGACGGTCGGTCGCGGGACCGACCCGGGCGTGGACGTCGGCCCGCTGATCGACGCGACGCAGCGCGAGAAGGTGCAGGAGCTCGTGAGCGACGCCGTCGAGCGCGGCGCGAAGACGCTCGTCGGCGGGCAGCCCGGGGACGGACCCGGCTACTTCTACGAGCCGACGGTGCTCACCGCCGTGCCCGACGACGCGCGGCTGCTCTCAGAGGAGATCTTCGGCCCGGTGGCCCCGGTCGCGACCTTCTCGACCGATGAGGAAGCACTCGCGGCCGCGAACCGCACCGAGTACGGGCTCGTCGCCTACGTCTACACGCGCGATCTGCAGCGGGCGCTGCGTGTCGCGGAGGGCATCGAAACCGGCATGGTCGGGCTCAACCAGGGCGTGGTGTCGAACCCGGCGGCCCCGTTCGGGGGTGTGAAGCAGTCCGGGTTCGGGCGCGAGGGCGGCTTCGAGGGGATCGAGGAGTATCTGGAGACGAAGTACGTGGCGGTTGCGCTGTAGGCGCAGCAGGCAAGCACGGCGCGAACGCGCCGGCCTCACCCTTTTCGCAGCTCGCGCAGGAACTCCCGCCCGATCGCACCGAACGCGAGCAGCGACCCGAACAGCGCGACCGCGTCGATGCTCTCGCGGCCCTGGCCATTGCGTGCGCGCGCGTCCCGGCGGCCCATGGCATGCTGCATCGATGAGCGATCCGGCGAAGGCCCCCTTCGGTGCGGCGCGCTTGGAGGACATGTCGATCCTGGCGGACATCGACCCCGAGAACCCCGACATCACCGACGGGGACTTCCATCTCGTCCGCCGCCATTTCGACATCCGCGCCTTCGGCGTGAACGCGATCACGGGGGACGCCGGCGATGAGCTGGTGGAGCCCCATCACGAGGCCGACGATGAGGTCAACCGGACCGACGGCCACGAGGAGCTGTTCGCCGTGATGAGCGGCCACGCCGTCTTCTCGATCGACGGAGAGACGCTCGACGCCCCCGCGAGCACGCTGGTGTTCGTGCGCGATCCGGCCCTGATCCGCAGCGCGCGGGCGACGGCGGACGGCACGGCGATCCTGGCCGTGGGCGGCAAACCCGGCGCACCGTTCGCGATCTCGCGCTGGGAGCAGGACCTTCCCTGAGGGCGTCCGGCGCCGGCCGCGACGCCTCTTTGCGCCAAAACGTCCCACGCGAACCTAAAGCCTTGGCCGCCCCAGCCTAAGGCGCTGTCGCAACCCTGACGAAGCTGCCGCGTTCCTATAGTCGAAGCAGTTGTACACCCTGTCTAAACGCGAGTTCAAGTGAGCTGACGATGGGAAGCGACACCCCCCCGCAGGACCCCGCCGTGTTCGCCTCAGCCGTCGTGCGAGCCGTCGATGACATCGACGCCAGCACCGAGGAGGAGCGCGACGAGCTGCTCTGTGCGCTGCTGTGCGCTGCCTGGGGCAGCATCCACGCCCAGAACCAGTAGCACCTCATCACCGCGGCGGCGCGGCCTGTCCTCGCCGCCGCGCACGGGGCCGGCACGCATACGGTCCCGGCATGATCCGGTCCGCCCCGTGATCCAGCCGCGCCGCGGTCGCCCCACGCGGTGCCCGGCTCAGCCCCCGAGCGCGACCAAGTCGTCGAGCAGTCGCCCGTACGCCCCCAGCAGGAGCGAGAGATGCCCCTCGCCGTCGAGCAGCCGCGGCTGCGCTCCCGCGACGTTCGCCGCCAGCCACCGCCCGTGCGAGTAGGGCACGAAGCGGTCCTCGGAGCCCTGCCAGACAGCGACCGGCCGCTCGATGCGATCGAGCGCGAAGCCCCAGTCGCGCACGAACGCCAGGTCGTCGTCGAACCAGCCCCAGATGTCCGCTTCCAGCCCGGCATGGAACAACGCGGCGAAGTACTCGGCGAACTCGCCGCTCGCGGCCTTCTGGTCGACCGGGGACATGAGCGCTCCGAGCGACGCTCCGATCTCGGCACCGCCGGCGGCGAGGATGCCCGGCCGCTCGGCCCGAAGGAACTCCTCCAGCGCGTCCCCGCCCGCTTCCGCAGCCCCGAACTCGGCCAGGTTCTCCTCGCCCATTCCCGCGAGCCAGTCCAGCCCCGCGGCATCGCGCGGCGCGACCCCGGCGAGCGTCGCGGCCGCGAGCGTGCGCTGCGGCAGCAGCGCCGCGCACGCCAGCGCGTGCGGGCCGCCGCCCGACCACCCCACGGTGAGGAAGCGATCGACCCCCAGCTCTGAGCAGACCGCTTCGACGTCGCCGATGCAGTCGGCCACGTGACGGCCCGGCCGGCGCTCCGAGCGCCCGTAGCCCGGACGCGAGTAGGTGATGTGGCGCAGCCCGCGCTCGGCGCCGAGTTCGACGAGCGGCGGATACAGGAGCCCCGCCGATGGGGTTCCGACGTGGAACAGCAGCGCTTGGCCGTCGGATGGCCCACCGATCTCGACATCGAGACGGCCCGCGCCGCCGGCGACCTGCAGCCTCTCCATCCGGAGAATCCTCGCAGGGACGGCCCGCGGAGGACGACTGCGGCGGAGGCTAGAGTCAGTCGCCGATGAGAGCCCGCACACGCATCGCCCTGCTGCTCGCCGCGCTCGTCGCGGCTGCCATCGCACTCGCCGGTTGCGGCGGCTCGTCCTCACCCGGCAACGGCATCGAATCGAAGTCCCCCCAGGAGATCCTCGAAGCGACCAAAGCCGCCGCCTCGACCGCGACCTCGGTGCACATCCTCGGCACGATCGTCACCGGCGGCAAGCCGATCTCGCTCGACATGGAACTGCTAAGGGGCAAGGGCGGTAAGGGCACGATCTCCCAGGAAGGCTTCACGATCCAGATCGTGCAGACGGGCGGCGCCGTGTACATCAACGGCAGCGCCGCCTTCTACAAGCACGTCTCGGGCTCCGCCGCGGCGGCGCTGCTCCAGGGCAAATGGCTGAAGGCGCCCGCCAACAGCGGCGAACTCGCCTCGCTTGCCGAGCTCACCGATCTCGGCAAGCTGATCGACACGGCCCTCGCCGGTCACGGCAAGGTGACCAAGGGCGGCACGACGACCGTCGAAGGCCAGAAGGCGGTGGAACTCAAAGACGCCACCAAAGGCGGTGCGCTGTTCGTCGCCGCGGAAGGCAAGCCGTATCCCCTCCAGATCAGCAAAACGGGCTCCGAAAGCGGCAAGGTCGTCTTCAAGCGCTGGGATCAGCCGGTCACGCTGGAAGCCCCGAAGAACGCAATCGACATCGGAGCGCTACAGAAAGCTGGCTGATCAGCCGATTCATCCGTATGTCTACGAGCGCTGAGACTGGATCAAGGCTGCTCGCGCGCGCGTCGAGTCCGTCGATGACAAGCGGGGCGAGCCTGGAGACGGTCAAGGATGCGGGAGTACTCGGTGAACGGCGTGATGCAGGAAACCATGGTGCGGCGCCTCCAGGGCCGGCCGCCGGCCGATCCCCTGCCGCCCCCGGGCAGGCGCCGTCGTACGGGTGGAGCGATGTCTGCTAGCGGCGCTCCGGCCCCCAACCCTGACCCCGGCAACGGCACCAGGACGTCTCTCGGCGGCCCAGGCCGCCGCGCGCTGCCCGCGATGGTCGCGGGGCTTGCAGCCGGACTTGCAGCGATCGTCGGCCTCGCGCTGAGCGGGGCGGACGCCGCCGCCGCGGGCTGCGCCGTCGCACTCGGGCTCGGCGCGCTGGCGATCGGCTGGGGCTTCGGAGAGCGGGGGATGGCCTCGCTGGAAGCCGAAGTCGAGTCCAGCACGAGCGAGCTCAAACGGGCCCTCTCCGAGCTCGAGATCGCCCAGGCAGAGACGGTTCAGCGTCTCTCCATGGCGGTCGAGTTCCGCGACGAGGACACGGGCGCGCACATCGAGCGCATCGGGCGCTTCTCGGTGCTGCTCGCCGAACACATCGGGATGGACGC
This sequence comes from uncultured Solirubrobacteraceae bacterium, assembly GCA_963735435.1. Taxonomy (GTDB): domain Bacteria; phylum Actinomycetota; class Thermoleophilia; order Solirubrobacterales; family Solirubrobacteraceae; genus Palsa-744. Next base: position 940,144 of record CAVTKR010000005.1, on the reverse strand, counting down.
TGACTTCTGCGAGCGCCTGCGCCACGCAGCGCCGCTGCACGACGTCGGCAAGGTGGCGATCCCCGACGCGATCCTGCTGAAGCCGGGCCCGCTGACCCCGGAGGAGCGCGCGATCGTCGAGACCCACGCCGAGGAGGGGCACCGCCTCGTTCGCGGCTCGTCCTCCTCGATCCTGGACATGGCCGCCACGATCGCCCTCAGCCATCAGGAGAAGTGGGACGGCAGCGGCTACCCGCGCGGCCTGAAGGGCGAGGCGATCCCGATCGAGGGGCGCATCGTCGCCGTCGCCGACGTCTTCGACGCGCTCACCAGCGACCGCGTCTACCGCAAGGCCTTCTCCGTCGACGAGGCGATCGGGATGATGCGCGAACAGCGCGGCCGCCATTTCGACCCGGTGCTGCTGGACGCGTTCATGGAAGTGCTCGGCCGCTCCGGCCCGGACGCGCGCGAGGAGCTGCGCCGCGACCCGGACGAACTCGTCGAGTCCACGCTCGAGACCTTCGCCACCGCGCTGGAACGCGGCGACGCCGAGATGGCCGAGGGCGCGATCGCGACCGCCATCGAGGACGGCATCACGCCGACCACGCTTCACGCCGAGGTGATCGGGCCCTCGCTGCGCAGGCTCGACGTCCTCTCCGCGGGCGGCGAACTGTCCGCCGACACAGAGCACCGCGCGAACACGATCGTGCGCCGCGTGCTCGCCACCCTCTACCGCTACATGACCGGCGGCACCGAGCCGACCCGTGAGCTGGTTCTGCTTGCGGGTATCAAGGGCGACGAGCACACGCTCGGCCTGCAGATGGTCCACGACCAGCTCGCCGCGGCCGGCTATCAAACGGTCTTCGACACGGACCTCGACGGCGGGCGGCTGCTGGAGCTCGTCGAGAGCCGAACCCCGGACCTCGTCGTCGTCGGCGCCACCGCCGCGGGCGAGGACGGCCTCGACAGCGCGCTACGCGAGCTGCGATCGGCGCACCCCGGCGTGCCGATCGTCCTCTCCGGCCCGGCCGTCGGCGGCAGCCTGCCCCGCGAACGCGGCGGCATGCGCGTCCTCGAGCGCATCGACCAGTCGGTCGAGGCGGTCGAAGAGCTCCTCACCAGCGCCGCCGCGGCCGCTTAGGCGCCCCGACACACCGCTTTCTGAGATCGGCCCCCGCGCCGCTCTGAGCTAGAGTCGCGCCGATGAGCAAGCGCGCGATCGTGACCGGCGGCGCCGGCTTCATAGGCTCGCACGTAGCCGACGCGCTGTTGGCCGACGGATACGAGGTGCACGTCGTCGACGATCTCTCCTCAGGCGCGGCCGAGCGCGTCCCCGCACAGGCCGAGCTGGCCCAGCTCGACATCGTCGACGAGCCCGCGCTGCGCGAGGTGTTCGACCGCGTCGCGCCGCAGGCCGTCTACCACCTCGCCGCCCAGGCGAGCGTCGTCGCTTCGGTGCAGGACCCGGGCCGCGACTGCGACGTCAACGTGCGGGGGACGCTGAACGTGCTGGAGGCGGCGGGCGCGCACGGCGCGCCGGTCGTGTTCACCTCGACGGGCGGCGCGCTGTATGGAGACGCCGCGCCGCGCCCGACGCCGGAGGACCGGATCCCTGCGCCGCTCTCGCCCTATGGCGCCTCGAAGTGGGCCGCCGAGTCCTTCGTGCGCACCTGGGCGCTCTCGGCGGGGATCCCGCATACCGTCACGCGGCTCGGCAACGTCTATGGACCCCGCCAGAGCCCACATGGCGAGGCCGGCGTCGTCGCGATCTTCACCGGCGCGATCAACGAGGGCCGCGTCCCGACGCTCTACGGGCACGGCCGCCCGACGCGTGACTACATCTACGTCGGCGACGTCGTCGACGCCCTGCTTCGCGCCAGCGGCACCGCGGGCGTGTTCAACATCGCGACGGCGACCGAAACCGACGTGATCTCGATCTGGCGAGGTCTCTCAGCCACGGCGGGCGTCGAGATCGAGCCAAAGCTGGCGGACCTGCGCCCGGGCGAGCTGGAGCACAGCTGCCTGGACATCTCGCGCGCCGAAGCCGTGCTCGGCTGGGAGCCCAAGGTCGCCATCGAGGAGGGTCTGGCGATGACCTACCGGGCTCTGACCGAGGAATTCGCCGCGGACTGAGTCCGCCGCTGCAAGCGTCATCCCAGCCCTGCGGGCGCCGCCCCGGTGCGCCGAGGCAAACACATGACCCCGATGCGCGGGGCCGCACTCGCGGCCCTGACAAGCGCAGCGTTGCTGATGAACGCCGCCGCGGCCGGCGCGCTCGCCGACCAGCCTGGTGGCGTCGCCGCCCCTGCCTCGCCCCAGGCGGGCGGGAGCCAGTTCGGCGTCCCGGCCAGCGTCGCGCGTCCCCAGCTCTCCTACATGACGCTGCCCTCGACCGCGCCCGCGGGGCGACCGCCGCGGATCGTGCTCGAACTCGTCGAGCCGCGCACCGCGAGCGTCCATCTGCGCGTGCTCGTGATCGACGTGCACAGCGGGCACACGGCGCTGACGGCGGAAATGGGTTGGGTGCGCGTGTCCCATCGGCTCGCGGTCGTGTGGCCGCACGGCGCCCAGCTCGGCGCTGGCACCTACCGGGTGACGGTGAGCGCGCACGACAGGCACAACGGCAACATCGTGCGCAAAGCCCGTATCTCCGGTTACGCGTCGTTGACGATCACCGCGCCATCGGTCACCCCCGCCCCGGTGAGCGAAGCGGGGGTGCCGACCCCCGCGCAGACCGTTGCCGACGGAGCTGTCTTCCCGGTGCGCGGGGCGCACAACTTCGGCGGCCCTGAAAACCGCTTCGGCGCGCCGCGCGAAGGCCACATCCACCAGGGTCAGGACGTGCTGAGCAACGAAGGCACGCCCGACGTCGTGCCGCTCGCCGGGACGATCGTCACGACCGCGAATCAGTCCGGAGGCGCCGGCTACTACGTCGTCGAGCACACGCTGATCGGCTTCGACTTCATGTTCGCTCACTGCGAGGCCAACTCGTTCTCCGTCGCCAAAGGACAGTCGGTCGCCGCGGGCCAGCAGATCTGCCTCGCCGGCCAGACCGGGGATGCGACCGCACCGCACCTGCACTTCGAGATGTGGGTCGGCGGCTGGCAGGCCGCGGGCGGCCATCCGATCGACCCGCTGCCCTACCTGGAAGCCTGGGAAAAAGCGGGCTCCTAGCGTCGCCGGCCGCCTCCTGGCCGCCGCGTGAGCCCGATCAGGCACGAGGCGACTCGGTAGCATCGACGCCCGCGGCGAGATAGCTCAGCTGGTAGAGCACACGACTGAAAATCGTGGTGTCCCCGGTTCGAATCCGGGTCTCGCCATTGGAAGCTCGCTGCAGATGAGCCCGTTTCGAGATCGCGAGTGTTCGTGAGTGCGTCGCAGAGAAGAGGGCGGCTCGCTGCGGAGGTGTTCCGCCTCCCGGTGGCACGGATCCGCGCGGGCTATTACACCGACGCGTACTTCAACTACACGAAGGAGCTGCTGGAGGCCGAGACGCGCCACCCGCGCGTGCTGATGCAGGTCTTCCAAAAGCACGAGCACGCGATCCTCGGCGGGATCGACGAGGCGATCGCGGTGCTGCGCGAATGCTCCGGTCGCATGCTCGCCGACGGCTCGTGGGAGCCCGGATGGGGACAGCTCGACGTACGAGCACTGTGGGAGGGCGATGAGATCGCCCAGCGCGAGGTGGTCCTCACCATCGAAGGCGACTACGGCCTGTTCGCGCACCTCGAGACCGTCTACCTCGGCTGTCTGGCCCGGCGAACGAAGGTGATGAGCAACGTCCGGCGTGTCGTCGAGGCGGCGCGCGGCAAGCCGATCATCTTCTTCCCCGCGCGCCACGACCATTGGCTCGTGCAGACGGGGGATGGCTGGGCTGCTCACGTCGCGGGTGCGATCGGCGTCTCGACCGACGCTCAAGCGTCGTGGTGGGGTGGGCACGGCGTCGGCACCGTGCCCCATGCGTTGATCGCCGCCTACGGCGGCGACACGGTGGCGGCGGCTCGCGCCTTTGCCGAGCGCTACGCCGACGCCATGAACGTCACCGTGCTGGTCGACTTCGAGAACGACTCGGCGCGCACCGCGATCGAGGTTGCGCGCGCTCTGGGAAGGAAGCTCTGGGGAGTGCGCCTGGACACAAGCGAGTCGCTCGTCGATCGCTCGCTCCTCCCAGAGCCGGGCAGCGAGGAGAACCTGCGTGGCGTGAGCCCGGCGCTCGTGCGCCACGTGCGGGCACGGCTCGACGAGGCCGCTTGCGAGTGGGTCAAGATCGTCGTCTCAGGCGGCTTTGACGCGGAGCGCATCGCGCGTTACGAGCGCGAAGAGCTGCCGGTCGACGCCTACGGCGTGGGCTCGTCACTGCTGCTGGGGAGCCACGACTTCACGGCGGACATCGTCGAAGTGGACGGCAGGCCCGTGGCGAAGGTCGGGCGCGAGAAGTGGCCGAACCCGCGGCTGGCGCCGGTCGACTAGGAGCGAGCCGGCGCCGCGCCGCCACCGCCGCAGCCAAGGCCCGATCAGCTCTTGCGACGGCTCGCCAGGCGGCTCGCCTACCGCTCCCGCGACGAGCTCCGTCAGCGTGCCCGTCGGCGGTGACCCTCCCCACCCTCGAGGCCAAAATCGGTGGGCCTTGCACACTAGGAATCGCAGGGCCGCTGAACTAGCCTCGCTAAGGCCCAATGAGGGGCTCAGAACACAGGGGAGGGAGAGCAATGCCTGTGGATGCATCAACCCGGTCGGGGGGCGCGCACGCGGCGCCGCCGACGACCACGAAGGCCCGGAAACTGCGGGCTCGGACACTGCTTCGAGCGACGATGGGCGCGGTCCTGTTGCTGGCGCTGACGGCTTCGGCAGCGAGCGCGCGGCGTCACGCCGAAACGCCGGAAAGCACCACGATCAAGGTCCTGTCGAGTCGCCCGGACCTCGTGGTCGACAACGAAGCTCTGGTCGAAGTCACCGTGCCGAGCGGCGAGGACGCGCACAACGTGACCGTGCTCGTGAACGGCCAGGACGAGACCTCGGCGTTCGCCGCGCAGTCCGAACAGGCCACACGCGGCCTCGTCACCGGCCTGCAGGAAGGCGCCAACACGGTCGAAGCGAAGCTGCCGGACGGCTCGGGCGCGAAGATCGCCTTGACCGACCATCCGCAGGGCGGCCCACTGTGGGCCGGTCCGCAGGTGCAGCCGTGGAAATGCCCCGCCGGGGCGCTGGACGCCCAGTGCAACCAGCCTGCGACCTACAAGTACCTCTACAAGTCGAGCAACCCCGAAAAAACGAAACTGCTGCCGTACAACCCGGAAAGCCCGCCTGAAGAAGTCGCGACCATCACGGTCAACGGCCAGACGGTGCCCTACATCATCCGGGTCGAGACCGGCTACCAGGACCGCGACCAGTACTCGATCGCCGTCCTGTTCAACCCGGCCGAACCGTGGAGCTCCGGGGCGAGCCCTCAGGCTCAGTTCGGCCACAAGATGCTCGTGACCCACGGCGCCAGCTGCAACGTCGCCTACGAAAGCGGGACCTCACCGAGCACCACCGACGAAAGCGCGACCACCAAGTACGCGCTCGAAAACGGCTGGGCCGTGATGTCGACCGCGATGGACAACAACGGCCACGACTGCGACGTCGTCACATCGGCGGAGTCGCTGTACATGGCCAAGCAGCGCGTGATCTCCCAGTACGGGACGCTGCGCTACACGATCGCGATCGGCTGCTCCGGCGGCTCGCTGACCCAGCAATGGGTGGCGAACGCGTACCCGGGCATCTACCAGGGTCTGCTGCCGACGTGCTCGTTCCCCGACGCGTGGTCGAGCAGCAACCAGGTCGTGGACTACCACCTCCTGAACAGCTACTTCGCACACAAAGAAAACTGGGGTGCCGGCATCGCCTGGACGACCGCGCAGGAGGCGGCCGTCGACGGCGACCCGGGGACAACCAACTCGCTGCTCTCCGACGCAGGGTTCTTCGGTGCGGCCAATCCGGCCCAGGCGTGCCCGGGGACGACAGCAGAAAACCGTTACAACCCGACGACGAACATCGGCGGCATCCGGTGCAACACCGCGGACTTCGCGATCAACGTGTTCGGGCCGCGGCCGGAATCCGAATGGGGCCCCCAGGAGAAAGAACTGGGTCACGGCTTCGCCAACCTCGCGTACAGCAACCGCGGAGTGCTCTACGGGCTCTCGGCGTTGCGTGAAGGCAAGATCACGACATCCGAGTTCGTCGACGTGAACAAGAGGATCGGTGGCGTCAACCCGGAGACGATCGCGGTCGAATCCGAACGTGACACCGGAAACCCGATGGGGTTCAAGACCGCGTACCGCAGCGGCATGATCAACGAGACGAACAACATGGGTCAGGTGGCGATGATCGACTGCCGCGGCCCGAACCCCGAACAGGCCCACGACGCATACCGTGCGTTCGCAGTGCGGGCCCGTCTGGAACGCGAAAACGGGACTGCCGCGAACCAGCTGATCTGGGAGGGACCGACCGCGCTCATCGCGTCCGCGAACTGCCAGCCGCAGGCTCTGCCCGCGATGGACAACTGGCTGAACGCGGTCTCCAGCGACGGACGTTCTCTGTCGCTGCCGACCAAGGTGATCGCGGACAAGCCGGCGGAACTCGGCGACCGTTGCTACAACGCGACGGGCGAAGTCACGGCGGCGCACAGCCTCTGCGGCACGAGCGTCGTGCCGCTGCCCGGCACGCCGCGGATGGTGGCCGGCGAATCGATCACGACCGACGACAGCGACTGCAAGCTGCAGCCGCTCAAGCGGACCAGCATCCCGGCCGAACTCAGCGAAGCCGAATGGGAAGAGCTGAAAAGCGTGTTCCCGAAGGGCGTCTGCAACTACAAGAAGCTGGGTCTGTTCCAGAAGCCGACGACCCCCTGGCTCACCTACCAGACGGCCTCTGGTCAGGTGATCTACGGCGGCAAGCCGATGAAGAAGGAACCGGTCTCGAAACCGCTCCGGACCCACTGAGCAAGCCGTTCGCCGGGCGCATCTTCGGGTGCGCCCGGCGCGTGGCCAAGGCCCGCGGCGTCGGCGACCACCGTCTGGTGGCACCGGCGCCGCTTGGCTGTGCGGGCTCAGCCGGCGAGCTGCAGATCGACGACCAGGCGCAGGATGTCCCGCTGGTCGCGCAGGTCGTAGCCCGTGCGGTCGGCGAGGCGCTTGAGCCTTGAGTGCACCGTGTTGGGATGCGCGGGCAACGCCGTCGCCGTGCGCTGGACGTTGAGCCCGTTCTCGACGTAGGCCCTGAACGTGCCGATCAGCGCGCCATCGGAGGGGCGCGAGGAGGTGGCAAGGCGCGCGACCTCGGACGGCACCAGCGCTCTGGCCACCTCATCCGCGGAGGCCACCAGGTAGTTAATCGACGCCATCGCCGCGAGCGCGACGACAGGTTCCGCGTCGCGGGCGAGGAGCAGCGCTCTTTCAGCCTGCTTGTGAGCCTCGCCGAGCTCTGAGACCGGCGAGGGTAAGCTCACGCCGACGCGGATCCGCTGCCTCTCCACGAAGCTCTCGGCGAGACGACGAGCCCGATCGAGCGTCGCCTGATCGTCTCCGCGAACCAGCGCCGTGACCGTCTCCTCGCGTGTCACGACAAGGGGAGCGTCGCTTCCGAATACTCGGTCGATCTCGTTGCAGATGCCCCGAAGATCGTCCTGCGCCTGAACGGCCCGGCGAGCGAGCAGGATGTGATGGGGCGCGCCGGCGTCCAGCTCTATGCCCTGTGCCGCCGCCGAGTCCAGAGCCTCTGGTTCCTGCGCCAGGAGCTGCCCGAGCACCTCGCGGCGGACGCCGTCGACGTCGGCCAGGGCGTGCTGCTGCTCTCGAAGGTAGACCTCGGCAGCCACCGTGCTGACCGCCTCGAGGTAGCGGATCATCGGGTCGACCAGCATGGCTATCGCCACGGGACCGCCGTCGAAGTCACGCGACCTGTCGCTCAGACACGTCCAGATCACGTGATGTGCGACACGGGTGGCGTGAAGGACGGCCTCGAGCGGGATCGCCTGCCGGGCGCGCTGCGCGACCGACGCCGCCGTGAGATCGAACTCGAGGCGCTCATCGGCGTGATCGAGCGAGCGCAGGAACCTCTGGATGTGGGCGTCGCAGCTGCGTTCGGTCTCGCGCAGCACCGCTTGGGGATCGGCGACGTGCTGGTAGGCGTCGACCTGCGCGACGATCTGCGAGGCCATCTCGGTCGCGATCAGTGCGTGATCGCGCAGCGCCGACTCCACGATCGAGTGGGCCACGAGCTGATCCGAATCAACCACCGTCGACGACACCTGCGTTCTCGCCTTCTCCTGGACCTGGCGGGTACAGGATCGTACTCCTCCGTGTACGCAACCGTATTCTAACAACATCCTCATGATCGGCGCTTCGCGGAACCTGCGCACGCATCTCCCGCCTGCCCCCGGCGTCCGTTCAGGCGAAGCCCTCGGGCGGCGGTTGGACAGACCGGCGGTCCGCGTGCCCCTACCCTGGTAGCGAGACCGCAGACGCGCAAGCGAAGGAGAACGAGATGGCAACGGGGACCACAGTGCAGCTCGACCGCGAGCGTGTGCGCAGCATGATCGAGCGCGAGGCTGCGCAGCTCGACGAGCGCACGCGCGGCAGCGCGGAGTTCTACGAGCGCGCCCAGCGCTCGCTCTCCGGTGGCGTCGCCTCGAGCTACCAGGCGCGCGACCCCTGGCCGATCTACCTGACGAGGGGCGAGGGCCCCGTCGTCTACGACGTCGACGGCAATCGCATGTGGGACTTCCACAACGGCTTCGGCTCGATGGTCCAGGGCCACGCCAACCCTGCGATCGTCCGCGCGGTCCGCGAGCGAGTCGGCGAGGGCACCCACTTCGCCGCCACGACCGAGGACGGCGTGCTCGTCGCCGAGGAGCTGCAGCGCCGCTGGGGCCTGGAACGCTGGCGCTTTCTGAACTCGGGCTCGGAGGCGACGATGGACGCGATCCGGATCGCGCGCGGGCTCACCGGGAGGGACACGATCGTCAAGATCTTCGGCTCCTACCACGGTCATCACGACGCCGTGATGGTCTCGATCGGCGTCGAATACGACAAGATCGGCGACCGCGAGAACTACGCGTCGCTGCCCTACGGCGCCGGGATCCCCAAGGAGGTCGCCGACCTCACGATCCCGGTTCCCTTCAACGACGCGGGCGCGATGGAGCGCCGCATCGAGAAGCTGACCGCCGAAGGGCGCAAGCCGGCCTGCGTGATCATGGAGGCGGCGATGATGAACCTCGGGGTCGTGCTGCCCGAGGATGGCTACCTGCAGGCGGTGCGCGAGCTGACCGAGCGTCACGGGATCGTGCTGATCTTCGACGAGGTCAAGACGGGCCTCGCGATCGCGGCGGGCGGGGCGACCGAGCGCTTCGGCGTGAAGCCGGACATGGTGACGCTCGCGAAGACGCTCGGAGGCGGCACGCCGACAGCGGCCGTCGGCGGCACCGAGGAGGTCATGCGCGTCGTCGAGGACGGGACCGTCTACCAGGTGGGCACCTACAACGGCAACCCGCTCAGCATGGCCGCGGCGCGCGCGAGCCTGACGGAGGTGCTGACGCCCGAGGCCTATGCGCACATGGACGCGCTGAACGACCGTATCGTGGGCGGGTGCCAGGGCGTGATCGAGCGCTACGGGCTGTCCGGCTACGCGGTCGGCATCGGCGCGAAGGGCTGCGTCACGTTCTCGCCGACCAAGATCGTGGACTACGAAACGTTCAAGGCCAACCAGGACGTCGAGGTGACCGAACTGGCGTGGCTCTACAACATGAACCGCGGCATCTTCATGACGCCGGGTCGCGAGGAGGAGTGGACGCTGTCGGTGACGCACACCGACGAGGCGATCGACGCCTACGTGGCGGTGTTCGACGAAATGGCAGCCGAGCTGACGGCCTGACCTTTTTGTCGGGGCTGTGCCACGCGCGGCGGGCGCCGGAGCGTGGTGCCGCCAGGCGCGGTCATGCGCCGCACCGTCCCTCGCACCAACTTTTCGGCGCGCGCGGCGTTTCATGGGCATGGCCTCGATCGTGGTCTCCGGCGATGTGCTCAGGCGCCCCCGCGGGGGCAACCTCGCGGCGCATCTGCAGTACCTGATCGGGCTGCGCAAGCTCGGCCACGAGGTCACCTACCTCGAGAATCGCGGCGTTCAGCTGACTGACCCGCCGTGTTGGGGGGCGCCCGAGCACGTCGTGCCGCGCGAGGGGATCATGCTGCTCGGCGACCTGCTGCGTCGCTGCCGCGTGGACATCCCGATCGTGTGGGTCGACGCCGACGCGGGGCTGGTCGGGGGCATGATCTGGCAGCAGCTGCGCCGGCGCCTGCGCGACGCCGACCTGCTGCTCGACATCGGCGGCCACTGCTTCCTGGAGGAGCGCGCGCTGCCGCGCCGCCGTGCCCTGGTTGACATCGAGCCGCGCCCGGACCTGCGCGCGCTCGGGCCGACGGCACGCCAGGCCGAGCACGACCACTACTTCTCGAACCGTCGCGACCCCGACGAGCTCGGGGCGGCCGAGTGGCTGCCGACGATCCCGCCGGTCGTGCCACGTCTCTGGTACGGACCCCCGGCGCGGGCAGAGCTGCCGCTCAAGGTGCTCGTCGGCCGCGGCACAGCGCAGGGCGGCCTCGGCCTCGCCCGAGACGAGGGGTCGGCCCTCGAGCAGCTGCTCGGGCTGCCCGCACGGCTGACCCCCCGTCCCTGGACGGCGCTCGCAGACGTCGGCTCGGAGCTGGCGCAGCAGCTCGCCGGCGCCGGATGGAGCGTGCGGGCCGAGGCCGCCGTCGATGCTTCGCTCTCCGCGCACCGCGCCCAGCTGATCGGCTCCCAGGCGTGCCTGCGCTTCGGCGCCGAGACCGACGACGGCGTCTGGTTCAGCGCGCACGACGCGTCCTTCCTCGCGGCCGGGCGACCGCTCGCCGTCGGCGACGGCGACGTCGAGTGCTGGCTGCCGACGGGCAACGGCCTGCTGACGTTCGCCGATCTCGACGGCGCGGTCGAAGCCGTCGAGCTGATCGCCCGCGAGCTGCCCCGCCATTCCAAGGGGGCGCGCGAAGTGGCAGAGCGCGTCTTTCACTACAGGGTCGTGCTCCCGAACCTGCTCGCGCAGGCGCTGCCCCGGCACCTGCAGGCCGTGGCCTGAGGGCCCGGGTCTTTCAGTCCGCGAGGGCCCTGCGGACGGCCGCCGCGGTCGGCGCGAGCTCGTCCGGCAAGCGATCCAGCAGCGTGAGCCACGACGTCTTGGAGGCCGCCGCCCGCTGCACGAGCGCCGCGCCCCGGTCCAGGTCCCCGGCGGCGACACCGAGCCCGGCCCAGAACGTGAGCTCGTCGGCTTCGGGCGCAAGCTCAGCCGCGGCTGTATAGAGCTCGGTCGCACGCGCGTGCTCGCCCTCGGCGGAGAGCTCGTCGGCCTCGCCGGCGAGCTCGTAGGCGCGCGCGAGGCGCACCAGCCGCTGCAGCTCACCGAGCGGGTCCGCGTGATCCTCGACGCGCACGTCGAAGCGCGTCCGCCACGGCTCGCCCGCAGCGGGCACGACCAGCAGCGCCGCCGACTGGCGCCCGCGCACGTCGCCGCCCTCCCCCTCGGCCGCGAACAGCGCCGCCAGCAGGCGCGCGGCGAGGTCTCCGTCGGCGGCGCGATAGGCGCTCGCCATCGCCGCCGGCACCGTGTCGCGGGCCATCATGTTCGCCTGACAGGCGAAGCCTTCGCCGACGACCTCGCCCGCGAACGGGATGCAACCCACGCCGGTGTGCGCCGCGGAACCTCCATCGGCGTCCACGACGCCGAGCTGGCGATAGCGTGCCTGCTCGTCGCTCGCGAGCACCGCCGCGATGGCGGCGCCCGCGTCGAGCCCCGAGGCGAGGCGGTCGAGGGCGTTCGGACCGTGGGCAACCTCCACGATCGACTGCGTCGCGGCCGCGCCGATCCCCGGACGGGCCCAGGGCACGACGCTGCCGACCGAGAAGTAGTGCGACTGCACCGCGACGCCCAGCTCGCCGCTGGCGGCGTCGCGCGCCACGATCGAGTAGGTCCCCTTGCGCATGCGCAGATCATCGCATCGCGGCGGGGGTATCGTTGACCGACCGATGAGCGCCACCCGGCCAGAGGCGGACCCCTCGGCGGCGGCCGGCGCCGCCGCGGTGAGCGCGGGTCCGCCCAAGGTCAGCGACGAACTCGAACGCTGGCTGAACAGCGACACCCGCAAGACCATCGGAGGGCTGATCGAACTCTTCGAGGAGAAGAGCTTCGCGCTGCTGTTCGTGCTGCTGCTCGGCGTCCCCGCGCTGCCGCTGCCGACCGGAGGCGTCACCCACGTCTTCGAGATCCTCGCGATCCTGCTCGCGGCGCAGCTGATCCTCGGCCGCCACGAAATCTGGGTGCCCCGGCGCTGGTGCGGCCTGGAAATCGCCGGCCCCAAACAGAAGAAGTTCCTCGAAGGGCTGATGAAGCTGATCCGCAAACTCGAGCGCTTCTCCAAGCCGCGCCTGCGCTTCCTCTTCAACCACCGGCTATCGAACGCGGCCTTCGGTCTGATCGTGATCGCGGGCTCGCTGGGCGCGTTCCTGGCGCCGCCCTTCACCGGCCTCGACACGCTGCCCTCGCTGGGAGTGGTGCTGGTCTCCCTCGGCGTGCTGCTCGAGGACATCGTCGTCGTCGCGGTCGGGCTCGCCGTCGGCGTCGCGGGCGTGATCCTCGAGATCGTGCTCGGCAGCGCCGCGGTGGGCGGGGTCAAAAAACTGCTCTAGGCTTGCAGGCGATGGCGCCCGGCTGGCCGACGCTCCCCCTCGAGCAGTGGCGCGATAGCTGCGACACGCTCCACGCCCACACCCAGGTGCTGGGCAAGCTCGCCGTCGCACTCGCGCCGTCCGAGCCCGAGCTCCAGCACGCGGCGTTGCGCCTGAGCGCGCGCGGTTGGGAGACGCTGCCGCTGCCCGCACCCGACGGCTCCGGCGCGTTCACCGCGACCCTCGACCTGCGCGAGCACTTCGCCGTCCTCGAGCACAGCGACGGGCGCTCCGCGCGGATCGCGCTGCCCGGCCGCGCGGTCGGCGTCGTGACCCGCGAGCTGCTCGCCGCGGCGCGCGAGCTGGCCGGGGACTTCGAGATCAACCCGGCCCCGCAGGAGGTCGACTGGAGCGAGCCGCTCGACGAAGACGCGACCCACGCGACCTACGAGCCGGCGCAGGTCGAGCGCTACTTCGCCGCCGCCACCCGCGCGGCGCTCGTGCTCGCGGAGTTCCGCGCGCCCTATCGCGGTCGCTCGACGCCGGTCAACGCCTGGTGGGGCTCCTTCGACCTCGCCGTGAACCTGTTCTCGGGTGAGGAGGCCGAGCCGCCCGCGCAGGACTTCATCATGCGCAACGCGATGGACGCCCAGGAGGTGGCCGTCGGCTGGTGGCCCGGCGACGCGCGCCACGAACGGGCCGCCTTCTACGCCTATGCCCACCCCGCGCCCGACGGCTTCGCCGCGGCACGGCTCGACCCGCCTGCGGCGCGCTGGGAGGGCGAGCTGGGCGAGTACGTGCTGGACTGGGATGACGTCTGCACGAGCCCCAACCCGCACGAGACGGCGCTCGCGTTCGCCCGGTCGGCATTCCGCCACGCCTGCCTGGTCTGCGGCTGGGACGGCACGCTGGCGGCCAGCGCGGACAGCGTCCCGCCGCCGGTGAGCTAGGCGCCGCGGCTCAGCTCCGGGGCCGGTGCGTGCGCGTAGGTCGCCGCGAGGGCGGCGCTGCCGAGTGCGGCTGCGGCGGAGATGTAGAAGACAGCGGAGTAGCCGGCGAGCGCGGCGGTGGCGCCCGCGATCGGCCCGCCGAGCCCGACCCCGATGTCGAAGAACGCGGTGAAGGCGCCCATCGCCGACCCGCGTCGCTCGTCGTCGACGTCGCCCACGACCATCAGCGCGAGCGAGGGGAACAGCATCGAGAAGCCGATCCCCACGATCAGAGCGCCCAAGAGCGCGAGCTGCAACGAGTGCGCGGCGGCGATCACCGTCAGGCCGGTTGCCTCGAGCAGCGCCGCAGCCGTCGCGGTCGGCCGCGCGCCGGCGCGGTCGGGAACGTGGCTGAGCGCGACGCGGCTCGCGAACACCGCGACGGCGAACGCCGTGAAGACGGCCGCGCCACCATCGACGCCGCGGGATTTCAGCGCCAGCACGACGAAGCCCGCGAGCGCGGCGTAGCCGACGTTGGCGAGCGCGAGCGCGGCCCCCGGTCGCCGCGCCGCGTGCGGGAACAGCGGTGCCCGTTCCGGCGGCGGGAGCTTGCCGCGATCGATCGGTTCGGGCAGGCGCGAAGCGATCAGCGCCCCGGCCGCCGGGAGCGCGGCGGTGAGGACGAACACCGCGTCATAGCCCGCACCCGAGCGCAGCAGCTCGCCTGCGACGGGCCCCAGCGAGAGCCCGCCCCAGACCGCCAGGCCGAACAGCCCGAGTGCCAGCCCGCGTTTGTCCTCCGGCGCGAGATCGACCGCCCAGGTCGCGCCCGCCGTGTAGACCGATCCCTCGCCCGCGCCGACCACGAACCGTGCGGCGACGAGCGTCGGGACGCTGTCGGAGAGCAGGTAGAGAACGCCGCCGAGCGCCATTGCGCAGGCGCCCAGCACGAGCACGATGCGCCGACCGCGCCGATCGGACTGCCGCCCGGCGAGCGGCCTGCACACGACCGATGTGACGGCGAAGGACCCGACCACGATCCCGACCGCGAGGTCGCCGGCGCCGAGCGGCCCGCGTACGTAGGTCGGTAGCACGGGCAGCGTCGCCCCGATCGAGATGAAGCAGAGCAGCGCGCTCGCGAACAAGCCCGCCGAGGCCCACACGCCGGGGTGCAGCGTGACCGGCCCCAGCCGGCGCGGCTCGGGCGGCTCTGAGGCGGGTGGTGGCGGCACGCCCATGGGGCGGGAGAGGGTACGTCAATGCGCGCGCGACTGGCCACGCGGCCAGGGCCGGCGCCGCGGACCGGCAGTCTCGCCGCTGCGCTCGGGCGCCGGCGCGCTATCCCGGCGAGCGCAGGTTCACGCGCGCCGCGAGCGGCAGTCCCAGCAGCCCGACGACCGCGAGCGCCAGGAACGCCGCGGTCGGCTCGTCGACCAGCGCCTGCACGAGCAGAGCGACGACGATGCCGCCGAGGTTGCCCGCCAGCCAGATGATCGCCCCGGCCGTGCCGGCCGCCGCGCCGGCGAGCCGCTCGACCGCGCTCAGCACGATCGGCAGCGCCGGCAGTAGCGCGACGCCCATGATCACGAGCACGAGCGCCTGTGCGGGCAGCCATCTCAACGCGGCGAGCGCGGCGCATCCCACTGCTGCCACGATGACCGCCACGAGCAGGAACCGGCGCTCGTCGTGACGGCGCTCGACCGCCTGCGGGATGACAGCGATCCCGATCGTTCCCGCGACGACCATGCCCACGAGCAGCCCGCCGGCCGTGCCTTCGGAGACCCCCTGCGGTTCGAGCAGCGACTGCAGCCAGGTCGCGAGCGCGACGAAGATCCCGAACCCGACGAACACGAGCCCGCCGAGCACCCGCATCGTCGGCAGCCCCCAGAGCGCCCGCGCCGCCCCGCGCTCGATCGCCACGTGCTCGCCGTCCTCATGTCCGCGCGCACGCAGCGCGAGCAGCAGCGCCGCGCCGCTTGCGGCCGCGATCACCGCCTGCACCACGAGCAGCCGCTCGATGTGCCCGTGTGCGCCGATCGTGGGCCCGAGCAAGAGCGCGAGCAGCATGCCGACGAACCCGGCCCCGGCCCCGGCGGCGATCCCGTTGGCGCGCTCCTGTCGGGGGAGATAGTGACCGGCGACCTTGCTCACGGCGCTCAGCACGACCGGCTGGGCGACGGCGACGAGCGTCTGCCCGGCGAGCGCCCACGCGAACGTGTCTCCGCCGAGACGGACCAGGCCGCCGGCCGCGGTCAGGACCGCGCCGGCCGCGAGCGTCGGGCGAAACCACCGGTCGAGCAGGTTGCCCGCCGGCAGCGCAAGGACGACGTAGAGCAGCGGGAAGATCTCGGCCAGCCACCCGACGGCCGCTTTGGAGACGCCGTAGTGGTGCGCCGTCTCGGTCGTGATCGGCGCGTAGGTGAGCCAGAGCAGCTGTGTTGAGGCGGCGACGGCCGCGTAGGCGGCGATCACGCGCCAGCCGGTCGCGGTCCGGGGCGGCTGGACGGCGGTGCTCACGCGGACATCTTCGAGCACGGTGGCGCCCCCGCGCGCAGGCGCCCGCTGACGCTCAGACCTTCATGTTCGGCCCCACGACCAAACGCTCGTTGACACCGTTCGAGCCCATCCCGCCAGCGCCGGCGATTCGTTTCTGCCGACTGCCGCGGGCTGTCCCTGGGTGATCAGCCTTTGATTTCGTTGTGCACCCGAGCCACCATCGGCTCGTTCAACTCGATGCCCGCCGCGGTGAGGATCGGGATCAGTGTCGCGCCGAACGCGTCGAACGCCTCCTGGGACTCCCAGACGTCGAAGACCTGGATCTCGCCGTTCGTCTCGAGAGCGACGTGAGAGATGCGCCCGTCGGGTGCTCCGACACCCGCTTCCTCCAGCTGGACGGTCGTGGTGTCGTAGCGGTCTTGGGTGAAGCCCGTAGCAGTGATGTAGAAGCCGAGCGCCATTTGATCCCGATCCCTTCGCGCGATCTGCGCATTGGTCTGCCGACAGTCGGACGACTCTACTCGGTGGACAGCCGGCCACGAGGATGCGCGCCGGACCGACCGGTTCCGCACTGAACGCAGAAATCAACGGGAGTCACCCGATCGCCACCAACTCGGTCGTGCTCCCGTGCCAAGCAGCGTCAGGCGATCCTGCAGGACGGCCTTCTCAGCGGAGCGGAGCGGCGCATGTAGGCTCTGACGCACAACCGAGAAGGGGGACCCATGCGCAGGCACTTCAGCTACGCGAACGTCGTCGCCACGCTCGCGCTCGTCTTCGCGATGAGCGGCGGCGCGCTGGCCGCCAACCACTACCTGATCAACTCGCCCAAACAGATCAACCCGAAGGTGCTCAAGAAACTCAGAGGGCCGAAGGGGAAGACCGGCGCCGCCGGCCCAACGGGTGCGACGGGACCGGCCGGCCCGGCCACCGGCGCCGCTGCCGGCTCCGCCACCGGCCCGGCCGGCGGCGATCTCACCGGCAGCTACCCGAACCCTGCCGTCAAGAGCGGGGCGATCACGCCGTCGAAGACAGCCTCGTTCCCCGGTGCGCGCGTGGAAGGGCCGAGCACGACCACCGTCAAAGACGGCGAATACCTGTCCGTCGCGTTCACCACGGCGCAGTTCGACGTCGGCGGCGTGTTCTCGGCCGGCTCGCCCACGAAGCTGACGGCGTCCGTCACGGGCGTCTACGTCGTGTCGGGACACGTCGAATGGACCATCGGCAAACCGGGCTACCGGCAGCTCGAGATCGACGGTCCGGGGGGGCGGCTGGCGACCTCGCTGATCCCCGTGGCCGTCGAACAGTTCGTCTACAGCACCGTCTCGACGATCGTGAAGCTGAACGCCGGCGACAGTGTCGTGTTGGTTGCCAACCAGGCCAGCGGCTCGACCCTCTCGTTCTCCGGCGCCTCTTTCGCCATGAACTGGGTCGCAAGCGGCGCCTGAGCGGCGCTCGTCCGGCGGCGGGCCTGTGGGCTCGCCGCCGGACGGGACTTGACTTCAGCCCCACCCGGAGGCTTCGAGGACGGTTACTACCTGCTGCCGGTCTTGCGCGTGGAGGCCGTCGACCTCGACCGCGGGGACGACGCGGGCTTCCCCGCCGTGGAACGCAGTTCGCTCCACTCCTTCTTGTGTTCCCTCTTGGCGGCCTGGTAGTCGAGCAGGGCCTGCGGCGAGTCCACATCGCCGAGCGTCGGGTGCGGCGGGACGAGGCTCTTCGCCTTCGCGAGCTTGTAGCGCTTGGCGAGCACCGCGCCGAGTGACTTCACCTTCATCTCGCCGAAGCCCGGGAGCCCTTCGAGGTTCGCGCGCAGCTCAGCGCCGTTCTTCGCGTCCTTCCAGACGCGTTCGGCTTCGTCGTCGTAGTCGTCGCGGATGTGCGCGGCGAGGGACTGGACGCGTTCGGCCATTTTCCCGGGGTAGCGATGGATCGCCGGTTTCTCGCGGAACACCGTGTCGAGGTCCGCCTTCGCGAGCTTCTTCGGGTCCAGTGTGCCGACGCGCTCTTTGATGACGAGCGGGCCCGAGAACGCCTTCTGGACCGTCACCTGTTGGTCGAGCGCGAAGCCGATCAGCAGCGCCATCGGGTCCTTCGCGATCAGCTCGTTGGCCTCGTCGGAGTCTGTGAAGTAGAGGCGGGCGGGCATCGGCTCGATCTTATCCCGACCGCGAGCCCCCGGCGTGACCCCACAGCTCCCCCGCCGAGCCGGCGGCGGCGGGACTCCTGCGCTCGCCGACGCTGCGTCCGTATGCCTTCAGGAAGTCCTCCGGCGAGACGCCCTCCAGCCCCGCGGGCGTCGTGTAGCGCTCCATGAAGGTCGCGATCATGTCGCAGACCTCGACGACGATCGCCTCCTGCTCCTCGGCGCTGCGCTCGATCCGGAAGATGTGCTCGAAGGTGCGGTCCCACAGCCGCACGATCAGTCCCGCACCGAAGTGCGGGCCCTCCTCGATGAAGCCGGCGCCCCGCGTCGCCGCGTGAAGCGAGGCGGCCATCCGCGCGTCGAGCTGGCGGACGCGGTCCTGCACGGCGGCGTTCAGTCGCGTTCCGAACCACGCGGGGACACCCTCGGGGTGGCGCTGGTGGTGGCGCAGGTGGGCCATCGCCACGGCCTCCGTCATCGAGCGGAAGGTCACCCAGTCGAGCTCCAGCACGGCGGATTCCACGGCGTCTTCGATCTGCTCCAGCGCCTGGTCGAGGTAGGCCGCGATGATGGCGTCCATGTCCTCGAAGTAGCGGTAGATAGTCGCCACGGGGATGCCGGTATGCGCGGCGAGCGAGCGCGTGGAGAGGTTCTCGACCCCTTCGCTCGCGATCAGCTCGTTGGCCCCCTGCAGGATCGCCTCGACCCGCTCACGGCTGCGTTTCTGGACCGGCTCGCGCCTTGCCATAGGTTCCATCCCCTGTCGTTGTCGCGACCGGCGTCCCGGCCGTCCTCGCAACCGGCGTCCCGGTCGCTTCAGCGCTCGCCCTCGCCGCCGCGGGAGCGCTCCCCGTCGTCGCCGTCACCACTTGCGCTCGCCGCAGCGTAGAGCACCGCCTGCGTGCGCGCCACCAGGGCCACCGCCTCGTCCGGGGGGAGCAGCTCCGGGTGGTGCAGCGGTCGCGGCTCGAAGCCGGGCGCGCCCGCGAGGCCCACGAACGCCATCGCGAGCGGCGCGTGCGCGCCGAAGAACGAGAAGTCATCCGAGCCGCACGAGCGCCATTCGGGGGCGAGGGCCAGCCCGGCGCGGGGCAGAAGCCGTCTCGCGCGCGATGCGATCGCGGCGTCGTTGACGAGCGGCGGCTCACCCTCGGTGAGCGTCACCGAGCCACGGCAGCCGTGGGCCTGCGCGACGCCTGCGACGACCTCGGCGCTCAGCGCGCGCAAGGCCTCGCGGTCCTCGCTGCGATGGGCGCGCAGCGCACCGCGGGCGCGCGCCTGGGCCGGGATCACGTTCTCCGCGCTGCCTGCCTCGAGGACGCCGATCGTGACGGTCGCGGGATGCGTCGGATCGACGCGCCGGCCGGCCGCAGCTCCGAGCGCGAGCACCGCCTCGCAGAGCGCGAGGACGGGGTCGCGCCCGAGATGCGGGTAGGCGCCGTGGCTCGGCTCGCCGTCGATCACGATCTCGATCGCATCGCACGAGGCGTTCACCGCGCCCGTGTCCACGGCGACCGCCTTCCAGGGCAGCTCGGGGTGCACGTGGGCGCCCAGCACCGCCCGCGGTGAGAGCTCGCCGAGGGCCTGTTCAGCGATCATCTGCGCGCCCGAGGGGTAGGCCTCCTCGGAGGGCTGGAAGATCGCGAGCAGCGGCGCCGGGAGCTCGTCCTCCAGCGTCGCGGCCGCGCGCACCAATGCAACGAGGGCGGCGAGATGGATGTCGTGCCCGCAGGCGTGCATCCTCGCCCCGGTCGCGCTGAACGCCGCGCCCGTCCGCTCTGTGATCGGCAGCCCGTCGAGCTCGGCGCGCACCGCGACCGGCGCCGCGCCCTCGCCGAGGCGGGCGAGCAGGCCCGTGCCCGCGACCGGCTCGGCCGGCACGGGCAGCTCCGCGGCGACGGCTGCGGCGGTGCGGTGCTCGGCGTGCGCGAGCTCGGGGTCGGCGTGCAGGCGCCGGCGCAGCTCGACGGCTCCGGGCAGCTGCGCGTCCAGCGCCTGCAGCAGCTCGTCGAGCACGGCGCCTAGTAGGCCTCCGCGTATCGCAGGCAGCGCTGCTCCAGGGGGAGCTCGACGACGAGCGCCAGCTCCGCGCGCTTGAGCGCGACGAAGGCCTCATAGAGCGGCTCGCCCAGGGCTGCGCGCAGGACGCGGTCCTCGGCCAGCGCCGCGAGGGCCTCGTCGAGGGACGACGGCAGCGCGCCGACGCCGTAGCGCCTTGCCTCCTCCTCGTCCAACGAGGAGGGGTCGCGGTCGAGGAGCGGCGGCGCGGGCATGCCGGCGGCGATGCCGTCGAGGCCCGCGGCGAGGATCGCGCCGAGCGCGAGGTGGGGGTTGGCGGCGGCGTCGGCGGCGCGGTACTCGAGGCGCATCTGGCCCGCCGCGCTCGCGCCGCCGAGCGTCGCCAGCGGCGGGATCCTCAGGAACGTCTCCCGGTTGCGCTCGCCGAGGCAGACGGCGCCGGCGCTCCAGCGATGCGGCGTCAGGCGCTCGCCCGAGACCGGGCTCGGCGCGGTCACCGCGCTCAGCCCGGAGGCGTGCGCGAGGATCCCGGCCGCGAAGCTCCCGCCCAGCTCGCTCAGCTCTCCCGGCCGCGATGCGTCGTGCAGGAGCGGCCGGCCGTCCGCGTCATGCAGGCTGATGTGGAGGTGAACGCCGTTGCCCGCCTCGGACGGGTCCAGCAGCGGTACGAAGGTCGCGCGCCTGCCCTCGCGGCGCGCGATCTCGCGCACCACCTCCCGCGTCACGACCGCGCGGTCGGCGGCCTGCGCGGCCGGGGCCGGGGCGACGGGCACCTCGTACTGGCGGCTCGCGAACTCGGGGAAGAAGCGCTCCGGCTCGACGTCGGCCTCGACGAGCGCCCCCATCAGCTCGCTCGCGAAAGGCTCGGCCGCACGCTGGGCCGCAAGGGAGAACGGCAGCTCGGCGCGCTCGTCGCCGAGGAGCTGGAACTCGTGCTCGAAGCTCGCCTGCGCGCGTGCGCCGCCGCGGTCCTCCAGGTCGCCGAGCACGCGCTCCAGGAACGCGCGCGGGCAGCACGCCCACGGCCGCCCGTCCAGCTCGACGATGTCGCAGAGCAGCAGCTCGAATGCATTCGTGCCCGGGCCGGGCGCGCCGACCCGCGTCCGCGTCTTCGGGTCGGGGAGCAGGCGCAGGTCGCCGGTCGATCCGAACGGGCTCGGCTCCGCCAGGGGTCCCAGCGGGGTCAGTGCGTGGTTGGCGGGCACCCACCCGACACCGCGTCGCGAGCGGCTCCTCGAGCTCGGCGGAGAGGACTGCGCGCCCGCGCACGATCGCCCCGAGGTCGCAGACGACCAGCGAGACGAGCTCCGCCGCGCTCACGCGGCCTGCTCGGTGATCGTGCCGTTGTCCCAGAGCCGCTCCTCGAGGCCGAGCTCGGCTGCGGCCTCGCGCAGCGCTCCTACGTCCTCGGCTGCGACCGCCGCGATCACGCCGCCGGCCGGCTTGTCGGGGCGCGCGATCGCGGACGCGAGCCGCTCCTCGGGCTGCAGGTGCACGCCGTGGTCGCCGAGCGCCGGGTAGGTGTCCGCGACCGTGTAGATCCGGCCGCCCGGCCCGTCGGTGCGGGCGACCACGCAGACGAAGTGCCCGACGTCCCAGTCGGGCGCGGGTCCGTCGTCCTCGCCGTCGTAGAGGTAGGCGAGCAGCTGGGCCGGCGTCGGGCGCCCCCCCCAGAGGTGGTGCGTCGCGAGATTCGCCACCAGCGTGACGGCGTGCTCGAGCTGCGCGGCGGCGTCGAAGAAGCCGCGCAGCGTCTGCGCCGTCCACGGCCCCGCGTAGGCGAGTGCCTCGACCGCGCCGCCGGAGAGCGCCGGGATCGCCTCTGCGACGCCGGCGGCGGTGGTGCCGGAGATGTCGGGGTCGTCGATCGTGGGGATCTCCAAGCGGTAGTCACGGCGCCCAGTCTCGCCTTCCGGCAGCGTCGCCGGATCGCGGGCGAGCGAGACGATGCTGCCGGCGGCGAGCGCGACCGCGTCCTGGTCGAGCGGCTCGCCCGCCGGCGTCCGCTCGAGTCCCGCGGCGTTCAGCGCCAACGCGCCGCAGAACGCGCCGCAGAGATCGTCGCGCTGGGGCAGCTCGCGTGCGTGGCGCTCCAGCAGCGCGCGGGCGCCGGGGAGCAGGACGGTCTTCAGAGACGCCCGCTCGCCGGTGGCCACGTCAGTTCTCCGTCGCGCGCGGTGCGTAGCGGTGGTGGAGCATCAGCGCGTTGCCGTCGGGGTCGGCGAAGAACGCCATGTGGCAGACGCCGGTGTCGAGGGTGTCCGCGCTGAACTCGACGCCGCGCTCTTCGAGCGCCTGGCGCGCGGTCGCGACGTCATCGACATGGAGCGCCAGAGCGTTCTCGTGTGGGTTGTGGTTGAGCCCCATCTCCTCGGCGTTGTAGACGCTGAGGGTGAGGTTGCCGGTCTCGAACTCCGAGTAGTTGCGGTCCGGGATCCAGACCGAGCGCCGCAGTCCGAGCGTATCGCCGTAGAACGCCGCGGCGGCCTCGAGGTCTTTCGTCGGGATGCCGACGAAATCGACGCCGCCTATGAACTCCCCGTCAGCGCTCATTGCTCCTCCTCATCCCCTTAATCAAAAAAAACGACCAGGCGCCCCTGAAGGCCGGCACGGAGCGCCGGCCGACCCCGTCCAGGTAATAGCACGTAGGCTTGGGCGCAGACGCCAAAGCGGAAAGGACGCGAGCATGAGCTGGGACTTCTCGACCGACCCGGACTTCCAGCAGGACCTCGATTGGATGGCCGAGCTCGTCCGCGAGGAGATCTGGCCGCTCGAATCGATCTGGCACGAGTTGGGCATGGACGGGCTGGCGCGCGCGCTCGCGCCTGTCCAGGAGCGAGTCAAGGAGCGCGGACTGTGGGCGGCGCACCTGCCGCCCGAGCTCGGCGGCCAGGGGATGGGCCAGGTGCGCCTCGGGCTCATGCACGAGATCCTCGGCACCTCGCCGATCGCGCCGCTCGCCTTCGGCAACGCCGCACCGGACTCCGGCAACTCGGAGCTGATCGCGCTCGCCGGCACGCCCGAGCAGAAGGACCGCTGGCTGCACCCATTGCTCGCGGGCGACATGCGCAGCGCCTTCAGCATGACCGAGCCGCACACGCCCGGCTCGGACCCCACGCAGCTGGCGCACGCGGGCGACGAAGGACGGCGAGGACTGGGTGATCGACGGGCGCAAGTGGTTCTCCTCGAACGCGTCGATCGCCGACTTCCTGATCGTGATGGCGGTCACCAACCCCGAGGCGCGTCCCTCCCAGCGCGCTTCGATGTTCATCGTCCCCGTCGACACGCCCGGCGTCGAGATCCTGCGCGACGTGCCGACGATGGAGCACCCGACGGCGTCGTTCGGGGAGTACGGCGGTCACGCCGAAATCGCCTACGAGAGCGTGCGCGTGCCCGCAGACGCGCTGCTCGGCGGCGAGGGCGAGGGCTTCATCCTCGCCCAGCACCGGCTCGTGCCCGGGCGCATCCACCACTGCATGCGCTGGCTCGGCGTCGCCCGTCGCGCCTTCGACATGATGTGCGAGCGCGCCACCTACCGCCACGCCCACGGCTCGGTCCTGGCGGACAAGCAGACCGTGCAGAACTGGATCGCCGACAGCGCCGCGGAGATGCAGGCGGCCCGGCTGCTGACGCTGCACGCGGCCTGGACGATGGACACGCAGGGCGCCTCGGCGGCGCGCTCAGAGGTGGCGCTGATCAAGTTCTACGGCGCGAACGTGCTGCACGACGTCGTCGACCGCGCGCTCCAGGTGCACGGCTCGCTCGGCTACTCCACCGACCTGCCGCTCGAGCAGATGTACCGCTTCGCTCGCGCCGCGCGGATCTACGACGGTCCCGACGAGGTGCACCGGCAGTCGGTCGCGAGGAAGATCCTCGCCGGCTATCAGCCGCCGCCGGACGGCGTCCCGACCGAGCACCTGCCGACGCGCCGCGCGCTCGCCCGAGAGCGCTTCGCGGAGCTGCTGGAGACCGTCACGGCCAACGACTGAGGGTCCTGCGCCGGCGTCGCCGGCGCCGAGGGCCGGGCGGCCCAGGGCAGGCGCTCCGTCGTCCGCGCTTCTAGGCTGGGGTCGATGGCAGCGGACGCGAAGTCCAGGCCGGCGGCGTTCGATCCCGCCGCATTCACGAGCTTCACCTTCACGGCGCGCGAGCTCGCGCCCGACGGCGCCGTGTCGCTCTCCTACGCGCTCGGCGAGCAACTGCGCTTCACCGAGCGGCTGACCCTGCCGGTGCCCGCGCCGCTGGATGCGGCGGGGATCGCCCGCGCGGACGGCCTGCTCTCGCTGCTGCACTGGGTCGCGGGCGTCAGCTACTTCAAGGCGGCGCTCCCATCCGCCGTCGCGTTCGACTCGGAGCCGCCCGGCCCGGCCGCGGCGCGGCTGCTCGAGGCGCTCTACTCCGAGGGGCTCGGCGAGCTTGCGTACGTCAACCGCCTGCCCGCGCTGCCACGCCCGCGCTTCGGCTCCGATCCGAGCCGGGCGCCGGCGCTCAGCGGAGCCCCTCCCGCGCCGCGCCGCGCCCTCGTCGCCGTCGGCGGCGGCAAGGACTCCGCGGTCGCGATCGAGGTGCTGCGCCGCTCCGGCGCCGAGACGGCACTGTTCTCGATCGGCGACGCCGCGCCGATCGCGCGCACGGCGCAGGCCGCCGGCCTGCCGCGGTTGATCGCGACGCGCCGCCTCGACCCGCGGCTCTTCGAGTGCAACGCCGCGGGCGCGATCAACGGCCACGTGCCGATCACCGCGATCGTCACGTGCGTGGCGCTTCTGACCGCTCAGCTGAACGGATTCGACACGGTCGTGATGGCGAATGAGCGCTCGGCCTCCACCGGCAACCTGAGCTGGGACGGCGCCGAGATCAACCACCAGTTCAGCAAGAGCCTGGCCGCCGAGCGGCTGCTCGCCGCGGCCGTCGAGGAGAGCGGCGCGGACGTGCGCCAGCTCTCGGTCCTCCGCCCGGCGTCCGAGCTCGCGATCGCGCGCGCCTTCGCCGGCATGGAGCGCTACCACGGCTCGTTCACGAGCTGCAACGCGATCTTCCGTCTCGACCCGGGCCTGCGGGCCTCCTCGTGGTGCCTGGACTGCCCGAAGTGCCGGTTCGTCTTCCTGGCTCTCGCGCCCTTCAGCTCCCCCGCCCACCTCGCCGAGGTCTTCGGTGGCGACCTGCTTGCCGACGAGTCCCAGTACGAGGGCTTCGCGCTGCTCGCCGCGAGCGGTGGTCACAAGCCGTTCGAGTGCGTGGGCGAGGAGCAGGAGAGCCTCGCCGCGATGAGGATGCTGGCCGCCGACGAGCGCTGGCGCGGGCATGCGGTCGTGCGCAGGCTCGCCGCGGAGGTCCTGCCCTCGCATCCGCTCGGAGAGGGCGACCCGGACGCCGTGCTGGCGCTGAGCGACGAGCACGATCTGCCGCCCGGCCTGCTGGACGACCTGCGTGCGGTTCTCGGAGCTTGACGGCGCGCGGATCGGCGTCTGGGGCGCCGGCCGCGAGATCTCCTCGTTCGCCGCCCAGGCGGGCCGGCGCCTGCCGCGGGCGAGGATCGCCGTTGCGGTGTTCGATGAGCCGCCGGCGCCCGAGCGCGTCTCCGCTGCGCTCGGCGTCGAGAGCGTGCGCACGGTCGGTGCCGAGGAGGCTGTGGCGGCGCTCGGCGGCTGCGACGTGGTGGTTCGCTCACCCGGCGTCTCGATCCACCGCCCCGAGCTCGCCGCGCTGAGAAGCGCGGGCCTGCCCGTCACCACCCCCACCGCGCTGTGGCTCGCCGAGCGAGGCGGGCGCGGCGTGCTCGGGGTCACCGGCACGAAGGGCAAGAGCACGACGGCCGCGCTCGCCTGCCATCTGGCGCGCGCCGCGGGCACCGACGCCGAGCTCGCGGGCAACATCGGCCGTCCCGCGCTCGACCTGCTGGACTCCGATCCGGCCTCCCTCGCGGTCGTCGAGCTGTCGAGCTATCACCTCGCGGACCTCGCGGTCGGACCCGAGGTCGCGGTCGTGACGAACCTCTACGCCGAGCACGCCGACTGGCATGGCTCCGAGCAGGCCTACAGGGAGGACAAGCTGCGGATCCTGACGCTGCCCGGGGTGCGCGAGGCGGCGCTGCCGGCGCGCCAGCCGGAGCTCGCGGGCGCGGCGACGAGCGCCACGCGGCGGCTGTTCGGCGCGCCGCCCGGCTGGGACCTCGCGCCGGAGGGGATAGTCCGCGACGGGGTCCTGCGGCTCGAAGCGGCGGCGCTGCCGCTGCCCGGCGAGCACAACGCGCTGAATCTCTGTGCCGCGCTTGCGGGCCTGGAGGCGGCGGGGGTCGAGGTCGGTGAGCTCGCTGTGCTCGTCGCCGGGTTCCGTGCGCTTGACCATCGCCTGCAGACGGTCGCCGAGAGCGACGGCCTGACCTGGGTCGACGACAGCATCTCCACCACCCCCGAGTCGGCGCTCGCGGCGCTCGCGAGCTTCCCGGGACGTCCGCTCGTGCTTCTCGGCGGGGGCCAGGACCGCGGGCAGGACTACGCCGCGCTGGGCAGCGAGCTCGCGCGCCGCGGCGTGCTCGTGATCGGCATGCCGAGCACCGGTCCGCGCCTGGTGCGCGACGCGCTCGCCGCCGGGCTGCCGGCCTCGGACGCCCTCTCAGCGGAGGACCTTGCCGGTGCGGTCGCGCTCGCGCGGCGCGAGGCCCCGCCGGGCGCGGTCGTCCTGCTCTCCCCCGCCGCCCCGAGCTATGACCACTTCCGCGACTTCGAGGAGCGCGGCGAGCGCTTCGCGGCACTCGCGCGCGGCGAGTAGGGCGCAGGGGTCAAAGAGGACCGGCGCCGCACGCCCGGGAGGGCGCGCGACGCCGGCTTGAACCTTTGCCTAAGCCGCTGGTGCTACGGGCACAGCGGGTTGGTCGGCACGCTTTCGCACGGGTTCGGCATCGTTTCCTGCGGTCCCGGCGCCGGCTGCGGCTGGGCGTTGCGGAGAATCACTGATTCTTCCGAGAGCTGTTCCACATAGAACAGCGCGCCCGGCCCGTTACCCGGGGGCGGCGTGGTGCTGTTCTGACAGCCCCATTTGTCTTCGATGTTCGCCGGCCACGTCGTGCTGCCGCCGATGAACGTGTTGCCGCTCACGCAGTTGTTGTCGGAGGTGTATTTCCCGTGCGGGAAGATGCCACCCTGCAACAGGATCTGGCTGTTGTGTTCGTTTGTGCCGTGGGTGCCGTTGTTTTCGAACGTGTTGTTCGCGATCTTGTTCCCCGAGAGCTGGAAGTAGATCGTGTCCGCTTGCGGCGGGTAGGGGTTCGGGTACTCGAAGCCGAGCACGCCGTTGTTGATGTTGTTCGAGATGGTGTTTTCGGTCACTTCGTCGGCCATCACGCCCGGGAGCTCGACACCGACGCCCCACGGGGCGACTTCGGTCGAGGGGTTCGCGGGAGCTTCGAGGTTGTTGTTTTCGGTGACGAGGTTTTTCCGGTAGACCGTGCACCGTTCGATGTTTGTCGAGGTGAACAGGTGGTACGGGCGCCGTTTCGACGGTTTCTTCGCGTTGCACATGCCGTTCGACGGCGGCGGCCCGTCACCGGGGTTTTCCCCGTTGGGGACGATCCCGGCCGAGTTGTTGCGGAACGTCGAGTTCTCGATCACCAGGCGACCGCCCGAGTTCGAGCCGGAGTAGCCGACCGCGTTGTTTTCGATGGTGGCGTCGTTGACCAGCGCCCTGCATTCCCAGCAGGCGCCGATGTAGATGCCCGAGTCGTTGTAGCCGGAGGCGTAGATGTGTTCCCAGGAGCCTTCCGTCTCGTTGTTGGTGAAGATCCCGTAGCCGCCGTTCAGGCTCGTGTCGTAGGCGGTCAGGTAGTTGCCCCACCAGCCCTTGGCGCCGTCTTTGCCCGACCCGTCGCCACCGGTCCACCAGAACCCGTTGCCGTTCGCGCCGTCGGGCGTGGCACGGTCGTAGTTGCGGGCGGTCATGTTTTCGATCCATACGTCGTTGGCTTTTTCGACCAGGATCCCGTTGCTCCCGTTGGGCGCCGGTTTGCTCTGCCCGTCGAGGATCACCGTGTTGCGGTTCATGCCACGGATGTGGATGCCGCCGTGTTCGCCCGTGACCTTGACTTCTTCGTCGTAGACGCCCGGTTCGACCAGGATCCAGTCGTTCTCGTTCTTTTTGGTCGCGTTGACGGCGCCCTGGATCGTCGTGAAGTACGCGACGTTGGGCGGTATCGACCCTTCGGGCGTGCCCGACTGGCTGACGATGAACACGTGCTGCGTCTTGCGTGCCATCGCGCCGGTCGCGAAGACCAGCAATGCCGCGAGGCTCGCGAGAGCCGCGAGCGAGATGCGCACACCTCGACCCGCGAAGAGACTCCGTTCAGACTGCATGTTGCCCTCCCTCCAATGTGTACCGCGGGGGCCACACACGGAAGGTGAGCGGGGGCTCCCTCCTGCGTCCTCCAACGCACGAGCCCTGCTCCACCTCGCCGACGAGGCGCACTGCCGCAGTCGCCGGCTTTCTGCCCAGCGCATGGCGAGTGTAACCACGGCGGCTCGTTCGGGACAAGCTCCCCCGGGGCACCCCGTACGTTCGTACGATCCGGCCGCTACGACTCGGGCGGGGATGCTTTGCGAGGGCGATCCGAGGGCGGGGCTGCGTCCTGCCCGTCCTCCGCGGCGCCCCGCGGCGAGTCAGCCTTCGCTCGCGGTTTCCCCCCGCCCCGTGGGCCGGTGGGCAGCGTAGAGGGGTCTGCCGCGGCCGCCGCGCGGTTCTCCTCCTTGACCGCCAGCCAGATCTCCTCACGGTAGATCGAGACGCCGTCCGGGGCACTGATTCCGAGCCTGACGGTGTGCCCGCTGACGCCCATCACCTCGATGAGAATATCCTCATCTATGACGACGCGTTCTCCGGGGCGTCGCGTGAGGATCAGCACCCCGCCGATTATGAAGCACGCGCCGGTGGCCTCCCCGACGGCGGCCGCTCAGGCCCGCCCGGGGGCTACGCCCGCCGCGCTCAGGCGGCGTCGGCCGGGGCGCCCTCGGCCGCTTCCGGCGCGAGCTCGAACAGCGGCGCCTGGAGCTCGGCCCCCTCGGCGGCGTTCAGCACCTGGAAGCCGCGCCCCTCGTGGATCACGAGCGGCGCACGCAGGTTGGCGGTCGTCTCGAGCGGGTTCGGCGCGGCGCGCACGGTCACGTACACGTCGGCCTTCGCGATGTCCCGCAGACCGATCGCGGCGAGCTCGTCCTCGTCGAGCACGAGCTGGAAGTCCGCGAAGAACAGCGTGGGTGGAACGACCGGCAGCGCAAGCGCCGGATCCTCGACGCAGTGCAGCCACAAGAAGCCGCTGCCGGGGTTGCGGTCCAGCAGGGCCCACTGGCGCCCGCCCAGCCCGATCAGGCCGTGCGGGAACTCGATCACCTCTCCCTCGGGCACCTCCACGGCGCCGAAGCGGACACTCTCGAACGTGACGGTCATGGTCTGGAGTCCGATCCTCAGCGCAGGAAGTTCAGGAGCGATTCCTGCACGATGTTCGCCCCTGCGTGCAGCGCCGCGGTGTAGGCGGCCTGTTGGTTGGAGTACTCGATGGTGGCCTTCGCGACATCGGTGTCGTAGGTGTTCGACAGCGCCTTTTCGATCGATCCTTCGAGCGATTCGATGCGCGCGGCGGCGACCTGGAGCTGGTCGGTGGCGCTGCCGTTGAGCGCCTCGAGCTGGGTCAGCCCTTCCATGCCCTGGTCCAGCCCTTTCAGGTCCGAGCCGACGAGCTTTTCCCGTGCTTCGGGCGTGCCTTCGCCCAGGTGCTGCTGGATCGTGCGCAGCACGTCGAGCAGCTTGCCGTCTTCGGAGGCCTGGCCGTTGCCGAGCACCGACTGAAGGTTGGTGCTCACCACAACCGTGCTCGACGGGCCGATGGCGCGCGCGATCGTCCCGGTGTTGCCCAGGTATTCGTCGTTTTCGCCCGTCGCGTAGGGGGCCGCCGAGGTCGCCGTGCCGGAGAACAGGTACTGGTTCCCGTACTTGATGTTGGCGTCCTGCTTGACCGTTTCGGTGAGCTGTCCGACGACGGTCGCGAGGTTCTTCAGGTCGCTTTCGTTGTTGGTGCCGTTGCCGGCCTGCAGCATCACTTCGCGCACGCGCTGGAGGACCGAGTTCATGTTTGCCATCGCGCCGCCCGCGGTGTTGGTCCAGGAGATGCCGTCGGTGACGCTCGAGGTGTAGGAGCTCAGCCCGTCCATCTGGCTCTGCAGGTCGATCGTGCGGCTGGCGCCGTACGGGTTGTCGGAGGCCTCGAGGATCGAGTGGCCCGAGGAGATTTCCGCGGCGCTGCGCTCGAGCTTGTTCAGCGCGGAGTTGAGGTCGTTCAGCGTCGCGCCGGTCAGCATCGCGCCGGTGATGCGGTTGCTCATCGCTACAGCCCCGCCCTTCCGGTGTGCTCGATCAGGGTTTCGAGCATTTCGTCCATCGCTGTCAGGGTGCGCGCGGAGGCCTGGTAGCCGCGCTGGTAGCTGATCAGGTTGGTCATTTCTTCATCGAGGGAGACACCCGAGATGCTCTGGCGCTGGTTGCCGATCGCCGTCAGCGTTGTCTGCAGGTTCGCCTGTTCGTTCTGGGCACCGCTGACCCGGCTGCCGACCAGCCCGATCAGCCCGGAGTAGCTCTGTTCCGCGGTCGCGCCTCTGAGGCCCGCGATCGCGAGGGCCACGTCGTTGCCGCCCGGCGCCGCGGTCGAGGACGTCTGGACCTGGACGGAGCTCACCGCGACCGCAAGCGTCGCTGCCGTGGTGCCGGTGAAGAAGGGCGTGGAGGTGTGCAGTTCGTTGACTGTCGCGGCGACCGAAGCAGCGACGGCGTCGAGTTCGGTCTGGAAGTTGGTGAGCGCCCCGGCGGGACCCGTCAGCGCCAGCAGCGCGCCGAGCTGACCGCCGGCGGCGCTCGTCAGCGTCTGCGGCCAGTTCACAGTCGTGCCTTCGACGAGCGGTTTGGCGGCGTCGCCGAAGGCGATCGTGTCCGTTCCGTCGGCCTGTTTGGTGACCGTCACCTGCGCAAGCGAGGAGAGCTTGTCGATCAGCAGGTCGCGCCGGTCGAGCATGTCGTTGGGCGGCTGGCCCGCCTGTTCGGCCTGCTTGATCTGGGCATTGAGCTGGGCGATCTGGTTTGCGTCGTCGGCGACTTCGCCCGTCGCACCAGTGCGCGCTTCGTACTGCTGGGTCGCCTGGGCGGAGATCGTCGAGAGCTCCGCGCTGAGCTGGTTGAACGCCGTCGCGAGCCGTTCGCCGGCGGCGACCACGCCCTCCTTCGCCGCCCCGCTCGTGGGGGCGTTCGCGAGGCTGGCCCAGGCGTTCCAGAAGTTCGAGAGCTGGCTGGCGATGCCCGTCGCGGATGGCTCGTTGAAGGCGCTCTGAGCCTGTTCGAGCTCTTCGGCCTGCGTTCCGGCCGCGCCGAGTGCGCTGTTCTGCGCGCGCCACTGGGCGTCGAGGTAGGCGTTGCGGATGCGTGTGTAGGTCTCGACCGTGACGCCGGTGCCGAGCTGCGCGCCCTGCCCCGTGATCGCCGAGAGCGAGGGGATCGGGATCGCCTGGTTTGTCTCGAGCACGGCGACCTGGCGTGAGTAGCCTTCCGTGTTCGCGTTGGCGATGTTGTGGCCGGTGACGTCCATCGCCTGCTGGTCGGCGAGCAGCCCGCTCAGCGCCGTCTGGAGCCCCTGCAGCGTCGGGATCGACATCGCTAGGCGCTCAGGTCCAGGACGTGCAGGCCGCCGTGCGGGCGCCCGCGTGTTATCGGCTGCGAGGTGCCGTGCGTGTCGTAGCCGGTGACCCCGTCGAGCGCGAGCATCGCCATCAGGTGGTCGAGGAAGCCGAGCTCGATCTGCATGATCGCGCGATTCGTCGAGTGCTCGCGCTGCAGCTCGTGCAGGAGCCCCTGCAGCTCGGCGCTGAGCGCGCTCGCGCGCTCGGCGCCGGCGGGGCGCATCAGGCCGAGCAGCGCTTGCAGCGTGACCGTCTCCGCGGGCTCGCCGAGGCGCTCGCCGCAGCGCGCGAGCAGCCGCGTGCGCTCCTCCTCGAGGAGCTGGCGCCGGCCCATCTCGCCGCGCAGGATGCCGGCCAGCCGGACGACCGATTGCACGTCGCGCGCGCGGATCGCCGCGCCCTGCTCCAGAACGACACCGAGCAGCCCGCGGGCTGAGGCGATCTGGGCGTCGAGGTGGGCGACGATCTCCTCGCCCAGGGCCTCGCCGTCCCGCTCGGCACCCGCCGGAACGATGACGCTCATGCGCGCGCACCGCCCGTGGAGCCGGCTTCGACGCCGCCGGAGGGCGCTGTGGCACCGGCATCGCCTTGCGGGGAGGCGCCCGAGCCGGCCTGTGCCTGCATCCCTTTCGCGAGCTCCGCGGCGAGCCCGAGCCCGCCGCCGTTCACGACGCCGTCTGCGAGGGCGCCCGGGAGCATGCTCGACAGGGTGCTGGTCGTGCCGCCGGAGCCGCCTTCGGAGGTTTCGCCTTCGCCTTCGCCCGCCGGTTCGGTCGTTTCGGTCAGAGAGGTCGCGAGCTGCTGCACGAGCAGGCGTTCGAACTCGAGCCCGAGCGCGTACTCGCGCTGGACTTCCGCGGAGCCGTTCCGGACCCATGCAGGCTCCGAGGCCTGTGCCGCGCCGAGGGCCGCTCCGACGGAGTCCGAGCCGGGCGCGCTCATGTCCTCAGCTGGTTCGCGATCGCCATCATCTGGCTCTCGGTCTGGATTGCGGTGCTGTTCATCTGGTAGGCGCGCTCGGCGGTCTGCATCGTCGCCATGTCGCGGCCGAGATCGACGTTCGAGTCCTCCAGCGCCCCCTGGTGCAGGCGCCCGCCGGCGGCTGCGTGGACCGCGCCGGTGGCGGAGTTGGGCGCGAGCAGGCCGCCCCCTTCGGGGCTCAGGTGGTCGGGCGCGGTGACGGTGACGAGCGAGATCCGCCCGAGCCGTTTGCCCTGCGCGGCGACGGTGCCGTCGGAGCCGATGCTGAGCTGCGAGGCGCTCACGCCGGCAGGCACTTTGATCGGCGGGTCGAGCAGGTTGCCCGCGGCGTCGGAGATCTCGCCGTCGGCGTTCAGCTGCAGCGCCCCGTTGCGCGTGAGCACGGTGGCGCCGCCCGCACGGCGCAGCTGCAGGAAGCCGTCGCCTTCGATCGCGAGATCCAGCGGGTTACCGGTTTCCTTCAGCGCGCCCTGAGCGAAGCTGCGCCCGAGCACGCGCGCCCCGGCGCCCGCGCCGGCGGTCGTTTCTGTGCCCGCCTTGTCCACGCGGTTGTAGAGGAGGTCTTCGAAGCCGACCCGCTCGGACTTGTAGCCGTCGGTGTTGACGTTCGCGATGTCATTGCTCACGGCGTCGAGCTGCAGCTGCTGCGCCGCCATGCCTGCTGCCGCGGAGAAGAGACCTTCGAGCATGTGCCGGTCTAGACCTTCCTCGTCATCGAGGGAGCGCGCGGTTACCGGGCATGGAGCCGAGCCCGGCCTCCGTGCCTTGCCCTCTGGTGATCGGCAGCCGCGACGGCGACTTGAGCAGCGGGCGGCACACGTCAGCTGGACTCGCGGAACGGCCCGTCAGCCGCCTGCGCCGAGCGACCCGACCTGAGTCGAAGCCTGCTGCAGCGTCTGGCCGATCGCCTGGATCGCCTGCTGACCGGACTGGAAGCTGCGCAGCGAGGAGATCATTTGCACCATCACCGTCGCCGCGTCGACGCCGGAGCTCTCGAGCGCCCCCTGACGGATCGTCGCGCCCGCCTTGCCGGAGGCGGTGCCGGTGTAGAGGTTCTGGCCCTGCTTTTCCGCCCCGCTCAGTTCGTAGATGCCGACGGCGCCGGGGCCGAGCGTGCCCTGCGCCGGCACTTTGATCTCGCCCCCCGAGGCGTTCAGGACCGGGTTGCCGTTGGCGTCGGTGAGGATCCCGGCCGCGGAGGCCGTGAACTGCCCGTTGCGGGTGTAACGGACGCCCTGCGCGGTGCGCACGGCGAAGAAGCCGTGACCCTCGATCGCGAAGTCGAGGGGTTCGCCGGTTTCGGTGATCGCCGCAGGCGTGAGGTCCGTGAAGGTCTTGCCGAGCGAGACGCCCTCCACACTCGAGCCGACCGGCACGCCGCCGCGCGTGTTGGCGAGCAGCACCTCGCCGAAGCTGTGTTGGGGGGAGGAGTCCGCCTTGTACCCGGGGGTGGTGGCGTTGGACAGGTCGTTGGCGAGCTGGTCCTGGCGGGTCTGCTCGGCGACCATCCCCGATGCGGCGATGAAGAGACCGACGTCCATCTCCTCGCGTCTTCGGCCGCGGGCCGGCTTTCTTTAGCGCCCGTGCCCCGGCGGGCCCCCACGCAACGGCGCGTGCACGAGGCCGCGGGCCTTCAGCCGACGGCGCTGAACAGCGCGCACTCGTCTTCGAGGCGCTCGTAGAGGCGCCGGCGCAGCTGCGAGTGGATCTGCGAGACGCGGCTCTCTGACACGCCCAGACGCTCGCCGATCTCGCGCAGCGTGCGGTCCTCGACGTAGAGCAGCACCGCGACCTCGCGCTCCTGGCGGCTGAGGCACGCGAACGCTTCGCGGAAGCGCGACTTGGCTTCGCGGCGCTCGGCGCTTGTCACGGGGTCGCAGTCGCGATCGTCGCTCTCGAGCGTGTCGATGCGCTCGATGCTCGCGCTCTCATCCGAGCGCACGATCCGGTTCAGAGAGGAGATCTCCGCGAGCGCGACCTGGTCCACCCTGCGCGTGAGCTCGAGCGGCGTCATCCCCACCGCCGCGGCCAGCTCTTCGCGGTCGGGGTGGCGCTCGTGGGTCGCGAGGAAGCTCTGGCGGGCGTCGTTGATCGCGCGCTCGTCCCGGCGCAGCGAGCGCGGCGCCCAGTCGTGCCGGCGGAGCTCGTCCAGCACCGCGCCCTGGATCCGGGTCCAGGCGAACTGCTCGAGGGTCGCGCCCCGCTCGGGGTCATAGCGGTCGATCGAGCGGATCAGCGCCTCGAGGCCGCACGAGAGGAAGTCCTCGACCTCGCACTGCGGCGGCACCTCGCGCACCTTGCGGTAGACGATGTAGCGGACCATCGGCAGGAACATGAAGATCAGCCGGTCGCGCAGCTGTTTCTCGCCGGTGCGCCCGTAGCGCTCCCAGATCGCTAGGACCTCGTCGGCGCTGGCGCGCTCGCCCCGACCAGCCCCCTGGTTGGTTGTCTGCATTCTCCTGCCGCTCCACTGTCTCGCCCCGGCGAAAGAGCCATCCGCTCGACCGCCGAAGCCACCGGTTTGCCAACTCGAACGGCACTTGATTTCGCCTCGCCGCCGAAAACCCCTCCCCGCTGCTGGGCAACCCTTCCCCCGCGCGCGTTCGCGCGAGAGCGTGGCCGGTCTGAAACACGCGTCGATCGGGTAAACAAGCGCCCAGACGCCCGCGCTCTGCAGACGAGTGCGCAGGCCCCTTGGAGGGGGTGCGCCCGCACGCAATGCGGTGATCAGCCGGAGGTTGGGCTTAAGTTTTCGTGGACGGCGTCGATCACAGGCTCAGTCAGCAAACGCGAGGCGGCCCAGGGAACGGGCCGCTTGAGCCGTTTTCAGGGAGAAAACGCATGATCAGCTCGCCGTCTGCACCACCCACAGATCCGAGCGCCACCGAGGGCGCCCCCGACGATCGCGGCGAGCCGCGTGCGATCGACCTCACCCATGGCGGCCCGCCGGCCGAGCTGCTCGACCAGATGGCGCGGGCCGACGAGATCAACATGCGCCTGCGCAGAGAAGGCCGTGAGATCGCGTTCGCGCTGAGCTCTGACGGCCGCTCGCTTCAGATCGAGCTCCGCGACAACGCAGGCTGCGTCCTGCGGATCCTTTCGCTCTCCGAGACGATCGACCTCGCCGAGGGCGGCGAGCTTCCCGGCTGACGCGATGTCGACCGGCTCGATCAACGGCAGCGGCACGACGCCGATCGCGGTCACGGGGCTCGCCTCGGGGCTCGACACGTCATCGATCATCCAGGCACTCCTGGAAGCGGAACGGCGGCCGATCACCCACGTCACCAACCAGCAGGAAAAGCTCGTCGGCCAGCAGACCCAGCTGCAGACGATCCAGTCGAGCTTGATGTCGCTGAGCTTCGCGGCCGAAGAATTCGTCCTCTCCTCCGTGTTCAACGGCGTGCAGAGCGTCAGCTCGAGCGAACCGGCGAGGGTCGGCGCGACGATCACCGGCGGCGCCGGCGTCGGCGGCTATCAGCTCGAAGTGACCCAGCTCGCGAACTCGGCGCAGCGGACGTTCGCCTTCGCGAGCCCGGCGGCGGAAGAAACCGTCACCGTCGACGGGCGCGAATACACGCTCAAAGCGGGGGCGAGCGCCAAGGACCTTGCGAGCAAGATCAACTCCGATGGCAAAGGCACCGCCTATGCCGCCGTGCAGGCCAACGAAACGATCGTGCTCTCCAACCGTGCCAGCGGTGCCACCGGCGGCGAATACATCAAAGTCGCCGGGGCGGCGATGAGCGAAAAGGCCGGGACCGCGAAGGAAGGCAAGGACGCCGAATACACGCTGGACGGGGTCGCCGGCACCTCCGCCTCGAACACCGTGACGGAAGCGATCGCCGGGGTCAGCCTCACCTTCTCCAGCCTCACCAGCGGCGGTCCCGTGACGATCGCAGTCCAGCCGCCGGCTCCGAACCAGAAGACGATCGAAACCCAGCTCGAAGGCTTCGTCAACGCTTACAACAAGGTCGTCGAAGAAATCCAGACGCAGCTCACGACCAAGCCGCCCGAACACCCCCAGAACGCCGCCGAACTCAGCACGGGCTCGCTGTTCGGCGACAGCACTCTCACCGGGCTGCTCACGAGCATGCGCCAGGCGATGTACGAAACGATCAAAGGCCTGCCCGAAGGCATGTCGAGCCCGCTCGACCTGGGGCTCAGCACCGGTGCGGCGACGGGCGGGGGCTCATCGCAGGCGTCGCTGTCGGGCCTTCTGAAGCTCAACACCACGACGCTCGCAAAGGCGATCTCCGAACACCCGAGCGAAGCCGGCACGATGATGCAGCAGTGGTCGCTGAGCTTCACCAAGGTCGTGCGCGACGCCGCCGCCCCGGGCGGCTCGCTGGAAGACAAGATCAACGGCGACGAACGCCAGGTGCGTGAAATGTCGCTGCGCGTCGCAACCATGAGCCAGATGCTGCTCGTGCGCCAGAAGGCCCTCGAACGGACCTACTCGCAGCTGGAAGCGATCATCTCGCGCAACAGCGCGCAGAGCTCGTGGCTCACGAGCCAGACGGCGCAGATCGAAGCGAACGGCTAGCGCCGGATCTAAACCTTCTCGCCGCAACGCCGATCAAGGGAGGGTCGATGAGCAACGTGGCGGCATCACCGCAGGCCTACCGTCGCGAGGCGGTCATGGCGGCCTCGCGCGGACAACTGGTGGTGATGCTCCACGACGGGGCACGCCGCTTCCTGCGCCAGGCCGCCGCCGCGATGCGCGCGCGTGAAATCGAGCGCTCCCACATGACGCTGCGCCGCGCAGAGCTGATCGTCGCCCACCTCGACGGCACGCTCGACTACGACCAGGGCGAGCTGCCGCAGCACCTGCATTCGCTCTACGCCTTCTGCCTGGGTCACCTCAACGAAGGCCGCATGGCTCTCGACGCCTCCAAGCTCGACGAGGTCTGCGAGCTGCTCGGGGAGCTGCGCGAGGCCTGGGCGCAGGTCGTCGCGGAGGGCGCGTGAGCACGGCCGCCGGCGCTGTTGCGCCATACGAGGCGCTCCTCGCCCACGCCGAGCTGGAACTGCAGCTCGCCGCCGGAGGGCGCGTTGACGAGCTCGGCGGGCTCGCGAGCCGCTGGGATGAGCTGGTCGCCGAGCTGCCGCCGCACCCGCCCGCATCGGCGGCGCCCGTGCTCGCTCGTGCCCGGCTG
This sequence comes from uncultured Solirubrobacteraceae bacterium, assembly GCA_963735435.1. Taxonomy (GTDB): domain Bacteria; phylum Actinomycetota; class Thermoleophilia; order Solirubrobacterales; family Solirubrobacteraceae; genus Palsa-744. The sequence continues at coordinate 902,007 of CAVTKR010000005.1, read as the reverse complement.
GTTCATGAGCGAACGCGGATTGAGCTGCTGCGCTTGCGCGACGGGCTGCTCGACGACCTCACGGCCGCCGCGCAGGCGAAACGCACGGCCGAGGGCTACGCCGTGGCCGCCGCTCGGCCCGTCGCTTCCGCGCTCGACCGCACCGCGTAGCCTCGCTCGAGCCGTCAGAGCGCGAACAAGAACGCAATCGCGCCGTCATCGCGGCAGGCGCCCTAAAGATCTGGCTCGCCCGGCCGATCACTTCGGACGCGATGTCCCTCGTCGACCCGACTCAGCAGCTCTTGGAGGCGGCGATGCGTGGTTCCTGGCTGCGCCAGACCGCGCTGACCAACAACATCGCCAACGCGGAGACGCCCAACTACCGCCCGCAGGAAGTCGACTTCGAGTCGACGCTGCAGACTGCGATGCAGGGCGGTGAGTCGCCGACAGAAGTCGAATTCGCCGCCCACGAAGTCCCGGGCGAAGCCGGACCCAACGGGGCCGGGGTCAGCATCGATCAGGAATCGGCGAAGCTGGCCGAAAACGGTCTCGACTACGAGGCGCTGACACAGATCGCCGCGACGCGCAACGCGATCATCAAATCCGCGATCGGAATCCTTTGATGGGGCTCTTCGACGCGATCGGGATCGCCGGGACAGGCCTCACCGCGGAGCGCGTCCGCATGGACGTCACGGCCGAGAACCTCGCCAACGCGGACACCACGAAAGGCGCCAACGGGCAGCCATACCGGCGCCAGTCGGTCGTCCTCTCCCAGTCGGGCGCGCCTGGTTTCAGCGGCGCGCTCTCGGGTGCGCTGGCTGAATCGGCGGGCGCCGAGGCGCCGGGCGGCGTCACCGTCGCCGGGATCGTCTCCGACGCGACTCCGAACCGGCGTGTCTATGACCCGTCGAACCCCGAAGCCGACGCGCAGGGCTACGTGAGCATGCCGAACGTCGACACCGTGACCGAAATGACCGACCTGATCTCCGAGCAGCAGTCCTACCAGGCGGACGTGACCGCGATGCAGACCTCCAAGTCGATGTTCACCGCGACGCTGGGCCTCCTGAAATGATCGTGCCCCCGATCGGCGGCCTTGCCGAAACACTGAGCAACGCCGCCGGGAACCTCGCCGGCGGGCAGGCCGGGGGAGCATCCGGCGCCTCCGCCGCCGCGGAAGGCGGCTTGGCGCAGGCGAGCGGCACCGAAGGCATCGCGCCGTCCGGCGGCACCGGCTCGAGCTTCGGGGGTGCCCTGACCGAAGCGATCTCCTCGCTGGAGACGAGTCAGGCGAACGCGTCCACCGCCTCGCAGGCGCTCGCCACCGGCACCGTCGGCGACCCCGAGGCGGCGCTCGCGACCGTCGAGGACGGGGCGCTCGAGATGCAGCTCGCAGCGCAGATCCGCGCCAAGGCCACGGAAGCCGCCCAGACGATCTTCAACACCCAGGTCTGATCCGTGCCGAACCTCGGACAGCTCGCGTCCCGGCTGACGACACGCGGCTGGTTGGTCCTCGGCGGCGCCATCGTCGGCGGGATCCTCTTCATCTATCTCTTCCTGCACATGGTCTCCGCGCCGGGCTACACCACGCTCGCCAGCGGCGTGGACCCGGCGCAGACGGGCAAGATGACGAGCGCGCTGAGCGCCCACGGCATCAACTACCGGCTCCAGAACAACGGCACCGCGATCGCGGTGCAGGACAACCAGACGGCCGAAGCCCGCGTCGCGCTCGCGGGCGCGGGCGTGCTCGGCAACACCCAGCCCGGCTTCGAACTGTTCGACAAACAGAGCCTCGGCGAAAGCAACTTCCAGCAGCAGGTGACATATCAGCGAGCGCTGCAGGGCCAGCTCGAAGCGACCATCAACAGCGTGCAGGGCGTCTCGGGAGCACAGGTCGAGCTCGTGCTGCCGAGCGCCCAGAACCAGATCTTCGGCGAAGGGCAGAGCGCGGCCTCGGCGGCGGTGCTCTTGTCCGGGACCTCGATCCTCGACCCGAGCTCGGTGCGCGGCATCGCCCAGCTCGTTGCCTCGAGTGTGCCGGGCCTCCAACTGAGCAAAGTCACCATCACGGGAGCCTCCGGCCAGCTGCTGTGGCCCTCCTCCGCAGGCGGCGGCAGCAGCGGCAGCGGCGGCAGCAGCCTTCAGGAAGCCGAGCAGCGCTATGACCAGACGACCCAGGCGAATCTCGAGGCGATGCTCGCCCAGACGCTCGGAACCGGCAAGGCCCAGGTGCTGGTCTACGCCAACATGAACGTCGACCAGGCCACCAAGGAATCGCTCGAATACGGCAAGGCGGGCACACCGCTGCAGCAGACCAAATCGCTCGAGACGCTGAGCGGGAACGGGAGCGGGGCGGCCGCGACGGGCACGGCGAACCTCCCCGCTGCGGCGCAGAACGGCGGCAAGTCGAACTACAAGAAAGAAACAAGCACGTCCCAGAACGGCGTCTCGAAGACCGTCACGCACACGACCGTCGCGCCCGGCACGGTCGAAACTCAGCACGTCTCCGTGCTGCTCGACCACTCCGTCCCGGCCTCCTCGGTCCCGGCGATCAAGGAAGCGGTCACGAACGCCGCCGGCATCAACTCGAAACGGGGCGACACGATCTCGATCGGCCAGATCGCGTTCGCGAAGGGCGGGGCGACCGCGGGCGCAGCCGCCTCCGGCGGGATGCTCGGTTATGCGAAGTACGTGCTGCTGGCGATCGCGGCGGCGGTGTTCCTCTTCTTCACCACGCGCTCGCTGCGCAAGCGCGAGCAGGAGGCGATCCCGGAGCCGCGCTGGCTGCGAGAGCTCGAGGCGCCGGTGCGCCTGTCGGAGCTCGAGCGCGAGATGGCGGCCCGGCCGAGCGAGCTGACCGCGTCTGTCGGCAACGGCAACGGCAACGGCGCGCGCGGCGGGGACGAGATCCGCCGCCAGGTCGAGCAGCTTGCCGACAGCGACCCCGACCGGGTGGCCCAGCAGGTGCGCAGCTGGATCCAGGAGGGCTAGCACGTGGCCGCCGAGCCTGCGAAGGAGATCGCGCCAGGGGCCTCCGAAGGCCTGACCGAAGAGCTGCCGGCCGTGCCGCAGGTCTCGGGGGCGCGCAAGGCCGCGGTGCTGATGGCGGGGCTCGGCTCCGAGCGGGCCGCGAACGTCCTGCAGCGGCTGCGCGAGGAGGAGATCGAGAGCCTCTCGGGCGAGATGGCGCGACTGCGGCCGGTCGGCGCGGAGACCACTGACTCCGTCTTCAGCGAGATGGCCGCGGCGGGCGCCTCGGCGAGCGGCGCCGAAGGTGGGCTGGAGTTCGTCCGCGAGGTGATCGAACGAGCGCTCGGGCCCGAGCGGGCGGCCGAGTTGCTGGGCAAGATCGCGGGGCCGCCCGAGGCGCGCCCGTTCGAGTTCCTGCGCCGGGTGCCGGTCGAGCGGATCGCCACGCTGCTGCGGAGCGAGTCCCACCAGATGATCGCGTTGGTCCTCGCCAACCTGCCGACGACCCAGTCGGCCGCCGTCCTCGGCAAGCTGCCCGAGGCGATGCAGCCCGACGTGGCGCTGCGGATCGCGCGCATGGGCCAGACCACCGCGGCGGTGATCGAGCAGCTCGAGCACGCGCTGCGCCAGCGCCTGAACGCGTCGAGCGACCGCGAGTACGCGGTCGCCGGCGGAACAAAGACACTGGCCGGGATCCTCAACCACGCCGACCGCGCGCTCGAGCGCAACGTGCTCGACAACCTCGCGAGCTCCGACAGCGAGCTGGCCGAGAAGGTGCGCGGGATGCTGTTCGTCTTCGAGGACCTCGTGAAGCTCGAAGAGCGGGCGGTGCAGCAGGTCCTCCGCGAGGTCGACCAGAAGGATCTCGTGCTCGCCCTGAGGGGTGCTCCCGAGGAGGTCAGGGAGGTCGTGCTCGCCAACATGTCCGAGCGCGGCGCCGCGATGCTCAAGGAGGAGATGGAGATCCAGCCGCCGCAGCGCAAGAGCGATGTCGACGCGGCCCAGAGCCGGATCGTCGCAGTAGTGCGGCGCCTGGAGGAAGCAGGCACGATCGTGCTCCCCTCCGACGAGGAGGGCGAGGAGGGCGAGGCCGTTGTCTGACTCGGCGGTGAGCTTCCCGCTCGAGCCGCTGGAGCCTTCAGAGCCGCCGCCGCGCGATGCAGCCGAGCGTCTGCTCGCGCAGGCCAACCTCGAGGCACAGGAGATCCGCGAGCAGGCGAGAGCCGAGGGCTTCGAGCAGGGGCGGGCCGCCGGTCTGGAGGCCGGGCGTGCCGAGATCGAGGCCTCGGCGCGCGCGCTCGCAGAGGCGGCGCAGGGCGCGATCGAGGTGCGCGAGCAGACCGCCGAGGCCGTCGAACGAGACGCGGTCGAGCTCGGTCTGCAGCTGGCCGGCAAGATCCTTCCGGCGGCGCTCCTGGCCCAGCCCGAGGTCGTCGCCTACGCCGTGCAGGGCGCGCTGCGCCGCGTGAGCGGGCAGCGCACGCTCACGGTCCTCGTCAGCCCCGAGGACCTCGAGACGGTCCGCTCGGCGCTCGGCGACCTCCGCCAGCCGGGCGCCACGGAGCCCTTCGACCTGCAGGCCGACCCGCAGGTGCCGCGCGGCGGCGCGGTCGTCCGCACCACCGAGGGCGAGGTCGACGCACTGCTCTCGACGCAGCTCGAACGCGCCGCGGAGGTCGCCTTCGCCGAGCTCGACCGCGGCGAGGCGAAGTGAGCACGATCGAGCCGGGGACGCGCGTGCGCCGCGCGGGCCGCGCGATCGACGAGGCGGACCTGGCGCGCCGCCACGGCTACGTGAGCAACCTGATCGGCCTGATCATCGAGGTCACGGGGCTGCAGGCAGAGATCGGTGAGGTGTGCCTCGTGGAAGGCGGACGCGGCGAGGACGCGCGTCCGGCGGTCCCGGCCGAGGTCGTCGGCTTCCGCGAGGGTCGCACGCTGCTGATGCCGCTCGGCGAGCTGCACGGGATCGGCCCCGGCACGCGCGTGCTGGCGAGCGGCGCGCCGTTCCGCGTCGCCGTGGGCGACGAGCTTCTCGGGCGCATCGTCGACGGGCTGGGCCGTCCTGACGACGGGGGCCCGGTGCCGGCCGGGACACCGCGCTCGACCATCGCCGCGCCGCCCGCGGCGCTGTCGCGCCCGCGGATCCGCGAGCGCGTCGGGCTCGGCGTCCGCGCGCTCGACGCGCTCGTGCCGTGCGGTCGGGGGCAGCGCCTCGGGATCTTCGCCGGCTCGGGCGTGGGCAAGTCCTCGCTGCTCGGCATGATCGCCCGCTCGACGAGCGCATCGATCAACGTGATCGCGCTCGTCGGGGAGCGTGGCCGAGAGGTGAGGGAGTTCATCGAGCGCGACCTCGGCGACGCGCTTGCGCGCTCGGTCGTCGTCGTGGCCACCTCCGACCAGCCGGCCCTGGTCCGCATCAAGGCGGCCTTCACCGCAACCACGATCGCCGAGCACTTCCGCGACGAGGGCCACGACGTGATGCTGATGATGGATTCGGTGACGCGGTTCGCGATGGCTCAGCGCGAGGTCGGCTTGGCGATCGGCGAGCCGCCCGCGACGCGCGGATACACGCCGAGCGTCTTCGCGCTGCTCCCGCGGCTGCTGGAGCGCGCCGGCACGAGCAGGGACGGCTCGATCACCGCGCTCTACACGGTGCTCGTCGACGGCGATGACATGAACGAGCCGATCGCCGACGCGGCACGCTCGATCCTCGACGGCCACGTCGTGCTCACGCGGTCGCTGGCGCACGCCGGTCACTACCCCGCGATCGACGTCCTGCAGAGCGTCTCGCGCCTGACTGGCGAGATCGTCGACGACAGCGTCGTCGCGGCCGGTCAGCGGCTTCGCTCCGCGCTCGCCGCCCTGCGCGAGAAGGAGGACCTGGTCGCGATCGGTGCCTATCAGCACGGCACCGATCGGCTGCTCGACGCAGCGCTTGCGCACCGGGCGTCGATCGACGCCTTCCTGCGTCAACGGGTCGATGAGCGCAGCGACCCGGCCGAAGCGGACGAACGGCTGCTGGCGCTCTCGGACTCCCTCGCCCACACGCTTCAGCGCGAGGAGGACATCCCAGACGCCGAGGAGGTCCCCGACGGCGCAGCGCGCCCCGAGCTCTCCGCGCCGACCGTGCCCGCGCTTCCTCCGCTGGGGCTCAGCATCTGACTCTTGAGAGATCCGTGTGCAGGCTAAAGAACCCCTCCCCGCCGCCGATTAACAGGCCGTGACCGGACCCTCGTTCCGTTTTCGCCTCGAACGCGTTCGCGCTGTGCGCGAACGCAAGGAGAAACTCGCCCAGCAGGAGCTGGCGCGATCGATGTCGCGCCTCAGCGACACGCGCGCCGAGCTCCGCGACGCGGAGGAGACCGTCGAGCGCGCTCGCGCGCAGCAGCGCGACGCCGGCGGCGCCTCAGAACCGGTCGGCGGCGCCGAGCTGCAGGCGCGCCAGGCCTTTCTCGAGCGCGTCGAGGCCGACCGCTCCCACCGCGCGCAGGACGTGCGGCGCAGCGAGGCGGAGGTCGCCGATCGCGGCGAGAAGCTCGTGGTCGCGGCCGGCGAGCACGAGATGCTCAACCGTCTGCGCGAGCGTCGCCGCAACGAGCACGCGCTCGAGGCGGCGCGGCACGAGAGCAAGCTGATGGACGAGATGGCGGCCACGCGCACCCGCAGGAGCGTCGCGTGAGCACCCAGGCGATCGGAGCACCGGGCGAAGTCACCGCCGCGGGTGAGCGCGAAGCCGCCACCCGTGTCCGCGCCCTGCAGACGTTGATCGCGCGCACCGAAGGCGTCTCCGAAGGCGCGACCACTGCGGCTTCCGCGGCCTCCGAACCCGCGACCGGCACGTCGTTCGCCAGCGCGCTCCAGACCGCGACGGCCTCCTCGGCGGCCGGCAGCGGCACCTACGACGCGCTGATAGAGCAGGCCGCGGCGCGCAACGGCGTCGATCCCGCCGTCCTGCACGGGCTGATCCAGCAGGAGTCCGGTTTCGACCCCTCGGCGCAGAGCAGCGCCGGCGCGATGGGCCTGACCCAGCTGATGCCTGGGACCGCGTCCTCGCTCGGTGTCGCGAACCCACTCGACGCCGCCGAATCGATCGAAGGCGGAGCGCGCTACCTCGCGCAGCAGCTTGCGAGCTTCGGCGGCAACACCGCGGACGCGCTCGCCGCGTACAACGCCGGCCCGGGCGCCGTGCAGCAATACGGCGGCGTTCCGCCTTACGCCGAAACGCAGTCCTACGTCCAGAAAGTGCTCGCCTACGCCGAAAGCTACCGACGCGAACACCCCGCCACCGTGGGAGGGATCGCATGAGCGTCGCACCTGCCCTGCCGGGAGTGGGGACGGAGACGTCTCTGCCGCCACCGGCGAGCGGCGCGCCACCTGGGGCGCCACCCGGCGCGCCGCCCTTCGGGGAGGCGCTCGACGGCGAGATGGCCCGGACCGCACAAGCGGAAGGCCAGAACAGAAGCCCCGGCGGCGAGAGCCGGGGCGCGGACGAAGCCCGCACTCCCGGCGGCCGCCGCGAAGAGGAACGTGCCACGGACGCCGCGGCAGCGGCCGGTGCGGCTGTCACGCAGACGCAGTCCGCCCGCGAAGCGCAGAGCCCGTCCGGGGCGCGAGACGCGCCCGGGTCGGCAGAGTCCGCGCCGGGGGCGCTCGCGAGCGTGGCTGGTGCCGGCACGGACGCCGCGACCGGCGAGGGCGTCGAGCCGCAATCGCCCGGTGCTGCTGCGGCGCCCGCCGAGCCTCTCGATTCAACGCCGTCGGAGCCTGCGGCAGCCGCGCTGCCGTCCGAGACGCTCGACCCGGCCGTGGGCACGCCAGGTGTCGCCACGGAGACGCCGGCCGCGATCGCGGGTACGCCTGCACCTGTCACGGAGGCAGAAGGGAAGGCGCCGGCGCCCGGCGCCCGGGGCGAGGGGTCGCGCCCCGACGCGTCGCGCCGGCCCGCCGATGACGCCGGCGTCGACGTGCGCGCGGAGGGGCAACGCGAGCCAGGGCGCGGCCGCGTCGAAGCGCTCGCAAGTCAGGACTCGACCGAAGCGGCACCCGATGCCGGGCAGGCTGCTCCCGCAGTCGCCGCGTCGGCGCAGGCAGCGGGCGGCGAGGACTCGCCTTCGCATGCGGCGACGCGACCGGACACCCGCACCGCAACGGCCGCGCAGTCGCAAACGCCTCGTGACGCGAGCCAGGCCGACGGGGTCTCGCACGAGCAGAACGGCGGAGAGCAGCCCCCGCCGGAGGAACGTCCGGTCCTCAGGCACGCGGCAGCGCCCGCCGGCCGTGGCAGAGCGCTCGCGGCGGGCGCGCCCGCTTCGCGCGGCGCCGAACTCGCGCCGGGCGCTCAGAGTGCGGCGGCGAGCGGTGCCGGTGCCGCGGGACCCCAGGACGGCGCGCTTGCGCCGGCTCCCTCCGTACAGCCGGCCCCGCCGGCGGGAGGGAACGCTCCGCAGCTGACGGCGCGGGCGGAACTCGGAGAGATGATCGACGCGATCCACGCGACGATTGAGCTGGCGGCGCGGCGCGGCGCGACCCAGGCCCGCATCGCGTTGCAGCCGGAGGAGCTCGGGGAGATCCGGATCCACCTCAGTCAGAGCGCGGAAGGGCTCCTCGCGCGCGTCACCGCCGCGACGCCCGCGGCGGCCCAGGCGCTGGCGGCCGGGCGCGGCGAGCTGCATCAGTCGCTGAGCTCGCTCGGCGCGACGCTGCTGCAGCTCGACATCGGGATGCTCGGAGGGCGCGAGCGCCGCCGCGACGCCCTCGCCGGTGAAGGCACTCCGGCTCGTGGCACGGGCTCGCCGACCGAAGAGGACGACAGCATTGCCGCAGGCGGCGACACGACCTCCGTTACGGCCCCGAGGGGCGGCGCGGCCGGCGCCCTCGTGGACGTGCTCGCCTGAACATCAGCCGAAAGGACCAAGACGCCATGACCACGACACCCATCGCCAACGCAGCGGCCGCCGAATCCGGATCCACGGGTCAGGGGTCCGCCTCGGTCTCGAACCCGAGCGGCACGCTCGGGCAGAACGACTTCCTGAAGCTGATGATCGCCCAGCTCCAGGCCCAGAACCCGCTGGACCCGGCGAACACGAACGAATTCATGGGCGAGCTGGCGCAGTTCACCCAGGTCGAGCAGCTCACGAACCTGGCCAACGCAAACGAGCTCTCGAGCGCCGTTTCGTTGATCGGGCGGAGCGTCGTCTACTCGACCCCCAGCGGCGGTCGCGCCACCGGCAACGTCACCAGCGTGCAGTCCACAGCTTCCGGAACGACCGTGACCGTCGAAGGCGTCGACGGGATCGCGCTGAGCGCGATCACGGAAGTGAAATGAGCCCCGTCGAGAACAACCCCGCGTTGATCCCCCCCGGCAACGTCGGCGGCGCCCCCGGCGCCGGCAGCACCCGCCCGGCAGGCGGGACTCCCCCGGCGCCGCCCGCGCAGGCTCCCGGCAGGTCGTTCGCCGCCGAGCTCCGCGATGCGGCTGCGCCAGGCGCGCTGCACTTCTCCAAGCACGCGCTCGAAAGGCTCCAGCGCCGCGGGATCGAGCTCGACCCGGCGACGATGCAAAGGCTTGACGAGGGGGTGTCGCGCGCCGCAGGCAAGGGCTCGCGCGACTCGCTCGTCCTGGTGGACAACACCGCATTCGTGGTGTCCGTCCGCAACAACACCGTCATCACGGCGGTGGGAACCGAACACATGAAGGACAGCGTGTTCACCAACATCGACAGCGCGGTGATCGCATGACGGTCGCGGCGTCTCCTAATTCGGGCTGGACCTCATCGAGGAAGCCCAGAAAGGCAGGGCAGCCGAGATGATGGCTGGGATGTATGCCGCAATCAGCGGCTTGGATGCGAACCAGGCGATGCTCAACGACAGCGCCAACAACCTCGCGAACGTGAACACCGTGGGCTACAAGGCCTCGAGCGTCACGTTCGCGGACTCGCTCACGCAGGTGATCCGCGGAGCGTCGGGCCCGACCAGCACGAGCGGCGGGTCGAACCCCGTCCAGATCGGGCTGGGCGTGCAGGTCGACGCGACCCGCAACGAAATGACCGAGGGCGCGTTCCAGACGACCGGGAACCCGCTCGACATCGCGATCGAGGGTCAGGGCTTCCTGCGTGTCGGCGAAGGCGAACCCCCCGCAAAAGAACCGTACACGGCCCAGATCCCGGCGAAAATCATGTACACGCGCGCCGGCGACCTGACGACCAACTCGCAGGGGTTCCTCACGACCCAGGCGGGCGACTACGTGGTCGGCCGTAACGCGGTGGCGAAAGAAGGCGCGACCGAAGACAGCTACTCGGTCGGGACCGAAGACACGTACATCCGCATTCCGCCGGGCTCGACCAACATCTCGATCGGGATGGACGGCTCGGTGGGCTACACGGACAACAACGCGGAAGACAAAACGTTCGGGCAGCGCGTCGTCGCGGGGTACGTCTCGCTGGCGACCTTCGCCAACGAAGCCGGCCTCGAACGCGTCGGCGGCTCGCTGTGGGCGACCACGTCGAACTCCGGCACGCCCATCATCGGTACCCCCAACACCACCGGGTTCGGGGCGACCGTCGGCGGCGAGCTCGAGATGTCGAACGTCGACCTCGCCAGCGAGATGACGAAGATGATCACCGCCGAGCGCGGCTACCAGGCCAACTCCCGGACGATCACCACCGCCGACACGATGCTGGAAACGCTCGTCTCGATGCGCTAGGCGATGACGCTTGATCGCCGGCCGGCGCTCCACGCCGGCCGGCGGATCGACCGAGCTTCTGAGCGAGAGGAGGTAGCACCAGACGCGACTCCGAGGAGCTCGGGGCGGGACGGCGGCACGGAAGGCTCGCCGTCCCGGCCCGGGGCTAGACTGATTTCAAAGGGGAGAACGAGCATGATCACCCTGCGCCGGCTCGGCCACAGCGACGAGCCGTTCCAACTGAATCCCGACATGATCGTGACCGTCGAATCGACGCCGGACACGGTCCTCGCGCTTGCAACCGGCGTCAAGGTGGTCGTCGTCGAGACGCCGGAGGAGGTCGCCGAGGCGGTGCGGACCTACCGGGCCGAAGTGCTCGGGGACGCGATGCGCAAACGCCGGCCCGAGCGGGCCTCCAAGGCGGGTGGAAGCTCCCAGAGCGCCCACCGCGACGGGCCACACCTCACGGCTGTCGAGGATCCCGCGGTCCCACCGACCGGCTGAGAAGCCTGCAATTTTGCTCTCACGCAGGGCCCGCTTCGCGCACAAGCCCCGCCAGGACTGAAGAAATGCCCGCAGCCGCCGATGTGGGTTGCAATGAAGGCTGCAACGGCGATCGGAATAGGAGTGGCCTTCGGGTCGCTGCTGCTGAGCTCGATGATGGACGGGACGAGCCCGGCCGCGTTCATCAACATCCCCGCGATGATGATCATCCTCGGCGGCACCGCCGGGGTCACGCTCGCGAGCGTCGGCATGAGCTCGATGAAGCGCGTCCCGAGCCTCTACAAGCTCGTGATCTCCGCGGAACCGCCCGACATGCGCGGCCAGCACGACCGGCTCGTGGCGCTCGCCGACAAGGCCCGCCGCGAGGGCCTGCTGGCGCTCGACGCACAGCTCGGCGACATCGAGGACCCTTTCACCCGCAACGCCCTGCAGCTCGTCGTCGACGGCACCGACCCCGAGATGGTCCACGCGATCCTCGAGGCCGAGGTCGACGGCATGAGCGCGCGCCACGAGGCGGGCGCCGCGCCGTTTGAGAAGGCCGGCGGCTTTGCGCCGACGATGGGCATCATCGGCACGGTCCTCGGGCTCGTGCACGTGCTCCAGAACCTCTCGGCGCCCTCGACGCTCGGACCGTCGATCTCGGCTGCGTTCATCGCGACGCTGATGGGGGTCGGCGCCGCGAACGTGATCTTCCTGCCGATCGCGAGCCGCCTGAAGGCGATCTCCGGCGAAGAGATGGAACTGCGGATGATGACGATCGAGGGGATCCTCTCGATCCAGGCCGGCGACAACCCGCGGCTGGTCTCCGAAAAGCTCATGTCCTACGTCCCGCCCGTCGAGCGCGAGGCGGACGAGGCTCCCGGCACCGCGGGCGTCGCCGCCCAAGCCCAGGCGGCGTAGCGTGTCGCGGAGGCACGGAGGCGGCCGCCGGCGCGGAGGCGCGGCGCAGCACGAGGACAGCAACGAGCGCTGGCTGCTGACCTACGCGGACATGATCACGCTGCTGATGGCGCTGTTCATGGTGCTTTTCTCTATCTCCTCGGTGAACATCTCGAAGTGGGTCACGCTTCAGCGTGCGCTGCACGCGGCCTTCTCCGGGAACATCCTGCCCGGCGGCAAAGCGATCGCGAACCCGGGCGCGAGCGCGAACGCGAGCCACGCCCCGTCGAGCATCGACGTCCAGGCGATCGTGCCCGTCACCGCCAGCACCGCGAGCACGCTGCAGAGCAGCAGCACGCACGGCTCGGCGAGCTCCGCGGCGATAGCGACGGCGAGCGCCTCGGCCCAGGCCGCCTCCGAACACCAGCAGGCGCTGTTCGCGGAGATCAAGCGCGAGATCGACGCGTACGCGAAGGCCCACGGCTTCAGCCAGAAAGTCCAGACCTCGATCGAACCGCGCGGGCTCGTGATCCGCGTCCTCACCGACGACCTGCTGTTCGCCTCCGGCCAGGCGACGCTGAGCTCGCGCTCGACCTCACTGCTCGATGAGATCTCCCAGCTGCTCAATCTCGCCGGCGAACACCCCGTCGACGTCGAGGGCAACACCGACGATGTGCCGATCCACTCTTCGCTGTACCCGAGCAACTGGGAGCTCTCCACCGCCCGCGCCAGCACCGTCGTGCGTTTCATCTCCGAACACGGCGTCAGCCCGGGCCGGCTGACGGCGACCGGCTACGCCGACCAGCATCCGATCTCAAGCGATGCGACGGCGGCGGGACGGGCGCGCAACAGAAGGGTCGAGATCGTGCTGCAACGCGTCGATACAGGCCAGGAAAACTGACGACCCCCCGCTCACGGAAACACGATGCTCAAGAACAAGAAGCTGATGCTTGCCCTGGCGCTGCCGATCGTGCTGCTCGGCGGCTACACGATGACCAAGCACAAGCCGGTCCCGAAGGAGAAGGTCAAGGGCACGATCTACCTCATGCCGAAGGAATTCCTGCTGAACCTGCGCGACGGCCGCTACGCGAAGGTCGCGATCGCGCTGGACCTGGCGCCCGGCCAGAGCGACGGCGCGAGCGCCGAGGGTTCCTCCTCGGGGTCCGGTGAAAGCGCGGTCGGCACGCTGCCGGAGGAACCGATGGTGCGCGAAATCGTCAGCGACGTGATCAGCGGGCAGGACGGCTCCACCGTCGAAAGCGACAGCGGACGCCGCGGCATCCAGAAGGAGATCGCCTCCGAGATCCGAAAGCAGACGGATGTGAAAGTCGAAGCGGTGCTGATTCCGGACTTCACGGTTCAGTAGGAGGGGTTGTGGCCGACACGGTCGAGTACGAGGAGTTCGAGGCGGCGCAGGGCAGCGGCTCCGCGCCGGCCACTGCGGGCGTGGCTGAGGGCGCGCCGGACATCAGCCGCCTCAGCGAGATCCCGATGGAGCTGAGCGTCGAGATCGGGCGTACGCGGACGACGGTCGGCGAGGCGCTCGAGCTGCGGGTGGGGTCGATCGTGGCCCTCGGTCGCCAGGCCGGCGAGCCCGTCGATCTGCTCGTCAACGGGTCGCCGATCGCCCGTGGGGAGGTCGTGGTGGTGGACGAGCGCTACGGGCTGCGCATCACAGAGATCCTCGATGGCCGCCAGGAGCAGTCCCTGACCGCGGCCGCGAGCGCGGACGATCCGGCCGCCGAGCCGTCGCCCGGCGCCGAGGCCTGAGCAGCCCGATGGCGGCGAGCCAGAGCGGCGAGACGCTCACCGAGCCCGCTCCCGAGGCGCCGGCAGGCGCGTCGTCACCGGCGGTGGAGCACACGCTGCGCGCTGTCGACTTCTCGCAGCCGACCCGCTTCACGACCGAGCTGCGCCGCCGCATCGCGGCGGCTCTCGTCCCATTGAGCGAGTCTCTGTCCGCGGCGCTCTCCGCGCAGCTGAAGGCGCCGGTCGCGATCGAGCGGGGCGAGATCACGGAGAACACCTGGGCCGCCGCACAGGCTGGTCTCGCGGCCGACGCCGTTGCCGTGGGGGTGCAGGCAGACACGCCTTCGCACGGCATGCTGTTCAGCGTCGAGCTGCCGCTGGTGCTGCAGGCGCTCGAATGCCTGCTCGGCGGGAAGGCCGCGCAGGCGCCCGCGGAGCGACACCTTTCGGAGATCGACTGGGCGCTGGCCCGTGGAGTCCTCGACACGGTGGTCGGCGAGCTCTCGGAGGCCTGGGCCGAGTTGGGCGGCGGAGCGCTCACGCGGGGAGTCCTCGATGTCGAGGGCGACGCCGAGGTCGACGTGGCTCCCGGGGAACCGACGCTGTCGGTGACGCTTGCGAGCACGATCGACGGCTGCTCCTCTGCGATGTGCCTGCTGCTCCCGTGGAGCGCCGTGCAGCCGATCGCGGTGCCGCGCGGCCCTCAGGCCGGCGGCGGCGCTCCAGCCGCGGCGGCGCTGCGCGAGGGCCTGTCGGCCGCCGATGTCCTGCTGCGCGCGGAGATCGGGTCGGTGCAGATGCCGATCGAGCAGATGCTCGCGATCGTGCCGGGCTCCGTCGTGGCGCTGGGTGAGCGCTCCGAGCTCGGCGTGCGGCTCTTCGCCGAGGAGGTGTCGGTCGGCCGCGGCCGACCCGGGCGCAGCGGCACGCGCAAGGCTTTGAAGATCCAGGCGGTCGACGACGATCCTGTCCGGGCGGCGACCTACGCCAGCCTCGGGCGGGCGGAGCTCGATCGCGCTCGGGCGCACCTCGGTGCCGCGGGCGAAGGGTCCTCCCCCGCCATCCTGCGCAGCATCTTCGTCCGCGTGTGGGCAGAGCTCGGGCGCACGCACATGGCGCTCGGCAGCGCGCTGGAGCTGGCGCCCGGAACGGTCGTCGAGCTCGACCAGGCGGCTGAGCGGCCCGTCGAGCTGTTCGCCAACGGGCTGTGCTTCGCGAGCGGCAGTCTCGTGGTCGGCGCGGACGGCGGCTGGGGCGTCAGCGTCGAGCAGCTTATGTAACTCAAGACTCGGGGACCCGGGCCGATAACCGGGGCGACTCTTCCTCGGAGTCGCCCTCGATGACGAAGTCGAACCCGCTCTACCGTGCGGCCGCATCTGCGGTCGCGGCGGCCACTGGCGCATGCCTGCTTGTGCCCCTTTGTGGGGTAGTCGCTCTTGCGTGCCCGGGCGTCGCTGCCGCGTCAGGGAGCGGGACCACCGAAGGCTCCGGCGAAAGCACGCCGTTGAACCTCGGCTCATCGGCCGGCAGCACGCATTCGAGTTCCTCCGGGGCGAGCCTCGTGCGCACGATCGTCGGGCTCGCGATCGTGATCGCCGTGATCTGGGGGCTGTCGTGGATCTTGAAGCAGGCGAAGTCACGCCGCGCGGGACCCGATTCTCCCAGCACCGGCCTCTCGAGCATCGCGGCCCTGCCGCTGAGCGCGGGCCGCACGGTGCACCTGGTCAAGGCCGGGAACGACTACCTGCTGCTCGGCAGCGCCGAGCACGGCGTGATGCCGATCCACCGCTACACCGAGGAGGAGGCGCGGGAGGCCGGGCTGCTCGACGTGGTCGACGTCCAGCCGCGCCCGCGGCGCGCCCTGTTGCGCCAGCCCTCGGGCGGTTCACTCGGCACCGGGGGCGCGGGCAGCTCACCCCGGGCGCTCGGGCCCGGCGGCTCGGGCGGGACAAGCGGATCGGCGCCGGAACCCGGCCACGACCCGATGAGCATGCCCTCGCCCGGGCCGGGCTCGACCCTGCTCGACAAGCTGCGCGAACTGACGGTCCGGCGGTGAACCTCAACTCCGGCAACGCCGTCCAGATCCTGCTGCTGATCGGCGGACTGACGCTGGTGCCGGCGATCCTCTTCACGATCACGGGGTTCAGCCGGATCCTGATCGTGCTCGGCTTCATCCGCACGGCGATCGGAACCACCAACGCGCCACCCAACCAGGTGCTCGTCGGGATCGCCCTGTTCCTGACGATCTTCGTGATGTCGCCGACGATCAGCGCGATCAAGAAGGTCGCGGTCGAACCGCTGACGGCACATCACATCAGCACGACCGAAGCGCTGAAACGCGCCGAGGTGCCGATGCGGCAGTTCATGTTCAAGCAGACGCGCACCGAGGACATCGAGCTGTTCATCAACCTCGCGCACGACAAGCAGCCGAAGACGCGCGCCGAAGTCCCGACCGAGGTCCTGATCCCGGCGTTCATCGTCTCGGAGCTCAAGACGGCGTTCCAGATCGGCTTCTTGATCTTCCTGCCCTTCCTGATCATCGACCTGATCGTCTCCTCGGTGCTGATGAGCATGGGGATGATCATGCTGCCGCCGACCTTCATCTCGTTGCCGTTCAAGGTGCTGCTGTTCGTGCTCGTCGACGGCTGGGATCTCGTCATCAAGGCGCTGGTGCAGAGCTTCCACTGATGCGCCGGACCGATCTCGACAGCCACGGCCGCGGGGCGCGGCGATGAACCAGGACACGGTCGTCAACCTGGCGACGCAGGCGATGGGTCTCGCGCTGAAGGTCGCCGGCCCGATCCTGCTCGTCGCGCTCGTGGTCGGCGTGATCGTGAGCGTCTTCCAGGCCGTCACCCAGATCCAGGAGCAGAGCCTCAGCCTCGTGCCCAAGATCGTCGCCGTGGCGGTGGTGATCGTCGTGCTCGGGCCGTGGATGCTCGGTCAGCTCGTCTCCTATACGGCCGAGCTCTTCAACTCGATCCCGACGATGGTGGGCACGTGACCCACCTGCTGAGCCAGCTCGAGGGCAATCAGCTCGGGGGCTTCATCCTCGTGCTCGCGCGCGTGACGCCGCTGTTCCTGCTCGCGCCGATCTTCTCCTCCAGCGTGATCCCCCCGGTCGTCAAGGGCATGATCGCGGTCGGGATCTCCGTCGGGCTGACGCCGATCGCGATGCACGGCCAGCACGTCCCGAGCGACCCGATCCAGATTGCCGGCCTGGTGCTCGAGGGGCTGCTCGTGGGCACGAGCTTCGCGTTCGCGCTCGCGGTGCTGATGGCGGCGATCGAATCGGCGGGGTCGCTCATCGACGTCGTCTCAGGCTTCTCCTACGGCGAGCTGATCAACCCCCTGTCGGGCCAGACCGGCGCCGTGATGTCGCGCTTCTACACGCTGTTCGGGACGATGATCTTCCTGGTCATCGGCGGCGACGCGTGGACGTTGCGGGGCCTCGGGCGGACCTTCCAGCTCGTGCCACTGACCGAGGCGCCGAAGCTGGGATCGATCGTGGGCGGGGCCGAGCAGGCGTTCTCGACGATCTTCACCTCGGCGCTCGAGATCGGGGCGCCGGTCCTCGCGGCGCTTCTGATCACCGACGTCGCGTTCGGAGTCGTGTCGAGGGTCGTCCCGCAGATGAACATCTTCGCGGTGGGCTTCCCGACCAAGGTCGCCGTCGCGATGCTCGTCGTCGCCGCCTCGCTGCCGTTCGTCGCGGGCTGGATCTCGGGGCAGCTGTCCGAAAGCGTGGGAGCAGCGCTCGGGGCGCTGCACGTGGCCTAGGCGATGGCACGCGAGGAGCGCACAGAGAAGGCGACACCGCGCCACCGCAAACGCGCGCGCGAGCGGGGGCAGGTAGCCCGCAGTCCCGACCTGAGCGGTTCGCTCGTCCTGATGGCCGGGCTGCTCGTGGTCAGCCTCACCGCGCCGCAGATCGCCCAGGCGGGTGCCGCGAGCTTTCGCTCGATCCTCGGCCAGATCGCGCGGCCCGCTCGCGCCACCAGCGCCGCAGGGCTCTCCGAACTGATGCACATCGCGCTCCGGACAATCGAGGTGACGGTCCTGCCGGTGGCCGGTGCGTGCGTCGCGGCAGCTGTCGTCGGCGGCCTCGCGCAGGCCGGCGGGCGCCCGACGCCCCAGGCGCTGAAGCCGGACTTCCGCCGCATCAACCCCGTCAGCGGCATGCGCAACCTGCTGGGGCCGAACCTGCTGTTCGAAGCTCTGAAGGCCGTCGCCAAGGTGGCCGTCGTCGGCGCCGTCGCCGCGCTCGCGATCGTGCCCGGGATGAAAAGCCTCGCCGGAATCGTCGGCGTGACGCCGGGGGCTCTCGCCGGGATCGCGGGCCACACGGCCCTCGGCGTCGCGCAGCGCGCGGCCCTCGCCTACGTGGTGATCGGCCTCATCGACTACGGATGGAGGCGCTGGCGCAACGAGCGCGAGCTGCGGATGACCAAGCAGGAGCTACGCGACGAGGTGCGCCAGTACGGGATCTCGGGCGAGGTCAAAGCGGCGCAGCGACGGCGCCAGATGCAGCTCGCGCGGGCGCGCATGATGGCTGCGGTCCCCGACGCCGATGTCGTGGTCGCGAACCCGACCCACTTCGCCGTCGCGCTGAGCTATGACGGCAAGCGCACCGCGCCCGAGGTCGTCGCGAAGGGCCAGGATCTGATCGCGGCTCAGATCAGGCGGATCGCAGAGGAGAACGACGTGCCGGTGGTCACCGACCCGCCACTCGCGCGCGCGCTTCACAGCTCCACCGAGGTCGGCCAGCTGATTCCAGAGGAGCTCTTTGCCGCGGTGGCGAAGGTGCTCGCGTTCGTCTACCGCATGGCCGGGCGCCATGCCGCGAGGAGGGCATCGTGAACGAAAGCTTCCTGAAGCGCGCGCTTACACACACCGACATGCTGGCCGCGCTTTCGGTGGTGCTCGTCGTGACGATGCTGGTGGTGCCGCTGCCGCCGGCGCTGCTCGACCTGCTGATCACGATCAACATCTCCGCCGCGCTCACGATCGTGGTCGCGACGATGTACCAGAGCCGCTCGCTGGACTTCGCGTCGTTCCCGAGCCTGCTGCTCCTCACCACGATGTTCCGGCTCGCGATCAACGTGTCGGTCACGCGGCTGATCCTCACGACCGGCGACGCCGGCTCGGTCGTGAAGTCATTCGGCGAGTTCGTCGTCGGCGGGAACGTGATCGTCGGGCTCGTGATCTTCCTGATCCTGATCGTGATCCAGTTCGTCGTCGTGACCAACGGCGCGGGCCGTGTCGCCGAGGTGGGCGCGCGCTTCACGCTCGACGCCATGCCCGGCAAGCAGATGGCGATCGACGCGGACCTGAACGCAGGCTTGATCACCGACGAGCAGGCGCGCACGCGCCGGGCGGAGATCTCCAGCGAGGCGGACTTCTACGGCGCCATGGACGGCGCCTCCAAGTTCGTCAAAGGCGACGCGCTCGCGGCCGTGATCATCGTCTTCATCAACCTCGTCGGCGGGATCATCGTCGGCGTCGCCCAGCACGGGATGAGCTTCCAGGAAGCGGCCCACCAGTTCTCGCTGCTGACCGTCGGAGACGGCCTCGCGGCGCAGATCCCGGCCCTGCTGATCTCGGTCGCGACCGGGATCATCGTCACGCGCGCCGCGTCCGACAAGGACCTCGGCTCCGACATCGCGACCCAGATCCTCAAACAGCGCAAGGCGCCGATGGTCGCAGCCGCGGCGATCGGCGGGTTCGCGCTGATCCCGGGCCTTCCGAAGCTGCCGTTCCTGTTCATCGCCGCGATCTTCGGCGCGATCGCCTGGGCGGTGCGCAACGGGATGCCCGGCGAGGAGAAGGAGACCGAGGAGCCGAAGGCGGCGGCGCTCACGCCCGCGAGCGAGCCGATCTCAGAGGTCGGCGTCGACGCGCTCGAGCTGGCGATCGGCTTCGGCCTCGTACCGCTGGTGGACAGCGGCTCGGGCGGGTCCGGTCCGGGCTCGCTGCTGCGCCGGGTGAGCATGGTGCGCCGCCAGATCGCGACCGAACTCGGGATCGTGATCCCGCGTGTGCGCATCCACGACGAGCTCGGCATGGAATCGCACGAGTACGTGATCAAGATCCGCGGCTCGGAGGTGACGCGCGGGCGCATCATGCCCGGCCACCTGCTGGCGATGAACCCCGGCGACGCGCTCGGTTCGCTCAGCGGGATCCCGACGCGCGAGCCAGCGTTCGGCCTCGAGGCCGTGTGGGTGCACGAGTCCGGGCGCGCCGAGGCCGAGTCGCTCGGCTACACGGTGGTGGACCCTGAGTCGGTGATCGTGACTCATTTGACAGAGACGATCCGCTCGCACGCGGCGGAACTGCTCAGCCGCCAGGACGTGCGCGCGCTGCTCGACCGCCTGAAGGAGACCAACGCGGCCGTCGTCGACGAGGTCGTGCCCGAGATGCTCTCGCTCGGCGAGATCCAGCGGGTTCTGCAATCGCTGCTTGCAGAGGGCGTCGCGATCCGCGATCTGGGCACGATCGTGGAGGCGATCGGCGACAAGGCGCGAACAACACGAGACACGAGCCTTCTTTCGGAGTACGCTCGCCAGGCGCTGGGCCGGGCGATCACGGCTCCTCACCTGGACGAGCAGTTGCGTCTGCAAGCGATAACCCTTGATCCGGCGATCGAGCAGGAGGTCTCGACCTCGATCACCCAGACCACCGACGGGGAGTACCTCGCGATGGAGCCCACCCGCGCGCAGGCGATCGTGACCGCGCTGCGCGGCCAGGTCGAGCACGCGACCGCCCGCGGCGCCCGGCCGGTGCTGCTCTGCTCGGCGCGCATCCGCCGCCATCTGCGCAGGCTGATTGCCCAGGCTCAGCCGCACCTCGCGGTGTGCTCCTACAACGAGATCGCGCCCGGCGTCGACGTCGAAACGGTCGGGGTGATCCACGCGTGAGCACGCCGGGTGAGCTGCTCGGGGCGCTCGGGCGAGAGGCCAAAGCACGACTCGGCAACGGTCGCGGCTCGTCGACGCGTGTGTACCGCGGCCGCACCGTCGAGGAGCTGATCCCGCGGATCGAGCGCGATCTCGGGCCCGACGCGATCGTCGTGCGGCGCCGCGAAGGCCTCACCGGCGGGGTGCTCGGCTTCTTCCAGCATCCCTGGGTCGAGATCGAGGCCGTTCCCGGGAGCCCCGGCGTCGACCTCTACGACGAGTCCGAGGACGCCCAGCCACCGGACCCGGCCGGCTCGAGCGAGGGGGGCAGCTCCCCCACAGATGCGGCATCGGTGCCCGGCGCACCGGCTCCCGCGGAGACGCTCAGCTCGGTGCTGCCGCGCAGCGCGCCGCTCCCGCGCGCCTACGGCGCGACGCCGGCCGCCGCCGCGGAGCCCTCCGTGCCCATGCGTGTGCCCGAGGCAGCGGCCGCCGCGGCGGCCGGGGAGGAGCTCTTCGACCAGCCAGGCGGCAGCGCGTACGTGACCGCCCACCTCGCCGCCCTGGCTCGCTCGACGCCTGAGCAGCTGCGCGCACAGGCCGTCGCGGCGCCCTCGGGCGGCGCCACGGGTGCCTCGCCTGTGACGTTCGCGATCCCGGCTCCGCCGAGCCCGTCCACCGTCAGAACCCCGCCGCCGGCGGTCCCGTCCCCCGCGCCGCCGGCGGGGCAGCCCGAACGCGAACGCCCGCCGCTGGAGCTTCGCGAGCTGATCCCCGAGCAGCGCGGTCGCCCGCCGGCGCCGATCGCCCCGGCGCCGGCCGATTGGCCCGCGCGCGCCGCGCTCGAGCGGCGCACGGTGCAGCCGGGCTCGCACACGCGCGCCCGCGCCGGCGTGGAGAAGGGGCTCACCCGTTACGGCATCGGCGAGGCGCTGGCGGGCGAGCTGATCGACGCCGCGATGGCGCACGTGCTGCCGCTCGCGCCCCGCGCCGGTCTCGCCGCCGCCGTCCGCACCACGCTCGCCCAGCGCATCCCGGTCGCGCCGCCACTTGGCGCGGACGGCGCCTCGATCGTCCTGGTCGGCGCGGGCGGCGCAGGTAAGACGACTTGCTGCGCAGCGCTGCTCTCCGCCTACCGCTCAGGGAGCACCCTGCCCGCGTCCTTTGCGACGTTGATCCACGAGGACGGGGGCGGAGCGCCGGGGTGGCGTCTGCTGATGAGCCCGCAACTGCTGAAGCCCGCTCCGGTCGAGACGGCGCGCGCGCTGCGCGCGCTCCGCCGTGCCCGCTCCGGCGGCCTCGCCGTGCTCGACACGCCGCGGGTCTCCCCCGCCGACAGGCGCGCGATCCGCGGGCTGGGGCGGCTGCTCGGGCAGCTCGACCCGGACCGTGTGCTGCTCGCGCTGCCCGCCACGCTGGGCCGCGCCGCCGCCGCCCAGCTGCTGGGAGCGCTCGGACCGCTCAAGGCCGACGCGCTCGTCGTGACGCACGCCGACGAGACCGACCAGATCGGCGTCGCGATCGAGGCCGCCTGCCGTTTCGGGCTCGCGCCCGAGTACATGCTCTCCCACGCCCGTGGCGGCGGCTGGCAGCTGCGCCGCCTCGACCCCGCGGGACTGGCCGCGATGGTGCTGCCGTGAAGATCCTGCGCTCGAAGCACTCCGCCGCCGAGCCGGTCGTCCTGCCGGAGGTGAACGAGCTGGTGCACGTGGCGGTCTCCGGCGCGGGTTGGATCCCGGCGAAGGTGCTCGAGCGCGGACCGGGTGCGCTGGTGCTCGCGGTCACCGTGCGCATGCGCAAGCTGACGCCCGGGCAGCTCGAGAAGCTGGTGATCGAGTTCTCCAGCGCGCGCGGCCGCGTGCGGCTGTGCGGCTCGCCTGCCGGCCAGGATCCCGCGAGCCTCGAGGTGCTGACGCTTACGGCGCCGCGCTCGGTCGAGGTGCTCCAGGAACGCGAGTACGTGCGCATCCGCTCGGCCCGCCCCGTGCTGGTCTACGCGGCGCGCGAGGGTTTGAGAATCCAGAGCTTCACGGTCGACGTGAGCGGGGGCGGCCTGCTCCTCGCCGGGCCGGACACGCTGGCGATCGGCGAGGAGCTGAGCTTCTCGCTCACGCTCACCCCGGGGGTGACCCCGGTCACGGGCAAGGGGCGCGTCGTGCGCGTCGACCCGCAGGGCCGCCGGGCCGTCGAGTTCGAGTCGATCAGCGATCTCGACCGCAGACGGCTCGTGCGCTTCATCTTCGAGTGCCAGCGGGCAGAACGACGGCGCGGTTTGGAGGAAGAGGGCCGTGGCTGACGCCGAGGCGGTCGTCGAGGCTCCAGAGGACGAGCCGGGCGCTGAGCCCGCGCCGGTCGAAGCGGCGGGTGCTGCGGACAGCGCCGCGCAGGCGACCGACACGCCTGCGCCCGTGAAGGGGAAGGCGAAGGCGAAGGAGCCCCGCAAGCCCCGCAAGGGGAAGCCCAAGGGCGACGAGGCGGAAGCCTCCGAAGGCGAGGGGCCGAGCGTCGCGGGCCATCCGCGGGCAGCTCGCGCGGTCGCGCGCGCCAAGGGCTGGGGCGCACTCGCCGGCTTCCTGCTCGGCGGATATCTCTCGCTGCCGACGCACACGCTCGCGAGCGCGGGCGTGCGTGCGATCGTCGCCGGGCTGGTCTGCTACGTCGCCGTCTGGGCGGGGGCCGTCTTCTTCTGGCGGCGGATGGTGATGCTCGAGATCAAGGCGCACGAGCAGGAGCTGGTGCGCGCGGTCGAGGAGGTGCGCTCGCGCCACGAGGCGGCCGCGACCCAGGGCGCGCAGGCGGCGGCGCGCGCGCAGGCCGCGGCGCAGCTCGCGGGTGACGCGCCGGGGGCACGCCGTTAGCGGGGAGAGGCTTGGATCCGCTGAACCCGATCACCTACGGTCCGTCCGTGCCCTCCAGGCGCGTGCCGCCGGTTAATCGCCTGCCGCGCGTCTCGCGCGAGGGAGATCGCCCTCGCCGCGAGCCTTCCGAGCGCCGCGAGGGGGAGGAGCACCCGCCACATCAGGGCGAGGACGAGGACGGCCAGGGGCACGTCGACGTGCGCGTGTAGAGCCTCCGTGACCGCATCGGCACGCCCGGGGGTGCCGGGCGCAGCGGTGGAAATGAGGCCAGTCGAGGCCCTTCGTGTCTCAAGTTTCGCCCCGCGCAGCCGATACGTTCGCGTGGACCGACATGGAGTCGGCCCTGGGACCAACCCAACCAACGTCATCAAGGAGATGAACGCATGTCCCTGACGGTCAACACGAACATCGAGGCGATGAACGCCTCGAGGAACCTGAACACCACCGAGAACAGCCTCGCGATGGCGATGCAGCACCTGTCCTCGGGTCTGCGCATCAACTCGGCCGGCGACGACGTCGCGGGCTACGCCATCAGCCAGCGCCTGCAGGCGCAGGTGAACGGCCTCAACCAGGCGACGCTGAACAGCCAGGACGCGATCTCGCTTGCGCAGACCGCTCAGGGCTCGCTCAACGACGTCGAGCAGATGCTTCAGCGCATCCGCGAGCTCGCCGTGCAGTACGCGAACGGCACGACCTCCGAATCCGACAAGGAATCGATCGAAAAAGAGGCCGAACAGCTCAAAGAAGAGATCACGCGCGTTGGTGAAACCACCAAGTTCAACGGCGTCGAACTCCTCGCCGGCGGTGCCGCGATCAAGTTCCAGGTCGGCGCCGATGAAGAAGAAACCATCGAAGTCAAAGCGACCGAACTCGAAGAAGACGTCGAAGGTGTTTCGCTGAAAGAAATCGAAACGATCGACGAAGCGATCGGCAAAGTCGCGACTGCCGCTGGTGAATTCGGCGCGGTCCAGAACCGCATCCAGTACACCATCAGCAACCTGGAAGTCTACTCGCAGAACCTCTCCTCGGCGGTGAGTGGCATCGTCGACGTGAACATGGCCACCGAAATGACCAACTTCACCAAGAACCAGGTCCTGCAGCAGGCCGGCGTCTCGATTCTGGCTCAGGCGAACCAGATCCCCGACGCGGTCCTGAAGCTCCTGCAGTAGTCACATCTTCCTCGGCGGTGGCGCTCTCGGGCGCCACCGCTGTGTGAAGCCTCTGAGGCGATACCCGGCCCTGCGGTCGGGAGACCGTCGCGGGGGACCACAACGCTTCGGGCGGCCTACGGCCGGCGGAAGCCACATACCGCCGATTCATCGAGGGAACGGTGGTCGAGCGCGCGGCGACGGCCGCGCGCTCTCTTTTTGGTGAGTGCCCCGCGCCTCAACAACGGGGGAGTGCTGCCGATTACCAGAGCGATGTCCATCGAAGCGACGCTCACGCGCGTCGAGAGCATCCGGCGGGCGCTTGCCGACCCCGCGACGCTGATCGGCTCGGGCGCCGGCGCGACGGGCGGGACCCAAGCCCCGGCGGCCGCCGGCTCGGGATTCGCGGCAGCCCTCACGGAGGCCGGCGCGCCGGCGGACGGCTCGGCGGCACTCGGCGGCGCGGGCTCGGCTGCCGGTGTGCTCTCACCCGTCTCGAGCTACGCGACGACCCCCGGCCTGAGCGGTCTGTCCACGGGCGGAGCGGGAGGACGAATGCTTGCCGCCGCCGAGAGCCAGGTCGGGCAGAGCGAGCAGCCGCCCGGCTCCAACGAATCCCCTGCGATCGCCGAATATCGCTCCGCCACCGCGGGTGCCGAGCCGGGCGCGCCGTGGTGCGCCTACTTCGTCTCGTGGGCGGCGCGCCAGGCGGGCGAGCCGATCGGACCGGGCGGTCAGGGTCTCGGCTCGGTCTCGGAGATCTGGTCGTGGGCTCAGAGCACGGGGCGGGCGGTCCCGAACGGGCCCGGCGTCGCGCCCCACCCTGGCGATCTGATCGTGTTCGGCGGCGAGCACGTCGGGATCGTGCGCGAAGTGCTCCCTGACGGGCGCCTGGCGACGGTGGAGGGCAACTACGACAACCGCGTGTCGGCGAACGTCCGCTCGGCGAGCGAAGCCACCGGCTACGTGAGCATGAGCTGAAGATCGCCCGGCGCCGCTGCTCCCGCCGGCGGCCGGCGCTCCTTGGCGCCTAGCGCTCCCCCATGCCGCGGGCGAACAGCGCGACGTACCAGATGACGACGGCGACCAGCACGAGTGCCGGCAGCGCGAGCGTCAGCACTGCGCCCGTCTCGAAGCCGGAGGCGAGGACCGTCACGATGCCCGTCATGCGCATGACCTCCTAGTGGCCGCTCGCGAGACGCGTCTCCGGTGCGGGAGCCGCGAGCCAGCGGTGTACGTGGACCAATACCAGGATAAGGAAGGTGATCGAGCCCGGCACCCACATCACGCCCGCGGCGAGCTGCTGGTCCGCCAATGCGCTGATACCGCCGGGGCGGGAGGCGAGCTGCGCGTAGTGCGGGTAGAGCGGGTTGGGCGCGACCGCGAGCGCCACGGCGAGGATCCAGCTGACGGTCATGCCCGCGACGGCGAAGAGCGCCCGGCCGCCGTCGCCGAGCGGCGCCCGCAGCGGCGGCGACGGGATCAGGTGCTTGAAGAAGAGCAGCGCCACGGCGAAGAACAGGACGTGCTCGAGGATGTGGACAGCTTCAGATTCGAGGGTCGTCTCGAAGAGTGCCGGCACGTGCCAGCCGAGCAGCACGATCGTGAACAGCGCCAGGGCTCCCGTGGGGCTGCCGGCGACCCGCGCGGCGCCACGCAGCGGGGCAGCCCGGCGGCTCTGCACCAGGCCGCGGGCGAGCGGGCGGCGTGCCCCCAGGGGCAGGGCGCGCCAGAGGCGCGTCCAGGGCCGTGACAGCACGAACAGGGGCGCAGCGACGAGCATCAGCAGCACGTGCTGCACCATGTGGACCCAGAAGAGCTTGTCGGCATAGGTGTCGATCGGCGAGGCCAGCGCGAGCGCGAGCACGACGACGCCCGCGTAGAAGGCGCCGTCGCGCGTTCGCTGCGCACGCACCGAGCGCGCGGGCGTGACGGTCCGGCTCGATCCAAGCGCGTACAGGAGGGCGAGCAGCGCCGTCGTGAAGACCGCGGGGTCCAGCGACCACTCGGCGAGGAACGGCCGGGCTGCCGGCGCGCCCACCACGCTCAGAGGAGGTAGAGCACAACGTACGTGAGCACACCGATGCCGGCCAAAAAGCCCCAGTAGAAGACCGCCGCGTCGATGCCGGGCGCGATCAGGCGGTCGGGGTCCTTGATGTCGCCCTCGGAACGGGCCGGTTCGCGGCGGGCGCGCAGCTCGCTGGCGAGGTTCGTCTCGATCCAGTACATCGTCGCGAGGACGGCGAGCAGGTAGAAAGCGGTCCAGGCACAGAACACGCTCGCGTAGGCGCCGTCGGTCGGACCGAATTTCTGCACGGTGTACTCGACGCATTGCAGCGCGATCGCGACGAGCCCGAGTCCGAGCGCGGCCGCCGCCGGCACCGTCCACGAGCGCTCTCCGCGCTTGAACTGCCTGCCGGCCACGAACATCACGAGCGCGCTCAGCACGATGCAGGCCACGAACGCGGCTCCCAGCGCCTGGTCAGGTGTGACGTGCGCCGGTTTCCACATGTGCTGGACCTTCAGCGAGCGCAGGTAGAAGTAGGCGAACACGAACGCCAGGAAGAAGAACACGCTCGCGCCCGCGAGCAGCCGCGAGGCGACCGACAGAGCGCGCGCGCCGACGTCCGGGGGCTCGGGCGGGATCTCGACGCCGTGCGGGACCGGCGGGATCTGCAGGCCGAGTGGCTTTTCTTCGTGTGGCTGGGCCATCGCTCAGCCGCCCGCGCCCGACGGTTGGGGACCGCCCAGTCCGCCGTGTCCGCCGACCGTCAGCGGCGGCGTGCCGTAGTCGTATGGGTCGGAGTCGAACACCGGGATCTGCTCGAAGTTGTTGACGGGGACCGGGGTCGGGACCTTCCACTCGATCGATTTCGAGCGCCACGGGTTCTGAGCGGCCTTTTCCCGGACGAAGATCAGCGAGTACACGACGTTGAAGAGGAAGATCAGCATCGAGAACCCGAGCACGAAGGCCGACACCGACACCCAGACGTTCAGCGTGTGGAACTTCGGTTCGTAGAAGTTCACCCGGCGCGGCATGCCCTCCATCCCGAGCGCGAACAGCGGCAGGAACGTCGAGTTGAACGCGATGAACATCAGCCAGAAATGCGCCTTGCCGAGTTTCTCGTTGAGATTGAGACCGAGCATCTTCGGGACCCAGTAGTAGATGGCGGCGAAGAAGGTGAAGATGAGGCCGCCCATGATCGTGTAGTGGAAGTGGGCCATCACGAAGAAACTGCCGTGCGTCGTCGTGTCGGTGGGCGCGTCGGAGAGGAAGACGCCGGAGATGCCGCCGATCAGGAAGTTGAAGGCCCACGCCAGGCAGAAGAGCATCGGCACGGTGAATGAGATCCGGGCTCGCCACAGCGTTCCCATGAAGCACAGGAAGATGAACCCGGTGGGAATCGAGATGATCTCGGTCGAGAGGATGTAGAAGGGCCTCAGGTCCGCGTTGATTCCGCTGACGAACAGGTGGTGCTGCCAGACGAAGAAGCTGAGCAGAGCCACGCCGAGCATGCCCGCAACCGCGAGCCGGTAACCCCAGAGCGGCTTGCGGGTGAACACCGGCAGCAGCTCGAGCACGACGCCGAACCCCGGGAGGGCGAGGATGTAGACCTCGGGGTGCCCGAAGAACCAGAACAGGTTCTCGAACAGGTATGAGCTGCCGCCGCCTGCCGGGATGAAGAAGCTCGTCCCGATCGTGCGGTCCAGCGCGGCCATCGACAGCGTCGCGATCAGCATCGGCGCCGCCAGCACCATCAGCACAGACGTTGCGAACGTCGCCCAGACGAAGATCGGCAGCCGCGACCACGTCAATCCAGGCGCGCGCATCGTGATGATCGTGGCCATCATGTTCAGGCCGAGCAACGTCATCGACACGCCGACGAGGGCGAAGAAGATGATGTAGGAGTCCATCCCCATGACGGCCTGGTCGTTAAGAGGCTCATAACCCGTCCAGCCCGTCGGGAAGCCGCCGAAGAAGATGGTCGAGGTGAGGATGAACCCCGCGGCCATCAGCAGCCAGAAGGTGAGCGCCTCGATCCGTGGGAAGGCCATCCGCCGGGCGCCGATCATGATCGGCACGAAGTAGTTCGCGAACGGCCCCAGGATCCCCGAGGTCATCATCCCCATCATCATCGCTCCGTGCATGCCGACCAGCGACAGGTACTGGTTGGCGCCGGTGAAGGTCGGAGTGGACTTCAGGAGCTCGGTGCGGATCAGCATCGCGTTGAGGCCACCGACGAAGAAGAAGAGCCCGATCCCGCAGAGATATTGGATCCCTACGACCTTGTGGTCGGTGCACAGCCCGAAGTAGCGGCCGATCCCCTCTTCCTCCTTCTCGCGCAGCGAAGGCGGCCGGCCGAGCAGCCTCGATACCGGGTAGTTGGCGAAGCCGAGCCCGATCAGGAAACCGATTACCCCGAACAGGTAGGCGAGCAGCAGGGCGACGTCGTTCTCGTCCACCGCTTCGGTGTATTCGAAGCTTTTGGTGTCCGTGATCAGGTGACCGATCCACCAGCCGAGGTAGTAGCCGGCGACGCCGAGCACCAGCGCCGAGAGGAGGTTGAAGCCGATCAGGCGGCGCCACAGAGGCCGGGTCGGCCTGGCGGGGGCGCTGGCGGTTGCGGCGCTCATTCGCCTCTCCTCAGGGGTTCGGGGACATAGGTCCGCGAGTACTTCGGCAGTTCCTTGGTCGCGGGCGCGAAGAAGCGCCGCTGCTCTGCGATCCAGCGTTCGAACGCGGGGCCACTGACGACGTGCCCGTGGTCGTACATCCCGCCGTGCCAGATCCCGCACAGCTCGGCGCAGTGGACTTCGAAGGTCTGGATCCTGGTCGGCTTGACGAAGACGACGTTGTCGACGTCGGGGTTCGCATCGGCCTTCACGCCGAGCTGATAGGCCCAGAAGGAGTGGATCACGTCAAGTGAGGTCACGTGCAATTCGATCGTTTTGTTCACCGGCAGCTCCAGGTGCGTGGTCTCGACGCCGCCGTAGGTGGGGTAGCGGTACGTGAAGGCCCACTCCTGGGCGATCACCTGCACCGGCAACTTCGCCCCCGAGGGCTTCGTCAGCGGTGTCGGCCCGCTGCCTGAGCCCGCGCCGTAGCCCTGCTCGAGCCGGACCGTCGCGTAGGTGGCGAGCGTGATGATGAGGACGGTGCTCGTGACGATCCAGAAGGTCTGCAGGCCCGCGTGGCCGCGCAGTGGCGGGCCTTCGAGCGCCGCGCCGGGCTGCTGGCGGAACGCGACGACCGCGTAGATCAGGTACAGGATCACGAGGAGCAGCACGGGCGTCGCCAACGAGAGCGTGACCGTGAAGTCCGTCACTTGTCCGGCCGCAGCATCGCTGCCTTTCCCGGGCGGCAGTTCGGGACCGAGGAAGATCGCGACCAGCGGCGTGGCGATCACCGAGGCCCCGATCCAGATCGTCAGGAAGCGGCGCAGGTGGTTGGGTCCATCCGGCCCGCCGGGCGCCGGGGCGTCACTTGGCGGTGCGCTAGACGACATCGATGTAGCCGTCCATGTAGCCGAGGGTCTGCATCGGCCCGCCGAAGCCGAAGTAGGTGCCTGCCGCACACGGCACGAAGCACTGCCAGCGGTAGCGCCCCTTCTTGCCGGTCCGGAAGGTGAGTTCGACCGTCCGGTGCGCCATCGTCGCGGGGTCGCACGGGCCGTATTCGCATTGGTTCTTGGCTTCTTCGGGCACACCCGGGAGGGGCGCGAAGACACCGAGCCCCGGGATCACGAACGTGTGCGACGCTTCTTCGGCTTCGATGTGCTTGACCGGCTTGCCGTCGACGGTCTCGACATTGCCGCTCGTGCCCTGGACCTGTGCGAGGAACGGGTTGCGCAGGCCCGAGTCGCCGTCGAACTGATAGATCGTGACGTGCACGAGCGAGTGTGCGGGGACCTGATAGATCGTGCTCCTGACCCACTTGCCGCCACGGCGGACGAGGTAGCCGACCCAGTCGGGATGAGATGGGCTCTCCTGGGGGCCGACGGCGGCGTCGGTCTGGAGCGTCAGGTTGGTCGTGGGGCCGAGCGCGGAGCGCGACGGCGTGGCGGCGATCGTCTTCGGCACGTTCGTCGCCCAGAGGCCCACGTAGAGCGCGATCAGCACGCCGACTGCTGCGACCGCGACGACCACGACGGCCAGCTTCGTGGACGTCCGATTCAACCGCTTCCTCTCCCGAACAACCCGTCCTCCAGGCTGGCTGCCCAAACGGAACGAGCCTAGTTCGTCGAACATGAGAAAAGCAATACCTAGATGAAAGGATTCTCGCAAAGTGGAGTCCGTCGCCGAGGTTTCTGCAGCTCGACGGCACTTGCGCCCTCCGAGGGCCCCATTGGGGCATCGCGGATACGATCAGCGCTTGGCCTCCACGAGCACCGATCAGCCCGCAAGGGTCCCCGAGAAGCCGACGCTCGACGGTCTCGAGAGCAAGTGGAGCGCCGCCTGGGAGCGTGACGGCACCTACGCCTTCGATCGCTCCGCGCCGCGCGAGCGCATCTACGCGATCGACACGCCGCCCCCCACGGTCAGCGGCTCGCTGCACGTCGGGCACGTGTTCTCCTACACGCACACCGACGCGGTTGCCCGCTACCAGCGCATGCGCGGCCGCGAGGTCTTCTACCCGATGGGCTGGGACGACAACGGGCTCCCGACGGAGCGCCGCGTGCAGAACCACTACGGCGTGCGCTGCGACCCGACGGTCCCGTATGACCCCGGCTTCGCGCCGGCGGAGAGCCCTTCGGAGAAGGAGCCCCTCTCGATCTCGCGGCCGAACTTCGTCGAGCTGTGCCTGCAGCTGACCGAGACCGACGAGCGCGCCTTCGAAGCTCTCTGGCGGACCCTCGGGCTCTCGGTCGACTGGTCGATGACCTACACCACGATCGGCCCGGTCGCCCAGCGCGTCTCGCAGCGCTCGTTCCTCTCGCTGCTCGAGCGAGGCGAGGCCTATCAGCTGGAGGCGCCGACGCTCTGGGACGTCGACTTCCAGACGGCCGTCGCGCAGGCGGAGCTCGAGGACCGCGAGCGGCCGGGTGCCATGCACCGGGTTCGCTTCGGCACCGCCGACGGCTCCGGCGCCCTCATAGAGACGACCCGTCCCGAGCTGATCGCGGCATGCGTGGCGCTGCTCGCGCACCCCGACGACGAGCGCCATGCGGCGCTTGTCGGTCAGCATGCGACGACGCCGCTGTTCGGCACGAGCGTGCCGGTGCTCAGCCACCCGCTGGTCGAGCGCGACAAGGGCACCGGTCTGGTGATGGTCTGCACCTTCGGCGACCTCACAGATGTGACCTGGTGGCGCGAGCTGAGCCTGCCGGTGCGGGCGACCCTCGGCCCCGATGGGCGTCTCGTGCCGGTGCCCTGGGGGAGTGAGGGATGGGAGTCACAGGATCTCGAGCGGGCGCGCGCGAGCTATGACGAGCTGTGCGGGCTGACGATCAACCAGGCCCGGCGAAAGATCGTCGAGCTGCTGCAGGCCTCGGGCGATCTCATCGGCGAGCCGCAGCCTGTGACGCGCGCCGTGAAGTTCTACGAGAAGGGCGACCGCCCGATCGAGATCATCACCAGCCGGCAGTGGTTCATCCGCACGATCGAGCACCAGCAGACGCTGATCGAGGCGGGCCGCGAGCTGCGCTGGCACCCCCCGTTCATGCGCGCGCGCTACGAGGACTGGGTCAACGGGCTGAACGGCGACTGGGCGGTGAGCCGGCAGCGCTTCTTCGGCGTTCCCTTCCCGGTCTGGTATCCGCTCGACGAGGAGGGCCGGGTGATCCACGAGCGCCCGATCGCGGCGGACGCGGAGCAGCTGCCGGTCGATCCCTCGACCGACGTGCCGCCGGGGTACGAGCCGGCGCAGCGCGGGCAGCCGGGCGGCTTCGCGGGCGATCCCGATGTGATGGACACGTGGGCGACGTCCTCGCTCACGCCGCAGATCGCCGCCCGCGCCGGCGAGGACCCCGAGCTCTACGAGCTGGTGTTCCCGATGCAGTTGCGCCCGCAGGCGCACGACATCATCCGCACCTGGCTGTTCACGACCGTGCTCCGCTCGGAGCTCGACGAGGGCACGCTGCCTTGGAGCGACGTCGCGATCTCCGGTTGGGTGCTCGACCCGGATCGCAAGAAGATGTCGAAGTCCAAGGGCAACGTCGTGACGCCCATGCACCTGCTCGAGGAGCACGGCGCCGACGCGGTCCGCTACTGGGCCGCCAGCGGCCGTCCCGGCACCGACACCGCCTTCGAGGCCCAGCAGATGAAGGTCGGGCGCAAGCTCGCGGTGAAGCTGCTCAACGCCTCGAAGTTCGCGCTCGCCGAGCTGCCCGCCCCCGCGGCGGCGCTTGCCGCGCCGCTGGACCGAGCGATGATCGCACGCATGGCGCGCCTGACCGCCGAGGCGGGCGAGAGCTTCGACGGCTACGACTACGCGCGCGCTCTCCAGCACACCGAGGAGCTGTTCTGGTGGTACTGCGACTACTACCTCGAGCTCGTCAAGGGGCGCCGCTACTCGCCCGAGGCCGAGGTCGCTGCGGGTGTCAGCCGCGCGCTGCGCACCTCGCTGTCCTGCTTCCAGCGGCTGCTCGCGCCGTTCCTGCCGTTCGTGTGCGAGGAGGTCTGGTCTTGGTGGCAGGAGGGCTCGATCCACCGGGCGCCGTGGCCCGAGGCGGCTGAGCTGGTCGAGGAGGCCGGCGGGGAGCGCCTGGAGCGCGAGGAGCTCGCGCTCGAGGTCGCGGCCGAGGTGCTGCGCGAGGTGCGCAAGGCCAAGTCCGACGCCAAGCGGCCGATGCGCGCGCCGGTCGCCCGCGTGGTGGTCAGCGACACGCCGGAGCGCCTGGAGGCACTCGAGCTCGGTGCAGGCGATCTGCGCCAGGCCGGCTCGATCGAGGTGCTCGAGAAGGTCGAGGCGGACGAGGCGTCGGTCGCCGTCGAGCTGGCCGAGGACGGATAGGGTCCACCGCGTGGACAGGACGCTGATCGAGGAGCTGCCCGAGCGCATCGGACAGCGAGTGAAGGTGCGCGGGTGGGTGAACGCCCTTCGCGACCAGAAGCGCGTGCAGTTCGTGATCCTCCGCGACGAAACCGGCATGGCCCAGCTCGTGCTCGCCAAGGAGGAGGAGCCGAGCGAGCTGAACGACGCGATCTCGGCGCTGACGGGCGAGTCGGCGATCACGGTGGAGGGCGAGGTGGTCGGGGACGAGCGCGTGAAGCTCGGCGGGCTCGAGCTGCGCATCGAGTCCCTGGAGGTCGATTCGCTCGCCGAGCCCGAGCTGCCGATCGCCGAGGACTCAGCGCTCGACAAGCGGATCGACTGGCGCTATCTCGACCTGCGCCGTCCCGACCGCAAACTGATCTTCGAGGTGCAGACGCGGGTCGAGCAGGCGATGCGCGAGTTCTGGCGCCAAGAGGGCTTCGTCGAGCTGCACTCGCCGAAGCTGATGGGCTCGGCCAGCGAGTCCGGCGCAGAGCTCTTCCACGTCGACTACTTCGAGACGGACGCCTACCTCGCACAGTCGCCGCAGTTCTACAAGCAGATGGCGATGGCGGCCGGGTTCGGGAAGGTCTTCGAGATCGGCCCGGTGTTCCGCGCCAACCCGTCCTTCACCTCGCGCCACGACACCGAGTTCACCAGCGTGGACATGGAGCTCTCGTGGATCGAGTCGCACGAGGATGTGATGGCGGTCGAGGAGCGCTGGCTGGCACAGGTGCTCGCCGCAGTGGCCGAAACCCACGGGGAGAGGATTTTTGAGACGTTCGGCACCGAGCTCGTCGTCCCGTCGCTGCCCTTCCCCCGCGTCACCCTGGAAGAGGCGAAGGAGATGCTGCGCGCGGCCGGCCATGAGCCGCCGGGCGCCGGGCACGATCTCGATCCTCCGGCCGAGCGCAGGCTCTCCGAGCTGATCGCCGAGCGCGACGGGAACGAGTTCGTGTTCGTCACCGACTACCCGGCTTCGGTGCGCGCCTTCTACCACATGCGCCACGAGGACGATCCCGCTCTGACCAAGAGCTTCGACCTGCTGTGGCGAGGGATCGAGCTCACGACCGGAGCGCAGCGCGAGCACCGCTACGACAGGCTCGTCGCCCAGGCCGAGGAGCGCGGCGTCGAGGTCGAGTCGATCCAGTACTACCTGGACTTCTTCCGCTACGGGGCGCCCCCGCACGGCGGCTTCGGCTTCGGCCTCACGCGACTGCTGATGCAGATGCTGGCCCAGGACAACGTGCGCGAGGTCACGTTCCTGTACCGGGGCCCGCATCGCCTCGAGCCCTAGGGCGGCGATGGCCCGCGTCCTGCTGTCGATCCCGGCGCCCGACGGCTGCCTGGAGGCGCTGTCCGCACACGAACTCGTCGAGGGCCCGCCCGGGTCCGACGTCGCGGCCGAGGCCCTCTTGTGCGCGCCGGTGATGCCGGTCGACGCCGAGGTGATCGCCTCGATGCCCTCCCTGCGGGCGATCGCTGTCGCGGGCGCCGGGACCGACGCGATCGACCTCGAGGCCGCGCGGGCGCGCGCAATCGAGGTGCTGACGGCCGGCGAGGCGCTCGTCGACACGACCGCTGATCTCGCCTTCGCGCTGATCCTGGCGGCGGCGAGGATGACCGGGCAGGCCGAAGCCGACCTGCGCAGCGGCCGCTGGCAGGGCTGGGGCTTCATGGAGACGTTCGGGCGCGACGTCTCGGGCGCGACACTGGGGCTCGTCGGCTACGGCGCGATCGGCCGCGCCGTAGCGCGCCGGGCGAGCGGCTTCGCGATGGACGTGCTTCACCACACCCGCACGCCGACCGGCCAGCCCGGGTGGCGCGAGGAGCTCGACTCGCTGCTCGCTGACAGCGACATCATCAGCCTCCACGTGCCGCTCACCGATTCGACACGAGGGCTGATCGACGCGCGGCGGATCGAGCTGATCGGGCCGTCCGGGGTGCTCGTGAACACGGCCCGGGGGGCGGTCGTCGACGAGATCGCCCTCGCCGATGCGCTGCGCGACGGCAGGCTGCTGGCGGCGGGGCTGGACGTCTACAGCGAGGAGCCGCGCGTCGCGCCGGAGCTGCTCGCCGCGCCGCGCGCGGTCCTGCTCCCTCACATCGGATCGGCGACCGAGGGCACCCGCCGCGCGATGCTTCGGCTCGCGGCGGAGCGGCTCGAGGCGTTCCTCGCTGCTTGAGCAGAGGGCTCGCGGGTAGCTTGCAGCGCATGAGCGGCGGCTACACGATCGTCGACCCCGACGCGGTCGCAAGTCCCTACGAGGGCTCCGAGGTCCCGGGCGAGTTCCGCGCACTGACCGCTGCACTGGGCGCCGAGCAGCTCGCCGTGACGCTGGTGCGGATCCCGCCGCACTCGGACTTCGAACAGGGCACGGGGCACCACCACGAGGAGATCGAGGAGCTGTATCTCGTGACCCGCGGGACGCTGACGATGCGCTTCGGCGAGGAGGTCGTCAGCGTGAGCGCGCCGGCAGCCGTCCGCGTCGCCGCGGTGACGGCTCGCTCACACCGCAACGAGGGCGAGGAGCCCGTCGAGATGTGGGCCGTGTCAAAGCAGCTCGGTCGCGCCGACGCGCACAAGATCGAGGACTTCTGGGAGGCCTCGCCGGCCGCGGTGCAGCGCCGCGACTGAGACGTTCATCGCGTGGTCTGCCGGCCTGCGCGTGCGCCTACGAGCAGGGTTCGAAGCGCTTGCCGTTCAGCGCCAGGTTGAAGCGAGCGCCGACGATCCCGGCGGCTTCGTCGGCGGCACAGAAGCGCTTCGTCTTGAGCTTGTACTCGGCGTTGATCACAGGCTTTCCGGCCTGTAGGTAAGGAGCGAAGTCCCCGCATTCGGAGAACTGGTTGCACTGCTCGGTCAGGACGCCGTCGAAGCCGGGCTCCATGGCTGCGGCCTGTTCGCCGTCGTTCTTCTGCAGCACCGCCATCCCGAGGCCATGGACCGTTTCGGCCACCCACAGGTTGTAGGCGAGCTGCTGCGCGGCCGTGATCGGGAAGCCGCTCCTGTTCGAGAACGCTTCGATGTTGTCGGGCTCGACCGCGTCAAAGCCCTTTTCGGCGCACATGCGAAGGCGCGCCGCCATGATCGGCTCGACGACCTCGCTCTGGCGGATGTCGAGCCAGCGCTCGCCCGGCCAGCCGTTCTTGCGGCCCAGCACGGACTTCGGGAACGAGCCGTAGTCCGGACGGAAGTCCTCGGCGGTGCCGGCGTCGATGTAGCAGACGACGTGCTTGCCGCTCGCGTGCAGCGAGGCGACTTCGGCGGCGGTGGTTTCAAAGCCGTCCACGTCGTAGACGGCTGCGGGGACCGTGGTGTTCAGCGCGCCCTGCAGCTGCCAGTAGAAGCTCGGGTGCGCCGGTGGCTGCCACCAGGCGCCCGCCGCCGCCGGGAGGGCGAGCAGCAGTGCCGCGACGGTCGCGAGCGGCAGCCCTCGGCGTCTGAACGGCATGGCCCGATCGTACTGCCGCCGCGGCGCGCGCGGGCCGCCGTCCGCCGTCCGCACCTGTCTCTAACTTCAGAATCATGCTCGTCTGCGAGCTCACCGACGGCGCCGAGGTGGATCAGGTGCTGCTCGTCAAAGCGGCCGAGGTACGCCGGCGTCGCGACGGCGGCGACTACCTGCGCCTCACGCTCGGCGATCGCACCGGATCCGTCGTCTGCATGGTCTGGGAGGAGCCGGCCGAGCTAGTGGAGCTGGCCCGCGCAGGCGATGCGGTCGCTGTCTGCGGCCGGTACGTCGTGCATCCCCGCTTCGGCCCGCAGATCAACCTCCGCCGGCTGTCTCCGGCGGAGCCGGGCAGTTACGACCCGAGCGAGCTGCTCGACGGCCCCGCGCGTCCAGTCGAGCAGATGGAGGCCGAGATCGCGGAGCTTCTCGCCACCGTCCAGCAGCCCTACCTGCGCGAGCTGCTGCGGCGCGTGCTGGGGAGGGGCTCACCGCTCTGGGAGCGCTACCGGGTGGCGCCCGCCGCCAAGCACTATCACCAGGCCTACCGTCACGGGCTGCTCGAGCACTCCCTCGGCGTCGCCCAGGCGGTCAGCGCGATCAGCGCGACCTTCGGTGGCGTGGATCGCGACGTCGCAGTCACCGGCGCGCTGCTCCACGACATCGGCAAGATCGAGGCCTACGACGACGCGACGGCCGCGATCGACCTCAGCGACGACGGTCGCCTGCACGGCGAGATCGCGCTCGGCTACTACCTGATCCGGCGCACGATCGAGGACATCGAGGGGTTCCCCGAGGAGCTCGCGCGGGCGGTGGGGCACATCATCCTGTCCCACCACGGCTCGCTCGAGCACGGCAGCCCCGTCGTCCCCTGCACGCGCGAGGCGACGCTGGTCCACATGGTCGACAACCTCGGCGGCCGGCTCGGCAGCTTCGACCGGCTCCAGAAGGAGCTCGCGCCCGGCAGCCGCTGGTCGCCGTTCGACCGCGCGATCGGGTCTGGTGCCTACTTCGGATCCCCGCCTGCGCTCGCCGCCGGCGCCGGCGCGGAGCCGCGCGAGGCCGAGCCCAGCCGCGAAGCGGCCTAAACGCCGCAAATAGCGGGGCGGTCCGTGGCCCGCGGGGCGCTCGTCTCGCCTTCGGCTTCTATCTTTCACTGCCGATGGCAAAGGACACCGAGAAGCTGATCCGCCAGCTGTCGCTGATCTCGTATCTGATGGCCGAGCGGCGCCCGGTCACGGCGCTGGAGATCCGGCGCGACGTCGAGGGCTACAGCGGCATGAACGAGGACGCGTTCGCGCGGCGCTTCTACGCCGACCGCTCCGAGCTGGAGTCGCTGCGCATCCAGCTGACGGTCGAGCGCCCGGCCGACGGGGCCGCCGAGCAGGAGAACTACTCGCTGCGCCCTGAGAACTTCCACCTGCCCGCGATCGCGTTCACGGACAAAGACCTCGCGGCGCTGCAGACCTCGCTGAGCTTGCTCGACGGCGAATTCGCATACGCCGAGCCCTTGCGGCTCGCGCTGCAGCAGATCACGTGGGGACGACCGAGCCCGCTGCGCGCGCCCGAGCAGCGCTCGGTGGCGCTCGGCATCACGGCCTCGGCGGGCGGACACGAGCTCTCAGCGCGCCTGGCGAAGGTCGAGACGGCGATCTTCCGCAACAAGACGGTCGTGTTCGACTACTACACGATGGGACGCGACGAGACCTCGGCGCGCAAGGTCGATCCGTATCACCTGCTGTTCCAGGGCGGCCAGTTCTACCTGCTCGGCTACTCGCACGAGCGCGAGGCGATCCGCGTGTTCCGCCTGTCGCGCATCCAGGGCAAGGTCTCCTACGCGACGAAGGCCGAGCACGACTTTCACCGCCCCGATGACTTCGACCCGCGTGCCTACGCGAATCGCGCCGACTGGCAGCTCGGCGAGGAGCGCGGCGAGGCGCGGATCCTGATCTCCGAGCGGATCGCCTGGCAGGCCGAACGACATTTCGGGCGCTACGGGCAGGTGCTCGACCCCGCCGAGCTGGAGGGGGAGTCAGCCGAGGGTCTGGGGCCGTTCGAGGACGGCGACATCGTCTTCGTCACGAAATACTCCGATCCGCGCAGCCTCGTCTCCTGGGTCCTCGGCCTCGGCGCCAACGCCCGTCTCGCCGGACCGGCCGAGCTCGCCGCCGAGCTGCGCGAGCGACTAGAGCGGCTCGAGCGCCTGCACGACGAAGAGCCCCCGGCGTCGCGCCGCAAGCGCACCGGCGCCCGCATCGAGGGCGAGGCCGTGAAGCGATCGCGGCGCGCCGAGAGCGAGGAGGGCCGTCCCGAGACGGCGATCCGCCCAGAGCGCTTCGCACGGCTCGTGACGCTGGCGAGCATCCTGATCGACGCGGGCCGGCGTGGTGAGCGCCTGCCGATGGCCGACGTCCGCGAGCGTCTGCAGCTGAGCGACGAGGAGCTGCGCGAGGACGTGAGCGTCCTCAACGTCGTCAACTTCGGCGGCGGCTCCTACGTCCTCTACGCCGAGATCAAGGAGGAGACCGGCGAGATCGAGGTCGACCCGGAGCCTTACAGCGACAACTTCGACCGCCCGGCGCGGCTTCTGCCGGTCGAGGCGAAGGCGCTCGTCGCGGCAATCGACCTGATCGGCGAGCACATTCCCGAGGGGTCGCTCACGTCCGCCCGCAAGAAGATCGTCGCCGCGCTCGGCGAGGATCCGATGGAGCAGGGGTTGCAGGTCGCGCCCCCGGCGGGAGACGACTCCGACGTCGCGCGCACGATCTCGAAAGCGATCACCGGCCGCCGTCTGATCGAGCTCGAGTACTACAAGGAGAACGAGGACGAGATCTCCCCGCGCAAGGTCGAGCCGTACGCGCTGACGAACGGGCGCGAGGGCTGGTATGTAGCCTCGTTCGATCCCGAGCGCGACGGCGTACGTCACTTCCGCCTCGATCGCATCAAGAGCGCGTCCGTGACCGACGAGCGTTTCCGCCCGCGCTCGGAGGTGGATCCGGCCGCCGAGGTGGACGGCTGGTTGCGCACCGGTGAGGTCGAGGCTTCGCGCAGCGCTCGCGTCTGGGTCTCGCCTGAGCGCGCGCGCTGGGCGCGTGAGGCGCGGCGCGTCGTCGAGGAACGCTCGGACGGGTCGGTGATCGTGGAGCTGAGCTTCGCCGGCGTCGACTGGCTGGTGCGGGAGATCCTGCGCGAAGCCGGCGACGCGGCGGTGCTCGAGCCACAGGACGCCCGCGACGCCGTGCGAGCCGCGGTGGCACGCCTGAACGACGCCCGTATCGCGCTCGCCGGCGTGTAGTCGGCGGCGCTCGCCCGCAACCGACCGGGACGATCGGCGCTCCCCTCGCTCGCCTGCGCCGGGATAATCGCCCGATGCAGGAGCAGAGGCGATGAGCCGCCGCGAGCAGATTCGCATGAGCGACGCCGAGGCGGCGAGCTTCCTTGCGGAGGAGCGCACCGTCACGTGTGCGACCCAGGGCCCGCGTGGCTGGCCCCATCTGATGCCGCTCTGGTACGTGCTTCGCGAGCCGGACGCGCTCCCCGGGCCCCGCATCTGGTCCTGGACCTACGCCTCCTCGCAGAAGGTCCGCAACCTCGAACGCGATGCGCGAGCCACGGTGCAGGTCGAGGCCGGCGAGTCGTATGAGGAACTGCGCGGCGTGACGATGGAGTGCGAGGTACGCCTGCATCGCGAGCTCGACGTCGTCGGGGAGCTCGGGCTGGAGATCTTCAGGCGCTATGCCGCCCCGCGGGGCCAGGCTCCGGCCGCCGAGCTGCACCCTGAGGTGGCCGCGATGATCGAGCGCCAGGCAGCCAAGCGCGTCGCGCTCGAGTTCGTCGAGCTGCGGCGCGCGAGCTGGGACCACCGCAAGCTCGGCGGGGTCTACTGAGCCCTTCGAAGCCCGGGCGGCGCGGCCCTGACGTGCTCAGAGGCCGGCGCCCGAGAACGTCAGCCGATTGAGCTGATCCGCCAGCGCGAGCCTTCCTTGGCGAGCGTGACGTTGCGAATCTGTTTTTTGCCGCCGTAGACGCTCTTGACCCGAGCGGTGGCCTTGTCGCCTTCGACCTTGACCGATTCGACGGTGAGTTCGGTGTTGTCGATCTCGGAGAGCCGGTTTTTCACAGCCGCTTCGCAGCGTTTGACCCCGCCGAGCTTGGCCACGATCGGCGCGGCGAGGTCGCGTTCGCAGATCTTCTTCCGTTCGCTCGAGGTGATGTCCGACTGCAGGTCGGCGACCGTCTGCGCCGCTTCATGTTCGGCGCCTTTGAAGCCGGCGGTGGAAGTGGTGGTGCCGCAGGCCGTTGCGCCGGCGGCTGACAAGACCACACACGTGAGAGCACAGAAGCGGCGCATGGGCCGCGAAGGCTATTGGTTCCGCTCGTCGTCGCGGCGGTACCCGAGCCGCGCCGAGATGCGGTCGGCCGTCGAGACGAGGTGGGGGCCGAGCGCGTCGACCAGCTCCTCCAGCGCGATCATCGAGCTCGGCGCGGTGAGGTCGACGGCGGCGACGACGTCGCGCGCCTCGTTGCGCACGGGCGCAGCGATGCCGTAGAGACCGGCGGCGAACTCCTCGTCGTCGACGGCGAAGCCGGCGTCGCGGATCTTCTCGAGCTCCTCCTTGAGCTTCTTCTTCGAGGTGATCGTCTTCGGCCCCTGTTTGGAGGGCTTGATCTCGGCGAGCGTGTCACGCAGCTGGCTGTCCGGCAGGTGGGCGAGCATCATCTTCCCCATCGCCGTGCTGTAGGCGGGCACGCGTGAGCCGGCCTGCAGGGAGAGGTCGGCCTCGTTCTGCCCGCGGCGGAAGCTGCGCGCGCGGTCCACGAAGAGCACCTCGGTCCCGTCGAGGACGCCGAGGCTCGCGGTGTAGGTGGTGCGCTGGCGCAGCTCCTCGAGGTACGGGCGGGCATGCTCGCGCAGGCCGGTGGAGTTGAGTGCCGACATGCCCAGGTCGGTGACGCGCAGGCCGAGGCGGTACTTGCGCGAAGCGCCCTGCTCCAGGTAGCCGAGCGCCACGAGCGTGATCACGTAGCGGTGGGTCGTCGAACGGCTCATCCCGAGCTCGTCGGCGATGTCCGCGATCCCGAGCACCGGCCGGGAGGGAGTGAAGCAGCCGAGGATCGCCAGGCCACGCTCGAGCGATTGCGAGTAGCGCGGCTCTCGCAAGCTCGGTATCGACCAAGCGGGCTCCTGCTCTGCGCTCGTCTTCCCTGGGCTTTTTGTTCTCGGCATGTGGGGTGACGCTCCCGTTTTCGGCGCTCGGACTTTACGTCTAAAGCGGTTGTCGAGGGTCTCGGATGATAGATGGAAATATCGGCTGATCGGGTTAAGAGTCCCGAAGAAATGGCTCGTGCAGGGCTTTGTGCGGAGTCTGGCAGCCCGTGCGCCGGGCGGCGCCGGAGCATCGCTAGGGTTCTCAGCCGATGGAGCCGCTGAAGGGACTGATCCTCTCAGGGGGCAAGGGCACGCGCCTGCGCCCGATCACCCACACGAGCGCGAAGCAGCTCGTACCGGTCGCGAACAAGCCGGTCCTCTTCTACGGGATCGAGGCGATGGCCGAGGCTGGGATCGAGGAGATCGGGATCATCATCGCGCCCGAGACCGGCCCTGAGATCGAAGCAGCCGCCGGCGACGGGTCTCGCTTCGGCGTGCGCATCACCTACGTCGTGCAGGACGAGCCGCTCGGCCTTGCCCACGCGGTGCTGACCGCTGAGCGCTTCCTCGGCTCGAGCCCTTTCGTGATGTACCTCGGTGACAACCTGCTGCAGGGCGGCATCACCGACCTGGTGGCCGCGTTCCGCGAGCACGGACCCGACGCGCTGATCCTGCTGACACCGGTCCCGGACCCCGAGAACTACGGCGTGGCCGAGCTCGAGGACGGTGGCGCGGACGGTTCGCCGGGTCCCGTCAGGAGGCTCGTCGAGAAGCCGCCCGAGCCGGCAACGGACCTCGCCCTCGTCGGCGTCTACATGTTCACCTCCGGCATCCACGACGCCGCGCGCGCGATCGTGCCCTCGGGGCGCGGCGAGCTGGAGATCACCGACGCGATCCAGCACCTCGTCGACAACGGCCTGCGCGTCGAGCCCCACATCGTCCGCGGCTGGTGGAAGGACACCGGCCGGCTCGAGGACATGCTCGAGGCCAACCGCCTGATCCTCGACAACCTCATCGCCCGTGTCGACGGTGAGCTGATCGACTCGCACATCGACGGCCGCGTCGTGGTCGAGGCCGGCGCGCGCCTGGAGCGCACGCGTGTCCGCGGCCCCGCGGTGATCGGCGCCGGCGCCGTGCTCGAAGACTGCTACGTCGGCCCCTACACCGCGATCGGCGAGCGATGCAGGATCACTCACGCCGAGGTCGAGCATTCGATCCTGCTCGCCGGCTGCACGGTCAGCGAGCTCGACGGGCGCATGGAGTCCTCGTTGCTCGGGCGGAACGTGACGGTTCGCCGCGGAGAGCGTCAGCCGCGGGCCTACCGCTTCATGGTCGGTGACAACTCCGACATATCGATCCTGTGAGGGTCCTGGTCACAGGCGCTCAGGGGATGCTCGGCCACGACGTCGCCCGCGCCGGCGAGCGCGCCGGTCACGAGCTCGTGCTGGTCGACCTGCCCGAGCTCGACATCACCGACGAGGCGGCTGTCGCGGCGTTGCTCGAGGACCTGAAGGCCCGGCCGGGCGGGCTCGACGGCGTCGTCAACTGCGCCGCCTGGACCGACGTCGAC
The DNA here is from genome assembly GCA_963735435.1 of uncultured Solirubrobacteraceae bacterium. Taxonomy (GTDB): domain Bacteria; phylum Actinomycetota; class Thermoleophilia; order Solirubrobacterales; family Solirubrobacteraceae; genus Palsa-744. The sequence goes on along the minus strand of CAVTKR010000005.1, from coordinate 858,198 downwards.
GGGGCGGAGGAGAAGGCCGCTGCGGCGCGCGCCGTGAACGCCGGCGGAGCGGGCGTGCTCGCGCTCCGGACAGCCGCCGCCGGCGTGTCCCTGGTCCACGTCTCGACCGACTATGTCTTCGACGGCAACCCGCCGCTCGACGAGGCGGGCAACCCGCGGGCCTACCTGGAGCGCGACCCGACCGAGCCGGCGTCGGTGTACGGGATCACGAAGCTCGAAGGCGAGCGCGCGGTGCTCGCCGCATCGCGGCGGCACGCAGTGGCGCGCACCGCCTGGCTCTACGGGGTCGACGGCGCGAACTTCCCGGCGACGATGCTGCGCCTCGCCGCTGAACGCGACGAGGTGCAGGTGGTCACCGATCAGGTCGGCTCGCCGACGTGGTCGGGTCATCTCGCGCCCGCGCTGCTCGGGCTGCTCGAGCGCGGCGTGACGGGGCTGGTGCACCTGACCGGCGGCGGGCACGTCTCCTGGAACGGCTTCGCCCGGGAGATCTTCCGCCAGGCCGACGTCGACTGTCGCGTCGCGCCGACCACGAGCGACCAGTTCAAGCGTCCCGCGCCGCGCCCGGCGTGGTCGGCGCTGGAGACCGAACGCGACGATGTGCTGCCGCTCCCGCCCTGGCAGGACGGGCTGGCGGGGTACCTGGCGGCACGCGCTGGGATGATGCGCGCATGAGCGAAACCACGACCACGCAGGGGGGCGCGCGATGAAGCTGCTCGTCTGCGGCGGCGCCGGCTTCATCGGCTCGACCTTCGCGCGCGGGCGGCTGCGAGAGCACGGCGACGAGGTGACCGTCTACGACAAGCTCACCTATGCCGGCCGCGAGGAGAACCTCGCGGAGGTGGCGGACCTCCCGGGCTACCGGTTCGTGAAGGGGGCGATCGAGGATCCCGTCAAGCTCGCTGCGACGCTGGACGAGCTCCGCCCCGACGCGATCGTGAACTTCGCCGCAGAGACGCACGTAGATCGGTCGATCGCCGAGCCCGATGCGTTCGTGAAGACGCACGCGATGGGCACCTACGTCCTCTTGGAGGCGGCGCGCGAGCGGGAGCTGCGCTACGTGCAGGTCTCGACCGACGAGGTCTACGGATCGATCGAGCAGGGCACCTTCACAGAGGAGAGCCCGCTGCGTCCCTCCTCGCCGTACTCGGCCACGAAGACCGGCGCCGACATGCTCGTGCAGAGCTACTTCCACACCTACGGGCTCCCCGTCTCGATCTGCCGCGGATCGAACAACTACGGGCCCTACCAGTACCCCGAGAAGCTGATCCCGCTGATGGTGCTGAACGCGCTGCACGGCGATCCGCTGCCGGTCTACGGCGATGGCATGCAGGTGCGCAACTGGATCCACGCGCGGGACTTCGCGCGCGCGATCGGGCACGTGCTCGAGCACGGGCAGCTCGGCGAGGTCTACAACGCGGGCGGCCCCGACGAGGAGGCGAACATCGAGGTCGTGCGAAGGATCATCGAGCTGACCGGTGCCTCGGAGTCCCAGATCGAGCACGTCGCCGACCGCCCGGGGCACGACCGGCGCTACTCGCTGTCCTCGGAGAAGGTGCGCGCGCTCGGGTGGGAGCCGCAGGTCCGCTTCGAGGAGGGGCTCGCGGAAACCGTCGAGTGGTACCGCTCCAACGAGGCCTGGTGGGGTCCGATCCGCTCCGGCGACTACCGCGCCTACTACGAGCGCCAGTACGGGCAGGCTCTGCAGAGCTAGCCGGCGGGCCCACCGCCTCGGGGCGGAAGCGATCATCTAGGCTCGAACGATGAGCTCGCTGCCTTTCTCTGACACCGTCGCATCCTGGTTCGGGAGGGCCTTCGGCGAGCCGACGCCGGCGCAGCGCGAGGCCTGGCCGGCGATCGCCGGCGGGCAGCACGTCCTCGTCTCGGCACCCACCGGCTCGGGGAAGACGCTGGCTGCCTTCCTCTCCGCGCTGGACCGTCTGAGCACCAGGGAGCGAGCAGAGGCCGCCGAGCGGCGCACGAGCGTGCTCTATGTCAGCCCGCTGAAGGCGCTCGCGTATGACATCGAGCGCAACCTGCGGGCGCCGCTGCGCGGGATCGGGGCAGAGGAGCTCACGGTGGCGATCCGCACGGGCGACACGCCGCAGAAGGAGCGCGCGGCGATGGCGCGCAACCCGCCCGACATCCTGGTCACGACGCCCGAGTCGCTGTACCTGATCCTGACCTCACAGGCGCGCGAGATGCTCACCTGCGTCGACACCGTGATCGTCGACGAGATCCACGCCGTCGCGCACTCCAAGCGCGGGGCGCATCTCGCCCTCACGCTCGAGCGCCTGGAGGAGCTCGTGCGCACGACGGCCGGGTTGCCCGCCGGCGGCTCCGCGTTCCAGCGCATCGGCCTGAGCGCGACCCAGAACCCTCTCGAGGAGGTCGGGCGCTTCCTCGTCGGGCCCGGCCGGGAGGTCACGATCGTGGACGCGGGCGCGCGCAAGCCGCTGGACCTGCGCATCGAGGTCCCCGTGGAGTCGATGACCGAACCCGGCGGGCCGCCGCCGGCCGAGGGGGCGGATCCCCTCGATCCGGATTTGAGCCCCACCCACCCCGGCGGCGAGGCGACGCGCGCCTCGATCTGGCCTGCGATCTATCCGGAGCTGCTGCGGCTGGTGCGCGAGCACACCTCCACGATCGTGTTCGTCAACAACCGGCGCTCGGCCGAGCGCGTCGCGCTGCGCCTCAACGAGCTCGCGGCGAAGGAGATTGAGATTGAGGATGAGGATGAGGGGAAGGAGAGCGGCGCCCCCGTCGAGATCGCCCGTGCGCACCACGGCTCGCTCGCGCGCGAGGAGCGCACGAAGGTGGAGGAGCTGCTGAAGGCCGGCGCGCTGCCTTGCCTGGTCGCGACCTCCTCGCTGGAGCTGGGGATCGACATGGGTGCCGTCGATCTGGTGCTCCAGATCGAGTCGCCGAAGTCGGTCGCGCGCGGCCTGCAGCGCATCGGCCGCGCCGGCCACGGTGTCGGCGAGGTCAGCCGGGGGCGCATCTTCCCCAAGTTCAGGGGCGATTTGCTCGAGTGCGCGGTCGTCGCACGGCGCATGCGCGAGGGTGCGATCGAGCCGACGGTCGTGCCCCGCAACGCCCTCGACGTGCTCGCCCAGCAGATCGTCGCGATCGCTGTCTCCGCCGATCCGGACGGGATCGCGGTGGACGACCTGCACGCGCTGGTCAGGCGCACCCACTCCTACGCCGAGCTGTCCCGCGAGCTGCTCGAGAACGTCCTCGACATGCTCGACGGCCGCTACCCCTCGCGCGAGTTCGGCGAGCTGCGCGCACGGGTCGTGTGGGACCGCGTGAGCGGTGTGGTGCGATCGCGGAAGGGCTCGCGTCAGCTCGCGATCGCCAACGCCGGCACGATCCCGGACCGCGGGCTCTACTCGGTGACGCTGCCCGACGGGCGTCGCGTCGGCGAGCTCGACGAGGAGATGGTCTACGAGGCGCGTCCCGGCCAGGTCTTCCTGCTGGGCGCGTCCACCTGGCGCATCGAGGAGATCACGCGCGACCGTGTCACCGTCACGCCGGCGCCGGGTGCACCCGGCGCTGTGCCCTTCTGGAAGGGCGACTCGGTGGGGCGGCCGAAGGAGCTGGGGTCCGCGATCGGCGAGTTCTCGCGCTGGGCGGTCGAGCAGGACGAGGAGACGCTCGAGCGCGACTTCGACCTGGATGCCCGTGCCGCCCGCAACCTGCTCGCTTATCTGCGCGAGCAGCAGACCGCGACGCGCGTGCTGCCGAGCGAGCAGACGCTCGTGCTGGAGCGCTTCCGTGACGAGATCGGTGACTGGCGGCTGTGCCTGCTCTCGCCGTTCGGGGGCCGCGTCCATGCGGCCTGGGGGCTGGCGCTGACTGCCCGCATGCACGAGCGCTTCGGCATCGACGCCGACCCGATCTGGACCGACGACGGGATCATCATGCACCTGCCCGATCTCGATGCCGACGATGCGGAGTCGCTTCCCTCGGCGGCCGAGCTGCTGCTGATCGAGCCCGAGGAGGTGGAGCAGGCCGTCGTCGGCGAGCTGGGAGGGTCGGCACTGTTCGGCGCGCGGTTCCGCGAGAACGCCGCCCGGGCGCTGCTGATCCCGCGGGCCTATCCCGGCCGGCGCACGCCGCTGTGGCAGCAGCGGCTGAAGGCGCAGAACCTGCTCGAGGTGGCGCGGCGTTACGAGGACTTCCCGATCGTGCTCGAGACCTACAGGGAGTGCCTGCGCGACGTGCTCGACCTGCCGGGTCTGAAGCAGATCCTGCGTGCGCTGCATTCGCGGGAGATCGGGCTCGTGGAGGTGGAGACGCAGAGCGCCTCGCCGTTCGCCTCGTCCCTGCTCTTCGACTACGTCGCCACCTACATGTACGAGGGCGACACGCCCGCGGCCGAGCGGCGCGCGGCCGCGCTCTCGCTGGACCGCGACCTCCTGCGCGAGCTGCTCGGTCAGGAGGAGCTGCGCGAGCTGATCGACCCCGGCGCGCTCGAGCGCGTCGAAGAGGACCTGCAGTGCCGTTCGGAGATGACGCGCGCCACCGATCGCGACAGCCTCCACGACGTGCTGCGCCGGATCGGCGACCTCGCCCCGGCAGAGCTCGCCGAACGCGTCTTCGCCGGAGTCGACGCCGCGGCGCTGATCGAGGCCCTGCTGCGCGAGCGCCGCGCCGTCGAGCTGCGCGTCGGCGGCGAGCGGCGCCTGATCGCGGCCGACGAGGCCGGTCTCTATCGCGACGCGCTCGGTGCCGCGCCGCCCGGCGGGCTGCCGGAGGCGTTCCTCGAGGACGTGCCCGACGCGCTGCGCGAGCTGGTTGCACGCTACGCCGCGACGCACGGGCCGTTCTCGGCCGAGGAGGTGAGGCAGCGTTATGGCGTGGACGCGAGCGCCGTGCTGCGCGAGCTCGAGCGCGACGGGGCGATCGTGCGCGGCGAGATCCGCCCCGGAGGCTCCGCGCGCGACTGGTGTGACACGGAGGTGCTGCGGCGCCTGCGTCGTGCATCGCTCGCCGCGCTGCGCAAGGAGATCGAGCCTGCCGACCAGCGGCGGCTGGCCGCGTTCCTGCCCTCCTGGCAGGGAGTCGACCGGCACACCCGGGCCGGCGCGGGCATCGACCGCCTGCGCGAGGTGATCGTGCCGCTGCAGGGACTGGCGCTGCCGGTAGAGACCTGGGAGCGCGACGTGCTGCCGCGGCGGACGGGCGCCTACTCGCAGACCTGGCTCGACACGCTCTGCGCGAGCGGTGAGCTCGTGTGGATCGGCGCGGGCGCACTCGGGCGCAGCGGCCGGGTGGCGCTCTACTTCCGCGACGACGCCGCGGCGATCGGGCCGCCGGACCAGCGTGGCGCTGCCGATGCGCCCTCGGGTGCCGAGCACGAGCTGATCCGGGCTCGCCTCGCGCGCGGGCCGGCGTTCTTCACCGACCTGCTCGCCGAGCTCGACGGCTCGCCGGAGGCGCTGCGCGAGGCCTTGTGGGATCTCGTCTGGGCCGGCGAGGTGACCAACGACGCCTGGGCGCCACTGCGAGCTCCGCGCCTCGCGCTGGCTCGGGGGGAGGGCGCGGGGCGCCAGGCTGCGGCGGGACGCCGCGCCGGGCGCTCGCGCTTCGCCGCGCGTCGCAGCACGGGCGCCCAGTCGCAGGTGCAAGGACGGTGGTCGCTCACGGCCGCCGTGTTCGGCGGTCAGCTCGATGCGTCGGCCGCGCCCGAGCGCCGGCGCACGATCGCCGAGCTGCTGCTCGAGCGCTATGGGATCGTGACCCGTGAGCAGGTGCTCGCCGAGGGCATCAAGGGAGGCTTCGCGCTGCTCTACGACACCTTCGCGCGGCTGGAGACGCTCGGCATCTGCCGGCGCGGTTACTTCATCGAGGGCATGGGCGGGGCGCAGTTCGCCCTGCCGGGCGCCGTCGAGCGTTTGAGGGCGGCGCCCCTTCGCAGCGGCGAGGGTCCGTCGACGCTCGTGCTCGCCGCTGCCGACCCCGCCCAGCCCTACGGGGCGGCGCTGCCCTGGCCGAAGCGGGAGGGCTCGGAGCGGCGCCCCTCGCGCGTGGCCGGAGCGTACGTCGTCATGGTCGATCAGGAGCCGGCGCTCTACGTCGAGCGTGGCGGGCGCGGCCTGATCACGCTCATCGACTCGCACCGCCAGCCGGGCCGCCCTGACCCCGTCGAGATCGCGCTGGGCGCGCTCGTCGACGCCGTCCGTACCGGGCGTGTCGGCAAGCTCGCGCTGGAGCGCATCGACGGCGAGCCGGCGATCTCCTCGGCCTTCGCCGGGTCACTCACCGAGCTCGGGTTCCAGACCGGGCCGCGCCGGTTGACGCTGAGCGCCTAGCGCCGCCTCAGCCGGGCTCCGCGAGCGGATCTTCGCCGCTTGCAGGAGTCATCCCCCACATTGCAGCGCATTGTCTGTCAGACCATCGGCTGCGATGGAGACAGCAGTGGAAGTATTGGAACGAGTGTGTACGTTGACACGCGCCCAGGGGGTTAGGGAGCGAGTTGGCACACGAGACAAAATCCATTATGTTGGAATCATGAGGATGGCTGGTACACGGCAGCAGCTTGCGCCGATGTACGGGCGACTGCCTCACGGCCCAAGCGGAATGGGGCGGGACGAGGTGGAGCGCAACCAGCGCAGCCGCCTCTACGGCGCCATGATCGAGGCGGTCGCCCGCAACGGATATGAACGCACGACCGTCGCTCATGTGATCGCGCTTGCAGGCGTCTCGCGGCGCGCCTTCTACGAACTCTTCGGCAACAAGGAAGAGTGCTTCCTCGGCGCCTACGACGTGATGGTCGCCCAGGCGCGGCGGCGGCTGCTGCAGGCGTGGATCTCCGAGCGCGGCTGGGAGAACCGCATGCAGTCCTCGTGCCAGAGCCTCTTGGGCGGCCTTGCCCGCGCTCCAAAGGGTCCGCGTCTCGTGCTCGTCGACTCGCTGGGGATCGGTCCGCGCGCTCGCGAACGGATGCAGCTGGCCGGGCTGGTCTTCGAGCGCATCGTCGCGACCGCGTTCTCGCTGGCGCCCGAGGAGGTCTGCTACCCGCAGCTCACCCCTCGCGTCGTCGTCGCCGGCGTGCGCCACATCGTGTTCAACAGGATGCTCGAGCGTCGCCATCGCGAGCTGGCCGAGCTCTCCGACGAAGTGCTCGACTGGATCGAGTCCTACCGGATGCCGCCGGGCGCGCGTCTGCGCACGCTGACGCTCGCGCGCCCGCCGCACCTGCCGCCGGCGCCGGCTGCCTTCCTCATGCGCGACGACAAGCGCGCGCGGGTCCTGGGCTCGGTCGTGCACCTCACCCTCGACGAAGGCTACGCTGCCCTCACCGATCCACAGATCGCTCAGTTCGCCGGCGTCTCCACAGAGGCGTTTCACCGTCAGTTCCGCAACAAGGAGGAGTGCTTCCTGGCGGTGCTGGACGAGTTCGTCGCGGAAATGCTCGAGTGCGTGCGTCCGGCGATGGAAGGCGCTGAGAGCTGGGAGGAGGGCGCCTGCCTGGCGATGGAGGCCTTCGTGGCGCATCTCGTCGCCCACCAGGCGCTGCTCCGGATCGCGTTCATCAACCTGTTCGAAGTCGGGCCGGCGATGATCGGGCGCATGACGCGCTCGGTCGCGGACTTCACCGAGATGCTCACCGAGCAGGGGCCCGAGCCCATCCGCGGGCCGAAGATCGCGCATGAGGCCGTGACCGGTGCGGTCTGGGGGATCATCTCGACGTTCGTCACGAACAACCGCCTCTCGCGCCTGCCTTCGCTCGTCGATCACCTCACCTTCACGGTGCTCGCGCCGTACATCGGACCGAGGGCGGCGGTCGAGGCGCTTCAGCGCCGGCAGGCCGCGGCCTGACCGCGGCACTCCCCGCGCGGGTCCGCGCGCTCTGCGAAGGTGCAACCGTGAGCAGCGAGACCGAGCGACGGCGCCCGCGACGCGTGGGTCACAAGGGCGCGGCACACATCGAGCCCGGCAACACACTCGCGAGCTTCGACGCGGCCCGCCGTCATGGCGTCGACATGGTCGAGCTGGACGTCCTCAGCGAGAAGCAGGACGGGAGCGGCCGGCTCGTGGTGGCGCACGACTACGAGGACGCGCGCCGGCGCTCCCCGATCTCCTTCGAGGAGGCGCTCGCCCATCTCGCCGCCCCCGAGTTCGCCGGCATCGAGCTCGACGTGGACGTGAAGCTTCCCGGCTATGAGATGCGGGTGGTCGAGGCGCTGCGCGAGCACGCGCTGGTGGAGCGCACCCTGATCAGCGGCATGTTCACGTCCGGCCTCTCGCAGATCCGCGCCGCGGAGCCGGGGCTCAGGCTCGGCTGGTCGGTGCCGCGCGTGCGGCGCGACTACACCAGCGACATGCTGACGGCGATCCCGGCGCTCGCGATCCTGACCGGCTACCGCGCGATGCTGCCGCGCAAAGCGCGCGCGGCCCTCCTCGACGGCCGCTTCGACGCGATCATGGCGCACTGGCGCGTCGTCACGCCCGCCCTGGTGCGCGCCGTCCGCCAGGGCGGCGGCGAGCTGTACGTCTGGACGGTCGACGACGCGTCGAAGATCGAGAAGCTGACGGCGATGGGCGTCGACGGCATCATCACCAACGACCCAAGGCTGTTCGGGACACCAGCGTCACACGAGGCCTGAGCCCGGCAGCGACTCCCGCAAGCGAGCTACGAGTCTGAGGGGCCCGAGGGGCAAGCCTCGCAAGGACGCAGTGAGCGAAGTGTGCTCTGCACACGAGCGAGCGAGGACGCCGCGAGGCGCCGCCCATCGGGCCCCTCAGCCGATTGAGCAGCTCGCGGCGGTGTAGTCCGGGGGATCAGCGCCCGCGGCGCTCTTGTGGCCGGCGCCCGTCGGGCGGCTGACCGACTGGATCACCGAGGAGCCGCGGCGCCACTGGTATTCGACGACGCCGCGCAATTCGACGGCGGGCTTGCCCGGCCGCGGCACGAGCTGGAAGCTGCGCCCGCCCTGACGCACGCCGCTGCCTCCTCCGACGAACACGAAGTTGGGCGATCGCGCGCTCGACAGGTCCGCCCAGTGCTTCGTGGCGGTGTTCATGTACTGCAGGCGGAAGCGCATGTACATCTTGTCGTGGGAGTGCTTGTCGCCGGGCATCGAGCCCCGCACGCCCACGGTGTCCGGCTGGTCGGCCGGGCTGCAGACGTCGATCGTCGCCCACAGTTCGCGCGAGCGCAGCAGCGCTTTCATCAGCGCCGCTTCGCGGCTGGGATGAGGCGCAGGCGTCGTCGCGGCCGTCGCTGCGAACGGGAGCGCCGCTGCGAGGGCGAGGGTGGCGGCCAGGGCCGGTAGGTGCTTGCCGGTCAACATCATCTGAACATACATTCGAACCCAGTCGAGGCTCTCCGGTTGCGGCCCTGCCCAGGACGGCATGGAGCGCCGGCCGAGCTTCTCCTCTTGTGTGGTATTCCTGCGGCGTGAGCACACGCCCAGGCGACGTCGTCGAGCTGCTCGGGCGCGTGCCCGTGTTCTCGACCCTGGAGCCTGCCGATCTGGAGCGGATCGCACAGGTCTCGGTACCGCGGACGTTCGAGTCCGGTCAGGCCGTCTTCCGCGAGGGCGACTCGAGCGACACCTGCTACGTCGTGCGGGAGGGCCACGCCCGGGCGATCCGCACGCACGGGGACGGGCGCACGATCACGCTCGCGACCTTCGGCCCGGGCGACATCTTCGGCGAGCTTGCGATGTTCGAGGATGAGCGCCGCTCGGCCACCGTCGAGGCGGTCGGGGAGATGATGGTGGTCGGGGTGTTGGGCCCCGACATGCGGCGCCTGATGAGCGAGCACTCGGACATCGCCATGAAGCTCGTGATCGCGCTCGGGCGGCGGCTGCGCGAGACCAACGAGAGGCTCTCGCGGCAGTCGTTCCAGACGGTCCAGAGCCGCGTCGCTGTGGTGCTCGGCGAGCTCGTCGATCAGGCCGTCGCCGAGGGGCGCGACAGGCAGAACGTGCTGGTGACCGCGACCCAAGCGGACCTCGCGCAGCTCGCGGGTTCCTCGCGCGAGTCGGCGAGCCGCTTCCTGGCGGTGCTCGAGCGCGCGGGCGTGATCTCCCAGGGCCGCGGGCGCCTCGTCGTCCACGATCCCGAGGCCTTGAAGCAGTATGTCTTCTGAGGAGCCGGAGAAGGAGCCGCCCGCCCGCCTCCCCTCCCGTCCCTCGCGGGCGCAGGCGCGCGAGTTCTCCGCCGGCGGCGTGGTCGTCAGGGGAGATGAGGTGGTCGTGATCGTGCCGACGCGCCGCGCCGCCGACGGCTCGCGCGTGCTGGCGCTCCCGAAGGGTCACGTCGATCCCGGCGAGACCGCGGTGCAGGCGGCGCAGCGGGAGGTTCGGGAGGAGACCGGGATCGTCGCCGAGCCGGTGCGCGAGCTGGGGGAGACGAGGTACTGGTACCGCCGCGGGGGACGGACGATCGGCAAGGAAGTCCAGTTCTTCCTGTTCCGCCACACCGGCGGGGACATCTCCGAGCACGATGACGAGGTCGAAGAGGTGCGGTGGATACCGATCGAGCGCGCCGGGCGCGAGCTGAGCCACGCTGCCGAGCGCGAGATCGTCGGCCTTGCGATGACCTACCTGGCCGAAGAACGGTAGCCTGCGGCCGGTGCAGGTCCTGAACTTCTACTCGACGATCTTCGCGGACGAGCTCAAGCGCGGTCGCAAGACAGCGACGATTCGCCTCGGCGACAAGTCCGGCAAGTACCGCAAGAACCAGCTCGTGCTCGTCACGATCGGCTATCAGCACTCGCCACGCCAGCGCATCTTCGAGGCCGTGATCGACCAGGTCGAGGTGATGAAGCTCGCCGACCTCTCGCCGCGCGACATCAAGCACGACAACCCGGAGTTCCGCCGCCACGAGGAGCTGATCAGCTTCCTCGAACAGATCTACGGCCGCTCGGTCTCCCCGGAAGACGTCGTGACGGTCGTGCGCTTCTCGCAGATCCTGGATACGCCCTCGGCGATGACCGAGGCGATCAAGGGCTTCGGCGGCGCGCAGAACTAGCGCTCGGCGGGTTCGGGGCCATTTCCGGCCGTCGACCGTGCGCGCGCGGGTCGCGCAACGAAGATCCCGGGGTATCCCCCCAAATCTTCTATATATTTAGACGGAAGTTGGCACTCTCCCCCCGAGAGTGCCAAAGAAAAAGGGCCCGTTTCCCCTTATCTGACGGGCCCTCGTAAGCAGTCTTCTAGACGGAGGTTCCAGAACATGAAGCTCAAGCCCCTGGGCGATCGTCTGATCGTGCGGGCGATCGAGGAGGAGGAGACCACAGCGAGTGGGCTCGTGCTCCCCGACACCGCCAAGGAGAAGCCGCAGAAGGGCAAGGTCCTCGCCGCCGGCGACGGCAAGCTCGACGAGGGCGGCAAGCGCATCCCGCTGGACGTCAAGGAGGGCGACGAGGTCCTCTACAGCAAGTACGGCGGAACCGAGATCAAGATCGACGGCGAGGAACTGCTCGTGCTCCGCGAGTCCGACGTCCTCGCCAAGGTCGCGTAAGGAGAAGAACCAGGAATGGCACACAAGGACATCAAGTACAACTCGGATGCGCGGGCTGCGCTGGAGGCCGGCGTCGACGCCGTCGCCAACGCTGTCAAGGTCACGCTCGGCCCCAAGGGCCGCTACGTGGTCCTCGACAAGAAGTTCGGCGCGCCGACCATCACCAACGACGGCGTCACGATCGCTCGTGAGATCGAGGTCGAGGACGTCTTCGAGAACCAGGGCGCACAGCTCGTGCGCGAGGTTGCCACGGCGACCAACGACGTCGCCGGCGACGGCACCACGACGGCGACCGTGCTCGCGCAGGCGATCGTCCGCCAGGGTCTGAAGAACGTCGCCGCGGGTGCGAACCCGCTGGCGCTGAAGCGCGGCATCGAGAAGTCCGTCGACGAGGTCGTCAAGAACATCGCCTCGCAGTCCAAGGAGGTCTCCGGCAAGGACCAGATCGCGCGCGTGGCCACGATCTCGGCCGGTGACGAAGAGATCGGCGACGTGATCGCCGACGCGATCGAGAAGGTCGGCAAGGACGGCGTCGTGAACGTCGAGGAGGGCCAGACGTTCGGCATGGACCTCGAGTTCACCGAGGGCATGCAGTTCGACAAGGGCTACATCTCGCCGTACATGGTCACCGACCAGGACCGCATGGAGGGTGTCCTCGAGGACCCCTACATCCTGATCGCCAACCAGAAGATCGGCTCGGTGCGCGACATCCTGCCGATCCTCGAGCAGGTGATCCAGTCGGGCAAGCCGATCCTGATCATCGCCGAGGACGTCGAGGGTGAGACGCTCGCGACGCTCGTCGTGAACAAGCTGCGCGGGACGTTCACCGGCGTGGCCGTGAAGGCGCCGGGCTTCGGCGACCGCCGCAAGCGCATGCTGGAGGACATCGCGATCCTCACCGGCGGCGAGGTGATCACCGAGGAGATGGGCCTGAAGCTGGAGAACACCCAGCTCTCCCAGCTCGGTCGCGCCCGCCGTGTCGTCGTCACCAAAGACACCACGACGATCGTGGATGGCGCCGGTGACAGCGCGGCGATCAAAGGCCGCATCAACCAGATCAAAAACGAGGTCGAGAACACCGACTCCGACTTCGACCGCGAAAAGCTGCAGGAACGGCTCGCGAAGCTGTCCGGCGGCGTGGCGGTCGTGAAGGTCGGCGCGGCCACCGAGACCGAGATGAAGGAGAAGAAGCACCGTGTCGAGGACGCCCTGCAGGCGACCCGTGCGGCGCTCGAGGAGGGCATCGTGCCCGGCGGTGGCGTCGCGCTGCTGCAGGCGTCCTCCGCTGTGACGATCAGCGACAACGGCTCCTCGGCGGATGGTTCCGACGACGAGCGCACGGGAGCCAGGATCGTCCTGCGCGCCCTGGAGGAGCCGCTCCGTCAGCTCGCCGAGAACGCGGGCCTCGAGGGATCGGTCGTCGTCAACGACGTCCGCAAGGCCAAGAAAGGCCACGGCCTGAACGCGGCCACCAACGAGGTCGTCGATCTCGTCGCGGAAGGGATCATCGACCCGGCGATGGTGACGCGCTCTGCGCTGCAGAACGCGGCCTCGATCGCCAAGAACATCCTCACCACCGAGGCGATCGTCGCCGAGGTGCCCGAGAAGGAAGGCGCTGCTGCCGGCGGAGGCATGCCGGACATGAGCGGCATGATGTAAGGCGCGCTTCGAGAGAGGTTGTGTGTTCGAGGGCCCGGCGTCACGCCGGGCCCTCGGCTGTTAAGTGGAGATGCACGGTCGCCGAGTGCCGCGTCACTCGCGCGGCGTCGCCGCCGAGAAGGGCTGCATCGTGACGTGTTCGCGCCAAGCGTCTCTAGCTGCCTTCCTCATTGGCCGCAGAGAGAAACACTGCTTGGCGGACTTGGAGACCCTGATCTAGGGTCGCTCGAGATGCTCCGGAATCCAAGTAGGTGCCGCGAGGGGTCCTCGGCGGCGGCGCTTTGCGCCCTCATGGCGCTTCTGTTGTTCCTGGCTCTTGGTGCTACCGCGGCCGGTGCGGAGATCGAAGGCATCCCAGAGCCGCGCGCCTGGGAACAGGTCTCGCCTCAGATCAAGGGTGGCGGTGAGATCGAACCGCTCCACGACGGAGCGGTGCAGGCGGCCGAAAACGGTCTTGCCATCACCTATCTGGCGTCTGGCGTGACCGGCGAACGCGTTGAAGGCAACTCGAACCTCACGCAGGTGCTCTCCGCCAGGACGGAAAGCGGCTGGTCTTCGCAGGACATCGCCACGGCTCACGAAGCCGAGACGAGCCAGAGCGTCGGCGCGGGCCAGGAGTACCGCCTGTTCGCCCCGGACCTCAAGAGCGCTGTCGTCGAACCGTTCGGCGAAACACCCCTCCCTCCGCTCGAAGCGGGCGCCGAACCGACGCCGTACGTGAGATCCGCTCTGCAGGTGGGGACGGGCCCCCTCTACACGCCGTTGGTGACCGCAGCTGATACGACCGAAAACGAACATTTCTCCGAACCGGCGTTTCGGGTGCGCTTCGTTGCCGCTTCACCGGACTTGAAACACGTGCTCATGAAGTCTCGCGCCGGCCTGACCCCCAAAGCCGTGCGGTCAGAAAACGCGGAAAACCTCTATGAGTGGGCGGACGGACAGCTGAGACTGGTCAACGTGCTCCCGAACGGGCATTCCACCACCGAAGAAGGTCAGCAGGCGTTCCTGGGCTTCCGCGACAGCGACTTGCGCGGGGTGATCTCCGCCGACGGCGAACAGGTGGTATGGACCGGCGAACAGCCGGCGATCGTGCAGCACCTGTACGTCACCGACATGACATCAGGGAAGTCTGTGCAGATCGACGCGAGCCAGGGCGGCTCGGCGACCGGCAGCGAAGAAAACGACGTCGCTTATCAGGCCGCGAGCAGGGACGGGCGAGTCATCTTCTTCACGGACGACGCCCGGCTCACGCCCGACTCGAAAGCTTCACCGGGTGCAGACGATCTCTACGCCTGTCTGATCCGTGATGTCGAAGAAGCCCCCGTCTGTCAACTCCGTGACGTGACGAGTTCAGGCCTCGCTCCCGGAGGCGGAGGGGTCCAGGGGCTCATCTTGGGCGCGAGCGAAGACGGCACCACGGTGTACTTCGTCGCCACCGGCGAGCTGACGGAAGCGGCCAATCGCGAAGGCGAAACTGCGGAAGCGGGAGCCCCCAATCTGTACGTGGCGCACCTGAACGGCGAAACCTGGGAAGAACCGCGATTCGTCGCCGAGCTCTCCAACGAAGACAGACCGGTCTGGGGTGGGGAATCGAACGGGGTGCTCGGTCGCTTGACGGCGCGCGTGTCGCCGGACGGGAACTCCGTCGCGTTCATGTCTGAACGCAGCCTCACCGGCTACGACAACGTCGACAAAGCGAGCGGCGCCAAAGACGAGGAGGTCTTCCTGTACGACTACGCGCAGAACCGGACGATCTGCCCGTCATGCGATCCAAGCGGAGCGGCTCCCGCTGGCATCTTTGACAGCCGCGAACAGAACAGCGGCAACGGGCTGCTGGTGGATCAGGTCGCCGGCGGCAACCAGAACAACTGGAGCGGCCACTGGCTGGCCGGCAACATACCAGGCTGGACGCTGATCGAAGAAAACGAGGCTCTCTATCAGGCCCGTTACCTGTCGAACTCGGGCAGGCTCTACTTCGAGAGCACAGACCCGCTGTCGACAAGCGACTCGAACGGTAAAGAGGACGTCTACGAGTACGAGCCGGCCGGTGTGCCGCAAGGGCATCCGTGTGGAGAAAGTGACGCGTCGTACTCCTTCGCCGCGGTGGGCTGCGTGAACCTGCTCTCGGGCGGGGTGTCCGCGTCGGAATCAGCGATCCTCGACGTGAGCGCAGCCGGCGGGGAAGGGCACGCAGACGAAGGCGGCGGCGATGTGTTCTTCATCACGTCTGCGAGGCTTTCGCCATCGGATATCGACGGGAGCTTCGACGTCTATGACGCGCACGAATGCACCTCGTCGGTCCCATGCATGCCGCCGCGACCGGTCAGCGCCGTGGAATGCCAATCCCTGGCGTCGTGCCAAGGCGGTTCGCCCACCTCAGTGGGCGAACAGCCGTCGGCGACGACCTTCGAAAACGGCGGCGGCAACCTGCCCGCTCCGGCGAAGACAAAACCGAAAGCAACCGGTAGGCCCACTGAGGCCCAAGCGCTGAGGCGATGCAAGCGCTACCGACGCAAGCGGCTCCGCGCAGCCTGTGTCAGGAGGGTTCACAAGCAGTACGCGAAAAGGCCCGTGAAGCGGAAGAAGGCCGGCAAATGACGAGGCGGGTCCTGAAGCTGGGTGGTCTTCTGCCGGCGCTCGTCGTCGCTGCGATGCTCGCTCCAGGCCTGACGACGGCAGCCGATGCAAGCGGCACGTGGTGGCAGCTGGAAGCAATCGCGAGGCCCACGCACCTCGCAGCCGGTCAGACGAACATCATCACGGTCACCGCGAACAACCTCGGCCCGAACAACGTCAACTGGGCCTCGAGTCCCGTGACCGTCGAAGCGACTCTGCCCCCTGGTCTTCACGCCACCAAAATCGAAGGGGCCGCAGGCAAACTCGCGGCGCGAGGCGAAGCGACGTGCGAACTCGCGACCCTGTCGTGCGTGTTCGAAAGCGCCAGTGGGCTTGGACCCTACGAACAGCTGCACGTGGCGATCGAAGTCGAAGTGGAAAACGGCGCGTCCGGGCTAGAAACGGTCGCAGCCCACATTGAAGGGGGCGAAACTCCGGCTGTGAGTGCCAGCTCCCAGGTCGCCGTCGGCGCGGCGCCCGCGGGGTTCGGCTTCGAACGCTTTGACTTCGCGGCCGAAGGACCGGAAGGAGAACCGGAAACGCAAGCCGGGGCTCATCCCTTCCAGGTGACGACGACGCTCGGCCTCAACACCGTGGCGCGTGCCGGCAAGGTGACGTCCGCCGGCCTGGCGAGAAATCTCGGGTTCACGCTTCCTCCCGGCTTCATAGGCAATCCGACGGCTGTCGCGCAGTGCAGCGAAGCCGACTTCCTGACCTTCGTGGCGGCGCTTGTCAACCTGTGCCCGTCCGGAGCTGCCGTCGGCGTCGTATCCGTCGCTGTCCGCGAACCGTTCTTCATCTCGGAAGAGCCCGAAACGATCACTGTGCCGCTCTACAACCTGACCCCCGCCATCGGCGAGCCCGCTCGCCTCGGGTTCAGCCTCTTCAACGTGCCGGTGACGCTCGACACCGAAGTGGGCCCCGGACCGACCAACGACATCGTCGTGCACGCGAACGACGTGACCCAGACCGCGGCGTTCGTCGGCAGCAAGGTCACGATATGGGGCGTCCCAGGAGACCCGCGCCACAACGCGGCTCGTGGCTGGGAATGCGTCGCGCAGCAGGAATGGGCGCTGGCCGCGGAAATCGAAGCTTGCCCGACCACGACCCACCCCGCTACGAAGAGCTTCCTGACGCTTCCGACCGCGTGCGACGGGCCCAACTACGCAAGCGTGTCCGGCATCTCATGGCCGACACGAGAAGCACCGGGTGGCGTCGACGCCGGGACCCGGAACGCGGAGACCCCCCTGACCATGAGCGGCTGCGAGAAGCTGCCGTTTCAGACGACCGTGAAAGTCGTGCCGGAAAGCCTGGCGGCCGCAGCTCCCACCGGGCTCGGGGTAGACGTCGAAGTCCCGCAGGCGACGACGTCGGCTAGCGGGGGTCTGGCCGAGGCGGACGTCAAGGAACTCACGCTCAAGCTGCCCGACGGCATGGTCTTGAACCCCTCGGCGGCGAGCGGTCTGAGCGGCTGCAGCTTCAGCCCGGAACCGGCCCGGCCGCAGGGAGAGATCGCTCTGGATCTCGTGGAACCGGCGACCTGCACACAGAGCTCGGCCGTCGGCACCGTCTCGATCAAGACGCCTCTGCTCGGCGAAGAACTAGTAGGGCACGTCTACGTCGGCGCTCAGGAAGCGAACCCGTTCGGATCCCTCGTGGCGGCGTACCTGGTGGCTGAGGCCCCTGGGGCGGGCGTGACGATCAAGCTCGCGGGAGAAGTCCAGCTCGACCCCGTTACCGGGGCGCTGACGACGCGTTTCCCAGGAACACCGCCCCTGCCGTTCGAAACGGTGCACGTCCAGCTCTTCGGCGGCGAACGTGGCGTCCTCGGCAACCCGCGCAGCTGCGGCTCCTACAGCGCGACGGCAAGCATGAGCACGTGGGCGGGGAAAGCCTACGGCGTGAACGCAGCGGCGTTCAACATCGGGCCGCCTCAAGGTGCGAGTTCCTGCACCCCGAGCGTCCCATTCGCGCCGAGTGGGACGATGGGGTCCACTCCGGCAGGTGCGAAGTCCTTCACGCAGTTCGCGCTGCAGGTCAAGCGTGAAGATCGTTCTCAGGAGCTGAACAGGGTGACGACGCAGCTTCCGCCGGGGCTGCTGGCCGACATCGCATCCGTCACGCCCTGCGGCGAACCGGCAGCTCGAGAAGGACTCTGTCCCGAAAGCAGTCTGGTCGGACACACCACGGTACAGGCGGGATTCGGGCCGACGCCCATCACCATCGCGGGGGGACGGGTTTACCTCACAGAACCCTACGAGGGCGGTTCTTATGGGCTGTCGATCGCTCAGCCGGCCAAGGCGGGTCCCTACGATCTGGGTTCGGGACGCTGCGACTGCATCGTGGTGCGCGCGAAGATCGCGGTGGACCCTTACAGCGCAAGGATCACCGTATCCACAGATCGGCTGCCGCTCGTGGTTCGGGGCGTGCGCCTGGAGGTCCGCTCGATAACGACGACGATCGATCGCAGCCGCTTCGCGATCAATCCGACGAATTGCACCTCGTTGCCTCAGACAATCGCGCTCGAAGGCGCCGAAGGGGCCAGTGCGACCCTCTCGACGCACTTCGAAGCCGTCGGCTGCTCACGCCTCTCCTTTACGCCCAAGTTCGCCGCGACCACGAGCGCGCACACCAGTCGCCTCAACGGAGCCTCCTTCCGGGCAGTCGTCCGAGCGACGAGCGCGGAAGCCAACATCGCGAAGGTCAAGGTCAATCTGCCACGCGCGCTGCCGTCGCGCCTGTCGACTCTGCAAAAAGCGTGCCTCGCGGCGGTCTTCAACGCGAATCCGCATGGCTGCCCGGCGGTCTCCTACGTCGGCACAGCCCGAGTCGTGACGCCCATCTTGAAGACTCCTCTGACAGGACAGGCCGTCCTCGTCTCGCACGGCAGCGCGAAATTGCCCGACTTGAACATCGTCCTGGAAGGCGACAACCTGCAGCTCGTCTTGGTCGGCAACACGACAATCCATCACGGCATCACCTCGAGCGCATTCAAAGCCGTGCCCGATGCGCCCATCAGTCGATTCGAACTGGACCTGCCGGCAGGTCCCCATTCTGCCCTGGGTGCGTTCGGAAACTTCTGTAAGAAGGTGCTGAAGATGCCGACCGAAATCACTGGGCAAAACGGAGCGGTCATAAAAAGGACCACCAAGGTGGCGGTCACTGGGTGCAGGAAAGCAAGGCACCGTTCGAAGTAGCAAGACCACGGTCTGCGTAAGAGAAACACTGGTTGTCGAACTTGTAGGCACCGCCTAGGTTCTTGTCGCAGTTCGCGAGACCGTGGTAACTACAAGGAGGACGAAAGTGCTGACACGAACGATGCGGCGGCGCTCTGTGCTTCGCCGGGGAGCGATCGGATTCGTCGCGCTCCTCATAACGCTTGTCGGGGCTGCCGGGGCCTCGGCAGCGCCCAAAGGGGAATTTGCGAAATTTGCTGATTGTCCTCTGAGCAATCCGGCAGTCACGGCGTGTCTTTACGCCACGACCACGTCCGGCGAATTCACGGTCGGCAAAAAGACGGTGCCGATCAAAAACGCCCAGGTGCTTCAGGGTGGCTTGACCGAAAACGAAGAAACCGGCGAACTGAAATTTGTCGCCGCGACTGACGGCAACACGCTGTCCAAAACGGGGCAGCCGGTGCCCGGCGGCCTTCTCGGCATCGTTGCGCCGTCGTTCCTGCCTGGTTTCCTTCAGGAACTGTTCAATGAATTCATCAACAAGGGCATCACGGGCGTGACTGCAACTACCGAACTCGCAGCGCCTGCCAGCACCATCCAGCTCAACGAGGGCGATCTCCTTGAAGAAACGGGGATCGCGTTGAGCTTGCCCGTGAAGGTGCACCTCGAAAATGCCTTCCTGGGCTCGGAATGCTACATCGGGAGCAACTCGGCCCCGATCAACCTCCCGCTGACGACTGGGACGACCAGCCCGCCGGCGCCGAACAAACCGATCAAAGGCAAAGCGGGCACACTCACCTTCAACACCGAAGGTACGATCCTGACGATCACCAACAACTCGCTCGTCAACAACTCGTTCGCGGCGCCTGGCGCCTCGGGCTGTGGCGGCATCTTCTCGTTCCTCATCGACCCGGCGGTCAACGCGGAGCTTGGGATCCCCGCTTCGGCAGGCCACAACACGGCGATCCTGAACGGGACGCTCAGCCAGGCCGGCGCGAAAGCCGCCAGGGAAAGCGAATGAGCAGCCGGTAGGCAATGGGTGGCAATGGTGTCGCGCCGGAGAACAGGCGCGACCGCTGCAAGAAGGTGAAGCGACGGCTGGCGTCCCTCGGGAGCATCCTCCGGGGGCGCTCAGCCGGCGCGCTTGCCCGTACAGGGCTTGTCGAAGAACGCGGCTGTGAATGTGAGGACACGCTCGGATGCCGAGTCGGTCACTCTGCTGCGAGCGACCGGTTCGGTCCTCCGGTTGGTGTCAGGGAGCAGCTCTATTCGACCGAGCTCACCTCACGTGGCCCCTCGCCCACGTACTTCGCCGTCGGGCGGATCAGCTTCGCCTCGCGCTTCTGCTCGAGGATGTGCGCCGACCAGCCGGCGACCCGCGCGCATGTGAACATCGGGGTGAAGAGATCCGCGGGCACTTCAGCGAGGTCCAGGATCACCGCCGACCAGAACTCGACGTTCGTGGCGAGCACACGGTCGGGGCGCCTCGCCTGGAGCTCGGCGAGCGCGGCCTTCTCCAGTGCCTCGGCGGCTTCGAAGCGGGGCGAGCCGAGTTCACTGGCCGTGCGCCGCAGCACGCGCGCACGCGGATCTTCGGCGCGGTAGATGCGGTGGCCGAAGCCCATCAGGCGGTCACCCCGGTCGAGCGCATCGGAGACCCACTTCTCGGCATCCCCGGTCTGTTCGACTTCCTCGAGCATCTTCAGGACGCGCGAGGGGGCGCCGCCGTGCAGCGGTCCGGATAGCGCTCCGACGGCGCCGGACAGGGCCGCGGCCACGTCCGCCCCGGTGGACGCGATCACGCGCGCGGTGAACGTCGAGGCGTTCATGCCGTGCTCGGCTGCCGAGACCCAGTAGGCGTCGATCGCCTTCACGTGGTCCGGGTTGGCCTCCCCGCGCCAGCGGATCAGGAAGCGCTCGGGGATCGTGCGGCCCTGGTCTATCTCCTCTTGGGGCACCGGCGGCTGGCCGGGTTCGCGGGCCGACTGGGCGACGAACGAGAGCGCCATCACCGACGCTCGCGCGAGGTTGTCGCGGGCCTCCTCGTCGGAGATGTCGATCAGCTGCCCGAAGCCCCACTCCGGAGCGAGCATCGCAAGCGCGGACTGGACGTCGACTCG
This sequence comes from uncultured Solirubrobacteraceae bacterium, assembly GCA_963735435.1. GTDB lineage: Bacteria > Actinomycetota > Thermoleophilia > Solirubrobacterales > Solirubrobacteraceae > Palsa-744. The sequence continues at coordinate 837,146 of CAVTKR010000005.1, read as the reverse complement.
GTGGTCGCCCGAGCGGACGGTCAGGGCGTGCGGTTCGGCCGGAGGAAGGCCGGGCTTGAAACGGCCGTCCACCAGCAGGCCCCAGACCTGCTCGTAGGGGACGGTTCCGACAAGGTTCTCGATGTCCACGCCGCGGTAGCGCAGCGCGCCGCCCTCTTTGTCGGGCTCCGCGATCTCGGTGGCGAAGGCGACTACTCCTTCGAGGCCCGACTGGACCTCGGGTGCTGACTGAACCGCGCTCATGGCACTCGCTTTCTGAGCTTGATGCTTGACGGGGGGTGCTGCCTTGTGGGCAGGGCCATATCGTCGCAGGAATGCCAGCGCCGGGCCGGCCTCGAGAGCGGGCCGGGTGCCGCCCCGGGGCCGGCATGGAGCGCCGGCCGGTGCCGCCGAGCCGGCATGCCGGCGCCGGCCTGGTCGCCCCGCGCCGGCATGGAGCGCCGGCCCGGCCCGGCAAAGGTAGGCTGAAGCCGGTGCCGGCGCGAGGACGGCGAGACGAGGAGGGATGATGTCCGATGACGATCTGATGTTCCGCGGAGCGGTCGAGCTGGCGGCGATGGTCCGCGCCGGGGAGGTGTCATCGCGGGAGCTGGTCGAGCTGTCCCTACAGCGGATCGAGGAGCTGAACCCCTCGCTGAACGCGTTCGTCGAGGTCGACGAGGAGGGCGCGCTGGGCGCGGCTGACCTGGTCGCTCCGCGCGACGAGCGCCCGTTTGCGGGCGTGCCCGTCGCCATCAAGAACAACCGGCCGGTCAAAGGCATGCGACTGACCTACGGCTGTCGGCTGATGGAGTCCTACGTCGCGGACTACGACCACAACGTGACGCGCCGGCTGCGCGATGCGGGCTTCGTGATCGTCGGCACCACGACACTGCCCGAGTACGGCATCCTGCCCGTTTCCGAGGCGCGGATCTTCGGCCCGACCCGCAACCCGTGGGACCTCGAACGCACACCGGGCGGTTCCTCCGGCGGCGCCGCGGCGGCCGTCGCGGCTGGGCTGGTGCCCGTCGCGCACGGCAACGACGGCGGCGGGTCGATCCGGATTCCGGCCGCGTGCTGCGGCCTTGTTGGCCTGAAGTCGACCCGTGGCCGCATCTCCGTGGCTCCCGAGCTCGGGGACTCCTCGCTCGGGATCGACGGGATGCTGACGCGCTCGGTGGCCGACACCGCCGCGATCCTCGACGTGCTCGCAGGCTACGAGCCCGGCGATGCCACATGGGCGCCGCCCCCCTCGCAGTCGTTCGCCGAGGCCGCGACCGGCGATCCCGGCAGGATGAGGATCGCCTTCAGCAAGCAGGCGCCGAGCCCGGACGCGACCCTCGATCCGATCGCTGCCCGCGGCGCCGACGAGGCGGCCGAGCTGTTGGGCTCGCTCGGTCACGACGTCATCGAGGTCGACCCGCCGTGGCGCGAAGATGGCCTCTCAGAGCTGTTCGGAATGGTGTTCTCCTCGCAGATCGCGTTGTCGATCGGCTACTCGGCGAATGTCTCGGGCAAGGGCATCGAAGGCGTCTCGGCCGAGGACATGGAGCCGATGAGCTGGGCGATCTTCTCGATGATCCGCAAACTCGGCACCCTCGAACAGCAGGCCGCTGTGGTGCGGCTGCAGGCCTTCGCGCGGCGCCTCGTGGCGTGGCTGGACGAGTACGACGCGCTGCTCACCCCCGCGCTCGCCGAGCGTCCGCTGCCACTCGGGACGCTCGACACGGCGGCTGAGGACCCGATGTCGACCTTCACGCGCTCCGGCCTGTTCACTCCCTTCACGCCGGTGTTCAACGCGACCGGCCAGCCGGGGATCTCGCTCCCGCTCTACCAGGGCGAGGACGGGTTGCCTCTCGGGGTGCAGATCATCGGCAGGCCCGCGGGCGAGGAGCGGCTGCTGGCGCTGGCGAGCCAGCTCGAAACGGCGCTGCCCTGGGCCGAGCGGCGGGCGCCGGTCGGCGAGTGGGTCTCCTGACCGGCGCTCGGCCGGGACGCTAACCGGCGGCCGCTTCGAGCACCGCTGCCATGCGCTGAGGCACGACGCCCAGCGCCCCCACGTCAGCGGTGCCGCGCGCGGAGACCATCGAGACCTCCATCAGCTCGGCCTCATCCCAGGTCGCAAAGGCGCGCTCCCCTGTCGCCGCCTCGAGCAGGCGAAGGGCGCGCGAGACGATCGGCGTCGGCACGTGCAACAGCGGGCGGTTGCGGCGCAGCGCGCGCAGCACGGTCGCGACGATCTCGCTGTGGCTGAGCGTCTCGGGGCCGGCAAGCTCGTAGCGCCGCCTGCGCTGCCCGTTCTCGCCGCCGCCGGCCTCGCGCAGGCTCGCCACGACGCAGTCGGCGACATCCTCCGCCCAGATCGGCTGGAAACGGGCCTGGCCCGCGCCGCTGACGGGAACGACGGGCAGCAGCGCGAGGCGTTCGAGCAGCGTCAGCCAAGGGTCGCCGGGCGCGTACACGATCGACGGCGCGAAGACGATCGAGTGCAGGTCTGCCTCGACGACCGCCTGCTCGGCAAGTGCCTTCGCGCGCAGCGCGCGGGTGCGGTTGTGCGTGGAGGCACCGAGCGCCGAGAAGAACACGAAGCGCTCGACGCCCTGTCGCTCCGCCGCCTCGACCATCCGCCATGTGGCGATGCCGTCGAGCTCCTCGATCGAGCCGCGGGGCTGGTCGCGGATCGCGGCGGCCAGGTGCACGACGGTGTCCACGCCGCGCAGCGCGTTGCGGAAAGAGGGCGGATCGGTGAGGTCGCCGAGGGCGATCTGGACGCGCACGCGCTGGGTCCCGAGCCTGCGCGGATCGCGCACCAGGCAGCGCACCTGGGTTCCTTCCGCCAGCAGCCGGCGCAGCAACGTGGAGCCGACGAGGCCGGTCGCGCCCGTCATCAGCAGCATGATTCGTACAATATGGCCCTCGCGACGAGAGTCCCCGGAAAACGAGTAGAAAGAAGCGAATGGCCTACGTAATCGCCGAGCCGTGCATCGGCACCAAGGACAACTCCTGTGTCGAGGTCTGCCCCGTCGACTGCATCCACCCGACGCCAGACGAGCCCGGATACGACGCGGCCGAGATGCTCTACATCGATCCTGAGGAGTGCATCGACTGCGACGCCTGCGTCGAGGCGTGCCCGGTCGACGCCTGCTTCGCCGAGGACCAGCTCCCGGCGGAGTGGCAGAAGTTCACACAGATGAACGCCGACTACTTCCGCAACGAGGGCGGCGCGGCGGCCGCGGGCTAGCCCCGCTACGCCGCCGCTGCCTCTCCGTCCTCGGCGGCGCCGGAGGCTTTCACGAGCGCTGAGCCCTGCGCCGAGCGCAGGTAGAGCACGGTTCGCGCAACGCGCCGGCCGTGGACGAGTCCCGCGTCGCGTAGAACGGTGAGGTGCTGGGAGACCCCGCCCGCGGAGAGTCCGAGCTCACCGGCCAGTTCGGTCGTCGTGCGGGGGGAGTCGAGCGCGTTCAGCAGCGTCGCGCGGGTACGCCCGACGAGACGCTCCAGAGCCTCCGGCGGGCTCGGACACTCCTCGGGGCTCCAGAGCATCCCGACACCGCGGGCGGGGTAGACGACCGTGGGCTGCCATGGCTCGAGGGTCAGCGCCGTCACCTTCGGCCACACGAACACGCTCGGCACCAGCAGCAGGCCGCGGTCGTCGACGTCGAGCCGGCCGTCGCAGCTCCCCGGGATGCGCAGCACGCTGTCGCGCCAGCTGACGCCCTCGGCGAGATCGCAGAACAGCCGCGCGGTGCCGCCGTCGGCGATCTGGCGCGAGCGGTACAGGACGTCGTGCTCCAGCAGCGAGCGCATGCGGGGCCAGTTCTCGGCGTGGCAGCGCACCCAGTACTCGCGCATCAGCTCAGCGAGCGCCTCGATCGCGTTGCGCGGCTCGGTCACGAACGGCTCCAGCACCGCCGGGAGCGGCACGCCGTCGTAGGAGTACCGCACCTCGGCTGCGATCTGCTCATCCGGCGTCGCGAGCATCGTCTGCAACTCGTCCTCGAACTCGACGAGCGGGGTGCTCGGCGGCGGGTTGACGAAGTCCGGGTTGTAGTCGGGGGCGTTCTGCAGCGCGAACAGCGGCGCGAGTTCGAGATCGGCGACCCGCGGCAGCGCGCGTTCCACCCATGGCAGGTGCAGCGCGGCGTAGCTCGGGTCGCGCAGCGCCTTGGCGCTCCGGGTCGCCTCGAACATCGGCGAGATGGCGAAGCGGACTTTCGTCAGTGCCTCGGTGTCAAAACGGGCTTCGATCATGTGAGTGTGGGCGTGTCGGCCGGCGCTCCGTGCCGGCCTCTGAATGCTCGGCGATCACGCACGAGAACTCGAACTATTTAGTCCAGTCTAAATGCGTTGGGGCGCTCCCCCGGATGAGCGATGGTGAAGCCATGAACATGAGCCATCACCTCACAACGCAGCTGGCCACCGAGCGCCAGCGCGACCTTCGGGCCGGGGGCGCCACAGCGCATGTGCGCGGCGCCGGCGGCCGGGGAGCGCGTGCGCTGCGGTTGGCTCGTCCTGCCTCATTCAGACGCGCTTTCGCCTGGCGGTCACGGGTTCGGCCCGGCCGCCAGGCCGAGCGCCTCGGCTGCTAGCGGCGGCCACCGACCCGCCGGCGCCATCGCCGCGCGCGGGCGGCGCGCCGCCGTCAGGCGCTCGCGCGCCGCGCGCCGGGCATCGGGGGCGCGCTCTTCGTGTAGGAGGGGTGCAGCACGTCGAATACAGGCAGGTCTCCGATCGCCTCGGAGAGCTGCGCCCGCAGGGTCGCCGAGTCGAAGCTGTGCGACTGCGGCGCGACCGGGTTCACCGTGAGCGCGAGCAGCTCGATCGGACGCAGCACTCGCAGCTCGATCCCGGCGCGGGCGTAGTGCTCGACACCGCGGTCGGAGAGGAACAGACGCGTTGGGTCGGCGACGACGACCGTGAAAGGCCTCCCGGCTCTGCGCACCGGGGGGACGAGTCCGTCCAGGAACCGCTGCGGCAGCGCGCCCGCGACGAGGAGGAACCTCGGCGCACCTGCCGCCCGCATCCGCTCGGCGATCTCGGTGGGCTCGGCGGTGAGCACGAAACGCTCGGGCAGAGCGTCCGGGATGCCGTCCTCGCCCGCCAGCGCGCTCACATTCGGCTCGAGTACCGCGGCGAGCTCCCGGGCGAGCGCGTCCTCGCCGTCTGTGCCGAGCGCCGGCAGCCGCACGAGCGCCACGGCCTCGACGGTGCGCGCGAGCACCTCGGCGGGGTCCTCGCTGAGGATCGCCCCCGTGGACATCACCAGGCCGTCCGAGACCTCCGGCGAGGACGCGGCGCGACGGTCGATGGCACCGTCGATCACCACCCGCTCTGCGCCCTGGGCGAGCATCGAGTCGGCGACCGCGCGCGTGTCGGACGCCGCCGAGGGACCCGCGATCTCCACGGTCCCGGCGCCGTTCAGCCGCGCAAGCAGCACCTCGCCCATCGGCGTGCGCACGCCGGTGTGTTCCAGCAGCTCGTGCGGAATGCCGCTGGCGGCGAGCAGCCCGTCGGTCGTCGCCACGAGATCGCCGGCGGCGAGGCGAACGAGCGGCTTCTCGATGCGGAAGTCGATCACGTCGTTGCGCTCGCCGTCGCGTCCGACCGAGGTCACGCCCACCGGCGTGCGCGCCGCCGCGAGCTCACCGAGCAGCGCGTTCAGGGTCACCGTCTTGCCCGTGTTCTTGGCGAGCCCTACGAGCGCCAGCCGCGGCGCACTCGCGGTCAGCTGCGCGAGCGTCAAACGACTCAGCCGCCCGCGGGGACCCGGTCGCCCGCGGCGCGGGCGGCGAGCTCGCGAACGATGAAGGTCGCCAGGTGGTGGGGGTAGGTCCCCTTCGAGAAGCCGGCGTCGTAGCCGAGCTCCTTCGCGAGCTCGTTGGAGACGCGGGGCCCGCCGCACGCGAGGATCAGCTGGTTGCGCCTCCCCTCGGCCTCGACCATCTCGACGAGCTCGGTCAGGTTCTGAACGTGCAGGTTCTGCTGCGTGACGGTCTGGGAGACGAGGATCGCGTCGGCGCCGACCTCGATCGCCTTGCTGAGCAGGACGCTGTTGGGGACCTGGCTGCCGAGGTTGTAGGTCTCGAAGGAGTGGTAGCCCTCCAGGCCGTGGTGGCCGTGATAGCCCTTCAGGTTGAGCATCGCGTCGATGCCGACGCTGTGGGTGTCCGAGCCTGTGCTGGCTCCGACGACCACGATCGGGCGGCCGACGTTGCGCTCCGCGAAGCGTTCGATCTCCTCCTCGCTCATGTACTCGATGTCGAAGCCCTCGCCCTGGAGCGAGGCGAAGTCGACGCTCTGGACGCTGCGCCCGTACATGACGAAGTAGGTGTACCCCTCGGTGAGCTCCTCGTAGTGGACGACCTCCGGCTCCTCGAAGCCCATCTTCGCCGCCAGCTCCATGGCGGCCTTGCGGGCCGCGAGGGAATACGGGACGGGCAGCGTGAAGCTCATCTGGACGAGCCCGTCGCCGAGGTGGTCCGCGTAGGGGCGCACCGCGCCGAGGTCGAGCTCCCTAGGCAACGCCGGCCTCCGCTCGCGGCGAGGAGCTCATCAGCTCGACAACGGGGTTGAAGTAGCCATCCCCGGTGGCGACGATGCCCTCGATGCCGCGGCCCTCGTCGATGCGGCGGCTGACGTCGCCGAAGGTCGCCTGCTCGATCGCGGCAAACAGGCCGATCTCGGCGATCCGCTCGAGCAGCGCCTGTGCGCCGGCGAGCACCTCCTGCGCGCGCGTCTGGATGATCCCGCCCTGCTTGAACTCGATCTCCTCGCCGAGGTCGCGAGCAGTGTTGAACACGTAGTCGACGTTCTGCAGCCCCAGCACGCGGTCATGGATGTGCGGGGTGAAGATGCCCTCGGTCGGAACGCCGATCGTCTGGATGCCCTGCGAGGTGGCGATCGTGACGAGGTTGAAGAGCGTGTCGGCGGCGTGGGTGCGGAACAGGTTGCCGTCCATGTGCCGGGTCGGTGGCATGTACTTGACCGGGCAGTCGGGGAACAGCTCCCGCGTCAGCTGCGCCTGGGCCCACTCGTAGAGCAGACCGTTGGTCACGGGGACGTCGATCTCGAACGCGTCGCCGAGGCCGATCTGGCGGTCGGGCACGCCCGAGTCGCGCGCGAGCTGGTGGTTGATGAACTGCGAGGCGGTGACCGACGGCGCTGCCTCGATGCCGTCGGCGGTGCGCAGGTAGTTGTCCTCGCCCGTGTTGATCGTGACGCCGAACCAGCCGTTGATCATGCGCGAGACGCGCTGGTCGATCAGTCCCCGCACGATGTTGATGTCGCGGTAGAGGATCCCGTAGAGGGCGTCGTTGACCATGTTGTCGAAGCCCTCCCACGCGCCCATCGCCGCGATCTCCGACATGCACAGGCCCGAGCAGAAGCTCGAGAGGCGGATGTAGCGGCCGTGCTCCTGCGACCACTCGTCCATCGCCTCGCGCATGATCCGGAAGTTGGCCTGGGTGGCGAAGGTGCCGCCGTAACCCTCGGTCGTCGGCCCGTAGGGGACGTAGTCGAGGAGGCTCTGCGCGGTCGAGCGGATCACCGCGATGATGTCGCCGCCGGCCTGGGCCACCGCCTTCGCGTGGACGACGTCCTCGTAGACGTCGCCGGTCGCCGTCAGCACGTAGCGCAGGGTGCCGTGGCGGTCGCCGAGCCGCTCGCGCATCGCGGCGCGATCCTCGAAGCGGCCCACGATCCCGTTCAGGTTCGCGCGGCAGCGCTCGGTGAGGAGCTCGCGGATCGCCCCGTCCTCCGCGCGCTCGATCTCCATCAGGTCGAGCTCGCCCGCGCTGACCGCCTCGGCGATCTGCTGCGGAGTGCGCGAGGTCGTCAGCATCGCGTTGCCGAGCCAGTGCGCGACGCCGCGATCGAGCCCTCCGCGCTCGTGGACGTGATCGACGAGCACGTTGGGGAGCGGCACCTCCAGCTCATCCGCGCCGTCGACGCCGAGCAGGCGTGTGACGCTGCGCTCCACCGACACCGTGGTGCGGCCCGCGATGTGCTCGGCGACATCGTCGGCGATTCGCCGCGCGGCCTGGCGGCAGGCCTCCACGACGCCCGGGTCGAGGCCGAGCTTTGATGTCCCGCCGGGTGGGGAACCCATCACTTGAGGTCCCTCACGATCGGGAAGGGGATGACCTCGCGCAGCGAGTCGCGTTCGGTGAGGATCATCACGAGTCGGTCAACGCCCATACCGCCGCCGGCCGTCGGCGCGTAGCCGTACTCGATCGCGCGCGCGTATTCCTCGTCGTTCGGGTGCGGGACGTCCGCGTCGTCGATCATGCGCCGTTTGCGCTGGTCGACGAAGCGCTGCCACTGGTCCACGGGGTCGTTCAGCTCGGTGTCGCCGCTGACGAGCTCGATGCCCCCGATCACCGCGTCGAAGTGTTCGGCCAGCTCGGGGTGAACCGGGTGCCGGCGGGTGATCGGGAACGGCTCGAGCGGGAAGTCGAAGACGTGCGTCGGCTGGTTGATCGTCGACTCGATCTTCTCCGAGTAGATGTCGGCCACGACCTCGGCCCAGGTCGCATCCGGGTCCATCGGCTCGTCGAGCACCTCCGCGAGCTGCTCGCGCGTGGACTCCATCATGTCGAGCCCGAAGCGCTCCTGGATCAGCTCGCGCATGGTGATCCGCCTCCAGGGCTTGGCGAGATCGATGTCCTCGCCGTTCCTTTTGATCGTCGTGCGGCCGAGCGCCTTCTGCGCGACGTCGCGGAACATCTCTTCGGTTACGGTCGCTACGTCGTTGTAGTCGGAGTAGGCGCACATGAACTCGATGATCGTGAACTCGGGGGAGTGCTTGTGCGAGATGCCCTCGTTGCGGAACACCTTGCCCATGTCGTAGACGTTCTCCATGCCGCCCACGATGCATCGGTTCAGAAACAGCTCGACCGAGATGCGCAGGTACAGGTCGCGATCGAGCGCGTTGTGATGGGTGGTGAACGGGCGCGAGCCCGCGCCGCCCGCCAGCGACTGCAGCGCCGGGGTTTCGATCTCCACGAAGTTGCGTTCGGCCAGCCATTCGCGGATCGCGAGGATGATCTTGTTGCGCGTGATGAACAGCTCGCGCGTGTCCTCATTGGCAAGCAGATCCAGCTCGCGGTAGCGGTAGCGCGTGCCCGTGTCGCCGAGGCCGTGGTGCTTGTCCGGCGGCGGCCGCAGCGTCTTCGTGAGCAGCGTCACCTCCTTCGGCTCGAGCGCCAGCTCCCCGCGCATCGTCACGTAGACGTGGCCGTCGACGCTCACGATGTCGCCGATGTCGAGGTTCAGGATCCGCTCGTAGGCCTCCTCGCCGAGGGCGTCTGCGCTCAGGGCGATCTGGATGGAGCCCGAGAGATCGCGCAGATCAAGGAACGCGCGCTTGCCGTGCCCGCGCCGCGAGATCAGCCGCCCCGCCACGACGTAGCTCGCCTCCGGGTGGGCGCCCTGCTCGAGCGTCGCCGGGTCGTGCGCAGCCAGGACCTCGGCGATGCGGGTGCGGGTGTTCCAGAGGGTGACGGGCGGGTAGGGCTCGATCCCCTCGGCCCGCAGCCGCTCCATCTTCGCTCGCCGTTCATCGAATTCGGCGACGGCGGCGCCGTCGTCGGCGGCGGGCTGCTCCAGCGCCTCCTGCTCTTGCTCTTGCTCTGACGTGGACATCTCCGGAAGGACGATCCTTTAGTGGAAGGGTTGTTGTCAAGGACGCTCGCGGCCTATTAACGCGCGAGCGAGCGACCGGGCGGCGGCGCCCGACGCGGCGGAGGAGGGCATGTCGCGTGCGGCGCGGCCCGGTCAGGCCATCGGCAACGACATGCCCACGGGTTTCCTGTCCTCGGTCGGAGCGGGCGCGGCGGGCGCCACCTCCACGAGGGGCAGGGTGGGCAGCGGCGAGATCGCGATCACGCCGCGCGCGAGCTGGTGGATCGCCTGCGCGGCGGGGTCGTCGGGGTTCTCGATCGCCAGGGGGAGGCCGGCGTCGGCCTGTTCGCGAAGCGGCATCGTCAGCGGCACCTTGCCGAGCATCGGCACGTCGAGCTCATCGGCCAGCTCCTGGCCGCCGCCCTCGCCGAAGATCTGGAAGCGCTCGCCGCCGGGTGTGGTGAAACCGGACATGTTCTCGACGACGCCGGCGATCTCCAGCGAGACCTTCTCGGCCATCTGGGCCGCGCGCCGCGCGACCTTCTGCGCCGTCGGCTGAGGCGTCGTGACGATCAAGAAGCGCGCCTGCGGCAGCAGCTGGGCCAGCGTCATCGAGACGTCGCCGGTGCCGGGCGGCAGGTCCACCAGCAGGTAGTCCAGCGCGCCCCATTCGACGTCCTGCAGGAACTGGGTGAGCGCCTTGTGGAGCATCGGGCCGCGCCACACGACGGCGGCGTCCTCCTCGACGAAGAACCCGATCGACATGACCCTCACGCCGTGCGCCTCCAGCGGGATGATCTTGCGCTGGGGCGAGACCGCCGGGCGCGTCGCGCCGAGCCCGTACATGCGCGGGATCGAATAGCCCCAGACATCGGCGTCGAGCACCCCGACGCGCTTGCCCTCGGCGGTCAGCGCCGCGGCGAGGTTCGCGGTCAGCGTCGACTTGCCGACGCCGCCCTTGCCCGAACCGACGCAGATCACGTTCGCGACCTGCGCCAGGGCGCCGGCGGGAAGCGGGCCGCCACGGCCGAGCTTCTGCTGCAGCGTCGCCTTCTGCTCGTCGCTCAGCACGTCGAAGAAGACGTTCACGTGAGAGACGCCGTCGAGCTTCGCGACGGCGTCCGCCACCGCAGTCTGGAAGTGGCCCTTGATCGGACAGCCGGGCGTCGTCAGGGAGACCGTGACGTCGACGACCCCGTTCGGGCTCGCCTCGATCGAGCGCACCATGTCGAGCTCGACGATCGAGCGGTGCAGCTCCGGGTCGATCACGACCTCGAGCGCCTTGCGTATCTCCTCCTGCGTGGGCATCGACCCCCCATTGTATGAGGCCGCGGCGTCCCGGGCGGAGCCGGAGGGGGCGCTACTGCTCCACGCCCGCGTCGGCGAGCGCCTTCGCGACGTCCGAGTACATCTCCATGCGCCGGTATTTGCCGTCCTGCATCGTCCACACCTGGGCGAAGGTCATCTCGACCTCGAGCCCTGACGTCCGCGAACGGCCCGTCTGATGGAGTATCGCGACGACCTTGTCGCCGGATTCGTGGAGCCGATCGACCTCCACATGCCAGTCCACCCACGCGGCTGCCCACTCGGTGATGAAGCGCAGCATCCCCTCGCGGCCCTCGAAGATCGGCTGCTCGGGCCAGCTCGCCATGTTGGTCATGTCCCAGACGAAGCCGGGGCCGACCAGGCTCGGCTCCGGGGAGCCGACCTCTTTGAAGCGTGCGTAGGCCCTTTCGACGATCTGCGCGTTTGTCTCTCCCACCGACCGTGAGTATCCCGATCGCGGCGGGCTGCTGTCCGGCGTGCAGGAGCACGTAAAGCGTTGCGCGCGCCGGCCGTGCGCTGCGAACGGGCGTATCTCCCAAATCCAAAAAAATGACCCCCGGGCAGTGGGGGCCGCCCGGGGGTCGAGGGAGGAGAGGGTGCTACTACTGCCGGCGGGATATGAGGCCGGCAGACTTTCCCGCGGCGGTCCCTCTCCGGACCGGGCGGGGGAAGCGGTTGGCTAGACCAGGCTCAGGATGCGCTCCTGGACCTGGTTCGCGAGCTCCGGCACGCGGTCGCCGAGCTCACTGCCGTTCTTCGCGATCGCGTCGCGGCGCTTCTCGATGTCGCGGACGGCCTCGTTGACCGTGCGCTCCACGTTCTTGCGGCGCTGGCGAAGTTCGCGCTCGACGCGCACGCGGGTTTTGCGGACCTCGCGCTCGAGGCGTTTGCGGGCGGTCTCGCCGCGGCGCTCGAATTTGCGCAGCTGGGCCTGGGCCTTGGTGGGCGTCGAGTAGCTCGAAACCGTGTCGCTGACCGAGGTCACGACACGTTCGCGGGCGATCAGCGCGGCGCCGACCGGGATCAGCACGGCGCGCTCGGCGTAGTCGCCGACGACCGTCGCGCTCTCGCGGGCGGCTTTCTGGCTGTCGCGCACGGCCGCCTCGCTCTGGTTGACCGCACGCGTGCGGCTGGCCTTCGCGCGGGTCGCTTTGGCTTTGGCTTTGGTGGCGCTGGTGCGCCGCGTCGCGGCTTTCGCCGGTTTGCGGGCTTTCGTGGCTTTGGCTTTGGAAGTGGTGGGGGCGGTGGGCATCTTGGCTGCGATCTCCTATGTCCTGCCTCGCCGGGCGCGAGGTACGGGTTCCGTGGGCTTGTTGTTCGCCTCTACCCGTTTGGCTGGATGAGCGAACACCTGTTTGTAACCCGTTTGGAAAAGATCGTTACAGGGAGATCCTATCAGGCCGTGAAGAGCCTGTAACCACGGGCTCTTCCAGACCCGAGCTTGTAACACATGGAACGCGCGTTCGGTCAGGCTGCGTACGGCTTCAGGCCGCAGCAGGCATCATCCGGGCCGTCCAGCGCTCCGGATGTTCGAGCTCCTCTGAGCTCGGCAACGCCTCTGGACCGGTCCACACGAGCGCCAGCGCCTGCGGGCCGCCGGTCTCGACGACGGCGTCGCAGAAGCGCTTTCCGGTCTCGTACTGGCGCATCTTCAGCTCGAGTCCGAGCAGCTTCTCGAGCACGCGCCACGGCAGTCCGCGCTGGGTGCGCCGGCGCGTCATCGCCGCACGCAGCCTTGGCAGCGAAGGCAGAACCTCCGCGCCGACGGCGTCCATCACGTGCTCGGCGTGCCCCTCGATCAGCGACATCGTGGCCTGCATCCGCTCGACGAGGCGCCACCGGTCCTCGCCGAGGGTCAGGCGCAGAAGCTCGCCCCGCCGCGCGCGGTCGAGCATGTCGCGCAGCTCGCCCGGGTCCGGGAGCCGGGGCAGCCAACTCGGTCCCGAGGCCCCGGCCCCGTTTCCGGCTGGCCTCTGCTGCTCGGAGCCGCCGTCTCCGCCGATCGCGACGTGGAGGCCGGCGAGCAGCTCGCTGAGCATGCCGCCGACGTGCTCGCGCAGCCACGGCGCGCCGGAGAACTGGACCGCGTGTGTGATCTCGTGGATCGCCACCCACAGCATCAGCTCCTCGCCGTCGAGCTCGAGGTTGCGTGCGGCCTGACCGAGGTTGGGCGCGAGCAGCAGCAGGCGCGGGGGAACGCCGGGATCGAGCAGTGCCACGTCGTACTGTCCGAGCACGCGCTGGGAGAGCATCCCGGTGAGCGCGCCGACCTGCGCTCCGAGGACGAGCCCCGAGACCGAGCGCAGGGGCCCGGCGACGAGACCACCCTGATCGCCGAGGCGCTCGCTCAACGGGGCGAGCATCGGGCGCATCGTCTGGAGGTTGGCCGCGATCCACGACGGGCGGTCGACCAGCTCCAGTGGCGGCAGCTCGCTCCCGAGTGCCAACCCGCTGTAGGCCGAGACGCGGTTCGCGAAGTCGTGCGCGCGGGGCTCGACGGCCTCGGCGCGGACCCCCGGGTCGAACGTCCCCGGGCCGCCCGCGTGCGCGACCAGCTCGCCGATCCGTTGTGCCGCCGACCAATCGATCGGGTCCATCCACAGAGCGTAGCCGCGACGTTGCTGCGCCCCGAAAGGCCGCCCGAGGCGGGGCCGCCGAAGCGGGCGGGGTCCCATCCCGGCGTATCCTTGGAACGTGCCTGCCCCGAGGATCGCCGCTGCCCCGACCCGCAGCCCGGCCGGCGGCGGGGCGGGCGGGCCTCGAATCGCGCTGATGAAGCGCCCCGAGGTTCGCGACGTGCTCGCCTGGCTGCGTCTGCTGGTCGACCCGCAGGACGCCGCGGCCGTCGTGCGGGCGCTCGCGCGCCCACCGATCGGCCTGCGTCAGGTCGACCTCGCGCGCGTGATCCAGGTCGCCCGCCGGCGCAAGCTCGACCTCGTCGTGGGCCTGGCCGCCGCGACCGAGGCGCCACAGGTTCCGCCAGAGGCGCGGGAGCGCATCCAGCGCTTCGTCGAGCTGCACCGCGAGGCGAGCGCCGAGCTCGAGTCCCTGCCCCCCGACGAGTTCCTCGCGCGCTTGATCGAGCGGTTGGGGGCGGCTGGGAGCTCGGCCTCGCTGCTCGCCCCCGACGAGATCGAGGAGCGGCGGGAGAGCATGCGACGGCTCGTAGCGATCGCGGCAGCTCTGCCCGCGCCCGGCGCCGGCCAGGCGGGCGGTGGGGCCCGTGTCCGTGAGCTGGTGCGCCATCTCTCGACCGTGCTGCCGCAAGCCGACCTCGCGGTGCAGGACGAGGGCGCCGAGAGCGGGGAGCCCGGGCCCCTGCCGGGTGAGCCCGCGGCTGCCGAGCAGAGCGAGGAGCTCCAGGCCGCGGCGCGGCTGCGGGAGATCGCTGCGCTCTTGCGCGAGGAGCTGCTCGAGGGTGTGGAGCGGACCGGCGGGCGGCTCGGCGAGCTGCGTCTCGACACCGACCTCGACATCTCACACGGCGTCGTCCGCTACCTCGAGCTGCTGAAGGTCGCGGCGCTGATGCAGCGCCCTGCCGGAGAGAGCCTCGCCGACGCCCTCTCGGACGTGAACGCGCGCCTGCTCGCCGCCGCGACCCCGTTGCAGCGCGAGATCCTCGAGACCTCCACGCTCGACGAGAGCCTGCTCGCCGCCGAGCGCGGCACCGGGGGCGCGCCGGCGATCGGCTCTCGTGAGGAGCTCTCGCTGCGCGCGTTCCTGCCTCGCCGCGGCGACGGTCTTGCGATGTCCGCCTCGGACATCGAGACCTACCGCTCCTGCCCGCTGCGCTACAAGTTCGCGCGCGTCCTGCGCATCCCGACCGAGCAGACCATCCACCAGCGCTTCGGGATCGTCGTGCATCAGGTGCTCGAACGCCACCACTCGGCGGGCGGCTCGGAGGTGCAGGGGCTGCTCGACCTGCTCGACGGGGGCTGGCGGCGCGCGGGCCTCGGCCACGACGGCCACGAGGGCGAGCTGTACGAGAAGGCGCGCACCGCGCTCGTCCGCTACCACGAGCGCCTGCAGGAGCACGTGTCTGAGCCCGTGTGGTTCGAGCGCCCGTTCTCCTTCAGCCTCGGCCCCCACCAGCTGCGCGGCCGCGTCGACCGCGTCGACCGGCTCGCGAGCCCGGAGGGCACAGAGGACAGCTACGAGCTGATCGACTACAAGACCTCCAGGCCCAAGAGCGCCGAGCAGCTCCGCGACGACGTCCAGCTCTCGCTCTATGCGCTCGCCGCCCGTGAGGACTGGCGGCTCGACTCCTCACGCCAGGCCTACTACTACGTGCTCGACGACGAGATCGTCCCGGTCCCCTGCGAGGACCGCGACCCCGGCGCCGTCAGGGACATCGTCATGGAGGTGGGCGAGGGCATCCTCGCGCAGGACTTCGATCCCACGCCCTCGCCCGCGGCGTGCTCGATCTGCGACTACCGGATCGTGTGTCCGGCGGCCGAGGCCTGACCGCCGTCAGCGGTCCTCGGCGGGGGTGTGGCGCCACCGTCGAAACACGGCCGCGGACGCCGTCGTGCGGTGGTCCGAGTCACGGAAAGGGCGCCACAGGCCAAGCAGGGCAAGGACGCAGCGAGCGAAATGTGCCGGACCGGGAGACACTCGCTGCGCTCGCGTGCCCCGAACCGGCCAGCACATGAGCGAGCGAGGACGCCGTCCTGCGCAGTGCCTGTGGCGTCCTTTCAGCGTTCGGGGCCGCGCTGGCGTAGAAACCGCTGGAATTCCCGCGCGATCGCGTCCCCGGAGGGCACATCCGTGAGGGAGGCCTCCTCGTCGCTCTCGGCGGCCTGCTCGAGCCGCTCGACGAAGGCCTGGATGTCCGGGTCGCTCTGCACGGCGAGGCCGACCTGGCGCTCGTAGTCGCCGGCGGCGGACTCCAGCTCGGACACGTCGACCGAGACGCCGACGAGCAGTTCCATGCGCCGCAGCAGCGCCAGTGCGGCCTTGGGGTTGGTCGCCGCGGCGACGTAGTGGGGCACCGCTGCCCACAGGCTCGCGGCCGGCAGCCCGGCGTCGGCGCAGGCGGCGTGCAGGACGCCGACGATCCCAGTCGGACCCTCGTAGACCGAGGAGGAGATGCCGAGCCGATCCAGCAGCGCCGGGTCGGAGGCGTGGCCGGTCATCGCGACCGGGCGCGTATGCGGCACGTCCCCCAGCAGCGCGCCGAGCGAGACAACGACCTGCACGCCGAGGGCTTCGGCGAGATCGACCAGGTGCCCGGTGAAGGAGCGCCAGCGCATCGAGGGCTCGACACCCTGCACCAGGACGAGGTCGCGGGGAGCTCGCGGCGCCGAGGCCTCGAAGATCTCGACGCTCGGCCACTCGACCTCGCGCTGCTCGCGTCCGTCGAGCTTGATCGTGGGGCGGTTCGACTGGAAGTCGTAGAAGTCCTCGGAGTCGATCCGCGCGAAGCGCTTGGCTCCCAGCGACGCGGCGAGGAACGAGACCGCGCTGGAGGCGGCGTCGCCGGCGTCGTTCCAGCCCTGGAACGCGCAGACCATCGCTGGGGCGCGCAGGCCGTCGGGACGGCGGTCCCAGATCAACGGTTGCATCCGAATCACCGTACATCATGCGCCGATCGCCGCTGCCGGCACCAACGACTCGGCGGCCCGCCAGACGGTCGCCACCCTGCGTCCCTCCGAGCACGTCGAGGGCGTCTTCGCGTGCACGCGCAAGGAGCGCCAGATCAGCCGTGCCGGCACGCCCTTCCTGACGCTCGAGCTGCGCGACAGCACCGGCTCGATCCTCGCGCGCGCGTTCCGTGACGCCGACGTGCTGGCCGGGCGCTTCGAGCGGGGCGAGCTGGTCCGCGTGGCGGGTCGCGTGGCCCGCTTCCGCGAGCAGCTTCAGATCGACATCGAGGAGATCGCGCGCGCGGAAGGGCCCGACGCGGACCCGGCGCGCTTCCTGCCGAGCAGCCGCCGGGACCTGGACGAGCTGGAAGGGTTCCTCGAGCACCTCGCCAGGGAGGTCTACGACCCTGCGCTGCGGGCCCTCCTCGACGCGCTGCTCGGCGACGCCGACCTGCGCCGCCGTTTGCGGCTCGCACCGTGCTCGCTGCCCGCAGGCTCCTCGGGCCCTCGCCCATCGCGGCCCGGCGGCTCGCACCACGCCTTCCTGGGCGGCCTGCTGGAGCACACCGTCGCGGTCGCCACGATGGGGATCGAGCTGTGCACGATGCACCCGCGGCTCGACCGCGACATGCTCCTCACCGCGGCCCTCGTGCACGACCTCGGCAAGACCCGCGAGTTCACCTACGGCGCGGAGATCGGTCGCACCCGCGAGGGAGAGCTGCTCGGCCACGTCGAGCTGGGGCTGCGCCTGATCGCCGAGCGCGCGCCGCATCAGCTGAGCGCCGAGCGGCGGCTCGAGCTCGAGCACTGCGTGCTCTGCCATCACGGCGCCGAGCAGGCTCCCGGGGGGCGATTCGGCTCGGCCGAGGCGATCGCGCTGTACAGGCTCAACGCCCTCGACGCCGGCGTCAAGGGCGCGGTCGAGCACGGGCTCGGCCGGTCACCCGGCTGACAGCCTGTCAAGCGGCGCTTTTCGGGTGCCGATACATACGGCGATGGGCGACAACGCCTCCTCCACCGTTGCTGCCGAGCGCGAGCGCGAGCGCCTGGCTGCCGTCGAACGCCCTGAGGGCTTGACGGCCGATCCTGCGCCGCAGGACGTCGTTCAGGCGGCCGAGCCCGCGCCGCAGCCCGACGCCGAGCCCGACGAGGCGTCTGAGGCCCAGAACGACGAGAGCCGCCCCCGCCGCGCCGAGGACGCCGATGGTGAGGGCGATGGCGATCGCCGCCAGGGCCCGCGCCATCACGGCCGCGGTGGCAACACCGGGCTCTACCCGCCGAAGAACCCCGGGCGCTCGACGCGGATGATCGGCGAGGTCGTGGTCGACCTCGGCTTCTCCGACGCCGAGGCGGTCGAGGAGGCGGTCGCAGCCGCCCGCGCGCAGGGCCGTCCCACCGGTCTCGTGCTCGTCGAACGGGGCATCCTGCGCCACGACCAGCTTGCCCGCGTGGTGGCCGAGCGCTTCGGCCTCGATTTTGTCGACCTCTCCGAATACGACCTCGACATGGGCGCGGTGAACCTCATCAGCGTCGACGCCGCCAAGCGCTATCAGGCCGTCCCCGTGGGATACACCGAGGACAGCGCGCTCGTGCTGGCAATGGCCAACCCCACCAACGTCCTGACGATCGACGACATCGGCATGATGACCGGCCGCCGGATCCGGCCGGCCGCGGCGTCCGTCGAGGATCTGAACCTCCTGCTCCAGCGTCTCGCGCGCATGGACGAGTCGATCGAGGACCTCGCCGACGAGGATTCCGAGGAGAGCGACGAGGGCGCCGCGGGCCTGCTGGTCGACGAGGCCGACAACGACGCCCCGATCATCAAGCTCGTGCACTCGATCGTCGCGCAGGCGATCCAGCAGGGCGCGTCGGACATCCACGTGAACCCCGAGGAGGGCGACACGCGCGTGCTGTTCCGCGTCGACGGTGTGCTGATGCCGGCCGCGACCGTGAAGCGCAAGATGGCGGCGGGCGTGGTCTCGCGCATCAAGATCCTCGCCGACCTCGACATCTCTGAGCGCCGCGTCCCGCAGGACGGCCGCTTCGCGCTGACCGTCGACGGGCGGCGCGTCGACATCCGTGTGGTCACGCTGCCGCTCGTCTACGGCGAGGGCGCCGTGATGAGGATCCTCGACAAGAGCGTCGTCGTGGACGGTCTCGAGTCGCTCGGCATGCAGCCCGCCGAGCTCGACCGCTTCAGGGGCGCCGTGCAGCGCCCGAATGGCGCGGTCCTGGTCACGGGCCCGACCGGCTCGGGGAAGTCCACCACGCTCTATGCCGCCCTGCACGTCGTCAACGACGGCGAGCGCAGCGTGCTCACGATCGAGGACCCGGTGGAGCAGCGGATCCCCGGCATCAAGCAGATGCAGATCGCCCCCAAGGCGGGTGTCACCTTCGACGTCGGGCTGCGCTCGATGCTGCGCGCCGACCCCGACGTGATCATGGTCGGCGAGATCCGCGACCGTGAGACCGCCCACATCGCGGTGGAGGCCGCGCTCACGGGGCACATGGTCCTCTCCACGCTCCACACCCGCGACGCGCCGAGCGCGCTGGGGCGTCTGATCGACATGGGCATCGAGCCGTTTCTCGTCTCCTCCGCGGTCGACTGCATCGTCGCCCAGCGGCTCGTGCGCGCGCTGTGCCAGCACTGCAAGCAGCCGCAGAGCCTGCCGGACTCCGTGCTCGATGAGTACGGGCTGGCCGGCGCGGAACCGTTCGAACCGGTCGGGTGCTCGCGCTGCAGCGGCAGCGGCTACCGCGGCCGTGTCGGCCTGTACGAGGTGATGACGGTCAGCGAGCGCATCCGCACCCTGATCCTCGAGCGCGCCTCCGTGGACGACATGATCGCCGTCGCCCTCGAGGAAGGCATGAAGCGTTTGCGCGACGACGGCGTCCAGAAGGTGCGCGAAGGCTTGACCTCGATCGCCGAGGTCGAACGCATGACCACGAGCCTGCTCTAGGCGCCCCGCCGCGGCTGGGGTCAATACAGCAGCGAGATGCGCAGCTTTCCGGAGGGGAACGCCGTGCCCGTGAACGAATGCGCGCGGTAGGTGCGTCCGCCGTAGGAGACGGTGCCGTCGTCGGGGACCTGAGCGGGCCCCGGGCTGAGGGTGCCCATCACCTGCCGGGAGCCGACCCGCATCAGCACCTGCGCACCGGTGAACAGCCGCGCCAGCTTGAGATACCCCGCGTCGTCCTGGAGCGCGGTCACGAACGTCCCGATGACGCGCCCGCCGCTGCGCAGCGTCCCGGTGACCGGAGCGAGCGCGAAGGGGCCGCCTTCGTCGATCAGGAGCTTCCCGCCGACCAGCACCCTGACGCGGACGACGTGGATGTGCGCAGCGAAGAAGCCAAGGATCGCCTGACGCGTGGCCGCGGCGTCGCGGCGCGCGACCGCCGACTTGAAGGCCGCGGTGTTCTCCATGCGCCGTACGGTGGCCGCGACGACAGGGCTCTTTCCCTCGGCTTCATAGATCCGTTCGCCGACGCGCCCGAGCACGGCTGAGCGCGTCAGCGCGGCGTTCGCCGGGCAAGTCAGCTCGCTCGCGGGCACGAGCACCGCGATCCGCAGAGCCCCGGCGGGATAGGCGGTCCCGGGCAGCGTGATCGCCTGATAGGAGTGCGAGCCGATCGTCACCGGGCCCGCCGCGGGGATCCGGGTGGAAGCCGGCGGCGAGATGGTGCCGTCGACTGCGCGCGTCCCGGACAGCAGCAGAACCTCGGCCCCGGTGACCTGATGCGTCACCTGCGTGTAGGTGTGGTCTGCCTGCACGGAGAGCAGATAGCGTGCCCCGCCGGTCCCGGGCAGCGTCCCTGCGACGGGTGCGACCGCGTCGCCCGATCCCGCCGAGGCGAGCACGTGTCCGCCGCGCAGCACCTCGATGCGCACGATCTGTCCGAGGAGCAGCGAGCGCAACGCCGCGCGCGTCGCCGCGGCGTCTCCGGCCCGGGCTGCGGAGATCAGAGCGGCCGAGTTCGTGACGCGATGGGTCGCCTGCCCGACGTTGCGCCCGGTCGCGGCCTGGTGGTAGATGCGACCCGCTACTTCGGCGTAGGCGGCGGCGACGGCTTCGGCGCAGGCCTGCGGGCCGGCCCCGATGGTGGTCGCGGCAGTGCTCGCGCCTGTGGCCACGGGGTGCGTAGCGCGGGTCGGCTCTGAGGTCGCGCCGCACGCCGAGCAGGAGAGCAGGGCGTAGGCCGACACCGAGAGGGCGGCGAGCATGCGCGCTGCGCGGCCGGGCTTCGGCAGGTTGGGGGAAAACGAGCCGGAGCTCATCTGCGAAGCGTAGGCCCCGGCGCGCGGTTGGCGCGCCGCCTGCCCTCAGAGCCTGCGTAGGACGAAACGCCACAGCCTTGATGCGCGGCTCGCCCCCGCGCGTCACGGACTGCGGGACGCCCGGACGCGCTGCGGCGCGTCCGGGCGGGAACCTCAGCGGTGAGCGCTCGCCTTGTGCACGGCTTTCTTCGCGCTCGCCTTGTGCTTCTTGGACTTCTTCTTGTGGCTGGCGACCGGCGCCTTCGGGTTCAGGCGCGTGCCGCCGGACTTCGCGTCGGCCGGGCAGCCTTTCGGGCGCCCGAGGTCATACGGGCCGGAGATCGCCTGCGTGACCACGCCTTTTTCCAGGTAGGCGTAGGCGACCGTCAGCAGCGCATCGACGCGCGGCTCGGCGCACAGCTTCTTTTCGATCGAGAACTGCCCCGCGATCATCTCGTAGCCGGCTTTCGCCGCACCCACGCAGTTGACGGCGTAGCCCGGCAGTTCCCCGCCGCACGAGAACGTGTCCTTCAGCGCCGGACCGATTTTCAGCCCCGCTTCGATCCCGTTGACGGTCGGCGGTTCGGGCGCGCTGGTGATCGGCACCTGCGCCTGCACCTGGTAGCCGGTGATCGGCCCGTTGCAGTAGAAGCTGTAGCCGACCTGCTGTTCTTCGCTGCCTTCCTGGGGAGCTCCCTTCGCAAGGCTGCCGATGCAGTTGTAGTTGTTGGGGTTGGATTCTTCGGCATGCCCGATCGCCGGCAGGGCGAGCAGAATGGCGAGGCAGCCCACGCTGGCGAGCAGCCACAGGCGTGCCTTACGGCGGGCTGTTTCTTTGAGGTGCAACGGGATCTCCGTTCGTTCGTTGGTGCTGGCTGTTCTTCCTCAGCGCAGGAGCTTTTCGAGGCTCTGCCTGGGTGAAGTCGGGTTGTAGGCGACGCTCGAGCGGGCGCCGGCCTTGGCGAAGGGGGAGAGCAGGGCGGCGCCGGCGGGCGGCTGGGAGGTGAGCTGCGAGGTCGACGGTGCCGGCTGGGAGTTCGGACTGGGTCGCGATGCCGACCGTCGCGAAGGTGACGACGATGAGCCCGTGTTCTTTGTAGGAGGCGGTGCTCGTGATCGTGGCGAGTGTCGCCTTCAGGAATTCGTCGGCCGCTGTCAACTGCCCGGGCGTTTCCGGTGCGCACGAAGCGCCGGCCGGTCCTTCGGGGCACGGCGGCTGGACGATCGAGTGAAGGATCGGGGGCGGGGAGCCGGCGGGCGGTGCTTCCGCCAGCGCGGCCTCGCTCGCGAACGCGCTCGCCTGCAGCGCCGTCCAACCGCTGAGAAGCGTCGCGCCGGGCAGGAGCTGCGAGGTGATGTAGGGGGCCGCTGCCGGCTGGGCTGCGGCTGCGTCGAACCCGGTGCCCGCGAGCTGGATCAGCCAGACGCTGGTGGTCGCGGGCAGGGTGCCCTTCGCACTCCTCGTCGTCGACGGGGCTTTCGAGGGCTGGGTCGTTTCTTCGCTCGCCGGGGCGCTTGTCGAGGTGCTCGCCGTTTCAGGCGCGGCGATGCTCGCAGCCGCCGGCGTCGAGGCGGTCGCCGGCGTGGCTGGCGCCGTCTTCGGTGCCGGGGCGGCCGCGGTGCTCGCGCTGTGCGAGCCGAGGCTCGCGAGCAGGAGCGGCAGCCGCTCGGCGACGCCTCCTGCGAGCGAGGGCGCAGGCGCCGGGCCGATCGCTGCCCCGGCGGCCACCCCTACGCCGAGCATCGCCGCCGCGAGCGCGGCCGCCCAGCGCGTTGAGAGCACGCGCATGCGGCCCGGGCCGGCGGGCGCCTGCGTCTGCGCGTCGCTCCCCTGAGGGGGGAGCTGGGTGTCGTTTGGGGCTGGCATCTCGGGATGGAATCGGTTTGTTCCCCATAAAACCGGGAAACTAGATCGATTTGATCGAGATTATGATATGTTCGCCGTCCTTTGTTGTCAAACGCTCGTCGAAGGACCGAGCAAACCAATCCGTCTCCGAGCGCATCGAACGCGGCGAAGGCCTGTTATCGCACCAAACACATCGACTAAGAGGGAGTTTCCGTTTTCATGAATCGCATCCGCCGTATCTCCGCCGCCGTGCTGGTGGCTGGGGTGGTCGGAATCGCGGCGCCTGCGGCCGCCTCGGCCCTGACCACGATCACGATCAGTGGGGCCACGGCCTCCTACCCGCTCGTCACGCTGCTCGCTGCGAAGTACAACAAAGTGCACCCGCACAAAGTGAAGTTCAAGATCACCCAGGGCGGCGCGCAGATCGGCATCAACGACGTCGCCGCCGGCCGCGTCACGATCGGCGATGTCTCGCGCGACCCGGTCTCGACGGACCCCTCGGGTCTCGTCTTCTACCCGATCGCCCGCTACGGGATCTGCGTCATCACCAACAAAGCGAACCCGCTTGCGAACCTCACGACGGCGCAAGCCGTCTCGATCTTCACGGGCAAAACGCGCGCGTGGAGCGGCGTCCCGGGCGCGACCGCGTCGGGCACGATCGACCTCATCAGCCGCACGTCGGTCGCCGGTGTCCTGACCAACTTCCAGACCATCCTGCTGGAAGGCAAGAAAGTCTCTTCGCTGGCCTCCGAACAGGCCTCTGAGGGCCTGATGCGCCAGCAGGTCGAAAACGACCCGAACTCGATCGGGTTCGTCTCGAACTACCAGTCGGACAAAAAAACCGTCAACGCCGTCGGCCTCAACGGGACGGCCTGCACCGCCTCGACCGTGAAATCGGGTGCCTACTCCGGTACGGCCCGCTTCTACGAGGTGACAAAAGGCAAGGCGACGGGCGCCGCGTCGGCGTTCATCGGCTGGATCGAGAAATCGGCCGCAGCGCAGAAGATCATCTCGACGCAATGGGTTCCGATCAGCTAGCTGACCGGTGCTCGAGCGCCTGAGAGCCCCCTGGAGCGATCGTCGCGCCGAGCTTTCGCTCGGCGCGGTGTCGCTGCTGATCACGGTCGTCGTGATCGCGATGGTCGTGTTCGTCGCGATCCAGGCTTGGCCGATCTTCCAGCACAACGGCCTCTCCTGGCTCGGCCCCGGCAAGCCGTTCAAGGAACAGGCCGAAGCGATGCAGAACGCGGGGCCGAATCCCGCTTCGGCCGCCTACGAGCTCCGCGCGTGGCCGCTGATCTGGGGCACGCTGACCGTCACGATCCCGGCCGTGCTGCTCGGCCTGCTGATCGCGGTCTCCTCCTCGATCTTCATCGTCGAGCTGGCGCCGGGAAGGCTGCGGCGGATCGTGATACCCGTGATCCGGCTGCTCGCCTCGGTCCCGTCGGTCGTCTACGGCCTGATCGGGATCCTGGTGCTGGTGCCGTTCGTCGGCAACCACCTGATCAGCCCGGCCGAAAAGGAATCGCTCGCCAGCACGGTGCAGCTGACGGGCGCGGGGCTCGGCGTGGCGATCGCGATCCTCACCGTGATGATCACGCCGATCATGGTCGCGCTGACGTGTGAGGCGCTGGTCTCGGTGCCGAACTCGTGGCGGGAGGGCGCGGTCGCGCTCGGCGTGAACCCGGTCCGCGCGATTCTCGCCGTGACGCTCCGTGCCGCCCGGCCCGCCATCGTGGCCGCCGCCGTGCTCGCGACGGCGCGAGCGCTCGGCGAGGCCGTGATGATCTCGATGGTCTCCGGCGGCCGGGATTGGGCCCCCCGGCCGAGCGATGGCCTCACGGCGCTGTTCGAGCCCTTCCGCTCGCTGGCCTCGACGATCGTCGACTTCCACGATGGCATCGGCGCCTCAGCCCTGAAATCGTCGCTCTACGCGTTTGCGCTGCTGCTGCTGATCTCCGGGTTCGTCCTCTCGGTCTGCGGCTACCTGATCAAGCTGCCGCTGCGCAAGTACCAGGTGCGCACGTGAGCACCCTGCACCACTACGAGCAGGCGGCGGCGAGGCCGATGCTGAACGGCCCGGGCCGGCGCTCCTCGCCGCTCAGCTGGCGCTGGACGGATCGCCTCGCGCTCGCGCTGGCATGGGGCGCAGGCCTTCTGCTCTGTCTGATCGCAGGCGCGATCGTGGTCTACTTCGCCGTCCGCGGGATCCAGTACCTGCGACCGAGCCTGCTGTTCTCCCGCCCGCAGGTCGGCAGCTCGCAGGCCGGCACCGGCGGGTTCCTCGACCCGATCGTCGGGACCGCGATCCTCACCGTGATCGGGGTCCTGCTGGCGACCCCGCTGGCCGTCGGCTCGGCGCTGTGGGCCGTCGAGTACGGGCGCCCGTCGTGGCTTGAGAGGGTGGTCGAGTCGAGCATCGAGATCGTCGCCGGCACGCCCGACATCCTGATCGCGCTGTTCGGTCTGACGATCTTCCAACTCGGCCTCTTCGCCCCGCTCTCCTTCAGGGCAGAGGGGGGCGGCGTGTACGGTCGCTCCTTCCTCGCCGCCGGGATCATGATGTCCCTGATCGCGGTGCCGGCGATCTACACGGCGACGCGCGACGGGCTGCAGTCCGTCCCGGAACACGTCCGCGAGGCGGCCTACGCGCTCGGCAAGACGAAGATCGCGACGATCCGCCGCGTGCTGATGCCCAGCGTGCGCTCGAACATCGCGACCGGCGTCACCCTCGGGATCAGCCGCATCATCGGCGACACGGCGATCATCATCTTCCTGCTCGGTGCCACGCTGCGCAACGAACCGCAGGGGTCGGTGCCGGTGGTCGGCGCGCTGCGGGGGACCGGTTCATCGCTCACGAGCTACATCTACGAAAACTCGCCGGCGGGCGAAGGGGGCGCGCCGCAGAAGGCCTACGCGGCGGCGGTTGTGCTGCTGATCTTCATCGTCGTGCTCAACCTGATCGTCGGCCGAATCGGGCGATCGCAGGCCGATACCACGGGCCTCACCGTCGCCGGCGGCGTGGTCTGAACGGCGTCCGGGCAGCGCCTTTACATCCTTGTTTGCACCCGCTAACGTCTTAGATCAGTAAGCCGATGAGAATGATGTTGACAATGGAGAAGGTGCGCGAATGAGCCCCGAGGAGATGCTGCTCGACCCGTTGCGCGCAGACATGGATCGCGAGGAGGAGAACGCACAACACCCCCGGGAGCGGCTCGGCCGCGCTCACTCGGCGGCTCCCGCGGAGGAGATCGCGCCCGCCCACGGCGGGAGGGTGCCGCCGGTCCGAACGATCGTCGTGGACCGCGAGCCGGTGCCGGCGCCTCCGCCGGCGGAGCGCTCGTCGATCCGCCCCGTCTCCGCTGCCGGGCCCGAACGCCTGCGCCTCGAGGACGTGAGCATCAACTACGGCGCCAAGCCCGCCGTCAAGTCGGTCTCGCTGTCGATCCACCAGGGTGAGGTGCTCGCGCTCATCGGGCCGTCGGGCTGCGGCAAGACGACTCTCCTGCGGACGCTCAACCGGCTGACCGAGCTGACGCCGAGCGCTGCGCGAGCCGGGCGGATCCTGCTCGACGGCGACGACATCCACGCCCTCCCCGACACGACGCTGCGCTCTCGCGTGGCGATGGTCTTCCAGCAGCCCAACCCGTTTCCGATGTCGATCTTCGACAACGTCGCCTTCGCGCTGCGCGAACAGTCACGCAAGCGTCCGGGCCGCCGCGCTCTGGAACCTCTCGTGGTCGAGGCGCTCCAGCGCGCCGGACTCTACGACGAGGTGCGCGACGACCTGAATGCACCCGCGCTGCGGCTGTCCGGTGGCCAGCAGCAGCGGCTGTGCATCGCCCGCGCGATCGCACCCCGCCCCGAGGTGCTGCTGATGGACGAGCCGTGCAGCGCGCT
Source organism: uncultured Solirubrobacteraceae bacterium (assembly GCA_963735435.1). Lineage (GTDB taxonomy): Bacteria > Actinomycetota > Thermoleophilia > Solirubrobacterales > Solirubrobacteraceae > Palsa-744. The sequence goes on along the minus strand of CAVTKR010000005.1, from coordinate 810,634 downwards.
CGATCCGATCTCGACGAACACGATCGAGAAGCTGATCGGCGAACTGCGCCGTGACCTCGCGGTCGTGGTCGTGACCCACAATCTCGCGCAGGCCCAACGCATCGCCGACAAGGTCGCCTTCATGTACCTGGGCGATCTCATCGAGTTCGGCAGCGCCCAGCAGGTCTTCGGCGAACCGCGGGCGACGCGCACGCGCGACTACGTCACCGGCGCCTTCGGATGAGTCTCGTCCCCGTCCCCAGCGCCGAGCAGCAGCCCGAAACGACCTGCGCGAACTGCAACGCGCCGCTCGTCGCCGACCAGCGCTACTGCCTCTCGTGCGGGAAGCCGGCGTCGCCCGTGCGGCTCGCGTTCCTCGACGCGCTCTCGCCGGCGGGGCCGGTGCCGCCCACGGGGGCGCTGCCCGCGGCAGCCTGGGGGACACCGGGCGGTTACGAGCTGACCCCGTCGGGCTACGTTGCGATCCAGGAGCAGGGCGCCGCCGGATGGGTGCGCCGGAACACCGGGCTGATCGCCCTTCTCGCCGTGCTTGTGCTGTGCCTGCTGACCGGGTTGCTCGTCGGCCATTGGGTGAGCCAGAGCAAGACGCCTGCGAACCAGACGGTGAAAATCGAAGGTCTCGCCGGGCTCGGAGCCGTCGGCGCCGGCGCGACGAGCACGGGTGCTACGACGACGCCGAGCAGCGAATCCTCGACCCCGGCGGCGAGCAAGGGCTCCGCGTCTGAAAACAAGAAGGACGAAGAAGCCGGCAAGCACGAAACGGCGAAGGAAAAGGCGCCGCCGGCGAAGCCGAAACCGGTCTCGAAAGCGAAGATCAACAAACTGACGCAGAGCACCGGCAAGAAGCACCAGGAAGAAATCAACGCGCTCGGCGCCGAACCGATCGAAACCGGCTGATGGCCGTCGACGCCGCACAGAACGGCGACGGGACGGCCACCGAGCGCTCCGAGGCGACCACCGGCGTGCTCCTCCCCGTCGGTGGACTCGCGGCGACGGGCCGTCCTTCGCAGCAGCCGTCCGGACCGGGGCGGGTGGGGGTCCAATCCATGCAGGAGCTGCGCAGGCGCCGCCACGAACTCGCCGAGCGCGTCGCTGAGCTCACGTGGGACCTCGGCGGCCTTGCCTATGAGATGGCGATCCGCGACCACTACAGGCTCGACGTGATCGCGCGCAAAGCCGCCGAGCTGCAGCAGGCCGATGCCGAGCTCGACGAGGTCCAGCGGCTGCTCGCCGGCGCCGAGGCCGGCATCCACGGCCAGTGCCGCTCCTGCGGCGCCGTGCACAGCCGCGGCGCCGCGTTCTGCTGGCACTGTGGCGCCTCGCTGCTCGAAGAGGCGCGGCCCGAGGCTCTGCAGGACCGTCCGTAGCTTCGTCCAGAAACGATGGGGGGCGCCCGCGCACGGGGCTAGAGTGGCGCCGGTGAGGGGAGCATCTCCCATGCTCTTGGCGGCCCCGCTTGTGACAGGGCTGGCGCTCGCGCTCGGCGTCGTCCCGGCCTCCGCGGCGACGGTCCGTGTCGCCCATCACAGGCATGCCCTGCGTTCCGCCGCCGCGGGTGGCTGCCCGGTCTTCCCGGCCGACAACGCGATCAACGAGGAAGTCGCGAACCTGCCGGCGAGCCCGAACTCGCAGGCCTACGTCGAAAGCATCGGCCTCGAAGCGCACCTGCACCCGGACTTCGGCAACAACCCCGCCTACGGGATCCCATTCGAGGTGGTCGGAGCAGGGCAGCCGAAGCTGCCGATCAAGTTCACCGCCTACCGCAGCGAATCCGACCCCGGTCCCTATCCGGTGCCTGCCGACGCCGCGATCGAGGGCGCTGGCAAGCGCGGGCACGGCGACAAGCACGTGCTCGTCGTACAGGAAGGGACCTGCATGCTCTACGAGCTCTACAAAGCGTCTCGCAAGGGCGACGGGTGGAAGGCGCAGTCGGGGGCCGTGTTCAACCTGCGCAGCGACGCGCTGCGCCCCGAACGCTGGACCTCAGCCGACGCGGCGGGGCTGCCGATCTTCCCCCTGCTCGCGCGCTACCAGGAGGTCGGCGAAGGCGCGATCGAACACGCGCTGCGCGTCACCGTGCCGCGCACGCAGCAGGGATACATCCACCCTGCGACGCATTTCGCCTCGAGCAGCACGGATCCGTCCCTGCCGCCGATGGGACTGCGGCTGCGGTTGAAGCCGAGCTACAGCCTCGCGGGCTTCAGCGGGCAGGCGCTCGTGATCCTCACCGCGCTCAAGCGCTACGGCCTGATCGTCGCCGACAACGGCTCACCGTGGTACATCACGGGCGCTCCGTCGCCGAGCTGGAACGAAGCCAGCCTGAACACGCTCAAGCAGGTGCCGGGCTCGGCCTTCGAAGCCGTCGAAACCGGCCCGATCATCCGCTGACGCGCACTCACTCGGTGCCCCGAGCGGCGCCGGCCCGCAGAGCGGTCGCCTAAGCCTGGTGCGTCGGCTCGGCCGGAGCCTGCTGAGCCTGCGGTGTCTGCTGCGGCGGCGCCGGCTGCTGTGCCGGGGGGCCTTCGTTCAGAGCCGGCGGCTTGTTGGCCTCGCCGCTGACGGAGTCCTTGAACTCCCTCATGCCGGAGCCCAGCGAGCGGCCGATCTCCGGAAGGCGCTTGGCGCCGAAGATCAGCAGCAGGATCACGACCAGGAAAGCGATGTGAAGTGGGTTGTCCAGTCCCATCTCGTTCAGTCTAGGTCATTCGCCGCGGGAGCGGGCGATCTGGGCGGACGATCGCGTGCCGGGCCGGCCGGTTGGCGGGGGCTCGGAGAGCGTGCGGCGCACGAGCTGAGCGGCGACGAGCACCATCAGCGCCGCGAAGGCGTCGCGCAGCACCCGCCCCGACAGCAGGTTGGCGAGGGCCACGCCCGCCGCCGCGCCGGCGACCGAGAGAAGCCCCAGCACCAGCGCGTCCTGCCTGCAGACATTGCCGTAGCGGTCGTTGCGTAGTGTCCCGACGATCGCGACGGGCACGATCGCGAGCAGCGAGGTCGCCTCCGCGTGATGCTGGTCGAGGCCGATGAAGAACACGAGGCCAGGCACGAACAGCACCCCGCCGCCGACCCCGAGCAGGCCGGCGACCACGCCCCCGGCGAGGCCGAGCAGGATCGCGCCGATCACCTCAGCACCAGCTCGACGGCGCTTGCCACGAGCACGCCGGAGAACATCAGGGAGATCGCCCTGCCGGGCACGCGCTGGGCCAGCCAGGCGCCGAACAAGACGCCGGCGATCGCCGGGATGCCGACGAGCGCCGCGTCGCCGACGCGGACGTTCCCGTAGAGGCCTCCGACGGCCGCTGCGAAGGCGGCGATCAGCGCGATCGCGGCCAGGGAGGTCGCCGTCGCCATGCGCTCCTGGTAGCCGAGCCAGAGCATCACCAGGGGCACGATCACCGTGCCCCCGCCGACCCCGAACAGGCCGCTGAACAGCCCTGCGAGCGTGCCGATCACGCCCAGCTTGAGCGTGCGCTCGTCGAGCCCGGGGCGCCATGGGCGCGCGCTTGCACCAGTGGGCGGGGTGGGCGGGCCGCTCACCATGCGCGGCATACTAGACCCGTGTCGCCAGCCGCAACGCTCGTCGAGGCGCTCGGGCCGATCCGCTCCGAGCCTGCGCGTGCTGGGATCCTGCTGGACATCGACGGCACGCTCGCGCCGATCGTCAGGCACGCCGGCGACGCCCACGTCCCCGAGGCGACGCGCACGGTTCTGATCGAGGTCTCCCGCCGCTACAAGGTGGTCGGCTGCATCAGCGGGCGACGCGCCGCGACCGCGCGCCAGATCGTCGCCATCGGGACGATCGCCTACGTCGGCAACCACGGCGGAGAGCTGCTGCGACCGGGCGCGACCCGCCCCGAGGTAGACCCCGAGCTCGAGGCCTGGGCCGGGCGCGTGAGGGACTTCGCCGCGCGAGCCGAGACGGCCGAGCGCCAGCGGCTGCGCGTCCGCCGCGAGGACAAGGGTGCGATCGCCGCCTTCCACTGGCGCGGCGCACCGGATGAGCAGGCCGCCGAGCAGGCGGTTCGCGAGATCGCCACGCAGGCAGAGGCCGAGGGGTTCGCTGTTCACTGGGGCCGCAAGGTGCTGGAGGTGCGCCCGCCGGTCGCGTTCGACAAGGGGCTCGGCATCGACGCTCTGCTCAGCGGGGAGGAGGTTGCGGCGGCGGTCTACGTCGGGGACGACACGACCGACCTCGACGCGTTCCACGCGCTCCGTGCGCTGCAGGAGGCGGGAGAGCTCGAGACGGCGCTGTGCGTGGCGGTGTCCTCAGATGAAGCTCCGCCCGAGCTGGCACGCGAGGCAGACCTGACCGTGGACGGGCCGGGAGGCGTGCGGGGGCTGCTCGAGGCGCTGCTGTAGCGCCGTGCGGTTCGTGGACTTCCTCAGGACGACGGTGCTGCTCAGCGCTGGGGCGGCAACGGCGCTGGCCGTCGTGACGGTGCTGGCGGGGGCTGCGTCCTCCGACCAGACACTGGTGCTGGTCTCGGCCGGCTGGTGGATCGTCGCGACGATCGCCGGCCTGCGACTCGGGCGGCGCGCGGCGACGAGCCCGCCGATCGCGCGGCTGCTTGCGACCGCGAAGGCCAGCGCCACCCTGCCCGAGCAGCACCCGAGCGCGATCCTGCTCAACCGGCTGTGGCCGCTGCTGATCTTCACCCTGCTCGCGGGGGGGCTCGCCTTCCTCGCGCCGCAGATCCCCGGGATCGCAGCTGGTTTCGCGATCATGTGGGCGCTGGCCTGGCGCCGCCAGGATGCGGCCGTGGCGGCGATCGAGGAGCGCGACGGCGCCAGCTTCTACGTCCGCAGGACCTCGCCGCTGCGCCCGATGTCGCTGCTGCGCACCCCCGGCTTCAAAGCCAGCCGCGCCGAGAACGTCAACGGAGCCGTGACCTAGATGCAGCCCGCCGAGGGCCGCGGCGTGCTGATCGTCTCGCTCGGCTCCACCACAGGATTGCGTGAGGCCGACGAGGAGCTGGCCGGGTCGCTGCGCCGGGCGGGCGCGACCGTCGAGGTCGCTACGGCCCGGCGCCCGCGAGCGGTGCGCACGCTCGCGCTGACCGACCTGCTCTGGGCCCGCGCCGCGCGGGCCGCCGCGCTCGCCGCCCTCATACGCGAACCTCGCCGCGCGGTCGTCTACTCCTCGACCACGGCGGCGATGTTCTGGCCGCAGCCCGGCGCGATCCGCTTCGACGCCCCGGCGGCGGGCAACCGTCCCGGCCGTCACGGGATCTGGCAGCGCCCGCTCGAGCGCCGCCGGCTCGAGCAGGCGCCGCTGCTGCTGCCGCTGAGCACCGGCGCGCTCGAAGAGGCCGGGCCTCGCACCGTCCCCGGCCCGCGTGCGCTCGTGCTGCCCCTTCCAGTCGCGCCCTCCGGCCCGCCGTCGCCGCGGCGCGACATCGCCGCGATCACCTATGCGGGCAACCCGCACAAGAAGGGGCTCGACCGCGTGCTCGCCGCGTGGCGTGCCGTGCGCGCCAAAGCCGGAGGCGAGCTGCTCGTCGCCGGTGCCTCGCCCGATGAGCTCCGGGCCGCCGGGATCGATCTCGCGGCCGAGCCCGGCGTTCGGGACGCCGGGCGCCTGCCCCGCGAGGAGTACCGGGCGCTGCTGCGCCGGTCGCGCGTGTTCGTGACCGCGCCGCGCCGCGAGGACTACGGGCAGGCTCAGCTCGAGGCGCTCGCCGACGGCTGCCTGCTCGCGACGACGCCGGCGCCCGGCCCCTACGCGGCGCTGTCGATCGCGAGCGGGCTGGACGCGCGGCTCGTCGACGAGGACCTCGCGGCGGCGCTGGCGGCGGCGCTCGCACAGCCCGATCCGGCGGGGTATGCGGCGCGCGCGCGCACGGAGCTGGCTCCGCTCGACCCTGCGGCGCTCGACGCGCGGGTCGCCGGCGAGCTCCTTCCGCGCCTGATCTCGGTCGCCTAGCCTCGGGCCGGGCGCTGGTCAGCCGCGGCGCAGCTCCGCCCAGGGGCGGGTGTTGGCGACCTGCGCGGCCGTCAACCAGGCCCGGCGCGCGGTGGCGACACCCCAGCGCATGTTCGCGAGAGTGTCCGTGCGGTGCGCGTCGGAGTCGATCAGGATCCTCACCCCGGCCTGCGCCGCGGCGCGGGCATGGACATCGGAGAGGTCCCGGCGGTCCGGATTGCCGTTGATCTCGAGCATCGTCCCGCTGCGCGCGGCCGCCTGGAACAGCGCATCGAGATCGACGGCGTAGGGATCCCGTCCCTCGACCTTGCGCCCGGTCGGATGCCCGATCGCCCGCACGAGCGGGTGCTCGACGGCGGCGATCATGCGCTCGGTCATCGCTTGCTCGCCGATCCCGAAGGAGGTGTGGACGCTCGCGATCACCCAATCCAGCCTGGCCAGCAGCTCGTCCTCGTAGTCGAGTGAGCCGTCGGGGAGGATGTTGACCTCCGAGCCGGCCAGCAGCTCGATGCCGTCGACGCGGTCGTTCGCCTCCCCGATCAGCTCGATCTGGCGTTCGAGCTGTTCGGGGGAGACCGCGTCGCCGAAGCCGTGACTCGCGGAGTGGTCGGTGATCGCGAGATAGTCGTAGCCGCGTTCCCGGGCCGCGATGGCCATCTCCTCGATCGTGTAGCGGCCGTCGGAGGCAATCGTGTGGCTGTGCAGGTCGCCGCGGATGTCTCCGAGCTCGACGAGCTGAGGCAGCCCGCCGGGCTTGGCTGCCGCCTCGAGCTCGCCGCGGTCCTCGCGCAGTTCGGGCTCGATGTAGGCGAGGCCGAGCCGCTCGTAGACCTCACGCTCGCTCGCGTAAGGGATCGGGTCCCCGCCCTCCGCGTCGTCGAGGATCCCGTACTCGGAGACGTGCAGGCCACGCCGGACCGCCGCCTCGCGCAGGGCCGCGTTGTGGCGCCCGGAGCCGGTGAAGTGCTGGAGCAGGCTCCCGAAGGCTCCGGGGGCGCCGATCCTCAGATCCACGCCCACCCCCGCGTGCGTTCGAGCCCTGGCGCCCGCGTGGCTCGAGGAGCTCACGCTCTCGATCTCCTCGAGGCCTTCGAGTCGCTCGATCAGCGCCGGGGGGTCCTCGCTCGCGGCGACGATGTCGATGTCCTTGACGGAGTCTGCGCAGCGGCGGATCGAGCCGGCGAGTAGGACCTCGACCTCGGGGCCTGCCCCCGCGAGCAGGCCGGCGACGATCGCGTCGCCGATCTCCCGCGCGCGTGGAAGCAGCACGCGGCCCGAGCGCTCGGGCGGCTGGGCTTCGGCGCGGTCGATGGCGCCGAGCACGCTCTCCTCGAATCTGGGGCCGAGGCCTTTGACGGTGCGCAGGCGCTCGCCTTCGGCGGCCTTGCGCAGCGCCTGCAGCGAGTCGATCCCGAGCTCGGAGTAGAGCAGCCGCGCCCGCTTCGGGCCCAGTCCCGGCAGGCGCGTCAGGGCGACCAGCCCGGCCGGGAACTTGGCGCGCAGCTTCTCGGCGGCGGGGATCGAGCCCGTTTCGGTGAGCGCGACGATCTTCTCCTGCAGGGTGTTGCCGATGCCCGGGATCTCGGTTGCGCGACCCTGCAGCGCCAGTGAGGCCACCGACGAGGAGGAGTCGCGCACGGCCTTCGCCGCGGTGCGGTAGGCCGCGACGCGATGGACGATCGCCCCGTCGAGCTCGTAGAGGTCGCCGAGCTCTGAGAGCGCGTCGGCGATGTCGGCGTTGGTCGGGCCCGCAGGGGCGGCTTTGGCCTTGGGTTTGGCGGTCTTCGCGCTCGCCATCAGACCAGCCTAGGGCCAAGAGCCGGCGAGGGCCCCTCGAACGAGCGACGGCTCCCGCCGGTCCGGTCTTCCGGACGCTCTAGGGTTGGCGGACCGATGCCCGGTGAGCCCTGGCTGATCCTCCCGACCTACAACGAGGCCGAGAACATCGAGGCGATCATGAACGCCTCGGCCGCGGTGCTGTCCACGGCGGCCCCGGAGGGGTTTCGGATCCTCGTGGTGGACGACGGCTCCCCCGACGGCACCGGCGACATCGCCGATGCGATGGCGGCCCGGCACGAATGGGCGCGGGTGCTGCACCGCACCGTGAAGGGCGGCATCGGCCCGGCCTATCTCGCCGGCTTCGCGCACGCGCTGGGCGAGGGCGCGGGCTACGTGATGGAGATGGACTCCGACTTCTCGCACGACCCTGCCGATCTGGCGCGGCTGCTCGAGGCCGCCCGGGGCGACGCCGACCTCGCGCTCGGCTCGCGCTACGTGCCGGGCGGGGGTGTGACCGACTGGGGCGTTCTACGGAGGTTCATCAGCGGGGGCGGCTCGGCCTACGCGCGGATCGTGCTGGGTCTGCAGGTCCGCGACCTGACCGGAGGCTTCAAGTGCTTCCGTAGCGAGGTGCTCGAAGCGATCGACTTCGAGACGGTGCGCTCGCGCGGCTACGCGTTCCAGGTCGAGCTCACCTACCGCGCCGTTCAGCGCGGCTTCCGGGTCGTGGAGGTGCCGATCACCTTCCGCGACCGCGAGCACGGCACGAGCAAGATGTCCTGGCGGATCGCCGCCGAGGCGATGTGGCTGGTGCCGATGCTGCGCTTCGGCTGAGGCTCGGCACGGCCGCGGCGCGACTGCGGCTTGAGTCACGCCCCGGGGGAGCCGATGCAGGTCTGAGAGATGGATTCATCGGCGTACGCGTTCGCCCACGGGGTCAAGCACACACGTGCGACGCTCGCGGACTGGCAGCAGCGCCCCGGGGCCGTCGTCGGCCGCTGGGCGGCGGGCGCTGCCCTCGCGGCAGCGGGCCTGCTGGCCGCGGTGTGGCTGATCGCGACGCTCGACCACGGCTACACGCGGATCATCGAACTGCAGCCGCCGTTCGTGGTCGGCGACGACGGCGACGTGCTGCACGTGCTGCGCAACAACTTCCTGGTCCTCGCTCTGCACGCAATGGCGTGTGTGGCGGGGTTCATCGCCGGTGCGTCGCTGCCGATGCAGGCCGAGCAGCACACCGGCGTCTCGCGCTGGCTGCACCAGCACGGGGGGCGCATCGCGATCGGCTTCGTCGTGTGCGCGACGACCTTCTCGCTGAGCGCGCAGGCCTACCTGATCGGTCACACGCTTGCCGGGATCTCCCAGTTCCTCCACGTCTCGCCCGCGCTGGTGCTGCTGGGGGTGCTGCCGCACGCGATCCCGGAGCTGGTGGCGTTGTTCCTCCCGCTTGCTGCGTGGATCATCGCCAGCCGCCGGGCGGAGTGGGACCAGCTGCTGGCGGCGACGCTCGTGACGGTGCTGATCGCCGTCCCGGTGCTCGTCGCCGCCGCGTTCATCGAGGTCTACGTCTCTCCGCACCTCTTCATCGCCCTGACCCACATCCAGCCCCCGATCGTCCGGGACTGGGAAGGGTTCCGGGTGATCGTGCGCTGAGCGCGCTGGGATAATCGCTCGCGATGGCCTACGACGAGGATCTCGCCGGCCGCATCCGCGAGGCGCTCGCGGCCCACGATGGCGTGGCCGAGAAGAAGATGTTCGGCGGGCTGGCGTTCCTGATCGGCGGGAACATGGCCGTCAGCGCCAGCGGCCAGGGCGGGCTGCTGCTGCGGTGCGACCCGGCCGAGACGGATGCGCTCGTCGCCCGCAAGCACGCATCGCGCTTCCAGATGCGGGGGCGGGAGATGGACGGCTGGCTGCGCGTGGCGCCTGAGGGCGTCAGGGCCAAGCGCGACCTCGAGCGCTGGGTGGCGATCGGCGCCTCATACGCCGGCTCGCTGCCCGTGAAGAGCGCGGAATGAGCCTCTGGGCGTGGTTGATCCCGTTGGTGCTGGTGTGGGCGTTCGTGATCGGCACCGCGCTCTCGGTGCGCCGCCGCCGGGTTCGAGAAGGCGAGCCGCCCGTGTCGCTCGAACGTCGCGGGCGGCCTCGATGGACGATGAGCCAGGAGCAGCGGGACCGCTGGCGCGAGTAGCCCCGGCGACCCTTCCTTCATTTTGTATAGTGGGTGTCAACCGAGCGTAGAGGAGACCCGATGGCAGGCAGCCTTCCCCAGATCACCGACAACAACTTCGACGCTGAGGTGCTCGAGGCCGACAAGCCCGTGCTCGTCGACTTCTGGGCCCCTTGGTGCGGTCCCTGCCGCGTCGTCGCCCCGGTCCTGGAGGAGATCCAGTCCGAGCGCGAGGACCTCAAGATCGTCAAGCTCGACATCGACGAGAACCCCCAGACCGCGGCTCGCTTCCAGGTCCTCTCGATCCCGACGATGATCCTCTTCAAGAACGGCGAGGCGGCCAAGACGATCATCGGCGCCTACCCGAAGAAGAAGCTCGAGCAGGAGCTCGAGCCTGCGCTGTCGGCGGCGTAGAGCCCCCCGGCCCTACAACCAGCTTTGGAAGCGCCCGCACATGCGGGCGCTTCGCTTTATGGGTCCAAAGCGGGGCTCCGGAGCACCGAGTACACGTTCCCACCCCATCGGCCTGCCGCGGCCCCTGGTTGAGCGTCCTGCGGTCTAGACCCGCGCGATCCCGATCGTGAGCGCGAAGCCTTCGATCGTCGCGGTCTCGCTGTAAGCCCTCTCGCCGGGCGCGGCGGCGTCGGCGCTCCCGATCCGGGTCGCGAGCGCCAGCGTCTCTTCCGAGAGGTAGTCGCGCTGCTCGCGCGCCGCCTCGAGCAGCACCGGGTCGCCGTCGAGATCCAACTCGATGCGGTCCTCGACGGCGAGGCCGGCGTTCTTGCGCGCGTTCTGGACCGCGTGGACGACCTCGCGTCCCCGGCCCTCCTGGCGCAGCGCCTCGCCGATCTCGAGGTCCAGTGCGACGGCATGCGAGCCCTCGCGCTCGACGGCGTAGCCCTCGGGCGGGCGCAGCGTCATGATCAGATCCTCGGGAGAGAGCGTGTGCTCGCGTCCGGACACCGAGATGCCGATCTGCCCGCCGTCGCGGACGGCTTCGGCGGTGCGTCCAGGGTCAAGCGCCGCGATCGCCTCCGCGGCCAGCGGCATGTCCCTGCCGAACGTCGGCCCGAGGCTGCGGTAGTTGGCCTTCACCTCGTAGCTGCCGAGCTCATCCGCCGCCGCGACGAACGTGATGCGTGCGACGTTCAGCTCCTCGCGGACGATCTCCGAGAGGCCTTCGATCGCCTCGCGCTCGCGCCCCGCGGCGACGACCACCGCCTCGGACAGCGGCTGGCGCACCTTGATCTTCGCCTTGCCGCGCGCGCCCAGCCCGAGGCGGACGGTCTCACGGGCCAGCTCCATCGCCGTTTCCAGCTCCGGGTCGCGGGCGCCGATCTCCTCGGGCTCCGGGAAGTCGCAGAGGTGCACGCTCTCGCGCTCGCCGTCGAGGTTGTCGTAGATCTCATCCGCGATGAACGGGCACAGCGGCGCCAGCATCTTCGCGACCGCCAGCAGGCACGAGCGCAACGTCGCGAACGCGGCCGGCTCGCCGGCCCAGAAGCGCCGGCGCGAGCGGCGCACGTACCAGTTCGACAGCTCATCGACGAGCTCGGCGATCGCACGCCCCGCGCTCGTCACGTCGTAGGCGTCGAGACGCTCGGTGACCAGGGCCGCGGTCGATGCCGTGCGCGAGAGGGCCCAGCGGTCGAGCTCGGTCGCGGGCTGGGTGTCCGCTGGTGCGGCGCCGAGCGGCTCCGCCGCCGCGTGCGCGTAGAGCGCATAGAAGTAGTAGGTCGACCAGAGCTGCTTCAGGAACAGCCGCACGCCCTCGCCGATCGTCTCGACCGAGAAGCGGTATCCGTCCCAGGGCTGCTTGGAGGTGAAGAAGTACCAGCGGAAGGCGTCCGCGCCGTAGCGCTCGAGCACGTCCCACGGCTCGACCGCGTTGCCGCGCGACTTCGACATCTTCTGCCCCTGCTCGTCCAGGATCAGCCCGAGGCAGACAACGTTGCGGTAGGGCGCGGGCCGCCCCAGGAGCGTCGCGACCGCGAGCAGCGAGTAGAACCAGCCGCGCGTCTGGTCCTGCGCCTCGCAGATGAAGTCGGCGGGGTAGGCGGACTCGAAGGTGTCCTCGTGCTGGAAGGGGAAGTGATGCTGGGCGAACGGCATCGAGCCCGAGTCGAACCACACGTCGATCACCTCCGGGACGCGGCGCATCGTCCCCTCGCAGCCCGGCTCCGCGCAGGCAAAGGAGATCTCGTCCACGAAGGGGCGGTGATGGTCGGAGAGCTCCTCGCCCGAGCGCTCCGAGAGCTCGCCGAAGGAGCCGACGACGCGGACATGTCCCTCCTCGCAGCGCCACACGGGCAGCGGCGTGCCCCAGTAGCGCTCGCGCGAGAGGGCCCAGTCGACGTTGTTGCGGAGCCAGTCGCCGAACCGCCCCTCCTTGACGTGCGGCGGGTGCCACGCGACCGTCTCGTTGCCTGCGAGCAGCTCGTCGCGGAGCTGCGAGGTGGCGATGTACCACGACGGTTTGGCGTAGTAGATGAGAGCGTTGTCCGAGCGCCAGCAGTGCGGGTAGGAGTGCTCGTACTCCTCCGCGCGCAGCAGCAGGCCCGCGCCGTCGAGGTCGTCGATCAGCTCCTGCGTGAGCGCTTCGTCCTTGACGTAGCGGCCCTCGTACGAGGCGCCGCCGCGCCCGCGAACGCGCCCGTCGAACGTGCCGTCCGGCCGCACCGGGTTCAGCAGCGTGGCCGGGTCGGAGGGGTCGAAGATCCCGGCCTCCGCGGCGACGCGGTAGTCGTCCTCGCCGAACGCGGGCGCGAGATGAACGATGCCGGTGCCGTCTCCCGTCGTGACGAAGTCGCCGGCGAGGATCGGGTAGGTCGCGTCCTCGGCGACGTCGAAGATCGGCCCCTCATAGCCGCCGAAGCGCTCGCGCAGCTCGGCGCCCGTGTAGCGGTCGAGCACCTCCGCGTCCTCGCCGAGCACCGCCGCTACGCGAGCGGCGGCGAGCACGTAGCGCTCCCCACCCTGGGAGGCGGTCACGTACTCGGCATCCGGCGAGACGGCGACGGCGACGTTGCCCGGCAGCGTCCAGGGCGTCGTCGTCCAGACGAGCAGGCGCTCGTCGCCACCGGCGACAGGGAGCTTCACATAGACGCTCGGATCCACGACGTCGCGGTAGCCCAGGGCGACCTCGTGCGAGGAGAGCGTCGTCTCGCAGCGGGGGCAGTAGGGGACGACCTTGCGCCCCTCGTAGAGCAGCCCGCGCTCGTGGATCTGCGACAGCGCCCACCAGACCGACTCGATGTAGCTCTCGTCGAGCGTCCTGTACGCGTGCTCGAGATCGAGCCAGAAGCCGATCCGCTCCGTCAACCGGTCCCACTCGGTGAGGTAGGAGAAGACGGATTCGCGGCAGCGCTCGTTGAAACGGCCGATCCCGTACTCCTCGATCTCTGACTTCGATTTGATCCCCAGCTCCCGTTCGACCGCGATCTCGACCGGCAGGCCGTGGCAGTCCCAGCCGCCCTTGCGCTCGACGCGGTAGCCGCGCATGGTCTGAAAGCGCGGGTAGACGTCCTTGAACACCCGCGAGAGCACGTGATGGGAGCCGGGAGGTCCGTTTGCGGTGGGCGGGCCCTCGTAGAACACCCAGGAGTCGGCCCCCTCGCGGGCCGCCAGCGAGGCCTTGAACACGTCGCGCTCGCGCCAGCGCTCGAGGACCTCGCCCTCCATCTCCGGCAGCTCCCGGCGGGGGTCCACGTCGCGATCCGGGATCAGGGGGCTCTCAGCGCTCACGGCCGCGCAATTCTAGGTGCGCGGCGACGCTCGCCCCGGGTGGGCAGCCGCGCCGGTGGCCGTCACCGGCGCGGTCTCACCTCCCAAGGCGAGCGCCACGGCCGCTGCGTGCGACCCGGCGACGCTGCGGGGCCGGGGGTGCGACACTCATCGGGTGATCCTCGCAACCCGGGGAGGCTGAAGCACCTATGGCGATTGCCAACGACCTCGACGCGGGTCGCCTGCGACGCCTCGCGGAAGTGCGCGACGGCGAACCCAGCGTGCTCAGCCTGTACCTCGACCTCGACCCCGACCGGTTCGCGACCCCGCGCGCCCGCCAGTCGGAGATCGACTCGCTGCTCGACGCCGCACATCGCGAGATCGAGGGTGAGGATCGCCCGCACGGGCAGCTGATGGCGCTGCGCGCGGCGCTCGCGAGTGCGCGGGGGATCCTGCGGCCCGATGAGGCAGAGTGGGCGCGCGGTGCACGCTCGGTGGCGCTTTTCCTCTCGACACCGCTCGGGCTCGAGGAGCTGGTGCGGCTCGACCGTGAGCTCCCTACCCGCTATGCGATCGGCGACACCGCGCTGATCGCCCCGCTCGCCGAGGCTCCGGCTCCGGGCAGCATCGTGATCGCGCTCGTCGACGAGCGGCTCGCGCGCTTCATGCGCACCACGCACGAGGGCCTGCGTGAAGCGCTGACGGTCAAGGACGAAGTCTGGGGCCGAACAAAAGGGGGCGGCTTGTCCCAGGCGCGCTTCCAGCGCGGTCAGGAAGAGGAAGTCGCCGAGCACCTGAAGCACGTCGCCGACGTCCTGAAAGAGACATTGCGCTTCGAGCCCTACCGCCGGCTGCTGATCGGGTGTCCCGAGCCCCTCTGGGGCGAGGTCACCGGCGCGCTCCACCCAGAGGTGCGCTCGCTGCTACAGGAAGAGCGCCTCAGCGTCGACGTCCCGGACGTCGCCGTGAGCGACATCGAGCGCGTGCTCGAGCCGGTGCTCGAACGCGAGCGTGAGCAGCACGAGGAACAGGTGCTCAGCGAACTGCGCGAGCACCTCTCACGCGAGGGCGACCGGCGTGCGGCGGCCGGCCTCGCCGATGCGCTGGAAGCGCTGAACGAACGCCGGGTGGCGGCACTGCTGCTGGACGACACGCTGCGGTCCCCCGGAGTGCGCTGCCCGCGCGACGGCTGGCTGGGCCTCGAGGCGAAGAGCTGCCCGTTCGACGGCTCGGCAGTGGAAGCTCGCGAGCAGATCGTCGACGACGCCGTGCACGCAGCGGTCGAGCAGGACGCCGAGGTCCTCCCGCTGCACGACCGGCCCGAGCTCGGGCCGCTCGGCGGGATCGCAGCGACGCTGCGCTTCTGAGCGGCGCCGGCCGCGCCGCCCCGCGCGCAAAGCGATCGCAGCGACGCTGCGCTTCTGAGCGCCCGCGCCGCGCGCGCACGCGCCTACGATTGACGCGATGCGCCTCCGCCTCTACCACCATCGCGACGGCGCGCGTGTTGCCTACCGCGAGGCCGGCGCGGGTCCCCCGCTTGCGCTGCTGCACTCCGGCCTGCTCTCCCACAAGGAGTGGGAACCCGCAGTCGAGGGGCTGGCCGATCGCTTCCGCGTGGTCCTCCCCGACCTGCCCCTGCACGGCGACTCCGAGCAGCGCCCCCGTCACCCGTACACGCGTGACTGGTTTGCCGAGGTGATGGCGGGCTTCTCGGCGGAGGTGCTCGGCCCCCGGCCGCTGCTCGTCGGTCACGACGCGGGGGCAGAGATCATCCTGCGGGCGGTCGAGCTCGGCTGGATCTCACCCTCCCGCCTCGTCCTGACGCCCAACCGCCTGCACGTGCCGCCGGCGCGGGCGGGGACGCGCGCGGCGATCCAGAGTGCGTCGCGCGCGGCCGCGGTGCCGGGATTCGACGTGATGCTCTCCTACGCGGCCGCCGCCGTGTTCAGACCCCAACGCGGAGTGGCGCTGAGCGCCCGCGCCAATCCCGCCGCCGCCGACCTCTTCCGCCAGGCCTTCGCCGACGTGCCGGGCAACTCGAGCCTCGCGCGGTCGTGGTCGAAGGCGGCGCGGGATTGGCCGCGCGGGGCGCAGCGGCAGCTGCTCGACCTGTATCCGAAGCTGGACATGCCGGTGTTGCTGCTGTGGGCCGACCGCGACAGCATGCACCCGCTCTCGGCGGCCGAAGAGGCGCTCGAGCTGCTGCCCCGGGCCCAGCTCAGGGTCCTGCCGAGCACGGGCTTCCTGATGGCCTACGACGATCCGGTCGGCCTGGCGCGTGAGCTGGCGGCGTTCTGCGGCTGAGGGGCCGGGTGCGCCGTCTGGATAGGGTTCTGGGAGGTCGCGCGCATGCTCGCAACGCGGCGGCGCGATGACCCAAAGGTGGGCGGGCCCTAATCAGGAGTGAAGATGCCGAAAGAGAAAGAGCTGTGGGGCGGTGAGACGAGCAAGGCCGTCGAGAACTTCCCGATCTCCGGCGAGACCGTCCCCGTCGAGGTGATCCACTGGCTGGCGCGCCTGAAGGGCGCCGCGGCCGCGGTCAACGGCGAGCTCGGCTTGATGCCGAAGGCCAAAGCGCGCGCGATCGAGCGCGCGGCGAATGAGATCGCGGCCGGCAAGCACGACTCCCAGTTCCCGATCGACGTGTTCCAGACGGGCTCGGGGACCTCCACGAACATGAACGCCAACGAGGTGATCGCGACGCTCGCGGGCGTGCACGCCAACGACCACGTCAACTACGGGCAGTCCTCCAACGACGTGTTTCCCTCCGCGGTGCACCTCGCCGCCCTCGATGTCGCGCAGAACGAGCTGCTGCCCGCGCTGAAGCAGCTCGAACGCTCCTTCGCCCGCAAGGCGAAAAGCTTCCAGAACATCGTCAAGTCCGGCCGTACGCACCTGATGGACGCGGTGCCGGTGACCTTG
The DNA here is from genome assembly GCA_963735435.1 of uncultured Solirubrobacteraceae bacterium. Taxonomy (GTDB): domain Bacteria; phylum Actinomycetota; class Thermoleophilia; order Solirubrobacterales; family Solirubrobacteraceae; genus Palsa-744. The sequence goes on along the minus strand of CAVTKR010000005.1, from coordinate 794,117 downwards.
GGGCAGGAGTTCGCCGGCTACGCGGCGCAGATCGCGCTCGGCATCGAGCGGGTGCAGTCCGCGCTCGTCCACGTGGGGCAGATCCCGCTCGGAGGCACCGCCACCGGCACCGGTCTGAACACGCATTCGCGCTTTGCCGAGCGGGTCCGGGCGCGGCTGAAGAAGGAGTCGGGGCTCAAGCAGATCGCCGCCCCGCTCGACTCGTTCGAGGCCCAGGCGAACCGCGACGCGCTCGTCGAGCTCTCCGGCGCGTTGAAGGTGATCGCGGTCTCGCTGACCAAGATCGCAGGCGACCTCGCGCTGATGGGCTCTGGCCCGCGGGCAGGGATCGGCGAGCTGTTCCTGCCCGAGCTGCAGAAGGGCTCCTCGATCATGCCCGGCAAGGTCAATCCCGTGATCCCAGAGGTCGTGCTGCAGGTCTCCGGGCAGGTGATCGGCAACGACACGGCGATCACGATCGGCGGCATGCAGGGGCAGTTCGAGCTCAACGTCCGCATCCCGCTGATCGCCCGCAACCTGCTGCAGTCGCTGAAGCTGCTCAGCTCGACGTCGGTCGTGTTCGCCGAGAAGTGCGTAGACGGCATCCAGGCCAACCGGGCGGGCACCGAGGCCTCGGCCGGCGCGACGCTGGCCGTCGCCACCGCCCTGAACGGGGCGATCGGCTACGACCGCGCAACAGAGATCGTCAAAGAGGCCACGGCGTCCGGCCGCCCGCTGCGCGAGGTGGCGCTGGCGCAGGGCGTCGACGCGAAGCTCTACGACGAGACGATCGACCTGCGGAAGATCGCGGCGGGGAACAAGACCTAGCGCCGTGGCCGTCGGTCATCGCGGGCGCCTTGTGATGGCCGCCCGTGGTGTCGGGCGGCCTCCCACAGACGCTCAGTTCACGGGCAGCGCCTTGTAGAGCGCCGCCACCGTCCCGGCTGCCGGCTTAGCCATGCCGGGGTAGGTGAACAGCCCCTTCTGGTTGAGCCCTTCGATCAGCTTCAGGTGCTTGATGACGCGGTGGATCGAGCCGCCGCTGAAGGTCGGGGTCAGCGGGTAGTCGCGCAGCACCCAGACGAACATAGCCGTCAGCGCCGGGTCGGCCGCGTAGACCTGGATGTGGTTCTTCAAGAGCGCGGCTTGGAAGGCGTAGCTGCCGGGCGTGCCGGGCCTGTTGAGGGTGTTCGATTCCGCGCCGAACTCGCTGATCACGAGCACCTTGCCCGCGAAGGTCCTGGCCATCTGGGCAAGCCTCGTGCGCATGCGGCCGGCCAGCTGCGCCGGGCTGTCATGCGGGTGTTCGTACCAGCCGGTGTAGTCGGTCTCCGCGACGGCATCGACGTCGGAGTACAGAGAGCCGGCGTGTGCCGGCGGGTGGCGCCCCCACACGTCCACGGCGACCATGCGGCCCGGGTCGTGCGCGTGCAGCCAGCGCGCTGAGTCCTGGACGTAGCGAACCTCGGCCGCGTCGCGGCCGTTGCCGGCCACCTCGTCGACGAGGTTCCAGGCGAAGATCGAGGGGTGCAGTGACGCGGCGGTCGCGGTGGTGCGCACCTGCTGCTCGGCTTCGGCGTCGAGCTTGGCCGAGTTCGAGTACCACATGCCCGCGCCTTCGACGGGGCCGACGCCCTGCCAGACGAGCAGCCCCGCGGCGTCGAGACGTTCCAGCAGCGCCGGGTCGAGCGGGTGCTGTGCGCGCACGGCGTTGGCTCCGATCGACTTGAGGTCGGCGACGATCCCGTCCTGGTCGGCTGGTGTCAACGCGTCGCCGTGCCCGGGCACGTCCTCCTGAATGGTCGCTCCGTGCAGCCGCAGGCGTTGCCCGTTCAGGAGCACTTCGCCCCCGTGCCGGGTGATCTGGCGCAGTCCGACGCGCGCCGAGTACGTGCTCTCTCCCGGCACGGCGAGCTCCATCGTGTAGAGATTCGGCGCCGCCGGCGACCACAGCGCGGGGGCCGCGACAGCCGCCGTCGCCGTCGCGGTGGCGGTTGCCCCCGCCGGCACAGTGATCGCGGCGAACGTGAGCGGGATCGCCTGCGGGCCGTTGACCAGCGATCCTTCGGGCCTGATCGAACGCGCCGCTCCATAGTTGTGGACCTGCACGCTGACCTTGACGTTCGCCTGCGCGCCGGCAAGCGTCGTTTCGATGGTTGGCCCCTGCAGCTCGCTCGCGCCGAGGGGACGCACGTCCACCTCGCCGTCCAGCCCGCCCCAGTTGAACCAGGTGCGATGGAAACCTTCTTCGGCCTGACGCTGGGGGAAGCGCCAGTCGACCCGCACGACGATCACGTGCGCGCCGGCTGCGAGCGTCGTCGGCATCGTGAACGGGAGGTAGGAGCCACGGTGGGTGCCGAGCAGCTTGCCGTCGACGAACACTTCGGCGCGGTAGTTCGCCGAGTAGAAATCAAGGTCGTAGCGTCCCGTCGCAGGCGCCCGGAACGTGGTGCGGTACCACGCGACCGACCCCATGTAGTTGCGCCCGCCCGCACGTCCGCTGTACGGGGTCGCGTTGACGACGTTCGGGACGCTCACCGTGGAGCCTGAGAAGCCGCCGCGGGCCCAGCCGTGCGCGAGGCCGGTGTTCGCGGGGTCGCGGCGCAGCGTCCACTGCGTCAGCGGCGTGCGCCCGCCCGCTCCTTCGAAGATCAGCGACTGGCGCGGCGGCGCTTCAGCCGCCGCGACCGAGGTTGCGAGCACGGCGCAGGCGATCAGGGCCGCGACGGCGGGCTTTATAAAGGGGGAGAGCACGGTGTCTCGGAAGCCGCTCACGGATCCGGGGTTCTCCCGGCCCGCCCGCTTCTCCTGCACTAACAGCGGCAACTGCCGATCAGAGCGGCGCCGCCGCGGCCTTCTCTGCGCGTGCAGCCTCGCGCCCGGCGCCTGGCCTCGAGCAGCCAGTCGAGCACGAGCAGCGCGCCGGCCTTCGAGAGCGGTTCGTTGAGGTTCCCGCACTTGGGTGACTGCACACAGGAAGGGCATCCGCTCTTGCAGCCGCAGCCGCCGATCAGCCGGCGCGCGTCCTCGCAGAGCTCCTCGAAGCGCGCAAAGGCCGTGCGCGCGATGCCGATCCCGCCGGGGTGCCCGTCGTAAAGGAAGATCGTGGGGACGCCCGTCTGCGGATGCACGTTCGTGGAGAGCCCGCCGATGTCCCACCGATCGCACATCGCGATCAGCGGCAGCACCGCGATCTGCGCGTGCTCGGTCGCGTGCAGCGACCCCAGCAGCTGCTCCATCGACACCCGTTCGGCGAGCTCGCCGGCGTCGAGCTCGAACCACAGCGCCTGCGTCTGGAAGCTCGTCGGCGGCAGGTCCAGCGCGAACAGGTCGAGCTGGGAGTGGTCGGCCAGGCGCCGCCGCTGGTAGGCGAGCACGGTGTCGGTGACGCTCACCTCGCCGAAGGACAGCCGCACCCCGAGCGTCTCGCGCCGGTCGAGCAGCCGCACGATCTCGGTGTCGGTGGTCCGCTTGGGCTGGGTGTACCAGTCGCCGCTGAACGGCGATACGAGCGCTCGCCGGCGCTCGAGATCGAGCTCGCGCACCTCGTAGGAGCGCCCGAGGTGCAGGTAGACCGCGCCCTCGTGGATCGTCGAATGCGCTCGCGCCGACTCCGTGGTTCCGAGGAGCTCTCCGGAGGAGACGTCGACGATCGCGAAGCTCTCGGGCGAGGCCGAGCGCAGGGAGACGTCGGCCGCCGGGTAGGAGCCTCCTCGTCGCGGGACGTAGCTCGTTCCGGCGACGCCCTCGCGCCGGCGCAGCTCACCCGCGCTCTCCAGCATCTCGGCGGCCGCCTCCCAGCGTGGCCCGAGGAACTCCGCGTCCTCCCGCGAGAGCGGGCCCTCGTGCGCCGCGCAAAGGAGGTGGCGGCGGTAGATCAGCGGCGACTCGTGGTCGAGGATCGCGGCCTCGACGGGGCGGTCGAGGAACTCGTCGGGATGGCGGCAGAAGAACTGATCGAGCGCGTCCTCCCCAGCGAGATAGACGGCGAGGCCGCGGCCTCGGCGCCCGGCACGGCCCCACATCTGGCGCAGCGAGGCGACGGTCCCCGGGAACGTCACGACGAGCGCGCCGTCGAGCTCGCCGATGTCGATGCCGAGCTCGAGCGCGTCGGTCGTCACGATCGCTCGCAGCTCGCCCCGCATCAGCCGCTGCTCGAGCTCGCGCCGCTGCTGCGGGGTGTAGCCGGCGCGATACGGCGCGACGAGCTCCGCCAGCTCGGGGTCGTCGTTTGCAAGCTCGTCGCGGACGAGCCGGCTCAGCACCTCGACGCCCTTGCGCGACTTCATGAAGCAGATCATGCGGGCGCCTTGGCGTACGAGACCGGAGAGCAGCTCGGCGGCCTCGCCCAGCGCCGAGCGCCGAGCGCCGCTGGCCTCGTCGGTGAGCGGCGGGTTCCAGATCGCGATCTTGCGCTCGGGTGCCGGCGAGGCGTCGCGGTCGACGAGCGCGAAGTCCTCGAGCCCAGTCAGGCGCTCGGCCAGCTCGACCGGGTTCGCAATCGTCGCCGAGGCCATCAAGACGCGCGGTGACGTGCCGTACGCGGCGGCGATCCTCAACAGGCGGCGCAGCACGTTGGCGACATGCGAGCCGAACACGCCGCGGTAGACGTGCGCCTCGTCCACGACGACGACCGCGAGGTTGGCGAAGAGGTCCGCCCAGGCGGCGTGGTTCGGGAGGATGCCGACGTGGAGCATGTCGGGGTTCGTGAGCACGATGTTCGCGCGGCGGCGGATCTCCGCGCGCGCCTCGCGCGGCGTGTCGCCGTCGTAGATCGCGGGGCGCACGTGCTTGGAGAGGCCGAACGCCGCCAGCGCGCGCGCCTGATCCTGCGCCAGCGCCTTCGTCGGGTAGAGGTAGATGGCACGCGCCCGGCTGTCCCGGCACAGCACGTCGAGGGTCGGCAGGTTGAAGCACATCGACTTGCCGGAAGCCGTTCCCGTCGTGACGATCGTCGGTCCCTGCCAGGCCGCTTCGACCGCTTCGGTCTGGTGCTCGTAGAGGCGCTCGACGCCCACCTTCGCGAGCGCGGAGAGGAGCCTCGCATCGAGCCCGGCGGGGGTCTCGCCGAAGCGGGCCTGGCCGGGTCCTTCGCGCGCCTCACGGACCAGCCGCCCGTCCGCGCGGCCCGTCTCCAACATCGCGCTCCAGGGCTGTTCTTCAAGGGCGGCCGGCAAGGACTTGAGATAGTAGAGGCGATGCCGCCCGCCCCCGCCCCGGACGCAGGCGTTCTGCGCACCTTCCACCATTCAACCTATGAGCCGGAGCGGATCGCGGCAACCAAGCGCGAAAGCGCGACGGTCTGCCTGCCCGCCCGGGAGTGCGCCGGTACCGTCGGTGAGGTCGTCGCGGCGCTCGTGCCACTGCGCGAGCAGGGTGCGATCGACGAGATCCTGGTTGTCGACGCCGCTTCGCGGGACGGCACCGCCGAGGTCGCGGCGGCGGCGGGCGCCCGCGTCGTCCAGGAGTCCGAGCTGATGCCCTCCTACGGGCCGGTGCTGGGCAAGGGCGATGCGATGTGGCGGGCACTTGGCGCATGCGAAGGGGCGCTCGTCTGCTTCCTGGACGCCGACACCGAAGACTTCTCTGCCCATTTCGCCACGGGCCTGCTCGGGGCGCTGGTGTGCGAGCCCGGGGTGCGGTTCGCCAAGGGCTTCTACCGCCGCCCGCTGGGCGGCGCGCGCGATGGCGGCGGCCGCGTGAACCACCTGATGGCCCGACCCGCGCTGGAGCTGTTCTACCCCGCCCTGTCGGGCGTGCGCCAGCCGCTCGCCGGCGAGGTCGCGGGACGGCGCGAGTTGCTCGAGCGCCTGCCCTTCGCGACCGGGTACGGCGTCGAGATCGCGATGCTGATCGACGCCTGGCGCGCCGCCGGTCTGGACGGGCTGGCCCAGGTCGACCTCGACGAGCACCACAACCCCCACAAGACGCTCGCCGAGCTCGAGCCGATGGCGCGAACCGTGCTCGCGACGCTGGCCGCGCGGCTGGCCGCCGACGGGCGCCTCGAGGACGGGCCGGAGGGTCCTGTCGAACGTCCGGCGCTGGCGACGCTCGCGGAGGCCGCGTGAGCGGCGCCGGCGGCGCCGCCGGCGTGCGCTGTCTCTATCTCGATCTCGACGGCACGCTCCTCGGCCGCGGCGCCTCGCTGCTGCACGACGGCGAGGGCAACATCACGCTCGAGGGAGCACGCGCGATCCAGGCCTGCCTGCGCGCGGGGGTCGAGATCGTGCTCATGTCCGGCCGCCGCCAGGCCCAGGTCAAGGAGGACGCCCGCCTGTTCGGGCAGGGCGCCTACATCTACGAGGCCGGTGCGTGCCTCGTGCTCGACGGCGAGGAACACTGGCTGACCGGCGGGATGGTGCCGGGCGAGCTCACGATCGCCGAGCAGATCGAGCAGACCGGCGCCCCCGCCCTGCTGCTCGAGACCTACCGCGGGCGCCTGGAGTACCACGAGCCCTGGCACGTGAACCGCGAGGTCTCCCACCTCTTCCGCGGGCTCGTCGACGCCTTCGAGGTTGACGAGCTGCTCGCCGAGCGTGGCCACGATCAGCTGCGCCTTGTCGACAACGGGGTGGTCAACCGCCGCTCGCCGGACCTCGCGGCGCTGCCACACGTCCGTGGCTACCACCTCGTGCCAAAGGGCGCCTCGAAGGCCGCCGCGGTCGCGCTGCACATGCAGATCCGCGGTTACGCGCCCGAGCAGGCATTCGCGGTCGGCGATTCGCGCGAGGATCTCGCGTGCGCGGCGCACGTGGGCACGTTCTGGCTCGTCGCCAACGCGGTCGCCCGCGACCCCTCGATGCGCGAGGCGATCGCCGGGATCAGGAACGTGCGCGTGTCCGAGGCGGGCAACGGCCCGGGGGTCTACGAGGCCGTCGTCAGCACGTTGATGGGCTAGGAGCCGCCGAGGCGCCGCCACAGCCGGCGCCAGAAGCCCGGTCGCGGGCGCCGGCGCCACAGCGCGGGTGGCGGCACCGTGGTGCGGACCAGGGCGACCCACTCCTGGAGCGGCAGCTCACCCGAGATCAGGCGCCCGAGCGCTCCTGTCACAGGAGCCTGCACGTGGGCCTGCTCGAGTGTGCGCGCGAGCAGCGGCACCGACTCGAGCGCCTCGACCGCCTGGCCCACGCGCTGCGGGATCTCGGCGGCCGGTACGCCCCCCGCCAGCAGCTCGCCGGCCCGCCGGTTGCGGCTTTCGGGGGCCAGCGCCGTGGCGACGAGATCCCCCGCCCCGGCGAGGCCGATCATCGACTCCGGGCGCGCGCCGAGCGCCTCGGCATAGCGCCAGACCTCCGCGAAGATGTGCCCGGCGGCGGCGCCTGCGGCGTTCAGCCCCTGCGCTTCGGTCGCGCCGGCGGCGAGCGCGGCGGCGTTCTTGGCGGTGCCGGCCAGCTCCACGCCGACAGGGTCGTTCGACTGCTCGCACACCACGCCGGCCCGGTTGAGGACCTGGGCGAGTCCGCGCGCGAGGTCCTCGTCCAGCGAGGCGGCCACGAGCGCGGCTCCGTCGCGGACCATCTCGCGCGCATGGGCGGGGCCGCCGAGGCAGGCCACTCGCTGCGCGCCGAAACGCTCCGTCAGCAGGAGCGTCGGGGGCGTCCCGGTGGGGGGCACGAGCCCCTTCGCGACCGACACGAGCGACGTGCGGGGGCCGAGGCCTGCGGCGACGAGCGAGTCGATCGCCTCGCCGAGCGCACGCGAGGGCACGGCCAGGAAGACGTAGTCCGCGCGCGCGGCGCCTGCCGAGGCGGGCTCGACACGCAGCCCGCCCGGCAGCTCCACCCCCGGCAGGTACGCGGCGTTCTCCCGGGCGCTCTCGAGCACCTGCGCCTGCTCGGCGGTCCGGGTCTGGAGCGTGGTGCGAAGCCCGGCGCGGTCGAGCAGCACGGCCAGCGCCGTCCCGAACGAGCCCGCGCCCACAACGGTCGCCCGGCGTGGGCCCGGGCGCGTCCTGAGCGTTCCCGCTGGCCGAGCGGCCTGGCTCGCAGTAGGCTCGGACTCGTCCATCCAATGCCCGAGCCTACTGATCGAAACCCCGTCTACCCGGGCGGCCCGCACCGTCAGGCGGACTGGCGCAACTGGGCCGGCGACCAGCGCTGCCTGCCTTCCGCACGGAGCTCGCCCGCAAGCGTCGAGGAGCTCGCCGAGGTGCTCGCCGCCGCCGCCGCGCGCGGCCTGCCCGCGCGGGTCGTGGGGGCCGGGCACTCGTTCAGCGACATCGCCCTCACCGATGGCGTGATGCTGCGCCTGGATCGCATGAACGGCCTCCTTGAGGCCGACACCTCCTCGGGGCTCGTGAAGGTGCAGGCCGGGATCACGATCCACGAGCTGAGCGCGCAGCTCGATCGCCACGGGCTCGCGATGGAGAACCTCGGCGACATCGACGTCCAGAGCATCGCGGGCGCGATCTCGACCGCCACGCACGGCACCGGCGCGCGCCTGCGCAACATCTCCTCGCAGGTCACCGAGCTGACGCTCGTGCTCGCGGACGGCTCGACCCTCGTGTGCTCCGATGAGCACGAGCCCGAGGTCTTCCGCGCCGCGCGGGTCGGTCTCGGCTCGCTCGGCGCGGTGGCGGAGGTGACGTTGCGCTGCGTGCCCGCCTTCACGCTGCGCGGCGTCGACGAGCCGGCTCCGTTGTCGGAGGTGCTCTCCACGTTCGAGGAGCGCGCGCTCGCCAACGACCACTTCGAGTTCTTCGTCTTTCCCCATGCCGAGGTGGCGCTCACGCGGACGAACAACCGCACCGATGAGCCGGCGCGCCCGCGGGGGCGAGCGAACGCCTACGCCAACGACATCCTGCTGACCAACCACGCGTTCGGCGCGCTGTGCCGGCTGGGACGCCGCTTTCCGAGCCGGATCTCCCAGCTCAACAGGCTGGTGACTAAGCTCGCCGGCAGCTCGACGCGGGTCGAACGATCGGCAGCCATCTTCGCCAGCCCGCGGCTGGTGCGCTTTACGGAGATGGAGTACGCGGTGCCGCGGGAGCGCACCGCGCAGGCGGTCGCGGAGATCCTCGCCCTGATCGACCGCGAGGGCTTCGAGGTGCCGTTCCCGATCGAGGTCCGGACCGTCGCGAGCGACGACGCGATGCTCAGCACCGCCGCGGGGCGTGACAGCGGCTTCGTCGCCGTGCACATGTTCGAGGGGATGGAGTGGGAGCCGTACTTCCGCGCCGTGGAGGCCTTGATGGACGGCTTCGAAGGCCGTCCGCACTGGGGCAAGCGTCACTTCCAGACAGCGGCGAGCCTGAGCGGACGCTATCCCGAATGGGATGTGTTCCAGCGCGTGCGCGCGCGCCTGGACCCGAAGGGCGTCTTCGCCAACGACTGGACCGATCGCGTACTCGGTCCCGTCGCGGAGCCCGCGCCGCACATCTTGGCGGGGAACCCCCCATCGCCGGAGGCGGCAAGGTGAGCGCGCCGGCGGCCGTCCGCGCACCCGCCTCCTCGGCCTACGAGCGGCTCGAGCGGGCCACGGCCGGCCTGACGCCTCCCTTCGCGCTCGTCGATCTCGACGCGCTCGAGGACAACGCGCGCGAGATGGAAGGGCGCGCGGCCGGCAAACCGATCCGCCTCGCCAGCAAGTCAGTGCGTTGCCGCGCGCTGCAGCAGCGCGTGCTGGCCCGGGACGGGTTCCGCGGCACGATGGCGTTCACGCTGCCCGAGGCCCTGTGGCTTGCCGCCGAGGGTACCGGCGACATCCTGGTGGCCTACCCCACCGCAGACGCAGAGGCGCTGCGCGAGCTGGCGGCGGGCGGGGCCGACGTGACCGTGATGGTCGACTCGCCAGAGGGCCTGCGGCTGATCGACCGCGCCCTCGAGGAAGCGCCCGGCGGGCCGATCTCGGTGTGCCTGGACATCGACGCCGGCTGGCGGGCCCTTGGTGGCCGCATCCGTGTCGGGGCGCGGCGCTCGCCCGTGCGCACCCCCGCCGACGCCGCCCGCATGACGCGTGAGATCCTCGCGCGCGAGCGCCTCACGCTGGCCGGGATCATGGCCTACGAGGCGCAGATCGCCGGCGTCGGCGACGAACCGCCGGGCAATCCGCTGCGGGGCCGCGCGATCGGTGCCATGCAGGCGCGCTCCGCGCGCGAGCTCGCCGGGCGCCGCGGCGCGATCGTCGCCGCGGTGGCCGATGCGCTGTCGGCCGCCGGCGCGCCGCCGCTGCGGTTCGTCAACGGCGGCGGCACCGGCAGCCTCCACAGCACGGCGGCCGAGCCCGCCGTCACCGAGCTCGCGGCGGGCTCCGGGCTCTACGGCCCGACCCTGTTCGACGCCTACAGCGCGTTCACACCCCGGCCCGCCGCCCTGTTCGCGCTGCCGGTCGTGAGACGCCCCGGCCGCGGCGTCGTGACGGCCCTTGGAGGCGGCTACCTCGCATCCGGCCCCGCCGACGCAGCGCGGCTGCCGCGGCCGTACCTGCCCGCCGGCCTTCACCTGGACGGGCAGGAGGGGGCCGGCGAGGTGCAGACGCCGCTGCTCGGAGAGGCAGCTGACCGTCTTGCGCTCGGTGATCGCGTCTACTTCCGCCACGCCAAGGCCGGAGAGCTGTGCGAGCGCTTCGAGGCGCTGCACCTGATCGAGGGCGAGCGGGTCCTTGACGAGGTGCCGACCTATCGCGGCGAGGGGCGGTGCTTCTTGTGAGGAGCGAGCGCTTGGAGGAGGTGCTCCGGGAGGTGGTGGAGACGCTCGCACCGCTCGATCGCACACCGTGCTCGCCGGGTGAGCGCGAGGCGGCCGAGTGGCTGGCCGCGCGTCTCAGCGCTGTGGAGGGGGTGTCGGTGGCACTCGAGGATGAGCCCTCGTGGGGCACCTTCCCGCCCAACGCGACGCTCGTCGGACTGATCGGGATCGCGGCCGCCGCGGCGGCGCTCCGTGGACGGCGGGTCGCAGCAACGGCGCTCGCGCTCGGATGCGTCGGCGGGCTGCTCGACGAGGCCCAGAACGGGCCGCGGATCCTGCGCCGAGCGATCCGCCGGCGCCGGCGCACGGTCAACGTCGTCGCCCGCGCAGGCGATCAGGAGGCGATCGAGACGCTCGTGGTGCTCGCCCACCACGACGCGCCGCAGACGGGCCTGCTGTTCGACCAGACCCTGCTCCGGCGCGCGTGGGAACGCAACCCGGAGCGGATGGGGAGCGCCAAAACGCCGCTGCCGCAGTGGTGGGCGGGGCTCGTCGCTCCCACCACCGCGCTGCTGAGCGCGCTGACCGGTCGCCGTGAGCCAGCCGCCGCCGGGGTCGTGCTGGGGTCCCTCGCGACGGCGGCCGTCGCCCAGCTGTGGGGCAGCCAGACCGTCCAGGGAGCCAACGACAACCTCTCCGGCGTGGCATCGCTCGTCGCGCTCGCCGAGATGCTCGCCGCCGACCGCCCGCAGGGCCTGCGCGTGCTGCTGGTCTCGTGCGGAGCCGAGGAGACGCTGCAGGATGGGATCCGCGCGTTCATCGCCCGCCACGGCACCTCGCTGCCGCCCGAGAGCACGACGTTCCTGAACCTGGACACCGTCGGCTCGCCGCATCTGATCATGCTCGAGGCCGAGGGGCCGATCTGGATGGAGCACTACACCGGGGCCTGGCTGCGGGATCTGGTGGCGACGCACGCCGAGCGCCTGGAGATCCCCCTGGAGCGCGGTTTCCGCGCACGCGCTTCGACCGACTCGGTGATCCCCAGCAGGGCCGGCTACCCGACGACGACGCTCGTGTCGATCACCGACTGGCGCGCACCCGCCAACTACCACCTCCCGACGGACGTCCCGGCAAACCTCGACTACGGGACAGTCGCGGCAGCGACGAGGCTCGTCGAGAGCGTGGTGAGAGAGCTGGCCGCCAAGGGCTCGGGCGAGCAGGAGGCGGCCGCCGCCCTACGCTCCTAAGGCGATGCCCGAGGGCGACACGATCCACCGCGCGGCGGCCCGTCTCCGCACGGCGTTCGAGGGCCGCGCCCCGGAGCTGATCGAGACGCCCCAGCCACGCCACCGTCACGACCGCTGGCCGGAGCGGCTCGCGGGACACGCGCTGCGCGCGGTCGACGCGCACGGAAAGCACCTGCTGCTGCGCTTCGAGGGCGGGCTGACCTTGCACTCGCACCTGCGCATGACCGGCCGGTGGTCGGTCAGGCGCGAAGGGACGACGGCGCGCGGGGCCAGGCGCCACGCCTGGCTGGTGCTCGCGGGCGGCGGCTGGGAAGCCGTCCAGTACGGAGGCCCGGTGCTCGAGCTGATGAGCGACGCGCGGGCGCGCACGGACCCGCGCCTGGCACTGCTCGGCCCAGACGTGATCGGCGAGCGCTTCGACGAGCCGTCGTTCCTGCGCCGCCTGCGCGAAGACGACCCGACGCGTCCGATCGGCGACGCGCTGCTCGACCAGCGCACGATCGCCGGCATCGGCAACATGTGGAAGGCGGAGTGCTGCTGGGCTGCGGGGCTCGACCCGTGGCGGGCGACCGGGCAGGTCCCCGACGAGCACGTCCTGGCCGCGGTCGCGTTCGCACGCGAGGAGATGACGCGCTCCGCCCGCGACGGTGCCCACACCCGCCCGCACGCCGTCTACCGGCAGGAGGGTCGCCCCTGTCCGCGCTGCCGGACGACGATCCGCGTGCGCGGGCAGTGGGAGAACAACCGGGCCACCTACTGGTGCCCGGGCTGCCAGCTCTGAGGCCCGATAGCCCGCGCCAGGCGGCGTCCTCGCCCGCTCATGTGCAGAGCACACTTCGCTCACTGCGTCCTTGCCTGGCTCGGCTCTCGGGTCTCAGAGAGGAGAGCCTTCGCAAACTCAGACGATCTCGGCCAGCCGTTCCCCTGCCCGGCGCAGCCGCGCCTCGCCTCGCGCCCCGATCACGACCTGCAGATCCAGGATGCGCAGGTCGAACTCGTTCAGCTCCACCTTCGCCGCGACGCCATAGCAGGGCACGCCTGACTGCCGCGCGAGCGTCGCGACCTCGAATGCCGCGCTCCCGGCGAGCGTGTCCTCCGCGAGCGTCGGCACCGCGACCACGACGGCGCGCGAGGCGAGCATTCGCTCGCGGAAGCCGGCTCGCTCGAGCAGCGCGGCGGCTTCGCGGTCGCCGCTGTCGGCGGGCAGCTCGACTGCGTCGGGCTCCGGCGCGCCGGCCGCGAGGAGCCCCGTCGCGAGCGCCGCCGCGACCCGGCCGGCGCCGAGTCGCGCGGAGAACGGCTCGCACGCGAGCAGCGCGTGGCGGCGGATGGGAGCGTTGCGCGCGGGCACGATCCGCCATCCTTCCAGCAAATGACGCCCTCAGCCGAGCACGAGATCGTCCAGGTTGCCGGCCGCGAGGTGAGGGTGAGCAACCCGGGCAAGCTGTACTTCCCCGCCGTCGAGCTGACGAAGCTGGACCTCGTCAACTACTACGTCGAGTGCGAGGAGGCCGTGGTGCGCGGTCTGCGCGAGCGTCCGACGGTGATGAAGCGCTGGGTGGACGGGGTGGAGGGCAAGCCGTTCTTCCAGAAGCGCGTGCCCGACAGCGCGCCCGAGTGGCTGCAGACCGCGACCGTCACCTTCCCGAGTGGCCGCCACGCCCGCGAGCTCGTCCCCAACGACGCGGCGCACCTCGTCTGGGGCGTGAACCTCGGCGTGATCGACTGGAACCCGTGGCCGGTGCGACGCACGGACCTCGACAGGCCGGATGAGCTGCGCGTCGATCTCGACCCCAGTCCGGGGGTGCCCTTCGAGGAGGTGCGCGAGGTGGCGCTCGGCGTCCGCGAGGTGCTCGACGCGCACGGGCTGCTCGGCTTCCCGAAGACCTCCGGATCGCGCGGCATCCACATCTACGTCCGGGTGGTGCCAGAGCACGGTTTCGAAGAAGTCCGCCGCGCGGCGCTCGCGCTCGCGCGAGAGGTCGAGCGCCGCATGCCCGGCCGCGCCACCAGCAAGTGGTGGAAGGAGGAACGCGAAGGTGTCTTCATCGACTACAACCAGAACGCGCGGGATCGCACCGTCGCCTCCGTCTACTCCGTGCGCGCCGTGTCCGACGCACGCGTCTCGTGTGCGCTCGACTGGGACGAGGTCGCCGCGGTCGAACCCGGTGAGCTGACGTTGCGCACGGTTCCGGCGCGTCTTCGCGAGCGCGGCGATCCCGGGGCGTCGATCGACGAGCACCCCGGAAGCCTCGACGCGCTGCTCGAGCTGGCGGCGCGCGACGAGCGCGAGGGCCTCGGCGACGCGCCGTGGCCGCCTCATTTCCGCAAGCAGAAAGGCGAGCCCAAGCGCGTGCAGCCGAGCCGTGCAAAAGGCGCGAAGCAGAAAGCGGGCAAAACGTGAGCCTGCCGCTGAACCCGCCGCTGAAGCCCGAGCTCGCGCTGTCGCGCAAGCAGCTCCCCGAGGGCGAGGAGTACTGCTACGAGATCAAGCTCGACGGCTTCCGCTGCCTGGCGTTCGTCGACGGCGAGGAGATCTACCTGCAGTCGCGCAACGGGCGTCCACTGGGGCGCTACTTCCCCGAGCTCGTGCTGCCCGCGGGGCGCTACGTCCTCGACGGCGAGATCGTCGTCCGTGACGCGGAGGGCCGCGAGGACTTCGACGCGCTGGGCCAGCGCATCCACCCCGCGGAGTCGCGGATCGAACGCCTGGCGGGTGAGACGCCCGCCGTCTACGTCGCCTTCGACCTGCTCGCGCGCGAGGACGAGGTCCTGCTGGAGGCGCCGTTCACCGAGCGCCGCAATGCGCTGGAGAAGCTGCTCGGCGGCAAGCCGTTCGCTGCGGCCCCGGTCGAGCTGATGCCGACGGTCGCCAGCGCGGCCGAGGCCGAGGTCTGGCTGCAGGGAGCCGAGGGCGCGATTGCGAAGGAGCGCGCCGCGCCGTACCGTCCGGGCGAGCGCAAGGGCATGTTCAAGGTCAAGCGCGTGCGCACGATCGACGCCGTCGTCGTCGGCTGGCGCCCGGGCAAGGCGGAGGGCACGGTCGGCGCCTTGATCCTCGGGCTCTACGACGGCGAGGAGCTGCGCGTCGTGGGTCACTGCTCGGGGCTCACGGCGAAGGAGAAGAAGCGGCTCGTCTCCTTCCTGAAACCGTATGAGACGGGCGAGCGCGGCGCGGGCGAGCAGAGCCGCTGGAGTGCCGGGCGCGACCTCGAGTGGGTCGGCCTGCGGCCGGAGCTGGTCGTCGAAATCGACTTCGATCACGTCTCGGCCGGGCGCATTCGCCACGGCGCCAAGCTGCGGCGCTGGCGCGAGGACAAGCCGGCGCGCGAGTGCGGGTACGAGCAGCTGGCGGCCTGAGGCCGGATAGCATCGGGCTCCATGAGCTCTGAGACCGCGACCGTCGCCGAGGAGGAGTACCTGCAGATCCTCTTCTGGCTGCAGGAGGCCGGGCTGCCGATGACCGGGGCGAACGTCGCGCGCGCGATGCAGCTCTCGGCGCCGACCGTGCACGAGATGGTCGGTCGCCTGGAGCGCGATGGGTACATCACGCGCGGCTCGGACCGCGCGATCACGTTCACCGCGAGCGGCGAGGAGCACGCCGAGGGCATCGTCCGTCGCCACCGCCTGATCGAGCGCTTTCTGACAGACGTGCTCGGGGTGCCGTGGGACGAGGTCCACGAGGAGGCCGAGCGCTTGGAGCACGCGATGTCCCCCGTTCTGGAGGAACGGATGCTGGCCGCCATCGGCGACGCCAAGACCTGTCCCCACGGCCACCCGATCGCGGCCGGATCACGCCTCGCGGGAGTACCCCTGGCCGATGTCGAGGTCGGGGCGAACGTGAAGGTGCTCAGGTTCGAGAACGAGGCCGAGGATCTCCTGCACTACCTGAAGGCGTCGGGGATCGAGCCCGGCATGGACGGGACGCTGGCCGAGCGCGACGACGCCAAGGTCGTGATCACGACCCCGGAGGGAGACGTCTGCGCGGTCACACCGAGCGTTGCAGAGACCGTCTCCGTGATCGCCGACCCCTCACCGCCCCCGCGGACCGCACTGCCCGAGCAGCTCGTGCTGGGCGCGCGCTACGGGCGCTGAGCCTCGCCCGGAGGCCTGTACGGAGCGCCGGCCGGGGTGCTCAACGACTAGATCGAGCGGTAGGCCTCAGCCAGGCGCGTGACGCCGGCCTCGATCTGCTCCGGCGTGACGCCGGAGTAGGCCAGGCGCAGCGTGTTCTCGCCGCCCTCGAGCAGGAAGTCGGTGCCCTTGACGAACGCGACGCCGCGCTCGGCGGCCGCGTCGAAGAGGCGCTCCACGTCGGTACCCACGGGCAGCGTGAGCCACATGAAATAGCCACCTTGGGGCTCGACGAACTCGGCCTCGGGCAGCTCGCGCCGCAGGGCGGCGGCAAGCGTCTGCGCGCGCTCGGCGAGCGCTCGTTTGACGGTGTCGATCGAGCTGTCGATCTTGCCGGAGGCGCAGAACTCGTAGACGAGCGACTCGGAGACCATGTTGGGGGAGATGTAGGTGTTCGTCGCGTTCTTGATCAGAGCCGCGATCAGGTCCGGCGGGCCGACGAGGTACCCGACGCGTACCCCTGGGCACACGGTCTTCGTGAACGAGGAGGCATAGACGACGCGGCTGCCGTCGATCGAGAGCATCGTCGGCACCGGCTCGCCGGTGAAGCGCAGCTCGGCGTAGGGGTCGTCCTCCAGGATCACGAAGTCGTGCTCCGCAGCCAGCGCGAGCAGCTCCTCGCGCTTGCGGAGCGAGAGCGTGTAGCCGGCGGGGTTCTGGAAGTTGGGAATGATGTGGGCGAGCTTCGGCCTCACGCCGCCGCTGAGGAGCGTGCTCAGGGCCGACGTGTCGATCCCGTCGGCCTCGAGCACCACGGGATGGAGCTGGGCGCCGCGCTGGCGCAGGCCGAGCAGGGTGCGGTCGTAGGTCGGGCTCTCGACCACGACGTCGTCGCCGGCGTGGACGAGGTGGTCGAAGAGGAACGCGTCGGCCTGCAGCGAGCCGTTGGTGACGAGCACCCGCTCGGGCTCGACGCCGTGCTTGTCCGCGATCCAGGCGCGCAGACGGGGATAGCCGACGGCCGTGCCGTAGGCGGTGGTGCCTTCGGGGTCGCTCTCAAAGGCGCGCACGGCGGCTTCCTTGAGGCCGTCCACGTCGATGATGTCCAGCGAGGGCACGCCGCGGGCGAAGGAGATGGTGGGTCCGGAGGTCGTAGGCATAGCGGCGTAGCTTAGGCGTCCGAGCAGCTCGTCGTACTCATGGGTCAGCTCACGGCCCGTGCGCTCCAGCCGTTCGCGGAATCGCAGCAGGTCGGCCGGCGCCGCCCCGGGCCGGGCGGGCCCGCCGCCGCCCTGGGTGCCGCCTGACGCGCCCGGGCCGGCGCGCCGAATCGGACCAGCGGGAGGCGGCGTGGCGGCACTCTGCGGCGCGCTTGTGCGCCGGACCCCGAGGCGCGACAGCGGGGGCGTTGCGGCCGCGCGCGACGGCGGAGACGGGCCGCCAGTCGGGCTCGCGGGCGGCGCGGAGGCCTGCGACGCAGATGCGGGACCGGGCCGTGCGGGCGCTGGACGCTCGATCGACTCGTCGACGATGCGTCCGAGGCCCGCCTGCGGGGGCTCGTCCGCCGGCTCCGGCCGTTTGTCCGCCGGCGGGGTCTGCGCCTCCGGCGCCGCGTCGAGCGAGGAGATCTCCTTGACTGCTCCTTCGAGCTCGCCGAGCTTGCGCTCGAGCTCGTTCAGCGTGCGTGCCAGCTCCTGCTCGTCCATCCGGTCAAGCGTATCTGCCGCCCTACCGGCCTCTGAGGCTCAGGCGGCCGAGACGGGTGCGTCGCCGAGCACCTCGACGGCGATCGCGGCGGTTTCTGTCGGGGTGCGGCCCACCCGCACGCCCTTTGCTTCGAGCGCCTCCGCCTTGGCGGCGGCGGTGCCGGCGGAGCCCGAGACCATCGCCCCGGCGTGGCCCATCTGCTTGCCCTCGGGGGCGGTGAAGCCCGCGATGTACGCCACCACCGGCTTGCTCATGTGCTCGGCGATGTAGTCGGCGGCCTCCTCCTCGGCGGAGCCGCCGATCTCGCCGGAGAGCACGACCAGCTCGGTGTCGGCATCGCCCTCGAAGAGCTCGAGGATGTCGACGAAGGAGGAGCCTGGGACCGGGTCGCCGCCGATCCCGACGATCGAGCTGCAGCCGAAGCCGGCCTGGGCGATCTCGTTGCCGATCTGGTAGGTCAGGGTGCCGGAGCGGGAGACGACGCCGACGTTGCCCTGCTTGAAGAAGGAGGCGGGGATGATGCCGACGTTGGCCTTGCCGGGGGAGAGGATCCCGGGGCAGTTGGGCCCCACCAGGCGGGTGGCGGAGAAATCACGCTTGAGCGTGTTGTAGACGCGGAGCTCGTCGTGCGCGGGGATGCCCTCGGTGATCGTGATCACCAGCTCGACGCCCGCGGCGGCCGCTTCGAGGATCGCGTCGGCGGCGAAGCGGGGCGGGACGAAGATCATCGCCGTGTTCGGCTGCGCCTCGGCTGCGGCCTGCTCCCAGCTGTCGAAGACGGGGATGCCCTCGACGTCCTGGCCGCCCTTGCCCGGCGTGACGCCACCGACGACGTTGGTGCCGTAGCGCCGGTTGTTCAGCGTGTGGAAGGTGCCCTCGCGGCCGGTGATGCCGGCCACGCAGAGGCGCGTGCTCTCGTCGACGAGGACCGACATCAGGCGGGTGCCTCAACGGCGCGTCCGGAGGCGAGCGCGACCACCTTCGCGGCGGCCTCGTCCATCGTCGCGGCCGGATAGATGTTGGGCAGCGCGGCCTCGCGGAGCAGCTTGCGTCCCTGCTCGTCGTTGGTGCCGTCCAGGCGCACGACGAACGGGATCGCTTTGCCGTGCTCGTCGAGCTGGCCGTACGCGGCGATCAGCCCTTCGGCGACTTCGTCGCCGCGGGTGATGCCGCCGAAGATGTTGAAGAGCACGGCCTTGACCGCGTCGTTGGCGAGGATCAGTTCGACGGCGCCGCGGATCTTCTCCGCGTTGGAGCCGCCGCCGGCGTCCAGGAAGTTGGCGGGGCGCCCGCCGGCCTGCGCGACGACGTCGAGCGTGGACATAACGAGCCCGGCGCCGTTGCCGAGGATGCCGATGTCGCCGTCGAGCTTGACGTACTGCACGCCCTCCTCCTTGGCGCGCCGCTCGAGCGGGTCTTCGTTCTCGGTGTCGGAGAGCGACTGGTTCTCGGGGTGGCGGTAGAGGGCGTTGCCGTCGAGGGAGACCTTCGAGTCGAGCGCCCGCACCTCGCGCTCGGGCGTGACGATCAGCGGGTTGATCTCCGCCAGGGTCGCGTCCTCCTGCAGCCAGACCTCGTAAAGGGCGACGAGCGCGTCGGCGACGCCCTCGACGACGTCGGCGTCGACGCCGCCGTCGCGGGCGATCTGCACTGCCTGCTCGCGCGGGAGCCCGGTGAGCGGGTCGACGTGGCTGCGGATCAGCTTCTCGGGCGTCTTCTCGGCCACCTCTTCGATGTCCACGCCGCCCTCGACGCTGAACATCACGAGCGGCTTCTTGGCCGCGCGGTCGAGCAGCACCGATGCGTAGTACTCGGAGGCGATGTCCGAGGCGTGCTCGATCCAGACGGTGTGGACCGTGTGGCCCTTGATGTCCATGCCGAGGATGTTGCCCGCGTGCTCGCGGAGGGCGGCCTCGTCGGCGGCGAGCTTCACGCCGCCGGCCTTGCCGCGCCCGCCGATCAGGACCTGCGCCTTGACCACCACCGGGTAGCCGACTTCGGCGGCCGCCGCGACGGCGCCCTCGACCGAGTCGACGGCCTTTCCGGAGGAGACCCGCAGTCCATGACGGGCGAACAGCTCCTTGCCTTGATACTCCAGCAGGTCCATTTGCGGCGCGGGACTCTAACGCAAGATCGCGCCCGGCGCGATGGCCCTCGCCGCCCTCGGCTCGCCGGCGCGGCATAATGCCCGCGCGATGCCACCGATCCCCAAGAACGTCACATTTGTCACCTTCGATGTCTACGGAACCCTGATCGATTGGGAGACGGGCATCTGGGACGCCTTCTCCAAGGAGGCGGCCAAAGACGGCTTCGAGCTCGACCGCGCGACGCTGATCGCGATGTTCCACGAGATCGAGCGCGAAATCGAGAGCGGCTCCTACGAGCTCTACGCCGAGGTCCTGCGCCGCACGGCCCTGGAGATCGCCAAACGCCTGGAGTGGCCGCTCGAGCCCTCGCGCTCTGGTTTCCTGCCCGACTCGGTCCAGCGCTGGGCGCCGTTCAAGGAGACGAACACGCAACTGCAGAAGCTGTCCAAGAAGTACAAACTCGGACTGCTCTCGAACATCGACGACAAGCTGCTCGGCCAGACGCGCCGGCACATCCCGACCGACTTCGACCTCGTCGTCACCGCCCAGCAGGTCCGCTCCTACAAGCCCGAGCCGCCCCACTTCACCGAGTGCGCGCGGCGCATCGGAGGCAAGCGCGGCTGGGTCCACGTGGCGGCCAGCTACTACCACGACGTCCTGCCGTGCCTCAAACAGCGGGTCCCGGTGATCTGGGTCAACCGCAACAAGGAGACGCTCGAGCCGTCAGCCAAAAAGCCCACGGCCGAAGTCGCCAACCTCAAAGAGGCCGCGAAACTCCTCGGCGTGAGCTGACCCGGTGCGGGCTCGCGCCCTGCACCCGGATGTCATCGCAGTCACGAGCTCGCTTCTGCAGGTCAACTGCGTGCTCCTGCGCGGCCTCGCCGGGAGCGGCGAGGAGCCGGACGGCGAGGAGAAAATCCTCCAAATCCAAAAAATTGACCCGCACGCGGCCTCCGCGGCCGAGACCTTTGTCGTCGACTCGCCCGTGCTGCCCGAAGAGCTCGAGATGCTCCCCTCGCTGCTCGCGCAGGCGGGCTGGCCCGCGCCCAGCGGGCTTCTCGCCACCCACGCAGACTGGGATCACGTGCTCGCGCCGCTCGCGTTCCCCGGCGCGCCCCTCGGCCTCGCTGAGAGCAGCGTCCGCCGTCTCGCGGCCGAGCCGGGCGACGCGCAACGCGAACTGCGCTCCTTCGACGAAGAGCTCTACCTCGTGCGCGAGCGCCCGCTCGCCCTCGGCGCGCCCCAGGCACTGCCCGTGCCCGGACATCTCGAGATCGGTGCGCGCCGGCTGGAGCTGCACCCGACCGGTGGGCACACCAGCGACGGGATGGCGATCGCGGCGCCCTGGGCGGGCGTGCTGGTGCTCGGGGACTATTTGTCCGAGATCGAGATCCCGATGTTCAACGACAGCGGCGACATCGAGGAGTACCTGGCGACACTCGAGCGGCTGCGCCCGCTCCTGGCGCGCTTCGAGCACATCGTCCCCGGGCACGGTCCGGTTCTCGACGCCGCGCGCGCCGAGACGCTGCTCGAGGAGGATCTCTCCTACCTGCGCGCGCTCTCAGAGCGCGGCGCCGACGCGGAGCTGCCCGCGGGCAGGCGCTCTCCCGAAATGCGGGCGATCCACGCACGCAACGTGACGACGCTCGGCGGCTGAAAGCGTCCGGGTCGCCGGGTGAGGCCCGCGGCCCTCAGTGTCGTCGCGACCGAGGTGCTCGTAGAAGTAGGCGACCCTGCCGCCGGTGATGGCGCAGATCGGACGGCGGCTGGCTAGCCGTCTTCGCTGACGATCGTCGCGATCGGGGCGCCGGCCTGGATCGGCGCGCCCTCCTCGATCGGCAGCGCGACGATCTTGCCGGCCTTGTGGGCGGTGATCTCGTTCTCCATCTTCATCGCCTCGATGATGCAGAGAAGCTGGCCCTCGGTGACGACGTCACCCTCTTTGACGAGCACCTTCCACATGTTGCCCTGAAGCGGAGCCTCGAGCGTGTCGGGCCCGCCGCCTGCGGCCGCCTTGCGCTCCCCGCGCTTCGGCGCCTTCGCCCCCGCGGGCGCCGTACCGTTCGAAGCGGCCACGCCCCCGCCCGCGAACGGCGGCCCGACCACGCGCACGTCGAAGCGCTTGCCGGAGACCTCGACCTCGTAGGTCTGCTCGACCTTCTCAGCCTCCTCGCCCTCGGCCGGCTTCGCGTCCTTTCCGAACGCGAGCGTCTTCAGCCAATCCTTGTCCTCGAGCAGGTCCTTGCACGTGCTGCCGCGTTTCCAGTCCTCGGTCGCCAGCAGCGCCTTGTGGAACGGGATCAGCGTCTTCAGGCCCTCGATCTCGTATTCGTCGAGCGCGCGCAGCATCCGCTGGGTGGCCTGCTCGCGGTCCGCGTCCCAGACGATCAGCTTCGCCACCATCGGGTCGTACATCGGCGAGACTTCCCCGTTTTCGGCGACGCCCGAGTCGACGCGAACGCCCGGCCCGGAGGGCTCGCGGTAGCGGCCGATCTTGCCCGGCGCGGGCGCGAAGTTCTTGGAGGCGTCCTCGGCGTTGATGCGGCACTCGATCGCGTGGCCGCGCAACTCGACGTCGTCCTGCGCGTAGGCGAGTTCCTCGCCGGCAGCGGCGCGAATGCCCTCCTTGACGATGTCGATGCCGGTTGTCATCTCAGTCACGCAGTGCTCGACCTGAACGCGCGTGTTCATCTCGAGGAAGAAGTACTCGGGCTCGCCGGCGTCGTCCTGGTGGGTCGCGAACAGTCCCTCGATGGTTCCCGCGCCGACGTAGTCGACTGCCTTCGCCGCCTCGACGCCGATCTTGCCGATGCGCTCGCGGATCTGGGGGTCGACGACCCATTCCGGCGCCGGGGACTCCTCGATCACCTTCTGATGGCGGCGCTGGATCGAGCAGTCGCGCTCGCCGAGGTGGATCACGTTGCCGTGGCGGTCGGCGAGCACCTGGACCTCGACGTGACGGGGGTCGTGCAGGTAGCGCTCCAGGTAGACCGTGGGGTCGGAGAAGAACTTCTCGCCTTCGCGGCTGGAGCCCTCGAACGCGCCCTCCAGCTCATCCGCGCTCAGCGCGACCCGGAAGCCCTTGCCGCCGCCGCCGCCGGCCGCCTTGACCGCCACCGGGAACCCGATCTCCTCATTGGCGATGCGCAGCGCGTCGGCCACGGTCGCGACGGGCTCGGTCGTGCCGGGAACGATCGGGACGCCCGCCGCCTTCATCAGCTCCCTGGCCCTGGTCTTCGAGCCCATCGCCTCGATCGCGCTCGCCGGAGGCCCGATGAACACGACGCCGGCGTCCTCGCAGGCCTGCGCGAACGGCGCGTTCTCGGCCAGGAAGCCGTAACCGGGGTGGATGGCCTGCGCGCCCGAGCGAGCGGCCGCGTCGAGGATCTTCTCGATGCTGAGGTAGTTCTCCGCCGCCGGGCCGTCGCCCAGGTTGTAGGCCTCGCCCGCGCGGTGAACGTGGGGGGCGTCACGATCCAGCTCGGAGTAGACGGCGACGCTCGCGATGCCCATCTCGTCGAGGGCGCGCGCGATCCTGATCGCGATCTCGCCGCGGTTGGCGATCAATACCTTCTCGAACATCGGCCGCGGAAGCTTAGCGATAGCTCCGCGGCGGCCCGGCTCAGCCCGCGGCGGTGATCATCCCGGCGGCGACGGTGGCGTTCGTCGCCTCGTCGATCAGGATGAAGCTGCCGGTCCGCCGGTTGCTTGCGTACGCGTCGAACGCGACAGGCGCGCTCGTGCGCAGGCGCACCCGCGCGATGTCGTTCAGGCCGAGCTCGGTCGGGGCGTCGATGCGCTCGAGCGTGTGCGTGTCGAGCATGTCCTCGATCCCCTCCACGATCGCCATCACGGTCCGCGAGGTGTGCTTGAGCACGTAGCGGCCGCCGGGGCGCATCAGGTCCGCGTGCATCCAGCAGAGATCCGCCTCGAGCTGCTGTGCCACGGCCGGGCCCTCGTCGGGGTGGCAGATCAGCTCGCCGCGCGAGATGTCGAGCTCGTCCTCCAGGCGCAGTGTCAGCGACATCGGCGCCATCGCTTCCTCGAGCTCGCCCTCGAACGTGTCGATCGCCGCGATGCGGCTGCGCCCGCCGCCGGGGACGACCGCCACCTCGTCGCCGCGCCGCAGGGCGCCGCTCGCGAGCTGTCCGGCGTATCCGCGGTAGTCCGAGCCGTTGCCGTTAGCCGGGCGTATCACCCATTGCACCGGGAAGCGGGCGGGCTTCGCGCCGGGATGGTCGTAGGCGACCTCGACCTGCTCCAGGTGATCCAGCAGGACGGGCCCCTCGTACCACGGCATCGACTCTGAGCGGTAGACGACGTTGTCGCCGTCCAGCGCCGAGAGCGGGATGTAGGTGACGGACCCCGGCCCCGGAAGCTTCGCCGCGTAGGTCCCGAAATCCGCGACGAGCTCCTCGTAGCGCTGCTGCGAGTGGTCCACCAGGTCCATCTTGTTGATCGCGACGACCATCTCGGGGATCCCGAGCAGCGCGCTGATGAAGGCGTGGCGCTTGGACTGCTCGAGCACACCGCGCCGCGCGTCGATCAGCACCACGGAGACGTCGGCGGTCGAGGCGCCGGTGACCATGTTGCGCGTGTACTGCTGGTGACCCGGGCAGTCCGCGATGATGAAGCGGCGCTTGGCGGTCGCGAAGTAGCGGTAGGCGACGTCGATCGTGATCCCCTGCTCGCGCTCTGCGCGCAGGCCGTCGGTGAGCAGCGCGAGGTCGAGCGTGCCGAGCCCGCCGCGGCGCTCGGAGGCCTGGGCGACCTGGGCGAGCTGGTCCTCGAAGACCTGCTTGGAGTCGAACAGCAGGCGCCCGATCAGGGTGCTCTTGCCGTCGTCGACCGAGCCGGCCGTGGTGAAGCGGAGCAGGTCCAGTGTCATCGGTCAGAGAGGGCCGGCCGGCGCTCCGTGCCGTCCCCGGCCGGCACTAGAAGTAACCGGCCTTCTTGCGGTCCTCCATCGCGGCCTCCGAGACGCGGTCGTCGGCGCGTGTCTCGCCGCGCTCGGTGACCGTCGTGGCGGCGATCTCGAGAACGACTTCCTCGAGCGTGGCGGCGTCCGAGCGCACGCCGCCGGTGCAGCTCATGTCGCCGACCGTGCGATAGCGCACGGTCTCCTCGAAGACCTCCTCGCCCTCGATCAGCTCGGCGAACTGGCTCATCGCATAGAGCATCCCGTCGCGCTTGAAGACCTCGCGGCGGTGCGAGAAGTAGATCGAGGGGATCTCGAGCCCCTCGGCGTCGATGTACTCCCACACGTCGAGCTCGGTCCAGTTCGAGAGCGGGAACACGCGCACGTGCTCGCCCTTGTGGATGCGCCCGTTGTAGAGGTTCCAGAGCTCGGGGCGCTGGTCCTTGGGGTCCCACTGGCCGAAGCTGTCGCGGAAGGACATGATCCGCTCCTTGGCCCGCGCGCGCTCCTCGTCGCGCCGCGCGCCGCCGAAGGCGGCGTCGAAGCCGTGCTCGGAGATCGCGTCCAGCAGCGTCACCGTCTGGAGCCGGTTGCGAGAGGCGCGGGGGCCGGTCTCCTCGACGACCCGTCCCTTGTCGATCGACTCCTGCACGCTCGCGACGATCAGGCGCTCTCCCAGCTCGGCGACGCGACGGTCGCGGAACTCGATCACCTCGGGGAAGTTGTGACCCGTGTCCACGTGCATCAGCGGAAACGGGAACGGCGCGGGACGGAACGCCTTCTCCGCCAGGCGCAGCAGCACGATCGAGTCCTTGCCGCCGCTGAACAGCAGCACGGGGCGCTCGAATTCGGCGGCGACCTCGCGCATCACGTGGATCGCCTCGGACTCGAGTGCCCGCAGGTGGCTGAGCTGTGGCCGGATCGCGACGCTCACGGCTCGATGACCTCGACGTGGATCCCGCACTCGGTCTTCTCGGTCCCCGCCCAACGGCCCTCGCGGCCGCTGCCCGGCTGGGTGCAGGGCGCGCAGCCGATCGACTCGTAGCCCTGATCGTGCAGCGTGTTGTAGGGGAGGTCGCGCTCGTGGATCCGCCGCCACAGGTCCTTCTCTGTCCAGTGCGCGAGCGGGTTGTACTTCCACAGGCCGCGTTTGTCGTCGCGCTCGATCGGAAGCGTCTGGGCGCGGGTCGGCCCCTGCTCGCGGCGGATCCCGGTGATCCAGCCGGCGGCGCCGTCCAGCGCGCTCTCCAGCGCCGCGACCTTCGCGACCGAGCAGCAGTGCTCGGGGCCGGACCAGGGCTTGTCGGGGCTCGACGCGTCGAAGACCTCGATGTGCACGCCGAAGCGCTCCTCGAAGGCGCGCCAGGTCTGCATCGTCTCCTCGAACAGGACGCCCGTGTCGATCGTGACGATGCGGACCGCCGAGCCGGTGCCCTGGTCCAGGCGCAGAAGCTCGTCGATCAGCACCGACTCCTCCTTCTGGAAGGAACACAGAAGAACGGCGCCGCTGCCGTGGCGGGCCGCCTCGCGCAGCGTGTGCGTGAGGCTCAGCGCGGGGTCGAGACCCGCGCCGGCACGGAGCGCCGGCGCGGGCTCCTCGGTCTTGTCGCTCTGCGGTTGTGAGCTCTGTACTGGTGGCATGGTTTCCGGCCTCTCGTCGTTTCCTGTCCCGGTCATCGCTGCCCGTCTAGACCGCGCACTCGCCCTCGCCGCGGATCACTTCGAAGGGCACGTCGCGGTTCCAGTCGATGAACGTGTTCATCGACTCCAGGGAGAAGTCGACGGGCATGGACAACTCCTTGACCTGCCCCTCCAGCGTGCCGCTGCCGACACGCGCGACGTACGAGTGCCACGTCTCTCCCTCCTCTCGATCCTCCTCATAGTGGCGTATCCAGCGCTCGATCGCGTCGGGTACGCGCTTTGAGGGGAGGCGCAGCTTCAGGCGCGTCCCGAACTGGATGTCGCCGCCTTCGAAGACTCCGCCGATCAGCGGGATGTATGCCGGGATCGTGTGCTCGCCCACTTTGATCGAGGCTCCCGTGAAGCCGATGCCGGCGACGTGGTGCTGACCGCAGCCGTTCGGGCAGCCGCTGATCTTGACGTTGATCTGTCGTGTCAGCTCGTCCTCGAGCTGCATCTGCTCGATCCGCTCCTGTACGGCCTGGTTGAGGCCCATCGAGCTGGTGATGCCGAGCTTGCACGAGTCGGTGCCCGGGCATGAGACGACGTCGACGACCTCGCGCGAGCCCGGTTCGCCCAGGCCCAGCGCCGCCAGCGCGCGCCACACGTCGTAGACGCACTCCTCACGCACCCAGCGGAGCACGAAGTTCTGCTGCACGGTCGTGCGCGCGTAGCCGCCCGAGAAGTCGCGCATGATCTGCGCGAGCCCACGGAACTGCTCCGGGGTGAGGTCGCCGCGGGTGACTTTGGCCTCGACGGTGACGTAGCCGTCCTGCTTCTGCGGGCGCACGTTCGTCGAGCGGAAGCGCTCGAACTCGGACAGGTCGCCGTTGGGCGAGCCGTAGCTCGCGGGGGCGCTGGGCGCGCCTTCGCGCTCGTCGTCGGCGAACAGCCGGTGCTCGATGGAGAAGTCTCGTTCTGACACCCAGTCGCCCTTCAGCTCCTCATCGGCCTGCTTGCGCAGCTCCTCGATCCCGTACTTGTCGACGAACACCTTGATGCGGGCTCGAGCGCGGTTGACGCGCAGCCACTCCTGGCGGTCGAAGATGCGCATCACGGCCTCGGTCATCTTCAGGTATTCGCCGTTGTCGAGCTCGAGGAAGTCGTAGAGCACCTGTGCTTTGCGCGGCATGATCGAGGTGCCGCCGCCGACGAGCATCTCGACGCCTCGCACCTCGCGCCCGTCGATCTCCTTGACGCGGGCGCGGAACGCGACGTCGTGGATCTCGCTGATCGCCCGGTCGGCGGGGCTGCCGTCGAAGGACGTCTTGACCTTGCGGGGCATCGCCTGCGTGGTCGGATGACGCACGAAGTAGCGCACGTACGCGCCGACGTAGGGGGTGAGGTCGAAGAGCTCGTCCGCGGCGACGCCGGCCCACGGGTCGCCGGTCACGTTGCGCATCGTGTTGCCGCAGCCCTCGCGGCTGGAGAGCCCCGTCTCGCCGATCTCCCGCATCAGCGCCTCGACTTCGGGCAGCGGGATGTGGTGCATCTGGATGTTCTGCCGCGTCGTGATGTGGCCCTTGCGCAGCGGCACGTACTTCTCGACCACGCTCGCGAAGGACTCCATCTGCTCCGGCGTGACGCCACCGAACGGCAGCTTCACCCGGATCATCTGCACGTCCGGCTGGCGCTGGCCGTAGACGCCCTGCTTGAGGCGGAACTTGATGAACTCGTCTTCCTCGATCTGGCCGTCGAGGAATTTCGTCGCCTCGGTCTTGAAGTCGTCGTACTCCCGCTGAAGGATGGGGATGACGTGCCCGGGCACGTTCTGCAGGACCTCGGGGTCCGCGAGCGTTCCACGTGCGGCGGGGACAGACACTGGCTCCATCGGTTTTCAGACCTCCTGCTCCGGGCGCGGGCCCGGGCTGGTTGGCTCCGATCCCGCCCACCCGAGCGACGGACGAGACTTTAGGGGCTAAAGCCTAGCGGCTTTCAGGTATTTATCCAGGGGTCCGGGAGATCCGTTTCGGACTCCCTGGAGACCGCCTCGACGCGGGCCGCGCGGACCCAGCCTGGAAGCTCGTCCGAGGGTGGTGCCGCGGCCGGCGCCGTGGCGCGCATGAAGCGCTCCAGCGCCGCCACGATGGCTGCGGCCTCCTCCGGCTGAGGCGGACGGTGCGATCAGCTCGAAGTGCGGGCGGCGGTTGGGCACTCGAGCGTCGCCTCAGAGCGGGATGTTGCCGTGCTTGCGCTTCGGCCCGGCTTCGCGCTTGGTCTGCAGCGTGTGCAGCGCGGTGATCAGCTTCGGGCGCGT
Source organism: uncultured Solirubrobacteraceae bacterium (assembly GCA_963735435.1). Taxonomy (GTDB): domain Bacteria; phylum Actinomycetota; class Thermoleophilia; order Solirubrobacterales; family Solirubrobacteraceae; genus Palsa-744. The sequence continues at coordinate 765,543 of CAVTKR010000005.1, read as the reverse complement.
CTCGTGGGGGACGATCACGTCGTCGATGTAGCCCCGCTCGGCGGCCGTGTAGGGGTTGGCGAAGCGCGCCTTGTAGTCCTCCATCAGCTTCGTGCGGCGCTCCTCCGGCGTCGGGCTGCCGGCGATGTCGCGGCGGTAGATGATGTTGACCGCGCCCTCGGGCCCCATCACCGCGACCTCGGAGGTGGGCCAGGCGAAGTTGAAGTCGGCGAGCATGTGCTTGGAGGCCATGACGTCATACGCGCCGCCGTAGGCCTTGCGCGTGATCACCGTGAGCTTGGGCACCGTCGCCTCGGTGAACGCGTAGAGCAGCTTGGCGCCGTGGCGGATGATGCCGCCCCACTCCTGGCTCGTGCCGGGCAGGAAGCCGGGCACGTCGACGAACGTGAGCAGCGGGATGTTGAACGCGTCGCAGGTGCGCACGAAGCGCGCGGCCTTTGCCGAGGCGTCGATGTCGAGCACGCCCGCGAGCTGGTCGGGCTGGTTGCCGACGACCCCGATCGTGAAGCCGTCCAGGCGCGAGAAGCCGCAGATGATGTTCTTGGCGTGGTGCTCGTGGACCTCGAAGAACTCGCCGTCGTCGACGATGTGGCGCACGACGTCGCGCATGTCGTACGGCTTGTTGGGGTTGTCCGGCACGACGTGGTCGAGCTCGGGGTCCATGCGCTGCGGGTCGTCGCTCGGCGACACGCGCGGGACCGTCTGCAGGTTGTTCTGGGGCAGGAAGCTGATCAGGTAGCGGCAGTCCTCCAGGCAGGCGTCCTCGTCCTCGGAGGCGAAATGCGCGACGCCGGACTTGGTGTTGTGCGACATCGCGCCGCCCAGCTCCTCGAACCCCACCTCCTCGCCGGTGACCGTCTTGATCACGTCGGGCCCGGTGATGAACATGTGCGAGGTCTCCTTGACCATGAAGATGAAGTCGGTGATCGCGGGCGAGTAGACGGCGCCGCCCGCGCACGGGCCCATGATCAGGCTGATCTGCGGGATCACGCCGGAGCAACGGACGTTCCGCACGAACACGTCGCCGTAGGCGCCGAGCGAGACGACGCCCTCCTGGATGCGCGCGCCGCCCGAGTCGTTGATGCCGATCACGGGGCAGCCGATCTTGGCCGCGAGGTCCATGATCTTGACCATCTTTTCGCCCATCACCTCGCCGAGCGAGCCGCCGAAGACCGTGAAGTCCTGACTGAAGACGCAGACGGTGCGACCGTCGATCGTGCCGTGGCCGGTGACGACGGCATCGCCCCACGGACGGTTCTTCTGCATGTCGAAGTCGTAGGTGCGGTGGCGCACGAACGTGTCGAGCTCCTGGAAGGAGCCCGGATCGAGCAGCTTCTCGATGCGCTCGCGGGCGGTGTACTTGCCGCGGGCGTGCTGCTTCTCCTCTGCCTCCGGTGCGGAGTGGAGCGCAGCCTCGCGCAGCTCGGTCAGCTGCTCGAGCTTCTCGTCGTAGGTCTCGGGCGCCTTCTGGCGGGGCGCTTTGCGGTGCCCGCTGCGCGAGGTGGCCAGCAGGGCGGCGTCTGTCTGGCGGTCGTGTGAGCTGCTCGACATCGGCGCGGGATGTTAGCCGCAGCCGCGTTTCCACCCGGCTCTCCCGGCCGGCCGTCGAGCGCGGCGCCTGGCCAGGACGCGCGTGGGGATGGGGTCCGCCGGGTCCGGGCCGGACCGGCGCTCAGGAGCGCGAGAACGGCCGGTGGTGCGCGGAGCCCAGGCGGTCCAGCACTGCGGTGAGCACTGCCTCGACCTGCTCGGCGGCGACCTCTTCGGCCGCGCGGAGCTCGGCTGCGAGGTCCTCCACCGGCGTCGTGGGCTGCGGTTCTTCGGCGGCGGGCGGCGCCTCGGTCTGCGCGGCGGCGTCGGGCAGCGCGGTCGTCTCGGTCTGCGCGCCTTCCTGCGGCTCGGCTGCCGGGACGGGACCGATCGCCGTGTCGGGCTCGGGTGTTCCCCGGGCTGCCAGGTCGGCGGGCTCGATCTCGGTCTCGTTCTCGGCGGTCGTCTGGCTGGGCTCCTGCGCCGATGCGTCCGGGTCCTCGGCGTCGTGTGCGACGATCGTCGCCGGCTCGCCGAGGTCGGGCTCGATGTCGTCCGAGGTCTCCGTCCGGTCGCCCTCGGACTCGTCGAAGCCATCATCTGCGGGCTCTGGCTCGTCGAGCGGTGCCGCCTTCGCGCGGCGCCGTCCGAACAGGCGCGCGAAGAACCCTCGCTTGGGCGGCGCGGGCTCCTCCTCGGCCGCGTACTCGTCGTTCAGGTCGCCGTCATCTGGCTCGATCGTCTGGGCCGCCCACTCGTGCATGCCGCCCGGCTCGACGGGGGCGCCCTCGCGCGCTTCCGCCGCGCGCAGGTCGCTCTCGATCGCCGGACCGGGCGCCTGGCCGCCGGCGGGCCACCCGGCCGCGCGTCTGGCCGCCTCGGTCGCGGGGGCCGGCTTGCGCTCTGCGATCTGGTCCTCGGGCTCGCTGTGGCGCAGGATCGGCTCGGCGGGCTCGTGCGCGGGTTCGGTGATTTCGTCCTCGGGCTCGCCCGGAACGGCCTCCGTGGCGAGGCCGGCGTCCTCGGTCGTCCCGGCATCGGGCGCCAATTCGGCGTCGGGCGCCGGCGCGAGTTCCGTCCCGGCATCGGCGGTCAGCGCGGCGCGATCAGGCCCCGGCCCGACGTCTGCTGCAGCGACCTCGGCGTCGGGAGCTGCCGCCGCGTCGCTCTCAGCGTCGAGCGCCGCCTCAGCGTCCGCCGTGGCCGGCAGCTCGCGCGCGACCGTGAGCTTGACCCGCGTGCCCCAGCCGGACGGTGCGATCTCCACGGTGCCCGTCGTCCCCTCCGCCTCCCATTCGACGAGGTTCTCCGGCTCGGTCCGCGTGATCCGGATCTCGCCCAGCTCGCCGAGATGGCGCGCGAGCGACTCGGGGTCGCTGAGCTCGGTCCAGAGCTCGGGCGGGGACTTCACGAGCGTGCGCTGCACCTCTGAGCTGATCACGGGAGTGCTTTCGCCCGATCCGGGCGGACTCCTCCCGCGACAGCGGGCCTGTCAGGCCGGGCGCCGGAAGGTGATGCTGAGCCCGGCGCGGAAAGCCGGCGGGAGGCGTTCGCAGAGCTCGTTGTAGAGCGCCGAGCCCTTGCGCCTGCTCGTGAAGTAGTTGCGCGCGTCCGTGTCCAGCACCTCGAGACCCGCCCTGCCACCGGCCGCCGCAAGCTCGTCGATCGTGTACTCGCGGAAGTGCGGCGGGGAGTCGCGCGTGGCGGTCGTGAGGTCCATGTAGGGATTGCGCCCCGACGCCATTTCGACCCGCTTGTGAAGCGCCACGGCGTTCGGCGTCTGGATGAAGAGGAAGCCGCCCGGGGCCATCCAGCTGCGCAGGCCGCGGAGCACCTGGTCCGCGCCGGTGTAGAGGTGCTCGATCACCTCGCACATGACGATCACGTCATAGGGCCCGATCGCCGGCCAGCGCTCTTCGTAGAACAGGTCGTTGAGGTCGAACAGGTGCGCCTGCTCGCCGACGGCCGGCTCGATCTCGCTCGTGTCGATGTCCAGCGTGTCGACACGGCCCGGGTAGTTGCCTTTCAGGAGGCCTGTCTGGAGGCTCACGCCGATGTCGAGGATCCGCGCCGAGGACGGGTCCGGCGTGCGTTCGACGAGCGAGTCGACGTGGCCGAGCAGATGCGCCCAGCGCGTGCCGTGGAAGGCCATGTCCGAGCGGTCCTGGCCGACCAGCGGAAGCGGCCAGAAGTGATCTGCGATGTCGTCGAGCGTGAGGATCTTGCGGACCTCCTCGTTCGCGGGGGCGCCGCCGGCGTTCCCGGCGCCCGCGGGCTGCACGGCGGGATCGACCATGCCGAGAGCAGGGACATCCGCCCCCCGCGATCGCTCGGTGCTCATCCCAGCCTCATTCGAAGGGTCGTGATGATTCGCGCTGCCGGCCATGACGCCACGAGTATCTCTCCTACCCACCCCGGCGTGCGCTAAGCCGCGAGCCGACGTCCCTCGACGAGTCCGCGCTCGTGGAGCTGCTCGGCGATCTGCACGGCGTTGGTCGCAGCGCCCTTGCGGAGGTTGTCCGCGACGATCCACAGGTCGAGCGCGCGCTCGTTGCCGGGGTCGCGCCGGATCCGGCCGACGAACACCTCGTCGCGCCCGGCGGCGTGGATCGGCATCGGGTAGACACCCTGGGCCGGGTCGTCTAGGACGACGATCCCCGGCGCCCCCCGCAGCAGCTCGCGGGCCTCATCGGCGGACAGCGGGCGCGCCGTCTGGACGTTGACCGCCTCCGAGTGGCCCGTCTCCACGGGGACCCGGACGCACGTCGCGCTGATCGCGATCTCGCCGTCGCCGAGGATCTTGCGCGTCTCGTTCATCAGCTTGCGCTCCTCGTCGGTGTGGTCGTCGCCGGCGGGGAAGCTGCCCGCCTGCGGCAGCGCGTTGAACGCGATCTGGTGTGCGTAGGCGCTCGGCGCCTCGATCTGCTGCTCGTGCAGCAGGGCGTGGGACTGGCCGATCAGCTCCTCTACGGCCGTGCGCCCCGTCCCGGAGACGGCCTGGTAGGTGCTGATCACGAGCCGCTCGATGCCGGCGGCGTCGTAGAGCGGCTTCAGGGCCACCACCATCTGCATCGTGGAGCAGTTCGGGTTGGCGATGATCCCCTCGTGCGATGCGAGCGCGTCCCCGTTGACCTCGGCGACGACGAGGGGGACGCGATCCTCCATGCGCCAGCGCGAGGAGTTGTCGATCACGGTCGCGCCTGCGGCGGCGAAGCGAGGCGCCCACTCGCCCGAGGTCGAACCGCCCGCGGAGAAGAGGGCGATGTCGAAGCCCTGGATGGAATCGTCGTCCAGGCCGCGCACCGTCAACTCACCGGCCGGGCCCTGGATGGTGCGCCCAACCGAGCGCTCGGAGGCGAACGCGACGATCTCCGAAGCGGGGAACCCGCGCTCGCCGAGCAGCTGCAGCATCAATGTGCCGACCTGCCCGGTCGCGCCGACGACCGCCACCCTGTAGGAGTCGCTCATGACCTCAGGGTACAGACAGGCCGTCAGAGTTCGGAACGGACGGTCCCCTACGAAAGGAGCGGAGCGCGATGGCGAAGGTGACGGCGGGCATCACGGTCTCGGTGGACGGCTACATCGCGGGTCCGAACGACGTGCCGGGGCGCGGTCTGGGCGACGGCGGCGAGCGACTGCACAACTGGGTGTTCGGCGGCCCTTGGCGCTACCAGGACGCCACGCGGGGCGAGCCAGAGGGCGAGGACGCAGCGTGGATGGACGAGGCGATGGGCGGACTCGGCGCGGTTGTATGCGGACGCAACACCTACGAGGCGGCTCGCCGCTGGGGCGGGCGCAGCGCCTGGGGGGTCCCCGTGTTCGTTGTCACCCATCGCACGCAGGAGGCGTCACCCAGCGAGGACTTCACGCTCGTCGACGGCGTGGCGGAGGCGGTGTCGCTGGCGAGCGCCGCGGCGAGCGAGGGGAAGGTCCACGTGATGGGTGGCGGAGAGGTGATCCGCCAGGCTCTCGCCGCCGGGCTCGTGGACGAGCTGACGCTGATCGTCGCGCCGCTGTTGCTTGGCGCGGGCAAGCGCCTGTTCGAAGGCTTCGATCGGGAGATCGAGCTCGAGCAGCTGGGGGCGCGCCAGTCGCGCTTCGCGACCTTCCTCGATTACCGGGTGCGGCGATGACGACCGCGGCCGCGCGGCGCGCCAGTCGACTCTGAAGACTCGCGTGCGCAGCGTGCGTCACTGCGAGCCGAAGCTGACCACGACCGGCACCCTGTATCCGTTGCTCTCGACCTCGGAGTACAGCTAGAGGTCCCGCGTGCTGTCGGGGTTCGTCGCGCGCAGCAGCTCCCGGAGGACGGCTTGGAGGCCGGCGATCTCGTACATCTCGCGCTGACGGGCCTCGCCGCTTCGCGCCAGCAGCCCCTCCAAACCCTCCAGCTCGGCCTCGCATCCGAGTTCCTGCGCGTGCTCGCGCGCGCTCGGCAGCGTCGTTCGAAGGATCTCCGGCAGCGAACGCGGGTGCCCCTCCGCGTCGGGCAGTCGAGCGCGGGTGCCGAAACGAGCTGCTTTGAAGATCGCCTCCTCCAGCACCTCAGCCGGCGGGTGGGGACGATCCGGCGCGCTCGCGGCCTCGTGCGCGAGGCAGTGCGCCAGCGCCGCGAGCGCCGCTGTGTCCTCCGGACGGGTCTGGGCGTCGAGCGCGCGGATCTCGACGGTGCCGAGCCGCGGGTGCGGGCGCAGCTTCCACCAGAACCAGGTGTAGTCGGGCACCTCCGCCGCACCTACGAGCCGCTCGGTCGCCGCCGTGAAGTCCTCGAAATCCGCCATCGCGCGCGGGACTCCAGAGCGTGGCCAGCCTCGCACCGTCACCTCGCGGGCGGACGCGAGCCCGGTGTCCCGACCGTGGCGGAACGGGGAGTTGGCGCCGAGGGCCTGCAGCGCGGGAAGATGGGCTCGCAACCCGTTGAAGGCGCGGATCGCCGTCTCCGGGTCGGGCATCCCCACGTGCATGTGCAGGCCGCCCACCGGCGTGGCGACAGCGTCGCCGAGCGCCTCGCGAATCTGCTCGTAGCGGGCCTTGTCCGTGATCTCAGCCTCCCCCTCGGCCGCAGACGGGTGGGTGCCGCTGCCGATCAGCCCGGTCCCGGTGGCGAGCACGGTGCGCCGCAGCGCGGACAGCTGCTCGACCGCCTCCGAGACGGCGTCGCAGACATCCGTGATCAGCTCGACCTGGCAGGCGTGGAGCTCACGCTCGATGCGCCCGGTGGCTACCGGGCCTACCCGCTCGAGAACCGCTGTCGACGCGTTCACCTGGGAGCCGGTCACCGGGTCGGCGAGGAACAGCTCCTCCTCGACCCCGAGTGTGAAGGGCTCACTGGAGCCGAAGTTGTGCTCGAGCGGGCTCATCTTGTGGATTTGCCCAGTCGTGCCCCGGCTGACGCACGACGATGAATCCGCGCGTCCCGCCTGCCGGTCTCACCCGGCGGACGTTCTCAGGCGCCCGTCTGCGCCGTCATGAAGTAGATCGTGAGCAGCACCAGAACGCTCGAGATGTAGCCGACGATCGCCACCTGCCGGCGCAGCGCCAGGTAGTCGGCGCCGAATTGCACCTCGCCGTCGCCCGCCGCGGCCACGTCGCGCTCAGCGAGCTCGCCGAGTTTGCGCTCGCGCGGCGCGAAGAACGCGCCGCCGAGGCCACCGAGCACGATGATCACGGCCAACCCCCACTGCACGTAGAAGTCGCTCCAGACTTTGAGCTTGCTCGCCAGGTAGATGCCGCACAGCAGCGCGAGCGCCAGAAACGGCGAGATCACGAACTTGCCGACAGCGTCCTGGATGCGATGGAAGCCCGGCATCGCGCGGGCCTCGCGCTTCAAACCGACGGCGTACATCACCGGGTAGGCGAACGTCACGCCGAACGCGATCACGATCGAGGCGATGTGCACGGCGAGGACGAACGTGTAGAAGGTGACGGCGAGGATCATGCGCTCAATCTACGTTGCCGCGCGGCGTTCTCCTGCCGCTGCCGGCGCCCTCAGAACGTCGGCGCGTATTTCCCGAACACGTCCTGCATCGCGCCGCAGACCTCGCCCATCGAGCACCGGTCCTTCAGAGCCTGGCGGATCGAGGGCAGGAGGTTCTCGCTGCTCCGCGCGGTCTCGCGCAGCTCCTCCAGGCGCCGGTCGGCCAGCTCCTGGTCGCGGTTCGCCTTGAACTCCTTCAGCCGCCCGACCTGTTCGCGCTCGGACTCAGGGTCGACGCGCAGCAGGTCCGGGACCTCGAGGTCGTCCTCCTCGAACGCGTTCACGCCGACGACGACGTCCTGCTTGATGCGGTAGCGCTCCTGATAGCCCCAGGCGGACTCGTCGATCTCGCCGGTGATGAACTCGATCGCGTTGACCGAGCCGCCGAGCGAGTCGACCTTCGCGATCAGCTTCGATGCGCGCTCTTCGATCTCGTCGGTGAGCGCCTCGACGAAGTAGGAGCCCGCAAACGGGTCCACCGTGTCGGCCGCGCCGGACTCGGCAGCGAGGATCTGCTGCGTGCGCAGCGCGATTTTCGCGGCGCGCTCGGTGGGCAGCGCGAGGGCCTCGTCGAAGCCGTTGGTGTGCAGCGACTGGGTACCGCCGCAGACGGCCGCGAAGCCCTGCAGCGCGACGCGCACGATGTTGTTCTCAGGCTGCTGAGCGGTCAGCGTCACGCCACCCGTCTGGGTGTGGAAGCGGAGCATCGTCGACTTCGGGCTCTTGGCGCCAAAGCGCTCGCTCATGATGTGCGCCCACATCCGCCGCGCCGCGCGGAACTTCGCGACCTCCTGGAAGACGTTGTTGTGGCCGTTGAAGAAGAAGGCCAACCGCGGCGCGAAGTCGTCGACGTCGAGGCCCTTGTCGATCGCCGCCTGTACGTAGGCGATCCCCGAGGAGAGCGTGAACGCCACCTCCTGGACGGCCGAGCAGCCCTTCTCGCGGAAGTGGTAGCCGGAGATCGAGATCGTGTTCCATTTCGGCACGCGCTCGTTGCAGTACTGGAACAGGTCGGTGGTGAGACGCATCGTGGGCTCGGGTGGGTAGATGTAGTTCCCGCGCGCGATGTACTCCTTCAGCACGTCGTTCTGGGTGGTTCCGCGCAGCTGCTGGCTCGGCACGCCCTGCTCCTCGCCCACCAGCTCGTAGAGCAGCAGCAGGCAGGCGGCGGGCGCGTTGATCGTCATCGAGGTCGAGACCTGGTCAAGGGGTATGCCGTCGAAGGCGGTGCGCATGTCGTCGATCGTGTCGATCGCGACCCCGGTGCGTCCGACCTCGCCGAGGCAGCGGGGGTTGTCCGAGTCCAGTCCGAGCTGGGTCGGCAGGTCGAAGGCCATCGAGAGCCCCGTCGAGCCCTTGGAGATCAGATACCGGTAGCGCTCGTTGGACTCCTTGGCCGAGGCGTAGCCGGCGTACTGGCGCATGGTCCAGGTCTGCTTGCGGTACATCTCGCGATGCACGCCGCGCGTGTACGGGAAAGAGCCGGGATCGCCGAGGTCGAGGTCGGCGGGCAGGTCTGACTCCTCATAGAGGGGCCGGATCTCGATTCCCGAGTCTGTGAAGCGCCGGGGGTCCTCGGGTCCGACGATCGGCGCGACCGAGAGGTCGTCTGGATCGTCGTCGTCCACGGGGCGAATGGGTGCGGTGGCCATGATGCGGATGATATGGACCGCGGAGATCGAGGCTCGCCGCCGGCCGGGTCTCCGCGCCGGTCCCGGACCCTCCGCGGAGCGCCGAGGAGCGCTCGCAAGAACGCTGGCCGGGCGGGTCTGCCGCGGGTTTCGCGGGTATTGTGCGGGTGATGGCTACCTGTCTGGTGACCGGGGGAGCCGGCTTCCTCGGTTCCCATCTCTGCGACGAGCTGCTGGCTCGCGGCCACCGCGTGATCTGCGTCGACAACCTCGAGACGGGGTCGCTCGCGAACATCGCGCACATCCGGGACCCGGAGCGCTTCGCGTTCCTCAACGTCGACATCACCGAGCCGTACTTCGTCGATGAGGACGTGGACTTCGTCTACCACTTCGCCTCGCCGGCATCGCCGATCGACTACCTGCGCCTGCCGCTTCACACGCTGAAGGTCGGCTCCTACGGCACCCATCACACGCTCGGTCTCGCCAAGCTCAAGCGTGCCCGCTTCCTCACCGCCTCGACCTCCGAGGTCTACGGCGACCCGCTCGAGCACCCGCAGTCCGAGAGCTACTGGGGGCACGTCAACCCGATCGGGCCCCGCGGCGTCTACGACGAGGCCAAGCGCTACGCCGAGGCGCTGACGATGGCCTATCACCGCCAGCAGGGCGTCGACACGGCGATCGTGCGGATCTTCAACACCTACGGCTCGCGGATGCGCCCCCACGACGGGCGCGCGATCCCCACGTTCCTGCGCCAGGCGCTCGCGGCCCGTCCGCTGACGGTGTTCGGCGACGGCAGCCAGACGCGCTCGTTCTGCTACGTCAGCGATCTGATTCGCGGGATCATCCGCCTGGCGGAATCCGGTTACCATGACCCCGTGAACATCGGCAACCCGGACGAGTTCACGCTGTTGGAACTGGCGGAGACGGTGCGCGAGCTGACCGGCTCGGACTCCGAGATCGTCTTCGAGGCCTTGCCTGTGGACGACCCGAAGCAGCGCCGGCCCAACATCGCGCTGGCCCAGAAGCTCCTGGAGTGGTCTCCGGAGGTGTCGCTGCGCGAAGGCCTGCAGCGGACGATCGAGGACGCCGGCATCGACGTCCTGGTCGGGGGTGGCTCTCGCTGATCTCCGTCCGATGTCCCTGGTTCCGCGTCCAGTCCGCTGGGCGGAACCGCTCCGTCTACACGCAGAAGGTGTTGTGAGCAGCGAGATGGGCACACGTTTGTCGGGGACGTCGAGTCCCCCTCCGCCGCGCGTCACGACCCCGGCCGCGCCGCCGCGCCGCACTCCGCCGATCGTCGCGAACCGCCCCGGGTCGGAGCCGCCGACGGGGCGCGACGTGCGGGCGCGGCGCCCGACCGCGTTCAGCTTCCTGCTGCGCTTCTCCACCCTGCGTCGCGCGGGGCGGGTCGCGACCCTCCTGGCCCTCGACTTCGCCGGCGTCTCGCTGGCGATCTTCACCGCACTGCTTCTCAAGGAAGCCGTGCAGGGGAGCGTCGACGCCACGAACGCCCTGCACGGAACCGAAGCGTTCCTGCCCTTCTGCTACCTGCTGACCGCCCTGCTCTTCGCCAACGCCGGCTTGTACGGCGAGCGCGGCACACGCCCGGGGATGACGCGGATCGTGGGCTCGCTGTTCGAGGTCGCGCTGGTCGCGCTGATCTTCGCGCTCGTCAACGGCGAACACTTCTCCAGCTACTACCTCTTCTACGGGTCGCTCTTCTTCGCGATCTTCTACGTCTCGGCGTTCCGCGCCACATATGACCGGGTGACGCTGGCGCTGCTGCGCGCGGCCGGGTTCCAGCGACGCGCCGTGCTCGTCGGCCGTGGTGGCCAGATCGGCGACGTCGCCCGTGCGCTCGCCGACGCTCCGCACTCCTCGATCGAGATCGTCGGCTTCCTCTCGCCGACGCCGCTGCCGGACAACGGGCTGCGCTCGCTCGGCACGCTCGTGGATCTCGATCGCGTGCTCTCCTCTGCGCGCGTCGACGAGGTCATCATCGCCGACCCGGATTTCCCCCAGGACACTGCCGTCGAGCTGGTCGACCAGTGCCACCGGCGCGGGGTCCGCGTGCGCCTGGCGCCGTCGACGATGGAGATCCTGATCCACCGCGCGGAGTTCATCCCGGGCCAGTCGGTGCCGCTCTTCGAGCTCGGCCCGCCGGCGTTCGAGGGCATCGACTTCGCGCTCAAGCGGACATTCGACGTGGTCGGGGCGACGCTGCTGCTGATCGTGCTGAGCCCCCTGCTGCTCGCGCTGACCCTCGCCGTCGCCGTCAGCTCGCGCGGCCCGGTCCTGTTCCGCTCGATGCGCCGCGGCATCGGCCAGCGGCCGTTCCCCTGCCTGAAGTTCCGCACGATGCACACCGACGCCGAGGAGCGCCAGGCGGACCTCGAAGAGCTCAACGAGGCCTCAGGCGCGCTGTTCAAGATCCGCGACGACCCGCGGCTGACGCCCGTCGGGCGCTTCCTGCGGCGCTTCTCGCTCGATGAGCTGCCCCAGCTCCTCAACGTGCTGCGAGGCGAGATGTCGCTGGTGGGCCCGCGCCCGCTGCCGGAACGCGACTACACGATGCTCGAGGACTGGCACCGCAAGCGCTACCTCGTGCTGCCGGGCATCACCGGGCTGTGGCAGGTCTCGGGGCGCTCGGAGCTGGACTTCGACGACCTCGTGCACCTCGACTTCCTCTATCTCGAGCGCTGGTCGCTGGCGCTGGACCTGACGATCCTGCTGAAGACGATCCCCGCCGTGATCTCGCGGCGGGGTGCGTACTGAGTATCTAAGCTCCCCCGCCGGCCTCGAGGCCCCCGGCGGGGCTGCGGCGCAGCGGCAGCGCGGCGCGCTGGGTGGGCTGCGTGCCGGCGGCCGCCAGCGCATACACCTCCCACGTCGCTCGTGCGGCGTCCTCCCAGCTCCAGCGCGGTGGCGGCGGCGACGGGCGCTCGGCCCGCTGCGCCGCTTCGATCAGCGCCGTCATGTCGCCGGCGGGCACGAAGGTCGCCCGCTCGGAGAGCACCTCACGCAGAGCGGGGCCGTCGGTGGCGGCCACAGGCGTCCCGCAGGCGAGCGCCTCGACGGCCGGCAGGCCGAACCCGGCCTGCTCGCGCGAGACGACCAGCGCACGCGCGCCGGTGTAGAGCGCCGCCAGCTCGCCGTCGTCCACCTCGCCGGTCAGGATCACGTCCGGAAGCTCGTGGGCCCACGGGCTGGTTGCTCCGACGAGCACCAGCGGCAGCTCGCGCGGCGCCGCGGCAAGTTCGGCGATGTGGCTGCTCGGATCGGGGTGCTGGAGGCTTCCGACCCACATCAGGTAGTCCTCGGGGAGGCCGTGCCGTGCGCGCGCCTCGCGAACCTCACGATCGCCGCGCGGGTACATCGAGGCGTCGGCTGCCTCGCCGATCACGACCACACGCGCGGGGTCGAGCCGCAGGTGGTCGACAGCGTCGGCGGCGACGACCTCGCTGGGCACGATCACGCACGAGGCACGCTGGAGGGCGAGCGGGCGCAGCCGCTGGCGCAGGCTTGTTCGCAGATGCTCGCTGCGCCGCTTCTGGACGTTCAGATCGTGGACGGTGACGACCATCGGGCAGGGGCTGTGCAGCATCGCGCCGTCGATCCAGGGCGTGTGGAAGACGTCCGTGTCGCGTGCGCGGAGCGCTCGCGATGGGCGGTTGGTGTCGAGCACCTCGTCGCTCGCCGCGGCGGTGTCGCGAAGGGCCTTCAGGATGCAGCGCGCGTAGCGTCCGACGCCGTCGCGGTCGACGGCAGGACGGCTGTCCAGCGCGACCTTCATCGAACTCGGTCCGACCCTTTGGTGCTCTGCACTCGCTCCCCAACCCTCACCGGCCCAACATAAACGCTGCAGGAAGGTCTAGATAGCTCTGACAGCTTCTCTGCAGCAATGAGCGGTTCCCCGCTTCCCGCTCCCTCCAAACGTTTTCGCCGCCGGGCGGGCGTTCTCGCCGCCGTCTAGTCTCGCCCGCGATGCCGTCGCGCTCCTACCACGAAGAGCTCTGGCAGCAGATCCCTCCGGGCCTCGAGCCGGAGCACTTCGCGCTGCGGTTGCGCTTCCTGCTCGCCGATGTTCCTCCGGGCACGCGCGTGCTCGACCTCGGATGCGGTGAAGGGCTGTTCGCCGCCGCGCTCGCCCGGGCGGGCGCCGAGGTGCTCGCGGTGGACGTCGCCGAGGAGCCGCTGCGGCGTGCGCGCGCCCGGAACCCGGGGCTGCGCACGCGGCTGATCGAGGGCGAAGGAGATTGGGAGATCGAGGACGCGAGCTTCGACGTGGTCTGGGCGGGCGAGGTGATCGAGCACGTCGCCGACACCTCGCGCTGGCTCTCGGAGCTACGCCGCGTGCTCCGCTCCGGTGGACGGCTGCTCCTGACGACGCCGGAGCTCGGCTCGTCTCAGCTCCTCGCGGCGGCGCTCTCGCGCCGGTCCTTCGCCCGGCGCTTCGACCCGCAAGGCGACCACCTGCGCCACTACGACGGCGCGACGCTGAGGGCGCTGCTCATCTCGTTCGGCTTCGAGCGGCTTTCCGTGCGGCGCGCCGCCGGGCCGCCCGGTGCGCGGCGGCTTTTGCTCGCAAGCGCCGTGCGGTCGCGGTTTTGACCGCGGCTTCCTGCTGGGCGAGCGCGCGCAGCGCCTGCACATAGTCGTCGTAGGTCTCGACCGCTTCGGGGTGCCCCACCGTCAGCGCTTCCGCGGAGATCGACGCCGGGTCGAGGTAGATCCCGGCCCGGAACTCCTGCACCGCGGCCTTCGGGTTTCCCGCGAGGTCGAAGCGGCCCAGCGCGAGCCAGGTGCGCGGGTTCGACGGCTGCAGCCGCACGGCTTTCTCGAGCGTCGCCCGCGCCTGGCCGCGCCGGCCCGTCGATTCCTGCACGCTCGCGAGCGCGAACAGCGCTTCCACGGACAGCGGGTCGCGCGAGACCGCGCTGTGCGCCGCCGCTGTCGCCCCGCCGGGATCGCGGGCGAGGAGCCCGAGCGCGCTTTCACGTGCTTCTTCGGAGCGCTGCGGTTGCCACTGCGTCCAGGCGATCAGGAGCGCGGCGACGACGATCGCGGCGGCCGCCGCGATGCGTGCCGGACCAGGGTGGCCGATCGCCGCGCGGAGCCCCGTTCGCGACAACGGCGTGGCGCCGTTCGAATCTGCGGGCGCCGGCGCCGCGGCCGGGTTCACGAGCGGTCCGCGACCCGCGAGCCAGCCGGCACAGATGAGCGCGGCGAACGCCGTTCCGGGCACGTACCACGTCCAATCAACGGCTGAGTGCACGCCGAAGAGCACGACGATGCAGACGAGCGTGAGCAGGCCGACGCGCTCCGGTCCGTAGCGCCGGATCCGCCCGCGCGGCAACGGCTCCCACGCCGGCCGCCGCCTCGCGCGCACCTCCGCCCAGCTTCGCCAGCGGCGGTTGAGCGGGTGCGTGGATCGCCCCGCCGCAGCCATCCACGTGGCGAGCAGCAGCAGCGCCAGCACGAGCCCCACCACCCCGAGGTCGGCCATCGTCTGGACGATGAAGCCGTGCGCGTGTTTGACCGGCAGTGGCCCGGTGCGGTAGCGCAGGCGCGCGATTTCGTAGCCGCCCGCGCCGGCACCGAGACCCGGGTGGGCCTTGAAGACCTTCAGGGCCTCGTCCCAGTACTGCGCGCGGACGCTCGCGATCGCCGTCAGGCGACCGGGTGTGTTCGGCACCTTCGCGTGGGTGTCGGTGAGGGAGTGGAAGGCGTGCGAGATCGTGCCGGTGAAGCCCCGGTGGCTGGCTGCGAGCGCGCCGAGGAAGGCGAGCACGAGCACCGCGAGCAGGGCCGCCAGAGCGATCCCGGCGCGGCGCCGCGCGAGCGCGCTCGGCGCCCGCCGACCGGTGGCGAAGGTGACCCCCACGCCGACCGCCGTCAGCAGCACGATCATCGCGATCACGAGCGCGCCGAGCTCGTGCCCCGCGGAGGTCGCTTCGGCGATCGGCACTTTTTCGGAGCTGAGCGCGTTGTTGGAGAAATCCCACGCGGCGATCGCGCCGGCGGCCGCGGCGCCCGTGAGAAGCACCGCCGCACCGCGCAGGCGCAGCGGGACGAGCAGGAACCAGAGCGCAAGGGCGACCACCAGGGCGGCCAGCGCGCCGCGTGAGTACGCGAGCAGCAGCGTCAGCAGCAGCACACCCATGGCCGGGTAGGCGAGCGCGCTGAGCAGGCCGTGCCCGGCGCGTCGCCCGCCGAGCCACATGCACCCGATCGCCCCCGTCGCCGCGGTCAGCCCGAGCGCGTTCCAGTAGCCGTACGGTTCGTAGAGGCGTGCGAACAGGTTCGCTTCGGGGAAGTGGTTCGGCACGCTCTTGCTGAGCAGCGCGTAGCCGCAGATCACGACCGAGGCGAGCGTGATCCCGCCGAGCAGCGAGGGCCAGCGCCGGGGCATCATCCGCGCGAGCGCACCGGCCGCCGCGAACACGGCCGCGTAGGAGAGCAGGCGCCCCGCGTCGCGCCAGCTTCCATCCGGCTGCACCGACCAGACCATCGAGACCGCGCTCAGCAGGGCGAAGGCGAGCAGCAGGACCGCCGGCCAGATGCCATACAGCCGGTTCGGCCCGCCTCGGGCCAGCACCGCGAACGCAAGCACCACAGCCGCGGCGAGCGTGAGCCCGAGCTCGACGTTGGTGAGCGTTTCGAGCTTCAGACCGCCCTGGGCGTAGAAGGCGAGCAGGCAGAGCAGCGCCGCGACGCCAAGCGTCCCGATC
This sequence comes from uncultured Solirubrobacteraceae bacterium, assembly GCA_963735435.1. Taxonomy (GTDB): domain Bacteria; phylum Actinomycetota; class Thermoleophilia; order Solirubrobacterales; family Solirubrobacteraceae; genus Palsa-744. The sequence goes on along the minus strand of CAVTKR010000005.1, from coordinate 749,674 downwards.
CACATCCCCTGGCCGACGAAGCGGCCCGAGCCGGCCGGCGCACGGCGCCGCACGCCCCCCAATGAGGGGGTGGGCGTCAGCGGTGGCGCGACGCCGAGGGCGGGAGCGGCCCCGGTCTGGGTGCCCGCGCCGCCGGGGCGCCCGGGGCTCTCAGTCGGCGCGGCCACCACGTATCCGCTTGCGGGCGAAGCCGCCGCCCACCGCGACCAGGCAGGCGAGCAGGAACGCGAGCAGCACCAGGACCGGCGTCGGCAACGTGCTGAACGCTGAGGCGACATCGGCATGGACCACACCGGGATGCACCGCCCCGCCTCCCAGCTCGACCGGCGCGGACCCCGAGTGGGCGGCGTCCGCGATCGACTGCTGCTCGGCGGGGGTGGCCTGAACCGGCCCCGAGAGTCCCGCTCCCGAGCCGGCTTCGGAGGAGTGCTTCCCGCTGGCGGCTGCGGCCTGTGCCTGGCGGATCAGCTGGCCACATTCGCTGTACTCTTCGGTCGTCGGGCTGATCTCTTTCAGCGCTTTCGCGTAGGCGCTCGGGGGGAACCCTCCAAGCGGCTTGCCTTCGGCGCACAGCCTGATGATCTTGTGGCCTGTGTCGTCTGCCCGGGCGGGAGCGGCAGTCGCCATGAGTGCGAGCAGGACGCCGGCGCATGGCGCTAGACGTCTTGGCGGGCGGGGGATTCTCATAGCTCGATCTTTCGGACGCTATCAGCGGCTTCGGGCGAGCCCGAGTGTTGCCAGAGCCGCCGAAAAGCCCTCCGCCCACGCCTCGAACGTGTAGGCGCGGACGTCCTGCCCACCCTTAACACCCATTCGCGCTCGAAGCTGCGGATCGGCCGCCAGGCGATCGATCGCGCGGGCAAGCGCACCCGCGTCTCCCGCACGCACGATCAGCCCGTTCTCGCCGTCGCGGACCAGCCCGCCCGCGGCGGCGCCGACCGCATCGGTGGCGATCACGGCAAGTCGGCGGTTCATCGCCTCGTTCACTACCAGGCCCCAGGGCTCGCGAAACCGTCTCGTCGCGATCGACGGCACGACGAGCACCTCACAAGCGGCGTAGACGTCGCGCAGGGCCCGGCTGTCGAGTGCCCCCACCGAGAGTGTCCCGGAGGGCCCGGCCGAGCCTCCCGCGAGCACCAGCGCGGTGCCGGGCCGCCTTGCGGCGGCCTCGCGCCATGCGGCCGTGAGCACTGCGAGGCCCTTCTCCGGCGCCTCGCGCCCGACGAACAGGAACCGCGTGTCCGCGCCGTCCGGCCAGCCCGGCTGGGCGGGCCGTCCGGCGGGCCCGCTCCAGAAGGTGTTGTCCACCGCCTGCGGGGCGATGTGCACGTTGCGCGCCCCTCGTGCACGCACGTATGCGCTGACGTGGGGCCCGTAGGTGACGACCGCGTCCGCCGAGGCATACAGGCGCCGCAGCGGCAGGTAGCTGAGCGCGTGGGCGGCGGTCCGCGGGTGCGCCCACAGCGACGCCCACAGGATCAGCGGCAGCCGCCCGCGGCGGGCACCGGCCCAGCCCGCGAGAAGCTCCGCGCGACCGGCGGTCGAGCACACGACGGCGCGGTGGCGACCACTCGATGCGAGCACGGCCAGCTGGCGCGTTCCGGCGCGGATCACCGGGAACGGGAGCGCCGCCGGCTCGCCCGGGCCGCCGTGCAGCGAGCGCCCCCCGAACAGCGCGACCTCGAGCTCCTCGCGTTCGTGCAGCGCGCGCAGCGCGCCGACTCGGTAGTCGGGGACGTTCCCCGTGATGAAAAGAACCGGCTTCAAGCGAGCGCCTGGCGATAGGCGGCGAGCGTCTGCCGGCCGCACCGCTCCCAGGTGAAGTGACCGGCGACAGTGGCGCGAGCGCGCATGCCCGCCTCGCGCAGGCGATGCGGGTCGGAGAGCAGCTCGTCGATCCGCTGCGTCAGGCGCTCGATGTCGCCGGGGGGGACGAGCACCATGCCGTCGCCGGCCGCGGCGATCTCCTCAGGGCCCGGCTCGCCGCGGCACCCGATCGCCGGGACGCCGGCGGCCATCGCCTCGATGTAGGCGACGCCGAAGGCCTCATCGGTCGAAGGCATCACGAACAGCGTGCTGGAGCGCGCCGTCGCGATCGCCTCGGCGGGCGCCAGCTGGCCCAGGAAGTCGACGCGCTCGGCGACCTGCAGGCGGGCCGCCAGCCCTTCCAGGGCGGTTCGCTCCGGTCCGTCGCCGACCACCCGGTAGCGGAGCCGCGGGTAGCGGTCGGCAAGCACCGCGAGCGCCCGCAGCACGTCGCCGTGGCGCTTGCGGGCGACAAGATGGGCGACCGTCACGAGGCTTCTCTCGCCGTCCGGCACGCGCGAGCGCTGGCCCACCGGCAGCTCCGCGCCGAGGTGGACGACGCGGGTCTCGTGCGCTCCGTTCTGCGCGCTCAGCTCGGCGATGCCCTGGCTGTTGGCGAGCACGAGCCGCGCCGCGCCGAGGCCGCGCGCCACCGCGGCGGCGCCGGCGCGACTACGGCGGGCCGTGTACAGCACGTCGCCGCCGTGCACCGAGACGACGAGCGGCACGCCGGCGCGGGCGCGACGGACCGCCTCGCCGGCCGGGACCGCGTTGTGGGCGTGAACGAGCTCGTAGGCGAACGAGCGCCGCAGTGCTCGCAGGGCAACGGCGAGCGCCGGGGCCGCCCAGGCGCCCCAGCGAGGGTAGGCACGGTCGCGCGGGGGGGAGATGTAAGGCACGTACTCGACCGTGAGGCCGTCGTGGACCTGGCGGCGGGGCTCGGCGATCAGGCCGCGCAGCTCCCTCGCGGCCGCGCCCGGCCCCTCGGCGAGGCTCGCGCGCGGGGGCACGAGCCGGTGCAGGACGAGCACCCGCACCTCCGCGCCCGCGTCCCGGGCGGCGAGCGCCTGGCGGTGCGCCCACACCCCCAGAACCGGGTCGTGCAGGCTCGGGTAGAACTCGGCCACGACCGCCACGCGAAGCGGCCGGCTGTCAAGGCGTGCGCTCACCAGTGCTTGTGGGTCGCGAGCGTCCGCTGCGCCTCGGCAGCCGTGATGTGTACGCGGCCCTCCAGGAAGGCCGCTCCCTCCGCGATGGCCTGCTCGCGCGCGTAGGCGGCCGCAGCGGGCGCGGCGCGGTGACGGATCGCGACGGCGTCGACCACGCCGCAGTGCCAGCCCCGCTCGCGTGCGACCGCGGCCCAGTGCACGTCGAGCCCCCAACCCATGCGGAGCTCGGGGAACGGCAGCAGAACCTCGAAGCTCGGCGCTGCGAACGCTGTCACCGGTCCGATCTCGACGAAGCTCGTCTGGCGCACCACGCTCCCGGGCCGGCGGCGCGTGACGTCCCACGCCGCGTGCGAGTGCAGCCGGTGGGCGGGCTGCGCGAGCGTCAGCGAGAAGCGCTCGCAGAGAAACAGGAAGCGGTCGAGGAAACCGCGCGGCAGCTCGACGTCGTCGTCCACGACGAGCAGCCAGTCGTGCCCGGCGGCGGGGTGCTCCGCAAGCAGCCGGTTCAGGTTCTCGAACTTGCCGGCGCCCGCCACCGCGCTCGTCGCGAGCGTCACCTCGTGGCGGGAGCGGCGAAGCTCGGCCGCGATCGCGCGCGTGAGCGGCTCCCGCTCGGGGCGCTGGACGCTGAGCACCAGCACGCTGCGGCGGGGCGGCGAATGGCGGGCGGCGCGCTCGAGGCGGACAGTGCGGCCCGTGAGGAGCTCCCCCGCCATTGCCAGCTCGTCGGCGGCGCTGCGGCGCAGGCCGTCGAGGCCGCCGACCGTGCCACTCTGGCCCGACAGGAACGACGGCTCCTGGGTGGGGGGCGCAGGGGGGCGCGGCGCCGGAGGGGAGCCGCGTTCGGCCAGTGCCTGGCGTGTCCGGCCGGCGCTGTGGGCGACCATCGTCAGGCCGGCAGGGCAGGCGCGCCGCACGACGTGGCCGAAACAGCCGCCCAGCGTGCGCAGCTCGGAGGCGAGCGGCGGGGCGGCGCCACGGCGGGAGTCGAAGCGCCGCGCTGCGCGCCCGCGCGCCCATGACGCCCGCGACAACGAGCGCAGGCGGGCATCCTCGCCGGCGCGGCGGTGCTCGACGCACGCGTCGGCGACGTAGAGGATGGGAGGGTCGGCCGGCGCGCCGTGCCGGCCTCGGGAGCCGGTCGGCGCTCCGTCCGGGCCGACCGGGTCACCCGGCGCGGCGTGCTGTCGTTGGGTCGCGCCCGCCGCAGCTCGTTCCTGCCACTCCTGCTCGTCGCCGGCGCCTCCGAGCCTGGGGTCGAAGGGGCCGACCCGTTCGAGCGCCGAGCGCCGGATCGCCATGTTCGCCCCCCACGCGAAGCGGGCGGGACCGTCGCGCTCCCCGAGATCGAGCGCCGTGACCGGGGGCTGCTCGCGCCCGCAGGTGCGCGGGGCGGGCCCCTCGAGCGCGGCGAGGATGCGCCCGGCGAAGACGTCCGTGCCGGGATGCTCGGCGGCCGCGCGCAGGAGCGCGGCGAGCCAGCCGGGGCGGACGCGGACGTCGTCGTCGAGGAAAGCGACGAGCGCGCCCGTCGTGTGCGCCACGCCGGTGTTGCGGGCGGCGTTCAGGCCGCTGCCGTCGACCGCCACGTAGCGCGCGCCACGCAGCTCGGCGAGCTGCCGCGTCGCCTGCGAGGGCGCGCCGTCCTCGACGACCAGCACCTCGGCGCCGGCGCGCTCGGCTTCGGCGCGCAGCGAGGAGAGAGCCACGTCGAGATAGGGCAGCCGCTCGCGCGTAGGGATCACAACTGAGAGCGCGGCGTCCATGACAGGCAGAGAGTCTAGGTTTGAGGTGCGCGATGGTCCTGTTCCTGCACAACCGCTATCGCACGACGGGAGGCGAGGAGCGGGTCGTGGAGGACCTGCTCGCGCTCGTCCGCGAGCGCCTGGGCGAGGATGCGGAGCTGCTCGCGCGCGACTCCGCTTCGATGGGCTCGGGCACGGCGGCACTGGGCCTGCTCCGCGGCGGGCTGGGCGAGCAGGAGGTCGCAGAAGCCGTGCGGCGCAGCGGCGCGCGTCTCGTGCACGCGCACAACCTGCTGCCAGGGCTCGGGTGGCGGGCGCTCGCCGCGGCCAGGGCCGCGGGTGCTCGGGTCGTGCTGCACCTGCACCAGTACCGGCTCGTGTGCGCGGTCGGCGTGTGCTTCACCGACGGCGCCGACTGCACGCGCTGTCACGCGCGCAACACACTTCCGGGTGTCCTGCACAACTGTCGCGGGAGCCGCGCCGAGGCGCTCGCCTACGCGGCTTCGCTGACGCTCTGGCAGCGGCGCATGGCTGAGCTGGCCGATGTCGTCGTCGTGCCCAGCCGCTTCGCCGCGGGGCGTCTGCGTGAGCTGGGCGCGCCGCTGCCGGCGGACGGGGTGCGGGTGCTGGCGCCGCCGGTCGCGCCGGCCGGCGGGCGCGCGGAGGGTCCGCCGTCCCGCTACGCCCTGGTCGTCTCCCGCCTGTCGCCCGAGAAGGGAGTGGACGTCGCGGTCGAGGCCTGCCGGCGCGCGGAGATGCCCCTGGTCGTCGCGGGGGACGGTCCTGAGCTCGGCCGCCTGCGCGACCTGGCCGGCGGATCTGACGTTCGCTTCGAGGGGCGCGTCGAGCGCGCGCGTCTGGCCGAGCTACGGGCCGGCGCCGCGATCGCGCTGGTGCCGTCGCGCTCGGCCGAGACTTTCGGGATCGCGGCGGCGGAGTCGATGGCTGCCGGGCTGCCGGTCGCCGGCAGCCGCGCCGGCGCGCTGGTCGAGCTGCTCGACGCTGACGCGCTCGTCGCTCCCGGCGACTCAGGAGCCCTCGCCGAGGCGATCACGCGTCTGGCCGGCGACCGCGGGCGAGGGGAGGCGGGGCGGCGCCGGGTGGCGGAGCTCTGCGCCCCGGAAAAGGTGGCGGGCGACCTGTCCTCGATCTACGAGCAGGCGCTCGCGGGCCGCGGCTCCCTCTCCTAAGCTGACCGGCATGCCCGACGGCGCGCGCGCACTGATCACCGGCATCTCCGGGCAGGACGGCTCCTTTCTGGCGGAGTTGCTGCTCGAGAAGGGTTACGACGTCACCGGGATGCAGCACGCCGGTGCTGAGTCACTCGGCGCGAGCGAGCACCTGCGCGAGCGCATCGGGCTCGTCGAGGGCGAGCTGCTGGAGCCGGAGTCGCTGCGGGCCGCGATCGACGCCGTGCGTCCGGGCGAGCTCTACCACCTTGCCGCGCCCTCCTTCGTGCCCGCCTCGTGGGAGGACCCGGCGCGCGCGACCGCCGCGATCGCGGGGGCGACGGCGGCGGTGTTGCAGGCGGTGCGTGACATCGACCCCTCGATCCGCGTGTTCGCGGCCTCCTCGGGAGCCATCTTCGGAGACGCGCGGGAGAGCCCGCAGAACGAGCTGACGCCGCCGCGACCGGCGACGCCGTATGCGATCGCAAAGCTCGCGGCCCACCAGCTGGTCGGCGCGATGCGCGAGCGCGACGGCCTGCACGCGAGCTCCGCGATCGTCTACAACCACGAGTCCGAGCGCCGCCCCGAGCGCTTCGTGACGCGCCGCGTCACACGGGGGGCGGCAGCGATCGCGCTGGGCCTCGAGAGCGAGCTCTCGCTCGGGTCGCTGGAGGCGGTGCGCGACTGGTCGTTCGCGGGCGACACTGTGCGCGGTGCCTGGATGATGCTCCAGCAGCCCCACGGCGGGGACTTCGTGCTCGCCAGCGGCGTCGGGCGCACCGTCGCCGAGCTCGTTCGCCTCGCCTTCGCGTGCGTGGGGCTGGATCCCGAGCGCCATGTCCGCGTGGACGGAGCGCTCGTCCGCGAGGCCGAGGTGACGCCGAGCGTCGGCGACGCGTCGAAGGCAGCCCGTGAGCTCGGCTGGGAGGCCGAGATGTCCTTCGAGGCGTTGATCGAGCGCATGGTGCGCGCGGACCTGCGCTCGCTCGAGACGCTCGCCCGCCGGTAGAGGAGTCCGCCCGCCCCCGTCCCGCCGTCCCCCTACACTGGCTCTCTGTTGCGGAAGATCGGTGTCATCGGCTTGGGCTACGTCGGCCTGCCGCTAGCCGTGGCGTTCGCCCGCGAGGGCTGCGAGGTGATCGGCGTCGACGTGGACGCGCGCAAGATCGAGGCGATCGGGCGCGGGGAGAGCTACATCGAGGACGTGGGCGGCGAGGAGCTCATCGAGGTGCGCGCGAACCTGCAGGTGGGCACGCGCTACGCGCCCCTCGCCGACGCGGAGGCGGTGCTGATCTGCGTGCCGACGCCGCTCAGCCGTAACCGCGAGCCCGACCTCGGGCCGCTGGTCGAGGCGGGCCGTGCCCTCGCAGGGGTGCTGCGCGCAGGCCAGCTCGTCGTGCTCGAGTCCACGACCTACCCGGGGACCACGAGGGACCGGCTGCTACCGCTGCTGGAGGAGTCCGGGCTGTCCGCGGGCCGCGATTTCCACCTGGCCTTCTCGCCCGAGCGCGTGGACCCCGGCCGCACCGACTTCACGATGCGCAACACGCCGAAGGTCGTCGGCGGGCTCACCGCTGACTGTGCGGCTCGCGCACGCGAGCTCTACGCGCTCATCGCGGATGAGATCGTCGAGGTCTCGACCCCCGAGGCGGCGGAGCTCACGAAGCTGCTGGAGAACGTGTTCCGCTCGGTCAACATCGCGCTCGTCAACGAGCTCGCGATGCTCACCGACCGCATGGGGATCGACGTGTGGGAGGTCGTGGACGCCGCAGCGACCAAGCCATACGGCTTCATGCGCTTCGAGCCGGGCCCCGGCATGGGCGGCCACTGCTTGCCGGTCGACCCCTTCTACCTGAGCTGGCGGGCACGCGAGTTCGACATGCCGACGGAGTTCGTCGAGCTGGCGGGCAAGATCAACCAGCAGATGCCCTACCACTGCGTCGCCAAGGCTCAGCGCGCGCTGAACGACCGTGGCCTCGCCGTGAAAGGCGCGCGCATCGCGGTCATCGGCGTCAGCTACAAGCCAGGCGTGGGGGACGTGCGCGAATCGCCCGCGCTGAAGATGATCTCCCTGCTCGGCGAGCTGGGCGCCGAGGTCGGCTACCACGACCCGCACGTGCCGGTGCTGCCCGAGTTCGGCCTCTCCAGCGTGGCGCTCGATCAGGCGGTCGCCGACGCCGACCTCGTGATCATCGTGACGGCGCACCCGGGTGTCGACCACGACGAGATCGCCCGCCGGGCCCGGCTCGTCGTCGACCTGCGCGGCGTCACCCGCTCCGTCGGTGCAGCCGCGAACGTCGTGAGGCTGTGAGCAGCCTCGAAACGGGCTCGGTCGAGTTCGGGGACCGCGGACCGGTCGTCGGCGCCGAGGTGAGCATCGGCGAGGACGTGACGTTCGGCGCCTACGTCGTGGTCCACGACGGGACGGTGATCGGCGCCGGGTGCGTGATCGGCGACCACGCCGTGCTCGGCCGCAGCCCGCGGCTGGCCTCGCACTCGGCCGCGGCCGGGGTGGCGTGCGGGGCGCTGGAGCTGGAGCCCGGGGTCACGGTCGGCGCCGGGGCGGTCGTCTTCGCAGGCACGCGAATCGGCTCGCGCGCGATCGTCGGGGAGCAGGCCTACGTCCGCGAGCGCGCCACCATCGGCGCCGGGACGGTCGTCGGCCGCGGCAGCGTGATCGACAACGACGTCCCGGTCGGCGAGCGCGTGCGCATCCAGACCAACGTCTATCTCGCGGCGGGCAGCCTGGTCGAGGACGACGTGTTCCTCGGGCCGGGTCTCGTGACGAGCAACGACGACACGATGGGGCGTCACGCCAGGGGCCTCCCCGCCGCCGGCGCGGTGTTGAGGCGCGCCTGCCGGGTCGGGGCGGGGGCCGTGCTCGTTCCGGGGGTCGAGATCGGGACGGAGGCGTTCGTCGCGGCGGGCGCCCTCGTCACGAAGGACGTTCCGCCGCGGGCCGTCGTGATGGGGATGCCGGCGCGCGTGGTGCGCGAGGTGGGCGAGGAGGATCTGCTGGAGCGGTGGCGCTAGCGGCGGCTCAGGTGCGCAGCGCCGCCACCACCTCATCGGCCTGCTCGCGCGAGAGCAGTGGGCTCATCGGAATCGCGAGGTGCGTCCGCGCCGCGTACTCGGTCCCCGGCAGGTCCAAGCCGTCGCCGTAGGAGCGCATCGCCGCCTGGCGGTGGACCGGGATCCGGTAGTAGGGCTTGCAGCCGACATCCGCGGCGCGCAGGGCGGCTTCGGCTGCCTGCACCTGGGCATCGCCGATCACGTAGAGGTGCCACGCGGGCGCGGATCCGCTCGCCGGAACAGGCAGTTTCACCAGCTCGCCGAGCCCCGCCTCCTCGTAGTGGCGACCGGCGGCGCGGCGGCCGTCGGCGAACGAGTCGAGGTGGGGGAGCTGCACGCGGAGGATCGCCGCCTGCAGCTCGTCGAGGCGGGAGTTGTAGCCGACCTCCTCGTAGGTCACCTTGTCGTGGGAGCCGTGGAAGCGCAGCACGCGCACCCGCTCGGCCAGCTTCGCGTCGGGCGTCGTGATCGCGCCGCCGTCGCCGAACGCGCCGAGGTTCTTGGAGGGGAAGAACGAGAAGGTGGCGATCGTGCCGAGCGAGCCGGGGCGCCCGGCGGGGGAGGTCGATCCCGCGGCCTGGGCGGCGTCCTCGAGCACAGGGACGCCGAGCGCCTCGATCTCGGCGATCGGGGCGACGTTGCCGAACAGGTGAACCGCGATCACGGCCTTCGTCTTCGGCGTCAGCGCGGCCTTCACGGTCTCGGCGGTCACGCAGTAGGTGTCGGGGTCGATGTCGCAGAACACGGGCCGCGCGCCGGTCGCCGGGATCGCCTCGGCGGAGGCGTAGAAGGTGAACGAGGGCACGACGACCTCGTCGCCGGGGCCGACGCCCAGAGCTCGCAGCGCGACCGTGATCGCCTCCGTGCCGTTGGCCACGCCGACGGCGTTCGCGACGCCGCAATATCCGGCGAACTCCTCCTCGAAGGCGCTCACCTCGGGACCAAGGATGTACCGCTCGCTGTCGAGCACCCGGGTGACCGCCGCGCGCAGCTCGTCGCGCAGCGGCTCGAGCGGGCGGGAGGTCTCGAACAGCGGCACACCCATGGTCAACCGCCCCTGGCGAGAAGGTCGACGTCGCTGCGGGTCATCAAGCGGATCAGCTCCTCGAAGCTCGTCTTCGGCTTCCAATCGAGATCCCGCTCGGCCTTCGAGGCGTCGCCGATCAGGTGGTCCACCTCGGCGGGTCGCAGGAACTCCGGGTCGATCTCCACGTACTGCTCATAGCTCCCGAGCCCTGCCTCGTCGAACGCGATCTCGCAGCACTCGCGCACCGAGTGGGTCTCGCCGGTGGCGATCACGTAGTCCTCGGGACGTTCCTGCTGGAGCATCAGCCACATCGCTTCGACGTAGTCCTTGGCGTAGCCCCAGTCGCGCTCGGCGTCGAGGTTGCCGAGCGTGAGCTTGGTGGCGCGCCCGCTCTTGATCGCGGCGGCGTGCCAGGTGATCTTGCGCGTCACGAACTCCAGCCCGCGGCGCTCGCTCTCGTGGTTGAACAGTATTCCCGAGGTCGCATGCAGCCCGTATGACTCGCGGTAGTTGACGGTGATGAAGTGGCCGTACGCCTTCGCCACGCCGTAGGGCGAACGCGGGTAGAACGGCGTCTTCTCGGTCTGTGGCACCTCGAGCACCTTGCCGAACATCTCGCTGGAGGAGGCTTGATAGAAGCGCGCGCCGGGACAGACTTCGCGCATCGCCTCGAGCATGCGGGTGACACCCACCCCGGTGAACTCGGCGGTCAGCGTGGGCTGGATCCACGACACCGCCACGAACGACATCGCGGCCAGGTTGTAGATCTCGTCAGGCTCGCTCGCGCGCAGGGCGTCGACGAGGGAGCGTTGGTCGAGGAGATCGCCCTGGTGCAGCGTCAAGCGGTCACGCAGGTGCTCGATGCGCTCGAACTTCTCGGTCGAGGCGCGCCGCACCATCGCATGCACCTCATAGCCCTTTGCGAGCAGAAGCTCTGCCAGATACGAGCCATCCTGGCCCGTGACGCCGGTGATAAGGGCTTTGCGCTGGGCCACGGCAGCGGAGCCTATAGACCGTCGCCGACCCGACGGGCGCCCGTTCCGGCGCCTTTCGCGGCGGCTGTGCGGCCGTTCGGTGATGTGCCGAGGGCTCCTCGCTTGGCACGTCGCGACCCGCGCTTGGGCCCGCTCGCGGAGTCCTGCGCCGCGCGCCGCTCGCGCATCCAGCGCACGGTGTCGGCGATGCCCCGCTCGATGTCGATGCGTGCCTGCCAGCCGAGGAGCTCGCGCGCCTTCTCGACCGAGGGCCAGCGGCGCTGGACGTCGACCGTGAAGGTGGGGAGGTGCTCGAGCTCGAAGAGCGCCGGGTCCTCACCGCAGGCCTCCCAGATCACGCGCGCGATCTCCGCGACCGTCATCTCCCGCGAGGCCGAGATGTTGAAGTCCTCGTTCAGGCCGGCGGGTGAGCCCATCGCGGTGACGATCCCGTCCGCGATGTCATCGACGTGGGTGAGCGTGCGCGTCTGCTCGCCGGAGCCGAAGATCTGCAACGGGTGCTGGCCGTTCAGGACCTTCTCGATCAGGTCCGGGACGGCGTGCGCGATGCCGGGCTCGGCGTCCGGCACCTCGCCGGGTCCGTAGGCGTTGAAAGGGCGGCAGATCGTGAAGGGCAGGCCGTGCTCGTCGTGCGCGGCGCGGCAGTACACCTCGCCCGTCAGCTTCGAGAAGCCGTAGGCCGACTCCGGCACCGGGCAGTCGGGCAGGTATGCCTCGGTGGTCGGGTACTGCTCGGCGCGCTCGAACACCATCGAGGAGGAGACGTACACGAAGCGCCCCACCTGCTCGTCGAGGGCCGCGCGCACGACCGCGTTGTAGAGCGCGTTGTTCACCTCCGTGAGCGTGTGCGGCAGCTTGTGGAAGTTCGCGATCCCGCCGACGATCGCCGCGAGGTGAATCACCTGCTCACAGCCGCGGGTCGCCTCGCGGGCCTGCCCCAGCTCGCGCAGGTCGCCGGTGTGGACCTCGCAGCCCTCGCGCATCCACTGCGGCGCGAGGCGCTGGTCGGAGACACGCACCTCATAGGTTGGGTCCGAGAGCAGCCGCCGGACCACGGCGGCGCCGATCGTGCCGGCACCGCCCGTGACGAGCACCCGGCTCATCGCGGCGGGACCTCCGGCACCTGCGCGGCTCCGGCGAGCGCGAGGAGCTCTGCCGCGTACCCGAAGACCTGGGCGGCGCCCCAGCAGTCCCACGGGTCGACGACCACGCAGTTCGGACCCGCCAGCTCGGCAACCGCGGCGAGGGTCGCCGGGTCGCGGAAGTCTGAGTGGTTGGCGGCCACGACCACGGCATCGGCGCCGGCCAGTGCCTGGAGCAGCGGAGCCGTCGGCGTTGCGACGTGCGGGTCGTGCACCACGATGTCGGCCAGCTCCCGTTCCAGCAGCCTGACGAGCTTGTGGGCGAGCGAGTCGCGCTCGTCGTCTGTGTCCGCCTTGAAGGCGAGCCCGAGCACCGCGACGCGGCGGTCGGAGAGCGAGCCGAGCCGGCGCTTGAGGCCTTCGACGAGGAACAGCGGCACCGACTCGTTGACGCGCGAGACGGCGAGCAGCATCCCGGGCGCAGCGGAGCGCTCCTCAGAGAAGGTGAAGTCCTTGCGCAGACACGTCCCGGCGGTGAGGCCGGGCTGCGCGATGCCGCCGCGCGGGTAGTCGCGGTTGATCAGGTCGATCACCTCGAAGACGTTCGCGCCCGTGCGCTCGCAGTCCATCATCAGCAGATTCGGCAGCGCGAAGTTGGTGTAGCGCAGGATGTTCGCCCAGATCTTCGCGAGCTCCGCCTGGACCGGCGTGGTCTGCACGATCGGCGCGTCGAAGACGCCGAACAGCTCGGCCGCCACCTCCCCCGAGCGCGGGCCGACGCCGCCGATGATGCAGGGCAGGGTGTCGATCTCGGCGAGGAAGCGGCCCGCGGCGATCCGCTCCGGCGCGTGCGAGACGAACACCTCCTCGCCGATCTGAAAGCCGCGGTGCTTGCGCAGGTAGCCCGACACGAACTCGGTCGTGCCGGGCGCGATCGTCGAGCGCAGGATCAGCGAATGGCCCGGTTCCAGGACGCCAAGGAGGTCGTCCAGCGCTGAGCGAATATCCCTCATATCAATCTCTATATGAGAGAAGGACGGGGTGCCCAGGGTGATGACGATCTGGCGGGCGTGTGCCGCCTCTGCGACAGATGAGCTGACGGACAGCCGCCCCGACGCGTGGACCCTGTCGAGCAGCTCCTGGGCGCCCGTCTCCTCGAAGGGCATCCGACCCTCGCGTACGTCCTCGAGGCGCCGGGGGTCGTTGTCCACCCCGATCACACCGAGGCCGCGATCGGCCAACGAAAGGGCCAGCGGCAACCCGACCCGGCCCAACCCGACGACCGCCACCTCGGCGCTGCTCTGCGGGACGCTCATCTGAGCCTTGAGGTTAGCGGCGTGGCGCGCGCCGGCACGCAACCACCGCGCCAGGCCTCAGCGCCGCACACGGGCGCGCAAATAGCGGGCGTACTGAGCCGCGAAGGCAGCAACGAAACGGGGGTTGTAACGCGCGTAGCGCCGCCACAGCCGCCGCGGCTCCCGCATCAGCCGGTAGGCCCACTCCAGGCCGGCGCGCTGCATCCAGGGCGGCGCCTGGCGCACGAGCCCCGCATGGAAGTCGAAGGCGGCCCCGACCCCGGCCAGCAGCGGCGCCGCGAGACGTGGGCGCATCTCGTGCATCCAGCGCTCCTGCTTGGGCTGCCCGGTCCCGACCCACACCACGGCCGCCCCCGAGGCGTCGATCTGCCGTGCCAGCGCCTCGCTCTCATGCGCGGTGAGCTCTCTGAACGGAGGCGAGTAGGCGCCGGCGATCGGCAATCCGGGGAAGCGCTCGCGAAGGCGCGCCTGCAGCAGCGCGAGCGCCTCCGGCGTGCGACCGCCGTAGAGGTAGATCGGGATCTCGCGCTCGGCGGCTCGCGCGCAGAACGCCGCCATCAGGTCAGGCCCGTAGATCCTCCTCGCGCGGCGGTGTCCGAGCGCCTTGAGCGCCCAGACCAGCGGCTGGCCGTCCGGCACGGCGAGCGTCGCCGCGTCAACGGCCGCGGCGGTGTCGGGTTCCTCGCGGGCGCTCATCACGAGGTTCACGGCGGCGGCGGTGATGTAGCCGCGCCCGCCGGCGGCGATCGTCGCCTCCATCCAGGCCACGACCTCGTCGTAGTCGCTGACCGCGAGCGGGACGCCGAGCACCTCGGCGCGCTCGGGCAGGGTGGGCGATCCGTCGCTCGGGAGGGACACTGCACGCGCGGCTTCGATTCCGTGAAGATACCTCGCCGCGTGGCGATCGACCCCGACTTCTGGCGCGGCCGGCGCGTTCTCGTCACCGGCCACACGGGGTTCAAGGGCGCGTGGCTCTCGCTCTGGCTCGGTTCGCTCGGCGCCGAGGTCGCGGGTCTGGCCCCGCCCGCGCAGGCAGGCTCGCTCTACGAGCGGGCCCGGGCCGGCGAGCGTGTCGAGGAGCACGCCGCGGACATCCGTGACGGCGCCGCCGTTGCCGGCGCGCTTGCCGCCGCGCGTCCCGAGGTCGTGATCCACCTCGCCGCGCAGCCGCTCCTACGGCGGTCGCTGCGCGACCCGGCGGGCACCTACGAGGTCAACGTGATGGGAACGGTCAACGTCCTCGAGGCGGTGCGTACGAGCGGCGCGCCGGTCGGAGCCGTGGTCGTCGTCACCTCCGACAAGTGCTACGAGAACAGTGCCGCGCGGCGGCGCCCTTTCACCGAGGACGACGCGCTCGGCGGGAGTGACCCGTATTCGAGCTCGAAGGCCTGCGCGGAGCTCCTGACTTCGGCCTACCGGCGCTCCTTCGGTCCGCTCGGCGGCGGCGCGCGCCTCGCCACCGCCCGCGCGGGCAACGTGGTCGGCGGCGGCGATCGCGGAGAGGACCGCCTGCTTCCCGACGCTGTCAAGGCGGTCGAGGAGGCCGTGCCGCTGCGCGTGCGCAACGTCGATGCGGTGCGTCCCTGGCAGCACGTGCTCAACCCGCTCGCCGGCTATCTCCTCCTGGCCCAGGAGCTGTGTCGCTCTGAGCGCGCGGAGCGGCCCTGGAACTTCGGGCCGGCGGCAGGCGAGGCCCGTTCGGTCGGCTGGATCGCAGGGCGGCTCGCCGAGCTGTGGCAGGGCGAGCTGAGCTGGGTCGCCGACACGACGCCTCAGCCACCGGAGGCGGCGCATCTGCTGCTCGACTCCGGAGCCGCCGAGCGGGAGCTCGGCTGGCGCCCTCCCTGGGGCATCGAGGAGGCCCTGGAGCGGACCGTGGAATGGCATCGGCGCGAGCGCGCCGGCGAGGACATGCGCGCTTGCACCCTCGGGCAGATCGACGCCTTCGCGGCGGCGCTGGACGCTTGATCTAGGCGGTCGGAGACATCCGCTCCAGACGCGCTCGCGCGTTTTCCCTGCATCCGCGGGATGCGGCGCCGCCCGCGGGACCGCCGGGTTGCGCGGCACCGCCGCGTCCGTAGCCTCGGGCGCCGTGAGTCCGGCTGCGCTTCGCACCTACAGAGCAGAGCGGCTGCTCGAGCGCGACTTCCACGCCCTTCGCAGCAGTGTCCTCGCGATCGTCGCCGCGAGGCTGCGCGCGAGCGGCGGCTCGCTCGACCGCGCGGACCTCGAGGCCTGCTATGCCGGCGCCTGGCAGGGCCTCTACGGCGAGACGGTGCGCGGCCGGACGATCGAGAACCCGGCCGCCTGGCTCGCCCTCGTCACCTACCGGCGGGCGATCGAGGAGCTGCGCGCCGCCCGCCGGACCGAGACCACGCTCGACCCCGACCTCGCCGCGGAGCGCGACGTCGACGCCGAGCTGGACGCGCGGACGCGCCTGCGACACCTGCTCGAGGGGATGCGCTGCCGGCTCGACCTGCGCGAGCGCGAAGCTGCGGCCCTCTGCTACCTGCACGGCTATTCGCGCGCGGAGGCCGCGCGGCGGATGGGCATCAGCGAGACGCGCATGCGCAAGCTGATGGAGGGTCCCGGGGCGGGACGGGCAGGGGTCTCGCAGAAGGTCGGGGCGCTGGCGGCGACGATCGCCGCCGGGGAGTTCTGCGGCGAGCAGGAGTCGCTCATGCGCGCCCTGGCGTTCGGGATGCTCGAGCCGGACGGTGAGCGCCATCGCATCGCCCTCGCTCACCTGCACGCATGCCCGGCCTGCCGGCGACGAGTGGCGTCGCTGCGCGGTCTGGCCGTTGCGCTGCCGCCGGTGCTGACGCTGCCGGGCGCGGGAAAGCTCGGTCTGGCCGCGCTCGCGGCCGGCGCCTCGCACGGCGGCAGGGTCGGTCTCGCACCAACGGCGGTCGGCCAGGCTCCGCTCGGGGCCTCGGCGGCGGCGGGCAGCGGCGCCGCCGGCGGCGGGTGGGCGCTCGGCGGCGGCGGTCTCGCAGCGAAGCTCGCGGCCGGCTGTCTTTTGACGCTCGGGGTCGGAGCGGGCTGCGTCGCCCTCGGGCGCTCGGGTGCTCACCACGGCCAACGCGCTCGCGCCGCATCGCACGTTGCGCCACCGGTCCTCCCGGCGGGTGGCGGCCACCGCGCCGCCGCCGCGCGTTTGGCCGTCCCGGCGACGCCCGCACGTCCCGTCCGCACCCCGGCCGCACGCGTACCGGCTCTCCCGCGGGCGCAGAACCGTGAGTTCACGCCCGAGCAGGTGCCGTCGCCGGGACGGCCCGAACCGGTCGCCGGCACCGCGGCGCGCGCCGCGAGCGCGAACGCCGGCGCCGCCGAACGCGAGTTCGGCCCCGGCTAGCGCTCGAGTTCCCGCGCATCTGGAAGGACTTCGAGGGCGGGCTGATCATCGAGCGGATCCAAGCGCGCGGCGACTGGGTGCTGGTCAAACACCTCCGGCGGGTGCGCGCCAGCAGCATCGGGTGCCGGGCGAGCTCAGGGTCACCCTTGCGGCCCGCGTGGGCGAGGGCGAGGCGATCGAAGCGCGTTGCTGCCGGCGCCAGGAGGGCGCCGTCGCCGCCGCCGGCTAGCTCTGCGGGAACACCTTGGTCAGCTTGTGCAGACCGAGCGGGTTGCCGCGCGGGCGCAGGCGGCCGGTCGCCACCGCGCGGAGCGGGTTCAGCCGCTGGCCCACGATGTCCGCCCAGTCCTGCCAGGCGATGCTCAGGCGCAGGTCAGGGTTCTCGGCCTCGCCTTCGGCGACGCTGCTCGACCCGTTGTCGACGCGCAGGTGCCAGGTGGCGACGTCGGGATCGGTGAACTCCCACTGGAAGGTCGCGGGCCGGCGCAGGCCGTGGTCGGGGTTGACCGTGCGCCGGACGGTGTCGAACATCAACGCGACCGTCTCGGGGTCGCGGTTCGTCGGCCCCTGGCGCACGCCGAGAACGTTCGCTTTCGCGAGCGCGCGGCCGCGCTGGGAGAGCTCGAGCGGCGTCAGACCGGGCGGCAGCAGCGGCGGCCCCGGCAGGGACTCGACCGGCAGGCCGGCGGAGCGCAGCTTCGTGACCATCGAGGTGACGCCCTCGACGCCGACCTCGTCGTAGCTCGAGCCGAACATGGTGATGTAGCGCTCGTCCCAGCCGGGCGGCATCAGCACCTGGGCGGTGTACCGCGTGACGTCGCGCAGCAGCGCGGCGACCGCCTTGGGGACGCCGACGGGGTCTTCGCGGTTCAGGTCGGAGAGGAGCTTCACACCGAAGCCGATGTGGCGCTGCTCGTCGGCGGCGATGTTCTCCATCCCCTCGCGGAACGCCGGTAGCTGGTCGCGGCGCTCCAGGTAGCTGCAGATGAAGTGCTGGCCCGGTTGCGCGAGCGAGGCCTCGATCACCACGTGGTAGAGGGTCACGGCGGCCGCGAGCTTCGCGGGCGAGCGGTCCTTGCGCAGCTCGTCGGCCATCGTGTCGAGGCGGTCGAAGATCTTGCGGAAGCCCGGGGTGAGCTGGGGGCGGATCGCCTGCAGCCCGCTCGCCATCGTGCCGTCGCCGATCCCGCACACCTCCTGCATGAAGCGCTTGAAGAACACGGCGTGCCGCGCCTCGTCGACCTGTTGCGTGGTCAGGAAGTACTTCTGCTCCTCCAGCGGCGCGGCGTCGATGTAGGGGGACAGGTTGTCGGCGACCGCGTCCTCGCCCCAGAAGAACAGGCAGTAGTTCCAGATCGCCGCCTGGCGCTCGAAGTCTGTGAAGTCCTCGCGCCACTGCCGCGCGTCCTCGGTGAAATCGAGCTCGGTCGCCTTCCAGTTGCCGCGCTCCCAGCGCGCGTAGAGGTCCTCGTAGGAGATCGCGTCTGTGGGGAGTGAGCCGATGTCTGGGGTGGGGGCGGTCGCGCTGGCCATGCGGTCTCCTCCGTCTACGAAGGTTGGATAACGGACGTTATCGGAATAGCGTTCGCTCTGTCAAGTAAGATGACGGCGATGGCTGCGATTCCGGCAGGCGCCCGCATGACGCGCGAGCAGAGCCGCGCCCAGACGCGCGCGCGGCTCCTGGACGCCGCCCGCAGCGTGTTCGCGCGCGGCGGCTTCCACGGCGCGTCAGTCGAGGAGATCGCCTCCGAGGCGGGTTATTCGACCGGAGCCCTCTACTCGAACTTCGAGGGCAAGGAGGACCTGTTCCTGGAGCTGATGGGGCGCGAGGTCGCCAAGCACGGCGAGGAAATCGCCGCCGCGGTGCGCGAACGCGCGTCGATCTCCGAGCGGGCCGCCGGTGGCGCACGGCAGTGGATGGCGATGATCGAGCGCGAGTCCGAGACGCTGCTGCTGTTCACCGAGTTCTGGGCCTACGGCGCCCGTGACGAGCGGATGCGCGGGCACGTCGCCGCCTGCTTCGCCAAGACGCGCGGCCTGCTCACCGGCCTGCTCGCCGAGGGCGCGCGCGACTTCGACCTCGAGCTGACGATCCCCGCCGAGCACCTGGCGATCGTGATCGACGCGCTGGCCGATGGCATCGCGCGCCAGAAGCTCGCCGACCCCGAGGCGGTGCCGGACGAGCTGATGGGTGAAGTGCTGGGGCTGCTGCTGTCCGCCGTCACGCGCCCCGCGGGAGGCACAGCGCCGCGTAGTGGAGCGTGAACGCGCGCCGCGCGAGCGCGGGCGCGAGGCGCTCGGTGCCGGCGCGCACCGCCCACTTCGCCGTCGCCGCGCTCCGCGCGGCGCGGCCCTCGGCGAAGAAGCGGTGAACCTCGAGCGGCAGAGGGTCCTCCAGCTCGGCGGCCAGCTGGAGCCCCGCGGCGCTCGCGATCGCGCGCGCCGTCTCGCGCGAGAGTCGCTGCAGGTGGCCGATCTCCTCGGCGTGGACGCGCTTGGAGGCGCGCCGCGCCGAGACGTTGTCCTCGAGCGGCACCTCGAACACGACCGCGGCGCAGACCCGCGCGACCTCGGCCAGCAGCGCCGGCGGGTCGGGAACGTGCTCGAGGACGTGCGAGAGGATGCCGAGCTCGCGTGAGCCGTCTCGGAGCGGCAGGCGCACGCCGTCGAACAGCCCGACGTCCGCATCGGGAAGGGCTCGCCGGGCGATCTCGGCCGCCGGCTCTGAGATCTCGAGGCCCGAGAGGGTGCCGCCGAAGCCACGCCGGCGGAGCTCGCAGAGGAGCGCCCCGTCCCCGCAGCCGACATCGAGTGTCGTCGCCGGAGCGATGCCCGTCCGGCGGCACAGGGCGACCACGTGGTCGGCCTTCCCGACGGCGCTGAGCGCGCGCCAGCGCGCATATGAGTCCGCCTCCGGACCGTCGTGCGAATACGCGCGCTCGTAGAAGCCGATCAGCTCGGCGGAGTCCTCCACCCCTGTGATTATCGTTCCAAGGCAGATGACCGCCAAGCTCACGGCGCCGTTGCGCGCGGCGCCCGCGACGGTCGCGTGCCTGGTGGCGATCGCCCTGTTCGTCGTGTGGGCAACCGATCAGGCGGGCTATCCCCTGACGCACTGGGCGCCCGGCGGCCTCGCGCTGCTGGTGCTGCTCGGGATCGCAGTGGTGGCGCTTCGCGGGCGTCCCCGCCCCCCCGTGCCGGTGCTCGTGGCGGTCGGCGCGCTCGCCGCCTACACGGCGTTCAGCTACCTCTCGATCGCGTGGGCCGCGTCGCCCGGCGACGCCTTCGAAGGGGCCGACCGCACGCTGCTCTACCTGCTGGTGTTCGTGCTCTTCGCCTGGTGGCCCCAGCGCGGGACGACCGCCGCGGTGCTGCTGGTCGTCTGGACGCTCTGCATCGCCGGCCTGTCCCTGTACGTGCTTCTGCACCTCGCGGGTGCTTCCCACGCGACCCTTGCCTCCGCGATCCCCGGGGGACGGCTCGAGTACCCGAGCGGGTACCCCAACGCGAACGCCGCCGAGTGGCTGATGGCGTTCTGGCCGGCGCTGCTTCTGGCGCGCGAGCGCCGGCTCCCGTGGGCCCTGCGCGGCCTGCTGGCCGGCTCGGCGGTGGTGCTCGCCGAGGTCGCGGTGCTCAGCCAGAGTCGCGGCTCGCTCTACGCCACGCCGATCACCGCCGTGCTCGTCTTCGCCCTGCTGCCCGGACGGACGCGGACCTTCGCGCTGCTCGTGCCGGTCGCGGCCGGCGTGGCGGCGGCGCTCCCCGCGGTGCTTCGCGTGGGGGACCACCTGCGCGCGGGCGAAGCCGTGCCCTCTCGCGTGCACACCGCGAGCACTGCCACGCTGCTGGCAGCGCTCGTCGTGACGCTGCTCGTCGCCGGCGGCGCGGCGCTGGAGGCGCGCCGCGCGGGCCACGCGCCCGGCCCGCCCGGGCTCCTGCACCGGCTCACCGCGGCGGCGGCGATCGTCGCACTCGTCGCGGTGGTCGCGGGCGGGCTCGTCGCCGCGGGCAACCCGGTCACGCGCGCGGAAAAAGCCTGGCACAGCTTCAAGGGCGGCTACGGGATCGGCGGCGGCAACCGGCTGCTCAGCGGTCTCGGCAGCAACCGCTACGACTTCTTTCGCGTCGCGCTCGACGAATTCCGGGCCCACCCCGCGGCCGGGATCGGAGCCGACAACTTCCAGCAGCAGTACCTGCGACACGGCCACAGCGGCGAGACGCCCCGCTACCCGCACAGCGTCGAGCTGCGCACGCTCTCCCAGACAGGCGTGATCGGAACCCTGCTGGCCCTGATCGGGCTCGGCGCGGCGCTGTTGGCGGCGATGCGCGCGGCCCGCTCGCCGGACCGCCTGGCCGCCGGCGTCGCCGCAGCCGCCCTGGCGGGCTTCGGCTACTGGGTGATCCACGGCTCGGTCGACTGGTTCTGGGAGTTCGCCGGCCTCGGTGCGCCCGCGTTCGCGATGCTGGGGCTCGCCTGCGCGCTGGTGCCGCGCGGAGAGCGTGCGAGCGCTCGCGACAGCGAGGTGCGAGGAGAGACGGCCCCCGGACGCGGGCGCCCGGCGGACGGCGAGAAGGAGCGGCAGGCCGCGTCGGACGGGCCCGATGCCGCGGGCACAACGTCGAGGGGCGAGGGCACGCGCCCGGCGCCGGGGGCCCAGCCCGGCCGCAGGCGTGCCGGTCGCCCGGCGGTGATCGCCGCCACGATCCTCGCCGCCCTGGTGTTCCTCGGCGCCGCGCTGGCCCTGCTCGGGCCGTGGCTCAGTGGGTTGGAGGTCGAGCAGGCGGCGCGCATCTGGACCCGTTCGCCGGGCACCGCCTACGCCCGCCTGGAAGACGCCGCCGGACTGAACCCGTGGAGCGCGCAGCCCAATCTCGTTGCGGGCTCGATCGCCGTGCGCCGCGACGAACTGGCACGCGCCGACCGTGAATTCGCGCGCGCTCTGTCGCGCTCGCCGGATGACGCCTACGCGACGCTGGAGCGCGGTGCGATCGCTTCGACGCGGGGAGAACGGGCTCGCGCGCTCGCGCTGCTGGCGCGGGCCGCCGCGCTCAACCCCCGCGATCCGCTGACCAGGCAGGCGCTCGAGATCGCACGGCGGGGCGGGCGCGTCGACGTGGCGCGGCTGAACGAGGCGATCCTGCTCCAGGCCGCAAGAGCTCGCGTGAGCAGTGACACGTCCGTGCTCGTACATCCGGGTGATCGCCTAGGGTCCAAGCCGAAGGCCCGAACATCCGAAATTCGGCTCGACAGGCCGATCGTGCTTCGATAGTTTAAGGGCCATCTCGTCGATTCGCCGCTGCTCGGGCGGGGGGCACGTCCAAGACTGCCAACCGAGACACGGTGAGGCCGCTCGAGTGGCAAGGACAGAGAGCGTTTTTGCTCCGGCCGATGAAGGGAACCCACGGTAGGGATGTATGCGTAGGCAACGCCTGACAATGACGGTCGCGCTGTTCGCGCTCGGGTGCTTTTGCGCACTCGCGCCGGGTGCTTCGGCGTCAAGCACGCTGTTGAGCGGCTACGGCGGCCCCGGCGAGGGGAACCAGGCGATCCTCGGCTCGACCCTGATCGGCGGCTCGGGCCACTCCGGCTCGGGCGGCGGAGGCTCCGCGGGCGGGGGCTCGTCCGCGCCGCAGGCAGCCTCGATCGAAGCGGCTCCCGCGCCGCGCGCCACGCCGCGCACGAGCGGGGCAAGCCGCGGCGGGGTCTCCGGAGCACGCTCCCAGCAGCGCCGGGCAGCCCACCCGCGGGCGGGCGTCCCGAGCACTTCGGCGGCGTCCGGCGAGACCGCCACGCAGGTCGCGGTACGGCCGGTGAGCGCCCCTGCTCTGGGGCTCTCGGGCACCGATGTCGCCTATGTCGTGCTCGCATTTCTGGTTTTGGTGCTGACCGCCGTCGTCACGGTGCTGTTGACACGCGGTGAAAAGCAGTCACGGGGGGGCCGGGGAGAGATCGACATCCGCTAAAGGGAAGGGACGCAAGACCCGAGTAGTCACTTGAAGGCGGAAATCCCCGGGCTGCAAATGGACCGCGCGCGCGTAACTCAACAGACGACATCCAGCACCATCTCGCTGCGAAGCGAGCTGGCTCACGACGCCCCGACTCCGCGGGCGCTGCACCGCGGCACCTTCCACGGGCCGCTGCAGTGGGCGCTGGAGGGCTCTGGCTGGGGCGTGGTGCGGCCGATCGTGGACTTCGTGATGGTGTGGGTGGCGCTCGTGATCGCGCTCGGCGGCTTCGGCAGCCTGTTCGGCATCAACGAACCCCGCGCTCCGCTGCTGCTGATGCCGTTCCTGGTGGTGCTCCTCTTCTATCTGCGGGGCCTGTATCGCACGAAGCTCCGCACCCAGGTCCTCGACGGCATCGTGCCCGTGATCAGCGGCGTCTCCGTCGCGGCGATGGCGGTGGCGGTCCTGGGCTTGGCTGCGAACCACGAAGTGCCTGAACAGGGGCAGTGGATCCGCGCTTGGTTCTACGCGCTCGTGGGTGTCGGCATCGGCCGGACCGTGCTGGCGCTAGCCCAGCGCCGGGCCCGCGCCAAGCGCCTGATCGGCAGGCCCGTCCTCATCATGGGCGCCGGCGTGGTCGGCGCTCAGGTCGCGCGCCGGCTGGAGAACCACCCCGAGTACGGGCTGGCCCCGGTTGGCTTCCTCGACGAGGACCCGCGCTCGGTCGCCGAGGTCGGCGGCCGCGAGGTGCCCGTGCTGGGCACGATCGACGACCTCGAGGAGGCCGTCGAACGGACCGGCGTCAAGTATCTGATCGTCGCCTTCTCATCGGTCGCGGACGCCCGCGTCAGCCGGCTGATCCCGCGCTGTCAGGAACTGGGCGTGGACGTGTCGGTTGTGCCGCGCATGTTCGACCTGATCAACGACCGCGTGGGCTACGACACCGTCGGCGGCCTGCCGCTGCTCTCGTTCACCGCCGTGGACCCGAAGGGCGCCCAGTTCACGATCAAGCACGGCCTGGACCGGATGCTCGCCATGGTCCTGCTGATCCTGCTCTCGCCGGTGCTGGCGCTGGTCGCGATCGCCGTCAAGCTTTCGAGTCCCGGACCGATCCTCTTCAAGCAGCGCCGTGTCGGACGCGACGGGCGCGTCTTCGACTTCTACAAGTTCCGTTCGATGCGTGCGGCGCGCCAGGGCGAGCTGATCGAGGAGGACGAGACGGCGCTGGACTTCCTGCTCGCAGGCGACATCGCGCCCGGCGGAGTCGAGGGCGAGGACCGCCGCACCGCTGTCGGGCGCTTCATGCGTAAAAGCTCGCTCGACGAGCTGCCGCAGCTCTTCAACGTGCTGCGCGGCGACATGAGCCTCGTCGGTCCGCGCCCCGAGCGCCCCGAGTTCGTCGAACTCTTCCGCAACGACATCATTCGCTACGGCGATCGCCACCGTGTCAAGTCGGGCATCACCGGCTGGGCGCAGGTCCATGGGCTGCGCGGCCAGACCTCGCTTGCAGAGCGGGTCGAGTGGGACAACTACTACATCGCCCACTGGTCGCTGGGGCTCGACCTGAAGATCCTCGCGCTGACGCTGGTCGCGCTCTTCCGCAACGCGGAATAGGCGTAGGAAAGGGCCGGCCGGCGCTCCCTGCCGGCCTCGGCGGCTCAGACGCTCCGCGTGGCGGCGCGCGAGGGACCCGTCCAGTACTGGAAGACCCGCACGCGCAGGCCGCGGGTCCCGAGCTGCGAGGGCAGCGGGATCGAGAAGCGGTTGAAGCGATCCTGGGTGAACAGCGCGCGGTAGCGCAGGTGGGTCCCCTTGAAGGCTTCGAGCTCCAGGAAGTCGCCGACCGGGCCGCCGCCGCTCGCCACTAGGTGAGAACCCCGGCGGCGCAGGCTCAGGCTCACGCGGCTGTAGGCCCCGAACGGCTTGACGAAGGCTTCGCTGAGCGCGCCGAAGGCGGGCTTGCGAGCACCGCCTGTCGTCACCGACCCGAAGTCTTCGCCGTGGGAGTCCTCGAGCTTGTAGACCATCGCCGCCGCCACGTAGGGGGCGCGCGCCATCTCGCGGACCGAGTTGCGCAGGTTCAGCGCCTGCGTCCGCGGCGTGACGCAGGCCTGTTCCTGCTCGATCTTGCGCCCCGGCCAGCAGCTTGTCCAGCCGAACTCGTCCAGCCACAGCGGCTTGGTGTCGCCGTTCGCCAGCTGGGCTTCGTGGATCGATCGCAGCGAGGCGAGCGTGAGGTTGTAGAAGTGCACCGAGAGGCCGTCGTAGTAGCCCTTCATCCCGGCCGCGTAGAGGGCGCGCAGGAAGTTGCCGTTCGAGCCGACGAGCGAGCCGGCAAGGACCAGCACGCCCGGGTTCGCCGCCTTCACGGCGGGATAGGCGGCGCGTACGACGGCGGCGTAGTTCTTGGCCTTGTCGGGTCCGGCGAAATAGTCTTCGTTGGCCTGGTCGGGCTCGTTCCAGACCTCGATCGCCGTGATCTTGGTGCCGTAGCGGGCCACGAGCGCGTTCAGGAAGGCGGCGTACGTCGCCGGGTTGCTCGGCGGCCAGGCTCCGGCGGTGTCGGTGTTGCCGGTCGCGCAGCCGCTCCGCGCCGACGGAGGCGCGGAGGAGGCCCAGCACGGCGTGTTGGCGACCGTCGCGACCACCTTGATGCCGGCCGCCGAGGTGTCCGCGAGAAGGCGATCGGCACGCGCGAGCGCGGCCGGGTCGAGCGCCGGCCCGTCGGGCTCGAAGAGCGACCACGGGAAGTCGACCCGCACGACGCGTGCGTGCATCTTCGAGGCGGTCTGGACGACGTGATCGGTCGCCGCCGCCGAGGACAGCGCGCTGAGACCGGGGATGTTGACGCCGCCGAGCGGGCCCGTCGCGGCCTGGGCGCTCGCCGCGTAGGTCGCCAGCGCTGCCAACGCGAGCAGCGCGGCGAGCCTGCGGTGCGCTCGGTGCATTCCCGACACGATAGTGGCGACCCTAAAGCTGAGGCGAAGGTTGGGGCGGTCCCGGAGGGCGGACCCAGCTAGGCTGGCCGTCGGATGCCCCAGCACTGGATCTGGATCCAGGTCGCGATCGTCGTGTTCGTCCTGATCGGGATGGTGATCGCGATCGTCAGGCTCGCTTGAGCGCCCGCGCAACGCGGGCACGCAGGCCCTCGCGCGCCGCGCGCGGCGGGCGTGGAGGCACAGCGCCGCCGCCGAGGATCGCGGCGGGGACCTCCTCGGTCAGCCATCCGACCAACTCGCCGAACCCGGCCTGCTGCACCTCGGGCGCGATCGACGGCGGGCGGTTCCCGGCGTCGTGTGAGTCCGAGGTCACGTTGTGGGCCATCTCCTCGCGCAACAGCGCCACGGCCACGCGTCGCGCCTGCGAGCCGAAGCGCCCGGCGAGTGAGCCGGCTGTCAGCGACATCAGCACGCCGTCGTCGACGAGCCTGCGCACGATCGAAGGATCGCGATGGATCGCGGGACAGCGCTCCGGGTGGGCGAGCACGACGCGATGCCCGTCCCAGAGCAGGCCCTGCACCGTCGTGACGAGGCCGCTCGCCACCGTCGCAAAGGGGGGCTCGATCAGCAGCCATTCGCCGCCCCCCAGCGTCAGCGCGCCGATCCCGGACGTGTCCGTCTCGGCGAGGTAGCTGACGGCGATCTCAGCGCCCGGACGGACCTCGAGATCGAGCTGCTCGCGGGCCAGCGCCGCCCGGACATCGGCGATGCCGGCCGCGATCGTCTCCGGATCGTTGGGATAGCGCGAGTTCACGTGCGGCGTCGCCACGACCGTCTCGATTCCCGCCCGAAGCGCACGTCGCGCCATCGCGATCGAGCCCTCGATGTCGGGCGGTCCGTCGTCGATGCCCGGCAGCAGATGGCAGTGGAGGTCGATCATGGTTTCTTGGAGACCCTAAAGATCTGCCCGGCCCACTCCCCCACATTCGGGTGACTGGTACTCTCGCTCGTCGAAGGCGCATACCCGGAGACAGCGTCACGGATGGCAGGGGTGGAGTCTGGATGGAGATGAAGGTCTCACAGCGCCGCATGAGTGGTCTGCGCGCCGTTGCCGCAGTGATGACGCTCGCCGCCGTCCTGCTCTCCGTGGCCGCGTCGGCCCGGGTCGCGGGCGCTTCGGGCGCGACGCTGCTCCCGAACCTGGTCGCCGACCCGCCCGACGCGCAGTCGATCGCGACGGACACCTCGACCGGGACTCCCCGGCTACTGCTGCGCTTCAACGGCTACATCCACAACAAGGGGCCGGGCGCCGTCGACTTCCGCGGCTCGCGCGAAGCGCCGAAAGTCAGCAAAAAAGTCACCGAAGAAGTCGAAAAAGCGCGCGAAAAAGAAGAACCGCTGTCGCAGAAAGACGAAGAAGAACTCGCCGTCCCGGCGATGAAGACCTTCCAGCGCCTGTTCACGACGACCGCCGAAGAAAAAAACATCGAACGCGCGCATGTCGATGAAACGAGCAGCGGGGAACTGATCTACGCGGCCGCCGACGGCCACCACCACTGGCACCTGCAGAAGATCGCGCGCTACTCGCTGTGGAACGTGAGCAAGACGGCCGAAGTCGCGCCCGCTCAGAAGGTCGGCTTCTGCCTCGACGACAGCCAGCACGTCGAAACCTCGATCGGGCCCTCCAGCGCCGTCTACGCCGACAACGTCGCCCCCTTCCGCGAATTCTGCCAGCGCTACCGGCCCAACGCGACAAGCCTGTTCGAGGGCATCTCGGTCGGCTGGCGCGACGTCTACGACTCCTCGCTCGCGCTGCAGTGGGTCGACATCTCGAACGTGCTGCCGGGCGAATACTGGCTGCGCGAGGACGTCAACCCGCTCGGGTTCGTCAAGGAAACGGGCGAAGCCAACGTGCCGGTCTACTCGACCGCGGCGACGGTCGTGCCGGGCTTCGACGCGCAGCCCCAGGCCACCGAAACGCCGGCCGGCATCGCCAAGACCATCACCCTGACCTCCAAAGCGTTCAAAGACAGCAACAAACCGACCTACAAGATCGTCTCCGGCCCCGGCCACGGGAGCCTCGGCACGATCAACAGCGAAGGCAAGGTCACCTACACCCCCACCGCAGGGTTCACGGGCACCGACAGCTTCACGTTCTCGGCCGCCGACGCCGCGAGCAAATTCCCGGAAAGCCCGCAGGTGGCCACGGTCTCGATCGAAGTCACCTCCTCGACCCAGCCGGCGGTCTCGATCGAAGGCGCGCCCGCGAGCATGCAGGCGGGCTCGAGCGTGCAGCTCTCCGCGAAAGTCGTCAACGACTCCCCGACGGTCACCTGGGGGGCGAGCGCCGGCGCCATCACCTCCGAAGGCAGATACACGGCGCCCGCCGAAGTCCCCGCCGGCGGAACGGTGACGGTCACGGCGACGACCAGCAAAGGCGCGAAAGCCGAAAAGAAAATCGAAATCACGCGCCCCGGCCGGGACGAAAGGGCTCCTCGTCGGGGACGCCACGGCGACCTACACGGTCGGCGACCAGACCACGGCTGGGCGCGAGGAAGCGTTTCAGTTCACCGCGAAAACGACCGGCAAAGTCGAAGAACTCCTGTTCCGGACCAACGCCACGGCCAACACCGGCGTGACCGGTCTGGTGCTGGCGGTGTTCGCGGAAAACGGCGGCAAACCCGGCGCGGTGCTCGGACAGGGGACGGCCTCGGGCACGCCGGCGGTCAGCTCGTGGATCAAGGTCTCCGGGCTGTCGGTCGCGGTCACGAGCGCAACCAAGTACTGGCTCGTCGCGCTGCCCACGGGCTCGGGCAAGCTGCACTACAACGCCGCCGTCGGCTCGGGTGGCGCGGGCAACGTCGAGAGCACCGCCGGCGGCATGGGCACAGCCACCGCCCAGACGTCCTGGGAAGCCTTCAACCAGGGGCCGGTCGGCTTCCAGGCCAACGGCACCGTGGGCGAAGCGCCGCCGAGTGTGGTGATCGAAGGTGCGCCGGCGAGCATGAACACCGGTGCGAGCGTTCAGTTGACCGCGAAAGTGACGAACGACTCGCCGACGGTGACGTGGGGCGCGAGCGCGGGCTCGATCACGAGCGAAGGGAAATACACGGCGCCCGAATCCGTTCCTGCTGGGGGCAAGGTCACGGTCACGGCGACGACGAGCAAAGGCGCGAAAGCCGAAAAGACGATCGAAGTCACGGCGCCGGTGCCGAGTGTGGTGATCGAAGGTGCGCCGGCGAGCATGAACACCGGTGCGAGCGTTCAGTTGACCGCGAAAGTGACGAACGACTCGCCGACGGTGACGTGGGGCGCGAGCGCGGGCTCGATCACGAGCGAAGGGAAATACACGGCGCCCGAATCCGTTCCTGCTGGGGGCAAGGTCACGGTCACGGCGACGACGAGCAAAGGCGCGAAAGCCGAAAAGACGATCGAAGTCACGGCGCCGGTGCCGAGTGTGGTGATCGAAGGTGCGCCGGCGAGCATGAACACCGGTGCGAGCGTTCAGTTGACCGCGAAAGTGACGAACGACTCGCCGACGGTGACGTGGGGCGCGAGCGCGGGCACGATCACCAGCGAAGGGAAATACACGGCGCCTGAATCGGTGCCTGCTGGGGGCAAGGTCACGGTCACGGCGACGACGAGCAAAGGCGCGAAAGCCGAAAAGACGATCGAAATCACGGCGCCCGCGGGGACCAAAGGCCTGCTCGTCGGCGACGCCACCGCCACGTACACGGTCTCCGACCAGACCACCGCGGGACGTGAGGAAGCGTTCCAGTTCACGGCCGCCGCCAGCGGCACGGTCGAAGAACTGCTGTTCCGCACGAACGCGACAGCGAACACGGGAGTGACCGGAGTGGTGCTGGCGCTCTTCGCCGAAAACGCCGGCAAACCGGGCGCTGTGCTCGGCAGCGCGACGGCGTCGGGAACGCCCGCCGTCAGCTCCTGGATCACGGCCTCGGGCCTGTCGGTCTCAGTCACGAGCGGAACGAAGTACTGGCTCGTGGCACTCCCGCTCGGCTCTGGCAAACTGCACTACAACGCCGCGAAGAGCTCGGGCGGGACGGGCAACGTCGAGACCACCGCCACCGGGTTGAGCAAAGCCACGGCCGAGACCTCGTGGGAAAGCTACGGCCAGGGCCCGGTCGGCTTCCAGGCCAACGGCAGCGCCTCGGCCGGCGGGGCGCTCGCGGCGAGGGCGAGCACCACGGTCTCCGTGCCGGCCAAGCCCTCGGGACGGGTCGCGCTCGCCGGGCCGCAGACGGTGACCTCGGGCACGGCCGCGCAGCTGACCGCGCTCGCCGACGGCGCGACCGGGCCCGTCACCTGGACGGCCAGTGCCGGCACCGTCTCTTCAGGCGGGCTGTACCTGGCGCCCCACGTGGATGTCCCCACGACCGTCACGATCGCCGCAGCCGCGCCCGGCGCGCGCGGGCAGAGCCTGCAGGTGACGGTCGATCCCCTGTCCGCGTCGGCGTCTGCGCCCGCGCCGGCCGCCGCCAGCGTCAGCGCGACCGGAACCGGAACCGGGCGCCAGGCGCTGGGCTCGCTCTCGGCGATCATCATCAATCGCGAACTGGTGATCACCACGGCCGCCGGGCGTGCGGGCATCGTGACGATCACGGCGCGCGCGGGCGATCGGCTGCTCGGGAGCTGCTCGAACGCGACGCTCGGCGGCGTCGGGGTGACCTGCCGCCTGCCGCTCCGCGGCGCGGCACGCAACGCTGACCTGCACGTCAGCGCCGTGCTGCGCTCGGGCCACCGCGTCCTCGGCTCGCGCCGGGTTTCGGGCGTCCCCGTGCCGACGATGCGGATGCTCACGCGGCTGCCGGCGATCAAAGGTGGCGTGAGCGCCGCGTTCGCCTACATCTGCAGCCCGTCGCTGCGGCTCGGGGGGCCGGGCGCGATCGCATCGCTGCCGTGAGAAGGGAAAGGATGTCTTGGTGTCACGGATGACGCAGATCTTTGGAAGGGGCCCCCGCAGGGTCGCGCTGCTCGGGCCGATCGTCGCGCTTTCGGTGCTGCTCGTGCCGGCCTCGCCGCTGACGGCCCGCGCGAGCGAATCTCCGCAGCTGCCCGATCTCGTCTCCGAAGCTCCTACGGCCCCGGAACTGGTGGTGACGAGCGAAGGCTCCACCAAAGCCGAAGAAGGTACGAAACGCCTGCTGCTGCGTTTCAACGGCTACGTGCACAACGAGGGCGACGGCGCGCTCGACGTCCGCGGCCACCGCGCGACGGAAGGAAAAGTCAACGGCAAGACCAAGCAGCAGGTCGAAGAAGAAGCCAAACGCCTGGGCGAAAAAAACGAACCGCTGCCCCAGAAATGGGAAGAAGAACTCGCGACGCCGCCGATGGAAGTCGAACAGCGCCTGTTCATGACGCGCACGCCCGAACAGGAAGAAGAACCGAACGCCCCCGAATACCCCCAGCACACGCAGGCGAAGATCCCGGGCACGATGGTCTATGCCAACGCCGACGGCCACCACCACTGGCACCTGCAGCACGTCGCCAAGTACGGGCTCTACAACTCGAACACCCCCGGCGCGAAGGAAGTCGTTCCGTCGCAGAAGGTCGGGTTCTGTCTGGAGGACAGCGAACGGCTCGAAGAAACAGGCCCCAAAAACGCGGTCTACAACGACGAAATCCGCGGCGACTTCTGCCAGCTCTACCGGCCGAACGCGACCAGCTTGACCGAGGGGATCTCCCCGGGCTGGCGCGACCGCTACCTCAAGAACCTCGCGTGGCAGTGGGTCGACGCCTCGAACGCCGTCCCGGGTGAATACTGGCTGGGCGAGGAAGTGAACCCGGAAAAATTCATCACCGAAGCCAACCCGGTCAACGCGGTCGCCTACGCGTCCTCGAAGACCGTGATCCCGGGGTTCGTGGCCGAAGGGCAGTCCGTCGAAACGCCGTTCGGGCACCCGGTCTCGATCACGCTGAAATCAAAGGCCTTCGGGGTCAGCGCGAGCGAAGCGAAGTACGAAGTGCACACCCAGCCCTCGCACGGGACGCTCAGCGGCAGCGGCGAACACCTCACCTACACGCCTGCACCGGGCTACTCGGGGACGGACACGTTCGGCTTCTGGGCCCGGAACACGAAAAGCGAATTCCCGCGCAACCCCGTCGAAGGAAAAGTCTCGGTGACCGTGGGCGCCGGACCGCCGACGCTCGCGATCACGAGCGCGCCCTCGGCACTGGTCGCCGGGACCGCGGGGACGCTGACCGCCGAAACCACCAACACCTCTGAAGCGGTGCAATGGAGCACCAGTGGCGGCGCTATCGCCGGAGGGGCGGCACCCGGGCACTCCGCGACCCTCACGGCGCCGGCGGCCGTGCCGGCAGGAGGGACGGTCACGGTGACCGCTCAGCTCGCCGGGAAACCGTCCGTCAAAGCCACGCAGACCGTCGTGATCCTGGCGCCCCCGGTCGAGACACCTGCAATCGAAATCCCCCCCTCGCCGGGGTCGACCGGCTCAGGCGGCGTCGCCGGGACGTCCACGAGCAAACCCGGCACCACCCCCACCTACCTCACGCGCCCGCGCGCAATGGTGTACGGCAAGGAGCTGGTGATGAGCACCATGCCGGCACTTGCCGGCCGCGTGCAACTGCTCGCGCGCTCTGGCGGGCACGAGCTCGGCCAATGCAGAGCCGAGGCGTCCGCCAACCATCGCTTCACGTGTCACATTCGCCTGCATTCGTCGAAGGTCGCGCGCGGGAAGATCTCGGTCGTCGCGTCCCTGCGGGCCGGCAACCGGCTCCTGTTCGCGGTGCTGCCTGCGGAGCACCTGCCGAGGCTGGGCATGACGCAGGCGCACAACCTGGCCGCCGGCGCTCGCCTCGCCTCCGTCTCGGGCTCGATCTTCTGGTGCAGCCCGGGGACGATGGAAGAGACGCTCGTCTACGGCGAATGAGCAGGGGGCTCAGCCCCCCGCCGCCGCCTCACAACCGCGGCGACCCGATCGGTGACCGGCTCCGGCAGCGCCTCCACAGCGCGCTTGGCGCGGTAGCGCAGCACGATCGGCGCGAGCTCCGCGCGCGTCGCAGGCCAGCGGTGGTTGCGGGCGATCACCCCGCCCCAGGTGATCGGGTCCTCGCCGTCGGCGAAGCGCAGCTTGTACTCGTGGGTCCCGACGCCGAGGTCCATCCGCTCCTCTCCACGGCCGATCGCGTCCTCGATCGCCGCGAGGATCGTGAGCATCGAGGGCTTGAGCGCGGCGTGCGCCTCCGCCCAGCCGCCGTTCCAGTACTTGATCTCGCTGCCGGCGGCGATGAACAGCTGAACCGAGATCGGCTCGCCGTCGAGCTCGGCCACCCAGAGCCGCAGGCGCTCTGGACCGAGCGCCGCCGCGGCGTCCGCGAGCAGCTCCGGGACACCCTGGCGCGCGAGGCCTGACTCGCCGCGCTCGCTCCAACGGTCGAGATGAAGCGCGAGCAGTGCCGCCAGGCCGGAGCGGACCTCGGCCGGCTCACGCAGCATCCGCACAGCCCCTCCACCGGACTCGAGTTTCCGCCGCATGCGACGCATCTGCGAGCGGAAGTTCGAGGAGCGGCTTGCCATCCAGCCCTCGAAGCCCCCCTCTTGCGGCAGCGTGACGGTCGGTGCCGGCAGCACCGAGTTCCGATACCGGGAGAGCCGTGCACGGCCCGCCGCGCCC
Source organism: uncultured Solirubrobacteraceae bacterium (assembly GCA_963735435.1). Taxonomy (GTDB): domain Bacteria; phylum Actinomycetota; class Thermoleophilia; order Solirubrobacterales; family Solirubrobacteraceae; genus Palsa-744. Next base: position 716,398 of record CAVTKR010000005.1, on the reverse strand, counting down.
GAAGCGAGGCGCCGCGTCCAGCGGGAGGACCCGGGGACGGCCTCGAAGGCGATCAGGTCCGGCCGCGGGCGCACCGATCCGATCGCGCGCCGGATCGCACCCGCGGCCTCGCGCTCGCGCCCGGGACGGCAGAGGACATCCACGCGATCGGAGATCTGCGCGCCCAGGAACCGCACGTCGACGCGCCCCCGCGGTCCGGGGCCCGCGAACCACGGTGCCAGCGCCACGAGTGTCTCGCCGTCGTGCACCGCGATGATCCGAAGCTCGCTTCCCTCCGGGGCCATGTGGCGCCACCACGAGAGCATCCAGCCAGGGGCGCACAAGGGCAGCGAGGCTTCCTGCGCGAGCTCGTCCCACGCACCCGCCAGCGCCGCCGCCGCGGCGAGATCGTCGATGACTTCAGCGTGTGCCATCCGGGTATGATCGCGCCGCAGGCGGCATCGGACCGCGAGGCGACGCGGCGAGGAGGTCGGGATGTTCAAATCGATCGTGGTGGGGACCGATGGCTCGGACACGGCCGGACAGGCCGTGCGCCAGGCGGTCGACCTGGCGAAAGCCGTCGGCGCCAAGGTGGAGCTCGTCAGCGCCTACGAGCCTGTCTCCTCGCAGCGCCTGTCCGAGGAACGCCGCCAGGCGCCCGAGGATCTCCAGTGGACGATCAACCCGCGCGAGGACGTCGATGCGACGCTCGAGGCTGCCGCCGAGGTGGCCAGCTCGGCGGGCGTCGAGGTCACCATCTACGCGCGCCAAGGCGACCCTGCAGACGCGATCCTCGATGTCGCCGAGGAGCAGGAGGCCGACCTGATCGTCGTCGGCAACAAGGGCATGACCGGCGCGAAGCGGTTCCTGCTCGGCTCGGTGCCGAACAAGGTGTCCCATCACGCGCCCTGCTCGGTGCTGATCATCCGCACTACCTGAGCCGCTGTCGGAGGCGAGTCGTCAGGACCCGGCGAGCCGGGGTCCCATGCTGCGCAGTCGCTGAGTGACGATCCAGCCGTCGTCGCGCACCTGGCGCAGCGCTCCGGCACCGGCTACGTTGAAGCGGCGGGCGCGCCGCTGCCGGTCTGCAAGGTCGGCGCGGAGCGCGCTCGTGTGCCCGCGCACGATCTGCCCTGCTGTGCGGCGCATGCTGAGGCCCTTCTCCGACGGCAGGTGCCACAGGCCGAGCGACGCCGCATCCGGGACGGGGGTCGCCTGGCTGCGCTTGCCCGTCGTGATGCGCCGCGCGACCGCCGAGAGATCCACGAACGGGATCATGCCGAGCGCGCCCGCGAGTGAGAGGATCTGCTCCTCGGTGGGCAGCCACACCTCTTTGGCGGCGAGCTGCGCGTCCAGGCGCTCGCATGTCGAGACGAGATCCCGCAGCGAGGCCGCCGTTCCGGTCAGGAGCTCTCCGCCGACCCAGGGTGGGGTCTGCACGTCGGCGCCCAACTCCCCCGCCAACCTGCCGATGTCGTTGCGCGTGCGCCCGTGGACGTCGAAGAGGACCGTGTCCCAATCCGGGGGGTAGTCGATGAAGACGCAGCCGACCGCGTTCTCGGGAGCGGCCGCCGCGAAGACGGCGCCGGGGTCGGCCCAGACGCAGTCGAGGTCGGTCAGCCACAGCCGGCGCGCCGGGTCGAGCCCCTCCGACGCGGTCATGATCGCGTCGAGCACGTAGCGCGAGGAGACGTAGATCTCGGTGCCCTCGCGAGGCCGGTGCGTGTACGGGGTGTGCACGACGCGTGCGCCCAGCTTCTCGATGTGCTCGAGCAGGGTCGCGCCGCGGCGCCCGACGAGTGAGCGCTCGGTGATGTTCGTGGCGAGCACGAGCTCGCAATCGGCGTCCTGAAGGGCGAGCGAGGCGACCTGTGTGAGCGCGCACTCCAGGTAACGCTGGGCGAGGAGGGCGGCGGAGTTCGCCGCGCGCGCGGTGGGGTAGGAGAAGCCCTCCTCGGGCTCGTGGACGTACAGATACTGGACGACGATCGGCGTCGAGCTCATCACTGTGTTCGTTTTCGTCGCCGTGCGGCGAGACCTTTAGGGGCAGTGGCCGTCTGCGGGCCGCCTGCCGATGCTCGGTGAGCACCCCGCGATGTCGTGGCGCCGCCTCCAGGCCGCGCGTGCTCAGTCGGCGTCAGGCTGGACGCGGCGGCGCAATCTGCGCCCCGCCTCGGGGACCAGGTAGCGAAACACCGGCATCGGGTCCGCCGGCTCCCACATCGAGTGGGCCGCGACGGGCGCCGCTGCGACTGCGTCGAGCAGCGTGCCTGGGCCGCCGGCCCAGCCGGCCCGGATGTCGCGGTTCAACCACTGGAAGCGCGCCCCGACTCGCGCCGAGGACGGCCTGGAGCCGTTCCACGGATCGAGTCCGAGCGCATCGCGGGCCCAGATCGCTGGAACGTTGACGCCCGCCCGCACGGCGAGCGCCATCGAGCCGTAGAAGCGGCCGTTGAAATCTGTGATCCACGGTCGACCCTGCTCATCGCGGAACAGCTCGATCTGGGCGAGCCCGGTCCAGCCGAGCTCGCGGGCGAGGCGAGCGGCGGCCTCGGAAAGCTCCACCTCGGTTGCGATGACGCGGCCGAGCACCGTGTCGCCCGCGCCGGGGGGCCAGGTCCGGTCGGCCACCTGATGGAGCTCGACGAGCATCGTTCCGTCGCGGCCCACCACCACGACGGCGGCGCCCATCTTCCCGCTCAGCGGTGTCTGGAGGAGGGGTTCGCCCCCTTCGGCGAGCGTCTGCTCGACCAGCGCGCGCGCCTGCACGGGACTCTCGAACACGGCCGTTTCAAATCGGTGCGGTACGTGATTGCGGGCCTTCACGACAACGGGCCCCGACCACTGGGCCAGCGAGCCCTCGTCAGCCGGGACGGTGTACGGCGTCAACACTCCGGCCGCTGTCGCGGCTCCGAACAGGTCGAGCTTGTCGAAGGTGCGCCGCACGACCTCGTAGGGGGGGTAGGGCCAGACCGCCGGGGCGATCTCCTCGCGGCGGCGCGAGAGCGTCAGCAGCCCGCCTTCGTAGGAGCAGAACACGATGTCATAGCCCCTCTCGCTCACCGCCCGTGCGACGTCGGCCACGAAGCCGTCCTCGTCCTCTGAGCATTCCCTGATGAGATGATGAGTGCCTGCGTACCGCGACATGCTCGCGAAGCTCTGCGGCGGCCCGCCCGTACCCACCTGGAAGCCCGCAGCGGTAAGGGCTCTGACAGCGACGAGGGTCGCCCGGTCACGTCCTTCGTCGACGAGGAGGGCGCGCATCGCGCGGGGGAGCTTATGTGTGTGGCCTAAAGCGTGCGTGAGAGACTCGTCCAGAACCGGAGTCGTCCCGGGCGCCTTGGATAATGGGGCCGGCAATGAAGATCGTGAGCGTTATGACGACCGATTCGAGCGGCGGCGCGGAGTTCGCCGCGCTCGAGATGCTCGAGGCGCTGCGTCAGCGCGGCAACGAGACCGTGATGCTCACCGATCAACCCGGGATCGGGCGCGACACCGGCGTCACCGTCCGCTCCCTCGATATCGGACCGAAGCTCTCGACGGGCAGCTGGCCGAGCCTGCTGCTGCGCTGGCGCGGGCTGCTCGGGCGGCTGCGTGCGGCGCTCGAGGCCGAGGCGCCCTACGACGTGCTGCTCGTCCACTACAAGAAGGAGCAGCTGATGGCGCGCGGGCTGCCGGCAGAGCTCAGCCGTACCGTCGTGTGGTCGGAGTGGGGGCCGGTCCCCTATCCGCTGCGCAAGGGGCTGCCGCGCCGCGCCTATCTGCGCGCCGCCGAGCCTGTGCCGCTCGTGATGGCGGTGTCTGAGGGCACGAAGCGCTCGGTCACCGAAGTGGGCGTCGATCCGGCGAAGGTGATCGTCGTGCCGAACGTCCTGCGAACCGACGAGATCCGCTTCAGCCCAGAGGGGCGCACGCGCGTCCGCGCCGAGCTGGGGATTCCGCAGGACGCCTTCGTGGTGGGTTGCATCTCCCGCTTCCACCACAAGAAGCGCAACGACGTCGTCGTTCGCGCGGTGATCGCGTTGGACGACCCGCACGCGCACCTGCTGCTCTGCGGCGACGGCGAAACCGAAGCCGAACTGCGCGAGCTTGCCGTGCCGCTCGGAGACCGGGCGCACTTCATCCCGACGCCTGGTCGCGAGGTGCCCGACGTGCTCTCCGCCTTCGACGTGTCGGTGTTCTGTCCCAGCCCGACCGAGGGCGCCCCGCGCGCCGTGATCCTCGGCATGCTCGCGAGCCGTCCATGCCTCTCGACCGGCGCGGAGGGCGTCTCGGACATGATCTCGCCGGACATCGGCGGGATCGCGAGCCCCGAGAACGACCCGGAGTCCCTGCGCGCGCTGCTCGTGCGCTACCTGGACGATCCCGGCCGCGCCGAGCGCGAGGGGGCGGCGGCCCGGGCTCACGCGGAGAGCAAGTACGCTGCGCCCGTCGTCGCTGAGCTGATCGAGGGCCTGTTCGACGAGGCGATCGCCAAGAGCGCTCCCGCGCAACAGCGAGCCGTCAGCGGCGCATGAGGCGGATACGGAGCGCCGGCCCAGCCCTCCCTCCCGACCAAGCGCAGCAGCGCAGGCTGCTGATGATCGAGCAGGGCGGTCGGGGCGGTGTCGCCGACTACACCGGTGCGCTCGTACGGGCGCTGGCCGCGCGCGGCTGGCGGATCGACCTGGCGACCGCCGACGACCACCTCTACGAGCCTGTCGAGGGCGTCACGCCGAGCGGCGTCTTCCACTACGTTCGCGTCGGCACGCGGCTCGGCGACCGGCTCGCGTCCTGGCGACTCAAAAGGCCGTTGAACGGGCTCCTGTTCCTGTTCTCGCTGCCGCGCCTGCTGGTGCTCGCACGGCACAGCCAGATCGTGCACAGCCAGGGGTGGGAGATACCGCAGCTCGGCGTCCCTGCGCTGTCGGTGCTGAAGCTCGCCGGGCGGCCGATCGTGCAGACCGCTCACGGCACGTTCGAGCGCACCAGCCGTGCGCGGCGGCTCCGGACCGCGACCCGCAGGCTGCAGGGCGCGATGACCGCGCGGACGATCGTCCACACCGCCGCCGACCTCGAGCGGCTCCCGGCGAACATCGCCCGGCACACCGTCGTGATCCCGCACGGCGAGTACGGCGGCCTGGCGCGCACCGGCGGCGAGGCCGATCGCGTCGCCGCGCGCGCCGCGATCGGGGCCGGTGAGGACGCCCACGTGACGCTGATGTTCGGGCAGCTGCGGACCGACAAGGGCCTCGGCGACCTGCTGGTCGCAATGCGAGCACTGCCGCGGCTGCACCTGCTGATCGGCGGCCAGGAGGCGGGCGCTCTCGCGGAGAACCGCGAGGCGCTGGCCGATCCGGCGCTCGCCGGGCGGATCACGATCCGCGAGGGCTTCCTCGAGATGTCCGAGGCGGCAGAGCTGTTCGCCGCGTCGGACACCGTCGCGCTGCCCTACCGGGTGGCCAGCCAGAGCGGGGTGCTGCTGCTCGCCTACGGCTTCCGGCGCCCGGTCGTCGTCTACCCCGTCGGAGGCATGGCCGAGGCGGTTATCGACGGCGAGACGGGCTGGGTCTGCGCCCGGCCCGACGCGTCCTCGCTCACCGACGCGCTCTCAGCGGCGATCGAGGCCGGGCCGCAGGAGTGCCTGCGCCGCGGCGAGGCCGGTGCGCGGCTCGCCGACGAGCGCTATTCGTGGAGGACGATCGCGGCCCAGACCGAGGAGGTCTACGAGACGGCGCTGGCCGATGGCTGACGAGCTCGCGAGGAGCACCAGGCTGCTGCTCGGTCCCGGCGCGCCTCCCGGCGCGGAGCGCCTGCGAGCCGTGCGCGCGGCAGTGCGCCCGCGTCGGGTGCCCTCAGCGCCTGTGCGCTTCCTCCAGCGCGTCCAGCGCAAGCTGGGGCGGCTCGAGTACGAGCAGGCGGTTGCGGCGCCTCTGATGGCCGCGCGCCGCGCGGCCCTGGGCGACGCCGCCGAGGGGCCGCCGCGGTTCCTGATCCGCATGGACGAGTTCCCCCACTACATGGCCTGGGACGAACCTGAGCGCTACGGCACGAGCGCCTATCTGCGCTTCCACGAGCTGATGCACGACGCGGGCGTGCCGTATCTGGTGGCCGTGCTGCCGCGCGTCTCGAACGCGTCGCTCGATCCGGCCGGGACGCGCTGGCGGGCGCTCGAGGACGACGAGCGCGCGCTGCTGGCCAGGATGCCCGCCGAGGGCGTCATCTACGGGCTGCACGGCCTCGACCACCGCACGCGTCACGCCTCCCCCCGGCGCCACTCCGAGCTGTGCGGACTGAGCGTGAGCGAGACCGAGGAGCTGCTCGCGACCGCGCTGTCCGAGCTCGAGCCGTCGGGCATCCGCCCCCGCGTCTTCGTGCCGCCGTACAACCGCTTCGACGCGCGCCAGTACCCGGTGCTCGCCCGTGAGTTCGACGTTGTGTGCGGAGGGCCTGAGACGGTCGGCCTGCTCGGCTTCCAGCGCAGCCCGGTCTGGCGGGACGACGCCGTCTACCTGCCCGCGTATCACCCGCTCTACGGCCACGCGGGCGAGGTGCTGGACGGGGCCTCGCGCCTGATCGAGGGCCAGTCGGCGCTCTGGGCGCCGATCGTGCTCCACTGGGGCTGGGAGGCCGACGACGGCTTCGCGGAGCTACGCCGCCTGCTGGCCGCGATCGCGCCCTATGCGGCCCGTTGGGAGGACTTCCTCGCCGAGGTCGACGCCAGCCGCCTCGCCGCCTGAGCTCGTCACACCCTCGGGGAACGGCAGCACCGATCGCACGTCGGAGGCGAAGAAGTAGAGGTTGCGCCGCTGCGCCTCGCTGGTCTCCACGACCGCGACATGAGCGAACTCGCGCTCGAGCAGCGCGAGCAGGTCACCCGGCTGGGCGAAGGTGATGCGCGAGTACTCGTAGTCGTCGCCTGGTTCGATCACCGTGTAGCCGGAGAGCACCCCGCCGGCCCGCAGCGAGCGGTGGGCGCCGGCCAGCACGGTGGCCGCCTCGGCCAGCGTGAAGTGGTGTATGGCCGAGTCCCAGATCACGTTGTCGAAGGGGCCCGCCGGGAGCTCCTCGCGGACGTCGCCCCACCTGAACTCGACGTTCGGGCGCGAATGGCGGCGCCTGGCGTGGTCGAGCGCCTCCTCGTTATTGTCGAGCGCGAGGACCCGCCGGGCGCGCGGGGCATAGAAGCGCGCGGCGCTGAAGCCGTCGCCGCAGCAGAGCTCGAGCACCTCGGCGCCCGGGCGGATCGCGAGCGCGCTCAGCACACCGCGCTCCAAGAAGCTCGCGTGACCTAGGGCAGGCCACTGCCAGTGCACGTCGATCTCGTGGTCGAACCACTCCGCCGACGGGCTCAGGAACCCCTCGACCTTGTACTGGAGCCGGTGCATCGCGGCCGTCAGGCGGCGCAGGCCTGCGTTGCAGGCCCGGAGCGGCGGCAACAGCAGGCCGTGGGCGCGGGCCAGAGCCCGCGCCGCGGCAGGGCGCCTGCGCAGCGCGCGTAAGGGATCGCGGGCGCTCATCGCGGATCCGGTGGTCGTGTCACGAGAGGGTCGTCATTGCAGCTCCGTATGCTTGCAGCGTGTTCGCACCGTCAAGGCCCGGCACGACCCTTCTCCGCCCCCTCCGGTGAAGCGCGCGGTCATTCTCGCAGGCGGCGAGGGCACTCGCCTGCGCCCTTATACGACGGTGCTGCCGAAGCCGTTGATGCCGATCGGCGACCGCCCGGTGCTCGACATCGTCGTCCGCCAGCTCAAGGCGCACGGCTTCGAGCACATCACGATGGCGACCGGCTACCTGGCGGAGCTGATTGAGGCCTTCTTCCGCGACGGCGAGAGCTATGGGGTCAAGATCGACTACTTCCGCGAGCGTGAACCGCTCGGCACCGTCGGGGCGCTGGCGCTGATCGACGGGCTCGGCGAGGACAACGTGCTGGTGATGAACGGCGACGTCCTCACCGACATCGACTACGGCGCCCTGCTCGCACGCCATGCCGACTCCGACGCGGCGGCGACGATCGCCACCAAGAAGCGCCACATCCAGGTCTCGCTCGGCGTCCTGCGCTTCGGCGACGACAGCGACCCGACCCGGCTCACCGGCTACGACGAGAAGCCCGAGATCGACTACATCGCCTCGATGGGCGTCTACTGCTTCGCGCCGCGCGCCCTGAAGCACATCGTCCCGGACGAGCGGCTCGACTTCCCGGACCTGATCCTCCGCTTGATCGCCGACGGCGACATCGTCCGCTCGTGGCTGAGCGACGACTACTGGCTCGACATCGGGCGCCACGACGACTACGAGCAGGCCCAGGAGGAGTTCAACTCGGTGCGCCACCGGCTGATCCCGGGCGGGTAGCGGCCGTCACCAGGGCGGGACCGACCGACCGTCGGGCAAGTCTCAATCCTCTGCACGAGTTTTGGGTAACTATGCGGAGGCTTGCGTCCTCGAGCCACCAGGCCCGCATCCACTGAGACGAGCGACGCCTTCCTCGCAAGGCCGGTATGAGCACGGCTCCCGCGACGCAGGCCTTGGCCTCGACGCGCCAGGACACGGAGCGCTCGCAGGCGGCACGCTCGGCGTGGCGGGCTCTGTGGACCTCGCGGCTCCTCGTCTGGGCGGCGGGGGTCTTCGCGGGCGCGGTCTTCAATCAGTCGGGCGAAACCCACATCGCGTACGACCCGCGCGGTTTGACCTCGGGGCTCGGCTCGGTCGGGGAAGTGCTGGCCGGGCCTGCCGCGCGGTGGGATGGCGCCTACTACCTCGCGATCGCAGCCCACGGGTACGGGAACCTCGCCTCCGCTACGAACCGGCGCCTCTCGTTCTTCCCGCTGTACCCGCTGCTCGTGAAGCTCTTGGGAGTCGCGATGCCGCTGATCCTCGCAGGCGTGCTGATCTCGCTCGTGGCGCTCGGCCTGGCGCTCTACGGGGTGCACCGTCTGACGGTGCTCGAGTTCGCACGCACCGGCCTCACGGCCGAGCCGGCCGCGCGGACGGCGGGACTCGCGGTGCTCCTGCTGGCGTTCTCTCCGCTCGCCGTGTTCTTCTCGGCCGTCTACACCGAGTCGCTGTTCATGGCGCTCGCGGTCGCGGTCTTCCTGTGCGCGCGCACCGGGCGATGGGCCTGGGCCGGCGTTGCGGGATTGCTGGCAGGCGCAACGCGCAGTCCTGGAGTGCTGCTGCTGGTGCCGGCGCTCGTCATCTATCTCTACGGGCCCCGGGAGGATCGCCGGCCTGACCGCGCCGGAGGGCAGACGCTCGGTTCGCGCCTGCTTCCGCGTTACAGGATCCGCCGCGATGTCATCTGGCTGGGTCTGATCCCGCTTGGGCTGCTCGCCTTCTTTGCCGGCCTGGCGCTCGCGGGTGGGCACCCTCTGAGCCCGTTCAGCACCGAGCACACGGCCTGGGAACGCACCGGCACCTTCCCGCTGGTGACGGTGTGGCGGGCGATCAAACAGACCGTGGTCGAACACCACGGCAACCAGGTGCTGCAGCTCGCCTCGTTGTTGTTCGCGGCGGTCGCGGCGGTCGGGGTCCTGCGGCGTCTGCCGCTCGCCTACGGGCTGTGGATGATCGTGGCGCTGATCCCGCCGCTGTCGAACCCGGAGCCCGAACAGCTGCTCTCGATGTCGCGGTTCGTCGCGGTGCTGTTCCCGATCGCGATGTGGCTCGCGTTCTGGCTTCAGCGGCGCCCGCGCCTGCAGCGGCCGGTGCTGCTCGTGTCCGGCGCGTGCGCGGCTTACGTCAGCGCGAAATTCGCGCTCTGGCACTTCGTCGCCTGACCCCGCCGGGTGGGGAGACTCGGCTAGCTCGCCAGCGCCGTGCGCACAGCCTCGACCACCGTCTCGATCTCCTCGGGGGTCGTGCTCGAGCTGAGCGGCAGCGCGCAATGGCGGGATGCGACCTCGGTGGCCGCGGGCAGGCCACCCGCCGGGGCGTAGGAGGCGTAGTCGGTGAAGCTGTGAAGCGCCGGGTACCAGGTCGTCTGGATGCCGGCGTCTTTGAGCTGGTCGCGGAAACGGTCGCGCCGCTCGCGATCGGAGACGAGCACCGGGAAGGCGAAGTGCGAGGAGCGCGCGACCGCCTCCTCGTCGAAGCAGAGCTCGAGGCCCTCGATGCCGGCGAGCTGCTCGCGGTAGGCGCGGACCGTCTCGCGACGGGCGCTCAACGAGCCGGCCAGACGCCCGAGGCGGCTCAGCCCGAGGGCCGCGCGCGGCTCGTCCATGCGGTAGTTGAAGCCGATGTCGACGATGTCGTACGCGGGGTCGTGTCCGCGGTGGCGGTCCCAGGTGCTGCTTGTCAGCGCGTGCGAGCGCAGCAGCCGGACGCGCTCGGCGTGCTCGCCGGCGGCGCAGCTCACCATCCCGCCCTCGCCGACGCAGAGCTGCTTCTTGGAGAAGAAGCTGAACGCCCCGAGCTCGCCGACCGTCCCGACCTGCCGCTCGCTCTCGTCCACGGTCGCGCCGATCGCCTGGGCGCAGTCCTCGATCAGCACGAGCCCGTGCTCGTCGCAGAGCGCTCGCAGCTCGGCGAGGGCGGCCGGGTAGCCGCAGAAGTGGACCGCGATCACGGCCTTCGTGCGCGGCGTGATGCGGCGCGCGACGTCCGCGGGGTCGAGGACGAACTCGCGCGGCGAGACGACGTCGCACAGGACGGGCGTGGCCCCGACGTAGCGGATCGCCGCGGCGCTGGCCACGAATGTGAAGGCGGGCACGATCACCTCATCGCCGGGACCGAGCCCGGCCGCAAGACACGCCAGGTGCAGCGCGGCTGTGCCGGAGGACACGGTGACCGCGTGCTCGACGCCGACGAAGTCTTTCAGCGCCTGCTCGAAGGCCGCGATCCGCGGGCCCATGGTCAGCCAGCCCGAGTCGAGGCACTCGAGCACCGCCTGGACGTCCTGCTCGGGGACGGCGATGTCGGTCAGCGGCACGCGCCAGTCGCTCATCGCCGCACCGCCTCGGCCAGCGCGGTGACGACCCGGTCCTGGTCGTCGTCGCTCATGTGGGGGTAGAAGGGGAGGGTCAGCTCGGTCCGCGAGGCCAGCTCGGTGATCGGGAGCGAGACGCCGGGGTAGCGCTTGCGATAGGCCGTGAAGCGGTGAATCGAGGGGTAGAAGATGCTCGTCTGGATGCCGCGCTCGCGCAGGCGGCTCGAGACCTCGCCCTGTGTGCCGTCCTCCTCGAGCATGATCGGGATCACGTACGCGGAGGAGGTGTGGACCTCCTCATCGGTGAACGGCAGGACGATGCCCTCGACCTGGGAGAGCAGTGAGCGGTAGCGGAGCGTCAGCTCGCGCCGGCGCTCGATTTCCTGGTCGAGGCGCCCCATGCGTGAGAGCAGCAGGGCCGAGCGCGGCTCGTCGAGGCGGTAGTTGAAGCCGAGACCGACGACGTCATAGGTGTCGGTGCGGCCGCTGTGACGGTCCCAGGTCCCGCTCGTCATGCAGTGGGAGCGATGTGAGCGCACGAACGCCGCGACCTCGTCGCTGTCGGTGCAGAGGAGCCCGCCCTCTCCGACGGAGAGGACCTTGTTGGAGAAGAAGCTGAACGCACCAGCGAGGCCCCAGGTGCCGAGCTTGCGCCCTCCGAGCGTCGCGCTCGGGGCATGCGCGACGTCCTCGATCAGTGCGATGCCGTGGCGGTCGCAGATCTCCTTCATGCGGTCGGCGGCGGCGGCGTAGCCGGCGTAGTGAACGATGCAGACGGCCTTCGTCCGCGGCGTGATGTGCCGCTCGACGTCCTCGGGGTCGAGACTCGGGACCTCCCGCGAGACGATCTCGGCGAACACCGGGTCGGCGCCGCAGTAGATCGCAGCGGTGGCGGTTGCCGCGAACGTGAACGCGGGGACGATCACCTCGTCCCCCGGGCCGACCCCGGCCGCGAGGTAGGCGAGGTGCAGCGCCGCGGTGCAGCTCGAGACGGCGATCGCGTGCTTGGCGCCCAGGTGCTCGGCGAAGACGCGCTCGAACTCCGCGGTCCGGGGTCCGAGCGTCAGCCAGCCCGAGCGCAGCGTCTCGGCCACCGCCTCGAGATCCTGCGGCTGGAGCTGCAGGTCGAAGAGCGGAAGCTCCGGGAAGGTCTCCGTGGACGCCAAGACGGTCTCTACGGGATGTTCTTGTAGCGCGGGTCGTACGGGTCGCCGAAGCGCCCCTGGTCGAGCGCCTGCATGATCTCGGCGATCCCGTCGGGCACCGTCATCAGCGTCTCGAAGCCCAGCTCGGCCTTGATCTTGTCGAAGCTGACCTTGTAGTCGCGCGGGTCCTCGTCCTTCTTGACGTAGGTGACCGTGCCCTTCTCGGTCTGCCTGCCGATCTCCTCGACGATGTCGAGCTTGCGGTAGTTCTCGCCCGAGCGGCCGGCGTTGAAGACGTTGCTTGCGACCTTCTCGACCGGGGCTTCGAGCACGGTGCGCACGGCGCGGCCCGCGTCACGGACGTGGATGTACGGGCGCCAGAACTGCTCGCCGAACACTTCCAGCTCCTTGTCGGCCCACAGTTCGCGTGTGAACTCGTTGACGGTCAGGTCGAAGCGCATCCGCCGGCCGACGCCGTAGACGGTCGCGAAGCGCAGGCACGTCGGGGCCATCCCGTTGCTGCCCCCGCCGAGGATCAGCTTCTCCATGCCCACCTTCTGCTCGGCGTAGAGCGAGACGGGACGCAGTTCCCCGTCCTCGGTGATCGGGACGGTCGGGTCGGCCATGCGGCCGTAGTTCGAGCAGGTTGAGGCGAACACGAGCCGCTGCACGCCGGCCGCTTTGGCGTCGGCCACCAGCGACTCCGTCGCCTGGACGTTGACTTCGTCGGACTCCTGTGGATCGCGGGCGCAGGCCGGGTCGCCGACGATCGCCGCGAGGTGGACGACCCCTTCGACGCCGTCGAGGGCGCGAGCGCGAGCGTCGCCGTCGCGGACGTCCCCGCGGATGACCTCGATGCCCTTGCCCTCCTGCTCGCTCGCGATGTCCTCCTGGCCGTGGAGCAGCGAGTCGAGGACCCGAACCTCGTGGCCGTGCTCCTGGAGCTCGCCCGCGAGCAGGGAGCCGATGTAACCGCTGCCGCCGGTGATCAAGATGGTGCCCACGTCGTCCTGGTCCTCTCTGTTCGGGTGTGCGAATGTGTCATCGCTCGGGCGTGCCCGAGCAGCCGGCGCCGCCGCGACGGCGCCTCCGATGCTACAGCCGCTATCGGCATGGCCCCGGAGGGCCTTGAGCAGGGCGCCTACGCTACAAAACGCCCTCCGTACGGCCGATGGTGGGTATCGTGACCCTTCCTCGGTCGAGAATGTCGAGCACATGCCGACCATAGCTCGCGACGTAACCCGCCAGCGCGCGGCCTCCGACATTCTGATGCAGGTCGTCGTGCGAGTCGCGAACCTCGCGGTGGGCACGATCGTCACGGCGCTTCTGGTGCGCACGCTCGGCAAGGCCCACTACGGCCAGTGGGGGACGACGTTCATCGTCATCGACCTGATCGGCTACTTCGCGACCTTCGGGTTCGAACAGATCGCGATCCGCGAAGCGTCGCGAGAGCCGGACAGCGAGTTCGACTGGCTCGGCTCGGTGATGATGGTGCGGATCATCCTGCTGGGCCCGGTCACGCTCGCGGCGCTCGGCGCGGTCGTGGCGTTGCACGAGAGCCAGGAAATGCTGATCTCCGGCGTGATCCTGGTGCTGGCGATGCCCTTCGGGGGCCTCAGCGCGATCGCGCTGATGTTCAACCTGCGGGTCGACAACCGCGTGCCGATGGTCGTCCTGACGCTGCGCAGCGTGCTGTGGGGCGTAGCGGTGCTGATCATCTACCTGAACGGCGGCGGCATGATCGCGCTTTCGATCGCGATGGTCGTCACGAACCTCTGCGGGACGTTGGTGAACGTGTTCGCGGCGCGAAAACTCGTCGGGCGCTGGCCGCGCCCGACGATGCGCTACGCACGCCCGCTCTTCCAGCGTGCGGTTCCGGTGGGGATCACTGGGCTGCTCGTGATGGGCTACGGGCGCATCGACCAGGTGATCGTGTTCTCGATCAGGGGCGCGAAGGAGGCGGGCCTCTACGGGTCGATCTACGTGCTGCTCGAATCCTCGCACTTCGTTCCGGGGTCGATCCTGACCACGATGGCGCCGGTGATCGCCGCCGCCTGGCCGAGCGACCGCGATCGTCTGCTGCGAGCTGTCCGCAACACGCTCGAGCTGCTGTGTGTCGGATCGTTCGGGGCGCTGGCCTTCGCTCTCGTTGCCTCCGAACCGGTTGTGCGGCTGATCTTCGGCGAGGAATTCGTCGAAGCCGCTGCGATCCTGCCGATCCTCGGCGGGGCCTTCGTGCTGATCTCCTTCGGCTACCTGTTCGACAACCTGGTCCTCGTCACGGGCAAGCAGGGACGGCTGGTGAAGATCTGCCTCGCGGCGCTCGTCTTCAACGTCGCCGGCAACCTCGCGTTCGTGCCCGTGTTCGGCTTCCACGCCGCCGCCTGGATGACGCTCGCGACCGAGGCGCTGGTGGCCGGTCTGGAGATCAAACTCGTGACGGAGAGCGTGCCCTTGGGCGAGATCACCTACGGCCGCATCTTGCGCACGACCGTCTGCGCCGTGTTGCTCGCGGGCGAGCTCGCGATCGCACAAGTGCTCGGCGCGGGCCTCGCCGTGCTGGTCGCTCTCGCCTGTGTCACCTACCCGGCGCTGCTGCTCGCGCTCGGGGGGATGTCGCTCGACGACGTCCGCGCGGTGCTGCGGCGCAGCTCGCCGGCCAGGTGAGCAGGGCGCGCCCAGGCCCTGGATAGCGTGTGCCCTCGCCGATGCGGATCCTGATCGTCTCGAATCTCTTCCCGCCCGTCACCACCGGTGGCTACGAGGCGGAGTGCGGCGCCGTGGCCGCGTACCTGCGCGACCGGCACGAGGTGCGCGTGCTGACGAGCATTCCGCGCCACGGCAGCGTGCCCCCCCAGCCCGGCGTGCTGCGCGAGCTGGAGCTCCTGAGCGGCGACGCGGCCGGTGCGCGCCGGGCGCCGCTGGCTGCGTTGCGCGCGAGCGAGGTCGCGCGACGCCTGCTCGCGTTCCGGCCCGAGCTCGTCTACGCCTGGAACTGCGCGAACATCCCCCAGGCCGGGCTGCGCGTGCTCGCCGACAGCGGCGTGCCTGTTGCCTTCCGTGTCTGCGAGCACTGGTTCGGCGGCGTCTTCGCGCGCGACCAGTTCATGCGTGAGCTGCTGCCGGCCAGGCGCGCTCCGGCTCGCGCTGCCTGGGCGGCCGGCTGCCGCGCGCTGAACCGGCTGCCGCAGCTGCGGCTGGATCCGGTCGCGCCCCTGCGGACGGCGATCTCGTGGAACTCCAACGCCCTGGAGCGCAGCGTGCCCACGCCGGCGTTCCTCGAGCCGGTGCTCGAGCGCGTGCAGCACCCGGTCCCGCCTCACGGCGAGGTGTACGAAGGCGTTCATCGGGCCGAGGCCCCCGAGCCGGAGATCGTGTTCGTCGGGCGCGTGAACCGCGGCAAGGGCCTGGGTGTCGCGATCGAGGCGCTCGCGAGGCTCCGCGCCGGGCGCCAGCCCGAGGCGCGGCTGGTCGTGATCGGGCCCGAGGAGCAGCCGGACTACGCGGCCGAGATGCGGGCCTTGGCGGCCAGGCGCGGTCTGGACGGTGCGGTCAGCTGGCGCGGACAGCTCGGTCCCGAGCAGGCGGCGGCGGCGCTGGCGGGGGCGCGGGCGATGATCGTGCCCTCGACCTGGGAGGAGCCGTTCGGGCTCGTCGCGATCGAGGGGGCGCTCGCGCGCGTGCCGGTGGTCGCCTCGGACATCGGCGGCATCGGCGAGGGGCTTCACGACGTGGAGCATGCGCTGCTGTTCGAGCCCGGCGACTCCGCCGGCGCGGCGGCGGCGCTCGAGCGGGTCTTCGGCGAACCGGAGGCTACGGCGGCGCGCGTGGAGCGGGCGCGGGTGCGGGCTGAGGCCTTTCGGATCGGGCCCTACCTCGACGAGCAGGAACGCTTCGTGCTCGACGCGCGCGACGCGTTGAGCTGAAACAACGGTGCCGGCGACCCCGTCGGCGCAGGCCCGGGTGCGCTCAGAGACGTCCGGGGTAGGTACCATCCGTGGTCACCGAGCACCCCCGCACGCCGGGCCTCAAGAAGGGAGCGGCGAGCGACGATAGGAGTGGTGTCGTGATAACTGTGGCCTGCAGCGGACCGTCGCATTCCGTGTCGAGTCCCGCGCGATCCGTCAGCGAGAGCAGCCGATGAGAGCCGACAACCGCTTCGAGCCGCTCGGGGAGAGCAACTCCGTCTCCGCCGGGATCGAGGTGCTGCGGCGCCGCTGGCCGATCGCGCTGGCGATCGTCCTCGTCTGCACGATCCTCTCGGCGATCCAGCAGAAGCGCGCCACGCCGACCTACAAGTCGACCGCGCAGGTCGCATTCCAGAACTCCACGATCGCCGGTGAAGCCGTCGGGTTCACCTCCTCGGGCACCGAACCGCAGCGCGAAGCCGACACGCAGGTCGAGATCGCGCACTCGCCGGAAGTGGCGCAGGCGGTGCGCACCGAGCTCGGGAGCTCCAAGAGCCCCGACGAACTGCTCGAAACGGTCTCGATCGAAGCGGCGCCCAACGCGGACGTCCTGAACATCACCGCCTCGGCCGGCGACCCGCGCGAATCGGCGCGCATCGCCAACGCCTTCGCGAACCAATACATCACCTTCCGCGCGAACTCGCAGCTGACGGCGATCGACGCCGCGAAAAACCAGCTGCAGCAGCAGCTCGCGGCCACCACCCCTGGCACGGCGAACGCGGCTTCGCTCGAACAGCAGATCCAGCGCCTGACACAGGCTCGCGCCGTGGTCGGCTCCGGGGCGGACATCATCGGGCGCGCCACACCCCCGGATTCACCCTCAGGCATGCACCTTTCCACGGCGATCATCATCGGCCTGGTGATCGGCCTCGCGCTCGCCTTCACCCTGCTGTTCCTGCTCGAGTCCCTCGACAGGCGCATCAAGACGGTCGACGACTTCGAACGCGAGTACCGCCTCTCGGCGCTCAGCGTCGTGCCGCAGTCGTCGATGGGCGCGCCGCGCGCGGATGAACGCGGCGAAGCACTCGAGCCCTACCGGATTCTGCGCAGCGCACTCGAATTCGCCGCGGTGACGCGCGCGATGGACACGCTGCTGGTGACGAGCGCTGTCCCCGGCGAGGGCAAGACGACCGTATCGGTCGACCTGGCGCAGGTGATCGCGCTGACCAAACGCCGCATCGTCCTGCTCGAGCTCGACCTCCGGATGCCGACGTTCACGCGCCACTTCGGGCTGGACCCGAGGCGCGGCCTGACAACGGCGCTGCTGCGCGGCGACGCGCCGGCCGAACTCCTGGTCGAGCCGCTGCCCTCGCTCCCCAACCTCAGTGTGCTCCCCGCGGGGCCACTGCCCCACAACCCGGCTGAGCTCCTGGCCAGCCCTGTGATCGGCGAGATCATCACCGAACTCGGCAACGGCGGCGAGACGATGGTGATCGTCGACGCGCCGCCACTGAACCCGGTCGCCGACGCCCAGATCCTGCTCAACAGCTCCTCGGTACAGGCGACGCTGCTGGTCGCCCGGCTCAACAAAACCACGCGCGACGAGGTGCGCCGCGCGCGGGGCATCCTCGACCGCCACATGGTGGAGCCGGTCGGCCTCGTGGTCACCGGGATGCGCGACGGCGGCCGCTACTCCTACGCTGCCTACGGCGAGAACGCGGGGACGGTCGAGGTCAACGCCGACGGTCTCGAGCGGCGTCGCGAGCGCGATCGCTCCTCGGCCAAAAACCGCGAACCCGTCTAGACGGAGGGCATAGTGCCCTGGCGTCTGAACCTGCGAGCGACCGACGGGCGCGAAGTGCTCACGGCCGTCGTGGCCGCGATCGCGACCGCGCTGATCATCGTTCTCGCGCACCGCAAGCTCGACTCGACGCTGGCACTGATCGTGCCGCTCGCGCTGGCGCTCGTCGTGCTCGTCATGATGCGCCCCCTGCTCGCGATCACGATCGCCCTGGTCGCCCCGATTCTTCTCGAGGGGCCGGCATTCGGGCTGTTCACGTTCGCGGCGCACGTGTACGACCCGTTCTACAAGCGGCTCACGCCGGTGGATGCGCTCGTGGTGCTCGCGGTCGCCTCGGTCGCTCTCGACATGATTCGCGACCGCCGGCCGCTTCGCTATCCCCGCGAGCTGCGCTTCCCGCACCTGCTCCTTGGGCTCGGCATGCTGTGCGGGCTGGCGGTGGGCAAAGGCGGCAGCGGCGAGGGGCTCAAGTCACTCGTGCTCGCCGAGAACCTGCTGGCATACCTCTTGGTCGTGCCCATCGCGGTCGCCAACGTCAAGGCCGAGCCCGGCCGGCTGAAGTTGCTGCTCGGAGGCCTCTACGGGCTCGCGGTCTTCAAGGCGTTCCTCGGGCTGGTCGAGCTCGCCGCAGGCAAGGGGGCGGCGATCGAGGGCACCTCGGCTCTCACCTACTACGAACCGACCGCCAACTGGGTGATCATGATCGCGCTGCTGGGGATCTTCGCGGCGATCGTCGCGCGCTTGCGCCCGCCTCTGTGGATGCTGCTCGGCACGCCGCTGCTGATCGCCTCGCTGCTGCTCTCCTACCGGCGCTCGTTCTGGATCGCGGCGGTGCTCGGGGTGCTCCTCGTGGTGCTGCTCGCGCTCTCGCCGGTCGGGAGGCGGCTGCTCGTCCCCACCGCGCTGATCGTCGCGGCGGGGATCTGGCTGCTCGGCTCGATCAACTTCCAGTCCCAGAACCCGATCGTCAAGCGCGCAGCGTCGCTCTCGCCGACGAGCCTCACGACCAACATCGAAGACCGCTACCGCCTCGACGAGCGCGCCAACGTGTTCGGCGAGCTGAAGGAAAAACCGATCACCGGGCTCGGCGTCAACGTCTCGTGGAACGCAAGCAAGCGTCCGCTGCCGATCGAACACGAAGAAGCGCGCGAGTACGTGCACTTCGCGGCCCTGTGGTGGTGGATGAAGATGGGGATCCTCGGCCTGCTCGCCTACTTCGCGCTGTTGATCGCGACCGCGCGACTGTCATGGCGTGTCTGGCGCGAGCGCACGGAGCCCATCTTCAGGGTCTTCGGTCTCGCTTCGCTGTGCGGGGTGGCGGGCCTGATCGTGGCCGAGACGACGGCGACCTTCACCGCCGCCGAACTGCGCTTCACGATCGTGTTCGCGATCCAGATCGGCCTGCTCGCCCTGATCGCGTCGCTGCCGCGGGCGGCTCCCGACGGGGAGGGCGAGGACGGCGAGCCAGCCGCGCGCCGCCTGAGCGGCCGCGTCACTCCGCGAGCAGCGCCGTCAGCGCCTCGATCGAATAACGCTCCATCGCGAGCTCGCGCCCGCGCACGCCGATCTCCGGCGCGCCTGCCCGCAGCAGGTTCGCGAGCGCCTCCGCGAAGGCCTCTTCGCCGTCGGCCAGCACGCAGTCGCGCCCGGCGGTGACGGCGAGCCCCGCCGCCGCCCGCGGCGTCGCGAGCACCGGCAGCCCGTAGGCGAGCCCCTCGACGAACTTCAGCGGCGTGCCGCCTCCCTGCAGCAGCGGCACGACGGCGCAGCGCGCGCCGGCGTAGGCGTCCGCGAGCCGCGCGACGAACCCGACCGCCTCGATTCGCTCATCGCAACCGGCCGGTAGGGCGAGGTTCGCCCCCACGAGCCGCAGGCGCGCGGTCGGCAGCTGCTCCCAGACCCGCGGCATCACGCGCTCGAGCATGAACGCGAGCCCGTTGCTGTTGGGCTCGTAGGCGAAGTTCGCGACGAACACGGCGACGGGCTCATCGGCGGGCGCGACCGGCACGATCGCGCTCACGTCGACGACGTTGGGGACGTAGCGCAGCCGGGCGCCGGGACACAGGTCGGCCGCCGCGGCGAGGTCGGCCTCGCTGACCATCCAGGACTCCGCGGCGCTCTGGAGCAACCGGCGCTCGAAGCGGCGCAGCCCGCGCACCGAGGGCTCGCCTCCGGAGAGCTCGCCGCGGAACCCCGACTCGAGGTTGTGCGCGTTGTAGATGACGGGTCGGCGCCGCGCGAGCCTGCGGAGCGCCGCCGCCGCGATCGGGCCGTCGGCGATCACGCGCCCGCGCTCCGGCGCCTCGGCGAGCGCCTCGGCGGCGGCGGTGAGCTCCGGCGAGACGCCGCGTGCGAAGCCGGCCGGCGTGCCCGCGGTGAGCGCGCGGGCGTATGTCGCCAGCCGGCGCGCCCCACGCGAGGGCAGCGCCTCGCGCAGCTCGATCCCCGGAATTGAGCTGAACGCCTCGTCCGGCGCATCCCCCTCGAAGCGCGCGTAGAGCAGCGTGAGGCCGTCGCCGCCCGCGGCGAGCGCCCGTGCGATCCCGTAGGTGCGCATCGTCTGCCCCGAGCGCAGGATCGGCGTATGGGTGCTCACCAGCAGGTCGCTCATCGTCGCTGCGGCGCGCCGGCGGCGACGGGGAGCGCTTCGATCGCGCCGGCGATCTCGCGCAGGCGCTCGTCCCAGGAATGGGAGGCGGCGTCGGCGGAGCGCGCGCGGCGAAGCGCCGGCGACTCCTCGGCGAGCGCGCGTTCGAGCGCCGCCCGGAAGGCGGCGCCGTCGGCAGCGGTCGCGACCTGCTCGACGCCCGCCAGGGCGGGCAGGGGGGTCGCGACGACGGGGAGCCCGGCGGCCAGGTACTCGTAGACCTTCATCGGGAAGATGCTGTCGGTCAGGGCGCTGCTGACGTAGGGGATGAGCCCCGCGTCGGCCCCGCGCAGGACCGACGGGAGGTCCGCATAGCTGCGCGGTCCGAGCAAATGCACGTTGGGCTCGGCGGCCAGCGCCGAGATGTCGGTCGTCGGGTCCCCCAGCCCCACCGGTCCGACCAGCGCGAGCGACCAGTCGCGCCGCGCGCGGGCGAGCTCGACCAGGAGCGGGATGTCGAGCTTGACCGCCGAGATCGCGCCGGTGAAGACGAGTCGCGGCGACGGGAGCGCCGCGATCGCGGCGTCGGCGGGGCCGTCGGCGAGCGCAGTCGCGAACAGCTCGGTGTCGGCGACGTTCGGCGCGTCGAGCACGTTGTCGGAGAGCGTGCGCATCCGGCGCGCCAGCTCCGGCGCGCTCGCGAGCACGAGGTCGGCGCGACGCGCGAACCGCTCCTCAGCGGCGCGGAAGCTCGCCGTGTCGATGCGCTCGTGCGCGGAGATGTCATCGACGCAGTGGTAGACGACGAGCGAAGGGTCGAGCGTGCCCAGGAGCCCCTCCGCCTGCGGCACGTAGGACCACAGCCACGGATCGCGCATTCCGATCCGGCGAGCGGCGCGCGAGACGAGCGCCGGCAGCAGTCGCCGGTTCAGCGCATCCGCGGCCGCGTTGCCGTGCAGCGGGAGCACCAGCGGGGAGAGCACGTCGAGCCCGTCCCGCCTGAGCGGGCCCTGCAGGCCCGTGCGCAGCCGGCGCGCGATGCGCCTCAGGTCGCGCCCGGCGAGCTGTGGGCGGCGCAGGCCCAGCGACTCCACGAAGAGGATGCGGTTGCCCTTCGCCAGGCGCGACATCAGGTGGTGCTGGTTGGTCCACAGCTCGGTGTCCCAGTCGGCGAAACCGACGCAGACGATGTCGCGCCCCTGGAGGGCGGCGGGCAGCTCCATCGGCCGCATGATCGCGGACCGCCCGGGCGCCCCGCGCGCCGCCTTGTAGTCTCGGGGTGGTGCAGCCAGGTGGCCACTCGGCGCCAGCCCCCCTGCAGGGGATGGGTCGGCCGGCGCTCCATGCCGGCCTCAGCGAGGGGCTGCGCGAGCGCTTCCCGCGCGTCGCGGTGGTCCACGACTGGCTGACGATCCCCGGCGGGTCCGAGCAGGTGGTGATGGAGCTGCTCGAGATGTTCCCCGACGCGGAGCTCTTCACCTCGATCTACGACCCGGCGCCGTGGCCCGAGCAGATCACCTCGCGCCCCGTTCACGCGTCGTTCCTGAGCCGGCTCCCGGGTGCCAGCACGCACTACCCGAAGCTGCTGCCGCTCATGAACCGCGCCTTCCGCTCGTTCGATCTGAGCGGCTTCGACCTTGTGCTCTCGAGCAGCCACGCCTGCGCGAAGAACGTACGCAAGCCGCCGGGGGCGCTTCACGTCTGCTACTGCCACACGCCGATGCGCTACGCCTGGGAGGAGGGGTTCCTCGCGGGCGAGGCCGTCCCGCGCGGAGCCCGCTGGCTGCTCCCGCCCCTGCTCGCCCACCTGCGCCGGCAGGACCTCGCGGGAGCCGGCGGAGTCGATGTTTTCGTCGCGAACTCGGGACACGTGGCCGAGCGCATCCGACGCTACTACGGCCGCGAGGCCGAGATCGTGCATCCCCCCGTGCACGTCGAGCACTATCTGGGCATCGAACGCCGCCCCGAGGACTTCTACCTCGCCTTCGGGCGCGTGGTCCCCTACAAGCGGGTGGATCTCGCCGTCGCCGCCTGCCGAGCGCAGGGGGCACGCTTGAAGGTGGCCGGCGACGGCCGCGCCCTCGAGGCGGTGCGGGCGCAGGCAGCGGAGGCCGAGGGCATCGAGTTCCTCGGCAAGGTCTCCGACGCTGAGCGCGACGCGCTGCTGGCAGGAGCCCGCGCACTGCTGTTCCCCGGCGAGGAGGATTTCGGGATCGTGCCGGTCGAGGCGCAGGCTGCGGGCGCGCCGGTGATCGCCTATGGCGTCGGCGGCGCCCTCGAGACGGTCCAGGACGGCGTCACGGGGGCGCTGTTCTCCGAGCAGGATGCGAGCGGGCTCGCGGCGGCGATCGAGCGTTTCGAGGCGATGAGCCTGCAGGAGAGCACGATCCGCGAGAACGCCGAGAGCTTCTCGCGCGAGCGCTTCCGCGAGGAGCTGGGGCTTGTGATCGCGGCCGCGAGCCCCATCTAGGCCGGCGCCGATGCGGATCCTCGTCACCGGCGCGAGCGGCTTCATCGGGGGCGTCGTGTGCCGGCGCGCGATCGAGCACGGGCACGAGGTCACAGCGCTCGTGCGCCGTCCCGGCTCGGAGCCCCCCGGGACCGCGGCGGTGCCCGGCGACCTCGGTCCCGACGGCGCGCTGGAGCGGGCAGTGGCACAGGTGCGCCCCGACTGCGTGGTGCATCTGGCGGCGGAGATCGCTTCGCAGCGCGACGCCGCGAAGGTCACGGAGGTGAACGTAGCGGGCACCCGCAGGCTGCTCGACGCGTGTCTGGCGCTGGACGCGGCCGCTCCCAAGTTCGTCTTCTCCTCGACGGTGGTGACAGGCGACGCCCACGGCGAGCTTCTGACCGAGGAGAGCCGCCTCCCGATCGAGACGCCCTACGGGCGCGCCAAGCAGGAGGGCGAGCGCATGGTCCTCGAGAGCGGGCTGCCCGCGGTCGTGATCCGGCCCTCACACGTCTACGGGCCCGGGGGCTGGTACGGCGAGGAGCTCGTGCCGCGGCTGCGCCAGCCCGGACGCTTCGCGGTGATCGGGAGCGGCGCGAATCTCTGGGACGTGGTCCATGTCGAGGACGCCGCGAGCGCGATCCTGCTCGCGGTCGACGGCGACGGGGCAAGTGGGCGGGTCTACCACGTCGCCGACGACGAGCCGATCTCCTACTACGACTTCATGGCGCTGACGGCCGCCGAGCTCGGCGTGGGTCGCCCGCGCCGGATCCCCGCGCTTCTCGCGCGTCTCGTCGCGGGCGGCAACGCCGTCGATGCCGTCGTGCGCTCGGCGCGATCGTCGAACGCCCGCATCAAGGAGGAGCTGGGCTGGGAGCCGCAGTTCCCCACTGCCCGCGAGGGGGTGCCGGACGCGGTGGCCCGCCTGATCGCCGCCTCAGCGGCGTCCTAGACGGAACACGTCAGGCGAACGCGCGCTCGGCCTCGTCCGTCACATAACGGGCGATCGCAAGCGATGAGGTCGCCGCCGGCGACGGTGCGTTGCGGACGTGCAGCGCGCGCTCGGTGTGCGAGAAGACGAAGTCGTCGACGAGCTTGCCGTCGCGGGCGAGCGCCTGTGCGCGCACGCCGGCGAAGGAGGGCTCGACGTCCCCGGCCTGCAACTCGGGGACGTAGCGCGCAGCGGCACGCACGAACGCCGAGCGCAGCGCGGCGTGACTCAGCTCGGTGATCCCCGTCCGCCACCAGCGCGCCAGCATCCGCCACGTGCCCGGCCAGGCGAGCGTGTCGGCGAGGTCGCGGCCGCGCACGCGGCCGAGGCGGTAGGCGTCGCGCGCGCCTGCCATCAGTGCTGTCGGGCCGACGAGGACGTCGCCGCCGATGTGCTTGGTCAGGTGGACGCCGAGGAAGGGCAGCGACGGGTCGGGCACGGGGTAGATCAGCGAGCGCACCAGCTCGCGCCGCTCCGGCCGTAGCCTCAGGTATGCGCCGCGGAACGGGACGATGCGCGGGTCGGGGTCGGCGCCGGCCGCGACCGCGAGCCGGTCGGCCCAGGCGCCGGCGCAGAAGATCGCGTTGCCGGCCTCGGTGACGCCGCGAGAGTGGGTGAGGCGCAGCGCGCGGCCGTTCCGGGCGACGCCGAGAACCTCGCAGCCGGTCGCGATCGTGCCGCCCGCATCCTGCACGTCGCCCGCGTAGGCGCGTGCCACCGACGGGAAGTCGGCGATGCCGGTCCCGGGGGAGTGCAGCCCGTCGATCCCGCGTGCGTGCGGCTCGAGCTCGGCGATGCCGTCGGCGTCGATCCGCCGCAGGCCCGGGACGCCGTTCGCGCGGCCACGTCGCTCGAGCTCGTCGAGGCGGTCGAGCTCCGAGCGGTCCGTCGCGACGATCACCTTGCCGCAGCGCTCACTGGCGATGCCCTTGCGTTCGCAGTACTCGTACATCTCGCGCGCACCGGCGACGCACAGCTGGGCCTTCAGCGATCCGGGCACGTAGTACACGCCGGCGTGGATCACGCCCGAGTTGTGCCCGGTCTGGTGGGTCCCCAGCTCGGGCTCGCGCTCCAGCACGCAGACCGATGCCTGCGGGCGGCGTGCGATCAGCTCTCGCGCGACGGCGAGGCCGAGGATGCCGCCGCCGACGACGACGACGTCGCAGTGCTCGGCGACCTGTTGGCTCATCCCGTTGGTGATCGGCATCCGCGCCCGGCGGCCTTTAGCCCGAGCCCGCGGCGGCCGCTGAGCTGCTCGTCACCGTGCCGGGCCCTCCGGGGGCGGTCGCGGCCGCCGCGTCGAGGAGACCCGCGCCGTACAGGCGTTCGTCCCCGCCTCCGCCGAGCTTGCGCGCGGTGGCGCGCAGGCGCGTGGTGAGCTGCGCGGGGGTCGGGTGCGGGCCGAGGACGCCGCTGGCGATCACAAGCGCCGCGGTCGCCGATACATGCGGCGTGGCCATCGATGTGCCTTCGTATTCGCTCGGCATGCCGAAGTGCTCGAGCGAGCCGTCGGTGAACGTCATCGCAAAGACGTGGCGACCCCCGGCTTGGGGGTCGCAGTTGGGATCGCCGAGGAGGGCGGCGTCGCGCCCGCCGCCGGGCGCGACCATGGTCAGTCCGGAGCCGTCGTTGGAGTATTCGGCGAGGCAGCCCCGTTCGGTCGTGGCACCCACGGAGATGACGTCCGGCACGCGCGCCGGGTAGGCGATCGCCGCGTGGCCCTCGTTGCCGGCTGCAGCGACGACGAGCACGCGATGGCGGTGGGCGTAGCGCAGTGCTTCGATCAGCTCGGGGATGTCCCTCGCCCTGACCGTCGGTTCGAACTCGAGGCTGAGATTGATGATCTGCGCGCCATGGCTGACCGCATAGCGCACGCCGTCCGCGATCGTGGTCGCTTCGCCTTCCCCCCGCGAGTTGAGAACCCGCACCGGCATGATGCGCGCTCCGTACGCGATCCCGGCTCCGCCGATTCCGTTGTTGGCCTCCTCGGCGATCACGCTGGCGACGAACGTGCCGTGGCCGTTGCGGTCGTTCGGGTAGGGGTCGCGCCCGACGAAGTCATAGCCCTTGACGAACTCGAAGGGGCCGAAGTCGGGCGAGCGGCGGAACGGCCCGCGGTTCGCGTACGCGACGCCGGTGTCGAGCACGGCAACCGTGACGCCTGCGCCTCCCGGCCTGCCGTCGGAGATCAGGTTCGCCCACGCTTCGGGAGCCTGGATCCCGAACGGCCCGTCGAGGTTCCACTGCAGTTCCTGCCAGCCGCCCGGGGTCGTGCCCGCGCCCGGGTCATCCGGTACGAAAGTTCCCGAGGTGTGAGCCCGGAAGTCCGGCACAGCCCAGAGCACGTCGCCCCGGCTGCGCAGCCGGTGCAGCGCGCGGTGGATGTCTTCTCCGCGCCGCACTCTCATCACGACCGTGCGTTCGGACGCCGGTCTCGAGGTGACGCCGGCGCTTGCAGCGACGGCCCGGTCGCGCGTCCCGAAGCGGACGACGATGCGATCCGCCGCATACGAGGCCGCGTCGGCGCGCGTCGGCGCGTGGAGCGCCAGCGCCGCGCCGAGCGCCAGGCACACGGCTACGGCAGCCGTCCTCGCGTGCGCGGTGCGGAGGGCGGGGCGAGGAGCTGGAGTGGTCGAGAGAGGGGGCGCGGGGGGCATTGTTTCCGATAATGATGATGTGACGGCCGCGGCTCCGAGCCGGGCCGGGCGCGCAGGCCGATGAGCGACCGTTTCTTCCCACGCGAGGACTACTTCATGCGCCTTGCCCTGCGCGAGGCCGAGCTAGCTCTTGAACACGACGACGTGCCTATCGGCGCGGTGATCGTGCGCGACGGAGAGGTCATCGGCGCAGGCCACAACGAGCGTGAGGTGCGCCAGGACCCGACCGCGCACGCCGAGGTGCTGGCCCTGCGGGAGGCCGCGCGCCACGACGGCAGCTGGCGAATCCTTGACGCCGTCCTCTACGTGACGCTGGAGCCGTGCGCGATGTGCGCGGGCGCGCTCGTGCTGGCGCGGCTGCCGCGGGTCGTCTTCGGGGCGCGTGACCCCAAGGCCGGCGCGTGCGGCAGCGTGCTGGACGTGCTCGGGGAGCCGCGGCTGAACCACCGCCCGGTGGTGGCGGGCGGATTGCTCGCCGAGGAGTGCGGGGCGCTGCTCAGCGCGTTCTTCGCGGCCAGGCGCTAGCGCCGGCGGCGTCCTCCCACCTCCAGCGCGGTCCTTCGGTGCCGCGGGCCGATCATCTAGCCTTGTCGGGCTCCACCCGGAGGGGTGGCAGAGCGGTTGAATGCGGCGGTCTCGAAAACCGTTTCAGGGGTTTAAACCTCTGACGAGGGTTCGAATCCCTCCCCCTCCGTAGCAGCGCTCACACGCAGAGGTTGACCCCTTCGCGCTCCACCGTGTTCGTGTCTTCGTTGCCCTTGCGGTCGCGTGCGCGCACGACGAACCAGTAGTTCTGCGCGGAGCTCAGCTTCGGGGTTTCAAAGCTCGTCGCCCCGTGCTTCGTCACGTAGGTCGGCTGCGAGAAGTCCTCGCCGCCCGGCTGTGTCGCCTGGTAGACCGCGTACACGATCCGCTTCTGCTTGGTGCGGTTGTCGCTCGCCGCTTCCCAGCTGAGGTGGTAGCTGGTCGAGATGCCCGGCCCGATGGGCCCCGGGGTGCACGTCGTCGCCGCGAGGAGGCCTGCGAATTCGGGCGGGGTCTGGTCGAGCTTGCGGGCCTGCGCCGACGAGCAGAGGACGGCACTCGCCAGGAGAGCCGCACAGAGCGGCAACCGGCGCGCGCCCTTCATGACACCCCACCGCACTGAGGAGAGAACCGAGTACATCGCTGCTCCTCCCTTCCGGATTGCTCTCGTCGAGTCTACGCACATCGCCGCAAACCCGCCCAAAACGGGCCGCAACGTGCGCTAATCCCTTTGCGGTAGCGGCAATCGGGGCCTATGATTTGTCGCGGCGGAACAGAAGCCGCCCTAGAGGCTCCGTATGGCACCTGGAGGGGTGTCGGGGGCGGCCGGGGGACCCGGCCTGGAGACAGATGGATCGATTGCGGGTCTCCGTTGAGGCCTAGGAGAACGTTCAGACGCGCCCTGATTGCGGGGCTGCTCGTGACCGCCGCGGCATTCGCCGCGTCGGTGGCGCCTGCGCTGGCGCAGCCGATGCTCTCGATCGAATCGCCGGGCGCGGGGTCGGTCACGAATGACACCCATCCCTTCGTCTCCGGGTCCACGAGCGACAGCGAGGACCCGGTCACGGTCGCCGTCTCGAAAGACGGCTTCTTCTACGAGAGCGCTGAAGCCCAGCCCCACGCCGGAGGCGGCTTCTCGGTCCAGCTGCCGACCCACCTCGAAGACGGCGAATACAGCGTCGAAGCGGTGCAGACGGAAGAACTCACGGGTGAAACGGGACGCAGCGATGCCCCGATGTTCACGGTCGACACGCAGAGCCCGTCCGTGACGTTGAACGGGATCCCGTCGCCGACGAGCAACTCGACGCTCTCCTTCAGCGGGACGGCGAGCGACACCACCGAAGTGACGGTTCGCGTCTACAAAGGCTCCTCCGCCTCAGGCTCGCCCGTCGCCGAGGCCTTCGCAGCGGGTACCGGGGCGGGGTGGTCCTCGGGCTCGGTCGGCCCTCTGGCCGACGGCACCTACACGGCCCTCGCCGAACAGGGCAGCTCGATCGGCAACCCGGCGGGGTCGAGCGAACCGAGCACCTTCACAATCCACGCGGCGAAACCGCAGCTCACGCTCAAAGGCATCTCCTCGCCCACGAGCGACAGGACGCCCTCCTTCAGCGGCACGGCGAGTGAAGAGACGCTGGTCACCGTCCGCGTGTACGAAGGAGGCTCGGCGAGCGGCGCACCGGTGGCGCAGGCGCAGGCGAACGGCACCGGGGGTTCATGGAGCTCGGCCGAGGTCTCCTCGACCCTCCACGACGGCACCTACACCGCGATCGCCGAACAGGAAAGCGAATTCGGAAACGGCCCGGGAACGAGCAACACGATCACGTTCACGGTCTCGACGTCCGCGCCGACGGTCTCGCTCGCCGGCGTCCCGACACCCAGCGGGAATGCCACGCCGGCCTTCAGCGGCTCCGCCAGCGAAGGCACGACGGTGACCATCGACGTCTACGCCGGCGGCGCAGCCAATGGGGAACCCGTCAGGGTCGTGCATGCCACCGGGACGGGCGGGACGTGGAGCTCGGGACCCGTCGCCCCAGCGCTCGCGGAAGGTGGCTACACCGCCGTCGCGGAACAGAGCGGCGCGTTCGCGAACGGAACCGGCCACAGCGGCGAAGTCCACTTCACGGTCATCACGAGCCCGCCCAACGTCATGCTCTCGCCGTTCAAATCTCCGTCGAACGTGCGAGCCCCGAGCTTCTCGGGGACCACCAACGAATCCGCGAAGGTCGTCGTGCAGGTGCTCGAAGCGGGCACGCCTGTGGCCAGCGCGGAAGCGACGCCGGCGGGCGGCAAATGGAAAACCGGGCCGGTCGCGCCCGAACTCCCGGCTGGGGAACACTCGTTCACGGTCGTAGCGATACAGAAAAGCAGTCTCGGCAACCCCGACGGCCGCAGTGCGGAACTACCGTTCGTCCTCGACACGCTGCCGCCCACCGTCACCATCGCGCCGATCGCCACCCCCTCGCCCAACAGGGAACCGACGTTCAGCGGCGCGGCGAGCGACGTGGGGCCTGTGACCCTGGTCGTGAAGGGAGGGGGGACAGAACGGAAACTGTCGGTCAGCGTCGCCGGGGGGAAATGGGAAGCAAAGGCGAGCCCGGCGCTTCCCTCGACGAAAGCGACGTACACGGCGACGGCGACACAGGCGAGCTCGATCGGCAACGAAGCGGGGGTGGCGAAGCTCTCGTTCGTCGTCGACCCCCTCGCTCCGACCGTGACGATGTCACCCGTCAAGGCTCAGATCGGGACCGCCACCCCGACCTTCGCCGGCACCTCCACCGACACTACGCACGTGCACGTCGCGATCTGCAAGGTCCCGACGGCCAGCTGTGAACCAGAACACGGCGATCGGGAAGCAGAATCGGCCGGCGGCGGCGCCTGGTCGGCAACGGTCACCGAACCGCTCGAAGACGGCGAATACGAGGCGGTCGCGTGG
This sequence comes from uncultured Solirubrobacteraceae bacterium, assembly GCA_963735435.1. Lineage (GTDB taxonomy): Bacteria > Actinomycetota > Thermoleophilia > Solirubrobacterales > Solirubrobacteraceae > Palsa-744. The sequence continues at coordinate 686,521 of CAVTKR010000005.1, read as the reverse complement.
CAGAAGACAGGGGGCGGCGCTCTCGGGGCGGCCGTCCGCCAGAACTTCACGATCGACACATCCCCTCCTGTGGTGACAATCGACGCGCCCGGCGCGGGAGCGACGGTCAGCGGCTCGACGGTCTCGTTCCACGGAGTCGCTGGGACGGCTCCTCACGATCTAGCGGAAGTCACGTTGCAGCTCTTTGCCGGCGGCTCGGCCTCGGGCAATGCTCTGCAGACGGTCACGGTTGCGGCACCCGGCCGGGCCTGGTCGGCCACGCTCGGCGGGCTGGTGCCGGGCGACTACACGGCACGTGTCGCGCAGGGCGATGAGGCGGGCAACATCGGTGCCGCAGCCCACTCGTTCACCGACATCGCCACCGCCGCCCCGAGCGTCGGCCCGGTGGCATCCTTCACATGGTTCCCGGCGCACCCCCACACCGGCGAACTCGTCACGCTCGTGTCGACCTCGAGTGACGCCGCAAGTCCGATCACGAGCTACGGCTGGAACGTTCTGGGCTCGGCCTTCGCCATAGGCACACAGCGCCGCACCGTGACGTTCGCCACGCCCGGGAGCCATCCCGTCTCGCTGCGCGTGACCGACGGGGCGGGCCTCTCGGGCGTCGCATCGCAGCAGATCCCCGTCAGCTTCCCGCTGATGCGGCCGTTCCCGACGGTTCGGATCATCACGACCCGTTCGGCCGGGCGCCTGCGCCTGAAGCTGCTGAGCGTCGAAGCGCCGGCCGGCGCCAAGGTCGCCGTCCTCTGCAACGGCAAAGGCTGTCCCGTGCGCGCATTGTCACGCCTCGCTCAGCGCCCGAAAGGCAAGTCCACCGGTCTGCCGGTACTCACCTTCCCGCGCCTGCAGCGCGCGCTCCCCGCCGGGGTCGCGCTCGAAGTCAGGGTCACGCAGACCGGGAAGATCGGGAAGTACACCCGGTTCGCCATCCGCAAACGACGATTGCCGCTGCGCACCGATGCATGCGTCAGCTCGACCGAACCGAAAGCGATCCCGTGCACCGGCTGAGGTCCCTCGCGATTCGGCAGGTCCGCATCGCCGGCGCCGCGGCGGCGGTCCTCTGCGGGCTCCTTCTCTGCGCAGAGGGCGCCGCCGCCACCGAACCGAACCTCCGGATCACCGCCCCGGCCGCGAACGCGCGCACGAACCAGGCCACGCCGGTGATCGTCGGCGCGCTGGAACCGGATGAAGCCGTCTGGTGCGTCGTGACCGTCAAGCTCTACGCGGGGACGCTCGCCGAAGGGCAGCCGGCCCAGCAGGTCCGGCTGCCGGGGTCGGACACGTGCACCAACTGGCAGGCGACCCCTGAAACGCCGCTGGGCGAAGGCCCCTATACGGCCGTGGCCGAAGAGGAACGGACCTGGCTGGAAGGCTTCAACGAAATCGAAACGACGGTCGTCAGCGCGCCGGTCACATTCATCGTCGACACGACGGCGCCGACCCCCGCGATCTCCTCGCCGACGGCCGCTTCCACCTATCTGCCGGGCTCGATCCCGGTGCGCGGCACCGCCGGGACCGAGCCGAGCGATCAGGGGAACGTGCTCGTCCACGTGTTCGCAGGCGCCGAGACGACCGGCGCCCCGGTCGAGTCGGTCGAAACGGCAGCGTCGGCCGGCGCTTGGTCGGGGACCCTCGCGGGTCTCGCCCCGGGTGCGTACATGCTTCAGGCGCAACAGAGTGACGAGGCGGGCAACGTCGGCACGAGCGCAGCGGTTCCGATCACAGTGCTGGCGCCCGCGCCGGCGCCGCCACCGAGCGCCTCGTTCACCTGGTTCCCCGAACAGCCGCGGGTGGGCGAACAGGTCACGCTCATCTCGAGCTCGACCGACACCGGCTCGCCGATCACCTCCTTCGCCTGGGGGCTGACCCCCCTCGAACCGATTCGTCCCGGGCGCGCGACGACGACGACGACGTTCTCGACGCCCGGCGCCCACGTCGTGCGGCTCCAGGTCACCGATGTGGCGGGCCGCTCTGCCACCGCGTCCGAGACGATCGCGGTGCACCACCAGGCTGCGACGTTGATGGAACCGTTCCCGATCGTAAGGCTCGCCGGGCGAGAGACGGCGCGCGGGGCCAGGCTGACACTCGTCACCGTCTCGGCACCGGTGAGTGCGCGCGTGACGGTGCGACTACGCGGGACCGGCGTGCGCACGACGATCCAGACCAGGGTGGCCACCGCCTCCAAGCAGCCGTCCGCTCCTGGCACCGCCGTGCTCTCCTTCCCGCGCTTCGCGCGCTCGCTCGCGGCCGGCTCCGTGCTCGAAATACGCGTCACCAAAGCGGGCCAGATCGGCAAGCTGACGCGCTTCATCCCCCGACGTGGGAAGCTGCCGAGAAGGACCGACAGCTGCTTGAGCACGGGAGAAAAGCCGATCCTCTGCCCCGCCTCATGAGCACACACCCTCTCGACCGACGCCGGGTTCGACCGTCCGGGCGCCGCTTTGAGCTGCGCCGCTTCGCGATCTGGAGCGGAGCGGTCCTGCTGGTCTTCGCAGCCGCGTTCGGGATCGGCCACATGAACCGCTCGGGCAGCTCGGTCCTCGAACGCACGCCGCCGCCGCTGCCCGGCGTCGCGACCCCGGTGCCCTCCACGCTCGCCGCGGCGCCCACGATCAAGCTGGCCGTGCAACAGCCGCCACCGGCGCCGAAGCGGAGCGCTCCCGCCACGAGCTCACGGCCCGCGGCGAGGACTCCCACCGTCACGCCGGCCGCGCCCGTGAGCACGACCCCTTCGCCCACCCCGGCTCCCACCGTCACTCAGCCCGCCGAAACGCCGGCGAGCAAACCGGCCGCGCCGGCCCCGAGCGCGCCGCAGCACTCCTCCGGCGGGTCGGGCTCCGGCTCCGGGTCCGGGTCCGGTTCGGGCACCTCGTTCGAAAGCTCGGGCTGAGCACGTGGACGCTCCGGCACGCGTCCTGCATCCGCTGCTCGTGGTCGCGCTGCTGGCCGCGGCGGTGTTCGGCTATCTCGCCGGCACCCACCGCGTCTCGTCCTCCTCGGGGCAGAGCCCGGCAGGGCCCGCGCAGGTCGCGACCGGCGCCGGGCTGCTGCTCGAATACCCGGTCTCCTGGCAGCGCGCGTCCGCGACCAAGTCGATCCCCGGCCTGGAACTGACGCAGGCGATCACGCTCTCGCCCCGCGGTGACGAATCTTCGGGCCTTTTGAGCGGCATGCTGCCGGCCGGAGAACCGGCGCCGCTTCCCGCCGGCTTCCTCTCACGCCTGAGCGCCGCGCCGCATGCCGAAGTCGTCTCGCTCGTCTCCGCGCAGGCCTATCGCTACAGCGACATCAGCCTGCCGGGGTACCCAGGGGTCTTCGACCTCTATGCGATCCCCTCCGGCGCCGGCACGCGCGTGCTCGCCTGCTTTGCCCCGAAGCACGCGACAGCGGCGGGCGAGGCCTGTGAGCGGATCGTCGCCAACGTCACCCTCACCGGGACCGCCCCGCTCACGCTGACGCCGTCGGCGACCTACGCCGGGGCCCTGGCGCCCGCCGTCTCAGCGCTCGACACAGCGCGGCTGGCCGCGCGGCGCCAGCTCGACGAAAGCGCCTCTGCCTCCTCGGTGGTCGCACCGGCCCGCTCACTGGCTGCCCGCTACGAGCACGCGGCCGGAACCGTCTCGAAGCTCGAAGCGCCTGCCCCCGCCGCGGCGGCGCAGGTCGAGCTCTCGCAGTCGCTGAGCGCCGCGAGCAAGGCGTATGTGGAACTCGCCGACGCGGCGGAAACGGAAGGCGTCTCCGCCTATGACGCCGCCCGTGCCGGCGTCTCGAGCGCCGAGGGCAACGTCGACAGGGCGCTCGAGAGCCTCGTGCTCGTGGGGTACGGTCAGGCTTAGAACATACGTCTACGGCCCCGTCACAGAGCTGACAGCGCCGTAGCATCGGCAGGCCATGTCGACCCCGTCGCAACCCCTCCTGCGGCGTGAGGTAGAGCGTCACGACAGGCGGCCGGGGATCGGTCGCCGCGAGGCGCCCGACCCACGGCACGGCGGATCCCGTACCCGGGGCCCGGCGCAGGCGGAGGCGCGGAGACGCAAGGCCGCCTGCGATCGGGTCCCGTGGCACGAGCTCCCGACCAGCTTCATCCGCTATCTCCCGCTGTCGGTGATCGCCACAGTCAGCGTGACCGTCGTCCCGGCGCTCGCGGCGAACGCACTCGTCCCTCCGCACGGCGTGGCCGCTGCGATCGCGGCGGTGCTCATCGCAGCATCGCTCGCGCTCGCGCTCGCGGCAATTGAGGCGTGGGGCTGGAGGCGGCTTCACGGGTCCCGCGGGGTCGCGTACGGAGACCTGATGCTCTGGGGCTTCTTCCGGCGGCTGTGGACCGAGCGTCAGCTCAAGCGGGTGGGGGACACCTACCGGGCAGCCGTCGGCGAGGACGGGACGGTGCGCGTCGAGTTGCTCGAAGGCCTGGCGCATCTGCTGGAGATCCGCAACCCGTACACCTGCGGCCACTGCCGGCGCGTCGCGCGGCACTCCGAACGCATCGCTCGCGAGATGCGCCTCGACTCCGCGCACGTCGCGGAGATCCGCACGGCGGCGCTGGTGCACGACGTCGGCAAGGTCTACACGCCGCCTGAGATCCTCAACAAGCAGGGGCCGCTCGATGAAGCCGAGTTCGAGATCGTCAAGCGCCACGCCGCGGACGGCGCCGACATGCTCGCGCCGGTTCACGATCTGGAACTGGTCGCGATCGTCCGCCACCACCACGAGCGCGTGGATGGGAGCGGCTACCCAGACGGCCTGGAGGGCGCCGAGATCCCGCTAGGCGCGAACATCATCGCCGTCGCCGACACGTTCGACGCAATCACCTCCCACCGCCCGTACCGGCGCGCGCGCAGCCAGCGCGAGGCGCTGGCGGTGCTCGAAGCAGAGCGCGGCAGGCTGCTCGACGCCGGGGCGGTGGATGCCTTCCTGCGCAGCTACTCGCCGCGACGCTCGATCGCCTCGGTCTCGGCGGCCGGGGCGATCTCGGCGCGCATCGCGGCGGCGTTCCAACTGCTGCCGGGGAGCCTGCTCGGCGGCGCCTCTCTCGCGGGCGTGCTGCCTGCCGTCGGCGCGGCCGGCGTCCTGGCACTGGCCCCGGATGCGCGCTACGAACGGGGCTTCCAGGCCCCAGCCGCCGCGCAGGCGGCCTCGCTCCAGCCTGCCTTCCCAGGCGAACTGCACGCGCAGGGCGGCGTGCCCGCGGCGGGCACGGGTGGGCCCGCCGCCGGGCGGCCGCGCGCGGGAACGGGGCCGACCGGCCACCATGTCGCAGGCACGAGCCCGGACGGCGCGGTGATCATCACGCCGGGCGCCGCCAAGGAGAGCCCGACCGGCGCTCCGAGCACCGGCCCGAGCGGCTCGAGCCCGGTGTCCACGGGTGGGGGCGGGCAGGGCACGCCGCCTGTCGCTGGCGGGGAATCCGAAGTGCCGGCGGTCGCGGTCCCCGAGCCGCCGGGCGTGCCGCCGGTGAAAGTCCCGAGCGCCGAAGTGCCTTCGGTGGAAGTGCCGCCGGCGAGGGTCCCGCCGCTCAGCACGCCGTCGGTGACCACGCCGCAGGTGAGCGTCGGGGCGGTGAGGGTCCCGAGCGTGACCGTCCCGAGCGTGACGGTCCAGGTGCCGGGAACGCCCGGCATCAAAGTGCCCTGAGGCGCCGGTGCCGGCGCCGCGGCGTGCTCCGGGAGTTCCGGCTGCGGCCGTACACGCCGTGCTGTGCCAGGCTCCCGGGCGCGCGAGTGCCCGGGAGCCTGACGATCAGGCGGCTGCCCGCGCCGGCCGCTCGGGGTGACGGGCCTCGCGGCCGGCGGTGCGGGCATCGCGCTCGGCGCGGTGGGTGGGGCAGTAGACGCCCCTGATGTGACCGTTGGCGAGCCCGAAGGCCAGCCACTGCTCGCCGCGCCAGGCGAAGCGGAAGAAGCAGTTCCCCGGGGTCCCGGCGCGCGCGAGCTCGCGCTGCCAGACCGCCTGGACGACGCCGGCGGGCACGACGGCGTCGCAGGAGCAGCCGCCGGACATGTAGCCGGAGGAGACGCAGCGCAGGGGCCGGTCCTCGTGCTGGACGCGCAGCCGGGAGAGCGTGTTCATCTCGACTACGACACCGTGGCGCTCGAGGTGGCGCGGGGGGCGCGTCCTCGATCCGTGGGCCTGCGTGCCGTGCATCTCGCGCTCCTTGCCGTGTCCGTTGTTCTCGAGAGGGCTCATGTCGTTCTTTCGGGGCATCTCGGCTGCCCTTTTCGGGCAACCTGTGTCGTACCTTTCGGACGACGGGTCAGTTTCTGAACAGAAACGCGCCCGAAGTTGGACGGCTGTTGGACGCCCTCGCGCGCGGGTGTTTTTTGTTTTGAGGGTTCTCCGCGCGTGGGCTCAGGACGCCCGTGGGCGTCGCCGCCCCGAGCGCGGGGGGAGCTCTGTCCAGGCAGCCGTCAGCGGCGCGCCGGAATGGGCGCGCGGGTGCGGCGGCTCGGCGGCTCAGGCCTTGACGGTGGCCCGGGTGCCGGCGCGGCGTTCGGTGCCGGCGTTCAGGCGAGCCAGGAGCTCGCGCTCGTGTTCGGCGGCCGAGCGCGTCATCGCGCTCGCGAGCTCGACGCTTCCGCGCCGAACCGTCCAGTAGCCGGTCGGTGTCTGCTTGATCGTGAGCTTGGGGGGTTGCATCAACGGCGTCCTTGTCGTTGGCGGCGGGGGGAGAGGCGTACTGCCGCCGTTTCGGCCGTACCCCGAGAGACCTGTAGGCAACCGCCGATAACTCGGCGTTAACGCGATCAGCCGATACGCCCGCCGCTCGCGCCGCGCGCGAGCGCTCTTCCGATCGTCAGCGGGTGGCTGACCGCGGTCGAGAGGCGACCGGCGATCGAAGTCGGATCGTGCGCGACGCCGAGCTGGCGCAGCAGCGTCATCTGGTCGAAGTAGACGCGCTCGCAGACGATGCGATCGCCCTCGAAGATGAAGAAGGCGGTCATGCGCGCGCGGAACGAACGCCCGGTCGGCGGCAGCGAGCGCAGCGGGCCGAGATGCGTCCCGAGCAGGTCGAACTCGACGATCACCGCGTCCTCGGCGTGGCGCAGCGAGACCAGCTCGTTGCGCTGGTCGGGGAACGCACGGCGCGTCTCGGCGAAGTAGCCGCGCACGGCGCTCTCGCCGTCGTAGACGTCACCGGTGGCGACGATCTCGTAGCGCGGGTGCGAGAAGGTGCCGATCGTGGTGTCGAAGTCGTGGACGTTCTCCGACTCCATGTGCTCGCGGACGACCGCCTCGCGGCGTGCTCGCAGCGTCTCGTCAGGGTGGGAGGGGGCACTGTCCACGCCCCACTTCTACCACGCCTCAGACGGAGAGGCGCGTGCCCCAGGTGGCCGAGGTGCTCTCGCCGGGACCCAGGCGGATCAACCCCTCGCCGTTGCGGAACGCGTCCGGCGCGCAGGTCATCGGCTCGAGCCCGAGACCGGTCCGGCGGCGCTCGGGCGCGAGCGTGTCGCCGGTGTAGACCTCGAGCATCTCGTAGCCACCGTCGACCCACAGCTCGACGGTGGCGCCGTCAGAGCCGGTCAGTCGCGCCGTCGCCCGGCCCTGCCAATCGCGCGAGAGGCCCGTGAACGGGCTGTCGATCTCGCTGGCTCCGAGCTCGCGCGCGGCGCGGAAGTCGAGCGGTCCGCCGTCCACGTCGGCGCGACCGCAGGGGAGCTGGCGCTCGGGGTCGGTGAGGATCACGATCTCGGCGGGGAGCTCCAGCCTGCAGGCGTCGATCCTGCCGGTGCCGGGAGAGAGGTAGGGATGCTGACCCGCGCCATAGGGGCAGGCGTTCTCGCCTACGTTGCGGGCGCGCTGGGTGACAGTGAGTCCCTCCTCGGAGAGCGCGTACTCGACAGACGCCTCGACGTCGAAGGGGTAGCCCGGCCGCGGGTGGATGCGCGCCTCGACGACGACGCGGTCCGCCTCACGTTCGACGGCCCTCCAGGGCACCCAGCGCAGCAGGCCGTGGATCGCGTTCTGCTTGGCGGGCTCGTCGAGGGCGAGCTGATAGTGGTTGCCGTCGAACTCGTAGCTGCCGTCGCGGAGCCTGTTCGGCCATGGCATCAGGACGGCGCCGTGGGCGCCGTCGCAGATCTTCGCAAGCGGGTAGGGCTCGAGCACATCGCGCTCGCCGTGGCTGTAGGAGCGGACACCGCCGCCGACCTCGACGATGGTCGCGCGCTGCTCGCCGTGGACGATCTCGAACTGCTCGCCGGAGGGCGGCGCGGGCATGCGGGGAGGTTACCCCCGCGAGACGTCGCTGAGTCAGGTCCGGCGGCCGCCCGTCCCGCGGCGCAGCCGGTGCACGCGGCGCAGCTCCTCTACCGCCTCGTCGTAGCCGCCGAGCGGGTCGCTGGCGCGGCTGCCGAGCAGCTCGGGCTGGATGCGCCGGCGCACGAGCTCGCCGGCGATCGGATCGACCCGCAGCGCTTCGGTTCCCGGGCGCGAGGTCACCACTCGCTCGAGCTTGCGGCCGTGGAAGAGCAGCCCGACGCCGTCGTCGAGCGCCCAGCCGGCGGGCATCGAGCCGTCGCGCAGGTGTGAGAGCCATACCGGCAGGCGCTCGGGCTCCCCGTCGGCGTGGACCGTCAGCGAGCCCTCGAGCAGGCCGAGCCCCTCGAGCGCCTCCGGCGGCCCGCTGGAGCGCGTGAGCCCCCACTGGAACCAGCACATCGCGCCCGCGCTGAGCCCGGCGAGCACCGTCCCCCGTTCCCACGCCTCGATCAGCAGCGCGTCGAGCTCGTGGGCGCGCCAGATCGCGAGCAGGTTGCGCATCGAGCCGCCTCCGACGTAGAGGATGTCCTGCTCGGAGAGGATGTCGCGCAGCGGGCGCTTGGCCTCGCGCAGCCGGAACAGGGAGAGATGCTCCGGAACGCAGGTGCGTCCGTGGAAGCGCTCCTTGAACGCGTTGATGTGCGGCGTCGTGTCGCCCGAGGCCGTCGGCAGGAACAGGATCCGGGGTTCGCGCGCGCCGGACAGCGAGAGCACGAAGTCGTCGAGCAGCGGGTTCGCCGGCTCCATCGTGAAGCCGCCGCCGCCCATCGCGAAGATCGTCCGCTGCTCGGGCGCGACGGGTTCGGGCAGGGTCGCGTCGGCGGGGCTCATGCCGCGACCCGCTGCTCCCCGGCGCTGCCGCGACGGGGCCCGGCCGAGGCGCGTGTCCGATGCGCGGCCTCGGCCGGGCGCCCGGCGGCACCCAAGTAGTCGACCGGCAGCGCGGCCTCACGCACGCGCGTGCCGCGGCGCTCAACGAGAAACGCCCTGCCGTCGGGGCGCGAGCTGACGGTCCGCTCGAGGCTCCTGCCGCGGAAGTGCAGCGCGACGCCGTCCTCGACGGCGAAGCCCGCCTTCATGCCGTCCGCGACGGCACGGTGGTACTCCTCACGGCGCGCCGGCTCCGCGTCGTAGTGCACGCAGTTGGAGAACGGCAGCAGGCCGAGCCCGCGCACCGGCCGCGGCGCGCCGTGGAACGCGCTCAGCGCCTGCTCGAACCAGCACAGCGAGCCCGCCGACGGCCCGCAGAGGACGATCCCGCGCCGCCATGCACGTCGCAGGATCGAGTCCAGCCCGTGTGCACGCCAGGCGCCGAGCATGCTCACCATGTTGCCACCGCCGACGTAGATCAGGTCCTGCGAGAGCAGGTGCGCCGCGAGGTCGTCCTCCACGCCGCCGGTGCCCTGGTCGCGCCGGAACAGCGAGACATGGCTGGCCTCGCAGGACTCCGAGAAGCGGCGGTAGAAGCGCACGACGTAGTGGTCGGCGTCGCCGGACGCGGTCGGCAGGAAGCAGACGCGCGGCCGGGGCGCGTCGAGCAGCGAGAGGATGTAGTCGTCGAGCAGCGAGCCTTCTCGCTCCATCGAGAAGCCGCCGCCGCCCAGGGCGACGATCTGAGGGGCTCGGGCCGGCATGGCTGCGCTCCGTTCGTTGCTCTTGACTGCAGTTGAAGGCTGCCCGCACGACGCCGTACCGGACATGGACCGCCGTCGGACATTTCGCCGGGGTGCTCCGACAGGCGCACCAGCGGGGTCCGGTGGACGGCCTCGGGCGCCTAGAGTGCTGCCGCGTGACCGAGGAGGTATCAGAGCACCGGACGAGCGCGATCTCGATGCGCGGCGTCCACAAGCGCTTCGGCGAGATCAAGGCCGTAGACGGCCTCGAGCTCGACGTTCCGGCGGGCGTCTGCTTCGGGCTGCTGGGGCCGAACGGCGCCGGGAAGTCGACAACGATGCGGATGCTGACCGCGCAGGCGCTCGCCGACGAGGGCGAGATCCAGGTGCTCGGTTACACGCTGCCGCGCGAATCCAAGCAGGCGCGGTTGGAGATGGGGGTCGTCCCGCAGCTCGACAACCTCGACGTCGAGCTCACCTGCCGGCAGATCCTCCTCGTGTTCGCGCGCCTGTATCGCGTCCCGCGCGCCGAACGCGAGGACGCCGTGGAGCGCGCCCTGCACATCGCGAACCTGCGCCCGCGCGCCGACACGATCGTCCGGGAGCTCTCCGGCGGGATGCGCCGGCGCCTGCTTGTGGCGCGCGGGCTGATCCACCGCCCGCGCCTCGTGCTGCTCGACGAGCCGACGGTCGGCCTCGACCCGCAGATCCGCCAGGAGCTGTGGTCGCTGATCGACGGCCTGCGCGCCGAGGGCGTGACGGTGCTGATGAGCACGCACTACATCGAGGAGGCCGAGCGCCTGGCCGACACGGTCGCCGTGATGTCGGCCGGCAAAGTGATCGCCGAAGGCACGCCCGCGGAGCTGGTCGCCGGGCACGCCGGCGAGCGGGTGCTGGAAGTCTACGGTCCACCCGCCCGCCTGGCCGAGATCAGCTCGCTGGCGGCCGAGCGCGGCTGGGAGAGCAGGCGCAGCGGGCCGGCGGTGGCGATCCTGCGGGCCGAGCTGCTGGACGGCGACGCGCCTGAGGGCGTGCTGCGCCCCGCCAACCTCGAAGACGCCTTCGTCGCCCTGACCGGAGAGGAGATCGAATGAGCACGGCTGACATCGCCCCACCACGGATCGAGACGGCGCGCGTTCGCGTCGGGCGCCTCGAACCGGCTGCGCTCGCCGGCGTCATGAGCCGCGACGTCTCGATCTTCGGCCGCTACTGGAAGGCGACGACCTTCTCCTCGATCGTGCAGCCGACGATCTACCTGCTCGCGTTCGGCCTCGGGATCCGCGCGTTCATCCCGCAGATCGCCGGCGTGAGCTACGTCGCATACGTCTCCACAGGCGTCGTCGCGACGGCCGTCCTGTTCTCCTCGGCTTTCCCGGGCATGTTCAACACCTTCGTCCGCTGGCAGTTCCAGCGCACCTACGACGCGATGCTCGCCGCACCGGTCGACGTCGAAGAGCTGATCACCGCCGAGGTGCTGTGGGTCTCGATCCGCGCGGGGGTCTACGGCGTCGCACCGCTGCTCGTCGGCTTCTTCTTCGGGCTCGAACCAGAGTGGGGGATGCTGCTGGTGCCGCTGATCGGCTTCGTGACGGGGTTCGGCTTCTGCTCCTTCGGCGTCGCGATCGCCGCCGTCGCGAAGACGATCGACAACTTCAACTACGTCACCAGCGCGGTACTGACGCCGATGTTCCTCGTCGCGGGGACCTTCTTCCCGGTCGAAAAGCTGCCAGAAGGCGTTCGCCAGGTCGCCTACATCAATCCGCTCTACCACTGCGTGCAGCTGATCCGCGACGCCTGCTTCGGCGAACTGCACTGGGGGGACCTCGGCCACGCCGCGGTGCTGATCGCCTTCGCGCTGCTGATGTGGCGCCTGGCGGTCTCGCAGCTCGGCAAGCGGCTCATCGACTGAGTCTCTTCTCGAGGTTCGCCCGGCGCTCCGTGCCGGCCTCCGGGGTCGGCGGCCTCCCAGCAAGCTCTGAGGTTTGGCCCAGCCCGCGCACATGCCGGGCCACCAATCTCCACGGCCATGAGCTCCCCCTCCGCCGCCGCCAACCTGACCGGACTGCGCTCCGAGCGCGCTCGCCGCCTGGCCCTGCACGCGCCTCGCCCCGAGCTGGTGGGCCTGCTGGTGCTCGCGGCCGTCATGAACCTGTGGGCGCTGAGCCGCAACGGCTGGGCGAACGACTACTACAGCGCCGCCGTGCGCTCGATGAGCTCGAGCTGGCACAACTTCCTGTTCGCCTCGCTGGACCCGAGCGGCGTGATGACCGTGGACAAGCCGCCGCTCGCGCTGTGGGTGCAGGCGCTCTCGGTGCGCGTCTTCGGCTACCACCCGCTCAGCATGCTGGTGCCGCAGGCGCTGATGGGCGTTGCGGCGGTCGCGCTCACCTACGACCTCGTGCGGCGCCGGTTCGGGCGCCTCGGCGGGACGATCGCCGGCCTCGCGCTCGCGCTCACGCCCGTCACGGTGGCGATCTTCCGTTACAACCAGCCCGACGCGCTGCTCGTCCTCTGCTCGGTCGCGGCGCTCTGGTTCCTCGTCCGGGGCCTCGAGGACGGACGCACACGCTGGCTCGTCCTGGCAGGCGTCTGTGTAGGCCTCGGTTTCGAGACCAAGATGCTCGTCGCGCTCGTGGTCGTCCCCGGGATCGCCGCCGCCTGGCTGTGGTGCGCGCCGGGCGCACGCTCGCGCATGCGCGCGGCCGGCCAGCTGCTCGCGGGCGGCGCGGCGATGACGATCGTGGGCGGCGCCTGGCCGCTGTTGGTCGAACTCACCCCAGCCTCGCAGCGACCCTGGATCTCAGGGACGAGCGACAACCGTGTGCTGTCGCTGATCTTCGAATACAACGGGGTCGGCCGCGTCGACGGGCAGTCGGGCGGGCCGGGCGGCCTGGGCGCCAGCACCCAGTTCGGCGGCTCCACGGGACCCCTCCGTCTCTTGAACTCCGCGCTCGGCGGCCAGGCCGGTTGGCTGCTCGGCTTCGCCGCAGTCAGTGCCCTGGCGCTGCTCTTCGCGAGCCGCCTGCGGCGCGCCGACGCCCGCACCGGCTGGCTGCTCGCGGTCGGCGGCGCGTTCGCCACGACCGCGGTGCTGTTCAGCTTCGCGAGCGGCATCTTCCACCCCTACTACGTGTCACTGCTCGCACCGTTCGCCGCGGCGCTCGTCGGCGCCGGCATCGCGCACTTCGCCGCCGGGCGCGAGGGCGCGCGCGTCTTCGCCCCGCTTGCGATCGCCGCCGGCGTCGCGACGGAGCTGGTGGTGCTCGGCGACTACCCGGGGCAGCTGCGCTGGCTCGTGCCCGTGCTGATCGCGCTCGCGGTCCTCGCCGCGATCGTGCTCGCCGTCGCCCGCACGCGCCGCTGGCGCCTGAGCGCCGCCCTGCTCGCGGCGGGGGTGCTGCTGATCGGGCCGTCGGTGTGGGCGGTGGACACGCTCGGCCGCACGCTCAACGGCACCTTCCCGGAAGGCGGCCCCGCCGCGGTCGCGAGCCAGGGCTTCGGTCGCGGCGGCCCGGGAGGAATCACGGCCCGCGGAGGTACGCCGCCCGGTGCGAGCGGAGCGGGCCGCTTCGGCGGACCTGCCGGCTTCGCCGGGGCTGCGGGCGCCGCTGGCGCCGGGTTCGCTCCCCCGGGCGCGGCCCGCGCCGGCTCCGGCGGGCCCTCCGGCGGCGGCTTCGGCAACTCGATCAGCAAAGCGGTGCTCTCCTACGTCAAGGCGCACGGGGGCGGCACGATCGCCGTCTCCAGTCAGTCCAGTGCGGCCGGCTCGATCATCTCCTCCGGCGCTGAGGTGGCGGGGATCGGCGGCTTCTCAGGCCGCGAGAGCAGCGTCTCGGTGAGCTGGCTGGCCCAAGCGGTGCGCGACGGGAAGATCCGCTGGGTGCTCGACGAAGAAGGCTCGGGCACGGGGGCCTCGGCGCTGGGCGCGCGTGCTCAGCCGTCCCTTGGCACGGGCTCCGCTGGCGCGGCGCAGCCGTTGTTCGGCTCCGGCGCCGCGGCGCCGTCGCTGTCCGGCTCGGGCGCCGCAGGTGCGGGGCGCGGCCTGCGCGGCCGTGCAGGCGACGGTCGCGAAGGCTCGCGCAAAGCGATCGCCGCTGCCGCGAAAGCCTGTGTGCATGTGAGCGTCGGCGGCACCGGCACCTCCTTCGGATCTTCCTCGAGCACGCTCTACGACTGCCAGGGCCGCGCCGCGGCGCTCGAAGCGGCCGCTTCCTAGCAACGTCCGAGATAAATATCGGCGTAGCGAGCCGGCTGGTGTGCGATCGTGGTTGTCCGAGGATGCGAATAACGTCTTCGGACTGCCTGGATGCACCGAGGAGGCGCCGGGCCCACGGAAGGACATTCCCGGCGCTCGTCTAATACGGCCGTCTAGACCCGCAACTTTTGCGGGGTTTTGGGATTCCATAGGGGTAGAGGTTGTCTGTCCGTTTGAGGAGGAGGTTGGCATGAGGTCGCGTGCACGGGTGTGGTTGTTGATGCTTGTCTGCGGGCTCGTGCTCGCCGTCGCCTTGCCTGCCGGGGCGCAGGCCATCGGCATCGAAAAGTTCGTCGCCACGAACTGCGAAGAAGAAGAATGCGGCGAGGAAACCGTCGCCACCAAATCTGGGCCCTTCGAATTCACTTCAAGGAGCCGAAGAAAGAAATCTCGGTCGAAGAAGCCGAAGAAGAAGGCTTCACGCAGGCCGGCGGCCGAGTGCCCTTCGGCGTGACCGACTTCCTGGTGCAAAGCGTCGGCAGCTACCCCGAAAAGATCCCGACCGCCGCGACCACACACATCCGCACGGACGTGGCGCCGGGTCTCGCCACCAACCCCTTCGCGGTCGAACGCTGCTCGCAGGAAGACTTCTCGGGCGGCCCGGGTGCGTCTCCGCTGGCGTCGGCCGGCCTGTTCGCGCCCCTGACGCCGAATGCGAAGAAAGCGAAATCGGCGAACAGCAGGCCACGATCTACACCGGAAAACTCGGCGAAGGCGAAGGCGCCGGCGACGTTCCGGTCGAAGGCGTCGTCTACGACCTGATTCCGGGCGCAACCGAAACCATGCGCCCCGGCGGCCCGCACCTCGCCGCGCTCTACGGCGTCGCGGTCAAACTGCCGAAGTTCCTCACGGAACCCGAGCTGAAAGAACACTTCAAAAACGAACCGCTTCCTGAAGGCCCCGGCGGCCCGGCCGAAAAAAAAGCCATTGAAGAAGCGCTGATCAAAGGCCAGTACTACTCGCACTCGCTGATCAAAGGCAACGTCGAATGGGGCAAAGAAGGCCTCGGTACCGGCGAAGCCGACTACCACGACTACTTCGAAATCGAATCGGCTGCGTCACCGCCGCTGCTGCGCTCGCGCCTGACGTTCTTCGGCACGAACGGTAACGGTGCGTTCATCACGAACGCGACCAGCTGCCCGGGCCACCTGACGACGAACCTGACCCTCGAAGGTCCGGCGCTCGTCGGGTCCCGAAGCCGGCAAAGTCGGTTCGACGCGGTCAGCGTTCACGACCCCGATCGGGCTCACGGGCTGCAACCTGCTCGAATTCCCGATCAAATTCGGGCTCACGCCCGGGTCGACCACGACCGATCAGCCCAACGAATTCACGGCTGAAGCCTCGATCGCGCACGACCCGACGAAAAACGACGTCTCGCAGGTCCGGTCCGCCTTGTTCCGGCTGCCGGCCGGAATGACGCTGAACCCGTCGGCCGCGAACGGCCTGGGAGCCTGCAAGCCGAGCCAGGCGCACGAAATCGCCGGCACCGAAAAATTCACCGAAGAATTCGGTGTCGCGTGTCCGGATGCGTCGAAGATCGGCAGCGTCACGCTGAAAGTGCCGACGCTGAACGAAGACCTGACCGGTGCCGCCTACCTCGGCAGTCCCGAGTCGGGCACGATCACCGGACCGCCGTTCACGATGTACGTGGTCGCGAACAACGAAAAGTACGGTGTCTCCGTGCGCTTGGTCGCGCACGTCGAACCGGACCTCGCGACGGGGCAGGTGACCACGACGTTCACCAGCCCGCCCGAACAGCCGTTCGAAAACCTCAAGGTCCACTTCGAACGCGGCGTGCTCGCGCCGGTCGCGAACCCGCTCCTGTGCGGCGAAGCGAATGGCGTGGCGGCGTTCGAACCGACCAGTGCAGAAAAACCGCACGAAGTCGTGAAATCGGACGTCTTCGGCCAGACGATCACGGGCTGCGCCTCGATCCCGCCGCCGTTCAAACCCGGCCAGTCGACGCAGAACAGCAACGGCAACGGCGGTGCGAGCACGAACTTCACGTTCAACCTCGCCCGCAACGACGGCGACCAGTACCTCAGCTCGGTCAGGACGGAGCTGCCTCCGGGTCTCGTCGGCAAGATCGCAATCGCCGAACGGTGCTCTGAAGCGGCCGCGAACAGCGAAACCGCTGCTTGTCCGACGACGAGCCAGATCGGTACGGCGACGGTGCTCGCGGGCTCCGGCAGCCAGCCGTTCTCGTTCAAAGGCCCGGTCTACCTGACCGGTCCCTACCAAGGCTCACCGTACGGTCTGTCGATCAAGGTTCCGGCGGTCGCCGGGCCCTTCAACTTCGGCACGGTCGTCACCCGGGCCGGGATCACGGTCGATCAGTTCACCTCGCAGGTGATCGTCAACAGCACGCTGCCGAGGATCCGCCAGGGCGTTCCCCTGCGCATCCGCAACATCAGCGTCGCGGTCAACAAGGCCGGGTTCATGATCAACCCGACCAACTGCGGTGCGTTCAAAACGGTCTCGAACGTCGCCAGCTTCACGACGCTCGAGCCGGGCGGGGCGACGGGCAGCGCGATCACCGAATCGCCGTTCCAGGTCGCCAACTGCAACGCCCTGAAATTCGCACCGAAGTTCAAAGCGACCTCCAGCGCGAAGACCTCGCGCGTGAACGGGGCGATGCTGACCACCGAAGTGACGCAGTCGACGGGCCAGGCGAACATCAAGTCCGTCAAGGTCCAGCTGCCGCGCTCGCTGCCCTCCAGGCTGACGACGCTGCAGAAAGCGTGCACCGAACAGGTCTTCGCGGTCAACCCGCTGAGGTGCCCGAGCGGTTCGTTCGTCGGAGGCGCCGTGGTGAAAACCCCGACGCTGCCTCAGCCGCTGCGCGGGCCGGCCATCCTGGTCTCCCACGCCGGGGCTGCGTTCCCCGACCTCGACCTCGTGGTCGAAGACCCGAACCACCTCAAAGTGATCCTGGTCGGCAACACGAACATCAAAAACAGCATCACCACCACGACGTTCGCCTCGACGCCGGATGTCCCGGTCTCGAGCGTTCGTGTCGAACTGCCGATCGGCTCGCACAGCGCGCTGGCGGCGTTCGGGAACATCTGCGCCAAATCGCTGGTCATGCCGACCACGATGACCGCGCAGAACGGCAAGACGTTCAAACAGAACACGATCATCAACGTCGGCGGCTGCCCCGTCGAGATCGTGGGCCGCAAGGTGGTGGGCAACTTCGTCTACATCACGGCACGGGTGCCGGCTGCGGGTCGCGTCACCGCGAGCGGTACCTACGTCAACAAGACGACGAAGAAAGCCAAGAAAGCGCACCAGAAGGTCACGCTGAAGGTGCCGCTGAACGGCGCCGGTCGCAGCAAAAAGCCGCTGACCGTTCACGTACGGATCGGGTTCGTGCCCAAGAAGGGCAAGCACTCGACAGCGCACACGAAGGTCACGTTCCACTAGCTGAGCGGGGGGCGCGGGCTACCGCTCGCGCCCCCTCCCAGCAGGCGGCCGATACCGCACCACGAGCGGCGCTCAGCGCCGCTCGTGCGCTGTCCAGCCACGAGCTTGCGCAGGTCTGAGTAGGAATGTGACGCGTCTGGAACGCCCTTGTCACAGTTGCCCGCCGATGGCGTAGATTGGGGGCATGGATGTCGTTTCGGGTACGGATACCTCGGCGTCCGGGGGCGTGGAGCGGGTTCTCGCGGGGATCCGCAGGCTGACGGCGCTCGCCGACGGCGTCGCGGATCCCGACGCGATCTTCCGTGCGCTCGCGCGTGAGCTGCTCGCGACGCCGGGGGCCGAGGAGGTGCACATCCACCACCTCGCCCGCAACGGGGCGGTCGACGACCTTGTCGACGTCTACCTGTTCGAGGCCGAGGGCCGGGTCAGCTACCTCTCGCCGCGCGCCGAGCGCCCGCCCGGCGTCAGCTGGGTCGCCCGCACGCGCCGCAGCTTCCTTGCCGCCGACGCCGAGGAATTCGCGGCCAGCGTCCCGCGGCTCACGGCGACCGGCGAGATGAGCTGTGTCCTCTTGCTGCCGGTCGTCGAGCGCGCGGAGGTCGAGGCCGTCGTGCTGCTCGTGCGGCGCGTGGCGGCGATCTACGAGCCTGGCGCCGTCGACCTCGCGCGCACGCTCGTGGAGCAGGGCGCAACGGCGCTCGCCCTCGTCCGCGCTCGCTCGGAGGCGGGGACCGACGCCGTCACCGGCTGCATGAACCACCGCGCGATGCGCCGGCGCCTGGACGAGGAGATCGGGCGTGCGATGCGCACCGGCGGCCCCCTGTCCTGCCTGCTGATCGACCTCGATGACTTCAAGATGGTCAACGACCAGCACGGCCATCCAACGGGCGACGCGATGTTGCGTGAGGTCGTGCGGGCGCTCGTCGGCGAGTTCCGCGCCTTCGATCGCGTCGCGCGATACGGCGGCGACGAGTTCGTCGTGATCCTCCCCAACGCCGACCTCGACAGCGCGGCTGCGGCGGCCAACAGGGCGCTCGAGCGCCTGCGCGGGCTGCCCTCCTACGCCGGCGGGGAAGGCGTCTCGGCGTCGATCGGCGTGGCCCAGTGGCAGCAGCCGATGAGCACCGACGAGCTGCTCGCAGCCTGCGACGCCGCGCTGCTTCGCTCCAAGCGCCAGGGCAAGGGCCGCGTCACGCGCGCGGCCGACGCGCCGCGCTGAGCGCGGCCGCCGCGTTCGGCCGCTCCCGGCGCCGGATCGCGGCGAGGACTCTGCGAGACTGCGAGCCGATCAGATCGGAACGCGAGCTTCGGGAGTTGAGATGCCGCAGAACAGCTTTGGAGCCAAGGACTCGTTGCGGGTCGGCGACCGTGACTACGAGATCTTCCGGCTCGACGCGCTGCAGCAGCGCTTCGACGTGGCGCGCCTGCCGTTCTCGCTGAAGGTTCTGCTCGAGAACCTGCTGCGAACCGAGGGCAACGGCTCCGTCGACGCCGCCGACATCGAGGCGCTCGCGAGCTGGGACGCCAAGGCCGAGCCGAGCAAGGAGATCGCGTTCACGCCCGCGCGCGTGCTGATGCAGGACTTCACCGGCGTTCCGGCCGTCGTGGACCTCGCCGCGATGCGCGATGCGATGGCCGAGATGGGAGGCGACCCGGCGAAGATCAACCCGCTCGCGCCCGCCGAGCTCGTGATCGACCACTCCGTGCAGGTCGACGCCTTCGGCACCCGCGAGGCCTTCCGCCTCAACGCCGAGCGCGAGTTCGAGCGCAACCAGGAGCGCTACGCCTTCCTGCGCTGGGGCCAGGGCGGGTTCGACGACTTCGCGGTGGTCCCGCCGGACACAGGCATCGTGCACCAGGTCAACATCGAGTACCTGGCCCGCGTCGTGTTCCCCCGCGAGGGCTCCGGAGCCCCGCAGGCCTACCCCGACACGCTGGTCGGCACCGACTCCCACACCACGATGGTCAACGGGCTCGGCGTGCTCGGCTGGGGCGTGGGCGGCATCGAGGCCGAGGCCGCGATGCTCGGACAGCCGATGTCGATGTTGATCCCGCAGGTGCTGGGCGTGCAGCTCACCGGCGAGCTGCCAGAGGGGGCGACCGCGACTGACCTCGTGTTGACGGTCACTGAGCTGCTTCGCTCCCGCGGCGTCGTCGGGATGTTCGTCGAGTTCTACGGGCCGGGCGTCGGCGCGCTGCCGATTGCCGACCGCGCGACGATCGGCAACATGTCGCCGGAGT
This sequence comes from uncultured Solirubrobacteraceae bacterium, assembly GCA_963735435.1. GTDB lineage: Bacteria > Actinomycetota > Thermoleophilia > Solirubrobacterales > Solirubrobacteraceae > Palsa-744. The sequence continues at coordinate 666,727 of CAVTKR010000005.1, read as the reverse complement.
TCGGTTCGACCTGCGCGATCTTCCCGATCGACGCCGAGACGATCCGCTACCTGGAGCTGACGGGGCGCCCCCCCGAGCAGATCGCTCTGGTCGAGGCCTACGCGCGCGAGCAGGGCCTGTGGCACGACGAGGACGCAGAGGAGCCGACCTTCACCGACACGCTGGAGCTCGACCTCGCGACTGTGGAGCCGAGCCTCGCCGGACCGAAGCGCCCGCAGGACCGCGTCGCGCTGAGCGAGGCCCAGCACGCGTTCCGTCGCTCGCTGGAGGACTACATGCCCGACGACGGCGACCTCGCCGACCCGGAGGACGAGGCGGTCGCCGAGTCCTACCCGGCATCCGATCCGCCGGCGGCGAGCACGCCCGGTCACGCCCCGATCCTCGCTGTCGATGCGCCCCAGCTCCCGCCCGCGGGCGCCGTCGGCACGTTGCCGCACAACGGCACCGCGAAGGCGGTCGAGCTCGACGGCGAGAGCTTCGAGGTCGACCACGGCCACGTCGTGATCGCGGCGATCACCAGCTGCACGAACACCTCGAACCCGTCGGTGATGGTCGGCGCCGGGATCCTTGCGCGGAACGCGGTCGAGCGGGGACTCCAGTCAAAGCCGTGGGTGAAGACCTCGCTTGCGCCCGGCTCGAAGGTCGTCACCGAATACCTCGACCGCGCCGGTCTCACCGAGCCCCTAGAGGCGCTGGGCTTCAACCTGGTCGGATACGGCTGCACCACCTGCATCGGGAACTCGGGGCCGCTGCCCGAGCCGATCTCCGAGGCCGTCTCCGAGGGCGACCTGGCCGTGGTGTCGGTGCTCTCCGGCAACCGCAACTTCGAGGGCCGGATCAACCCGGATGTGAAGATGAACTACCTCGCCTCCCCGCCCCTGTGCGTCGCCTACGCGCTCGCCGGGACGATGGACATCGACATCGTGCACGACCCGATCGGCCAGGGCGCCGACGGCGAGGACGTCTACCTGCGCGACATCTGGCCGTCGGAGAAGGAGGTCGCAGAGACGGTCGGCGACGCGGTCCAGTCCGACATGTTCAGGCGCAGCTACGGCGAGGTGTTCGCCGGCGACGAGCGCTGGAACGGCCTCGATGTGCCCGGCGGCGAGCGTTTCGCGTGGGATCCGGATTCGACCTACGTGCGACTGCCCCCCTACTTCCAGGACATGCCCGCCGAGCCCGAGGCCGTCACCGACGTCGAGGGAGCGCGCGTGCTGGCGCTGCTCGGCGACAGCGTCACGACCGACCACATCTCGCCCGCCGGCGCGATCAAGCGCGACAGTCCCGCCGGCAGCTACCTGCAGGAGCAGGGCGTCGAGCCGCGCGACTTCAACTCCTACGGCTCGCGGCGCGGGAACCACGAGGTGATGATGCGCGGGACGTTCGCGAACATCCGTCTGCGCAACCTGATCGGCGGCGGGGAGAAGCTGCCCGAAGGCGGGTTCACCCGCTGGTTCGGCGCCGGCGGGGGGGTGGGGCCCGAACCAATGCCGATCTACGACGCGGCGATCCGCTACATCGCCGACGGCACCGACCTCGTCGTGCTGGCCGGCCGTGAGTACGGGTCGGGCTCTTCGCGCGACTGGGCGGCGAAGGGCACGCGGCTGCTGGGCGTGAGGGCCGTGATCGCCCAGAGCTTCGAGCGCATCCACCGCTCGAACCTGGTCGGCATGGGTGTGCTGCCGCTGCAGTTCGCCGACGGCGAGAGCGCCGAGGCGCTCGGCCTGACGGGCGAGGAGACGATCTCGATCTCCGGCCTCGCCGAGGCGATGGCCGAAGGGGGCGCACCGCCGCGGGAGGTTCAGGTGCGCGCGCAGCGCGAGGGCGCGGACCCGGTCGAGTTCTCGGCGCGGGTGCGGATCGACACCCCGCGCGAGGCCGACTACTTCCGCCATGGCGGCATCCTGCAGTTCGTCCTCCGCGGGCTGCTCGCCGAGTGAGCCCCGCGCCGAGGAAACCCGCCCGCCGCGCGGCGAAAAAACCGGCGAGCCGCCGCGCCGCCAAGCACGCCGTGCCGACCCTGCTGCGCGAGCTGCTCACCGTCCCTGGTCCCTCGGGCTACGAGCAGGCCGCGGCCGCCGCCTGGCTCGAGTACGCCCGGCCGTTCGCCGCCGGAGAGACAGATGCGGTGGGCACCCCGCTCGCACGTGTCGCGCCCCGCAAAGGGACGCGCGGCAAACCCCCGCGGCTCGTGTTCATGGGCCACATCGACGAGATCGGGCTGATCGTCACCCACATCGACGACGACGGCTATCTGTGGTTCGGGGAAGTCGGCGGCTGGGACCCGCAGATCCTCGTGGGGCAGCGCGTGGTGCTCCAGACGCGCGGCGGCGCCATCCCGGGCGTGGTCGGCAAGAAGCCGATCCACCTGCTGCGCGGCGAGGAGCGAAAAAAGGTCGCCGAGGTCCGTGAGCTGCACATCGACATCGGCGCCCGTGACGGCGATCAGGCCCGCGAGATGGTGCGGGTCGGCGACGTCGCGGTGATCGACGCCGACCCCGTCGAGCTGCCGAACGGGCGACTCGCCTCGCGGGCGCTCGACAACCGCATCGGCTCCTACGTCGCACTCGAGGCGGCGCGGCTGGTCGCCCAGAAGGGCGGCAGCGCATGGGAGGTGGTCGCCGTCGCGGCCGCCCAGGAGGAGACGACGTTCGGCGGGTCGCGCACCAGCGCCTTCTCGCTCGAGCCCGATGTCGCGATCGTGCTCGACGTCACCCACGCCACCGATGCGCCGGGTATCGACGTCAAGTCCGCCGGCGCGCATGCGCTCGGCTCCGGGGCGACGATCGGGCGTGGCTCGTTCCTGAACCCGGCCGTCTTCGAGCTCCTGCACGACACGGCGGAGGCCGAGAAGATCCCGTTCACCGTGGAGGCGACGGGACGCCAGACCGGGACCGACGCCGACGCGGTCCACCTCAGCCGCGGCGGGGTCGCGACCGGGCTCGTGAGCGTGCCGGTGCGCTACATGCACTCGCCGGTCGAAGTCGTCGACCTCGCGGACATCGACGCGGCCGCGCGCCTGCTCGCGGGCTTCGCGGCGCGGCTGACGGCGCGCACGCGGTTTCCCCGCTAGTGAGGCGGGCGCGTACTTGTCAGATCTAGAACGCGTCCGGCTTAGAAGTCTCCCGGCCGGGAGAAGAGAGTAGGGCCGTGGTCAACCGGGATGCGTCCGTTCGGCAGGGGGAGCTTCGTCGCGCCGCCACGAAGCTGCTGTCTCCGCTCGTGGTTCAGTACCTCTACGTCCACCGCGAGGGCGAGGACTTCGAGTACCCGAGCAGCCGTGACCGCAGCGGGGACCCCGAACGCCTTGCGTTGCGCTACCTGGAGTGCGTCTTGGTTCAGGCCGCCTCGCTGCGGCTGCGGCGCGCCGACTGCGAGCTCGTGCTCGTCACCAACCTCGCCGGCGCTTCGCGTCTGGGGCGCGCCGGCACCCGGCTGCTCCGCGCCGTCGAAAACGCCGGGGTGAGTGTCCTCGGCGCCGAGTACGAGCACGCGCCGGCCACGCCGGCGCCGCATTTCGCGGCCTCGCGCTACGTGTTCGATGCGATCGTCGCTGCAGGCGCCGGAAGCGATCCGGATCGCCCGATGTGGTTCGTCGACGTCGACTGCGTCTGGCTGGATTTCGAGCGCGCGTTCGGCGCGATCCCCGATCCCCCGACGATCGGCTGCATCGAGATCCCGTACCCGCCGGACTGGCAGCACGGACCCAACCGCCACGCTGCCGGCCGTCTGGCGGTGAGCCTCGGTGCGGCACCGGGCCCACCCCCGCCCTGGGTCGGGGGTGAGCTGCTCGTCGGGCGGGGCGCGGACATGGTTGGTCTGCTCCATGCCTGCGAGGCGCTCGAACAAGAGCTCGCCGTGCGCGACATCCAGCTCGACACCGAGGAGGAGCTCCTGACGGTCGCCCGGGCGCTGGGGCGCGTCCAGATGGAGAACATGGATCTCGTGATGGGACGGATCTGGACGGGCCCGCGCCACGGCGCGGTGAATCCGGCCAACCCGGCCGCGGTCGCCGTCTGGCATCTCCCGAGCGAGAAGGGCCTCGCCTTCCGCCGCGCGGCGCGAGAGGTGGCCCGCGGGCGGACCGGCGGGCTGATCACAGACCTCGAAGACCCGGCGCGCGCGATGCGTCGCTTCAACGTGGGGGGCACGGGCTCGGGCCGGCGCGCGCGCGACGATCTCTGGTTGCTCAAGCAGCGCGGCGCTGACACGCTGCGGGCACGGCTGCGCTCGATCTAGGCGGCGCGCCCCTGCGCGCCACGCGGCTTCCCGGCGCTAACCCTCGATCGCTTCGAGTTCGGTGCCTTCGGCGATCTTGTAGGGCTCGCCCGGCGTGCAGCCGACGATGAGCATGCGGATCCCCTCGGGGCCGGCGGTCACCTTGCGTTTCGCCTCCGCCCCGACCCGGATCAGCGTGCCGCCGTCCATCTCCACGCGCTCGCCCTCGATCTCCATCGAGCCGGAACCGGAGAGGACTGCGTAGACCTCCTCCTGGCCGCTCTCGGCGTGATCGTGGTCGGGATACCCGTCGAATCCGGGCGGCATCTGGATCACCTGCATCCCGAACGCCGTCACTCCGAGCTCGGCTCGCGCCAGCACGAAGCCGCCGCCGTGGTTCGCCTGCATGTCGTCTATGCGCTTCGCGGTGTAGTCAGCCATGCAGCGGACCCTAACCGACGGGCATCAGCAGCGCGAGCTGGCGCGACTGCGCCAGCACCGTGCCGTCCGCCGCCCAGATCACGCCGTCCTCCTCGAAGAAGCCTTCCGAGAGCAGCCTCGATGACATCTGGGCGTAGCAGAGCCGGCCCGGCCCCCGGTCCTGCGGCCGGGGGAGCGGCTGGCGGAAGTGCACCGTGAGGTCGACCGTGGGAGCCGCCGCCGGGGCGCCGGTCGCCATGAAGGGGGTCGGGATCAGCGCGTCTGTGAAGAACGCGACCGAGAGCGCGTCCACCGGGCGTTCCCCCGCGAGACCGACCCACGCCCCGAGCTCCATCGGGCGGCGCTCGCCCGTCAGCGGGCGGCCGGCCTGAAATCGCGGCTGCATGACGAGGTGCTCGGTGAACGGCGGCGCGCCGAACTGTCGCGCGGTGCCCGCGCGGCGTTCCACGTCGGGGCCCTCGACATCGGGCATCGGCAGGTCGTCGATCTCGGGTGCCTCCCACGGCACCGAGAACGCCGCGAGGACGAGCGCCATCAGCCGCCCGTCCTGCTCCATTCGGCCCGAGAGGGTGTTCAACGAGCGCCCGGCGCGCTCGAGGACCGTCCGGATCGTCACCGGTCCGGGCTCGGGGGCGCGCGCGTAGTGGATCGTCAGCGAGCGCGGCGCGCGCTGCTCGTCCTCCACGGTCGCGATCAGCGCCCGCAGCAGCATCGCCGCGAGGTAGCCGCCGTGCGGCCCGCGCCCGGCCACCCAGCCGTCGGCGACGGTGGCGTCGAACACGGCGATCTCGCTGTTGCGCTCGCGCAGCGAGACCGCGGTGTCGCGCTCGAACGGTTGGGCGCCGAGCTGCTCGCCCGCCTCGCCGGCGGGCTCAGCCACGCACGAGCCGCTTGTAGGTGATCCGGTGGGGGCGGTCGGCGGCATCCCCGAGCAGCTCGCGCCGGTGCTCCTCGTAGGCCTCGAAGTTGCCCTCGAACCACGTCACCTGCGAGTCGCCCTCGAACGCCAGCACGTGTGTCGCGACGCGGTCGAGGAACCAGCGATCGTGCGAGATCACCACGGCGCAGCCCGGGAATTCGAGCAGCGCGTTCTCGAGCGCGCGCAGCGTGTCGACGTCGAGATCGTTCGTGGGCTCGTCGAGCAGCAGCAGGTTGCCGCCGCTGCGCAGCAGCTTGGCGAGGTGCACGCGGTTGCGCTCGCCGCCTGAGAGCGAGCCGATCTTGGCCTGCTGGTCGGAGCCCCTGAAGTTGAACCCCGCCGTGTACTGGCGCGAGTTCACCTCCCGGTCGCCGACCTTGATGTGCTCGAAGCCTTCGGAGATCTCCTCCCAGACGGTCTTGCTCGCGTCGAGCGCGTCGCGCGACTGGTCGACGTAGGCGAGCTGCACCGTGTCGCCGAGCGCGAGCGTGCCGGAGTCCGGGGCTTCCTGGCCGGTGATCATCCGGAACAGCGTGGTCTTCCCCGCACCGTTCGCACCGATGACGCCGACGATGCCGGCGCGCGGCAGGTCGAACGAGAGCGACTCGATCAGCAGCCGCTCGCCGAAGCCCTTGGACAGCTCGTTGGCCGTGAGCACCTTCTCGCCGAGGCGCGGCCCCGGCGGGATGTGGATCTGGACGTCCTCGAGCTTGACGTTGCGCTCTTCGGCGAGGAGCTCGTCGTAGCGCGCGAGGCGCGCCTTGGACTTCGCGCGTTTGCCCTTGGGGTTCGTACGCACCCATTCGAGCTCGGCCGCGATCGTGCGCTGGCGCGCCTTCTCCGAGCGCTCTTCCTGGGCCAGGCGCAGCTCCTTCTGCTCCAGCCAGCTCGAGTAGTTGCCCTCGTAGGGGATGCCGCGGCCGCGGTCGAGCTCGAGGATCCAGCCGGCGACGTTGTCCAGGAAGTAGCGGTCGTGGGTGACCGCGACGATCGTGCCCTTGTACTCGGCGAGGTGCTGCTCGAGCCAGGCGACCGACTCGGCGTCGAGGTGGTTCGTGGGCTCGTCGAGCAGCAGCAGGTCCGGCGCGCGCAGCAGCAGCCGGCAAAGCGCGACGCGGCGGCGCTCACCGCCGGAGAGTTTTGAGACCTCGGCGTCGCCCGGCGGCAGGCGCAGCGCGTCCATCGCGTAGTCGAGCTGGGTGTCCAGGTTCCACGCGTCGGCGGCTTCGATCTGCGCCTGGATGCGGCCGAACTCCTCGGCGTTCTCCTCCGAGTAGTCGGCGGCCAGCTCGTTGAAGCGGTCGAGCAGCGCCTTCGTCTCGGCCACGCCGTCCTCGACGTTGCCGCGCACGTCCTTGGACTCGTCCAGATGGGGCTCCTGCTCGAGCATCCCGACCGTCGCGCCGGGCGCGAGCTGGGCCTCGCCGCGGAACTCCTGATCGACCCCCGCCATGATCCGCAGCAGCGTGGACTTCCCCGCCCCGTTGTAGCCGAGGACGCCGATCTTGGCCCCCGGGTAGAAGGCGAGCGTGACGTTCTCCAGCACCGTCTTGTCGGGCGCGTGCACCTTCGAGAGACGGTGCATCGTGAAGATGTATTGAGAGGACATCGGCACGCAGGATAGGAGGTCGCGTTCGTCGCTAACGTTGTCGGGTCATGCCCACAACGGTCCTCGACATCGAGCAGCACCTGCTCCTGCTGGAGCTCGAGGCGCCGTTCGACAAGCGCGATGTGCAGCTCGCCCGGCGCCGGATGGCCAAGCGCTGGCACCCGGACGTCGCCCCGGCCGGGCGCCAGTTCGAGCACGAGCGCCACCTGAAGGCGATCAACGAGGCGGCCGACCAGCTCGAGCGCATCGCCGAAAGCTCGCGGGGCGGGAAAGTCTCGAAAAACGCGGTCCGCGCGAGTGCCGCCGCCGCGCGGCGCGAGCGTGAGGAGGCGGGGCGCCGAGCCTATGAAGCCGAGCAGCGCGCCCGTGCCGCCGCGAAAGAGAAAGCCGAACACGACCCCTTCGGCGCGCGCGTCCCCGACCACTCCGTCGTGCACCGTTACGCGCGGTGCGTGTCCTACCCGGAGTGGGGGGTCGGAACCGTGGCCGGTATCTACTTCTCGAACGACGATGAGAGCGGCGAGGAGGTCCAGCAGTGGGCGCGCGTGAAATTCGCGCACGGGATCCGGACGGTGCCCGCCGGCAGCCTCAAATTCGTCGACTTCTCAAAGCCGGACCCCGCCGAGGAGCGCGTCGAGCGGTTTCTCATCGCGGCCCAGCGCGCGATGGCCGAAGGCGAGTACGACCTGGCCGCCCAGCGCCTGATCTACGCGCGCGACGCAGAGCCGCGCAACGTCGCGGTGCTGCGGCTGATGACGCTCGCCTTCTGGCAGGCCGGCAAGCTCGACGCCGCCGCCCGGGCGGTGCGCGACTGGGCGCGCGTGGACGGCTCGAAGCCTGCTGCCCACCGGTTCGCGGCGCGCATCTACGAAGACATGGGTGCCGTCGACCTCGCCGAGGAGGCCGCGGACCGCGCCGCCCAGCGCGGGCCGAGCGACGCGGGCGCGTGGGAGCGGCTCGGGCGGCTGCGCCTGCAGCTGCTGGATCGCGAGGGCGCGCTCGATGCGCTGCGCCGGGCGAGCAAGCTCGGCGCGGGCGGCGAGGTGCAGGGGCTGATCGTGCAGGCGCTGGCGCTCGAGCCGCGCCCCGTGTCCCAGCGCGTCTGAGCCGCTCAGTTGAGGATGTTCACCGCTCGCGAGACGATCAGGCCGATCGTCACCAGCGAGACGACCGACTGCACGCCCATGATGCCCTTGGCCATCGCGCTGAGCGGCATCGTGTCGGTCGGCGAGAAGGCCGTCGCGTTCGTCAGGGACACGTAGAGATAGTCGAAGAAACGCGGCCGCCAGTCGCGTGGCTCGATCGTGTCGTCGGACATCTGGGGAAACAGGAAGTCGGGGGGCGTGTCGTGCGCGGCGGCGCGCTTGCCGGGGCCGCCGCGGTCGAGCTCCCAGTACCAGAGCCCGAAGATCAGGAAGTTCGTGAGCCAGATCAGCGTGCCGGAGATGATCAGCTCGCGGCCTTTGTCGACGTTGTGATGCAGCAGGAAATGCGTCAGGGCGCCCAGCGAGTAGATGTTGGCCGCCGTCACGAAGGCGATCAGCGAAAGCGCCAGGCGCCGGCGCCGCGGGTGCTCGTGCTCGAGCTCGTTGGGCGTGGCGAAGAACATCCCGACGAGCAGTACCCCCTCCAGGCCGGGAACGAGCCACGACGGGCCGATCGCGAGCCGTTGTGGCAGCACGATCTGAAGCACGATCGCGCCGAGGATCGCCACCTGGGCCGGCCAGAATGGCTCGGGCTCGGCCGGAGGCGGGTACGGGCGCCGGCCCTGCGCGATCGGAGGTGGCGGCGGCGCTTCGTAGGCCACTCAGAGAGCGTATGTGCAGCACCGGAGGGCTCCCCGCCGCGGGCCGCCGCGCGGTAGCCTGGGATCAGGATGGGGATCGAGAACCCGATTCATCTGCTGTTCCTGGGTGCCGTGGCGCTGCTCGTGCTCGGCCCGAAGCGCCTCCCCGATCTCGCGAAAGCGCTCGGCAACGGCATTCGCGAGTTCCGCGAGTCGATCGCGGACGGCGAAGACGGCGAGCAACCGACCTCTCCGAACGGGTCGACCACGGCTGCGACCGCGGTGGCGGCCGCAGCCGTACAGGCCCCGCCCGCGGCTGCCGTGCCGCCGGCGTCCGAGCAGCGCGCTCCGGCAGCGCGCGCCGGGAGCCGCCGCCGGACGGCGGCGCCTCGCCCGCCGGGGACCAGTCCGGCTGAGCGTCCCGCGCGCGCTGCCGGGCCCGGCCCTGCGGTCCGTCCCCCCGGGGACCAGTCCGGCCGAGCGTCCTGCGGGGCGCTGACGGGCGAGGCCCTGCCATCCGCCCCGCCGGGGACCAGTCCGCCTGAGCGTCCTGCGGGGCGCTGACGGGCGAGGCCCTGCGATCCGCCCCGCGGGGTAGGTTTGCCGGATGCGTCTGATCGTGGCCCGCTGCCAGGTCGCCTACGCCGGCCGGCTCTCGACGGTACTGCCCGAGGCAGTGCGCTTGATGATGGTCGGCCCGGACGGGACCTTCATGGTGTGGGCCGACGGCGGCGGGGTCAAACCGCTGAACTGGATGACGCCGCCGAACGTGCTCGAAGAGCAGCGCACCGAGGACGGGGCGCTGACGGGCCTCGTCGTGCGCAGGCTGAAGGGCGAGGACCGTCTCGAGATCGCGGTCGCAGAGGTGCTCTCGGACTCAGAGCACGCGCTCGACACCGAGCTGGGGCTCGAGAAGGAGGGCATCGAGCGCGAACTGCAGGAGCTGCTCGCCGATGCACCCGGCTGGTGCGGGGAGGGGTTGCGGCTCGTGCGCCGCGAGTGGGCCACCGACATCGGCCCAGTCGATCTGATGTGTCGTGACGACGAGGATGAGTGGATAGCGGTCGAGATCAAGCGCATCGGCACGATCGACGCCGTCGAGCAACTGACCCGCTACCTCGAGCGCATCCGGCAGGACCCCGCGATGGGCGCCTGTCGCGGCGTGCTGGCCGCGCAGACGATCAAGCCCCAGGCCGTCGTGCTGGCGGAGTCGCGCGGGATCGACTGCGTCGAGGTGGACATCGCGGTCCTGCGCGGCGAACGCGAGCCGGACCTGACGCTGTTCGCGGCCTGAGGCGGCGCCCGGGTCGCGACATGCCAGGCGGTCTCGAGCGTCGGTGTGCGGGCGCCCGCCGGCGTCGCGGGGGTAGGCTCCGCGCGGAACGAGACAAGGAGCCGCGATGACCCCCGAGACAGAGACCGCCGAGCAGACCGCCGTCCTCACCGAGAAGCGCGGCAACGTGCTCCTCATCACCCTCAACCGTCCCGAGGTGCGAAACGCGGTCAACGCGGCGCTCGCCGAAGGCGTCGGCAAGGCGCTCGACGAGCTCGATGCCGATGACGAGCTGTCGGTTGGCGTGCTGACCGGCACCGGGGGCTTCTTCTGCGCCGGCATGGACCTGGGCGCGTTCGTGAAGGGCGAGTCGCCCTGGTACGGGGATCGCGGGTTCGCCGGAATCGCACAGCGCGCCTCGGAGAAGCCGCTGATCGCCGCGATCGAGGGCTTCGCGGTCGCGGGCGGGAATGGAGATCGCGCTGGCCTGCGACCTGATCGTCGCCGCGCAGGGCGCGAAGCTCGGGATCCCAGAGGTCAAGCGCTCGCTTGTTGCCGCCGGTGGCGCGCTGCTGCGCCTGCCGCGGCGCATGCCCTACCACGTCGTGATGGAGCTGGCGCTGACCGGCGACCCGTTCCCCGCCGAGCGCTTCCACGAGCTGGGGCTCGTCAACCGGATCGCCGAGCCCGGCACGGCGGTGGACGTCGCGATGGAGCTCGCCGCGACGCTCGCCAAGAACGGCCCGCTCGGGCTGCGCGCCGCGAAGAAGATCCTTCAGGAGCAGTGGGACTGGAGCACTGGGGAGATGTGGGGCAAGCAGGGCGAGATCGCCGGACCGGTGATGGCCTCAGAAGACGCGAAGGAGGGCGCGAGCGCCTTCAAGGAGAAGCGCGACCCGGTCTGGAAAGGGCGGTGAGGTCGAAGCGCGTCCGGCGCCGGAGCGGCCCTACGCCGAGCTTCTGGCCGCCGACCGCGCGAGCGAGTCAGCGACGCTCGCGACGTGCAGCTCAGGCGTTCCAGGTCGTCTAGCGAGGGCGACCGGTCGCATCGCACGCGGGTCGCGGAGACGCACCGCCACCGTCGTGGGCGGGAGGGTCTGACGCGAGAGACCCGGCACGAGCGTGATGCCGAGCCCGCGACCGACCAGGCCGATCTTCGCGTTCCAGTCACGCACCTCGAAGACGATCCGGGGCTCCCAGGCGCCGAGGTTCCAGGCACCCAGCAGCGTCGAGTCGGTCGCGCGACTGCCGGCGATCCACGGCTCGTCGCGGAGCTCGTCGGGGTCGACGTCCGCGTGGCCGGCGAGCCTGTGCTCGCGCGGGAGCGCAACCAGCAGGGGATCGTCGAGCAGTCGTTCGAATGAGATGCCGTGAACCGGTCGGCCGCTCGATGTGACGACCGCCAGGTCGATCCGCCCCGACGCGACGCGGTCGATCAGCCGAGGGCTCGTTCCCTCCCGGAGCACGATGTCGACCTCGGCTCCGCTCGTCCGCAGCCACGCGATCGCGTCGGGCACGAGGCCCGCCATCGCGGTTGAGAAGGCGCCCAGGGTGACGCGAGCGCGCAGGCGGCGTTGCGACTCAGCGAGGCCGGCACGCGCAGAGTCCAGCTCGGCCAGGGCGGCGGTCGCGTGGCGCACGACGATCTCGCCTCCTGCGGTGAGCGTCACGCCGCGGGCCCGGCGCTGGAAGAGGAGCGTTCCCGCGGCTCGCTCGGCGAGCGCGACCTGGCGCGAGACCGCCGACTGTGTGTACCCGAGCGCGTCGGCCGCCGCCGAGAACGAACCTTGCCGCGCGACCTCCCGGACCGCCCGGAGCCCGGGGAGTGTGAACTCATCCATACTGTTCAAGCATATGTCTTGTGCGAGACATTCGCTTGTGGCATGGCGTGCTCCACGGTAGCTTGCCTCACGTGAGCGAGAACCAGAACCGGCAACTACTGACGTCGGTGTTCGACGCGATGGCGAGGGGGGACGCGCGCCCATTCGCCGACGCGATGGCCGAGGACTTCACGTGGCGCTTCCCGGGCCAGTGGTCGTGGGCCAGAGATTGGGGCCAGGGCAAGCAGCAGGTCCGCTCCGCGCTGCTGCAGCCGTTGATGACCCAGTTCGCGCAATACCGCTCGCGTGCGGAGGAGATCATCTGCGAAGGAGATCGCGTCGTGGTCCGCGCGGTCGCGGAAGCTCGGACGGTGGGCGGCGCGGCCTATCCGCAGGCCTATTGCTACGTGTTCGAGGTTCGCGACGGGCAGCTCGTGAAAGTGCTCGAGTACTGCGACACCGCGCTGGTCGAGCGCGTGCTGACGCTACCGCACGTGCAGCCCTAGCCCCGCGCGCGCTTCTTGCGCTTGCGCTGGGCCAGGATCGCGCGGAGCCGCCGCCAGAACGCGCCCATCAGCGCTCGCCCGGCGTCTTTCGCGGGTATTGCGAGATCGGCTGGCGCAGGTCGATCGCGGTCTTGACGATGCGGCTCTGTTCGGCCGCGTGGGCGGCGGGGTAGCCCTCACCCGGGCTCGCGCGCTCGGGACGCCCGACGTAGCCGAAGTGGATCTCCGCGGGCATGATCTGCATCAGCCTCGGGAACATGTGCGCGCGGGCGCCCATGTTGCGCGGCTCCTCCTGGACCCACAGCACCTCGCGCAGGTTCGGGTAGCGCGCCATCAGCGCCAGCAGCTGGCCTTCCGGGAACGGGTAGAGGAGCTCGACACGGGCGACGGCGAGGCCGGTGTGCGAGGCGCGCTCCGGGTGCCCGACGAGGTCGTAGTAGATCTTTCCCGTGCAGAGCACGAGCCGCGTCACCTGGGCGTCGTCGACGCCGGGCTCGGCGAGCACCGGCTCGAAGCGGGTGCCCTCGGCCATCTCTGGGATCGAGCTCGCCGCCTGCGGGAGCCGCAGCAGCGACTTCGGTGTCATCACGATCAGCGGGCGCTGCTTGGCGATCTTCGCCTGGCGGCGCAGCAGGTGGAAGTACTGGGCCGGCGTCGTCGGGCTGGCGACGCGGATGTTGCCCTCGGCGGCGAGCGTCAGGAAACGCTCGAGTCGCGCCGAGCTGTGCTCGGGGCCCGAGCCCTCGTAGCCATGGGGGAGCAGCAGCGTCAGCCGCGAGGTCTGGCCCCACTTCGCGAGTCCGGAGACGATGAACTGGTCGATGATCACCTGCGCGCTGTTGACGAAATCGCCGAACTGCGCCTCCCACAGCACGAGCGTCTCCGGCGCCTCCTGGCTGTAGCCGTACTCGAAGCCCATGCAGGCGAGCTCGGAGAGCGGGCTGTTGTGGAGCTCGAGCGGGGCGAGGGCGTCGGGCAGGTTCTGGATCGGGCAGACCGTCTGGCCGGTCTTGGCGTCGTGGAGCACCATGTGACGCTGGCTGAACGTGCCGCGCTCGGTGTCCTGACCCGTGAGCCGCAGCGGCGTCCCTTCGGTGAGCAGCGTCGCGAAGGCGAGCGCCTCGGCGTGCGCCCAGTCGATCTCGTGCCCGGCGTTGTCGGCCGCGAGCGCCTCGCGACGGCGGTCGAGCTGTTTGACGAGCTTGGGGTGGACCGTGAAGCCCTCGGGCACGCGCAGGAGCTGCTCGCCGAGGTCGCGCAGACGTTCCGCCGGCACCGCGGTCTCGACGTCGGGGCTCGGTGAGCGGTCGAGCTGGTACTCGCCGGTGGAGTGCTTGCCGCCCTGCTCGGCGACCTCTGCGATCTTCGACTTCAGCCGCTGGTGCAGGAGCGTGAGGTTGTCCCAGACCTCCTGGTCCTGCTTGTCGACCTCCTCCTTGGTGACGACGCCGTCGGCCACCAGCCGTTCGCCCCAGATCTCAGAGACGCGCTTCTGGTTCTTGATCTTGGCGTAGATCTCAGGCTGCGTGTAGGCGGGCTCGTCGGACTCGTTGTGTCCGAAGCGCCGGTAGCCGATCAGGTCGATCAGGACGTCGTGGCCGAACTCCTGGCGGAAGGCGAAGGCGAGCCGGACCGCGCTGATGCACGCGGCGACGTCGTCGGCGTTGACGTGGATGATCGGGACGTCGAAGCCCTTGGCGAGGTCCGAGGCCCAGCGCGTCGAGCGGGCGTCGTCGGGGTCGGTCGTGAACCCGACCTGGTTGTTCATGATCAGGTGCACGGTGCCGCCGACCTTGTAGCCGTCGAGCGCCTGCAGGTTGAGCGTCTCGGGGACCACCCCCTGGCCGGGGAAAGAGGCGTCGCCGTGGATCACGATCGGCACCGCCGAGTTCGTGTCCTGATGGGCGTGGGGGCCGCGCCGCGAGGTCTGGGCGGCCCTCGTCGCGCCCTCGACCACGGCGGAGACGAACTCGAGGTGGCTGGGGTTCGACTCCAGGTTCACGCGGATCGTGCCGCCGTCGGGGAGCTGGTAGCTGCCCTGCGTGCCGTGGTGGTACTTGACGTCGCCGGTCCCGCCCTGCGGGATCGTCGTCACGACCTCGAGCGTCGATGCGCCCTCGAACTCGGCGAAGATCGTGTCGTAGGCGCGGCCGAGGTTGTGGGCGAGCACGTTCAGCCGGCCACGGTGGGCCATCCCGACGACGACCTCCTGGCCGCCGTGCGCCGCGGAGAGCTGGATCAGCTCGTCGAGCATCGGCACGGTCATGTCGAGACCCTCGATCGAGAACTGGTGCTGGCCGAGATAGGCCTTGTGCATGAAGCGCTCGAGCGCGTCGACCTCGACGAGCCGCTTCAGCAGCGTGCGCCGCTCCTCGTTCGTCAGCTCGTGGCGGAAGGACCCCGACTCGATGTGCTCGCGCAACCACACGCGCTGGCGGTGGGAGGCGATGTGCTCGATCTCATACGCGATCGTGCCGCAGTAGGTCTCGCGCAGGTGAGGCAGCGCGTCGGCCAGCGTGGCGCCCGGGACATACATCTGGAACAGGCGCGCGGGGATGCGGGCCTGGAGCTCCGGGGTGAGGCCGAGGGCTTCCGGATCGAGGCCGGGATCGCCCTCGGGCTCTGAGCCGAGCGGGTCCAGCCGCGCCGCGAGGTGGCCGTGGCTGCGCACCCGTCCGACGAAGGTGGTGGCGGCCTGCACCGCCTGCAGCATTTCCTCGCTCGCCGGCGCGCCCGCGGGCGCGCTCGCGGCAGCCGCGGCGGCCGCCGGGGCGGGGGCGGCGCCGAGCGGGACGCCGAGGTCGTCGAACACCGCCTCGTAGAAGCCGTGATCGCCCTGGAGGTGCTCCTCGACCAGCGCGAGGAAGCGCCCCGACTCCGCGCCCTGGATGACGCGATGGTCGTAGGTCGAGGTCATCGTCATGACCTTCTCCGCGCCGATCGTCGCGCCGATCGCGGCGAGACCGGGCGGGTAGGCGATCGAGCCGGTGGCGACGATCGTGCCGGCCCCGGTCATGAGCCTCGGCACTGAGGCGATCGTGCCGATCCCGCCGGGGTTCGTGAGGGTGATGTTGGCGCCGACGAGGTCGTCGGCGGTGAGCGTGTTCGTGCGCGCCTTCTCGACCAGGGCGTCGTAGGCGTCGAGGAAGGCGGCGAAGCCGAGCGTGCCGGCGCCGGTGATCACGGGGACCATCAGCGTGCGCGAGCCGTCCTTCTTCTCCACGTCGACCGCGAGCCCGAGGTTCACGCTGCCGTCGACGATCCGGTTCGGCTTGCCGTCGATCTCCTCGAAGTGGTTGGTCATCACCTGCATCTCCTCGGCCGCGCGCGCGATCGCGTAGGCGATCAGGTGGGTGAAGGAGACCTTGCGCGGCCCCGCCTTGAGCTGCTGGCGGCGGCCGTCGAGGGTGGTGACGGTGATGGTCCTGAAGCTCGTGGCGGTCGGGATCGAGCGCGACAGCTCCATGTAGCGGGCGAGCGCGGCCGCGCCGCCGCGCATCGGCTGGGCTTCGCCGGCGGTGGTGGTGGGCTCGCCGCTCGCCGCCCCGTTTCCGGCGCTCGCGGCGCCGAGCACATCGGACTTGGTGATGCGTCCCGCGGGGCCGGTCCCCGAGACCGTCGCCAGGTCCACTCCCTCGGCCGCCGCGGCGCGCGCCGCGACCGGCGAGACGCGGGTGCCGTCGGGGGCCTGAGTTTGTGCCGGCGCGGGTGCGCTCTCTCCGGGGCCCTGCGCGCTCTCAGGTGCAGGTGCCGCTGCGCCTGCGCCCAGCGCGATGCGCGCGATCACCTGGCCGACGGTGACGGTGTCGCCCTCCGCGACGAGGATCTCCGTGACGGTGCCGGTCGCGGGCGAGGGCAGCTCGAGGTCGACCTTGTCGGTGGAGATCTCGACGATCGTGTCGTTCGCCTTGATCTGATCGCCCACCTTCGCGTGCCATTCGAGGATCGTGCCCTCGCTGACGGACTCGCCGGCCGCGGGGGTCAGGACGTCGACGACGCCGGACGCTTGCTCGGATGGCTCGGCGGGGGGCGCAGCTCCAGGCGGGGGCGGCGCGCCGGCGCCGTTTCCATTGCCCGCCGGCGTGGCCTGTGGCCGCTCGGCTGCGGGATCCGATGCGCCGTTCTCGCTCTCCTCCGGCTCCTTCTCGGGCGTGACGGCGGCGGGTGCAGCCGCGCCGTTGCCGACGGCGATGCGCGCTATCACCTGCCCGACGGTGACGGTGTCGCCCTCGTTGACGAGGATCTCGGTGACCGTGCCCGTCGCGGGAGAAGGCAGCTCGACATCGACCTTGTCGGTCGAGATCTCGACGATCGTGGCATCGACCTTGATCTGCTCGCCGACCTTGACGTGCCATTCGAGGATGGTGCCCTCGGTGACCGACTCGCCCGCCGCGGGGGTCACGACGTCCACGATCTGCTGGGTCGTCGTGTCAGTGGCCATTGACTTACAACTCTAGCGTTCTGTGACGAGCCACGGAGCGCTTGCAAAACGGCGATTTTTTAAGGGGATGGGAGGGTGGTGAGAGCTCGCCTCAGGCGTTCGCCGGGGGCCTCTCCGCGGACCGGCCCTCCCTGATGAACTCGTAGCTGCCGAAGAACGGCCCGATCCCGCCGAGCACGGCCACGGCGACGGCCAGTCGCAGCGACACGACCCGCAGGCGCGCAGCGGCGAGGCAGACGAGCGACATGAAGATCCACAGCAGGCCGTGGCTGAGGCCCAGGATGAACGTCTCGGGCTGCGGGCCGCCGAGCGCGAAGGCGCAGAGCAGCAGCGCCAGGTACACGCAGGAGTGGGTGAACGACAGCGCCCTCAGCCGGGTGAACGTCAGAGGCCCGACACCCTTCGGCGGCGTGCTCACATCGTCAGCCAGCGGGCCATCCTCGGCAGGGCCTCCCCGGCCTCGGCCGGCCACTCGTCGATGTCGGCCGGCCACCAGGCGTAGGCGTCGTGCTCGTGATCGGGGGTCACATGCTCGTCGGTGCCCTCGGCGAGCCATGCCTGGCCGACGAACATCACGAGCTGGTGCGGCAGGCGCAGCAGCGCCTCGCCCTGGACGCGCTCGGGCGCGACCGCCCACTCCTCCTCGAGCTCCCGCACGAGGGTGTCGGCCGGGCTCTCGCCGAGGTCGACGGCGCCGCCTGCTCCGAGCGCCCAGCGACCCGCCCAGGAGGACACCCATGGTGCTCTTCGCCCGGCCAGCCAGCGACCGTCCGCCGCTCTCGTCACGCAGAGCGCGGCGAGGCTGTGCGAGGCGTCCCCGGCGACGAGCCGCAGCGCCCATCGCAGTGGCTGCAGCTCGATCGAGATCCCGCCCGCGTCCTCGGTGTAGTCGACGAGCCGGGCGGCGAGCCCGTCGTGGCTGGGGGAACCGCGCTCCTGCAGGCCCTGGATCGCCTCATCGGCGGCCTCGGTCTTCTCGGGCGAGGGCTCGTAGTGCTCGGGCAGCCAGCGCGCGGTGATCTGCCCCATCTCCCACGGTCCGCGCGCGAGGATCTCGGGCGCCTGGCTGCTCTGCTCGGCCGTCTCGCTCACAGCTCCGGAGCATAGACTCGCGGCCGTGAGCAGCGGCCGGCGCAAGCACTGGGGATGGGGCCGGGAGGACCAGCAGCCGAGCGTCGAGCAGGCACGCGCCTCTGTGCCGGCGCTCTCGGAGCGGCTCGGCATCGAGCTGGGCGAACCCGAGCAGCCGGTCGCCCTGGAGGATCTCCGGCTCGCGCCGGCTCGCGTCGCGATTCCGCCCGAGCTCGCCGAGATCTCCTCCGCCGAGGTCTACGAGCGCGCCTCGCACGCGCTCGGGAAGTCCTACGTCGACGTCGTGCGCGGCTTCCGCGGCCAGTTCGAGCACCCGCCCGACTTCGTCGCACACCCGCGCTCCGAGCACGACGTGGAGCGGGTTCTGGAGTGGTGCTCCGCCGCGAACGTCGCCGCGATCCCCTACGGCGGCGGAACGTCGGTTGTCGGGGGAGTGACGCCCGACGTCGGTGGGGGGCCCGACGGGGTCATATCTCTAAATCTCAAAAATCTCGATGGCTTGCTCGAGCTCGACGCCGTCTCTCGTGCGGCGCGCATCGGCGCCGGCAGCACCGGTCCCGCCCTGGAGGCCGCCCTCGGCGAGCACGGCCTCACCCTGCGGCACTTCCCCCAGTCGTTCGAGCTGGCGACGCTCGGCGGCTGGATCGCCACACGCGCCGCGGGCCACTTCGCCACTGTCTGGACCCACATCGAGGACTTCCTGGAGTCGGCCCGCGCGATCACGCCGGTGGGCGTGTGGGAGTCGCGGCGCCTGCCCGGGTCGGGCGCCGGTCCGAGCCCGGATCGCCTGCTGGCGGGCTCGGAGGGGATCCTCGGCGTGATCACGAGCGCGTGGGTCCGCGTCCAGCCGCGCCCGCAGCACCGCGCTTCCGCCGGGGTCCGGTTTCCCGACTTCGCGCGCGGCGCCGAGTGCGTGCGCGCGATCTCTCAATCCGGCCTGAACCCTTCCAACTGCCGCCTGCTCGACGCCGGCGAGGCCGAGCTGACGATGGCCGGCGACGGCAGCCACGCCCTGCTCGTGCTCGGCTTCGAGTCGACCGACCATCCCGTCGAGGGCGCGCTCGAGCGCGCGCTTACGATCTGCGCGGAGCACGGCGGTGTTGCGCAGCCGCGCCGGGAGGGAGGGGGCGATGCGGTCTCCTCGTGGCGCAGCGCGTTCCTCGGCGCTCCCTACGTGCGCGATCTGCTCGTCTCGCTCGGTGTGATCAGCGAGACCTTCGAGACGGCGATCACCTGGGAGCGGTTCCCGCGGCTGCACGAGCGGGTGATGGGCGCGGCGCGCGAAGCGCTGCGCGAGGTCTGCGGGGACGGAGGGCGCGTGTTCTGCCGCTTCACCCACGTCTACCCGGACGGCCCGGCGCCCTACTTCACGATCCTCGCGCCTGGGCGGCGCGGCGAGGAGGTCGAGCAGTGGCAGGCGATCAAGCGGGCCGTCTCGGACGTGCTGATCGAGGAGGGCGCGACGATCACCCACCACCACGCCGTCGGGCGCGACCACCGACCGTCCTACGAACGCCAGCGTCCCGATCCGTTCGCTGAGGCCCTGCGCGCCGCGAAGGGCGCCGTCGATCCCGCCGGCGTGCTGAACCCCGGGGTGCTGCTGCCGTGAAGATCGCCGTGCTCGGGCCGGGGGGCGTCGGAGGGCTCCTCGCAGCGGCCCTGGACCGCGACGGCCACGAGGTGATCGTGGTCGCCCAGGAGTCGACGGCGAATGTCATCGCCGCCCGCGGCATCGCCGTCAACAGCGTCAAATTCGGTGAGCTGCAGGTGCACCCCCGCGCGGTCACGACACTCGCGGAGCCCGTTGACGCGCTGCTGGTCGCGACCAAGGCACTGGGGCTGGAGCGGGCCCTCGACCGAATCGAGGTCGAGCCCGCGCTCGTGCTGCCGCTGCTGAACGGCCTCGACCACCTCGCGGTGCTGAGGCGGCGCTTCGCCGCCGACACTGTCCTGGCCGGGTCGATTCGCGTGGAGGCCGACCGGCCCGAGCCAGGGGTCGTGGTCCACACGAGCCCCTTCCTGCTGATCAGCATGGCGGGCGCGCCGTCTGTCGCAGAGCCGATGCGCGGGCTCGCCGAGGCCCTCGACCACGCCGGCGTGCCGTCGAAGGTCCTCGACTCCGAAGCCGACGTGATGTGGTCGAAGCTCGTGCGGCTGAACGCGCTCGCCTGCACCACGAGCGCCTACGACAAGCTGCTCGGGGAGATCCGCTCGACGCCGGAGCTGCGTGCGGACCTCGTGGCGACGATGGAGGAGGCGGCGGCTGCGGGCCGCGCCGAGGGCGCCGACGTCGACGCCGCGAGCGCGATCGCCGAGCTCGACCGCGCGCACGAGACCCTCGGCAGCTCGATGCAGCGCGACATCGCGGCGGGCAGGACGCCGGAGCTCGACGCGATTCCCGGCTCGGTGATGCGGGCCGCCGCGCGGCACGGTCTCCCGTATCCGACGATCGAGCGGCTCGTGGCGATCATCGCCGCACGGGCAGGGATCGACCCTCCGGCCGTCTGAGCCGGAGCTTCTCGTCAGTATTCGCGCGTCTCGGGCGCGATGCCGGGGACCGAGCGCGAGGCGACCGCCTCGACGATCTCCTCCTCGGCCTCGACGTGGCCCTCGTCGTGCTCGGCGTCGCAGAGCACGCGGAAGTTGCCGGTCACCCCGCTGTCGGCCTGGATCGTGATGCCGGGAAGGACCTCCTCGCCCTCCTCGAAACCGAGGCGCTCCATGTCGAAGTGCGAGAGGCCGATGCCGTAGGCCGTGTGCGTGGGGTTCTCGCGGTCGTGAGCCGCGATCGCCATCGCGAAGCGCTCGAGGTTCTTGGCGATCTTGCCCGTGTCCGCCATTTGCGTTTCAGAGTACCCCGTGGCGCCGCTCGTGCTGCGTGACCGAGGAGTACGATCGCCGGCGTGGTGCTCTACACCTGCACCGACGGCAAGTCCTTCGGAGAGCTGCCCGGGCCGCTGGACGCGGTCGCACATCCGTGCGGCAAGGCGGCGGTGGCGCTCGACAAGGCCGGGCACACCTACGAGCACAAGAAGGTCAAAGGCGGCACGTTCAAGCTCTGGACGCTGCCCTCGCGCGGCAAGGACCGCGCCGAGGTCGAGGAGCTGAGCGGCCAGCGCGGCGTGCCGATCCTCGTGCTCGACGACGGGGCCGTGATCACCGGCTCGGGCGAGATCGTGAAGTGGGCACGCGAGCACGCGCCCGCCGCGTCAGCCTGACGAAGTCAGACCGCAGGGACGACCTCGGCGTACTTCGCCGTGTCGATGAACTGGCGGAAACGGGCCAGCTTGCCGTCGCGTACGTCCCAGACGTGGACGGCGGGCACGTCGAGCGCCTTGCCGGTCGCTTTGCCGGTCCCGGTGTAGCGGACGACCGAGGCGACCGTGTCGCCGGATGCGATGAACTCACCCGTGACCAACGCGAAACCGTCGACGTCTTCGGTGATCGGCCCAAACACGTTCTGCGCCACGGCGTCCGGCCCGTGATAGATGCCCCCGTATGGCATGCCGTCGGCCTCGTGCCACTCGATGTCGTCCGTGAATGCCCCGAGCACGGCGGGCACATCTCCTTGGGCAAACGCCCCGTAGACGGTCTGGACGAGCTCAACGTTCTGCGCACTCACGGTCTTCCCCCTCGTTCGAGCGACTTGGATGGCGAGCCTACTCGACCGTTTGCCCCAACGCCTGGTATGCCCTTGGCGGCTAGGCCGGGGTGAGGCCGTGGCGCCGCATCACCTCGCCGATCGCGCGCAGGTCCGGCGGTCCGCCGGACGAGGCTGCGAGGACTTCGCCGACCTCGCGGAAATACGCGGACCCGAACACGGCGGGGGTAGCGATCGCGAGGAACTTCGCGTCGGCGGCGCCGCGGTTGTCGAACCCGTGGATCTGCCCCCGCGACACGCACACCGACTCGCCCGGGCCGATCTCCTGCGTCTCTCCGTCGATCGTCCACGTGGAAACGCCCTCGAGGCCGTAGATCGTCTCCTCAAATCCATCGTGGCTGTGCGGCGCAGGCATCCTGGCGTTCGCGGGCACAAAGCACTCGAACACCGATGCGGTCCCGTTCGAGTCCGCGGCCTCAACGAGAAAGCGGACGCTCAGCGCACCGAGGGCGATGGTCTCAGTCCCCATGGCCTGACACTAACGCGCGCCACGCCGTCGATGTCGATTTCGGGACGGCCGCCGGGGCGGCTCCGCGTCAGCCCGGCTGGGTCGAGCCGGACTGCTGCTCGATGATCTCGATCCTGTAGCCGTCCGGATCTTTCACGAAGCACAGCAGCGATCCGCCCTCGCGTACCGAGTACGGCGGCTTCTCCGGCTCGATGCCCTGAGCGGAGAGCTTCTCGAGCGCGCCGTGGATGTCGTCGGTGGTGATCGCGATGTGCCCGTAGCCTGAGCCGATCTCATATGAGTCGACGCCGAAGTTGTAGGTCAGCTCCAGGCGCGGCATGTCGCCGTCGCCGGGCTGGTTCATGAAGACGTTGACGGCCTCGTCTTTGATCGGCAGGCGGCCGACCTCCTGAAAGCCGAGCGCTTCGTAGAAGGCGACCGAGCGGTCGATGTCGGTGATCCGGTAGCAGGTGTGAATGAGCGCCATGGGCGCGAGTCTATGCGCAGGCGTCGCGATCGCGCTCTCTGCGGAGCTCCGAGCATGGAGGGCGAGCTGGCCGCCGAGGATTCGGCGGGGCCGGCGGGTCGTGCGCGACCACCGCCGGCCCGCCCCGGCCGCTCAGACGCGGCCGGCCGTCTCGCGGCGCCCGTTCGAGCGCTCGCGCTTGACGTCGTACATCGCGTGGTCCGCCCTCGCGAGGAGTGTCTCGGCGTCGATCTCCGAGCCGCGCGACCAGGACACGCCGACGCTGGCCCTGACCTCCGCGGCGTGTGCGACGGCGCCGGCGGCAGCCGACACCGCCAGGCGGTCGGCCAGGCGCTGCGCCTCCGGCTCGTCCATGTCCGGGCAGAGGACCAGGAACTCGTCGCCGCCGAGCCGGCCGACGAGGTCACCCGCGCGCACGCTCGCGCGCAGGTGGCCCGCGACGGCCCGCAGCAGCTCATCGCCGGCGGCGTGGCCGTGGTCGTCGTTGACCTCCTTGAAGCCGTCGAGGTCGATGAACAGCACGGCGCGCTGCTCGCCGGACTCGCCGTCGCCGATGCTCTCTTCCAGCGCGCGGGTGATCGCGGCGCGGTTCAGGCAGCCGGTGAGTTCGTCGTGGGTGGCGCGCCGGCGCAGCTCCTCGCGCATCGCGATGCTGTCGCTGACGTCGACGAGGCACGCGATCGCGCCGCTGACCTCGCCGTCCTCGTGGGTCAGGACGCGCAGGCTCACCTGGCAGTGGCGCGAGGCGGAGTCGGGCCTGCCGGTAACGGCGACCTCGAGCTCGGCGTCGGTGCCCTCGCTCAGCAGCGCGGCGAAGGCCTCCTCGATCAGCAGGCGGTCCGAGGGCTCGACGTTCGCGAGCTGCTGCGAGGCCGTTTCTGCGCGAGGGGTGCCGAGGATCTCGTGCAGGCGGTCGTTGGTGTAGACGATCTGCATCGCGCTGTCGACCTGCATCAGCCCGACCGGCACCGTTTCGGCGAGCCGGTCCAGTAGCTGCTCGCGGGCGCGCAGGTCCTCGTGGGCCGCCATCTCCTCGGTGATGTCGACCATCTCGCAGATGACGACTTCCTGTCCGGCCTCGGCGAGCAGGTTGTGGTTGGTCACCTCGAACCAGACCCAGCCGCCGTCCTTGCACTGGAGCCGCTGACGCACGCGCCGCGCGGGCCCCGGGCGCGCGAGCATCTGCATCCAGTTGTCGATCGCAAGCGCGTGGTCGTCGGGGTGGACGAACTCCAGCGAGCGGTGTCCGAGCATCTCCTGGGCCTCCCAGCCGAGGATCTGCTGGATCGCCTCGTCGACGTGGACGAGGAAGCTGAGCTCGTTCTTGTGGATCGTCGCGAAGCGCGGTCGCTGGACGACGGGCTCGGATGCGACCGGCTCGGCGGCGGCCAGCGGGTCCGTGGACGCGAGCAGCGTGAAGATGACGCCGTGGCGCTCGCGCAGGTCCAGTGCGTAGAGGATCACCTCGCCGGCCCCCTCCGGGCTGATCGTGCAGCGGCTGGCGCCGAAGTTGAGCGCGCGGTCCCAGTTCTCGAGCACCGCTTCGCGGTCCTCGGTGCCGATCAGATCGAGTCCCGAGCGGCCTTCCAGGACCTGGTGCTCGCCGAGGCCCACCGAGTCCGGCATCGGCACGTAGATCCCGGCGGAGGTCATGGCGCCGACGGACGCCTGCGGGTAAACCGCCAGAAGCGAGCGCAAAGTCTGCTCGAGCGCGTCGGCGTTGGCGTGGACTTCACCCGTCGCCTCGAAGAGCTCTCCGTCGAGCTCCGGCGGCTCGATCTCCGGGCGCCGGCCGGCTGTCGCGTCGTCGCTGATTCGTTCGCTCTGCATGGTTCCTGGGGTGGGGGGCGCGGGGTGTGCTCGTCATCCATCGGCGGCGGGACGACGGCGCTGAGAGGTTTCGGCCCGGGTGGACGTTTCGCCATCACCCGGTGCGGCTTGCACAAGTCGGTAATTCCGCTCTGTAGTGCGGAATCGGACAGGTCGAGCGCTCAGGCGTCGCTGCGGAGCCGCAGGCGCCAGATGTGCTCCATCGGCCAGCGCCGCGACCATTCCCGGTCCTCGACCGAGCGGTAGCTGCTCTCGCCGTCGGCCGGCGGGCGCAGCTCGATGAGATCCTCGATCTGCAGCCCGTTGCTGCGGAACAGCGCGATCCACTCCCCGTAGGGGAGCTGGAACGCGACCGGCTCGCCCGGTTCTTCGAAGCGGCGGATGCCGTCCCAGTAGTCGACCGCGAGGCGCTCTCCCGGGTGCTCGGCTCCGGGGGGCCACACGAGATCGACGATCGGCGTGAGCGCCGAGAACGCGAACAGGCCGCCGGGGCGCAGCAGCCGCGCGGCCTCGGGAACACTCAGGGACGGGTCAGTGAACGTCATCGCACCGAAGTCACAGAAGACGACATCGAAGCTCTGCGACGGCAGGCCTGTGGACTCGGCGCTCGCGTGGACCAACGGGAACTCGACGCCCGCCGCGGCCATCAGCTCGCGCGCGTGCTCGAGCTGGCGGGCCGAGTTGTCGAGGCCCGTCGGCCGCGCGCCCCGGCCGGCAAGCGCGATCGACCATTGCGCGGCGCCGCAGCCGAGCTCCAGCACATCGAGCCCGGCGACGTCGCCGAGCACACGCAGCTCGGACTCCGGGATCTGCCAGACGCCCCAGGCGGTGCCACCAGACTTCTCGAGCTGGCCGCCGTGCCTGGCCTGGTAGTCGTCTGCCTGTTCGTCCCAGACACGGCGGTTCAGCGCCGCGTGGTCGGTGAGCTGATCCTCGGCCATCGGAGCAGCTTAATCTCGCCTCGAGTGCGAGAGTGCCTCGCGCCGGAAATGCGTAGGACCCCAACCGGAGGTGAGGAGACCGATGACCATCGTCATCACCGCCTTTGAGCGCTCGCCCGACGGCGGCAAGGGCCTGGCGCGGGACACCCGCGTTCGCTGGGCGCTCGAGGAGGTGGGCCAGCCGTACGAGGTGCGCCTTGTTTCGCTCAGTGCGAAGAAGGAACCCGCCCATCTGCGTGTCCATCCTTTCGGCCTGATCCCGACCTATGAGGAGGGCGAGCTTGTCCTGTTCGAGACAGGCGCGATCGTCCTCCACATCGCCGAGCATCACGAGGGCCTGCTACCGAACGATCCCGATGCGCGGGCGCGAGCGATCACCTGGATGTTCGCCGCGCTCAACACGGTTGAGCCTCCCATCCTCGAACTCGTGGCCGCGCGGATCCTGGAGGGCCAGGAGCCGTGGGCCGAGGGGCGCCTCCCTCTGGTCAAGGACCGCATTCGCGAGCGGCTGGTTCTGCTCGCGGCCCGCCTGGGCGGCGCCGACTGGCTCGACGGGGCGTTCAGCGCGGGCGACCTGATGATGGTCTCGGTGCTGCTGAGGCTGAGAGCTTCCGGCCTTCTCGACGAGTTCCCGAGCCTCGCTGCCTATGTCGCACGGGGCGAGGCGCGCCCCGCATACGAACGCGCCTTCGCAGCCCAGTTGGCGATCAACGCCCCCGATCGGCAACCTCACCGATGAAGTGCGGTCCCGACTCGACCTAGGAGGAGCGGCGCCGCCGAACGCCCGGCATCCCGTCGAAGTCCGGCAGCTAGATTTTCGGGCTGTGAGGATGCGACCGGCGATGGCTGAGGCGCGGTTCGCGTGCTCGCTGCGGAGGCTGCCGCCGCGGGTCGCCCTCTTCATGTTCCGCGCGCGGCGCCGCGCGCGCCGCGCCGGCGACGAGTTCACCGTTGCGTCCGCGATCCGCCCCGCCGAGCTCGCGACGCTGCTTCGCCTTGCCCGCGGGCGCCGGGCCGTGACGGAGCTCGGCACGGGCACCGCGGTCAGCGCGATCGCGCTCGCGCTGGCGGACGGGCGCCGCAAAGTGGTGACGTGCGACCCCTGTTTGCGCCCGCAGCGAGAGGCCTACCTGGCGCTGGCGGGACCCTCCGCGCGTGCGCGCATCGAGCTCCGCACACAGCGGGACAGCGACGGGCCGCGCCCCGGCGACGCCGTCGAGCTGCTGTTCGTCGACTCCGAGCACCATCGCGAGTCCGTGCTCGCAGCGTTCCGCGCCTGGCGCGGCTGCCTCGCTGCGGGCGCGGTCGTCGCGTTTCACGACTACGGCCATCCCGCCTACCCGGGCGTGAGGGAAGCCGTCGAGGAGCTGGGGCTGCCGGGACGGAGCGTGGGCGGGATGTTCGTCGCCTCGATCGAGTAGCCCGCGCGCCCCCAAGCCCGCCGATCCCCGCCTCTAGACTGCCGTGCGTGCGAACCTTGATCGTCGGCCACGGGGGGCGGGAGAGCGCGCTCGCCACGCGGATGGCCGAGCACTCCGAGCTGCATGCGGTCGTCGGGCACGAGAACCCGACCATCCTCGCGCGCTGCGCCGAGTCCGGCGGCTCCTACGTCCTCGGCGACGTGTGCGACCCGGCGCTCGTTGCTTCATTCGCGCGCGAGCGCGAGATCGACATCGCGATGGTCAGCTCCGACGAGCCGCTGGCCGCGGGCGTCGTCGACAGCCTGCTGGTCGGAGGAACACGCGTCGTGGGTCCGACCCGCGCCGGCTCGGAGATCGAGTGGAACAAGGTCTTCGCCCGGAAGCTGCTCGCGGACGTCGCTCCCGAGGCCGTGCCGCGCCTGCACGTCATCCGCGACGAGGCCGAGCTGCAGCGCGCGATGGCGGATTTCGGGAGCACTCCCGTGGCGGTGAAGCCGGCCGGCCTGACCGGAGGCAAGGGCGTGAAGGTGATGGGCCCGCACCTGGCCGACCACGAGGCGGCGCGCGAATACGCACTCGAGCTGCTGCGCGGCGGCGGCGCGGGCGAGTCCGTGCTGATCGAGGAGCGCATCGAGGGTGCCGAGTTCACGATTCAGGCGATCAGCGACGGGCGCTCGGTCGTGTTCCCGAACTCGACCTACGACTACCCCTACCGCTTCGACGGGGACAAGGGCCCGGGCACCGGCGGGATGGGATCGCTCTCGCTGGCCTCGCCGACGCTGCCCTTCATGACGCCCGAGCACTACCGCGAGGCGTGCTCGATCATCACCGCTGTGATCGAGCGGCTGCGCTCCTACGGCCGCCACTTCACCGGCGTCATGAACTCGGGCTTCTTCGCGACGGCCGACGGGGTCAAGGTGATCGAGTTCAACGCCCGGTTTGGCGACCCAGAGTGCATGAACATCATGAGCCTGTTCGACGGCTCCTGGACCGAGGTGATGCAGCGCATCTGCGACGGCAAGCTCACAGACGCGGATGTGCCGCTCCGCGAGGAGGCTTCGCTCGTGCTCTACCTCGTCTCGCCCGACTACGCGCTGCGCGCGGGCGGCCCCTACGAGTTCCCGCTCGACGTCGCCGCGATCGAGGCCGACGGCTGTCGCGTCTTCTTCTCCTCGGCGGTCGCCGCAGGGGACTCGGTCTACCGGACGGTCGGGACCTCGCGCGCCGTCGCGCTCGCGACGACAGCGCCGGGCCTCGAGGAGGCCCGCGCGCGGCTCGAGGGCTGGGCATCTCAGGTGCCCACGCTCCAGTGGCGGCGCGACGTCGGCGACAGCGCCTACCTCGAGGGCCTCACCAAGCTCGTCGCACCCGCGGCGGCGAGAACGGGCTGAGTTCCGTCGTGCAAGGATTGCCCGCGTGATCGTCGAGCGCTCCACCAACCCGCAGTTCGTCTCCAACACGTTCCTCGTCGCCGACGGCGAGGGCGGGCCGGCGTTCTTCGTCGACGCGGGTGGACCGGTCGAGCCGTTGATCGAGGCGGCGGAGCGGCGCGGGCTGGAGCCCACGCACATCCTGCTCACCCATCACCACTACGACCACGTCTGCGAGGTCGAGAAGCTAAAAGCGCGCTGGCCGAAGCTGGAGGTGCTCCTCAGCGAGCGCGAGCGCGAGCTGCTGGGCGACGACGCCGCCGGATACGGAACGATCGACGCCGGCGAGCCGCACGAGTTCGGCGCGCTGAGCGTGCGACCGCTGCGCACCCCCGGGCACACCGGCGGGATGCTCTCGTTCCTCGTCACCGACGGGTCGGGGCACGAAGCGGTGTTCACCGGCGACACCCTCTTCAAGGACTCTGTCGGCGGCGTCAAAGCGCCCGGCCACACGACCTACACCGACCTGCGCGACTCGATCATGGGGACGCTCATGGAGCTCCCCAAGGACACGGTGATCCACCCCGGGCACGCCGAGGACACCAGCGTGGGGCGCGAGTGGGACGAGAACGCCTTCATCCGCGTCTGGCGCGGGCTCGACCCCGAGTGGTCCGAGCCCTGTACGGCGCTCGGCGAGCCCGCGACGCTGGTCCTGCTCGGCGCCGACTACGACGGGGGCACCAAGGCTTGGATCCGCTGGCCGGACGGGTCCGACGACATCGTCCCCGGCTCGAAAGTCGAGCGCTCAGGCTGAGCCCGAGGACCCAGCCGGAGCAGCCCTCCTAGGATTGGGGGGCCATGCCGCGCGACGAGAACGAGAAGATCCCGACCTCGCGCGTGCGTCGCACGGCGACTGTCGCCACGCTCGCGGCGAGCGAGGCCGTGAAGCAGTTCGGTACCCGCGCCGCCAACGTGACCCGCGACGAGGACGCGGCGGTGGAGGCGATGTCGCGGCGCCAGCTCGAGACCGCGAAGCAGATCGTGGCAGTGCTCGGGACGATGAAGGGCGCCGCGATGAAGCTCGGGCAGGTGATGTCCTTCCTGGACGTCGGGCTCGTCCCGGAGGAGCATCGCGAGGAGTTCCAGGCCGAGCTGGCCAAGCTGCGCGACGCTGCCCCGACGGTCTCCTTCAAGCAGATGCGCAAGGTGATCGAGGACGACCTCGAAGAGGACCTCGGCGACATCTTCAGCGAGTTCGACCCCGAGCCGGTGGCGGCCGCGTCGATCGGCCAGGTCTACCGCGCGCGCCTGGCGCGCGACGGGCGCGAGGTGGCGGTTAAGGTCCAGTACCCGGGCGTGGCGGGCGCCGTGCGGGCGGACATGCAGAACCTGGACATGATCATGCGGCTCTTGAAGCGGATGACGCCGGGCCTCGACGTCAAGGCGGTGACGCGGGAGATCCGCGAGCGCATCGAGGAGGAGCTCGACTACGAGCTCGAGGCTCAGAACCAGCGCGCGCTCGCGCGGATCTTCGCGGGGCACCCGTTCATCGTCGTACCGGAGGTCGTCAGCGCGCTCTCGCGGGAGCGCGTGCTCGTGAGCGACTACGTCGGCGGCGTCGGCTTCGAGGAGCTCAAGGAGGGCACGCAGGCCGAGCGCGACCGGCTCGGCGAGATCGTGTTCCGCTTCTTCCTCGGCTGTCTGTACCGCCACCACCAGTTCTCCGGCGACCCGCACCCGGGCAACTTCCTGCTGCTGGACGACGGGCGCGTCGCCTTCCTGGACTTCGGGCTGTTCAAGCGCATGGACGCGGCCGCCGTCGAGCTCGAGCTCGCCTGCCAGCGCGCGGTCGTCGAGGAAGACCCGGCGACGCTCCACCGACTGCTGGCCGAGTCCGGCTTCCTGCCGGACCCCGACCGCGTGGACCCCGAGTCGCTGCTGGAGTTCATCCGCGACGCGATCTGGTGGTACACCACCGCCGACCGGGTGGTCGAGCTGACGCCGCAGATCGCCACGAAGGTGATGATCGAGAGCTCGGACCCGCGCTCGAGCCACTTCCGTGAGATGCGCCACCAGGACATGCGCCCCGAGCATCTGTTCGGCCGGCGCATGGAGATGCTGACGCTGGCCGTGCTCTCACAGCTTCGCGCCCGCGCCAACTGGCACCGGATCGCGCGGGAGTGGATGTACGGCGACGAGCCCGTGACCGAGCTCGGACGCGAGGAGACCGACTTCTACCGTCGCGCGGGCGTCGGGAGCGCCCGCTGAGGGATAATCCCCGCGCATGGATCTGGCCAGGGCTCGCAAGATCCTCAATGTCGCCGACAGCGCGTTCATCTCGATGGACGACGAGGGGCGCATCACCTACTGGAACATCCGTGCGGAAGAGACGTTCGGCTGGACGCGCGAGCAGGCGGTCGGGCAGAACGCGATCGAGCTGGTCGTACCCGAGCGCTTCCGCGAGACGGTGCGCTCCGGCTTCCGGCGCTTCAAAGCGGGCGGGGAGACCCCGTTGCTCGATCACCGCAGCGAGCAGCTCGCGCTGCGGGCCGACGGCAGCGAGTTCCCGGTCGAAATGATCGTCTCGGCGCTCGCCGAGGAGGACACCCACTCGTTTCACGCCTTCCTGACGGACATCTCCGGCCGGCGCGCTCGCGAGCGCGAGCGCCAGCAGCTGCTCGCCGAGCTGGAGCACGCGCTCCAGGGCTCCGAGCAGCGCCTGCAGGCGATCGTCGACTCGCTCGCCGAGGCGATCACGATCCGGGCGCCCGACGACCGCCTCATCTACGCGAACCGCGCGGCGCTCGAGAGCCTCGGCCTCTCCTCGGTGTCCGAGCTCGCCGCCGCCGATCCGCGGGCGCTGATGGGCGACCACGAGGTCTCGACCGAGGACGGCACGGACGTGAGGATGGACGACCTGCCCTCGGTGCGGCTGCTGCGCGGCGAGACGGAGCCCGAGCCGATGCTCCTGCGCACCGTCGAGAAGGCGACGGGCAACGAGCGCTGGGTGCTGCTCAAGGCCGCGGCCGTCCGCGACGAGCAGGGAGCGATCGACTCGGCGGTGACGATCATCGAGGACGTCACCCAGAGCAAGCGGCTGCAGCTGCGCAGCGAGTTCCTCGCGCGCGCGGCGACACTGCTGGCTTCCTCGCTCGACTACGGGCAGACGCTGCAGAACGTCGCCGGCCTCGCCGTGCCCCAGCTCGCCGACTGGTGCGGAGTCGACCTCATCGACGAGGAAGGGCGCCGCGAGCCTGTCGCCGTCGCTCACGTCGACCCGGCGCGGGTCGAGCTCGCGGCGCGCCTGCGCGAATACGAACCCGACGAGATCCAGCCCGACCGCGGGATCGGGCGCGTGATCGCGACCGGCGAGGCCACGCTCTACAACGAGATCACCGATGAGGTGCTGCGGGCCACGGCCGTGGACGAGCGCCACCTCGAGCTGCTGCGCGAGGTCGGCCTGCGCGCGGCCCTGCTCGTGCCGATGAAGATCCGGGGCAGGACGATCGGGACGATCTCGCTCGTCAGCGCCGAATCCGGCCGCACCTTCGATGCGGGCGACGTCGAGTTCGCCGAACAGATCGCCGAGCGCGCCGCGCTGGCAGTCGAGAACGCCCGGCTCTACAGCGAACGTGCCGGCATCGCGAGGACGCTGCAGGCGAGCCTGCTGCCCGAAGCCCTGCCCGAGCTGCCGGATTGGGAGCTGGCAGCGATGTACCGGCCGGCCGCGCAGGAGGGCGAGGTCGGGGGCGACTTCTACGACGTTTGGGAGGCAGGCGGGGACTGGCTGATGATGATCGGAGATGTCACCGGCAAGGGCGTTCGCGCCGCCGCCGTGACCTCGCTGGTCCGCCACACCGCGTGGACCGCCTCGGAATTCGACACCCGCCCCTCACACCTGCTCGAACGGGTCAACGCCGCGCTGCGCCGCCGGCCCTCGCTGTCGGTCTGCACCGCGCTGTGCCTTCGCATCTCTGGATCGGATGTGACGGTCGCATCCGGGGGGCACCCGCTGCCATGGCTGCTGGGCGAGCACGCGATCCGCGAGATCGGCGCCCACGGGACGCTGCTGGGTGCCTTCGCGCGGGCGCAGTGGCCGGAAGAGAGCTACTCGCTCTCGCCCGGCGAGTCGCTGGTCGCGGTCACCGACGGCGTCACCGACACGGTCGGCGCCGCGGATGAGCGCTTCGGCACCGCCCGCCTGCGAGAGCTGCTCGACGAGCTGCGCGGCTCCTCGCCGATGGCGATCCGCGAACGCGTGGTCGCGGCGCTCGAGCGCTTCCAGGTCGGACTTCAAGCCGACGACACGGCGATGCTCGTGATGCGCCGGTCCGCCGAGGCCCCGGGCGAGACGCCGGCCGCGCGGAGCGCCGAGACTGCGGTGGGGGCATAGGGATGGCGATCGCGAGACCACTGCAGGTCGAGTCGCACGACGAAGGCGACCGCGTGCGCCTCACGCTGGTAGGCGAGCTCGACATCGCCACCGTGCCACGGCTCGAGGACGCGATCGAGACGGCGCTGGCCGATGGAGCGCGCTCGCTCGTGGTCGACCTGCGATCGCTCGGCTTCCTGGATTCCTCCGGGCTGCGCCAGTTCATCGTGCTGGCCGACCGCGCGCGCGAGGAGGGCTTCGAGCTGCTGCTCGTCCGCCCGGCCAAGCCCGTCCTGGCGATCTTCCAGATCACGCGGGCCGAGGAGAACCTGCCCTTCGTCGACGAGCCGCCGGCATGAGCGCCGGCCGACCACCGGAGTCCTCAGTGCGGCTCGACCTCGAGCGCGACATCCGGGCGCCTGCGATCGCCCGTTCCGCGGTTGCCGAGCAGCTCACGGCGCTCGGCATCGACGGCTCGTTCGGCCAGACCGTCGTGCTGCTCGTCTCAGAGGTGGTCTCGAACGCCGTGCGCCACTCCAACGGCCCCGACGACGCCTCGATCTCGCTCGATGCGACGGTCACAGGCAACGCGGTGCGCGTCGCCGTCACCGACGCGGGCGCCGGGTTCACGCCCCGGCCGCGCGACCCCGAGCGGCTCGGCGAAGGCTACGGGCTGTATCTGGTGGCCAAAGCGGCGAGCGCGTGGGGTGTGGACAGCGAGGGCGGCACGACCGTCTGGTTCGAGCTCGCCCGCGAGGGCTGACGGCGGCCGGGCGAGCGGGCTCTAGAGCACCTGGATCTGGAACAGGCTGGTCGTGCCGGGCCGCCCGGAGGGCAGGCCGGCGGTGATGCCGACGCGCTGGCCCGTCCGGCACCAGCCGAGCTCGACGACGCGGCGCGCGGCGTCGGCGATCAGGGCCTCGGTCGTCTCGTGGCGTGGCATCGAGGCTGCCTGCACGCCCCACATCAGCCCGCAGCGGCGCACCGTCTCGCGACCGGGGGAGAGGGCGTAGATCGGCACCGTCGGGCGGTGCGCGGAGACCAGCCGCGCCGAACGCCCGGACAGCGTCGGGATCACCAGCGCGTCGAGGCCCAGCTCGCGCGCGGCGTCGCAGAGGTTGTGGGCGATCGTGTACGCCGGGTCAGAGGCGGTCCGACGCACGCGCGTCTCGTTCCAGCGCTCGTAGGGGGCGATCGACTCGGCCTGCTCGGCGACCGCGGCCATCATCGCCACCGTCTCGACCGGGTAGGCCCCGATCGCGGTCTCCTGCGAGAGCATCACCGCGTCGGTGCCGTCGAGGATCGCGTTGGCGACGTCGGTGACCTCGGCGCGCGTCGGGCGCGAGGAGCTGACCATCGAGTCGAGCATCTGGGTCGCGGTTATCGACGGCCGTGCCGCCCAGCCGGCGAGCTCGATCAGCCGCTTCTGCACCAGCGGCACCTGCGCGATTGGCAGCTCGATACCGAGGTCGCCGCGCGCGACCATCACGCAGTCGGCCGCGCCGATGATCTCCTCGGCCCGTTCCACCGCCTGCGGCTTCTCGATCTTCGCGATCAGAGGCAGGCGCGTGTGCTCGCGCACCGTTTCGATGTCGGCCGGCGAACGCACGAAGGAGAGCGCGACCATGTCCACCCCGATCGACTCGCCGTGGTCGAGCAGCCTCAGGTCCTCCTCAGGGACGGCCGGCAGGGCGTCGACCGGCCCGGGGATGTTCAGGCCCTGGCGCGAGGCGACCGCGCCGCCGACCTCGATCTCGGTGTCGACCTCGCACTCGGCGGTGCGCACGGCCGTCACCCGCAGGCGCACGGAGCCGTCCGCCAGATAGAGGATCGAGTCCTCTTCGACGGCGTCCGCGAGTCCCGCCCAGGACAGGCTCATCCTGCGCGCGTCACCCGGGCACTTCGCCGTCGCCGCAGACGATCGTGAGGTGTTCGCCGGCGGTCAGCTCGACGACGTCCTCGGTCAGCGGTCCGATCCGCAGCTTCGGTCCCGGCAGGTCCTGGAGGATCGCGACCGGGCGCCCCGCTCTGCCGGCGGCGTCGCGCACGCGGCGAATCGTCTCGGCGTGCTCGTCGAGCGTGCCGTGCGAGTAGTTCAGCCGCGCCACGTCCATCCCGGCCTCGACCAGACGCAGCAGCGTCTCGGTCTCGCGCGAGGCCGGGCCGATGGTGGCGACGATCTTGGTGCGGCGCATGCTTGGACGGTATCGGGCAACGGACCGGAACCCGGGGGCTAGCATCGACTCGTGCCGAGACCGACCCGTCCGATGCCTCGCGCCGGCTCCCCAGCTCGCATCTGCCACTTCGGCGGGAGCCACGAGCCCGCGACCGTCCTTGCAGTCCACGAGGGCGGTCGGCGCCTCGAGGTGCGCGACGAGAGCGGCACCACGCGTGTCTTCGTGCTCAACCCGGCGACGGCCCGGTTCCTGCCTGCCGTGAGCGCCCAGGGCGAGCGCCTGGAACTGCTCGGCGACAGCTAGGAACCGCCTTCCTCGCGAGTCGCCGCGCGTCCGGGGACGCCTACGCCACCGCCACGTCCGGGAACCACTCCGCGCAGTGCGCTCGCAGCGTGTCGCGCACCCACTGGCGCTCGGCCGGCGTCGCCATCCGTAGCCGCCCCAGCAGCTCGCGCTGCCCCGAGGTCGGGACCCCGGCGACAACCCAGCTCACGGCGAGGCGCTCGAACAGCAGCTCAAATGCGCGCTGCTCAGCGTCATCGCGTGAGACGCCGGCGCCGCGTGCCGCGGCGAGCTCGCGCCGAGAGCCCGTGCTGAGGACGCCCCGCAGGAGCAGTACGTTGCCCTCGCCGTCCACGTACTCGACCTCCGGTGCCCGCGGCGCCCCCGCATCGCCGGACGCGCGGCGGCGCGAGCGCTTGCCCATCTCTACGCCGGCGCGTCTGCCGCGCGCAGCAGCGCGCTCCGCACGTCTCCGGTGAGCGGCTTGGCGTGTCCGGGCCAGGCGGCCGCGGGCTCCATCTCGGCGAGCTTGCGCATGCTCGCGCGCGCTTGATCGGTGTCGTAGTTGTAGACGGGGAACGGCACATGCGGGTCCGAGTCGCGGCCCCAGATGTCGAGTGTGTAGAAGCAGTCGCTGACCAGCGCGAGGCGGTCCGACTCGCGCCACAGGCCGATCTGGCCCGGTGCGTGCCCCGGGAGCTCGATGACCTTGAAGCCGGCGACGTCGTCGCCCTCGCTCAGGGTGCCCTCGATCGACACGGGGCCGCCGTCCCAGGCGTAGCGGTGCATCAGCCGCTGGACCTGACGGTGGGGGGTCGGAATCCCCTTGAGGCCCTCGGGCCAGTAGCGGAAGCCGCCGCTGCCCTCGGCGTCGATCACCTCGTCGGGGTGGCAGTAGACCGGCGCGCCCAAGGCGGGCGCGGTGCCGCGGTGATCGGTGTGGCCATGCCCGAGAACGATGCGCTGGACACCGCCGCGCCTGGCGCCCGCGCGTGCGACGGCGCGCGTCATCGTTCGCGCCCCGGCGTCGAACAGCGTCACGCCATCCTCATCCTCAATCAAATACACGTTGCAGCGCGCCGGCTGGCCCTGAACCACCCACACGCCGTCCGCGACCAGCTCCGCATCCCCCGCCACGAGGCCGTCGGTGAGCTTCGTCTTGACGTTGAAGGCCTTGGTCATGCGCTGTTCGGCGGCCGAGTCCTGCGGCGGCATGAGGCCCATCTGGCGGGCGACCGTCATGTTGTCGGTGAACGCGTCGTTCGCGGCGATCAGGCCGTCGCGCACGGTCACGAGGTCGAAGCCTTCGATGTCGATCGGGCTCCCGTTCGGCGCCACGCCTCCGAGCGAGCCCGGCCCCGCGAAAGTGCCGCGCAGCCGCCACTGCACGCCGCAGCGTTCGCCCTCGGTCGTCGTCGAGACGACCTCCATGCGCAGGTCGGGCATGGACTGCATCAGCTCGCCCAGGAAGCCCCTGACGCCGTCGGGTGCGATCACGTCGGCGCGTCCGCGCACGTAGTCGCGTGCACCCGGCGTCCACAGCGCCACAGCCTCCTCGAGTTCGCGCCGGTCGATCGCCTCGAAGTAGCGCCGCGCGACGCTCTCGGCCTTGCTCCCCGAGATGCGTTTGCGGGTCGCCGCCGCCTGCTGGATGTTCGCGGCCACCTCCTGGACCTTCGTGCTCGCCTCGCTGCTCTTGTCCCGCGCGGCCATCCACGCCTCCTTTACGCCGTAGAAGGGCCGTAGTCTAGTCTCCGCCGGTGCCAGAAACTCCTAGGCGGCGGGAGGTCGGGCGGGGGGAACGGATCCTCCCGGGCGTGTACCGCCTGCGGCTGCCGCTGCCGTGGCCCGGCGTTCCCCACTGCAACGCGTGGGCCCTGTCGGCCGGCGACGGGTTCGTGCTCGTGGACACCGGCGTCCACGACGAGCAGTCGATCGCCAACCTCGAACGTGCGCTGGAGATGTGCCGGCTGCGGCTCGAGGACGCCAAGCTCGTCGTCTGCACCCACGCGCACTCCGACCACTGCGGGCAGGCGGTGCCGATCGCCGAACGCGCGGAATGCGAGCTGTGGATGCACCCCAGCCACGAGCTCATGAACCGCCTCGTCGAAGACCCCGACGCGGTGCTCGCACGGCGGCTCGAGGTGGCGCGCCAGAGCGGTGTGCCCGAGGAGCCGCTGCGCCGCTACGCGGCCGAGCGTGGCAGCTCCGATCCGCTGATCGTGGGGCCTCTGAAGGCCGATCGCGATCTCCTGGAGGGGGTCACGGTGCTCAGCGACCTCGGCGAGTGGGTGACGTATGAGACGCCGGGCCACGCCCCCTCGCACGTGTGCCTGTTCCAGCCCGAGCGCCGGCTGTTGATCTCCGGCGACCACCTGCTCGGGCGGATCTCGCTCTACTTCGAGTACGGCTACTCGCCCGACCCAGTCGGCGAGTTCCTGCATTCCCTCGAGGTCGTGGAGCGGCTGGGCGCCCGGCTCTGCCTGGCCGGGCACGGGCGCACGTTCACCGACGTGCACGCCCACATCCACGGCAACCGCGCGCTCGTCGAGGAGCACCTCTACAAGGTGCTGCAGACCCTGGCCGGTGCGGAGTTGACGGCGTTCGACGTCGTCGGTTCGGTCTACGGCGAATCGCTCTCGGAGCAGAACGGGCAGTGGCTGCTCTCGCAGACGCTCGGCTACCTGACCCATCTCGAGAAGACCGGGGCGGCCCGGCGCATCCCGGGGGAGCCCGAGCGCTGGTCGGCATAATCGTCGGATGCGCATCGACCAGCTGCTGGTGAGCAACGGAGGCGCGCCGGACCCGCCCAAGCCGGTCTTCTCCTTCGAGTTCTTCCCCCCGAAAACGGCCGCCGGCGAGGAGAACCTCTATAAGGCGCTGTCCGAGCTGCGCCCGCTGGAGCCGGCGTTCGTCTCGGTGACCTACGGCGCCGGCGGGTCGACGCGCGAGAAGACGATCGAGATCGTCAAGCGCATCAAGGACGAGTGGGGGCTGGAGGCGATGGCGCACTTCACCTGCGTGGGAGCGACCGTCGCGGAACTGCGCTCGACGCTCGACGAGATGCAGGAGGCGGGGATCGAAAACGTGCTCGCACTGCGCGGTGATCCACCGGCCGGTGAGACCCAGTGGACCAAGACCGAGGGAGGGCTCGAGTACTCGCGTGAGCTCGTCGAGCTGATCGGCGGCGACTACCCGTCGCTGGCGGTGGGCGCCGCGTGTTTCCCCGAGACCCACATCCATGCGACGAGCGCGGACGACGACCTCCACCATCTCGCCGACAAGGTCCAGGCCGGGGTCGACTTCCTGATCACGCAGCTGTTCTTCGACAATGCCTTCTACTTCGACTTCGTCGAGCGCGCCCGTGCCGCCGGTGTGACGGTGCCGATCATCCCGGGGATCATGCCCATCACCCGCGTCGGCCAGATCGAGCGGATGGCCGCGATGTGCGGCTCGAAGATCCCCGACGAGCTGAGCCGTGAGCTCCACGCGCGCGAGGACGATGAGGAGGCGGTGCTCGACTTCGGCGTCGCCTACGCCACCCTCCAGTGCTCGGAGCTGCTCGAAAACGGCGCCCCGGGGGTTCACTTCTACACGCTCAACCGCTCTCCGGCGACGCGGGCGATTCTCAGCGCGCTGAAGATCACGCGCCCCTGGCAGCGCGCGCGTTACCCGGGCTCGATCTCGAGCCCCTCGGCCACGCGCGGCGAGCCGTCGGCGGCCTCGTAGCGCACGTCCACCGAGTCGTCCTGGCGGTAGGTGCCCACGCCCCAGGCGCCGAGCAGCCAGCGCCATCCGCTGATGCGGTCCTTGCGCAGGTCGCGCTCGAAGACGAGCGCCCCTTCGCGGACGCTGTAGTCGACGCCCGCCTCCTGGCGCACGCCGTTGAGGTAGACCTCGTAGGAGCCGCGGACTTCACGCGGCAGCTTCACGCGGGAACGCGTCATGGCCTCGTCATCGTGGCACCTCGCCGTCCGCCGGAGCTGTGCGGCGGATGATCCGCGGGCCTTCGGCGATCGCCCTCTCATGGGCGCCGCGAACCAGCTCGCAGGCTTCCTCGGGCGTCTTGACGTGGCGCAGCAGGGCAAGGTCCTCCTCGCCGATGTAGCCGTTGGCGAGCGGGTAGGCGCGCAGCCACTCGACGATCCCCTCCCAGGCATCCACCTCTTCGCTCAGAAGGATCGCTGGGACGTGGCGGATCGTCTTGGTCTGGATCAGGGCCAGCACCTCGAACAGCTCATCGAGGGTCCCGTACCCGCCCGGGCAGATCACGAACGCGCTCGCATAGCGCACGAACATCACCTTGCGGGCGAAGAAATGCTCGAAGCGGATCGCGATGTCGAGGAAGGGGTTCGGCGCCTGCTCGTGCGGGAGCTCGATGTTGCAGCCGATCGAGAGCGCTCCGGCTTCTTGGGCGCCGCGGTTCGCCGCCTCCATCAGCCCGGGACCGCCGCCCGTTATGACCGCGAAGCCCGACTTGCCGAGCGCCGCTCCGAGCGCGCGAGCCAGCTCGTAGTGCCGGTGTCCGGGTGGAGTGCGGGCCGAGCCGA
This sequence comes from uncultured Solirubrobacteraceae bacterium, assembly GCA_963735435.1. Taxonomy (GTDB): domain Bacteria; phylum Actinomycetota; class Thermoleophilia; order Solirubrobacterales; family Solirubrobacteraceae; genus Palsa-744. The sequence goes on along the minus strand of CAVTKR010000005.1, from coordinate 627,083 downwards.
ACACCGTCACGGCGCGCTCGACGCGGGCGAGCGTACGGAAGCCGGCCGCGAACTCTTCGGCGATGTCGCGCACGCGATCGGCGTCGGCCGCTCGCACCTCCGGCGGCTCTCCGTCGAGCCAGAGCAGGAGCTCCTCGTCGAGCGTGGGCCGGCGCATGCGGCGGTCGCTCCGGCCTCCGCGTGGTTCGTCCTGCGCCTCGTGCTCGTTCGCCATCGCGCAGCAGCGTAGATGGTCGGTTGGGCGGCGGCGCGCACGGGCCGCTCCGAGCCGGTCGTCTGAGGCGTCGCGCCGCGGCGCGGCGTACCCTGCCCCTCGATGAGCGCCGCGCTTCCCCTCGAGGAGGAGATTCCCTACACCGTCAGGCGCTCGGCGCGGGCCCGGCGCGTGCGGGTCAACGTGCATGCACATTCGGGCGTCGAGGTCGTGCTCCCCGCGCGGGCCGCCGAGCGCGAGGCAGCGGCGGCGGTCGTCGAGCTGCGGCCCTGGATCGAGCGGCGGCTGGCCGAGGCGCGCGAGGCGATGGCTGCTGTCGCCGGCCGGGCCGGAACGCTGCCCTATCTCGACGAGACACTGCGTGTCGTGCCGGAGCGCGGCCGCACACGGGCGCACCGCCGCGGCCCGGAGCTGCTCGTTCCGGGGGGCGACGCGCGGCCGGCGCTCGAGCGCTGGTACCGGCGCATGGCGCGGGCGGAGATAGCGCCCCGCCTGGATCGCGCAAGCGCCGAGGCCGGTCTCGCCTACACCGGGCTCGACATCCGCGGACAGCGCACGCGGTGGGCGTCGTGCTCCTCACGGGGGAGGATGAGCTTCAACTGGCGCCTGCTGCTGGCGCCCGAGCGGGTGCTCGAGTACGTCGTCTGGCACGAGGTCTGCCACCTTGCCGTGCTCGACCACTCGCCGCGCTTCTGGGCGCTGCTGGGCAGCCACCGGCCGGGCTGGCGCGAGGAGCGCGCGTGGCTGAGCGCCCACGGCGCCACGCTGGTGCTGTAGGGCCGCGCCCTAGCCGGCAGCCGAGAGGACGGGGCCGAGCAGACGCGTCGCGATCAGCCGGGAATCCGCCAGCGCCGCGTCGCGGTGCGTGTGGGCTTCGAGGTAGCCCGGATCGCTCGCCATCTCGAGGAATCGCTGGGCGGATGGGTATTCGACGAGGAGGGCCATGTCCCACTCGCCCTCGGGGCCGATCACGACCTGGCGCGTCACGGCCGCGCTCAGCAGCCGTGCGCCGACTTTGGCGATGTAGGGAGCGGCCTCGTGCCCGTAGCGTTCGTAGGCCTCCTGCCCGCTCAGCCCCTCGTCCGGCGCGCTCGCCCGCTCCTTGAAGCGCAGCAGGTTGAGCATCACGACCGGCTCGTCGTGCGGCATCGCCTGCAGCTCTTGGATCTGACTCTCTGTGGGGAATATCGACATGCTGTAATTATTACCAGCTCAGTTGCCGCGGCGCCCGCGCGGCGGCTCAGCCGTCGATGAGGCCGCCCGACAGGGCGAGCGCGACGAGTTGGGCGCGGGTGTGAGCTCCCGTCTTGGCCATCGCGTTGCGCACGTGCGTACGGACGGTGTCCTGTGACAGCGAGAGCTCGCCGGCGATGCGCCTGGTGTTCGCACCGAGCGCGACCAGTCGCACGACCTCGCGCTCGCGCGGGGTGAGCGGCGAGGTGCTGGGGGCCAGAGGCTCCACTTGGCCGCTGGCGATCAGCTCGGCGCCATCGGGGAGGCGGGCCGAGAGCGTCACGACCAGAACCTGCCAGCGTCCTTCCTCTTCGATCACGTGGGCGGCGTAGGTGGTGCACAGGCGGCTCCCGCCGGCATGCTCGACGACGCGTTCGCCGTAGAGCTGCCCCGTCTGTACGAGCTGCTCCCAGCGGGCGTCGATCAGCCGGCGTTCGGCGACGACCATGGTGTCGGCGCAGCGGCCGATCAGCGCCTCACGCGGGTAGTCCCAGAACTCGACCAGCGCGTCGTTCACCCGCACGTAGCAGCGGTTGCGGTCGAGAATCGCCATCGGGATCCCCGATTGCTCGAAGATCGTCCAGAAGGGGAGTATCGCGGCGGTCGGCTCGACCATCGCAGCTACCTCAGCCATAGGCTGCCCGGGCGCATCCATAAGCGCAGCCTATGTCGCCCTCCGGCGGCGCCGCGCTGGTCAGCGCTGCGCGATCGGGACGTAGTCCAGGTCGCGCTCGCCTGTGTAGATCTGGCGCGGGCGGGCGATCTTCTGCTCGGGGTCGCCCACCATCTCCTTCCACTGTGCGATCCAGCCGCTGGTGCGACCGATCGCGAACATCACCGGGAACATCGCGACCGGCAGCCCGAGGGCCTCGTAGATCAGCCCGGAGTAGAAGTCGACGTTCGGGTAGAGCTTGCGCGAGGTGAAGTAGTCGTCGTCCAACGCACGCTTCTCGAGCTCGGTCGCGACGTCGAGCAGGGGGCTCTTGCCGCGCACCTCGAAGACGGCGTCGAGGTGTTTTCTGATGATCCGTGCGCGCGGGTCGTAGTTCTTGTAGACGCGGTGGCCGAAGCCCATCAGGCGCTCGTTGCCGGCCTTGACGCCCTCCAGGAAGTCCGGGATGTTCTCGACCTTCTCGATCCTGGCCAGCATTCGCAGGGCGGCCTCGTTGGCGCCGCCGTGCAGGGGGCCGTAGAGAGCGGCAACGCCCGCCGCGACCGCGCTGTAGGGGTCGACCTGAGTCGAGCCGACGCTCCGCACGGCGCTCGTCGAGGCGTTCTGTTCGTGGTCGGCGTGCAGGATGAACAGCACGTCGAGGGCGCGTTCCAGGCGGGGGTCGGGCTCGTATTTGAGCTCGGTCATCTTGTACATCATCGAAAGGAAGTTGCCGGCGTAGGCGAGGTCGTTGTCCGGGTACACGTAGGGCTGGCCCATGTTGTGCCGGAAGGAGAAGGCCGCGAGCGTCGGCATCTTCGCGAGCAGGCGGATGATCTGGATCGCGCGCACCCGCTCGTCGTGGATCTTGTTCGCGTCGGGATAGAACGTCGAAAGCGCGCCGACGGAGGCCACCAGCATCCCCATCGGGTTCGCGTCGTAGCGAAAGCCCTGCATGAAGTCCTTGACGTTCTCGTGCACGAAGGTGTGGATCGTGATCTCGTCGATCCAGTCCTTCAGCTCGCCGGCGCCGGGAAGGCGTCCGTTGATCAGCAGGTAGGCGACCTCGAGATAGGTCGAGTGCTCGCAGAGCTGCTCGATCGAGTAGCCGCGGTGCTGCAGGATTCCGGCGTCGCCGTCGATGTAGGTGATCGCGCTGCGGCACGAGGCCGTGTTCATGAACGCGGGGTCGTAGGACATCAGCCCGAATTCGGCGGGGTCGACCTTGATCTGGCGCAGCTCGGTCGCGCGGACGGTCCCGTCCTCGATCGGCAGCTCATAGGTCTTGCCGGTCCGGCTGTCGGTCACCGTGAGCACGTCGCCGCCGGCGCGGCCGTTCGTCTGCGCGTCGGTGCTCCCCGCTTGGGTCTCGGTGCTCATGGGCCTCTCCTTCCGGCGTGGACGCTCTGCATCCGATTATGGGGCATGTCCGGCGCGCCCCCGGCAGCTCCTCGCGGGCGGGGGCGGCCGGGGCTCAAACGTGGCGCCCGTGGCGCATCGCGGTCGCGACGCGCACGCGAGGGGGCGAGAGCGGAAGCGGTCCACCGTGCGGCCCTCGCCGCGGCGGGCTGGGCCAGCGCCGCGGGCGGTGGGGGTGACGCGGGCGCGGGCGCGGCCCGATCCCGCCGTCACCGCCGGTCGCCTCCTCGGGCACCTGCTTGACCGCCCAGCGCACGATCAGGAACAGCGCGACGATCGGGATCTTCAGGAACAGCATCAGCCAGAGGAAGGTCCACGCGTCCACGGTCGCGATCATACCCCCTGAGCCACGGGCCAACCCCGCGTTGACCGGGCCCCAGCCCGGTCAGCCGAGCAGGGCCAGCGGATCGCCGCTGAACTGCGTCATCGCGTGGAGCTCGGCGATGCGGGCCGCGATCTCGCGCCCCTCCAGCCGCTCCATACGCTCGGTGCCGAACTGCTCCACGTTGAAGGACGCCAGCACGCTCGCGTGCGCCATGGCGCGGCGCAGGAGCTCGTCGCCAAGCGGCTCATCCGGGTGCGCCGCGACATAGCCGACGAAGCCCCCGGCGAAGGTGTCGCCGGCGCCGGTCGGGTCGATGACCGTCTCAAGGGGGTAGGCGGGCAGTGCGAAGAAGCTCTCGCGCGTGACGAGCGCGGCGCCGTACTCGCCCTGCTTGGCGACGACCACGCTCGGACCGCGCCCCGGGCTGCCGGCCTGCGGGGACCAGGTAAGGATCTCCCGTGCGGCGGTGAGGAGGTTCGGCTTGCCGGTGAGCTGGCGCAGCTCGGCGTCGTTGAGGACCACGCAGTCGACCTCGGAGATCGCAGCGACGAGCGAGTCGCGTGCGATGTCGATCCAGAGGTTCATCGAGTCCAGCGCGACGAAGCGGGCGCCGGGGAGCTGGGCGCGGACCTCGCGCTGCAGGTCCGGCTGGATGTTCGCCAGGAACAGCACGTCGGCGGCCAGCGCGGCATCGGTGAGCTTGGGCTGGAAGCCCTCGAAGACGCCGAGCTGGGTGTCGATCGTCTCGCGCGTGTTGAGATCCCAGCCGTACTCGCCCTGCCAGAAGAACGTGCGTCCGCCGGCCACACGCTCGATCCCCTCCACGTCCACACCGCGGCGCGCCATCACCGCGATCTGCTCCTCTCCGAAGTCCTCGCCGACGGGCCCCACGACCGAGACGTCCGCGAAGAACGAGGCCGCCAGCGCGAAATGGACCGCGGCGCCCCCGAGCATGCGCTCGCGCTCGCCGAACGGCGTCTTGACGGTGTCGTAGGCGATGGAGCCGACCACGGTGATGGACATGGGCGCGGACCTTAGAGCACCCGCCGCGGGCGCCGCCGGCCGGAGAGGGACGCGCTCGCCGCGCGCGATAGCCTCGGGTCCGATGCGAGCGATCCAGATGACCGAGTTCGGCGGCCCCGAGGTACTGCGCCTCGCCGACGTGCCCACTCCCGAGCCCGCCCCCGGGGAGGCGCTGATCCGGGTCGCGCGGGCGGGGCTGAACTTCGCAGACACCCACACGCGCACCAACTCCTACGTTCAGAAGGCCACGCTCCCGCTGGTGCCGGGGGGCGAGGTCGCAGGCACGCTCGAGGACAGCGGGGAGCGCGTGGTCGCGCTGGTCGGCAGCGGCGGCTATGCCGAGTACGCAACCGCGCCGCACGACCGTGTCTTCCCGATCCCGGACGGGATCGACGACGGCACCGCGCTGGCGCTGGTGATCCAGGGCACGACGGCCTGGCACCTGCTCCGCACCGCCGGCAGGCTGCAGCCGGGTGAGAGCGTGGTCGTGCAGTCGGCCGCCGGCGGAGTCGGCTCGCTGACCACCCAGCTCGCCGTCTCCTTCGGAGCGGGACGCGTGATTGCGACCGCCTCCAGCGAGGAACGGCGGGCGCTGGCAAAGGCGCTCGGCGCCGATGTGGCGCTCGCTCCCGACCCCGAGGGGATGACCGAGCGGCTCCTGGAGGCCAACGCGGGGCGCGAGGTGGACCTCGTGGTCGAGTCCTACGGCGGCGCGGTGTTCGACGCCTCGATCAAAGCCCTCGCCCCGTTCGGGCGCATCGTCGTCAACGGCATCTCGACGCGCGAGCAGAACGAGGTTCGCACGGGATCGCTGCTGCGCCATTCGCGCGCGGTGATCGGCTTCTGGCTCTTTCACACGCTCGAGCGCCCCGGTATGTTTGCCGACGCCCTCAACGACCTCTTCGAGCGCACCCTCGCCGGCGAGCTGCGCCCGATCGTCGGCGACACCTATCCCCTGGAGCAGGCGCCGCAGGCCCAGATCGACCTACGCGAGCGGCGCACCACCGGCAAGCTGCTGCTCGACCCGACCAGATGAGATGACGAGATGACCGCGACCTTCGCCGAGCTCGGGCTGACCGAGGCCACACTGCAGGCGCTTCGTGACGTCGGCTACGAGTCGCCGAGCCCGATCCAGGAGCAGGCGATCCCGGCGCTGCTGGGCGGCGGCGACGTGATCGGCCAGGCCCAGACAGGTACCGGCAAGACGGCGGCGTTCGGGCTGCCGATCATGGAATATGTCGACCCCTCCGAGCAGACGGTGCAGGCGCTCGTGCTCACGCCGACCCGTGAGCTCTGCATCCAGGTCACCCAGGCCCTGCGCGCCTACGGCGCGCGCAAGGGCGTCGACGTGGTCGCTGTCTTCGGGGGCGCCCCGATCCGCACGCAGCAGGCCCAGCTTCGCGCGGGCGGGCACGTCGTGGTGGGCACGGTCGGGCGCGTGCTCGACCTGATCTCGCGCCACTCGCTGATGCTGACCGACACCCGCTTCGTGGTCCTGGACGAGGCCGACGAGATGCTCGACCTGGGCTTCCTCGAGGACGTCGAGCGGATCCTCGCGCTCACGCCCTCGAGCCGCCAGACCGCGCTGTTCAGCGCCACGATGCCGCCGCCGATCCGCAAACTGGCCGATCGCTACATGTACGACCCGCAGATCATCCAGGTCGAGGCGGCGACGCTGACGATCGACACCGTGGCGCAGTTCCAGCTCCCGGTCGAGACGAAGCACAAGGCCGAGATGCTCGTCGAGGTGCTGAGCGCGGAGAAACCCGACCAGGCGATTGTCTTCGTCCGCACGAAGATCCGCGCCGACCAACTGTTCCGCACCCTGAAGGACCGCGGCATGAACGTGCGGGCGCTCCACGGCGACATGAGCCAGGGCTCGCGCGATGGCGTGATGCTGGCGTTCAAGGGCGGCAGGGTGCCGATCCTGGTGGCCACCGACGTGGCGGCGCGCGGCCTCGACATCTCGACGGTCACGCACGTCATCAACTACGACGTGCCGACGAGCCCCGACACCTACGTCCACCGGATCGGGCGTACCGGCCGCGTCGGGCGCACGGGGCGCGCGATCACGTTCGTCGAGAACCGCCAGAAGCGCGAGCTGGAGGCGATCGAACGACACATCGGCACGAGCGTCGCAAAGTGGGAAAAGGGCGCTCAGGCCACCCCCACGCCGGTCAAGGAGCGCCCCCGGCGGCATTCCAAGCCGCGGGTCTCGCGCCGCGACGATGGGGAGCCCTACGTGAAGCTCGTGCTCGGCGGCGGCCGTTCCTCGGGGCTGAAGGTCGCCGACGTCGTCGGTGCCGTGACGTCCTCCACGGGCCTCGACGGCGAGGCGGTGCGCGACGTCCTGGTCCTCGACCGCTTCACCTTCCTCTCCGTGCCCGCGAGCGAGGCCGACCGCGTGATCGATGAGGTCGGCAGCGCGCGCGTCGACGGTCACTCTCTGAGCCTCGAGCGCGCGCCGGTACAGTAGGCGCCATGTCCACAGCCACCATGCAGACCACCGAGGGGCCGATCGTCTTCGAGCTGTTCGACGAGGACGCCCCCAAGACCGTCGAGAACTTCCGCAAGCTCGCGAGTGACGGCTTCTACGACGGGCTCACCTTCCACCGCGTGATCAAAGACTTCATGATCCAGGGCGGCTGCCCGCAGGGCACCGGCACAGGCGGCCCGGGCTACACGTTCGAGGACGAGTTCAACTCGCACAAGGTCGTGCGCGGCGCGCTGGCAATGGCCAACGCCGGGCCGAACACGAACGGCTCTCAGTTCTTCATCGTCACCACCGACGCGGCACCCTGGCTCGACGGCAAGCACACCGTGTTCGGCCAGGTCACGGACGGCATGGACGTCGTCGACCGGCTCGAGGGTGTCGAGACCGACGGGGGGGATCGGCCGCAGGAGCCGATCGGGATCGCCTCGATCGAGCTGACGGAGTAGGAACCCCGGCGCCGGGGTCGCGGAGGCGCCGGCCAGCTCTGGAACGTGGGGAGCTGGGACTACAGCTGGAGCTCGTTGCGCTAGCGGCGGTGGCTCCCCGCCGCCGCGGAGGCCGAGCCGGCTAGCGGCTGCTCGCCCCGCGCAGCGCGGTTGCCGCTTCGCCGAGACGATCGTCGCCCCAGTAGAGCCCCTCGTCCGTGTAGATCGTGGGGATCCCGGTGACGCCGAGCTCGCGCGCCTCGTCGGTCACGCGGCGCAGGCGCTCCTTGATCTCGGCGCGCTGCACCCCCTCGCGCACAGCCGCGGCGTCAACGCCCGCCTCCTCAGCCGCCTCGAGCACGACGTCGAGATCGGTCAGGTCACGCCCCAGGCCAAGGCCCTGTCTGTATGCGGCGAGCGTGAACTCCCGCAGCAGGTCGAGCTCCTCGGCGACGAGCGCCGCTCGGAGCACGAGCACCGAGTAGGTATCGGCGGGCCAGCCGCGCGGCCAGGTGAGCGGCAGCCCGAGGGCCGCCGCGCGCTGCTCGCATTCGCGCATCTGCTCGTCCCGTGGGGCGCCCTCGCGCATCGACCAGGGCAGCTTTCCGATCGCCCGGAGCAGCGAGCCGTACAGGATCGGCTGCCAGCGTGGCTCGACAGGGAGCACCTCATCGACGCGGTGCGCGCTCAGATAGGCGTACGGCGAGCTGAAGTCGTAGAAGAAGACGGGCACTGTCACATCACCGATCCTAAGCGCTCCCAACCCGTGCGAGCCGCGCTGTCGGAGTAACCTTCCAGTCAAGGGTCGAACGAGCAGGGGAGGGCCAGATGGCCACTGTCGAGCAGCAGGTTCCTGACACTGAGAACGGCGTTGCCAATGCAGCGGCGCCGCTGATCGCGGGGATCGCAGTCGAGAACCCGGCGACGGGCGAGACGATCGCGACCGTCCCGGACATGAGCGCCGAGCAGGTCGCTGAGCTGGCCGCGCGCGGACGCGCCGCTCAGCCTGAGTGGGAGGCGTACGGCTTCGAGGGTCGCGCGCGCGTGCTGCTGCGCGCACAGAAGTGGGTCATGGACAACGCCCAGCGCATCGTCGACACGATCGTCTCTGAGACGGGCAAGACCTACGAGGACGCCGAGCTGGCCGAGATCGGCTACGCAGGCAACGCCTTCGGCTTCTGGGCCAAGAACGGAGCGAAGTACCTCGAGGACGACCTCGTCAAGTCGAGCCAGGTGCTGGTCAAGGGCAAGAAGCTGATCAACCGCTACCGCCCGCTCGGCCTGGTCGGCGTGATCGGTCCGTGGAACTACCCCCTGACGAACTCCTTCGGCGACTGCATCCCGGCGCTGATGGCCGGCAACAGCGTGATCCTCAAGCCCTCGGAGGTCACGCCGCTGACCTCGATGCTGATGGCGGAGGGCATGCGCGAGTGCGGGCTGCCCGAGAACGTCCTGCAGATCGCGACCGGCCGCGGCCAGACCGGCGCCGCACTGATCGAGCACGTCGACATGATCATGTTCACCGGCTCCACGAAGACGGGCCGCAAGGTGGCCGAAGCCGCCGCCCGGCGGCTGATCCCTTCGTCGCTGGAGCTCGGCGGCAAGGACCCGATGATCGTGCTCTCCGACGCCGACGTCGAGCGCGCCGCGAACTTCGCGACCTACTACTCGATGCAGAACGCGGGGCAGACCTGCATCTCGATCGAGCGCGTCTACGTCGAGGAGCCCGTCTACGACGAGTTCGTCTCGAAAGTCTCCGAGAAAGTCCGCGAGCTGCGCGTCGGCAAGCCCGAAGGCCCGGGCTCGGTCGAGGTCGGGGCGATCACGTTCCCGCCGCAGATGGACACGATCAAGGACCACGTCGACGACGCCGTCCAGAAGGGCGCGCGCGTCCTCACCGGCGGGAGCCAGGCGCCTGGCGCCGGGCGCTTCTTCGAACCGACCGTCCTGGTCGACGTCGACCACACGATGAAGTGCATGACCGAGGAGACGTTCGGGCCGACGCTGCCGATCATGAAGGTCAGCGACGCCGACGAGGCCGTGCGCCTCGCCAACGACACCCCCTACGGCCTCGGCGCTTCCGTGTTCTCGAAGAACGCCGAGCGCGGCGAGGCGGTCGCCCGGCGGATCGAAGCGGGGGCGGCCAACGTCAACGACGCGATGATCAACTACACGGTGCTCGAGCTGCCGATGGGGGGCGCGAAGTCTTCGGGCCTCGGCTCACGCCACGGCGCGGGCGGGATCCGCAAGTACTGCTCCCAGCAGGCGATCGTCGTGACCGACAAACTGGCCATGAAGAAGGAAATCTTCATGTATCCGTACAAGTCGCGCACGTCGAAGCTGCTGGCCGGCTTCTTCAAGTTCATGTACGGGCGCGGGAAGCGCGCCTGAGCGGCGTACTCGGCCTCGACCACGTGCAGATAGCCGCGCCGGCGGGCTGTGAGTCCGCGGCGCGGCGCTTCTACGGGGAGCTGCTGGGCCTGCGGGAGCTCGAGAAGCCCGAGCCCCTACGGGTCCGTGGAGGCGCGTGGTTCGAGCTTGCGGACGGTCGCCAGCTGCACATCGGGGTCGATGAGGACTTCGTGCCGGCGCGGAAGGCCCACCCGGCGCTGCTCGTCGGAGCCGTCGCGATCGACGGACTCGCGGGGCGGCTCACGGGTGCAGGGTTCGCCGCGCGCTGGGACGACGCGCTGGCGGTGCGCCGGTTCTTCGTCTCAGACCCGTGGGGCAACCGGATCGAGATCGTCGCGGGCGACTAGGCCGCGGCGTCCTCGCGCAGCTTCGCGCCGAGCAGCGTTTCGAGCTGCGGGATCGTCTCCTCCGCGCTCGTGTGGTGGATGGTCGCCATGCCGAGCTCCTCGGCTGGAGTGAGGTTGAACGGCAGGTCGTCGACATAGACCGCGTCCTCAGGCCGCACCCCGGCCCGCTCGGCACCCAGCTCGTACATCCGCACCGCGGGCTTGCGAATCCCCTCTTCGGCGGAGATCACCACGCCGTCGAAGAGCTCGTCGAAGAGGTCGTGCGGGTAGCGGTGGACGCCCCAGGAGTTCGAGACCAGCGCGGTGCGGATGCCGGCGTTCTTGGCGAGACGCACCGCGTGGACCATCGCCGCGTCGGGCTGCACGCCGGCGAAGAGCCCGTCGATCAGGCCGTCGGGCTCGACGGCGAGCATCGGCGCGAAGCGCTGCTCGAACTGCGTCTCGTCGAGCGTGCCCGTCTCGAGCGCGACGAGCAGCTTGCGTGCCTCGGGGTCGGTCCGGAACCGTCCGAGCAGGAGCTTCGGGTCGATCTCGGCTTTGACGCAGTAGTCGTGGAAGGAGGCGAACAGGTTCGTCGTCAGCACGCCGCCCCAGTCGATCAGCAGCGCCGAGCGCTCAGGAGCCATAAGCGACCGCCTCCGCCTGGCGCGCCAGCTCGAGCACGCCCTCTCCGAACGCGTGGAGGTACGGGTCGTCGGTGGTGCCGGCGACGGCGCGCTTGTAGTTGCCCTCCATGAAGACGATGCTCTTCCAGAGCGCGAGCGTCGTGTACCAGCGGATGTTGCTCATCGAGCGCCCGGAGCGCTCTTCGTAGCGCGCGATCAGCTCGCTGCGGGTCGGGAAGCCCTCCGCGCGTGTGACGTTGCCGAGGTCGCCGCGCAGTCCCTCGGCCGGGTCGTCGGAGTCGGTCCAGAACATGCACAGGTAGCCGAGGTCGGCAAGCGGGTCGCCGATCGTCGCCATCTCCCAATCGAGCACCGCCGCGAGGTGGGCGGGGGCCTCGGCGCCGTAGATCATGTTGCCCAGGCGGAAGTCCCCGTGCACGATCGTCGCCGGGCCGGACTCCGGGAGGTTGTCCGCCAGCCACTTGCCGACACTCTCGACGGCAGGGATCTCGCGAGTCTTGTTGTGCTCCCAGAGCCCGCCGAAGCGTCGCAGCTGACGTTCGAGGTAGCCGGTCGGTTTGCCGAAGTCCTCGAGGCCGACTGCGCGCCAGTCGACCGCGTGGATCTCGACCAGCGCGTCGATCAGCTCATCGGCGATCCGCCGCCGCTCGGGCGGCGCGTCGAGTGCCGCGGGCACGCTCGCCACGATCACCTCGCCCTCGATCCGCTCCATCACGTAGAAGGGCGCACCGATGACCTGTTCGTCGTCTCCGACCGCCAGCACGGCTGGCACGCGCGCGGGCGTGTCCGCCAGGGCGCGCAGGAGCCGCGCCTCGCGCAGGACGTCATGGGCGCTGGGCGGGAGCGGCGGGCGCGGCGGGCGGCGCAGGACGAACTCCTCGCCGCCCCGCTCGACGAGGTAGGTCACGTTGGAGTGGCCCTCCCCGATAGGGCTGGCGCGAACCTCGCCTTCACCGAGCCCGTGGGCGTCCAGGAAGGACTCCAGGGGGTCGAGGACGAGCAGCGGCGGGCGGCTGTTAGCCTGCCCTTCTTCCGCCGTGCGGACGATGTCGTCTGGCGCTACCGGTGCGCTCACGGACGGGAACCTATAGCCACCGCAACCTTCTCTGCGCTGAGGTGTCTCAATCCACCATGCCCAAACTCCGTTCCCTCACACTCCCCGTTCTGGCAGGCCTTCTGGCCGCCGCGATGGCCCTCCCCGCGGGCGCGTCGGCGTCCCAGAGCCAGACCACTTACTTCGAGGCCGGCTCGACCTTGCTCGAAACCCACGACCAGGCGAAAGTCTTCTCCCAGATGCAGGCGCTCGGCGTGAAAGCGCTGCGCGTAGAGCTCTCCTGGGCCTCGGTCGTCCCCTCCGCCGGCAGCGCCACGAAGCCGGCATTCGACGCCACGGACCCGGCGGCCTACAACTGGGCTCTCTACGCACCCGTGCTCGCGAAGGCGCAGAGCCTCGGCTGGCCGGTGCTGCTGACCGTGAGCTCGCCGGTGCCGCGCTGGGCGACGTCGAACAAGAAAGCCCCTTATGTCACGCGGCCCGACCAGAAGGACTTCCAGGAATTCATGACGGCGGTTGCCCGCGAGTTCGGCTCGCAGGTGTCGGTCTACTCGATCTGGAACGAGCCCAACCACCCCGCGTTCCTGCAGCCGCAGTGGAGCTCGAAGGGAAAGCCCGCCTCGCCACGCATCTACCGCGGTCTGTTCCAGGCCGGCTACGCGGGCCTCGTGGCCGCAGGCATCACGCATCCGAAGGTGCTCTTCGGAGAGACGGCGCCGACGGGCTACGACGCGGTCAACCCCCACCGCGAAGGCGCCCGGGCGCTGCTGCACGATGTCGCTCCGCTCGAGTTCCTGCGCGAAGCGCTGTGTCTGAACGCCCGCTACCGCCCCGCCGGCTCCTGCGGGAAGCTCCAGATGAGCGGCTACGCCCACCACGCGTACACCAAGGCGGTCAACCCACATTGGGCCAGCCCCAAAAAGGACGACGTGACGATCGGCTCGCTCTCGCGGCTTTCCTCCGCGCTCAACCGCGCAGCCGCGGCGCACGCGATCCCCTCGCACCTGCCGATCTACCTCACCGAGTTCGGCGTGCAGAGCTTCCCCAACCACGAACTCGGCGTCTCGGTCTCCAAGCAGGCCGAATATGACGCGATCGCCGAACACATCGCGTGGTCGAACCCGCGCGTCGCCGCCTTCTCTCAGTACCTGCTCAAGGACGACCCGCTCGGCGGCAAACCGGGCTCGAGCGTCGCGGGCGGCGCCGTCGGCTTCCAGACCGGGCTCGAGTACCAGAGCGGCAAGCCGAAGCCGTTGTACCTCGCCTGGTCCATTCCGCTGACTGTCAACCGCACGCACGGCGGCTACTCGCTCTGGGGTCTCGCGCGCGCGGCGACCGGCTCGACGAAGATCACGGTTCTGGTGCAGCGCAAGGGCTCGCGCTCCTGGAAGGTCCTGAGAACGGTGAGCACCAACAGTCGCGGGTACTGGGCGCTCAACTCGCACACGGCCGGCTCGGCATGGCGCGTGCGCTGGAAGAGCCCACAGGGCAAGACCTACGTGGGCCCGGCGGTTCACGCCTACTGAGGTAGGTCGGCCGGCGCTTCGTGCCGGCCTCTGGGGAGAGGGTCGTGGGGCGGCTCGGCGTGCGGGCCGCCCTACGATTGCTTCATGCCCGAGCTGCCTGAGGTCGAGATCACCGCGCGCCTGCTGGACCGCGCGCTCGCAGGACGGCGGGTCGACTCCGCACTGGCACCGGGCATCAACGCGCTGAAGACGTATGACCCGCCCCTGAGCGCGCTCGAAGGGCGCACGATTGCCGGCGTGCGGCGACGGGGCAAGAACCTGATCGTGGACATCGACGCAGAGCCGGGCGCGGACTCGTTGGCGCTGCTGATCCACCTGATGTCGGCGGGGCGGTTGCAGCTCTTCGACAAGCCGGCGGGTCCCCGCGACCGCACCTCGCGACTGCTCGTCCGGCTCGAGGCCGCTCCCCGGTGAGGCGGAGCGGCCCGAGCTGCGCCTGCGCGAGTTCGGCTCCAAGCAGGCCGCGTGGGTGAAGCTCCTTCCCGCAGGCGCGCTCGATGAGGACGAGGCGCTGGCGAAGCTCGGTCCGGAGGCGTGGCCCGACCCAGGCGACGCCGAGGAGCTGCGGGCGCTGCTCGACGCGCCGCGCCCGCTGCACAGCCTGCTGCGCGACCAGCGCACGATCGCGGGCATCGGTCGCTCCTGGGTGGATGAGATCCTCTGGGAGGCGCGCCTCTCGCCCTACAAGCGCGGCGCGGACCTCGACGCAGACGAGGCCGCCGCGCTGCGTGAGGCGATCGTCTCGACGCTGGGCGCCGCGCTCGAGCACTACGAGCAGAACATCTCGCTGCCGATTCCCGACAAGCTGCCGATGCCGCTGAAGGTGCACCGCCACGAGGGCGAGCCGTGCCCGCGCTGCGGGGAGACGCTCAGAGCCGTTCACTTCGAGGACTACGTCGTCGCGTACTGCCCGCGCGAGCAGACCGAGGGCCGGGTGCTCAAGGACAGGCGGCTGTCGAGGCTGTTGAAGTAGCGCAGTGCTACGGCCGCCTCTCGCGGCGTCGCTGCGTGGCCCCGGTCCGTCCCTCTCGGGCCGAGGCCACGCGCCTGCGTCGTCGGGGAGACGCATTGCGACAGCACGATGAGAACGCGCGCCGCGCCTCGAGGTTGGACCGATGCGGAGATATGTGATCCCGGCGGGCTCGAGGAGCTGTTGGGATGCGCGTGCGACCAGCGGATTCGCCCGTCACAGGCGGCTCCACGGCGTGTCGTAGGGCAATTCGGCGCACGCCCGGCGAGGCGAATATCCGAACCGGTATCCCCCAACCGTATGAGTTGACACCCCGTAGACATCCTTCCTATGATCGAGTCTGGTTCTCGGGATGAGGGAGAGGGATCGTGGGCTTGCAACGAGGGGGGTCGGAGGACCCCATGCGTGGTTCGGCGGGCGGAGGGGGCGCGCTCACGCGCCGCGCCCTGCTCCAGCGGGCCGCGGTGCTGGGTGTCAGCGCTTCGACGCTGGGCGCGCTCGATCTTCTCGCGCGCGTTCCTGAGCGTGCCGCGGCAGCCGGCTCCAGGCTGCCCGAAATCCAGTACCAGATCGAAAAGTTCACCCCGAAGGCGATCACAGAGGAACGCGTCAAAGTCGCCTACCCGCCCGTCTACACGCTGTTCGCGACGTTCGCGCTGACACGGACGCCGACGAGCGCCGACCAGGAAACGCTCGCCAGAGCGCTGGCCAAGATCGAGTCGAGCTACCCGTTCAGCCCCAGCGGTGTCTTCACGAGCGTCGCCTACGGAATCCCGTACTTCGAAAGGTTCCCGGGGGGCATGTCGGGCGCGCTCGTCGCGGGCAACATGCCGCGGCTGATCAACGAACCCGAACGCTACGTCCTCGAGGAGGCGGTGCCGGGGCCGACGGACGTCTCGCCGCAGAATCCCGAAGTCACGAAGGAACGTTTCAACGTGCCCGTCCAGATCGAGTCGAACGACCTGGTGGTGACGCTGCGCAGCGACTCGAGCGCGAACGTGGAAGAAGTGCTCGCATGGCTCTCAGGCGAAAGCACCACGCTCGCCGGTCAGGCCGCCGGTGAATCGGGGCTCGCGGGCCTCCTCACGGTGACATCGCGCCGGTTGATGTTCGTGCAGATGGGGCTGCCGCGTGCGGTCGCCGAGGAACAGAACCTGCCCTACGCGGAAGCGATCAACCCCAAGTCGCCGATGTGGATGGGCTTCTCCTCCCAGCAGACGAAGTCGAGCGGCAAGCCGAAGCTCACCACCTTCCTCGGCGACACCTCGGCGAAGCTCACGGACGCCCGGCGCGGCCAGTACTTCGACCACGGCTCGATCATGCACCTCTCGCACGTGATCATGGATCTCGAGCAGTTCTACGAAGCGCCGAAAGAGACGTACAGGCGCCGCGTCTCGGCCATGTTCTCGCAGCCGCTGCTCTCGCAGGGCAACGCCGACCAGTTCACCAACGGCGGTGGTCCGGCGTTCCTGCCGAACCGCTTCGGCGGCGTGGCGGACGCGAAGGGCGAAGCCAGCGAACCTGCGCAGTTCGACGGCGAACCGCACATCGGCCACACGTCTGCGCTGCAGCGCACCAGCCGCGCCACCGACGGCTCGCCGATCCACATCCGTGCCGACGGTCCCGGCTTCGACTCGCTCGACGTCCCGGGCGGCGCCTCGCTGGCGAAGCTTCACTTCAGCATCTTCGTGCCGAGCGCCGCGTTCTTCGCGACGATGCGCCGCAGTCAGGCGTCGACCGACCTGGCGCAGAAATACAACGTCCCGTCCAAGAACGTCGGCCTCGAGCGGTTCCTGACCGCAACACGGCGGCAGAACTACCTCGTGCCGCCGCGGCGTCACCGCGCGTTCCCGCTCGCCGAGCTCGCGTGAGCCGTCCGCCGGTGTTCCAAGCTGCAACAAACGCGGCCGGCGCTAGGCGGTGGCTGACGCGAGCAGCACCACGTTCGAGAAGCTGAGGGGCTTCGAGCCTCCCCCCGCATCCGCCGCGGCCTGCGTGATCGCGCCCCAGACCTCTTCTTGGGCTCCGCGCGCGTGTTGCTCGATCATCGCCCGGATCGGGGCCGCGATCGCTCTGACATAGGCAGTGAAGTGCTCCGGGGAGTCAAATTCGTAGGTGACCTCGTCCTGCTCTACGGCGACCTTCGAGAACCCGCCTCCTTCGAGCAATCCGCCGATCGCAGCGGGGGTGGGCCGGGAGAGCGGCCCGGGCGTTCCGGCGGGGAGCGGCGGCACGTCCAGCCACTCCATCGCCGTCCTCATCGGAATCGAGAGGAAGGGCACCTGATCGGGCTCGCCCCACGAGCTGATCGCGATCCGCGCGCCCGGCTCCAGAAAGCCTCGGATGCTCTCCGCCGCGGCCTCCGCGTCAGGCTCGAAGATGATCCCCCAGCGCGAGACGGCGGCGTCGAAGCTCTGCTGCGGAAAGTCGAGACTCGAGGCGTCCGACTGAATGAACTCGACGTTCGCCAGGCCGGCCGCCGCTGCTCGTTCGCGCCCGAACGCCAGCATCTCAGCGGAGATGTCTGTCGCCACAACCTGCCCCTCAGGACCGGCCTTGCGCGCAGCGGTGAGCGCCGGCTCGCCATAGCCGGCGGCGACGTCCAGGACCCGGCTCCCCGCCCGGACGCCGGCGAGCTCCACCAGCCGCTCGCTGATGTGCCGGCCGGCGCTGTCGTTGAACTCGCTCCACTCCTTCCATCCCCCCGCGGCAGAATCCCAGTTCTTGCTCTGCGCCTTGCGGAAGCCGACCGGGTCGATCGCTGACTTCATGCTCGCTCCTCCTCACAGCTTCTCGGCCGCCCAGCGGGAGGCCGAGAACGGTTCGCCGGGCTACAGACTCCCAAGCTCATGCCCGGGGGCATCCTAAGATGCTGGGCGTGATCGAGCCCGGCGAGAAGGCCCCCGACTTCGCTCTCCCCGACCAGGACGGCCGCGAGGTCAAGCTCGGCGACTTCGCCGGGCAGATGCTGGTCCTCTACTTCTACCCCAAGGCCGCCACCCCGGGCTGCACGACGCAGGCCTGCGGCGTGCGCGACCACCTCGCCGACTACTCGGACGCCGGAGCCGTCGTGCTCGGGGTCTCGCCCGACCCGGTCAAGAAGGTCAAGTCCTTCCACGAAAAGGAGGGGCTGAACTTCTCGCTGCTGGCCGACGAGGACCACGCCGCGGCCGACGCTTACGGCGTGTGGGTCGAGAAGTCGATGTACGGCAAAACGTACTTCGGCAACGAGCGCACGACGTTCGTGATCGGCCCCGATGGCGTCGTTGCGAGCGTGCTGCGCAAGGTCAAGCCCGCCGAGCACGACGAGCAGGTGCTCGCCGCGCTGCGCGAGGCCGCCCCGCCCGTCCTCTGAGGAGCCTCGCACCGTCGCGTGAACCGGGCCCGGATCTCATGAGAGATTCCGCATCCCTCGCATCTGCGGCCACCCGCAGATGTTTAAGGGTTGTTAGGGTTTCGCGCGCCGCGGCGCGTCCGTGGGTGCCCGGGAAGGGGGACGACTTTGGAGGGTCGCCAGCGGTCCGGGTTTCATGCTCTCAAGCACTCTCGTGGACGGCCCGAGGGCCAGCCCGCAGACGAAAGGATCAACATGAAGCGCTGGACACGTAAAGCATCACTGCGACGGGGAATCCTCGCCGCCGCCGTGACGGCCGGCTCGCTGCTCGCGATCGGGGCCGCTCCGGCGGCGTCGGGCGCGGCAACGCTCCCGACCCTCAACGTCTCGGTCACGAAGACGAGCATCACCGCCTCCGGCTCGACGGTCTCCGGGGCCGTCAACATCGTCACGACGGCCGCCAAGGGCCTGAAGGAACCGGCTGTGATCCTGTTCCTGCTGAAGCCTGGGGTCACGCCGGCCGAATTTGAAACGTTCGCGAAATCGAAGGCCTTCTCCGACCCCAACAACGCGAACAAACTGGGCTCGATCGTGTTCGACGAGGAAGGCGTGCCCGGAGCGAACGCCGAAGCGCAGACGGTGCTCGCGCCCGGTACGTACATCCTCCTGAACGCCGAAGGCGAAAACCCGACCAGCCCGCCGCACTCGGTCCTCACGATCACGGCCGCGCCGGCTCCCGCCGCGCTGCCTGCGGCCCAGGCCGTCGAGAAGACGATCGAGTTCGGGTTCCGCGGGCCGACCAAGCTCAAAGTCGGCGAGGTCGTGCGCTTCGAAAACGAAGGCTTCCTTGTTCACATGAACGTCGCCTTCCCCGTCAAGAGCAAGCGTGCCGCCTCCGAAGCGGTCCGCTTCCTGAAGGAAGGCAAGGAAAAGAAGGTGTTCAAGCTGGTCAAGGGCCAGCCGTTCAGCTTCTACGGCCCGATCGGCGCGGGCGCCTTCCAGCAGGAGACGATCACCGAGAAGCCGGGCTGGTACGTGCAGGCCTGCTTCATGGCCACGCAGGACGGCCGCGTCCACACTTCTCTGGGTATGGAGCGCGCCTTCCAGATCGTCAAGTAGGAAATGCCGGGGTCCACCGGCGCTCCGCGCCGGCCTCCGCGGCCCACCGTTCGCCGTCGCCCTCTCCGGGCGGCGGCGGGCGCGCCGCGAGCTCCCGCTAGCGGATGAGCGCGTCCATCCGCGTCGCGCGGATCGTCTCGCGCAGGGTCTCGAGTGCGCCGTGGCGCGGGCGCCAGCCGAGCTCCTTGCGCGCCTTCGCGGTGTTCATGATCACCGGCTCGCGAAATGCCGCGATCCACTGCGCCTGGGTGGGAAGGAAGCCGAGCCGCGAGACGGCCTCGGCGGCCGCGCCGACCGCGAGCTCCGGCACCGGGATCGAATACCAGCCGAGCTCGTCGGCCAGCTCTCGCACCGTCAGCTCCCCTGGTCCGGCCAGGTTGTAGACGCCCGGCTTGCCGCGGCCCAGAGTGGCCGCGCGCATCGCCGTCGCGACGTCGTCGTGGTGTACGAGCTGGAAGGGGATGCCGGGGTCGGGCAGCACCGGTCGCAGGATCGGGACGCCCTCGAGCAGGCTCAGCACCGGTCCCGGCAGCCGGTCGGAGATCTGCGTGTACGGGAGGCTGTCGATCAGGAGCGGCGCCTGCGGGCCCGCGACGATGCACGGGCGGAAGACGTAGGCCTTCGTGCGCGAGCCGTAGAGCGAGTCGGCGAGCAGCGCCTCGACCTCTGCCTTCTGCGCCGAGTAGTAGTGGGCGGAGGTGCCGCGCGCGGGGACGTCCTCGGTGAGCGGCTGCGGGATTGTCGCCGTGGAAGCCGTACGCGGCCACCGAGGAGGCGTAGATGAGGCGTTTCACGCCGGCTTCGGCCGCGGCTTCGAAGACGTTGCGCGAGCCGTCGAGGTTCACGCGGCGGCTCTGACGCGCGCCGCCCATGATCATGAAGGCGAGGTGGATCACGACATCGGCGTCTTCCACGAGTCGGGCGACCTTGCGACGGTCGAGCACGTCGCCGCGCCGGTAGACGACCTTCTTCCAGCCCCGCTCGGTGGGGTCGAACGGGCGCCGTGCCATGCCGAGGATCTCGCCGACGTCGCGCGAGCGCTCGAGCGCCGCGACGACGGCCTGGCCCATCTCCCCCGTGGGGCCCGTGACCGCGACGGTGAGCGGGCGGGGCCGTCGCGCTTTCGCGGGTGGGGCCATACGGCGTTTCTATCGCATCCCTGGCCGGGCCGTCTCGGGCACGCGCCGGCGCCGCTAGATTCCCCGCGATGAGTGGAGCCGATGTCGGCACCGTCGTCTCGGTGTTCCTGGCCAGTGCGGTCGAGTGCGTCGAGGCGCTGACGATCGTGCTGGCGGTCGGCTCGACGCGGAGCTGGCGCTCTGCGCTGGCGGGCGTCGGGGTCGCGCTTCTGGCGCTGGCCATCGTCGTCGCCGCCCTCGGCGGCGGCCTCTCGGCCCTGCCCGTCGACGAGGTGCGGGTCGCGGTCGGCCTGTTCCTGCTCGCCTTCGGCGCGCACTGGTTGCGCAAGGCGATCCTCCGCGAGGCGGGCCGCAAGGCGATGCGCGACGAGGACGTCGCGTATGCGCGCGGGCTCGAGGAAGCGCGCGCGGCGGGCCTGGCCCAACCCGGCTGGGACGCGTACTCGTTCTCGATCGCCACCAAAGGAGTCCTGATCGAGGGACTCGAGGTCGCGCTGATCGTCGTGACGATCGGCGCGCCGCGCGGGCGCACCGGCCTCGCCGCGGCGGCCGCGGTGACGGCGGCGCTCGTCGTGGCGATCATCGGTGTCGCCGCGCGGCACCCGCTCTCGCGCGTGCCGGAGAACACGCTGAAGTTCGCGGTCGGCGTGCTGCTGAGCGCCTACGGGATCTTCTGGACGGCGGAGGGTGCCGGGCTCAGCTGGCCCGGAGGGGACGCGTTCCTGGTCGTGCTCGTCGGGGCCGTGCTCGCCTGTGCGCTCGCGGCCGTGCGGGTGCTGCGAAGGCGCCCGCCCGCCCCCGTCGGCGGGTAGTCGAAAGGGGTGCTGCTGGGCATCGCCCACGCGAGCGAAGCGCTCGAACAGGCCTGGCCGCCGTTCGTGCTCGTCGCCGGGCTGCTCGTGCTCGGCGAGCTCGCCGGTGCCGACGGTCTGTTCGAGGCCGCCGCCTCCCATCTCGAGCGGACGCCCGCCGGGCCCGCGGTGACGCTGCTCGCCTGCCTGGGCTTGGTCGCGCTCGTCACCGCGGTCCTGAACCTCGACACCGCGGCCGTGTTCCTCACACCCGTGCTGGTCGCGGTCGCTCGCCGGCGCGGTATCGCCGAGGCGCCGTTCCTGTACGGGACGGTGTTCATGGCGAATGCCTCCTCGCTGTACCTGCCGGGCTCGAACCTGACCAACCTGCTGGTGCTCTCCGGAGACCGCCGCAGCGGCATCTCGTTCCTGGTCGAAATGCTCCCGGCGGCGCTCGCCGCGACCACCGTCACGGCCGCCGGCGTCCTTGCCCTCCACCGGCGCGCGCTGGTCGCGACGACGAGCGCGCCGAGGCGAGCAGCCGCGCCGGTGCACGCCGGGGCGGGGCTGCTCGGCGCGGTGCTGGCGGCGGTGCTGATGCTCGCGCTCGCCAACCCTGCGCTGCCCGTGCTCGCGCTTGCGCTCGTGCTGCTGCTCTGGCGTGCGTCACGCGGCGGCGGCGCGGCGCTGCGCGACGGCCTGCGCGCGCTCGGGCTGCCGGTGCTCGGCAGCCTGTTCCTGCTTTCGGTCGGGCTCGGCATCGCGGCCCGCTCGGGACTGGTCCCGCTGGGCTGGCTGCGCGACGCGGGCGACCCGGCCACAGCGGGCGTCGCGGCGCTCGCGAGCGTCGCGATCAACAACCTGCCCGCCGCCGTGCTGATGTCCTCGACCGGGGGGCTGCACCCCCAGGCGCTGCTGATCGGGCTCAACGCCGGACCCAATCTCCTTGTCACGGGCTCGCTGGCCGTGTTGCTCTGGTGGCGCGCGGCGCGTGCCGCGGGGGCGCGGCCCTCGGCGCTCGCATACTCGCGGCAGGGCCTGCTGCTCGCGCCGGCGGCGATCTTCGCCGCGCTGCTGGCCGCCGGGCTGATCTGAGGGCCCCGGCCGGTGGCGAGAGCCGCCTCCCGTACATTTGAGACGTGCTCGCGACTTCGCTCGGGCAGAGCCTCAGCTCCTTCTTCGACGCGGCCGGCCAGTTCTTCGGCGACCTGGCCGCGGTCCACTGGCCCGCCCTGTTGATCGGGCTGCTGTTCGTCGGCGCGAACCTGACGATCCGCTCGCGTGCCTTCTTCAACAGCCTGCGCGCGGCCTATCCGTCGGTCAGCTTCGAATGGCGGCGGATCTGGGGCGCCTATGTCGCGGCTGTCGGCTTCAACAACGTCGTGCCCGCGCGCGGCGGCGATGTCATCAAGCTGTTCCTGACGAAGTCCTCGATCCCGGGCTCGCGCTACCCCACCGTCGCCAGCGCGTTCTTCGTCGAGTCGGTGTTCGACGCGTGCGCGGGAGTGCTTGTGCTCATCTACGCGTTCACCCAAGGGATCTTCCCGAAGCCGCCCGACTTCGCGAAGCTGAGCTCGTTCGACATCTCGTTCTTCGCCGAGCACTTCCGCTTCACGCTGTTCCTGATCACGCTGCTCGCCGTGATCGCGATCGTGGCCTACGCGCTGCTGTCCGTGCGCGCACGCTCGTTCTGGCTGCGGGTGCGCCAGGGCCTCACGATCCTGACCGACAAACGGCGGTACCTGCGCGAAGTCGCTGCGCTCCAGGTCGTTGCCTGGGGATGTCGCTTCGCGGGCTACTGGTTCCTGCTCGAAGCGTTCCGCGTCGGCGGCTCGGTGCAGAACGTGCTGCTCGTCTTCGCTGTTGGGCAGGTCGCCGGCGCCGTGCCGTTCACGCCGGGCGGGGCCGGCGTCCAGCAGGCTCTGCTCGTGAAGGTGTTCTCCTCCAAAGCGGGCTCCGCCGTCGTCGCGGCCTACTCCGTCGGCCAGCAGATCGCGATTGCCGCCTTCACCGCCGCCGCGGGCCTCGCGGCCGTGATCTTCATCTTCCGCTTCCGCTCGTTCAAAGAGGTGATCAGCGCCGGCCGCGCCTCACAGCAGGCCGAAAAGGAGGCCGAGCGCGAAGGGCGGCTCGGCCCGGAGGAGCCGTCTTCCACCGATCCCCGCCCGCCGCGCCGCCCGGGGCGCGCGGGGAGCTCGACCTACTGAAGGCCCTCGCGGGCCTCGCGGACGAGCGCGACCGCCTCGGGGAAGACGCGCGCGATCACGGTGCGAATCTGCTCCGCCTGCGCCTCGGCGTTGCCCTGGACGTTCACGCGTGAAACCGCGGCGACGGTCATGTCGACCGCGAGCTTGATCGCGTTGTCGGCCCAGGCCAGGCGCTGGCTGCCCTGCATCTGCTCGGCGAACTCCGCGAGGCGCCGCTGGATCTCCTCCGGGTCGCCGAACATGTCTCCGAGGCCGCCGCCCTCCATGCTCAGATCATAGACTGCCCTGCTCGATGCCTACCGCAGCGGAGATCAGCGAGCAGACCCACGGCGAGCTCGACCGGCGCCGGCGTCTGTCGGTACCCGCGTTCGCCGGCGGCTTCCTGTATCTGCTCAGCGCGATCATCATCACCTCGACCCTGAACGGGCTGCCCACTGTGGGTCCCCTGGAGGGGCTGACCCCGACGGTGCAGGGGATATCCGAACCCGGCGTCAGCCCGCGAGCGCCCGAGGTCAAATACATCTCCCACCACGCCTTCACGTTCATCGCGGGCAGCGTGCTCGCGGCGATCGCCATCGTGATCCTGACGCTGGTGCTGCTGCTGCTCTTCGACGCGAGCTCGTTCCGCCGTCCAACGACCTGGCCGCCGGCCCGGATGCTCGTGCTCGTCGGCGGGATCGCGGTCGCCGTGGCGAGCGTCGCACACGAGGTCGTCTACGCGATCGAGACCCACAACTTCGCAACCGGTCACGACTTCTCCCGCCACGCGGTCGAACAGGCCCTCACCAAGGGCGCCGGCAACCAGATCGTCGCCTACCTCTCGCTGCTGGCAGGACTCGCGCTCGTCGTCGGCATGATCATCGTGATGCTGAACTCGCTCCGCACCGGCCTGCTGCCGCGCTGGATGGCGTTCCTTGGCATGTTCAGCGCGCTGCTGATCCTGTTGCCGAACATCGGCCCGACCCTGCAGCTCATCCCGGCCTTCTGGCTGGTGATGATGGGGATGCTGCTCAGCGGCAAATGGCCCGGCGGCGACCCGCCGGCGTGGGAGGCCGGCGAGGCCCGGCCCTGGCCGAGCCGCGCTCAGACGCAGGCCGAACGCCGCGGGGCAGCCGGCGAGCCGGCCGCGGTCGCCGCGGGCAACGGGGAAGTGGTCCCGGAGCCCACCCAACCATCGCCCTCCGCGTCCGCTCGCAAGCGCCGGCGCAAACGCGGCCGCGCCTGACGGGGCGTCTTCGCCGGCGTGTCCGGATTCGGACCTGTGGGCGATTCCGAGCGCCGTGTCCCGATTGGCCGCGCGGGCGGCGGGTAGCTGTGTGACATAGGGAACGAGGGAGGTGCCCGCTCAGGCGCCCAGCCTCGCTCGCATTGCGATCGAAGGAGTCCACCGTGGCGGCTACTGCCCCGATCCAACGAGACCCGACGGCCGGCGCCGGCGCGCGTGTCGCGCCTCCCGCCGTCGGCTTCAAACCGGCAGACCCGGGCCCACTGGGCCTCGCCGCGTTCGCGATGACGACCTTCGTGCTGTCGATGTTCAACTCGAACCTCGTCAGCAACAAGGGCGCGCCTGTTGTGCTGGGTCTCGCTCTCGCCTACGGCGGCATCGTCCAGCTTCTGGCCGGCATGTGGGAGTTCCGCACCGGCAACACGTTCGGTGCCGTGGCCTTCTCCTCATTCGGCGCCTTCTGGATCTCCTTCTGGGCGCTCAACGTCTTCTACGCGAAGGACATCACCGGGAACGTCGGCAACGCGCTCGGGGTGTACCTGTGGGCGTGGGCGATCTTCACCGCGTACATGACGGTCGCCGCCCTGCGCGTGAGCGGCGCGGTGCTGCTCGTGTTCGTGCTCTTGACCGTGACCTTCGTGCTGCTGGCGATCGGCGCCGTGGGGCCGCACGAAACCGTCACGCATTGGGGCGGCTACATCGGCCTCGCCACGGCCGTCGCTGCGTGGTACGCGTCCTTCGCGGCCGTCGTCAACTCGACGTTCGCGCGGACGGTTCTGCCGGTGATCCCGCTCAACGTCGGCGCCGCCCGCCGCGGCGGCGACATCGAGGTATAGGGTGGCCCGATGAGCACCGTGGCCGGCGAACAGACGGGCGGCGAGGGGCTCGATCGAGAGCTCGCGGGTCTGCTCGACGTCGAGCGCTTCCCGCCGCCCGAGACGTTCCGCGAGCGAGCGCTTCTGAAAGACCCCGCGGTCTATGAGCGGGCCGCGGCCGACCCCCAGGGTTGGTGGACCGAGCAGGCAGAGCAGCTGCACTGGTTCAAGCCATGGGAGCAGGTGCTCGACGACTCCAACCCGCCCTTCTACAAGTGGTTCACGGGCGGGCGACTGAACGTGTCCTACAACTGCCTGGACCGGCACGTCGAGGCGGGCAGGGGAGAGCGCATCGCCTACCACTGGCGCGGCGAGGACGGGACCGAGCGCGACATCACCTACGCCGAGCTGCTCGCCGAGGTCAAGCGCTTCGCCAGCGCGCTGAAGGACCTCGGCGTCGGTCCCGGCGACGTGGTCGGGATCTACCTGCCGATGATCCCCGAGGTGGTCGTAGCGATGCTCGCCTGCGCGCGCATCGGGGCTCCGCACAACGTCGTGTTCGGGGGCTTCTCAGCCGAGGCCGTTCGCGAGCGGATGGAGTTCTCGGAGGCAAAGGCGCTGATCACCGTCGACGGAGCGGCGCGCAAGGGGACGACGACCCCGATCAAGGAGCGGGTGGACGAGGCCATGGCCGACCTCGCGACGCTCGAGCGCATCGTGGTCGTGCGCAGCAAGGGCCTGGACTGCCCGATGACCGAGGGGCGCGACGTCTTCTACGACGAGATCCTCGCCGCGGCAGACCCGGAGTGCCCGGCGGAGGAGCTCGACGCCGAGCACCCGCTGTACATCCTCTACACCTCCGGGTCGACCGCGAAGCCGAAGGGGATCCTGCACACGACCGGTGGCTATCTGACCGGCGTGTCGGCCACCCACCGGTACGTGTTCGATCTCAAGCCAGAGACCGATGTCTACTGGTGCGCGGCCGACGTGGGCTGGGTGACCGGCCACTCCTACATCGTCTACGGGCCGCTGTGCAACGGCGCGACCTCGGTGATGTGGGAGGGCGCGCCCGACTACCCGGACAAGGGAATCTGGTGGGAGCTCGTCGAGCGCTACGGCGTGACGATCCTCTACTGCGCCCCGACGGCGATCCGCGCCTGCATCAAGTGGGGCGCGGAGTGGCCGGGCAAACACGACCTGTCCAGCCTGCGGCTGCTGGGGTCCGTCGGCGAGCCGATCAACCCGAAGGCGTGGCTCTGGTACCACAAGGTGATCGGGGGCGAACGCTGCCCGATCGTCGACACGTGGTGGCAGACGGAGACCGGCGCGATCATGATCACGCCGCTGCCGGGGATCACCGAGACCAAGCCGGGGTCGGCCACGCAGCCGTTCCCGGGCGTGTTCGCGGAGGTCCGCGACGAGTCCACGGGCGAGCCGATCGACGAGGGGCAGGGTCTGCTCGTGCTGACGCGGCCGTGGCCCTCGATGCTGCGCACCCTCTACAAGGAGGAGGACCGCTTCGTCGAGACGTACTTCAAGAAGTACGGCCCGGAGACCTACCTCGTCGGTGACGCCGCGCGCAAGGACCGGGACGGCTACTTCTGGGTGATCGGGCGCATCGACGACGTCGTCAACGTCTCGGGCCACCGCCTTTCGACCGCTGAGGTGGAGTCGGCGATCGTGGCCCACGCCGAGGTCGCCGAGGCGGCTGTGATCGGCCAGCACGACGAGGACACGGGTCAGGCGATCGTCGCGTTCGTGACGCTGCAGGGGGACCTGCAGGGCGATGAGCAGACCGTCGAAGGCATCCGTGGCACCGTGGCGGAGCGAATCGGCAAGTTCGCGCGCCCCAAGCGCATCATCTGGGCCGACGACCTGCCCAAGACACGCTCCGGGAAGATCATGCGGCGGCTGTTGCGCGACATCGCCGAGGGCCGTGCCCTCGGGGACGTCACGACTCTGCGCGACCCGACGGTCATGGAGCAGCTCGAGGGCAAGGTCTCCGAGCTGCAGGCCCAAGAAGCCTAGAGCGGCGGCGCGGCCTACCCGCTGCGCCGGCCTAGAAACAAAGTGCAACAAACGCTGCACGGCTAAAGTCGCGCGCGCTCCTACGCGATAGGAGACGCAGTAGCTCGCAGAAAATCTGAGGCACGGAGGGGGCGGAGACAGCTTCCCCGCGTGCTCCCGACAAAGGCACTCTCGCCGTGAGGCGAGGTCGCAAAGCCAGGGGTCTCCCAGCGAGACAGCCCAGCTACCGAAGGAGATCGACATGCACCCCAGCCCTCGCCGGGCCGCCGGACGGATCCTGCTTGCAGTCGGCATTTTCGCGCTGCTGGCGCTGATCCCGAGCGGCGCTTCAGCCGCTCACCACCACGCCGGCCACGCACGCTCCGCCTCGTTCAACGCCGCGCTCAGCGCCGCCTCCCGGCGCGCCCACGCCGCCGACCGCCGCCTCGTCGCCCGGGCCCGCACGCTGCACCGCTGCCTGCGCGCCGGCGGCTCATGCACCCACCTTCGCCAGAGCGTCCAGCGTGCCGGCCGCGCCTTCACAGCCGCCGAGCGCGGACTGGCCTTCAAGGCGCGGCGCTCCAGCCGCGCGGGCGCGTCCAGCTCGGCGCTGCGTTCCCCGTCTCTGCGCGTTAGCGGAGACAAGCTCGACTGGACCCGCCTCGTCCACGCCAAGGGATACGTGATCCTCAGCGCGGTCCCGGGGCAGCCCTACCACTACACCTACCTGCACCGCACCTCCTCGACCCCCGACCCCGTGCCCGGCACGACCGTGAGCTACGCGGTGCGCGCCTCGGCGGGCTCCTCGCACTGGTCGAACATCGTCAAGATCACCTACCCCGCCGCGCCGCCCGCCCCGACGCCGACGCCGCCCGCTGGTCCGCCGGCCGAACATCTGAACCAGAAGGCCGCGCCCGCCCTGCACGTCTCTGGGCAGACGCTGCAGTGGAACCTCGTCGCGAACGTCAACGCTTACATCCTGGTGACGAAGGTTCCGGGCCAGCCCGAAGCGTTCACCGCGGTGAGCGGGACCTCAACGACGCCGCCGGCGGTCCCCGGCAAGACCGTCACCTACTCGGTGCGCACCGCCGTCAACGGCAGCGAATGGGCGCCGTCGGTCACGATCGCCTACCCGGCGGCCCCCGCGCCGAAAGAAACGGCGCCGGCGCCGAAAGAAACGGGCTTCTCGGTGATCGGCACCGAAGGCTTCCAGCCGGGCATCAACTCCGGGACGAACCCGCAGGACTTCACGGGCACCTCGATGCTCGGCGCGAAGGTCGTGCGGATCTCCTTCTCGATCGGCGCGCCGGCCTCGTCGCTGGAATACGCGATCGCCAACTACGCGGCGAAAGGCGTCCGCGTGGCCCCGCTCGCGTCCTTCTACGGTCGCATCCCCTCGGCGGCCGAAGCGCAGAGCCTCGCCTCCTGGGCCAAGACGTACGGGCCCGGTGGCACGTTCTGGGCCAAACGCAGCGACGGCAACCTGGCGATCCAGACGATCGAGTTCGGCAACGAGACCTCCTACGGCTACCAGTACGGCGACAACGCGGGCACGCCCTCCTACCAGGCTCGCGCACAGACGTACGCGGTCCGCGTGAAGGAAGCCGCCGAAGCGATCGGCGCGACCGGCGTCAAGGTCGGTGTGCTGGCCCAGGCCGACGACCCGTCGGGGAACTGGATGAACGGCATGTACCAGGCGGTCCCGAATCTCGCCAGCTACGTCTCCGGCTGGGTCGTCCATCCCTACGGGACCTCCGGCAAAGGCAAGATCGCCGGCCTGCTCCAGCAGACCGCCGCTCATGGAGCGCCCTCGAACATCCCGATCGACATCACCGAGTGGGGCATCTCGACCGACAACGGCACCTGCGTGTCCGAAAACTACGGCCTGAACCCCTGCATGACCTACGGCGAAGCAGCAGAACAGCTCAAGAGGAGCGTCGCAGAAATCAAATCGCTGGTCGGCAGCCGCCTGCAGCTGTTCCTGCTCTACCAGGTGCGCGACCAGGAAGCCGCCGGCGCGAGCAACAACCGGGAGTCCTACTTCGGGCTGCTCCAGCACGAAGATCAGCCGAAGGGCGCCTTCACGAGCGCGGTGCAGGAACTCCTCGCCTTGTAGGGCGGCTACTCGAGTCCTCATGCGACGGCGCCCGCGGCCTCTGGCGGCTGCGGGCGCTTCGTCGCGTCAGCCCTGGCCGCCCACGAGAAGTTCGCCGCTCGGGCTGCCGGCCAGCCTGAGCAGTTCGCGCCTCGAGACCGGTGTGGGACGTGCCGCGACGAACCGGGTGACCGCGAAGGCTTCGTTCTTGCGCACGGAGGCGAGCCGGAAGCCGCGCGGCGCGTGCAGCTGCACGAAGGGGGCCGAGGGGGCTCCGTAGGTGTGGCGGGTGCGCAGCGCCGGGAACGCGATTTCGCGGGCCACGACCGTCTGGCGAACGCAGGTCGTGGAGGGGGCCGAGATAGACCGACAGCGGCGTCGCGTCGAAGCGTTCCGCGACGATCACGCGCGGCTGCGTCGGCGCCGGCAGCGCCTGTGCGGCGCCTCGCCAGTCGTCGCGCTGGTAGCCCGGCAGGAGATTCGTCGCGACGATCACAGCCAGGCCGATCGCGCAGAGCGCCGCGCCCAGCGCGGGGCCGATCCTTCCCGCCCCGGCGCAGCCCAGGCCGATCGCGACGAGGACCGCGAAGGGCACCCACGCCGCGATCACGTTGCGCCCGTCGAAGACGTCGATCAGATGCGCGCCCGCCAGCACCAGCGGGATACCGACGCCCGCCGCGGCGACGATCGCCGCGTCGCGCGCGCGGTCGCGCTCGGCGCCGCGCCCGCGGGTGAGGACCAGCCAGAGCGCCCCGAGCGCGAGCAGGGTGCTCAGCGCGGCGGTCCCGACCTGCCCCGGCGAGTAGAGCCCGACCAGGAACTGCTTGCCCGTCTCGCCGATGCGGTTCACGAGCGAGGATTCTTCGATCCAGGTCGCTTTGCCCGAGTTGCGCTGGTCGACCGCCAGCGGCAACAGCGCGATCCCGGCTATGGCGACGGCGCCGACAGGCCAGAGCAGGCGGCGCCAGCCCACGCGCCGCCACAGGATCAGCGCCTCGGGTATGAACAGGAACGCGGCGAAGTAGTGCGTGAGCAGAGCGAGCACCGAGAAGACGCCCCACCATGCGAGGCTGCGCCCGTCCTGACGCGCCATGGCGCGCTCGAAGAACAGGAACGCGGCCGCGCAGAACATGATCAGCAGCGCGTACGCGCGCGCCTCCTGCGAGTAGTAGTACATCGCCGGGCTCACGACGGCGAGCGCCGCGGCCCAGCCGCCGACGCGGTCTGAGACCTCACGCCCGCAGGCCCACACGAGCGGGATCGTGATCGTGCCGGCGAGCGCGGAGAGCGTGCGCAATCCGACCGGGCCGATCCCGAAGACGCGCGTCCAGACCCATGCCAGCGAGTAGTAGAGGGGCGGGGTCGACTCGCTCGATGAGAGCTGCGAGATCATCGAGCCGAAGCTGCGGTGCATGAGCGAGAGCGTGATCGACTCGTCGCCCCAGATCGACTGCACGTCGAT
Source organism: uncultured Solirubrobacteraceae bacterium (assembly GCA_963735435.1). GTDB lineage: Bacteria > Actinomycetota > Thermoleophilia > Solirubrobacterales > Solirubrobacteraceae > Palsa-744. The sequence continues at coordinate 596,169 of CAVTKR010000005.1, read as the reverse complement.
GGTCGCGAAGCGCAGCGCCGCGCCCGCGACGGTCAGCGCGATCACGAGTTGCAACGCCGACGGACGCCAAGCAGCACGGATCTCCGGCGCGCCGGCGGCCCGCGACGGGGGCGTCTCGGCGCGTGCGCTCATCGCCATGCGGAGAAGGATAGGTTCGGCCGCGGAGGCCTTGGACGAATGTGCCGAGATCGGCCTGTGGCCAGTGCCCTCCTCGGCCGGCGCCCGGGTGCCGCCCCTAGGGGATATCCCCTAGAGACGGCCCCTCGCACGGTGCCATGATCTCTGGCATGTCCTCCGAGCAAGCCGCGACTGGAGGGAAGGCTGGGCCGGCGCTCCGGGCCGGCCGACGGCGGGGTCTGCCGCCTGACGGCGGCCACCCCGGCGAGTCGCAAGAGCACCCCCGCCTGCGCCGCCGACCCGACGAAGGCCTGCTCGGTGGCGTCTGCGCCGGCATCGCCGCGCGCATCGACGTGAACGTGAAAATCGTCCGCATCGTCACGGCCGCCCTGGGCGGCGTCGGCGGCGTCGGCGTTGCTGCGTACGCCCTGGCCTGGGCGCTCGTGCCGGTCGCGCCAGAGCGAGAGGGCCGGACCCGTCGTCCGGGGGCCTGGCGCGAGGCGGTGATGATCGTGCTCTGCGTCGTCGCCGTGCAGTGGGCGCTCCGTCACCTGGGCCTGGGCCTCGGGCAGTCGGTTGTGTGGCCCGTCGTAATCGGGACGTGCGGGGTGGCGCTCGTATGGCGACCCACCGTGGGGCCGCCCGCCGTGCTGAGCCCGGAGGGCGGCCGGCGCTCGGTGCGAGGTCTCGTGCGCGGCGCGGCGCGGCTCGACGGCCCGCGCGTGTTCGTCGGCGGGCTGATGGTGGCGTTCGCCGTCGCGGCGCTGCTGCACACGTTCTCCGTGCTCCACAGCCTCGGGCGCGCGATCGGTGCCGTGGCGATCGTGGCCGGCGTGTTCGGCGCGCTGATCGTGCCCTGGTTCGTGCGCCTCGCACGCAGCCTCGGATCCGAGCGCGCCGCCCGGATCCGTGAGCAGGAGCGCGCCGAGGTCGCCGCCCACCTGCACGACTCCGTCCTGCAGACGTTGGCGTTGATCCAGAAGCGCTCGGCCGAACCGCAGGAGGTCGCCGCGCTCGCACGCCGCCAGGAGCGTGAGCTGCGCACGTGGCTGCACGAAGGGCGCGCCGCGCCGGAGGCCGACACCGTGGCCTCGGCGCTGCGCCAGGCGGCGGCCGAGGTGGAGGAACTGCACGGCATCCCGATCGAGGTGGTGACGGTTGGCGACAGGCCGCTCGATGCCTCGCTCGACGCGCTCGTGCTCGCCGCGCGGGAGGCGATGACGAACGCCGCCAAGTTCTCGGGCAGCAGCCGCGTCGACCTGTACGCCGAGGCGCGTGACGGCCGCGTCGAGGTCTTCGTTCGCGATCGCGGCGTGGGCTTCGACACGCAGGCTATCCCGCCGGACCGGCGCGGGCTGCGCGACTCGATCCAGGGTCGCATGGAGCGTCACCGCGGGCTCGCCCGGGTACGGAGCCGTCCCGGGGAGGGAACCGAGGTCGAGCTTCAGGTGGGCGCGACATGACCGCCGCCGCTCGCCCACGGGTCGTGATCGTCGACGATCATCGCCTCTTCAGGGCCGGCGTCAAGGCCGAGCTCGGGGAGCTGGTCGAGGTTGCGGGGGACGCCGGCACCGTCGACGACGCCGTCGCGACGATCGCCGCGCAGCACCCCGATGTGGTGCTGCTGGACGTTCACATGCCGGACGGCGGCGGCGAGGAGGTGATCAAGCGCTGCGCGGGCGCTCAGGACGCGCCACGTTTCCTGGCGCTCTCTGTGTCGGATGCCGCCGAGGACGTGATCGCGGTCATCAGGGCCGGCGCGCGCGGCTATGTGACGAAGACGATCTCGGGGCCAGAGCTCGCAGACGCGGTGGCACGCGTCGCCGAAGGGGACGCCGTGTTCTCACCGCGCCTCGCCGGCTTCGTGCTCGACGCGTTCGCGGCTGCGCCACCGGACCCGCGCCCGGCGGCGGCGGACCCGGATCTGGACCAGCTCACGCCACGCGAGCGCGAGGTGCTGCGTCACATCGCGCGGGGCTACATGTACAAGGAGATCGCCAGGACGCTCGGCATCTCGACGAAGACGGTCGAGGCGCACGTCTCGGCGGTGCTGCGCAAGCTTCAGCTGTCCAGCCGTCACGAGCTGAGCCGCTGGGCGGTCCAGCGTCATCTGGTCAGTTTCGAGTAGCTGGTCGGGCGCGGCTCCGCGCCGTTTGAGTGGGAGTACTACGTAGTACGATATAACGTCCCACGTAGTGACGTGGCCCACTAGGGACAATCCCCAATTGCGATCAGCGGCTCACTCTGGCGAGATTTGTCCTCCCTCTGAACCGCGGAAGGAATGGAATGCCCCCCACCGCAGAGTCCAGCGACGAGCGCTCGTTCGCCCCGGCGATCGAGACCCGTGGTCTGACCAAGCGCTTCGGCGAGCGCACCGCGATCGACGGCGTCGATCTGTCAGTCCCGCGCGGCTGCGCGTTCGGGTTCCTCGGTCCGAACGGCGCCGGTAAGACGACCCTGATCCGCACGCTGCTCGGGCTCACGCACGCGAGCGCGGGTTCGATGTCCCTGCTCGGTCTGCCGGTCCCCGCTCAGCGCGTCGAGGCGCTTCGCCGCGTCGGCGCGATCGTCGAGGAGCCGCGCTTCCACATGCATCTGTCCGGGCGCGAGAACCTGCGCGTGGTGGCGGCCGCCCGCGGCCCGGAGGTCCGTTCGCGGATCGAGCCGGCGCTGGCGCGGGTCGGCCTCACCACGCGCGGAGGCGATCGGGTCTCCAAGTACTCGATGGGCATGCGCCAGCGCCTCGGTGTGGCGCGCTGTCTGCTCGCCGACCCACAGCTGTTGATCCTCGACGAGCCGACCAACGGCCTCGACCCGGCCGGCATCCAGGAGTTCCGAGAGATGATCCGTGCGATGGTCGAGCAGGAGGGGCGGACGGTGTTCGTCTCCTCGCACCTGCTCGACGAGGTCGAAAGGACCTGCGACGCCGCTGCGATCGTCGACCGCGGCAAGGTCATCACACAGGGGCCGTCGCCGAGCTGGCGGGCGGCGGCGCGCCGGGGGAGCTGATCCTCGGGGTGGACGACGCGGATCGCGCTCTGCGCATGCTCGAAGGCAGCGAGCTGGTCGTCTCAGTGCGCCACAGCGACGAGGGACTGCGAGCGGTACTGGCGGCCGGAGGGGCCGATCCAGGCGTTGCGGCAGCCCGTCTGAACGCGGCGCTGGTCGCAGGCGGAATCGGCGTGATGCGCCTCGAGCCGGTCCGCCACAGCCTCGAGCAGCGGTTCCTCGAGATCACGACGCGGCTGGAAACAGCCGGAGAGGAGGTGCCGGCATGAGCGCGGCTGTCGCGACACAGATGGTGGGCGCCGACTTCCTGAAGCTGCGAAAGCGCCGCAGCACGCTCGCTTGGGCGCTCCTTCTGGCGCTCGCACCGCTGTTGCTCTACTTCATCGTCAGCGCTGCGCAGCACTCCTCGAACCCGGTCGAACACGCGCCGGCCGGAGGCGTCAATGGCTTCCAGGACGCGCTGCGCATCCTTGCGGTGTTCTTCGGACCGCTGGCCGCGATTCTCATCGGCACCGACGCGGGCGCGGGCGACGCCAGCGCCGGCGTCTTCCGCGACCTGGTCGTCACAGGCCGCTCGCGGCTCGCTCTGTTCGCCTCACGCGTACCCGCTGCGATCGCCCTTACCTGGCTGGTCGCGCTGATCGGCTACGCCGTGGTCGCGATAGGCACCTACGCCCTCGCCGCCGGCTCGCCGACACCTGATGGGGCGACGATGCTGAACGGGCTGGGCTTCACGCTGCTCTCGACCGGTGTGATCTGCGCGGTGGCGGTCGGCTTCTCCTCGCTGACGGCCTCGCGGCCGGCGGCGCTCGTGGTGCTGATCGGCTGGCAGCTCGTCGCGAGCCCGATCCTCACCAACATCAGCTCGCTGGGCAGCGCACGCGAGCTGGTCCTGCGCGAAGCGATCGACCACTTCAGTCCCGTCTCGCTCGGCGACAGGGGCGGGCGCGGCGGCGAGGCGGTGACGCTCAGCCCTGGCACGGGCGTCGCCGTGATGGCGGGCTGGCTCGTCCTGTTCTTGATCCTGGGCGCGTGGCGCACGCGCTCCATGGACGCTTGAGCGCCGTGGACCCTTCGACGGGCCGCGCGGGAGACCGTACGGATGCTGACATGCAATCAAACGTCCCGGGGGCCAGCGCCACGGCCCGTCTCGCTACCCTCGGACCGGTGAGCGGACCGGACTACCGCGGCGAGATCGTCGCCGCACAGGAGCTGACGCGCCGCTACGGCGAAGGAGAGGCCGCCGTCGATGCTCTCGTCGATGTCACCGTCTCCTTCCCGCAGCAGCGCTTCGCGGCGATCATGGGGCCCTCCGGCTCGGGCAAGTCGACGTTGATGCACAACCTGGCGGGGCTTGACAAGCCGACCTCCGGCCACGTCCAGATCGCAGGGGTCGAGCTGACAGACCTCGACGACCGCGCGCTGACGCGGCTGCGGCGCGACCACATCGGCTTCATCTTCCAGACCTTCAACCTGCTGCCGGTGCTCGACGCCGAAGAGAACATCCTGCTGCCGCTGTCGATCGCCGGCCGCGACGTCGATCGTGAGTGGTTCGACACGCTGGTGGGGACGGTGGGCATCGCCGACCGTCTGAAGCACCGGCCGGCCGAGCTCTCCGGTGGCCAGCAGCAGCGCGTGGCCGTCGCCCGAGCGCTCGTCTCGCGGCCGTCGGTCGTGTTCGCCGACGAGCCGTCGGGCAACCTCGACTCGAGATCGACCGACGACGTCCTGAATCTGCTGCGCCAGGCGGTCGACGAGTTCGAGCAGACCGTGGTGATGGTCACCCACGACGCGCACGCGGCTTCGTTCGCCGACCGCCTGCTGGTGCTCGCCGACGGGCGCATCGTCCACGACGGGGAGGCGGTCAGCACCGAGCAGACGCTCGACCTGATGAAGGCCCTGGGCTGATGCTGAGGCTCGTCCTGCGCGGCTTCGCCCAGCGCAAGCTGCGCGTGGCGCTGACGGCGATCGCGATCGTGCTCGGCGTCGCGCTGATGGCCGGGACGTACATCCTCACGGACACGATCAACAACTCGTTCGCCAAGATCTTCCAGACGGCGAGCAAGGGGCACGACGTCGTCGTGTCCCCGGCCGAAACGCTCGGCCGCGAAGTCCGCGCGGAAACCTCGCCGGTCACCCAGCAGATGGTTGAGAAGGTGCAGCGGACGCCGGGCGTCGCGCAGGCTGCGGGTTCGATCTTCTCGCAAGGGACGTTCCTCGACACCCACCGCAAACGGCTCACGAGCGGCTTCGCCCCCGCCTTCATCGCCTCGAAGGTGCCACCCCGCTTCGAGTCGTTCAAACCGATCAAGGGCCGCTTCCCCACGAGCGCCTCCGAGGTCGCGATCGACGAGGCGACCTCCGAACGCTCGGGACTCGGAATCGGCCGGCGCATGATCGTCGCGGGCTCGGGAGCGACGGGCACCTACACGATCGTCGGCATCCTGCGCTTCGGCGGCGGCGAATCGTTCGGCGGCGCCGGCGCGGCGCTGCTGCTGCCCGCCGAGGCGCAGCGGCTCCTCGGCCAGCCCGGTCGCTTCGACCAAATCGACGTCGCGGCCCAGCCCGGCGTGACGCCCGGCGACCTGCGCAACCGGATCCGCGCCGAGCTGCCCGCAACCGTGCAGGTGCGGACCGGCTCCGAACAGGCGACACAGGACACGAGCAACCTGGAACACAACCTCGGCGGGCTGCGCACGTTCCTGCTGATCTTCGCCTACGTCGCGCTCGTCGTCGGCGCCTTCATCATCTTCAACACCTTCTCGATCACGGTCGCCCAGCGCGTCCGCGAACTGGCGCTGCTGCGCACGCTCGGCGCCTCGCGACGGCAGATCCTCAGCTCCGTGGTCTACGAAAGCCTCATGCTCGGCGTGCTCGGGGCGGGGCTCGGCCTGCTCGCGGGGATCGCCGTCGCGCCGCTGCTCGACGCGCTCTTCAAAGCCTTCGGCGCGACACTGCCCGACAACGGCACCGTGATCGAGGCGCGCACGGTGATCGTCTCGCTGCTGGTCGGCATCGTCGTGACGCTGCTCGCGGGGCTCGCCCCGGCGCTGCGGGCGACCCGCGTGCCACCCGTCGCGGCGTTGCGCGAGGGCGTCTCGATCCCGCCGCGCCCGCTGCCGACACGCAAATGGCTCGTGATCCGCTTCGTCTTCGGCGTGCTCGTTCTGAGCGTGTTGATCGCCGTCGGCGCCACGGGGGTCGGGGTGGTGCTGATCGTGGTCTGGGTGATCCGGGGCGCGCGGCTGTTCGTGCGCTTGCGTCGCGGCGAAGAACGACCGCAGCGGCGGTACCGCATCGTGCCCGCGCTCGGACACGCGATCGGACGTCTGGTGCGCTGGCGCGGCATCACCGGGCGCCTGGCCGAGGAGAACTCCGTCCGCCAGCCGGGGCGGACGCTGGTGACGGCCGCCGCGCTGATGGTGGGGCTTGCGCTGGTGGCGTTCGTGGCCGTGCTGGCGGCGAGCTTCAAGGCCACGATCAACCACGCGGTGGACCGCTCCTTCGCCGGCAACCTGATCGTCGAGAACTCCCAGAGCGGCAGCGAAGAAGGGATCCCGCCCGGGGTGGCCGTGGCCGTGCGCAAAGTCCCCGGCGTCAAGGAAGTGACGGCGCTCGCGTTCACCCTGGGCCGCCCGCCGGGGACGAATCACAACCAGACCGTCACGGCTGTGGAACCCGAATCGTTCGGCAAGGCCTACAAGCTCGAATGGAAGCACGGATCGAATGCCACGCTGCTGGGGCTCACGGGTAACCGCATGATCGTGACCGAAGGCTTCGCCAAGGAACGCCACCTGAAAGTCGGCTCCCCGCTCACGCTCCTGACGCCGACAGGCGCCCACGTGACGCTGACGACGACCGGCATCATCAAGGAAAACGCAGAACTCCTCGGCGCCATCACGATCAATCGCGCGCTCGGGGCGACCGCGTTCGGGCAGCGCGAAGACGGCGTCAACTTCGTGACCTACGTGCCCGGTGCGACCGATGCCCAGGTGCAGCCGCGGGTGGATGCGCTGCTGAAGGTCTCCTATCCGCAGGTGCGCTCCCGCACCGCCGCGCAGTTCAAGCAGGATCTGGCGGGACAGATCAACAACCTGCTGACGCTGATCTACGTGCTGCTCGCGCTGTCGGTGATCGTCTCCCTGTTCGGGATCGTCAACACCCTGATCCTCTCGATCTACGAGCGCACGCGCGAGTTGGGGATGATGCGCGCGATCGGCACGAGTCGCCGCCAGGTCCGTCAGATGATCCGCTACGAGTCGGTGATCACCGCGCTCATCGGAGGCGTGATGGGGCTCGTCGTCGGCATCATCGGCGCGCTCGCGACCTCAATCGCGCTGTCCGGCGAAGGCTACGTCCAGGCGTGGCCGATCGGGACCTTGATCGTTCTGCTCTTGGCCGCCGCCTTCGCGGGCGTGCTCGCGGCGGCGATCCCGGCGCGCCGCGCGGCGCGCCTGGACGTGCTCAAAGCGATCTCCGGCGAGTGAGAGCGCCGGCCCGGCGCTAAGCTGCGCCCCGATGGCCGCGCCGGCGACGCCCGAGACCGACCCCGAGCTGCAGAGGGCGAGCTGGGACCTCGACCCCCTCGTCGGGGGCGAGGGCCGCGAGGGCGTCGAGCGCCGGATGGCCGAGGCGCTGTCGCGCTCGAAGACGTTCGCCGAGCGCCACGCGGGCAAGCTCGGCGGGCTCGATCAGGCTGGGCTGGCGGCGGCGATGGGAGAGCTGGCGGCAATCACCGAGCTGGCCGCCCGTGCCGGCTACTACGCCGCGCTGCGCTTCTCGACCGACACGGCCGACCCCGCGATCGGCGCGCTGATGCAGTGGGTGCAGGAGCAGGAGACCGCGATCCAGACGACGCTCCTGTTCTTCGAGCTGGAGTGGGCTGCGCTGCCGGACGAGCAAGCGGAGGAGCTGCTGGCGGGGGACGGACTCGACTTCGCGCGCCACCACCTGCGCAACGTGCGCCGCTACCGCGAGCACCTGCTCTCCGAGCCAGAGGAGCGGATCGTCACCGAGAAGTCGCTGACGGGGGCGAACGCCTGGAGGCGCCTGTTCGAGGAGCTCACGTCGGTGATCGAGGTCGAGCTGCCCGGGCAGGACGGCGCCGCTGAAGCCGGCGGCGAGCCGCCGCGCGTGCCGCTCGAAGTCGCACTCAGCCGCCTGCAGGACGGGGACCGGGAGGTCAGACGCACGACCGCCGAAGGGGTCACGGCGGCGCTCGAGCCGGGGCTGCGCACGCGCGCCTACCTCTTCAACACGCTGCTGGCGGACAAGGCCACCGAAGACCGCCTGCGCAAGTACCCCACGTGGCTCGCGGCCCGCAACCTGTCGAACGAGGCGAGCGACGAGTCGGTGCAGGCGCTGATCGAGGCGGTGCGCGCCCGCTATGAGATCCCGCGGCGCTGGTACCGGCTGAAGGCCCGTCTGCTGGGCCTCGAGCGCATTGCCGACTACGACCGTCTCGCGTCGGTGAGCGAGGACGAGGCGGCTCGCTTCTCCTACCACGAGGCGCGCGAGATCGTGCTCGAGTGCTACTCGGGCTTCTCGCCGGAACTGGGCGCGCTCGTGAGGCGGTTCTTCGATGAGCACCGGATCGACGCGCCGGTGCGCCCCGCCAAGCGTGGCGGCGCGTTCTGCGCAGGCACGGTCCCGTCGGAGTTCCCCTACGTGTTGCTGAACTACACGTCGCGCCGGCGCGACGTGCTGACGCTCGCGCACGAGCTGGGGCACGGCGTGCACTTCGCGCTCGCCGCGCGGCAGGGGATCTTCCACCAGTCCACGCCGCTGACGCTGGCCGAGACGGCGTCCGTGTTCGGGGAGACGATTGTCTTCGGGAAGCTGCTGGAACAGGACACCTCGCCCGCATCGCAGCTCGCGCTGCTGGCTGAGAACCTCGAGGACACGATCGCCACCGTGTTCAGGCAGGTCGCGATGAACCGTTTCGAGGACCTCGTCCACACCGAGCGCCGCGAGCAGGGGGAGCTGTCGGTCGATCGCTTCGGCGAGCTGTGGGCCGACAGCCAGGAGGAGCTGCTGGGGGACTCTGTGGAGGTCACCGACGGCTACCGCAGCTGGTGGTCCTACATCCCGCATTTCATCGGCAGCCCCGGCTACGTCTATGCCTACGCGTACGGCCAGCTGCTGGCGCTGTCGGTCTACGAGCGCTACGAACAGCTCGGTCCCGAGCTCGTCCCGAGCTATCTGCAGATGCTCGCTGCGGGCGGCTCCAAAAGCCCGGAGGAGGTCGCGGCGATCGTCGGCATCGACCTCTCCGACCCGGGCTTCTGGGACGCCGGGCTCGACCTCGTCGAGCGCCAGCTCACCCAGGCCGAGGAGGCCGCGGAGCGCTCCGGGCGCCTGTAGATCGTCGCAGCGCGGGCAGTGGTCGCCTACAGCAGCCCGAGCGCCGAGCCGGTGTGGCGCACCAGGTCGAACAGCGGCTGCGGCACGATCCCGAAGACGAGGGTCGCAGCTCCGGCGAGAACGGCAACGAACACGATCTCGGGCTGGCGGTCGCGCGCGAGCCGGAAGCCCTCCGCGTCGATCTCGCTCGAGCCCCCCGCGACCGCGGGCAGGCCACCGGGGCCTTCCGCGCCGGGTCTCGGCACGGAGGGCCGTGCGACGGTCTCGCGCATCCAGACCGCCGCGATCACGGGCAGGTAGTAGCCGAGCGAGATCATCGAGCCGATCACGATCACGATCCCGAGCCACGCGTAGCCCCCTTCGACGCTGGCCTGGATCAGGTAGATCTTGCCGATCAGCCCCGCCGTCGCCGGGATGCCGGCGAGACCGAGCATCGACAGCGTCAGCGGCCAGGCGAGCAGCGGCCGCTCGCGTCCAAGCCCTGAGACGGCCGAGATCGAGTCGCCGAGACCGGTCTCGCGCTCGCGGGCCACGATCACCGCGAAGGCCGCCATGTTCATGACCAGGTAGACGATCAGGTAGAGCACGGTCGCCTGCACGCCGACGCTCGTCGCCACGACGACCCCCGCGAGCATGTAGCCGGCCTGGCCGACCGAGGAGTAGGCGAGCATCCGCTTCAGCGAGGACTGGCCGAGCGCGCCGACGTTGCCGACCACGATTGTGATCGTGGCGAGCGCCGCGAGCGCGGGGCCCCAGCTCGCGTGCGCTTCGATCAGGGCCACGTCGAAGAAGCGGATGAAGGCGCCGAACGCCGCGACCTTCGTGGTGACCGCCATGAACGCGGTGACCGGCGTCGGCGCCCCCTCGTAGACGTCGGGGGTCCACTGGTGGAAAGGGGCGATCGAGGCCTTGAAGGCGAGGCCGGCGACGCACAGCGCGATCCCGGTGAGCGTCAGCACGTCGGTGGAGAGCCCTCCCACCGCCAGCTTCGCTGCGATTCCGGCGTAGTCGGTCTGGCCGGTCGCGCCGTAGATGAGCGCCAGGCCGTAGAGCAGCGTCGCCGATCCCACAGAGCCGACGATCAGGTACTTCAGCCCGGCCTCCAACGAGTGCTCCCGGCGCATTTCCACCGCGCACAGCACGTACAGCGGGATCGAGAGCAGCTCGAGGCCGGTGAACAGGGCGACCGTGTTCTGCGCGGCGACGAGCATCAACATGCCGCCGAGCGAGGCGAGCAGCAGGGCGTGGAACTCGCCGTGGGCGGCTTCGCGCGCCGCGTGCGAGCGCCACGCGAGCAGCACGGTGCAAGCGCCGCCGGCGACCAGCACGAGCGTCAGCACCTGCGTAAGCGGATCGATACGCAGGGCGCCAGAGATCAGCGAGGCGTGGTCGCCCCACTTCCAGATCGTCAGCCCGAGGGTGGCGCCGAGAGCGGTGAGCGTCAGCGCCGGGACGAGCTGGGCGCGTACCCAGCGGCTGCCGATCAGGCCGACGAGCAGCACGATCGCCGCGCCGCCCAGCAGCGCGATCAGCGGCGCGAGCATGGCCCAGTCGATGTGCGGGCCTTTGAGATGGGTGGTGGCGAGGAGGGTGGTCATTTGATGACGAGGATCTGGCTGGGGCTTTTCGGCTCCTGCGAGCGGCGGGCCGAAGACCGTGAGCGTCTGTCCGGTGTAGAACGCGGTCGCCGTCGTGGCGCGCTTCACGGAAAGTTCGCTCCGATGCAGCGCCAGCTGCGGGTACACCGCCATGAACACGATCACCGCGACGATCGGCACGAGCACCAGCCCGTCACGCACCGTGATCTCCCGCGACTCCACCTTCTTGCCGGCGCGGTTGTGCATCGCGCGGATGAACAGGCGCAGCGCGTAGACGCTTGCCATCACGACCCCCGTGAAGGCGATGACCGCGATCGCGAGCTTCGCTTTGAAGACGCCCAGCAGGATCAGGAACTCGCCGACGAAGTTGGCCGAGCCGGGCATCGCCAGCGTGGCGAGCGCGACGACCAGGAAGATCGTCGCGAGCACCGGCGCGCGGAACGCGATCCCGCCCATGTCGCGGATGTCTTCGGAGCCGCCCGCGCGGCGGGCGAGCAGCGCGGAGATGAACAGCAGCGGCGCCACCACGATCGCGTGGTTGACCATCTGCAGCAGCGCGCCCTGAGCTCCCTGCGAGTTCAACGCGAAGATGCCGAGCGTGATGAAGCCGAGCTGCGCGACGGAGGAGTATCCGGCGATCAGCCGCACGTCGGTCTGCGTGAAGGCCTGCATCGAGCCGTAGATGATCGAGAGCAGCCCGATCAGCAGCATCAGGGTCTGGAAGTGCACGGAGGCGCGGGGGAACAGCGTCAGCACGATCGCGAGAAAGCCGTAGGCGCCCACCTTGGACAGCACGCCGGAGAAGACCATCAGCACCTCGACCGGCATCGCGCGGTATCCATCGGGCATCCATCCGTGCAGCGGGAAGGCGGGCATCTTCACCAGGAAGGCCGCGGCGAACAGCAGGAAGATCCACTCCTGGGAGCCGGTCGAGAGCGGCGCGTGCTGCAGCGCGGTGAACGCGAAGTCGAGGTTGCCGCCGTTCTGCTGCGCCGCGAGCACGCCGGTCGCGACGGCGCCGGCGAGCATCAGCAGCGACCCGACCAGCGTGTAGATGACGAGCTTCGTCGTCGCGCGCACACGGGTCGAGCCCTCGGGGTCGCGCCCCCAGCCTCCGATCAGGAAGTAGAAGGGAATCAGCATCAGGTCGAAGAACGCGACGAACAGGATCAGATCCTGCGCGAGGAACGCGCCGAGCACGGCGGACTCGGCCAGCATCAGCTGGAAGTAGAAGCTCCGCGCGCGCTCCGGCGGCCCCGCTGCGCGCAGGTTGCTCGCCAGGACCGCGGCCGCGAACACCAGCCCGGTCATCGCCACGAGGACGACGTTCAGGCCGGTGGCCGCGAGCTTGTAGTGGATCCCCAGGGAGGAGATCCACATCGTGTCGGTGACGTCCTGCAGGCCGCCCCCGGGCTTGTAGGCCGCGAGGATCCAGATCGCCAGCCCGAACGTAGCGAGCGCTCCGAGCAGCGCGGCGACCCCTGCGCTCGAGAGCGGGCGGCGGATCTCCCCGCCGGGCGCCGTCGCCGGCGTCGCGGTGCGTCCGGTGCGCCGCGGCGGCAGCAGTGCGCCCAGCAGGCCGGCGGCGAGGGGGAGCCAGATGACGATCGAGAGCGCGGGCACGGGTCAGCTCTGGAGCAGGAAGTAGAAGCCGACGGCGGCCACGCCGAGCACGAGCAGCGCGGCGTAATAGCGCACGAAGCCGCTCTGCACCGCGCGCACCGCGGCCGAGGAGGCGCGCACGATCCCGGTCGTGCCGCCGACGATCGTCTCGTCGACGACGCGCGGCTCGAACACGTTGCGCGCGAGACTCGCGGCGGCGAGCGTCGGGCGCACGACGAGCCCGTCGATCAGCTCATCGAAGTACCACTTGTTGACGGACACCGTGTACAGCGCATGGAACCTCGTCCGTATGCGCTCCGCCGTGCCCGGAGCCTGCACCCAGATCCGGTACGCGATCGCGATGCCCGCGAGGCCGAGGACGGTGCCGAGGATGAGCCCGAACACGAGCAGTCCGTCCTTGGTGTGGACCGTGTAGAGGCTCGAGCCGGCGAAGGTCGGTTCGAGGAACTTCGTGACGACGTCGTCGACTTCGGGGATCTGGATCAGCCCGGCGCCGATCGCTCCGAGCGCGAGCAGCGACATCGAGATCTTCATCGGCAGCGCCCGCTCGGCGATCGCGTGGTGCGGGCCCGGGAAGCCGACGTCGGTGTCCTCGACTTCGCCGGTCGCGGGGTTGGTCGGATGCTCGGCGTGATGGAGGTGACCCGCTTCGAGCTCCTTCGCCTCGGGCACCGGATCCCCGTAGAACGCGCGGAAGATCATCCGGAACGTGTAGATCGCAGTGAGGAAGGCGCTGATGTAGCCGATCACGTACAGCGCCCAGTGCCAGCCGCCGCGCTCGCCGGTCACGAGCAGGATCTCGTCCTTGGAGAAGAACCCTGAGAAGGGCGGGATGCCCGACAGCGCGAGGCCGCCGATCACGAAGCACGCGAACGTGAACGGCAGCGCCCTGCGGAAGCCACCCATGCGGTCGAGCGACTGCTCGCCGGCCATCGCGCCGATGATCGAGCCGGCGCCCATGAACAGCAGCGCCTTGAAGAAGGCGTGGGTCATCAGGTGGAACAGGCCCGCGGCGTAGGCGCCCACCGAGACGCCCATGATCATGTAGCCGATCTGCGACATCGTCGAGTACGCGATCACGCGCTTGATGTCGGTCTGCGAGAGCGCGATCGTGGCCGCGACGAAGAGCGTGGCGCAGCCCACGACGGCGCCGACGTCCTGCGCGGCCGGCGAGAGTTCGAAGAGCGGGTGCATGCGCGCGATCAGATAGACGCCGGCGGTCACCATCGTCGCAGCGTGGATCAGAGCGCTGACCGGCGTCGGGCCTTCCATCGCGTCGGGCAGCCAGGTGTGCAGCGGGATCTGGGCGGACTTCGCGAACGCGCCGACGAGCAGCAGGATGCAACCGGCCGTCAGGTCGCCGTCGCCGTGCGCGCCGAACGCGCCGTGCGCCGTCGCCTTGAACGTGCCGAGCATTTCCAGCGTGCCCGTGTGCTTGAAGATGAAATAGGTGCCGAGCACGAGACCGACGTCGCCGACGACGTTGATCACGAACGCCTTCAGGCCGGCTTCCGTGGCGGTTTTGCGCCGGTACCAGAAGGAGATCAGCAGGTAGGAGGCCGCGCCGACGAAGGCCCAGCCGACGATCAGCAGCAGGAAGTTCCCCGCCAGCACGAGTAGCAACATCGAGAAGACGAAGAAGTTCAGGTAGGCGAAGAAGCGGTCGAAGCCGCGGTCCTCTTCCATGTAGGAGACCGCGTAGAGGTGGATCAGCGTCGAGATGCCGGTGACGATCAGGATCATCCAGACCGACAGCGGGTCCACGAGGATCGACATCTTGGCGTCGATGCCGACCGTGGAGGCGTAGTTGTAGAGCGAGGAGACGAGCTGGCGGTGCTGGGGATCGTGGCCCTGCAGCGAGATCAGCGTGCCGATCGCCGCCACGAACGAGAGCGCGATCGCCGCTGTGCCGACCCAGCCGGCGGTGTTGCCCTTGAGGACTTTGAAGCCGAAGCCGCTGATCAGAGCTCCGGCGAGCGGGAACGCGAGCACGAGCCAGCCCCAGGTCGTCGTGCTCATCCCTGCAGCTCCCGCAGCTCGTCGACGTCGATCGGAAGCCCGCGGCGGAAGATCGCGACGATCAGGCCGAGGCCGATCGTGACCTCGCAGGCCGCAACGGTCATGACGATGATCGCGAGGATCTGCCCGTCCCCGTTGCCCCACATCCGCGAGAAGGCGATCAGCGCGAGGTTGCCGCCGTTCAGCATCAGCTCGAGACACAGCAGCACCACGAGCGGGTTGCGCCGTGTCATCACGCCGACCGCGCCGAGCGAGAACACGATCGCCGAGACGGCGAGGTACCAGCCGATCGTCATCGCGCGCGGCTCCCGATGCCCTCTACCATGCTGCCCGTGCTCGGCGGCGCGACCACGTCGAGCGGCTTACGCAAGGTGGTCTCGTCGTCCTCGAGGCCGCGGCGGCGGCGCGCGAGCACGACCGCGCCCACGGCGGCGACCAGAAGCAGGAACGAGGCGACCTCGAACACCAGCAGGAAGCGGGTGAGCAGCAGGTTGCCGATGTACGCCGGCGTGCCGTAGGCCTTCGGTCCGGGCACGTAGCCGGCGCCGTCCGTGTCGACCGCCTCGAGACCGGTGCCGAGCAGCGCGATCAGCAGCTCGACGAGCAGAGCTCCGGCGAGTAGCAGGCCGCCGAGACGCAGCGCCGCGCCCGAGGGACCAGTCGCCGAGCCCCCCGCCGGCCCGGCGCGCAACCGCTCGCCGATGCCTTCACCTTCGCCCCCGACGTAGGCGACGACGAACACGTAGAGAACCATCACGGCGCCGGCGTAGACGACGACCTGCACCGCGGCGACGAACTCGGCGCGCAGCAGCAGGAACAGCACCGCCAAAGAGACGAGGTGGGCGACCAGCGCGAGCACGCTGTAGAACGGGTTGCGCAGCATCACCACGCCGATCGCGCCGGCGATCGCGCCCGCCGCGCCGATGAAGAACAGGACGGCGCTCATCCGGCCCCGCTCATGTCGGGGCTGATCTGACGCTCACTGCTCATTCGCCCTCCGTGCGCAGCGGCGCGCGCTCCAGGGGCTCGGCGAGCAGCATCTCCTTCGTGAAGATCAGATCGGTGCGGTCGTAGTCGGAGAGCTCGTACTCGTGGCCCATCGTGATCGCGTCGAACGGGCACGCGACCTCGCAGTAACCGCAGAAGATGCAACGGGAGAGGTTGATCTCATAGACGGCTGCGTAGCGCTCCCCCGCGGAAATGCGGTTCTCCTCGGTGTTCTCGGCGGCGACCACGCGGATGCAGTCCGACGGGCAGGCCGCCGCGCACAGCGAGCAGCCGACGCACTTCTCGAGGCCGGTGTCCTCGAACTTGTGGAGCTTGTGACGCCCGCGGAAGCGCGGGTAGACGGGCGTCTTCTGCTCTGGGTACTGGACCGTCGTCGGCGCCTCGCGGAAGCGACCGAAGGTCGTGCCGAGCCCGCGCAGCGTCTCCACGAACGTGCGCCAGGCCGCGCGGGCAGGGCCCGGCGCGGGCGTCCGCGTGACCTCGATCACGTCCTCGCCCGGGCTCCAGGCCTCGACTTTCAGAGCCGGCGCGGACATCAGTGGGTCACCGTCACGAGGATCGCGGTCACGAGCGCGTTGAGCGTCGCCAGCGGGAGCAGCACCTTCCACCCGAACGACATCAGCTGGTCGTAGCGCAGGCGCGGCAGCGTGGCGCGCACCCAGATGAACAGGAACGTGATCAGCGCCATCTTGCCGAGCACCACGAACGGGTCGACCCAGCCGGGCGGGTGGATGCCGAAGGGCAGCAGCCAGCCGCCGAGGAACACGGTCGTGACGATGCCCGAGACAACGATCACGTTGAGGTACTCGGCGAAGTAGTAGGAGGCGAAGCGCCCGCCGCCGAACTCGGTGTTGTAGCCGCCGACCAGCTCGGCGTCCGCCTCGGTCAGATCGAAGGGCGCGCGGTTGGTCTCCGCGAAGCTCGCGACGAGGAAGATCAAGAAGCCCACGAACTGGGGGATGAAGTACCACATGCCTTTCTGCGCGTTGACGATGCCGGTCAGCGACAGCGTCTGAGCGGTGATGATCACGCCGACGAGGGCCAGCCCCTGGGAGACCTCGTAGGAGATCAGCTGCGCGGCGCCGCGCATCGCGCCGAGGAACGAGTACTTCGAGCCGGAGGACCAGCCGCCGAGCATGATCCCGTAGAAGGCGATGCCGCTCATCGCAAACAGGTACAGGGGGCCGATCGAGACATCGATGCCGTAGAGCCCGACCTTCGTGCCGAGGATGTCCTGCACGTCGCCGAACGGGATGATCGCGAGCGCGCCGACCGCCGTGACGATCGAGATGATCGGGGCGATCGCGAACAGGAAGCCGATCGAGGTGGACGGCCGGAACTGCTCCTTGGTCAGCAGCTTGAGGATGTCGGCGAGCGGCTGCAGCGCGCCGTAGGGCCCCACGCGGTTGGGGCCGTAGCGGCTCTGGAAGCGGCCGAGGAGCTTGCGCTCGGCGAGCAGCACCACCGGAACCAGCTGCAGGCCGACCGCGAAGATCACGAGCGACTTGAGGATCTGGATCCACCAGGGCTCGTAGTAGCCGACGAGCGCGATCACGGTGCGAGGGCCTCCTCGGAGGGGGGCATCGAGGGGCCGCCGGCCTGCTCCGGGCGCTGCGGATGCAGGAAGGCCAGCGACGGCGAGTAGAAGACCTCGGGCGCGTCCCAGACAGAGCGGAATCCCGCGACTTCGCGCTGTTCGAGGAGCGCCGCCGGGTCGTCGCCGAACTCGATCAGCTCCGGCGCCTTCTCGCCCGGGGCTGTCCCTGCGGGGAAGCCAGCCGCTGCCTCGCGCTCCTGCCAGCGCACGCCGTGGCCGCCGATCTCCTCGAGCGTCAGCCCGGCGTAGAACGGCACCGCGTCGAACAGCTGCTGAGAGGCCATCGCGCCAGTCAGGACATCCAGGTCGAGCCCGAGTCGGAGCGCGAGCTCAGAGATGATCCGCCACCCCGCGCGCACGTCGCCGACGCGGGCGATCGCCGGGCGCAAGCGCTGCAGGCGCCCATCGGGGTGGACGATCGTCCCCTCCTTCTCCGCGTAGACCTCAGCGGGGAACACGATGTCGGCGTGCTCGGCGATCCCCTCGGTCAGGAACGAGGCGTGCGCGACGACCGTGCTAGCGGCGGCCAACGCGCGCCGCCACAGCTCGGCGTCGGGCAGATCGGCGAGCGGGTCGGACTCGAGCAGGTAGAGGGCCTGTAGCTCGCCCGCGGCGAGCGCCTCGGCGATCCCATGGGCGTTGCGTCCCTGCGCGGGCGCCTCGGCGAACCCCGGGCCGGCGCTGGGGAGCACGCCCGCCTCGCGCAGGCCGCGCCCGTTGGCGGCAGCCGGGATCTCGAGCAGTCCCGCGCCGTCGATTCCCGCGATCCCGAGCCGGGCCGCGATCTGGAGCAGCGCCTGCGCCCCCGCGGCGCCGTTGGGACCTGAGGTCAGCCGCTCGCCGAAGACGATCACGACCTCGCGCGGGCGCTCCTGCTCGCCCTCGCCACGAAGCAGCGAGACCAGTCCGGAGATCCCGGCCGGGTCGGTGCCCGCGATCGCCGCCAGGCGGTCGACCTCACCCCGGTCGGGCGACTCCGCAAGCGCGGCGGCGAGCGCCGCGGCGAATGCCGGCCCGGCTCCCGGGCCGAAGCGCACCGACAGCGCGGCGGACGGCTCCAGCGAGCTCGCCGCGGGCATCGCGAGGCCCAGCTTCAGCCCGCGGCGGCGGATGCCCTTGCGCAGGCGCAGGTCGAGGATCGGCGCGTCGTTGACGGGGTCGGCTGCGAGCACGAGCACGGCGTCGGCGAACTCGAGGTCCGAGACACGCGCTTGCAAGCGCGGCTCGCCGAGCGCTCGGTGCAGCTCGAGCGGGAGCGTTCCGCCGCGGCGCGAGTCCAGGTGGGGTGAGCCCAGCACCTCGCGCATCAGCCGCGAGAGCAGGAACCCCTCCTCTCCTGTCGCGCCTGAACCGGCGATCCCAGCCGACTCGGCGCCGGCCCGGGCCAGCCGGCTCGCGGCCTCGCTGAGCGCCCGCTCCCACGGGACGGGCCGGAGCTGGCCACCGTCGCGCAGAAGCGGCTCGGTGATGCGCTCGTCGACATGGAAGGACTGGTAGGAGAAGCGGCCCTTGTCGCAGAGCCAGCCGTCGTCGACCTCGGCGTTGTCGCGCGCGAGCACCCGCAGCGCGCGCTCGTCGCGCACCGTCACCGTCACGTTGCACTGCGCGGGGCAGAAGGTGCACACCGAGCCCGATCCCTCGATGTCCCACGGCCGCGCGCGGAACCTGTACGCGCGCGAGGTGAGCGCGCCGACCGGGCAGAGCTCGACGATGTTGCCGCTGAAGGGCGCCACGTAGGGGTGCCCGTCGAAGGTCGAGACGTACGAGTGCGCCCCGCGCTCGAGCAGCACGAGCTGGTAGTCCTCGGACACCTCCTGGGAGAAGCGCACGCAGCGGTAGCAGAGGATGCAGCGCTCGCGGTCGATCGCGATCAGGGGCGAGAGCTCCAGCGGCTTGACGAAGTGGCGCTTGGGCTCGATGAAGCGGGAGATCCCGCCGCCCCAGCCGAAGGTGATGTCCTGCAGCGGGCACTCGCCGCCCTTGTCGCAGACCGGGCAGTCGAGCGGGTGGTTGATCAGCAGGAACTCGACGACCGACTGCTGCGCTGTCTTGACGCGCTCGGTCTGCGTGTAGACCGCCATCCCGTCCTTCACGGGGGTCGAGCAACCGGTCTGAAGCTTCGGGATGCCCTCGATCTCGACCAGGCACATGCGGCAGGCGCCGACGGGGTTGCCCAGCTTCGGCTCGTAACAGAAGACCGGGATCTCGACGTCGCCGAGCTTGGCCGCGTCGACGAGCATCGTGTTCTCAGGCGCCTGCACCTCGACGCCGTCGATCGTGAAGGTGATCGTCTGATGCTCGGGGCGGGGCATCAGCTCACGCGCCGCCTTTCTGGGTGCCGGGTTCGCCCCCGTGGGCGCCCGGGGCCTGCGCGCCTTCGCCCGTCGGCAGCACGTCGGGGTCGCCGCCGAACGCGCCCTGCGCGGCGAGCGCGAGCTCGTCGCCGCCGGCGTCGCCGATGCCCGTCTCGACCCGCGCGCGCTCCATGTGCGCTTCGAACTCCTCGCGGAACTTCGCGATCATCGATCCGATCGGCATCGCCATTGCGTCGCCGAGCACGCAGAGGCAGTTGCCGATGATGTGCTCCTGAACGGAGGCCATGATCTCGAGGTCGACCGGGGTCGCGAGGCCGGCGTCGATCCGTTCGAGCATCGTCACCGTCCAGCTCGTGCCCTCGCGGCAGGGGGTGCACTTGCCGCACGACTCGTGGCGGTAGAACTTCGCGGTCTTCATCGCGACGTCGATGATCGGCGTCGAGTCGTCGACGACGATGATCGCGCCCGAGCCGAGCATCGAGCCGGCTTTGCCCATCGAGTCGAAGTCGTAGGGGACGTCGAGATCGTCGGCCGTGAGCACCGGTGAGGAGGAGCCACCCGGGAACCAGCACTTGATGCCGCGTCCTTCGGGCGGCCCGCCCGCGAGCCCGTAGATGATCTCGCGCGAGGGGATGCCCAGTTCGATCTCGTAGTTGCCGGGGCGCTGCACGTGTCCGGAGACCGAGACGACCTTGGTGCCGGTGGAGGTCTCGGTGCCGAGCTTCGCGTACTCCTCGCCGCCCAGGCGCATGATCGTCGGGACCGTAGCGAGGGTCTCGACGTTGTTGATCAGGGTCGGCCCCTGGTAGAGGCCCTGGTTGGCAGGGAACGGGGGCTTCAGGCGCGGGTTGCCACGCTTGCCTTCCAGCGAGTCGAGCAGCCCCGTCTCCTCACCGCAGATGTAGGCGCCGGCGCCGCGGTGCACGACCAGCGAGAGGGAGTGTCCCGAGCCCATGATGTCCTCGCCGATGTAGCCGGCGTCGCGGGCTTCTTCCAGTGCGGCGTCGAGCACGTCGGCCTGCAGCACGTACTCGCCGCGGATGTAGATGAACGAACGGTTCGCGCCCGCCGCGTATGAGGCGATGATGATCCCCTCGATCAGCGAGTGCGGCGTCTTCTGCATCAGTTCGCGGTCCTTGAAGGTCCCCGGCTCGGACTCGTCGGCGTTGCACACGAGGTACTTGTCCATCGAGCCCTTGGGCAGGAAGGACACCTTCTTGCCCATGGCGAACCCGGCGCCGCCGCGCCCGCGGATCGCGGACGCTTCGAGCTGGCCGAGCACCTCCTCCGGCGTCATCGCCAGCGCCTTGCGCATGGACTCGTAGCCGCCGCGGCGCTCGTAGACCTCGCGCGTGGCCAGCCCGGGCTCATCGATGTCGGCGAGGAGCAGCGTCGCCGTGGCCATCAGCTCTTGTCCTCCTCGTGGTGCTCGGGGTCCGCCTCCAGCGGCGCGGTCGTCTCGCCGCGATCCTCGTCGGCGACCTCGCCGAACGCGGCGCGCTCGGGCGGGATCTCGGGGTCGTTCGGCGGGATCGTCAGCGGGTGCACCGGATGCTCGGGGAACTCGCGGCTGTTCGCGCTCGGGTCAGCGACGAGCCGGCGCGCGAGCTGCTTGGAGGGCAGCACGTCGCGCCCGGCGCGCAGATCCTCCAGCAGCGCCGGCAGGTCCTCAGGAGTGAGCGGGCCTACGTAGACGCCGTCGACGGACGCCATCGGCGCGATGTCGCACGCACCGAGGCACTCGAACGAGCGCACGTTCACGTCGTCATCGCCCTCCGTCGCGCGCCGCGCGGACTCGTACAGGGCGTCGGCGCCCCGAAGCGAGCACGAGATGTTGGTGCAGACGTAGATGCTGTGGCGCCCGCCGGGCTCGGTCTCGAGCATGTCGTAGAAGCTCGCCACCGACTCGAGATACGCGGGCGTCACACGCATCACGCAGGCGACCTGCTCGATCGCCTCCGGTGAGCACCACCCGTGCACGCGCTGGGCGGCCGCGAGAGCCGGCAGCGCGGCGGATCGGCGGTCCGGGTAGTTGGCCATGTGCGCTTCGATCTCGGCTCGCAGCGACTCGGGCACCTCGACGCTCTCCGGGTCCGGGACGGTGGCCGGGTCCTTCTCGAGGTCGGCGGCCCGGTCCCAGCCCGGGACGCGGCTGCCGTGCTCGAAGCGCGGCACGCGCGGCGGGCTTCCGTAGGCGCCCTCGAGCTCCAGTTCGCGGATCAGCCGATCCGCTCCGCCCGGGCCGCTCACCGGTCGATCCCCCCGAGGATCGGGTCGAGCATCGCCACGGTCGCGATCATGTCGGCGATGTAGTTGTCCTTGACCATGTGCGAGAGCGCCTGGAGGTTGACGAACGAGGGATCGCGCATGTGCACGCGCGCCGGCTTGGAGGAGCCGTCGGAGCGTACGAAGCACGCGAGCTCCCCGCGCGGCGACTCGATCGGGTTGTAGACCTCGCCGGGCGGCACGCGGAAGCCCTCGGTGACGAGCTTGAAGTGATGGATCAGCGCCTCCATCGATGTCGCCAGCTCGTGGCGGGGCGGCAGGGCGATCTTGCGGTCGGTCGTGATGTGCGGGCCTTCCGGGAGCCCGTCGAGCGCCTGCTCGACGATCTTGACCGACTCGTAGATCTCGGCGAGACGGACGGCGTAGCGGTCGTAGTTGTCGCCGACGGTCCCTACCGGGATCTTGAAGTCGAAGTGCTCGTAGGAGCTGTAGGGGGCCGCCTTGCGCAGATCCCACGGGTTGCCGGCGGCGCGCAGCAGCGGCCCGGTCACGCCGAGTGAGAGGAGCGTCTCCGCGTCCAGCGGGCATGTTCCGCGCAGCCGCTGGAGCACGATCTCGTTCGAGTTCAGGATCGCGCCGTACTCATCCGCCCGCTCGGGCATGACCTTCAAGAACTCCCTCACCTTGCGCTCGAAGCCCGGGGGGATGTCCTCGATCACGCCGCCGACCTGGAAGTAGCGGGTGTGCATGCGCGCCCCGGAGGACATCTCGAACAGGTCGAGGATCATCTCTCGCTCGCGTAGGCAGTACAGGAAGATCGAGACCGCGCCGAGGTCCAGCGCACTGGTCCCGAGCCAGATCAGGTGCGAAGCGATGCGGTTGAGCTCGAGGTGGATCACCCGCAGGTACTGCGCACGCGCCGGCACCTCGGCCTCGAGCAGCGTCTCGACCGCGCCGACGTAGGCCATCGCGTTGAAGTAGTACGCGAGGTAGTCCATGCGCTCGACGACCGGGATCACCTTCCAGTAGGACTTGTCCTCGGCCGTCTTTTCGATCCCGGTGTGCACGTAGCCGATCACCGGTTTGATGTCGCGCACGATCTCGCTCTGGAGGGTCACGAGCAGGCGCAGCACGCCGTGGGTCGCGGGATGATGCGGACCGAAGTTGAGCGTCAGGAGCTCCTCGGTCGTCTCCACCCCCGGGATGTCGAGCGGCTGCTCGAGCGGCTCGAGCGTGACGCTCTGCTCGCGCCGGCGGTACTCGGAGATCCCGGACGCCTCGCCCGGTGAGCCGTTGCCGCCGCTCACTCGCGCACCTCCAGCCATTTGCGCTCGTCGCGGGTGAAGATCACCGGTTCGCCCCCGATCGGGAAGTCGCGCCGCTGCGGATGCCCCTCGTAGTCCTCTGGCATCAGGATTCTCCGCATGTTGGGGTGGCCTCGGAAGACGACCCCGAACATGTCGTAGATCTCGCGCTCCTGGTGGTCGGCCGTCGGCCATTCCGGGGTCACCGAGTCGACCTCGGGGCTCTCGATGCCGACGCGCAGCTTCACCGTGACGCGATCCACCCGCGCCATGTCGAGCATCTCGTAATGCACGCCGAGGCGCGGCTCCTCGGGGTGGTAGTCGACGCCGTGCACGCTCGCGAGGAAGCCGTAGCCCCTCCCGCGCAGCTCGCCGAGCACCTCGCGCACAGCGGCGGGATCGATCACAAGCGTCGCGCGGTTGCGGAAGTAGACGGTGTCGAGGACGGGACTTCCCAGCTCCTTTGCGAGCAGCTCCAAGCCGGTCGCATCGGGCATCTAGGGCGCCTCCTCGGTACCGACCGCGTCGTAGCGCGTGCGCCAGCCTTCAGGCGGGTTGGACTGAACGAGGTCGCGAAGCTTCAGCACGCCGTGCATCAGCGACTCGGGGCGCGGCGGGCAGCCCGGCACGTGGACGTCGATCGGCATGAACTTGTCCGCCGGCACGAGCGCGTAGTTGTTGAAGACGCCCATGGAGCTGCAGCAGGCCCCCATCGAGATCGCCCACTTCGGCTCGAGCATCTGGTCGTAGAGGCGGCGGATGATCGGCGCCATCTTGATCGAGACGCGCCCGGCGAGGATGATCAGGTCCGCCTGGCGCGGCGAGGCACGGAAGGCCTCGAAACCGAAGCGGGCGATGTCCATGCGCGGACCGGCCGCGTGGAACTGCTCCATCGCGCAGCAGGCGAGGCCGAACGCCAGCGGGAAGAACGAGTTGCCCCTGGCCCACGCGACGGCCGAGTCGAGCGTCGTCGTGAGGACGCGTTCTTCGACGTAGCGTTCGAGCTCCTCGCCCTCGAGGTGCGCCGGGCGGTTCGGGCCTTCGATGTCGGCGCCGCGCAGGAGCTGGTGCGCGTTGAGCTCGCGGACTCGCAGCGCATCCGGGTCTACGCGGTCCCGCTTCACCTCCACTCCAATGCACCGCGTCGCCACACGTACACGAAGGCGACGAACAGCAGCACGATGAACACGATCGTCTCGGCCAGCGCGAAACCGCCATAGGCGCGAAGCTCCACGGCGATCGGGTAGAGGAACACGACCTCGATGTCGAACAGGATGAACAGCATCGCGATCAGGTAGAAGCTGATCCCGAAGCGCATCCCCCGCTTGACCTCGGACGGCAGGCCGCACTCGTAGGGGTCCTGCTTGTGCGGCGCCGCGCGCCGCGGGCCGATGACGGAGTTGAGTACGGCGAACGCTCCGCCTACGGCCCCGCCGAGCACCAAGAAGACGATCGCGGGGAGATAGGTCCGCAGCACCGGTCGCTGTTATATCACCCTTGTGGCAGAGTGTTACATAGTGACGATCGGCTCGAAATCGGCCCATGGATGAGGCGGTCAGAGCGGGGTGCCTGGCGGTCGCCGCGCTCAACCTCGTGCCCGGCCTGCTGGGACTGCTCGCGTTCTATCTCGGCGACATGAGCAGCGGGCTCGTGCGCTGGTTCTGGATGCTGCTGCGGGTCGGCCAGGGGGCGGCCCTGGCGCTGGCGCTCGCGGTGGGCTCGCTCGCCGCCGCAGGGCACTACTCAGACGAAAGCCTCTTCTATCTCTACGCGCTGCTGCCGCTCGCGATCGGCTTCATCGCCGAGCAGTTGCGAGTCGCCTCGGCGCAGACGATTCTCGACCACCGCGGGCTCGAGGGCCCGCAGGCGGTGGCGAGCCTGCCCGAGGCCGAGCAGCACGAGCTCGTCGCCACGATCATGCGCCGCGAGTGCGGCGTGATGGCCGCCTCGGCGCTGGTCGTCGTCTTCCTGGCACTGCGGGCAGCCTCGACCGCGCACGGCTTCTGAGGGAGCCCTCACACGGCCTGGCGAAGCGCTCCCGGCCCAGGTGTCCCACGCGTTCGCGGCCCCTCTCTCTATATATTCCCCCCGCATGAAGGCCGCCGCCATGCTGCTGGTCCTGTTCGCGTGCGCCGCGATCCTCGGCGCCTGCGGTTCGCAGGGCGTCTCGGTGCCGAAGAGCAGCCAGTACTACCGAGGCGCCGTGCTGTTCCGCGATCACTGCTCCGGCTGCCACACGCTCAGCGCCGTCGGTGCCCAGGGCTCGGCGACCAGCATCGCCAACCGCATCCCGACCAACGGCCCGAACTTCAACATCCGCAAGGAGAACGCGGAACAGGCCCTCTACGCAATCCGCAACGGTGGCTTCTCTGGCGCGATCATGCCGCAGAACATCGTCGTCGGCAAAGAAGCCGAAGAAGTCGCGGACTTCCTCGCCGCGTACTCCGGCAAGCAGCGCCAGAGCGTCCCGAGCGTGAACATCCCGGCCGAAGAAACGGGCGGCAGCGGCGGCGGCGCTCAGCAACCCGGCGCGAAGGAAGCAGCGAAGGCGGAAGAAGCAAAGACAACGCCGGCCCCGCCCGCCGGTGGCACCGGTAAGACCGGCACCACCAACACAACCGGCAAATAGGCCGCCGAGGCGGCGCCGGTGCTCGACCTGAGGCTGATCCGCGAGGACCCCGACGGGGTGCGCGCGGCGCTCGCCCGCCGCGGCGAGGGCGCGGCGGCCGGCCTCGACAGCGTGATCGAGCTCGACAGGCGCCGCCGCGAGCTGCTTCCCGAGCTCGAGGGTCTGCGCGCCGAGCAGAACGCGGCCAACGAGCGCATCCGCGGCGCAGGCGACGACGAGGCGCGCCAGCGCGAGATCGACGCGATGCGGGCGGTGGCCTCGAGGGCGAAGGAGCTCGACGGCGAGCTCGCCGCGGTCGAGGGCGAGCTCCAGAGCGCCCTCGCGCCGCTCCCCAACCTCCCCGACCCGACCGCCGCGCCAGGTCCCGAGGACGAGGAGGTAAGGGTCGTCGGCGCAGTTCCGGAGCTCGGCTTCCAGGCCCGCGACCACGTCGAGCTCGCCGGCGAGATGATCGACACCGAGCGGGCCGCGCGGCTGTCGGGCTCACGCTTCGCTTACCTGCGCGGGGCTCTGGTGCTCGTCGAGCTGGCCCTGGTTCGCTGGGCTCTGGAGAAGGTGCAGAGCCACGGTTTCGAACCGGTGATCCCGCCGGTGCTGGTGCGAGAACGGGCGTTGTACGGCACCGGCTTCCTGCCCGACACCGAGCAGCAGATCTACGCCCTTCCCCAGGAGGAGCTGTTCCTCATCGGCACCTCGGAGGTCGCGCTCGCCTCGCTGCACGACGAAGAGATCATCGAGGCCGAGCACCTGCCCCGTCGCTATGCCGGCTTCTCGCCGTGCTTCCGCCGCGAGGCCGGCGCCGCAGGGCGCGACACGCGCGGCATCTTCCGGGTGCATCAGTTCGACAAGGTCGAGATGTTCAGCTTCATCGAGCCGGAGCGCTCCGGCGACGAGCACGAGCGCATCCTGGGAATCGAGGAGGAGATCCTTCAGGAGCTCGGGCTGCCATACCGGGTCGTGAACATCGCCGTGACCGACCTCGGCAACTCGGCCGCCAAGAAGTACGACTGCGAGGCGTGGATCCCGAGCCAGGGCCGCTATCGCGAGCTGACGTCGTGTTCGAACACGACCGACTACCAGGCGCGTCGTCTGAACATCCGCATGCGCGCCGAGAAGCGCACGCGCGTCCTGCACACGCTCAACGGGACCGCGGTCGCCGTGGGGCGCACGATCGTCGCGTTGCTGGAGAACGGCCAGCGCGAGGACGGCAGCGTGGCCCTGCCAGGTTGCCTCGAGCCCTACGGCGCGCCCGCGGAGCTGGCGCCCGCAGGCTCAGGGAGCTAGGCGAGCCCGCCGTCAGCACACGGCTCGAAGAAGATCGAATACGGCGCGCAGGGCGGCTGAGCGCTCAGCGGATCGTGAAGGAGATCGAACGCGAGGCGCCGGACAGCGGCGTCAGCGTGAGGCTGTAGGCACCCTTCGGCAGGCGTGAGGCACCGGACAGGCGCCTCACGTTTCGGCCGGCGGCGGCGGCGATCGTCGCCGCCTGGCCGACCGCCACCCAGCGCGCGTGGCCGTGCGAGCGCACGCGGTGCTTCAGCGTCACCCGGACCCTCGCCGCGACGTTCAGCACGAACGCGAAGGCGATGCTGCGGGCCGTCGCGCGGTGGCGGCTCAACGCCGTGAGCGCGGGTGCGGTGAGCGCGAGCGCGGTCAGCTTCACGGCTGGGGCCGAGACGGCGGGCACCGCGGTCGTGGCCGGGGGCGGTGCCGGCGCGGCGCGCTGGGCTTCGCCGCCGCCGCCGGTCGCCGCGGTGGCTTCAGGGGCCTGGACTTCGTGCTGGCCCGGCACGAAGCCGAGCACGCCGTCGGGGGTGCCGACGCCACTCGGTCCGTCATAGCCGGCGGCCGTGAGGCAGGCGAGCGCGCCGCCGCAGCTGGCGGCGGCCTCTGCGGCTGCTGAGCAACTGGAAAGGCCCGTTTCTTCGACGAACGGCGCGCCGCATTCGCCGTTCGAGCCGGTGGTGACGTCGTGCAGGTCTCCCGGCGCGTTCGCACGCGTCGCGTACAGCGTGCTCGCGGGATACTGGACCGCGTTGGCGCCGCCGGCCAGCGCGAACACCGCCGCGATGATCGGCGATGCGAGGCTCGTACCGCCGTAGGTGCACCAGCGGTTACCTTCGAATTTGCCGCGGCATTCGGTCCCGGTCGGATCGCCGGAGTAGGTCACGGCGACTCCCGTGTAGGGATCGGCGTCGGCCGCGATATCGGCGACGGCGCGCTTTGATTCGCACCCGACCGCGGACCAGTCGGCGAGCTGCTGCTGCCAGGTCGGAGCGGTGAGCGAGGAGCTACATCCACCACCCGCAGCGCCGCTTCCGTTCCACACGGACTCCCCGGCCCAGGAGGAACCTTGGCTCAGGGTCAGGCGCGTACCGCCGACCGCGACGACGTGCGGCGACGCCGCCGGGTAGTCGGCGTGCCTTACTTCCTGGAGTTCCCTGTTGAACTGCGTGCGTTCTTCGGCGGTGACCGTTTTTCCTTTCGCGGCGACTTCTTCTTCGTGGGCCGAAAATTCTTCTTCGGCTTCGGCAGCCCAGATCCAGTTCCGATAGCCGTAGTCACCCGAGGACGCAGTGATCACGACCCCAGGGTGGTCGAAGGCCAGGCTGTTGTCCACGGACGGCGAGATCGAGCCGTCGGGGAACCCCCAGGAGTTCGAGATCTCGGTGGCGCCGAGTGACACGGCCGTCGACTCGGCCGTGAACAGTTCGGCGTCCGCCGGTGTGTTCGCCTCCACGAGGATCAGACGGCAGTGCTGGCAGATGGCGTGCGCGGTCTCGATGTCCAGGGAGATCTCGATGCCCCAGCCCACGGCTTCGCGGGCTTCTTCTCGCTGTTGGGTCGTGCCCGCTTCGGCCGCTTTGAGTTCGGCCATCGTTTTCGGGAACGGCAGCGAGGATTCCGAGCCGGTCTGCGAAACCTGCCGGAGGCAGCCGTTCGCCTTGGTGCATTCGGGCAGACCGAATTCTTTGCTGAACACACCGAGGTCCGCTTCGGCACGTGGATCGTTGTAGGCGTCCACCAGAGCGATCGTCTGTGTTCCGGACGCTTCCGGTTCGGTCAAGGCGTAAGCGCTGCGCAGATCCTGCGGGCGCAGCCCGAACCCACTTTCTCTGGGCGCCAGGGCGTGCGGTCCGGCACTGTTCAGCCTGTTCGCGCCGATCGGGTGCCGGCGAGCGCTGGCTTCAGCGGTCACCGGCACGAGCTGCAGAGCCATGCACTCGGCGCGATCCGGCGCGGGTTGCCCGCAGGCGCGACGCACCGCGTAGTTCGATTCCGGCAGCGGCGCCACCGTTTCGCTCGCCGTGGCCGCCGCCGGCGACATGGCTGCGACGCTCAGCGCGAGCGCGAGCGGCAGGAGGATCTTGGACAGGGGCGAGCGCATTCTCTTCGGCGAGCCATCCATCTGCTCGGCAGCGCCCGGGCGCTGCTTGAGCTGAGGAGCTCGCAACTGGACGCGGGGCACGGCCTGTGCACCGTCACCGGATCGTCACACCATGGTCACCGCCGCATCACCGGTCGCCGTAGCGGCGCAGGGAAGATCGTGATCGGACGACGGCGCGAGTCGGGCAGCGTGCGAGCGCGGCGCACCGCCAGCCCATGAGGGAGCGTCGTCGCGCCGCGCCTGCAGAGCGCAACGGGCGGGGCGGGAGCGGCCTTCCCGTCCCGTCCGGCATTACGCTGAAAGCGAGATGTCGCCGCCCAGCTTCCTGCTCGCCCAGGAGCCGCCCCCGCGGCGCGTCGGTGTCGCCGTCGCAATCGTCGCGGTGGCGCTGTGCACGCTGATCATCGATCCGCTCGGGCACATCGCCCCGATCGCTTCGCTGAGCGTCGTCTACATCCCGGCGGTGCTGATCGTCTCGGCTGTGTGGGGCGGTGGCTTGGGGGTCGTGACCGCCGTCCTGAGCGCCGCCGCGTTCAACTGGTTTCACCTGCCGCCGAGGGGACGCTTCACGATCCATGACTCGCGCAACTGGGTTGCGCTGATCACATTTCTGGTCGTCGCGCTGCTCGCGAGCTGGCTGGCAGAGATCGTCCGCGCACGAACGCGCGACGCCGAGCAGCGACGGCGCGAGGCGGACCTCGCGGCCGAGATGGCGCGCCTGCTGCTCCGCGGAGACGACCTCGCCGAGGCCCTGCCCACCGCCGCCGCGCGCCTGGCGCAGACACTCGAGCTGAGCTCGGCCGCGATCGACATGGAGGCACGAGATGGCGACGAGCGCACGATCGCGTTCCCGTTGCGCGAGGGGAGCGCGCGGATCGGCACGCTCCTTGTGGGGGCCGACACCTCCGAGGCGACCCTGCGCCGGCTCCAGGAGCGCGTGGTCCCTTCGCTCGAGGCGCTGCTGAGCGCGGCGCTGGAGCGCGAGCGACTGCTCGGCGGGGCCGTCGAGACGGCGGCGCTGCGGCGGGCGGACGTCGTGAAGACGGCTCTGCTGCGCGCGGTCTCGCACGACCTGCGCTCCCCCCTGACGGCGATCTCGGCCGCAGGCGAGGCGCTGGCCTCGCCTGCGCTCTCGGAGGACGAGCGGGTCGAGATGGCTTCGGTGATCGGAGAGGAGACGCTGCGGCTCTCGCGGCTCGTGGACAACCTCCTGGATCTGTCGCGGCTGGAAGCGGGCGCGGCCGAGCCGCGACGCGAGTGGGTCTCGGTCGAGGAGCTGATCCGCGCCTCGGTGATGGAGCTCAGCGCACCACCCGATGAGTTCTCGCTTTCGATCGACCAGGACATGCCGCTCGTGCGCCTCGATGCCGTCCAGATGGAGCGGGCCTTCGTCAACGTGCTCGAGAACGCCCGCCGGCATTCGGGCGGGCATCCGGTGAGCGTGCGCGCCCGCGCGGTTCGCAGCCTCGGGGGCGCCCGCGCTAGCGCCGCGCCGGACGCCGACGGCGGGGAGGAGGGGGCCGCCGCCGCGCCGGCGCGGGGAGACCGGGTGATCGTGAGGGTCGTCGACCGCGGCCCGGGGATACCACCGGCGCAGCTCGAGCGCGTGTTCCAGCCCTTCTACCGCGCCGGCACCCCCGGGGGCGAGCACCGCGGCTCCGGCCTCGGGCTCGCGATCGCCCGCGGGTTCACGGAGTCCAACGGCGGCACGCTGCACGTCGAGTCCCTGCCCGGGCAGGGTGCGACGTTCGTCTTCGAACTTCCGATCGTCGACGCCGCGACGGGCGCGGACGGCGGAGGCGACCCCTCTGACGCGGCGGGACGGCCCGCCGCAGGCGCGGCGGCGGGCCGGGCAGACCCGAGGCCGTGAGCGCGCCCGACGCGGCGCCGCGGCCGCGGGTCCTCGTCGTCGACGACGAGCCGCAGATCGTGCGAGCGCTGAAAGTGGTGCTGCGCGAGGCGGGGTTCGAAACCGTGGCGGCCGAAACCTCGGCCGAGGCGCTCGATGCCGCTTCGGTCCGCCCGCCGGAAGCGGCGATCATCGACCTCGTGCTTCCCGACGGCGACGGCATCGAGCTGACGCGGCGGCTGCGCGAGTGGAGTGAGATGCCGATCCTCGTGCTCTCGGCGGTCGGCGAGGAGAGCCAGAAGGTCCGTGCGCTGGAGGCCGGCGCCGACGACTACGTCACCAAGCCCTTCGGGACGCGCGAGCTGATCGCGCGTCTGAACGCGGCGCTGCGTCGCGCGGGACGCACCGAGGAGGAGCCCACGATCGCCGTCGACGGGCTCGAGATCGACCTGGCCGCGCGCGTCGTGCGCCGCGACGGCGAGCCGGTCCACCTCACCCCGATCGAGTTCGACCTGCTGCGCGTGCTCGCGCGCAACCGGGGCCGGCTGATGACGCACCGCAAGCTGCTCGTCGACGTGTGGGGGCCGGAGTACGTCGAGGACATCCAGCCGCTGCGCACCCACATCGCGCGCCTGCGGGCGAAGATCGAACCCGACGCCCACGGGTCCGGCGCAAACAGGTACGTCCTCACCGAGCCCGGCGTCGGTTACCGCTTCGCGGACTGAGGCCCTCGGCGGGGAGCGCCCGCCGGCGGACCTCCTCAGCGGTGCCGTACGACCGCTCCTCCGAGTCCGTAACAGAATCGTTATGAGGGGATCGCGCTTCGTGATGCGTCTGTGATGTGACAGCTCACAGACTGGCTGCCATGGACATCGTGGCAATCGCATTGGGGATCGCAGCGTTCGTGATCCTGTTCGCGCTCATCGAGGGCATCGACCGCATATGAGCGGCGCGGACGTCTTCGGCCTCGTTGTCTCGGTGCTCGTGATCGTGTACCTCTTCTACGCGCTGATCCGCGGGGAGAAGCTCTGAGATGACCTTCTCGGGCTGGGCGACGATCTTCGGCTTCGTCCTGATCCTCACCGCAGTCGCGTTTCCGCTCGGCTCCTACCTGGCCAAGGTCTACACCGGCCAGCGCGTGCTCCTCACGCCGCTTCTCGGTGGCGCCGAGCGGCTCACCTACCGCGTCCTGCGCGTCGACCCAGAGGCCCCGCAGGACTGGAAGCAGTACGCAAAAAGCCTGATCCTCTTCTCGCTCGCCGGCTGGCTGCTGCTGTACCTGATCCTGCGCACGCAGACGCTCTGGGACTTCACCGGCCTGAACCCGCAGCACTTCAAATCCGGCACGTGGGACCTGTCGTTCAACACCACCTCGTCGTTCCTCACGAACACGAACTGGCAGTACTACGGAGGCGAGACCACGCTCAGCTACTTCAGCCAGATGGCCGGGCTGACCGTGCAGAACTTCCTCTCCGCCGGGATCGGGATCATCGTCGCCGTCGCGCTCGTGCGCGGCATCGTCGGGCGGGCGCCGACCTCGGAGGGGGTGGCCGCCAAGAGCCTCGGCAACTTCTGGCACGACCTCGTGCGCACGCTGTTCTACGTGATGCTCCCGATCGCCATCATCGGGGCGCTGATCCTGCTCTCGCAGGGCGTGATCCAGAACTTCGGAAGCTATCTCACCGCCCACACCATCACGGGCGCCACGCAGTCGATCGCGATGGGCCCGGTCGCCTCGCAGGAGGCGATCAAGGAGCTCGGCACCAACGGCGGCGGCTTCTTCAACGTCAACTCGGCGCATCCGTTCGAGAACCCGACCGCGTTCACCAACTTCTTCGAGATGCTGCTCGTGCTGATCATCCCGGCGGCGCTGATCTTCATGTACGGGCGCATGACGGGCAACCGCCGGCAGGGCTACGCCATCTACGGCGTCGTGATGTTCATGTTCCTCTGTGCGGTGATCGTCGCCTACATCGCCGAGGCTCACGGCTCGCCCGCCCAGCACGCCGCCGGCGTCCACACCCACGCGATCGCGGGATCGAGCGGAGGCAACCTGGAAGGCAAGGAGCAGCGCTTCGGGATCGCCGGCTCGGCCCTGTTCAACGTCATCACAACCGTGACCTCCTGCGGCGCCGTCAACAGCGCGATGGAGTCCTACACGGGCATCGGCGGTGCGATCCCATTCGCCAACCTGTCCGCCTCCGAGGTGATCTTCGGCGGCGTCGGCACCGGCCTCTACTCGATCCTCCTCTACGTCCTGCTGGCTGTCTTCATCGGCGGCCTGATGGTCGGGCGCACCCCGGAGTGGCTCGGCAAGAAGCTCGAGGCCAGGGAGATCAAGCTCGCAGGGCTCGCGATCCTGATCACCCCCCTGGCCGCGCTGTTCTGCACCGCGATGGGAGTCGCCACGAGCGCCGGCACGAAGTCGATCTCCGAAGGCGCGGCCGCGGCCGGAGGCGGCCACGCCCCGCAGGGCTTCTCCGAGACCTTCTACGCCTACCTCTCGCAGGCCAACAACAACGGCTCCGCCTTCGCCGGCTACACCGGCTATGTCCAGCCGAACGCCGGCAACGCGGGCGCCCACGGGATCACGTTCGCGAACCTGCTGGGCGGCTTCGACATGATCGTCGCCCGCTACGGGCCGATTCTCTTCACGCTCGCCGTCGCGGGTGCCCTCGCCGGCAAGCGCTTCACCCCCGCCGGCCTCGGCACGATGCGCACCGACAACGGCACCTTCTCCGTGCTCCTGATCGGAGTGATCGTCCTCGTCGGCGCGCTCACCTTCTTCCCCGCCCTGCTGCTCGGACCGATCGTGCAGGGCCTGACAGGACACCTCTACTGAGATGCGCAAAGACATCGTCACCGCCGTCATCGCGATCGTTTTCTTCACCTTGCTTCTGGGGATCGCCTATCCGCTCGTGATCACGGGTGTCTCACAGGTCGCGTTCCCCGGCAACGCCAACGGCCAGAAGGTCTACGTCAACGGCAAGCTGGTCGGCTCGAAGAGCATCGGGCAGAGCTTCCGCAAGCCGGTGATCGGCAAGAACGGAAAGCCGGAGGAATCCGAAGAAGAAGTCGTCACCGAACCGGACACGCGCTACTTCCAGTCGCGCCCCTCCGCGACCGAAGGCGGCGAATACAACGCTGCCGCCAGTGCCTTCTCCAACCGCGGCCCCAACAGCGTCGCGACGAAGGAAGACGACGAAGAAAACCTGAAGGCGTACCTCGAACTGGAGAAGCCATATGACCCGGGTCTGACGGCGTCGAAGGTCCCGGTCGACGCGGTCAACACGTCCGCTTCGAACCTCGACCCGGACATCTCGCAGGCCAACGCGCGGATCCAGGCGCATCGCGTCGCCTCGGTTCGTCGTCTCCCCCTCGCGACCGTAGACGGCCTCATCTCCAACCACACGAGCGAGCGCGGCCTGTTCGTCTTCGGCGAACCGGCCGTCAACGTGCTCGAGCTGAACCTGGCCCTCGACCGTCTGAAAGCAGCCTGAGAATGTCCGCACCCGCACCTACGCCCCCCGCCGCCGTCCCGCACGAGCGCCGCGCGGTCTCGCTGTTCCAGCGCGAGATCGTGGTCCCGGCCCTGCTCGCGAGCTTGAAGAAGCTCGATCCGCGCGTCCAGGTCCGCAACCCCGTGATGTTCGTCGTCGAGATCGGCTCGATCATCACGACCTTCACCTGGCTCAAACAGGCCTTCGGCGGCAAGCCGCTCGGCGGCGGCAGCGAGCCCGCCTGGTACACGTTCGTGATCGCGCTGTGGCTCTGGTTGACGGTGATCTTCGCCAACCTCGCCGAGGCCTTCGCCGAGGGTCGCGGGCGCGCCCAGGCCGACACGCTCCGTGCCATGCGCAAGGAGACCGTCGCCCGGCTGCTCGCCGGGGGCACCAAGGCTGCCTCCGAGCTCATCCGCGGCGACGTGGTCGTGGTCGAGGCCGGCGAGCTGATCCCCGGTGACGGCACCGTGATCGAAGGCATCGCCACCGTCGACGAGTCGGCGATCACCGGCGAGTCGGCGCCCGTGATCCGCGAGTCCGGCGGCGACCGCAGTGCGGTCACGGGCGGAACGCGCGTCACCTCCGATCGCATCGTGGTCGAAATCACCCAAGAAGCCGGCCAGTCCTTCCTCGACCGGATGATCAACCTGGTCGAGGGCGCCGAGCGACGCAAGACGCCCAACGAGATCGCGCTCAACATCCTGCTCGCCGCGCTCACGCTGATCTTCGTGATCGTCGTGGCGACGCTGCGGCCGTTCGGCCTGTTCGCGGGGACGACGATCTCCGAGACGACACTGATCGCGCTGCTGGTGGCGCTGATCCCGACGACGATCGGCGCGCTGCTCTCGGCGATCGGCATCGCGGGCATCGACCGGCTCGTGCGGCGCAACGTCCTCGCCCTGTCCGGGCGCGCGGTAGAGGCCTCCGGCGACATCGACGTGCTGCTGCTCGACAAGACGGGCACGATCACGATCGGCAACCGGCTCGCGAGCGAGTTCATCCCGATGCCGGGCGTCCCTGAGTCCGAGCTGGCCGAAGCGGCGCAGCTCTCTTCGCTCGCAGACGAGACCCCCGAGGGCCGCTCGATCGTGGTGCTTGCCAAGCAGTACGGGATCCGTGAGCACGACATGGCCTCGATCCAGGCCGAGTTCATCCCCTTCACCGCCCAGACGCGCATGAGCGGCATCGACTACGACGGCCAGCAGCTGCGCAAGGGCGCGGGCGACTCGATCATCGAGATGGTGGTGCGCGAAGGCGGCTCGCCTCCGCCGGAGCTGCAGCGCGAGCTCGACCGCATCGGCAGCGAGGGCGGAACGCCGCTGGCCGTCGCGCGCAACAACCAGGTGCTCGGCGTCATCTACCTCAAGGACACGATCAAGGAGGGGATGAAAGCCCGCTTCGATCAGCTGCGAGCGATGGGGATCAAAACCGTGATGGTCACCGGTGACAACAAGCTCACCGCTGCGAAGATCGCCGAAGAGTCCGGTGTCGACGACTTCCTGGCCGAAGCCACGCCGGAGCGCAAGCTCGCGCTGATCCGCGAGGAGCAGTCCGAAGGGCGGCTCGTCGCGATGACCGGCGACGGCACCAACGACGCGCCGGCGCTGGCCCAGGCCGATGTCGGTGTGGCGATGAACACCGGCACCCAGGCGGCGCGCGAGGCGGGGAACATGGTCGACCTCGACTCGAACCCGACGAAGCTGATCGAGATCGTCGAGGTGGGCAAGCAGCTGCTGATCACGCGCGGGGCGCTGACGACCTTCTCGATCGCCAACGACGTCGCCAAGTACTTCGCGATCCTGCCCGCGATCTTCATCACCACCTGGGCCGCCTCCGGCGAAAAGGAAGGGCCGCTGGGGGTGCTGAACATCATGAACCTCGGCAGCCCGCGCTCGGCGATCGTCTCGGCGATCATCTTCAACGCGATCGTGATCCCGCTGCTGATCCCGATCGCGCTGCGGGGGGTCGCCTACCGGCCGATCGGCGCCAGCGCGCTGCTGCGGCGCAACCTGCTGATCTACGGCCTGGGCGGCATCATCGCGCCGTTCATCGGCATCAAGCTGATCGACCTGGTCATCCACAACCTGCTGGGCGCCTGAGCGGCGCAGCGGCGGCGAGGACCCCCCGGCCCACGCCGTGCCGCTCGGGCGCAGCGCGCTGACGGGGCGCCCGGCGGGGCCGGGCAGCTCCTCGAGCTCGGTCGCGGCGCCCTCATGCGGCGCCGGGCTGCTCGGCGGGCGCGGGCAGCTCGTCGCGGCTGCGAGCCGCGATCCAGCGGATGCCGGGCGTATCGGTGAGGCCGTGGACGACGATCGAGGCGAAGACGGCGAGCGCCGCGAGGTCGAAGATCCGCTCGCCCGAGCGCACGTGATGGGCGACGATCAGGATCGCGAAGGTCATCGTCGCGACTCCCTTCGGGCCGAACCAGGCCATGAACGCCTTCGACGGCCGGCTGATGCCCGTCCCCGCCAGCGCCAGCCAGACCGCGAGCGGACGCGCGATCAGGAAGGTTCCGGCGACCAGAGCGACCGCGGCCCAGCCGTCGTTGAAGAGGGCGTTCACGGTGAGCAGCGAGCCGAACACGGCGAAGATGCCGAGCTTCACGATCTCGACGACCTCCTCGCCGCGATCGGCGAAGGAGTCGCGCAGGTCGGGACGGCGGATGCCGGCGACGATCGCGGCCACGAAGACGGCGATGAAGCCGTTGCCCCGCGGCGATAGGACCGTGGCCCCATAGGTGGCGAACGCGAGCCCGAGCCCGTACAGCGCGCGCTGATGGTCGGGGATCGCGCGCGGCGAGTCGCGCTTGCGCGGCAGCAGCAGCGATCCGATCAGCCCGCACACGACTCCGTATGCGAGCCCGAGCCCGATGTCCTGGAGCACGAACTTCCACCAGACGAAACCGCTGTTGCCGGCTTCCAGCGCCGCTGCGAACGCGAGCACGGCCGGCAGCGCCAGGCCGTCGTTGAGGCCGGACTCGAGGTTCAGCGAGTGACGGATCAGGCGCGGTACCCGGTGGTCGGTGACGACCCCCGAAGAGAGCACCGGGTCGGTGGGCGAGAGCAGCGCGCCGAGCAGGAAGGACTCGGTCCACGAGAGGCCGATCAGCCAGCGTGCGAGCAGCGCGACGACGATGGCGGTCACGGGCATTGCGACAGCCAGCTTCCGGGCCGGCAGCTGCCACTCGCGCTGGAGCAGCTCCGCCTCCACCTCGAGCCCGTCCCGGAACAGGATCACGATCAGCGCGACCGTCGCGAGGTCGGTGACGAAGCCGGATTCGGCGTGGAAGTGCAGAACCCCGAACGCGCCAGGCCCGAGCAGGAAGCCGGCGAGCACGAACACGGCGGCGAGCGACAGGATGCTGCGGCGCGCCAGGCCAGACAGGAGCGCCCCGACGATCAACAGGCCGCCGAACACGGCCGCCACCGTCTGGAAGGAGGTCACGGCCTCAGCCTGGCAGAGAGCCCAGCGGCAGGGCGGCGAGCCGGGCGGGGCGCACGCCGGCGCCGCCTCACGCGAGCAGGAACGCGACGGCGAGGGCGAGATAGACCGCGAGCAGCATGAGTCCCCGGCGGCGCGTCGAGACGCCGCCGAAAGTCGTCGCCGCTGCCAGGCATCCGCCGCAGATCAGCGCGGCAAGCTCGTAGCCGTTGAACACGAGCGGCATCCGGCTCGGACCGATCACGATCGAGGCGAGCGCGACGAGCGGCGCCAGCAGCAGCCCGACCTGCGCGGCGGAGCCGACGGCGATGCTCAGGCTGAGGTCCATCTGATCCTTCGTGGCTGCGACCACGGCGACGTAGTGCTCGGCCGCGTTGCCCACGATCGCCACGACGATCGCACCGATGAAGAACTGCGAGAGGCCGAGTTGGTGCGAGGTGTGCTCGACCGAGCCGACGAGCGTGTCGCTCACAACCGCGACCATCACCGCTGCGAGCGCGAGCACGCCCGCAGCGCGCCGGCGGGACCACTCGGGCTTCCCCTCGTCTGCCGGCTTCGTGAACGCATCGGCCTGCGCGCGCAGCGATCTGCCGAGCCCGCGGGCGTAGACCGCGATCAGCGTCAGCGAGACGACGATCGTCGCCACCCAGGCGGCGTCGCCGCCCGAGCTCTCTTCGATCCCCACGCGTGGCAGGCTGCCGCCGTCGAGCAGCAGCACCAGGGACGGGATCAGAAGGGCGCCCGCGCCGAGCAGCAGCACCGTGTCGAGCGATCGCGCCGACTCGACGTGGAAATACTGTCGCGGCCGGCGCCAGCCGCCTGCGAGCATCGCCGCGCCGAGCACCAGGAGCGCGTTCCCCATCACCGATCCGACCAGCGAGGCCTTCACGACCTCCTGCAGTCCGTCGGATAGCGCGAACAGCGCGATGATCAGCTCGGGCGCGTTCCCGAACGTGACGTTCAGCAGCCCGGCGACGCCGGGTCCGGAGTGCTCCGCGAGTTGCTCCGTGGCGTCTCCCATCAGCGCGGCCGCCGGCACCACGGCGACCGCTGACACCAGGAACACGCTCGCTGCGGGCGCGTCCAGAAGTTCGAGCGCGAGCGCCAAGGGAACCAACGCGAGCAGGTAGTAGACGGCCCGCACCGCACAGAACCCTAGAAGGCGCGGGAGACTGCCGTCGCGCGAAATACCGCGCCGCGAGCCCAGGGCTCAGAAACCGGGGAGTAGCGCCCTCACCGCCTCGTCGACCGTCGACCGCAGCGCCGCCTCGCCGCTCTCTACGTACAGCGGCCCGGCGCCGTCGGTGAGCAGGCGCCGCGCGAGCGCCACCCCGCGCGCGGCGACGACCGGTTCCTCGCGCAGGGCGCGCGAGAGCTCGGCGAGCGCGGGGCGGGCCGGGGCGATGCCCTCGCGCGCCAGCGGCGGCGCGGCCGGAGACCGGCGCCGCCGCGTGGCGGCGCTCCTCACGGCATCATCGACGCTGGCGGCGAGGGCCCGGCGGTGAGAGGGGCGGCTCAGCTCGTAGGCGCGCAGAGTGA
The DNA here is from genome assembly GCA_963735435.1 of uncultured Solirubrobacteraceae bacterium. Taxonomy (GTDB): domain Bacteria; phylum Actinomycetota; class Thermoleophilia; order Solirubrobacterales; family Solirubrobacteraceae; genus Palsa-744. Next base: position 556,641 of record CAVTKR010000005.1, on the reverse strand, counting down.
GCTCGTCGGTCGCGACCGGGTCGGCGCCCTCGATCAGCATCCGGTCCAGACGCTCGCGCCGCGCGAGGACGCGCAGGCGCAGCAGAAGGCCCGCAAGGGGCCGCCCGCGCCGGCGCGGGAGCGAAATGCGTGCGGACGCGGAGGTGATCGTGGGCATTGGCGAGAGGAGCGGAGGGTCTCCTCTGCAAGGAATGCTCGCGGCGCGCGCATCAAGGCCGCATGCAGATCGCCGCGCTCGGCATAACGATCTCGTGAAGGACGCGTCTCAGGCGTGTCGGCCCGGGGCCGGGGAAGCCGCGCGACGCCGGTGGGGCCGCAGCCGCAATGCGACGGTGCGCTTTGAGAGCCGGCGCCGGGGGCGCTGTTGCTCGGGTCGCGGTGACTGCGCCCAGGCCGGCAGCGTCAGCGACCACGCCCGCGCGGGCGTGATGTTGCGGGGAGCGTTGTCGCGTGCTTCGTGCATGACCGGCCTCCCCTCCTCATCGGCATTGACTACCCGTTCACAAAGCGATCACACCGGTCGCGGACGGTGATTCGGGCGCCGTGCTGCGCTCGCGGGCGCCACGCGGTCCGGTAGCGTCCGTTTCAAGCGAGATGGCAGACGGGCGCGGTCACCTGAAGGTGTTCATCGGCATGGCGCCCGGGGTGGGTAAGACCTACCGGATGCTGCAGGAGGGGCAGGCCGAAGCCGTGAGCGGCCGCGACACCGTCGTCGGCTACCTGGAGCCTCACGGCCGTGCGGAGACGGTCGCACAGGCCGAGGGCCTCGAGATCATCCCCAGGCGCCACGTCGACTACCGCGGCACGCCGTTGGAGGAGATGGACCTGCCTGCGGTGCTCGCGCGGGCGCCGGAGCTCTGCCTGATCGACGAGCTCGCCCACACGAACGCCCCCGGGCTCGAGCACGAGAAGCGCTACGAGGACGTGCGCGACGTCCTCGACGCGGGCATCGACGTCTTCTCGACCATCAACGTCCAGCATCTGGAGAGTCTCAAAGACCAGGTCGCGCGCCTGACGGGGACCACGGTTCGCGAGACGATCCCGGACGAGATCCTCTCCGCCGCCGACGAGGTGGTGCTGATCGACCTGACGCCCGAGGCCCTGATCGCGCGCCTGCGTGCGGGCAAGGTCTATCGCCCCGAGCGGGTGCCGGCCGCGCTGAACAACTTCTTCAAGATCGAGAACCTCTCGGCGCTGCGCGAGACCGCGCTGCGACAGGTCGCCGAGGACGTCGAGGTGAAGCGCTTCGTGCGCGAGGCGCCGGTCCTGATCCGCCGCGACGACGAGGGAAGCCCGGCATCCGACGAGCACGCGCCCCAGGCGATCTCCGAGCGCCTGCTCGCGATCGCGACGCTCGACCGCGAGTCCGAGCACGTCGTGCGGCGCGCATGGCGCTCGGCCCAGCGCCTCGACGCCGAGCTCGACGTCCTGATCGTGCGGCCGCCCGGTCGCGAGCCGAGCGCGGAGGATCGCGATCGCCTGGAGTCGCTGCGCAGGCTGACCGCAATGCTCGGCGCGCGGCTGCGGATCGAGGAGGGCGACGACGCGGCCGCTGTCGCGGTCGACGTCGCGCGCGCTCTCGGCAGCACCTACGTGCTGATCGGCGCACCGCCTCCGCGCCGCGGGCTCGCGCGCCTGCGGCCGGGCGCCGAGTCGCTGCTCACGCGCCTGCTCGAGGGGCTGCCCGGCGTCGACGTGCGGATCGTCGCCGATCCCTCGCTGCGGGTCGGCGGCCCGGCCAGGGCGGCCGATAAAGACCTCCTCAAGACGGCAGGAAGCACCCCCGCCGGCGGCGAAGGCACAGAGCACGGCGCCTGACGGCCAAGGACGGTCGGTTTGCCGACCGCCCACCCGAAGGCCCGCATAAAGATCACTAACATCGCGCAACCTCGACCCGCGACCCATGTTCTGAACCGCGACATGATGAGCTCATACAAAACCCCCCGCAAGCTCGCGGCGCTCCTCGCGCTCGCGCTCGCCGCCACCCTTCTGTTCGCCTCGAGCGCGCTCGGCGGTGCCGCCAAGGCCCCCCGCGCCCACGCCTCCTCGTCCTACCTGACCGGCATCGGCGACGAGCAGACGCAGATGTTCACCAGCCCGCTGTGGGAACAGCTGCACACCAAGATCGCCCGCTACATCGCACCGTGGGACGCCGCCATCCGCGGCGACGAGCTGGCTCGCGCCCGCACCTGGATCGCGCAGGCCGAAGCCTCCCACCAGCAGGTCCTGGTGGCCTTCTACCACTCCGAGCACACGCCGACGAAGATGCCGAGCATCTCCGCCTACCAGAAGGCGGTTCAGAAATTCGCCAAAGACTTCCCCCACGTGCGCCAGTACCAGTCGTGGAACGAGTCCAACCGCGGCAACGTCAAGCACTCCTTCTCGAGCCCCTCGGCGGGCGCGGCCGCCCGTTACTACCAGGCGCTCAAGCGCGTCTGCAAGGGCTGCACCGTGATCGGGCTCGACGTGCTCGACGAAAACTCGACCCACGCCACGCTCCGCTACATCTCGGCGTTCAAGCGCGAAATCGTGCATCTGCGGACCGTGATGCCGAGGATCTGGGGCCTTCACAACTACTCCGACCTGAACCGGCTGCAGAGCTGGCGCACCCGCGAACTGAGCCGCGCGCTCGGCGGCCAGGTCTGGCTGACCGAGACCGGTGGCATCGTGCAGTTCAAGCCCTCGTTCCTGAACAAGCACGGCTCGGGGCTCTCGCGCGCGAGCAGGGTCCTGAAATTCATGTTCTCGGTGGCGGCCTCCAACTCGCACATCAAGCGCCTCTACATCTACAACTGGATCGGCGGCAACAGCAGCACCCGCTTCGACGCCGGGCTGATGAACGCCCACGGCCAGCCGCGCCCCGGCTACCTCGTGGTCTGCAAACAGCTGCGCGCCGCGAAATGCTCGATGGCGACCGTCAAGAACTAGTCGCCTCCGGGCGCCGCTAGCCGGCGCCGACGGCGCTCGGCGTGCGCGCGCCGGGTGCCGGCGCGGGGGTTGGGCCCTCGCCTCGCTCTCGCCGCGCGAACCACATCGCGGCGAGCGCGAGCACACCCGCCAGCCCGCAGTAGACCGTGAGCCGCTCCAGGGGGTAGCGCGCGCCGTCGTGCAGGGTCAGGTTGAGCGCCGTGTCGTCGCCGGCTTTGACGATGCTCAGAAGCCCCTGGTGGTCGATCCCCAGCGCCGTGGGACCGAGACTGGCGAATAGCGCCCAGGCGAGTGCCGCGAGCACGCCCGCACCGACGGCTGCCGTCGTCAGTCGCAGCCGCGGCGTCGCGGCGGCCGCGAGCACGACCGCGCCGGCGACGGCGAGCAGGAACGGCCAGATCCCGCCCCAGCCGCGCCCCGCGCCGAGGGCGGTGGCGATAGTGGGCTGGAATTCGCCCTTGCTGAGCAGCCGCGTCCACACCACCGTCTCGTTCTCATAGCCAACGAGCGGATGGGTGATCGTGACGAGCGTCCAGGCCGTGATCGAGATCCCGGCGAGCGCGATCGTCGGCCCCGGCCAGCGGCGCAGCGCCAGGCCGAGCGGGCAGGCCAGGAACGGCAGCAGCGTGATCATGAAGCGCGGCCCGGGCGCGCCGCCGCCGAAGGGCAGGTAGTAGCCCGAGTTGTAGATCGAGTAGCAGGCGCAGACGCCGGCGATCGTGAGCGCCTCGGCACGCCGGCCGCGCCGGTAGAGCAGAACCGTGCCGAGCGCCCCCATGATCAGGATCGGCGAGAGGGTGAGCAGGCCGCGCGAGTCGAGCAGGAGCGTCACGAAGACGCGCGGGCTGGGGGCCGAGATGCCGAAGAAGCCGCGGTGCTGCTGGGGGATGTTGGAGTAGGCCAGGTGCGTCCAGGAGTTGAAGGCCGCGTGGTTGTAGAGCAGCAGCGGCACGATCCCGACCAGCCCGCCGAGCGCGTACGCGCCCGCACGCCCCGCCATCGCTCCCGGGCGCAGCGAGTCGGGCCGCGAGAGCGCGTAGAGCCCGAGCACGACCGCGACGAAGGCGAGCGGGTACTCCGAGGTGATCGCGTAGCCGACGGCCAGCCCGGCTGCCCCGAGCAACAGCGGGCGTGGAGGGCCGTCGCGCTCGCGCAGCAGCAGCGCGAACGCGGCGAAGCCCAGCATCGCCGAGAACACGTGTGAGAACAGCAGCGTGGAGAACGGCAGCACCATCGTGCCCAGGCCCAGCGCGATCGCAGCGGCGGCGCCGTAGCCGGGCTCGAAGCGCTCGGCGACGCGCCAGACGAGGAGCACCAGCAGGAACGCCGGCAACACGCTGCCCCACCAGCCGACGAAGTCGATCATCTCGTCTTCGCCGCGCAGCGCGGGCGAGGAGCGCGCGACGCGCGGCGCCTGCAGCGCGTTGATCGTCTCGTAGAACGGGAGCGAGAACAGCGCGAGGCCCGGCGCGCGTGCGGAGTACCAGTGCCCGTGGTAATACGCCTCGTCTTTGGTCGGGTAGGGGCCCTGGTCGATCGTCGTGCGCCCGGCGTCCAGCGCGCGGATCAGGTCGTAGTGGGAGGTCTGGTTGTCGGACCAGTTCTGCAGCATCAGGCCCGACGCGAGCCCGAACAGCAGGATCGCGGCCAGCGCGACGCGCCCGCGCCGCTCGCGCGGGAGCAGGCGTGCGAGGCCGCGCCGTGGAGGGGGCCGATCGCTGGGGCGGGCCGCCTCTTCGCTCGCCGCGTCCATCAGTCGTGGCCGTGCAGCCTGGCGGGGCCCGGCCCGATCTCGTAGATCACGCTGTCCGGGGTGACCGTGCGCGTGATGCCGAGGCCGGCGATCGGTTTCGCCGCCGCAGCGGCCGGGTCGGGCGGCTCGGGCTTGACGTAGCCGTGCTCGGGGGGCAGTTCAGGGATCGAGTCCAGATGGAGCACGACGGTCTTGATGCCGTAGTAGCGGAGCTTCTCGACGCTCGCCTTGTCAGGGAACTGGTGCATGCCGCCGCGCAGGTCGTCGACGGCAGGCATGTCGAAGGTGCTGTTGCCGATCGGGATCTTGTAGAAGCCGTCGGTCGAGAAGTACTGCGAGATGCGGTCGTGCGCGCCGTCGGTGGGCAGGTCCAGCCGCGGGCCGGGCAGACCCGTTTCGGCTTGCGTGGGCTGCGGCACCCGCGGGTGGCCCAGATGCCCCGCCCCTTCTCCGACGATGCCGATCAGCAGCACGCCGCCGGCGAGCGCCGGAAGCGCTGTCGCGAGGCGTGGGCGGCCATGGAGCCGCCCCTTCAGTCCTCGCAGGCGCTCGATCAGCCACTGCGCCCCGGCGCCCGCGAGCAGGGCATAGAACAGCGTCGCCAGCGTGAAGAGCCGCCCCGGCACGCGCACCCCGTTCCAGCCCGGGGCGTAGTCGAACAGCAGGCGGTAGGGGTATCCAGCGCCCGTCAACCCGAGCCCCATCGCGAGCACCGAGCAGGTCACCACCCCCACGAGCAGTCCGAGGCGCAATCGTCTGGTCATCGGCGAGCCGCCGATCCCGAGCAGCCCGAGCACCGCGAGCACGAGGATCAGCCCGCCGGGGAAGAAGACGTCCTCGTTCTTGGAGTGGACGTGGTCGCGTGCGCCCGAGGTGAGCCCGCCCCAGACCCGGTTCTCCGAGGATGCTGAGAGCAGCGCAGCGGGGCCCGAGGAGTAGTTCTCGACTTCCCTGATCGTGCGCTTTGCGCTCGGGTAGATGTGCGAGACGCGCAGGTAGGGACGGGCCTGGTAGATCGTGATCGCCCCGAGCACCGCGACGCCGACGGCGGTGACGATTGCCAGCCGGCGCGTGAGCGGGAACGGCGCTCCGCCCGCCCGTCTCCCGCGCCACCAGGCGATCGCGAGCAGGACGGCCAGCACGGCCAGCAGATAGGCGTACTGCATGCCGAGCGTGAAGCCGAGGCTGACCTGCCACGCGGAGACGAGCCAGCCCGCGAGCACGAGCTTGCCGGAGGTCCTCCGGTAGCCGCGCAGCAGCAGGAACAGCGCGAGCGGGATCCCCCCCGAGGAGACCACGTGCAGGTGCCCGGCCTCTGTGACGCGGTAAGGCGCGTAGGCGAAGGCGACCCCGGCGGCCGCGGCGCCGAGTCGCCCGAGTCCCAGCTCGCGCGCCAGCAGATACGCGCCGACGAGGCACAGCGAGTACGCGAACAGGAAAAGCAGGTTGTAACGGACGAGCGCGGCGACGGTCCCCGAGCCCAAGAGCGCCGCCGGGCCGTAGCCGAGCAGCGAATCGGAGAAGGCGAGGCTCAGCGGGTGCGGGTAGAAGGCGTTCGAGTCGAACAGGTGCAGGGGGCTGTGGAGCATCGCGTGCCCGACCCAGGCGATCTCCCAGGCCGTGCGCACCGGGTCGCCGAGGTCCGGTGAGATTCGGCTCCCCATGTGCAGCACGAGTGGCCAGGTCGTGAGCACCGCGAGCGCGACAGCTCCGAGGCAGACAAGCGCGATCTCGCGCGCGCCGAGCGGGGGCGATGGCGCCCAGCGGCGCGTGGAAGCGCCCGGCGCGGAGGCGCCGAGAGCGTGTTCAGCTGTCCCTCCCGAACCCGGGCCAACCGACCCGACGCCCTCGGGGGGCGCCTGCTCTGGCGGGGCGGGGTCGGCCGGGCTGCTCGGGGGGCTCGGCAGACCGGTGCTCAAGAGGGGCGGGTTTCGACGCGCACTCGGATCGGCGCAGCATACGTGAGGCACCTGAGCCATTGCGGCGCATGGGATCCGGCGCCTTTGTCAGAAACGCAGGCCGCCAGATGCGCAAGACTGCGCGGTGGTGAAGGTTCTCGTGGTCGGCACAGGCGGCGTCGGCGCCGCATTCGCGGCGATCGCGCAGCGACGAGACGTCTTCGAGCAGGTCGTGCTCGCCGACGTGGCGCTCGAGCGCGCGCAGGCGGCCGCCGACAGGTTCTCCGAACCCGAGCGCTTCGTCGCCGAGCGCGTCGACGCCTCGAACCTGCGCGACCTCGTCGAGCTGATCGGCCGCATCCGTCCCGACGCAGTGCTGAACGCGTGCGACCCGCGCTTCAACGAGCCGATCTTCGACGCCTGCTTCGAGACCCGCGTGAACTACCTCGACATGGCGATGACGCTGTCGCACCCCCACCCCGAGCGTCCGCACGAGGAGCCGGGCGAGAAGCTCGGCGACTACCAGCTCGAACGCGACGCCGAGTGGCGCGAGGCGGGCGTGCTGGCGCTGGTCGGGATCGGCGTCGAGCCGGGGCTCTCGGACATCTTCGCCCGCCACGCCGCCGACGAGCTGTTCTCGGAGATCCGCGAAGTCGGCGTCCGCGACGGCGCCGACCTGGTCGTGGAAGGCTACGACTTCGCGCCCACGTTCTCGATCTGGACGACGATCGAGGAGTGCCTGAATCCGCCGCTGATCTGGGAGCGAGAACGAGGCTTCTACACGACCGCGCCGTTCTCCGAGCCCGAGGTCTTCGAGTTCCCGGAGGGGATCGGACCGGTCGAATGCGTCAACGTCGAGCACGAGGAGGTCGTGCTGATCCCGCGCTGGGTGGAGTGCGAACGCGTGACGTTCAAGTACGGCCTCGGGCGCGAGTTCATCGACGTGCTCTCGACGCTTCACAAACTCGGCCTCGACTCGACCGACCCGGTCGCGGTGCGGGGCACCTCGGTCTCACCGCGCGACGTCGTCGCGGCGGTCCTGCCCGACCCCGCCACGCTCGGCGAGCGCATGAGCGGGCGGACATGCGCCGGAACCTGGGTCACCGGCCTCGGCAAGGACGCCCAGCCGCGCTCCACCTACCTCTACCACGTGGTCGACAACGAGACGACGATGCGCGAGTACGGGAGCCAGGCCGTCGTCTGGCAGACCGCGGTGAACCCGGCGGTCGCGCTCGAGCTGCTGGATCGCGGCGAGTGGAAGGGGACCGGCGTGCTCGGGCCCGAGGCGTTCGCCGGCCAGCCGTTCCTGGACCTCCTCGCCGAGTACGGCGCGCCGCACGGCGTAATCGAGCTCACGCCCTAGCTCGCCGGGTGGCGTGCGTCGCCGGCCCTCGCGGACCGGCGGACCGTGCCGTCGCTCAGGCGTGCACGTCGGGCGGAGCCGGCTGCTCGGGCTCCTCGGACTCGGGTCGGAGCGGGTGCCGGTCGTCGGTCACGTGTTCGGGGCCGAACAGGTGCGCCGGCGCGCGCTCGACCTTGGCGTCGAGCAGCCCCGGCGGCGCGGTTTCGGTCTTACGCGAGAAGAACGGCCGGAAGTAGAAGCGCGAGACGACCGCGAGGACCAGCCCGATGACCATGCCGATGCCGCCGAACCACAGCGGCAGCGTCAGCCCGAGGTAGATTTTGCCTTCCGAGTTTTCCTTGTGACCGTAGTATTTGATCGCGTAGATCCCGATGCCGTACATGATCACGCAGCCGAGCAGCGGGAGCAGGCCGACGAAGATGAACTTCCTGGCGCTGTCGAAGATCTCGCGCCGGTAGTAGACGATCGACGCCAGTGCCGTGGATCCGTAGTAGAAGCACACAGGGATCCCGAGCGCGACAACCGCGAGTTCCAGGACCGTGCTGGAGATGAGGATCAGCGGTACGGCGACGGCGACCGAGAGAATCCCGAAGCCCCAAGTGGAGACCGTCGGTGTGAGGAAGCGTGGGTGGATCCTGCCGATCACGGAGGGGACCGCGCCCCACTTCGCCATCGAGAGGGTGGTGCGGGCCGTCGGCAGGATCGTCGTCTGCGTCGAGGCCGCGGCGGACGTGAGCACGGCGACGATCAGGAACTTGACCCCGACGGACCCCAGAACTCCCTGGCCGAGCGCGTGCAGCACGTCTTCGGCGTTTTCTTCCTGGGAGATGAAAGCCGTTCCGTGGTAGGCCTGGGCGCCTGCCGACACCAGCAGGTAAATCAGGACGAGCAGGACGGTGGACACCACGGCGGCGCGCCCGGGGCCCTCGTTGGAGTCCTCTGACTCCTCGTTCACCGCCACGCCCGAGTCCCAGCCCCAGTAGATGAAGATGCCGAGCAGCATTGCGACCACGAGGTCGCTGAAGCCCATTGCGAACGGGTTGAACCAGTCCGCCTGCGGCTTGATCGAGTGGGCGGCGGCGTTGCCCGAGTAGACATCGGTGAGCGCGACGATCGCGAAGATCATCAACATCAGGAACTCGAAGCTGAGGAGGAGTTGCTGGATGCGCGCCGAGAGCTCGATGCCGCGGTGGCAGATCCAGGTCATCAGCCAGATCCACAGGACGCAGCCGACGAGTCCCACCCACTTGTGGACCTCCCCGTAGTGCCAGTCGAACAGGAGGAACGTGTAGGTCGCCGCGACGTACCCGAGCGATGCCATGACCAGCACGTCGGCGAGGAAGACAGCCCAGCCGTTGAGCCAGCCGAACGTCGGGCCGAAGGCGCGCGTCGTCCAGGCGAACGAGGTCCCCGCATCGGGGTCGGCCTTGTTCAGATACCGGTAGGCCAGCGAGACGAGCAGCATCGGGATGAACGATGCGAGCAGGACAGCCGGCGCGTGCACGCCCACGCCCTTGTCCGCGACGATGAAGCCGAGCGTCGCCGCCAGCGAGTAGGCCGGCGCCGTCGAGGCGACGCTGATGACGATGTTCGAGACGTAGCCGATCGCGTTTTTCTTGAGGCCCTTGCTCTCGACCTGCCCGGTCGCGGGCGCTCCCGATACCCCTACTGCAGCCGCCTCGGTAGCCATCGACGCTCCTCTCCCTCCGCCGGACAGTTGTCTTCCCTGGACACAACTTACGACGCCCGCAGGACAACCCGCAAGTGGCATCTGTCCCAAAAGGACAGCGGGCGTCTGTACGTCCCGTACAACCCCAACCACGTCGGTTTGCCCACGACGCCCCTTGAGTGGCAAAGGTCACGTGGATATGGTTGTCCTGAGTGTCTAGCCGAGCAGCTCGGCGTAGATCCGGGCTCGCGAGACGGTCGAACGCAAAAAGGAGCGATGCGATGGCTGGCAGCGAGGTGAATCAGGCGGCGGCGACCGGAGCGGGGACCGGCACGAGCTGGGCACCCGGACCGGACGGACCCGCGCTCGCAGAAGACCCCGACCGCCTGCAGAAGCTCGCGCGCCGCAACCTCTGGATGCACTTCACGCGAATGGGCTCCTACGACGAGCACCACTCGGTGCCGGTGATCGTTCGGGGCGAGGGCTGCTACGTCTACGACGAGCACGGCAGGCGCTACCTCGACGGCCTCTCAGCGCTCTACTGCGTCAACGTCGGTCACGGCCGCGCCGAGATCGCGCAGGCAGCCGCGGTGCAGGCCGAGCAGCTCGGCTTCTACACGAACTGGAGCTACGCCCACCCGCCGTCGATCGAGCTGGCCGCGCGCGTCGCCGGCCTCGCTCCCGGCAACCTCAACCGTGTCTTCTTCACCTCCGGCGGCTCAGAGGCGGTCGAGTCGGCATGGAAGCTCGCGAAGGCCTACCACCGCGCTCGCGGGGACCTGAACCGCCACAAGCTCGTGTCGCGCAACCTCGCCTATCACGGCGTCTCGATGGGCGCGCTCACGGCGACCGGCCTGCCGCCGCTGCGCGAGCCGTTCGAGCCGCTGACGCCCGGTGGCGTGCACGTTCCGAACACGAACTCCTACCGCTGGAAAGAGGACCGTGACCCCCTCTGGGCCGCGGACGCGATCGAGGAGGCGATCGAGTTCGAGGGCGCCGAGACGGTCGCGGCTGTGATCCTCGAGCCGGTCCAGAACGGCGGCGGGTGCTTCACCCCGCAGGATGGCTACTTCCAGAGAGTTCGAGAGATATGCGACCGCAACGGAGTCCTCCTGATCTCCGACGAGGTGATCTGCTCCTGGGGCAGGCTCGGTCACTGGTTCGGCTGCGAACGCTACGGCTACCAGCCCGACATCATCACGACCGCCAAGGGCATCAGCTCGGCCTATGCGCCCCTCGGTGCTGTGATCGCGGGCGACCACATCGCTGAGCCCTTCCTGCACGGCACCGCGTCCTTTGTACACGGCTTCACCTTCGGCGGGCACCCCGTGGCATGCGCGGTCGGGCTCGCCAACATCGACGTGCTCGAGCGCGAGGACCTCCCGGGTCACGTGCGCGAGAACGAGGGCCTGTTCAGGGAGATGCTCGACGGCCTGCGCGACCTGCCGATCGTCGGCGACGTGCGTGGCGCCGGCTACTTCCATGCCATCGAGCTGGTCAAGGACAAGGAGACGAAGGAGACCTTCAACGACGCCGAATCCGAGAAGCTGCTGCGCGGCTTCCTCTCCGGCGAGCTCTACCGGCGCGGCCTGATCTGCCGCACCGACGACCGCGGCGACCCGATCGTCCAGCTCTCCCCGCCGCTGATCGCGGGCCGCGAGCAGTTCGAGGAGATCATCGCGATCCTGCGGCCGGTGCTCACGGAGGCCGGTGAACGGATGGAGTCATGGAGCTCACTGTCGAGAGCCTGATCGGCGAGCTCGGGCTCGAGCTGATCACCGGCCGCTCCTCATCGCACAACCACGTCCGCTGGGTCCACAGCACCGAGCTCGCCGACCCGACGCCGTGGCTCAAAGGCGGCGAGATGCTGCTGACGACGGGCCTGCAGCTCGAGTCGCCGAAAGTGCAACGCGAGTACCTGCAGCGGCTGGTCGATCACGACATCGCGGCGCTCGGCTTCGGCACCGGCTTCCGCCACCGCAAGATCCCGGCGGCGCTGGTGAAGGCCGCCGAAGAGCGTGGCTTCCCGCTGTTCGAGGTGCCCTACGAGCTTCCGTTCATCGCGATCACCGAGCGCGCGTTCGCGCGCCTGCTCGACGAACGCTACGAGCTGCTGCAGCGCAACATGGTCGGCGACCTGCTCGCCGAGGCGCTCAGCGGGCACCTCTACCCGGAGGACCTCCAGGCTCGCCTGCAGCCCTTCGGGATCGGCGAGCGGATCGCCGTCCTGGCCTTCGCGCTCGAGGACGTGACCTCGGCCGCCGGCGCCCTCGACGCGTTGCTCGACGGCGAGCGGGCCGGCAATCTCGTCGCGATCAGGGGCGGCCTGCTCTGCGCGGTGGTGGACGCCGGCGAGGGAGGACCCGGCGCCGAACCGGTCGCCCTCGCGGCACGGCTGCGTGCGGCGCTCGCGTCCCGCTTCGGCGAGGTTCGCGCCGCGGCCAGCCGCCCGGGGCCCACGCACTCGCTGCGCATCAGCTTCCACGAGGCTCGTTGCGCACTCGAGGCGGTGCGCCTGCGCAACGGCAGCGCGGGGGCGGGTGGGGAGGCAATCGCGACCTACGAGGACCTCGGCGCCTTCCAGCTGCTGCTTTCGCTCCAGGACGAGGAGGCGCTGAGCTCCTACTGCCGAAGCGTGCTCGGACCGATCGAACAGGGCGAGGGCGACTACGGTGATGAGCTGGTGCGCTCGCTCGACGTCTTCATCGAGAACAACGGTCACTGGGAGAAGGCCGCGGCGGCGCTCTACTGCCACCGGCACACACTGCGCTACAGGATCCGGCGCATCGAACAGCTCACCGGCCGCAGCTTCTCGAGCGCGCGCGACCGGATCGAGTTCTGGCTTGCGCTCAGGGGAAGGGAGCTGGCGCGATGAGGATCGGCGTACCGACCGAGATCAAGAGCGATGAGTACCGCGTGGCGATCACGCCGGCCGGCGTGCGCGAGCTGGCCTCCCGCGGGCACGACGTGCTGGTCCAGGCCGGAGCCGGCGAGGGCAGCGCGATGAGCGACGAGCACTTCCGCGACCAGGGCGCACGGATCGTCCCCGACGCCGACGCCGTGTTCGACGGCGCCGAGCTGATCCTGAAGGTCAAGGAGCCGCAGCCCGAGGAGGTCGCGCGGCTGCGGCCCGAGCACACGCTCTTCACCTACCTGCACCTGGCGGCCGAGCCGGAGCTCGCGCGCGGGCTCATGGCCTCGGGCGCGACCTGCATCGCCTACGAGACGGTCGAGGACGCGGCCGGCCGGCTGCCGCTTCTCGCGCCGATGAGCGAGGTCGCCGGCAAGATCGCGACCCAGGCGGGCGCGTTCATGCTCGAGAAGCCGCTCGGCGGGCGCGGCATCCTGCTGGGCGGCGTGCCCGGCGTCGCAGCCGCGACCGTGCTCGTGATCGGCGGCGGCGTCGTCGGCATGAACGCGGCCTTCATCGCGATCGGCATGGAAGCGGACGTGTTCGTCTTCGATCGCTCGATCGACCGCCTGCGCGACCTCGACGTCGCCTTCAGCGGCCGCGCCTCGACGGTCTACTCCTCCACGCTCGCGATCGAGCAGATGCTCGGAGCGGCCGACCTGGTGATCGGCGCGGTGCTGATCCACGGCGGACGCGCTCCTCACGTGATCACGCGCGAGCAGCTGAAACTGATGAAGCGCCACGCCGTGCTGGTCGACGTCTCGATCGACCAGGGCGGCTGCTTCGAGACCTCGCGCCCCACTACCCACTCCGACCCCACCTACGAGGTGGACGGCATCACCCACTACTGCGTGACGAACATGCCGGGCGCCGTGCCGATCACCTCGACCTACGCGCTCACGAACGCGACGCTGCCTTACGCGATCGAAGTCGCGGAGCGTGGCGTCACCGAGGCTCTCGCCGAGAACGCCGGGCTCGCCAAGGGCCTGAACGTCAGCGACGGCGAGATCAGGCATCCGGCGGTCGCGGAAGCGCTCGAGCTGCCGGTCGGCGCGTGAGCACCCGGCGCAGGACAATCACCCCGATCCGACCCCAGGGAGAGACATGAGCAGCTACGCAGTGATCAACCCGGCCACCGACGAGGTCGTCAAGGAGTACCCGGAGATCTCAGACGCCGAGCTCAGAGACGCGATCGCGCGTGCCGATGCGGCCTACCGCGCGTGGAGCGCGGGCTCCACGGTCGCCGAGCGCGCAGAGCTGGTCCGGGCCGTCGGCAAGCTGCACACCGAGCGCAAGCAGGAGCTCGGCGAGATCATCGTGCGCGAGATGGGCAAGCCGATCGAGCAGGCGGTCGGCGAGGCGGAGTTCGCAGGCATGATCTACGAGTTCTACGCCGCGAACGCCGAGAGCCTGATGGCCGACGAGGAGATCGAGCTGCTCGGGGGCGAGGGCACGGCGATCGTCCGTCGCAGCGCCTACGGCGTGCTGCTGGGGATCATGCCCTGGAACTACCCCTATTACCAGGTCGCCCGCTTCGCCGGACCGAACCACGTGATCGGCAACACCTTGCTGCTCAAACACGCTCCGCAGTGCCCGGAATCGGCGGCGGCGATCGCGCAGATCTTCAAGGACGCGGGCTATCCCGAGGGCTGCTACGAGAACATCTACGCCACCAACGAGCAGATCGAGTGGGTGATCGCCGACCCGCGGGTGCACGGGGTGTCTGTGACGGGCTCTGAGCGCGCCGGCGCCGCGGTCGCTCAGATCGCGGGGCGCAACCTCAAGAAGGTCGTGCTCGAGCTGGGTGGCTCGGACCCGTTCATCGTGCTCGGCACCGACGACGTCTCCGCCGTGGCCGAGCAGGCCGCCGAAGCCCGCTTGGAGAACGCCGGACAGGCCTGCAACGCGGCGAAGCGGTTCATCGTCCTCGACACGCTCTACGACGAGTTCCTGGACAAGTTGAAGGGGCAGCTCGAGGCCGCCAAGACCGGCGATCCCACGGCCGAGAGCACGGCGATGGGGCCGCTGTCGTCGAAGACTGCGGCGGACCGGCTCGAGGACCAGGTGAAACGGGCCGTCGGCGCGGGCGCGCAGGTGCTGATCGGCGGCGAGCGGCACGGCAACTTCTACGAGCCCACGATCCTGACCGGCATCAAGCCCGGCGACGCCGCCTCCCAGGAAGAGTTCTTCGGCCCGGTCGCCCAGGTCTACAAGGTCTCCTCCGAGGAGGAGGCGGTGGAGCTCGCCAACGACACGCAGTTCGGGCTGGGGTCCTACCTGATGACCAACGACCCCGAGCAGGCCTCGCGCGTGGCGGACCGGATCGAGGCCGGGATGGTCTACGTCAACATCGTCGGGGCGGACAGCCCCGAGCTGCCGTTCGGCGGCTTCAAGCGCTCTGGTTTCGGGCGCGAGCTCGGCCGTTACGGGGCCGACGAGTTCGTCAACAAGAAGCTGATCCGGAGCGCGTAGCGGCGGCTGTAACGGCGGCCCTGGCGGTGCTGACGCCGGGGCGCTCAGCTAACGTCGCGCGCATGGTCAAGCGCGACGGGGATGTCGTCGAGCCAAGCGAGCCCAGCGAGGAGGAGTCGCTCGCCGATCTGCGCGAGCACTACGACGTGCTGCTCGTGCGCGCCCCCAACCCGGGGCCACTGACGCTCAGCGGCACCAACAGCTGGGTCGTCGGGCGTGATCCCGCATGGTTGGTGGACCCCGGCCCGGCGATCGACGAGCACCTACGGGCGCTCTATGAGGCGATCGACGAGCGCGGCGGCCTCGGGGGCGTAGTGCTCACCCACGACCACCAGGACCACTCCGACGCGGCGCGCCTGCTCACCGGCCGTTACGGGGCGCCGCTCGCCGGCGGCCGCGGCGCGGTCGACATCGCACTCGGCGAAGGGGGGCGGGTCGGGCCCTTCACGGCGGTGGCGACGCCGGGTCACGCCGCCGACCACTTCGCGCTGGTGGGGGAGGGCGCCTGCTTCACCGGAGATGCGGTGCTCGGGACCGGCAGCGTGTTCATCAGCCCCTACCCGGGCGCGATGGCGGGCTACCTGCTCGCGCTCACGCGGCTGCGGCTGCGGGAGGACTTCAACGTGCTGTGCCCGGGCCATGGCCCGCCGGTCTGGGATGCCCAGAGCAAGCTCGAACAGTACGCCGCGCACCGCATCGACCGCGAGAACCACCTGATCACGGCGCTCGCCGAAGGCCAGCGCACGATCAAGGAGCTGCTCGACACCGTCTGGTGGGACGTGCCCGCCCAGCTGCGGCCGGTCGCCGAGGCGACCCTCGCCGCACACCTGGACAAGCTCGAGGAAGAGCAGGCCTTGCCGCCGGGCGTCGAGCGGCCCCGGTTCGAACGGACCGAGTGGTGAACCCCGACGACCTGAAACCGTGGCCGGCGAGCGCCCGCACCTCGCCGCTCGCCTCGCCGTTCCCGGCGATCGCCGACTACGGCTTTCTCTCTGACTGCCACACCGGCGCCCTCGTCGCCTCCGACGGGTCGATCGAGTGGATGTGCCTGCCCCACTTCGACTCGCCTTCCGTCTTCGCGGCGATGCTCGACCGCGGCGCCGGGAGCTGGCGCGTCGGGCCCTACGGGCTCTACGTCCCGGCCGGCCGGCGCTACGTGCCCGGCACCAACATCATCGAGACGACGTGGATGACGCCGCAGGGCTGGGTCCGCGTGATCGACGGGCTGACGATCGGCGAGTGGCACGACAACAAGCACGGCTCCAGCCACACGCGGCCGCCGACCGACTACGACGCCGACCACCTGCTGGTGCGGGTGGTCGAATGCATCCAGGGCATGGTGCAGGTCGAGATCGTCTGCGAGCCGATGTTCGACTACGGCGCGGCGACGGCGAAATGGAAGATGGTCGAGGAGGGCCCCGGGGGCTTCTGCCGCATGGACGCACTCGGCGCGCGGGAGGAGCCGCCCGCCGAGATGCGCGAAGAGGGCGGACGCCCGGACGGGGTCGCATTCCGGCTGTTCAGCGACATCCGGATGGGCATCGAGGGCAATCGGGCCCACGGGCGCCACACGCTCGTCGAGGGCGAGCGGCGCTTCTGCGCGATCTCCTGGACCGAGGCGCTCGGCGGCCCCGACTCGGCCGACGAGGCGCTCGAACGCATCGAACGTACCTCGCACTACTGGCGCGAATGGCTCGGCGAAGGCGATTACCCAGACCACCCCTGGCGCTATCACCTGCAGCGCTCGGCGCTGACCCTGAAGGGCCTGACGTTCATGCCCACGGGCGCGCTGGTCGCGGCTCCGACCACGTCGCTGCCCGAGACGCCGCGGGGCGAGCGCAACTGGGACTACCGCTACTGCTGGATGCGCGACGCTTCGTTCACGCTGTGGGGGCTGCACGCGCTGAGCCTCGACTGGGAGGCCGACGACTTCATCCAGTACCTGGGCGACCTGGAACGCAACGACGACGGATCGCTCCAGATCATGTACGGCGTGAAGGGCCAGAAAGACCTCGCGGAGTCGACGCTCGAGCACCTCAAGGGCTACGAAGGAGCGCGGCCCGTGCGGGTCGGCAACGGCGCCTTCGAGCAGCGCCAGAACGACGTGTACGGAGCTGTGCTCGACTCGGTCTACCTGCACTCCAAGAACCGCGACCACATCCCGGAGCGCCTCTGGCCGGTCCTGAGCGACCAGGTCGAATGCGCCGCCAGGGTCTGGGGCGAGCCCGACCAGGGGATCTGGGAGGCGCGGGGTGCGCCGCGCCACTACGTCTCGTCGAAGCTGATGTGCTGGGTCGCGCTCGACCGCGGCGCGCGGCTCGCCGAGCGGCGCGGGCTGGAAGACGCGACCTCCCGCTGGCAGGCGCTCGCGGACGAGATCAAGGCGGACATCCTGGCGAAGGGCGTCGACTCGCGTGGCGTCTTTCGCCAGCACTACGAAACGGACGCGCTGGACGCCTCCACGCTGCTGATCCCTCTGCTGCGCTTCCTGCCGGCCGACGACGAGCGCGTGCGCGCGACCGTGACGGCGATCAAAGAGGAGCTGACCGAAGGCGGACTGGTTCTGCGTTACAGGACGGAGGCCACCGACGACGGCCTGCACGGCGAGGAGGGCACCTTCCTGATCTGCTCGTTCTGGCTCGTCTCCGCGCTGTCGGAGATCGGCGAAGCCCGCGAGGCCGAGCACCTGTGCGAGCGGCTGCTCTCCTACGCCTCGCCCCTGGATCTCTACGGCGAGGAGCTCGAGGCCTCCTCGGGGCGTCATCTCGGCAACTACCCGCAGGCCTTCACCCACCTTGCCCTGATCAACGCGGTCACCCACGTGATCGGCGATCAGCAGGGGCGATAGCCGGCCGCGCGCCGGCGCCGCGCTCAGCTCTCGGCGTAGCCCTCCTCGCCGGGGAGCAGGATCCGGGCGACCTCCCCCTCGACCACGACACGCGGCTCGACGGGCAGGACCTCCTTGCCGCGGGCGTGCTCCAGCAGCGCGTCCACGGTCGGGAACTCGCGCAGCTGCTCGAGGTGCTTGATGGTCGGGAACACGAGCAGGATCTCGTCGCGCTCGTAGGCGTCCAGCGCACCCTGCGGCGAGAACCACCCGAGATCCACGCACTCCTCGCCGTCGACGGCCGGCTCTTGGCCCTCGGGCAGGGTCGCGAGGAAGAAGTGGGTGTCGAAGCGGATCTTGACCATGGCCGGCGTGATCCAGCGCGAGAACTTGACGAGCTCGCCGGGGCCGGCGAGCTCGACCGAGGCCTCCTCCTGCAGCTCCCTGATGGCTGCCAGGCGGTGCGCGCTGTCGCCGTCGCCCTCCTGCGCGTCGACCGCGCCGCCGGGGAAGACCCACACCCCGCCCATGAAACGGGCCTCCGGCGTACGCTTGACGAGCAGCACCTCGAGACCATCGCCGGCTCCGCGCAGCAGGATCACGCTGGCCGCCTGACGCGGCCGCGCGGGGGGCCCCGCGTTCAGCTCCTCGCCCGGTCCCGGACGCTCCGACGCTCGCATCGGCTGACCCTACATGTCGGTAACCTTGGCCGCATGGACAAGACGATCCCAGGGCGCCCGCGATGAGCGCCACCGAGACGCTGCAGCGCTGGATCTGCGAGTCCTGCGGCTTCATCTACGACCCCGAGGACGGCGACCCCGACGGCGGCATCCCGCCGGGCACCCCGTTCGAGCAGATCCCCGACACCTGGTTCTGCCCGGTGTGCGGCGCGCGCAAGCGCGACTTCACCCTCTACGAGGACTAGGCACACGGCTCAGCCTGCCGTCGGGCGCCGCCCGTAGGCTCACGGCGTGACCGAGCTGCTCGACCGCCCGCTGCGTCCCGTCGGGACCTCGGAGTGGGACGAGCTGCTCGCCCTCGACGCCGAGCGCGTCTGGCACCCCTATGGCGCCCTGCCGTCTGCGATGCCCTCGCTGCCGGTCTGCTCCGCGCAGGGCGTGCGCCTGCGGCTCGCGGACGGCCGCGAGCTGATCGACGGCATGGCCTCGTGGTGGTGCGCGATCCACGGCTACGGGCACCCCGCGCTCGACGAGGCGGTGCGCGACCAGCTCGGCCGCATGTCCCACGTCATGTTCGGCGGTCTCACCCACGAGCCCGCCGTGAGGCTTGCGCAGCGGCTCACCGAGCTCGCGCCGATCTGGCCTCGAGCGGGTCTTCTTCGCCGACTCCGGCTCGGTCTCGGTCGAGGTCGCGATCAAGCTTGCGATGCAGTACCAGCGCGCGCGCGGTGAGCCGGCCCGCACCCGCCTGATGACGGTGCGGGGCGGCTACCACGGAGACACCACCGGTGCGATGGCGGTCTGCGACCCGGTCTGCGGGATGCACTCGATGTTCGCCGGCGTGCTCGCGCAGCACCTCTTCGCCGCGCGACCTCCGGACGGGTTCGGCGCGGCGCTCGATTCGGCCTGGGCCGAGGAGGTGCGGGCGCTCGCGGCCGACCACGCCGGCGAGCTCGCGGCCGTGATCGCCGAGCCGGTCGTGCAGGGCGCCGGCGGCATGCGCTTTCACTCGCCCGCGTGCGTGCGTCTGCTGCGCGAGGTCTGCGACGAGCACGGCATGCTGCTGATCCTCGACGAGATCGCGACCGGCTTCGGGCGTTCCGGCGAGCTGTTCGCGTGCGAGCACGCGGGCGTCGCGCCGGACGTGATGTGCGTCGGCAAGGCGCTCACCGGCGGCTACATGACGCTCGCCGCGACCCTCTGCACCGAGCGAGGTCGCCGCGACCGTCTCCGCGGGCGAGGGCGGCGGGCTGATGCACGGGCCGACCTTCATGGCCAACCCGCTGGCGTGCGCGGTCTCGCTGGCCTCGCTGGAGCTGCTCGAAGCGGAGGACTGGCGTGCGCAGGTCGCAGGGATCGAAGCGGGTCTGCGCGCGGGTCTCGCCCCTGCCCGCGAGCTGCCCGGCGTACGGGACGTGCGCGTGCTCGGCGCGATCGGCGTGATCGAGCTGGAGCGCCCCGTCGACGTTGCCGCCGCGACGTCCGCGGCGGTCGAGCGCGGCGTCTGGCTGCGGCCGTTCCGCGAGCTCGTGTATGCGATGCCGCCCTACACGATCTCCCCGGCGAGGACCTGGAGGTCGTGACGGGGGCGATGGTCGCGGCGGCCGGCGCCGGCTGAGCGGGCGAGCCTCGCGGTCGTGCGGGGGCGCCGCTTGAAGGTGCGCGACGCGACGGGAACACAAGCGGCTCCCCGCGGGGGTGTCTCATCGCTGACCGGTCTCTCCCCGGCGGCGGGGACGCAGCGGTCTAAGATCCCGGCCGATGCGAGGAGGGGGAGGGGGACGTGCGCGAATCGCCGCCTGGGCCGCGGTCGCGGTCGCTGGCGCCGGCGTGGGGGCCGGCGCGCTCGCCGTCGCTCCCGCGGGCGGTTTGGTGCCGGCCTCGCCCGCGGCGAGCGACTGCCACACGCGCGTGCCGCCGCTGCTGCGCGACGGCTTTCCCGAGCCGCCTGTGCTCTACAGCCACGGCGGGCGCCTGGACGTGCGGCTGCGCGCCGCCGTCGGCCCGGCGCGGATGGCGGGCCGAACGGTCCAGGCCTGGAGCTATGACGGCAGCGTCCCGGGACCGACGCTCGCGATCTGCGCCGGCGACCACGTCAGCGTGCAACTCGAAAACGACCTGCCCGAAGCCACGAACCTGCACACGCACGGCTTCCACGTCTCGCCCGAAGGCAACGGCGACAACATCTTCCTGCAGGTCGAACCGCACCGGGCGTTCACCTACGAATACGAGATCCCGTCCGACATGTCGCCGGGCTCCTACTGGTATCACCCGCACGTCCACGGCAGCGTGGAGGATCAGATCTTCCGCGGCATGGCGGGCGCGATCGTCGAGGAGGGCGGCCTGGACACGCTGCCGGCGCTGCGGCGGATCCCGCAGCGCTGGATCGTGCTGGACAACACCGAGGTCTCCCACGGACGCATCCTCGGCGTCGGCGAATCGACCGAAGCAGGCGACCGCGTCTACGTCAACGGTGCGCTCGACCCGACGGCGAAGATCCGCCCGGGCCAGCTTCAGCGCTGGCGCATCTTCAACGCCAGCGCCGACCGCGTGCTCGTGTTGAAGATCGTGCACGGCCAGCCCTTCCTTCTGCTCGCCGAAGACGGCCACACACTCGCGCGGGCGCGCAGCATGCGCACGCTGATGATCGCCCCGAGCTCGCGCCGCGATGTGCTCGTGCGCGGTGGGCCGCCGGGGAGCTATGCCGTGAAGGCGCTCCCGTTCGCGCAGTTCCCAGGCGGCGAGAAGGCCTCGAACGGGGGGCCGACTCCGAACCAGACGCTGTTGACGCTGCGCTCGGCCGGACGGCCCGATCGCATGACGGCCCCGCGCGGGACGCTCGCCCATCCAGTCGACCTGCGCAGGCTCCCGGTCGAACGCGAACGGACGATCCAGTTCAGCGAAATGGTCGAACCATCCGGGGCGTCGAAGTTCCTGCTCAACGGCATGTCGTTCGATCCCAACCGCACGGACGTGACCATGAAGCTCGGCTCGGTCGAGCGCTGGACGCTCGAGAACTCCACGCGCGAATGGCACACCTTCCACATGCACATCGACGACTTCCAGGTGATCAGCCAGAACGGTCGCGCGATCCCCTACGTCGAGGACGAGGACAACGTCGCGCTGCCGCCGAACTCGCACACCGTCGTGCTCGTACAGGCGAGCGACTTCACAGGGCGGTTCGTCTTCCACTGCCACGTGACCTTCCACGAGGACCGCGGCATGATGGCGACGATCGAAGTCGTCCGTCAGCCCGCGACCGCGGCCAGAGCGAGCTCGGTCGTGCACCGGCCCGGCCTGGCGATCAGCTCCTCGGCCCTGGGACGTCACCGAGCGCCGAAGCTCGGCCCGCCGCTCAGCTTCTGGTGCAGCCCAGCGGCGGCACGGGCGCGCCGGTCGGCGTGACGGGCCGGCTCAGCGCAGGGCGAAGGGGCGGCTGAGGAGGCGCGGCTGTCCGAAGGCGGCTTCGACGACGACGCGTGCGCGACGCGCCGAAGCGCCGCCGACCGAGAACGAGACCGTGCCCTGCGAGCCGAGCACGGCGCGGGCGATCGTCTTGAAGGCGCCCCCGTGCGCGGGTGCCGTCTGTAGGAGCGCCGGAACGCCGGCCCGCGCGACCTGGGCGCGCACGGTGTGGTGGTGGCGTGTGGCCACGACGTGCACGAGCACCCGTTCGGCCGGGATCGCGAGCACGGTGACCACGCCCTTCATGGTCGGGTGGACCGTGCAGTAGTAGTCGAAGCTGCCGGGGTTCGAGAACTTCAGCGTGTAGCTCGTGCCGCCTTCGATGCGTCCGGAGTTGAACAGTTCGCTCGTGGAGGTGACGGTGTGCGGCCCGAGCGTTTCGTTGCGCCAGGTGATCGATTGCCCGGCGGCCACGGTGATCGCCGACGGGGTGTAGATGCGGTCGTGGATCGACGACAGAGGCCCGGCCGGGGCCGGGCCGCCGGCAGCAGCCGGTGCAGCTCCCAGCGCGAACGTCGCCACGATGCAGATCAACGGCGCGAGACGCTTCGCGCCGGCTGCAGCGCCCTTCGGTTTCACCTTCATGCTTGCCCCTTCCACCTGCGAGCTGAGGGTACTGCACCGCCTCGCGAGCAGGCGCGGCGCTCCCTCAAGCTGTCGACGGGATGCCCGCTCGGCCCGCGAGCCACTCCCGCCAGGGCAGCGCCCCGCCGGCCCGCTCGAGCTCCGCCCGCTCCGGGCGGCCCACGAGCTCGAGGGTCGCCACCTCGACGTGGCCGAGTTGGGTGATGGTCTCCCGGTTGGAGAGCTCGATCTCGCTCGGCTGCTCCGGCCAGGGCGTGAGCACCACGGCCCGGATCTCGAGCCCGGCCCGGCGCGCCGCCTCGAGGGTGAGAAGCGTGTGGCTGATCGTCCCGAGCCCCGGCCTTGCTGCCACCACCAGCGGCAGGGCGAGCTCGGCCGCGAGGTCGCGCACGGTCCACGCGCCTGCGATCGGCACGAGCAGGCCGCCCACGCCCTCGACCACGACGGTATCCGCGCCGTCGAGTTGCGCGCGCACGCGCGCGACGAGCGTCTCGGGGTCGATCGGCCTGTGCTCCAGCTCGGCTGCGAGGTGCGGCGAGACGGCGGGTCCGAAGCGCATGGCGGTGACCTCCTCCGCATCCGTGCCGGCGGCGCGTGCGAGCAGCGCGTCATCCGCGGGCCAGCCGGCGGGGGCCGGCTCGGCGGTCCCGGTCAGCACGGGCTTGGACGCCCGCACGTTCTCGCCCGCCGCGCGCATCGCCGCGAGCAGGCACGCACTGAGGACCGTCTTGCCGGCTTCCGTGTCGGTTCCCGTGACGAACAGGCCGCGCAAGGGCGCGCGCCGCGGTCAGGCCGCGCGTTCGAAGTCGAACAGCTCGGTCGGCGCGCCGCCGTCGGCCTGCTCGAGCGCCAGGTCGATCTCGACCTCCGATGCGGCGTGTGAGGCCGCGGCCCCGCCCGGCTGCGCGCCGGCGTGCTGGTCGAACGGGACACCGGGCGCGCCCGGGGCGGGCCCGTCGTCGAACGGGTTGCCGTCCGGCTCATCCTGTGCCGGCGTCTGGGAGAGCCGTTCGGCGCGGACGAGCGCCGTCTCGATCTCGGCCAGTTCCTCCGCGGGCTCGGCCGGCGGGGCGAGCAGCTGCTCGGGCTCGAGCCCGGCGCGGCGTGCCGCCACCCCGAGCGCCTGCGCTGCGTCGCGCAGCTCGCCCGGCGTGTGTGAGGCCATCGTGGTCAGCCGCAGGCGCGAGGTGCCTTCCGGCACCGTCGGCGGCCGGATCGCCTGTGCGAAGACCCCCAGCTCCAGCGCGTGCTGGCAGAAGCGCAGCGCGGCACGCTCCTCACCCGCTATCAGGGGGACGATGTGCATCTCGCTTTCGGCCACCGGGAAGCCCTCCTCCGCGAGCCCGCGGCGCAGCGCGCGGGCGTTCGAGCGGAGCCTGGAGACGCGGTGCGGGCGCTCGACGAGCAGCTCGAGTGCTGCCAGCGCGCCGGCCACCTGCGGGGGCGCTGGGGCGGTCGAGAAGATGAACGGCCGCGCTGTGTTGATCAGGTACTCGACGACCTCGCGGCTGGCACACGCGTATGCGC
This sequence comes from uncultured Solirubrobacteraceae bacterium, assembly GCA_963735435.1. Taxonomy (GTDB): domain Bacteria; phylum Actinomycetota; class Thermoleophilia; order Solirubrobacterales; family Solirubrobacteraceae; genus Palsa-744. Next base: position 532,563 of record CAVTKR010000005.1, on the reverse strand, counting down.
CGTAGGAGCCCAGCGCCTTCCCGAGCGTTCCGATCACGACGTCGATCTCGCCCTCGAGGCCGGCCGCCGCAACGGCGCCACGGCCGTCGGGGCCGACGTTGCCCGTGGCGTGCGCCTCGTCGACGACCAGCCGTGCGCCGTAGATCTGCGCGAGCTCGACGAGGTGGGCGAGCGGCGCGATGTCGCCGTCCATCGAGAAGACGGTGTCGGTCACGATCAGCCGGCCTCCCCGCTGCTCGCCGTGGCGGCGCAGGCACCAGTCGAGGTGCTCGACGTCGCGATGGCGGTAGACGACGATCTCGGCGCGCGAGAGCCGGCAGCCGTCCACGATCGAAGCGTGGTTGAGCTCGTCCGAGAAGATCGTGTCGCCGGCGCCGGCGAGGGCTCCGATCACGCCGAGGTTCGCCAGGTAGCCGGACCCGAACAGCAGGCACGACTCGGTTCCCTCGAAGTCCGCGAGACGTTCCTCGAGGCGCCGGTGGATCGTCATCGTCCCGGAGACGAGCCGCGAGGACCCGGCGCCGACGCCCCAGCGACGCGCCGCCTCGGCAGCCGCCTCGCGCACGCGCGGGTGGTCGGCGAGCCCCAGGTAGTTGTTGGAGCACAGCAGCAGCACCGGGCGCCCGTCCAGGAGCACGGTTGGCCCCTGCGGGCCGGAGATCATCCGCAGCCGACGGGAGAGACCGAGACGCTCCAACTCCGCAAGGCGCTCGGCGATCTCGCTCATCGGCTCATCGGTCCTCAGCCCACCGGCACCGTGTCGGGCTTGTGCCCGTCGCCCTTGGGGCGCTGGGCACCGCGCTTTGCCTTGAACCGCAGCTGTTTGGACGGGTCCCAGAGCCTGATCGCCAGCTCCCCGGCGGGGGGCGCCGCGATCAGCTCCTCGATCACGTCGGGCGTCTCGCCCTCCATCCACCCGGCGCGGTTGTCCGGGCGCGGGTTGGCCGCGTTGTCCGGCTGGCGGGCCACGTTCAGGCCGAGCTCCTCGAACATCTCGCGATCGGCCTCGGGCTCGCTGCCGAGCGTCGTCAGGAAGTTGCCCATCATCACTCCGTTGATCCCGGCCTTGACTGCGAGCTGCTGCAGCTCGCCGAGGTTCTCCACACGCCCGCCGCAGAGCCTGAACAGCGCGCCCGGCAGGATCAGCCGGAAGATCGCGATCCACTTGACCGCCTCCCAGGGATCCATGAACTCGCGGTCACCGAACTTCGTGCCGGGACGCGGGTTGAGCATGTTGATCGGGACGCTCGTCGGGTCGATCTCCGCGAGCTCGAAAGCCATCTCGACGCGCTGCTCGCGCGACTCGCCCAGGTTCAGGATCCCGCCGACACAGGTCTCGAGTCCCGCCTCACGGACCGCCCTGATCGTGCGCAGGCGTCCCTCGTAGCGGACCGTCGAGGTGACCTCGTCGTAATAGCTGTGGGCGGTCTCGACGTTGTGGTGAACGCGCTGCACACCGGCGTCGCGCAGCTTCTGGGCCCGGTCGGCGGAGATGTGGCCGACCGATGCGCACCGCTTGAGGTTCGTCTTCTCCGCGACCAGCCGCACGCCCTGCAGGTACTTCTCAAAATCGCGCTTGGAGAGCCCCTGCCCCTGCGTGACCATGCAGAACCGGTGCGCGCCCGCTGCCTCGGCGGCACGCGCATGTTCGAGGATCTGGTCCGGCTCCATCATCGCGTGCATGGGCGTCTCGGCCTCGGCGAAGCGGGACTGGGCGCAGAAGCCGCAGTCCTCGGCACAACCGCCGGACTTCGCATTGACCAGCGAGCACATGTCGGTCGAGTCGGCAAAGCGCTCGACGCGTGCCTTCCAAGCCCGCTCGATCAGGGCTTCGATCTGCCCGTGGTCCTCGAGCTCGCCCAGACGTAGGGCCTCCTCGCGGGTGATCAGCGGGGGCATGGCGGAAACGTACGGGGCGCGGCGGACAGCTAGGAGGGGCCGGCGGCGGCCACGAGCTCGCACATCAGCCCGACGGCGGCGCCTGCGCCGAGACCCTGCTCGGCCACCAGCGAGCGCCAGGTCGTGAACGCCAGCGCATGACCGACCGCGGCCGCGGTTCGGCGCCGGGCGCCGCCGCGCAGCCGGCGGCCTGCGAGCAGGATCTCGCGCGTCGCGTCGAGGTAGCCGTGGAACGCTCCGAAGCGCTCACGCACCTCCTCGCTCGTGTGCTCGTCGCGCAACAGGTTCGCGAGCATCCCGGGGGTGCGCGCGTAGAAGGAGTAGAGATCCGTGAGCGCCACGCGCAGGCGCTCATCGGGATCGGCGACCGTGGCCCAGGCGGACAGGTCCGGAAGGGGATTCGCGGCGGCCCAGTGCGCCGAGCATGCATCGAACAACGCGCTTTCGTCCGGGAAGTGGCGGTACAGCGTCGAGCGGCGCACGCCCGCGTGCTCGGCTACGGCGCTCATCGTCGTGCGTGCCGGCCCGAGCGTCCCGTGCAGCTCCACCGCGCTTTCTGTGATGCGCCGGCGGGTCTCCCGCTGCGACTGCGCGCGGCGGCTCATCTCATATCTGCGGGCTTTGTCGGTCATCGGTGTCCGATCAATATTTACACGCTCGACGACGGATCTGCTAGTTTTCGCGCGACATAGCTGTCCGGTTAATATTGTCAGGGTCGGCCTGGCGGATGAAGGGGGAGACGATGAGTACCCAGACCGCAGACTCCACGCAGCCCACCGTGGTCGGCCCGCATGACGGCCGGCTCGGGTTCCTTGGCAGCATCGGCGTGCGCTTCATGCTCGGCGGGGGGCATCCCGAGCAGCGTTTCTCGATCGTCGAACATCCGATGTCGCCGCGCGCGCTCGCGGCGCCGCTGCACAGACATTCGCGCGAGGACGAGTACAGCTACGTGCTCGAAGGGCGCATGGGTGCGCTGCTCGGCGACGACGTCCTAGAGGCAGGGCCGGGTGATCTGGTGGTCAAGCCGCGCGACCAGTGGCACACGTTCTGGAACGCCGGCGATGAGCCCTGCCGAATCCTCGAGATCATCTCCCCGGCGGGGTTCGAGGGGTTCTTCGAAGAGCTCGACGGGCTCGGCGGCGCGCTGCAGGCGGATCCTGATGCGCTCGCCGCGTTGAATGCCCGATACGGGCTGGAGATGCGGCCCGAGAGCGTGCCAGAGCTACTGGAGCGCTTCGGCGTGGGGATCGGCGAGCCGCTGCCGCGCTGACCGCAGGGAGCTGCCGCGGCCGGCGGGCCTCAGCGACCCTGCCAGCGCGCCGGGCGGCGCTCGGCGAACGCGCGCATCCCCTCGCGCATGTCCTCGGAGGCGAAGGAGGCGCGGCGCAACTCGATCAGCTCCTGCTCGACCTCGTCGGTGAGCTCCCCCTCGGCGGCGAGCAGGGCTGCGATCACGCGCTTGTTACCGGTCTGCGAGAGGGGCGCGTTCCCCGCCAGCTCGCCGGCCACCTCGAGCGCTCGGGCGTCGAGGTCCTCCGGGGTCGCCACGCGCGTGATGAGTCCCCACTGCAGAGCGGTGTCGGCGTCGATGTAGCTCCCGAGCAGGAACAGCTCGCGCGTGCGCGCCGCGCCGATCGCGTCGATGAAGCGCCGCAGGCCGGTGTGGGAGTAGACGAGCCCGAGCTTCGCCGGGGGCATACCGAGCTTGATGCCGTTCTGCGCCACGCGCAGGTCGCAGGCGAGCGCGAGCTCGAGGCCGCCGCCGATCGTGTGGCCGGGCAGCACCGCGAGCGTCGGCCAGGGGAAGGCCTCGAGCGCGTCGATCGCTTCGGTGAAGGGGTGGGCGACCAGTGCCTCGGCGCGCTCTTCGAACTCCTCGTCGGGGATCTCGCCGATGTCATAGCCGGCCGAGAACATGCCGTGGGCGCCGGTGACGATCACGCACCGCGCGCTCGACGCCGTCCCGCCCAGACGCCCGAGCGTCGCCGTGATCGCGTCGAGGATCGGATGGTCGAGCGCGTTGCGCTTCGACGGGTTGGAGATCGTCAGCCGCACGACGCCCGGCGATGGCTCGTCGATCAGGAGCTTGCCGTCGGCGAGCTGCTCTGTGGGCGGGGAGGCCGACATCGGCGGACAGGGTACCTGGCCGGCCGCCGCGCTCCGGCCGCCGCCACTACCGCACACGCCGCCGGCGCGAGCGCGAGGAGCTGTTGCCGCCGGGGAGGGCGGGGGCTCAATCCAGCACGACGAGGGTGTCGCCCTCGTTGACGGCCTGCCCCTCCTCGACGGCGATGCTGCTGACGGTTCCGGCGTCCTCGGCTTCGACCGGCATCTCCATCTTCATCGACTCGAGGATCGCGACGGTGTCGCCCTCCTCGATGGTGTCGCCGACGGCGCACTCGATTTTCCATACGGTCCCGGTGATATGAGCCTCGATGTCGGTCATCTGCCCTCCGTCGCGCTTTCGCCTGGGTGGGGACAATAGAGCGCCCGAACGACGACCCGAACGTCGCCACCGGGGTCGCTCGGGCCCCGGCGGAGCCGCTCGCCGTGATCGTCGCGGCCCGCGACGAGAGCGAGCGGATCGCGGCGACGCTGGCGGCGCTGGCGGCGACGTTCCCCGGGGCGGCGCTCTTCGTCGCCGACGACGGTTCGCGCGACGCGACGGATCGTGTCGCGCCGCGCCGCCGGCGCGAGCGTGGCGGGCGGGGGGCGACCGCGCGGCAAGGGAGAGGCCATGACGGACGCCGCGCGCCTGGCGCTGGCGCAGACGCCCGGCAAGCCCTCCGATGTGTTCCTGCTCTGCGACGGGGACCTCGGGTCCTCGGCGAGCGAGCTGGGCCCGCTGGCCGCGGTGGTCGGCAGGGGCGAATGCGAGCTCGCGGTCGCCGCGTTCGAGCGCCGGGTCGGCGGCGGGTTCGGGATCGCGCTGCGCTTCGCCGGCTGGGCGATCCGGCGGGGCTGCGGCCTGCGTGCGCGGGCACCGATCTCCGGTCAGCGGGCACTCGATCGCTCCACGCTCGAACGGGTGCTGCCGTTCGCACACGGTTTCGGGATGGAGGTCGGGATGACGATCGACGCCGTGCGCGGAGGGGCGCGCGTCGCCGAGATCGAGCTGCCGCTGACCCATCGGGCGACCGGCAGGACGGCTGGGGGCTTCCTTCATCGGGCTCGACAGCTGCTCGACTTCGCGCTCGCATACGCGCGCCGGAGATAGGGTGCAGGAGATGGGAGCAAGCAGACGCGTAACCGATCGCGCCGGCGGAGGTAGAGCGGTCAGATGAGCGATCTGGCCCCGATGCGCGAGCAGGTCTACACAGACCCGCGTCCGAAGGAGTACTTCGACAAGTTCCACGAGCGCGCGCGTACGCGCGAACCGAACTGGGTCTATGACCTCGTCCGCCTGCTCACCTCGATCTACGCGTACACGTTCCTGCGCACGCGGGCGATCGCGGTCGAGAACGTGCCGGGGAGCGGTGCGGTGATCCTCGCCCCCAACCACTTCTCGTTCATGGACCACTTCCTGATGGGGTGCTACATCCGGCGCAAGGTGCGCTTCATGGCCAAGTCGCAGCTGTTCAAGCCGCCGATCGGCAACATGATCTACTCGCCCGGCGGCGTGTTCCCGGTGCGCCGCGGCGCGCGCGACGAAGAGGTCTTCATCACCGCGCGCACGATCCTGGGGCGCGGCGGCGCGATCACCATGTACTGCGAGGGCGGGCGCTCGCGCACCGGCAAACTCTCGGAGAAGGCCAAGTCCGGCATCGGGCGTCTCGCGCTCGACACGGGCGCACCGGTGGTGCCGATCGCGATCCACGGATCCTCGAAGGTGCGCAACTGGAAGCGGCTGCAGTTTCCGAAGGTGACCGTCCAATACGGGGAGCCGATGCGCTGGGAGGCGATCGAGGACTCGACTCGCGAGCAGCAGCAGGCGGTCGCCGATCAGGTCCTCGCCGAGATCCGCCGGCTGTACGGAGGGCTCGACGAGTACGGGCGGCGCGGGATCATGCGCCGCCTCCGCGAGCAGCGCCGGGCGCGCCGCCGCGCGCCCAAGGGCGCTGCCGTCGCATGAACACCGGCAAGCTCGAAGTCGGAGCTGTCATCAGGCGGGTCTGGTCGATCTACGTCGACCAGGCGCCGGTGCTGATGCCGGCGGCGGCGGTGGTGTTCGTGTTCACAGGAATCCTCTCGGCGGTGCTCGCGCATGCGGGCGGCGGGGCCGGGCTGCTCGCGCTGGTGATCGTGCTCGTCGCGACGACCTTGTTCACGGGGATGGTGGTGGAGCTCGTCGCCGATGTGCAGGACGGGCGTCGCGACGCGACGCCCGGACAGCTCCTGCGCGCCGCGACGCCGGTGCTCTGGACGCTGATCGCAGTCGCGCTCGTCGTCGGTTGCCTGACCGCGATCGGGATCGTGCTGCTGGTCGTCCCCGGGCTGATCGCGCTGACTGTGTGGTCGGTCGCCGCCCCGGTCGTGGTGCTGGAGCGCCCGCCGGGGCTGAAGGCGATGCGACGCAGCCGCGAGCTCGTCGCCGGCAACGGCTGGGTCGTCTTCGGCGTGATCCTGGTGCTCGGCGTCGCGGTGGGGGCGGTCTCGCTCGCGATCGAGATCGCGGCCGAATCAGCCGGAACCGGCGCCGGGATCGTCGCCCGCGTCGTGCTCGGCGTGCTGACCGCGCCGCTCTCGGCGCTCGCCGCCGCCGTCCTGTACTTCGAACTGCTGCGCGTGCGCCACGAAGGCGTGCCTGAGAGCCCGGCCGTCGCCCAGCCCGAGGCCGCCGCGCCCGACCCGTTCGGGACGGAGTGACGTCCGGGGGACCCGACGGCGGGGCCGTGTTGCGCGAAGGGCTGCTCGAGGCCGTGCGCGCCGTCGTCGCGACGCCCACCGAGCCGGCGCCGACACCGTTCGCGCGCGCCGTCGAGCAGCGCTGCTCGGCGCTGGGCGCGACGGTTTCGCGCTGCGAGTTGGCGCCGAGCACCGAGGCGGCTGATGAGGAGGGCCTCGGTCGCCTGGTCGAGGATGTCCTCGTCCGGTCGCGCGGTGTGGATCTCCTCGTCGTGGACGGCGCCGGCATGTTCTCCGCCTCAGAGCCGGAGCTGGCGCTGCTCGCGGGCATGCAGGCCTGCTGGGATCTCACGCGCGCGGTGGCGTCCGCCGGCATGGTCGAGCAGGGCGGTGGCCTCGCTGTCCTGATCGCGCCCGCACCGGGCGCGGGCGAGCACGCCGAGGCGGCGGCCGCCGGGCTGGAGAACCTCGCACGCACGCTCTCGATCGAGTGGGCGCGGTACGCCACGCGCGCGGTGACGATCGCGCCGGGTGATGCGACCGGCGCGCACGACATCGCGACGCTGGTGGCGTACCTGGCTTCGCCGGCCGGGGCGTACTACTCGGGCTGCCTGCTGGACCTGCGCGGCCCGTAGCGCGGAGCGCTCGGACCGTGACGGGCGGTGGGGCTCTCCCGCCAACCGCGGCGGGCGGGAGAGCCTCGCCTCAGCCCGTCATGCCTCCGAACAGCCCGCCTGTCACGTGCAGCGTCTGCCCGTGCACGTAGTTCGACCACGGCGAGCACAGGAAGAAGACGCCGCCGGCGGCCTCTTCGGGCGAGGCCGGACGCCCGAGCGGGATCAGCATCGCGGCCATCTGGCGCATCTGCTCGGGGATCCCGAGCTGGACCTTCTCGCCGCCGATCTCCATCGCGTTGTCGTCGACCTTGGCCTGCGTGAGGCGCGTGTCGATGAAGCCGAAGGCGACCGCGTTGACGTTGACTTTGAACTGGCCCCACTCCTTGGCGACCGTTTTGGTGAGGCCGACCACGCCCGCCTTGCCGGCGGAGTAGTTCGCCTGGCCCGCGTTGCCGAAGGTGCCCGACGTCGAGGAGATGTTCACGATCTTGCGGAACACCTCCTTGCCTTCTTCGCGCTCTTTCTTGGCCGGCTCGCGGAGGTGGGGGGCGGCGGCCCGGATCACGCGGAACGGGACGATCGTGTGGATGTCGAGCATCGCCTGGAAGTGCTCGTCGCTCATCTTGTGCACCGGCGCATCGAGCGTGTAGCCGGCGTTGTTGACGATGATGTCGATCTTCCCGAACGAGTCGACCGCGGTCTTGACGAGCTCGTCGGCGGCGCCGGGCTTCGTGAGGTCGCCGGCGTAGACGGCGGTCTCGCCCTTGATCTCAGAGGCCGCTTGCTGGGCGACGTCCCCGTCGAGGTCGTTGATCAGGACCTGCGCGCCCTCGGCGACCAGCAGCTCCGCGGTGGCGCGGCCGATGCCGCGGGCCGAGCCCGTGACGATCGCCGACTTGCCATCCAGTACTCCCATAGCTCTCGCGTCTCCTTGTCCTTGGTTGAGGCGCGGAGGTTATCCGAGGGTCAGCGACCATCGGCGCTCTGAGGCCCGCGCCGGCGGGCTCAGCCGACGATGACGCCGAAGTCCTGGGTGTAGATGCCGCCGCGCTGACCGTGCGCGAGGCCGTTGGTGTGTGGCGAGATGCCGATGCCGGTGTCGCGGAAGTGCCCGTCGAGGATGTTCGCGCGGTGCCCCGAGGAGTGCATCCAGGCGGAGACGATCGCCCGCGGCGTCCCTAGCCAGAGGCTGCCCCACGCGATGTTCTCGGCGATCTGAAAGCCCTCTTTGGAGCTGGAGATGTAGCCGGTGCGACGCATCCGCATCAGCGGCGTGACCCCGTTGGGGCCGATGTGCTCGAAGTAGTCGCCGAACGCCATGCTCTCGGTGTGCGACTGCGCCGCCGCGAGCAGGCGCAGGTTCCAGTGCAGCGCGCGCTCACCGTGGCGCGCGCGTTCGCGGTTCACGAGGCAGAGCGTGGCCGCGCGGACACGCGCGAGATCGTGCGAGCCGGGCGCGAGCCTGGCGTCGCGGCAGTGCCCGTGGTGGGCGGTGTAGAAGAGCACGTGCTTGGCCATCCCGGGTCCGCTGTGGAAGTGGCCGGGGTTGCATTTCGAGCCGCTGAAGCTCGACGTGCTGGCGGATTTGCAGCCTTCGTAGGAGGCTGAACGGGCGCCGAGGGCGGAGCCGGCGCCCACGAGCACGAACAGCGACGCGATGGCCGCCGCGATACGAGAACGGGCCATTGGGCCCTAATCGGCCGCGACCACTCCTGACCTGAGCGGGTTGACGAACTCTGGACACCCTTGCGCGAAGGCAGGGCGCCCTCTACAGCCCCAGCACCCGCCCGAGGATCTCGCGCATGATCTCGTCGCTGCCGCCGCCGATCGGGCCGAGGCGCGCGTCGCGCGCGGCGCGCTCGACCCAGTACTCGCGCATGTAGCCGGCGCCGCCGTGGATCTGCAGGCAGTCGTCCATGAGGTCGAAGGAGGCGCGCTGGGTCGCGAGCTTGGCCATCGTGACCTCCTTCAGCGGGTCCTCGCCGGCGACGAAGCGCCGCAGCGCGTCGTAGGTGACGCAGCGGCACACGTGCACGCTCGTGGCCATGTCGGCGAGCTTGTGGCGGATCGCCTGGTGGCCCGAAAGGGGCCGCCCGAACGTTTCGCGCTCGCGAGCGAACTCCGCGGTGCGCTCCCACGCCAGGCGCATCGCGCCGACGGCGCCGAGCGCCATCGCCAGGCGCTCCCACTGGAAGTTGGCCATGATCAGCTTGAAGCCGCCGTGCAGCTCGCCGAGCAGGTTCTCCTCTGGAACGAACACGTCCTCGTACGCGATCGTCGCGGTGTCGGATGCGTGCCAGCCGAGCTTCTCGAGCTTCGAGGAGGTGACGCCCTCGCCGCGGTCGACGATCAGGAACGAGATCCCGCCGTGACCGCCCTCGGGGGTGGTCTTCACGGCGGTGACGATGAAGTCGGCGCGCACGCCGTTGGTGATGTAGGTCTTCTCGCCGTTGACGAGGAAGCCCCCGTCGACCCGCTCGGCGCGCGTGGAGAGGGCGGCCACATCTGAGCCGGCGCCGGGCTCGGTGATCCCCAGGGCGCCCACGATCTCGCCGGCGATCGACGGAACGAGGTAGCGCTGCTTCTGCTCGTCGGTCCCGAACTTCCAGATCGGCGGCGTGGCGATGTTGATGTGCGCGCCGATGCCGGCAGCCGTGCCGCCCGAGCCGGTGCGCGCCATCTCCTCGCAGAGCACCGCCTCGTGCAGGTAGTCGCCGCCCTGCCCGCCGTACTCCTCCTCGTACTTCAAGCCGAGCAGCCCCTGCCTGGCCATCTTCGGAAAGACGTCGTTCGGGAACCAGCGCTCCTCCTCCCACTGCTGCGCGTGGGGGGCCAGCTCGCGATCGATGAAGCCACGGACAGAGTCGCGCAGCTCCTCGTGCTCGGGCGTGAAGGGAGGGTCGGGGGTGCTCATATCGTCTTTTTTAGGAGAGGATGAGGGTCATGGATCGCGCGAAGGCCCCCGCCTGGCGGCGCACCGGCGCCAACCTGTTCGACATGGCGTTCTTCGGCGCGCTGTTCTGGCTCGCCCGCTCGCGCGGTCTCGCGCGCGAGGGGACCGTCGTCGCCCGGCTCATGGCGATGCCGGTCGAAGTGCTGCGCGAGCAGCTGCGCTCGCCCGGTCAGAGGCTGCTCGGCACGCGCACGGTCGACCGGCGCACCGGCCGGCGCCTGGCGCTGTGGCGCACGCTGGCGCTGATCGGCGCGCGTGCCGCCGGCGCCGAGCTGACGCGCCGTCTCGAGCCCGTGCGCACGCCGGACCTCGAGCGCGAGCGAGAGGCCGCGCGCGCCGCGATCTCCGACGTGATGCGCCGTCACCCGCAGGCCACGCCGGAGCGCGCAGCCGAGCTGCAGGCCGCCCACGCCCGGCACAGCGCGTCGATGCCCTCGCTCCCGCGCACGATCGCGCCCTCGCTCGCCGTCGGCGTGATCGCGATCCGCCTGCGCCGCCGCCTCGCACCGACCGTCGAGGTCCTCGCCGGCGAGCGCTGAGCCCCGGCTCGCAGCCGGGGCGGCGCTGCGTGCAGGGAGGCCCGGCGCGCGCTCCATGATTGACGTGTCGCCCGGCCCTCCGGCCTCGAGCCTCACAACCCGTAGCTGCGGCCGATCACGTCGAGCATGATCTCGTCGGTGCCCGCGCCGATGCGGTTCAGGCGCATGTCGCGCCAGACGCGCTCGACGCCGTACTCGCGCATGTAGCCGGCGCCGCCGTGGATCTGGATGCACTCGTCGGCGACTTCGCAGGCGATCCGCGAGGCGTGGAGCTTTGCCATCGAGATCTCGCGCACGGGGTACTCGCCGTTGTTGAAGCGCCAGGCCGTGACGTAGACCATCTGCCGCGCGGACTCGATCTTCGTCGCCATCTCGGCGAACTTGTGGCGAATCACCTGAAAGTGTCCGATGGAGCGCCCGAACGCTTTGCGCTCGTTGGCGTACTGCAGCGTCCGTTCGAAGCATTTCTGGGCGCCCGCGACGCAGCCCGCGGCGCCGATCAGGCGCTCGCCCTGGAGCTCCCACATGATGTGGTAGAAGCCCTTCCCGACCTGGCCGAGGACAGCCGACTCAGGGACGCGTACGTCCTGGAAGGCGAGCAGCGCGGTGTCGGAGGCATGCATGCCGAGCTTCTCGAGCTTCTTCTCGCGGATCACGCCCGGGCTGTCCATCGGCACCAGGAACAGCGTGAAGCCGTCGTAGCCGGCGTCGGGGTCGGTCTTGGTCACGAGCACGATCACATCCGCTCTGTGGCCGTTGGTGATGTAGGTCTTCGAGCCGTTGATGACGTAGTCCTCGCCGTCTTTGACCGCGCGCGTCTTGATGCCCGAGACGTCCGAGCCGGCGTCGGGCTCGGTGATGCCGAGGCAGAGGATCTTCTCGCCCTTGATCGCGGGCACGACCCACTCCTGCTTCTGCTCCTCGGTCCCGAACGCGAGGATCGGCGGCATCGCCATGTCGGTGTGCACCGCGATGCCCATCGCCAGCCCGCCGGAGTTCGCGTTGCCGATCTCCTCGGCGAGCACGAGGCTCGTGTAGTAGTCGCCGCCCTGACCGCCGTACTGCTCGGGCTTGTCCAGACCCAGGAAGCCGAGCTCGCCGAAGCGCGGGAAGACCGAGTCCGGGAAGGTCGTCTCCTCCCATTCCTCGGCGTGGGGGGCGAGCTCTTTGATCGCGAAGTTGCGGATCGACTCGCGGAGCTGTTCGTGCTCGTCGGTGAAGATGAAGTGCTTGCGCTGGGTCTTGAAGTCGGGCTTCAGGACGCTCTCGGCGGTGGCCATGGCTGGCGTCGTCTCCTTGGTCGGGCTTCGTCGGGGGCGGCGCGGCGGCCGCCGGCGCTCTGGCGCGGGACGCTAACGCAGCGTTCCTCGAAAGTAAACAGTAGAACTCGCTACTTTGGGCGGCCGCTCCGCATTGGGCACATCACGCACGACCACCTACGGCAAAAGTAAGCAGTAGCGCTGCGCACTTTCCACCTGTGGGCTAGGATGCGCCGGTGCCCACCGAGAAGGTCCTCTACGCGCTCGACGACCGCGGCGTCGCGACGATCACCCTCAACGATCCGGAGACGCGCAACGCGCTCTCGGCCGAGCTGCTCGAGGGGCTGATCGAGAGCTTCGAGCGCGCCCGCGAGGAAGACGGCGCACGGTGCGTCGTGCTCGCCTCCTCGCACGAGCGCACCTTCTCCTCCGGCGCCAACCTGAGCGGCTTCGCGGCCGAGATGGCGCTCGTCCACAAGCACTTCGGCGGCGAGCGCTTCGTCGCCCTGTTCAAGCTGATCGGCGAGCTCGGCAAGCCCACCGTCTGCGCCGCGCGGGGACACGTCCTCGCCGGCGCGCTGGGGATCGCGCTCGCGTGCGATCTGATCGTCGCTGGGGAGACCGCGAGCTTCGGTACGCCCGAGATCAACATCGGCGCGTTCCCCTTCATGATCATGGCGCTGATCTACCGCAACGTGCCGCGCAAGAAGGCCAACGAGCTGCTGCTGCTCGGCGAGCGCTGGAGCGCACAGCAGGCGCTCGAAGCGGGGATCGTCAACCGCGTCGTGCCCGACGCGGAGCTCCAGCCGACGGTCGATGACTGGGCGGGCAAGCTTGCCGGGAAGTCGCCGGTGATCATGCGTCTTGGCAAGGAAGCGATGCGCCGCCAGCTCGACATGCCGCTGGACGACGCGCTCGACTACCTCCGCGCTCAGCTCACCCTGGCGCAGTCCACGGAGGACATCGTGGAGGGCGTGACCGCGTTCTTCGAGAAGCGCGAGCCGACCTGGAAAGGACAGTGATGGCAACGCCCGAGACGACCACGTCGATCCTGCGGCCGCTGGTCGAGGATCTGCAGGCGCGCCGCGAGCAGATCAAGCTCGGCGGCGGCGCGGAGAAGATCGCGCGCCAGCACGAGAAGGAGAAGCTCACCGCGCGCGAGCGCCTCGCGCTGCTGATCGACGAGGGCACGTTCGTGGAGCTGGGCATCCACGGCCGCCCGCACTCCTCCCAGCGCGCGATGGACGGCGTCGAGGCGCCGGCCGATGGCGTGATCACCGGCTACGGGAAGGTGGACGGGCGCCTGGTGGCGGTCTGCGCATACGACTTCACGGTGATGGCCGGCTCGATGGGGATGACCGGCGAGCTGAAGGTCACGCGGCTTCGCGAGCTGGCGCTGACCAAGCGGATCCCGTTCGTGTGGCTGCTCGACTCGGCCGGGGCGCGCATCCAGGAGGCGGTCGGCTCGCTGTTCGCCGGCTCGGGCTTCCTGTTCCGCGAGGAGGTGGTGATGAGCGGGGTGATCCCGCAGGTCGCGGCCCTGATGGGACCGTGCGCCGCGGGGACCGCCTACATCCCCGGGCTGGCCGACTTCGTGCCGATGGTCAAGGGCCGCGGCTCGATGGCCCTCGCCGGGCCCCACCTCGTGCGCGCCGCCGTCGGCGAGGAAGTCACGCAAGAGGAGCTCGGCGGCTCGCGCGTGCACTGCCGCAAGTCCGGCGTCGGCGACATGGAGGTCGCGAGCGACGAGGAGTGCATCCAGCGCGTCAAGGATTACTTGTCATACATGCCCCAGAACTGCGAGGCGCCGGTGCCCGTGCGAGCGGTCAGCGATCCGATCGACCGCGGCGACGAGGAGCTGCTCGACGTGCTCCCCGAGTCCAACCGCAAGCCGTATGACATGTACGAGGTGATCGGTCACATCGTCGACGACGGCGAGTGGTTCGACATGAAGGGCGCATGGGCGAAGACGATCATCACGTGCTTCGCGCGTTTCGGCGGGCGCCCGGTGGGCATCGTCGCCAACCAGCCCAAGCAGCTCGGCGGGATCCTCGACAACGACTCCGCGGACAAGGCGGCGCGGTTCGTAAACCTCTGCAACGCGTTCTCGATCCCGCTCGTTTTCCTGATGGACGTGCCCGGCTTCATGGTCGGCAGCAAGGTCGAGGCCGGCGGCATCATCCGCCACGGCGCGAAGATGCTCTACGCGGTGGCCAACGCCACGGTCCCGAAGATCACCGTGATCACGCGCAAGGCCTACGGCGCGGGCTACTACGTGATGAACGGCCGTGCGTACGAGCCGGACCTGATCGTCGCGTGGCCGAGCGCGGAGATCTCGGTGATGGGGGCCGAGGGCGCGGTCGAGATCGTGATGCGCAAACAGGTCGAGGAAGCCGAGGACCCGGCGGCCAAGAAGGCCGAGCTGATCGCGGCCTACCAGAAGATCATCGACGTCTACATCGCCGCCGGCAACGACATGATCGACGACGTGATCGACCCGCGGGAGACGCGCGCGACGATCTGCCGCGCGCTCGAGATGGCGGAGAACAAGAAAATCGAGCGGCCGTGGAAGCGGCAGGGAGTTGTACCGGTATGAGCCTTGACGACCCCGTAGTGATCACCTGCTCGATCTCGGGCGCGATCGCCAACCGCGATCAGTGCCCGGCGATCCCGTACACGCCCGAGGAGTACGCCGCCGAGGCGCGGCGGATCGTCGACGAGGGCGGCGTGCACATCCACATCCACGCTCGCAAACCCGACGGCACCCCCAGCTACGAGGTCGAGGACTTCCAGGCGATCACCGACGCGATCCGCGCGGAGGTCGGCGACGCCGCGATCGTCAACTACTCGACCGGCACGATCGGCGTTCCGGTCTCCAAGCGCATCGAGTACCTGCGCGCCTGCCGGCCCGAGGTCGCCGCGCTGAACATGGGCTCGATGAACTACGCGAAGTACTCGCGCTCGCGTAAGGCGTTCGTGTTCGACATGGTCTTCGCCAACCCGTTCACGGAGATCATCGAGCTGCTCGAAGCGATGAACGAGCTGGGCATCAAACCTGAGCACGAGTGCTTCGACGTCGGCCACATCGGCTCGCTGGCGCCGCTGATCGACATGGGCGTGCTGCACACGCCGCTGCACGTGGACTGCGTGATGGGCGTGGTCGGCGGCATCCCGCCGACGGCGCGCAATCTCGCTGCGATGGTCGACAACATCCCGGGGGAGGCGGGTGGGTCCAAGAACCACTGGGGGGTGATCGGGATCTCGCGCGAGCAGTGGATGCTGGTTGCGGCGGCGCTGACGCTCGGGGGCTCGATCCGCGTCGGGCTCGAGGACAACCTCTACCTCCCGGACGGCACGATGGCCGGCTCCAACGGCGAGCTGATCGCCAAGGCGCGGCAGATGACCGAAGAGATCGGCCGCCGCCCGGCGACGGTGCAGGAGGCACGCGCGATGCTGAACGTACCGGCGAGGCCTGCGGTCGGGAGCCCCGCATGACGCTCCCGCTGGAGGGGGTCAGGGTCCTCGACCTCTCGCGGCTGCTCCCCGGCGGGTTCTGCTCGCTGCTGCTGGCCGATTTCGGCGCCGACGTGCTGAAGGTCGAGGACACCGGCATGGGCGATTACATCCGCTGGTCGCCCCCCTACTACGACGGGGCACACGACAGCGCCAAGTCGGCGCTGTTCCTGTCGCTGAACCGCAACAAGCGCTCGATCCGGCTCGACCTCAAGAACGAGCGCGGGCGCGAGGCGCTGCTGCGGCTCGTCGCCGAATACGACGTCGTCCTGGAGTCGTTCCGGCCCGGCGTGCTCGAACGGCTCGGCGCCGGCTATGACCGCATGAAGGAGGTCAACCCGGGGATCGTCTACTGCGCCATCTCGGGCTACGGCCAGGACGGGCCGAAACGCGACGCCTCCGGTCACGACATGAACTACCTGGGCCTGGTCGGGCTGCTCGGCCTCACCGGGGAGCATGGCGGGGTGGGCGGGCATCCCATACAGGCGGCGGGGCAGATCGCCGACCTCGGCGGCGGAGCGCTGATGGCCGCCTTCGGGATCATGGCCGCCCTGCGCGAGCGCGACGGCAGCGCTTCACGGCCCGGATCGGGAGAAGGTCAGATGGTCGACGTCTCGATGGCCGACGGCGCCCTCTCGTGGCTGGCGATGGTGGCGGCGAGCTACTTCGCCGACGGCAGCGTGCCGCGCCGCGGCGATCTCCCGCTCGCGGGCGCGCTGGTCTGCTACCGCCCCTATGAGTGCGCCGACGGCTGGGTCTCGCTCGGCGCGCTGGAGCCGAAGTTCTGGCAGGCGTGGTGCCGCGGCGTGGGCCGCGAGGACCTGATCGAGAAGCAGTTCGAGCGCCCGGGGTCGGAGGCTCACGGGCAGGTTGCCGAGATCTTCAAGGGCCGCACGCGCGATCAGTGGGAGGGCTTCGCGCGCGAACACGACTGCTGTCTGGAGCCGGTGCTGGAGCTGGACGAGGCGCTCGACTCCGAGCTGGTGAGGGCGCGGCGGATGGTCGTCGAGCTCGAGCAGCCCGGCGCCGAGGTGCCGGTGCGCCAGCTCGGCATCCCCGTCAAGCTCGACCGCACGCCCGGCGAGCACGACCGGCTGCCGGGGCCTGCGCTCGGCGAGCACACCGAGCAGGTGCTGGCCGAGGCCGGCTACTCCGAGCTCCAGATCGCCGAGCTGCTCGCGGGCGGCGCGGCAGCCGGCCCCGCCGAGTCCCAGCACGGCACGACGCTGAGGGCGTGAGCCGAGTGGCGGCGAGCGCGAACGCCGCCGCCGCGAGCCGCCGCGGCGGCTCCGCCCCCGACGGCGCGGGGCACGCAGGCGATCGCGAGCTGCTGAAGATGAGCGAGCTGGCGGAGCGCTCGGGCGTCAGCCCCGGCACCATCCGCTACTACCTGCGCGAGGGGCTGCTCGGCGACGGCGCCGACATCGTCCGCACCAGCCGCAACATGGCCTACTACCCGCCCGACTATGTCGAGCGGATCGCGCTGATCAAGCGGCTGCAGGAGGAGCGCTTCATGCCGCTGCGCGTGATCCGCGGCGCGCTGCGCGAGGACCCAGACCGCGTGCGCGCGCTGGTCGAGCTCGAGGACCGCATCATCGAGCGCGCGCTCGCGAGCGCCGAGGGCCGCGGCCGGATCTCGCGCCGTGCCGCCGCCGAGCGCTACGGCGTGCCCGCGGAGGTGCTCGACCGGCTCGCGGACATCGGCGTGCTGACGCCGAACGCGCGCGGCTATGACCGCGACGACGTCGAGATCATCGAGGCGATCGCGAGCTTCCGCGCGGGCGGCTACGAGGAGGCGCTCGGCTTCACCGTCTACGACACGCTGCGCTACCGCGACGCCTTGGAGCCGCTCGTCAAGGAGGAGGTGCGGGCGCTGCTCGAGCGCCTCGCCGGCGAGGTCGAGGTCGAGCGCGCGATGGAGATCGTCGCCGCGGGAACCGAGCCGCTGCGCGAGCTGATCGGCGCGATGCACTCGAAGCTGCTGCTCGCGGAGCTGGGCCGGCAGCGCTCGTCGTAACAGGACCTGACGGCCGAGCGTTTCCCCGGGTGCATGCGATACGCATGCTTTAATGCGATGTGCATGGGAGTGATGATGCAGATTCGAGACGTGCCCGAGGACGTTCACGCGGTCCTGAAGTCGAGGGCTGCGCTCGCCGGCGTGTCGCTGTCGGAGTACGTCCGCGGGGAACTCGCGCGCGTCGCGCGCCGCCCGAGTCCCGAGGAGTTCATCGCGCGCGTGCGCGCTCGCGGCCCGGCTCCTCTGAGCGAGCCGTCTGAGCTCACCGTGAGACGCCTGCGGGACGCGTTGGAGTGACGGTCATCGACACCTCTGGGGTGGTCGACCTCCTGACGGAAGGGCCGGCGGCCCCGATGGTGGGCGAGATGCTCGCCGAGGAGCGAGAGATGGCCGCTCCGGACGTGCTCGTGTTCGAGACCCTCGCGGCGATCCGGCGGAGTGCTTTGAAGGGGAGCCTGCCGACCGGCCGCGCCTCGGCCGCTGTCGAGGACATGGCGGAGATGCCGGTGCACCTGTTCGCGAGCCTGCCGCTGTGCTCCCGGGCATGGGAGTTGCGCGAGAACCTGACGACCGCGGACGCGCTGTTCGTGTCACTCGCCGAGAGGCTGGGCGAGCCGCTCGCCACCAAGGACGGCTCGCTCGCGAAGGCCGTGTCGTCCCTCGGTCTCGTGAGCGTGATCTCGCTCCCTTCCGGCTGACCTACCAGCGCGCGCGGTGGTGCTCCATCACACCGCGGCCGGCTCCCAGCTCGATGCCGCCGGGCAGCGTTCCGGAGAAGGTCCCGAACGGCGCCCGGTACTCGGAGCTGACGAGCAGCAGGTTCTCGCTGCGCGCACGCTCGGCCTCCGCGGCGAAACGCAGCTCCGAGCCGTCCTCGGCACGGATCGCGCCGAGGTCCTCCGCGAACGCGACGGGAGCGCTCTCGTGAGGGACGCCGTCCACCCACACCGCGCGCTCGCTGCCCTGCTCGGGGTCGTTGATGCCGGCGACGAGGTTCCACGCGAGCGGCGTGCCGTCGGGTGCCTCGCCGACGCCCGCGCTCCAGCGCCACTCGGTGACGCGCTCGTGCCAGCCGGCCGAGTCGTCGATCACGGCGCGCGCCTCGATCGGCCGCGCCGCGCCGCCGTCCAGCGCGAGCGTGCCGCGCGCCGGGATGCCGGCCTGCTTGCGCGTCCAGGACTCCGAGCGGCCGTTGGGGCAGCGCGCCTCGATGCCGTCTTCTTCCTCCAGGTCGAGCTCCAGAAGCATGCCGCGGTCGGCGATCTGCAGCCGGCTCGCCTCCAGGTCGAGCTCGCCGCGGCGCGGCAGCAGCCGTGTGCGCTCCCGCAGCGCCCCCGTACCCGGCGCGTGGATGGCCCAGAAGGTCTGGCGGCCCGGGCCGATCCGGACGTCCGCAGCGCAAACCATCAGATCCTCAGAAAAAACGCCCACCCAGCGCCATCGCTTCAGCGGGCGGCGGTGCTGGAACATGCCGCGTCCCGCGATGAAGCGCTCGGCGGACCCGCAGCGTATGCTTCCCGGCATTGACTGACCAGTCAATCTATTTCTGGGGTTGGCCGGGGAGGACGTGGTCGTGAAGGTCGCAGCCGTTCAGCTCAACTCCAGCGCCGATCAACAGGCCAACCTTGCCACTGCCGACCGGCTGACCCGTGCGGCGGCTGCCGACGGCGCTCGCTTGATCGTACTCCCCGAGAAGTGGACCGCGCTGGGGACCGATTCCGATCAGCGCGCCGCCGCTCAGCCGCTCGACGGTCCCGCCATCGGCTGGGCGCGCGAGACCGCGCGCGAGCTGGGCGTCGAGATCGTCGCCGGCTCGATCCTCGAGCTCGTGCCCGGGCAGGAGAAGCTCGCCAACACCAGCGTCCATGTCGACGCCGCCGGCGAGATCACGGCCACCTACCGCAAGGTGCACATGTTCGACGTCGTCCTCGGCGGGCGCGTCTACCGCGAGTCCGAGCTGGAGCAGGCGGGGGAGGAGATCGTGCTCTCGCACACCGCCGACGGCGTCGAGCTGGGGTTGTCGGTCTGCTACGACCTGCGCTTTCCGGAGCTCTACCGGATCCTCGCCGTGCTCGGCGCGCGGATCATCACCATCCCGGCCGCCTTCACCCTGCCGACGACGCGCGACCACTGGGAGACGCTCGTGCGGGCGCGCGCGATCGAGGACCAGGCGTTCGTGATCGCGGCCAACCAGACCGGCGAGCATCCCGGCGGGCAGCACTCCGGCGGGCGCTCGATGATCGTCGACCCTTGGGGGGCGGTGCTCGCCCAGGCCGGCGAGGACGGGGAGGTCGCGCTCGTGGCCGAGCTCGACCTCGAGCGCCAGCGCGAGATCCGCGCCAGCCTGCCCTCGCTGGCCAACAGGCAGCCACGCGCCTATCGCTGGCCGGAGCCCGCGCACGCCGGGGGCTCCTCTTGAGTGCCGCGGGGCGGGGATCGAGCTCCCGTGCCAAGCCGGCCGCCGAGAAGCGCAGGCTGATCCTCGACGCGGCCGTGCGCGTGTTCGCCCGCCAGGGCTTCCACGCCTGTCGCGTGGCCGACATCGCCGACGAGGCCGGCGTCGCCTACGGCCTCGTCTACCACTACTTCGCCTCCAAGGACGAGGTGCTCGACACGCTTTTCCTCGAGCGCTGGAACGTGATGCTCGACCTGATCCGCCAGGTCGACGCCGAGGACATGGCGGTCCGCGCGAAGCTCGCCGCGATCGCGTCCTTCATCGTCGACAGCTACCAGCACGACCCCGACCTGATGAAGGTCATCATCGTCGAGGTGACGCGGGCGGCGAACTCGTTCGGCGACACCCACATCGGGACGATCGGCGAGGCCTACGAGCTGATCGGGGGGATGATCGCCTCCGCTCAGGAGAGCGGCCAGTTCAAGTCCGAGATCGACTCGCGGTTCGCCGCGATGGCCTTCTACGGCGCGATCGAGCAGCTGCTCACCGGTTGGATCTTCGGGCTCCTTCCCAAGGGGCCAGAGGACTTCGAGCGCGCCAAGTGGGAGGTCGTCGAGACGGTGTGCGGCGGGCTGCAGACGCCCGCCGGCGAGGGCGCGGCGCTTCGTTGAGCGGCCGCCTGCACGCGCTCGCCGGGCGGCGGCGAAGAAGGCCGTGGTTTTGAGTCACGACGGGCCGGGGCAATAGACTGGCGCGGGTCATGGAGAACGAGCTTGTGAAGAGGCTGGTCTGGTCGGGGCTGCTCGCCGGGTTCGGCGCGCTGGCGTCGATCGCCGCCGCACGTGCCGCCGCGTTCACCTGGCGGCGGATCTTCGACGAGGACCCGCCCGAGTGAGCACGCAGCACAACGGCGGCGAGCCGCCCAGCAACATCGCAGCCGCGGTTGCTGACATCTCCGAGCGCGCGAGCGTGCTCGTCCGCGAGGAGATCGAGCTCGCGAAGGCCGAGCTCACCGAGAAGGGGACGAAGCTCGCCAAGGGCGCGGCGGTCGGAGCGATCGCCGGCGTGTTCTTCGTGTGGGCGGTGCTGTTCCTGCTGATCGGCCTCGCGTGGCTCCTCTACTACTACCTGCCGGGCAACCAGTTCACGTTCTTCTGGGGCTTCTTCGCGGTCGGGCTGATCCTGATCGCACTCGGCGTGGCCGCCGGCCTGATCGCGGCGCGCGCGTTGAAACGCGGCGCGCCCCCGGTGCCGACGATGGCGATCGAAGAGGCGCAGAAGATCCGCGAGACCGTCTCGCCGACGCACGAGGGGCCGCCGCCGAGCAACCTCAGGGCACCGCCGCCACGGCCGCCCGCGCCCGTGCCGGCGCCCGCGCCCGTTGCCGCGGCTCCGCCCGAGCCGCCTTCGGCGCCGATCCCCGAGCCTTCGGCGCCGATCCCCGAGCCTCCGGCGCCGCCCGAGAACGGGACGGCGGCCTGATGTCCGCACAGCGCTCCCCCGAGGAGATACGCCAGTCGATCGAGGCCAACCGCCGCGAACTGGCGGTGTCGGTCGACCGCCTGCGCGGCGAGGTCACGAGGATCACCGACTGGCGCGCCCACGTCGAGCGCCACCGGCCCGAAATCATGGCGGGCGCCGCCGTCCTCGGGCTCGTCGTCGGCGCGCGCATGCTGCGCCGGCGCCGGCGCCGCTAGCACCGCCGGAACACGCCGGGTAAAGGCGCCTCGCCCCTCCTCACGCGTGTGCGTCGTCTGACCGGCTTCGCGTCCGACTGAGCGAAGAAGTCGCAAGTACCGGATTCGCGCCCGGCGCGCGGAGGTACCCGGGTGTATCCATCGCAGGCGGATCTTCAGGTGAACACGGCCGGGGGCGGCTGCGACGCGTCCCCGGCCGCTCCTGGGGGCGCTACCCCAGCAGCGAGCGCGGCACGCCGCCGATTCCGATCAGCCCGGGGCCGGTGTAGGTGCCGATCACGGGGCCGACCTCCGAGGCGAAGATCGGTTCCGAGTCGAAGATCTCGCGGGCGCGCTCGATCAGCCGCTCTGCCTGCTCGGGCGCCTGTATGTGCTGGACGACCCAGCCGTCCGAGCCGGCGTCGCGAAGTTCCTCCGCGTAGCGGACCATCCGCTCGAAGGCGCGCGCCGCCGTGCGCACGCGCTCGACGGGGGTGATCTCGAACTCGAGCGAGAGGATCGGCTTGATCCGCAGCGTCCCGCCGAGCCACGCCTGAGCCTTCCCGATCCGCCCGCCGCGGCGCAGGTACTCGAGCGTGTCGAGGCAGAACCAGATCCGCAGCGACTTGCGCGCCTCGCGCACGCGCGCGGCGACCGCGTCCTTGTCCCCCCCGGCCTCGGCGGCGGCCACGGCGGCGAGGATCAGCATCCCGAGCCCGCCGCAGCCCGTTTCCCCGTCGATCACCTCGACGCGCTCGCCGAGACCGCGCTCGGCGAGCAGGGCGTGGGCCTGACGCGCCGCCTCGACGGTGCCCGAGATCCCTCCCGCGAGGTGGATCGAGACGATGTCGCGTCCCTCCTCGAGCAGCGGCTCCCAGACCGCGAGGAAGTCACCGATCGAGGGCTGGGAGGTGCTCGGCAGTTCGGGATCGGTGCGCAACCGCTCGTAGAACGGGCCGAAGCTCTCCATGTCGAGCTCGCGCTGGGGCTGGCCCGCCCAGCCCACGTAGAGGCTCACCTGGTGCACGCCGCGCTCGTCCGCGAGCGCGCGCGGGAGGTAGTGGGTGCTGTCCGATGCGACGGCGACGGGGGGCATGCGGCGCGGGACGCTACAACACCCCGCAGCGGCCTAGGAGAGAGCCTCCTGGAGCTCCCCCGATTCGTACATCTCGGTCACGATGTCGCAGCCGCCGACGAGCTCGCCGGACTTGAACAGCTGCGGGATCGTGGGCCACTCGGAGATCGCGGAGAGCTCCTGGCGGATGCGCGGGTCGGGCAGGATGTCGACCGCCGCGAACGGAACCTCGAGCGACTGCAGGATCGCGACGGTGCGCGCGGAGAACCCGCACGCGGGCGCCTCGGGCGTGCCCTTCATGAACAGGATCACGTCGTGCTCGGCGATCGCCTCCTTGATCGCGTCGCGAATCGGGCTGCTCTCGACGGGGTCGGCCGCCGCGGCCGGTGCGGCTGCGCCGGCGGGCGCCATCGGGATCGGGTCGAACTCGTTGCTGGACATCTGATTTGCCTCCCGGGTCAGGGGGTCTCGATGGTGGAGGGGATCGCGGTCTTCAGCGCCAGCGCGTGGATCGCGCCGCCGATGTCGGATTCGAGCGCGCCGTAGACCAGCTTGTGCTGCTGGATGCGGCTCAGGCCCTCGAAGGCGCCGGAGGTGACAGTGGCGCGGAAGTGGTCGCCGGTGCCGGTGGTGTCCTCGACCTCGGCGACGGCGCCGGGAAGGGCCGTCTCGATGCGCTGCTTTATGTCCGTGGCGCTGGGCACCGATGATCAGACTAGAAGATCGCATGAGGCCGGCCCGAGCGGCCGCAGCAGCCCGCGAGCCGGGCGCTATACTTTGGAAAGTCTTGGAGCCGTCCACAGGAGCGAAGCCGATGATCGAGATCACCGACAAGGGCGCCGAGAAGGTGCACGAGTTTCTTTCAGCGCAGCAGGCCGACGTCAGCCTCGCCGGGCTGCGCGTGGGCGTTCGCGGCGGCGGCTGCTCGGGCTTCCAGTACCAGCTCGCGTTCGACGAGCAGCGCGACAGCGACATCGTGTTCGAGAGCCACGGCCTGAAGCTGCTGGTGGACCGCGAGAGCCTGCAGTTCGTCAGCGGCTCCACGATCGACTACGAGGAAAGCCTCCAGGGCGCGGGCTTCAAGGTGGAGAACCCCAACGTGGTCGCCGCGTGCGGCTGCGGCTCCTCCTTCCGGGTCGCCGAGGAGGAGCAGGTCTCCGCAGTCTGAGGCCCTCGGGTCCGGGCGCGCCCGGACCGTCTGTGCCGAGTAGAGCCGTCGCCGCAACGCTCGTGAGACGCGCCGCGCTCATCGCCGTGGCGCTGATCGTCGCGGTGCTCCTCGCGCCGGGATGCGGGGGCGGGGGCGCCAAGAGCACGACGACGGCGCTCCACAGCACCCCCGCGCCGACCCCGGCGCGGCCGGCCTTCGGGATCACCGAGGACAACGCCGATCTGCTGTGGGCCCCCGGGGCCGCCGCCCCGGCTCAGGCCGCTCCGTTCGCGCGGGCGCGAAGCTGGCTGAGCGCCCTGCACCCGCGCTACTTCAGGTTGCTGATCGATTGGGCCGCGCTGCAGCCGACGGCCTCGGTACCCGCGAGCTTGAACGCGCCGGTCGACGGCTGCGCGCGCGGCGTCGCGCCGTGCGGCGCCTACCCGGGCGTCGCGGGCCAGCTGGAAGCGATCGCCTCGCAGCAACGTGCTTCGCGCGCGCGGGGCGAAGCCGCGCCGCAGGTCGTGGTCGACCTGCTGGGCGCCCCGAGCTGGGCGACGCTCGCGCCGCACGGATGCGAAGCGCCCGGTGTCGCGCCGACGGCGAGGGCGCTCAGCCCCGGCGCGCTGCCCGCGTACCGAGACCTGATCTCCGCCCTGCTCGCGCTCGGTCGCCGGGAGGGTGTAGCCCTGGCGTGGTGGGCACCCTGGAACGAGCCCAACGACCCGCGCTTCCTGACCCCGCAGCGAGCGAGCTGCACGAACGACGGCGCGCCGTTGGCGCCCGCCTCCTACGCCGAGCTCGCGCGCTCCGCGGCGGCGGAGCTGAAGGCCTCGGGGAGCGACGCGCAGCTGCTGCTCGGCGAGCTCGGGGGCTACGAGACGGGTTCGCCCCACCGCTTGAGCATCGCTGAGTTCGTCCGTGCGCTGCCGGCCGACGTCCTGTGCCTGAGCAGCAACTGGTCGGTGCACGACTACGCGGCCTACGGTCCCGGCGCGAGCCGCGCGGGCGAACCCGTTGGCGCGCTCCAGCAGGCGCTGGACGAACGAGGCGGTTGTGCCGCGCGCGCGAGCGTCTGGGTCACCGAGGCGGGCGCCGGGGCGGCTCACCCGGGGAGGCCGCGGAGCGGGTCGGCCGCCGAGCAGAGCGCCGGGGCCGCTGCGCTGGCGAGACAGCTCGAACGGTGGCGAACGAACCCGCGTGTGGCGGCCGTCTTCCAGTACTCCTTCCGTGAGGATCCGGCGTATCCCGTCGGGCTCGCCCCGCCATCGCTCGGAACGCTCTACGAGGCCTACTCCGTGTGGAAGGTGTTCGCACGCGGACAACCAACTGTCAAGCTCGAGTAGAGATAGAGACTCAGCGCCTGCCGGGGGACTCCAGCGAGCCGGAGCGGGGTCAAGCCAGCCTCGAGTGCTGCCGGCACCGCAGCTCTACCGCGCCGGCAGGCTGTTTTTGGCTTCCCAGGAGGGCACCCGGAGAGCGGCGTTGTCTGGCTCGCCAGCCAGCCCAACCACAGCATTTACAGGGCATCAAGTGGTTGACGGCGGCGCGGACGTTGTGGTACGGTCGCCGCGACATGAGGTCAGGGGTGGAGATGGGGAGGGACGCCCAGACACGCGGCGACGCGTGTCTTCTCCTTTCGGAGAGCACCGGCTTCTGTGCCCTTTACCACCCCGCAGGCTTGACCTTGACGCAAGAGATGTTTTCTGCCAAGGTCGGGCGCAGCACCGCGAAGCTGAGGATCAGTGACGCGGCTACGACGGGCTTGGGGGCAGCCTCGTCTTTCTGAGAGGCCGTTCCAAAGCCGGTCATCCTAGTCAAGAGGGAAAAGGAGCAGTTCACTGATGAAACGCATGAGGATCCTGGGGCTTGCCCTGGTCGCTGTGGCCGCGCTTGCTGCGGTCGTGACGTCCAGCGCTGGAGCTCAGGCCGGCTGGTACGAATGTGCCAAGGCCGCCGTCAAGAACACCGGCCAGTACACCGACAAGGCTTGTACGACCGAAAGCGCCGGCGGGAACACCGGCAAGTACAACCTGCAGCCGGGTATCGGCAAGGGTAAGGCGTTCAAGACCAAGGGTGGCAAAGCCACTCTGCACGTGATCATCCCCGCGACGGGCAAAGGCGCGTTCCCGACGGGTGCCCACGTTGAAGTCAAGTGCACGTCCTTCAAGGGTGGCGGCCAGCCGGCCCTCCCGAACAAGGTCGAAAAAGTCACGTCTGAATTCAAGGGCTGCACAGTCCTTGCGGCGCCCTGCCAGAGCGGCAGCAAAAAAGGCGTCATCACGACCAACAGCCTCAACGGTGAAGTGCTCGACGCGTCTAAAACGGGTTCGGGCGTCGCGACGCTGCTGAAAGCTGAAACTGGCGCCGTCCTGGCCAACTTCACCTGCACCGAAGTCGCCACGACCAACGTCCTTGGTTCGGTTCTGGCCGAACACACGGGCAACGTCGGCGTCGTCAACAAGGAATCTCAGGACCACTTCGTTGTGGGCCCGGGCCTTGGCGAAGTTGAATACGCGCCGGGTGCGAAATACACCCCGCTCGTGAACATCCCGACGGCCGCCACCGGCGAACCGGAAGGCAGCCACTTCCTGCTCTCCGAAATCACCGAAGCTGGCTCGGAAACCCCGGCCGGCACCCTGCCCTCGGGTCAGGAAGGTGTCGCCGAAAACAAGGGCGAAAAGAACGTCATGGTGAAACCGTAGTTAGACGTTCGTCCTGACTGTGCAGTCGGCCAACGGCTGACAGCACAAGCAGTATTCAGAAGCAAGCGTGCGGGGCCCTCGGGCCCCGCACGTTTTTTGTCCGGCCCCCGCTGGCCGTGCCCGTTCCGTCCGGCGCACCGTCTCCTTGCACGCGGCCCCGGCCCGGCGGCTCTTATCCGGCGGGGCCGTCCGGCAGGACAGCCTCGGCCCGGCTCGCACCGGCCTCACCGCCGCGGTCGGAGTGCGACGACCAGCGAGCTGCGCGCCCCCGCGACTGCGCGCCCGGGCGTCACCGGCGCCGGCGCCACGCCGAGCAAGCCGTACGAATGCGCGAGACCGCTCGGCGCCCGACCACACACCGAATTGAACATCCGTCGAGCGGGTTGGTACTCGCAGACAGGGCCGCAGCTTGCACGTTCGGCAACGAACCGGTTGCTGCTTGACAAGCGAAAGGCCCTCTATAGACTCCTTTACCGGAGAGGCTTCGAGGGAGACGATTGCTGGGATGATCCGCGAGATCGGGGAGACCGCCCGAAGGGCGAACAGGTGGCGTACGGCATGGCGTGTGAGTGTCGCGCTGCTCGCGACGCTGGGCTCGCTGGTCCTCGCGGCGTCGGCCGGCGCCTTCGAACAGCGCGGCTACCAGTACAACGAAGCGCTCTCGTTCGGCTCGCAGGGCAGCGGCGCCGGCCAGATGCTCCATCCGTCCGGTCTGGCCGTCAACCAGGTCACCGGCGAGATCTACGTGATGGATGCCGGGAACAACCGCATCGACGAGTTCACTCCCACGCACGAATTCGTGCGCGCATGGGGCGCCGGCGTGAAGGCGGGCAGCACGAGCAAAGAATTCCAGGTCTGCGAAGCCGCGCCGAAAGGGACCGGCTGTCAGATGGGGAGGGCGGGCCACGCCAAAGGCCAGCTCCACGGCGCAGGCGGGATCGCCGTGGACAGCAACCCCTCGAGCCCCTCCTTCGGCGACGTCTACGTCGAACTCAAAGGCTATGAAGAAGAAATCGGCAAAAAGGAACTCGAATTCGAATACGGCCTGATCCAGAAGTACACCGGGACGGGCGGGTTCATCCGCAGCATCCGCGGCTACAAGGAAAAGGGCGAATCGCTCGAACGCTTCGAAATCGAAGAACTCCACGCGATCGCGGTCAACGAAGCGGGCGAACTGTTCGTCTACTACGAAGAAGAACTGATCGAGTTCAACAACGCGGCGGACAACGAATTCCTTCGCAAAAGCCCCGAAGTCGAACCCCGCGGCGAACCCGGGGAAGCGCTTGCGGTCGCGCCGGACAAGATCTTCTACGTCGGGCATTTCGAAGAATCCTTCAGCGAACACCCGCCGAGGGCGATCGCGAAGTTCCAGCAGGCCCCCGAACTCAACGAAGCGGGCGAACCCGAAGAAGAAGAAGGCCACGTCGTCGAACAGATGGTGCCCCTCAACGAAGGGCTGGTGCCGGAAGACTCGAGCAACGTGTCGGTGACGCCCGCGACGCAGGACGCCGTGGTCTCCACGGCGAACAGCGTCTGGATCTTCAACAAGGGCGGAGAACTCGTCCAGAAGCTCGGCGCCGGCAGCGAAGCGGGCACGCTGTCGAACGCGACCGACGCGGTCGCGAACGAAAAGAGCCGCGAGATGCTGGCGACCGATGCCGCCACCGGCCGCGTGGTCGTCTTCTCCGCCGAACCCGCGGGTCCGCCGAGGATCGAAGAAGCGGGTGCGGCCGCCGTGACGGCGACCACGGCCCAGCTGACGACGACGATCGCGCCCGGCGGAGCGCCCACCGAATACTCCTTCCGCTACTCCCCCGGAGCAGTCCCCGCGGCCTCGCAGCCCTGCACGAGCCCCTGCGTGGAGGTGCCGGCGCCACCCAAACCGCTCGGCGAAGGCGCGGAAGAAAACTTCGCGAACGTCGTCGCGCAACCCATCGAAGTGGTCGGCCTGACGCCGGCCACGGCCTACCACTTCATCGCGATCGCCCACAACGCGAACGGCACTGCCGAAAGCAGCGAACAGACGGTGAAAACCCGGCATGAACTGCTGGGCGAAGGGCTTCCCGACGGCCGCGGCTGGCAGATGGTCTCTCCGACGGCCGGCAAGAACGGAGCCTTCATCCCCGGGCCCACGTTCGAAGGCGGCCTGATCCAGGCCGCCGCCGACGGCCACGCGATCACCTACGTCGCCTCGACCGCCTTCGCGGGTGCGGAAGGCAACGTCGCGCCCGAACCCAACCAGATCCTCTCGACGCGCTCGGGTGGGACGGAAGGCAGCCAGTGGTCGACGTCGGACATCGACACCCCGACCGAAAACGCGCTCGGGGTGGAAGTCGGGCAGCCGTCCGAGTACTGGTACTTCTCGGCGGACCTCTCAGAAGCGCTCGCGTTCCCGCGTGCGTCGCTGAAGCTCACCAAAACCGCGATGGCCGCCACGCCATACGTCCGGCACAACGAGCTCTGCGTCCCGTTCGAAACCGAATCGTGCTTCACGCCGGTCGTCGACGAATCGAACGACACCGCGGAAATCGAACTCGAAGGCAAAAAACAGAAACAGTTCATCGGCCACCTCGTGATCACGCCCCTGTCGCTCGGCAAGAACCCCGCCACGGGCAAATCGGTCGTCGTGTTCTTCTCCGGCGTCAAACTCACCACCGAACCGATCGGTGAAGGCGGCAGCCTCTACGAGTGGAACGGCGAATCGCTGAAGACGATCAGCAACCTCAGCGAAGGCACCCCGCTCAAAGCCCCCAAGGTCGGGAGCAAGAACGCGATCACGCGGAACGCCGTCTCGCCCGACGGCTCGCTCGTGACCTTCGAGTCGGGCTCAGGACCGGCGCACCATCTCTACCAGCGCGACGTGCCGGCGGGCAAGACGTTGCAGGTGGACGCGCCCGAAGCAGGCGCCTTCGTAGCCGGAACCGGTACGTATCCCGAATACCAGACAGCCTCCGAAGACGGCTCGACGATCTTCTTCCTCGACGACGCCCGGCTGACGAAAGATTCGACGGCGGAACCCGGCCAGCCGGACCTGTACGTCTGCGAAGTCGTCGAAGAAGCAGGCGAACGGGCCTGCAAGCTCTCGGACCTGACGGTCGCCGGCACCCCCGGCGAACCAGCGGATGTGCAAAACGGCGTGCCGGGCGCCGCGAACGACGGGCACAACGTGTTCTTCGTCGCCAACGGTGCGATGGCGGGCGGGGCCGTGAAAGGCAACTGCAAGCGCGAACTCGCCGGCAAGTTCGCCGAACTGGAAACCCTCGCGTCGAACCTGTGCAACCTGTACGTCCGGCACCGCACAGGGCTCGGACAGTGGTCGTCGCCGAAACTGGTCGCCACGCTCTCGATCGAAGACGAACCCGACTGGGGCGTGGCCGAGACCGTGAACCTGGGCAACCTGACCTCTCGGGTCTCACCCAACGGCGAGTGGTACGCGTTCATGTCCGATCGCCGCCTGCCGACAAGCACGAACCCGGCGGGCTACAACAACCGCGACGCGCTCAACGGGCGGCCGGACGAGGAGGTCTACCTCTACAACACGACGAGCGAAAAGCTCGTCTGCGCCTCGTGCGACCCGACGGGTGCCCGTCCCACCGGCGTGCACGACCTCGAACAGTCCGGTGAAGGCTTCGGGCTGCTCATCGACGGCCCGCACACCTGGCTGAACCGCTGGCTCGGCGCGAACATCCCGGGATGGACGCTGCTCGGCGCGAACTCCGCCTACTATCAGCCCCGCTACCTGCTCGACAACGGACGCGTGTACTTCAACACGTCCCAGCCGCTCGTGCCGCAGGACACCAACGGCACGCAGCAGGACGTCTACCAGTACGAGCCCGCGGGGACGACCGGACCCGAAGGGGAAGAAGTCTGCAACACGGGCTCCGGCACCTATGCCGACAGCGCTCTCGGCTGCATCGGCATGATCTCCTCGGGGCACGCAGTCAAGGAAACCGCCTTCCTCGACACGAGCGAAACCGGAAACGACGTCTTCTTCGACACGTCCGGGCAGCTTGTGAGCTCCGACACCGACAGCGGCTTCGACGTCTACGACGCGGCCGTGTGCGGCAAGGCCGGAACGGAAAGCTGCGTCCCGCCGCCGGCGGCGATCGAACCGCCGTGCGCCGAAGCCAACGGCTGCCGTGAAGGCGGAGCGAGCAACGGCGTGATCCCGCCAGGACCGGCCGGGACGGCAGGCGCATCGGCAGGCGGGAACTCGACCAAACACGAAGTCCTCGACAGCAAAGTAGAAAAACCGAAACCGAAACCGCTGACGCGCGCGCAGAAGTACGCGAAAGCGCTGAAGGCGTGCAAGAAGATCAAGAACAAGCACAAACGAGCACGGTGCGTAGCGCAGGCGAAGAAGAAATACGGGCCGCACACCGCGTCCAAGAAGCGCGCCACCAAGAAGGCGGTGCACCGGTGAGCGCGCGCCGCGTTCTCCTGTCCGTGCTGCTTGCGGCGCTGTGCTGCGCCGTCGCGGCCGCGTCGCCCGGCGCGTCGTCCGCGGCGACGCCCGGCACCTGGTGGTCGATCCGTGGCAGCGTCGCGCCGGCGAAACTGCAGCCGGGAAAGAACGCGATCCTCCAGGCGATCGTCACGAACGCCGGCTACCAGACGATGACGGGGACCGCGGGCAGTCCGATCGTCTCGCACTTCACGCTGCCGGAAGGCTTTGAACCCGGGACCAACCTGATCGAAGTCACCGCTGGTCCCGTCACCGCAGCCGGGGCTCTGGGCCGTGAACCCCACAAGATCGGGCCGGCCTGCACAACCGCAGGGCGGGAAGTCACCTGTCCGTACGTGGGCACGCTCCTGCCAAGCGAAACGATCCGGCTGCGCTGGCGCGGGATCATGAGCGCTGCCACGAAACTGGGACCGGGCGGTGCGTTCACGGTGGCGATGAGCGGCGGGGGTGCCGAACCAGCCAGCTTCACCCAGCACTTCGAAGTGAGCACGGCGGAAACGCCGTTCGGTCCGGCGCGTTACGAAGTCATCCCCGAAAACGCCGAAGGCAAGCTGGAAACGCAGGCGGGGGCCCACCCGTTCCAGCTGACCTCGATCTTCGATCTCAACCAGAACGTCGTCGAAGCCTTCCGCACGACCGAATTCCAGACCTTCCCGTACAGCGTCGCGCTCCCGAAGGATCTTCACTTCACGCTTCCGGCCGGCCTGATCGGAAAGGCAGCGGGAATCCCCGAGTGCTCGGGTGGCAACTTCGCCGCGGTCAACCTCGGCGGCGTCAACCTCTGCCAGGAGAGCGCTGCAATCGGCTACGCGAGCGTTTCGATCTTCAACCCGGTCGTGCAGGGCCAGGGGTATGGCGTGGTCCCGGTGTTCAACCTGAAGCCCGACGCCGGGGAACCGGCCCGCTTCGGCTTCGAGTTCCACAACGTTCCCGTCGTGCTCACCACGCGCGTCCGGAGCGGCAAAGACTACGCGGTCGAAGCCACGGTCCACGAGGCACCCGAGTCGGCGTCGGTCCTCACGACCCAGCTGACGCTCTGGGGCGTTCCGCACGACCCGCGACACGACAACGAGCGCGGATGGGAGTGCCTGCAGGAAGGCGCCTGGCTGCTGACATCCAACAAGTGCAAGAGCGGCGCCGAAATCGAAGTTGAAGAAAACAAACTGCTGGAAGCTGAAGGCAAGGCGCCGCACCCCGAACCCGAAGCCTTCCTCTCGATGCCGACGAGCTGCGAAGCCGTTCCCACCACGAACACCAGCGGCGAAGCGTGGACGGGGCCCGACGGCAGCAACAAAGAACCCTTTACCTACGGCATGCCCGGCGAGGAACCGGTCTTCTCCCAGTTCTTCGAAGAACCGGGCTCGCTGCACGGGCACGCCTTCGCCGGCTGCGAAAACCTCCCCTTCGAACCGAGCATCTCGGTGCAACCGGACAAAGCGCAGGCCGCCACGCCGAGCGGCTACACGGTGACGGTCGCCGCGGACCAGAAAGGCACGGTGTCCGGCAAAGAAGGCGCGGTCGCCGACGCGGCGATCAAAAGCACCACGCTGACGCTGCCGCAGGGCGTGTTCGCGAGCGCAGGCGCCTCTCAGGGGCTCGCCACCTGCTCGGCCCAAGGCTTCGGCTTCGAAGGACTGGCGCCGGTCGAACCGGTCGAATCGAACTCGCCGTTGCTCCAGAACAACCAGTTCTCAGAAGCCGAACTCAACAAGACCGAATGCCCCGAATCGGCCAAGATCGGGACGGTCGACATCGAAACGCCCTTCCTCGAAGAACACGTTGAAGGCAGCGTGTACCTCGGGCGCGAGGACACGAATCCCTTCCGGGCTCCGCTCGTCCTCTACATCTTCGGCGAGACACCGGTGTCACATGTTCAGGTCAAGCTCGCGGGCGAAGTCAAACTCGAAGCCGACGGCCAGGTCGTCTCGAAGTTCGGCAACACGCCGCCCGTCCAGTTCACCAAGCTCACGCTGCACCTGTTCGACGGGCCTCGCGCCGCCCAGTCGACGCCCGAAAAGTGCGGCACCTACGGAAGCAACGGCGTCTTCGAAGCATCGAACGCGACCGCGGAACACGCGGGCACGATCAAGGAAGCCAGCGCGAGCTTCGCGATCGGCACCGGGCCCGGCGGCGGCGCGTGCAACCCGGCGTTCCAGCCGAGCACCGAAGCCAAATCGGAAACGACGCAAGCCGGCGGCTTCAGCCCGTTCCGGGTCACGATCCGCAAGCCCGACGGCGAGAACCAGCTGCGTTCGATCAACGTGACCGAGCCTCCCGGCGCGGCGGCGATGCTCAGCAGCGTGACCCCGTGCCCGACCGCGACCGCCGAACAGATCGCGCCCGAAACGCCGACGCTGGCCTCCCGCTCGACAGCCGCCAGCTGCCCGGGTTCGAGCCTGATCGGCGAATCGCTCGCGGTGGCCGGTCTCGGCTCCGCCACGTACGGGGGCGAAGCAGCCCGGGTGACGCTTCCGGGCAAGGTCTACCTGACGGGCCCCTACCACGGCGCCCCGTTCGGCCTGCTCGACGTGACTGAAACGGAGGGCCACACGGGTCCGTTCCACCTCGGCAATATCGGCGTGATGTCGCGGATCCTCGTCGATGAAAACACCGCCCAGGCAACCGTTGTGAGCAACCCGCTCCCGCAGTTCGTCGAAGGCGTGCCGGCCTCGATCAGCGAAATCACCGTCAACGTGAACCGGCCGGGCTTCACGTTCAACCCCACCAACTGCAGCCAGCTCGGGGTCACGGGCGTGCTGACGGGCTGGGGCGGGCTGGGGGTGGCCGAAGGCAGCTTCCCGGTCAACTTCCCGTACAAGGTCTCCGGCTGCGAAGGGCTCCCCTTCAAACCGCAGCTCTCGGTCGAGCTCGAACCCAACGTCAGCCGCCTCGACGGCACGGGCCTCGTCGTCAAGGTCAAAGCCGCCAAAGGCGAAGCCAACATCCACAAGACCAAGCTCGTCTTCCCGACGACGATCCCGTCGCGCCTCACGACGATCCAGAAAGCGTGCGACGACCACATCTTCAACGCGAACCCCGCGAACTGTCCCGAAGGCTCCGTGATCGGGACCGCGATCGCGAAAACGCCGGTGCTGAAATCGCCGCTCGTGGGCCCGGCCTACCTGGTCTCGCACGCGAACGCGTCGTTCCCCGACGCCGAGTTCGTGCTCCAGGGCGAAGGCATCAAGCTGCTGCTCGACGGCAAGACCGACATCAAAAAAGGCATCACCAGCTCGAGCTTCGAATCCGTGCCCGACGCGCCGGTCGAAACCTTCGAAGTCAAACTGCCGCGCGGACCGCACTCCGCCTTCAGCGGCTTCGGCGATCTCTGTGCGACGCCGCAGAACCTGCCGACCGAATTCGTCGGCCAGAACGGCACCACGATCAACCTGACGACGAAAGCGAAGCTCGTCAACTCGATCGCCAGCGGCACGAGCGCCGTCTGCGGCAGCAAAGTCGTGCACCTGAGCGAACTGCAGAAGCTTCTGAAGAAGTGCAAGAAGCTCAAGAAGAAGTCAAAGCGCGCGAAATGCCAGGCGACCGCGCGCAAGCAGGTCAAAGCCGTCGCGACCTGCAAGAAGAAGAACAAGCGCCACAAGTCCAAGATGAACAGCTGCATCGCGAAGGCCCGCAAGACCTTCGCGCTGAAGCTGAAATAGGTCCCGGCTTCCTGGAGAGGGGAGGTCGGCCCGGCGCTCCGTGCCGGGCCTCGAGGCCGGCGGCACTGGGAGCCGGCTCACATCTGCAGGCCCCGCTCTATCCGGGCTCGTTCTGCAGCGAGCGCCAGAGGTAACGGCACGCGAGCGTGCGGTGCGGCCGCCAGGGCTCGGCGATCCGTTCCATCTCCTGCGGCGCCGGCAGCTCCTCCAGGCCGTAGGCGATTTCGATCGCGCGCCTGATGCCGAGATCCCCCACCGGCAGGATGTCGGGCCTGTCGAGGTGGAACATCAGGAACATGTCCGCGCTCCACTGGCCGATCCCCTTCACCGCGGTCAGCTCAGCGGAGGCCTCCTGGTCGCTGAGGCCGTCGAGGCGTTCGAGCTCGAGCTCTCCGCTCAGCACGTGCTCGGCCAGCGAGCGCAGGTAGCCGACCTTGGCGTGCGAGAGGCCGGCTGCGGCGCGAAGCTCTTCAGGGTCGTCGTTCAGGATCTCCTGCGGTGTCGGCGCCCGGCCGCCGAAGCGGTCGGTGAGCCGGCCGTAGATCGCGCGGGCGGCGAGGACCGAGAGCTGCTGGCCCGTGATCGTGCGCACCAGCGCGCCGTAGTGGTCGTTTGATGATGTCCCCGCCCGCCCGTCAGGAAGCGGGCCGACCGACTCGATCAGGGCGCCCAGCACGGGATCCGAGCGCTTCAGGTGTGCGAGCCCGCGCGGTCTAGACAGCGGGCAGTGCCTCGGCGCCGAGTGGCTCGCCGTCGAGCGCGTTGAGCGCGCGCTCTACCGACATCGCAATGCACGTGAAGCTCGGCGTGTCGCGGACGGTGTAGGCGGAGGCCTCGGTCGTGCGCAGCCGCTGCACGAGGTCGAGGAACGTGCCGACGTCGTCGGTGTCGAAGGCGACGACGAACTCCTGGTCGTCGAGCCCGAAGGAGTAGGCGGTGTGGTTGTCGACCCCTGGGTATTCGCGCCCGATCTCGATGTGCCCCTGCATGATCCGCCAGCGCTGCTCGGCGGGCAGCCCGTACCACTCGCGCGACTTCACAAAGGGGTACACGAAGACGTAGCGGCCGCGGAAGGCCCGCGGGCTCGCGCGCTCGTCTTCGGAGTACTCGGAGCTCTTGCGCATGCCGAGGAACGAGTGCGTGATCTGCGACCACTTCATCAGCCCGCTCTGAGCGAGCACGACGTGGAACTCATGGATCCGCTCTAGGTTCTCGGCCTCCGCGAGCAGCAGCAGCTCCGCATCGCCGCGGGTACCGACGAGCGAGAACGATTGCAGCAGATGCCCGTCGGCGAAGTCCTCGCAGGCAGCCATGAACTCGCGCTTGTCGCGCTCGCGCTGCTCGCCCGGCCGCCGGCGCCACTCGGGGTCGGTCTTCAGGAACGTGTACTTGACGAAGTGCCGCGCGCTCATGGCGGCAATTATCGCAGCGCCGGGACGGCGATCGGCCTCGGCGGTGGATAGAGTCTTCTTCGTGCGGATCGCGCTCGTCTCGCCGTACTCATGGACGTATCCCGGGGGTGTGACGCGTCACATCGAAGCGCTCGCCGCGGAGCTCGCGGCCGAGGGCCACGAGCCGCGCATCCTCGCCCCCTTCGACCCCTCCGATGCGCTTTCCGCGCGCCTGCACAGAGGCGCCTGGCCGCAGGACCATCCGGCCCCCGAGAACTTCGTCTCGCTCGGGCGCACCGTCGGGATCCCCGCCAACGGCGCCGTTTCCAACCTCTCCACGACTCCGCATGCGGTCGTGGCGTTGCGCCGCGAGCTGCGCGAGGGCGGCTATGACGTCGCCCACATCCACGAGCCGGTCGTACCGGTCGTCTGCTGGGACGCGCTCTGCTCCGCGGGCGAGCTGCCGCTCGTCGGCACCTTCCACACCTACTCCGAGAACCCGGTCACGAACGGGATCGCCGCGGTCGGGCTCGGCGGGCGCCGGCGCATGAACCGGCTCCACGCCCGGATCGCGGTCTCCGAAGCGGCGGCGTGGACGGCGCGCCGCTTCTACGGCGGCAGCTACCGGATCATCCCCAACGGCGTGCACCTGCAGACCGTCCCCGAGCGCTTCGAGGGCGCGGGCGGCCCGCTGCGCATCCTGTTCATCGGCCAGGCCGTGCAGCGCAAGGGGCTGCCGGTGCTGCTCGCGGCCTTCGAGGCGCTCCGCGAGCACGTGCCGGCGGAGCTGACGCTCGTCGGCGCCGGTGCCGAGGAGGTCGCGCACATGACCCTGGACGACTCGGGCATCACCGCGCTCGGGAAGGTCTCTGAGGAGGAGAAGCTGGCGCGGCTTCGCGAGGCCGACGTGCTCTGCGCTCCGTCGCTGAGCGGCGAGAGCTTCGGGATGGTGCTGACCGAGGCGTTCGCCGCCGCTACGCCGGTGCTCGCCTCCGACATCCCCGGCTATCGCGACGTCGTGCGCGACGGGATCGACGGCGTCCTGACGGCGCCCGGCGACCCACTCGCGCTCGCCGGGGCGCTGCGGGCCCTGGCGTTCGACCCGGCGCGCCGCGAGCGCATGGCGCGCTCCGCGCGCGAGCGCGCCGAGCGCTTCGCCTGGCCGCACGTGGCGGCCGAAGCGCTCGACACCTACGAGCAGGCGCTCGCCACCGCACGGCGCGCCGAGGCCGGGAGCTCGCTGGTCCGCACGGCGCGGCGCTACGGGCTCGCGCCGCGCGACATGCTCACACCGGTGCCCGCGGAGCGGCTGCCCAGCCTGCAGCCGCCGCGGGCGGGTGGGCCTTCAACACCTGCGAGCGGCGGGGCGCGTCGCCTGCGCACTTTGCGCCGCGCCGGCTTCGCGCTCAGCTCGCTGGTCGGGGTCGGCCTCGCCGCGCTCGCGCTTCAGCGCGTCGGCGTGACGCGCGTCGCCGCGTCGCTCCTCGCCTCGAAGCCCGGCCTGATTGCGGCCGCCCTGGCGCTGATGTGCGCCGCGATGTTCGCGCGCGCGATCTCCTGGCACGCGATCCTCGCGGCTGCGCCGACGTGGCGGCGTGCGAAACGGCGCGACGCGATGCAGGGCACCTTCATCGGCGTGCTGATGTCCGCGACGCTGCCGGCTCGCCTCGGGGAGCCCTCGCGTGCGCTGATCACCGCGCGCCGGCTCGGGCGGGCACGCGAGACGCTGCCCGTGGTGCTCGGCACGATGGTCTCCCAGAGCCTCTTGAACCTGCTCGCGCTGAGCGTGCTCGGCGTCGTCACCCTCTCGCGCGTGAGCCTGCTCGGCCACGACCGCGACCTGATGCTGCTCGCGCTGATGCCGCTCGCCGCGCTGCTCGTCGTGCTGGCCGCGCCCGTGCTCCTGCCGCCGTCGGCCGTCTCGCGGTTCGGGCGCCTGCAGGCCGCCCTGGCGAGCTTGCGCGCCGCGCTGCTGCGCCTACGGCGCGGCTTCCTCGTGTTCGGCGACCCCCGCGCGGCCAGCCGCGCGACGCTGGCCCAGCTCGGCGCATGGGCGCTCCAGTGGCTGTCCTGCTGGCTGCTGCTGATGGCGCTCGGGATCGACAACCGCGCCGGCGCCGGTGCCGCCGCCGCCGTCCTGTTCGCCGTCAACGTCACGGCGCTCATCCCCGCCACGCCTGCCAACGTCGGGGTGTTCCAGGCGGCCTGCGTAGCGGTCCTCGTCGGCGCCTACCACGTCTCCACCCCCGAAGCGATTGCCTTCGGGATCGTGCTGCAGGCGGTCGAGCTCGCAACCGCGCTGCTGATGGGCCTGCCCGCGCTCTTGAACGAGGGCCTCTCCTGGCGAGAGGTGCGCCTGCGCACCATGCACGCCACGCCGGTGCGCCTGCCGCGGCTCGAGCACGGGCGCGCCCACGCGGCCCACGCGCCCGGCGCCGAGTAGCGCGCCGGCGATGGCCGAGGCCTGGGTCTACATGCTGCGCTGCGGCGACGGCTCGCTTTACACGGGCTGGAGCACCGACGTGCAGCGCCGCCTGGCAAGCCACAGCGCCGGCCGCGCGAGCCGCTACACCGCCTCCCGGCTGCCCGTCGAGCTGGTGATGGCCCGCGCGATGGCCGACCGCAGCGCCGCAATGCGCGAGGAGGCAAGGATCAAGCGCCTTCCGCGGGCGGCCAAGCTCGCTCTGATCGCGTCCTCCTAGCGGGCTCCTGCCAGGACCCGCCCGCCCCCGGCTCCCGGTTGCGGCATGATGGGTGCATGTCGAGCAGACCCACGGGACGCAGCGTCAAGATCTCAGAGGACGAGCGCGGCGGCTGGTCCTCGGACCGGCCGCGCGTCGGACCGGCGCGCCCGGCCAACCTCACGGTCCACTGCAGGGTTCTGCGCCCCGCCGACCGCCTGCGGTATTCGCCCGGGAGCCTGCTGATCGTCTCCTCTGCCTCCAGCGCGGAGATGGACGCCTTCCTCGACCGGCTGGTCGAGGACCGCGGCGCGGTGTTCTCGCTGCGCAAGGTGAAGGCGCTGCTGAAGGGCAGGGTCTCCGAAGACGAGCTCGAGGAGCGGGCGCGCGAGCTCCTGTCCTCCGCGGTCGAGAAACGGCTCGAGGGGCGCCAGACGGTCGTGCTCGCAAGCGAGGGCTTCACGCCCGAGGAGCGCGAGCCCTTCCTGCGCGCCGCCGCCGCCCAGCGCCGCCCGCGCCATCTGATCCTGATCGAGACGGCGCGCGAGAACGTCGCCGAGGAGGATCTCGCGCCGCTGAACGAGCTTCGGCGCGCGCTCGACGCCGGCGAGCTCGGCAACGAGGGCATCCAGACGGCGCTGCGCCTCGGTGGCGGCTCGGCGGCCGAGGTCAAGCGGATCCTGTTCCGCCCGCCGCCGCGCGAGGACGACTAGCCCCCCGTAACGCCGCTCGCGCCGGATTCCCGGTCTCGGAACTTCGCGCACGAGGGCTCTCAGCCCTCAAGCAGCGCGGGGGCTCACCCCGATGTAGGAGCCATGCACGACTCCGGAGCCGCCGTGGCCGAGCCGGATGACGCACCCCTGTCGCAAATCCGTCTCGGGGGCGGCTCATCCCCCGGCGCATCGCTGCGACTGTCAGGACTGCTCGACACGCGCCTCGTGCGCGCCGAGCTGACGCGGCTGCGCATGCCCCGGCAGGGTCCCGCGTCCTCCGGCCTGAACCGGGCGCCGATCGCCGACTTGCAGGGGACGGGCGATGGCGGGCGCGTGCGCTGAGGCCGGCAGCGTTCCGCTGAGGAAGCCCGCACGGTCCTCTGAGCGCGCTTGGGCCCCCTATCTCGGCCTGATGGCGCTGGCCACCGCCGGCTATGTCCTTGCCGGCCTCTGGGGGCCCGCTTGGCTCAACAGCGGGCTCGTCTTCAACCTGATCGGGGGCCTCAGCGTCGCCGGGCTGATTGCGGGCGCCAAGATCAACTCGCCGCGCCGGCGCCTGCCGTGGTACCTGCTCGCGATCGGGCAGGCGCTGTTCGTCGCCAGCGACGTGCTCGCCTACAACTACGAGCGCCTGTTCGGGAGCGCGCTCACCTTCCCGTCGGTCGCCGACTCCTTCCACCTCGCCTTCTACCCCTTCCTGGTCGGCGGGATGCTGCTGCTGATCCACGAACGGAAAGAGGACCGCGACGGCAGCGCGCTGATCGACGCGTCGACTGTGACGCTCGCGCTCGCGACGCTGCTGTGGGTCTATCTGATCTCGCCGTACGCCCACGACACGGGGATGTCCGAGTTCAAGCGGCTGGCGTCGATCGGCTACCCGGCGATGGACATCCTCGTGGTCGGCGTGCTCGCACGCATGGCGGCGGGCTGCCACCGTCGCGAGCCGGCGTTCAACTTCATGGTCTGTGCGATCGGGGCGCTGCTCGCGAGCGACGCGATCTATGGCTGGCGGCTGCTCGAAGGCCACTTCCTCCCCGGCCCGGCGACGATGGCCGGCTGGGCCGTCTTCTACACGCTGCTCGGCGCGGCCGCGATGCACCCCTCGATGCGGAGGCTCTCCGAGCCCGGACCCGAAGCCGAGCCGACGCTCACACGCGCGCGGCTGATGCTGCTCGCCTGCGCGAGCCTCACCGTCCCGGCGGTGATCGTCCTCCGGCGCGCCCTCGGCGAGCAGGTGGACCTCTACGTGCTGGTGGGCGCCTCGGCGGCGATGTTCGCGCTCGTGCTGCTGCGCATGTCGGGCATCGTCCGTCGTCACCAGGTGCTGACGGCGCGCGAGGCGGGGCTGCGGATCGAGCTCGCCGAACGAAGCGTGCAACGCCGCTCGGAGGACCGGCTCGCCTCGCTGATCAGGAACTCCTCTGACGTGGTCTGCGTGCTCGGCGCCGACGGCCGCGTGCGCTACGTCAGCGATTCGGTCGGCCCCACGCTCGGAATCGAGGCGCCCAAGCTGGACGGCACCGATCTGATCCAGCTGGTGCACCCCGAGGACGCCGCCCGCCTGCGCTCGTTGATCTCGGCGCTCGCGGCGCAGCCGGCGAGCCAGCGCTCCCTGGTCGAGTTCCGCATGCGACCGACCGAGGAGGGCCGTTGGCGCGACGTGGAGGCATCCGCGTGCAACCTGCTCGGCGACGAGACGGTCGAAGGGCTCGTGCTCAACATGCGCGACATCTCCGAGCGCAAGGCCTTCCAGGACGAACTCGAGCACCAGGCCTTCCACGACACGCTCACCGGGCTTCCGAACCGGGCGCTGTTCCGCAACCGCGTCGAGCACGCGCTCGTCGGACGGCGGCGCGACCAGCGGCCGGTGGCGGTGCTGTTCCTCGACCTCGACGACTTCAAGTACGTCAACGACAGCCTCGGCCACCACGCCGGCGACGAAGTGCTCGAGGTGGTCGCCCGGCGCCTGTCCGATTGCATGCGCCCGGTGGACACGGCTGCCCGCCTCGGCGGCGACGAGTTCGCGATCCTGCTGCGCGACACCGACAGCGAGCTGCACTCGATCGAGGTCGCCAGCCGGGTGATGAGCGCGTTGAAGGTGCCGATCGCGCTGGCCGGGCGGGATATGACGCTCGCGGTCAGCGTCGGGATCGCGTTCTCCGACCATCACATGGTCGCCTCCTCCGACGCCGAGGAGCTGCTCCGCAACGCCGACGCGGCCATGTACATGGCCAAGGAGCACGGCAAGGACACCTACCAGCTGTTCAACCCCGAGATCCACGCGCGCGCGATGGCCAGGATGGAGCTGAAGGCCGAACTGCAGCGCGCCCAGGACGCCGGCGAGTTCACCCTGCGATACCAGCCGATCATGGACCTCGAGCGCGGCGACATGGCGGGCATGGAGGCGCTCGCCCGCTGGGAGCACCCCGAGCGCGGGATCCTCTCGCCGACCGAGTTCGTCCCGCTGCTGGAGGAAACGGGGCTGATCGTCCCTGTCGGGCGTCAAATCCTGCAGGATGCGTGCGCCTGGGCCGCGCAGATGCAGAGCAAATGCCCCCGCGAGCCGCCGCTGTCGATGGCCGTCAACGTCTCGGCGCGCCAGCTTCAGCGGCCGGAGTTCATCGACGAGGTGGCCGAGGCCCTCGAGGAGACCAGCATCGTCCCGTCGAGCCTGACGCTGGAGCTCACCGAGAGCGTGATGATGCAGGACATGGAGGTGAGCCTGCAGCGCCTGGAATCGCTGCGGGCGCTCGGCGTGAAACTCGCGATCGACGACTTCGGCACCGGCTACTCGTCGCTCAACTACGTCCGCGAGCTGCCCGTCGACATCCTGAAGATCGACCGCTCCTTCCTCGCCGACACGAACCCGCAGGTCGAGCAGATGACGGCCTCGATCGTCGAGCTCGCGCGCATCTTCAACCTGAAAGCGGTCGCCGAGGGCGTCGAGAACCCCGACCAGCTCGCGCGGCTGCAGGGCATGCACTGCGACTTCGGCCAGGGGTTTCACTTCGCGAGACCCCTGTCATCGGAGGAGGTGCTCGAACTCGCCACGCAGCACTGCGTCGCGAATGCCGGCAAGGTCGCGCGGGCGGCGGGGGCGGGCGCTCCGCAGACGGTGGGTTCGCAGGAGGCGACGGGTGCCGCTCCGCCGCTTGCGCCGCAGGACCCTGCGCCCGGCGCCTCGCAGCCGTCCTGATTCCAGCCTTCGTCAGCAGTCTGACGATCGAATTGCTTGCCCCGGGGCACGCGTAACCGGGAGTTCGGCTTCCTCGTCGTAGACGGACAAGAGACGCTGTCGGTAGGGCTTAGCTAAGCTAGACTAGAACTGTGGCAACTTACAACATGCACGACGCGAAGTCGCAGCTCTCGCGCTTGGCTCAGCGCGCGGCGGACGGCGAGGAGATCGTGATCGCCCGCAACGGCAGGCCCCTTGCTCGGCTCGTCGCAATGCCTCCGCGCAAGGAGAGGGAGTTCGGGTGGGCGGCAGGGCAGATCGCTGTCCGCGACGACTTCGACGACCCACTGCCCGAGGACATCCAGAAGTACTTCGAAGGACGCGGCGACTGAGACTCCTTCTGGACACCCACGTCCTGCTGTGGGTGGCTTCAGGTGAGCTCGACGTGCAGACGCGGGCTCGCATCGCCGATGCGGATGAGGTCATGGTGAGCGCCGCGACTGTCTGGGAGATCGAGATCAAGCGTGCTGTGGGATCGCTCGACGCCCCGGCCGACATCGGTGCACACGCCCTCGAAGCGGGCTACGAAGCGCTCGGCATCACGTTCGAGCACGCGCGCGAGGCCGGGAGGCTGGCGCTGCATCATCGCGATCCGTTCGACCGTATGCTCGTCGCGCAGGCTCGCGTCGAGGGGCTGATGCTCGCTACGGCCGACACCGCTTTGTCGGCCTATGACGTGCCCCTGGTTGCGGTCTCGCGCGCCTGAGTGCCGGCTGGGCCTTCGGCTGCGCCAGCCGCTGAGCGCCGAGCGTCCTAGCCCGCCATCGCGGGCTCATCCTCGCCTTCGACGCCGCCCTCGGCCGGGTCTGAGTCGTCGATCTCGCCGAACAGGGAGGGGTCGCGCGAGGAGCCGCGGATCAGGTCGTCCGGGCTGCCGTCCGGCAGCAACCGCCCCTGTTTGGTGCCGAAGTAGAACGCCTGGGGGTGGTGGGCGATGAGCGCGAGCGTGGACTGCTCGGGGTCGGGCGCGTAGCCGTCGGTGATCGTCATGCCGATCTGCTCGAGGCCCAGCAGCCGC
This sequence comes from uncultured Solirubrobacteraceae bacterium, assembly GCA_963735435.1. Classification (GTDB taxonomy): domain Bacteria; phylum Actinomycetota; class Thermoleophilia; order Solirubrobacterales; family Solirubrobacteraceae; genus Palsa-744. The sequence goes on along the minus strand of CAVTKR010000005.1, from coordinate 488,818 downwards.
TCGACCTTCAGGTGCTCGGACTGCTCCGGCACGGCTGGGTAGCCCCACGAGTAGCGCCGTCCCTGGGCCGGGTCGATCCCGAGCATCTCGCGCACGCGCCAGTGCAGCCACTCGGCGAGTCCCTCCGCCGTCTGCACCCCGAGGCCGTGCACGAACAGCTGCTCGGCGAACTCGCCTTCTGCCTCCAGCCGGCCCATCAGCTCCGTCACCTCGGTGCCGACGGTCACGGCCTGGACGGCGATCACGTCCAGCTCCTCCGGTGCCTTGCCGTCCACCGCCGGCCGGAAGAAGTCGGCCAGGCAGATGCGGTCGCCCTTGGGCTGGCGCGGGCAGGTGAAACGAGTCAGCTCGCTCGCGCGGTCGGTGGGATCCAGCACGACGATCTCGTTGCCGAGCGCGTAGCAGGGGAAGAAGCCGAGCAGCGCGCGCGGGTGCAGGTAGCCGCCCGGGGCCGTCGCCTGCTTCCACATCCGCTCCAGGCGCGGGCGGAAGTCGTCTGCGAGGAGCTTCTGCCACGCCTCGCCTTTGACGCCGCGCCCGCCCCAGTGGAGCTTGAACAGGACGTGGGTGTCCAGGTGGCGGTAGACCTCGTCCATGTCGGCCGGGATCTCCTGCACGCCCCAGAACGGCGGCTCGGGGACGGGCACATCCGTACGGGCGGCCGAGCGCACCGAGTCGTCAGCGAAGTTGAGCTCCTCCTCGGGCTCCTCACCCTTCTCGCGGAAGGCCTTCGCGGCGAGGAGGAGCTTGTCCTCCAGCGCCGCGCGCGCGTCGGCGTCGACGATCTGGTCCATCACCGAGAGCCCCTCGAAGGCGTCCTTGCAGTAGAAGACGCCCGGCTCGTAGATCTCCTCCGATTCCTTGCCGCCCGGGTAGAGCGCGCGGTAGCCGAAGGCGCGGTTGATCGCGGCGCCGCCGATCAGCACGGGGAACGAGAGTCCCTTGGCGTGGAGCTCCTGGATGCAGGCCGGCATCTGCTTGGAGGTCGAGACCAGGAGCGCGGACAGGCCGATCGCCGTCGCCTCGTGCTCCTGGGCAGCGTCCACGATCGTCTGGATCGGAACCTGCTTGCCCAGGTCCACGACGGTGTAGCCGTTGTTGGTGAGGATCGTGTTGACGAGCGACTTGCCGATGTCGTGGACGTCGCCGAAGACAGTCGCCAGCACGACCGTGCCCTTGGTGTAGCCCTCGATCTTGTCGAGGTATTTCTCCAGTTGCGCGACGGCGCGCTTCATCACCTCGGCGGACTGGAGCACGAACGGCAGAATCAGCTCCCCGGCGCCGAATTTGTCGCCGACCTCTTTCATCGCCGGCAGCAGCACTTCGTTGAGCGTCGGCACCGCGCCGATCTTCTCGACGGAGCGGTCGATCCACTCCTCGACGCCGTCCTTGCGCCGGCGCAGGATGTGGAAGTGCAGCGCCTCCTCGGGCTCCATTCCCTCCGTCGGATCAGCAGCGCCCTGCGATTCGTCCTCCTCGCCCTTGGACTCGAAGTGCGCGATGAAGCGCTCGAGCGCGTCCTCGCGGCGGTTGAAGACGAGGTCGTCGGCCAGCTCGCGCTCGGCCCCGGAGATCTCGCCGTAGGGGGTGATGTGGTTCGGATTGACCATCGCCAGGTCGAGTCCGGCCTGCACGCAGTGGTGCAGGAACACCGAGTTGAGGACCGCGCGCGCACCCGGCGAGACGCCGAAGGACACGTTCGAGACTCCCAGCGAGGTCTTCACGTCCGGGACCTCGGCCTTGATGCGGCGGATGCCCTCGATCGTCTCGACCGCCGACGGGCGCCACTCCTCATCGCCCGTGGTGAGCGTGAACGTGAGGCAGTCGAAGATCAGCAGCTCCGGGTCCAGGCCGTGCTCCTCGCAACAGAGCGCGCGGATCCGCTGTGCGATCTCGACCTTCCGCTCGGCGGTCTTGGCCATCCCGACCTCGTCGATCGTCAGCGCGATCAGCGCGGCGCCGTGTTCGAGCGCCATCGGCACGACACGGTCGAGCTTCTCGCGCCCCGCCTCGAGGTTCACGGAGTTGACGATCGCGCGGCCGGGGATCTGCTCGAGCGCCCGCTGCAGGACCTCGGGCTCGGTCGAGTCGACCTGGATCGGCGCCGGCTGGGTCAGCGAGACCTTCTTGGCCAGGACCCGCATCTGCTCGTCCTCGTCGGCGCGCTCGGTCAGCGCCACGCAGAGGTCGAGCACGTGTGCGCCGCCGCCGACCTGGTCCTCGGCGATCTGCACGAGCCCGTCGTAGTCGTCGCCGAGCAGCAGCTCCTTGGCCTTGCGCGAGCCCTGGGAGTTCACGCGCTCGCCGACCATCGTCGGTCGCGGCTCCTGCACGAGCGGCGTGGCGTCGATCATCGAGGAGAGATGGGGCGGGCGTGGAGCCGGTCGCGGCGCAACCGGGCGCTCCTTGACGCGCTCGGCGATCGCGGCGATGTGCTCGGGCGTCGTGCCGCAGCAGCCGCCCACGATGCCGACGTCGTAGCGCTCGACGAACTCCTTCAGCGCCTCGGCGAGCGGCTCGGGCTGCTCGGGGAAGATGGTCTCGCCGTCCGGGCCCTGAAGCGGCAGCCCCGCGTTCGGGATGCACGCCACCGGCACGGGGCAGAACTCGCCCAGGAAGCGGATCGCGTCGCGCATGTCCTCGGGCCCGGTGGAGCAGTTGAGCCCGATCACGTCGACCTTCAGCGCGCTCAGCGTCGTCAGCACCGAGGAGATGTCGGTGCCGAGCAGCATCTTGCCGCCGTTCGGGAGCAGCGAGACCGAAGTGTGGATCGGCAGTGTGCGGCCGGCCTGCGCGAACGCGCGGCGGGCGCCGAACACCGCCGCCTTGACCTCGAGGATGTCCTGGGCGGTCTCGATGATGATGAGGTCCGCGCCGCCGGCGATCAGGCCGCCGGCCTGCTCGGCGAACACCTCGACGAGGTCTGTGAACAGGATCTGGCCCAGCGAGGGGTCCTCGGAGGCCGGCAGGTAGCCCGTCGGGCCGATCGAGCCCGCGACATAGCGCCCGGGGCCGGCCGCCTTGCGCGCGATCTCGGCTGCCTTCGTGTTGATCTCCAGGGTGTGCTCGCCGAGGCCCCACTCCTCGAGCTTCAGCCGCGAGCCCTGGAAGGTGTCTGTCTCGAGCACTTCGGCCCCGGCATCGAGCATCGAGGCGTGGACGCCCTCGATCACGTCGGGGCGGTTCAGGACCAGCGCCTCATGGCACTTGCCCTGCAGGCCCCCGTAGTCCTCGCTCGTGAGCTCGAACTGCTCGAGCGTCGCGCCCATGCCGCCGTCGTAGATGACGACATGGCTGTTGATCGCCTTCAGGTAGTCGCGGTCCATCAGGCCATGCTAGCTGGGGGTTCGCGCCCGCCGCCGGGGCGCGCGCGACCGTCAGGAGGAGAACAGCCCGGAGCCCACGAAGTCGGGTTCCGGCCCCGCGCCGGGCGGCACGAAGAAGTAGCCGCCGCCGACGGGCGTGATGTAGTCGACCATCGGCTCCTCGATCAGGCGTTCCTGGATCGTCTGGAACTGCCGGCGCGGGCTCTGGTTGAAGGCCACGAAGACGAGTCCCTGGTCGAGCGCCCCGGCGGTGTCGATCCCCCGCATGTAGTTGTAGCCCCGGCGTAGGATGCGCTGGTCTTCGGTCGCCGGCGTGCGCGGGTTCGCCGAGCGGATGTGTGCCGTCATCGGGATCCTTTCCCCCTTCGGGTCGAGGTCGTAGCGGGGGTCCTCGAACTCGTCCGTGCCGCCCAGCGGCGCGCCGCTCGAGCGGCTGCGGCCGATCATCTGCTCCTGCTCGGTCATCCCGACGCGGTCCCAGAACTCCACGTGCATGCGGATCGTGCGCACCACTTGATAGGTGCCGCCCGTGGCCCACGCCGGCTCTCCGCTTCCCGCCCAGAGCAGCCGGCTCATCAGCTGCTCGTCGTCGGTGGGCGGATTGGCGGTGCCGTCACGGAACGCGAACAGGTTGCGCGAGTTGTTGTGAGGCGAGGGGCCCCGCGGTGCGCTCTGGAAGCCGTCGATCGTCCAGCGGGGAGCGAGCGTGCCACGCACGGTTCGCAGCAGCTCGCGCATCGTGTGGGTCACGGTGTCGCGCTGGTGAGCGCAGATCTGCACGAGCACATCGCCGTGGCTGCGTTCCGGGTCGAGCTCGTCGATCGCGAAGGTGGGCATCCTCACGAGCTCCTTCGGGCGGGCGCCGGCGAGCCCGTAGCGAGAGTCGAACAGGGAGGCGCCGAAGGAGATCGTCACGGTGAGGCCGTCCGGGGAGTTGACGGGACCGAGGATCCCCGAGTCCATCGGCGGGGCGCCGGGCTCGAGCACCGCCGGCGGCCTGCCGCTCGTGAGCTCCGGGATCGGCCCGCCGGCGACGAGTTCCCGCGTGCGCGTGCTCAGAGCCTGGAGCGCGAGGCGCAGCGTCCCGCGGTCTGGAGCGAGCGAGTCGAGCGCGACGAAGGTCGCGTGAGCCTGCTTCGGAGACAGGATCCCCGCCTGATGGACGCCCTCGAACGGCTCGCCTTCAGCGAGCTGCGCGCTGGTGAACGCCAGTTCGGCCTGCGGGCCCGCGCCCGGAGCATCGGCGGCGGCGCCCGCGCTGTGACCGGCGGCGCCGGCGATGCCACCGAGCGCCCCGGCCCCGAGCAGGGCGCCCGAGCGCTTCAGGAACGTGCGACGGTCAGAGCCGCCCGCTGCCTCGCCGGCCTTCTCCGGGTCCTCGCTCACGGGACGATCCTCTCGTCGCTCTTCGGGATCTGGATCGGCTTCGGCGCCGGTTCGGTCTCGAGTGTCGCCGGCACCTGAGCGAGCGCCTCGAGAGCGCCGCCGAGCGCACCCTGGAGTGCCTCGCGCTCGCCGATGCTCAGCCCCTGAGCGGAGGGGAGATGTCCTCCGTGCGCGCGTTCGATCTTGGTGAACACCGAGCGCAGAGCCGCCAGTTCGGCTTCGATCCGGGGTCCGATCGGGGCCTCTTCGGCGTCCTGGCCGGGATGCACGAGGAGATACATCGTTGCCAGCACGTGTTCGGTCGCCGTCAGGCCCGCCTCGGTCCCGAGCACGCCTTCGCCGCTCGAGGGCACGTCGGTTCCGCTGAGCTGGTCGCGCTGGGCGTCCTCGAGGATCTCGTGGGCGCGCAGGGTGTATTCCAGCGGCGTGATCGTGGTGTGGGGGAGCTTCGCCGCCATCGTGGCCAGGTCGCTCTGAAGCCGGGCGCCGGCGGGCGCGAGCGACTGCGGCGCGGCGCCGGTCCACAGCCCTTCTTCGATGCGGTGAAGCCCCGTGAAGTGCGGGCTCGCGACGCCTCCGGACACCCCGCCCGGCGTGCCGTCTATGCGGTCGTTCAGATCGGCGAGCGTTCCGCTCAGGTAGACGGCGCCGAGTTCGAGGTAGTCCGAGTAGGTCGCCCGCCAGGCGGCCTGCGCCCGCGTCCTGGAGCCGGCGTGCAGCGCGACCGTCAACGCGGCGGCGTCGCGCCTGGCGGCCGCGAGCCTGCCCTCCGCGTAGCGCTTGTAGCGGGCGATCGGCGCGGCGAACGCGGCCGAGGAGGTCAGCGGCTCGGTGGGCGCGGGCCGGGGCGCTTCCTGGGAGGGGCCCAGAGCGAAGGTCGAGTAGGAGCTCGCCACGTGCGGCGATTCGAACGTGAAGAACGCGTAGCGACTGGCGTGCGTCGACGTCGCCGCCGGCCCGGCCTGGCCGCTCGACCCACACGCACCCAGCGCGGCGGCGAGCAGCGCGACACCAGCCGCGGCGAGCATGCGCATACGGCCGCGCGAACCCCTCCTCCAATCCCTCATAAAAAGATGTTCCCAGCCCCGCGCCGCCGCGGCAAACGGGTGGCGCAGAGTCCTGACGCGCGAAGGGCCCCGCCGGAGCGAGGCCCTTCGTCCGTCGTCACATCGGGTCCGGCGCTACTTGATGAACAGCATCTCCGAGTACTTGGGCAGCGGCCAGAGGTCGTCCGCGACGAGCTTCTCCAGGCGGTCGGCCACGTCGCGCACGTCCTCCATCGCCGGCATCACGGTGTCGCGCATGTACGCCGCCTCCTTGTGGATGTCCTCCGGGTGGTTCTCGTCGAGGTTCGCGTCCTCGAGCTTCGTGAGCGCGAAGTGGAGCTCCTTGACGATCGGCTCCACCTCGCCGACCAGCTCTTCCAGGCCGGTCGCCTGCAGTTCGTTCAGGTAGCGGATGACCGCCGGAAGCACCATCGTGCGCGCGATCGAGGACGCGGTCTCGGCCTCGATGTTGATGTTCGCGACGTACTGCTCGGTGAACACCTCTTCGCGCGAATCGAGCTCGCGTTTCGAGAGCACTTTGTACTTTTTGAACGCCGCGATCGTCTGTTTGTTCGTGATCCACGGCAGCGCGTCGACCGTTGTTTTGAGGTTCAGAAGGCCGCGTTTCTTGGCCTCCTTGTGCCACTCCTCGGAGTAGCCGTCGCCGTCGAAGACGATCTGCTTGTTGTTCGCCCAGACGTCCTTGACGACCGCCGTGACGGCCTTCTCGAGCGTCGCGCCGGGTTTTTTGAGCTGCGCGGTGAGCTTGCTCGAGAGATCGTCAACGGACTCGGCGACGATCGTGTTCAGCACCGTGTTCGGGAACGACGGCGAGCTCGACGAGCCCAGCGCGCGGAACTCGAACTTGTTGCCGGTGAACGCGAACGGGCTCGTGCGGTTGCGATCGCCCCCGTGCAGCGGCATCGGCGGCAGCACCGGCGTGCCGAGGCCGAGGAACGAGCCGGGCTTGGAGGCCGCCACTTTGCCGGCGGCGATCGCGGTGAAGACCTTCTCGAGCTCCGCGCCGAGGAAGATCGAGATGATCGCCGGCGGTGCCTCGTTCGCGCCGAGCCGGAAGTCCTGGCCGGCCGAGGCGATCGACGCGCGCAGCAGCGCCTGGTGCTTGTTGACCGCCTGGATCACGGCCGCGCAGAAGAACAGGAACTGCAGGTTCTCCGCGGGCGTGTCGCCGGGCTCGAGCAGGTTCAGGCCGGTGTCGGTCCCCATCGACCAGTTGTTGTGCTTGCCGGATCCGTTGACACCCGCGAAGGGCTTCTCGTGGAGCAGGCAGATCAGCCCGTAGTTGCGCGCGGTGTTCTGAAGGATCTGCATCGTCAGCAGCTGGTGGTCGGCGCCCACGTTCGAGCTCTCGAAGATCGGCGCGACCTCGTACTGGTTGGGGGCGACCTCGTTGTGGCGGGTCTTGATCGGAACGCCGAGCTTCGCCAGTTCCATCTCCACGTCCAGCATGTAGGCGAGGATCCGCTCGGGGATCGAGCCGAAGTAGTGGTCGTCGAGCTCGTGGCCCTTGGGCGGCTTGGCGCCGTAGAGGGTGCGCCCGGTCGTGACGAGATCGGGCCGTTCGAAGTAGTACTGCTCGTCGATCAGGAAGTACTCCTGCTCGCAGCCGATCGTCGTGAACACGCGCGAGGCGCCATCGACGCCGAGCAGGTCGAGCGCCCGGATCGCCGCTCCGGAGAGCGCGTCCATCGAGCGCAGCAGCGGGATCTTGTGGTCGAGCGCCTCGCCGGTCCAAGACGTGAAGGCGGTCGGGATGCAGAGCAGCGCACCGTTCGGGTTTTCGAGGATGAAGGCCGGCGAGGTCGGGTCCCAGGCGGTGTAGCCGCGCGCCTCGAAGGTGGCGCGGATGCCGCCGGTCGGGAACGAGGACGCGTCGGGCTCGCCCTGGATCAGCTCCTTTCCGGAGAACTCGGCGATCGCGGTGCCGTCGCCGGAGGGCGCGTAGAAGGAGTCGTGCTTCTCGGCCGTCGAGCCGGTCAGCGGCTGGAACCAGTGCGTGTAATGGGTCGCGCCTTTCTCCATCGCCCATTCCTTCATCGCCTGGGCGACCGAGTCGGCGAGCGTCGTGTCGAGCGCCTCGCCGCGCGCGAGCGTGCGGGCCAGCGCCTTGTAGACGTGCTTGGGCAGGCGCGCACGCTGGACGGCGGGGGAGAAGACGTTGGCCCCGAAGATCTGGTTGTCGGGGATCGTCAGGTCGAGCGCCCCGAGCGCGGCGCCGTTGGCGCTCCACTGCGCGGCGGTTACGTTTGTCTGGCGGGTCCTGGGCATGTGGTGGGTCGATCCCTCCTGATCAAAAAACGGTGGCGACAGCTGGCCGCGCGAGGCGGAGCCTCGTCAATCGTAATCGCCGCGATTCCCCACGGGATCCCCGTCTGGCCAAAGCGCCGGGTGCGCGGCTTCGACAGGCGTCCAAATGGAGCGGGCCGGCCGGCGCTCCACGCCGGGGCATCGGGTCGGGGTCGGCCGGCGCTCCGTGCCGGCCTTGGCGTCGTGCCTTCCGGCGTCAGTTGCCGGGTTCGCCGAGTTCCGCCTTGTTGCCCGCGTAGGGGCCCGGCACGACCTGGCCCGTCTTCGGGTCGACGTGCGTTTCAGGCGGCTTCGGCGCGATCACGACGTGGAAGTGACCGGTGGCGGGGCCGCCGGTCGCCAGGCGCGCTTTCGCATTGCCCGCCAGCCCGGCGGAGAACGCGTAGCGCACGGTCCAGGCTCCCGCCTTCACCGGCACGACGCCCCAGAAGAAGGTCTCGGTTTGGTGCGCGGGCAGTACCCCGAGCGCCCAGGTATTCACGTAGGAGGTCTGCCCGCCGCCGGGGATGCTCACTTCCTGCGTCTGCACCGGCGAGCGCGCCGGCTCGCCGGGGCCGCGTTCGATCACCCAGATCGGCCTTTTGTTGGCGGCCAGTTCCGGGAAGTTCGACGCGTAGTTGAACGAGTCGACGGTCGCGACGAGGTTCGGGATCGCTTCGGAGCTGGTGTTGCGGACCGTGATCAGCAGCCGCTCGTGCTTGGCGACCGACTGCTTGGCGGGGAAGCTCGCGCGCACGAGTTCCAGCGAGAAGGTCTTGGAGGGTTCGCCGGCGGTCGCGGCCGAGCCGCCGCCGCAGCCCGCGGCGAGGAGCGCGGGGACGATCAGCGCCGCCGCGCAGACGAGCGCCACCTCTCCCCGTCGCGCGCGAGAGCTCCCGCGCGCGAATCTCCTGCACCTCCCCGTCACGATCGCGCCACGATACCAGTGGGGGTCGGGCGCGGGAGAAGCATCCCCTGCAATCACGGGGGTTCACCGTTGGCACCGGCGTCGGCCATGGCGTAGAGTTAGCGCCGAGGAACGAGCGGCGAGGAGAGGAAGGGCCAGGAGAGATGGTTCGCGGGGTTGCCGAGCGCGTTTTCCCGTCCGCGCGGCATTTGCTCGAGGAATTCGGGGACATGATGATCCTGACGGGCAAGACCATCTGGTCTGCCCTGCGGCCGCCATATCCCTACGGCGGCGAGTTCGTGTCCCAGTTCCTGTTCGCGCTGCGGCTGTGCTGGTTCCCGCTGCTGATCTCCACCGTCTGCATCTGCTACGCCGCGCCGGGGCTGCAGGCGGCGAACTTCCTGACGATCTTCGGCGCGCTGGACCGCCTCGGTGGGTTCTTCGTGCTCGGCGCCGTGCGCGAGATCGGGCCGAGCGTGACCGCGATCGTCGTGGCCGGCGTCGCGGGCACCGCGATCACCGCCGACCTCGGCGCGCGCAAGGTGCGCGAGGAGCTCGACGCCCTGCAGGTGCTCGGCGTCGACCCGGTCAAGAACCTCGTCGTCCCGCGCTTCCTGGCCCTGATGCTCGTGACGGGCCTGTTCGACATCTACGCGCTGCTGTTCGGGATCTTCGGCGGGATCATCGCCGAGCTCGTCAACGGCCAGCCGCTCGGCCCGTTCTGGGCGACCCTCTTCGCCAACGCCTCGACGACCGACCTCTGGGGATCGGTGCTGAAGACGACGATCTACGGCGCGATCATCGCGATCGTCTGCTGTTACAAGGGCATGGCCGCATCCGGTGGCGCCGAGGGCGTCGGACGCGCGGTCAACGAGGCCGTTGTGCTCGCCTTCACGGCGATCTTCTCCTTCGACTACGTGTTCACGCAGACGCTGCTGGCCACGCACCCGCAGATCCTGGTGATCAAGTGAACGAATGGCTCGCGCTCCCACGCGAATGGCTGGGTGCAACCGGCGAGATCGGGCGCTTCACGGGCACGATCGTTCGCGATGTCTACGGGCTGCGCGTGTTCCGCTTCTTCGGCGAGTCGCTCCGCCAGTGCGGGATCCTGATCGTCGGCTCGACGACGATCATCTGGACGCTGATGTTCATCCTCGGCCTGCAGTGCGGGATCGAGGGCGCCTACTTCACCGCCGCGCAGGGGGCGCCCGCCTACTCGGGCGTGTTCACGGCGTGGTGCGACCTGCGCGAGATCACGCCCTACGCCTTCGGGTACATGATGTCGGCGAAGGTCGGGACGGGCATCGTCGCCGAGCTCGGCGCGATGCGCATCTCGGACGAGATCGACGCGCTCGAGGTGATGGGCATCAACTCGATGACCTTCCTCTGCGCGACGCGCCTGCTCGCCTCCTGGCTGGTGCTGCCCTTCATGTACATGGCGGGGATCGGCGCCGCGTTCCTCGCGTCTTACATCGCCGTCGTGCAACAGATCGGATACGTCTCATCCGGCGGCTATTTCCTGATCTTCTGGCAGTTCCAGAATCCACCGGATTTCTTATACAGCCTGATTAAGGCCATGTTCATGGCCACGGCTATCGTGCTCGTAGCGTGTTACTACGGATACAACGCCAGCGGCGGCCCGGTCGGGGTCGGCAAGGCGACGGCGAAGTCGATGGTCTTGAACCTCGTGCTGGTGCACGTGATCGGGATGTTGGGGACCCAGATCTTCTGGGGCGCCAATCCGCGCGCACCAATCGGAGGCTGACCTGATGGCCGGAGAGGGCGGACGCCGCGGGATCCCGTGGGGCCGGCGCGGAGCCGGCACGCCGGGGCAGGAGAGCCCGGCGCCGGCGGAGGAGCAGTCGCCCGCCGGCGAGGCCGGGATGCAGGCCGCGGGGGATGACGCGGGCGCGCAGGCGCCGCCGGCGCCCGAGCCGGTCGGCTCCGAACCGCAGCCCGGCGGCGAGCAGACGCCCGCGCAGCAGCCCACCTTCGAGCGTGTCTCCGAGCACGACGCGGCCGAGTCGCACTCGCATCCGAGCTACCACACGATCGATCGCTTCCCCGAGCAGGAGCCGGGCGGCGAGCCGGCGTTCGCCTCGGCGCAGCAGGTGGACGACGAGGCCTACGCCCAGGCTGAATCGCCCGCCGAAGCCGCGGCGCATGCGCGGGTGATCAGCGAGCCGCCGCCCGAGGAGGGCGAGGAGTTCCGCTACCACAGCGGCAAGATCCGGCCGACCAACGAGCCGGACGCGATCGAGTTCATCGACGTCCACAAGGCCTTCGGGCGCAACCAGGTCCTCCGGGGCCTGAACATGTCGCTGCCGGAGAACAAGATCTCGATGATCCTCGGCCCCTCGGGGACGGGCAAGTCCGTCTGCATCAAGCACATCGTCGGGCTGCTCTACCCCGACCAGGGCGATGTGATCGTCCACGGTCACTCGATCCCGAGCCTGCCCGACGCCGACCTGTTCGAGCTGCGCAAGAAGTTCGGCGTGCTGTTCCAGGACGGCGCCCTCTTCGGCTCGCTGAACCTCTACGACAACGTCGCCTTCCCGCTGCGCCAGCACACCGAGAAGGGCGACGAGGAGATCGAGGAGATCGTCAACAGGCGCCTGAAAGAGGTCGGGCTGGGCAACGCCAACGAGAAGATGCCCAACGAGCTCTCCGGCGGTATGCGCAAGCGCGCGGGGTTCGCACGCGCGCTGGTGATGGAACCCGACATCGTGCTCTTCGACGAGCCCGACTCGGGGCTCGACCCGGTCCGCACCGCGCTGCTCTGCGAGCTGATCAAGGAAGTCCACGCCGAGAACGGCGGCTGCTACACGGTCATCACGCACGACATCATGAGCGCGCGGCGCGTGGCGGAGCACATCTCCGTGCTCTGGAAGGGCCGGATCGTCGAATCGGGACCGGCCGAGGAGCTGTTCGCGTCCGAAAACCCGTTCGTGCAGCAGTTCCTGGCCGGCGCCTCGGCCGGGCCGCTCGGCATGGAGTAGCGCCCACGGCGCTGGTTGGATGAGAAGCTCGAGGCTGCTCGCCGCGCTCGCCGGTGGCGCCGCGAGGCGGGCGCCACTCGTGCTGGCCCTCGCCGCGGTGCTGGGGATCGTCGGCGCCGTGCTCGCGCTGCGGCTGCAGCCGAGCGCTGCGACCAGCAGCTTCGTCTCGACTTCGAGCTCCTCCTACCGGGGCACACAGACCTTCTACCGCCAGTTCGGCGAAGAGCCCGTCGCGGTGCTCGTCCACGGCGACCTGCAGCAGCTGGTGCTCGGTTCGGACCTCGAGCGGCTGCTCGGCCTCGAGGGATGCCTCTCCGGGCGCGTGCCGCGCTCGGCGCTCGCGAACGAGGGCGGCGTGGACGGACCGTGCGGGCGGCTGGCGAAACTCGGCACGGTCAAGGTCGTGTTCGGCCCCGGCACCTTCCTCAACGAGGCCGCCGAACAGATCCAGCAGAAGCTGACCGGCCTCAACAAGGCGGCGGCCCGCTCCGGCAAGCAGGCTGAACAGACGATCGAACGCGCCGCTCGCGCGCGCGGGCTGAGCGAAGCGGAAGTGCGCCAGCTCGGCAAGGAAGCAGCACAGGTGACCGCCGCGGGCTACCGCTCGAAGCTCGTCTCGCTGGCGCTCTCCTACGGACTCACCTCCGCACCGAGCCTGCAGAACAAGGAATTCATCTCCGACGTCGTCTTCGACTCCTCGAAGGGGGCCGGGATCCCGAAGCAGCGCTTCGCCTACCTCTTCCCGAGCCGTCACAGCGCGCTGATCTCGGCGCGGCTGCGGCCGGGGCTCTCGCAGTCCCAGCGCGACGCGACGATCGCGGCGATCCGCGCCGCCGTGCGGATGCCTCAGTGGAAGCTGACGACCGCCGGCGCGGGCTACTCGGTCACCGGCGAGCCCGTGATCGTCACCGATCTCGCCAAGTCGATCTCGAGCGCGATCGCGCTTCTGCTGATCGCGGTGATCGTGGTGATGGCCGGCACGCTCGGGCTCGTGTTCACAGGCCGACCGCGGCTGCTGCCGCTCGCTCTCGCGCTGCTCGCCGCGGCGCTCACCTTCGGCGCGCTCTCGGCGGCGGGGGCCTCCTTGACCGTGGCCTCGATCGCCGTGCTGCCGGTGCTCGTCGGGCTCGCCGTCGACTACTCGATCCAGTTCCAGTCGCGGGTCGGAGAGTCGCTGGAGGAACTGGACCCCGCGGCCCCCGCCGGCGCGCCGCCGGGTCCGCAGCGTCGTGCGGCGATCGAGCGCGCGGCGGCCGCCGGCGGCCCGACGATCGCGACCGCCGCCGCGGCGAGCGCCGCCGCGATGCTGGTGCTGCTGCTCTCGCCCGTGCCGATGGTGCGCGGCTTCGGCGTGCTGCTCGTGGCGGGGGTCGCGCTTGCGCTGCTGTGCGCGTTCACGGCCGGCGCCGCGGCCCTTTCGCTGCTGGCCCCGCGCCGCCACGTCTCAGCCGGCGCGCCCGCCGGCGTGGCTGGCGTCGATCGCCTCCTCCTGGCGCGGCGCGGGGGAGCTGCTCCGCGACAACGCGCTCACGCGGGCGGTCACGGGCTTCGCGCTCGGCCCCGCAATGCGCCACCCGGGACGCGTCCTCGGCGTCGGGCTCGCGCTCGCCGCGCTCGGCTGGGGTCTGGACACCCAGACGAGGGTGGAGACGGACATCACGAAGCTCGTACCGCAGGAACTCGCTTCGCTGCGGGCGCTGAACACACTCGAGCGCGAATCGGGCGTCGGCGGCGAAGTCGCGGTGCTCGTCTCCGGCCGCAACCTGGCGAGCCCGCAGACGATCGAATGGATGACCTCCTACCAGCAGCGCGTGCTGGCCGCCTTCGGATACAGCGACGCGCGCGGGTGCGGGCACGCGCGCCTGTGCCCGGCGTTCTCGCTGCCGGATCTGTTCGGCGGGCAGGAAGCGGGCGGCACGAAAGGGGCGAAGCTGAGCGCCGCCTCTGTGGACGGGCTGCTCGCCACGATCCCGCCGTACTTCTCGCAGGACGTGATCAGCCCCGACCGCCGCTACGCGACGCTGTCGTTCGGGATTCGCCTGATGGGGCTCGACGCCCAGCAGCAGCTGATCGAACGGATGGGGGCGAGCCTGCACCCGCCGGCGGGCGTGCACGCACAGCTCGTGGGCCTGCCCGTGCTCGCAGCCCGCTCCGGCAGCGCCGTGGCCGACCCCTGGCGGCGGCTGGAGACGCTGCTGGCCGGGCTCGCCGCCGTGGCACTGGTGCTGCTCGTCGCGTTCCGGGGCGACAAACGGCGCGCGCTCATCCCGCTGGCCCCGATCGTCCTCGCCACCGGCTGGTCGGCGCTGGTCCTGTTCGTGCTGCGGATTCCCCTGAACCCGATGTCGGTGACGCTCGGGGCGCTGGTGATTGCGATCTCGACCGAGTTCAGCGTGCTGATCTCAGAGCGCCACCGCCAGGAGCTGGCGGCCGGGTACGACACGCTCGAGGCGCTGCGGCGCGCATACCGGCGAACCGGGGCGGCGGTCGCGGCCTCTGGCGCCACCGCGATCTTCGGATTCGGCGTCCTCGCGCTCTCGGACATCCGCATGCTGCGCGACTTCGGCCTCGTCACGCTCGTGGACCTCACCGTCTCGTTGCTCGGTGTCCTCGCGGCGCTGCCGGCGGTGCTCGTGCTGGCCGAGCGCGGTGGCGTGCGCGCTCTGCTCCCCGCGGGCCTGCGCGCGCGTGGGCGGCTGGGGCCGGCGGGCCGGCGTGCGAGGTCCGGCCATGGCCGGGCCTGAGCCTCCCGATGCTCCCCGAGGCCGCGGAAGCGAGAACCTCCGCGATCCCTCGGCGCCGGTCGTCAAACCGCCGCAGTACGGCCGCTACGTCGTCCTCCTCGCCGTCGCGATCCTGATCGGCATCACCGTCAACACGATCACGACGAAGCCGAACGGCTCGGGCGGGGTCGCCGCCGGGGAAACGGTGCCGCCGTTCGCCGTGCCGCTGGCGACCGGGAACCTGAAGGGCGACGCCAACGTCTCGAGCACCGGCGTGGCCCCCGCCTGCACGGTTCGGGGGCCGCGGATCCTCAACATCTGCCAGCTCTACGAACACGGACCCGTGGTGCTCGCGCTGTTCGTCGACGCGGGGGGCTGCGGCGACGTGCTCGGCGACCTGCAGGCGCTCTCGGCCTCCTACCCGAAGGTCCAGGAGGCGGCGGTCGCGATCCGTGGCGAGCGCAGCTCCGTGCGCGAGCTGCTCTCCTCGCACGGCATCACGTTCCCCGTCGGGATCGACGACCAGGGCGATCTCGCGGCGCTCTACAAACTCGCGACATGCCCGCAGCTCACGTTCATCGAACGCGGCGGCGCCGCCCAGGGGCGCGCGCTGCTCGGGCGCCCCTCGCGTGCGACGCTGCGCTCGCGGCTGGCTGAGCTCGAAGCGGGGGCACGGAGCAGCGGGTGAGCGGAGCCGCCGAGACCGGGCGAGGCAGGTGACGGCACCGCCCGATCCGCTGGAGGGTTGGCTCCCGCCCGAGGTCGAGGAGGAGCTGCCGGGCCTCTCGCTGCTCTACAGCGAGGTCGAGGTGAGGCGCGCCCAGCCGCTGACCGCCGATTCGCCGCCCGACGTCGAGGCGCGGCTGCGCGAACTGTCGAGCCGCATCCGCGGCGCCCGCGCGATCGGCATCAGACGTGAGCCGATCCCCGCGGCCTACCGGGTGTTCTTCCGCCAGGTCGGTCTCGACCCCGACCGGCAGCGCACGCCGATCGAGGAGGCGGTGCTCGAGCGGATGCTCCGCGGCGGCTTCTTGAGCGGCGGCATGCTCGACGACATCCTGCTGATCTCGCTGATGGACACGGGCGTGCCCGTCTGGGCGTTCGACGCCGAGAGTCTCGACGGGCCGCTCGGCATCAGGACCAGCGTCGAGGGCGAGCAGCTCGGTCGCTCCGGCGAGAAGCCGCTGCTGCCGCACGGGCGCCTCGTCGTGGCCGACGCCGGCGGGCCGCTGGCGGTCCTGTTCGGGGACCACGCGCCCGGGCACAAGCCACGCGCGCGAACCCGTCGCGTGACGCTCTACTCCGTGCTGGTGCCCGGCGTTCCCTCGCTGTATGCAGAAGAGGCGCTGTGGGCAAGCGCGAGCGCGCTGCTCTCGCCTTAGAGGTGGCGTCCGCGCGGAGCGCCGCTGGTAGCATCAGTGGGCCAGCAGGCACGCAGGAGGAGAGATTTGGCGCAGCCAGTAGCAGACCGTCCCGAGGAGTTCCCGACTCCGCTTCGGACCGACGTCAGGGGACCCGCGAGGAGGGTCGGAGCGACCGACTCCGAGCGCGCCGCCCGGGCCACGCTGCGCACACAGATCGCAAAGCTCGAGATCGAGCTCTGCGAGCTCCTCGCCGAGCGCTTCCCGTTCGTCGCTGCGCCCGCCGGGTCGGGCGCGCCTGCCCAGGAGATCGGGGCCGCCGCCGGCCCGAGCATCCGAGCTCTCGGCGAGCTCGAGCGGACCCGCGACGGTCTCGCCGCCCGGCTCGCGGAGCTGCGCGCCCGCGCTGAGGTCCGCAGCGAGCACGAACGCCGCGCGCGCGAGCTGCTCGAGCGGATGCGCCTGGAACCCGGCCGCTACCGCTACTACCGCGTCCCCGTGCGCGACCTCGGTGGCACCGGCTGCGGCGTCTACGAAGTGCGTCCGCGGATGGGCGTGATCGGGATGCTGGCGGGCTGGTGGCAGCTCACGCTCTCATCGGGCTGTCCGTTAGAGCGGGGGCCGCGCTTCAGCGCGGCCCCGGACCACACTCCAGCTTGACCTGAACGGACGCGGCCGCGCCCAGCGCTTGCGCCGCCCGCGTGGGTCCGGACGTCTCCGGACCCGCGCAGCTGAGCAAGGCGCCGCGCCGGCGGCACGGCGCCTCGCGCGCTCAGACCGTCTCGAGCGTCGTCTCCCTCAGAAAGGGAACCCCGCCCGACGCTGCGAACGAGCGTCCCCGCTGGGGCGTCTCGAGCATCGCGGCCAGCGTCCGCCGCTGGCGGTCGGTCATCGAGCCGATCGTCTTCTTCTCGGACATCGGCACCTGCGAGAGGAACTTGCGGCAGCGCGTCTGTCCCCAGCGTCGCTGGCTCATCAGCAGGTCGCCGATCGCCATGCTCTCGGCCTCCCACGGGCAGTCCATGATCACCTCTGCGCAGCCCAGCTCGTTCATCGCGACCCGCCGCTTCAGCTCCGCGCGGGCGAGACGGACCTGATTGGCGCGTTCAAGGGCCCGCATGTACTGGGGGCCGGCAGGGGCAACCGTCGCTGTCGCGTTCATGTTCTTGCATCTCCCCGTTGCCGTCGCGACGCTCGGCGGCGGCAACATGCTTGCTCGTATTGGACGTGTGGTTGCGCCCTCTATGACCGTCCAGGATCGACCTTCTGCCGGGCGCGGCTGTCCCGGCAGGCGTCCCCTCCGAACATCTTTTCTCGTCGGGGCGCGTGGCCCGAACGGTCATGCAGAGCGCATGTGGAAGCTACGCCAGGACCCGCGCCGCGGTCAACATCAGCGCGCGGGGTTAGTGCGCTAGAAGCGGGCTTTTTCTCGCGGGGGAAACTTGTGAAGAAATGGACAAGTCGGCGGAGCGCCCGTGCGCCTGGCACGGATGGAGGGCGCGGCGGCTCAGGCCGCGTCCGAGGACGGGAGCGGACCGTGCTCGGCCTCGAAATCGCGCTTCACGCGCGCGAAGATCTCGAGCGCGCGGTCGATCGTCGCCGCGTCGTGGGTCGCCATCACGCTCGTGCGCAGCAGCGCCCCTCCCGGCGGCACTGCCGGGTGCAGCGCCGTGTTCACGAACACGCCGCCGTCGTACAGCGCCCTCCAGAGCAGGGCGGCCTTCCAGTCGTCGCCCACCAGGACGGGTACCACGGGGGTCACGATCGAGAGCTCGGGGCCGGCAGGACCGGCAGCTGTGCGTACACCGGGCGCGTGCATCTGGACGCCGTCGGCGGGCAGCGGCTGAGGGGCGACGACCGCGAGCCCGAGCTGTTCGAGTCCATCGCGCAGTCGGGAAGCGTTGTCCAGCACCCGTTCGAGCAGCGGGGGGCCGTCCGGCGAGCGGAGCACGCGCAGGGCCGCCAGCGCGGCACCGACGGCGGCCGGAACGGCGGACGCCGTGAAGAGGAAGGCGCGCGAGGAGATGCGCAGGTAGTCGATCACCTCCGCCGGACCGGCCACGAAGCCGCCGCAGGAGGCCAGCGACTTGGAGAAGGTGCCCATCCGCAGGTCCACACGGTCGGCGACGCCGAGCAGTTCGCACGCGCCGGCTCCGGCCGCGCCCAGCACTCCGGCGCCGTGTGCCTCGTCGACCATCAGCCGGGCGCCGTAGCGCCCGCAGAGCTCGCAGATGTCCTGGAGCGGGGCCAGGTCGCCCTCCATCGAGAACACGCCGTCCACCACCACGAGCACGCCGCCGCCGTCGTCCTGTGCGCGTTCGAGCATCTTCTCGAGCTTGTCGAGCCGGTTGTGCCGGAACGGACGCAGCTTCGCGCGCGAGAGCAGGCAGCCATCGAGGATCGAGGCGTGATCGCCGGAGTCGACGACGACCGTGTCGCCGGGCCCCAGCAGCGCGCCGAGGGTGCCCACGTTGGCCTGGTGGCCGGTGCTGAAGACGATCGCAGACTCCGTGCCCATCCATTCGGCGATCTCGCGCTCGAGGTCGAGGTGGAGCGGGATCGTGCCGTTGAGCAGGCGCGACCCGGTCAGGCCCGTCCCGTAGCGGTGCAGGGCGCTCTCGGCTCCCTGCACGACGCGCTCGTCGCCCGTCAGCCCGAGGTAGTTGTTCGAGCCGAGCATCACGCGCTCGGCGCCCTCCATCTCGACGACCGGCATCGCCGGCGACTCGAGCACGTGGAAGTAGGGCAGGATGTCGGCCTCGCGCGCCGCGCGCAGGATCTCCTCGCGCTCGTGGCCCCGGACCTTGTCGAAGACGTCGGTGGAGGTGTGCATGTAGGGTGCGTCCGTCAGTGAGCGTCGAGGTGAAACCCGTCTCAGGCGGGCGAGATCTGCGGGCCTTCATCGACCTGCCGTACCGGCTCAATGCTAACCACCCCCTGTGGGTGCCGCCGCTGAGGATCGAGCGGCGCATCTTTCTGAGCCGACGGATGAACGCGTTCTTCAGCCACGGCGAAGCCGAGTACTTCCTGGCTCGCCGCGACGGGCGCGTCGTCGGTCGCATCACCGCGCAGATCAACCGCGCCTTCAACGAGCACCGCGGATCCCGCTGGGGGTGGTTCGGGTTCCTCGAGTTCGAGCCCGACCCGGAGGTCCTCCAGGCACTCCTCGACGCGGCGGCGGGCTGGCTGGCCGAGCACGGGCAGGAGCGGATGGTCGGCCCGGCGAGCTTCGCGATGAACGACGAGAGCGGGGTGCTGATCGAGGGCTACGACTTGCGGCCGATGATCCTGCAGCCCTGGAACCCTCCCTACTACGGGGAGCTGCTGGAAGGCGCGGGCATGAGCAAGGCGATGGACCTGCTGATGTGGAACCTCGAGGTCACGGGCCGCGAGGAGGTGCTGCCTGTGATCTGGGAGCTCGCCGAGAAATCCCGCACCGAGCACGGCATCCGCATCCGTCCCATGCGCCGACGCCAGCTGCGCAAAGACCTCGACTTCTTCGGTGCCGTCTACAACGAGGCCTGGGCCGAGAACTGGGACTTCGTCCCCTACTCCAAGAAGGACCTCGACGCCTACGCGCAAGAGCTCCAGCTGGCCTTCGACAAGAACTGGTTCATGATCGCCGAGAAAGAAGACAATGAGGAAGTGGTGGGGATGGCGATCACGGTCCCCGACCTCAACCAGGTGCTCGAACAGATGCACGGGCACCTGCTTCCCCTCGGGTGGTGGAAGTTCCTGACGAAGTCCAGGCGTATCGACCGCGTTCGGGTCGGCTTCTTGGGGGTCAAACCCGAGCACCAGCACACCGGCGTCGCGGCGGCGCTCTACGAGGAGCACTACAACGCCGCCGAACGCACCCCGCAGGACGGCGGCGAGATGGGCTGGATCCTCGAGACGAACACCGCGATGAACCGAGGCATGGAAGCGATGGGGGGGCGGGTCGTGAAGCGCTACCGGATCTACGAGCGCATGCTCGATCAGGCTGCGGCCCCGGCGGGCGAGAGCGCCGGCGCCGGCGCCGCGCAGCCTTGACCACCGCGGCAACGCCGCGTGGAGGTCTGACGCGACCTCTACACTCCGGCGGATGAGCGAGGCCGACCCGAGCGGGATGCTCCCCGTCGCCCCGGAAGAGGGAGAGATCGTAGAGGCGCGCCCCTCGGGCGCGATCGAGACGCGACGCTCGGCCGCCGCCCTTCCCGCCGTCCAGGCCGCCGCTGCGGCGGCCGGCGGGTTCGTCGCCGGGGCCGCCGTCGTGGGGCTGGTCGGCCGCCGCCACCGGCGTCGCTCCGCCGTCGAAGGCGGTCGCCGTTCCCTGCTGAGCCGGCGCAGCGCCACAGCCGCGGATCGCCTGCACATCGTGGGCAGCCGCTCGCTGCTGCTCGACGTGCACCTGCTCGGCGGGCCGGGCGCCGGCCGCTAGAGCGCGCCCCATGGGTGCGCCGGTCGAGCTCCGCGCCGAGGTCGCGCCTCGCGGGCCGTTCCGCCTGCCGCGGCGCAACGGGATGGACCGCATGACCCGCCGCCGCGGCGAGGGTGTGCTCGAGCGGCTGCTGCATCACCGCGGCCGGCCCGTACTGATCCGCGTCGCGCAGACCGCGGAGGACCAGGTTCTGTTCGGGGCCCGCGCGGAGAGCCGCGAGGCCGCCGAGCACGGCATCGCGCGGATGCGGTTCGCGCTCGGCGTCGACGAGGATCCGCGGCCGTTCGCAAAGCGCTTCGCGAAGGACCCGCTGATCGGACGCTCGGTATCGAGGCGCCCCTGGCTGCGCGTCGGCCGCCGCCCGGATCCGTTCGAGGCGCTGGTGCTCGCGATCTGCGAGCAGCTGATCGAGTACGAGCGCGCCGCCGCGATCGAGCGGAGGGTCCTCGGCTCGCTCGGCCGCCGCTGGGTCGGCTGGGACGGCGGGCACAGCACGCTCGCCGACATGCCCGAGGCCGAGCGGCTGGCCGGCACGCCGCCCGCGCTGCTCGAGTCCTTCGATCTCGCCGGCTGCCGCGCGATCACGCTGGTCAAGGCGGCACGCGAGGTCGCGCGCGGGCGGGTCGATCTGCACGACGACAGCCACGAGAGCGGCTGGCGGCGCCTGCGCGCGATCCCGGGCATCGGCCCCTGGACGGTGGAGATGCTCGCCCTGCACGGGCAGGGCCGTCACGACCAGATCCCGGCCGGAGATCTCGGGCTGCTCCGGTTCGCGGGACGCATCCTCTCGGGAGGCGACCCCGAGGCCTTCGCCGAGGAAGCGCAGGTGCGCGAGCTGTTCGCGCCCTACGGCGAGTGGGCGGGCCTGGCCGCCGCCCACGCGATCGGGCTCTGATCCGGCTGGCGGCGCCCGGCGCGTCCTCGCGCCCTGCTCGGTGGGCCTGCGCGCTCCGGGGCGCGCGTGCCAGGCTCAGCGTGCCTCGCGCAGCCGCACAGACCCGAAGCCGCGTCCCGTGAAGTCCTCGCGGACGCGGCAGGCGCTGCGCGCCCGGCGGGCCTGCAGGTGCGCCGGCGCTGCTCCGCCGCCAGCCGCGGCGCGGCACCGGCGCGTCCGGCGGACGGGCTCGGCGCAGGCTCTGCGGGAGGGGCGGCGTCGCATCACGGCTCCTCCGGAAGGCGGTACCGCCGCGTGCGCGGGTCCTGGTCCAGCAGCCCGACGGCGAGCAGCGTGGCCATGTACCGGTGGGTTGTGCTCGGGCTCATCCCGAGCTGGCCGGCGACGTCGCCGACCGCGAGCGAGCCGCCGTCGGTTGGGAAGCTCGCGAGGACCAGCAATCCCAGCAGCAGCGACCGCGACAGACGCGGGCTCTCCGCGAGCGCCTCGTAGCGCGAGGCCAGCGTACCCTCGCCTGCGAGACCCCGCAGCAGGCTCGAGACGCCGGTGCCGTTCGAGGACTCCCGCACGATTCTGTCGACCTGCGGGCGCGTCAGCTCGATCGTGATCGGGTCGGGGGCGGCGGCGCGAGCCATGTCTGATGATCTCCGTCGCGGCCTCCTCGGGGCAACTGGAAAGTCAAATACTTGAGTTTCGAGTGGCGGGACCGAGGGAGCTATTCGCCGGGGCCCCGGCCGCCGCGATCAGCCGCCCGGCGCCGTCCGCCGTCGGGATGCGCAGTGCGCTCCGACTCGTTGCGGCGAGGTGCGGAACCGCGCCGCGCAGCCGCAACAGGACCATCGCGGGCGCTGCGGGCGGGCCGAGGGCCGCAAGTACCGCCTCGCGCGCGCCACGCGCCTGCGGGGCGCCGGCCGCCGGACTGGACAGGTAGAAGCTCGCCATCGCCCCCAGGATCAGCAGGTGGCGCTCGCCTTGTCCCGCCTGCCGCGCGCACGCCTTCGCGCGATCGGCGATCGCGGCGAGGCGGGCGGCCATCTCCTCTCGACCCTCGTACTCGGCGACGAGGCTGAAGTGTCCGCTGCCCAGGTCGGCCGCCCGGTCGACGAGGCTGTCGAGCAGCACGTGCAGCGCCCCGATCCACGGGAAGTACGCCGCCTGCAGCCTTGCCGCATCCTCCGCCCCGAAGCCCGGGCGCGCGGCGGCGGCCAGCAGGGCGAACACGCCGAGCGAGGATGCCGCGCCTGCGGCGGCCTCCCACCAGGTCATCTCGCAGCCCGCGGGCGTGAGCGCCTCCGCCCAGGCTTCCAGCTCTTTCCGGCTTCGATCGGTGTCGCCGTGGACGAGGCTCTGGTAGGCGGCCATGCGCTCGGCGGCCGCAATCGCCTCGGCAGCCGCCGCATCCCAGCAGGGCAGGCTCGCCGCCGCGGCGCGCGTCTCCGCGACCAGGGCGGCGAGATACTCATCCGTCCCGCCTGCCGGGCAGACCGATCTGCGCGGGTCGAGTGCCGCGAGCAGACTCTCGTGCAGCGAACGCGCCTGCGCGACAGGATCCTCGGCGGGCTGCTCTGCGAGCGTGTCGAGGTAGTCGTAGAGGGCCTGGAAGCCGACGGCGGCGCGGATCACCGGCGCGCGCCGGCCGCGCGCCACGAGCACGGCGAAGGCGGCCGCGCCTTCGAGGTTGCCGCGCTCGCCCCGCTGGGTGTCGAGGGCGAGCTCGCGAAGACGGGGGTCAGGGATGCTGCGAGCGAGCTCGCGCCATCGTGCGAGCTCGCGGCGCACGCACGGGAACACCTCGAGCCAGTAGTCGCGGGCGGTGCCTGCGAACGACCTCGCCAGCGGGAGCGTTCCTCGGCGAGGAGCGAGCACGCGCGCAGTCTGTTGGCGGCGCTCCCATCAGTGGAAGTCACTCACCGAAGGAGGTTCGCGCGGGAGCGCGCGCGGCGGCCAAACCGGGCAGTGAAATCACTGCCAAAGCGATAATCGCGAGCAGGCCGATAGTGAGAAACACCCCGGGCAATCCGACGCTGAACGGAGCCGGGAAGCCGGTGCTCAGACGCAGCCAGCGGGCCGCGAGCGCGTGTCCGAGCACGCCGAACACGGCCCCGACGAGACACCCGACCCCAAGCACGACGGTGCTCTCGAGCAGCAGCGCACGCCACAGCTGCGGCGTGTCGTAGCCCTGGATCTTCAGGGCGGCCAGGCGCGCCCGCCGCTGCCAGATCGCAGCGCTCAGCGCGGAGGCCACCGCGAGCGCCGCCGCGATCAGGAGCATGGTGGCGATCTGGCTGAGGGCCGCCAGCCCCTGGCGCGAGTCAGCTGCATACTGCCGCCGCCGTTCGGCGAACGTCTGCGCGCGGAGGCCGGGGCCGACGACGCGCGCCACCTCCGCTCGCACGCTCGCCGCGCTCGTTCCTGGACGCACTCGGATCTCGAGCGCCGACGGATCGCTGGTCTGCCAGTGGCGAGCGTAGTCGGCGGCGTTCAGGACCACGGCGCCGGGCGCCCAGCCGAGGTTGGTGGTGATCGCCGCGACCTTCAGCGGAAGCCGGCCGGACGGCGCCGGGAGTGAGAAGCGCGAGCCGACTCGCAGAGCGTGTTCGCTCGCGAACGCACTCGACACCGCAGCCCATCCCGACCCGGCCAGGAGCGCGTCCGCCCGCCGGGCGCGACCCGCGAGCAGCTGGCTCGCGGGAACCAGCGGTGTGTCGCCGGCGGGCCGCGCGATCACCCAGAGGCGCCGGGCGCCAACGTCGAGGAATCCGCCCTGGTAGGTGTGCACAGAGGCGACCCCGGGCAGCCGCGAGAGCCTGGCCGGCAGCCCGCGCGGCGAGAAGGCGTTGGTGGTCAGGTCGTTGCCGCCGGTCGTCACCCAGACGTCGGCGGTCTGCAGGTATTCGGCGAAGTTCGCGTCCAGCCCCCGCAGCAGATCGGCTCGCGCCCCCCCGATCGCGACGCTCCCATAGACGGCGAGCGCGGCGATGCCCGCCAGCGCGACCGCCCGGGTCGTTGTGGCCCGCAGCTCGGAGACGACGACGATCAGCGCGCTCGAGCGCACGCGCTCGCCCGTCCAGCGCAGCGCGCGGGCCAGGAGCGAGAACAGCGCCGGGATCGCGCAGAGCGTGGTGATCGCGAGCGCCACGCCTCCAGCGATCGTCAGCCCCGGCTCGACCAGCACGAGTGCGACGATCAGGCCCGTCGAGGCGACCGCGGCGAGCGCGAGCTCCTCGACGGTTGCCGGCGCGATCACCTCGCTCCCCCCCTCGCGCTCGTGAAGGGCCGCGTCGGCCGGCCGGCCGGGGCGCAGATCGAGCGCCGGCGAGAGCGAGGCGAGCAGCGTGGCCAGCACGCCGCAGCCGATCGCAAGGGCGACGATGCCGGTGCCGAGGATCTCCTGGCTGCCGATCGGGAACGCCGTGATCAGATAGGCGGGGATGCGGTGGAGGAAGACGTGGCTGAGCAGGACGCCGAGCAGCACGCCCGCGATCGAGGCGACGAGCCCGAGCAGGAGAGCCTGGAAGGCGAGCATGACGACGATCTGGCGCCAGTCGTAGCCCTGGATCCGCAGGTCGGCCACGAAGCGCCGCCGCTCGGGGACGGTGAGGAGCATCGCGTTCAGCGCCAAGAGGAACCCGACCATGACGCTGATGGCCGCGAACAGCTCGGTCGAGCGGTCGTTCGGAGCGGCGGCCTGATCGAGCAGCCCCAGCTCACGCGTGGAGGGCTCCACGTCGAGGTTGGGGCCTGCGAGCGCGGTCAGCTCGCGCCGCACGCCGTCGAGGGCCCCCGGACGCGGCTTGATGTAGAGCTGCGTGATGCGGCCAGTCAGCCCGGTCAGGCGCTGCGCCACCGGCAGCGAGGTGACGGCGATCGGGCTGGATGCGAGCGCGCCGAAGCGGCTGCCTTCGAGGACGCCGGTGACCGGCACCCGGTGCGCGCTGCCGAACGCGCTGACTAGCACCGTCCCGCCGGCTCGCCCGCCGGTCGCCTCCGCGACCGCCCCCGGAAGGAACAGCCCGGGTGCGAGGCCGGCCCCGGCCGGGAGCTGCCCGCGGCTCGCAAGGCTGCCGATCCGCACCGCCTGGGGTGTCGTGCCGATCAGCTGGACCGCGTAGCGCCCCCGCGGTCCGGACACCTCGGCGTTCTCGCGCAGGACCGGCGCGGCGGCACGGACACCCGGCAGCCGGCGTGTGGCGAGCGCGAGCCGTTCTTCGTAGCCGAGCTGCGAGCGCCCGTCGAGTTGAAGCTCTGCCGAGCCGACGACCTGGTGGACCAGCTCGCCCGCTGAGCCGGTGAGGCTCTGGTTTGCCACCAGCACCCCAAGCACGAGCGCGACACCGACCGCGATGCCGCTGCCCGCCAGCAGCTCCTGGACGGCGTGCGAGCGCAGGCGGACGCGATACAGGTGTGCGAGCACGCTCAGCCGCACACCCGCGATGCGCGGGTTGAGCCGACGCCTCACAGCGGCGCTGCAGCCGGAGCAGCCCTTGGCGCTTCGACCAGACACCCGTCTCGGAGCGTGTGGATGCGGTCGACGTAGCCGGAGGCCTCCGGGTCGTGCGTCACGAGCAGCCCGGGGATGCCGCGCTCGTGGCACACCTCTCGCATCAGCGCGAGGATCTCTGCGCTGCGCGCGGTGTCGAGGTTCCCGGTCGGCTCGTCAGCGAGCAGCAGCCGCGGCTCGTTCGCGAGCGCGCGGGCGATCGCGACGCGCTGACGCTCCCCCATCGAGAGCTGCTGCGCGGTGTGCTCGGCGCGCTCGGCGAGACCGACCCGTTCGATCCACGGCTGCGCGGCGCGCCGCGCCTCGCGCAGCGTGTGGCCCGCCCCGGTGAGCTTGATGGTGGCGTTGTCGAGCGCCGAAGTGTGGGGCTGCAGGTGGAAGGACTGGAACACGAAGCCGACGTCTCGAAGCCGGTAGTCGGCCGCCTCGCGCTCTGAGAGCCCGCCGATGTCCCGGCCGGCGAAGCGCACCCCGCCGTGGTCCGGCTCGGCCAGCGCGGCGGCGAGCAGCAGCAGCGTGGTCTTGCCCGAGCCGCTCGGGCCGCAGAGGGCGACGAACTCGCCGGGCTCGACCGCGAGCGACACGCCGTCCAGAGCGATCACCTGTTGCGCACCGGCGCGGTAGGCCTTGTGGAGGTCACTGAGCTCGAGCCCGCTCACCGCTGCGCCGCCTGGCGCCGGGTGGGGAGGCTCACGACGTTGTCGCCGGGCCCGGTCGAGCAGAGCTCCCCGTCCGCGATCGACATCAGCACGCCGACCCCCTGAAGAGCGGCCATTTCCTCGGACGCGACCAGCAGAGCCATACCCCGCTCGCGCGCCGCGCTGCGCAGCAGCGCGTAGAAACGGTCGCGGTCGCTGAGGCTGGGCATCAGCGCGGGTTCGTCGAGCACGAGCAGGCGCGGCTCGCGCACGAGCGCGCGGGCCAGCATCACGCGCGTGCGGTCGGCCAGCGAGAGCGAGGCGGCGCCATCCTGTGCGCCCGCGGCGCCGATCCCGACGCGCTCGAGGATGCGCAGCGCCCGATGGCGCGCGTCACGGATCGTGAGGCCCTCGCTGCCGAGGGAGGTCGCCACGTGGTCGACGACGCTCTCGCCCGGGTGCGGGCGCCAGTCGGCCGCGGACATGAACGCGATCTGCTCGCGCAGCAGCCGGCCGCGCCGGCGCGCGGACATCGCCGCCATGTCCTGGCCGTCGAAGCGCACGACGCCGGCGTCGGGCAGCAGGATCCCGGCCGCCACGCGCAGCAGCGTCGACTTGCCGGAGCGACGGGTGCCGTACACGCCTACGGCGACGCCCGGCTCGATGTGCAGAGAGACGTGGTTGAGCACGGCCAGGAGCCGGCCCCCGTC
Source organism: uncultured Solirubrobacteraceae bacterium (assembly GCA_963735435.1). Taxonomy (GTDB): domain Bacteria; phylum Actinomycetota; class Thermoleophilia; order Solirubrobacterales; family Solirubrobacteraceae; genus Palsa-744. The sequence continues at coordinate 461,599 of CAVTKR010000005.1, read as the reverse complement.
TGAATAGCGCTTGCTGACGTCTTGCAGGGAGACCAGCGGGGCCATCGGCGCGAAACGGGCCCTAGTCGGCGCTCTCGACGAACTCGTTGATCCGCCGCCGTGTCCGGGCGGCCCAGTCGACCTCGGTCTGGAGCTGTGCGTACACCGCGTCGCGCGAGCAGTCCATGCAGAGCGCCGCCCAGGAACACGCGTCGCCGTCCGTCGGGCAGACGACCTGCGCGAGAACGAGGCACTCGCGCTCGTACGCGCGGAGCGCGATCAGGAGCCGCGCGGCGTCCTGCTCGCGGGCGACCGAGAGCTTCGCCTGCAGTCCCAGCCGCACCGGCTCGCGCGGCAGCAGCGTCTCCATCCAGAGCGTCAGAGCTCCGGAGGTCTCCGGCGTCGGGTGGTAGACGAGGTGCGTGCGGCGCTCGTCGCCGCGCTTGGGCTCCGCGCGTGAGACGGCGAGCCCCGTCCGCTCGAGCTGCTCGAGCAGCCGGTACACGTCGTTCGTGTCCACCCGCCAGGTCTCGCCGAGCCGCATCGCAAGCCTGTTCGCGAGGTCGCCGCCGTGGCCCGGACGCTCCAGGAGGAGCCCGAGGAGCGCGCCGCGCAGCGGGGTCGATGGACCTCGCATCCATCTGGTCTTCTCCGGAGTGGCGCTCCCCATCTCTCCTGCTCTCGCCCTCGACTCGTGTCGGACGATAACCGACGTCCGGTCATCTTGCCCAAATCGTTCCGAGTACTCGACGCGCACTGCGTAAAGCCCCGCGGGCAGTGGGCAAACGCACCGTGCCGGTGTTTCTGACTAGAGCACGATCACGGCAGCCCCGGTGAAGGCGCCGGCGCGGAGGTCCGCGAGCGCATCGTTCAGCGCTTCGAGCGGGTACGTCTGGATGCGCGTCTGGACGGGGACCTTCGGCGCAACGGCCAGCAGCTCCTCGCCGTCCTCTCGGGTCAGGTTCGCGACCGAGCGCACCGAACGCTCCTGCCACAGGATCTCGTAGGGGAAGGAGGGGATGTCGCTCATGTGGATCCCGGCGCAGACCACCGTGCCACCGGGGGCGAGCGCGCGCAGCGCCGCCGGCACGAGCGGGCCGACGGGGGCGAAGATGATCGCCGCTTCGAGCTGTGCCGGGGGCTCCTCGTCGGACGGCCCCGCCCAGACCGCGCCGAGCTCGAGCGCGAACTCACGCGCCGCGTCGTCGGCGCCGGGGCGGGTGAACGCATAGACCTCGCGACCCTGCCAGCGCGCGATCTGGGTGAGGATGTGCGCCGAGTCGCCGAAGCCGTAGAAGCCGAGCCGGCGGGCGTCCCCGGTCATGCGCAGCGCGCGGTAGCCGATCAGCCCGGCGCAGAGCAGCGGCGTCGCCGGCTCGTCCTCGTAGGAGGCCGGTATCGGGAAGCAGAACCGCTCGTCGGCGACGGTGTACTCGGCGAAGCCGCCGTCGATGTCGCGTCCGGTGAAGCGGGCGTTCGGGCACAGGTTCTCGCGGCCGCTCGTGCAGTACTCGCAGGTCGCCGTCGGTCCACCCCAGCCACGGCACCCCGGCGCGATCGCCGATGTCCAGCGACCCTTCACCGTCGCCCCGCGCCTCGACGGTCCCGACGATCTGGTGCCCGAGGATCCGCGGCGGCGCGGCGATCTCGACCTCGCCGTCGAGCAGGTGCAGGTCGGTCCGGCAGACCGCGCAGGCGTGCACGCGGATCAACAGCTCGCCCGGGCCCGGCTCGGGGACGGGGACCTCGGCAGGATGGAGAGGCTCGCCGGGAGCCTCGAAGATCATCGCCCGCATCGTGCGCGCAGCGGCCACGTGAGTCATATTGACGGCTATGCGCGGCGGGCGGGTGCAGAGTTGAGCGGGGGGCTGTACTTCAGCCATCCGGCCTCGATCGGGCACGACCCGCGTGCGTTGATGCCGAGGCACCCGGATACGCCCGAACGGATCCTGGCGCTCGAGGCGGCGCTGGCCGCGCGCGACTGGCTTGGCTGGGAGCGCCGGCAGGCTCCCGCTGCGAGCGAGCTCGAGCTCGAGCTGGTCCACTCGCCCGCCTACGTCCGTGCGGTGCGAGAGCTGTGCGACAGCGGTGGCGGGCTGATCGACCCCGACACCGCGGTCGTACCGGAGTCATGGCCCGCGGCGCTCCATGCCGCGGGCGGCGCATGCGAGATGGCGCGGGCGCTCGTCGCCGGCGACGCGCGCGTTGCGTACACGGGGATCCGTCCGTCGGGCCATCACGCCGAACGGGACCGGGCGATGGGGTTCTGCGTCTTCGACAACGTCGCTGTGGCGGCGGCGATGGCGCTCTCAGAGCTGGGACTCTCGCGCGTACTCGTGCTCGACTGGGACGTGCACCACGGCAACGGCACGGCGGAGATCTTCCGGACGCGTAGCGACGTCCTGTTCGTCTCGCTGCACCAGTCGCCCCTGTATCCGGGAACGGGGCCGCTCACCGACGCCGGCAGCGGAGCCGGCGAGGGCTACACGATCAACCTGCCGGTGCCGCCCGGGACCGGCCCGCCGCTGTGGATGGAGCTCTTCGAGCGCGTCGTGCTGCCGGCGGCGCGGGCGTTCGAGCCGGAGCTGATCCTGGTCTCCAGCGGCTTCGACGCACACGCGGGCGACCCGCTCGCGCACTGCCTGCTGGAGACCGAGACGTTCGCGGGGATGGCCGCGCGGATGCGCGCGCTCGCGGCGAAGCTGGGGGTCGGGCTGGGGCTCGTGCAGGAGGGTGGCTATCAGCCCGCGATCCTGGCCGAGTGTGTTTGCGCCGTGCTTCCCGTTCTCGAAGGAGAGGGGGAGGAGGGGGAGGCCGCCCCGACGGGGGATCCGCTGGTGGCGCGGGCCCTGGCGCAGTATGCGCGCTGGTGGCCGGTGGCCTAGCGCGCCGCCGGGCGCGGCTCAGATTCCCTGTCCCGGCAGGAACTCGTTGGTGAAGGGCGGGAAGCCCGTCGTGTTCGGGTCGTGTTTGAGCAGGTCGTGGGAGAACATCCAGCTCCCGAACGTCGCCCAGGCCTGCGGGCTCTGCCAGCCGTAGGGCTTGCCCGATTCCGTTGGAAGGGTGGCCGGCAGCGTCTGCTTGATCGATTCGAGCTGCAGCTTGCGCGGCAGCGAGGGGTTCGCGGCGAGCACGGCGTCGGCGCCCGCCGCGGGGTCAGCGCGCACCTCCTTCGCGCCCTGGGTGAGCGCCTGCATGAACGCGCGCAGGTCCTGCGCGTCCTTGCGGGCCGCTTCGGCCCGTACGACGATCACGAGCTCGTTGTAGCTCGGGACCCCGGCTTCGTCCACCGGGATCACGAGCGGATGCTTGTGCTCGAGCCGCAGCTGGATCGCCTCGTAGTTCCAGAAGCCGCCGAGCGTTGCGTCGACGCGCCCGGAGATCATCGCCGGCACGAGGTTGAAGCCCACGTTCACTTCGCGGGCCGGGGACTTGGCCCCGGCATGTTCGAGGGCCGTGTGGAGCATCGCGGCCTGGTAGGGGATGCCGGCGGTGCCGACGCGCTTGCCGGCGAGCGAGGCGACGCTCGTGACGTGCTTGCCGGGCAGGGCGATGATCGAGGTCAGCGGACGCTGGACGAGCGCGCCGATCGCCACGAGGTTCAGGCCTGTGTCGCGAGCGAGGAGCAGCTCGGGCTCATAGGAGATCGCCATGTCCACGCGCCCCGCCGCCAGCAGCTTCAGCGGTTCGGAGGGGTCGGCGGGCGTCTCGGGTACGACGTCGAGCCCGACCTTGCGGAAGTCGCCGTGCGAGATCGCCGTGTAGAGCGGCGCGTGATCGGCGTTCGGGAAGAAGTCGAGCATCACCGTGAAGTGCTTGCTCGACGGCGCCGAGAGCGCGTCCTCCTTCGAGCCGCAGGCCGACAGCGCGACCACGATCGCGAGTCCGGCGAGCGCGGCGGACGCCGCTCGTCTGCGGCGAGCGCTCGTGCGGGCGGAAATCTCGGCGCGGCGGCTTCTCACGGGCGGTCTCCTGTCGGTCGGTCGCGCCAGGGCGCGAGCTTGCGCTCGGCCACGCCGAGCGAGTGAAAGCAGAGCAGAGCGAACACCACGAGCACGACGGTCCCCGCGTACGCACGCGCCGCTTCGAGGTTGACGTCGGTCATGATCTGGCGCCCGAGGCCGGGGTAGGGGCCGGTGGTCGGGGTGGCGACCTCGGCGATGAACGCGCCGATCACGCCGACGGCCAGCGCGACCCGCGCCCCGCTCAGCGCCGCGGGGATCGCGGCGGGAAGCTCGGCGAGCTTGAACGCCTGCCAGCGCGAGGCGTCGAGCGTGCGCATCAGCTTCAGCTGATCCGGGTCCACGGAGCCGAGGGCATCCACGGTCGTCACGAGCACGGGGAAGAAGCAGATCAGCGCGATCACGACCAGCTTGGGGAAGATGCCGAAGCCCCACCAGAACACCAGCAGCACGCCGATCACCGGAACCGGCACAGCCTGCGAGCCGACGGCGAGCGGGTAGACGGCCCGTCGCAGCAGCGGCGAGAGGTGCATCGCGACCCCGAGTGCGAAGCCGAGTGTCATGGCCATGCACAGGCCCAGCGCGACCTCCTCCGCGGTGACCGCGAAGTTGCGCCAGAGCACCGCGCCGCCGTGAAAGATCGCCGAGGCGACTTCGTGCGGAGCGGGGAGCAACTCGCGCTCGACTCCCGAGAGGTCGACGTAGAGCTCCCAGGCCACGAGCAGGGCTCCGATCAGCAGCAGTGGCGGCGCCAGGCGTGCCACACGGCTGCGCAACGCGGCGTCGCCGCGCGTCGCTCGGGCGGGTGCCGCCGCGGAGCGTGCTTGGGAGATCGCGCTCAACCCCTGCCCTCCGCGAGCAGCTCGAGCGCTTGAGCTCGCAGCGCGAGCACCTCGACGTCGGAGCGGCGACGTGGGCGCGGCCGCGCCATCGCGAGCGTCGCTCGGACCCGCCCGGGCCTGGGCGAGAGCACGACGACCGTGTCGGCGAGCAGCGCCGCCTCCTCGACGTCGTGGGTCACCAGCACGACCGTCCGTGGCTCGCGCAGCAACGCCCCCGCGAGCCACTCCTGCATCTCCGCGCGCGTGATCGCGTCGAGCGCTCCGAACGGCTCGTCGAGGCAGAGCAGCGGCTTGCCGGAGAGCAGCGTGCGCAGGAACGCGACGCGCTGGCGCATCCCGCCGGAGAGCTCGCTCGCCCGGGCGGTCTCGAAGCCGGCGAGACCGAGCTCCGCAAAGACCGCCTGCGCGCGCTCCCGGGCCTCGCCGCGCGAGGCCCCCGCAATCCGCAGCGCGAGCGCCGCGTTGTCCAGGGCGTCGAGCCAGGGAAGGAGCAGATCGCGCTGGGGCATCAGCACCGCCGGGGGCGCGCTCAGCGAGCCGCCGTCCGGCTCCTGCAGCTCGCAGATCAGCTCGAGCAGCGTCGTCTTGCCGCAGCCGGAGGGCCCGACCACGGCGAGCACCTCGCCCGGCCGGGCCTCGAGCGAGACGCGCTCGAGCGCTTGGACGGTGCGCCCGCGACCGTCGCGGAAGCCGCGCGAGACCTCGTGCACGCGGAGCGCCTCGACCGCTGCCGGCTCGGCGGCGGTCTGTCGGGGGGCCTGTACGTCGGTGGACACCTCACTCCCTTCGCGGGCATTACCCCACAGGTTCAAAGGGTCGGCGCCGGGGGATCCTGAGGGCTGCACGGAGTGCGGCCCGCTCTCTCAGTTCCCGGGGCACCATCTCAGCCGGCCTACCCGCCAGCACCCCTGTTGTCACTCCGCGTCGATGCTACCGCGCCCGAGGGGCCGGGATGCGCCCAGGCGGATCGAACCCGCCGGTTCCTGGGCGCGACGCAGCGCCCGTCAGCTGCCGGCGGCGATCACGGGCCGCGTCAGCGCGCGCACGAAGTCCTCCAGCTGCGCGGTCGTCCAGCACTCGAAGGCCGTGCAGTACTGCTCGTAGGCTGAGATCACCGAGTCGCCGTAGTTCCAGTAGAGCCGCGGCTCGGGGTTGAGCCAGAAGGTGCGCCCGGCGCGAGAGGCGATCTGGGCGAAGATGTCGGCGCGCGGGTCGCGACCGTTCGTACGCGCGTCGCCCAGCACGATCACGGTCGCGCGCGGGTGCAGGTCGTCCTCGACCTGCACCAGGAACTCCGACCACACACGGCCGTAGTCGGTGTAGCCCGAGATGTCGGCCACGCCCGCGTCGCTGGAGATCCGTTCGCTGACCGCCTTGAAGTTGCGCTCGTGCTCGAAGATGTCCGTCACCTCCGAGATGCGCTCGATGAACACGAACGAGCGCATCTTGCGAAACGTGTCGTGGAGCGCGTGCAGCACCGAGAGGAAGAAGACCGACGCCGAGGTCACGCTCGTCGACACGTCGCACAGCACGTAGATCTCCGGCCGTTTCGGCCGGCGCGGGCGGAACTTCAGCTCGACGGGCACGCCGCCGGTCTGAAGCGAGGCGCGCATCGTGCGGCGAACGTCGACCTGGGCGTGCTTGCGGTGCCCGCGCATCTGGAGGCCCTGCGTGGCGAGGCGGCGGCGCAGCTGGGCCACGACGCGGTGCACCGCGGCGAGGTCGGCGAGCGGCCCCGACGGCAGCGCGCGGTCGAGCTCGCCGAGCGGGCGCGACGGAGGCAGCTTGCCGGTGCGCTCGATCTGAGCGCGCTCCAGCTCGCGCCGCAGAAGCGCCTCGAAGCGGCGCAGCGCATCGCGCGGCAGCCCGTCGTGGCGCGGGTCCTCCGGCGGCAGGTCGGGCTGGGGCTCGGCGCGCAGGCCGAGCGCGCGGCGGATCCGCTGCACGTCCACGCCGATCACGCCGGAGCCCTCCTGGCGGCGGGCGAACGCGGCGATCGCCATCCGGGCCAGGTCGCGCATCGCGCCCTCGTCCTGGTCGCGCAGGGCCGCTGCGATCTGCTCGCGGAGCGCGTCCAGCTCGGCATCGGTCAGCTCGTCGAGCTCCGCGAGGCTCTGCTCGCCGATCCCCTCCCGGACCGCGGCGATCTCAACGGCGCGGAAGAAGAATCGCTCGAACACCAGCTCGAAGACGCGCCGGTCCTCCTGGCTCTTGGCGAGCGTCGCCGCCAGCGCCTCGCGGAAGTCCTGCTGGGAGGTCCACTCGATCTCGCCGATCACGGCGAACGCGTCGAGGATCTCCGAGGTTCCGATCGCGACCCCTTCGCGGCGCAGCTCTTCGCCGAACTCGAGGATCCGTGCCGGCAGCCCTTCGGGCTCGCCGGCCGGGATCGAGCCGGAGGCCGGCGTGGAGCGCCGGGCGGCCCCATCCAAGTTCTTCTCAGGCGACATCCACCTTCGGTGACGCCGCGGCCGGCGTGCCGAGCTTCAGCCCGACGCGCTCGGCGACGACGTCCATGTCGGTCCGGTGCTTGACGATCACCGACATCGTCTCGTTGAAGGTCTCGGCGTCGATGTCGTTCACGCCCAGCAGCAGCAGCGCGCGTGCCCAGTCGATCGACTCGGCGATCGAAGGCGGCTTCTTGAGGTCGAGGTCGCGCACCATCCCGATGATCTCGACGAGGCGGCGCGCGATCGTGTCCGACAGCTCGGGCGCGTGCAGCTTGACGATCGCGAGCTCGTGCTCGAGCTCGGGGTAGTCGAGCCAGAGGTACAGGCAGCGACGCTTGAGCGCCTCGGTCAGCTCACGAGAGTTGTTCGAGGTCAGGAGCACGACGGGGTGCGTGCGGGACTCGACTCGCCCGAGCTCAGGGATCGAGATCTGGAAGTCGGAGAGGACCTCGAGCAGCATCGCCTCGAACTCCTGGTCGGTCTTGTCGATCTCGTCGATCAGCAGCACGACCGGCTGCTCGGAGGCGATCGCGGTCATCAGCGGCCGCGCGAGCAGGAACTCCTCGCCGAAGATGTCGTCCTGGACGGCGCCCCAGCCCGTGTCGGCGGCCTCCGCCTGGATGCGCAGGAGCTGCTTGCGGTAGTTCCACTCGTACAGCGCCTTGGCCTCGTCCAGGCCCTCGTAGCACTGCAGACGCACCAGCTCGCGACCGAGGTAGGACGCGAGCGCCTTTGCGAGCTCGGTCTTGCCTACGCCGGCCGGGCCCTCGACGAGCACGGGCTTGCCGAGCTTCGTCGCGAGGAAGGAGACAAGCGCAGTGGACTCACCGGGCAGGTAGCCGACCGAGCGCAGGCCATCGGCCACGTCGGTGACCGAGCTGGGCGATGGCGTCTGCAGCGAGCTCATTGCCCGGGCAATGATAGGCGTCCGCAGCTCCCAGCCACGCGCCGCCCGCCGGGCGCGCGCTCGCCGCGGCGGGGCGGTATAACGCTCGCATGGCAGGAACCGTTCACCGTCCAGGCGAGGGCGAGCGCCACGCCGTCGGCCCCTCGGAGATCGTCATCAAGGCCGTGAGCGAGGACACCGGCGGCAGCTTCTTCCTGTCCGAGACGACGATCGCACCCGGCTTCCCGGGACCCCCGCGTCACACCCACGAGCGGCTGCACGACATGTTCTACGTGCTCGAGGGCGTCTTGACGATGCACGTCGACGGCGAGGACATGGAGCTCGGCCCAGGGTCGTTCGTGTGCGCCCCGCCCGGGGTGGTGCACACCTTCAGCAACCCCGGCAGCGAGCCAGTTCGCTTCCTGAACTTCAACACGCCCGGCGGCTGGGAGCGCTACATGCGCGAGCTGGCCGCCGCGATGCAGGACGGCCCGATCACGCCGCAGGCGATCGGCGAGATCGCTTCACACCACGACTTCCGGGTCGCCTGAGCGTTCAGCGCTCCTCGGCGGGCGGGTGCTCGTCGAAGGAGAGCTGCTCGGGCTCATCGGGCGCGGGCGGATAGCGCGGGCGCCGGCGCCGCGGCTGGGGCGCCGGTGTCGGGGGAGACGGGTTGCGGCGGGCGCCGGCGGCGACGCCGATCGATGCGGTCTCGCTGGTTCGGGCCTCGGGATGGGGGCGCGCGGAGGGGGTCGGCGGTCCGGGGTCCGGGCTGCGTTCCGGCGGGTCGCGATCGGGCTCGGCGCCGCGAGGGCCGAACTCAGGGTCCTCCGGCCGCGGGCGGCGTCGCCGCACCGGCATCGCCGGTCGTTCGCCCGCCCGGATGCGCCAGCCCGCGTAGGCGAGGCTGCCCGCGGCCACGAAGGCGAGGAAGAAGCCCCACTGGATGCCGACCGGGTAGCCATTGCCGCCCGGGACGGTCGAACACGCGGTAGAAGATCAGGACGACGGCCCACCCGCCCGCGAGGGCCACGACCGTACCGTCGCCGCCGGGCATGTTGAACTCGCGGCCCTCGGCGCGGGCGAACAGCAGCACGAGCACGCCCGCCGCGACCAGGAAGACAGCCGCCTCGACGAACGAGACGTCGCCGAACGCGTTGATGTTGTGCGAGTAGATCGCCTTCGTCTTCGGGTTCAGGCTCTGCAGCCCGTACCACGGCAGGAACATCGTGACGAGCAGAGCGACGGCCGAGATCGCAGCGATCCTGCGTTCTCGGCTCATCGCCGACCAGACGTGGGCCAGACGCGTCATGACATGCGCCTCCGCCGTGGCGCTCGTGCGTTCTTCGTCATGGCTGAGAAGTCTAGGCGCGCGTCGGCGGGCCCAATGCGGGCCCGGCCATGGCTGCGATCGTGCGCCGAGGAGTCAGTGAACGATCGTCAGCGAGAGCTTCGACGGGGCAGAACTGCGGCCGCCCGAGTTGGTCGCCGTGAGCGTCGCCTCGTAGGCCCGCGGGGCCAGCGCACGCGCCCCGATCCGACCGCTGAACGCGATGCTGTCGCGTCCCCTTGCGCTCGCCGGCACGGGTCAGCTTGCCGACGAGGAGGGTCCGCGTGCAGTGACGGGCGTGCCGGCGTTTCAGCCGCTTGCTCGGCGCGACACATCGCCCGCCGCTGCGCAGGCCGGCAGCCGAGCGGGTGAAGACGATCTGCACCTTCGCCGCTTCGCTCAACTTGAAGCGGAAGCTCGTCCCGCGGGGGAGCTTCGTGTGGCTGGACGCCGACACAGCCGTCGGCTTGGCTGACACCCGGAAGCGGCTGTGGGTCAGGCGGACTCCGGTCAGAGCGGGGCGCGGCGGCGGGGGGCCGATGCCAATCGGCGTGCCCGTGATCGTCACGGCGGCGGCGGCGCTCGTCGTGTTGCCGAGAACGTCGGCGGTGGTGACCGTCACGTTGTAGGTGCCCGCTTTCGCGTAAGCGTGGGTCACGGTCGCGCCGGTCGTGCTGTGACCGTCGCCGAAGTTCCAGGTGGTGCCCCCCAGCGTTGACCACACGTCCGAAGCGGACAGTGAGAACGAGAGCGTCTGGCCGACCGTCCCCGACCCTGGGATCGAGAGAGCTCCGATCACCGGGCCGGCGCCGTCGAACCCGGCCGCTTCAGCGATGTAGAAGCCGCCGTTCAGCGCAGCCCAGACCGCGGCGGCGTTGCCCTGTGCGTCCATCCCCACGTCGGGTTCCTTGGCTTCGCTGCCGGGTTTGGTGGCGGAGATGGCTTTCGCGGGCTGCCACGCGACGCTCGTGGCCGTGCCGGAGGAGCCTTCGACGATCTCGGTGCCCGTCGGTTCCTGGCGTTCCCAGACGATCATCGCGTTGCCGGCCTCGTTCACCGCGATCTCGGGCGCCTCTTCCATTTTTCCGGGGCCTGAGATCACCACAGGCGGGGACCAGCTCGAACCGAGCGTGTGATCCTGGCTGGCTTCGACGGTTTCCTTTTCGGCCCCGTGCATGCGCGCCCAGATCGCGACGGCGTCGCCCTGGCCGTCGATCGCGACCTCCTGGTTGCCGGGTTCGCCTACCCAGTTTCGAGTCTTGGTGAGCGTGACGGGCGCGCCCCAGGTGCTCGCGCCGGCGGCGCGGGTCGCGACCTGGATGTGCTCTTCCATCGTGCCCGCGCCAGGTTCTTCGAAGAAGTCTTCCCAGACGGCAACCGCGTCGCCGCGGGCGTTGACGGCGACGCTCGGGACGTTCACGTTGCGCGGATTCGGAGATCGCTCGCCGGCGTGGACCATTTGCCGCCGGCCGGGCGGGTCGAGGAGGCGATCACCCGTTTGCCGCCGGATTTCGAGTTCGAACACGGCCGTCGCGTCCCCCGTCGGCGTCGATCGCCACGCGTGGTCCACGAGTTGTCTTCGGCTTCGTCGCTGATCGGCTTCGGGGCGCCGAAGCCGCCGCCCGCCGGCCGGCTGGAGGCGGCCAGCACGTGTTTGCCAAGCTGCCACACGATCGTCGCGGCGCCGTTCGGCGCCGACCGCGAGGTCCGGTTCGGGCGCTCTGACCGTTCTGCGGACCCAGTTCCTTGACCACAGCCGGTGTGCTCCACGCGCCCGCACAGCCCGGTGCGCGAGCTGCGCCTCGATGAATTCTTCGCCGCCGGCGAGGCTGCGCCAGGTGGCGACGGCGTCGCCCGCCGAGTCGATCCCGACGAACGGCGGCTCTGCGGCTTCGCCGCGGCCGAGGAGATCTGTCTGCGCCGGCTGCCAGCCGCGGCGCCCGCCGGCGCGTGCCCGCGGCTTCGACGATCCCGTTGCGCCGCCAGACCGCGACCGCGTCCCCGCGCGCATCGACGGCCACCTGGGGCGCTTCCGCGCTGAGGCCGGTCGCCGAGAGCGGCGCAGGCGACAGCCACTGCGGCGCCGCCTGCGCGGCGCCCGCCGCGATCATCGAGACGGCTGCCGCGGCAATGTCGCCGCGGCGCCCCCCGGCACGCGTCTGCTCACGCGGCGGAGACTAGCCTGCCCGGCCGGGCCCGGCGCCTAGTGCCTGCTCACGCGCGACGGTCCCGCTCGTCGTCGAGAAGTTGCCGGCGAGGTCACGCGCGGAGATGTTCACGGTGTAGGTCCCTCCGCCGGAGGGGGTCGGCCAGAGCAGCTTCGGCTTGCCCGCCGCGACCGTCGCGCTGTTGGTGAAGATGAGCTTCGAACCCTTCAGCACCTTGATCGTGACCGTTGAGATCTTCGAGAGCGAGACCTGGAGGCCCGCGCGGGTGCCGCCCTTCAGCGTGCGGCTGAGCAGCGCCACGACGGGCGGGGTCTTCTCGTATTCGCCGAACTTCTTCGCCGTCGTGCAGTAGATCTGGTCGCCTGCGATCGGCGTCGCCGTGCCCGTCGCCGCGGCGCGGGCGGAGGAGGACGTGCCGCCGCCGGTGCCGACCGGGGTGGTGCTCGTCGGCGTGGTGGCGGGCGGCGGCGTTTCGGCCGGCGGCGGGGTTGCGACGAGAGGCGGGCCTTTGCGCGTGCGTTCGCACAGGTGCTGGAGGAATTCGGTCAGCAGTTCGTGGTAGCTGAGGTCGGATTCGCCGAACTGGTCGTACAGCGACCATGCGCCGGTGTCGTAGTGCGCGACCTGCGTGCGAGCCTCCGCGTCACCGGCTTCGAAGAGCTGCAGGCCGAGCGGGTCTTTGGTGATCTGGGTGTAGTCGTAGAGCCCGACGTCGGCCTGGATGAAGCCGTTCAGGATGCGATCGGACGGCGCATATGTGTACTGCGCGTACCAGGCCCCGGGCTTGGTGGCGACGCGCACGCCGTTCGGGGGTGGCTGCTGGAAGATGCCGAGCGCCTGTTTGGCGGCTTCGGTGAACGCGGGTTCTTTGAACCGCTGCCCGGCGCGCGCGAGCACCTGCAGGGCCGTCCCCTGCGAGAGCCCGCTCGTCCACGGCGGCGAGCCGCCGTCGAAGCGGAACAGGTACTCCCAGGCGATGCCGCCCGCGCGTTTGGTGGCAAGGGGAATCACTTCTTCGACGAGCTGACGCAGGTTCGCGTTTTCGTGGCCCGAGAGGTAGAAGCCGTTGCCCGCGCCGAAGGTCCCCAGCCACTGGATCTGGATGCCCTGGCCGGGGTAGCGCTGCCAGACGATCTTCGACGGTGGGAAGCTGACCCGCACCTCGCCGGAGAGCAGTGGTTTCGTCGTCCACCAGAGGCGGTTCTTTTCGAGCGTCAGGAAGACAGCAGCCTGGCGCGACGCGGTGAGCTGGCCGCCCGCCGCGATCGCTTGCGTGTTGGCGAGGACGACGCCGAGTTCAGAGCGGCGCGTCCCCGAGAGGCGGCCGAGCGAGCTTTTTGCCGCGGTGTAGATGCCGTAGTCCTTCTTGTAGACCGCTTCGCTGATCTGGCCCGAGGAGAGCAGCGAGGAGAGCGCGCGGGTGACGGTCGGACCGGCAGCGGCGTGGGCGCGCGGCCCCGGGGCCCGCGGCCTGGCCTTCGGGGCGCTCACGGGGACGCCGAGGGGGCCCAGTTCGGTGTGCGCCGAGGCTCGCGCGCTGCGGCTCGATTCGGCTCCGGCCGCCGCGGGCAGCACGGCAGCGGCCAGGAGGGAGAGGATCGCCGCGAGCAGGGGCATGCGCACGGCCGGGATCGTAGGTCGGCCGCGCCGGGGAGCTGCAGCGGCCCTTGCAGGGGGCCGTGGTCGCAGGGCGCTCACGCACTCAGCAACACGGCCGCGAGGCGCCGGGTTGCGCTGGAGCCGCTATTCCCGTTCGAACTCGAGGTCGTCGACGCCGCCGAGCTCCTCGTCCCCCTCGTCATCCTCGTCCTCGTCCAGCTCGTCCGGGTCGAGGTCGTCTTCGTCATCGATCGGATCGTCGTCGCCGTGCTCGCCGCCCGCCGAGCTGGCGAGCTGGAAGCGCTCGACCAGGTCGTCGCGCCGGTGCTCGTCCAGGGGCGTGTCCTCGGAGATCTGGACCCAGTCTGAGGGGTCGAGCTCGGCCGCCTCGAAGATCTCGTGGTCGACCTCCGGCGAGTCGTCGACCACGACCATGATCTCGGTCTGGGGGTTGAAGTAGGTGCCCGGTCGCAGGATCAACTCGTCGAGCTGGAACAGGCGGGCGTGCCTCATCGCGCGTTTATACCCCAAGGGGAGGAGATGACGTAGGTCCGTCTCACGGCTGCAGCTCGTCCAGCGTGCGGGCGACCTCGGCTTCGACGTCGAGCGCCTCCTTGCCCTGGCGCAGCCGCCGTTCGTTGCGCGCCTCGACGAGCTGGCGGACCTCGGCGACGAGGGCCGGATCGCGCTTGGAGGCGCGCTCGGAGTCGCCGAGCAGCTTCGCGACTTCGGCGTCGATGTCGAGCGCCGGCTCGCCCCGCTCGACACGCCGGTCGCTGCGTGCCCGCAGCATCTGGCGGACCTCCTGCTCCTGCTCGGAGCGCGCCGCCGGCGTGTCAACGGGTGTCGGTCGGTGCCCGGAGTAGTCGCTTTCCTTGGAGAGCCCGCCCTTGCCGATCTCGTCGTACATCGAGTCGCTGCCGCGCGTGACGAGGAACAGCACCGACATCACGACCGAGAAAGCGACCGTGCCGAAGACGACGAACGTCAGGCCGTTCGTGGCGATGCCGAGCACGGACGTGCCGGTGGCTTGCACCCGACCGATTCTTGCCGATCGGCGGACGCTCCGCTACCCTGCTTTCGCCCGATTGACTGACCAGTCAATCTAACTTTGTGCCAGCCCGTTAGGAGGGGCTAGAGAGAATGGTCGAATTCACGCTCACCAACGAGCAGAAGGCACTGCGCGAGATGGCGCACGACTTCGCCGCGAAAGAGATCCGCCCTGTCGCCTGGGAGTACGACAAGGACGGGACATGGCCCGCCGACATCATCCAGAAGGCTTGGGACATCGGCCTCATGAACAGCCACATCGAGGAGGAGTACGGCGGCGCCGGCGCCTCCTACCTGGACGGCTGCCTGATCGAGGAAGAGCTCTCCTGGGGCTGCTCTGGCATCCAGACCTCGCTCGGCTGCAACGGGCTCGCTACCGCACCGATCGCGCTGGGTGGCTCCGAGGAGACCAAGAAGAAGTACCTCGGCGCGCTCACCGAAGCCCCCAAGCTGGCTTCCTTCTGCCTCACCGAGCCTGACGCCGGCTCGGACGTCTCGGGGATGCGCACGACCGCCGTGAAGAAGGGCGACAAGTACGTCATCAACGGCTCGAAGTGCTTCATCACCAACGGCGGCTACGCCGACTACTACACGGTCTACGCGAAGACCGACAAGGACGCCGGCCACCGCGGCATCAGCGCCTTCGTCGTGGAGCGCGACTGGGGCGTCGTGGTCGACAAGAAGGAGGACAAGCTCGGACAGCGCGCCTCGAACACCGCGACGATCTCCTTCAACGACGTCGAGGTCCCGGCAGAGAACCTGCTCGGCGAGGAGAACCAGGGCTTCAAGCTCGCGATGATGACGCTCGACCGCACGCGCCCGGGCGTCGCTGCGATGGCGACGGGAATCGCCCGCGCGGCGATGGAGTTCGCCGTGGACTACTCGAAGGAACGCGTCCAGTTCGGCGTCCCGATCGCGATGCACCAAGCGATCCAGTTCATCATCGCCGACATGGCGACCGAGATCGAAGCCGCGCGCCTGCTGACGTGGAAGTCGGCGACGATGCTCGACAACGGCGAACGCAACACGCTCGTCTCCTCGCACGCCAAGCGCTTCGCGGCCGACACCGCGATGAAGACCGCCACGGAAGCCGTGCAGGTCTACGGCGGCTACGGCTTCATCAAGGAGTACCCGGTCGAGAAGCTCTTCCGGGACGCGAAGATCATGCAGCTCTACGAGGGCACCTCGCAGATCCAGCGGCTGGTCATCGCGCGCGAAACGCTGCTCCCGCGGCGCGTTGAGGAGCCGACCGCCGTCCCGGCCTAGGCGCACGCCGCAGACCCGCTTCGCAACCGCCCGGCCGCCGCGCCGGGCGGTTTTTCTTCAGGCCCGCTCTCCTCCCGGCCCGCACGCGTCTATAACTCCGGCGATGGGGGCACGGGAGCAGATCGAGGCGGATCCGTACCTCGCGCCGAACTGGTCGAGCGCGGCCCTGATCACGATCGACACGCAGTGCGACACGCTCGATGGCGGCGCGCTGGAGATCCCCGGAACCTCGGCCGCTCTGCCTGCGATGACGCGCCTGACGCAGGCGTTCCGGGCCGCGGCCCGGCCGATCGTGCACGTCGTGCGGGTCTACGAGCGCGACGGCGCCAATGTCGATGCTTGCCGGCGCGCGGCGGTCGAGGCCGGGGCGCGGATGCTCGCGCCCGGCGATGCCGGAACCGAGCTGGCAGCGAGGCCTCGCTCCCGGCGGGGCACCCGCGCTCGACCCCGCCGCGCTCCTGGCGGGCGCGCTGCAGCCACTCGGCACTGAAGAGTGGGCGCTCTACAAGCCCCGCTGGGGCGCCTTCTACGGCACCCCCCTCGAGGAGCACCTGCGTGGCCGGGCGGTCGACACGCTCGTCTTCTGCGGCTGCAACTTCCCGAACTGCCCGCGCACCTCGATCTACGAGGCGAGCGAGCGTGACTTTCGCGCGGTCGTGGTGAGCGACGCGCTGTCGGGGCTCTACGAGCGCGGCGAACGCGAGCTGGGTGGGATCGGGGCGCTCGTGCTCGACACGGGCGCGGTGCTCGCTGCGGTCGGCCCCGCGCGCCCCGCGAGCGGGGCGGGCCGGGCCGGCGGCGCCGGCTCCTAGCGAACCAGCAGCGGCTGCCCGTAGTTGGAGACCTGCGCGGCGCCCACCACCCGCGCGAGCACCCGGTAGATCCCCTTGTGTACGCGTACGACCCGGCTGAAGCTCGAGCTCGTGGCGTTGTGATGGTGCAGGATCGTGCCGCCCACGAGTGCGCCATGGCCGTGGGTGATGCGCAGGATGCCGATCTCGGCGCCGTCGTGGGCCGGAGAGACCGTGCCGTAGATTCGGGCGAAGCCCGGGCGCCGCGTCCTCGACAGGTGGCTGCTGACGCTGACGGCGACGTTCTCTATCGCGACCCCGCTCGACACCGGCGGGTTCGTCGTCGTCACGACCTGGAATTCGGCCGTGTCCGCATCGCCTAGAAGCGTGAAGCTGAAGCCTCCCGTCGCCGTCGTCAGCTCGGCGTTGCCGATCTGCGCGAACGGTCCCGCGAACGGGAAGGTGCGAGCGAGCAGCACCACCTTGCGGGCGCCGTTCCCGGTCCCCGCGAGCGTGCCTTGGATCACGACGGGCATGCCGAAGACGACGGGTTTGGGCGAGATGTCGATCGCCAGCGACAGCGGCACCTTCGTCGTCTGGAAGGTCCGGTCGTTCCCGAACGAGGTTCCGCCTGCGTTGACCGCGACGAGCCGGTAGTGGTAGACGGTCAGCGGCTGAAGCCCCGTCAGGCCCGTCGACGCAGATACACCTTTGTCACCCGCGCCCGCTGTCCCGATCGCGGTCTGGCCGCCGTAGGCGCGGGTCGGTCCGAACTGGAAGTAGAAGGAGGTCGCGGCGCCGCCGGGGTTCACGGTGCCGTTGACGGTCGCGGAGCCGTAGCTGATCCCTTTCGCGCCGCCGGTGGTCGCTTTCGGCGCGGCGGCCGCCGCGGCGGACGGCATTGCCAGCGCGGCAGCGGCGGTGACCACAGCCACGGTGGCTCGCCCCGCAGAGCGCAGGCTCTCGCCGACAGAGCTCGTTCGATTCATGTCCGTCTCCTTACCCAATCTGATCGTTTCGCACCCCTCACCCATCCAACCCGGTCGGCCGGTCGGAGGTGCGGCTCGGCTTATGCGCCGCTAGGCTCTCGGCCCCCTTGATGGTCGATCCCATCTAGACACCAGAGGAGACCCAAGCATGTTCGTGTCAAAGGCAGCGGTCGTGGGCGCCGGAACCATGGGCGGGCAGATCGCGCAGACGATCGCCGCCGCGGGCATCCCCGTGGTGCTCAAGGACATCGACGACGCGCTCGTGCAGGCAGGCCTCGAGGAGGCCGCGAACGTCACCAACGGGCAGGTCGGCAAACTGGCCGAGCGCGGCAAGATCAGCGCCGAGCAGGCCGAGGCGCAGGCGAAGGAGATCCTCGACCGGATCCAAGGCACCACCTCCTATGAGGGGTTCGGCGACGTCGATTTCGTCGTCGAGGCCGTGCCTGAGCGGATGGACATCAAGCAGAGCGTCTTCGCCGAGCTCGATGCCGCCACGCCCGGCCACGCGATCCTCGCCTCCAACACCTCCTCGCTGTCGATCACGGAGATCGGCGAAGCGACGCTGCGCCCGGAGCAGGTCGTCGGCTTCCATTACTTCTACCCGGCCTCGATCATGCCGCTGATCGAGATCGTCGAGGGTGAGGACACCTCGGCAGAGACCGTCACCGCCGCCGTCGTCTTCGCCCAGGCGATCCGCAAGCAGCCGATCACGTGCGCCGAGGTCCCCGGCTTCGTCGTGAATCGGATTCTCAACTCGGGCATCGCCGAGGTCTGGCGCGAGCAGGAGGAGAAGGATCTGTCGATCAAGAAGATCGACGAGGGCGTCGGCGCCGCCGGCGTCGTGCCGGTCGGCCCCTACTACCTGGTCAACCTGCTCGGCCTCGACACGGTGCTGCATGTCGCCGAGCACCTCGTCGAGTCCTACGGCGAGGAACGGTTCTACGTCCCGAAGGGCATGCAGAAGCTGGTCGCGAACGGGAAGCTCGGCGCCAAGACCGGCGGCGACGGTTTCTACGACCCGCAGGGTGAGCCGAACGTCTCGGGTGAGAACGACCCGGACGTGGACGAGCTCGTCGAGATGCTCTCGCTCAAGACGCTGATCGAGGCGTGCCTCGTGCTCGAGGAGCGCGTCGCGACCCACCGCGACATCGACTTCGGGATGATGGCCGGCGCCGGGCTGGACCCGCGCCGCGGGTTGATGCCCCCCTTCATGAAGGCCGACGCCGAAGGGCTCGACTCGATCCTCGAGCGGATGGAGAACGCGGCCGAGCGCCATGGCGAGCGCTTCACCCCGCCCACGATTCTGCGGCGTCTCGTCGCGCAGGGCCGTCTCGGCCAGAAGTCCGGCCAGGGCTTCTACGCCTACCCGCAGCCGGACGCCGAGCAGCCGGCCGAGGTGATCAAGGTCGAGAGCCGGGGCGAGGCGTCACGATCGCCTGGCTCGCGAATGACCCGATGAACGCGATCTCCCCCCAGGTCGTGGAGGACCTCGGCAAGGTCTGGGCGCAGGCCAAGGCCGACGGGACGCGAGCGCTCGTGTTCGCCTCCTCGAACCCGATGCTGTTCAGCGCCGGCGCCGACATCAAGGCGTTCACGACGATGGACGAGACCGCCGGGCGGACGCTGCTCGACGACATGCACGGGCTGCTGCGCGAAATGGAGCGCTCGGGGATCGCCACGATCGCCGCTGTGAACGGGCTCGCGTTCGGAGGCGGGAACGAGCTGGCGATGGGGTGCGACGTGCGGATCGCCGCGCGCTCGGCCCTCTTCGGACAGCCGGAGATCAAGCTGGGCATCATCCCCGGCTTCGGGGGCACCCAGCGGCTGCCCCGGCTCGTCGGCGCCAACAAGGCGCTCGAGATGAACCTCGTCGGCGATCCGATCCTCGCCGAGGAAGCGTTCGAGCTCGGCCTCGTCAACCGCGTCGTCGAGGACCACGAACTGCTCGACACCGCCCTGATGTGGGCGCGCCGGCTGGCCGGGCAGGCGCCGCTCGCCGTCGCGGAGATCAAGTCGGTTTCGGCGAACGGGGACCTGGATGCGGGCATCGCCGCCGAGAAGGAAGGCTTTGCCGCCGTGTTGGATTCCGAGGACGCGAAGGAGGGCATCGCCGCCTTCCTCGGCAAACGCGCGGCGCATTTCAAAGGCAGCTGAGCGGGTGGCCGCGCCCTCGCAGACCGGCACGGGCGTGGTGCGGCTCGCCGAGTTGATCCGCGAGGCGGGCTCGGTCGTCGCGCTGACCGGCGCGGGCATCTCGGTCCCGTCCGGGATCCCCGACTTCCGCTCTCCGGGCACGGGCCTCTGGGAGCGGGTGGACCCGATGGAGGTCGCGCACATCGACGCCTTCCGCTCGGACCCGGTGCGCTTCTGGTCCTTCTACGGGCAGCGCTTCGCGACGCTCGGCGCCAAGCGGCCCAACGCGGCGCACGAGGCGCTCGCCGCGCTGGAGCGCGCGGGGCGGCTCGACGCGGTCATCACGCAGAACGTCGACATGCTCCACCGCCGCGCGGGCACCTCCGAGCTGATCGAGGTGCACGGGAGCATCGCGAGCTGCTCGTGTCTCTCCTGCCCCGGCCACGTGCCGGTCGAGGAGACGCGCGAGCGGATCGCGCTCGCGCCGGATGGGGTGCCGCGCTGTGCGTCGTGCGCCGAGCCGCTGAAGCCCGACGTGGTGCTGTTCGGCGAGCTGCTCGACCCGAGGACGCTCGAGCAGGCGCGCCAGCTCTGCGAGGGCGCCGAGGTCCTGATCTGCATCGGCTCTTCGCTGGAAGTCCACCCGGTGGCCGGGCTGCCGCTTCTGACCGAGGCGGCGGGCGGGGCGGTGGCGATCCTCACGCAGGGCCCGACGCCGCTGGACTCGCTCGCGGCCGTGCGCCTGAGCGGCGACGTGGTCGAGGAGCTCGAGGCGCTGAGGGCCGAGCTCGCGGTCTGAGCGCTGAGGCGGCCGGCTCGCCGCCGCCTCGCGCGGCCACTATCGTCGGGCGATGCTCAACGCGCCTGATGTCCGGTACACGCGAGCCCCCGACGGGACGAGCATCGCCTACACCACGTTCGGGGAAGGCCCGCTCGACCTCCTTTGCATCCCCGGCTTCGTCTCGCATCTGGAGCTGATGTTCGAGGCGCCGGATGTCGAGGGCTACCTGGGCCGGATGGCGTCCTTCGCGCGCGTGGTGATGTACGACAAGCGTGGTCAGGGGCTTTCGGACCGTCCAGCGTCCCCGCCGACGCTCGAGCAGTCGATGGAGGACGCGCGTGCCGTCCTCGACGCCGCCGGCGTCGAGCGCGCGGCGATCTTCGGCATCTCGGAGGGCGGCCCGATGAGCACCCTGCTCGCCGCGAGCTACCCCGAGCGCGTCAGCTCGCTCGTCCTGTACGGCACCTGGCCGCGCATGCTGCGCTCAGAGGACTACCCGGCCGGTGTGCGGGCGGATGTCTTCGATCGCTTCGTCGAGGCTGTCGTGGAGGACTGGGGCGGCCCCGTCGCGATGCGGCTGTGGGCGCCGGGCATCGCGGAAGACGAGCAGGCGAGACGCTGGTGGGCCAGGCTGCTGCGCAGCGGCAGCAGCCCAGCAGGGGCGGCGGCGCTGCTGCGGCTCTACACCGAGATCGACGTTCGCCCGGTGCTGCCCGCGATCACGGCGCCGACGCTGGTGCTCCACCGTCGCCGCGACCGGATGATCCCCTTCGCCGCCGGCCGCGCGCTCGTCGAGGCGATCCCCGGTGCAAGGCTCGTCGAGCTGGAAGGCGAAGACCATCTGCCGATCGTCGACCCCGCGCAGATCCTCGACGAGGTTGAGGAGTTCCTCACCGGGGCGCGCCAGGAGCGCGAGCCGGACCGGATGCTGGCGACCGTGATGTTCACCGACATCGTCGACTCGACGCGGCGGGCGGTGGAGCTCGGGGACCGCGGCTGGCGGGATCTCCTCGGGCGCCACGACGAGGTCCTGCGGGAGATCATCGCCCGTCACCGCGGGCGCGAGATCAAGACGACGGGCGACGGGTTCCTGGCCACGTTCGACGGCCCTGCGCGAGGGATCCGCGCGGCCATGTCCGCTCGCGACGCCGTCCGCTCGCTCGACATCGAGATCCGCGCCGGCCTGCACACCGGAGAGGTCGAGGTGGTGCGCGAGGACATCAGCGGCATAGCCGTCAACATCGGCGCGCGGGTGGGCTCGCTCGCTGGACCGGGCGAGGTCCTCGTCTCGCGAACCGTCACCGATTTGGTCGCGGGCTCGGGCATCGCGTTCGCCGATCGTGGCGCGCACGCGCTGAAGGGCGTGCCGGGGGACTGGCAGCTCTTCGCGGTCGCCGAGTAGGCCCAGGGTCAGGCGGTCTTGCGCGCGACGGTCACGAGGTACTCCGCGGATCCTCGGAACGTGCCGTCGGAGGCCTCGTTGAACTCGTCGTACAGCGCGATCACGTCCCGGCGCAGCTCGTCGTAGCGGCCCTGCTGTTCGAGCGCCGCCTTCGCCATCACCGACGGGCCGAGGATCGTCTCGTCCTTGGCCACCCAGGCCTCGACCGAGGGACCCTCGAAGTCGATCGCGCGGGTCTCGAAGGAGAGCTCGGCGCCGCTGTCCGCGAACAACCCGCGCACGTGGCTCTCCTCGCCCCACATCACCGGCGGCACGAAGCCGTCGGGCGGCGGCGGCATGTAGGGGGCCGAGGCCCGGAACATGCGCCCGACCATCCCTTCGGGTGTCCAGGCAGCGACCACGATCTCCCCGCCGGGCCGCGTCACGCGGAGCAGCTCCGCGACGGCCACCGGCTGCCTGGGCGCGAACATCACGCCGAAGCAGCTAGTCACTCGGTCGAACGAGGCGTCACCGAACGGCAGCTCCTCGGCGTCGCCCTCGACGAGCTCGACCTCGACGCCGGCCGCCGCCGCCCGCTCGCGCTGCTTCTCGAGCAGCTTGGGCGTCAGGTCGAGCCCCGTCACCTTCGCGCCGGCGAACGCGGCGGGCACCGACACGTTGCCGGTTCCCGTCGCGACATCCAGCAGCTCGATGCCGGGACCGGCGCCCGCCCGCTCGGCGATGTACTCGCCGACCGGCACGATCCGCTCTGCCACCTCCGCGTATTCGCCCGCGGTCCACATCGCCTTCTGGCCTTCCTTGATCCCAGCCGCGTCGATGCTCATTGCCTGTCCCCCCGTCTCAGTTGTCGTTTGCGCCCACGGCGACCTGCTCTGAGAGGTCGCCCAGCGGGTCGATGCTCCAGCGCGCGGCCGCAGCCGTCAGCCGGTCGTCCAGCTCCCAGCGGTCAGCACGCTCCTGGCCCTGGTAGGTCGCGTTGCCGCCCTTCAATGCCATCGACCCCGTGTTGTCGCCGAGCTTCCGCAGCTCCTGCACCTCCTCCGCACTCAGCGGCTGGGAGAGTCCCTCGACTGCCGCGAGCTCCGCGCGCTTCTCCTCGACCGGCTTGACCGGGTCCGCCGGCGCCCCGGTCTCCTGGATCAGCGTCGGCGCCACGCAGCGGACCGCCGGCTGCGCGAGGTTCCACAGGCAGGAGAGCTGCAGCATCGTGAGGCCATGGCGCTCGGCGTAGGGCCGCATCGCGTCGAGCTTCTCGCGCCCGGCCTGAACCCAGCCCTCGGGGCGGAAGCGACGGTGGTCGCGCTCCGCGAAGGAGTGGCCGGGCACCACGTCGTCGTGGAAGACCCCGCCGTAGTCGACCACTCGCGTGATCACCCCTACATCCGCCTGCTCGGCGGCTCCCAGCACCAGCTCGCCGGGCCAGGGCTCCATCGGGCTGAGGATGATCATCGCCCAGTCGATCGCCTCCCCGTAGCGCTCCAGGCAGTCGATCAAATCGAGTGTGAAGCCGTTGGCGGGGCCCGGCGCGACCCCGAGCAGCCGGGCCAGACCGGCGTCGCGCACGGCGCGCATGCCCTCCCAGACGGCCTCGCTGCGGTAGCCGGTGCGATCCGGGTTGTGGAGCATCAGCAGGTCGAACTGCTCGGCGCCGCAGCGCTCGAGGCTGCGCTCGGCCGCCATCCGGATGTAGGCGGCGTAGTCCTCCTCGCCGCGCAGCGCCGGGTCTGTGAAACGCGGGAAGCCCTTGGCGCCGTCCCGGGCGCCCTCGTAGAAGTCGTGTCCGATAGCGCCCACGAGGCAGTAGCTCTCCCGCGGTACGCCCGCGAGCGCGCGGCCGAGCATCGCGTCGGCCTCGCCGGCGCCGTAGGCGTCGGCCGTGATCACGGTGTCGATGCCCCCTCCCGGCCGCAGCAGGGCCGTCAGCCGCTCGTCGTCGAGCGGCTCTCCGAAGTGCATGAAGCGCCCGCCGCTCCAGGTGCCGATCGCCGTCGTGCTCGGATCCATTGCGCCTCCAGACTAGATGCTCGGTGCTTGCGGGCGAGCGCCGCCTCAGACGCCGCTCGCCGTGCGCGCCCGCAGGGCCGCTTCGAGGCGTCCGAGGGCGTGGGCGAGCACCTCCTCGTCGGGCTCGCCGGCCCCGTTGGCGGCGCCCGGATCGCCGCTCGCGTCAGAGACTGCGCGGGCGAGGGCCTCCTTCGCCTGATCGGCGACTCCCCCGCGCAGCTGCTCCAGCTCGGCGATCCGCAGCGACAGGTCCTGGCGTCCTTCGGCTTCCAGCTCGCCGACCGCCGCGGCCAGCGCGCGCTCGAGACCGATCGCGGCGTGCTCGGGGCGGCCCTGGTCGAGGTCGAGCCGGGCGCGCAGAGCGAGCTCCTCGCAGAGCAGGTCCGCGCTGCGCCCGCCGAGCAGCGCGGCGAGGCGCTCCTGCGGACGCAGCGCCCAACTGCGGTCGCGCCGCCGCGCGCGCCGGGGTGGACGCAGAGAGAGCTCACGCGCGTGCTGCCAGTTCCCGTAGGCGACCTGCTCGCCCTCGCCCCAGCCCGCCCGGATCACGAGCGCCTGCGCGCCCGAGACCTCGCGCACGTAAGGATCGGCGGCGGCGATGCGGTGCATGTGGACGACGCGGTTGACGATCGTGACGGCCGCCGCCACGTCGCGCGCGCGATCGAGCTCCTCCAGCCAGGCGCGCGCCTGGCCCTCGGCTGAGAGCGGAACCGGGTCGATCACCGTCACCCGGGTCGTGTGGACCTCCGCCGGGGGTGGCTCGGGCGGCACGCCGTGCTCGCGACGGGGGCGTTCGCGCCGCCTTGCGAACCAGCCGCCGCTCTGATTCGGCAGCGGGGCTGGACGCCCGCCCACGAGGGTCTCGACGACGACCACGCGCTCGGGCTCGCCGTCGGGCCCGTCGCGGAGCAGGTAGCGCCCGTCGGATGGGCCGAGCGTCCACGGGAACTCGAACTGCAGGAACACGAACAGCTGAACGGGCACACTCGTATCCTTACCTCCACGGGCAGCACCGGCAAGCGAAGCCGACCACGGCAAGACGGGAGCGAGCATGTCCGACGACATAGGCAGCGTCGCCAAGAGCCTGCGCGACCGACTCGGCAGCGGCGGCGAGGACCGCCTCGGGCGCGCTCTCTCAGAGCTGCTCGAGAACCCGCTGTTGACCGGCGCGATCGGCCGCGCATTCGATGCGCGGGAGAAGGCCGCCCAGGCCCAGGAGGTCGCGATGGGGGCGCTCAACCTGCCCTCCGCGGCCGACCTCGAACGTCTGACGCGGCGGCTGCGCGCGGTCTCACACCGCCTCGAGGGGATCGAGGACGGTGTCGACCGGCTGGACCGCGCGCTCGCGCCGAGCGGCGTGGAGGCGCGGCTGGCGGCGATCGAGTCCCAGCTCGCGGAGCTCACGAAGAAGGTCGACAGTGCCCTCGCGGGCAGCGAGACCGGTTCGCGCAGGTCCGGCGGCTCGCGGGCGGGCGCCCACACGGCCGCCACCGACAAACAGGTGGGGGCGGCCAAAAGAGCCAACGCCAGCCGCGGCGCCCGCGGGAGCAAAGCAGGCAAAGCGGCCAAAGCCTCCAAAGCTGCACGCAGCCCGGGCGCGCGCTCGCGGGCGAACCATCCGTCGCCGGGGAAAGCCTGAGCGTCCGGGCCGAGTCGCCGCGCGCGCTCGCTCAGCCGCGCGGCCCCGGGCCCTCAGAGAGCGCAGCCAGTGCGGCCGCGCCCATGCGCTCGGCCGCCGCGAGCAGCTGCTCGCCGCCGATGCGGTGCCGCCCGCCGTCCGCGTCGAAGGTGTCGGTGACGGTCAGCACGCACGCGACGGGCACGCCCTCGGCGCCGCCGAGGGCGAAGAGCGTCGCGGCCTCCATCTCGACGGCGAGCGCATCGTGCCCGGCGCCCGCGGGCCCGCGCTCGTAGAACAGATCGACGCTGACCACCGCGCCTGCACGGGCCGTGGGCGCGGCTCGTTCCAGCGCCGCCGACAGCGCCTCGTCGGCCGAAACGCGCTCGCCCGCGCCGAGCGCTCGCGAGGTGCCATCGGCACAGATCGCCTCGCGCGCGATCACCAGCTCCCCGAGTCCCAGCGAGCGGTCTAGCGCTCCACACGTCCCGACGCGGATCGCGCGCCGCGCGCCCAGCGCGATCAGCTCGGTCAGCACGATCGCCGCCGAGGGGCCGCCCATGCCGGTCGCCTGGATCGTCAGCGGCTCGCCGTCCGGCGCGGCTCCGGTGTAGCCCCACAGCCCGCGGTGGTGGTTGAACATGCGCGGCTCCTCGAGCAGCGCCTGCGCCAGCGCCAGCGCCCGTCCGGGATCGCCCGGGAGCAGCACCCGCTCGGCCAGCGGAGCGGTCGGGTGCAGGTGCGGGTGGCTGGGCTGCTCGGACTCCGTCACCGCGGGCGAGCATAAACTCAGGCGCATGCTCGCGACCGCCCCCGAGCCCGTCCTGCGAGCCGGCTGAGTGGCCGAGCCGGGGGCGGGCCCCCAACCAGAGCCGGCGCCGGCCGAGCCGACGCTGGCGCAGGTCGCCGCGCGTGTCGGCGTCTCGCCCGGCACCGTGCGCCGCTGGGTCGCCAAGGGGCTCGTGCCAGGGTTCAACGGGCGCTGGACGCCGTCCGCCATCGCCTACGTGCGCGTTGTGGCGAGGCTCCGCGCGCGCGGGCACTCGCTGGAGCGGATCAAGCGGGCGAGCGACGAGGGCCAGCTCGCGATCGGACCGATCGAGGATCTGCTGAGCCCGGCCGGCGGCCGCCATTCGTTGCGCGCGGTCTCTCGCGAGAGCGGCCTTCCCCCGGCGCTCGTCAGGCAGATCTACGCCACGATGGGCCTCGGCTCGCCGCCGCCGGAGGGCTTCTCCGACGTCGACCTGGAGATGATGCGCTACGCGGCCGCCGTGCTCGCCGCCGGGTTTCCGCTCCCCGCCTACCTCCAGCTGCTGCGCGTGTACGGCCAGGTGATGGCCCAGATCGCCGACGCGGAGGTGCGCCTGATGCACCTCTACGTGCACAAGCCGCTGATGCGAGCCGGCGTGCCGAACGTCGAGATCGCCGAGGAGATGGAGGCGATGACGCGCGAAGTGCTGCCGCTGGCCTCGCCGTTCATCAGCTACCTGCACGGGCGCCTGCTCTCGCACTTCGTCGAGCAGGACATGATCGGGCACGTGGAGGCCGAGCTCGGCGAAGAGGAGCTCGAGGAGGGCAGGCTGCGCGTCGCGATCGCGTTCGCCGACCTCGCCGGCTACGCGCGCCTGACCGTCGAGCAGGGCGACGAGGTCGCCGTCGGCGCCGTCGAGCGCTTCATCGAGGCGGTCGGGCAGAGCCTGCCCGCCGACGCGCGGGTGATCAAGACGCTCGGCGACGAGGTGATGGTCGTCGGCCCCGACCCCGCGGCGCTGGCGAGCTGGGCGGTCGGCCTCCAGGAGGGCGTCGAAGCGGGCGAGCCCGCGCCGCGGATCGGCGTGCACTACGGCGAGGCTCTCTACCGAGACGGCGACTACTTCGGGCGCGAGGTCAACCAGGCCGCGCGCGTGGTCGCGCGCGCCGGCGGCGGCGAGGTGTTGGTGACGCGCCCCGTCGTGGACCTGGCCGATGGCGTGGACGGCCTGCAGTTCCGCCTGATCGGCGAGGTGCGCCTCAAGGGCTTCTCCGAGCCCACCGAGCTGTTCACTGCCTCGCCGCGCGATGCCTGACGGCGATGTCGAGGACGTGCGGGCGGCTGTCCGGGCGAGCGGGCTGTTCGCGCGCGACCGCCCGCTGCTCGCGATGCTCTCCGGCGGGCGCGATTCGACCTGCCTGCTCGACGTCGCCGTGGCGCTGCTCGGCTCGGCCTCGGTGCTCGCGCTGCACGTCAACTACGGCCTGCGGCCTGAGGCGGCGGCGGAGGAGGAGCGCTGCCGCGAGCTTTGCTCGCGGCTGGGCTCCGAGCTCCACGTCGTGCGCCCGGAGGCTGCGCGGATGGAGGCGCCCGGCAACCTGCAGGCGTGGGCGCGGGACGTCCGCTACGGAGAGGCGGAGCGCCTCGCCGGCGAGCGGGACGCGCTGATCGCAACCGGTCACACCGCCTCCGATCAGGTCGAGACGATCCTCTACCGGCTCGCCGCCTCGCCCGGCCGGCGCGCGCTGCTCGGCATGCCGGCCGCCGAGGGTCGCCTCGTGCGCCCGCTGCTCGGGCTGAGCCGCGAGCAGACAGGGGCCTACTGCACGGCGGCGGGGCTGTCCTTCAGCGAGGACGCGAGCAACGACGACGAGCGCTTCGCCCGCGCGCGCGTGCGCCACGGCGTCGTGCCGGCGCTGCGCGCGGTGCACCCGGCCGCCGAGGCGAACGTGCTGCGAACCGCCGCGCTGCTGCGCGAGGAGACCGAGCTGCTCGACTCGCTCGTGGACTCCGAGCTCGGCCGCCGCGACACGATCGAGCTCGGCCGGCTCAAGGAGATGCCCCCGGCGCTCGCCCGCATGGTCGTCGTGCGGCTGGCCGAGCAGGCGGCGGGCACCTACGTCCCGCAGGCGGGAGAGCGCGTCGGCGAGCTGCTCGAGCTGGGGCGCCGTAGAGGGCGTGGCGAGCTCCACGTCGGGGGGCGAGCAGGGGCCGTGATCGAGGATGGGGTGCTGCGGATGGTCAGGCTGCCGCCGCGCGCCGAGCGCCGCCCTGAGGATCTCTAGACTCCGACTCGTGGCGAACGGCGCACGCGCGTCCAACGAGCCGGGGCTGGGTGAGGTGCTCGTTACCGCCGAGGACCTGCAGCGCCGCGTGGCCGAGCTCGGACGCCAGATCAGCTCCGACTACGGCGAGGAGGAGAGTCGGCCGCTCCTGCTGGTGGGGGTGCTGAAGGGCGCCGTTTTCTTCCTGAGCGACCTGATGCGCTACATCGACGTCCCCGTCGAGGTCGACTTCATGGCGGTCGCGTCCTATGGGTCGGCGACCGACTCCTCGGGGGTCGTGCGGATCCTCAAGGACCTCGACGCCGCGATCGAAGGCCGCGACGTGCTGATCGTCGAGGACATCGTCGACTCGGGCCTCACGCTCCAGTACCTGCTGCGCAACCTGGGCTCGCGCAACCCGCGCAGCCTCGAGGTCTGCGCGCTTTTGACCAAGCCGGAGCGGCGCAAGGTCGACCTGCCGACGCGCTACGTCGGCTTCGAGATCCCCAACCGCTTCGTCGTCGGCTACGGGCTGGACTACGACGAGCGGCATCGCAACCTGCCGTTCGTCGCCGTCCTCGACGGCTGAGGAGGGGGCACGGGCTGCTGTGCAGGACCCCTCGTGCAGCTGCCTGCGGCACCCCGAAACGCGCGGGCAGGCGGGGTCGCCATGGTAGGCTAGGGGGCCTGGTGTCCATGACTTCGGACGGCGCCAGCAGACTCAGGACCAGACCATGAGCCGTTTCTTCAAGAGCGCCGCCTTCCCGATCCTGATCGTCGTGGTGCTCGCGTTCCTGGCCGTGAAACTGGTCAGCAACAACAATCCGGACCACCGCAAACACAGCTACCAGACGCTGATTGCGCAAGAGCTGCCGAAACAGGAAGTCGAATCGGTCGAGTTCAAGAACAAGAACAAGGAACTCGAAGTCAAGCTCAAGAACAAGGAAACGTACTCGGTCGGCTTCATCGACCAGGCGGCCCCCGAACTGATGAAGGAACTCAAAACGGCCGGGGTCGCCTACAACATCGAATCCGAAAAGAGCAGCGCGCTGCTGGGGCTGTTGATGTACATCATCCCCTTCGTCCTGTTCTTCGGCTTCTGGATCTTCCTGATGAACCAGGTCCAGGGCGGCGGCTCGAAAGTGATGTCGTTCGGCAAGTCGCGCGCCAAGCGCATGTCGGCCGACTCGCCCAAGATCACCTTCCGTGACGTAGCGGGCGTCGACGAGGCCGTCGAGGAGCTACACGAGATCAAGGAATTCCTCGAGAACCCCAAGAAGTTCCAGGCGCTCGGGGCCCGAATACCAACCGGTGTGCTGCTCTACGGCCCGCCGGGCACCGGCAAGACGCTGCTCGCACGCGCGGTCGCCGGCGAGGCGGGCGTCCCCTTCTTCTCGATCTCCGGCTCGGACTTCGTCGAGATGTTCGTCGGCGTCGGTGCCTCGCGCGTGCGCGACCTCTTCGAGCAGGCCAAGCAGAACAGCCCCTGCATCATCTTCATGGACGAGATCGACGCCGTAGGGCGTCACCGCGGCGCCGGCCTCGGCGGCGGCCACGACGAGCGCGAGCAGACGCTCAACCAGTTGCTCGTCGAGATGGACGGCTTCGAGGCGAAGGACAACATCATCATGATCGCGGCCACCAACCGGCCCGACATCCTCGACCCGGCGCTGCTGCGCCCGGGCCGCTTCGACCGCCAGATCGCCGTCGACCGCCCCGACCGCAAGGGCCGCGCGAAGATCCTCGAGGTCCACACTCGTGGCAAGCCGCTCGCGAAGGTGATCGACATCGACGCGCTGGCCGGGCAGACGCCGGGCTTCACAGGCGCGGACCTGTCGAACCTGATCAACGAGGCCGCGCTGCTCGCGGCCCGCACCGGCAAACGCGAGATCGGTCAGGAAGAGCTCGAGGAGGGGATCATGCGCGTGATCGCCGGCCCCGAGAAGAAGACGCGCGTGATGAGCGAGAAAGAGCGTCTCATCACCGCCTACCACGAGATGGGCCACGCGATCGTCGGACACTTCCTCGAGCACTCGGACCCGGTCCACAAGGTGTCGGTGATCTCGCGCGGGCAGGCGCTCGGCTACACGATCTCGATGCCGCAGGAGGACCGCTTTCTGACCACGCGCGCCGAGCTCGAGGACACGATGGCGATGACGCTCGGCGGGCGCGCCGCCGAGGAGCTGATCTTCGGCGAGATCACGACCGGTGCCTCGAACGACATCGAAAAGGTCACGCAGACGGCCAAGCAGATGGTGATGCGCTTCGGCATGAGCGACAAGCTCGGCCCGCGCGTCTACGGCCACGACCACGGCCAGCCGTTCCTCGGCCGCGAGTTCAACACCGAGCCCGACTACTCCGACGACATCGCGCGGGAGATCGACGACGAGGTGCGCCGGATCATCGAATCCGCCCACCAGCGGGCGCGCGGAATCCTCACCGAGCACCAGAGCGACCTGTCGAAGATCTCGGAGATCCTGGTCCGCCGCGAGACGATCGAGAAGGAGGAGTTCCTCGCTCTGCTCGACGGCAAGAGCGATGAGGAGGTCTTCGGCCTCGAGGACGGCGCGAAGCCGGAGCTGCCGGCGCCGCCGCTCGCACCCGAGCGCCCTGAGCGCGAGGTGCCCCGCACGATCCCGCGCCCCGGTCTCGCCGGCGGCGCCGCGGAGATGCGTGGGGAAGACGGCCCCGGCGGGCCGAAGCTCTCCTGAGTCGCCGCGCTGCCGTTCGACTGGGCGGTATCGTCTCGACAGGGCAACGAAGGGGAGGTCGACGATGGTTGGTGTACGCGCGCTGTTCGGGCGCCCGTCTCTGGTCACGGCGGTGGCGGTCGTCTGCTGGCTGGCCGTGCCGGCCTCAGCCTCGGCGGCGGTTCCAGAGGTCACGACCATGGTCGCCACCGCCGTCACGTCGAGCGGCGCGCGGGTCGAAGCAGCGATCGACCCCGAGGGCAGCCAGACGAGCTATGAAATCTGGCTGGAATGCCAGGGGCCGGGTCCGGGCTGCGAAGCCCCGGGCACACCGGAGCGACAGGTCGGGGTCCTCGGCTCTCCCACCGGGACGCAGGCGGTGAGCGCCGAATTCAGCGGCCTGCAACCAGGCCTCTACTACAGATACGGGGTGATCGCGACCAATGCCTCGGGGCGCGAAGGCTGGAACGGCGTCAGCTTCAAAACCTGCCCGTCGAGCGGCCCGTGCCCGATGCAACCTGCGCCCGGCGGCGAGCAGCTCTGGAACCTGGAAAGCGCGCGGCGCGCCGCCGAAGAAGCGCCCGCGCTCGAAGCCGCGCGCGAAGCCGCCAAGCGGGAAGGCGAAGAACGTCTGGCGCGGGAAGCCGCGCAGTTCACCGCTCGAGAACTCGCGGCGCGCCAGGCGGGGGAACGGGCCGGGCGGGAAGCCGCCGAACGCGAGGCGGCTGCCCGCGCTCAGCAGTGCGTCGTGCCGCATCTCGTCGGCCGCTCGCTCGCGACCGCACGCCGGAGGCTGGCGGCCGCCCACTGTGTGCTGGGCAAGGTGAGCGCTCCGCGTGGGCATCACGGAGCTCTCATCGTCTCCGGACAGGGAGCGCGAGCCGGGCAGAGGCTCGCGAAGGGGAGCAAGGTCGCCGTGAAGCTCGCGCCGCAGCACCGCTGAGCCGGGCCCGTGGGCGCGGCTCACACCTGCCGGGCGTACTGCACCGTTACGAGGCCGCTCGGGGTTGTCTCGTGGACCTCGCCCGTGAGGCTCCAGCCTTCGCGCTCGTAGAAGCGGCGCGCGCGTCCGGCGCCCCGCGGCGCCCACAGACGCATCGTCTGAAAGCCGCGCTGGTCAGCCTCCGCGACGGCGGCGGCCATCAGCTCGCGTGCGAGCTCGCTGCCTCGCCAGGGGCGCCGTACGAACAGCTGCGAGACGTTGGTGACGCCGGGAGGGGCGGGGGCGGGGTCTTCAAGCGTGGTCGGGCCGATCGCGACGTGTCCCGCCACGTTCTCCCCTTCCAGCGCGATCAGGCACCAGACGTCGGGCTGGGCGAGCCGCTCGGCGAGCCGTGCCCTTGCGGCAGATCCCTGGACCGGAGGGGTCCATCCCACCGGGGCCCACGCGATGTAGCTCGCGAAGCCGTCTTCGACGTTCGCCACGAGGGCCGGTGCGTCGCTCGGGGTCGCGCGTCGGGTCTGCATTCTGGGAACACGATATGACCGGTCGGCCGCTGTGACGCGCGCCGGCGAGGGATGGCGCGCTAGGTTCCTGCCGGTGGCACCGGCCTTTCGCCTGATGGGCGTCGTCAACGTCACGCCGGACTCCTTCTCCGACGGCGGCCGCTTCCTGGACGCCGAGAGCGCCGTCGAGCACGGACTTGCGCTCGCCGCAGAGGGGGCGGAGATCCTCGACGTCGGCGGCGAGTCGACGCGGCCGGGCGCCGAGCCGGTGCCGGTGGTCGAGGAGATCGCAAGGATCGAGCCGGTCCTCGCCGGGCTCGCTGAGGCCGGCGCCCGGCTCTCGATCGACACCTCGAAGGCGGCCGTGGCCGAGGTCGCGCTGCGGCAGGGCGCGACGCTCGTCAACGACGTCACCGCGTTGCGGGGCGACCCGGCGATGGCGGAGCTCGTCGCGCGCAGCGGCGTGGACTGCTGCCTGATGCACATGCTCGGGGAGCCCCGCACGATGCAGCGCGAAGCGCGCTATGAGGACGTCGTCTCGGAGGTCAAGTCGTTCCTGGAGGAGCGGATGGCGTTCGCGGTCGCGGAGGGCGTGTCCGAGGAGCGCATCCTGCTCGACCCGGGGATCGGCTTCGGCAAGACGGCGTCGCACAATCTCGAGCTCCTGCGCCGCCTCGGCGAGCTCGTCGCCATCGGGCGCCCTGTGGTGGTGGGCACCTCGCGCAAGTCCTTCCTCGGACGCCTCGCGGCGGTGAGCGCGGGCGGCGGTCGCCTCGAGGAGGTCACGCCGCTCCCGCCCGAGGCACGCCTGCCCGGCACCATCGCGACCAACGTGATGGCCTTCGAGCGCGGCGCCGCTGTGTTCAGGGTCCACGACGTCGCCCCCGTCCGTGATGCGCTCGTCGTGGCGGCTGCTACTTTGGGCGGGCGATGGTCCCAGAGCCCGGAGACGACGACTCCGACGAGCTAGACGACGACTCCGACGAGCTCGACGAGGACGCCGAGCAGGGGGCGGAGTCCGTCACGATCGAGATCGCGGGGCTCTCGCTCTACACGCACCACGGCGTGAGCGAGGCCGAGCGGGAGGTCGGACAGCGGCTGGTGCTCGACCTGCGGCTCGACGTGGGGGAGACCGACGCCACGGTCACCGACTCGATCGAAGACACCGTCGACTACGCCGAGGTCTGCCAGCTCGTCGCGCTGGTCGCCCAGCAGCGCTCCCATCGCACGCTCGAGCGCCTGTGCGCCACGATCGCCGAGCGCCTGCTCGCCGACTACGAGCTGGAGGGCGTCTGGGTGAAGGCCGCCAAGCCCGAGCCGCCGATCGCGCTCAGCGTCGAGGAGGTCTCGGTCGAGGTGTGGCGCGAAGCGGACGGGTAGGCTCCCGCCCATGAACGCCGCAAGCGCCTTCAGGGCCGCAGTCGAGAGCGAGGACATCGAGGGCGCGCGCGCCCTGCTCGCCGAGGACATCGTCTTCCACAGCCCAGCCACGTTTCATCCCTTCGTGGGCCGCGACACGGTGGGCAGGCTGCTCGAGATCGTCTCGCAGACCTTTGAGGACTTCCGCTACACCGATGAGCTCGAGGCCCCCGGCGGCCTGCACGCGCTGATCTTCCGGGCCGGCATCGATGGGCGCGAGATCGAGGGTCTCGACCTGCTGCGCCTCGACGACGAAGGCCTGATCGCGGACTTCACCGTGATGCTGCGCCCGATCTCCGGGCTGCTGCCCTTCGCGCAGGCGATGGGCGAGAAGGTCCAGGCGGCGGGGCTGGCGACCACGCAGGCGTGAGCCCCGCGGCGATGCGGCGGGGCCTGCTCGGGCTCGGGTCGAACGTCGGCGAGCGCAGGGCGCACCTGCAGAGCGCCGTCGATGCCCTGGCCGCAGATGGCGTCGTGATCCGCGCCGCGTCCTCGACCTACGACACGGACCCGGTCGGCGAGGTGCTCGACCAGCCGAGCTTCCTCAACGCCTGCCTGCTGGTCGAGACGGCGCTCGAGCCGCTCGCGCTGCTCGACACGGCGAAGGCGATCGAGGCGCGCCTCGGCCGCGAGGCGGACGGCGTGCGTCACGGGCCGCGTGCGATCGACATCGACGTGCTGCTGCTCGGCGATCTGGAGCTAGACCACGAGCGGATGACCCTGCCGCACGAGCAGCTGCTCAGCAGGCGCTTCGTGCTGATCCCGGCGCTCGAGCTCGACGGCTCGCTTCGAGCCCCCGACGGCCGGCACCTCGCGGACGCGCTCGCCGCCCTGGACGTCACGGAGGGCGTGCGCTGGGCAGGGCCACCCCTGGCCTGCCCAGCGCCCCGCCCCTAGCGAGCGAGGCCACGGCTGGAGGAACCGGGCCTCAGCGGACGATGATCTTGCCGCGCATCCCTTCGGCTTCGTGGAGCGTGCAGCGGTAGTTGAAGGTCCCCTTGGTGAGGAAGCGCACCGTGTAGGCGCCGCTGCTGATCGTGTGCGAGTGGAAGCCGCGGAAGGTGACGTTGTGCTTTTCGCCGTCGCGCCACTGCCATGTGACCGATTCGCCGTGTTTGATCGTCAGCGCGGACGGGTGGAAGCGAAGGTCTTTGAGCACCACGACGTGGGAGCTCGATGCGTGTGCACGGCCACCGCCGTTCGCGAGCGCCGGTGCGACCGCGGCTGCCGTCGCCGCGAGCGCCGCAAGGGCAACCGTGGCTGTTCGTGTCCTGCTCATCGAAAGCTCCTCTCGTGGCATCGGAACTCCACCCGCTCTCCTCCGCCAACCGATACGACGCCGGGCCGCCGCGAACCTTCCCCGCGGGTGCGATCCGGTCAATCTCCGGCGTCGTCCCAGCTGGCCAGCTTGACCAGAGTGTGGCTCGGCACGCCATGACCGGCGACGACACAGAGGTGCCCGTCCCGTTCCCAGGTCACGACCTGCGCGCCTGCGACCGTGCTCAGGTGGTAGGCGGTGCCGTTGCGCCAGTGGGTCTCGTCGGCCGGCATCTTCGGCGCCGGGCTGCCGGCGACGATCGAGTAGCCGACACGACGCCCCTGCCGGTCTTCGTAGAGGACGGTGTGCACGGTGCGCCCGGCGACGTGGCTGGTGCGCGAGCCGATGGTGCGCAGTCCGAACCGGTCCTCCCAGTAGGGGAAGGGGATCCCTTCGACCCCTGCGTTGAGCTGGGCGCTGTTGCTGGCGCTCTCGGTTGGTGCCGGCAGCGTCGCCGGGCGCAGCGTGACGGCCGCGGCTTCGCCGAGGCTGAGCGCGGAGGAGCCCGGGCCGCCCAGCGCCAGCGCCAGCGCCGCGCCGGCGACGGCCCCCGCGGCTGCGAGCGCGCCGAGGCGCAGGCGCATGCCGCTCAGCGCGCCTCGCAGCGTGGTGTGGTCGCTCTCATGCTCGGCGGCCATGGCCTGCACGCTGGTGTGCAGCGCCACCGGCGCGCGGACGTCGATGGAATGCAGCAGCTCGACGAGCTCCTCTTCGCTGCGGGGAGGGTTGTGCGGGGTCTCAGTCATTGGCTCTCACCACCAGAGAGGACTCCACCGGCGGGCTTTCCTTCCCGGCCTTGCGGCTGCGAAGAAGCCGTATCGGGCTCCTCTACGGCGAGCTTGCTCGCGATCTGCTTGCGGGCCCGGAACAGGCGCGTCGTCAGCGTCGCCTCGCGGACTTTCAGCGCTCGCGCCGCTTCACGATAGGACAGTCCCAGCACGTCCACCGCCACCACCGCAAGCCTGAAGTCCTCGGGCAGCTCGGCGACCGTCTCGTAGAGCTCCTGCACCTCGAGCGCGCGCTCGGGCCTCGCGGTCGGGCGCGGGTCGGCGGCGACGACGTCTTCGAGCGTGGCGACCGTGACAGGTCGCCGCGAGGCCGTGCGGAGGCTCGTCAGGAACGTGTTGCGCAGAACCCGCATGAGGTAGTAGGCGTCATCGTCGCCGTGGAGCACGCGCGGGCGCGAGAGCACGCGGGCGAACGTCTCCTGGACGAGATCCTCGGCGTCCTCGCGCGAGCCGCACAGCGCCCAGGCCGCGCGGTACAGGCGGTCGACGTGCTGTGGAAGCGACTGAGGGTCCAGTGTGCGCATTGCGTCGGGGCCCTGTACGCGCCCCGTCTCTGCGGACAAGCGGGCAGCGAGAACCGGCCCCTTCTCCGCCGACTGTAGCGCCGCTCGGGGCGCCTGTGTGGTGGTCTGCCCAAGCGGAAGGATCGCGCCGAGGCCCGGGGGAAGGTTCGCGCCGAAGAGGAGTCTGCTCCGCACTGTGGGAGGACGCCTCGAGCGCCACTCGCCACCGCGCGGCGGCGGCCTGGAAGCCGGGTGGTTTCGACCCGCGCAGGCGCTCCGGTGGGCCTGCTGAGGCCGTGCGCGGGCGGGTACCAGACGCTACGCTTCACGCGTGAGCGACGAACCGCGTTTTGCGCCCGCCGCGGGCGCGCAGCCGATGAACGGCCTCGATCCGAGCGCGCAGCGCTCGAACGGCCTCGACCCGGTCGCGCCCGACCCGGATCAGACGATCCTGGTCGCCGGTGGCGCCGGCTACATCGGGAGCATCCTCGTCCCCAAGCTGCTCGACCGCGGCTACCGCGTCCGCGTCCTGGATCGCCTGCTGCTTCGGCGAGGAGGGTCTCGCTTCGGTGCGCGACCAGCTCGAGCTCGTGGTCGCCGACGTTCGCGAAGTTCCCTCCGATGCGCTGGACGGCGTCGACGGCGTGATCAACCTGTCGGGGCTCAGCAACGACCCGACGGCCGAGTTCAACCCTGAGGCCAACTGGGAGATGAACGCCCTCGCCACCGAGACGCTCGGTCAGGCGTGCGTAGAGCGGGGGATCGAGCGCTACGTGTTCGCCTCCTCGTGCTCGCTGTACGACGGCATGCCGCCGGGAATGCACGCAGAGGAGGCGCCGATCGAGCCGCGCGCGGCGTACGCGACCTCAAAGCGCTACGGCGAGGAGAAGCTGATCGAGCTTGCCGCGCAGGGGCTCTGCCCGGTGATCCTGCGCAACGGCACGGTCTACGGCTGGAGCCCGCGGATGAGGTTCGACCTGGTCGTCAACACCTTCGTCAAGGACGCCCTGCTCTCCGGCGCCCTGAAGCTGCACGGTGGTGGATGGATGTGGCGGCCGCTCGTGGACATCTGCGACTGCGCCGACGCGATGATCGCCGCCTACGAGGCACCAGCGGAGAAGGTCGAAGGCCGAGATCTTCAACGTCGTCCACTCCAACTACCAGATCCGCGAGCTCGCGATGATCGTCGCCGGATCGGTGCAGCTGGCGGGGCGGTCGGTGAACCTCGAAGAGGTGCCGGCGCCCGCGCTGAACCGCAACTACGAGTGCGCGAACGCGAAGCTCTCGACGACGCTTGAACTTCATTCCGCGGCGCTCGGTGCTCGAGGCGGTGAGCGAGATGCTCCCGAGGATCGAGAGCGAAGACCGGGCATCGCTGACCGATCCGCGCTGTTACAACATCCGGTGGCTGGAGCTGCTGTACGAGGTCAAGCCGCTCCTCGACACCTTCGCCGAGGTTCTGTGAAAGCCGCTGATCACGGGGGGCGGGGGTCAGCTGGCCAGCGACCTCGCCGAGCTGCTGGGCGACTCGGCCCGGGTGTTCTCGCACGGCGAGCTCGACATCACCGACACCGGCGGCGCTGGACGACGTCTTCGCCGAGATCGCAGCCTGACGTCGTCTTCAACTGCGCCGCTTTTCACAACGTCGACGTGTGTGAGACGATCCCCGGACAGCGCGTGGGCGGTGAACGTCGAGCGCGGTGCGGGAGCTCGCGCGCCGCAGCCCTCGTCTCGTTCACATCTCGACCAACTACGTCTTCGACGGCCGCCGCGAGGCGCCCTACGCCGAGGATGACCTCCCCGCGCCACGTTCGATCTACGCGCTCACCAAGCTCGCCGGCGAGTATGCCGCGCTCGCCTACTGCGAGGCGCCGCTGGTGGTTCGCACGGCCGGCCTCTACGGGCTCCACGGGTCGCGCGAGCAAGGGAGGCAACTTCGTGCAGCGGATGCTCGCCCGCGCGCGCGAGCAGGACGCGCTGACCGTCGTGGCCGATCAGCGCCTGCAGCCGACGTTCACCGCCGACCTGGCACGGTCGCTGCTGGACGCGGTCGAGGCCGATGCCGAGGGCGTCCTTCACCTGACCGCCGGCGGGGAGTGCTCGTGGCACGAGTTCACCGTCGCGATCCTCGAGGAGGCCGGGCTCGACACCCCCGTTCATCCCTCTGAGACGACGATCCCGGCCGGCGGCGTGGACCGCCCGCTGAACGGCGTCCTGGCTCGTCCGCGGGCCGAGGAGCTCGGTCTCTCGGAGCTGCGCCCGTGGCGTGAGGCGCTCGTCGACTACATGGCCCGCAGCCGGCTCGCCGCGACCACGTAGGCTGCCGACCGGCAACCGAGACAACGAGGGAGAACGGATGAAACGACTCGAGACACGCCTGGACGGCCCGATCCTGATCGGCCTCGACGTCCACGGCGACGAGCGGGGCTTCTTCGTCGAGACCTATCGCCGCACCGTGTTCGGTGAGCTCGGGATCCCCGAGGAGATGGTCCAGGACAACCACTCGCGCTCCTCGCGCGGGATCGTGCGCGGCATGCACTTCCAGATCGGGCGTGGAGCCGCGAAGCTCGTGCGTGCCGGGCGCGGCGCGATCTACGACGTCGTCGTGGACGTTCGTGTCGGTTCGCCCACCTTCGGGCAGTGGGAGGGCTTCGAGCTGACCGAGGAGAACATGCACCTGCTCTACTGCCCCGTCGGGTTCGCGCATGGTTTCTGCGTCCTCAGCGAGATCGCCGACGTCTTCTACAAGCAGAGCAACTACTACGCGGACGAGACCGAGCGGGGGATCGCCTACAACGACCCCGACGTCGCGATCGAGTGGCCGCTCCCCACCGAGGAGCTGATTCCCTCCAACCGCGACGCCACGGCGCCGCTGCTCCGCGACATCGCCGCTGAGCTCCCGTTTCGCTACGACGCCGGCTAGCCGCTGATGCTGTACGTCGTCACCGTCCACCACGCCTCGCCGCGATGGATCGAGATCCAGACGAGTCACATCCGCAGGCACATCGGGGTTCCCCACCAGATCTGGACCTCCTTGGAAAAGATCGACCCCTCCTACGGGAGGAACTTCGACACCGTGCTCGAGCTGAAGGCACCGCACGCGCCCAAGCTCAACGCGATCGTGACCGAGATCTGCGAGGTGGCCGAGGACGGCGACCTGATGATGTTCCTCGACGGCGACTCGTTCCCGATCGCCGACCCGATGCCGCTGGTGCAGGAGAGCCTCGCGCAGGCTCCGCTCGTGGCCGTGCGCAGGGCTGAGAACGGCAACGAGCCCCAGCCCCACCCCTGCTTCACCGTCACGAGCGTCGGCACCTGGAAGGAGCTTCGCGGTGACTGGACGGCCGGCTACACGTGGCCGGGGGTCCACGGTCGCCCCAACTCCGACGTCGGGGGGAACCTGCTGCGAAAACTGGAGCTGGCCGGCATGCCGTGGGTCCAGGTGCTGCGCTCCAACAAGCACAACCCCGACCCGCTCTACCTCGCGATCTACGGCGACATCGTCTACCACCACGGCGCGGGTCTCACGGGTGGCTTGAGCCCCGCGCACCGTGCGCTCGGCCCCAAGCGGGAGCCGTTGCCCGGCAATCCGGTGGGCGACGCGGCGGTGCGGCTGAGGAACCGCCTGCGCTGGAACCGCTGGGAACGCGGTGTCGACCGGAGCATCGCGCGCAAATCGCAGGAGTACTACGAACGGATCCGCGCCGGCGGCGACGACTGGCTCGCCGAGCTGATGTAGCTGCGGCTACCGTCGCCGCATGCGCCGGCGAATCCGCCCGACGGTGCCGAGCCTGCGGCCCTGCCCCGGGCCCGGCAGCTTCACCGGCCCGGCGCGTCCCGGCGGGAAGCTCTCCAGGTACCAGTCGTCCGAGCGCCCGCACACAGCTTCGATCGACGCGCGCCGGCGCTCGGTGTCGCTCGCCGCGAGCCGGTTTGCCGCCTGCTCGAAGCCCGGCTCGCTCCGCGCCCTCTCGAGGAACGCCTGCAGGCGCTCGGGGCCGAGGTGCAGGGTGGCGATGCGCAGGCGGTCGTGCAGGCGCGCGAGGGCCTCGCCCGCGTCGTCTGAGTCGGGCGCCGGCGCGCGCGCCTCGACCTGCGCGGCGACCATGCAGCGAAAGCCCATCCGCCACAGCCGGATGCTCAGCTCGTCGACGGCCGCGGCGGCGGAGCTGAACTCGCCGTCGACGCCGCCCGCCGCCGCGAGCACGCGTCGCGTGTAGAGGGAGAGCGCGCTTCCCAGCAGCGGCACGGGCACCGGGCGGTCCGCCGCCCAGCCCTCGAGCGGGCGCGCGGTCAGCCGCGCGTCCGTGAAGAAGCGCCCGAGCCAGCGCGCGCCGGGGTCGGATTCGAACCGCATCGCTGTCCCCGCGCCGCCGCCGCGCCGCCCGGCGAGGATCTCCGCGAGCGGCTCGTACCACGGCTGGATGGCCGTGACACGCCCGCCCGTCAGCAGCACGAGGCGGCCGCCCGCCGCCTGCGCTCCGAGCGCCAGCGCCGCCGCCTCGCCGGCCGCGCCGTCGGCGTCGAGCTCGCGTACGGTGACATTCGTGGCGGCCCCCGCATCCTCGCCGCCGCCGGCCGGGACGAGCACCTCGCTGCCCGCCGGCAGTGTGTCGCCGAGGACCGCGAGCGTCGCGCGCACGACATCCGCGTCCCCGCGGGCGAGCACAACCGAGACCGGCGGCGAGGAGTCATCGCGGCTCTCCCTCGACGCGTCCTGGGGCGTACGCAGGTGGGCGGGCAGCGCGGCGAGCCCGCCCGGCTTCGGCTTCGTCTCGAACACCTCCCTGAGGATCGCCGTCGCCTGCGGTGTCTCCTCGGGGAGCAGCGGCGGGGAGTAGGCCTGCTGTGCGGTGGGCACGCTTGCGGCACGCGCGAGCTCGACCTGCTCGGCCGAGATCTCAGGGCCGGGCTGCAGCTCGCTCCACGACCGGCTGCTGTGGCGCAGCTCGCTCGTCGCGAACGCTTCGACGGCGGTGCGGTCGACGCCGCGCGTGGGGATGCCGGCCTCGGCGAGGAAGCCGGCGAGCTGCTCGCACCACGCGATCGGGTCGGAGAGCACGCCGTCGTAGGTGCACTGCATCGCCGGGCGGCCGGCCGCGCCGAGCATCGCCTGGCGCGTGTAGCGCTCCCACATCGCCATGCTCAGAGCCGGCGTGAAGCCGTTGCGCGCCGAGAGCGAATCGCGCACCTCGAGCGGGTGGCGCGCGACCAGCAGGTACACGACGCGCTCGCCGAGCACGGGGGCCCAGAAGGGCATCAGAGCGCAGGTGCGCGGGTCCTTCCAGACCCACGGACGGTTCGGATGGGCGTGCTGGACCGCCGCCAGCGCCTCGCTGCGGTGTCGCCTGAGCAGCTTCGCCGTTTCGTCGGCCTCCATCGGCGGGGGGCAGAACCACGTGCAGCCGAGCTCCTCCAGCAGCCGGTCGTTGTAGCGGATCAGCGAAACCGACTCCCAGTGCCCGCGCGGGTTGCGGGCGCCTCCTACGAGCAGGTCCTCCTGGCGGCACAGCTCGATCCCCAGCAGCGTGACCAGCCGCGTCAAGAGGGACGTGCCGCTGCGGTGCATCCCGAGAACCACGACTCCTTCGGGCATCAGCCCTCCCGGATGAGAGCGGCCGCCGCGGGGCGGGGCTGGGCGCCGGACGCGTGGCTCATCGGCAGGCCCCCGCAGCCTTCAACGTGACGCGACGCGGCGGCGCAGCGCGCGCAAGCGGTGCCCTCGCGGGAGGAAGTGGGCGACCTGCTTTCCCGAGCGGTCGAACACGCGGCCCCCGGCGAAGACCCAGGGCTCCTTGGCTCCCGCCGCCGCCACCGCCTCTTCGACTCTCTCGAAGCCGCCCTCGACGGGCCAGCCGTGCAGGATCCGCACCTGTCCCTTGACGTAGCCCGCCGTGTCGAATTTGCGGTTGAACTCGGAGGTCAGCGTCGCGATCCGCAGCCCGGGTGTCCGGTAGGCGAGACGGCGGAACGACGGCTGATCCTGGTTCCACGGGTGAAGCGGAGCCAGGACGTCGTATTCGCGAAGCCACTCGTCGAGGAAGGACTGGACGAAGGGCGTGCTGCGGTAGCCGATGACGCCGCAGTTGAATTCGGGGAACGCTTCGGGAACGTCATCGAAGGAATGCGCGACGCGGCCCTGGCCGTGGGCGAGCGTCGCATCGAAGCCCTCGAGGAGCTCGAACACTTCACCCAGATCGGCCAGCACGGAGGTGTCGGCGTCGAGGTACATGGTCTGCTCGAACGGCGTCTGTTTCATGCCGATGATCTTCGCCCGGCAGGGGAAGTCCCCGGGCGCGATCTTCGCCGGATCGGTCTCGGAGATCGGGATCGTGTGATCGAAAGGGCCGTCGATCTCTCCGTCGGAGACAAGGGCGATCGGGAGGTCCGGCATCACGCGCTTCAGCGAGGCGGCCGATCGTCTCACCGCGTTGACGTACAACGGCTTTTTGCCGATGACGATGTAGAGAACCCCGCGGGTCGACACGGCGGCGGACTATATCTCGCCGCGCTCGGCGCTCACGGCGGCGTTTTGGCGTCTGCGCAGGCGTTTTTCGAGCAGTCCTCGACGGCGCGCAGCGACGGCCGAGGCGCCTCGCTCAGCCCGCTGCAGGAGCCGCGCCGGCGGCTTTCGGGCGGGTCGCGTCCAGCGGCGCCAGCCAATCGACCGGGAGCGTCCCGGGCGGAACGCTGCCCGCGAGCGCCCCGAACAGCCCGGCGAGCCGCTCGCTCGGCCGGCCCGCGATCAGCGGCGCGACGTCGCCGATGCTTGCCAGCAGGCGGATCGTGCTGCCGATCTGCAGGTCGGCGGCGTTCGGTTCCGTGCCACCGAGCACGCCGTCGCCGACCCATGCGTCGACCCGGTCGAGCAGGCCGGGCAGCGCCATCAGGTCGGCGCGGGCGGCGGAGTCGCTTGCGCGGTTCTTCAACGCCATCGCTCGCGCCGTCAGCGGCAGCGCAGGGCGCAGCCACGATCGAGGCAGCGGCAGCTTGGCGTCGCCGGCGTAGCTCTCGATCGAGATCGGGCTGCGCAGGAAGGCGGCGTCGATCAGACGCCGCGGGACGGCCTGGAAGATCTCATCGCCCCAGCGCTCGGCGTCGAGCACGTGCTCGCGCCGCGAGTCGCCGAGCGGCGGCAACAGCGGCGGCTCGGGCACGAGGCCGTCGAGGCGGCGCATGATCGTGCGCGAGCCCACAAGTCGCTCCGAACCGAGGCGCATGCCCGGTACGGTCGTGCCGCCGTAGAGGATCGGACCGGCGAGAACCGGCACGATCGGCAGCAGGTCGACACGCTTGTAGTCGATCCCCTTCAGGCGCAACGCCGCCTCGACGGCGTCGCACGGATGCGAGCCGGGCAGGACGTAGAGCTTGGGGACGGTGGCCGTCATCTCGAGGGCCGAGCATAATCCAGCAGCGATGCTGCTCGCCGTCGACGTCGGCAACACCCAG
This sequence comes from uncultured Solirubrobacteraceae bacterium, assembly GCA_963735435.1. GTDB lineage: Bacteria > Actinomycetota > Thermoleophilia > Solirubrobacterales > Solirubrobacteraceae > Palsa-744. Next base: position 417,721 of record CAVTKR010000005.1, on the reverse strand, counting down.
ACGCACTTCGGTGCGTACGACGGAGAGCGGCTGCTCGAGCACTGGCGCTTCGCCACGGTGCGCACCTCGACCGCCGACGAGCTCGGCGCCGCGCTTCGCAACCTGCTCGAGCTGCGCGGCTGCGCGTTCGAGCAGCTCGACGCCTCGATCGTCTCCTCGACCGTGCCGCAGCTGGAGCCCGAGTGGACGACGGTCGCCGAGCGCTACCTCGGCCACGAGATGCTCGCCGTCGGCCCCGGCACGAAGACCGGGATGGCGATCCGCTACGACAACCCGCGCGAGATCGGCGCCGACCGGCTCGTGAACGCGGTCGCGCTGCGCGAGCGCTTCGACGGCCTCGCGGTGTGCGTGGACTTCGGCACTGCGACGACGTTCGACGTCGTCTCCCGCGAGGCCGAGTACCTCGGTGGCTCGCTCATGACCGGGATCGAGATCTCGCTCGAAGCGCTCTCCGAACGCGGCGCCCGGCTGCCGAAGATCGACCTCGCGCCCCCCCGCAGCGTGATCGGCAAGAACACGGTCGATGCGATCCGCTCGGGCGTCGTCTACGGCTACGCGGGCGCGATCGACGCGATCCTGCGGCGCATCTACGACGAGCTGGGCGAGCGCGCCGACGTGGTCGCGACCGGCGGCCTCGCGAACCTCGTCGTCCCGTACTGCGAGGAGATCGACGTCGTCGACGATCTCCTCACGCTGACGGGGCTGCGCCTGCTGCACGAGCGGAACTCCTAGCGTGTGCCCCGCCGCTCTCAGTGATTCATGGACGCTCGGGTCCCTTCCCGTTCCCAACCGCGTTCTGCTCGCCCCCCTCGCCGGCATCGGCAACTGGTTCGTGCGCCTGCAGGCCAAGCGCTACGGCGCCGGCATGGCCGTCTCCGAGATGGTCTCCTCTCACGCGATCTTCCATCGCAACGCCCGCACCTGCGGCGAGATGCTCCGCATCGATCCGCGCGAGCGCACGGCCGGGTCCGGCGGGCCGGTCTCGATCCAGCTCTTCGGCGAAGACCCCGACACGATGCGCTCCGCCGCCGCGTTCGTCGCCGCCCGCGGCGCGGACGCGATCGACATCAACATGGGCTGCCCCGTCCCCAAGGTGCGAAAGACCGGCGCCGGCGCCGAGCTGCTCTCCGACCCCGACCGCGCCGTCGCGCTCGCGCGGGCGACAGTCGAAGGCGCCGCGCAGGCAGACCGCGATGTGCCGTTGCCGGTCACGGTCAAGCTGCGCTCGGGGCTGCGCCCCGGCGAGAGCAGCGGCTACGACGTCGCTCACCGGCTCGTCGCCGAGGCCGGCGTTGCGGCGATCGGCTTCCACCCCCGCTCCGCCGCCGTGCAGCACAAGGGAACGCCGGACTACGAGCTCGCGGCCCGGCTCGTCGCGACCCTGCCGGCGCCGGTGATCCTGACCGGCGGCCTCGACGACGCCGAGGGCGTGCGCGAGGCCTTCGAGGCGACCGGCGCATCCGCGGTCATGCTGGCCCGCGGCGCGCTCGGGAACCCGTGGCTCTTCGAGCAGCTGCTCGGGCAGCGCGAGGGTGACCCGACCCCCACGGAGGTCCGGGAGGAGCTCGGCTGGACTATCGACCGTGCCGTCGAGCATCTCGGGGAGGCCCGCGCGGCGCGTTACCTGCGCAAGTTCTACCCCTGGTACGTGCCGCGGCTCGGGTCCGATCACGCCGACGCGCGCGCACTGCAGGAGGCTCTCCAGCGCGCCGACACGGTCGCGGAGGCGAGGCGGCTGCTGTCCCTCGAGCCCCGTCCGACGGAGCTCGCCGGGCGCCTCTGAGACCGCGCTTGCGGCCTTTCCGGGCAGCCGCACGGCCCCGCTATACTGCTGCGCTCGCAAGAGCCGCTCCGCGCCAGATCCCCGCCCACAGCGGGGTTTTGCGTCTCGGGCGCGGGGGGATCAGAACCGCTATCGAGGGTGTCATGCCGAAGGACGTAATCCTCACTCCAGAAGGACTCCAGAAGCTCAAGGACGAGCTCGAGCTGCTCTCCACCGCGAAGCGCCGCGAGGTCGCCGAACGCATCAAGGAGGCCCGGGAGTTCGGGGACATCTCCGAGAACTCCGAGTACGACGACGCCAAGAACGAGCAGGCGATGATCGAGAGCCGCATCGCGCAGCTCCAGGAGAAACTGCGCATGGCGACCGTCATCGAGGCCAAGGACCTCTCGACCGACGTCGTCCAGGTCGGCTCGGTCGTCCACGTCAAGGACGAGAAGACCGGCAAATCGGTCAAGTACACGATCGTCGGCTCCGCGGAGGCCAAGCCGCTCGAGCACAAGCTCTCCAACGAGTCGCCGGTCGGCCGCGCGCTGCTCGGGCGCAAACGCAACGAGACCGTCGCGGTCAAGGTCCCGCGCGGTCCGGCGCGCAAGCTCAAGATCACCAAGATCGACGTCGGCCTCGATTAGGCCCCGCCCGCCCCGCCCGCCCGGGGTTCGCGCCCGCCGGCGCTGCCGGGTCGGGCGCTCCTTGCGCTGGGCGGGTGCTGACGCCCGTTCGGTGGCGCGTGTCGATGGTGCTCGCGCGGGGGCGCTCGGGCGGCGGGTGCTCGCGCGCCTGGGACAGTAGGCTCGGCGCGATGAGCGCGGACGGCGATCCAGAGGGCGACGGCGGCGAGACCGGCAGGCACGGTCTCGAGGAGCTGATCGCCGAGCGCCGCGCCAAGCGCGAGACGCTCGAACGCGACCCCAGCGCGTTCCCGCACGCCTTCGGAGACACCGAGCCGGTGGAGGGCGTGCTGAGCGCCTACGAGCGCCTGCAGCCCGGCGAGGAAACCGACGAGCGCCACCGCGTCGCCGGCCGCATCGCCGCGCGACGCGGGTCGGGCAAGGCCGCCTTCCTGGACCTCGTGGACCGCACCGGCAAGATCCAGCTGCACGCCCGCCAGGACATCCTCGGCGAGGAGCGCTACGCGCTGCTGACCTCACTCGACCTCGGCGACCTGCTCGGCGTCGACGGCAGCGCGATGCGCAGCCGCCACGGCGAGGTGTCCCTGCGCGTGGAGGACTTCCAGGTGCTCGGCAAGGCGCTGCGCCCGCCGCCGGACAAGCACCACGGCCTGACCGACGTCGAGACGCGCTACCGCCACCGCGAGCTCGACCTGATCGCGAGCGCCGAGGCCCGCCGTCTGTTCATGGACCGCGCCCGGATCGTCTCGGCGGTGCGCGGCGCGCTCGACACCGACGGCTTCATCGAGGTCGAGACGCCGGTGCTGCAGCCGCTCTACGGCGGGGCGATGGCGCGCCCGTTCACCACGCACCACAACGCCCTGGACCGCGACCTCTATCTGCGGATCGCGACCGAGCTCTACCTCAAGCGCCTGATCGTCGGCGGGCTCGAGCGCGTCTACGAGCTGGGCAAGGACTTCCGCAACGAGGGCATCTCCCACAAGCACAACCCGGAGTTCACGATGGTCGAGTGGTACGAGGCCTACGCGGACTACGAGGGCGCGATGGCCCGCACCGAAGCGATTGCGAGGGCGGCGGCGGGGGCCGTCTCCTACGACGGCGAGCTCGACTTCGCCGCGCCGTGGCCGCGCGTCGGCTTCGTCGACGCGATCCGCGAGGCGACCGGGGTCGACCTCTCAGAGCACCTCACCGCCGAGGCGCTGGCGGCCCAGATCGCCGAGCGCGGGCTCGACGTCAAGACGGGCGAGGTCTGGTTCGAGATGGCGGACGACCTGCTCTCCAAGTACGTCGAGCCGGGTCTTCGGAGGCCGACGTTCGTCGTCGACTATCCGAAGGAGATCTCCCCGCTCGCGCGCGAACGCCCGGACGATCCCGGCATCGTGGAGCGCTTCGAGGCGTTCGCGGGCGGCATGGAGATCGCCAACGGCTTCAGCGAGCTCACCGACGCCGACGAGCAGCGCGAGCGCTTCGCGGCGCAGCAGCGCATCGAGACGCTCGCCGCGGGCGGGGCCGAGACGATGCCCTATGACGAGGCGTTCGTACAGGCGCTCGAGCAGGGGATGCCGCCCACCGCTGGCGTCGGCCTCGGCGTTGACCGGCTCGTCATGCTCCTGACCGGGCGCGACTCGATCCGCGAGGTCGTCCTGTTCCCCGCGATGCGCGACTGACGCGCGGGCGTTCTCGCCGGCGGACGGCCGTTCGTTCGTCGCGCCGGCGCCGGGCGGGAGCGGTCGCGGGCTGCTGCCGCGAGGTGGTGGCTACCCCGGACGGATGACCGGTTCGGAGCGAGCCCGTCGCTACCCTCTGAGAAGAGTCGGTGGAGGGTCGCCGAGGCTCGAGGAGGCATACGCCGCAGCCGTCTTTAGGGTGCGGTCCCGAGCCTGGACGAACGTACGAGATCGGCTCGGCCATTCTTGGGTCAAGGCAAGCGTTCAGGGTGCCGATGGACCCCGTAGGAGCGGCCCGACCGGTTGGTAGACTGCTCCTCTAGGCGTCATAAGGACCACCACCAAGACCCTATTTGGGGCACCGCCCCGGCAGGAAGGATCACAAAATGTTCGAGCGGTTCACAGAAAGGGCTAGACAGGTGGTCGTCCTCGCGCAAGAGGAGGCGCGGACGCTCAAGCACAACTACATCGGCACCGAGCACATCCTGCTGGGTCTGCTGCGCGAGGAGGAGGGTCTCGCCGCACGGGTGCTGGAGAGCCTCGACATCACCGTCGAGCGCGTGCGCGCGCAGGTTGTGCGCATCGTCGGCTCCGGCGAGGAGGTCACCTCCGGGCAGATCCCGTTCACCCCGCGTGCGAAGAAGGTCTTGGAGCTCGCCCTGCGCGAGGCGCTGAGCCTGGGCCACAACTACATCGGAACCGAGCACATCCTGCTGGGCCTCGTGCGCGAGAACGAGGGCGTCGCCGCCCGCATCCTGCTCGACTTCGACGCCGACTCCGAGAAGATCCGCAACGAGGTCATCCGCATGCTGTCCGGTCCCGGCGGTCGCCGCCAGGGCTCCTCGGGCGGCTCGGGCTCGGGCGCCGGCTCGCCTGCGGGCGAGGGCAAGAAGTCCTCGAAGCTGCTCGACCAGTTCGGGCGCAACCTGACGAAGCTGGCTTCCGACGGCAAGCTGGACCCGTGCGTCGGTCGCGAGACCGAGATCGAGCGGATCATGCAGATCCTCTCGCGCCGCACCAAGAACAACCCGGTGCTGGTCGGCGAGCCGGGTGTCGGCAAGACGGCCGTCGTCGAGGGGCTCGCGCAGCGCATCACGAGCTCCGAGGTGCCCGAGCTGCTGAAGAACAAGCAGATCTACACGCTCGACCTGGCGGCCCTGGTCGCCGGCTCGAAGTACCGCGGCGAGTTCGAGGAGCGCCTCAAGAAGGTGATGAAGGAGATCACCCAGCGCGGCGACATCATCCTGTTCATCGACGAGCTCCACAACCTCGTCGGCGCCGGCGCCGCCGAGGGCGCGATCGACGCGGCCTCGATCCTGAAGCCCGCGCTGGCGCGCGGCGAGCTGCAGACGATCGGCGCGACGACGCTCGACGAGTACCGCAAGTACCTCGAGCGCGACTCGGCCCTGGAGCGCCGCTTCCAGCAGATTCGCGTGGACGAGCCGACGATCGATCAGACCGTCGAGATCCTCACGGGCCTGCGCGACCGCTACGAGCAGCACCACAAGGTGCAGATCACCGACGAGGCGCTGCAGGCGGCCGGCGAACTCGCCTCCCGCTACATCTCCGACCGCTTCCTGCCCGACAAGGCGATCGACCTGATCGACGAGGCCGCCTCGCGTATGCGTATCAAGTCGATGACCTCCCCGCCCGCGAACCGCGAGCTGGAGGACGACGTCGAGAAGACGCGGCGCGAAAAGGAGGCCGCGATCGAGGCGCAGGAGTTCGAGAAGGCGGCGTCGCTGCGCGACAAGGAGCGCAAGCTGACGAACAAGAAACGCGAGCTCGAGCAGGCGTGGGAATCCGGCGAGTCCGGAGAGCGCCCGTCGATCGGCGAGGAGGAGATCGCCGACATCGTCTCGATGTGGACCGGCATCCCCGTCTTCAAGCTGACCGAGGCCGAGACGCAGAAGCTGATGCGCATGGAGGACGAACTCCACAAGCGCGTGATCGGCCAGCACCCGGCGATCGAGGTGATCTCGAAGGCGATCCGTCGCTCGCGCGCGGGTCTGAAGGACCCGAAGCGCCCGACCGGCTCGTTCATCTTCCTCGGCCCCTCCGGCGTCGGCAAGACCGAGCTCGCGCGGACGCTCGCCGAGTTCCTCTTCGGCGACGACGAAGCGCTGATCCGCATCGACATGTCGGAGTACATGGAGAAGCACGCGGTCTCGCGCCTGGTCGGCTCCCCTCCGGGCTACATCGGCTATGACGAGGGCGGCCAGCTCACCGAGGCGGTGCGCCGCAAGCCCTACAGCGTGCTCCTGCTCGACGAGATCGAGAAGGCACACCCCGACGTCTTCAACATCCTGCTGCAGATCCTCGAGGACGGCCGGCTGACCGACGCCCAGGGGCGCACGGTCGACTTCCGGCACGCGATCGTGATCATGACCTCGAACATCGGGGCCGCGGAGATCGCGCGCAACACGCCGCTGGGCTTCGCCGTCTCCGACGACGAGACCGGGATCACCTACGACGACATGAAGAACCGGATCATGGGCGAGTTGAAGAAAGTCTTCCGTCCCGAGTTCCTCAACCGCATCGACGACGTGATCGTCTTCCACAAGCTGCAGAAGGAGGAGATCAAGCAGATCGTCGAGCTGCTGCTGCTGCGCATCCGCGAGTCGATGGCCGAACGCGAGCTGCAGCTGGAGCTGACCGACGGTGCCAAGGATCTGCTCGTCGACAAGGGCTGGGATCCCTCGATGGGGGCAAGGCCCCTGCGCCGGGCGATCCAGCGCTACATCGAGGACCCGCTCGCAGACTTCGTGCTCCGCGAGGAGCTAACCCCGGGTGCGACCGTGGTGGTCAACCCGGGCGAGGACGGCAGCGAGGACGAGGTGACGCTCTCGATCGTCCAGCCCAAGAAGCAGAAGACGCCGGTCGGCGTCGGCGCGGAGGGCGGCTCGGCTGAGGAGCCGGAGCTGACCGAGGGCGGCGACGCGCCCGCCGCGGACGCGCCCGCTTCCCAGGAGTAGCCCCGCCGGCGTGAGGCGGTCCGAACGGGCCGCCGGCGCCGGCGAGCAAGGCGTCCCCACCAAGCCGTAGCCTGGCCGGATGCCTCGCAAGAGCGTCCACGTCTGCTCCGACTGCGGCGCGCAGGAGGCCAAGTGGCACGGTCAGTGCCCGACCTGCGGCGCGTGGAACACGCTCGTCGAGGAGGTCCTCCCCGAGGCCGGGGCGGGCTCCTCTCGGGGGCGGTCAGCAGGCGGCGCCCGCGGCCGCGGCGAGCGTGCGGCTCCCCGGCGCCTGCGAGAGGTCGGCACCGCCCCCGTCACACGGCTCTCGACCGGCATCGGCGAGCTCGACCGCGTGCTCGGCGGCGGGCTCGTGCCCGGCTCGCTGACGCTGCTCGGCGGCTCACCCGGGATCGGCAAGTCGACGCTCACGAACATGGTCCTGGGCCACCTCGCGGGGGCGGGGCACGGGACGCTCTACGTCAGCGGCGAGGAGTCCGCGGAGCAGGTCAGGCTGCGGGCTGAGCGGCTCGTCGCGGGCGAGAAGGCATCCGATCGGGCCGTCGTGCCCCTTCGGCCCGCCTCCGCGCTCGACGTCCCGATCGTGGCCGAGACCGAGCTGGAGTCGGTGCTCGAAACGCTTGCCGCCGAGCGCCCCGAGGTGTGCGTCATCGACTCCGTGCAGACGCTGCGCTCAAGCGACCTCTCCGGCGCGCCGGGCTCCGTCGGACAGGTGCGGGAGGTTGCCGCGCGCATCATGGGACTCGCCAAGGAGCAGGGGACGGCGGTGATCCTCGTCGGGCACGTCACCAAGGACGGCGCCCTGGCCGGCCCCCGTGTGCTCGAGCACCTGGTGGATTGCGTGCTGCAGTTCGAGGGCGAGCGGGAGCGGCCCTACCGCGAGCTGCGGGCGCTGAAGAACCGTTTCGGCTCGACCAACGAGGCGGGCCTGTTCGAGATGCGCCAGGGCGGGCTCGTCGAGGTGCTCGACGCCTCGGCGCGCTTTGTCGCCGAGGCCACGCGTGCCCCCGGGAGCGTGGTGCTCGCGACGATGGAGGGGTCGCGGCCCCTGCTCGTGGAGGTCCAGGCGCTGGTCGCGCGCTCGGAGCTCGAGCAGCCGCGGCGGGTCGTCTCCGGGCTCGATCGCAACCGGCTCGCGCTGGTGCTCGCGATCCTCGCGCGTCATGGCGGCGTGACGACCGGCGGCTGCGACGTGTTCGTGAACGTCGTCGGCGGCGTGCGCGTGGACGAGCCCGGCTGCGATCTGGCGGTCGCGCTCGCGGTCGCCAGCGCGGCGCGGGGTCAGTCGCCCGCGGCGGGGGGCGAGGAGGGGCCGCTCGCATGCTTCGGCGAGCTCGGGCTGACCGGCGAGTTGCGCTGGGTCGGGCACCCCGAGCGCCGGCTCGACGAGACGTCGCGCCACGGGCTCAGCGGTGTGATCGCCCCGCCCGAGAGCGATACCCGCGCCCGCGCCGCGGGGACGCTGCGTGAGGCGCTGGCGCTGGCCCTCCCGCGCGGAAGCGGCGGGGGCGGACCGATCGCCGCCTCGCGCAGGGGTCCCAGCGCGTCGGCCGAGCGGCCGGCGGTACCCACAATCGGCGCTGTCTAGCCATTTCCGGCCATTTGGGCTGGAGCTGAAAATTCGCTAAATGCCCTAGAATTGGGGTTGTGGCACCCCGTTCCGGCGAAGAAGTAGACAACGCACTAAGACCGGATCCGGGGCTCATGAGGGCACTGGAGATGATCGCTCCAGGAACCGCGCTGCGTGAGGGCATCGAGAGCATCCTGCACGCCCGCACCGGCGGTTTGATCGCGATCGGCGAACCGGAGGACCTCAGCTTCATGTTCTCCGGCGGCATCAAGCTCGAGATCGACTACAGCCCCGCCTTCCTGTACCAGGTGGCAAAGATGGACGGTGCGATCATCCTCAACGCGAACGCCACGAAGATCGTCATGGCCAACGTCCAGCTGATGCCCGATCCGACGATCCTCTCGCACGAGACCGGCACCCGCCACCGCACGGCCGAGCGCGTCTCAAAGCAGACCGAAGCGCTCGTGATCGCGATCTCCCAGCGCCGCGAGGTCGTCTCGGTCTACGTAGACGGTGTCAAGTACATCCTCGAAGACATCCCGATCGTGCTCGCGAAGGCCAACCAGGCGCTCGCGACGCTGGAGAAGTTCCGCACGCGCCTGGATCAGGTCTCAACGCGACTGACGGCGCTCGAATTCGAGGGCGCGACGACCCTGCACGACGTGCTGACGGTCCTGCAGCGCTCAGAGCTCGTCAGCCGCATGGCGGTCGAGATCGAGCGCTACATCGTCGAGCTCGGCAGCGAGGGGCGCCTGATCGAGATGCAGCTCGAGGAGACGATGGTGGGCGCCGCAGCCGAGAAGGCGGCGCTGGTGCGCGACTACCTGTCGGGCTACTCCGACGAGGGCTTCGCCGCGGCGCTCGAGGAGATCGGCCGCCTCACGCATCAGGACCTGCTCGACTTCGGCCGGCTCGCGGAGCTGCTCGGCTACGACCGCAAGCTGAACACCCTCGACTACCCCGTCCCCTCACGTGGCTACCGCGTGCTGGGGCGGATCCCCCGGCTGCCCAAGCTGGTGGTCGCTCAGATCGTCGCCGAGTTCGGCGGGCTCGATGAGCTGCTGGGCGCGAGCGACCCGGAGCTCGAGGGGATCGAGGGCGTGGGCGAGATCCGCGCCAAGGACATCCGCGAGGGCCTGCGCAGGCTGCAGGAGCTGAACCTCGTGGATCGCTACCTACAGACTTGACAAGGGCCGGCCCTTCGCGGCCGGCCAGAACGAAGGAGGACACCATTTCGGCACATGCATCTGAAGAAGGATCGCTGACTGAGGAGCTCGAGGTCACCCGCGAAGTCGAGTACATCGAGTTCGAGCTGGGCGACCACGTCGTGTACCCCCATCACGGCGCGGGCAAGGTCCTCAAGAAGGAGGACATGGAGATCCTCGGCGAACGCCGCGAGTATCTCACCATCAAGATCCTCCACAACGACATGACTGTCCGCGTGCCCACCGAGAACGCCGCCCTGGCGGGTCTTCGTCGCGTGATCGACGAGGAAACCGTGAACAAGGTTCTCGACGTGCTTCGCGACGAAGTCTCGGAGATGCCGAAGAACTGGAACCGCCGGTTCAAGCACAACCGCGACAAGATCAAGACCGGCGACATCTACGAGCTTGCCGAGGTCGTCCGCAACCTCTCCCTGCGCGAGAGCGAGAAGGGCCTCTCCACCGGCGAGAAGCAGATGTTCACCCGCACCAAGAAGATCCTCGCCTCCGAGCTCATGTACGCGCTCGACAAGGACGAGGAGGAGGCCGAGAGCTACCTCGACGATCTGCTCGCCGACTCGGCCAGCAGCCAGCTGGCGGCGGCCGGCAAGTAGCGAGGCTCTCGCGCACGCGCCAGCCAGCGGCATGGCGCGTGCGCGGCAGCCCCTCCGGCGATGACAGTCGCCCTGATCGTGGCCGCCGGGAGCGGCGAGCGCCTCGGAGCAGGCGTGCCGAAGGCCTACGTGGAGCTGGCCGGGCGACCGCTGCTGCGGTGGAGCGTCGATGCGCTCACGGCCACCCCCGGCGTCGGGCAGATCGTCGTCGCGTTGCCTCCCGGCGGCGCCGCACCGGCGGGCACGATCGGCGTGACGGGCGGCTCGTGCCGTTCGGAGTCGGTGGCGCGTGCGCTGGAGGCGGCGCGACCGGATGACACCGTGCTCGTACACGACGCGGCGCGGCCCCTGCTGACCCCGGAGCTCGCGGAGCGCGTGATCTCGGTGCTCGCGAGCGACGATCGCGCGGACGCAGCGATCGCAGCGGCTCCCGTAACGGACACGATCAAGCGCGCAGGCACGCAGGGGGGAGAGGTTCGCGAGACGCTCGATCGCGGTGAGCTGTGGGCCGTGCAGACGCCGCAGGTCTTCCGCCGCGGGGCGCTCGAACGCGGGCTTGAAGTCGACGCAGACACACTCGCCTCTGCCACCGACGACGCCTGGCTGATCGAGCGCGCCGGCGGAAGAGTGATGGTCGTGCCGGCTCCCGCGGAGAACGTCAAGGTCACAACCCCGTTCGACCTGCGCGTCGCGGAGCTGCTGCTCGGTGACCGCGGCAGGTTCGGGCACACCGATCCTGCTTGAATCGCCGCTCAGCGATGCTGACCGACTACCACCTGCACCTGCGCCTCGACGAGGCCGACGCGACCGCCGAGGCCTCCTACACACCGGCGAACGCCGAGCGCTACCGCCTTGCCGCCTCGGAGCAGGGGATCGCCGAGCTGGGGGTTTCCGAACACATCTACCGCTTCCGCCAGGCGCTCGAGCTCTGGCGCCATCCCTTCTGGGAACGCTATGCCGTGGACGACATCGACGAGTACTGCTCGTTCGTACGCGAGCAGACCGATCTGCGGCTCGGCATCGAGGCCGATTTCGTCGCGGGCGCCGAGGACCGCACGGCGGCGCTGCTCGAGCCGCGCGACTTCGACTATGTCGTCGGCTCTGTCCACTTCATCCGCGACGGTGCCGTCGACATGGACGACTTCGGCGTGTGGGATCCCAAGCGACCCGATCTGAGCCCCGAGAAGATCTGGACGCGCTATTTCGAGACCGTGGCCGAGAGCGCGCGGAGCGGCCTGTTCGACATCATCGCCCACCCCGACCTGGTGAAGATATGGGGGTCCGCCCACCCGGAGCGGTTCCCCGAGCGCGATGTCCGGTTCTACTACGAGCCCGCCGTCGAAGCTTTCGCCGAGGCCGGCGTCGCCGTCGAGGTCTCGACCGCCGGGCTGCGCAAGCCCGTCGGAGAGATCTACCCCGCGCGGGCGTTCCTCGAGATGTGCGTAGAAGCGGGGCTGCCGGTCGCGCTCTCCAGCGACGCGCACCGTCCGGCTGACGTCGGCGCCGGCTACGAGCAGGCGCTGGAGCTGCTCGACGAGCTCGGCGTCCGCGAGCTGTCCGTCTTCGAGCACCGGCACCGCCGCCCGGAGCCGATCGGGGCCTCCACATGAGGGTCGGCCTCGGATATGACTCGCACCGGCTCGTCGAGGGACGCAAGCTGATCCTAGGGGGGGTCGAGATCCCTTTCGCGAGGGGGCTCGACGGTCACTCCGACTCCGACGTGCTGACGCACGCCGTGATCGACGCGCTGCTCGGCGCCGCCGGGCTCGGCGACATCGGTCACCACTTCCCCGACACCGACGAGCGCTGGCGCGGCGCCGACTCGATCCTGCTGCTCGAGCGGGTCGTGGAAATGCTCGCCGAACGCGGTCTCGCGGTCGGGAACGTCGACTGCACCGTGATCATGGAGGAGCCCAAGGTCTCGCCCCATCGCGATGGCATCCGTGCACGCCTGGCCGCGGCGCTGGGCGTGCCGGAGGGCCAGGTCAACGTCAAGGCCAGCACCGGCGAGCGCATGGGCTTCGTCGGCCGCGGCGAGGGGGCGGCGGCGCTGGCGATCGCCGCGGTCGAGGGGGACGCGGGGGGGTAGCGTCCCGCCCTCGCCCGGCGAGTTCGGGGAGCGGGGCCGGTGGCGCTGCCTGCCGGCCGGGGGCAGCTAGGGTTGCGCGGCGATGGCTGAGATCCGACTCCACGACACGCGCAGCGGTGAGCTGCTCGCGCTCGAGCCTCCCGAGGTGAAACCCACGCTCGGGATCTACGCGTGCGGGCCGACCGTCTACAGCCGCATCCACATCGGCAACGCGAGGCCGTTCGTCGTGTTCAGCACGCTGGCTCGGTTCCTTCGCCACGAGGGCTATGAGGTCAGGCTTGTCGTCAACGTCACCGACGTCAACGACAAGATCTACGACGCGGCGCGCGTGCAGGGCGTTCCGAGCGAACAGCTCGCCGCGGAGATGACGGCCGCCTACTTCGCCGACACGGACGAGCTCGGGATCGGTCGCCCGGACGGGGAGCCGCTCGCCTCGGAGACGATCGGCGAGATCGAGGACTTCATCGGAGCGCTGATCGACCGCGACAACGCCTACGCGGTCGACGGCGACGTCTATTTCCGCGTGCGCTCCGATCCCGAGTACGGGAGCCTCTCCCACCGCGACGTCGACAGCATGGACCAGGGCGAGGGAGTCGAGGGTGCTCAGCTGAAGCGCGACCCGCTCGACTTCGCGCTGTGGAAGGCGCACAAGGAGGGCGAGGACACCCACTGGTCCGCGCCTTGGGGAGATGGGCGCCCCGGCTGGCACATCGAGTGCTCGGCGATGGCCGAGGAGGGCCTGCCGGGCGGCGTGGACATCCACGGCGGCGGCTCGGACCTCGTGTTTCCCCACCACGAGAACGAGGCCGCCCAGACGCGGGCCGCGCGCGGGCACGAGCTGGCCCGGATCTGGATGCACAACGGCATGATCCAGTCGACCGGCGAGAAGATGGCGAAGTCGGTCGGCAACATCGCGCCGCTCTACGAGGTGATCGAGGCCTACGGTCCCGAGGCGGTCGTCATGTATCTGCTCTCCGGTCACTACCGTCAGCCGCTGGCCTACTCGGCCGAGGCCCTCGAGCAGGCAGCCGCGAACGTGAGACGGATCCGCGAGGCTCATCGCCGTCTGATGCCCGGCGAGCCCTCCCCCGCAGAGCTGGCGCCGTTGCGCGAGCGCTTCTTCGAGGCGCTGCGGCGCGACTTCAACACCGCCGAGGCCCTCGCTTCGCTGAACGAGTGGCTGCGCGAGGCCGGGCGCCTCGAGAGCGCGGGCGACGGGGATCTGCGCGAGATGCTCGGCGTCCTGGGTCTCGAGAGCGTCGTGGCACCAGATGCCGCAGCGCCCGAGGAGGTCGTCGAGCTCGCGGAAAAGCGCGAGCGGGCGCGCGCGGGACGCGACTTCGCCGCCGCCGACGAGCTGCGCGACGCGATCGCCGCCCTGGGCTGGGAGGTACGCGACGGCGCGCAGGGCTTCGAGCTGCTGCCGCTGTGATCGTCTACGGCCGCAACCCCGTACGCGAGGCGCTGCGGGGGCGGCGCGCCCGGACCGTCGGGCGCCTGTGGGCGACTTCCCAGGCGGCGCGTGAGCCGTGGCTCACCGAGCGCAAGCCGAGCCTCGCGTCCGGTGAGGAGATCGAGGCGCTGTGCGGATCGCCATCCCATCAGGGCGTCTGCGCGGAGGTCGGGCCCTACCCGTACGCCGGCAGCGCCGAGCTGCTCGCGCGCAAGGAACCGCTGCTGGTCGCGCTCGACCAGGTCCAGGACCCGCAGAACCTCGGCTCGGTGTGCCGCACGGCCGAGTGTGTCGGCGCCGACGGCGTCGTGATCCCCGAACGGCGGGCTGCGGAGGTCACGCCAGCCGTCTGCAAGGCATCCGCGGGGGCGGTCGAGCACCTCGCGATCGCACGGGTACGGAACCTCGCCGACTTCCTGTTGGGAGCTCGTGACGCGGGCTGCTGGAGCTACGGCGCCAGCGCCCCCGAGCAGGCCGAGCGCGACGCCGGCCGTGAGCCGGTTCCCTACGACCGCCCCGACTACGGCGGGAGCGGAGTGATCCTGGTGCTGGGGAGCGAGGGGAGCGGCCTGCGGCCGCGCGTCGCGAGCGCCTGCGACGAGCTGATCGCCCTGCCGGTACGGGGTCGCGTGAGCTCCCTGAACGTGTCCGCCGCAGCTAGTGCGATCCTGTACGAGATCTTGCAAACCAGGCTTGACAGCTCTTCATAACTGTGTCAGGCTGCCGCGCATAACGCTTGACCTGAGGTTGAGAAACCTCGGGAATTGAATAGCTTTGGCGCCAGGGGAGGAGTGCGCCACTGAGCAAACACCCGGGAACCGCCAGGGAGGCGGGCCCAAGAAAGGATGGACTGCTCGTGGCACGATTCTCCCAGACCTCTAACCCTGAACTTAAGGTTGAGGATGTGTTCCTCATCGCCTTGGCGAAGCAGGGGGATCGCAACGCATACGACCGACTCGTGCGCCGCTACCACGGCTTCGTGCGGTTGAAGGCCTCGTCGTACTTCCTGGCCGGCGGAGACGCTGACGACCTGATTCAGGAGGGCCTGGTCGGCCTCTACAAGGCGATCCGCGACTTCCGCACCGACCGCGAGTCGAGCTTTCGCAACTTCGCCGAGCTCTGCATCACACGCCAGATCATCACGGCCGTAAAGACGGCGACGCGCAACAAGCACACGCCGCTGAACCAGTACGTCTCGTTCTCCTCGACGCCGGCCGGCAGCTCCGAAGACGTCCCCACGCTCGATCAGATGCTGCCGGGTCCGACGGTTCACGATCCCGTCAACCAGGTGATCTCGAGCGAGGAGCTGCGCTCGCTCGTGGGCTGCCTGTCGACCGCGCTCTCCGAGCTCGAGAGCCGGGTCCTCTCGCTGTACCTCGACGGCTACTCCTACGAGCAGGTCGGCGAGCGCCTCAGCTGCGACACCAAGACCGTCGACAACGCGCTGCAGCGCGTCAAGCGCAAGGTCGGCGCCCACCTCGACTCGCGCGCCGTGGCCGCCTGAGCCGGACGCCGGCACGGAGCGCCGGCCGACCCTCTCTCCACAAAAGCGGAGGCCTGCCCGATCCGGGCCTCCGCGCGCCCTGGGCGACGCACGTCTAGGGCGCGTCGGGCGGCGGCCGGTCCGCCGTCCCGTCCCACCCGGGCGGGCTCTTGCGCGGGCGAGGCCCGAGCGACTCGAAGCCGTAGGTCACCGGCGCCCCGCCGCGCTTGCGCCGGTAGTAGGCCTGCGGCGCGTAGTGGTTGCCGTTGCTGATCAACACGATCAGGACGCAGAGCGCCACCACCAGCGGGATCGCGACGAAAAAGATCGGTGCCACTTCGGTCTGCCTCCTCCCAGGGGACGGCCTGCGTCAAGAATAGGGCCGACGGGGGCCGGCGTGGTGGCTCGCCCCGACACGTCCTTGCCGGCGCGTGCGCCTCCTCACACACCGGACCCGCCCGCGCCGCCTACGATCCCTGTGGGCCGGGCCGAAACCGGCCGAAGGGGACGGCAGATCTCTCACAACCCGAAGGGGGAGCAGAACATGGACACCTACGTGATCCTGAGGCGCGGCGGTTGGGGCTCGGGCGACGAGCTCGGCGCCGCGGCCGCGCGGTCGACGGCCGTCGGCGACGACGAGATGTCAGATGACATCCGCTGGATCCGCAGCTACGTGCTCGACGAGGGCGACGGGCGCGTGGGGACGGTGTGCATCTACCAGGCCACGAGCGCGGACGCGATCCGCGAGCACGCCCGTCGCGCAGGCTTGCCGGCGGACGAGGTGATCCCGGTGGCCGACACCGTGCTCGTCAGGCCCGATCCGGCGCCCGCGGGCGCCTGAGGGCCTGCCGGGCCGCGCGGCCCCGGCAGGCGGTGCCGCGCGGATCGCACGGCACCGCCGCCGGCCAGGAGGCTCGCGCTAGAGCTGGCCCGGCGAGGGCTGGCTCGAGTTGCTCGGTGGCTCGGGCTTCAGGCTCGCGCCCGGCGCGGGCGTGACCCCGAGGTTGAACTGCGGGCTCACCGTGCCGCCGTTTTCAGGATCGCCCGGGATCTTCACCCGCAGGACGTCGGTCCCGGGCGCGAAGAAGACGTGGCTGATCGAATAGCTGCCGTCGGCCGCAACCGAGCCGACCGCGACCACGTGCCAGAAGGTCCCCTGAGCGCTCAGCCGCTGAAGGTAGATTTCGTGGCCGGCGTGGGCCGGGGTCACCGTTCCGCTGACGCTGAACGGCTGTCCGGACTGGACGCTGGTTGCACCCGGAAGCGCCGAGAGGAGGTACTTCACGCCCTGGTAGAGGACCGCCGAGCGGCGGTTGGCGCCCTGCACTCTGTAGAAGCTGCTCGCGAGCGTGGTCTGGGCCGGGAAGGCGTACTTGCCTTCGCCGTCCGTCGTGGTGCTCGCAACCGGCTTGAACGTGCCCGCCCGCGTGCGTGCGAGCAGCGTGAGCGGGGCGTTCGGCGCACCGGCGGCGGCGCCGCTGATCACGGCCGAGCCGCCATAGCCTGTCGGGTCCGCCGAGGTCAGGATCGTCAGCGAGGGGTTCTGCGCCTGCGAGATGTCGTAGCTGAGCGTGTTCGACGCGCTGCGCACGTTGCGCCTGTTCGAGTGCACGATCACCCGGATCTCCGATGCGCCGGGGACCCAGAAGACGTGCGTCAGGGCGAACTGGCCGTTCGAGTCGACGATCGTGCGGCCGATCCGGTGCCAGGCGTCCCCGCGCACTTCGTTCTGGCGCTGCAGCACCACCTCGGCGCCCGCGTCGGTCGGGCTGACCGTGCCTGTGAAGGTGACCGCGTTGCGGCGGCCGGTGTGGATGCCGGCGAAGAGCTGTTTGCCTTCGGGCGGGCCGGCGAGCGCCACCGAGGCGATCACACGGACCGTGCGATGCGGGCTCTGTGCGCTTGCGACGGTGGCGTAGAAGACCGAGTTCTCCGTCAGCGCGGGAGTCGTGAGCTGGTAGAAGCCGTGCGGGTCGGTGGTGGCGGTGCCGGCCACGCTGTAGCCGCCCGTGCTCGCGGAGTGCTCGTAGACCGTCACGGTCTGCCCGGCTTCGGCGCCTGCCTGGCAGGACGCCTGACCGTACGCCAGCGCCGTTTCGCCGCTCGTGAGCAGCCGCGGCGCGACGTTGAGGGTCAGCCGGCATTGGCGGGGGGTCGCGCTGTGCCTGCCCGCGCCGTGGTGATGGGCGCGCGCGGACGCCGTGGCGGGGATGGCGAGCGCCAGCAGGGCGAGCGCCAGCACGGACGTCAGCTTCGGTGAACGCATCGATGCCTTCTCCTTGTCGGGGATCGGGGTACGTCTCCTCCGCCTGCCGTAACCCTCCTTCCGGACATTCGATGCGGTCGCCTCGGACGTCCGTCCAGGTGGTGATCGATCGGGGGTGGACCGGCGGTCACTGCCGGATCCTGGGAGTGCTCGGCGGGCGCTCCGCGCGGGATTTCGGGAGTGTCGGCGGACGCTCCGCGCGGGATTTCGGGAGTGTCGGCGGACGCTCCGTGCCCGCCTTCCGGGGTCGCCGAGGCGCTCGTGAGGGCGCCGGCGCGCAGTTCCGACGGTGCCCGCGCCGGTGTACTCTCGGCAGGCGTGGGGGCGGCGTCGACAACACGGGCAATCGTGCGGCCGCGGGCCTGACGGATGCTGCCCGCCGTCACGGTCGCCCCCGGCACGTTCCTCGCGATTGTCGCCTGCTCGGCGATCGCGGCCACCGTGGCCGCGGCCGCCTCGGCGCGCGGGCTTCCCCTGCCGGTGGTCGTCGTCGAGCTGCTGCTCGGGATCGCGATCGGGCCGCAGGGCCTCGGTCTGCACCTGAGCCAGTTCATCTCGTTCTTCTCGGCGCTCGGCCTGGGGCTGCTGTTCTTCTTCGCGGGCTACGAGATCGATCTGCAGCGCATAGCGGGACGCCCGCTGCGGCTGGGAGCCGCCGGGTGGGGTCTCTCGCTGGTGCTCGCCTACGGCTTCGCCGGGGTGCTCACCGCCGCGGGAATCGTGGAGTCGATGCTGTACACCGGCTCGGCGATGGCGACCACGGCGCTCGGCACCCTGATCCCGGCGCTGTCCGACGCGGGGGAGTTGCGTACTCGCTTCGGCACCTACCTGCTGGCGGCCGGCGGCGTCGGGGAGTTCGGGCCGATCCTGCTGCTCACGCTCATACTCTCGGCGGACGGGACGCTCCACAACGCCGTGATCCTGGTCGTCTTCGTGGCCCTCGCGGTCGGGGTGGCGGTGTTCGCGGTGCGCTCTGCGGAGCGGACGCTGCCGTGGATGGCGCGCACGATGGAGGCGAGCGGCCAGCTCGCGGTGCGCTGGATCGTGGTGCTCATCTTCGCGCTCGCACTCCTCGCGTTCGAACTGGGGCTCGACCTTCTGCTCGGAGGCTTCGCCGCAGGGGTGATCACCCGGCAGGTGCTCAAGGGTCACGAGCTGCCCGGCTTCGACTCGAAGCTGACGGCAGTCGCCTACGGCGTGTTCGTGCCGTTCTTCTTCGTGGTCAGTGGGATGAAAGTGGACATCGACGCGTTGTTCGCCAGCGCCTCCGGGGTCTTGAAGATGCTGTTGTTCTTCGTCTTGTTCCTCGTCGTCCGCGGAGCGCCTGCGATCTTGCTCTACCGGCGCGTGCTCGAGGAGCGAGATCGGATCACCCTCGCCCTGATGTGCGCGACGCAGCTCCCGCTGGTGGTGGCCATCACGACGCTCGCTGTCGAAGACCGCCACATGCGCACGGTGACGGGGGCGGCCCTGGTCGGCGCGGCCGTGCTCTCGACGCTGTTCTTCCCCGCGCTCGGGCTGCGCCTTCGCGGCCACGCGCGCGAGGAGCGGGCGGCCGCGGTGGCGCAGGTCTAGCGGTTGCCGAGCGTCAGCTGCGTCAGCGAGGCCCCGCCGTCCACGGCGATCGTCTGCCCGTTGACCTGAGCGGCCTCCGGGCCCGCGAGGAACGAGACGGCCGCGGCGATCTCCTGCGGCTCGACGAGCCGCCCGCCGGGCGCCGAGGCGAGCGCGCGCTCGCGCACCTCCTCGGGCATCGCTAGCACCTGCTCGGTGCCCACCAGGCCCGGCAGAACGGCGTTGACGGTGATGCCGCGGCGCGCGTTCTCGACCGCGAGCGTGCGCACCATGCCGAGCTGGCCGGCCTTCGACGCTGCATAGGCGACCTGGCCGGGCAGGCCGCCGATCGCCGCCACGCTCGAGATCACGACGATGCGCCCGTACCGGCGCTCGCGCATGCCCGGGAGGCAGGCTTGGACCGTCCGGAAGGCGCCGGTCAGGTTGACGTCGATGTCGAGCTGCCACTGCTCGGCGGTCATGCGATGAGCGGGGGCGATCGTCGTCGTGACGCCGGCGTTCGCCACGCAGACGTCGATGTCGGCGAGCGGCGGGAACTCGTCGCGGGCCACGTCGAGCGCGATGTCGCAGCCCGCGCGGAGGTCGAGCGTGAGGACCTCCATCCCGTCACCGGCCAGACGCGCGGCGATCGCCGCGCCGATGCCGCGCGCGGCGCCGGTCACCAACGCCTTTCGCGGCTCGGTCACAATTGCCCTCCGACGACCATCGAGGGAGGGAACGATGACAGACCGCTGGTTCACCGACGAGCAGCTCGAGCAGCTGTCCCGGCCGACGATGGATCGCGCGATCGAGGCGATCGACGCGGGCGACCTCGACGAGGCGCGCCGCCTGTGCTCGGAGATGAAGCACGAGTGGCAGATGCTCCATGACCTGATGGCCGCGGGCGTGCTCGATCTCGTCTCGTTCATCCAGCAGCGGCTCGGCGAGGACGGCGTCGCCGAAGCTTGGACCGAGTCGATGGGCCGCGGCTGGCGCCGGCACCACGATGCGATCGTGGCGCTCGACCGGCGCGACCTCGTCGAGCTGCTGGCGGCGACGTGGCGGGCACATTCCTGCTCCGGCGTGGGACCGAACCCGGGCTCGTTCTCGATCACAGAGGACGAGGAGAAGGTGACCTTCGCCATGAACCCTTGCGGCTCGGGCCAGCGACTCGTCCGAAACGGCGCCTACGAGGGCCTGCCCGGTGGCGGCGTCACCCAGGAGGCGCACGACTGGTCGTTCGACCGCAAGGGGTTCCCGCTCTACTGCACGCACTGCTCGTTCATGAACGAGTCGCTGCCGATCCAGTGGTCCGGCTATCCCCTGTACCCCTCCGAGCCGCCTAAGGACTACGCGAAGGACCCGTGCACCTGGCACTGGTACAAGGACCCGGACGACATCCCCGAGCGCCACTGGCGCCGCTATGGGGCCGTCAAGCCGGAGCGCGCGGGGTGACGGCCTCCGTCACGGCTCGATCACGTTGCCGGGATCCGGCCGCTCTGACACGGGCGCCTGGCTGTAGTCCCCGAACAGTCCGTCGCGGCGCGCGACGGCGGCGCCGACCCCGTCGCGCTCGGCGAGCTCGATGAACTCCTCCGCATCCGGCGTGTTGCGCATGAGCCCGTCGAGGATCGGCCCGAGCGTCTGTGTCGAGGCCAGGCCCATGTTCTCGTAGGCCTGGTTGACGACGAGCTTCATCGCCGTCAACTGCGACAGCGGGATCGCGGCGAGCCGCGCGGCTTCGGCGGCGACCTCGGCCTCGAGCCCTGCGAACGGCACCGAGCGGTTGATCAGCCCGGCCTCCGCGGCTTCGGCGCCGGAGAGCGGCCGGCCGGTGAGCGCGTACTCCTTGGCGCGTGTCAGGCCGAGCCGGTAGAGCCACATGCCGGTCAGGTAGCAGCCCCACATCCGCGAGTAAGGGGTGCCGATGCGGGCGTCATCGCTTGCGATCACCAGGTCGGCGCAGAGCGCCATGTCGCTGCCGCCGCCCACGCACCAGCCATGGACCTGTGCGATCACGGGCTTGGGCGAGCGCCAGATCGACATGAACTTCGGGACCGGGCCCGCCGCGGGCGAGGTCGCCATCGCGAAGTCCTTGCCGGGGTCCCAGCGGCCGTCGGTCGTCATCCCCTCGTCCCAGTGGTGGAACCCGCCGCCGAAGTCGAAGCCCGCGCAGAAGGCGCGCCCGGCGCCACGCAGGACGATCACCTTCACCGCGCCGTCCAGGGAGGCCCGCTCGACGGCGTCCTGCAGCTCGTCGGGCATCGGCGGCACGATCGTGTTCAGCCGCTCGGGCCGGTTGAGTGTGATCGTGGCGATCGCGCCGTCGGTGTCGTAGAGCACCGTCTCGTATGGCATCGGGGCCTCCTGAGGATGGACGGCCGCCGATGCTATTCGGTCACTCCCGGCCGGAGGCCGCGTCGATCAGCCGCGCGATCCGCGACGGTCGGCCTGTGCGCCGCTCGGCGGCGTCGCAGCGGCGGTAGGCCGCGTAGACCGCCCGGATCTCGGCCCAGCGCAGCGGCTCGGGCTCCCAGCGCCGCGGGCGCCTGCCGACCCACGGCAGACGCGTCAGCTCCGTGCTCTCGCCGAGGATCAGGTCGCGCAGCGTGCGCCCGGCGAGGTTGGCCGCGGCGACGCCCTCGCCGACGTAGCCGCCGGCGTAGGCGAGCCCGCGCGCGGGGTCCGCGACGACCGCGGGCGCCCAGTCGCGGGGCACGCCGAGCACGCCCGACCATGCGTGCGCGACCTCCGCATCGGCGGCGGCGGGGAACATCGAGGCGAGCTTCGCTCGCAGGCTGGCGACGGTGCGCTCGGCGGTGTCGCCGCGACCGTCGGTGCGCGAGCCGTAGCGGTATGGCACGCCGCGGCCTCCGATCGCGATGCGCCCGTCGGCGGTGCGCTGGAGATAGGCGTAGACGTGCGCGCCGTCCCCGATCGTCTCGGCGGCGCTCCATCCGATCCGCTCCCAGGCCTCGGCGGCGAGCGGCTCGGTGACGATCATCGAGCTGTTCATCGGCACGAGTGCGCGGCGCTCGCCGCGCAGGCTCGCCGTGTAGCCCTCGGTGGCGCGCACGACCCACTCCGCGCGCACCTCGCCGCGCGTCGTCACGGCGCGACGCGGGCCGAGCTCGGTCACCGGGGTGTGCTCGTAGATCTCGGCGCCCGACGCCTGCACCGCCGCGGCGAGGCCGAGCAGCAGCTTGACCGGATGAACCCTGGCGACGTGGGGGGAGAAGCTCGCGCCGGCCGCGTCTGCGACGCGAACCCGCTCGTCGAGCTCCGCGGGCGAGAGCTCGCGCAGGTCCTCCTCGCCGACTCCGTGGCGGCGTGCGCCGGCGATCGCCTCGCGCAACCGCGCCAGCTGGGCGCCGTCGAGCGCGACGGTGAGCGTGCCGCCCCGCGCCATCTCTGCGTCGATCGCGTGCTCAGCCAGTACGCGGGCGACCTCCTCGACGGTCTCGAACATCGCCCTCTGCAGGGCGTCATAGCCGCTTCCGTACGCCCGCGGCGGGCCCGAGAAGAAGCCGGAGAGCCAGCCGCCGTTGCGCCCGGAGGCGCCGAAGCCCGCCTGCTCGGCCTCGAGCACGACGACCCGCAGGGCCGGGCGCGCACGCTTCAGGTAGTAGGCCGTCCACAGACCTGTGAGGCCCGCGCCGACGATCGCGACGTCGGCGTCCGCCGGGCCCGGCAGAGGCGGGCGGGCAGGCGGCGGGCCACCGACCGAACGCCACCAATAGCCGAGTTCTCCGATCCGCATTTTGCGAGCCTAGTGCGGGGCGCGAATCGGGGTTATGATCGAGCCGTCCGCCGGCTTCTTGGGCGGGGTGGAGAGAGGGAGGAATCGATGGAGGCCGCAGTTTCAGGACCCGCTACGAAGAGCGGTCCGCCCGCCGCGAACGCCGCGACGATCGCTGAGGCGTTCCGCATCACCGCCGCCGAACGCGAAAGCGACGTCGCGATCCGCACCAAGGACGACGCGTACACGATCACCTGGGGCTCGTTGCGCGACCGTGCCGACGCGCTTGCCGCCGGCCTGCACGCGCTCGGCCTGCGCCGCGGCGACACGCTCGCGCTGATGATCGGCAACCGGCCCGAGTTCCATCTCTGCGACATCGCCGGGATGATGGTCGGGGCCGCGCCGTTCTCGATCTACTCCACCTACACAGCCGAGCAGATCGCCTACCTCGTCTCCGACGCGGAAGCCCGCATCCTGATCTGCGAGCAGGCCTATCTGGACCGAGTTCTGGAGGCCCGCACGAGCCTGCCCGAGCTCGAGCACGTGATCGTGATCGACGGCGAGGCCCCCGGCGGAACGCTCGCGCTCGCCGACGTCGAGGGCTCCGACGCGGAGTTCGACGTCGAGGCATCGGTTGCCGCGCTCGAGCCGACCGACATCCTCACGCTGATCTACACCTCGGGAACGACCGGACCGCCGAAGGGCGTCCAGCTGGTGCATCGCAACCTGATGGCGGCCTGCGAGGGGCTCGACGAGCTGATCGAGTTCCCGAAGGACGGTCGCGTGATCTCGTGGCTGCCTTCGGCCCACGTCGCCGAGCGCAACGCCCATCACTACCTGCCGATCGTCTACGGGCTGCAGATCACGTGCTGCGAGGACCCGCGCCAGGTGCTCTCCTACCTGCCCGAAGTGCGTCCGAGCTGGTTCTTCGCCGTGCCGCGCATCTGGGAGAAGCTGAAGGCGGGCCTGGAGACGATGCTCGCCTCGCAGCCCGAGGAGCAGCGCGCGAAGGTGCAGGAGGCGCTGGAGGCCTCGCTGCGCAAGGTCCGCCTCGAACAGGCCGGAGAGCCGGTGCCGCCCGAGCTAGCCGCCGAGGTCACCGCTGCCGACGCGGAGATCTTCGCCGGGCTGCGCACGATGCTCGGCCTCGATCAGGTCGAGGCGATCAACGTCGGCGCCGCGCCGACGCCCGTCGAGGTGCTCGAGTTCTTCCACGCGATCGGCCTGCCGCTCGCCGAGCTGTGGGGGATGAGCGAGACCTGCGGCGCGGGCACGGTCAACCCGCCCGACCGGATCCGGATCGGGACGGTCGGCCCGCCGGCGCCCGGCGTGGAGATCCGGCTGGACACCGACGGCGAGGTGCTGATCCGTTCGGACGTCGTCATGAAGGGCTACCGCAACCTCGCCGAGAAGACGGCCGAGTCGTTCACCGAGGACGGGTTCCTGCGAACCGGCGACATCGGCGAGTTCGACGAGGCCGGCTACCTGAAGATCGTCGACCGCAAGAAGGAGCTGATCATCAGCGCCGCCGGCAAGAACATGTCCCCGGCGAACATCGAGGCGACGCTCAAGGCCGCCTCACCGCTGATCGGGCAGGCCTGCTGCATCGGCGACCGCCGGCCCTACAACACGGCGCTGATCGTGCTCGACGCCGACTTCGCGCCGATGTGGGCAGGCCAGCAGGGGATCGAGGACACCTCGCTGGAGGCGCTGGCCGGTGACGAGCGCATGCGCGCCGCGGTCGCCGAGGGCATCGAGGCTGCCAACGCGAAGCTGGCGAAAGTCGAACAGGTCAAGAAGTTCACCGTCGTCGCCGGGGATTGGCTGCCCGGCGGCGATGAGCTGACGCCGACGATGAAGCTCAAGCGCAAGCCGATCGCCGAGAAGTACGACGCGGCGATCGAGTCGATGTACGCCGGCTAGCCGAGCGTCGCCTTTCTGACAGGTAGTGCCCGCGAGCGCCGTCCTGCGTTTGGGGGATGGTGCGGTCGCGGCTCCGTGCGTCGGCGAAAGCCACGTCGTGGTGCTGAAAACCGGCCACAAGCCGTGCGCCAAAGGCAAGAAAACCGTCGTCTGGAACCAGCAGGGGCAGGCCGGCACGAAAGGCGCCACCGTACGGCCGGCGCAACGGGCGCACCTGGCGCTCCGGGCGCGGCGGGCTTCTCGCGACGGCCGCGGAAGCATTCGACTCGGGTACCTGGACGGTGACCGCGCCGTAAGAATCCAAGCGGCACGAAGGGGCGGCGCCACGGATGGCCGCCGCCCCTTCGATCGTGCGCTCTGCCTATTTTTTCTTTTTTTCCTTCGGCGGCTTGGCGTATTTCTGCGCCCACTTGACGAACGTCTGCTCGAAGTCGCCGATCATGACCGCCTTGTTCTTGCCGGCGGATGAGGGCAGCCCGGCGAGCAGGTTCACCAGCGTGGTGCTGAGGCCGCAGTTCTTCGCGGCCGGCACGGCGAACGTGTGATCTTCGAGCACCACGTCGGAGAGCTTCACGATTTTCTTCTTGCCGACGAGCGTTTCGGTGCCCGGTTTGACGTTTTCGAGGTGCAGCACGATCGGTTCGGCTTCCGAGCCGATCATGCATTCTTCGCCGAGCAGCGGGTTGTCGAGTTTGATCTGCAGCGGCAGCTGCACGGCGGTGCCTGCGCCGCCCTGGGCGACCTTGACCTGATCGACCAGGATGTCGCTCGCCGGCGCGGCGAGCGAGGCAGTCGCCGTCACTTCCCCTCCGATCCCTTCGAGCAGCCCGGGAAGTCCGAGCAGGCCTCCAGGAACCTTCTGCGGCGGGCTGATCAAGGTGTTGCCGTCGCGCGCCGGGATCAGGTTCGTCAGGCTGAAGAAGAACGGCATCCCGCCCTGGAGCGTGATCGGCTTTTCGATCGGGACGTCCTTGTTGCCCATCACGAATTCGCCGGAGGTCGTGTGCGCGACGACGCAGAAGGCGGCTGTCGTCTCGGGGCAGTCGAGGAACTCGGCGAATTCTTCCTTGAGCTGCGTGTTCACGGCCGGCGCCGGCGGCGCCGCCAGCAGGGCCGCCGCGCACAGGAGCGCTCCTGCGCTCGCCAGCATCTTCACGCGGGCGGCGATCCGCCGGCGGGGCGTAGTTGGGGTTCCAGCCATCTCTCTCGGTCTCCTTTGCATGGCGGGTGTGCGCGCCCTCCCCCTGCTCGCAGGCGCATCTGCTCCGGGCCGGTCGCAGAACCGGGGCGGCGGGCGAACCCGCCGCCGGGCGCAGCGCCCGGTCTCCCTCGCGCGGCGAGGTCTAACACGATGTCCCCATTGTGTCAACCCATTTGACACAAAAGGGGCGCTGTGAAGCGCTCCGGAAAAGCAGAGGCCCCGCCGAAGCGGGGCCTCTTCCTCGCAGAGGGGCTGCGAGAGCTTTGGGAGACGCTCGGCGTCCCGGAGACGGTGCCCTTGTTGACGTTCTCGAGCGGGTCGTAGCTCGGGGGCTCCGCCTTGGCGGCACGCGGCCGCGTCCTGCGGCGTCCGGACCACTCATGAGAACGCCGTTCGGCGGGCGAAGTTGGTGCTCTGGAAGGTTTCTCAGTGGGCGTCGTGCTCGGAATATAGGAAATAGCCTATAATCCCACTATGAGCGAGACGGACCGCAAGCTGGTCGCCGCCCGCGGCGATGCGTCGAGCCCCGGGGGCCTGCTCGCGAGGGCGCGTGCCGACGCGGGGTTGACGCAGGCCCGGCTTGCCGCTCGTCTTGGGATCAGCCAGGCGGCCGTCGCCGAACTCGAGCGGCCGACATCGAACCCCCGGATTGCGACCCTGGATCGCGCACTCCGAGCAGCGGGAGTGGAGCTGGAGCTCTCCGTGCGCCCTCGGCCGGCCCACACGATCGACGAGAGCCTCGTTCGCCAGCAGCTCGCCCTTTCGCCGGCAGAGCGGCTCCACGGCCTCGAACTCATGTACGAGCAGGCGAGAGAGCTGGCAGCCGCGGGGGCGGCGAGCCGTGGCGAGTCCGCCTGAGTTCCGCCCGGCGAGCCTGCTCGGGACGCTCAGCCGCGCCGAAGTCGACTTCGTGGTGGTAGGTGGCGTAGCCGTCGTTCTTCAGGCGAGTCCGCGGTTCACGCGCGACTTGGACATCTGCCACTCGACGGCTGCCCGAAATCTCGAGAGGCTCGGCGGCGTGCTCGTCGCGCTCGACGCCAAGCTTCGCGGCGTCGATGAGGATCTGCCGTTCGTGCCCGATGTACGCACACTCAGACGTACGCAGATGCTCACGTTGAGCACCCGAGAGGGGAACCTCGACCTCCTCGTCGACCCGCCGGGCTCGCCCGGGTATGCGGCGCTCCGCCGCCGCGCGGACGTTGTCGATCTGGACGGCGCGCCGGTGCGGGTCGCCTCGCTCGAGGATCTGATGTCGATGAAGCGCGCTGCCGGTCGCCCCCAGGACGAGGTCGATGTCGAGTCGTTGGAAGTGGCTCGTCGCAGGTTGCGCGGCCGGCGTCAGCGCAAGGCATGAGCCGACCGTGCTCTCAGGAGGCGTCTTCGAGCAGCGCCGCAAGCTTGGCGAGCGCCATCTCGGTGCCGAGGCGGTTGTCGGCCTCCGCCACGCCGCGCGGCAGACCGGCGTGGTCGATGCGCACCTCGGTGCCGTTCGGTGCCGGATCGAGTGTGGTGGTGATCGTCATCTCGCCACGAAGGTCCTCGCGTTCGGTCTCGAACTCGACCGCTTCGACCACGCGCTCGCCGGGCACCAGCTCGAGGAAGCACCCGGCATAGGTGTCCGTGCGTTCGCGCGTCTTGCCGGTGCCCTCATGCTCGTAGGTCAGGGAGACCCGGAACCGCCCGCCGGCACGCGGCTCCCACTCGTGCACCTCGCTGCGCATGCCGTCGGGAACCTTCCAGCGCGAGACGGCGGCTGGGTCGAGCAGGGCGGCGTAGACGGCGCGTGGGGCGGCTCGGATCCGGCGGGTGACGATCGTGTGGGAGATGGAGGCATTGTGCGCGACCGGGGGCCGGTGCGCTCGCCTCCTTCGATCAACATCTGCCAGAGGGGAGGGGATCCGGATGAGGTAGTTTGGAAGTGTGGAACTCAGAGCCGCGCTGCGACCGATGTTGTTCGGCTTCACAACCGGGGTCGTGCTCGTGTTCGTGTTCGTGATGTCCCCGGGGCCCTCGGGTGCGCTCGCGAGCCGGCAGAAGACGGTCTCGATCGTCGATGCGCCGGATCTTGCCTCAGGTCCGCTGATCACGGCTGCCGGCTGCGCCTGGGAGGGTCCGAAGGGGGTCATGCTGAGCGACTCCAATGGCCGCTCGAAAGTCCTCGCCCCGATCGGAGCACGCAACGGCGACGGGCTCGTGGACCTCGCTTGGTTCGGCGGCGCTGACTGGGCGCTCGCGCGGCCGACCGGCGTCTTCGCCGGCCGAATCGGCGGCGCCCTGCGCGAACTGCCGGCGCTGCGTAAGTGCGATCCGGGCACTGCGGCGATTCCGTCCGGCGGTGCGATGTATGCCGTGTCAAAAGGAGAGGTGCTCGCGGCGTTATCGAAGCGCTGCTTCCCGACCGAGGGACCAGCGGGGCTCGTGCTCGACATCGACCTCCGCTCTGGCCGTTCGCATGTGCTCACGCGGACACCGGGCAGGCCCGAAGGGGTCGCGGCATCGGGCAGGTATGTCGCGGTGGCCTACCTGGGTCCGGCCCGCTCGGGCGACACGGAACCGCGTCTCTTCGTGCGAGTCCTGAACAGTGCTACCGGCTCGGAGGTGAGCCAGATCGCGGCTCCGGCGAGCGTCCGGGGCTACGGCGCATCCGCGGTCCAGGTCGACCGCCGTGGCGATGTGCTCGTAGCCTCCGGCTGCGGTGCCGCCTCCACGGGGCAGCTCGCACATGTCGCCCAACCGCCCTGCAATACCGCGTGGTGGTGGGCGAGGGCTCGCTCCCGGGTGGGGTACAAGACGACCCTTGGCGACGACATCGTGCTCTCCGACGGCCGCGTCGCGTTCCTGCCCCGTGGCGCTCGGACCATTGACGTGAGGGATCTGCGTGATGGCACGACACGGAAGGTGGTCGCGTTTTCGGGCACCGTCAACCCCACCGGTCTGTCGCTTGCGGGCAGCCGGCTCCTTTGGGCTCAGCAGAGCACCGTCGTCGATGTCGTCAGGACGCCCAACTCGGAGTCGTGCACCTCGGTGCCGCTGAGCCCGGTGGAACTCGCGAGCTTTGACCTTGCCGCCGGTCCTGCCTCGCCCCTGCAGATGACCGGCGCACCGATCCCGCCCCAGTACGCGAACGAGCCGGGTTGCGTTGAGGCGACTCTGCGGAAGTCGCCGATCCCCGGTGGGGCCGGAATCGGCTTCTCGCGCTGAGCAGGCGCGCGGAGCGTCGGGTCAGGCGGGCCGGACACCAGTGCCTCGGTCCTCGCCTACGCAAGCCGGAGAGGGGACTCGAACCCCTGACCCCCTGTTTACAAGACAGGCGCTCTACCAGCTGAGCTACTCCGGCGCGCCCTTCAAGCTAGCGCGCGCCGCCCGTGTCACGGCGGCGCGCGCGATCCTGGCACCCTTGCCGAGCCTGCTTGCGCCCCGGCGGGCGTTCGCTAGTGTCAGACGAGGAGCGGGAGAAGAGATGAGCGGCGGATTCAGCATCGACGAGGAGCGCCTCGGGCAGGGACATCGGCTCGTGCTCGACGGCGAACTCGATCTCGCCGCCGCATACGACCTCGAGACGGCGCTCAGCCGCCTGTGCGATGACGGCGGGCGGATCGAGCTCGACCTGCGCGGAGTCACGTTCATGGACTCGATGGGGATGCGCTCCCTGCTGACCGCCCGCGACATGTGCAGCGAGGCCGGATCCAGCCTGTCGGTGCTGGCCGGCGAGGGGCAGCGAAAGATGCTCGAAGTGACCGGTTTGATCGAGGTTCTGCCGCTCCAGGGCGACGGCGAAGACGCCGGCTGAGCCGGCACTCTCGTCCCAGGATCGTTGAGCAGCGCCCGTTTCGGGTAAGGGGTCGGAAGGCG
This sequence comes from uncultured Solirubrobacteraceae bacterium, assembly GCA_963735435.1. GTDB lineage: Bacteria > Actinomycetota > Thermoleophilia > Solirubrobacterales > Solirubrobacteraceae > Palsa-744. The sequence continues at coordinate 387,721 of CAVTKR010000005.1, read as the reverse complement.
CGTCCGACCGTCCATCCCCGGGCGGCGGATCCAGGCGCCGATCGAAACGATGCTGATGAGCCCCGGATCGACAGCGACCGACACCGAGATCTGCAAGGTCCTCGACGTGGACCCGAGCCTCGCCGAGTCGATCCCTCCCGAGCTGCGCGAGCGCGCAATCGCCGAGTGCGTGGCCGGCGTGATCACCCTGCCGACGGGCCGCTGGCGCAACGCACCGGCCATCACGGGCAGCGGCGGGATCGGCCTGCTGGTGCTCGACGGCCTTCTCGTGAGGCGCGTCGGCATCGAGGGCCGGTTCGGCGCGGAGCTTCTGGGCGAGGGCGATCTGCTGCGTCCTTGGGAGGGCGAAGAGGATCTGCCGACGCTCCCGCTGACGACCGCCTGGCGCGTCCTGGAGACCGCGCGGCTGGCGGTGCTCGACGAGGCCTTCATGGCTCATCTCGCCGACTACCCGCAGCTCGGCGGGCGGCTGGTCGGGCGGGCCCTTGCCCGCTCGCGCAACATCGCCGTGAACATGGCGATCGTGCACCAGGCGCGCGTGGACGTGCGGCTGCACATGCTCTTCTGGCACCTCGCCTCACGCTGGGGACGCGTCGGCAGCGGGTCGGTGACGGTCCCGCTGCGCCTCACGCACGCCGTCCTCGCGGAACTCGCGGCGGCGCGCCGGCCCACCGTCACGAGCGCTCTGACCGGCCTTTCGCGGCGCGACCTCGTGCGTTCCACCGAGGCCGGCTGGGTGCTCACTGGTGAGCCGCCGGGCGAACTCGGCGACGTCGCGCGCCTCGCCGAGCTCTCGGCCGGCTGAGCCGGACGTGTGACTAGCCCCCGGCGCCTCGGCGCGGTCGGGTTCTCCTGCGGCTGAACAGGTGTCCCGGCGCTGTAACGGGCGCCTGCCGCGTGGTGTAGAGAGGGCATGGCGATACGTATGTCCGACCGGCGCCCGCGTAGCGCACCCGAGCCCGCCGAGGAGCGGCCTTCGGTCGATCTCGGCGGCTTCCGCGAGCGTTCGCTGAAGCGCGGCGTGAACCCCTTCGTCTACTGGACGCTGCGTGCGCTTCTGGTCCCGTTCTTCCTCATCTACTTCCGCATGCAGCGGGTCGGTCGCGAGCACCTGCCCCGAACGGGCCCGCTGCTGCTCGCCTCGAACCACCGCAGCTTCCTGGACCCCTTCGTGATCGGGACGCTGATCAAACGCCCCGTCTACTACATGGCCAAGCGCGAGCTGTTCGAAAAGCGCTGGCAGGCTTGGATCCTGAATGCGCTCGGTGCCTTCCCGGTCGACCGCGGCGCGGGGGACGGGGACGCGATGGCGACCGCGCGCATGATCCTCGAACGCGGCGACTGCGTGGTCGTGTTCCCCGAGGGCACGCGCGTGCGTCCCGGTCCGCTCGGGAGCCCCCACAGAGGCATCGGACGGCTCGCGCTCGAGACGGGCGTGCCCGTCGCGCCGGTCGCCGTGATGGGCACCGAGGACGTGCGCCGCGGCTGGCGCATCAGGCCCCGCAAGGTGCGCCTGCGGGTCGGGCGTCCGCTGCACTACCCGCACGTCGAGCGCTGCTCGCCGAGTCTCGCGGGCGCGGTCACCGAACGGATCTGGGCGTGCGTCAGCCTGCAGTGGGACTGGTTGGGCGGCGAGCCGGCTGGGCGCGGCGAGCCGCAGGGCGAGCCGGGGCCGCGCGAGGTCTCGCGGGCCGCCTGAGCCCTGCTCCGGAGGTAGGGTGCATGGGTGGCCGCGCAGGCAAGCCCGAAGTCCAAGGCGCAGCTCGACTCCGAGTTCACGGAGCTCTACAAGGCTCATCTGCGCGACGTCTACTCATACGCGTACTACCGCGTCGGCAACCACCACGACGCCGAGGACCTGACCGAGCAGACGTTCCTGCAGGCCTACCGTCACTTCGAGCGCGCGCAGCGCGAATCGGAGGGTCGCCCGCTGCGGCCATGGCTGATCCGCATCGCCCACAACCTCGCGGCGAATCTCTACCGCGACCGCTCCCGCAAGCCGGCCTCCCCGATCGACGAGACGACGACGATCACGGCTCCGCACACGACCGAGCAGCTGGTCGAGGGGCGCGACGAGCTGAGCCGGATCCTGGACGGCGTCGGAAAGCTGCCCGACGATCGGCGCGAGGCACTGATCATGCGCTTCGCACTCGGGATGGACAACCGCGAGATCGCGCGTGCGCTCGGCCGCACGGACGGCGCCACGAAGGTGCTGATCCACCGTGCGATCAGGCAGCTCGAGGAGATCGTGGGGGACGAGACGGTCGGTCGCTCCGCGAAGGCGGACGGCGCCGGGACGCGAAAGAAGGCGGGCGATGACTGAGGCCGCAACCAACTTCGAGGGGCTGCTTCGCGAAGCGCTCGCGCCCGTCGATCCGCCCGCCGAACTCGCGGCGCGACTCGAGGGGGCCCTGCAGAGCATCACGGAGATGGCCGCCGACGAGCTCGAAGCGTGGGAGCTCTCGGCGATGCGCGACCCCCGCAACTGGGTGCGCCCCGCCGCTGCGCTCGCCGCCGGCGGTGCGGCCGCGACCGCGCTGGTCGTGCTGCGGGCCAGGCACCGGGCCGCCGCCTCGCCGCCGCGCAGCATCGCCGGGGTGCGAAAGGCCGCCGGCCGCACGCTCGAAGACCTCGAGCGCGAGACGCGCCGGCTACTCGGCGACCGCTGAACCGCCGGGGCGAGTCCCGGCCCCGAGCTAGGCTCTCCTCCCCCCATGGCCACCTGCTACCGGCATCCCTCCCGCGAGACGGGCGTGTCCTGCTCGAACTGCGGACGCCCGATCTGCCCAGACTGCATGACGAGCACCTCGGTCGGCATGCGCTGCCCGGAGTGCGCGCGGCAGCGCACGACCGTCAAGCGGCTGCGCGACGTGGCCGCCGTACCGCGCGTGACCTACGCGCTGATCGCGATCAACGTGATCGTCTTCCTCACCGAGCAGGGCCAGTTCACCTTCACCGGCACCACGATCCACGGCAAGGTGATCGCCGAAGGGATCCTGTATCGCGAAGCGATCGCCGAAGCCGACCAGTACTACCGTCTTGTCACGGCCGGCTTCCTGCACGAGAACTTCCTCCACATCGGCTTCAACATGTACCTGCTCTACCTGCTGGGCCTGATGCTCGAGCCCGCAATCGGCAGCGCCCGCTTCGCCGCGATCTACTTCACCTCGCTGCTCGCCGGATCGTTCGGCGCGCTGCTCGCGACGGCCAACCCGACGCTCGGCGCCTCGGGCGCCATCTTCGGGCTGATGGGCGCAGCCGCCGTGGAGCTCCGCGCCCGCGGCTTCAGCGTCATGCAGTCCGGGATCGGCGGGCTGATCATCCTCAACCTCGTCCTGAGCTTCAGTCTCGCCGGCATCTCGGTCGGGGCGCACATCGGCGGGCTGATCGGCGGCGCGATCGCGGCGCTCGCCGTCCGCACCGCGGACGCGCGTCGCGTGCCGGTGCTCGGGTTCCTCGCCTGCCTGCTGATCAGCGCGGCGGCGGTCGCCGCCTCGATCGCCGTCTCGCACGCGAGCGGCACCGGCTTCGCCTGAGCGCGGCCGCAGTTCAGCGCGGCGATCCGAGCGGGTCCAGCTCGACTGCACGGCCGTCGAGCGTCACGTCTGCGAGCAGCTCGGGGTGCAGCAGCCGTGCCAGCAGCTCGAGCCCATCGACCAGTCTCGGGCCGGGACGAGAGAAGTAGGCGGCGGCGTCGACAGCGACGATCCTCGCGGCGCCGAGCGAGCGCAGCTGCTCGGCATGGGCGAGCGCCTCCTCGTGGGCGCGCGGGGCGTCATAGCCGCACGGCATCACGACCACGACCTCCGGGCGCGCCTGCGCGAGCACGTCCCAGCCAACGGTCTCGGACGGTTCGCCGGGCAGGCCCAGCACGTCCTCGCCGCCTGCGAGGTCGATCAGCTGCGGCGTCCAGTGGCCCGCCACGAACACCGGATCCAGCCACTCGACCGCGGCCACCCGCGGGCGCGGAGCGCCGCGTACCGCGAGCTTCACGCGGTCGATCCGACCCGCCGTGCGCGCCACGAGCTCGACGCCCTCGCGCCGGCGGCCCGTGGCCTCCGCGACCGTCCGCACGTCGCCGAGCGTTTCGCCGAGCGTGTGGGGGTCGAGCGCGATCACGCGCGGCTGGGTGGGCATCTCGCGCGCGAGCGCCGCGACGTCCTCGTAGGAGACCGCGCAGACCGGGCAGAGCGCCTGCGTGACGATCAGCTCCGGCTCGAGCTCGGCCAGCAGCTCGCTGTCGAGCTCGTAGATCGACTCGCCGGCGAGGGTGCGCTCGCGAACCGCGGCGTCGATCTCGCCGGCGCTGAGGCCCGGCGGCAGCGCATCGCGGGTCACGCGCGGCAGCGACAGCGCGGCGAGCGGGTAGTCGCACTCGTGGGTCACGGCGACGACGTCGTCTCCAAGGCCGAGCGCGAACAGCAGCTCGGTCGCGTGGGGCACCAGGCTGACGATCCTCATGCATGTGAATGTAAGGCCTCGGCGCGGGTAAGCTGGGTTCGATGGCGCTTCTTGGCGACGCCGAGATCGATCGGGAGCTGGCGGGGCTCGACGGTTGGCGGCGCGAGCCTCCCGCGAGCATCGCCCGGGACTTCGAGTTCGCGGACTTCGCGGCCGCGATGGCCTTCGTCCAGCGCGTCGGCGAGGCCGCCGAGGACGCCAACCACCACCCCGACATCCTGCTCCACGGCTGGAACAAGGTCCGTCTGACCTACTCCACCCACTCCGAGGGCGGCCTCACCGCGGCCGACTTCGCCCAGGCCGCCCGCGTCTCGCAGCTCGCCTAGCGCGGGCGTCTTCCGCCTGTCGCCCTTGCTACCGTTGAACGGCCGACCGTTCTTGATGATCGACGACGAAGAACTTCCTCGAAGTAGCGTCGCCCCGCCGGGCGGCCCGCGCAGAGCGCGCGGTCTGACCCGCTCCGGTTGGGGCTGCGACTCAGCCCGCGGGCTCCTCGTGAGGATCTCCTCGCGCACGTGAACGGGCTGAAGCTGATCCTCGCGGCCGTCCTGGTCGCGATCAACGCGTTCTTCGTGATCGCCGAGTACGCGCTCGTGCGCTCGCGGCGCGCGCGGCTGGAAGTCATGCAGGAGGAGGGCCAGAAGGGCTCCGGGCTGGCGCTCGAGCAGCTCTCCCAGGTCAACGACTACATCTCGGCGGTCCAGATCGGCGTCACGATGACCTCGATCGCGATCGGCGCGCTCGCCGAGCCCGCGCTCGCCGAGCTGCTCAAGAACGCCCTGCCCGGGGCGTGGAGCCATGGCGTCGCCGCGGCGATCGTCGCGATCTTCGCCTTCGCGGTGATCTCCTTCGTCCAGCTGATCGGCGGCGAGATCGTGCCGAAGTTCTACGCGATCGAACGCTCGGAGTCCGTAGCGAGGCGGGTCGCGCGGCCGCTGCGCGCCTTCAAGGTCGCCTTCCAGCCGCTGATCGTCGTTGTGACCGCGGTGTCGAACCGGATCCTGCGCCTGCTCGGCGTGGACATGACCAAACAGGGCGAAGGGGGGACGCCGGACGAGCTCAAGCGGCTGATCGCCGAGTCCTACGCCGGCGGCCACATCGACCCGGGCGAGGCGGGGATGCTCACCGGGGTCTTCCACCTTCACGAGCAGGAGGCGCGGCAGGTGATGACACCGATCCCGGCCGTCGTCACGCTCGACTCCTCAGCCGACGTCGAAACGGCGCTGCGCCTGTGCATCTCGAGCGGCCACACCCGGCTCGTGATCACGGAGAACGAAGAGCGTGATCGCGTCAAGGGCATCACCCACGTCTCCGAGCTCGCGGCGCTGCTGATGTCGGACGGGCCCCACGCGCCGATCGCGCCGATCGTCCACGACGCGATGATCGTGCCCGAGACCAAGCCGCTGGACGATCTGCTCGCCGACCTCCAGCGCGCCCGCACCTCGCTCGCGGTCGTCGTGGACGAGTACGGCCGGGTCGTGGGCGTGATCAGCGTCGAGGACATCATCGAGGAGGTGGTCGGCGAGATCGCCGACGAGACCGACCCGACCGCCGGTGAGATCCGCCGCCTGGCCAACGGCGACTGGTTCGTGCGCGGCCACGTCGCTGTCACCGACCTCGCCGACTACGGCATCGAGCTCCCGGCCGACAGCGATGCGTACAACTCGATCGGCGGCTTCGTCTTCGCCGAGCTGGGCCGCCTGCCCAAGCGTGGGGACACGGTCAGCGTCGACGGCTACTCGATCCGCGTCGAGTCGGTTCGAGACAACCGCATCGAGGCCGTGCGAATCCGCGAGCGCCGCCCGGTGGCCCGCAGCGGCGGGCGCGAGCGCGAGAGCGACTGATCGTCGCCGGCGGCGAGTCGACGCGCGACTCGCGCAGGAAGCACGCCCCGCCTCCCCCCGTGCCGAGTGGGCTCTTAAACACGTCCGGCCCGCGGGGGGAGCGGACCGGATCGTGCGCACTGGGAGGAGGCGGGTGTGCGTTGCGACGTATCACGTCGCAGTGACCAGTATCTCCGCGTTGATGAACAAGACCTAAAAGTCGGATTAGGGCGCGTTCAATGTTTGGGAGGCTCGCCCGGCCTCGGCAGACGTCCGGCGCCTGCCGCCGTCAGTAGGCGTGCAGGCCGCGCCCGCTCTTGCGCCCGAGCGCGCCCTCACCCGCAAGCTCGCGCAGGCGCTCGGGCACCGTCTCGCCGATCGTCTCGCCGATCGCGATGGAGACGTCGAGGCCGACGAGGTCCAGCAGCGCCAGGGGGCCCATGGGGTGCCCGGCGCCGAGCTTCATGCACGTGTCGATGTCTTCCGGTGCGAGGCCTGTCTCTTCCATCAGCCGCACGGCACTGAACAGGTACGGGAACAGCAGCCGGTTCACGACGAAGCCCGGTGTGTCCGGGACGATCACGGGCGTCTTCTCGAAGGTCTCACAGAGCGCGAGCGCTCGGCGGCGCGTCTCGTCGCTCGCCTCGGCCGGGAACACGAGCTCGACCAGGCGCATCTTGGTCACGGGGTTGAAGACGTGCAGGCCGACGAAGCGCTCCGGGCGCCCGCTCGCCGCCGCCAGGGCCTCCACGGACAGGGAGGAGGTGGTGCTTGCGAGGATCGCGTCCTCGGGGATGATCGCGTTCAGCTCGCCGAGCAGTCTCGACTTCACGGCGAGGTCCTCGACCACCGCCTCGACGACGAATGTGGCCTCCGAGAGCGCGCCGGGGTCGGTCACGATCTGGACGTGCTCAGGGTCGACCTCGGCACCGAGGCGGGCGAGCGTCTTCTCCACGGTCGCACGGGCGCGATCGGCCGACTCCTCGGAGCGCGCCAGCAGCAGGACCGGCCCGTGATGGGCAGCGGTCGCCGCCAGGCCGCACGCGATCGCGCCGCTTCCAGCCACGCCCAGATGAGTGCTCACGTCGCTCCTTTGCTCTCGGGTTTGCGCTTCCCTGCGCGGCTGGCCGGGCAGCCAGGAGCCCGCGGGCAGGCGGTACAGTACGCGCTGCAGGGTCCGCGCATCCTTTCAGAAGCGCGCATAGCGCCCTGCGGCGCCCGGGTGGGTGGGACCTATTCCCCCGTCGAGCAGCCGGAAACCGACACCTGAGAGGACTTCACAGATGAGGGAAGCAGAGGGCCGCGAAGTCGTGATCGTCGAGGCCGTGCGCACGCCGATCGGGCGCGGGCACCGCGAGAAGGGCTACTACAAGGACACGCACCCGAACAAGCTGCTCGCGAAGACCTACACAGAGGTCATCGAGCGCTCGGGCGTCGACGCCTCCGAGGTCGAGGACGTGATCGCCGGCTGCGTCCAGCAGTTCGGCGAGCAGGGCTTCAACATCGCGCGCAACGCATGGCTGGAAGCCGGCCTTCCGATCGAGACGCCGGGCACGACGGTCGACCGCCAGTGCGGCTCGGCCCAGCAGGCGGTGAACTTCTCCGCGGCGCTGATCGCGGCGGGCGTGCACGACGCCATGATCGGCTCGGGCGTCGAGCACATGGGCCACCTCCCGTTCGCGGCGGGCATGAAGACGCAGGAGGACTTCGGCTACGCGTTCACGCCGGAGCTGATGGCCAAGCACAACATCGTCGGCCAGGGCCTCGGCGCCGAGATGATCGCCGACCAATGGGAGATCTCGCGCTCAGAGCTCGACGAGCTCGCCGTGCGCTCGCACAGGCTTGCCCACCAGGCGACTGAGGAGGGCCGTTTCGAGAGGGAGATTGTGCCTATGGACGTCGACGGGCAGACGCTCGTGGCCGATCAGGGCATCCGTCCGGAAACGAGCCTCGAGGCGCTCTCGCAGCTCAAGCCGGCGTTCAAGCCCGACGGCAAGATCACGGCGGGCAACGCATCGCAGATCTCAGACGGGGCGGCCGCGGTTCTGCTGATGAGCGGCGAGAAGGCGAAGGCGCTGGGCCTCACGCCGCGGGCGCGGATCGTGGATCAGACGACGGTGGGCTGCGACCCGGTGAAAATGCTGGAGGGCCCGATCCCCGCGACGCGCAAGATCCTCGAGCGCAACGGCATGCAGATCGGCGACATCGACCTGATCGAGATCAACGAGGCGTTCGCTCCCGTGGTGGCAGCGTGGCGCCGCGAGCTCGACCCGGACATGGACCGCGTGAACGTCAACGGCGGCGCGATGGCCCTGGGCCACCCGCTGGGCTCGACCGGCGCCCGTCTGATCACGACGTTGCTGCACGAGCTCGAGCGCTCTGACAAGGAGGTCGGGTTCGTGACGATGTGCTGCGGCGGCGGTCTCGGGACCGGAACGCTGATCCAGCGCGTCTGAGCGTCAGTCGCCGATGCTGTTCCGACCGGCGCATGCGCCGGTCGGCGGAGGGGCGCATGCGCCCCTCCGTGGGTGGCGCGCATGCGCGCCACCCGGCGAGCCGCATGCGGCTCGCCGCGGGTCCGCACATGTGCGGACCCGAACCACCAATCCGCTAGCGGCGGGTGAGCGTCGCGCTCGTGTGCTTCGTTGCGGCGTTCGCCCCGATCGGCGCGAACGTCACGGCGATCGAGACCGGCAGCCGTTTGTGCGCTGCCAGCGCCTTCCTCCCCGCGATCGACGGCTTGATCGCCAGCTCCAGGACGCCGCCCGCCTGGCGCGTGACTCGGGCTGTGCCGTACGTGAAGCGGGCCTTTTTGCGGATGCGTCTGCCGTGCCTGCGCACCGTGAGCGTGCGCGAGCCCGTCGCGCTCGCCGTCAGGGTTCCCGGACCCTCGAGGTCCAGCACGAGCGTGATCGAGCCGTCGGCGCCGGCGATCGGGCGCAGCAGGGCGAAGCCGTTCGACGGAGCGGGCGGCGGCGGTTTGAGCCCTGGGACAGGGGGGGCCGGCGGCAGCGTGTAGCTGATCTGCACCTGCGGCGCGACTGCGGCCGGGACCACCGTTTTCCCACCGGCCGGCTGCAGGGAGGACCCGCCGCCTCCTCCCGCGCCCGTGTTGGTGCCGTTGCTGGTACCGCCCGCTCCGCCGAAGAGTCCGCCGCCGCCTCCTCCTCCCGCGCTTCCGGCAAGACCGACCGAGCCCTCCGCGCCGCTCCCGACCTTGCCGTCGCACGTCCTTGCCACGCAGGCGCCGATTCCGCCTTCTTCCGCGGTGCCGGCGCCGCCGCCGATGCCTTTGTTGGCCGATTCGCCGGCACTCCCGGCCGCTCCGCCCGCCCCCCCGATCGTCCCTTCGGAGCCGGCGCCGCCCGCGCCGCCTGCGCCGGCGACGAGCAGGCGCGAGAACAGGGACTGGGGGCTGTCGTTTTCCGGGCGCGAGAGGAGCCGGACGTCCGACGCGCCTCCGCCGCCGGCTCCGCCTTCGCCGGCGAACGTGCCGCCGTTGAAGGCGCGAGCGATACCGGCAAAGCTCGCTTCGGTCCCGACGCCGCCTACCTCGACATAGAGGGTCTGCCCCGGCAGGACTTCCACATCACCGGAGACTTCCGCCGCTGCGCCTCCGAGACCGCCGCCCGGCGGGAGGCCGTTGCCGCCGCGGGCACCCACTGCCAGCACGGAGAGGCTCGTGACGCCTGCAGGCACGATGAACCTCTGCTGCGCGCCCGTGTAGAGGAACGTGCTCGTCGTCACCGCCCTCGCTGCTGCCGCGGGCCATGCCGAGGCGAGCGCGAGGCCCAGCAGGACACCGAGCGCGGTGAGCGGGGTCCTGCATGCGCTGTTGCGGGCTGAGCGGCTCCGAGGCATCGCCGGGTCCCTCCTCGGGGCGATCCTGTCACAGAGCGCCGCGGGGGGTCAAGCCGTCCGGCCAAAGCGTCGACGGCGCGCTCGCGGCCCTCAGGCGCTCGGTTTCGTCCCCGTCCAGTCCACTGCGACGGGTTCCAGCGAGAGCAGCGCGGCCCACGTCTGCGCCGTGGCGACGCCGCTCGGCGCGATCCCGTGTGCGCTCTGGAATGACTCCAGGTTGGCCGTCGTCTGGGCGCCGAAGTTGCCGGTTGTTTCCTGGCTGGAGATCGCGGCCGCGAGGTGCTCCTGCAGCCAGAGGACCTGGTCGCCCTTGCTGCCTTTCGAGAGTTCGGGGTAGCTCGTGTTCGGCGTGACGCTCGTCAGCGGGGTCATCGCCGCCGCGAGCGTCGACCAGCTCGAGGAGCTCGTCTCCTGCCAGTCCCAGAAGGACCAGCCGGGCGCGCCGTAGTCGACCGCCTCCTCGCGGAAGCGCAGGATGTCAGCGTTGGAGACGCCGCCGTAGGTCTGCCCGAGCGGGAAGATCGGGCGCCCGTAGATGCGGTTGGCGATGTAGGTGTTCGCGTAAACGGTGTCGACCGAGACGCCGATGTCCTTCCAGTACATCTGCGGCACGTTGAACTGGGCGCCGCCGGGGCCGAGGAAGACGGAGTAGGGGAACGTCCCGTGGTAGGAGACGTAGGGGAAGGTGGCGAGTGCGACCGGGAAAGCCGAGCCGATCTTGCCGCGCAGCGCGCTCATGTAGGTCTGCGCCGCGGAGTACTTGCCTTCGTACTCGGCCTCGGCGTCGATCACGAGGCAGTCCGCGCCGTTGGCGACCGCCTGTGCCCCGAGCGCCGCCTCGCCCGCGGGGCTCGAGCCGTAGACGTACTGCCACGCGCACACTTTCAGGCCGGCGGCGTGCAGCGTCTGGACGAGTTCTCCTGAGAACTGGCTCCAGTAGTTGCTCGACCCGTCGGCGCTCTTTACGAACACCGTCGTGACGCCGGCCGCGTGCGCCTGGGCGATGATCGAGGGCAGCGAGCCGCCGCTCGATCTGCTCACGTACCAGATCCACATTCCCTGGCCTTCGAAAGCGCCGGCACCGATCCCGCCCGCCTTCACGGGCGAGGTCAGTTTCGGCAAAGGCGGATGGAGCGCGTGGGTGAAGACGTAGATCGGGCCCCACGAGCTCGTGTAGCGGCCTTTGCTCAGGAGGATCTTGATGTGCCCGGAGTGCGCCGCCTTCGGCACCGTCGCCATCAGCCCGAAGGCGGTCTTGCGCAGACGCGCGACGGGGGAACGCACGTTCACCGCGGCGCCCGCCTTCTTCGGGAAGCCGAGCACCATCCCGGGCCGCAAGCCGACGCCCTTGACGAGCAGCGTGCCGTGGGTGGAGACCTGGTGGGGGTTGGCGCTGCAGTGCGATGAGGGGGTGCAGGAGACGCCCGTGATGCGAACGCTCGTGACGTGGGCGCTGCCGCCACTGGTGGCCGGGCGGCTCGGTGAGCCCGGGGGCGCCGTGCCGCCGCTCGCCGCCGGCGCCGCCGGCGGGCAGCACGAGATGGCCAGCGCGATCGCGAACAGCGCTCCCGCCGGCGCGATGACTCGCTTCCTCGCGCCTCTGATCGCCGAGACCATGCAGCCCTTCCGGTCGTTGGCCAATCCCCAGCCGCGCGACTGAGCCGTCGCCCGTCCCGGGGTCGAACCGAAGTTACCGGCTCTGCGGCCCCAAACGTCCCGCCGCCACGGAAGTTGCGCCTCCAGGGCGCTCCGGCCCGGTTGCTAGCCCCAGCGGAAGCCGGTCTCGTGCGGCGCCGGCGCCAACGGGCTGCAGGGAAGCCCGGCCGGAGGTCGCGTGAGATTGAAGCCGCCGGGCGCGACGTCGTTGGGAGTGTCGGGGTGGAAGATCGAGGCCAGGTACTGGTTCTGCCCGCGGCCCACGCCCAGCTCGAACTGGCCGCCGCCGTAGTTGCCGATGCCGCGCTCGGCGCAGTAGTCGTAGGCGTCGAGCAGGTTGCGCAGGCCGCCGAGGCGCGACGGCTTGATGTTGACCATCCGCGGCGGATAGGGCAGGGCCTCGATGTCCTCGATCGAGTGGATCGGCGCATCCCAGGAGAACCGCTCCCGGTGCGCCGCCAGCACCGGCTCGGTCTCCTCGGTCAGCGCCGGGTCCTCGATCCAGGCGTCTGGAAACGCGCTCGCGACGCGCTCGTAGAGCGCCGGGTCCGCGGGCTGGTCGACGACCGTGCCTTTGTAGAGGCCCTTGAAGTCGACGGAGTCCACGGCGCCCGTCGCGACCAGGGCAGCGATCAGCTCGTCGTCCCAGGAGCTGGTCGGGTCGAGCTTGAAAGCGAGGTTCGGGCAGATCTCCATGCGCACCTGCATCGGCTCGAGCGTCGGCGGCTCGCCGAGCCGCAGCGAGACGACGAACGTCACCGGCTGCGGCTCACGGCCGAGCGCCGCGTGCAGCGAGGTCCCGGCCTGGCGCAGCGCGAGGTCCAGGGCCGCGGACTCATATGCCCAGGTGCGGTAGCGCTGAGAGACCTCGCGTTGCGGCGGCTCTTCGAACAGCTCGAGGCCCGCGAGGTGCTCGCAGAAGCGGGCGAGCGTGAAGCTCCCGGAGAGCGGCAACGTCGGACCGGCCGCCTGCAGGATCTCGTGGTCCTCGGCGTCGTAGGTGACGTCCTCGCCGACGCCCTCCTGCCCGCCACCGCTGAGGCGGATCAGGGTGGACTTGCGCTCGAAGTCGCTCGACACCGACTGCACGAGCCCGTCGAGCTCGTAGTCCTCGATCTCGACCGGCAGACCCGCCAGCTGATCCCAGGTGCTCATCCGCCCGTCGCCTCCCGTTCGAGTCGCGCCACCAGCTCGTCCAGCTTCAGCTCCTCGAGCGCCGCGCCGACGGCGGCGAGCTCTCCGGCGCACTGCTCGATCAGGCGCTTGCCCTCGCTGACCAGCGCGAGCGTCTCGTCGAGGCTCGCCTCGCCGGAGTCCAGGCGCCGGATGATCTCCTCGACGCGCGCGGTGGCGGCCTCATAGGAGAGGCGCTCGCCGGCCGCGGCGCTCTCCCCGCCCGGCGCGCTCATCGCTCGGAGACCTCGGCGTCCACGGTGCCGTCGGCGAAGCGCAGGCGCAGCTCGCCGCGCTCGCGTGCCTCGCGCGCGGAGATGACGGGACGGCCCTCGCGTGTCTGCGCCAGGGCGTAGCCGCGTTCCAGCGTGCGCTGGGGATCGTGGGCCGCGAGCGCGAGGGCGAGGCGCTCGAGCTCGCTCGGCCGCCGCCCGCGGCAGTCGGCGAGCGCGGACCCGGACTTGCGTGAGATGACGACTGCCCGCTTGCCGGTCCGCTCGAGCTCCGCCCGCAGCCGCCGGCGCGATCCCGCGCGGATCTCGCGCAGCTTCTGGCGCAGCTGCTCGCGCTCGCGCTCGATGTGCACGCCTGGGGCCCGCGAGAGCAGGGCGAGCCGGCGGGCGCGCTCCAGCACCGCCCGGCGCCCGTGGTCGCGCAGTCGCGAGGCGCTGAGCGCCCGCTGCTCGCGCTCGGCGAGCACGCGCCGGCCGTGCTCGCGCAGCCGCCCCGCGAGCGCGAGCTGTTCGCGCCGCGCGGACACGCAGTCGACGGCGACGGCCGCCTCGGCCGCATGCGTGGGGGTCGAGCAGCTCACGGCGGCGACGTCGTCGAGCAGCGTGCGATCGGTGTGGTGTCCGACCGAGGCGATCACCGGCACCGCCAGCAGCGCGACGGTTCGGCAGAGCGTCTCATCGCAGAAGCAGAGCAGGTCGGCGAGCGAGCCGCCGCCGCGCGCGACGACGACGACGTCGACATCGCCGAGGGCCGCGAGATCGCCGAGCGCGCGCGTGATCGCGGGCGCGGCGTGGCGGTCCTGGACCGGCGCGAAGGCCCACACGATGCGGCCGGCCCAGCCGCGCCGGCGAAGGGCCGCCAGCAGATCGTCGCGGGCCTTGCCGCTCTCGCCGGTCACGACCCCGATCGTGGCCGGCAGCGCCGGCCGCGCGAGCGCCTTCTGGCGCAGGAGCAGGCCCTCGGAGTCGAGCTGCTTGCGCAGGCGGTCGATCTGCGCGAGCAGATCGCCCTCGCCGGCGATGCGCAGGTCGGTGACGTTGAACGAGAAGGCGGGTGAGGACGCGGCGCTGCCCGGGTAGTAGTCGCAACCGCCGGCGACGACCACCTGCATGCCCTCCGCGGGCGCCTGGGTGCTCGCCGCGAGCATCTTCTCCCAGTCGTTGAGCCAGGCGGCGCAGGGGATCGCGCCATCGGCGTCGCGCAGCTCGAAGTACACGCGCGTGCGCGCGACGCGCAGGTTGACGAGCTCCCCGATCAGCTGGATGTGCTGGAACTCGCGCAGCCGGCGGCGCAGCTTCGCCGCGTAGCGTCCGACCGAGAAGGGGCCGGGCAGCGGGCTGTCGGGAATGCCCGCCGGGCGGGCCTCGCCGGTGCCTGTGTGCAGGGACATCTGCGCTGAGCATAGGCGCTACGATCGACGGCCATGCCGTGCCGCGAGCTCCCGCCGGGCTGATCAGTGTCGAAGCGAAACGCTGGCAGGCGAGGGCGCCCGCGCAAGCGCCGCTCCGGCGCCGTAGGAACCGGCGAAGCCCGCGATCCGGCGGCGACGGCGGCCGCGGCCTCGACCGCTGCCCCCGCCGCCACCCGCCGCACGCGCGGCGCCCGTGACGGGGATCTCGCGACGCCGGATCGCGCGCGGCGCGATCCGGGCGGCGTCGGCGAGCGGCCTGACGCGCCCTGGCATCCCTGGCCCTTCTCCGAGCTGCTGATCCTGGTCGGGGCGATCGGCACGATCGTCGGCTTCGCCTCCGGTCACCCCTGGACGCTCTTCGCCGGCCTCGGTGCCGTGCTGCTCGGCACGCTCGAGTTCACGATCCGTGAGCACCGCGCTGGCTACCGCTCGCACGCGACGTTGCTCGCGGCGGTCCCGACGGCGATGCTGCACGGCGCGATCGCGCTCGCCCTGTTCTCGCTGGGCGCCAGCGGCGGCGTGCTCGTGCTCGCCCCGCTCGTCGTCGACGTGCCGGTCTTCTGGCTGCTCTACAGGTTCCTGCGCGCGCGCTTCGACGACGCCCGGCGCGAGCGCGTGTTCGAGCTGCGCCGGCGTTAGCCGGCGTCGCCCGCGAGCCGCACCGAGGGCAGCGGGCGCTCGCCTTCGGCCGGTCCCTCGCCCCGGACCTCGCCGGTCAGGCCGAGGCTCTGCAGGCGCGCGATCTCCCGCTCGCCTTCCAGGCGCGCGGGGTGGCCGGCGGGCAGGCCCGCGATCAGCTTGGCGATGCGGTTCCGCAGCTGCAGGGCGAAGTGGGGGGTGGACGCGCCCATCAGCTGGCGCACGTCCTCGACCGTCACCTCGCGGGCGGCATCGCGGCGGGGGTCTTCGGCTTCGCTCACGGGTGGTCTCCTGGGACTATTCGCTCTGCTGCACCGCGGCTTCTTCAGCGGCGCCCTGCTTGCTGGGGCTGATCTCCAGGAGCGAGTCGAGCTGCGCCTGGACGCTCAGCGAGATCGCGGCTTCGTCGCCGATCAGCCAGCCGTGATTGTAGACGCCGCGCACGGGGCTGAATTCGGGCGAGGAGGTGTAGGCCGGCTGGATGTCGCTCAGATAGGCGACCAGCGGCTGGGGGATCGTCTCGGCGGTTTCGAGCAGCAGCAGCGGGCCGTAGTCGCCGGTCGCGGAGAGCAGCGCGGCCGTCGGCGCGTCGAGTGGCCGCGAGGAGCGGGCGAACACGAGCCCGTGGCCGGGCTCTTTGATGCCCCAGCCGAACGTGCCGTCGGTGAACCTGGCGGCGGCGACCGAGGCTCCCGAGGCCGTCGTCACCCCGGAGCCTTCGCGTTCGGGGATCTTGGTGACCCGACCGAGGCGCGCGAGCTCGCCGAGGGCTTCGCGGCTGACGTGCGCGGTGTTCATCACATAGATCGCGGGGTGGTGCATCGCGCGCAGCATCGCTTCGCCGGCGGGCGGCAGCGAGCCGCCCGCGACCGGCAGCAGCGGGACGGCGCTCTCCGCCGCCAGGCCGGGTGCCGGCATCTGCAGCGAGCTCGCGCCTTCGGCGCCGACCACGATCGCCTCGCGCGGCGTCGAGCCCGTGCTCGCGCGCAGCACGCGCTCAGCTTCGGCCGCGACGCTGGGTCCGTCGCGGCCGGCGAGCGAGCGGACCTCTAGGCCGGAGGGCACGGGGGCTTTGGTGCCGATGCGCAGAACCTGCGCGCCGCCGAGCGCGGCGGCGCCGCTGGGGTGCATGGCTTCGAGCGCTTCGCGGCTGACCTGCGGAAGCGTGCCGCCTTCGGAGTAGAGGATCGGGGCGTTCAGCGGCGCGGCGGCGAAGGGCGCCGCCGCGAGCGCGGCCGGCCAGTCGCGCCGGTCGACGATCACGACCGCCTGCGGACGCGAGGTCGTGGTCAGGCCGGGGTAGACGACGCGGGCGATCGCGGCCGCGTCGAGCACGGGGTCCGCACCGCCGACGCGGGTCGTGTTGCGCGTCGTGACCGTGACCGCTCCCTCTTCTGCCACGGGGGCGACGCTGGCGACCGGCCCGCCGCTGCTGCTGTGGGCCGTGGTGGCGCTGCCCTTCCCGCAGCCGGCGAGCGCCAGCGCACCCAGCGCAGCGAGGGCTGGAAGGAATCGCGCGAGTCGCGTCGAAGGTGCCCTGAAGCCCATCGGGCGCGCACACTACCGGGGAGGTCGGAGCAGGACCGCGAGTGGTGGAGAGGCAGTTTTCGGGCGGCAGCGCTGCAAGCGTCATTGCACTTTGCTAGCGTGCCGCCGAACGCCGAGCCCCTGACACGGTGTCAGGGGACGGGGGACCCAAGTTGTTGGGGCGAATCCCGCGGTGAACCCGCAGGAAGCGCAGGCTCTTTCAGCGCTAGCCCGTCAGCTAACCCCGCAGGCCGACGAAAGAGGTTTCGACTTGCAGGTACGCACCGCATGCGCACTGGCCGGCAGCTTGTTGCTGCTCGGTATCGGCGCCGACGCCGCCGAGGCGGCGAACACCGGCGGCGCCACAGCGGGCTCCACGGGCACAGCGCCCACCACCACGACGAGTCCCGCGCCGACGCTCCATCTCTTCCCGGTCACCGCCCGCTCCTCGAACATCGCCTACAAGGGCCCCGTCTACGTCAAGACGGCGACCGGCGAAGTGGTGCCATACAGCCCCTCGGCTCCGAGCACCACGACCGGCACGGCGGCGAGCGCGACGGGTGGCATCGCCCCCGCCGCCCCGAGCACCGAAACGCAGCCGGAGATGCCGTCCAGCGAAAGCGGGTCGGCGAACGGCCCCACGCAGCGTCCGCAGCTGCTCGTGCCCGGCACGACCGCCCGCTACGTGAACGGGCTCGCCGCGGCCCCGATGTCGGCCCCGGCCACCGTCCAGCAGATCATCTGGGCGGGCAACGAGCTGATCGGGCTCCCCTACATCTACGGCGGCGGGCACGGCTCGTTCACCTCGAGCGGCTACGACTGCTCGGGAACCGTGTCGTTCGCTCTGCACGGTGCGAGACTGCTGAAGACACCCGAGGACTCCTCGGAATTCGAACGCTACGGCTCGCACGGCATCGGTCGCTGGATAGCGGTCTTCTCGAACCCCGGGCACGCCTACATGACGGTCGCCGGGCTGCGGCTCGACACGAGTGCGGCGGATGACCCCTCCGACCAGCAGGGACCGCGCTGGCGGCCGCTTCGCCAGTCGAACGGCGGCTACCGCGTGCGCCACCCGCTCGGGCTGTAGAGCAACGGGACCGGTCTGACGGCGCCACGGGTCGGCTAGGCTGATGGGAGTCTGGCCGGCCCCCTCGCCGGCCGCCCGCGGCAAACCATAGGAGGAACGGATGGCCGGCTTGACCGGGCGCATGTCCACCGTCGTGAAGGCGAAGGTCTCGAAGCTGCTCGACCGGGCCGAAGACCCGGCCGAGACACTCGACTACAGCTACCAGAAGCAGGTCGAACAGCTTCAGAACGTCAAGAAGGGCATCGCCGACGTCGTGACGGCCAAGAAGCGGCTGCAGATGCAGGAGAGCAGCCTGCAGCAGAGCCTCGTCAAGCTCGACACGCAGGCCCGCACGGCGCTCTCGCAGAACAACGAAGAGCTGGCCCGCGCCGCGCTCGAGCGCAAGAACGTCGCTCAGACCGAGCTGCAGTCGCTCGATACGCAGGTCACCGAACTCGAAGCCCAGCAGCAGAAGCTCACCGATTCCGAGAAACAGCTCCGCGCCAAGATCGAAGCCTTCAGGACCAAGAAGGAGGTCATCAAGGCGCAGTACTCCGCCGCCGAGGCGCAGGTGAGGATCTCCGAGGCGGCAACAGGTGTCGGGGAGCAGATGGCCGACGTCGGGCTGGCGATGCAGCGCGCGGTCGACAAGACCGAGAACATGCGCGCGCGCGCCGACGCGGTCCAGGAGCTCGAAGCGGCGGGCACGTTCGACGACGTCACGCAGCTCGGCTCGGGCGAAGACGACATCGACAAACAGCTCAAGCAGCTCTCGAGCCAGAGCGCTGTGGACGACGAACTCGCCAAGATGAAGGGCGAGCTCGGCTCCCCGGCCGCGGGGGAGGCCGCGCAGATCTCCTCCGCGGAGGGCGCTCCCGCCGGCGAGAGCGGCCAGCAATGATCGTGCGCATATCCGGCGAGGGGCAGTACGACCTCGCCGACAGCGAGTCGGGCCCGCTCAACGAGCTCGAGTCGGCGGTCGTCGCGGCGGTGGAAGCGGGCGACGAGCCGGCGTTCAAGCAGGCGCTCGCCGCGCTGCTCGACCGCGTCCGCTCAGCCGGCAACGCGGTCGCGGAGGACACGCTCGAGGGCTCGGACCTGATCCTGCCGCCGGCCGACACGTCGCTGCAGGAGGCAGAGTCGGAATTCACAGGCGAGGGCCTGATCCCGGACTGATTTTTGGGGGAGGGGAGGATTCGCGCTGCGCGATCCGTCGCGCAGCGGGACCTCAGATAGGGATCCCCCAGAGCGGGAACCAGCGCTCGATTTCGGGCTCGATCGGAAGTTCCGTCCCGACCTGGGCCTTGATCTGCAGCTCCCGCTCGGTGTCGCGCTCCTGCTTCGTGCCCTGCTTGGGGACAAACGGGTACCAGTGCCCGCGCTTGTAGTTGTAGATGAAGTAGATCGGCGCGCCCTTGGCGTCTGTGAAGGCGAACACGGCGCACAGCAGGCGCTCGCCGTAGCCCGCGGTCTCGATCGAGCCGGCGACGGCGTTGATGCCGACGGCGAGGTCTTCGACGCTGGGCGCCCCGGCCGGGTTGGTGAGCACCATCCAGCGGTAGCCGTAGCTGTCGTCCTGGGTGGCGACCGCGCAGCCGCTCTCCCCGCCCGTCGCCTTGACGACTTCCTCCATTTCCTTGACGGTCGCTTCGAAGTCGCTGTTGGCGAGCGCCTGGAAGACGATCGCCGCCTTCCCGGCGGGGGAGATCGAATGTCCGCTCTCGAGCGTCACCCACGCGGTGGTGATCGCGAACAGCTTGTCGGGCGCCGGGCCCTTGACCTCGTGGCGGCCGAAGAGGGCGTCCCGCAGGCCCACTAGTTCAGGGCGGCGGCGGTGGTGCCTTGCTGCAGCTGGGCCTCCAGCCGCTGGAGCGCGGCGAGGCGCTGCTCGAGCGGCGGGTGGTCGGAGAAGATGTTGAGCAGCGATTCCTTCGCCTTCGGCGGGATGATGTAGAAGGCGCTGAGGCCTTCGGCCTGGCGGAGGTCCTCGCGCGGCTGGCGCTCGATCGTGCCCGAGATCTTGATCAGTGCGGAAGCCAGGGCGCTGGGCCTTCCGGTCAGGACCGCCGAGCCGCGGTCCGCCGCGAACTCGCGGTAACGCGAGAGCGCGCGCAGCAGCAGGAAGGAGATCGCGTAGACCAGCGCGGAGACGAGCACGACGATCATGATGTCCTCCTCCTCTTCGTTGCTGCGGCCGTAGCCGCCGCCGAAGAAGAAGGCGAACTGCAGGATCAGAGCCGCCAGCGAAGCGAAGAACCCGGCGAGCGTCATCACCATCACGTCGCGGTTGATGACGTGCGTGATCTCGTGCGCCATCACGCCTTCGAGCTCGGCGGAGTCGAGCATGTCGAGGATGCCGCGCGTCGCGCAGACGGTGGTGCTCTTCCGGGAGCGGCCCATCGCGAAGGCGTTCGGCATCGGCGTCTCCATCACGCACACGCGCGGCTTGGGCAGATCGGCCTGCACGCAGAGCCGTTCGATGATCCCGTGGAGCTCGGGCTCCTCTGCCGGCGAGACCTCTTTGACGCCCTGGGTCGCAAGCGCGATTTTGTCCGAGGCGAACAGCTGCACCAGCAGCAGCACGACCGCGACGGTGACGATGATCCCCGCGCCCGCGCCGGCGGCGAACAGCACCGCGACGAAGACGACGTAGAGGAGTCCCAGCAGGAAGATCGTCAGCAGCATCCGCGCCTGCAGGCCGGAGTCGCGTCCGAACTTGGTGGCTGATCGCGTTGCCATCGATTCAATTCTGGCAGAGACGATCTTCAGTTCCCCTAAAGTCTTGCTCTCCCGCATGAGGAGCCGCGCCCACCAATGAAGCCCGAAGTCGAAGTCCTGGGCATCTCCATCAAGACCTTCGGCGTGGCCTTCGCCTTCGGTTTCCTTGCCTGCGGGGCGCTGGTGGCGCGACGGCTGCGCGAGCTCGGCAGGCCGGTCGACTGGGCCTATGAGATCACCTTCGCCGCGCTGATCGGCGGCGTCATCGGCGCGCGCGTCTACTACCTGATCGAGAACGCCTCGACACTGCACGGCTCGGTCGTCGGCAACATCTTCTCGGGCTCGGGCCTGGTCTGGTACGGCGGCGCGATCGGAGGCGCGATCGCGGTGGTGGGGTGGATGCGCTGGCGGGGCGTGCTCGAACTGCGCATGCTCGACATGTGCGCGACCGCGCTCGCGCTCGGCTACGCGATCGGCCGCATCGGCTGCCAGGTCTCCGGCGACGGCGACTACGGCATCCGCTCGACGCTGCCGACCTCGATGGGTTATCCGCACGGCACCGTGCCGACGCCGCCGGGGGTGACCGTGCTGCCGACGCCGATCTACGAGACGGTCCTGATGTGCCTGCTGGCGTGGGGGCTGTGGCAGCTCAGAGATCGGGTGCGGCCGGGCGTGGTATTTGCCCTGTACCTAGTCGGATCGGGCTTCGAGCGCTTCATGATCGAGTTCATCCGCCGCAACAACGAGGTGGTACTCGGGCTGACCGCGCCGCAGATCGAGAGCGTGATCGCAATGGCGGCCGGGCTGATCTGGCTCGGCGTGCTGGTCCACCGCGGCGGCTTCGCCTATCTGCGCGCGCCGGACGCGCCGCGCGAGCGTCCGCGGGCGCGCGCCGCGACCGCCTGAGCGCGAGCGTTCGAGGAGGTAATGAATGGCGGGCCGGACGCGCGCTCCATGCGCGGCCTTCGCGCGAAAGCGATAATCACCGCCGACATGGCCACCGGCACCAGCCTCTCACGCGTCTTCCCACTCGGCAGCCGCCTCAGCGAGCGCGGCGTGCTCGAGATCGGCGGCTGCGACGCGCTCGAGCTCGCCCGCGAGTTCGGCACGCCGGCCTACATCGTCGCCGAGGAGGACCTGCGCGCGCGTGCGCGGGCATTCGTGGGCGGCGCACGCGAGCTGCATCCCGACATGCACGTCGTCTTCGCCTCCAAGGCCTTCCCCTGCACGGCGGTCCTGTCGCTGTTCGCCGCCGAGGGGCTGTGGTGCGACGCGGCCTCAGGCGGGGAGCTCTACCTGGCGCTGAGCGCGGGCTTCGCGCCCGAGCGGATCGTGCTCCACGGCAACGCGAAGTCCGAGGCCGAGCTGCGGATGGCCCTGCGCCACCGCGTGGGGCTGATCGTGATCGACAACTTCGACGAGATCGAGCGCCTTCGCGAGCTGATCGCCGACGGCGCGCTCGGCGACCGCGAGGGGGGCCAGGCGGTGCTCGTGCGCGTGACGCCCGACGTGCGCGGCGAGACCCACGAGAAGATCTCCACCGGGCAGGCGGACTCGAAGTTCGGGTTCTCGACGGGGGTTGTGCCCGAGGCGCTCGAGCGCGTGCGCTCGGTGCCCGGGCTCTCGCTGCAGGGACTGCACGCCCACATCGGCTCCCAGCTCCTCGATCTCGACCCGTTCCGCCGCGCCTGCGCCGAGCTCGCCGCCCTCGGCGAGGGGCTGCCGGTGCTGGACGTCGGCGGCGGGCTCGGGGTGAGCTACCTCGAGGGCCAGCCCGCGCCGCCGTCGCTCGAGGACTACCTCGGGGCGATCGCCGGGGAGATCGGTGACCGTCCCGTGCGGCTGCTGGTCGAGCCGGGGCGTGCGCTGACAGCGAACGCCGCGGTGACGCTCTACACGGTCGAGAGCGTCAAGGAGAACGTCTCGCGCTGGGTGGCCGTCGACGGCGGCATGTCCGACAACCTGCGCCCGATGCTCTACGGCGCGCCCTACGAAGCCCACGTGGTCGATCGCTTCGGCGGGAGCACCGAGTGCGTGCTGGCCGGCAAGCACTGCGAGTCCGGCGACGTGATCGGGCGCGGGGTGCTGCTCGACGATCCGCGCCGCGGCGATGTGATCGTCACGCCGGCGACCGGCGCCTACGGCTACGCGATGGCGAACAACTACAACGGCGTGCCGCGGCCGCCGGTGGTCTTCGTCGCCGGCGGCGAGGCGCGGGTGGTGGTGCGCCGCGAGAGCTTCGAGGACCTCGCCGGACGCGACCAGGATCCGCTGTCGCGACCCGGTGGCGCCTGAATGGCCGCACGGGAGTTCACCGTCGGGCTGCTCGGCCACGGCACCGTCGGTAGCGCGTTCGCGACGCTGCTCGACGAGCGCGCTGAAGAGATCGAGCGCTTCAACGGAGTACGCCCGGTGCTCGGCGGCGTGCTGACGCGCTCGCGAGGAAGCTACGAGGAGATCCTCGAGAGCTCGGACGCGATCGTCGAGGTGATGGGCGGGCTCGAACCGGCACGCGACTACCTGCTGCGGGCGATGCGGGCCGGCAAGGCCGTCGTGACGGCCAACAAGCAGCTCCTCTCCCACCACGGCGAGGAGCTGTACGAGACGGCGCGCGAGCACGGCGTGATGCTGCGGTTCGAGGCCGCCGTCGGTGGCGTCGTGCCGATCGTGCGCACGCTCGAGGAATCGCTCTCGGCGACGCCGATCGAGCGCATCCACGGGATCGTGAACGGCACCACCAACTACATCCTCAGCGAGATGAGCGGCGGCGCCAGCTACGCCGAGGCGCTCGCCGAGGCGCAGCGCAACGGCTTCGCCGAGGCGGACCCCAGCGACGACGTCACCGGCCGCGACGCGGCCGCCAAGATGGCGATTCTCGCGCGGCTCGCCTTCGGCACGCCGGTCCATCTCGACGAGGTCCGTTTCGACGGCATCGAGCAGATCCAGAGCGACGATCTCGAGTACGCGCGCGAGCTCGACCTCTCCCTGAAGCTCGTCGGCACCGCCGAGCGCCGCCAGGGCGGGCTGTCGGTCAGCGTGTACCCGACGTTCCTCTACCCGGGTCATCCGCTCGCCGCGATCTCAGGCTCCTTCAACGCCGTCACCGTCGAGTCCGAGACGATCACCGAGATCACCCTCTCCGGGCCCGGCGCCGGCGGGCGCCAGACCGCGAGCGCGGTCCTCGGCGACGTCGTGAGCGTGATGACCGGCGGCGCCCGCCCGCCGGCGCCGCCGCTCGCGCTCGCGCTGATCGAGGACGTCGAAAGCGCCTTCTACCTGCACCTCGACGTCGAAGACCGCCCCGGCGTGCTCGCGACCGTGACGCAGGTGCTCGGAGAGCAGCTCGTCTCGATCAAGTCCGTCGTCCAGCGCGGCCTCGGCGAGCACGCGAGGCTCGTGATGGTCACCCATCCCGTCCTCGAGTCGGCCCTGCGGGCCGCTGTCGAGCGGCTCGGGGCCTTCGACTTCATACGCTCTTCTCCGCGGACGATCCGCGTCATCGAAGAGGAGTTCATGTGAGCCTGGAGTACACACCCGTCCCACTGCCGCGCATACAGCAGGGCGTCCCGACCGGCACGCACGTGCCGCTGATCGAGCGCTACCTCGACCGCCTGCCGTTCGAGGCCGGCGACAAGCTGGTCTCGCTGCAGGAGGGCTCGACGCCGTTGCTGCAGGCGCCGGTGATCTCGGCGATGGTGGGCGCCGAGGTGCGCCTCAAGCTCGAGGGCGGCAACCCCACCGGCTCGTTCAAGGACCGCGGGATGACCTGCGCGCTGTCGGCGGCCATTCGCGACGGGGCGAAGGCCGTGATCTGCGCCTCGACGGGCAACACCGCGGCGAGCGCCGCCGCCTACGCCGCCCGCGCCGGCATCACCTGCGCGGTGATCGTGCCCGAGGGCAAGATCGCGCAGGGCAAGATGGCCCAGACGCTGGTCCACGGCGCGCGCGTGATCTCGCTGCGTGGCAACTTCGACCAGGCGCTCACGCTCGTTCGCGAGCTGACCGCGAACAACCCGATCGTGCTCGTCAACTCGGTCAACGAGTACCGCATCGAAGGGCAGAAGACCGCGGCCTTCGAGATCCACGAGGCCCTGGAAGGCCGGCTGGAAGCGCTCTGCATCCCGGTCGGCAACGCGGGCAACATCACCTCCTACTGGCGGGGCTTCACCGAGATGGGGGCCGCCCCGCGCATGCTCGGCTTCCAGGCCGAGGGCGCCGCCCCGCTCGTCCTCGGGCACCCGGTCGAGCACCCCGAAACGATCGCCAGCGCGATCCGCATCGGCAACCCGGTGCGCTGGGAGGACGCGATCGCGGCCTCGCGCGACTCGCGCGGCTCGATCCGCGTCGTCAGCGACGCCGAGATCCTCGAGGCCTACCAGCTGCTGGCCTACCGCGAAGGGATGTTCTGCGAGCCGGCGTCGGTGGCCTCGATCGCCGGCCTCTTGAAGTACGGCGCTGAAGGCGCCGAGCAGATCGTCTGCGTGCTGACCGGCCGGGGGCTGAAGGATCCCGAGACCGCGATCGCCAACAACGACGGCCGCATGATCACCGCGGAGGTCGAGATCGGGGCGATCGAGGAGGCGGTGCTGGGTGACCCCTAGGGCGCTCACGCAGGCACGGAGCGCCGGCCGCCTTTTGACATCGAGCGCCTCGCGCCGATGACTCGCAGGCGGGTCGTGCGGGTCCCGGCCTCCTCGGCCAACCTGGGGCCCGGCTTCGACTGCATGGCGGCGGCGATCTCGCTCACGCTGCAGCTGGAGGTGGAGGAGACGGGGGCGTTCAGGGTCGAGTCGAGCCTGCCGGTCGCCCGTGGACGCGAGAACCTGTGCGTGCGCGCGTTCGAGCGGCTGCACCCGGCCGACGGCTTCACGTTCCGCATCGCCTCTGAGATTCCGCTGTCGGGCGGGCTCGGGTCGAGCGCGGCGGCGATCGTCGCCGGGCTGATGGCCGCCGACCACCTCTTCGAGCTCGACGCAGACCTCCTTGGGCTCGCCACGGAGGTCGAGGGTCACCCCGACAACGTCGCGGCCTCGCTGCGCGGCGGCTTCGTGATCTGCGCCGACGGCACCGCGACGCGCTTCGAGCCGCCGACCGGCCTGGAGGCGCTCGCCGTCGTGCCGGGCGAGGCGGTGCGCACTCGTGCGGCCCGCGCGGCGCTCGCGAAGCAGGTGCCGCTCGGCGACGCAGTCTTCAACGTCGCTCACGGGGCGCTGCTGACCCTCGGTCTGGCGCGCGGCGACTGGGATCTGCTCGGCCACGGCCTGCAGGACCGCCTGCACCAGCAGCAGCGCTCGCACCTGTTCCCGCGCTCGTATGAGCTCGCGCTGCGCGCGCGCGAGCTCGGGGCGCTCGGCGCGACGATCTCCGGCGCCGGGCCGACCGTGCTCGTCTGGTGCTTCTACGAGCAGACCGGAACGGTCGCGGAGGCGCTCGGCCGCGAGGTCGAGGGCTGGGCGCAGGTGCTGCGCGCGCCGTTCGAGCCGCAGGGCGCCTACGTCGAGGAGCTCTGAGCGAGCGCCCGCACGCGCTCGCCCGCGCCGTCGAGCCCGTCGATCCGCCGCAGCAGCTCCTCGGCGAGGGCCATGTAGTCGGCCCCCAGGTCGGGGCGGTGATCGAGGATCGATCGCGCCCGCTCGGCTGACTCGGCGTAGGCGATCGACGAGCGGATCACGGTGTCGAAGACGCGCTCGCCGAAGTGCTCCTGCAGCGAGGCCAGCGCCTCACGTGAGTGCACGGTGCGCATGTCGGCGATGTTCAGCAGCACGCCCAGCAGCTCGAGCCGCGGGTTGAGGTTCTCGCGGGCGAGCTCCACGACCTCGAGCGCCTGCTCGACTCCCTGCAGCGCGAAGTACTGCGCCTCGGCGGTGATCAGCGCGTAGTCGGCCGCGACGAGGGAGTTGACCGTGAGCAGCCCCAGCGAGGGCGGGCAGTCGATCAGGATCACGTCGTAGTCGACGCCGGCCTTCGCGAGCGCCTTGCGCAGGGTCAGCTCGCGGCCCATCCGCCCCCCGAGCATCAGCTCCGCCTCGGCGAGCGAGAGGTTGGCGGGGACGATGTCCTGCAGGATCGCCTCGTCGAGCTCCGAGCGCCCCGACAGGACGTCGGCCATGGTGGGCTCGGCGTCGGGCGGGAGGTCGAAGTAGTCGGAGAGGTTGCCCTGCGGGTCCATGTCGATCGCAAGGATCCGAAGCCCGGCGCGGCGCAGCACGTCGGTGAGCGTCCGCACCGTGGTGGTCTTGCCGGTCCCGCCCTTCTGGGAGAGGACTGCGATCGTCTGCGCCACGGCGCCGATACTACGCTGCCGCGCGCGGTCGGTGAGGCCAGCCGTTCAGCCGACGGAGGAGACGCCGCCGGAGCCGGCCGGCGGAGAGACCGGGGTGTCGCTGGCGACACGCAGGAAGCTGAGCCGGTAGCGGCCGACGATGATCTCGTCGCCGTCCTCGAGCAGCCGGCCGTCGATCCGCGCGCCGTTGACGAACACGCCGTTGAGGCTGCGGTCGTCCAGCAGACGCACGCCGTCGGGGTGGCGCACGATCAGCGCGTGCCGGCGCGAGACCGTGGGGTCGTCGAAGCGCAGGTCGGCAGCGAGGCTGCGCCCGATGCGCGTCCACTCGCGGGAGAGCTCCACGGTGCGCAGATCCTCGCCGTCCTCGTAGACCAGGTACTCCCCCGGCGCGGAGATCTCGGCGCGGGCCTGGGCGAGCCGGTCGTCCATGTCCGGGGCCACGGCCTGCACGAGCGTCGCCTCGGTGGGCTGGCCTTCGGCCTGCGAGATCCGCTCGGTGCTGAACAGCGAGGCGCGCAGGAACGTCTGGCCCCCGCAGCTCGGGCACGGTGTGAGGACGTCGGAGCCCTCGAGCGTCAGCGCGTAACCACAGCGCTGGCAGCGGAACGAGCCCGATCCCACGAACGTGCCTGCGCTCAGTGACTCCATGGATCGGACCTCCCTCTCTGCCGTATGCACTGCCAAGGGGGCGCTCCCTCGCCGGGGCTCTCTCGTGGCGATCATAACAAGACTTTGCGCCCGCGATGCACTGTTTCCCATGTCCAAATCCTCTCCTCTGCCCTGGCTCCTCGATGTCCCCGGCGGCAACGCTCTTACCCCGCCGGCCACGGTGGCGAAACTGCATCGGCAGGAGCCGCGTTGCGCCCGCCGAAAGGACTGGCATGGGATCTATCCAGGACGATGTGGAGCAGCTCGAGCGCGAGCTCATGATGCGAGGCCTCGACGAGCTCGAGGCGGGGCGCAGCTGCTGCGCGGACTGCGGGCGAACGCCGCTGATCGGGGAGCAGGTGGACCTCTACGAGGACCGCCCGGGTCGCCCGCCACGGCTGGTCTGCGAGCTCTGCAGCCAGCTCCGGCACGGCTCGCCGGTCGCGCGCGAGACCGTGCGTCACGCCTGCCACGGGCAGACCGTGCGGCTCACGGCCCGCGCTGCCTGAGCGGGCCGCCGCGACGCCGCGTTCGCGCCCACCGCGGCGGACTCGCCGCCGCAGTTCCAGGCGCGCGCCAATAGACTTGCGCGCGGCGTGGATCCGCTCACCGTCTCGACAGTCATCTCGGCGCCGCGTGAGGCCGTCTTCGACTACCTCGAGGACATCGCCAACCACCAGGAGTTCACCGACCACTTCCTGAAGGAATGGCACCTGACGCGCGTCGACCCCGTCGGCCGCGGGGCGGGCGTCCGCTTCCGCGTCGCGGCTCCCGGCAACCGCTTCAGCTGGGCAGAGGTGACGTTCGCCGAGGTCGAACGTCCGAGCCGCATCGTGGAGGTGGGCCGGACCGGCAAAAACAACCGCATCCGCACCGTCGGCATCTGGCAGCTCGATCCAGGCCCCGCCGGCGCGACGCGCGTGTCCTTCACGCTGCAGACCTGGCCGGCGAAGCTCTCCGACCGGCTGATGGAGAGCTTCGGCGCTCGCGGCTGGCTGCGCCGCAAGCATCAGCGCGCGCTGCGGCGCCTGCGCGCGATCCTCGAGCAGGATCCCGGCACGAGCGCCCGTGCCGGGCGGCGTGGCGAGCGCGTGACCGTCGCCGGTGGGTAGACTGCCGCGCGCATGAGAAGGACCTTGCGCAAGCTTCCCCTGCTCGCGGCCGCCCTGCTGGCCGCCCTCGCCCTGGGGGCGTGCGGCGACTCGCACACGAAGGTGTCGACGGGAACATACGCCGGCGAGTCGGGGGCCAACGCGCCGTACCTCAACCTCGGACCGCTGATCTACGAGGTCCAGCTCTCACGCCAGCTGAACCCGAACAACAGCGAGGACGCCGGTTACCTGCAGGGCGTGCCCTACGGGGAAGGCCAGCTGAAAAAAGGCGAAGAGTGGTTCGGCGTGTTCATCCAGGTCTTCAACAACACCGAACACGCCTATCCCTCCAGTGAACTGATCTCGATCAGCGACACCGAAGGCAACGTCTACCACCCGGTCGCGGTGCTGCCGACGAACCACTACATCTACCGGGCCGGGGTCCTGCCCGCGAAAAGCGTGCTGCCGAAACCCGACACGACCGCCGCGTTCGGCCCGACACAGGGCGCGCTGCTGCTCTTCAAGATCAAAACGTACTCGCTGAACAACCGGCCGCTCGAGATCAAGATCGCCAAGCCCGAAGGCCTCGCCGGAGCGGTCTCGGCCGAGCTCGACGTCTAGCGCAGACCGGCTTCCAGGATCTGGCGGGCGACCGGCGCGGCGGTGTCCCCGCCGGCGCCGTCTTTGACGAGCATCACGCAGACGGCGATCTTCGGATGGATCGCCGGCGCGAACGCCGCGAACCAGGCGTCCGTGTTGGCGGCGCCGCTTTCGCCGCCCTCACAGCCTTCTTCGGCTTCCGGGCTTGCGGTTTCGCTCGCTTCGCCTTCGCCCGAGCTCTGGCTGCACGTCTTCAGTTCCGCCGTGCCGGTCTTGCCGGCCACCACCACGCCGGGGATCGCCGCCGAGGTGCCCGTCCCCTCGCGTACGACCTCGGTCATCAGATGGCGCACCGTGCGCGCAACGGCGGGTGTCAGGGCCTGTGCGCCGCCCCGCTTCGCTTCCGCTTCGAGCGCCGGGGCCGGACGGTGCCCACCGTCGGCGATCGTCGCCGCCACGGTCGCCATCTGAAGCGGCGTGGCCAGCACCTCGCCCTGCCCGATCGCCGTCGAGCCGACGGCCAGTTCGCCCTCGATCGCGTTCGCCGCGGGAAGTGAGCTGCGTGCGGCCCCGGGGACCCCGGGGTCGTGGTTGAAGCCGAAGCTTTCCGCCATCGCGACCAGCCGCGTCGCCCCGATCTTGACGCCGAGCGGCGTGAACACCGAGTTGCAGGAGACCGCGAAGGCGAGTTCGAGCGAGCCGCCGCATTCCTCGCCGTTGGCGTTGTTCAGGCGCACGCCGTCGAGCGTCGCGTAGGTCGCGTAAGGGAAGGTCGTGTGCGGCGTCGCCACGTGAGCTTCGAGGGCGGCCGCGAGGGTGATCATCTTGAACGTCGACCCCGGCGGCTGCTGGCCGTTCAGGCCGATTCCGGCGACGGCGAGGATCTCCCCGGAAGCGGGCTGCATCGCGACGACGCCGCCGAGCTGGCTGCCGAGCGCCGCGACGGCCGCTTCCTGAACCGGCGGGGAGATCGTCGTCCGCACGGCATGGCCGGCGTGGGGCGGGGTGGAGGCGAGGACCTTCGCGCCGCCGAGCAGCTCGCCACCGGGCCGGCCTCGCAGCCGCGAGTCGAGTGCGAGCTCGAGGCCGCTCGTCCCCACTTCCGCGTCGGGCGGCACGCCTTCGGCTTCGAGCGCCGCCCGGCGGGTGGAGGGGATCGCCCCGACTTCCCCCACCACGCCGTTGAACGCTTCGCCGAGCGGCAGGCTGCGCCCGCCGGGCTGGCCCTCCGGCGGGCTCTCCGCAAGCACCTTCCCGTCGCGGGCAAGCAGCGTCGCGCGCCGCGGGAGGGTCGTGCGGCGCGTCAGGCTTGACCCTGGGGGCACGCCGGGGAACGTCGAGGAGGGCGACCATTCCACCCGCTGAGAGCCTTCGATCGAGACCACGTCGAGCGTCATCGCCAGCCTGAGCGTTCCCCACAGCCGCGTCTGAACCTGCACCGGCACCTCGACGCGCCCGTCACCCGCCGAACGCGCGTGTCCGGCGGTCATCTCCGCGATCGCGGTGGCTGTCCTCAGGGCCTGCCTGTGCGCCGCCGCGAACGCTCCCGCCGAGGTCTCGCGCCGTGCCGCCGGCGTGATGTCGCCGTACATCTCGGAGTAGTCGCCGTGGCTCCAGGCGCGCACGTAGCTCTCTGCGAGCGACATCGAAGCGGAGGAGCCGCGGTGCGCCCCGAAGATCGCTCCGGTGATGAAGGCGACCGCGGCGAGGGCGAACACCGGCCGCGCGCGGCGCAGGCGCTCCTGGCTGCTATCGGACAAGGAGTCGGTAGAACATTGCGGGGTGACCGGGCTGGACTGGCTAATTGTCGCGTTCGCAGCGGTCCTCGCCGTTCTCGGCTTCCGCCAGGGGTTCATTGTCGGCGCTCTGTCGTTCGCCGGCTTTCTGGCGGGAGCGTTCATCGGCACGCGTGTCGGGCCGCTGCTGCTGCCGAAAGGGTCGGCCTCGCCCTACGCCCCCGCGTTCGGTCTGATCGGTGCGCTGCTCGGCGGGGCGATCCTTGCGACGGGGCTCGAGGGGATTGCCTTCCGCCTGCGGCGGACGCTGATCCTCCCCGGCCTCGGCATCGCCGACGGCGCGCTCGGCGCCGTACTCGGAGCGGGCCTGGCGCTCGGGATCGTGTGGATCGCGGCGGCGGTCGCCGCCCAGACACCCGGCGCGCAGGAACTGCGCTCCGACATCCAGCGCTCCGCGATCCTGCGCGAGCTCAACGCGGTGCTGCCACCGTCCGGGCCGATCCTCGACGCGCTTGCCAGGCTCGATCCCCTGCCCTCGATCACCGGCCCGTCGCCGGACGTGGCGGCGCCCTCGCCCGGGACGGTGCGCCTGCCCGGCGTGCGGGCCGCGAAAAGCAGCGTCGTGCGCGTGCTCGGCACGGCCTGCGGCCTGGCGATCGAGGGCTCTGGATGGGTCGCCGCTCCCGATCTCGTCGTCACCAACGCGCATGTGGTCGCCGGCGAGAGCGACACGACGGTCGAGCCGGGGGGTCGCGGCTCGGCGCTGGATGCCGAACCGGTGCTCTACGACCCCGAAGACGACATCGCGGTCCTGCGCGTCCGCGGGCTCGGGCTGCCCAGCCTCTCGCGGGCGGGGTCCGTGCCGTCGGGCGCGAGCGGCGCGATCCTCGGCTACCCCGAGAACGGGCCGTTCGACGGCGAGCCGGCGCGCATCGGGCGCACCCAGCGTGTGGTCACCCAGAACGCCTACGGCCAGGGCCCGGTGACGCGCCTGCTGACGCCGCTGCGAGGGCTCGTGCGCCCCGGCAACTCCGGCGGGCCGGTCGTCGACGGGAGCGGCCACGTGCTGACGACGGTCTTCGCCGCGACGGTCGGCGGGGGCGTCCACGGCGGCTACGGCGTCGCGAACGAAACGGTGGGATCGCTGCTCGCGAAGGTGGGCGCCGGAGGCGGGCCGGAGGTCGCGACCGGGCCTTGCACCGCGGGCTGAGCGCCGGGCCGAAGGCGATGAGCCCACCCCCCGGGCGCATCGCCGCCGCCGGTGGTCGCTACGCTGACCGCCATGTCGAAGACCCTTCTCGTCGCCGAGAAGCCCTCCGTCGGGCAGGACCTCGCGCGCGCCCTGCCGGGCCCCTTCAAGAAGAGCGAAGGGCTCCTCGAGGGTCCGGACCACGTGATCACATGGGCGGTCGGGCATCTCGTCCAGCTCGCCGAGCCCGAAGCGTATGACCCCAAGTTCAAGAGCTGGCGCATGGCCGACCTGCCGATCGTGCCCGACAAGTTCAAGCTCGTGGTGCGCGACGAGCGCTCGCGCAAGCAGATGTCGGTGGTGACCAAACAGCTCGGTCGCGACGACGTCGAGGAGGTCGTCAACGCGTGCGACGCCGGGCGCGAGGGCGAGCTGATCTTCGCCTATCTCTTCGAGAAGGCGAAAGCCAAGAAGCCGGTCAAGCGGCTGTGGCTGAACTCGATGACGAGCGCGGCGATGAAGTCAGCGCTCGCCTCGCTGCGCCCCGGCGAGGAGCTCTCCGCGCTGGAGGAAGCGGCGCGCTCGCGCTCAGAGGCCGACTGGATCGTCGGCATGAACGCGACCCGCGCCGCCACGATCAGGCTGCGCAGCTCCTTCGACGGCGCGGTCTCGCTCGGACGCGTGCAGACGCCGACGCTCGCGATCGTCGCGCGCCGCGAGGAGGAGATCAAAGCGTTCGTGCCCGAGCCCTACTGGCTGGTCGACGCGACCTTCCAGGCGCCGCCGCTGGACGGCGAGAGGGCAGAGCGCGTCTACCTCGGCCACTACCAGGCCCCGCCCGGCTCGCCGGGCACGACCAAGGGCCCGCGCCTGGGCACCGAGCAGGAGGCCGAGGCGATCGTGGCCGCCGTCCGCGGGCGCACCGGGACGATCACCAAGCTCGAGAAGAAAGAGCAGCGCGAGAAAGCGCCGATGCTCTACGACCTCACGACGCTCCAGCGGGAGGCGAACAACCGCTTCGGGTTCTCCGCGAAAAGGACGCTCGGCGCCGCCCAGCGCCTCTACGAGGAGCACAAGGCGCTCACGTATCCGCGCACCAACTCCCGCTACCTGACGACAGACATGGTCGAGGAGATCAAGCCGATCGCCGAGCTCCTCGGCGGGCGCCCGGAGTACCGGCGCGGCGCGGAGTACGTGGTCGGCCTGGACGTGCTGCCGCTGGGGCGGGTGGTCAACGACGAGAAGGTCACAGACCACCACGCGATCATCCCGACCCGCTCCGAGGGAGGGCACCCGGTCGAGAAGATGAACGACGACGACCGCCGCGTCTACGACATGGCCGTGCGCCGCTTCCTCGCCGTCTTTCACCCGGAGGCCGTGTTCGAGAACACGCGGATCGAGACCACGGTCGCCGCCGAGGACGGCCCAGGGCACGTGTTCCGCACCCGCGGCAAGCTGCTGATCGTGCCGGGCTGGCGCGGCGTCTACGACGAGGTCGCCGCCGATACCCGCGGTGAGGAGACCCGGGGGGAGGACGACGAGGGCGCCGACCAGCAGCTCCCGCGCCTCGTCGCCGACGAGGAGGTTCAGACGGCCTCCGTCGAAAGCCTCCGCAAGGAGACCAAACCGCCCCGCCGCTACAGCGACGCGTCGCTGCTGGGCGCGATGGAGACCGCGGGCAAGCTCGTGGACGACGACGAGCTGCGCGAGGCGATGAAGGACTCCGGCATCGGCACCCCCGCGACGCGCGCGGCGATCATCGAGCGGCTGATCACGGTCGGATACGTGGAGCGCGACGGGCGCGCGCTCGTCGCCACCGAGAAGGGCCTGAACGTGATCCGGCTGCTCGGCGAGCACGCGCTCACATCTCCGGGCCTGACCGGGAGCTGGGAGCAGCGCCTGGGCAAGATCGAGCGAGGCGAGGACTCGCGCAAGCAGTTCATGAGCGACATCGCCGGCTTCGCAGGCGAGACCGTGAAGACGCTGGATGAGACGCTGAAAGACGTGCGGATCCCGCGCGCGCGGCTCGGACCGTGCCCGGTCTGCGGACACGAGATCGTCGAGAACCGCAAGGGCTACTCGTGCTGGTCGCGCGAGGACCCCGGCTGCGGCTTCGTGATCTGGAAGGCGAAAGCCGGCAAGCAGCTCCCCGTCGCGATCGCTCGGGAACTGATCCGCCGCGGCTACACCGCGCAGCAGGTGACCGGCTTCCGCGGACGCAGCGGGCGCAGCTTCCGCGCGCGGCTCGCGCTCCAGCAGACCGACGAGGGCAAATGGCGCGTCGAGTTCGACGAGCCGTGGGCGCGCGAGGGCGCCAAGCCGCCCGAGGCCGAGGCTGAGGCGGGAGCCGTCGCCGCCGAGGACGCCACCGCCGTCAGCGCCGCCTGAGCCGCGAGGCGCGCAGCGCGGCACGGCGGCCCGCCGTCGCGCCTGAGCCACGAGGCGCGAGGTGCGGCACGGCGGCCCGCCGTCGCGCCGTCTGCCGGCGTGTCGGCCGGGTGCGCCAGGATGGCTGAGTGAGCATCACGCTCGTCACAGGGCCCGCGAACTCGGGCAAGGCGCAGGTGGTGATGGACGCCGTTCGGCGCCATCTTGCGCGTGGTGCCGAACCGATGCTGATCGTGCCGACCCGCACCGATGCCGAGCACTACCTGCGCGAGCTGGCCGGATCGGAGGCCGCCGTCGGCGTGCGCGTGGGAGTGTTCTCCGACCTGGTCGAGGAGCTCGTCCGGCGCGCGGGGGTGCGCGAGCCGGTCCTCGGGCCCCTTGCTCGCGACAGGGTGTTGAGCGCGATCGCGCCCGCGGGACAGCAGCGCCATCCTGGCTTCCGTCGCGAGCTCGGCGAGCTGATCGACGAGCTGCAGATCAAGCGCGTCGCGCCCCCGCGCCTGGCAGCCGCGCTCGATGCCGGGCTGGGGGACGGAGCGGCGGCGCTCGGCTTCGACCTGGCCGCCGCCTACGCCTCCTATCAGCGGCGGCTGGAGCGGCTCGGCCGGCTCGACGAGCAGCAGCGGGCGCTGCGGGCGCTCGACCGGCTGCGCGAGCAGCCTTTCCTGTGGAGCGGAGATCCAGTTCTCTTCTACGGCTTCGACGACCTCACGCCGCTGCAGCTCGACGCGATCGAGACGCTGGGCCGGCTCGTCGACGCCGAGGTGACGGTGTCCCTGCCCTATGAGCCCGGGCGCACAGCTTTCGCGGGACGTGCCGGCACCTACCAGATGCTTGCCCCGATCTCGCTCGAGCGCGACCTACCCGCGCAGGATGCGCACTACGCGCCCGCGTCGCGGGCCGCGCTCGCGCACCTCGAGCGGGGCCTGTTCGAGTCGCAGGCGAAGCGCTCACCGCCCGGCGCGGCGCTGGAGCTGCTGCAGGGCGGAGGCCAGCGCGCCGAGCTCGAGCTGGTCGCCGCGCGGATCGCGAAGCTCTTGGCGGACGGGGTCCCGCCCGAGGAGGTGGCGGTCGTCGTGCGTCATCCGGCGCGGGCCGCGGCCCTCGTGACGGAGGTGTTCGGCGCTGCCGCGATCCCGTTCGCGATGCCGGTCAAGCGCCCGTTCGCGGACACGGCGGTCGGACGGGCGCTCGTCGGTCTGCTGCGCTGCGTCCCCGAGGCCGGCGGGAAGGCGCCGGGAACGCCGGCGGACCTGCTCGCCTGGCTGCGTGCCCCGGGCGTGCTCGAACGCCCGGGGCTGGCAGACGCGCTCGAGCTCGACGTGCGCCGCGGCGGCATGCGCGATGCCGGTCAAGCGCGGGAGCGCTTCGAGCAGCGCTGGTTCGAGCTCTCAGAGCTCGATGGCCTCGCATCCGCGCAGGCGCGCGGCCCCGGTGCGCTGGCCGACAGGGCCGGGCGCGAGCTCCTGCGCCTGTTCGCCGCGCCGCGCCGCGGCCGGGCGCCGCTGCTCGGAGCGCAGGAGATGGACGAGGCGCGCGCGCTCGCGGGCGGCCGCGCGGCGCTCGCGGAACTGCGCGAGCTCGCGCGCTTCGCCCGCGAGGCCGCACCCGCAAGCGCATCAGAGCTGGCGAGCGTCCTCTCCGAGATCGAGGTCAACAGCGGCGAGCTGCCCGGTCCGGGCCGGGTTGCCGTGCTCGACCCCCTGAAACTCCGTGCGCGGCGCGTGCGCGCGCTGTTCCTCACCGGCCTCCAGGAGGGCGAGTTCCCGCTGCGCGCCCGCCCGCAGCCGCTGCTCGGCGAGCGCGAGCGCGTGCGAGTCGCGCAGGCCTCCGGGCTCCTGCTCGGCGACGCCGAGGACGTGCTGGCGGCCGAGCGGTATCTCTTCTACGCGATCGTCTCCCGGCCCGAGGAGCTGCTCGCCCTCAGCTGGCACGAGAGCGACGACGACGCCGCGCCGTTGTCGCGCTCGCTCTTCGTGGACGATGTCTGCGACCTCTTCGACGAGCGCCTCGCCGAGCAGCGCGCGCGCCGCGCCCTCGGGGCACTCGACGGCGCCACGCCGCAGGCCGCCGAGCACGATGCCGCCCGCTCCCCCTCCGATCAGCCGCTGCTCGACGAGCGGGTGCTCTCGCGCCTGCGCGAGCGCGTCTGGTCGGGCACCTCGATCGAGAAGTGGATCGGCTGTCCGGTCTCGTGGTTCGTGGAGCGGCTGCTCGCGCCCGAGCGCTTCGAGGCCGAGCCCGAGCCGCTCGTTCGCGGCGGGCTGGCACACCTCGTTCTGAAGGAGACGCTCGAGGGCCTGCGCCGCGAGACCGGGAGCGCCCGGGTCACGCCCGCCACGCTGGACCGCGCGCGCGGGCTGATGCGCGGCTCGCTCGACGCGGCGCTACAGGACCCGGAGCTGCGGGTCTCGGTCAGCCCCGAGCGGGCCGCCGCGATCGTGCGCAGCCTGCGCGCGGACCTGGAGCGCTATCTCGGGCACGCCGCCGACCTCGAGGGCTCGCTGGAGCCCCGCGAGCTCGAGCTCGGATTTGGCTTCGACGACCCGCACGCCGACGATCACGGCGAGCCCAGCGAGCTGCCGGCGTTCGATCTCGGCGGCGGCGTGCGGATGCGCGGGCGGATCGACCGCATCGACGTCGGCGCCGGCGGCGAGGCGGTGGTCGTCGACTACAAGGCCAAAAGCGCGACGGCGGGCGAGAAGTGGCTGAGCGAGCGCAGCCTGCAGATCGCTCTCTACATGCAGGCCGCCGAACAGCTCCTCGGGCTGCGGGTCGTAGGGGGTCTCTATCAGCCGCTGTCGGGCAGGGACCTGCGCGCGCGCGGCGTGCTGCTCGAGGACCACGACGCGGCCGGGAACTGCGTGCGGACCGACCGCCTCGACCCCGAGGCGCTCGCCGAGCTGCTCGGAGACGTGCTGGACGCAGCGCGCGCCGCCGCGGGCGAGGCCCGCCGCGGCGCGCTGCAGGCGCGGCCCGAGAGCTGCGGCTGGGGCGGAAGCGGCTGCCGCCATCCGACGATCTGCCGCTGCGAGCGCTGAGGGCGGCATGGAACGCCACTCGGTTTCCACGGAGCAGCTCAGCATCGACATCGACGAGCTCCTCGGCGAGCGCCCGGCGGGCGCTGCGCGCCCGGAGCTGACTGCCGAGCAGCGCGAGGCCGTTCGCGAACGCGACCGGCCGATCCTGCTCTCGGCGGCGGCCGGGAGCGGCAAGACCTCGGTCCTCGTCGAGCGCTTCGTTCAGGCGGTCTGCGACGACGGCCTCGCCCCGGCGGCGGTGCTCGCGATCACATTCACCGAGCGCGCGGCCGGCGAGCTGCGTGCGCGTGTACGCGAGCGCCTGCTCGAGCTGGGTCGCCGCGAGGCGGCGAGGGACACCGAGGGCGCGTTCATCGGCACCTTCCACGGCTTCTGCGCGCGGCTGCTTCGCGCCCATCCGCTCCCGGCGGGGCTCGATCCCGACTTCGCGATCCTCGACGCGCCCCGTGCCGCTTGGCTGCGGCGCCGCGCCTACGAAGACGCCCTCGCGGAGTTCGTCACCGTCGGCGAGGACGCCGTCGAGGTGCTGGCGGCCTACGGGATCGACAAAGCCCGCGCGATGGTGGAGCAGATCTTTGCCGAGCTGCGCAGCCGCGGGCAGCGCAGACCGCGGCTGCCCAGGGGCCGCGAGCCCGCCGGCGCCGGGCGCGACGAGGCCGACGCGCTGGCCGTCGTTGCCCTGTTCGACCGGCTGCTGCGGGCTTTCGGCGAGCGCTACGAGGCTCTGAAGGCCGAGCGCCGCGCCGTCGACTTCGACGACCTCGAGCTGATCGCGGGCGAGCTCCTGGCAGAGAACGCGGCGCTGCGGGCGTCATGGGCGGAGCGCTTCGAGCTGCTGATGGTGGACGAGTTCCAGGACACCAACCCGCGCCAGCTCGCGATCCTGCGATCGCTCGAACGCGGCAACCTGTTCACCGTCGGTGACGAGCTGCAGTCGATCTACGGCTTCCGCCATGCCGACGTGGGCCTCTTCCGCGCGCGTCGCGCCGAGCTGGCAGAGACCGGAGGGACGCTGGCGCTGAGGAGCAACTTCCGCAGCCGCAGCGAGGTCCTGGACGCCGTCAACGTCGTGTTTGCGCAGCGCTTCGGGGACTTCGCGCCGCTGCAAGCCGGCCGTGAGGATGCCCGGGCATTGACGCCGGACCCTGCCGTCGAGGTGCTGCTGACCGATGCAAGCGATGGCTGGAAGGGACATCCGGGCGCGGAGGCGATCACCGCCGGTCTCCCGCACACCCGCACCTTCGCCCGGGCGGCGGAGGCGCGGCTGCTCGCCCAGCGCGTGCGCGAGCTGATCGACGCCGGGGAGGCGCGCGCCGGCGAGGTCGTGGTGCTGCTTCGCGCGAGCGGCGACATCGAGACATTCGAGCGCGCGCTGCAGCTCCAGGGTCTGCGCACGCTCGCAACCGTCGGAACGTTCTGGGAGCGCCAGCAGATCACCGACCTGCACAGCTACCTGCGCGCACTCGCGAACCCGCGCGACGAGGAGGCCCTCTACGGCGTGCTGGCCTCGCCGCTGGTGGGGGTGTCCCGCGACGGGCTCGCGCTTCTGGCGATCGCCTCGGCGGCGAAGCCATATGGCGTGTGGGATACGGCGCTGGCGCTGGCGGGAGAGGAGTCTGACCTGGGTGCTTCAGACCACGCGCTGCTGGGGAGCTTCTGCGCCTGGTTCGAGCCGGAGCGTGCGGCCGCCGCGGGGCGCGGGATCTCCGAGCTGCTCGAGCGTGCCATCGCCCGTTCGGGCTATCTGCGCCATGTCGTCACGCTCGACTGGCCCGAGCGCAGGCTCGCGAACGTCCACAAGCTGCTGCGCCTCGCGCACGCCTTCGAGACCTCCGAGGGGCGCGACCTGCGCGCCTTCGTGGATCACGTCGAGGAGCTCAAACGCGCGGGCGGCACCGAGCCTGACGCGCCCGTCGAGGACGTCGAGCCCGACACCGTGCGGCTGATGACGATCCACGCGGCCAAGGGACTCGAGTTCCCGGTCGTCTGCGTCGCCGACCTCGGGCGCAAACGGCCGAGCCCCGACGACCGCCTGTTCGTCGACGGCGAGCGTGTGGGCCTGCGTCTCTGGCGTCCGGGCGAGGGAGAGGGGATCAAGACGCTGGCGTTCGACGAGTTGCGCTCAGAGCGCCAGGCACGTGAGCGCCAGGAGGAGAGCCGCGTGTTCTACGTCGCGATGACCAGGGCCCGCGAGCACCTGCTGCTGAGCGGCGCGGTCGACTTCGGCTCATGGCCGAAGGAGAGCGACACCGCGGCGCCGATCAGCTGGCTGGGTCCCGCACTGTGCCCCGAGCTCCCGGAGCTCGCGGCCGCCGGCGGCGGAGTGCGGAGCGTCACAGTGGCCGGCGGGGCGCAGATCAGGGTCACGCTCAGCGATCCGGCCGGATACGGCAGCGTGCTCCATCCTCCGCCGGCGACGCCCGCGCCCGCGCCCGCCTCCTCAGTGAGGGCCGGAGAGCCGGCGGAAGGCGCGCCGGTCCGGCGGCCCGGCGATCGAGAACGTCGAGCCGGACGCCGCCGCGCCCGCGGCCGGCGAGCTTCAGGAGCCGGGCCTGCCGCCGAGCCTGAGCTACACATCGCTGACGCTGCTCGAGCGGTGCGGGTACCGCTACTACCTGGAACGGGTGCTGCGGATGCCCGAGCAGGCCCTCGAGGGCGTCTCCGGAGGGCATGGTCTCGAGGCACGCGCCCGCGGCGTCCTCGTGCACCGGCTGCTGGAGACACACGACTTCGAGTCCCAGGCGCCGGGCCCGGAGGAGGCGGCGATCGCCGCCGCGGCCGGCGAGCTGGGGATGGAGACGACCGCGGCCGAGCGGGCTGAGCTGGCCACGCTCGTGGGCACGGCGCTGAAAACGCCGATGGCGGCCCGGATCGCCGCGAGCCGTCACCTTCGCCGGGAGCACCCCTTTGCTTTCGGCCTGGGCGAGGGCGCCCCGCTCGTGACGGGGGTCTTCGACCTGCTCTGCGAAGAGCCGGACGGCACCACGCTGCTCGTCGACTACAAGAGCGACAGGCTCGCGCCCGGATCCGAGACCGAGACACTCGTGGCGCGCGACTACGGCGTGCAGCGGCTGCTCTACGCCCTCGCGGTGCTGCGTGAGGGGGGCCTGGTCGTCGACGTCGTGCACTGGTTCCTGGAAAGGCCTGAAGAGCCCGCCGTGGCGCGCTACACGCTCGCCGAGCGCCCGGCCCTGGAGGAGCAGCTCGCGGGCCGCCTGGCGGCGCTGCGGGCACAGCCGTTCGCGGTCAGCGGTGAGCCACATCGAGGACTCTGTCTCACCTGCCCCGGACGCGGCGGGCTGTGCTCCTGGAGCGAGGAGCAGACGATGCGCGAGCGCCCCGGCTGAGCGGCGCCGAACGAAGGCGCGACGCCGAAGAAATCGGTCCGCGGCGCCTATTTCGGGAAGGTCTGCGCTGATACGATTTCTGCTCCGCCTCAGGTGCCCGCCTGCCCGCACGCGCCACCCCACGGCTGCAAGCGCGGGGAAGCACCATCCCTACGAGCACTCCCATGTCCAGGTACAGCACAAACCCCCCCGGGGCCGTCGGCCTCTACGACCCTCGCTTCGAGCACGACGCGTGCGGCGTGGGCATGGTCGCGAGGCTCGACAACGTGCCCACGCACGAGGTCGTCACCCGCGCGATCACCGCGCTGGAGAACCTCGAGCACCGCGGTGCCTCAGGCGCCGACCCGAAGACGGGCGACGGAGCCGGGATCCTGATGCAGATGCCCGACGAGCTGATGCGGGCCACATGCGGCTTCGAGCTGCCGGAGCCGGGCGCCTACGGCGTCCTCATGTGCTTCCTGCCCACCGAGGAGGCCCAGCGCGCCGAGGTGGAGGCGCTGGTCGAGCGCACGGTCGTGGACGAGGGCCAGCGCCTGCTGGGGTGGCGCGATGTGCCCGTCGAGCCGGAGCACACCGGCAGGGTGGCCGGCGCCTGCCGGCCGGCGATCCGCCAGCTCTTCATCGGCGCCGCCGAGTCGCTCGCCGGCGACAGGGACGCCTTCGAGCGCAAGCTGTACGTGATCCGCCGTGTATGTGAGCTCGCGAGCGCCGGCTCGGGCCTCTACATCGCGTCGAGCTCCTCGCGCACGATCAACTACAAGGGGATGCTGATCAGCTTCCAGCTGGCGGCCTTCTACACCGACCTGCGCGACGAGCGCTGCAAGAGCGCGATGGCGCTCGTCCACTCCCGCTTCTCGACCAACACCTTCCCGAGCTGGGAGCTCGCCCATCCCTACCGGGTGATCTGCCACAACGGCGAGATCAACACCGTGATGGGCAACGTCAACTGGATGCGCGCGCGGGAGAGCGAGCTGCGCAGCGAGCTGTTCGGCGAGGACCTGGCGAAGATCCTGCCGGTCGTCAGCGCCGGCAACTCGGACTCGGCGACCTTTGACAACGTGCTCGAGCTGCTGATGCTCGCCGGGCGCTCGCTGCCGCACGCGGCGATGATGATGATCCCCGAGGCATACCGGAACAGGGATGACCTGCCCGACTACCTGAAGGGCTTCTACGCCTACCACTCGTGTCTCATGGAGCCGTGGGACGGACCCGCCTCGGTCGCGTTCACCGACGGCCGCGTGGTGGGGGCGACGCTCGACCGCAACGGGCTGCGGCCCGGACGCTGGGTGGAGACGAACGACGGCTACGTCGTGCTCGGCTCCGAGTCCGGGCTGCTCGACATCCCGCCGGAGAACGTGCGCCGGCTCGGGCGACTGCAGCCCGGCAAGCTGTTCCTGGTCGACCTCGAGCGCGGCCGCATCGTCGAGGACGAGGAGGTCAAGCGCGAGGTGGCCACCGCGCGCCCCTACGGCGAGTGGTACGAACGCAACGCGATCCCGTTCAAGCAGCTGCCGCCCTCCTCGGAAGTGACGCTCTCCGACCAGCCGCTGCGGCTGCGCCAGCGGGCGTTCGGCTACACGCAGGAGGACCTGCGCGTGCTGCTCTCGCCGATGGCGATCGAGGCCCAGGAGCCCGTCGGCTCGATGGGCAACGACCTCTCGCTGGCGGTGCTCTCCGACCAGGCGCCGCCGCTGTTCTCCTACTTCAAGCAGCTCTTCGCGCAGGTCACCAACCCGCCGATCGACCCGATCCGCGAGGAGATCGTGATGAGCCTGGCCACCTCGCTGGGGAACGAGCGCAATCTCTTCGACGAGACACCCGAGCACGCCCACAAGCTGCTGCTCGACCAGCCGATCCTGCTCAACCGCGAGCTGGAGACGCTGCGCGAGGTCGACCACGAGGTCTACAAAGCGCGCACGATCGACGCGACGTGGCTGGCCCAGAAGGGGCCGGCCGGGATGGTCGAGGCCCTCGAGCGCCTCTGCCGCACGTCTACCGAAGCGATCGAGGAAGGCGCCAACATCCTGATCCTCAACGACCGCTTGCTCGGCCCGCGGCGGGTGCCGATCCCGTCGCTGCTGGCCGTCGCCGCCGTCCACCACCACCTCGTGCTCGAGGGGACGCGCCTGCGCGCGGGCATCATCGTCGAGTCCGGCGAGCCCCGCGAGGTCCATCACTTCGCAACGCTGATCGGCTACGGCGCGAGTGCGATCAACCCCTACCTGCTGCTCGAGACGCTCGACGAGCTCGTGATCGAAAAACGCATCGTGAGGCCCGGCGAGGACGGCGTGCCGGTCGAGATCCCTGCCGGGGACGCGGCGCAGAACTTGGTCAAAGCGATCGGCAAAGGCCTCTTGAAGACGATCTCCAAGATGGGCATCTCGACGATCCAGTCCTACCGCAGCGCCCAGATCTTCGAGGCGGTTGGACTGGAGCGCGAGCTGATCGACACCTACTTCACGGGCACCGCGTCACGGATCGGCGGCGTCGGCCTGCAGGTGCTGGCCGAAGAGGCGCTCGAGCGCCACGCGCGGGCCTACCCGGTC
This sequence comes from uncultured Solirubrobacteraceae bacterium, assembly GCA_963735435.1. Classification (GTDB taxonomy): domain Bacteria; phylum Actinomycetota; class Thermoleophilia; order Solirubrobacterales; family Solirubrobacteraceae; genus Palsa-744. The sequence goes on along the minus strand of CAVTKR010000005.1, from coordinate 344,280 downwards.
ACGCCGGATGAGCTCCTGCCGGTCGGTGGCGTGTACGCGTGGCGCCGTGACGGCGAGCACCACCAGTGGAACCCCGAGACGATCGCGCTCGTCCAGCACGCGGTGCGCTCCGCCAACGGGGACGTCGAGGCGGCGCTCGGCGGCGATGCGACGGCGCTCGATGCGGTCCGCGAGAGCCCCGCGATGGAGAAGTACCGCGAGTACGCCCGCGCCGTCAACGAGGACGCGGCGCGGAAGGCGACGCTGCGGGGGCTGCTCGAGGTCGGTGCGGGTGCCGGCGCGCGCGGCGAGGCGATCCCGTTGGAGGAGGTCGAGCCGGCCACGGAGATCGTGCGCCGCTTCTGCACCGGTGCGATGAGCCTCGGCTCGATCTCGCGCGAGGCGCACGAGACGCTCGCGATCGCCATGAATCGTCTCGGCGGGCGCTCGAACACGGGTGAGGGCGGGGAGGACCCCGTGCGCTTCACCCCCGACCCCAACGGCGACCGCCGCCGCTCCGCGATCAAGCAGGTCGCCTCGGGGCGCTTCGGGGTGACGATCCACTACCTGGTCAACGCCGACGAGCTCCAGATCAAGATGGCGCAGGGCGCGAAGCCCGGCGAGGGCGGCCAGCTGCCCGGACACAAGGTCGACGAGTACATCGGCTCGATCCGCCACACGACGCCGGGGGTGGGGCTGATCTCGCCGCCGCCACACCACGACATCTACTCGATCGAGGACCTCAAGCAGCTGATCTACGACCTGCGCTGCGGCAACCCGAAGGCGCAGGTGTCGGTCAAGCTCGTGGCCGAGGTGGGTGTCGGCACCGTCGCGGCCGGCGTCTCCAAGGCCAACGCCGACCGGGTCCTGATCGCCGGGCACGACGGGGGCACCGGCGCCTCGCCGCTCTCCTCGGTGCAGTCCGCCGGCGTGCCATGGGAGATCGGCCTGGCCGAGACCCAGCAGACGCTGCTGCTCAACGACCTGCGCTCGCGCATCATCGTGCAGACCGACGGCCAGCTGAAGACCGGCCGCGACGTGGTCGTGGCCGCGATGCTCGGCGCGGACGAGATGGGCTTCTCGACGGCGCCGCTGATCGCGACCGGCTGCATCATGATGCGCGCCTGCCACCTGAACACCTGCCCGGTAGGCATCGCCACCCAGGACCCGGAGCTGCGCAAGCGCTTCAAGGGGACCCCCGAGCACGTCGTCAACTTCTTCTTCTTCGTGGCCGAGGAAGTACGCGAGATACTCGCCTCGCTTGGCCTGCGCACACTCGACGAGGCGATCGGCCGCGTCGACCTGCTCGGCGTGGGGCCGGCGATCGACCACTGGAAGGCTCGGGGGGTGGACCTGAGGCACCTGCTGACGCACATCGACCTGGACGACGACACGGCTCCCCGTCATCGCGTCGAACCGCCGCCGCCGGTTCTCGACGACGCGCTCGACTGGGAGCTCGTGCGGGCCGCCGAGCCCGCGCTGGAGCGCGGCGAGCACGTGAGCGTGCGGATCCCCGTCCGCAACCGCAACCGCTGCGTCGGCGGGATCCTCTCCAGCCACATCGCCGCGCGGCACGGCGCCGAGGGGCTTCCCGAGGGCACGATCCAGGTCGAGCTCGAGGGCTCGGCGGGCCAGAGCTTCGGCGGCTGGCTGGCGCCCGGCGTGACCTTCACGCTGCTCGGCGACGCACAGGACTACGCCGGCAAGGGGCTCTCCGGCGGGGTCTTCGCGATTCGCCCGCGGGAGGGCATGGGCGAGCACTTCCGGGCCGAGGAGAACGTCCTCGTCGGCAACACCGTGCTCTATGGCGCGACCGGCGGGCGCGCGTTCTTCCGGGGCCTCGCGGGCGAGCGCTTCGCGGTGCGGAACTCCGGCGCATCGGCGGTGGTCGAGGGCGTCGGCGATCACGGCTGCGAGTACATGACCGGCGGGCGCGTGGTGGTGCTCGGCGAGACCGGGCGCAACTTCGCCGCCGGCATGAGCGGCGGCGTGGCCTACGTGCTGGACGAGCTCGGTGTCTTCCCGGCGCGGTGCAACATGGGCATGGTCGGCTTCGAAGAGCTTGCTGAGGCCGACGCGATCGAGCTGCGCGCGCTCATCGCCGAGCACGGCGAGCGCACGGCCAGCCCGGTCGCGGCCGATGTGCTGGCGCGCTGGGAGCAGCTGCTCGCCGCGAAGGCGTTCGTGAAGGTGATGCCCCACGACTACAAGCGCGTGCTGCGCGAACGGGCAGAGGAAGAGGCGCTCGCAGTCGACACCGGCGGCGAGCCCGCCGTGACGGGCGAGAGCGAACAGCCGCTCGACGCCGCCGGACCGGGAGACACTCGTGTCCCCGAACCGGCCAGCGAGGCCGGGTCCTGATGGGCCAGCTCGGGGGGTTCCTGAAGATCGAGCGCCACTCGGTGCCCTACCGTGACAGCGCCGAACGGGCTCACGACTACAACGAGTTCCTGCTCCAGCGGCCCGTGCCCGAGCTTCGCGAACAGGGCGCGCGGTGCATGGACTGCGGCGTGCCGTTCTGCCACAACGGGTGTCCCCTCGGCAACCTGATCCCCGACTGGAACGACCTCGTCTACCGCGACCGCTTCGCGGATGCGATCCGCCAGCTCCACGCGACCAACAACTTCCCCGAGTTCACGGGTCGTCTGTGCCCCGCCCCCTGCGAGGCGTCATGCGTGCTCGAGATCAGGGAGGGCGACGCCGTCACGATCAAACAGATCGAGAACGCGATCATCAACAGGGCCTGGGAGGAGGGCTGGGTCACGCCCCAGCCGCCGCGCCGGGAGAGCGGCCGGTCGGTCGCCGTGGTCGGATCCGGCCCCGCCGGGATGGCCGCCGCCCAACAGCTGCGCCGTGCCGGTCACGCCGTCACGCTGTTCGAGCGCGACGAGGCGATCGGGGGCCTCGTGCGCTTCGGGGTGCCCGACTTCAAGATCTCCAAGGCCGTCGTCGAGCGGCGGGTCGAGCAGCTGCGCGCCGAGGGCGTCGAGCTGCGATGCGGCGTGGACGTCGGTGTCGACGTCTCGGCCGAGGAGCTGCTCGCCACGCATGACGCGGTCGTGCTCGCCACCGGCTCGCGCGTGCCGCGCGACCTCGAGGTGCCAGGCCGCCAGCTCGAAGGCGTTCACTTCGCGATGGACTACCTATACGGGCGCAACCGCTGGGTCGCGCGTGAGCAGGGCCCCGCGCCGACGGTGCCGGCTCCCGCGCGGGCGGAGCCCGCGATAACCGCGCACGGCAAGGACGTCGTGGTGATCGGCGGTGGCGACACCGGCGCGGACTGCGTCGGCAACGCGCTCCGCGAGGGCGCACGGTCGATCGTGCAGCTCGAGCTTCTCTCCGAGCCGCCCACGCGGCGGCCCGACGACCGCACGCCGTGGCCTGAGTGGCCGCTGAAGTACCGCCTCAGCTACGCGATGGAGGAGGCCCAGGAGCTCAACGTGGGCGAGCAGGACTACTCGATCGCGACCACGGCGTTCGACGGTGAGGGCGCTGTGCAGGGCCTCACTGTTGCCGAGGCCGCCGCCGAGCCGCCGTTCGCCCCGATCGCGGGCACCGAGCGCCGGCTGCCCGCGCAGCTCGTGCTGCTGGCGATGGGCTTCCTGCACCCCGAGCAGGGTCTGCTGGACCGGCTCGGCGTGGAGCGCGACCGGCGCGGCAACGTCAAGGCGGTGAGCCCCTACACGACCTCGGTCGACGGCGTCTTCGCCGCCGGCGACGCCCGCCGCGGCCAGTCGCTGATCGTGTGGGCGATCAACGAGGGACGCCAGTGCGCCCGCATGGTGGACCGCTATCTGGCCCGCCTCGACTCCGAGCCCAGCCGGGATCGCGATCAGGGCCTGGCCGGTCACGCCGACGCCGACGAGGGGCCGGAGGGTCCGCCCCAGCACGTCGGTCCGGGCGTCCCCGCCGGGTAGCTACTCTGAGGTCGCGCTCATCCGCCGCCGTGTCCCGGGGCGGCTGAGCTCCCCAGATGCCGACGTTCTGCCGCCACAACCGCTTCATCGAGCGCTGCCCGATCTGCAGCAAGACCCTGCCCGGGAACGAGCCTGCCGCGGGCACGCCGCGACGCGCGGGAAGCGGAGGCGTCACCCGCACCCGTTCCCCTCGCGCTGCAAGAGGGGACGGCCTCACCGTGCGCCGCGAAGGCCGTGCCGAGGAGGACGGGTACTCCTCCTCGCTGGTGCCGGGCCTGCGCGCGTCCGCCGACGCTCAGAGGCTGGCCGACGAGCTGTCCTTCTCGACTGCGCGTCTCGCCGCGCTCGCCGTGGAGCCGCCGGGGGCCTACGAGCAGGCGGTGGACGCGGCTGCCGGGGGAGACCTCGAGAAGGCCACGTGGATCGCGTTCGTCCTTGCCTACCTCGCGCCCGCCGAGGACGAGCAGCCCTTCGCCGGGGCCGAAGCTGTGCTCGCGGCAGCGCCCGACCCGGAAGCGGTCACGCCCGAGCTGGCAGGCCTGCTGGACGACGTCGCGCGCGGGCCGCGCAGCTCGCATCAGGCCGGGACGGGAACGCGGACGCTCGTGGCCTACGCGCAGTGGGCTGAGCGCTCAGGCGGGCAGACGGCCGCCTTCACCGGCAGCGGGGAGTGGAGCCCGGAGCGCCGCTTCGCGCGGGTGTTCGAACGGCTGTCGCTGCCCGGCTTCCATCGCGGCGCGCGGTACGAGCTGCTGGTCTCGCTCGGCCGCCTGGGGGTCTACGACCTGCGCGCCGAGTCGCTGCACCTCGGGACGGCGCGCGGGACGGCGGGCGGCGAGGACGAGGCCGCCCTCGCCGCCAAGCGGGTGTTCGGGATCGGCGATCCGCTGCTGCTCGACCGTCGCGCGAGCGCGCTGGCCAAGGCCGCCGGGGTCCCACTCGAAGCGCTCGACCTGGCGCTGTTCAACTGGTCGCGCCCACCCGGCGGCGAGCGCGCGACGCTCGGATTCCGGCCGGAGAGCCAGCCCGGAGCCGAGTCGCAGGCTGCCGCCCTTGCTCTCTGATCAGCCCGCGTAGCCGGTCGCGTCGTACCTGGGGGGCAGCCCGTCATCGTGGCTATGAGGCCGCCGTCGCGGAAGCTCGGCACGAGCGGCTCGGAGTGCGCCCGCAACCCGTTCCCGCCGTGGCCCCGGCGGGGCGTGCAAGCGCACGCCCGAGTGTGCGATTTGCCGTCCACACGGGCACCTACAGTCCCTGCAGAGAGTCCCACCGTCCCCCCGGAGGCGACATGCCGCTCTGCTTCATACAGCCCCAGGACGCGATCCGCGTGATCGCCGACTCGCTCGGTCGCGAGGCGCGCCGCCAGCTGGTCGGTGAGGTCGTGCGGGCGTGGGTCGACGACATCCCGGACCAGGAACTGTCAGAGCACTACGCAAAGGCGATCGCCGACCTGGACGAGGACGATCTGCACCTGCTCGCGGCCTGGCATGCCTCGTTGGAGGTCGGCCAGCCGATCCCGAACACGGAGTTCCTCGTGGGTGTCTTCCCGAGCCTCGGCGAGAACCGCCGGGAGGCCCTGAAGATCGCCGCCGGGTTCCGCGGCGAGGAGGCCTTCCAGGCCGGGGTCGCCGAGGAGCACGCGCTGGACACGGTGCTGCCACGGCTCTCGCACGAGCGGGCGGTCGAACTCGCCAACGAGTGCATTCAGCTGTACATGTGGGACCGCCTCGGGTCCGACAACTAGGACGACGATGAGCGGCGCCAGGCGGTGTCCTCGCCGGCTTGCGTGCAGAGCACGCGGCGCCAGGGCTGCCTGTGCCCCGAAGGGGTACGTCCTTGCCTGACTTGCTCCTCGACGCCCTAGTTGCCGGCCCAAGGTCCGACAAATTGGGACGCTGATGAGCGGCGCCAGGCGGTGTCCTCGCCGGCTTGCGTGCAGAGCACGCGGCGCCGGGGCTGCCTGTGCCCCGAAGGGGTACGTCCTTGCCTGACTTGCTCCTCGGCGCCCTAGTTGCCGGCCCAAGCCCGGACAGCCAGGACGCCGATGAGCGGTGCCAGGCTGTGTCGCCGCCTTCGCGATCAGGGGCGGCGGCGCCTCGACCGGGGTGCGCTACGTTGCCGGACATGTCCGACGCGATCGATGCGTTCTCGGCGCACGCCCCCGACTACGACGCGACGCGGCGGGCGATCGTCCCCTGCTGGGACGCCTTCTACGGCACTGCCGTCGAGCTGATATCGCTGCGCGGCGGGCCCGTCGAGCGGGTGCTCGACATCGGCGCCGGCACCGGCTTCATGAGCGAGGCGGTCCTCGCCGCCCATCCGTCGGCCCAGCTGGTGCTGCTCGACGGTTCCGAGGAGATGCTCGCGCAAGCCTCGGAACGGCTTCCCCAGGCCGAGATCGTCCAGGGCGACATGCGCGGTGGCCTGCCGGCCGGGCCTTTCGACGCGGTCGTCTCCTCGCTGGCGATCCACCATCTCGAGCACGACGAGCAACGGCGGCTGTACGCAGCGGCCGCAGAGCGGCTACGCCCGGGCGGTGTGTTCGTGAACGCCGAGCACATCCTGGAGCGGACACCCTGGCTGGAGAAGGCGGGCCGCGCGCGCTGGCGGGCTGCCGCATCTGCGGCGGGTGCCAGCGAGGCTGAGCTCGACGCCTCCGATGGGCGCATGGCCTTCAACCGATGTGCCACGGTCGCGCAATGCCTGGGCTGGCTCGAGGCTGCCGGGTTGGAGGACTGCGAATGCTTCTTCCAGGAGCACTACTTCGCGGTCCTTGCGGGCTGGCGCCCAGCCTGAACGCGGATCCGGCAGGGCTCCCGTCCCCGGTTAGACTGTCCTCATGTCCGAGCTGGAAGCGATGCCGACCGAGGACGAGGTGATGGACGCCCTCTCGAACGTGATCGACCCCGAGCTGGGGCTTGATTTCGTCGAGCTCGGGCTGATCTACGGGGTCGAGGTCGCCGAGGGCAGCGTCAAGGTCACGTTCACGCTGACGACGCCCGGGTGCCCGATCGGCCCCCAGGTCAACGAACAGATCGAAGAGTTCGTCGGCGAACTCGACGGCGTGAAGACGGTGGAGTCGGAGATGGTCTTCGTCCCGCCGTGGTCGCCCGAGCTGATGAGCGAAGACGCGAAGTTCGCGCTCGGCTACTGACCTAGCCCGGGAACACGGGCCGAACGGCAGCCATCGGCCCGTATTTCAGTACCTTCGAGGACTTCCACGTCGTGGCCGAAGAGATCGTCTACGCCGATCAGCAGCGAGTCGTCATAGCGATCCGCGACGGCGGGCGGATCAGGGACAGCCGTGCGGAGATAACGAGCCGCTACTTCCACGCCTGGAGATTTCGTGACGGCAAGGTTGTTCGGCTCTCCAGCCACCTCGAGCGGGCCGCCGCCCTCAAAGCCGTGGGGCTGGCGGAGGGGCCGCTCGACGACGATCCGGAGGAGAAGGCCGGGAACGCCAACCAAGCGCGACCACACGGTTGAGCACTCGCCGCAGGCTGACCCGCGCGTCAATCGGCCAGAGATTCATCGCCGAACCTTGGCCAGCTGGCTAGTCGGGTTGGCCGTCCCCGAGGTCACAATGGGTCGTGCAGGACAGGGACAGCATGACGCTCCCCTTGATTCTCTCTCTCAGTATCCCTCTCTGGGCGGCCGTCGCGACCTTGGTCGCGGCGGCCTGCCGGGGAGCGTCGATGGGCGATGCCCCGCAGGCTCACACGGGTGCTCCAGGGCGGCCGACGCCGATTGGAACGGCCCGCTCCGACGGTCGCGGGGTTATTGATCCTCGCGATGGCCCGCGGGCTCACGCCACATCGTCACGATCTCGCGTGCGCCGTCGGGCGTCGTGAAAGAGCCCCGACGCCTGAAACCGACCGATTCGTAGCGCGGCTCGTTGCGCGCGTTGCTCGACTCGAGGTAGGCGCCGGCGCCCTCGGCGTCGATCAGCTCGAGGTTCGACGCGAGCAGCCGCATTCCGACCCCTTCGCCGCGGCGGTCCGGGTGCGTGCCGATGAGCGTCAGGTAGAAGTGCGGTGGCTCGTGGGGGTGCGCCGCGTCGAACGCGTCGAAGAGGCCGAGCACCGGGCCTGCGCGTTCCCCCAGCAGCTCGGGCACCTGTGCTTGCTCCTCGGAGGTCAGCTCGGGCTCCCCGGGCGGGATCCAGACCGTGGCGGCCGCGTAGTCGCCGACAGTCCACACCCATCGGTGCTTCAACGCCGAGGACACGTACAGGCGCCAGAGCGGCCGCTGGTCGGCGTGGTCGGGGAACGCCCACCGCCACAGCGGGTCCTCGGCGAAGGCGAGCCAGAGCGTCTCCGTGACGGCCTCGAGATCCTCCGGCCGCGCACGCCGCGGCGCCATGCCCTCCATGTGCTCGTGCTAGGCCGTGGCGGCGGTGGTCTCGCGCGCCGTCTCGACCAGTGCCGCCAGTTCGCTGCGGATCTTCTCGCCGATCGTGTCGATGTCGGGCAGGGCGTCGAAGTCGCCGAGCAGCCCGAAGTTCATCTGCCCGTTGTAGGACATGATCGCGATCGCGAGGGCGTGGTTCTCGGGCAGGAAGGCGACCGGGATCGCGGTCACCATCTCGCGCCCGAGCACATACAGCGGGAACTGGGGGCCGGGCACGTTCGTGACGATCAGGTTGAACAGGCGCGTCGAGAAGTTCAGCCGCGAGGCCTGGGCGAGGATCGTCGGCGGCGCGAAGTTCTGGGCGCCGGAGATCACCTCGGCGCCGAGCGCCTGCTTGGACTCCTTCAGGCCGTCCATGGCCTGCGAGACGAACCGCAGGCGGTTGAGCGGGTCGGAGATGTAGATCGGAAGCGGCCCGCGCATCACGACGATGCGGTTGCCGGCGGTGCCGTGCTCGTCCTCGCTGCGGACCGAGACCGGCACGAGCGCACGCATCTCGACGCCCTCGGTGCGACGCCCGCGGGCTATCAGGAAGTCGCGCAGAGCGCCCGCGACCACGGCCAGCACGACGTCGTTGACGGTGCCGCCGAAGGCGTTCTTGACGGTCTTGAAGTCCTCCAGGCTGGCCGTCACCGCGACGAACCGCCGGTGCGGGCCTATCGGCACGTTCAGCGGCGTCTCGGGGGCGGGATTCAGACCGGCCCAGACGATCTCGCCGATCCCCTCGGCGGCCTCGCGAACCCGCGACATCGCGCGCTCGGGGTGTGCCAGCGCATCCAGAGCGCCCTCGGCGAGCGCGAGACCGGCCTTGGCGGCACCGACGAGGCCGGCGGCGATCAGCTGTGTCGCGCCCGGCTCGGCGTGGGGCTGCCAGGCGCGGCCGGAGTTCGGGATCTGCGGAGGGTCCGGCGAGATGTCGAACAGGACGGTCGCGAGGTCGACGCCCGCGATGCCGTCGATCAGCGAGTGGTGGGTCTTGGTGATCAGCGCGAAGCGATCGTCCTCGAGGCCCTCGATCAGCCACATCTCCCACAGTGGCTTCGAGCGGTCGAGCTGTTGGGAGAAGATCCGGGCCGTCAGCTCCTGCAGCTGCTCGAATGTCCCAGGCGCCGGGAGCGCGGTGTGACGAACGTGGTACTCGAGGTTGAAGCTGGGGTCGTCGACCCACACCGGGCGCCCGCTGTCGATCGCGGTGTAGGCGAGCTTGTGGCGGTAGCGCGGGACCAGGTGCAGGCGCCGGCGGATCTGTTCGAGGAACTCGTCCATGCTCGGCGGCGGACCCTCGACGAGCGTCAGGCCGCCGATGTGCATGTGTGAGCTGGCGCCCTCCTGGTGCAGGAACGAGGCGTCCACGGGCGTCAGGCGGTCGAGGTGACGCTGGGCCATGACGGCTTAGCGTACCTTGCCGCGATCCGCGGGGATCGGTGGCCGTTGGCCCCACGCGCTGTTGTGGCCTGCCCGCACGGGCCGAGCCACCCGGCCAATACAATGGCGGTCGTGGAGAACACCGTCGAGAAGCTGATCCTGGCGGCGCCGCGCGGCTACTGCGCGGGCGTGGACCGGGCCGTCCAGACCGTCGAACGGGCCCTTGAGATGCACGGGAAGCCGGTCTACGTGCGCAAGGAGATCGTCCACAACAAGCACGTCGTGGAGGAGCTCGTCGAGCGCGGGGCGATCTTCGTCGAGGAGGAGACCGAGGTTCCGGAGGGCGCCGTGTGTGTGTTCTCCGCCCACGGCGTCGCCCCGAGTGTCCGTGAAGGCGCCGAGCAGCGGCGCCTGGAGACGATCGACGCGACCTGCCCGCTGGTGACCAAGGTCCATCGCGAGGCGGTCAAATTCGCCGATGACGGCTACACGATCGTGCTCGTCGGCCACGCCGGCCACGAGGAGGTCGAAGGCACGATGGGCGAGGCGCCCGAGAAGATCGTGCTCGTGCAGGACGAGCAGGACGTGGAGCGCCTCGAGGTCGAGGACCCCGAGCGGATGGCCTACATCACCCAGACCACCCTCGCGGTCGACGAAACCTCGGCGATCATCGCGCGGCTGCGCGAGCGCTTCCCCCAGATCGTCGGCCCGCGTACCGACGACATCTGTTACGCGACCACGAACCGCCAGGCGGCGGTCCGCCAGATGGCGCCGCACTGCGATCTGATGCTCGTGATCGGATCGAAGAACTCCTCGAACTCGAAACGCCTCGTCGAGGTTGCGCGCGACTGCGGGACCGAAGGGCACCTGATCGACAACGCGGGCGAGGTCAAGGAGGAGTGGCTCGACGGCCGGCGCGTCGTGGGCATCTCCTCTGGGGCGAGCGCGCCCGAGAACCTCGTCCAGGAGCTGGTCGAGCTGTTCCGCGGCCGGGGCGTCAGCGACATCTCGGAGTTCGACGTCGTCAAGGAGGACGTCCGCTTCATGCTGCCCAAGCAGATCCGCCACGTCGCGGCGGCCGGAGCGTCCTGAGCCAGAGCGAGCGCGGGCGCAGCGCCCGCGCACATCGTCGGCGCCGGGGGGCGCCCCCGAGCGCCGGGAGCGATCCGTGCGCACGCTGATCGTCTCCGATCTGCACCTCGGCGCCAACTCGCGGATCGACGTGCTGCGCCGGCCCGAGCTGCGCGCGGCGCTGCTCGAGCGCCTCGCCGGCGTCGACAGGCTGGTGCTCCTGGGCGACGTGCTCGAGCTGCGGCACGGCCCGCTGCGGGAGGCGATGGCGGCTGCCCGCCCGTTCTTCGAGGATCTCGGCCGCGTCCTCGGGGATCGCGAGCTGGTGCTCACGGCCGGGAACCACGACCACGCGCTGGTCGAACCCTGGCTGTCGGCGCGAGGCGCCGAGGAGGAGCCCGGCCCGCTGGGGCTCGAGCAGCTCCTGGAGCCCTCCGACGCCTCGCCGGCGCTCGCGCGGATCGCGCGCTGGGCCGCGCCGGCGCGGACCCGCGTCGCCTACCCGGGCCTCTGGGTGCGCCCCGATGTCTATGCGATGCACGGGCACTACCTGGACTGCCATCTCACCGTGCCCACCCTCGAGCGGCTGAGCGTGGGGGTGATGAGCAGGCTGCTGCGGCGTCCCGCGGACCGGTTCGATGCCGTCGATGACTACGAGGCGATGGGCGCCCCGGTGTTCGCCTGGCGCGACGCGGTCGCGCGCGACGCGCACACCGGCGCAGCCCTGAACGGGATGGCGACGGTCTCGGCGTGGCGCGCGCTCGGTGGCGGAAGCGGCGATGCCGACGCGGCGGGGATTCCGGCGCGGCGTCGCGCGGCGTCCGCGAGGCTCACGCGGGGGCTGCGCCGTCGCGCGGTCGTGGCCGGCTTCCCGCTTGCCGTCGGCGCGCTCAATCGGGCCGGCGTGGGGCCTGTACGCGCCGACATCTCAGGCGAAGAGCTGCGCCGCGCCGGTCTTGCCGCGATGGGCGAGGTCGCCGCGCGGGTCGGGCTCGGAGAGGCCCACGTCGTGTTCGGTCACACCCACCGCGGGGGGCCCTTCGAGTCCGATGACGAGCACGAGTGGCGCGGCCGCGGTGGCGCCCGGCTGATCAACTGCGGCAGCTGGGCCTACGCGGACATCTTCCTCGGCTCGAGCGGGCCGTCGAACCCGTACTGGCCGGGTACGGCGGTCCTCGTCGACGGGGACGAGCCGCCGCGGCTCGAGCGCCTGCTCGCCGATCGCACCCGGGCGGAGCTCGCTCCCCCGCCGACTCAGCCGTAGCGGGCGGCGAACGATTCGAGCATCAGGCCGGAGTCGGTGAGCCTGCCTTTCGGCAGCTGCATCGCCCAGCCGCCGTCCGTCCGCGAGTAGACGAGAACGGCACGCAACCAGCCGGCTCGGTGGTCGGCGAGGGCGATCCGCAGTTCGCCTTCGAGCGCGCTCGCGGCTTCCGCGGGATCGCCGACCGGCGCCGCGGAGGTCAAGCACTGCACGCGCCTGATGCTGGCCGCGCAGAAGCCGATCTCCGAGACGATCACGTTGTCCTGCCCGGAGGCCATTTCGCCACGGATGTGAGGCACTTCGGCCATGCCCTGGCCGGGCTTGCGTTCCCTGCCGTAGGGGTGCAGGTACCAGCCGTGGATCTCGGTCCGCAGCTGGGGCTGGGCGCTGTAGAGGCCCTGCACCCAGCCCGCGCCGCTCGCGCCGGCGTAAACGTCTTCGGGCGGGATGTCCGACTGCGCTACGAGCGGCAGCAGGAGTGCGAGGAACGCTGCGTATTCCTGGGAGGAGCCGTAGCCCCACGGCTCGTTGATGATCTCGAGTTTGATCGGCACGACCGGGTAGCGGTCGATGAGTTCTTCGGCTGTGGCGATGAACCCGCGCGCATATTCGCTGATCGCCCTGGGGTCGTTCGGCAGGCAGTGCCGGCCGAATTCGCATTTCGAGTAGCCCGTGAAGTCGAGCGGGATCACGGGGATCATCCCAGCCTTGATCGACCGTTCGAGCCCTGGTTCGTCCTCGGCCACCGTGTCGCCGGCCGACATCTCGACGCCGCCGCTGCGGTCGTAGACGACGTCGTCTTCGACGAACCGGTCGAGCCCGCCGTGCGCCGTGCCGCTGTTGCCGTTCAGGCCCAGCCACGGTTCGTGCGGTACGGTCGCCGCCGCGCTCGCCGGCGAGGAGACCGCAGCCAGAGCGAAGAGCGCGACGAGGACGCCGGAGCGCACAGGGGGCGGCTCAGCCCTCGGCGAGCCCGGGCGTGAAGCAGGTCGCGACCACGCGCACCCCATCACCGGGCTCGATCAGCAGCTCGCCGCGCGTGTGACGCGGGTGCTCGAAGAGGGGGTAGGCGCCCGGGCCGTCGAGCGCCAGCGCCGCGCTCTGCCCCGCCGCGCTGGCGACGAGCGAGCCCGCGCCCTCGATCACGACCCAGACGCCGCCTGCCTCGTAGGGGCCGCTGTAGGGGCCCTCGCGGTCCTCGGAGGGCTGTGCGAGCAGCGCGCCCGGGTCATCCTCCGGGCGCACCGGCGCGAGCGGCTCGCGCTCGATGCCGAGCAGCTCCTGGATCGCCGCCTCGGTCTCGGCGTAGGCGCCCTCTCCGTAGTGGAACTCGAACAGCCGCGCACGGCCGTCGAAGAGGTACCGCGCGGGCCAGCCCTCGTTCTCGTAGTCCTGCCACAGCACGAACTCGCTGTCGATCAGGACCGGGTATGAGATCTCCAGGCGCTCGACCGCGGCACGCACCGAGGCCTCGTCACGCGAGGCGTCGAAGCCGGGCGAGTGCACCCCGACGATCCGCAGGCCCTCAGGGGCGTAGCGCTCGTGCCAGGCCTTCAGGTAGGGCAGCGTGCGCATCGAGTTCGGGCGGCAGAAGTCCCAGAACTCGACCAGCAGTGGCCGATCGCGCTGGATCACGCTGACCTGGCTGCCCTCGGGGACGTTGATCCAGGGCAGGCCGCGCGGGAACAGCGGCGCGGCGATGTTGTCGACGGGAGCGCGCAGCTACCCGATGCTTCCGACCATCTCCAGCTGGATCAGCCGGTTGAGCTCCACCGCGTACTCCATCGGCAGCTCCTTCGTCACCGGCTCGATGAAGCCGTTGACGATCATGGCCGCCGCCTCGTCCTCGGTGAAGCCGCGCGAGCCCATGTAGAAGAGCTGGTCGTCGGAGATGCGCCCGACCGTCGCCTCGTGGGCGACCGTCACGTGCGGGTTCTGGATCTGGATGTCCGGCCACGTGTCCGAGCGCGATTCGCCGTCCATCATCAGCCCGTCGCACTGCACACGGGCTTTCGAGCCGGCCGAGTTGTGGCCCATCTTGACGAGCCCTCGGTAGCCCATGATCCCGCCGTCCTTGGAGATCGACTTGGCGAGGATGTTCGAGGTCGTGTTCGGCGCCAGGTGCACGACCTTCGCGCCCGTGTCCTTGTGCACGCCCTTGCCGGCGACGCCGACGTTGAGGTGGTCGGCGCGCGCGCCCTCGCCCATCAGGAACGAGCCCGGGTAGAGCATCACGTACTTGGCGCCCATCGATCCGCCGACCCACTCGACAGTGCCCTCGGCGTCGACGACGGCGCGCTTGGTGTTCAGGTTGTAGACGTCCTTCGACCAGTTCTGGACGGTCGTGTAGCGCGCCTTCGCGCCGTCGTGGACGAAGATCTCGACGACCGCGGAGTGCATCGAGTTGACGCTGTAGGTCTGCGCCGTGCAGCCCTCGATGTAGTTCACCTCAGAGCCCTCGTCGGCGACGATCAGCGTGTGCTCGAAGGTGCCCTCGCCGGCGCCCTCCATGCGGAAGTACGCCTGCAGCGGCAGATCCACCTTCACGCCCTTGGGCACGTAGAGGAACGAACCGCCGGACCAGACCGCGCCGTGCAGCGCCGAGAACTTGTTGTCCTGGGGCGGCACACATTTGTTCATGAAGTACTTCTGGACCAGCTCGGGGTATTCGGCGATCGCGGTGTCCATCGAGCAGAACAGGATCCCGAGCTTCGCGTACTCCTCCTTCAGGCCCTCGTAGACCGGCTCCTGGCGCCAGACGCCGACGACGCCTGCGAGGTGCTCGCGCTCGGCCTGCGGGATGCCGAGGTCCTCGTAGGTTTTCTTCATCTCGTCGGGGACCTCGTCCCACGAGTTGAAGCGGCCCGCGGTGGGCGGCGAGTAGAGCACCAGCTCGTCGAGATTCAGGCCGCTGAGATCAGGGCCCCACGTCGGCATCGGCTTGCGTTCGAAGATCTCCAGCGACTTCAGCCGTTTCTCGGCCATCCAGTCGGGCTCGCCCTTGATCTTGGAGAGCTCCTGGACGACCTCGCGGGAGATGCCCTTGCGCGCGATCAGCTGCCCCTGGTCGTCCTCGACGATCGGGCTGGGCTTTGCGATCCGGTCAATAGTTGCCATTTGGGGGGCCTCTCGGGGTGGGGGCTGTAAATCCTGTGCTCCGAGGTAGGAATTGTATCGCCGCCGGCAGGGGGATCCGTGTTGCCCTAAAGACCGCGGATGCACGGTCCGATGGATGTCTGTCATGAGGATGCACGCGCTGCCTGGACGCAGGCGGTCGCAGGGGGCAGTAGCAGCAGCACTCGCCCTGGCGGTCGCCCTGCCGGTCGCCCTCGCTTCGAGCGGGTGCGGATCCTCGGGTGCCAGCGCGGCCCCCGAGCACGCGGTTGCCGTCGGCGAGCGCGACTTTCACATCACCGCCCCCGCGGCGCTGCAGAGCGGAACCGTCACGCTGCGGGTCCACAACGAGGGACCCGACCAGCACGAGCTGATCATCGTGCCCGGGAGCGTCGCTTCGCTGCCGCTGCGCGCGGACGGCCTCACCGTCGACGAGGCGGCCGTCGAATCCTCCGAGCCGGGCGCGCTGGAGCCGGGTGAACCGGGCACCACGCGGGATCTCACCGTCGATCTGCGGCCCGGCCGCTACGTCTTCTTCTGCAACATGGAGGGCCATTTCATGGCCGGCATGCACACCGAAGTGGTGGTCCGCTGATGGCGCTGGGCGGTGGTGTCCTCAGGCCGTTCCACACCCGTGGGGGCTGGCTGCTCGCGGCGATCCCGCTCACGTTCCTCGTCACCGCCGCGGTCGGCCTGATCGTCACGTTGACGCTCTCGGCGCGCGCGAAGGACCACGCGGCGGTCGTGCAGGTCGCGGCTCGGCAGCGGACGCTCGCCGAGCGCTACCTGAGCGAACTGATGCTCGTGCGCTCCGGCGAGCACGCCGACCCGCAGCTGATCGGGTCGGAGCTGAACGAAAGCGCACACGCTCTGCTCGAAGGGGGAACCGCTCCGGCCGTCGACGGCGACGACGACGAAGCGGCCGTCCCGGCTGCCTCCGGCGGCGTCCTGCGACGCCAGCTCGAACAGCAGATCAGGCTGATCGCCGATCTGCGCGGCTCCGGCCAGGCCATGCTCGGCGGGGGTCCGCCGCCGGAACCGACCGCAGGCGAGCAGCTCCCGACGCGGGACCCGGTGACGCGCGCACGCATCCTCGCCGCCCTGACCTCGGCCGTCGCGCTGAACTCGGCCCGCACGATCGCCGCCCAGGCCGACAACAGCGTCCAGCGCCTGCTCGACGCGGAGATCGCGCTCTCGATCGGCGGGTTGATCGTCTCACTGCTGCTCGCGGGGCTGCTGATCCTGATCCTGAGCCGGCAGACCGCCCACTTCCGCGCGCTTGCAAAGTCCTCGACGGACCTCGTCGCGGTGCTCGACGAGCACGGCTGCCGCTACGTGAGCGACTCGCTCGCGGCCAAGGCCGGACGCCCCGCTCCGCAGCTGCTCGGCGACGGGCTGCTGGCGCTCGTCCCCGAGAAGGACCGCGACCTGCTGAGCGGCGTGGCCCGCACGGGCACCCCCCAGAGCTTCAGCTTCGTCCTGGCCGACGCAGCCGGGGAGGAGCGCACGCTCGAGGCGCACGTGACCGATCTGCGCAGCGAGCGCCACCTGCGCGGGGTCGTGGTGAACGCCCGCGACATCACCGAGCGAGTCAGGCTCGAGGCCGAGCTCAGGGAGAAGGCGCGCCGCGACGGCTTCGCAACGCAGCTCGCCGAGGCGCTCGAGATGGCCGACGAGGAAGCGGACGTCTGCGACGTCGTCGAGCACGCCATGTCCGACGTCTCCGAGCGCACGCCGATGGAGCTGCTCCTGTCGGACTCGAGCCGCGCGAGCCTGCGGCGGGTCGCTTCCAACGACGGCATCGAGCCGCCCGCCTGTCCGGTTCGCTCGCCCTTCTCGTGCGTCGCCGTGCGGCGCGGGAGCGCCGTCACGTTCGAGTCCAGCGAGGAGCTCAACGCCTGCCCGCACCTGCGCGGACGTCCAGTCGGCGCGTGCTCGGCCGTGTGCGTACCGGTCAGCTTCATGGGCCGCTCGCTCGGCGTGCTTCACACCACCGGCCCCGACGGCGAGACGCCGGACGCCGAGCGCGTGGAGCGCCTGCGCACCCTCGCCGCGCAGGCCGGCGCCCGGATCGGCACCGTGCGCGCGTTCCAGAAGACCCAGCTGCAGGCATCGACCGACTCGCTCACCGGTCTCATCAACCGCCGCAGCGCGGAGGAGCAGATCCGCTCGCTGCTGCGCGCCCGCCGGTCCTTCGCGCTCGCGCTCGGCGACCTCGACCGCTTCAAGCAGCTGAACGACACGCACGGACACGAGGCCGGCGATCGCGCTCTGCGGCTGTTCTCCGATACCGCGCGCCGCGCGATCCGAGACCGCGACACGATCGCCCGCTGGGGTGGGGAGGAGTTCGTCGTGCTGCTCCCGGACCTGGACCGCTTCGAGGCGGTCGAGGTGCTCGAGCGGATGCGCGCCGCGCTCGCCCGCGCGCACCCGGGCCAAACGCCGCGCTTCACCGTCAGCTTCGGCGTCAGCGACACCCAGCAGGCGCAGAGCGCTTCCCTGCTGTTCCGCGTCGCCGACGAAGGCCTCTACGCCGCCAAGCTCGCCGGGCGCGATCGCGTCTCGATCGGGGTGGTCCCCGACGAGTCAGCCGGGCCCGGTCGGCACGATCTCGAGGCGCCGCTGGATGAGGAGGATGCCGAGCTCGTCTACGAGGGGGCGTTGGGCGAGGCCCCCGGGACCGACGCGGCGGGCGCCGAGGGTGCGGTGTCCGAGCCGCCGGCGGGAGAGGGCGGGCTCCCCAGCGCGGGCGGAGAGCCCAACGGCGGTGCGCCTGAGGCTGGCGCGGCGAGCGATCCCGCGAAGCCGTTGCGGCGCGGTGCCGGGAAGGCCACGCGCAAAGGCGCGCGCCAGGTCGCCGTCGGGAGGCGCCCGCGCAGCTGACTAGGTCGGCCAGCCGTTGTCGCCGGTGACGGCGCCGCGGACGACCTTCAGGTTCAGCAGCGCGCACTTGCGGCGGGTGGCCGACACCGGGATACCGAGCAGCTCGATCATCCAGTCGGCGTCGAGCTCTCCGATCTCGTCGAGCTTCATGCCCTTCAGCTCTTCGGAGGCGATCGAGGCCGCCGCCTGCGAGATCGCGCAGCCGTGTCCGTGGAAGCGGATGTCCTCGATGTGGTCGCCCTGGATGCGGATGTGCACGCCCAGCTCGTCGCCGCACAGCGGGTTGTGCTCGAGCGCCTCGAGGTCGTGCGGCTCGAGCTCGCCGAAGTTCCGGGGGCGCTTGTAGTGCTCGAGGATGTAGTCGCGGTAGAGGTCGTCCATCAGATCCCGAACACCTTCTGCCCCTTCACCAACGCCGCGACGAGCGCGTCGATGTCGGACTCCTCGTTGTAGACGCCGAGGCTGGCACGCGCCGTCGCCGCGACGCCGAGGCAGCGCATCAGCGGCTGCGCGCAGTGGTGCCCGGCTCGCACGCACACGCCCTCGCGGCCGAGCAGCTCGGCGATGTCGTGCGGGTGCATGCCGTCGACGGTGAACGAGACCAGCGCGCCGCGCTCGCGCCCCGGGGGCGGCCCGACCGCGCGCACGCCGGGCACCTCGGCCAGGCGGGCGAGCATCAGCTCCGTGAGCTCGCGCTCGTGCTCGCGGACGCGGGCCATCCCGATCGTGTCGAGATAGTCCACCGCGGCCGCCAGCCCGACCGCCTCGGCGATCGGTGGCGTGCCCGCTTCGAACTTGAACGGCAGCTCGTTCCACGTCGTCTCCTGCTGAGAGACGGAGGCGATCATGTCGCCGCCGGTCAGGAAGGGCTCCATGGCCTCCAGCAGCTCGCGGCGGCCGTGCAGGACGCCGATCCCGGTCGGGCCGACGGCCTTGTGGCCGGTCCAGGCGTAGAAGTCGGCGCCGAGCGCCTCGACGTCCACCGGCATCTGCGGCACCGCCTGCGCGCCGTCGACGAGCGTCACGGCTCCGGCCGCCCGCGCCCGCGCCGCTATCTCGGCGACCGGGTTGATGGTGCCGAGCACGTTCGACACGTGCGCGAACGCGACGATCCTGACGTCGCCGCGCGCGAGCTCCGCGTCGAGCTGGGCGAGCGACAGCTCACCGTGCTCGTCGACCTCCAGGTAGCGCAGTTCGGCGCCGCGCTCGCGGCAGATCTGCTGCCAGGGGACGAGGTTCGCGTGATGCTCCATCTGTGTGATCACGACGGCGTCGCCGGGGCCCAGGTTGGCCGCTCCGTAGCTGCGCGCGACGAGGTTGATCGCCTCGGTCGCGTTCTTGGTGAAGATCGTCGTCTTCGCATCGGCGCCCGTGAAGGCGGCGATGCGCGTGCGGGCGGACTCGAAGGCGGCGTCGGCCTCCTGTGCCAGCGGGTAGACGCCGCGGTGGATGTTGGCGTTGTGCTCGGCCAGGTGCGTGGCGAGCGCCTCGATCACGGCGCGCGGCTTCTGCGACGTCGCGCCCGAGTCCAGGTAGATCAGCGGGGCGCCGCCGAAGCGCCGCTCGAGGATCGGGAAATCGGCGCGGACTGAGAGCCGGCTCTCAGCGACTGACGGCATATGTCTCGATGTCCTCGCGGGCCGCCGCCAGCCTCGACTCGATCTTCTCGCGGACAAGCTGCTGAAGCGGCTCGTCCGCCAGCTCGGCGATCAGCGGCTCGAAGAACCCTTCGACGATGATGCGCACCGCTTCGGCGCGGTCCAAGCCGCGGCTCTGCATGTAGAAGATCGATGACTCGTCGAGCTCGCCGACCGTGCCGCCGTGCGAGGCGGATACGTCGTCTGAGGAGACGAGCACAGAGGGGATCGCGTCGATCCGCGCCTTCGGCGAGAGCATCATCGTGTGGATCTGCAGGTAGGTGTGCGTCTGCTGGGCGCCGGGGTCGATTTTGATCAGGCCCTCGAAGCTCGCGCGGGCTTCGCCGGTCGCCGCCCCGCGCCAATGCACGTCGCCGCCCGAGGGGCCGGTCTCGTGCAGGTCCACCGCGAAGGCGTCCAGGTGCTCGTTCTCCTCGGCGAAGAAGATCCCGCGGAAGGCCATGTCGCCCCCGGGCTCGGAGACTGCAAGCTCGAGGTGCGGTCTGACGAGATGTCCGCCGAGAAGGGCGGGCAGCCAGTGGCAGTAGGCGTCGCGTCCGACCTGCACGAAGCGCGTCGAGACGTCGTAGACCTCGTTTCCGGAGCCCCAGTCCTGGACCTGCGCAAGCCGGCAGCGGGCGCCGTCTTGGAGGTAGAGCTCGAAGGCGCCGGCGTGCAGCGCCTGGCGCTCGGATGCCGGTGCGTCGTCCTGCGCGCCGAAGTCCTCGGCGAGGTCGTACTCGTGGACCTTGAAGTCGCTCATCGGCGCGCCGATCACGAGCGTGCGCCCGTACTGGGCGACGCCGGGACCCTCGATCGCGTACACGATCTCGAACGGGTCCTCGACGGCGAGACCGTCGGGCACGTACAGGAACGCGCCGCCGGTCCAGAAGGCGGCGTTGGCGGCCTCGAGCTTGTTGCGGTCGACCTCCAGACGCTTCGAGTACCAGCGCTCGGCCAGCTCGCGGTGCAGCTCGAACGCTTCCTCGAGCGAGCAGAGGATCACGCCGCGCTCGGCGAGCGCCGGGTCGAGCTCGACGCTGACGACGGCGCCCGCGCTCTGGACGATGCGCCCGGCGCGGGGGCGCTCGGGGATCGTGCGGGTGACCACGGCGGGCACCTCGCGGTCGTGCGGCTCGGTGTGGAGCGCTTCGAGGTCGAGCTGCTGCAGGCTCGTGGTCCAGAAGCCGGAGCGCCGCCAGACGGGCAGCTCCGAGGCCTCGTAGGCCTTCAGCGCAAGCTCACGCAGCTCGGCCAGGGAACGCCCCTCGCCGGCTCCCGCACCGTCGAGGGCCGTGTAGAGCGTCGCCTCGCGGTGGCGCCCGGCCTTGGTCTTGACGGGCTCGGAGCCGTTCGTGATGCCCGCCGTGCCGGCGGGATCAGACATCCTCGTCACCTGCGCCGACGCCGGCGCCGACCTCCTGGCGGATCTGGTCGTAGCCCTCGCGCTCGAGCCGCTCGACGAGCTCGACCCCGCCCTCCAGCACGATCCGGCCGTCCATCAGGATGTGGACGAACTCCGGCTTCACGTAGTGGAGGATGCGCTGGTAGTGGGTGATGATGAGCGCGCCCAGGCCCTGCTCGTCGTGCAGGCGCTGGACGCCCTCGGCGACGGTGCGCAGCGCGTCGATGTCGAGGCCCGAGTCGGTCTCGTCGAGGATCGCGATGTCGGGCTGGAGCATCGCCATCTGCAGGATCTCCGCGCGCTTCTTCTCGCCGCCTGAGAAGCCGTCGTTGAGGTGGCGCGAGGTGAACGAGCGGTCGACGTCCAGCAGCTCGATCGCGTGCTGCAGCTGGGTACGGAACTCCTTGACCTGGATCGGGTCCTCGCGCTTGGCGTTGATGGCCATGCGCAGGAAGTTGGCGACCGAGACGCCCGGAATCGAGACGGGGTACTGGAAGGCCAGGAACAGGCCCGCCTTGGCGCGGTCGTGCGGCTCGGCCTCGGTTATGTCCTCGCCTTTGAAGGTGATCGATCCCCCGGTGATCTCGTACGACGGATGGCCGAGCAGGGTGTTGGCCATCGTCGACTTGCCGGAGCCGTTGGGCCCCATCAGGGCGTGGATCTCACCCCGGCTGATGTCGAGGTCGACGCCACGGAGGATCTCGCGCTCCTCGATGCGCACGTGCAGGTCTCTGATCTCCAGGTCGGCCATGGTCTCCTTGTCAGCCTCGGTTCGGAAGCGGTTCGATTTGCAGGCTCGCGCCCGCAGCGAGCGGCGGGGTGATGAGCAGGTCGGCGAGCGTCGTCTCGCGCAGCGTGCCGATGATCGACATCCGTACGCGTGTCCACAGCAGCTTGGTCGGGCAGACGTGGTCGCGCTCGGACTCTCGCGCGCACACGATCGATCCGTCGGCCGACTGAGAGATGCACTCGATCGGGGCGATCGAGCCCTCCAGCGCCTCGACCACCTCCGCCATCGTGATCTGCGAGGCGGGGCGGGCCAGCATGTAGCCGCCCCGCGAGCCGCGCCGGCTGTCGACCAGCCCGGCCTTGCGCAGACGCGCGACGAGGTGCTCGAGGTAGGCGAGCGGAAGGCCGTCGCCCGCGGCGATCTCCGCCAGCGGGACCGGATTCGAGCCGGGGTGGGCGGGCACGCCGTCAACGCCGTCGTCGCCGCCCCGGCGGGCCAGCTCGACCATCACGCGTACGCCGTACTCGGCCTTGGTTGAGAACATCATCTGCTGATTTCCTACCTGCGGGCTAGGGTATCAGCGGGCGGGCGGGCTCCCAGACAATCTCTCGACGTCGTGGGCGAGCGCTTCGGGGGTGAGCTGTTCGGGTCCGTAGAGGACCCGCTGGCGGCCCTCCGCGTCGATCAGGAAGACTGTGAGGTGGCTCGCGAAAGCCGCTTTGCCGGCCGCGGCGGGCTTGACCTTGTAGGAGCGCCAGACCCCCGCGAGAGCGGCGGGCGAGCCCGTGAGGTAGTAGACGCGACCGCTCAGCGAGGTCGCGGCGAGGAAGCTCCTGACGGCCGCCGGGGAGTCGCGGGCCGGGTCGGCGCTGACGATCAGCACTCCGGCCGGCTCGTGGAGTTCGTCGAGCGCGCCGCGGATCTGCTGGGCGATCAGCATGCACGGTGCGCCGCAGTGGGCGTAGAGGAACGCGACCACGACCGGCTCCCCGCGCATCGACGCGAGCGAGACCGCGCGGCCGTACTGGTCGGTGAGCGCGATCGGCGGCGCCGGGACCGGCTGCGGCAGTTCCGCGCCCGCGAAGCCGCCGCGTGAGAGGGGCGCCGTGGTGCTCGTGTCGGTCGCGCCCGGGCCCGCGGTGCTGCCCGAGCCGCTGTCGGACTCGTTCGTGGCGAGGATCGCGAACGCCAGCGCCGCCAGCACCAGCACGCCCATGATCACGGGCACGATCCAGCGGCGGCGGGCGGACATCCGGATCAGCGTAGGGGAGGGGAGCGGCAGGAGAATGGTTGGCGTTCGCGTATGGGGAGCGCGATGGGAATCGTTCGGATACGGGGAACCGCGGTCTGCGCCGCGATCGCCGCCCTCGCGCTCGCGATGCTCGCGCCGGCGGCCGTATCTGCGCCGGCCGTGCCGGCGTCGCCGGCCAACGACGATCTAGGCTCTGCGCAGCAGATCCACAGCCTGCCCGCGACGCTGTCGGGGACGGTCGTGGGGGCGACGTCGGAGAACCCCGAAGAAGGCTCGGGCTGCGCCGCCGGGACCGAACACTCGGTCTGGTACTCGGTGCGGGCGTCCAGCAAGGAGCGCCTCGCTGTGAACCTGGCCGCGGCGGGGGCGCTCGACGCAACCATCGATGTCTTCCACGCGGTCCGCTCCGAACTGCAGCGCGTCGGCTGCGAGCGCACCGACTCGCACGGCTTGGCATCGCTCAGCTTCAGCGCCTCCAAGAACGGGCTCTACGAGATCCGCGTCGCCGCGCTGCCCGGATCGCAGCTCGCCGGCTTCACACTCGAGGTGTTCCTGCCCACACCGGCCGTGTCGCCTCCCGGCCCGCGGCTGCCCGCGGGCGGCGCCTCCGGGCACGTCGACCGGATCCAGAACATCAACGCGGCCTACTCGGTCGTGTTGCGCTCAGGTGTCAGCTACCTGGTCAACCTTGCCAACAGGACGGCCGGGGCGTGCGTGACGGCCCGGCTGTTCGGCCCCGGGACGCAGTCGTTCGAAGAAGGCAGCGCCGTGATGCACCTGCGCTGCGGCGGCTTCGGCCTGTTCACCCCCGGCCCGGGCCAGGGCGGCGTCTACTCGATCGAGTTGACGCCACGAGCGTCCTTCAAGCAGGTGCAGCGCTTCCGTCTCGCCGTCGCGCCCGCCGGCCCCGCCGAAACCGCGCCCGGCATCGCCCTCGGCAACTACGGGCGCGCGCGGGGAAGGCTGGACGGCAACGGCGTCCACGTGCTGCGGCTGTATCGCATCGACGTCCACACCCACTCGAACCTGACGTTGAAGCTGCGCGCGCCCTCCTCGGCCGACTTCAACCTCCAGCTGCGCAACCTCAACGGCCGGGTGATCGAATGCGCGTGCGGGGCGAGCGGAGCTCAGACGTTCACCAAGCAGCTGCGCCCGGGCCGCTACTACGCGGTCGTCTCGGTGCACGACGCCACGGCGGGCAACTACACGCTCGAACGGCAGTCGCGAACGATCACCCAGACGCACGTCTCCTTCGGCTCCTCGAAGGCGAGTCCGGGGCAGTCGCTGGGCGTGGACGTTCACGTCAGCCCCTCGGTGTCCGGCCCCGTGACGGTGGACATCGAGCGCTTCGATCCGGTCTTCGGATGGCAGTTCTACCGCCAGGAGAGCGGCTTCGCCTCGGGCGGGAGCGCCACGCTGCCGTTCGTCGGACCGGCGGTCGGCCGCTGGCGCGTCAACGGCCGTTTCGGCGGCAGCCGTACGGCGAGCCCCAGCGGCGCGAGCTTCGCCTATCTGCTCGTCTCCTAGGCTCCTGTAGCGAGGCGCGGACTCGCCCCGATCCGGCGTCCCCGGCCCCCTGGGCGCGGCGCTTCGAGGTCGCTATACTTTCTGAAGTCAATGAATCCCGACCCTGGTTTAGGAGTTTCCAGATGAGCGTGTCCGGACCTGAGCTGCTCCGCCGCATCAAGAGCCAGATCGAGGAGGTCGACCCCTCCGAGGTGAAGGAGCTCGCCCACGAGGGCGTGACGATCGTCGACGTGCGCGGCAGCGAAGAGTTCGCGACCGGCCATCTTCCCGGCGCCAAGAGCGTGCCCCGCGGGCATCTCGAGTCCCGCATCGAGGGCGTCGTGCCCGACCGCTCCTCCCAGGTGATCCTCTACTGCGCCTCCGGCCAGCGCTCTGCCTACGCCGCGCGCACGCTCAGCGAAGACATGGGCTACGAGCACGTGCGCTCGATGACCGGTGGCATCACGCTCTGGAAGGACCGTGGCTACGAGGTCGAGGTCCCGCGCGCGCTCACCGCCGAACAGCGCGACCGCTACTCACGCCATGTGCTGATCCCGGAGATCGGCACGGAGGGCCAGCAGAAGCTGCTTGACGCGAAGGTGCTGCTTCTCGGCGCCGGCGGGCTCGGCTCTCCGACCGCGCTTTACCTGGCGGCGGCAGGCGTCGGCACGCTCGGCATCGTCGACGACGACGTAGTCGATCTCTCGAACCTCCAGCGCCAGGTGATCCACTCCACCCAGCGAGTCGGCATCCCGAAGGTCGACTCCGCCGAGGAGTCGATCCACGCGCTGAACCCCGACGTCAATGTCGTCAAGTACCAGACCCGCATCGACGCCTCGAACATCATGGAGATCATCGAGGGCTACGACGTGATCGTCGACGGCGTGGACAACTTCCCCACGCGCTACCTGCTCAACGACGCGACGGTGCGGCTGAAGATCCCGGTCGTCTCGGCCTCGATCCTCGGCTTCGACGGGCAGCTCTCGATCTTCAAGCCCTACGAGGGGCCGTGCTACCGCTGCCTGTTCCGCGAGCCGCCGCCGGCTGAGCTGGCTCCCTCCTGCGGCGCCAACGGCGTGCTCGGCGTGCTGCCCGGGACCATGGGACTGCTGCAGGCGACCGAGGTCGTGAAGCTGATCCTGAACATCGGCGAACCGGCGATCGGCCGGCTCCTGCTCTACGACGCCCTCGGCGCCACGCTGACCGAGGTCAAGGTCCACCGCGACCCGGAGTGCCCGATCTGCTCGCGCGAGCCCGGCGAGATCTCCGACGAGGAGATGGGGGTCTTCCCCGACTACGAGGCTTTCTGCGCCGCCGCAGGCTAACCTGCCGCGAGTCATGGCCACGATCAAGATCCCACCGGTGCTGCGCGCGTCCGTCGGCGGCGAGAAGGTCCTCGACGCGAACGGATCGAGCGTCGGCGAGGTGCTTCGCGACCTGGCGTCCTCGCACCCTGCCACCGAGAGCCAGCTGTTCGGCCCGGACGGGGCGCTCAACCGTTACGTGAACGTGTATCTGAACGACGAGGACGTGCGGGTGCTCGACGGGCTCGACACGAGCGTCGGCGACAGCGACACGCTGCAGATCCTGCCGGCGATGGCCGGCGGGCGCTGACCGTCCCAGAAGCACGCTGAGCTGGACGCTCGTCCGAGCCTCGAACGCCTGTCCGCTCGTCCCTGCCGCACCCTGCCGATTCGGTAGGAGTGACAGGCATGACGATCCGGCGGGCATCGAAGGCGCTACTCGCCACAGCCGGCATCTGCGCTCTGGCGCTGGTGCCGGCGACGGGCGCAGCGTCGGGGATGGCGAGCCACCAGGGCTGGCCGAAGACCACCCATCACGAGGGGCACCCGAACAACGAAAGCGGCACCATGCGCGGGCTCGCAGGGGTCCACAACATGCTGCTCGGCGGCAACGGCAACGACACGATCTACGCCGGCGGCCTCGGCGACGTGATCTGGGGCGACTCGCATCCCGGCGGCCAGCCCGAAAGTCAGCGCGACTACCTGTTCGGCGGTCCGGGGCCCGACTGGATCTACGCGAGCCACGGGCTGAACGAAATCTGGACGGGCGCCGGCAACGACCACGTCGCGCTCGTCTACGGCTACGGGACCGTCCACTGCAACGGCCCCGGCGTCAAGACCCTCGTGGTGCGCTACCTGCCCGAGAACCGCCGCTTCAGGCTCGCCGGCTGCAAGCACGTCGTGCTGGTGCGCTACCGCGCCTAGCGGCGCTGCTCTCAGGCTGCGGGCTCGGCGGGAATGCCGCCGTACGGCGTGGCTGCAATCCCGTCCGGCGCGAGCAGCGCCTCGGGGTTCGCCTCGATCCGGCTCATCGCGTGCTCGGCCAGCGCCGTGATCGTGAGCGAAGGGTTGACGCCGACGTTGGCGGGGATCGCCGCGCCGTCGCAGACGAGCAGGTTCTCGTAGCCGAACACGCGCTGGTCGGCGTCGACGACGCCGCCGCTCGGGTCCGGGGCGATCACGGCTCCGCCGAGGATGTGGGCGGTGGAGGGGATGTTGAACATGGCCTCCATGAACGAGCTCTGAGCGATCCCGCCGGTGCGCTCGGCGAACCACTCGGCGGCCTGGTTGGCGACCGGGATGAACGTCGGGTTCGGGCGCTCGGGATCCTGTTCGGTCTGCAGCCAGAAGGAGCCGAAGGGGCCTTTGCGCGGACGCAGCGCGATCGCGTTGTCGAGCGTCTGCATCACGAGGATGATGATCGTGCGCCGCGACCAGCGCTTGGCGAACAGCACCTTGCGCAGCCGCCCCGGGTGGCGCAGCATCTGCGCGAGCAGCTTCAGGGGTCGCGTCACGCGCGTTCCGTCCCCGGTCATCAGCGTGTAGAGCATCCGCATCGAGTCGCCGTCGTTGCCGTATGTGACCGTCTCGATGTGGGTGTTGGGATCGGGATAGATCGAAGACGTGATCGCCACCCGTTTGACCAGGTCGTCCTGGTACTCCTCAGGGACCGTCACGGTCAGGATCGACTCGGAGTTGGTCCGCACGAGCTCGCCGAGGCGCGGCGAGAGGGCGGGCAGCGAGCCGCCGAGGCGGCAGCGCTGGAGCAGCTTGTTGGTACCGAGCGGGCCGGCAGCGACGACGACGCCACGGGCCCTGTGCACGCGCCTGTCCTTTCGCAGCCAGGCGCCGGAGCGCTCGGAGACGACCTCGTAGCCCTCGCTCCCGTCCGGCGCTCCGATCGGGCGGATGTCCACGACGGTGCGTTCGGGCGAGATCACGGCGCCGAGCCGCTCCGCGAACCAGAGGTAGTTCTTGACGAGCGTGTTCTTGGCGCCGTGGACGCAGCCGACCATGCAGCGTCCGCACATGAGACAGCCCGTCCGGTCGGGGCCGTCGCCACCGAAGTAGGGATCGGCTACGTCCTTGCCGGGCGTGCCGAAGTAGATGCCGACGGGGGTGTGTTTGTAGGTGTCGCCGACGCCCAGCTCCTCGCCCAGCTCGCGCAGCAGCTGATCGGCGGGGTCCTCATGCGGGTTCTCGACCACGCCGAGCATGCGCTGGGCCTCGGCGTAATGCGGTGCCAGCTCGGCCTCCCAGTCGGCCATCTCAGACCACTGGCGGTCCTCGAAGAACTGCTTCGGCGGCACGTAGAGGGTGCAGGCGTAGCCGAGGCTGCCGCCGCCGACGCCGCAGCCGGAGACGACAGAGACGTCCTTGAACGGCGTCAGCCGGAAGATCCCCTTCAGGCCCAGCTTCGGGCTCCAGAAGTAGCGCTTCAGGTCACCGGTGTTCTTCGGGAACTCGTGGTCGGCAAAGCGCCGGCCGCACTCGAGCACGCCCACGGAATAGCCCTTCTCGGCGAGGCGCAGGGCCGAGACGCTCCCGCCGAAGCCGGAGCCGATCACCAGCCAGTCGTAGTCGTATTGCTGCTGTGTCGATGCCATTGCTCGCGCCTCTCCTGTGGGGCGCGAGCAAGTCTAGATGGTGTCTGGCCGGGCGGCCAGCGGGCTTCAGCTCGCCTACTTCTGGATCAGCGGGCCGGCCTTCGCAAGCACCTGTTCCTTGGTGAGCGGCCGGTCGAAGCCCTGGTCGGGCGTCGGCGTCCTGCCGAGCAGCAGGTTCACGGCGGCGGCGTGACGCGCCTCTACCTGCACGATGCTCCCGGCGGCGGCGAGCACTTCCTTGTCTTTGATCGAGGGGCCGGCGCCGTTGTAAGCGCCCACACCGGTGTTCTCCAGCACGGAGGCGAGCTTGAGAAACGAGCTCTGGTTGGTGACCGGGAAGACGAACGTCGGCTTCGCGACCGGCTTGGCGCCGAGCTGCGTGATCGTCTTCATCAGCGCGGCGACGTGTTCGGCCTCCTGTTCCCCGAACAGCTTGGCGTAGCTCTTCGCCGCTCCGGAGAGCCCGACCTGCCGGCCCTTCTCGTTGTAGAACGCCGACTCGAGGTACTCGAGCGTAAGCGCGAAGTTGAGGATTTCGGCATCGCCGCTGTCTGAGGCAGCGAGCGCGCTCGAGACAAATGGGGTCACGGCCGAGATGCCGTAGATGCTCCCCGCCGCGAGTGCTCCGCGGAGGATGAGGCTCGAGCGGGTCATGCCGGATACCTCGACGGCCGGGGTCGTCGCCTCGGCGCCGGTGGTCTGGATGATCATGTCTTCTTGCATTTCGCTGGCTCCTGTCGGTCGCGGCGCTCAGGCGATGAACGGCTTGACAGCCGCCAGCACCGTTGACATTTCGGCGGGCTTCGCGAACGCGCCGTCCGGGGTCAGGCTCTTTTTCACGAGCGTTCCGAACGTCGCGGCGTGGCGTGCCTCGACGGTGTGGATCGCCAGGGCCGCCGTGAGCACTTCGGGGTTCTGGATCTTGGCGGCCTGGCCGAGGTACGCCGCGGCGCCGAGGTTCTCGACCGTGTAGGCGAGCTCGGCGACCTGATTGGCGTTTTCGATCGGGAACTTCGCCATCGGTTCCGCCGCCGGCGTCCCGCCGAGCTTCTTCACGGTCCCTTCCAGGGCTTCGACGTGCGTCGCCTCCTGGCGGCCGAAGTCCTTCACGAGCGCCCCGACCTTGCCCTTGAACAGGCCGGCTTCCACGACCTTCTTGTAGAACGCCGTCTCGAGGTACTCGAGCGTCAGCGCGTAGTTGACGATCGCGATGTCTCCGCTCGCGGAGCCGGTCGTGCCGCTCGATGCCTGCGTGCTCGGGGCCGCGGCAGTGGTCGCTTTTTTGCTGCTGCTGCCGCAGGCCGCGATCACGAACGCGCCGAAGCTGGCGGCGGCGCCGCTTCCGGCGAGCTTGAGAAAGCGCTTTCGGTCGACGTCGTCGCGGACGAGTCGCTCGACGAGGCCGATGGGCTCGCGGCTCTCATGGTCGTGCTCGGTCATTGCTCGAAACCTCCGTTGGGGGGAGCAGGCTTCAATCCCGCCTGCCAACCGCCCTCTACGAGACGGTGCTCGTGCCGGATCACCGTGATCTGACCGATCGCGCTCAGGGCGGGTCTCCGCGGACGGTCTCGATCGCTGCGTCAGGGTCGCTATATTCCGTGAAGTAATGGCGGCGGAGAGGCTCCGAAACCGGCCGTGCGGGGGGCGCTACGGCGATGTCTTGCAGTCGATCGGCAACACGCCGCTCGTCGAGCTGCCGAACCTCTCCCCGAAGCCCGGGGTGCACATCTGGGCCAAGCTCGAGTCGCGCAACCCGACCGGCTCGGTCAAGGACCGCGTCGCCCGGGCGTTGATCGAGGACGCTGAGGCGAAGGGCGCGCTCGGGCCCGGGCAGACGATCCTCGAACCGACCTCCGGCAACACCGGCATCTCGCTGGCGATGATCTGCTCGCGCAAGGGCTACAAGCTGAAGGTCGTGATGCCGGAGAACGTCACGCCCGAGCGCACCCAGCTGCTGAAGATGTACGGCGCGGAGATCGTGTACTCACCCGGCGACCAGGGCTCCAACGGGGCCGTCGCGATGTCGCTGGAGATGGCGGGCGAAGACTCCTCGTACTACATGCCCTACCAGTACGGCAACGAGGCGAACCCGGGCGCGCACTACAACGGCACCGCTCTGGAGATCCTCGAAGAGCTCGACGAGGTCTCCGCCTTCGTGGCGGGGCTCGGCACCGGCGGGACGCTGATGGGCAACGGCCGGCGCCTCAAGGAGGAGCTGGGGGATGCCGTCAAGATCGTCGCTGCCGAGCCGATGCAGGGTGAGCCCGTCCAGGGACTGCGCTCGCTGGATGACGGCTTCATCCCGCCGATCATCGACATCTCGCTGCTGGACCGGAAGATCTTCGTCACCAACCGCGACGCGATCGTCTGGACGCGCAAGCTGCTCGACGACGAGGCGCTGTTCGCAGGCGTCTCGACCGGGGCGATCGCCTCGATCGCTGTGCGCATCGCCAATGAGCTGGACGAGGGCAACGTCGTGTTCGTCGTCGCCGACGACGGCTGGAAGTACCTGTCCAGCGGCATCTACACCCTGCCCGTCGACGAGATCGAGAACCTCGAGTCCACCGTCTGGTGGTAAGGCGGCGGCCGGCGGCCGCGGCGACGCGATGAAGATCTCGAAGGCCCTGCTCGACCAGGTCGTCGCCCACGCCCTCGACGACCCCGCCAACGAGGTCTGCGGCCTCGTGGCGGTCGACGCCGGCGGGACGGCCAGCGAGGTCCGCCGAACCGTCAACATCCACCGCAGCCCGATGAAGTTCGAGATCGACGGGGACGAAATGGTCGCCCTGTACAACGAGATCGAGGATCGCGGCGACAGGCTCGGGGCGATCTACCACTCGCACGTGCGCAGTCCGCCCTACCCCTCTCAGACGGACCTCAACTTCGCGCGCTGGTGGCCCGGTGTGGAGTGGATCATCGTCGGGCTGAAAGCCGGCGCGGAGCCGGAGGTGCGCTCCTACCTGATCGACGGCGGCGCGATCGAGGAGGTTCCGATCGGGGCCGAGCCGGAGTGAGCGAGAAGCCGCTCGTCTGTCCGGGGTGCGGGCTCACGCATGCCCGCAGCGAGCGCTTCTGCTCACAGTGCGGGATGCTGCTCGTCTTCATGCCCGGCAGCGAGAAGGAAGCCAGCGAGCGTCAGCAGCGCGCACGCAAGGTCGATCCCCGCTACACCGAGGGCGCGCTGGTCAAAATCGCGCGTGCCGCCAACCAGCCGGAGGCCGAGTTGATCGAGGGGCTGCTGCTGGAAGAGGGCATCCCGAGCCTTCAACGCCGCGCGCGGGGCGCCGACGTGCCGGACTTCCTCGCCGCCGGCCCGCGCGACATCTTCGTGCCCGAGTCAGCCGCCGAGGCTGCGCGCGAAGCGCTCGCCCCCCAGCCCGAGACGAGCGAAGGGGAGTAGGAGCAGCCGCCCGGCCCAACGCGGCGCACCCGGAATGGGAAGGCTGCTTCTAGACCAGAACCGGCTGGCCGGCTTCGGAGCCGACCTCGCGCGCTTCAGAGGCGATCGTGCGGATCTCTTCAGAGGCGCGCTCGAACTCCCCGTCGGACAGCACGGGGGTGCCCTCGAACGGCAGTTCGCGCTGCAGTTCGACCCACGCGTTCGGCCCCATGTACTCGTCCTTGACCTTCACGGTCACCGGGCGCGGGATCCTGTAGGTACGCAGCAGCAGCACGTGCAGCGGCTGGCGACCGCGCCAGCCCAGGCGCCGCTGGGCGTAGTCCGGCGTCCAGACGTAGAACGGGGAGAGCGCGTCGACGCAGCGCGGGTCCACGATCGTGAAGTGATCGGTGACTTCCGCCCAGGCGCGAATCCGGACGCGGTCGGGCTGCTGCAGCGGCGCGCCCGAGACGAAGCTGTGCAGCGGCGGCTCGCCGTCGCTCCAGACGCCCTCCTCGAGTGCGCGGCGCAGCTCGGGCTGGTGGGACTCGCGCACGAGGTCACCGGCCTGGTGGTCGAACGTGGGGTAGAGGAAGAAGCGCTCGTGGGCGAGCCGGAACGGGCGGTCCGGCGGCTGCGGGGCGGCACCCCTGCGAATTGTCAGGAGCTGCTCGCCTTCCGCCAGGGCGCGGACCGTGACGGCCCATTCTTTGAAAGCAATTGGCATGAACTACTACTCCTGAGGGACGGCCTTAATCGACACTCGGAAAATCGCTCCTAGCGATTCCCGTGAAGCAGTGTTAAAGATACGAAACCTGAGCGAAAATCCCAAATCCCCTGCAAAATCAGGGGTTTTTTGTGGATTCCTAGCTGACTGGCCAGTCAACCCGTCGAGCGCTGTTCGGGTTTCGCCTCGCGTCAGCGGGCGAGCGTCACGAGTCCAGGCGCCGGCCCGCCAGGCCCTCGACGGCCTCGATCAGCGACGCGTAGTCCTCCTCGCCATGGCCTCGCCCCTCCGCGGCGCTCAAAAGGTCCCGCGCGTGCGCCGCGGACGGGAACGGCACACCCGTGCGCTGGGACTCCTCCAGGCAGAGCCGCACGTCCTTGAGCATGTGCGCCGTCTTGAAGAGCGTGGCGTAGTCGTGGTTTCGCATCGCGTCGGACTTCAGCGCCATCTGCGCCGAGGCACCCGACCCCGCCGAGACCACCCGGACCAGCGCGTCGAGCCCGACCCCCGTCGCCTGTGCGAGCAGCAGAGCCTCGGCGACGGCGGCCGCGTTGGCCGCGCCGAGCGAGTTGTTGATCAGCTTGAGCATCTCACCCTGGCCGAGCTCCCCGACGTGGACGATCAGCTCGCCCATCGCCTCCAGCATCGGCAGCGCGCGCGCGAAGTCGGCCTCGCTGCCGCCGGCCATGATCGTCAGCGTGCCGTCCTCGGCTCGTGGGGAGGACCCGGTGACAGGGGCGTCCATCATGCTCGCGCCGTGCTCCGCAAGCGCCGCGCCGATCCTGCGCGTGTCGCCGGGCGCGATCGTCGAGCAGTCGACGCACAGCAGCCCCTCGCGCGCTGCCTCGATCGCCCCGCCCTCGCCCAGCAGCACCGAGGCGACCTGCTCGCCGTCCACGACCATGCTGAAGACGACGTCGCTCGCGGCAGCGACCGCGGCGGGCGTCTCCATCGGATTGGCCCCGTGCTCCTCGGCCCAGGCCTCGGCCTTGCCGGGGGTGTGGGTCCAGACCGCCAGCTCGTGGCCGGCGCGCCCGAGGTTGGCGGCCATCCGCGAGCCCATGATCCCGAGCCCCAGGAACCCGATCCGCTCGTCCGCGCCGCTCACGTCCCGAATCCTCCACCACCTGGCGTCTCGATGCGCAGCCGCGAGCCGGGCGCCAGCGACCCCGCCGCCTTGCCGGGCAGCTCACGGCCGTCGAGCGTGTCGCGTCCGGCAGCCCCGTCACCGCCGCCCGCGGCCCCGTGCGGCCTGTGCCGGCGGCGCTCGGCGATCAGCGAGAAGCTCATCTCCTCGCGGGCTTCCAGCTCGCGCACCACGCCGTCGCCGCCGCGGTGGCGGCCGGCGCCGCCCGAGCCTCGCCGCAACGCGTACTCGATCACCCGCAGCGGGAACTCCCGCTCCAGCGCCTCGATCGGCGTGTTCAGCGTGTTGCTCATTGCGACGTGCACCGCGCTCGGCCCGTCGGAGTCCGCGCAGGCGCCCTGCCCGCCGCCGAGCGTCTCGTAGTAGGAGAAGCGCTCGTTGCCGAGCGAGAGGTTGTTCATCGTGCCCTGTCCCTGGGCGCGGCCGAAGGCGCTCAGCACGAGGTCGGCGACGCGCGAGGATGTCTCGACGTTGCCCGCCGCGACCGCGGCGCCCGGCCGCGCGTTCAGCACGCTCCCGAGCGGGGCGTGCACCTCGACGGGGCGGTACGCGCCGGCCGTCGGCGGGATGTCCGGGTCGGTGAGCACGCGCACCGCGAACAGGCACGCCGACTCCGTCACCGCCGCCGGGCAGTTGAGGTTGCCGTCGTGCTGGGCGGCGCTGCCCGCGAAGTCCAGCGTGAGCGTCTCGCCCCTGACCTCGGCGCGAAGCCGCAGCTCCAGATCGCCCCCCGGCGCCTCCAGCACGTCGCGCGACTCGCGCGCGCCGTCTTCGAGCTCGGCCAAGCAGGCACGCGTGCGCCGCTCGCAGTAGTCGAGCACCTCGTCGGTGCCCTCGCGCAGGCGCTCCGGCCCGAGGCGCTCCGCCCACTCGCCGAGACGCTCGGCGCCGACGCGGTTGGCAGCGAGCTGCGCGCGCAGGTCGGCGGCGCGCTCCTGCGGCTGGCGCATCGAGGCGGTGATCTCGATCAGAGCCGCGGACGTCAGCGCCCGCGGCGCGATCACCACGCCCTCCTCCTCGAGCGTCGTGCTGTCAGCCGGCATCGACCCCGGTCGGCGCCCGCCGACGTCCGCGTGGTGGGCGCGGCTGGCGCTGAAGCCGATCGGCGTCCGACCGGCGAAGACCGGCGTGATCACGGTGATGTCGGGGAGGTGGGTGCCGCCGGCGAAGGGGTCGTTGAGGATCCATGAGACGCCGGGCTCGTGGCGCTCATCCAGCACCGCCCGCACGGCCGCGGGCATCGCGCCGAGATGGACGGGTATGTGCTCCGCCTGCATCACCATCTGCCCGTCGGCGTCGAACAGGCCGGTCGACGCGTCGCGACGCTCCTTGATGTTCGAGGAGTGAGCCGAGCGGATCAGCACCACGCCCATCTCCTCGCAGGCGGCGCGCAGTCCGCCCGTCAGCACCTGCAGCTCGATCGGATCGAGGCTCAATGCCCCGCCCTCCCCATCGCGATCGTGCCGTGGGCATCGACCTCGGCCGACCATCCGGGCGGGATCAACAGCGTTGAGTCCGGCAGCGCGATCAGCGCCGGGCCCTCGAGCGCTGTGCCGGGAGCGGGCTCGCCGATCACCGCCGCGGCCTCCAGACGCCGCCCGCCGAAGACGATCGCTGTCGGCTCGCGGCGCTCCTCGCCGGCCCCGCCGGCGGGCGGAGCCAGCTGTGGCGCCTGTCCCCACACCGAGGCGCGCAGGTTCACGAGCTCGACCTCGGCCCGCTGGTCGCGATAGCCGTAGCGCGCCTCGTGCGCCTGCGCGAACGCCTCGCGCAGCTGCTCGCCCGTGAGGCCCGCCCCGCTGGAGCGCTCTTCGTCGACCGGCAGCTCGAAGGACTGCCCGCGGTAGCGCAGCTCGTGGCGCACGCGGGCGCGCACCGCGTCCGACCCGAGCGCGGCACTGGCCTCGGCCACCAGCCCGCGGCGGGCCGCTTCCAGCCCGGAGCCGTCGAGCCCATCCGCGCCGAGCATCAGCGTGCGCGCCGCGTCGCGCCGCGGCGCCGAGGCGGCGAGGCCGAGCGCCGAGAGCACGCCGGAGGCGCGCGGGCAGAGGACGCGGGAGATGCCGAGGCCGTCTGCGAGCGCCGCGGCATGGAGCGGCCCGGCGCCGCCGAAGGGCATCAGCGCGAACGCGCGCGGGTCGATGCCCCGCTCGACCGTGATCAGCCGCAGCGCGGCGAGCATCTCGGCCTCGGCGACGCGCAGGATCCCCTCCGCGCAGGCCACGAGCTCGAGCCCGAGCTCGGCGGCCAGGCGCCCGACCGCGCGCTCTGAGGCCGCCGGATCGAGCGTGACCTCGCCGGCGAGGGGAGCGTCCAGCGGCAGCCGCCCGAGCAGCAGGTTCGCGTCGGTGACGGTCGGCTGCTCGCCGCCCTTGCCGTAGCACGCGGGCCCGGGCTCGGCACCCGCCGAGGCGGGGCCGACGCGCAGCGCGCCGCCGGCATCGCGCCAGGCGATCGAGCCCCCGCCCGCGCCGACGGTGTGGATGTCGAGCGCGGGCAGGGCGACCGGGCGCCCGGCGATCACGCGCTCGGAGGTCTCGGGCACGCGGCCCTCGGAGACCAGGCAGACGTCGCAGGAGGTCCCGCCCATGTCGAAGCACGCGACATCGCGCTCGCCCGCGAGCTCGGCGACGAGCAGCGCGCCCCCGACGCCGCCCGCCGGTCCGGAGAGCACGGTCAGCGCGGCGTGCTCGCCGGCGCGGGCGGCGTCGGTGAGGCCGCCGCTGGACTGCATGATCTGAGGCTCGGCGAGGCCCGCACCGCGGGCCTGCGCGCAGAGGCCCGCCAGATAGGAGCCCAGCGGGGGCGAGAGCGCGGCGTCGAGCGCCGTCGTGGCGGTGCGCTCGTACTCGCGGAACGTCCCCACCAGCTCGCTGGACAGGGACACGGCGACCCCGGGGCAGCGCCGGCGCAGCGCGGCGCCGAGCAGGCGCTCGTGCGCGGGGTCCAGGTAGGAGTGCAGCAGCGCCACCGCGACCGCGTCGGGCGCCTCCCGGGCGAGCGCCTGCGCGAGCGCGTCGGCATCCTCCTCGCCGAGCGCGACAAGCGTCCCCTCGGGCACCACGCGCTCCGGTGCCCCGAAACGCAGCTCGCCCGCCACCAGCGGAGCGGGCGCGCCCTCGCAGAGCCGGTAGAGGTGCGGCCGGTTCTGGCGGCCGAGCTCGATCACGTCGGTGAAGCCCGCGGTCGCCACCAGCGCCGTGCGAGCCGTGCGGCCCTCGAGCAGGGCGTTCGTCGCGACCGTCATGCCGTGGGCGAAGCGCGTCACGGCGCCGGGCTCCGCACTCGCCTTGGCCAGCACCGCGGCCACGGCGCGCATCACGCCCAGATGCTCCTCCGATGGCGTGGAGGGCGCCTTGGCGGTGTGGACGGAGTCCGTCCGGCGCGACGAGCACCGCGTCGGTGAACGTGCCGCCGACGTCGACGCCCAGGAGCATGGCCTGAGCCTATGAGAGAGGGCCCGCCGGGCGCCCCGCGGCGCGCGGCCGCAGGGCGTGTTCAGAGCGGCGGCGCCGACCGAGCCTAGGCCGCCGCGAGCTCGCGGTCCTCGGTGTCCGCGAGGTGCTGGTGCGAGGGGCAGTAGCCGTTGCGTGCGAGCGGCGTGCGCTGGCAGGCAGAGCCTTTCCGGGTGGTGGCGCGACAGCGCGGCGGCGCGCCGCTGACGGCCGTGTAGCCCTCGTGCGGGTGAGCTTCGAGGAACTGCTCGGCGAGACTGAGATAGCGCGCGACGACCATGTGAACGCGCGCCTGTGCGGACATCGGGAAGAACCCGCGGATGTCGCAGAAGAGCGTGCGCTCGGGACGCGCGAAGTAGTGGCGATCGATCGCCATCCGGGTGATCACGGCCTCGCACGCGCGCAGGACCGCTTCGTGGTTGCTGCATGCCGGGGCCCCGGGCGCCGGCTCCAGGATCTGGGGCGCGAGCTCCCGGTAGATGGCCCGACTGAACTGATACATGGCTACTGCTCCTGAACCTCTCTGTAGATCAAATATCTCCTTGGAGCACAGCCCGCCATTCCCATCAGACTCCTCCGTCTGAAAGTCCTTTCATCCACCGCCAACACGCGCGTCCGCACAAAGGAGCGAGATAAAGGCCGTTCGGCGGATCTTTTTAGATTTGGGAGATACCCCGTCGCGGCGCGGGAACACGTGAGCGCGGAACGGTCGACCGCGGCGAGCGGCTCAGGTCCAGCTCTGCCAGTCGAGCTGATCCGCGTAGACGACCGCGTGGCGCAGCGCGAAGGACTCCTCGGTGTCGGGGTGATCGGAGCGCAGATGAGCGCCACGGCTCTCGGTGCGGGCGAGCGCGCAGCGCGCGATCAGGCGCGCCAGTGGGTGCTCGTCGCCGGCCAGCCGCTCGAGGCGCTCGCGTTCGCGAAAGACGCCGGCATCCCGCCACAGCGCCGCGCGCGTCTCGGGGGTCACCGGAGTCAGCTCCGGCGCGGCGGCCAGCCGCTGCGCCTCTGCGCCGGCCGGCCGCTCGATCTCGCCGGCGGTGTCCGACAGCGCGTGCGAGATCGCGCGCCGCGCGAACACGAAGCACTCGCTGAGGGAGTTCGAGGCGAGCCGGTTGGCGCCGTGCAGGCCGGTGCAGGACGCCTCGCCGACTGCGTAGAGGCCCGGCACGGTCGACTGCCCGTCGAGGTCGGTGACGATGCCGCCCATCATGTAGTGCGCGGCCGGGGCGACCGGCACGAGCTGGCGGCTCGGGTCCACGCCCGCTTCGCGCAGCGCCGAGAACACGTTCGGGAAGCGCGCCGGGTCGATCGCCCGCATGTCCAGCCCGACAGAGCGCGCGCCGGTCTCCTCGAGCAGCTCCTGGATCGCGCGCGCGACCTCGTCGCGCGGAGCCAGCTCGTCGACGAAGCGCTCGCCGCGCTCGTCGAGGAGCGTCGCGCCCTCGCCGCGGATCGCCTCCGTGACGAGGAAGCCCTCGCGGCCGCGCACGCCGATCACCGCCGTGGGGTGGAACTGCATCAGCTCGAGGTCCGCGAGCGCCGCGCCCGCCGCGTGGGCCAGCAGCATCCCCACGCCCTGCGAGCCCGGCGGGTTGGTGGTGCGCTCCCACAGCGCAGCGGCGCCCCCCGTGCTGAGGAGCACCGCCCGCGCGAGCACGATCTGCCCGTCGCAGACAAGCCCGCGGCAGGACCCGTCGGGCACCCACAGCGCCCTCGCGCGCGCACCCTCCAAGACCGTGATCCGCGGGTCCTCCGCGACCAGCGCCGAGAGCTGGCGCACGACGCGCCGGCCTGTCGCGCTGCCGCCGGCATGGACCACGCGCCGCACCGAGTGCCCGCCCTCGAGTCCCAGCGCGAGCTGCCCGAAGCGGTCCGCGTCGAAGTTGACGCCGAGCGATTGCAGGTCCCCGACGCGCTCGGGCGCCTCGCGCACGAGCACCTCGGCCGCCGAGCGCCGCACGAGCCCGCGCCCCGCGCGCTCGGTGTCGCGCAGGTGCAGCTCGAAGCTGTCGTCGGCCGCGAGCGCCGCCGCGAGGCCGCCCTGGGCCCAGTAGCTGGCGGTCTGGGCGAGGGGGGTCGCGGAGACGAGCGTCACGCTCGCGCCCCCGGCGGCCGCGCACAGCGCCGCGTAGAGCCCGGCCGCGCCCGCGCCGACCACAGCCACGTCGGCGTCCTGCGTCCTCGCCACCGCCATCGCCGAAACCGTATCCGCAGTGCGGCGCGCCGCGCCTAGCGCTGGGCCGCCGCGCGCCGCGCGGCTTCCAGCCGGCGCTGCAGACGTTCCTGGCGCTTGGCGGCGCGCACCGCGGCTTCAGACGGCGATGTGGAGCTCGCCCCGGGCGTCGTGCTCGCGCCGGGCGCCGTCGTGGCGCCGGGCGTGGTGCTCGCGCCGGGTGTGGTCGTCGCCCCCGGCGTCGTGGTCGTACCGGGCGTGGCCGGTGCCGTGGTCGCGCCCGGGACGGTGCTCGCCGGCGGGGCCGCCGCCGGCGTCGTGACCGTCTGCGTGATCGGCGCGGGCGCAGGGCCCGAGTCGCCGGCGAGCTTCACGAGCGCAACCGCCAGCACCGCGAGCGCGATCGCCACCACCACCGCGACCGCGATCAGCGGCGCGCGCCAGTTCGGGGTGGCGGCCAGCCGCGTGCGCGCCGCGGCGCCGCAGTGAAGGCACCACTCCTGATCGGGGGCCAGGGGCGCGCCGCACAGCGGGCATGCATCGCTCGCCGGCGCCGCGTGCAGCGATGCCGCCGCGGCCGGCGGCGGCGCCGCGGGTGCCTGCGTGCTCACGAGGCGTCGCCCTGCGGACGGATGATCTCCGTGCTTTCTCCAGGGCTCGAGGGGCTGCCGGCGCCCACGGCCGTGCCCGTCCCGGTCCGCGGCGGCGGCGCCGGCGAGCGGCCCGGCGTCGCGGGCTCGGGGGAAGCGATCGAATGACGACGCGTGGAGGGGTTCGCGGCGAGGGGCTGCGCCGCCGGCGAGGGCTGCGGAGCCGGCGCCTGCGGCGTCTGCGGCTGCGCGGGCGCGCTCTGTGGTGCGAGCCCGCCGGGCGGGGATGTGACCCCGCCCGCCCGGATCCCGTCCGGGACCGCCGGCGCTCCAGCCGGAGCCGCGGCGATCGGCAGGTCCGCGTGGCGCCCCATCGGCAGGCCGCAGTTGGGGCAGAAGCGGTCCTCGCTGCCGTGGATCGCGGCGCAGCGCGGGCAGGCGGTGATCCCGGCCTCTCTGAGCACCGTGATCGGCCTGCGCTCCGCAAGCGCCGACTCGATCGTGCGCAGCTCGCCGTCGATCAGGCTCAGCGTGTTGAGCTTGGCGAGCACGAGCGGGTCGTTGCGCTGCCCGAAGCGGTGCAGGTTGTAGACGAGGCCGCCGAGGTCGCGGTACGCGAGCTCGCGCGCGCGGCGCAGGAACCGCGCGCGGCGCCGGGCCCGCCCGCGCGAGCGGAAGCCTGTGCTCTCGGGGGGTAGCGACTCGGCTTGCTGGCCGTCGTCCGGGGCGGGTGGGCCGTCATTCGCTGACGCGTCGGTGGGATTCGTGCCGGAAGGCTGGTCCACGCCCGATTAACACTACCCACCGCCGCTACGGACCGGGGAGGGTGAGCGGACAGGGGTCGGCTGGCGCTTGCGACGAGGCGATCGGCCGGCGCTCCATGCCCGGCCTCAACGGACGCTTCACCGCGAGAGCGCGCGCTCCCAGGCCTCGAGCACCCTCCGAGCCATCTGTGCGGCCGAGAACCGCTCTGCCGAAGCGCGTCCCTGGACACGCACCGGACGGGCCGCGAGCGCGGGCTCGAGCGCCGCCCGCCAGGTGGCCGGCTCGAAGGGTGCGCAGAGGGTCCCCTCGACCTCCGCCAGCGCCTCGGCGTGGACGCCGACCGGCGTCGCGAGCACCGGCACGTCGCACGCGAGCGCCTCGAGCACCGCGAGGCCGAAGCCCTCCCGCGAGGACGGCACCAGCACCGCGTTCGCCGCGTTCACCCACAGCGGCACGCGCTCAGGCGGCACCGCGCCGAGCGTGCGCAGCTCGACGCCTACCGCGTCTGCCAGCTCCCGGGCCAGCTCGACACGCTTCTCCGGGCGCGCCGGGTCCGCCGGGAAGAGCAGGAACGGGTGCTGCTCGTCCAGTCCGAGCGCGCGGCGCGCCTCCTGCGCAGGCATCGGGCGGAAGCGCTCGGTGTCGACGCCGCACGGGAGTACCTCGGCGTGAGCCCGCGCCCGCCCCGGAATCCGCTCCGCGAGTTCGCGCGAGACGGCCGCGGGCAGGTCGATCAGGCCGAGCACGGCCCTCGTCGCGAGGCGCGTGCGCGGGTCCGCGAGGTCGGTGCCGTGCATCGTGAGCGCCCGCACGCCGGCAGGCACGGCGAGCGCCGGCCAGGCAGTGAGGCCGAAGTGGGCGTGCACGACGTCGAAGCGCGGCCGGCGCCCGTAGCGGCGGCGCAGCTCGACCGCC
This sequence comes from uncultured Solirubrobacteraceae bacterium, assembly GCA_963735435.1. Taxonomy (GTDB): domain Bacteria; phylum Actinomycetota; class Thermoleophilia; order Solirubrobacterales; family Solirubrobacteraceae; genus Palsa-744. The sequence continues at coordinate 302,683 of CAVTKR010000005.1, read as the reverse complement.
GCGGCCGCCAGCGCGCGCGGGCCGGGTGGGAACTCGTGCAACTCGACCTCGGCCCCGCCGAGGGCCTGCAGTGCGGCGACCTGATCGCGGACGAAGCTGCCCCGCTCGGGGTGCTCGCGGTCAGGCCGCATGTTCGACACCACGAGCGCCCGCACGATCCCCCGACCGTAGCGCTCTGGAATGATGGCCCGCGTGCATGCCGCCGCAGCCCCGAGCCGCAGCTACGGTCGCGACGCCGCGGGGCTGCGCCCCGCGACGATCGAGCCCGGCTTCGTGCGGCCGGCCACCGGGTCGGCCCTGATCTCCATGGGCGAGACGCGGGTGATCTGCACCGCCTCAGCGCAGGAGAGCGTGCCGCGCTGGATGGCCGGCAAGGGCCGCGGCTGGCTGACGGCTGAGTACGGGATGCTCCCGGCCTCGACCGGCGATCGCAAGCAGCGCGACGTGAGCCGCGGCCGCCCCGACGGGCGCACGGTCGAGATCCAGCGCCTGATCGGGCGCTCGCTGCGGGTGATCGTGGATCTGGAGAAGCTCGGCGAACGCACGATCTATTTGGACTGCGACGTGCTGCAGGCCGATGGCGGCACCCGCTGCGCCTCGATCACCGGCGCCTACGTCGCGCTCGCGCTGGCCTGCGCGCGGCTGCAGGGCGAGGACAAGCTCGAGGGCAGCCCGCTGACGGGCTCGGTGGCGGCGATCTCCTGCGGGGTGATCGACGGCGTGCCCCTCCTGGACCTCGACTACAGCGAGGACTCCACCGCCGAGGTCGACGCCAACGTCGTGATGACCGGCGAGGGCGGGCTCGTCGAGCTGCAGACCACGGGCGAGCGCACCCCGCTCACCCGGGCCCACCTCGACGAGCTGCTGGCGCTCGCGGAGAGCGGGATCGCGAGCCTGCGCGAGGTGCAGGACCAGGCGATCGCCGCGGGCACCTAGAGCCGGCGCAGCGTCAGCTTCAGCGACGCTTCGATGTGCGAGGTGCCGCTGACCGCTTCGGCGCTCGTCACACGGCTCGCGCTCAGCACGAGCGTGCGCCGGCGGCGGTCGAACAGCGTGGCGGAGGTCACGTGCGCCTGCGGCGCCTCGCTCACGAACAGCGCCGGGAAGCCGCCGACGGCGGGGCAGCTCGCGAACACGTCCGGCGGGTCTTCAGCGTGCAGGCTGACCAGCAGCGTGATGCGCCCGCGCCGCACCGAGGCTCCCTGCAGCCACATCGAGAGCCCGCCGAACTGCCTGGTGCCGCAGTCGGGCGGGGTTTCGAGGTGGCAGGTGAACGCGCCGTCGGCGCTGCGCGTCACGGCGCCTGCGGCCGTAAAGGGCTGACGCCCGTCCTCGCCCTGTCTCGAGAGGCCGGTCATCTCAAGGAACGGGCCGGTGTCCTCGATGCGGATGCGGAAGGGCGCGGCGGCGAACTGGACCGTCTCCGTGCCGGTGCCGGCCGGGCAGGTCTCACCTTCCGCGGGCATCGTGGCGGACACGGTCTCCGTACCTTCGGCGATCGCCGAGAACGTCGCCTGCGCGCGCCGCTGCGCCGCGGCCGGCGCGCTGAGCGCAAGCAGCACCAACGAGCACGCGCAGAGCGCGTGGAGCACGCGCTTCGATCCCCCCATGCTGCGCAATCTAGACGCTGCGCCGGAGGCTAGTGTGGCCCTGGCGATGAGGCTGCTGCTGGCGACCCACAACGAGCACAAGCGGCGCGAGTTCGAGCGCCTGCTCGGTGGCGAGATCGAGATCGACGCGCTCGCCGGCGAGGTCCAGCTGCCCCCCGAGGACGGTGAGACGTTCGCCGAGAACGCGCTGGGCAAGGCCCGCGCGGCGGCCGCGCAGCTCTCGCGCGTCGCGATCGCCGACGACTCGGGCATCGCGGCCGAGGCGCTCGGCGGCGCGCCCGGCGTGCGCTCGGCCCGCTACGCCGGAGACCACGCGAGCGACCAGGAGAACCTCGACAAGCTGCTGCGCGAGGCGCCCGCGGGCAGCGGGCTCGAGTACGTGTGCGTGATCGCCTACGTCGACCCCGACCGCGGCGTAGAGCGGCTGTTCGAGGGCCGTTGCGCGGGCACGCTCGCCGAGCGCCCGCGCGGAGAGGGAGGCTTCGGCTATGACCCCGCGTTCCTCCCCGAGGATCTCCCGGACGGCCGCACGATGGCCGAGCTGAGCGACGCGGAGAAGGACTCGATCAGCCATCGAGGGCGCGCCGCCCGCGAGCTGACGGCGTGGCTCAGAGCAGGTTGACGGCGGCCGAGAGCGCCACCGCCAGGCCGAGCCCGGCGTAGCCGGTGTAGCCCGAGAGCAGCAGCAGCAGCGCGGTGATCAGCGCGACCAGCACGGTCGCGATCCAGGCGATACGCTCGATTGCCACGCCCCGATTCTTGCGCAGCCGCCTGTCCGAATGCGGTGTTAGCGTCGCGAGTTCCAAAAGACCGACCGAAACCAGGAGGGGTCAATGACGAAGTCCGAGCTGGTCGACCAGGTCGCCGACCGGGCCGAGCTGACGAAGGCGGACGCGTCGCGTGCCGTGGACGCGCTGATCGCGACCGTCGAGGACGCGCTGCGACGCGGCAGCGAGGTTTCCGTGTCCGGTTTCGGGAAGTTCCACGTGAGCGAGCGCGGCGCCCGCATGGGCGTCAACCCGCGCACGGGGGAGAGGATCCAGATCGCCGCCTCGCGGGTGCCGCGCTTCACCGCCGGCAGCGGCCTGAAGACCGCCGTCAAGGGACGCTGAGGCGCTGACGCCGGGCGACAGGCTTGCGGCGAAGGTCGCCGAGCGCAGCTCCCAGCTGGTACTCGGGCTCGATCCTGATGCATCCTCGCTGTGGCCTCTCGCCGCGGACGCCGCAGGGAGCGAGTCCGCCGACCCCGCGTCGGCATCGGCAGCGGCCGTCCTCGCGCACTGCCGGGCGCTGATCGACGCCACGGCCGAGGCGTGCGTCGCCGTCAAGCCGCAGCTGGCCCGCTTCGAGGCGCTGGGCGCGCCCGGCCGTGAGGCCCTCGGGGCGGTCGCCGAGCACGCGCGCTCGGCCGGCCTGCTCGTGATCGCGGACGGCAAGCGCGGCGACATCGACGTCACCGCCGAGGCATACGCGGCGTCGCTGTTCGGCGGCCTCGACACGCCGCACGGCCACGTCGCCGGGCTCGGCGCCGACCTTGCGACCGTCAACCCCCTGATGGGGCGCGACGCGATCGAGCCGTTCGTACGCGCCGCCCGCGAGGCCGGTGGCGGCGTGCTGGTGCTCGTTCGCACCTCGAATCCCGGCGCCGCCGACGTGCAGGAGCTGGAGCTGGCCGATGGCGGCACCGTCTGGGAGCGTCTCGCCGCGCTCGTCGCCGACCTCGGCGAGGTGGGCGGCGAGGGCATCTCCGACGTCGGCGCGGTGATCGGCGCGACCGCCCCCGAGCGGCTCGCGCGGGCCCGCGAGCTGATGCCCTCGGCGCCGTTGTTGCTGCCCGGAATCGGGGCCCAGGGCGGCCGTGTCGAGGACCTCGCCGCAGCTTTCGCGCCGGGTCCGGCCGGCGGTCTGATCTCGGCCTCGCGCTCGATCGCGGGCGCCCACCTCAGCGCCGGTGGCTCGCCCGAGGCTGCCGCCAGGGACGAGGCAGAGCGGCTGCGAGGGCTCGCGTGGGAGCTGTCCGCAGGCGCCACCGGCCCAGCCTGAGGCCCCGGCGGCGAGGGTTCGGCCGTTCGCTAGCCTGTGTGTCGTGCATCGCAGGGCACGGTCGTTCGCCGGGGCGCACCCGGGCGTGGGGAGCAGAGGGCGATGATCATCACGGTCACGCTGAATGCCGCGATCGACAAGTCGCTCGCGGTTCCGAACTTCCGTCTCGGGCGCCGGCACCGCACCGTCGAACAACGCACGATGGCGGGCGGGAAGGGCGTCAACATCGCGCGCACGCTGAAGGCCCTCGGCCAGCCGGTGATCGCGACGGGCTTCACCGGCGGCGCGACCGGCACGCACATCGTCGAGCAGCTGACCGAGGAGTCCATCCTCAACGACTTCGTCCGCATCCGCGACGAGTCGCGCACCAACACCTCCGTGCTCGACCCGACGAGCGGCGTGCAGACCGAGATCAACGAACGCGGCCCGGCCGTGACGGCGCGCGAGGTCGAGCTGTTCCGCGACAAGCTGCTCTACCTGGCCCGCGGTGCTGCGATCGTCGTGTTCGCGGGCTCACTGCCCCGGGGCGTCGAGCCCGATCTCTACGCCTCGCTGATCCGCGACCTCGAGCGCTCTGAGGTGACGACCGTCGTCGACACCGACGGCGAGCCCCTGCGCCAGGCGGTCCGGGCCGAGCCCGACCTCGTCTCACCGAACGTGATCGAGGCCGAGGAGCTGGTCGGCCACGAGTTCTCGAGCGAAGAGGAGCGCCAGGCGGCGATGGGCGAGATCGGCGCGCTCGGCCCGCACGAAGTGATCATGACGATGCCCGACGGCTGCCTGGCCCAGGTTCTCCTCGACGGTCAGCGTCGCCTCAAGCGCGCGCGCATCGAGCCCCGCGAGCCGATCGCCAAAAGGGGCTCCGGCGACGCCTTCCTCGCCGGCTACCTGGCCGCCCGCTACGAAGGGCGCCCGCCCGACCAGTGCGTGCGCTTCGGCGTCGCCTGCGGCGCGGAGTCCGCGGGCCGGTTCGGCGCGGGCCAGCTCGACCCACGCGAGGCGCGCCGGCTGATGGGCGACGTCGAGATCTCGGTCGTCGAGACGCCGGCCGAGGTCGGCTGAGCGCCCGTTCAGCCGCCGGCGACGTCGCGGCGCAGGAACACGAGGTACCCGGCCAGCAGGCACGGCACGGCGTAGAGCGCGCACACCCACAGCGAGTGGGTTATCGGCGCCCAGTCGGTCGGTGTGCGCAGAAGCCCCTGCCAGGCGAAGTACTGCTGGGTGAGCTCGTAGGGGTGCAGACCTTCGAGGCCGGGGATCGTGGAGAGGATCGCGATGAGGATCGTGATGCCGATCGTGCCGACGATCGCGGCCGCGCTGTTGCGAGTGACCGTCGAGAGGAGCACGCCGATCGCAATCACCGCGATCAGCGGGATGAGGAAGAAGGTGTAGGACGCGAACACCAGCAGCAGCGCCTTCGGTGCGGCGACGAACGTGTCCGAGAGCGTTCGCAGTCCGTGGAACCCCCAGGCCGCAACCCCTGCGCCGGTTCCCACGGCGGCGGCAAGGTAGACCGCGAGGGCCCCGTAGGTGATTGCGGCCGCCGTCTTCGCCGCGAACACCTGGCCGCGATCCACCGAGCGCGTGAGGATCGTCTTCAGCGTCCCGTTGCCGTCCTCGTTGGCAACGATGTCGCCCGCGACCAGGCTCGCGATCACGGGCAGGAACACCGCCGCGAGAATCCCGAGCATGAACACCGGCGTCGCGAGACCGGACTGGAGGATCTCCTGAGCGAAGATCGTGTCCCCGTGTGCCGGCTGGTCGCGGATCAGCTCCACCAGGACGAAGATCAGCGGCAGGCTCACGCCGAGTCCCAGCCCGAGATAGGTGCGCTTCTGGGAGACGAGCTTGCGCAGCTCCCAGCGATAGACGGTGAACGTGGACGGCCGGTGCACGCGCCGGGGAAGCGCGGCGGCGGGGGCGGCGGACACGCTGCTCACGGCGCCTCCACGAGCTCGCGGACGGCCTCGCCCGACGAGGCGGGCTCCGCCTGGGCGTCGGGGTCCGTGAGACGGAAGAACAGGTCCTCGAGCGTTGCGAGTTCGGGCGTCAGGGACAGGATGCCGACGCCGGCGCGCCCGAGGGCGAGGGAGAGCGCGCCCACCTGCGCCTCCTCCGCTTGGAAGGTGATGCCGTGCTCGCCTGCCGTGGGGGCCTGCACGCCCGCCTGAGAGCGGACGATCTGGAGCGCCTGTGCGTCGTCTGTGGTCCGGAGCCGGTAGCTCGCTCCGCCCTGGCGGCGCAGGTCCGAGAGCGCACCCTCGTAGACGACGCGCCCCGAGTCGACGATCGCCACGCGATCGCACAGTTCCTGGACCTCGGGCAGCTGGTGGCTCGACAGCAGCACGGTGATGTCTTCATCCGCGAGACGACGGATCAGGGTGCGCATGTCGCGCATGCCGGCGGGGTCGAGGCCGGTCGCCGGCTCGTCGAGGATCAGCAGCCGCGGGCGCCTCAAGAGCGCCGCTGCGATTCCGAGCCGCTGGCGCATCCCGTGGGAGAACCCGCCGACCTTGTGCTTCGCCCGCGGCGCCAGCTCCACGATCTCCAGCACCTCGTCGATGCGCGAGGACGCGCCGTCGCCGTCGAGGGCGCCCAGCAGCTCCAGGTTCTTGCGGGCAGGGAGGTAGGGGTAGAAGCGCGGCGCCTCGACGAAGCCCGCGACGCCCTCGAGCGCGCGTGCACCTTCGCGGATCGGATCGCGCCCGAACAGCTCGACCTGGCCCTCGGTGGGCATGATCAGCCCGAGCGCCATCCGCAGCGTGGTGGTCTTGCCGGCCCCGTTGGGCCCGAGGAACCCGTAGACGTCGCCGCTCTCGACGTTCAGGTCGATGTGATCGACCGCGAGGACCTCCTTGTAGCGCTTGACGAGGCCCCTCGCTTTGACTGGAGCCGACCCGTCCGCAGCCCCGCCCGGCCCCTCGGCCGCCACGTCTACAGGCTCCCGGCGACAGCTTCGACCGCGGCGGGGTCGAGCGCTCCGGCCACGACGTAGCGCGAGCCCGCCCGCTCGAACGTCAGCACCGTGCCCAGCGCGGTGCGCAGCTCGGCGGCGCTGACGCCGTTCGGGAGCTTGACCTTCGGCAGGTCTTCAAGGCTCGAAGAGCCGGATTTCGCGTCTTCCTTCGCGCGCAGCACCTCGACCGCCGCGATGCCCTTGCCGTGAGTCGTGACTTCCGGCGCTTCACCCGAGGAGGGCTTGCTCGCGTGGTGAGGCTTCTCGAGTTCGAGCGTCTTGACCTTCGCGCCCGGCGGCGGTGAGATCTGGAAGATGGAGTCCGCGACCGGGCCGTAGGAGACGCCTTCAGCCGCGAGTTCGACCACGGGGGCGGACTGCGCGGAGCTGTAGACGGCGGCCCGCAGCGGTACGCCGGTGTTGGCGTCGAAGGAGAGCTCGGCGCCGCCGATCAGGCTGCCCCCTTCCTGCGGGGAGATGCGCACGGTGTAGGCGGGCTGCCCGGCGACGTTCGCCGGCGTCGCTTCCGAGACGTGCGCGTGCTTGCGGAGCCTGGAGATCGCTTCTTCGATCTTCGCGAGCGGTGGCGCTTCGCCGTGCTCGCGGCCTTCGCCGTTCTCGTGCCCTTCGTTCTTGGGCGTGTAGCGGTAGACGGTGTTTTCGGCCGCGTCATAGATGGTGATCGCGCTGCCGTCCCAGACGACGTTCGTGTCGCCTTTTTCGTTCTCCAGCTCGAGTCTCACGCGGCCGTCCTTGGCGATCCACAAGCGGCCGGATGCGCCCGCGATGAGGGGGTTGGACATGATTCCCGAGCCATGTTCGCCGGCCAGGCTCGCGCCTTCCAGCAGGTGGTTGGTGAGCGTGATGTCCGCGGTCAGGCCTTCCACCGGCGGCGCCGCAAGGGCGTCGTGAACCGCTTGGGCGAGCGGCTTCGGGGGCGGCTTCTGCCCGGAGCCGAGCGCCAGTGCGATCGCCGTCACCGAGACGCCGATCCCGACGACCAGCGCGCACAGCAACAGCAGTCGGGAGAGGGGGAGTCTGCGGAGGATGTTCATCGGCGTGCGCTCCTTGCGGTGGCCTTCATGCCCAGGTTAGCGTTGCGCCTTCAGCGCTTCTAAAGCTGAGCGTCCTCTCACGCGGGCGGATCCACGGCCTGCGCGCCTCGCGGAGCGGGCCCTTCCGAGCGTCCAACCGATATCTTCCCGGCCCAATGCTGATCCTGTTCCTGGTCTTCTGGCTGCTCGTCGCCTTCGGCGTCTTCTTCATCGCGATCCGCGGCGGAGCCAAAGGCGCCCGCGCGGCGCTGCACACGGAATCGACGGTCAGCCGGCGCCTCGTGACGATCGGCGTGGTGATCCTGTTCGCGTTCGGGCTCTCGGTGCCGGCGATCGTGCTCGCCTTCAACGCGGACCACAAGTCGAAGATCGCGGTGGGCGGCATCAAACTGACGCCCAAAGAGGCACAGGGACGCGTGCTCTTCGCCCGTTCCTGCGGGTACTGCCACACGCTCGCGGCGACCAAGTCCGTCGGGCGCATCGGCCCCGACCTCGATGTCCGCGTCGGCGAACAGATCTCGACCACGGCCGGACGCAAGGCGCTGGTCGAAAACGCGATCAAGGAAGGCCGCGCCCGCGGCCTTGGCCAGATGCCCGCCCTGCTCTACCAGGGCAAGGAAGCGCAGTCGATCGCGGAATTCGTGGCCGCGGTCGCCGGCCACTAGCCAGGACGCCGCCAGGACGCCGTATGCCGGCGCAGCTCGGCGTTATCGCTCGCTCGTGTGCGGAGCACACTTCAGGACGCCGTATGCCGGCGCAGCTCGGCGTCATCACTCGCTCGTGTGCGAGCACACTTCGCTCGTTCTTCCTTGATCTGCTTGGCCTACGGCGTCCTGGATCGCGACCTCTACCTCCGGTTCTGAACGACCAGCCGCAGCGCACCCGTGAGCTCGGCCTGCTCGCGCAGCTCCCCGTAGCGGCGATCCCAGTCGCCTGACTCCAGCGAGGCGCGCACGCGCTCGACGATCTGCGCTTCGACGCCGTCATCGAGCAGCTGCCAGACCGACTGGCTTTCGCGGATGTCGGGATCCAGCAGTGCCTCGGGCCGGTTCCAGAAGGCTTCGAAGAAGCCGTCGGTGCAGTCGCCGGGGGTGGGGATCGTCTCGATCCGCGTCCGGCCGCCGAGGGCGGCCGCGACCTCCTCCGGCGTGCCGAAGCGTGGGGACTCGAGCTCGACCGCCTCGTGCAGCAGCTCGAGCTGCCACTCCGGCAGGTGGCGCAGGTCGAAGGTGAACACGACGACGGGCCCGCGCGCGACGCGCCGCAGCTCGGCGAGACCCTGATCGCGCGGGTTCCAGTGGTGGATCGTCACGCATGCCATCGCGGCGTCCACGGAGTCGCTGTCGAGCGGGAGGCTCTCCGCGCGGGCGTCGATGCACGGGGCGGCTCCCGCCGGGCGCTGCGCGCGCATCGTCGCGCTCGGCTCTACCGCGAGCACCCAGCGATCGTCGGGCTCGTAGGAGCCGGTCCCAGCGCCGACGTTCACGACCGTGTGCGCGCCGCCCAGCGCACCGTGGATGCGCGCGGCGATCCGCGGGTCCGCGCGGCGCTTCCTTGCGTAGCCGACGCCGTGCTCTTCGTAGTCGACGTGCAGAGACACGCGGCCGTCCATCCCCGGCATCTTGGCAGGGAGGAGTCGCGCGTCGGACGGCCTGAGCGGCCGCTCAGCCGGGGATGTTGGACATGATCGCGACGGAGAAGTCCGTGTCGGCCGGTTCACCTTTCAGGTTCATCGTGAAGACCCCGAACCCGCCGAATTCGTTGCAGTCGCTACCCACGGCGCTGTTGACGCTGAGGATGTCTTTCTTGAAGTCTTCGCCCTGGATAGTGGCGAGGATCGGCGCCCTGAATTCCTGTTCGGGCGTGAGCTCCAGGCAGTACTCGCCGGTTTTGGGCTTGTGGACAGCGATCGCGACCTTCCCGCCTTTCTGCGCGATCGTCCCGTCAGATTCGACGTAGGCCCAGCCCGCAGCGGACCCTGGTTCTCCCGGCTGGCCGTTGGTCCCGTTGGTCCCGTTGGTCCCGTTGGTGCCGGCTTTGCCGGCCGGGCCTGCCGGTCCCGCGAGCCCCGCCGAACCGGTCCTGCCGGTCCCGCCGGTCTTGCCCTTCAGCTTCTTGAGGACCTTCGGGTTGATCTGGTTGGTGGAGTTGATGACGTAGTGGGTCGCGGCCAGGCCGGTGCCCGTCATCGCGAAGACGAGTGCGACGAGCGCGATTGCGTTGCGGCGAATGAACTGCATCGAGGTACCCCCTTGTGGCTTGGCCCGAGGCTAGCGGCGCGGGAGCGGCGAAAGCAATCCCTCCTCGCCCCCTGCCGATGGTCGGCCCTTTGGCCACGCGTCGATACCGCGCCGCGCGTTCCATCGGCTAGCCTCACGCCCTGATGGCGGACCGGCCCACCACCGCAGAGGACGTGAAGGCGCTCGTCGCGGAGCGCGAGATCCGCTTCATCCGCTTCTGGTTCACCGACGTCCTCGGCCAGCTGAAGTCCTTCTCGATCAACGCGGCGGAGCTCGACGACGCCTTCGAGGCCGGGATGGGCTTCGACGGCTCCTCGATCACCGGCTTCAACGCGATCGAGGAGTCCGACATGATCGCGATGCCCGACCCGAGCACGTTCGCCGTGCTCCCGTGGCGCCCCGGGGAGCAGGGTGTGGCGAGGATGTTCTGCGACGTCATCACGCCCGAGAAGACGCCGTACGAGGGCGACCCGCGCCACGTCCTGCGCCGGGCGCTCGAGCGCGCGAACGCGATGGGCTTCGACACCTTCAACGTCGGCCCCGAGCTGGAGTACTTCCTGTTCAAAGACTCGAAGTCGACCGAAGTGCTCGACGAGGGCGGCTACTTCGACCTGACGACGCTCGACGCGGGCTCGGACGTGCGCCGCGAGACGGTGCTGGCGCTCGAGCAGCTGGGCATCCACGTCGAGTACACCCACCACGAGGTCGGCCCCTCCCAGCACGAGATCGACATGCGCTACGCCGACGCGCTGAAGATGGCCGACGACTGCATGACCTATCGCATCACCGTCAAGGAGATCGCGATGAAGTACGGCTGGCACGCGACGTTCATGCCGAAGCCGCTGTTCGGCGAGAACGGCTCGGGCATGCACACGCACCAGTCGCTGTTCACGGACGGCAAGAACGCGTTCTTCGACCCCGACGACCAGTACTTCCTCTCCGATGTCGGCAAGGCGTTCATCGCGGGCCAGCTCAAGCACGCACGCGAGATCTGCTCGATCTTCGCGCAGTGGGTGAACTCCTACAAGCGGCTCGTGCCGGGCTTCGAGGCGCCCACGTACGTCGCGTGGTCACGCCGGAACCGCTCGGCGCTCGTGCGCGTACCGCTCTACCACCCGGGGCGCGAGAAGGCGACGCGGATGGAGCTGAGGTGTCCCGACCCGGCCTGCAACCCGTATCTCACCTTCGCGGTGCTGCTGCAGGCGGGGCTCGAGGGCATCGAGAAGGGCTACGAGCTGCCGGAGCCGATGGAGAAGAACCTGTACCACCTCTCGGCGGACGAGATCCGCCGGCTCGGTGTCGAGCAGCTGCCGGAGAACCTCGGCGAGGCGATCGAGATCACCGCGGAGTCCGAGCTGGCGCTGCGCACGCTCGGGGAGCACATGTTCAACCGCTACGTGGAGATCAAGCGCCAGGAGTGGGACGACTACCGGGTGCAGGTCACGCAGTGGGAGCTGGATCGCTACCTGGCGATCCTGTAGGAGCGAGCAGCCCGCGCGCGCCGGGCGCGTTCCTTTTTTTGATTTGGATGGGTTCGCGTTGCCGGCTCACGCGCGCAGCGGTGCCGGTCCTGGCACCGCGCATGCGATCGGCCGGGCGGGGGCCAGGCGCCAGTGCATCGCCTGCAGCAGGTGCCCGAAGGCCGCGGGATGGCGGGGGGCGAGCTCGCCCAGCAGGGCGAGAACGGAGTCTGCGTGGCGCTCGTAGCGCTCCTCGCCGGTGAGCTGGTGCAGCCGCAGAAGCCCGTTGGCCGCCGCCGAGTTGCCTGAGGGGATCGGGCTGTCCTCGATGTCCTTGCGGCGCGCGATCAGCCCGGTGTCCGCAGCGGTCGAGAAGAAGCCGCCGTGCTCGGGATCGGCGAACAGCTCGATCGTCTCGTCCGCGAGCCGTTGGGCGATCCCCAGCCAGCGCTCCTCGCAGCTCGCTTCGAACAGCGTCAGCGCGGCCTCGAGCAGGAACGCGTGGTCCTCGAGGAACCCGTCGATCTTCGCCTCGCCGCCGTTGTAGGTGCGAAGCAGGCGCCCGTTCGCATCGCGCATCTCGACGTTCACGAACTCCGCGCAGCGGACGGCGGCAGCGAGCAGCTCCTCTCCGTCGGGAAGCGTCTCGCCGGCGGCACGCGCGCGCTCGAGGATCTCCTTCGCGCCCGGATCGGCCAGTGCCGCGCCCGCGTCGGCCAGTGCCGAGATCATGAGCGCGTTCCAGGAGGCGATGCGCTTCTCGTCGAGCTCGGGCGGGATGCGCAGCCGTCGCGCCTCGAGCAGGCGCGCGCGGATCCTGGCCGCGACCGCCGCGTCGGGCTCGGGCCCGCGGGCCGTCAGGACGTTCAGCCCCGGCTCCGGATGGTGAGGATCGGTGAAGTTCCCTCGCGCGTCGACGCCGAGCCAGGCGACCGCCGCGTCGGCATCCGCGCCGAGAAGCTCGCGCACCTCTGTCTCGGTCCAGACGTAGTAGCGCCCCTCGACGCCCTCGGAGTCGGCGTCAAGCGCCGAGTAGAAGCCGCCCTCGGGGCCGCGCATGTCGCTGAGAGCCCAGCGCAGCGTGCGCAGGCTCCTCAGCAGGTGCCGCGCCTCGCCGCTCGCCTGCCAGGCGTGCAGATACGCGCGCGCCAGCAGCGCGTTGTCGTAGAGCATCTTCTCGAAGTGCGGAACCGTCCAGGTCGCATCGACGCTGTAGCGCGCGAAGCCGCCCGCGACCTGGTCGTCGATCCCGCCGGAGGCGATCGCATCGAGCGTGGCCGTGGCCGGTACGGTCTCCGAGCGAAGCAGCAGGAACTCGATCACCGATGCCTGCGGGAACTTCGGTGCGGGTCCGAAGCCGCCGTTCGCGGCGTCGTAGATCGCGCGCAGGTTCTCGAGTGCGTGCTCGAGGTCGGCCTCGGTGACCGGCTGCTCGCGAGCCTGCAGGCGCCCGGCGCCCGTCAGCTGCTCGATCAGGCTGTCGGCGCCCGCGCGGATCTCCTCGCCGTTCTCCTCCCAGGACTCTGAGATCGCCTGCAGCACCTGCGTCCATGCGGGCATCCCGTGGCGCGGCTCGGGCGGGAAGTAGGTGCCGCCGTAGAACGGGACCTGCTCGGGCGTGAGGAACACGTTCAGCGGCCAACCGCCGCGGCCGGTCATCCCCTGCACGGCCTCCATGTAGAGCGCATCCACGTCGGGGCGCTCCTCCCGGTCCACCTTCACGCACACGAAGGCCTCGTTCATCACGGCCGCTGTCGTCTCGTCCTCGAAGGACTCGCGCTCCATGACGTGACACCAGTGGCACGAGGAGTAGCCGATCGAGACCAGCACCGGTACGTCGCGCTCGGCCGCCTCGGCGAAGGCATCCTCGCCCCAGGGCCGCCAGTCGACCGGGTTCTCGGCGTGCTGGAGCAGGTAGGGCGAGGTCTCCCGCGCGAGCGCGTTCGGCATGCCGCTCAGCGTAGCCGCGAGGAGGCGGCTCGGGCCGCCAGGCCGTCGAGCGGCGCGCGTCCGAACGCCGACAGCGCCGGCGCGCTCGACGGCCAGCCGGCGGGGGCGGCGCGCGAGAGCCTGACCTGCGCGATGCTGAGGTCGAAATGCCGCCCGCCGAGCGTCCCCGTGACACGGCGGGAGGTCGAGCCGAGCCGCACGGCCCCGGCTGCGGCCGCCGGCCCGCCGATCCGGATCCTCGCGGGCTCGAGCTCCCCGTGGCTGACCCTGAAGGCAGCGGACAGCCGCACGCCCAAGACGAACGAGAGGTCGTGCAGCACCGCCGAGGTGCCCGAGAGCCGGGCGTAGCCGCCGTGCAGGCCGCCGAAGCTCGCGCCGCTCGGAAGTGTCTGGTCGGCCTGCAGCGTCGCCGCGATCACCTGCCTGTTGAGGTCGACGAGCGTGTCGAGCACGGCCACCAGCGTGCGTCCCGCGCGCCCGCCGAGTCCGGACGGCGGGCGGATCGAGGAGAGTCGCCGAGGCGTCACCGGAGTCGGCGCGAGCACGTCCTTGGCGCCCGTGCACGGTTCGACCGCGGCGCCTGCGAAGAAGCTCGCGACCGCGCTGGCGGCACAGCCGGTCAGGTCGCTGCCGATCACCGAGTGGCCCGTGAACGGCACCACCTCGACTGAGGCGCCCGGGATCCGCGACGCGACGCTCAACGCGCCCGAGGTCGGCGTGCGCAGGTCCTGGGCGCCTGAGAGGATCAGCGTGGGCACGGCCGGGAGCGGCGCCGGCGCGGGCGGGGGCGCGGAGACGTCGGGCCAGGCCGAGCAGGCGGCGACGAGGCTGGTGTCGAGTGCCGTGCCCTGGTCGAAGGGCGCGAAATCACTCGCCGGCTGAGCCTTCAGGAAGCTGACCGCTTCGGCGAGCCTGGTCGGAGCCGGCGCGCCGCGCTGCCACGGGAACGGCGCCTCCTCGCAGGTCGTGTCCACGAACAGGGCTTCATCGGTTTCCTCAGCTTGCGCGTCGGCCCCGCGGGTCACGGGCACGTTCGGGATCAGGCCCTCGGATAGGGCTAGCAGGCGCAGCAGCGGATCGGGGTCGCCGCGCAACGCCGAGCGGATCGCCGCCGGCAGCAGGGCCCGCAGCGCCGGGTTCAGGTCTCCGGCCAGGAGCACGTCGAACAGGCTCGGCTCGTTGAGTCGTGCGTCGTGACGGTGCCCGAGCCCGTCGTAGACCGATCCGGCCAGTGGGTGGCGGTGCAGCCGCGCGACCAGCGTCGTCAGGTCGGCCACGGGTTCCGGCGTGATCCCAGCGCACGCGTCCTGCGCGCACAGCTCGCGCAGAACGCCGGGCAGCGCCTGGAACGTGGGGATCGCGAACGGTTCCGGTCCGCCGGTGGGGACGACGCTGTCGAGCACCAGGGCTTCGACGTGCTCGGGGTAGCGTTCGGCGTACTCGAGCGCGACCTTGGTGCCGTAGGAAGTCCCGTAGAGCACGAGCTTCTGGTAGCCCGTTGCACGGCGCAGCGCCTCGATGTCCTGGACCGTTTCCTGGGTCGTGAAGGCGCCGCGCGCGCGGCCGATCTGTTCGGCGCAGAGCTGGAAGATCCGTTCGATCTTCCCGCGCGGGCTTTCGAGGGCGGGGCAGCTGAGCGGGTCCGAGGAGCCGGTTCCGCGCTGGTCGAAGACGAGCATGTCGCGACCGTGGAGCGCGGGCGCGAGCTCCTTTGCGGCGAATTCGCCGAACGGCAGCGCGGCCTGGCCCGGCCCGCCTGCCAGCGCGAGCACAGCGCTCGCGCTCTGGGCCGGCCCGGACAGCTCGCGCGCGACGCTCAGCGCGATCGTCCCGGGCGCCGCGCCGGTGCGATCGAGCGGCACCGGCAGATCGGTGCAGGACATCTTCGGGAGTCCCGCGCAGGGAGTGAAGCTAAGGCCCGAGGAGGCTCGCGATGCTGCGGGCGAGCTGCTGAGCGCGAGCACGGGCAGCAGGATCGCCAGGACCCGCAGATGAGCTCGCCGCGGCATTCTCCGCGACAATAGCCGCCGTGCGGTCGCCTGACGCCGGTAGACGGACGCTGCGCCCGTCGAGGATCCCGACGAGCATGCGGTGGGCTCCGAGCCGCAACGTGCCGTGCGCGGCCGACGCGCCCCCGATGTGCAGGTCGGCGGATTCGGAGCGAATCGCACCCGAGATCGTCATCCCCGGCACGAAGGAGTAGTCGTGGAAGCTGACGCCGCCGCCGCCGAGCTGGGCCCAGCCCGAACGCAGGCCGCCGGTGCGCAGCGCGGTCAGGGAGAGCAGTTCTTCGCTGCTGACGCTCGCTTCCAGGACGAGGGCGAGCTGACGGGACAGGTCGCCGATCGTGAGCCCAAGCGCGTGGATCGTGCGGCCGGTGAGCCCCGAGTAGCCGTGGGCGGGTGAGATGCGCCCGAGCCTGCGCGGCGGCGCCGCCTCGGGGCGCAGCCGCAACGGCGCGGGCCGGCGACGGCAGGCGACGATCGGGCGGGCACGGAAGAGCGCTTGCAGCGCTCGTTCGGCGCAGCCACTTGGGTCGCTGCCCAGCACAGAGTGGCCGACCAGCGGCACCACCAGCAGGTGCGAGCCCGGTATCGAGGCCGCGACTTCGCGCGCCCCCGCCGTCGGCGTACGCAGATCCTCGGCGCCGCTGAGGATCAGCGTCGGGATCGCCGGCAGCTGCGCGGGCGGCTGTGCCTGGAACGGCGTCGAGTAGGGCCAGCCGGCGCACTGCGGGATGTCGCTGAGCCCGATCGCGTCGCGGGCGCTGAACGGCGCGAAGGCACCCGGGCCGAGCGCCTGGGCCGTCGCGCGCGCCTGGGCGATCCGCTCGGGGGCACTGGCCGCGCGGTCCCACGGGAAGTCCTCGTCTTCGCAGCTCGTCGCGAAGTACAGCGGCTCGTCGAAGCCTTCCCCGCCGCCTTCTTCGGAGGGCACGGTCTCGAGCAGCCGCCCGAGCGGCGCCGGGTCGCCCAGAGCCGCCGAGCGCGTGGCGGTGACGAAGGCCGCGCGCAGCGGGCCTGAGAAGTCGCCGAGCAGCAGCACGTTCAAGAGCCCCTGGGGCGTCGCGAACACGTGACCGGCGTGCCCGTGGGGCCCGATCGCGCGGATCGGGAGCATCCGGTCGTGCATGCGCGAAAGGAGCCGGCGCAGGTCGCCGAGGGGGTTGGGCGTGACGCCTCGGCACGCGTGCTCCTGACAGATCGAGCGCAGCACTCGTGGGAGGGCCTGGAAGGTCGGGCGCTCGAAGGCGTCGGGACCTGCCGGCGGCACGACCGAGTCAAGGATCAGCGCTTCGACGTGCTGCGGGTAGGCCTGCGCGTACATCTCGGCGAGCTTGGTGCCGTAGCTGGTGCCGTAGAGGACCAGCTTTTCGTAGCCCCCGGCCTTCCGGATGGCCTCGATGTCCGCGACGCTCTCGGCGGTCGAGTAGAAGCTCCTCGCCGGCCCGAGCTGCGAGGCGCATGCGGCGATGCTCCGGGCCGAGGGGCTGAGCCCGCCGACCCCCTTCAGGGCCTTGCACGAGAGCGCGTGCGAGAGTCCGATGCCGCGCTGGTCGAAGACGAGCAGATCGCGTGTCGAGGCGATCGGGCCCAGCAGTTCCGCGAACTCTTCCGCGAACGGGATCGCCTCCTGCCCCGGCCCGCCGGCGAGCGCCACGATCGCCGAGCGCCCTTCCCCGACCGCAGCGCGGTGGCGGCGGATCGCGAGCGTGATCGTGCCCGGCACCGCCCCGGAGGGGTCGAGGGGGACGGCGAGCTTCCCGCACGCCAGGTTGTTGCCCTTCGGGCACGCCGTGAACGCGATCTCCGCCCCGGCTCCGGGCGCGGCCAGCCCGAGCACGGCTGTGCCAAGCGCGATCGCGGCCGCGACTACCCTCCCCCGGCGTCGTCCCATTGCTTGAAATCTATTGCTCCAGCCCGCTCTGCGCGCAGCTCGCTAGGCTGGCGCGATGAGCTCCGAGCGCCAGGCGGTGCACGCTGAGGGAGCGCCGGCCGCGATCGGGCCGTACAGCCACGCGGTGCGCAGCGACGGGCTCCTCTTCTGCTCCGGGCAGATCCCGCTCGACCCCGGCACCGGCGAGATCGTGGGCGAGACGGCCGCTGAGCAGGCGCGGCGATGCCTCGAGAACCTGCGGGCCGTCTGTGCGGCCGCCGGGACCTCGCTAGATCGCGCGGTGCGGCTGACCGTCTACATGACCGACCTCGCCGAGTTCGCCCCGGTCAACGAGGTCTACGGCTCCTTCTTCGTCGGGGACGAGCCCCCGGCGCGCGTCGCGATCGGCGTCGCTGCCCTGCCGCGTGGAGCGCAGGTCGAGATCGACGCCGTCGTCGCCGTCTGAGCGCCGCTGACGCTGCGCGGCGCGTCAGGCCGTCGCCGCGATGCGCGCGGGCTCTTCCTCTGGCTGCAGCGGCTCGGAGGCGCGCAGCGCGCGGTTGAGGAGCCGCAGCAGCGTCGTGCGCTCCTCGGGCTCCAGCGACTGCAGGACTTCGTCCTCGATCGACTGCGTCGCCTGCTCGGCGCGGGCGAAGGCGCGGCGGCCGGCCTTCGTGATCTGCACCAGATGGCGGCGGCGGTCGTGGGGGTCGCGCAGGCGCGTCACGAACCCGAGCTCCTCGAGCTCGTTGAGCAGCAGCACGACGTTGTTGGCGTCCATGCAGAACGCGTCGGCCAGGTCCTGCTGCGGGCAGCAGTCGTGGTCGGAGATGTAGGAGAGAGAGACGAGGTGGCGCAGCTGCATGCCCAGCTGGCGCTCGTCGCCGCGCCGGTAGAACTGCTTGGCCAGGCGCGACATCAGCACCATCGAACCCGGCGTGCAAGGCCTCTCCTCACCCACGGTCTCGAGTCTACCTGTTGTTACAGCGTCTGTGCTCATCATCGCATCGGCGATCATGTTACCAAAGATCACCCTTCTTTGAAAGACCATAAATTTTCAGGCGATAGTCCTCGAAACATGGATTATCTCTGTTATGGTGCTCCCAGAGCAAACGGAAGGGAGCCGCATGAGCACGATCACCGAGACAACCACGAGACTCATCGAAGGGGGAGCCGCGCGAAACGAGCGCAGGCGCTGGATCGCGCTGGCGGTGCTGTGCCTCGGCCAGCTGATGATGGTCCTCGACGCGACGATCGTGAACGTCGCGCTGCCGTCGATCCAGCACGACCTGCACTTCTCCCAGGGCAACCTGACCTGGGTCATCAACGGCTACCTGATCACCTTCGGCGGCCTGCTGCTCCTTGCCGGGCGGCTGGGGGATCTCGTGGGGCGCAAGCGCGTGTTCCTGACGGGGCTCGTCCTGTTCACGGGCGCATCGGTGTTGTGCGGTATCGCGACCAGCCAGGCGATGCTGATCGGCTTCCGGCTGCTGCAGGGCGCCGGCGGAGCGGTCGCCTCGGCGGTGATCCTCGCGATCATCGTGACCGAGTTCCCCGAGCGGCGTGAGCAGGCCAAAGCGATGGGCCTGTACGCGTTCGTCTCGGCCGGCGGCGGCTCGATCGGGCTGCTGGCCGGCGGCGCGCTGACACAGTCGCTGAACTGGCACTGGATCTTCTTCGTGAACGTCCCGATCGGCGTGGTCGCCTTCGTCTTCGGCTGGCTGCTGATCGAGGAGAACAAAGGCATCGGCCTCGCGGGCGGCGTCGACTGGCTCGGCTCGGCGATGATGACCGTCGCGACGATGATGGGCGCGTTCGCGATCGTGAAGTCCAGCGACTACGGCGTGCTCTCGGC
This sequence comes from uncultured Solirubrobacteraceae bacterium, assembly GCA_963735435.1. GTDB lineage: Bacteria > Actinomycetota > Thermoleophilia > Solirubrobacterales > Solirubrobacteraceae > Palsa-744. Next base: position 283,638 of record CAVTKR010000005.1, on the reverse strand, counting down.
CCGGACACTGCTGGTCGGCGGAGGTGCGATCGCACTGTTCAGCGCCTTCCTGTGGCTGGAGTCGCGCCTGGAGAACCCGATCATGCCGCTGCGGATCCTGCGGCTGCGGATGCTGATGGGCTCGAGCCTGGTCCGCGGGCTGCTCGTGACGGGCATGTTCTCGGCCTTCTTCCTGGGCTCGCTGTTCCTCGAGCACGTGCTCGGCTACGACGCGATCGACACCGGGCTGGCGTTCATGCCCTTGACGCTCGCGATCGCCGCGCTCTCGCTCGGTGGCTCCGCGCGGCTGGCCGAACGATTCGGAGCGGTGCGGGTGCTCGTCGGCGGACTCGCGCTGATCATCGTCGCGCTCGCGCTGCTCTCGCGCCAGGGCGTCGGGGCGAGCTACTTCCCGGGCCTGTTCGTGCCGTTCCTGCTGCTCGGGCTCGGCGCCGGCGCTTCGTTCCTGCCGCTGCTGACGATCGGCATGTCCGACGCACCCGCGCAGGACGCGGGCCTGGCCTCGGGCATCGTCAACGTCTCGGTGCAGCTGTTCGGAGCGATCGGGCTGGCGACGCTCGGGACGATCGCCACGGACCACAGCAAATCGCTGCTGGCGCAGGGTGAAAGCGCCGCCGCCGCTCTGGCGGGTGGCTACCAGCTCGCCTACGTGGTCGCGGCGGGTGCCGTCGCCGTCGGGATCCTCGCGGCGCTGCTGGTGCTGCGCGGCCCCGTCGAGCCCGCGACGCAGACGGTCGACCCGGAGCTGGAGCTGATCGAGACCGTCGAGGCGGGCGAGCCTGTCGCCCAGGCGGCCTGAACCGAATGAGGAGAGACGAGATGCACAACACACGAGTGCGGCGCGCGAACGACGCGGTGCTGACAGAAATGGCCCGCTCCCTGCTCCGCGAGGACCGGCCGGCGGAAGACGCCTCCGCCGGCCGGTCCGTGGCGGCCCAGGCGGACCGCGTCCGGCTCACCGGACGGCGGTTCCGCCGGGGGCTCGACGTGCACCCGCCGGGGACGCGGCACAGGCCGCGTCCGCTCGCGGCACCCCCCGCCTGAACACCCCCCCGGAGGCGGAGGCCGGCATGGAGCGCCGACCGGCCAATCCCCGCCGCCTCCGGGGGTCGCGCGCCCGCTCAGCCCGCCCGCAGCTGCGCCCGCTTGATCTTGCCCGAGGACGTCTTCGGCAGCTCCTCGGCGAAGTCCACGACGCGGGGGTACTTGTACGGCGCGGTGACGCGCTTGACGTGCTCCTGCAGCTCGGCGGCGAGGGCCTCGCTCGGCGCCTGTCCCTCGCGCAGGACGACGACGGCGCGAACGACGGCACCGCGCTCCTCGTCGGGAGCCGACACAGCGGCGGCCTCGGCGACGGCGGGATGGGCGACGAGCGCGGACTCGACCTCGAACGGCCCGATCCGGTAGCCGGCTGAGACGATCACGTCGTCGTCGCGCCCTTCGAAGTAGAGCCAGCCGTCCTCGTCGCTTCTGACCCGGTCCCCGGTTCGCCAACTCCCGCCAGAGCGCCGGTCGCGCACGCGCCAGTCGCCGCCGGTCTCACGGACCGCATGCTCGCCGAGATAGCCGAGGAAGAAGGTCGGGACGCTCGCCGGCGCCACCGTCAGCTCGCCGTCTTCGATCTCGAGCTCGACGCCTGGCAGCGCCGGTCCCATCGAGCCGGCCCGCGGCTCGACACCGCGCGGGGCGCCGGTCAGCTGGCCGGTCTCCGTCTGGCCGTAGCCGTCGCGGATCTCGAGGCCGGTCGCCTCCCTCCAGACGTCGAGCACCTCCGGGTTCAGGGCCTCGCCGGCCGCCACCATCGCGCGCAGATCGGGCAGCGGGCCGAGCGTCGCACGCTTGGCGATCACGCGGTACTCGGTCGGCGCCATGCAGAGCACGGCGACCCGCTCGCGCGCGAGCAGCTCCAGGCGCTCGTGGGGGTCGAAGCGGGCGTCGTGCAGCAGCGCCGCGGCACCCCGCAGCCACGGCGCGATGAAGACGTTGCGCGCGGACTTCGACCAGCCGCTGGCGGCGGTGCACCAGACCAGCTCGCCGGGCTCGGGCGCCAGCCAGCGCCCCGCCTGCAGCCGCTGGCCGTACAGATAGCGCTGTGCGTGAAGCACGCCCTTCGGCTCGCCGGCGGTGCCGCTCGTGAACGTGATCAGGCAGGGCTCGCTCTCGTCCAGATCGACCGGCGCCGCGCGCTCGGACGCGAACAGCCGCTCGTCGGGGATCGCGAGCACGGGCGCTTCCGCGCCGGCGAGCTGATCGAGGTCGCGCTCGTCGGCGAGGATCAGCGCGGGCCGCGCCTGCTCGATTCGCAAGGCGAGGTCCTTCGCCCGCAGCTGCTCGGTGCAGGGCAGCACGACGGCGCCCAGGCGAAAGCAGGCGAGCATCGCGAACACCCACTCCGGGCGGTTCCCGATCACCGTCATCACGACGTCGCCGCGCCCGATGCCGCGGGCGGCGAGCGTCCCTGCAAGTCGCGCCGAGCGCTCCGCGACCTCGCCGAAGGCCCATTCGCGCCGCGTCCCGTCGCGGGCCAGCTCGACGAGCGCGAGGCGCTCGGGCGGGGCGGCGTCGAGGACCTCGGCGGCGAAGTTCATTGCGCCCGATTCTTATCGCTGCGCGGCGAGGATCGGCGCCTGCCGCCCGCATCCTCCGTTGTCCAGCCGTCCAGAAACCCCCCGCCGCGCCCCCGCCCGGCGGGCGGGCGCCGGTATGCTGCCGGTACGGGCTCCACGCCGCTGCGGCGGGCGGGGCCCGCCTCGGTCGCGCCGCCGCCGGCGCGAGAAACGGAACTCTGGAGCCCCGAAACAGCATGGCCGTCGCCTCTTACTCCGACATCACCGACGAGCAGCGCGCGATCACCGAAATGGTCCACCAGTTCGTCGACGAGCAGATCCTGCCGACCGCAGAGCACTACGACCACGAGGACTCCTTCCCGGAGCCGATCGTCGAGCAGATGAAGGAGCTGGGGCTCTTCGGCGTGACGATCCCAGAGGAGTACGGCGGCATGGGTCTCGACCTGACGACCTACGCGATGATCGTCGAAGAGCTCTCACGCGGCTGGATCTCGATCTCCGGCGTCGTGAACACCCACTTCATCGGCTCCTACCTGCTGATGAACTTCGGCACCGAGGAGCAGAAGCAGAAGTACCTGCCGCGGATGGCCACGGGCGAGCTGCGCGCCGCCTTCTCGCTGTCCGAGCCGGAGCTGGGCTCCGACGTCCAGGCGATCAAGACCTCAGCAAAGAAGCAGGACGACGGCACCTGGGAGATCAACGGGCAGAAGATGTGGGTGACCAACGGGCTGCTCTCCTCGCTCGTCTTCACGCTCGTCAAGACCGACCCGGACGCCGACCCGCGCTACAAGGGGATGACCTGCTTCATCTGCGAGAAAGAGCCGGGCGTCGAAAAGAACACCGGCGCCCTCGAGGGCTTCATCGTGCCCCCGAAGATCAAGAAGATGGGCTACAAGGGCGTCGAGTCGACCGAGCTCGTCTTCGACGGCTACCGCTGCCCGGCCGAGAACATCCTCGGCGGGGAAGACGAGGGGCTGAACAAGGGCTTCGTGCAGATGATGGACGCGCTGGACCTCGGCCGCGTGAACGTCGCGGCGCGCGGCGTCGGGCTCGCCCAGAGGGCCTTCGAGCTGGCCGTGAAATACGCGCAGGAGCGCAAGACCTTCGGCAAGGCGATCGCCGAACACCAGGCGATCCAGTTCAAGCTCGCCGACATGGCCACGCAGGTCGACGCCGCGCGCCTGCTGGTCCGCCGGGCGGCCGCGATGAAGGACGCCGGCGAGCGCTCGGACCTCGAGGCCGGGATGGCGAAGCTGTTCGCCTCGGAGGCCGGACGCTTCTGTGCCGAGGAAAGCCTGCGCATCCACGGCGGCTACGGCTACTCCAAGGAGTACGAGATCGAGCGCATCTACCGCGACGCCCCGCTGCTGCTGATCGGCGAGGGGACCTCGGAGATCCAGCGCATGGTGATCGGCCGCAAGCTCCTGCAGCGTCATAAGATCTGACGACCGCCGGCATGAACGAGAGGGAGGTGCAGCGGCGTGGCCGATGACGCCAAGACTCTGATCGAAGTCGCTGTCCGCAGGTTCATCGAGGAGGTTCCGGCGCTGGCGCCGGTGAAGCTCGTTGTCGGCGTCGAGCTGCGTGGGCGCGGCGACGTCCAGCAGTTCCGCGTCGAGATGCCCGAGCTGAAGGTCACGAAGGGCCCCGCCGCCGACGCACGCGTGCGCGTGGACATGCGCCGCGAGTTCTTCAACGTGATGGCCCGCGAAGCGAAGGTTGCCGACTGGATCGAGGCGTTCACCTACGGCCAGGCGAAGGCCTCCGGCCCGGACCAGATCGTCAAGCTGATCGTCAACGTGGTCGAGCGCCAGCTCGAGCGCGAGCGCACGCCGAAGGCGCGCCACCACGCCTCCTGAGGCCTAGCGCGGGCTGTCGCCGGCCGGCTCGGGCGGGGCCAGCGGCTCGCCGGTCGCCGACTCCAGCGATTCCTGCGTTGCCGCGCCCCTGACGCCGCCGGCGCTCCGCCCTGGCACCACGCCGTCCTGCGGGTCGCCGCCGGCGGCGACGATTTCGAGGAACGCCTCGACCACGCGCGGGTCGAACTGCGTGCCGGCAGATGAGCGGATCAGTGCGACGGCCTGCTCTACGGGCCAGGCCGGCTTGTACGGGCGCTCGTGCGTGAGCGCGTCGAACACGTCTGCGACCGCGACGATGCGCCCGACGAGCGGGATGTCGCTGCCGATCAGCCCGAGCGGATAGCCGTGGCCGTCCCAGCGCTCGTGGTGGGACTCGGCGACCACACCCGCGAGCTGCAGCGCCGGCGAGCGGCTGCCGAACAGCAGGCGCGCACCGAGCGTCGTGTGGGTCTGCATCTGCTCCTGCTCCTCCTCGGTGAGCCGGGCGGGCTTGAGCAGCACGGCGTCCGGGATCGCGAGCTTGCCGATGTCGTGAAGCGGCGCGGCTTCGCGCAGCAGGAGGACGCTCTCTTCGCTCAGGCCCATGCGGGTCCCGATCGCCGCCGCCATCTCGCCGATCCGTTCGGTGTGCTGGGCGGTCTCGTCGTCGCGGAACTCGCTCGCCACCGCGAGCAGCTGCAGCGTCTCGGCCCGCGCCTCGTTCAGGTCGCGGGTGCGCTCGTCGACCATCGCCTGCAGCCGGCGCGCCTCGTCGGCGAGGTGGCTCTCCGCGCGGCGCTGGGCTGTGACGTCGTGGGCGCTGCCACGGATCCGCCCGTCGGTGGCCGAGGAGCGGGCGCTCCACTCGAGCCACACCTCGGCTCCCTCCAGCGTGTGAAAGCGGCTGCGCGAGGTGACGTCCGCGCTCGAGCCGTCCGCGAGCGAGAGGATCGCCGCCGCCGCCGCGTCACGGTCGCGCGGGTGGATGAACTCCGTCAGCGGCTTGCCGCACATCGCCTCGGCCGGGTGGCCCAGGCACCGCCGCCAGGCCGGGTTCACGTTCAGCAGCCGTCCTGTCGCGTCGGCTGTCCAGAGCAGCTCCAGCGACTCCTCGAAGTAGCGAGCGAGCTCCTCCTCTGCTGCGATCAGCGCCGCACGGCGTCCGAGCGCGAGCCGCGCATGGCCGCGGCTGTCAGGGGATCGAGGGCGCAACCCCATGGGAACCCGTTCGGCTCATATGGCATTCCGATATTCGGCATTCGGCCCGCCGTGGACGCATCTACGAAACGCCCGCGAGCAGAGTGTCAGCCTGCTGACTGGCGCCTGTATATCAGTGGTAGGACGTCAGTTGCTGGGCCAGGAAGGCCAGCGATCCCAGCAGGAAGACACACATGATGATCAGAGAGAAGTTCTCGTTCATTGCACGCTTCGCGACCAAGGATACCCGCGCTCGCGCTAGACGAGCACCGCATCGTTGTCGTAGAGCTTGATGACCTTGACGTTCTCCGTCCCGGCCGCGTCCATGCACAGGCGGCACAGCACGCACTCGTCGAGGTTCGACTCGACGATCTCGAGCGACCCGCCGGGCTCCTGGGTGAAGATGTCAACGGGGCAGGCTTCGGTCAGCTTGCGCGCGAGCTCGGCGTCGCCCGCGACGGCGTCGTCGACCGCGACCGCGATGAAGGTGCCGTCGGCCCTCATGCCGCGCTGCCCGCCCGCTCGGCGAGCTTGGCCTTGACGAGGTCGGGGATCTCGTCGATCCGCTGCACGACGGGGATGCCGGCTGCTTCCAGCCGGGCGATCTTCTCGGTCGCGCTGTCCTCCTTGCCCTCGACGATCGTGCCGGCGTGCCCGAAGGACATGCCCTGCATCTCCTCGTCGTCCATGAACTTGCCGGCCATGAAGGCGATGATCGGCAGGCGCGAGTCGTTGTCGGCGACCCACTGCGCCAGCTGCGCCTCCATGCGCCCGCCGGGCTCGGTGTAGATCACGATCGCCTGCGTCTGCTCGTCGGCCTCGAAGTACGGCATCAGCTCGGCGTAGGTCGAGCCGATGATCGCGTCGCCGCCGATCGAAACCGCGGTCGAGACGCCGAGCCCCGCCGCGGTCAGCGTCGAGGAGATCTCGGTGGTCATGCCGCCGGAGCGGCTCATCACGCCCACTGCGCCGGGCTGATAGGCGACTTCGGCGTTGCGCGCGGGGCCGCCGATGCCGCCCATCTTCGCGACGCCCGGGACGATCACGCCGAGGCAGTTCGGGCCGATGATCCGCGCCCCCTTGGCGTCGGCGAGCTCGACCATCATCGCGACGTCGCGCCGCGGGATCCGCTCGGTGACGATGACGACCGTCTTGATCCCGGCGTGGAGCGCCTCGAAGACCGCGTCGCGGGTGCCGGCGGGGGGGACGGTGACGACCGAGCCGTCGGGAACGGTGCCGCCGTTGTGCTCGACGACCTGCTCGACCGTGTCGAACACCGGGACACCGTGGACCTCGCGGCCCTTGCGGCCCGGGGTCACGCCGCCGACGATCTTCGAGCCGTAGTCGAGGCACTCACGCGTCAGGTTGACCGCCTCGCGGCCCGTGATGCCCTGGATGATGAAGGTCGTGTCGCGGTCGATCAGGATCGACATCAGGCCGCGGCTCCTTGGATCTTGGCGACCGCGCGACCCGCGGCCTCCCACAGCGACACGGAGCGGTCGCAGTACTCGATGCCGTATCTGTCGAGGATCTTGAAGCCCTCCTCCTCCCAAGCGCCCGGGATGCGGAAGATCGCGACCGTCTCGCCGGGGTCCTTCCCCAGCTCCAAGCAGGCTTTGATCACGCCGCGGGCGACGATGTCGACGCGCGTGTTCGAGACGATCGACATCATCACGGCGATCTTCTCGACGCCGTCTTTCTGGAGGACCTGCTTGGCCAGGCCGCACGCCTTCGCGACCGAGGGGTTGCCGCCGATCTCCGAGTAGTTGGCGGGCTTTCCGCCCTGCTGGCGGACGGCGTCGGTCAGCGTGAGCGATCCGCCGCCGGCGCCGATCACGAGGCCGATGTTGCCGTTGAAGCCGGCGTCCTTGCCCTGGATCACGCCGCGGTGATCGGCGGCGTCGATCGCCTTCACGGCCTCTTCGAACGCGCTCGGGGTGTGGCCCTCGCGCGTGCCCTCCTCCGCGCCGATCCCGAGGGCCTTCAGCAGCGCCTTCTGGCGCGGCATGCCCTCGTTCTCCATCTCCATGTGGGCGTCGAGCGCGACGAACGAGCCGTCCTTCAGCTCCGCCAGCGGGTTGATCTCGGCAAGCGTCATGTCGTTGTCCAGGAACAGCTGCGCGAGGCGGGCGAGCACGGGCGTCGCGCGCTGCAGAGCCCGCCCGGTGACACCGGCCTGCGCGATCACCTGCTTGGCCTGGAAGTCCGAGAACGGCTCGATCGTCGAGAAATGGCCGCGCCCCACGTGGTCGGGGTGCTCCTCGGCGACCTGCTCGATGTCGATGCCGCCCATGTCGCTGAAGAGCATCAGCGGCTTCTTGGCGGTCCCGTCCCAGACCACACCCGCGTAGTACTCCTGCGCGACCTCTGCCTTTGGATCGACCAGCACGCCGCGCGGCTCGTGCCCGTTGATCTCAAGTGCGAGGATGTCCCGCGCGTGGGCCTCGGCCTCCTCCGGGGTGTCGGCGAACTTGACGCCACCGGCCTTCATGCGCCCGCCGGTGAGCACCTGGGACTTGATCACGGTTGGGCCACCGATCCGCTCGGCGACCGCCTTGGCCTCGGCGGCGTCGGTCGTGAAGCCGTAGTCCGTTACAGGGATCCCGGCCCGCTTGACGATCTCGCGGGCCTCGAACTCGAAGAAGCGCATGCGGCGCGGAAGCCTATACGCAGACGGTCGCCGGGCGGATTCAGGCGGCGAGCAGCTCGAACCCGTACGCCTCCGCCAGCTCCGGGTCCTTCTTGGCGAGCATTTCCGCGAGGTTCACCATCACCTTGCACTGCTTCCAGGTCGCGTCGTCCTGCATCTTGCCGTCGATCATGTGCACGCCGCGGCCGTCGGGGATCGCCTCGATCACCTTCTTGGCGAACGCGACCTCGTCGGGGTCGGGCGAGTAGACACGCTTGGCGATCGCGATCTGAGCGGGATGCAGGGACCAGGCCCCGACGCAACCCAGCAGGAACGAGGCACGGAACTGCGTTTCGCAGCCCTCCTCGTCGCGGATGTCCCCGTAGGGCCCGTAGAACGGCAGCGCGCCGACCGCGGTGCAGGCGTCGACCATGCGGGCGATCGAGTAGTGCCACGGGTCCTGCTGGTAGCTGGGGCGCGGGGCGTCCGGGTTCTCGGGGTCGGGATCGGCGATCGTCCGGTAGCCCGGGTGTCCGCCGCCGACGCGCGTCGTCTTCATGCGGCGCGAGGCCGCCAGATCGGCCGGGCCGAAGCTCATGCCCTGGATGCGCGGCGAGGCGCTCGCGATCTCCTCGAGATGCGCAACCCCCTGGGCCGTCTCGAGGATCGCGTGCACGAGGATCGGGCGCTCCAGGCCGGCTTTGGCCTCGAGCTGGGCGAGCAGCCGGTCGACGTAATGGATGTCCCACGGGCCCTCGACCTTCGGGACCATCACGACCTCGATCTTGTCGCCGATCTCCTGCACGATCTGGGTGATGTCCGGGAGGAAGTAGGGCGAGGCCAGCTCGTTGACCCGCGTCCAGAGGGCCGTTTCGCCGAGGTCCATCTCCTTGCCGACTCGGATCAGTCCCGCGCGCGCGGCCTCCTTGCGCTCGAGCGGGACGGCGTCCTCGAGATTCCCGAGCAGGATGTCCACCGTGGGGGCGATGTCGGGGACCTTCGCCACCATCTTCTCGTTGGAGAAGTCGAGGAAGTGGATCATCCGCGAGGGCTTGAAGGGGATCTCGCGCACGGGCTCGGGGGCGTCGATGGCGAGCGGCTTGAAGAAGTCTCGGGGGCTGCGCAAAGGGGTCTCCTAGGTCCGGCCGCTTCGGCGGCCATATCGGTTCATCGCTGCTAGGAGTATTGATGATGAGCGCCCGATTCCGCCTTGCGGCGCCGATCGCGATCCTCTGCGCGCTCGCTCTGAGCGCCCGCTCCGGCGCACCGGCGAACGCAGCCACGGGCGCCGTGCGGACCTTCTCGGTGACGGTCGCGCCGGGAGGCGGCGACCTCTCGCTCGTCGCGATCAGGTTTCCGCAAGCACGAGGCACGGTCCCTGGCGCCCGCACCCTCCGGGTCCGGCCCCGCGAGCCGGCGGACTACGTGGCGGTTGCGGTGCCCGGTGGGAGGGCGGCGCACGCTCAGCCCGTGCTCATGGTGGTGACGAACCGCTTCACCAGAGCGGAGATGCCCGTCAAGGTCCGCGTGGCCGTCCGGTCGGCCGCCTCGCTCGGGCGGCCCCTGATCCGGGTCCGTTCGCACGCGCTGGGCGTCCCCGCCGCGCGTCCCGCGGGCGTTTGCTCGCTGACGCGGGGGAGCACGGCCCTCGGTGCCGCCGCGCTCACGCCCCTGTCAGCGAGGGGCGAACCGCTCGAAGGCTTCAGCGCCGCGGAAGCCCTCGCAGACGCCTACGACGCCGTCTGCGGGTTGCCGTACCCGCTCGCGTTCAGGCGGGCCGTGTCGGGCAGCGGGGCCGAATGCGCCGCGGGGTCGAGCTGCGAGGCGGCACCCGAACCGGCGCCCCCCGTGAAGCCCGAACCGCCGCAATGCGCGCCGTGTGACCCGAAACCCGGCTACGCCTGCCCGCTGACGGCCTCGCCGGCCTACTGCGTGGCCGCCAAGAGCGAGGCGGCGCCGTCCGCCGCGCCCGCCGCGCACTAGAGTTCCGCGCGCCAAGACACAGCAAGGAGATCACGAGAGAGCCATGAGCGAGACCGAGACCGTCGAGACCGAGCAGGCTGACCGCGAGGCCAGCGGCGCGCACCCCTACGGCCGCTACCTGGAGGAGTTCGAGGTCGGCGCCGTCTACAAGCACTGGCCCGCCAAGACCGTGACCGAGGCTGACGACCACCTGTTCTGCCTGATCACGATGAATCACCATCCGCTTCACATCAACGACGTCTACGCCGCGAAATCGCAGCAGGGGCGCAATGTCGTCGTCGGCCCGCTGGTCTACTCGCTCGCGCTGGGCATGTCCGTCAGCGACGTCAGCGGCAAGGCGATCGCCAACCTCGCCACCGAAGAGCTCAAGCACCCCGCTCCGGTCTTCCACGGCGACACGCTGTTCTGCGAGTCCGAGGTCCTGGAGAAGAAAGAGTCGAAATCGAAGCCCGACCGCGGCACCGTGAAGGTCCACACGCGGGTGCTGAACCAGGACGGCGTGCTCGTCGCCGAGTTCAAGCGGCTCGTGCTCGTGCCGCGACGGGATGATGGACCCACCCACCCCACCCACCCCGCGCCTGAGGCCGAGGGCAACGTCGAGTAGCCGGGGCGCCGGCCCCGGGGACGCGCCGCGGACCGGATCGGACCCTAAGACGTCCAGATCCGCGGAAAACCGCTGCCGACGGCCGCCTCAGCAGTGGCGATCCGCCGTCAGACGGGGGTCTGTCCGCGTGCGGTACGCTTCCCCACGACCGCGCCCCGAGGGCGTTTTCTGCTTTCCGGGCGGGTCCGGCCCGCACAGCAGACGCACAGCCGGTCACCCAAGACAGCGAACCGAAGGAGCCGCCAGCAGCCCATGAACGCCACCGTCCCCGCACCGACCAAGAACGAGCGACTGCTGGCGTGGGTTCAGGAAGTTGCGGCGATGACCGAACCGGACGCGATCCACTGGTGCGACGGCAGCGCCGAGGAGTACGACCGGCTATGCGCGCAGCTGGTCGAGGCGGGCACCTTCGAGCGGCTCTCTGACGCCAAGCGCCCCAACTCCTATCTGGCGCTCTCGGACCCGGGCGACGTGGCGCGTGTCGAAGACCGCACCTTCATCTGCTCCCCCACCGAGCAGGAAGCGGGGCCGACGAACAACTGGCGCGATCCCGCCGAGATGAAGGAGACGCTGAGCGACCTCTTCAGCGGCGCGATGCGCGGGCGCACGATGTACGTGGTGCCGTTCTCGATGGGCCCGCTGGGCTCCGACAAGAGCCACGTCGGCGTGCAGCTGACCGACTCGACCTACGTCGCGGTCTCGATGCGGATCATGACGCGGATGGGCCAGGGCGCCCTGGACGCACTCGGAGACGGTGAGTTCGTCCCCTGCCTGCACTCGGTCGGCATGCCACTCGCGGAAGGCGACACCGACGTGCCGTGGCCCTGCAACGCGGACAACAAGTACATCGTCCATTTCCCCGCCACCCGCGAGATCTGGTCCTACGGCTCGGGCTACGGCGGCAACGCGCTGCTCGGCAAGAAGTGCTTCGCCCTGCGCATCGCCTCTGTGATGGCGCGCGACGAGGGCTGGATGGCCGAGCACATGCTGATCCTCAAGCTGACCTCGCCCGAGGGCGAGGTCAAGTACATCACCGGCGCGTTCCCGAGCGCTTGCGGGAAGACCAACCTCGCGATGCTGATCCCGACGCTCGAGGGCTGGAGCGTCGAGACGATCGGCGACGACATCGCGTGGATGAAGTTCGGCGCAGACGGGCGCCTCTACGCGATCAATCCCGAGGCGGGATTCTTCGGCGTCGCCCCCGGCACCGGCGAGCAGACGAATCCGAACGCGATCAAGACGATCGCGAAGAACTCGATCTTCACCAACTGCGCCAAGACCGACGACGGCGACATCTGGTGGGAGGGCATGACGCCCGAGCCGCCCGCGCACCTGATCGACTGGCACGGCCACGACTGGACGCCGGAGTCCTCAGACCCCGCGGCTCATCCCAACGCACGCTTCACGACGCCGGCCGACCAGGACCCGGCGATCGCACCCGAGTGGGAGGAACCCGCCGGCGTGCCGATCGACGCGATGCTCTTCGGCGGTCGCCGCTCGACGGTCGTGCCGCTGGTGACCGAGGCCTTCGACTGGGAGCACGGCGTGTTCCTCGGCGCGACGATGTCCTCCGAGAAGACGGCCGCGGCGGCCGGCAAAGTCGGCGAGCTGCGCTTCGACCCGTTCGCGATGCTGCCGTTCTGCGGCTACGACATGGCCGAGTACTTCGCCCACTGGCTCGAGATCGGCCGCACGTCCGGGGCGAACCTGCCGAAGATCTTCTACGTCAACTGGTTCCGCAAGGACGAGGGCGGGCGCTTCCTGTGGCCGGGCTACGGCGAGAACTCCCGCGTGCTCGCCTGGGTCTTCGCCCGCTGCGCCGGTCACGGCGCGGCCACCGAGACGCCGATCGGCTTCATGCCCCCGGCGAGTCCTGAGGGAATCGACACCCGCGGCGTCGACGTCTCCGACGAGGCGATGGCGGAGTTGCTGAGCGTGGACACCCAGGGCTGGCGTGACGCGCTGCCCCAGTTCCACCAGCACTTCGCGCAGTTCTCGAATCTCCCCAGCGAGCTCGCAGAGCAGCTGCAGGCGCTCGAAGAGCGTCTCTCCTGAGGTCTGGGGTGGCCGCGACGGGGGGCGTTCCGCGAGTCGATCCCGACTCATTCGCGAACTCGGGTTTCCGCCGGGCGATGTTCTCCTTCGCGCTGACGCCGGTCGGCACGTGGTACTCCTCGAAGGTCGGCGCGAAAATCGACCCGTGGCTCGTGCGCGTCTCCGGGGGTCGTCTCGACAGCGCGCTGGGGACGATCCCGGTCGGCGTGCTGCACGTTCGCGGCGCCCGCAGCGGTGTCGAGCGCAGCGTGCCGCTGCTGTACTTCAACGACGGCGAGGACGTGATCCTGATCGCTTCGAGCTACGGACGGCCGAAGACGCCGTCCTGGTACTTCAACCTCAAGGCCAATCCGGACGTTCGTCTCGAGGCCAAGGGTCGCAGCGGGTCCTACCGCGCCCAGGAGGTCGAAGGGCCCGAGCACGACCGCCTGTTCGACGAGGCGCGCAAGATCTACCGCGGGTACACCGAGTACGAGCGCCGCACAGACGGCATTCGCCGGATCCCCGTGATGCGCCTGACGCCGGCCTGATCCTGCTGGCCCGGGAGCCTCGCCGACGCCTCATTTCTTCAGCGTCGCGGTCGCTTCGGTGTACGGGCTGCTTTTCGCCGTGACGGTCTCCGTGGTCCAGCCTCCGGTGGAGGAGGTGTAGGTCGTCGCCGCGGTGCTCGTCGCTTCGCCCGTGCTCGCGATCGTCAGCGTCGTGGGCGAGAGCGTCGCGCCCGAGACGGTCTTTGCCAGCGTGACCGTGTGTCCTGAGCCGAGGCCGCTGACCGTGTTGCCGTAGAGATCGGTCACGCTCACGTGCGCGCTCCAGGTTTTTTTCGAGCCGAGGCCGCTCCACGTGCAGGTGAAGAGACACAGCCCTTCCGCGGCGCCGGTGCCGCTGACGCTGGTCCAGGCCAACTTGGTGGCGGCCAGCGGGTTGACGGCGAAGCTCGCGCTGGTGCCTTTGGCGGTGCCGAGTTCCGCTGTGAGCGTGGTCGAGGCCGACGCGTCGTAGAGCTTCACGGACGCCGTGCCGGTTCCGCCGGTGAACGTCACCGAGGCCGGGTATTCGGGTTCTTCGCCGCTCGGGCTTTCGCCGGGGCCTTTGAACGTCAGGGCCCTGGCGCCGTCGGCGGCCGCGTTGCCGCCCGCGTCGGTCGCAGTCAGCGTGACGTTGAACGCGCTGCCCGCCGCCTGTGCGCCGATCGCGCCGAAGGCGAACGCGCTGGGCGCACCCGCGCCCACCGTGAAGCTCGCCGTCGAGCCTTTGAGCGTCCCCTGGGTCGCGCTGAGCACGGTGGCCCCGGCGTTGTAGAGGGTGATCGAGGCCGTGCCGGAGCTCGTCGTGCTGCTGAACGAGACGGTGCTCGGGTAGCTCGGCGCTTTGCCGTTCGGGCCGTTGGCCGGACCGCTGAACGTCACGGTCTTGGTGCCGCTGTAGCCCGTCGCGGGGTTGCCGTAGGCGTCGATCCCCGTGAGCGTCTCGGTGAACACCGCTCCGACGGTCGGCGCGGGCGTCGAGAGTGAGAGCGCGCTCGCGCCCGTCGCGACGACTTTGAACGACGCGCTCGTCCCGGCGCTGCTGCCGTCGCTCGCTTCGAGCGTGGTGGTGCCGGCGGCGTAGAGCGTGATCTGCGCCGTGCCCGCGCCGGCGTTGAACGCGACGGTGGCGGGGTAGACGGGGGCTTTGCCGTTCGGGCTGGTCGCGGCGCCGCTGAACGTGATCGCCTTCGTGCCCGTGTAGGCCGGCGTCGCGTTGCCGTAGGCGTCGGTCGCGGTCAGCGTCTCGCTGAACGCGGTGCCCGCGGTCCGTTCGGCCTGGCTGCCGAAGGAGAGCGCGGAGGTCGGGCCAGCGCCGACGGCGAAGCTGTTCGAGTTCCCTTCGACGCCGCTCTGGGCGGCTTCCAGCGTCGTCGTGGCCGCGTTGTAGAGCTTGACCTGCGCCGTGCCGACGCCGCTGGTGAAGGCGACGGTCGAGGGGTAGGACGGTTTTTCGCCGCCGGGGCTGCTTTTCGGCCCCGTGAACGTGATCGACTTGGTGCCTTCGTATTTGGCGAGGTTGCCGTACTGGTCTTCGGCGGTCATCGTGACTCCGAACTGAACTCCGGCCGTCTGGGCGCCGATCGTCGCGAACGAGAACTGGCTGGCGCTCGCCGGGTTGACGGTGAAGCTGCCCGTGCTGGCGGTGAGCGAGCCCTGCGTCGCCGTGAGGGTGGTGGCCGCGGCGTTGTAGATCGTGATTTTTTCAGCCGTGCCGACGCCCGAGCTGAAGGTCACCGAGCTCGGGTAGGCGGGGGATTTGCCTTCGGGGCTGGCGCCCGGGCCGCTGAAGAGGATGGTCTGTTTGCCGCTGTAGCCGGCGTTGTTGCCGTAGACGTCCTTGGCGGTGATCGTCTCGTTGAACGACGTGCCCGCGGTCTGCGTGGCCGGCGTGGGCAGCGTGAAGGACACGGGGCTCGCGCCGCCGACCGTGAAGCTGGAGCTGGTGCCGGTCAACGAGCCTTCGGTGGCGGTGAGCGTCGTCGAGCCGCCGTCGTAGATCACGATCGAGGCGCCGGCGGAGCCGGCGGTGAAGCTCACCGAGGCCGGGTATTCCGGCGCTTTGCCGCTCGGGCTGGAGCCCGGACCGCTGAAGACGACGGTCTTCGAGCCTTCATAGGAGCTCGCGGTGTTCCCGTAGGAGTCCTTCGCCGTGATCGTCTGGTTGTAGGCGCTACCTGCCGTCGGCGAGCCGGGGTTGGCGACACTCAGGCTCGCGGCGGACGCGGGCGTGACCGTGAAGCTCGCCGAGGTGCCGGTCGGCCCGCTGAAGCCTTCGCGCGCCGAGAGCGCCGTCGTCTGCGCGTCGTAGAGCGTGATCGCGGCCGTCCCCGTGCCCGCGGTGAAGCTAACGCTGCTCGGGTAGCTCGGGCTTTTCGAGTTCGGGCTTTTCGACGGGCCTTCGAAGGTGAGGGACTTCGAGCCGGTGTAGG
Source organism: uncultured Solirubrobacteraceae bacterium (assembly GCA_963735435.1). Lineage (GTDB taxonomy): Bacteria > Actinomycetota > Thermoleophilia > Solirubrobacterales > Solirubrobacteraceae > Palsa-744. The sequence goes on along the minus strand of CAVTKR010000005.1, from coordinate 267,806 downwards.
AGGGCGTCGCGTTGCCGAACTGGTCGGTCGCGTTCAGCGTCTCGGTGAACTGGTTACCCGCCGCCGGCGAGGGCGTGCTCAGCGCGAACGCTTTGGTCGATCCCGGCGCGATCGTGACCGCCGTGCCCGAGCCGTTCGAGAACGTGCCGTCGGTGACGGTGATGTTCGCGGTTTCCGCCTTGTACAGCGTCATCACGCCGTTTTTGGTGCTCGACACGGTCGCGACGCCGCCGGCAAAGCTGATCGTCTCGGGCGTGCCGAAGGCGGTCGCCGTGCCGGAGCTGTTCGTGACGGTCGGTTTGTTCGAGCCGATCGCGCTCGCGCCCCCGAAGGTGAGGGACTTCGCGCCGGTGTAGCTCGTGACCGTGGCGCCTGCCGAGTCCTTCGCCGTGATCGTGAGGCTGTCGCTCGAGCCGGCCGTGGGTGTCGTCGAGCTCGCGCTCAGCACGAGGTGGTCGACGGCGCCGACGGTGACGTTCGCCGAGGCTTCCGCGCTGCGTGCGCTCCAGCTCCTGTAGACAGCTGTCACGGTGTACTTGTGCGTCCCTGAGGCGAGGCCGCTGTCGGTGCAGCTGGTGACGCCGGAGGGCGAGCCCGAGGAGGGGCAGTTCCCAGCAGCCGCACCGCCGTCGCGGCTGACGTAGTAGGAGACGCTGCCGTTGCCCGGCGCCGTGACGGCAGCCCAGCTCAGGGCGACGGTGCCGCTGCCCGGCGTCGCGGCGGAGATCGCCGGCGCGGCCAGCGCGCCGACATGACCGCTTCCGTTGCCGGAGCTCGGCGCCACCCAGTAGGCCCATGCCGCGGTCGTGCCGAGCAGCGCTGCGGCGAGCACGGCGAGGATGCGAACGCGACGGCTTTGCACGAGACGGGTCATGAGTGGGCGCTCCCGCTGTAGTTGAAGGTGAACGCGGCGCTCTTGCACGCGTCCTGGTTGGTGGGCAGGTCCCTCATCAGGACCTGGGGCGTGGAGACGGCGCCGCTGGGAAGGCTCACGTGCCCGTTCGCCGGTACGACGAGTGGGTTCGAGGCCGAGACGTTCGACTGCGTCAGCGCGAGGTTCGCCGGACCTTCACAGCCGGGGTTGCTGCTCTGGGCGGCGACCGTCACCTGCAGTTCGGTGATCGTGATCGCGACGGCGTTGGGGTTCGTGACGGTGACCGCCAGCGGGCTCGAGAACCCGGGCGCGAGCGGCCCGGTCGCGTTGCCCGTGACCGTGAACGGTTTGCCGCCTTCTTCCACGAGTTTCTTGACGACCGTCCACGTGTAGGTGCTCGGCGCGCTGAGGTTGCCCGCGGCGTCGAGCGCCTGCACGGCGAAGGTGTGCGTCGAGCGGGAGTTGCTCGGGTAGGTGATCGGGCTCGTACAGCTCTTGGCGCGGGCCCGGTCGCGGGCGCACAGGAAGGTGACACCGGCCTGGCTGTCACCGAACGAGAAGGTCGCGCTCTTCTGCACGGTCTGCGATCCGGGGCCGCCGGCGATCGCGGGCGCCGGCGGCGCGACGGTGTCGACCATGAACGCGCTGCCGGCCTGCGAGTCTGCGGGCGTCATGTTGTCCGCGGCGTCGAGTGCGCGGACATGCACCGTGTAGGAGCCGTCGGCCGGCAGCGCAAGCGCGTAGCTCCATGCGGTCGTGTGCCCGCTCGAGAGCGTCGCCGTGCGGAAGCTCTCCGAGGTCTGGTCGAAGGAGCTGCCGCCCCACCACTTGCCGTTGCCCTGGCGGATCGAGACATAGACGGCCGAGACGCCGTTCGCGTCCTTGGCGCTGCCGCAGATCCCGGCACGCCCGGGGCATCCTTGCCCCCAGGCGGCCGAGCGCAGCGCGCTGCCGTCGACGGGGAACGAGACGGCCGCGGTTGGGGCCGTCGTGTCCACCGTCCACGAGTAGTCGGTGTCGTCGCCGGGCTTGCCTGCGGCGACGGCGCGGACCTTGAAGGTGTGCTTGCCCTCGGTGAGCGGGCCGGGGTAGCTCTTGCCGGCGGCGGGGCAGGCGGCGTTCGCGCTACCGTCGAGCTGGCATTCGAAGCCGGCTCCCGAGGTGGAGTCGCCGTACTGGAACTGCGCCGAGGTCTGGTTCGTGAGCGCGGCGGGGTGCGAGGTGATCGTGGGAGCGGCCGGCTTGGGCGGCGTCAGCTGCTTCGCCGAGCCGGGCGCCGCGAGCGCGATCCCGGCGGCGAGAGCCGGGAGCAGCGATGCGGGCAGTGCCAGCGGGTGGCGGCGCAGCAGGCCCGCCGTCTTGGCGAGGAGGCCTGTTCGCGCCTGCTCGGTTGTGCGCCTGTCGCGGTTCATCGTCGTGCCGCTCCTGGGTTGAAGTTCCAAAGAGAGAAAGAAGCGGGGGAGGGCGTCGAACGCCCTCCCCCGGTTGTTTGTTGGACTAGCTGGACAGAGCCAGCGAGATCGTCGCCCCCTGGCAGGCGTTCTGGTTTTCTTCGGTGTCGGCCATCGAGATCGAGCCTTCGTTGGCGAGCGCGACGCCCGAGGCGTGGGCGCCGATCACCTGGTTCTCGGCGGTGTCGCCGATGGTGAAGTCCGACGCTTTGCAGCCGGCTTTCGCGTGCGCGTCGTCGATCGAGACTTCAGCGTGGACGGTGCCCACCTGGAGGCTCGACGAGCCGTTGTTGTCGGCAGTGAACTTCACGGCCGAGCTGCCACCGGGGGTCAGTTCACCGGTGATCGTGCCGTTGAGCGTGACGGAGCCGTTGCTGGAAGCCACCGAGCCCGAGCCGGAGCCGGAGCCGGTCGTCGTCCAGTAGGCGATCGCCGCGGCGGCCAGGGCCAGCGCGGCCACGACGCCGAGAACGGCCATCGTGCGCTTCTTCTTCAGTACCTTTGCGAACACAGAGCAACTCCTCCTATGAGTTGTTTTCAGTTGGAGCGAGGTGCTCCATGTGCGGGGCATGCTGAAGCGCCCTCCCCCATCCGGCGCCGGACATTCCGCTAGTCCCGCCTAGACGTTCCGGTAGGTCGCCCCGCGCCTGCTGTGCGTGGGGCGATCTAGACCAAGGGCCAGTACCGCGCGGGCGTCCGCGGGCGCAAGATGACGCCCACGCGGCAATCCGGACGGTGGAAGAGAAGATGGAGAGAATCGAGAACCCCGACGCAGACAACGCCGAGGAGAGCGAGGGCGCGGAAGTCGTCCGGCTCTGGCCGATCAGCGTGCTGCTCATCTCTCCAGATCGCTGCTGGCGCTCCACCGTCGCGATGCTGATCGGGCGGCGCGACCGCCCCGCCCTGAGCGCCGAGGACGAGCGCGAGGCGATCGAGATCGCGACCTCCGAGCGGGTGGACGTGGTCGTCGTCGAGCGCCCACCCTCGGAGAGCCCGCGCAGCTGGGACGCATACGTCCAGGGCCTTGTGGCCTCGATCGGGCTTGCGATGGCACAGCAGGGCGGACGGGTCGCCCCCGTCGGGGTCGTCGTGGTCTCCGAGCCCCCGCGCGCGGAGGGCTCCCGCCAGTCGCTGGAGCTCGACAAGTGGGGGCCCTTCGGCGAGCTCTTCGGCGCGATCGCGCGCGCGGACCGCGCGCGGCGCCTTCCCCGCGAGCGGCGTTTCCTGCCGTGGCCGGCGTCGCTGCGCGCGGCGCGGGCCGATTGAGGAGCACTCGCGCGCTGCCGATAAGGACAGATCCCGAGCAGCGGCATGCTGCCGGGGGCAGAGCGAGTCGCGATTGCCGAGTCCTGCGCGACATAACCCCAAGGCGGCCGCCGCAGGCGGCCTCGACCGCGCGTGTGACGCGCTGCTGGCGCTCGAGCCGGAGGATCCCGAGCGGCTGCTCTGCGCTGCCGCTCATGCGCGTGAGCGCGCCGAACGCTCGCTGGCGTCCTTCGCCGCGGGCGACGAGGCGGCTGGGAACGTCCTGAATCGGTTCGCCGGTACGCTGGCGGCGGCGCTCGCGGCCGATCCGGGTTCGCCCCCCGAGCTGGCCGCCCGTGCGCTCGCGTGCCTCGAGCAGGCCGGGCTCGCCTCCGTCGCGGGCGCCGGGCACGAGGCGCTGTCCTCTCCTGCGGTGCTCGCGCAGGAGCCTGGTGCGGCGATCGAGTGCATGATGCGGCTTCTTGTTGCTTGCACCGGGGCGCGCGCGGTGTCCCTATGGGCCGCCGGCCCGACGGGCCGCCCGGCCCCGATCTGCAGCGCCGGGGAGGCGCCGCGAGGAGGTCCTGCGCCGCGGCTCGCGCGGGAGCTGATCGCGGGCGAGAGCGAGCCCAGGCGCCGCGGCGCGGTTGGCGTGCCGGTGCGCAGGGCGGGGCTAGGAGCCGCGGCGCTCGTCGCGGCCCCCCGGGCGGGCGCGGTGCGCCTCACCCGCGCGCTGCTCGAAGACGCCTCCTTCATGCTCGCCGCGATCCTCGAGCGCCAAGCCCTGCTCGCGCGCAACGCCTCGAGCGAGCGCGCGCTCCTTCAGGCCAGCGAGCGCCGCCTGACCCGCCTCGGCTTCGACCTCCACGACGGGCCGCTCCAGGAGCTCATTCTCGTCGGCGAGGATCTCGCCCTGTTCCGCGAGCAGCTCGGCGTGGTGCTGGAGGGACGCAGCGGCAAGGACCTGCTCGGCGGCAGGCTCGACGATCTCGACGCTCGGCTGGCGAGCCTCGAGCGAGCCATGCGCCGGATCTCGACCTCGGTGCACGCAAGCGCGATCGCCGACCGCGCGTTCGCCGACTCCTTCGAGGACATGCTCGCGCCCTTCCGTTCGAGGACCGGGATCCTTCCCGACGTCGAGCTCGCCGGCGACCTCGACGGGATCTCCACCTCGCAGCGCATGGCACTGCTGAGCGTCCTCGGCGAGGCGCTGAACAACATCCGCGAGCACAGCCGGGCTCGCGCAGTGTCGATCTCGATCGTCAGCGACGAGTCCGGCGTCCGCGCACGCGTACTCGACGACGGCCGCGGGTTCGACGTCGAGGAGGAGCTGCTGCGTGCAGCGAGGCGCGGCCACATGGGGCTGGCCGGCGTCTACGAGCGCGTACGGCTGCTGGGCGGGCACTGCCTGATCGAGAGCAGGCCGGGTGGTCCGAGCGAGATCACGGTCGCGCTTCCGCGGTGGCAGGCGCCGCCTGCCGGACTCGCGGCAACCGGCGCTTAGTGGGGCGCCGGATCAGGTCCGGTCGCCGACGAGGCCGTGCTCGAAGGCGTAGCGGACCGCGCCGCTGCGGTTGCTGACGCCGAGCTTGCGGTAGATGTTGGTGAGGTGGAACTTGACCGTGTGCTCGGTCACCCAGAGCTCGGCGCTGATCGCCTTGGTCGTCTTGCCGCCTGCGACAGCCGCCAGGATCGTCGCCTCGCGCGCGGTCAGCTCGGGCTCGTCGCCCGTGGCGTGCTTTGCGTCGTCGGTCGGCGTGTGGAAGACGGTGTAGCCGGCAGCCACCTGCCGCACGAGCGATGGGACGTCCAGCGCGCTCACGCTCTTGAGCACGTAGGCGCTCGCGCCGGCCTGGATTGCGGACTCGATCGTCGCGCGGTCCTCGCTCGCGGAGAGCACGATCGTCCTGACCTCGGGCTGTGACTCCTTGATCAGCCGGATGCACTCGGCGCTGGCAAGACCCGGCATGCGCATGTCGAGGAGCACGACGTCGGGGCGCCTGCGCTCGACGAGCGGCACCACCTCGTCGCCGGTACGAGCCTCGCCGACCACGTCGATGTCCGCGCACGCCTCAAGCGTTCGTCGCAGGCCCTGCAGGATCAGCGGGTGGTCGTCGGCGACCAGGACCTTCAATACGGGCTCAGCATCCATGACGACACTGGATGCATCGGCGCCGCGGCCCCGCAACGTGAGCCCGGAAGGCCGCTAATCGTGGTGCGTCTCGCCCGCGGCGGCCGGCGGGCGCGACTCCTCGGCCAGCGAGGTGATCGTCAGCTGGCCACGGGCTGAGGACTCGAGCACCTCGGTCGCCTCCTCGAGCGAGCGCGCGTAGAGCTCGACGAGCAGGTGGACGATGATCCGGGCGTCGTCCTCGTGCTTGTGGAAGCGGACGTGGGTGAAGAACTCCCGCACCCCGTGATCGCCGAAAGCCGCGTAGGAGAGTGCATCGCCCGCCTCCGGGCCGGAACAGCTCTCGACGTCCTCGGAGTCGACGGTGACGGTGCACGAGGCGACCCAGGGGGTGCCGGCGATCATGCGCTCCCAGCGGTCTTCGATCGGCTCCACGCGTCCGTTGTTGAAGCCGAGGTGCGGCTGGTCGTGCATGCAGTCGAGGCACTGCACGACGGCCTCCTGCAGCTCGTCCACGACTTCGGCGCGCTCGCCGCTTTCGGGGTCGATCTTGTGGATGCCCTCGTAGTGGACCTGCACCTCCAGGTCCTGCGACCAGCAGCGGTAGCAGCGCAACCAGCTGCGCGCGCCGGTGTCGGGGCCCGAGCTGTCCATGCGCCCATTCTAAGCGGGGCCGGCGCGCTCTCCGGTCGGGGCCGCCTTTCGCCTCGCCCGTGGGGTGCTCCGATCGCACCGGATGGGGTGCGCGCGATCGGTGGCGCGGACGCGGGCCGGGCCGCCCTTCGGCGGCCCGGCCCCCTTGCGCCAGGAGGATCCGTGGAGCTAGTGGTGTTTCTTGTGCTTCGGCGGTTTGACGGTCAGGTGGTAGGTCTTGACCACTGGGGCGCCGCCGAGCGCCGACTTGTAGGTCAGCTTCGCGGTCAGGTGGACCGTGTGGCCGTGCTTGAGCTTCGCCTTGACCTTCGAGGAGGGCTTGACCGACAACGTCAGCGGGACGCCGGCGATGCCGTTCGCTTTGACCTTCCCCGAGAGAGTGTTGATCGGACGGCATTTGCCGTGGATCTTGACCTGGCCCTTCTTGCATTTCTTGGCCTTGGCCGCCTGCGCCGAGCTGATCGTGGCGGTCGGGACCGTCACTTCCAGCGTTGCCTGCCCGGCCTGGGCGGGGACGAACGTGATCGTGATCGTGCCGTTTGAGTTGGCTTTGACCGATTTGATGGTGTAGGTCGAGTTGGGGACCGGGGGCTTGGGCACGAACGTCACGGATGCCGACGCCGACGGGTCCGTCGAGGTCTGCGAGCCCGTGTTGCCCAGGTCCAGGTACATCTGGATCGTGTCGATACCGGCGTTGTTGCCGACGTAGCTGATCTGGCCCTGTCCTGCTCCGTTCAGCGTGATCGAGCCCGATTGCGGGTTCGCCCCACCGACGGAGTAGCGGACCACTCCCCCTGCGTACGGTTTGCCGGCCGTGTTCAGAGCGGTCATGCCGAGGGTCTCGGTCTGGCCTTGCGTGAGTGTCTGGTTGGCTGGGCTCACCGAAAGCCCGGCCGGCGCCTCGGTGTGGTTGATGACCGTGTATTCGACGTGCCCGCCGTTCGCGAGTCCCGTGAGGGGTTCGTCCCACTCGACGCCGGCCGCGTTGTCAATCTGCGCCGGGTCGGCTTCGCCGTTGAAGACGGGCCCGCTTTCTGTCGTCGCGCTTTCGCGGACCGTGTGCCAGATCCCCTTGTCTCCGGGCGCCGCGCCGTTGCAGCGGCCTCCTTCGGATTCGAATTCGCCGTCGTTCCAGCAGCCCTCCTGCCACGCCGACCACGGCGTCGATTCGATGAACCCGCCGAGGATGCCCTCCGCGGTGTTGAGCCCGCCGATGAACCGGGGCGGGCCGCCAAGGAACGAGCCGATTCCGTAGTCGTTGCCGGCCACGTAGAGGTCGCCCGCGTAGATCGCGCGGAAGAAGACCGTGCTGCCGGACGTGTTCGTGACTTTGAAGGTCGACTGGAACTGGGGCGAGCCGTTGATGTAGGTCGTTCTGTCGGTCACTTCCGCGAACGTTTGCTTGACTACTTCTCCTTCGAGTTCGTCGACGTCGTAGACCGTCGTCTCGGTGTAGGGGTCTGCGCCCGAGCCGGTCCCGGAGACGACGGATTGTGAAACGGGGACATATTCCGTGGAGAACAGGCCGGGTCCGGCCGATCCTCCGAAGCCAAAGACCTTTTTTTCGAGGAACGCGGGCTGTCCGGCCTTTTTGGGGAAGGACAGGAAGAACCCGCAATCCCCTTTTTCGGCGACGAAGTAGTTGACGCCGGTGAGCGGGTAGCTGGACTGGCATTCACCGCGCGAGCCGACAAACACGCTGAGCGGCGAGCCCGGGAACGGGACGACGCCTTCTTCGGCACCTGCAGCCGCCGGCGCGGCAAGCGCCGCCACTCCTGCCACGGACATTGCCAGGGCGCCCGTGCGCGTGAGCCTGCGAGAGATCGCCTTCAACATGCTGCCTCCGTTCCGGCGCCTGTGACGAGCGCCCCCTTGGTTCCGATGCCACACCCCCTACGGCTGCCCTGAAACTAACGCCGATGGGGGAGCGGGGGTAGGGGGAAACCACGCAAATTGGACGGATTGCGTGGGCGGGCGGGCTACCCGAACGTGAACGCGTAGCCCGTGACGCCGGGCGCGAAGCGCAGCGAGAGGTGCCCGCGCTCATCGGCGGGCAGCGAGACCAGCGAGTAGAGGCGCTGCTCGCGCACGGTGACCACGCCGTTGTGGACGTCCGCACCCGCGTCGCGCGCCGAGATCGGACGGCCGTCGAGCAGCACCTGCACGGGCAGCGGTCGTTCGCCCGGCGAGCTCATCACCAGATAGACGTGGCGGGCCTCGAAATCGACGTCGATGCCGGCGTTCGACACTGCCGTGGCGGGTTGCCCGGAGATCCGCCAGGTGCCGCTGTAGGCGAACTCGTTCAGCGCGAGCTGCCCCGTAACCGGTCCTCCGTAGTCGTGCAGGCCGCTCACCGGATGTGCGAGCCAGCCTTCGGCACGGTCGGTTCCGAGATAGGTCTCCGGCGTCGCCTCATGCGAGGGCACGACGACGTCCTGGGGTCGCCCGCGCGTGCCCGGCGTGGCACCGCCTTCGGCCAGCAGCGCCCTGATGGCCGTTTCGGTCTCGCCGTAGTCGCCCTCCCCGATCGACACGTAGCGCACCTGGCCCTTGGAGTCGATCAGGTAGTCGGCGGGCCAGGCGTTGTTGCCGTACGCGTTCCAGGTGCCCATCTGGTTGTCCTGGACGACGGGGTAGTGCAGGCCGAACTGGGAGATCGCGTTGCTCACGTTGCCGGCCTCGCGCTCGAAGGGGAACTCAGGGGTCTCGACGCCGACGATCGTCAGCCCCTTCGAGCGGTACGCCTGGTCCCAGGCCTTCAGGTAGGGAAGGGTGCGGATGCAGTTGATGCAGGTGTAGGTCCAGAAGTCGACGAGCACGACGTGGCCGCGAAGCCCGGTGAGGCTCAGCGGGCGGCTCGCGGGTGTGTTGAACCACTGCTCGGTTTCGGTGAATTCCGGCGCCATTCCCAGGGCGGGCAGCTTGTGGGCCTCGGCCAGCAGCGAGGCCGCCGAGGCAGTCCGCGCCGCGACGGCGACCGAGCCGGCCGAGCCGCCGCACGCCGACGACCCGTTCGCGGCCACGAACTTCGGGCTGTGGCCCGTGACTTCGTGCAGGCGGCTCGTGACAGCGTGCGAGCACTCGAGGCCGGCGGTCAAGTTCACATCCGGGATCTGTTCGGCGACGAGCTGGTCGAAGTTCACGTCCAGGTTGGTCAGGATCGCAACCGCGGTGAGGATCATCACGACCCCCATCGCCCGTTGGAGCAGATCGCCGCGCCCGGCGCGGCGCACGCGCTCGAAGAGCGAGCGGCCTCCGAGCGTCAGCAGCAGCAGCACGAGCGCTGAGCCGGCCGCGTAGACGATCGCCAGGACGACCGTCCGCCCGGATGCCGCGCTGACCGAGATCACCGCGGCCAGAATCGGGCTCGCGCAGGGCGTGTAGACGAATCCGAGGGCGCCGCCGACCAGCATCCCCGACCAGAAGCCGTTGCCGGCGCTCCTCGGCCCGAACCGGGCCAGGCGGGAGAGCGGCGCCTCCAGGCGCGCGCTGACGCGCGGCATCAGCAGCACGAGGCCGAAGACGAGGAGGACGATGATCGCGAGCGCGCGCAGCGGGTCGCTGCCGAGCCCGACCCCGTCGACGACGCTGGCCACGCCGACGATCGTCACCGTGAAGGTGATCGACAGCCCGAGCACGACCCCGAGCGGGCGGCGGCGCCCGCCGGCGGCGCCGGCGGAGAGCAGGGCAGGCAACACGGGCAGCACGCAGGGCGACAGCGCGGTGCCGGCTCCGGCCAGGAAGGCGAATGTGATCAGGACGAGCATCGTGGCTTCAGTCTCCGCTAGCGGCCAAGCGTTGCACGCGCACGCGCCGCACGCCGCCGGTTCGGCTGCGCGTCAGGGCGCCGCGGCCCTGAGCGTCTCGGGGAAGTCGGTCCCCGGGATCGGCCCGATGCAGGGAGAGATCGCCCCGGCGGCGCGATAGCGCTCGATGCCCGCCTGGACGGTGGCGGCGTCGCCGACGGCCGTGAGCTGTTCGAGGAACTCGTCGGAGATCGCCGCCTGCATTGCGGGGAAGTCCCCCGCCGCGGCGTCGTAGGCCTCGATGTCCGCGGCGAAGCCGGAGCGCTCGATCATCGCGCGGTAGAAGGGCAGCCCGAAATACGGGATCAGGTCTTTGCGCATCGCTCCCCAGGCGGCCGCGGGGTCGTCGGTCGTCGCGCCCGGCACGGCCGCTACGACGTCGAAGCTCGCCGCGCTGCGGCCCGCGCGTTCGCGTCCGGCGGTGACCTCCGGTACCACGACGTCCGCGATGTACTTGGGGTTGCAGAGCCAGAGCACCACGCCGTCGGCGACTTCGCCCGCCAGGCGGAGCATCGCGGGGGAGAGGGCGGCGACGTAGATCGGGAGCTCCGGGCGCGTCTCGATGCCCGCGAGGTGAAAGCCGGTCTGCCACTTCTCGCCGCGGGGCGGATCCTCGCCACGCAGGATCGCCCGCACGATCCCGACGTACTCGCGCATCTCGGCGACCGGGCGGTCGATCGTCTGACCGTGCCACCCCTCGACGACGGGGCGGTGGGAGACCCCGAGGCCGAGGTTCATGCGGCCGCCGGAGATCTCGTCGATCGTCGCCGCGGTCTGGGCCATCGTCGCGGGCGTGCGTGTGTAGATCGGAACCACGCCCGAGCCGATCCTGATGCGTTCGGTCGCCTGTGCGTAGACGCTCAGCACCGTCAGCGACTCGCGTCCCGCGACGTGCGTGACGTAGACGGCCTCGTAGCCGAGCGACTCGGCGAGCTTTACCCGCTCGACGGCGTCCTGGAGCGAGCGGCCCGTCGATATGAAGCAGCCCGTCGCCACGCGGGCAGCATACGTGCTCCGCGGCTCAGAACGGGCCGGAGCGGGAGCCCGGCCGGACCGCCGTGTCGCCTCACCGGCGCAGCACGAAACGCGCGCGGCGCCGATCGTGGCCGCGCTGTGGCTGTCAGGGGCGGCGCAGCAGGACGAACACGGCGCTGATCGCGAACGCGATCTGGCCGAATGCGAGGGCCGTGCCGAGGTTGCTCGCGCCGAGCGCTCCGGCCAGCAGGCTGGCGGCGAGGAAGGCGCCGAACATGATCAGCAGGTCGACCCTCACGCCGGCTCCCCGTCGACCCCACGCTCGAGGACCTCGACCAGCACCGTCGAAGGAAGTCCCGGGTCCTGCGCGGCGAGCAGCCGCTCGGCGCCGGAGCGGCCTCCGAGTGCGCGCAGGCCGCGCTCCCCGTGCTCGGCGGCGAACTCCGCCACGGCGCCCGCGCGGCGCGCATCCAGGCGCCGCGCGGCCACGTCGAGCCCGTCGCGATGCTCCTCCAGCGCGCCGATCAGCTCCTCGATGCCGCTCGGCGGCGCCAGCGAGGACACGGCCACGACGCGCGTCGAGCGCGAGCCGAGCGAGCGCAGCGCCGCGCTCAGATCGCGCCGCGTCCGCATCGCAAGATCTCCGAGGTCGGCCTTCGTGACGACGAGGACATCGGGGATCTCCATGATCCCCGACTTCAGGAACTGGAGCACGTCGCCGCTGCCGGGCTGCACGACGACCGCGACGGTGTCGGCGACGTCGGCGATCTCGGTCTCGGCCTGCCCGACTCCCACCGTCTCGATCACGACCACGTCGAACGCCGCCGCGAGCGCTTCCGCCGCCGCCCGCGTCGGGCGCGCGATCCCGCCCAGGCGCTCCCCGGCCGCGGTCGAGCGGATCAGCACCCCGCGGTCGGAAGGGTCGAACTCGATCCGCGCGCGATCGCCCAGGAGCGACCCGCCCGAGCGCCGCGAGCTCGGGTCGACCGCCAGCAGCGCGACGCTGCTCCCGCGGCCACGCCAGGCGGCGATCAGGGCAGAGAGCAGCGTCGACTTGCCGGCGCCGGGCGGGCCCGTGACGCCGACGACGTGGCCCGCGGCCTCGCGGCCGAGCTCGGCGGGGGAGAGCGCCTGCATGAGTGCCGCGGCCTCCTCGCGATCGGCGGCGGCGGAGCTCTCGAGGAGGTTCAGCGCCGCGGGGGCGGCGCTCAGATCGCCGTCGCGCAGGCGCTCACCGAGCGCGGAGCCCTCGCCGCTCACGCTCCGACCACCGTCTAGGACGGCGGTGCCCCGGCCACCCCGACGGGCGTGCTCGAGGCGCCGTTCTGAGCAGCTGAGCCGTCGAGCAGCACGAGGATGTCCCGCATGATGCGGGTGATGTCGAAGTCCTTCGGCGTGTAGACCGCGGCCACGCCGGCCTCCCGCAGCGGCGCGACGTCCTGCTCGGGGATGATGCCGCCGACCACCACCGGCGCATCGACGCCGGCCTCGCGCAGCGCGTCGATCACCGCCGGGATCAGCTCGCGATGCGAGCCCGAGAGGATCGAGAGCCCGATCACGTGCACGCCCTCCTGCAGCGCCGAGGCGGCGATCTGCGACGGCGTCAGCCGGATGCCCTCGTAGACGACGTCCATGCCGGCGTCGCGGGCGCGGACGGCGATCTGCTCAGCGCCGTTGGAGTGCCCGTCGAGGCCGGGCTTGCCGACGAGGATCTTGGGGCGGCGGCCGAGCTTCTCCTGCAGCCGGGCGACCTCGGCCTGCAACTCGGCCAGTTCGCCGTCCGGGGGAGCGGCGGCAGCCTCGCCCACGCCCGTCGGGGCGCGGTAGCTGCCGAACACCTCGCGCAACGTGGCCGCCCACTCGCCGGTGGTCGCGCCCGCCCGCGCCGCGGCGATCGTCGGCTCCATCAGGTTCCCGGCGTCGGCGGGCTCGCGCGCGGCGCTTGCCAGCGCCGCGAGCGCGGCATCGACCGCGGCCTGGTCCCGCCCGGCACGCCAGGCGCGCACGTCCTCGATCTGCTCGGCTTCGATCGCGGGGTCGACCACGAGGATGCCGCCCTCGGCGTCGGCCGTCAGCGGAGACTCCTCGGTCTCGGTGAAGCGGTTCTGCCCGACCACGACCTGCTCGCCGGACTCGATGCGCCGCAGCCGCTCGCGGTGTGAGTCGACCAGCGCCGCCTTCATGTAGGGCACCGCCTCGACCGCGCCGCCGTGCTCGGCGACCACGGCCATCTCGGCGCGGGACTTCTCCAGCAGCTCGGAGACGAGTCCTTCCATCACCTTCGAGCCCTCGAAGATGTCGGGGTACTCGAGGACGTCGGTTTCGTAGGCGAGGACCTGCTGGATCCGCAGCGACCACTGCTGGTCCCACGGCCGCGGCAGACCGAGCGCCTCGTTCCAGGCCGGGAGCTGGATCGCGCGGGCGCGGGCGTCGCGGCCCAGCGTCACGGCGAGCGCCTCCAGCACGATGCGCTGCACGTTGTTCTCGGGCTGCGCCTCGGTCAGGCCGAGCGAGTTGACCTGCACGCCGTAGCGGAACCTCAGGTGGCGCTCCTCGCTCACGCCGTAGCGCTCGCGTCCGAGCTCCTCCCAGAGGATCGACATCGCGCGCAGCTTGGCGTGCTCCTCGATGAACCGGACGCCGGCGTTGACGAAGAAGGAGATGCGCCCGAAGACGGCGCCCATGCGCTCCTGAGGAACCCGCTCACGCGCGGCGTCGAGCACCGCGATCGCGTTGCTCATCGCGTAGGCGATCTCCTGCTCCGGGGTGGCGCCCGCCTCCTGCAGGTGGTAGGAGCAGATGTTGATCGGGTTCCACTTCGGGACGTGCTCGACCGTGTAGGCGATCATGTCCGCGATCAGCCGCATCGAAGCCGCGGGCGGGAACGCGTAGGTGCCGCGGGCCAGGAACTCCTTGATGATGTCGTTCTGCGTGGTGCCCTGGAGCTGATCCTGGGCGACGCCCTGGTCCTCTGCGCTGACGATGTAGAGCGCGAGCAGCCAGGCGGCCGTCGCGTTGATCGTCATCGAGGTGTTCATCTCGCCGAGCGGGATCCCGTCCATCAGCGTCGCCATGTCGCCGCGGTGCGAGACGGGCACGCCGACCTTCCCGACCTCGCCGCGCGCCAGCTCGTCATCGGGGTCGTAGCCCGTCTGCGTGGGCAGGTCGAAGGCGACCGAAAGGCCGGTCTGGCCCTTTTCCAGGTTGCGGCGGTAGAGCTCGTTCGAGGCCTTCGCGGTCGAGTGACCGGCGTAGGTGCGCATCATCCACGGCCTGTCGGGCTCCGGCAGGCGAGTTGGGTGCTCGGCGCTCATGGCCCTAATTGTACGGTTGCGCCGCGGTCTTTATCCTGGTGGCAATGAGCCAGACCGTCGAGGTGCCACGCCTGGGCGGCCCGGGGACCGGGCTGGGAGGCTCCTGGCGCGTGATCGTCCGTAACGACGACCACAACACGTTCGACCATGTCGCGCGCACGCTCGCCCGCTTCATCCCGGGCGTCAGCGTCGAGCGGGGGATGGAGATCGCCAACGTGATCCACTCGACCGGGCGTGCGATCGTCTACAACGGCCACCAGGAGGCTGCCGAGCACTACTGGGAGCAGCTGAAGGGGGCTGGATTGACGATGGCCCCGCTCGAGCAGGGCTAGCTCGGGCGACGGTGCCCGCTTCGCGCGGCAGCCTGCTCGGGGCGCTCGGAGTCGAGCTGCCCGTCCTGGCTGCGCCGCTGGCGGGCGGGCCGGGGTCGCCCGAGCTCGTGATCGCCGCCGGCAGGTCCGGGAGCCTTGGGTTCCTGGGCGCCGGCTACAAGCAGCCCGAGGCGATGGCCGCCGAGGTCGCGGCGGTGCGCGCGGCAGGCGTCCCCTTCGGCGTCAACCTGTTCGCCCCGAACCCGCTCCCGGTCGACGGCGAGGCGTTCGGGCGCTACGCCGAGGAGCTGAGGCCGGAGGCCGAAGCGGTCGGCGCACCGGTCGACGCGGCGCCCCGGGAGGACGACGACTGGTGGCACGAGAAGGTCGCGGCGCTGCTCGCGGACACGCCGCCCCTCGTCAGCTTCACCTTCGGGATCCCGCCGCGCGAGGATCTCCGCGCGCTGCGCGCCGCCGGAGCTCTGCTGGTGCAGGGCGTGACGTCGGTCGCCGAGGCCGATGCCGCGGTCGACGCGGGAGTCGACGCCCTCGCCGTCCAGTCGGCTGCGGCCGGAGGGCACTGGGGGACGCTGACGCCGCGCGAGCCGCCCGCGCCGCTCCCGCTGGACGAGCTGACCGCGGCGATCGCCGCCCGCACCGAGCTGCCGCTGATCGCCGCGGGCGGAATCGCCGCGGCGCAGGATGTCGTGTCCGCGCTCGGTGCCGGAGCGGACGCGGTGATGGCCGGGACGGCGCTGATGCTCGCCGAGGAGGCGGGCACAGCCCCCGCGCATCGCGCGGCGCTGGCCGATCCGGGCCGCGCTGGGACCGTCCAGACGCGCGCGTTCACCGGGCGTCCGGCGCGCGGTTTGCGCAACGGCTTCATCGAGCGCCACGAGTCAGGCGCGCCGCTCGGCTATCCGGCGATCCATCACCTCACAGCCCCCCTGCGCCGCGCCGCTGCCGCACGGGGCGACGCGGAGAGGCTGCACCTCTGGGCCGGAACCGGCTTTCGCGCGGCCCGCGCGCAGCCGGCGGCGGAGATCCTGCTGGGCCTCGCGGGCTAAGCGCTCTCGCCGACGCCCACGCCGCCGACTCCGTTGCCGCCGTTGCCGGAGATCAGCGGCGGGCCCGCCACGCCGCCCGCGGCCGTCTGGTCCCACCAGCCGTAGAGCACCGGCACCTGGTACCAGCTCGCGTGCCGGGCGCGGAAGTAGATCATCTCCTGCCCTTCCCAGTAGCGCTGCCAGTCGATGGGCTCCACGAAGGTCGCGAACTGCTGGAACTTGTATTTGTCATCGCGCGCGCGGTAGACGGCGTAAGAGCTCGCGCCGTAGCGCAGCGCCACGGCGGCGATCTCGTTCAACGCCTCCTCGAACCCGTCGGAGCGGAAGCCCGTCGCGTACCAGGGGATGATGACCGTGCCGGCCATCAGGCTCCCACCTCGGCGTGGATCGCCCCCGGGCCCTCTGCGGTCTTGCCCTGGCCCTCGGCGTCGGCGCCGACGAGGATCGCGATCTTGCCGAGGTGCTTGTTTTCGAGCATCAGCTGGTGCGCCTCGGCGACGCCGTCGAAACCGAGGGTGCGCCAGAGCACCGGCCGGATCAGGCCGCTCTCGATCAGCTCGTTGGCCTTCATGCACTCGTACGCGTTGGCGAAGTGCGAGCCCAGGATCTCCTTCTGTCTCATCCACAGGATCGCGACGTTGAAGTCGACGTCGATGCCCGTCGTGCCGGCGCAGATCACGATTTTGCCGAACGTCTTCGCGGTGAAGACGGAGGTGGGAAGCGTCGCTTTGCCGACGTGCTCGAAGACGATGTCGGGGGCGTCGCCGAGGATCTCTTTGACCCGCTTGGCAAACCCGAGCGCGACCTTCGAGCGTTCCCGCTCCTCCTCGGGCGTCTCGCCGCCCTTGCGCATCATCCCGGCGAACTCGCCGCGATTGATGTAGTCCACGGCGCCGAGCCGCTTGACCAGCGCGCCCTTCTCCTCAGAGGACACCACGCCGACGCAGTTGGCCCCGGCCGCCTTGCAGATCTGGGTCGCGAACACGCCCAGGCCGCCGGCGGCGCCCCAGATCAGCACGTTCGCGCCGGCCTGCAGTTTGCAACGCGTGATCAGCATGCGGTAGGCGGTGAAGTAGACGAGCCCGTAGGAGGCGGCCTCCTCCCACGTCAGCGCGTGCGGCTTGGGGAGAAGCTGCTGGGCCTGGACCTTCGTGAACTGTGCGAAGGAGCCCCAGGTCGTCTCATAGCCCCAGATCCGCTGCGAGGGCGCGGCCATCGGGTCGAGACCGTGGACCTCGGGGTCCTCGTAGGAGGCCATGTTGCAGTGGACGACGACCTCGTCGCCGGGCTTCCAGCGCGTCACGCCCGCGCCGACCTTCCAGACGACGCCCGAAGCGTCCGAGCCACCGATGTGGTGGCCGTATTCGGGGTGGTCGCCGTACTTCATCACCGACACGGGCTTGCCGAGCGCCGCCCACACGTTGTTGTAGTTCACGCCCGCGGCCATCACGCGCACGATCACCTCGAACGCGCCCGGCTCGGGGACCTCGACCTCCTCGATCTGGAAGGCGTCCTTCGGTTCGCCGTAGCGCTCCTCGCGGATCACCCACGCCGCCATGGTGCTGGGCAGCTCGCCGGGCTCGGTGTCGACGGCGGAGACTTGCTGGAGATCGATTGCCACTGTGCTCTGAACCTCGCCTTTCGTGTGAAAAGTGCGCCGATAGGCGCTCGGTGCCGGGTGACCGGGGCGCGGGCGAGCGCTCCCTGCCCGCAGACGGCGCGCCCAATGCTACCCAGGGCTCAGCCGCCGCGCCGCTCCGTGCGCCAGACGAGGCGCAGCCCCGACCAGTCCTCGCCGAGCGCCGCGACCTTCACGTCGACGAGCCCGAACGGGAGCGCCAGGTCACGGGGCCCCCGCGTGTCAGCAGCCGGCCGTCCGGCTTGCAGCCGAGCTTCTTCGCGAGCGGCGTGCCGGAGCAGCCGTCCGTCATCCCGGCGGGTCTTTGCGGGCCCTG
This sequence comes from uncultured Solirubrobacteraceae bacterium, assembly GCA_963735435.1. Taxonomy (GTDB): domain Bacteria; phylum Actinomycetota; class Thermoleophilia; order Solirubrobacterales; family Solirubrobacteraceae; genus Palsa-744. Next base: position 250,023 of record CAVTKR010000005.1, on the reverse strand, counting down.
CGGGCGCCTCGCATGCTCAAGACGCCGAAGCTCGGGCCGCCGACCAGCTCCCACGATCTGGCGATCCCGATCAGGAAGCACACGGCCACCAGGACGCAGATGATCTGGAGGGCTTCGCGATTGCTCTCGTGACGGGCGAGGGCGATCGCGGTCACGATCTGGATCACGAAGACGGCGAGGAGGCCGATGAGGAACCCGAGCTCGCCGTAGCGGATCTCGCCCGCGCGGGCCAGGGGCACGAGCCGCAGCAGTGCCCCGCCGATGAAGCTGAAGCCCACGATCGAAACGACGATCGCCGCGACGGCGGGGCTGAAGCCGGGGATCAGCCCGAACAGGGAGACGCTCAGCGCGTTCGTGAACGCCGTCAGCGCCTGCGCCGCGCGAACGGCGTGCAGGTCTGAGGCTTCCGGGCCGAGCACGCGCTCGGGCGCGACCGAGATCGCGACGAACAGAAGCCCGATCAGTGCCCCGGCAACTCCCGCCGAAGCAGCGAAGAACTCGTGGGCCGAGGCCATCGGAGAATTATGAGGGCGCCCGCGGGCGGTCCTGCGGTGTTTCGTTACGGTTGTGCCGCGGCGGCGGGCGCCGCGGCGGGGACCGCAGGCGATCGAAAGGACGATGGGCGGATGCCACTTGACGGAACGGTGCTCGGGAACTGCGCCTCGGAACAGATGGAGGCGCTCGACGAGGCGTACGGCGAGGACGAGACGGCCGAGATCGGCGCCGTGATCACGATCGTGCAGGTGCTCAAACAGGTCGACGGCTCAGACGGGGAGGACTTCTCCTCGACCGTTCGGATCCGGCACAACATCCCCGACCCCTACGCGGCGATCGGCTATCTGCGGGCCGCCGAACAGAGCATCGTCCAGCAGATCAGCGGCGGCGAGGAGGAGTAGGAGCCGCGCTCCGGCGCCTCCCGGCGTCGCCGGGAGGGACGTCTCAGGTGCCGGTGAACGGCAGCTCGACGACCTCGGCGCTCAGCGCGCCGTCGCCGACCGCCACGCGCGCGCCCAGCTCGGCCTCGCGGCGCACGAGCGCGAGCGCGATCGGCCCCAGCGAGGGGGAGATCGCGACGCTGCCGAGGCGGCCGACCTCCCGTTCGCCCAGCAGCAACGGCTCGCCCGTCTGCGCCTCCGCCGAGAGCCGCAGACCGCACAGCCGCCGGTTCGGCTTGCCCCTGTAGAAGAGCCGCGCGACGGTCTCCTGTCCGACGTAGCAGCCCTTGGTGAAGCTGACCGCGCGCTCGTTGAGGCCCGCCTCCTGCGGGATCACGCTGTCGTCGAGATCGATGCCGTAGCGCGGCCTGCCGCTCTCGACACGCAGGCACTCAGCAGCGGTCTCGGCGACCGGCGTGGCGCCACGGGCGATCAGCGACGCGGCGAGGGCCTCGGTGTCCGCGGCGTCGCAGAGAAGGTCGATCCCGGTGTCGGTGCGGATCGCGAGTACGTCGATCGCATCGATCCGCGCCGCGGTGCTCGCGTGCTCCTCGGGCCCCGGCGAGGCTCCAGCCAGCTCCTGGGCGCGGGGGCCGATCAGCGAGAGCAGGCCTCGCTCCAGCGTGCGCTTGTGCATCTCGACGCCATAGCCGACCTTGAAGCGGCGAATCATGTCGAACAGCGCCTGCAGCGCCGCGCGCTCGGTGTCGAGCAGCAGTTCGACCGAGCCGTCCGCGCCGGTCACGGCGAGCACCCGCATGTCGCCGAGCATCTTGCCCTTGTGGGTGAGGAAGGCGGCGTAGAGGCCTTCGCCCGGCGCGAGCGTCGCGAGCTCGTTCGTGACCTGGCCGTTCAGGAACTCGACGGCGTCGGGCCCGCTCAGCGCGAGCTTGCCCCGTTCGGAGCGGTCGAGCAGTCCGCAGGCCTCGCGCAGCGCGCGCTGCTCCTCGGCCTCGGTGACCCCGGCGCCCGCGTGTGTTCCGATTCCGGCCATTGATTCGAGAATAGCCGCGCTAGGCTTGCCCTCGATGGGCTTGGCCGACACCTTCCAGCAGCTCCTAGACGGTCTCCCCGACGACTGGACCGATCTGGAGTTCGACATGCGGATCGCCGACGAGGAGCGCTACGTCGAGGCGGCGCTGTATCTCGCGACCGTCAACGCCCGTCCATACTCCCGCTACGACTGGCACTGGCGACTCGTCGTCGCGCACTCCTTCGGCCATGCCGCCTCGCCCGAGACCGTCCACGGCGCGCTGCGCCTGCTCGACGAAGCGGGGATCGAGGCGGAGCTCGCCCTGCGCGAGGAGCGCGTCGGACGCGTCGAGGTCACTCAGATGTGGGGCCGCCCGCAGTCGGCGCGCGACGAGTTCCGCCGGCTGCGCGCGCAGTAGCGCCGCTTTCTGCCGTGGCGCGCGTGCTCGTCCTGACCGCTGATCTGCTGTTCGGCTCCAACGTGCAGGGCATGCTGGCCGCCGCCGGGCACGACGTCGAGATCGCGCGCGGCGAGGACGCCCTGCGCGAGGCGCTGCTCCGCGGTCCCGCGGAGGTGGTGGTGGCCGATCTCACCTCAGATGAGCTCGAGCGGGTCCAGTCTGTACGCGAGCTGCGCGAGGAAGGGACGATCGGCAAGGCGCGGGTGCTCGGCTATTACTCGCACGTCGAGCCGGGCGTTCGGGCCCTCGCGGAAGGCGACGGGTTCGACCTCGTCGTGCCGCGCTCGCGGATGGCGCGGGAAGCGGCCGGCCTTGTAAGCAGCCTGATCGGCGGCTGATCACCACCCATCCAGGTGAGTGATACCTTCCGGCGCAGTGGAACGGGGGGTTTCGACAGGGGGCCGTGTTCTGATCGCGATGTTGGTCGCGGTCGCACTGCTGGGCGTCTGCTGTGTGCCCGCGCTGGGCGCCACGCACGCGGGCGAGCTGCTGGGGATCGGCTCCGGCGGACACGGCGAGCTCGGCCCCAACGCCGCCGCGCCCGAAAACACCTCGGCGGTCGAAGTCGTCCTGCCGGGCCAGGTCGGGGGGGTGAGCCTGATCGCCGCCGGCGACAGCTTCAGCCTCGTCACGACGACGGGCGGCCAGCTCTTCGGCTTCGGTGAGAACGAGTTCGGCGAAGCAGGGGTGCCGGGCCTCGAAAACGTTCAGCCGCCTCTCACGGTCTCGCTTCCCGGCGCGTCTGCGGCGCCGAGCGTTCTCGACGCAGGGATCGTCACCGGCTTCGCGGGCACAGCCGGCGGACAGCTGTTCTCGTGGGGCTCAAACGAAGGCGGGATGCTCGGCCGCGGTACAGGCACCGAAAAACGGGTCGACCCGGGGCCCGTGACACTGCCGGGCGAGGCGGGCGGCATCGCCTCCGTCGGGGCCGGCGGCCACTACACGCTCGTCGCCACGACGAGCGGGCAGCTGTTCAGCTTCGGCGAAAACAAATTCGGGCAGCTCGGTCGCGCCACGAACGCGGGCAAAGAAATACCCAACCCGACCCCCGCACTCGTGCCCGTGGCGGGGCCAGTGGCGCAGGTCGCGGCCGGCTACGACTTCGGGCTCGCGCTGACCTCCGGTGGCAACCTCTACACGTTCGGCAGGGACGACGTCGGACAGCTCGGGACGGGAGAACCGCCGGAACCGAACGAAAACCCGAACCCGACGCCCGAGCTCGTCTCGTTCCCGCCCGGGGCGGGGCCTGTGACACAGATCGCCGCCGGCGATTTCACGGCCTATGCGCTGACCGCGAGCGGCCGCCTGTTCGGCTGGGGGGAAGGCTTCGAACATGACGAACTCGCTTTCGAAGAGGACGAACCCGTGTGGACGCCGCGCGAAATCACCCTGCCCGGTGCGAGCGCGCCCATCGTGCGCATCGGCGCCGGCGAAGAGTCCGCCTACGCGCTCACCGCGAACGGCGTGCTGTTCGGCTGGGGCGGAAGCGAAGACGGTCAGCTCGGGGAAGCGCAGCTGTCGAAGTTCGTCAACCCGACGCCGACCCCGATCCCGCTGCCCGCCGGGACGACGGTGGACACGATCTCCTCGGGCTGCTGCGACAAACACGTGCTGATGCTGGTCGCCGACCTCGGCGTGGGCGGCACGCTTCCGGCTGCACTCCTCGGTGTGCACTACTCAGCGAGCCTGCCGTTCTCCGGGGGCACCGCTCCCTACACCTTCTCGGCGAGCGGGCTCCCGCCCGGCCTCGGGATCGACGCCTCCACCGGCGCGATCTCGGGTACGCCGAGCGCCGTGGGGTCGTTCGGCCCGACGTTCACGGTCAGGGACGCGTACGGCATCGTCGCCTCGGCGGCGGTTCCGCTCACCGTTCAACCGCGGCTCGCGATCGGCTGCGAATGCACAGTGGTCAACCTGGTCGCCCGCGCTCGCGCCGCGCTGCTCGCCGCGCTCGGCGTGCACGGGAAGTCCGCGAAGCTCGGTCAGCTCCTGAGGCACGGCTACACGGTGAAGTTCACCGCGCCGGCGGCCGGCAAGGCGACGATCCAGTGGTACTTCGTCCCCAAGGGCGCGCACGTCTCGAAGAAGGGCAAGCCCAAGCCGGTGCTGGTAGCGAGCGGCAGCGCGAGCTTCGCGAAGGCGGGCACGCAGAAGCTCACGATCAGGCTGACGGCGGCCGGGCGCGCGCGGCTCGCTCACGCCCACCACGTGAAGCTGACGGCCAAGGGCACGTTCAAGGTCGCCGGCGGCGGCACGGCCACCGCCATCAAGGGGCTCGCGCTGAGCCGCTAGCTCGCGGGCGCGCTCTCGCGTTCGCTTCGCCGCACCAGCGGGTGATCCGGCGCGGCGCCCGGTCCCGGCCGCCCGATCGCGTCACGGGCGCGCAGGCGCGACCCGCACTTCTCGCAGATGCGGTGCTCGTCCACCGCACCGCCGCAGCCGCGGTGCTCGATCACGACCGCCGGGCCGTTCTCCGGCGGCGCGTAGCGGTCGCCCCACTTCATCAGCGCGACGACGATCGGCCACAGGTCGAGGCCCTTGTCGGTCAGCAGGTACTCGTGACGCAGCGGGCGCTCCTGGTAGGGGACCCGTTCGATCACGCCTTCCTCCTGCAGGCGCGTCAAGCGCGTCTGCAGGACGTTTCGCGCGATGCCGAGATGCGCCTGCAGCTCGTCGAAGCGCCGCAGCCCGAGCAGGATGTCGCGGACGATCAGCAGCGACCAGCGCTCGCCGACCACCTCCAGCGCGCCGGCGATGCTGCAGGACTGGTTCTCGTAGTCGTTGCGGAGCATGTGACCGATTGTAGCTGTCTTGGGTTGCATGATGCAACCCCTCTGTGCTAGGGTCCGTTTCACCATGCAACGCAGGTGGAAGGTATCCCTCATCGTCGTGGCCGGCGTGTTCATGTCGAGCCTCGACCTGTTCATCGTCAACATCGCCTTCCCGGCGATCTCCAAGCACTTCGGGGGCGTTTCGGTCAGCACGCTCTCGTGGGTGCTGAGCGCCTACGCGATCGTCTTCGCCGCGCTTCTGGTCCCCGCCGGACGCTGGGCCGACGCGTTCGGGCGCAAGCGCGCGTTCCTGCTCGGTCTCGGGATCTTCGTCGCCGCCAGCGCCGCGTGCGCGGCGGCGCCCTCGGTCGGCGGGCTCGTCGCGGCGAGGGTGGTGCAGGCGGTCGGTGGCGCGCTGATGCTGCCGACCTCGCTCGGGCTGATGCTGCCAGAGTTCGAGCCCGAGAAGCGGCACGTCGCGATCGGGATCTGGGCGGCGAGCGGTGGCATCGCCGCGGCGGCAGGCCCGCCGCTGGGCGGCCTGCTCGTGAAGGCCGACTGGCGGCTCGTCTTCCTCGTCAACATCCCGGTCGGCGTGGCCGCACTCATCGCCGGCGCGCGCACGCTGCGCGAGCGCCGCGAGCAGGACGCGGAACGCCCGGACCTGCTCGGCGCCGCGACCCTGATGCTCGCCGTCGGCGCGCTCGTGGTGGCGATCGTCCAGGGCCAGGAATGGGGCTGGGGCTCGCCCGCGATCATCGCGCTGCTGTTGGTGCCCGCCGTTCTGCTGCCGTTGCTCTGGCGCCGCTCCGAGCGCCACCCCGCGCCGATCGTCGAACCCGCGATGCTGCGCGTGCCGCGCTTCGCGCTCGCTGTCGGCGCCTCGCTGGCGTTCTTCGCGGGCTTCGGCGCGATGCTGCTCGGCGGCGTGCTGTTCCTCACCGGCGTCTGGCACGAGGACGTGCTGACGGCCGGGCTGATGCTGTTCCCGGGTCCGGCCACCGCGGCCGCCTTCGCGATCCCGGGCGCGCGCCTCGGCGCCCGGTTCGGCTTCCGTCCCGTGGGCGTCGTCGGCTCGCTGCTGTTCGCGGCCGGTTCGCTCTGGTACATCACGCGTACGGGAGACACGCCTCATTACGCCGCGGACTTCCTGCCCGGCAACCTGATCACCGGCGCCGGCGTCGGTCTCGTGATCCCCACCCTGACGGGAGCGGGCGTCTCCTCGCTCGCTCCCGAGCGATTTGCGACCGGCGCGGCGGTCCTGACGATGGGACGCCAGATCGGTGTCGCGCTCGGCGTAGCACTGCTCGTCGCGGTGCTGGGCAATGCCGCGAGCAGCGCCGCCGACTTCCACTCGAGCTGGCTGATCACCGTGATCTGCGGGCTGCTCACCGCCGGCGTCTTCGTCGCCATCGGGCGCACACACGTGGCGGGTGAGGCGAGCGATCCGGTCCTGTCCCTCGACCCGATCGACGTGCCGGAGATCCCCGCGGGCGAGCTCGTCGAGGGGGCGGCATAGGCCATGGCTGGTGCGAGCGCGGTCGAGCAGGCTCGGGTGAGGAGCTTCGAGTGGGCCGATCCTGCGCTGCTCGCCGCGGGCTCGGAGGGTCTGTCGGGCCTCGAAACGATGGAGGCGATCCTCGGCGGGACGCTGCCGCCGCCGCCCTTCGCGAGCGCGCTGGGGATCTCGGTCGTCGAGGTGGGCCCCGGGCTCGCCGTGTTCGCGATCGAGCCGGCCGAGTGGATGCAGAACCCGCTCGGCTCGGTGCACGGGGGCGTGGCGGCGACGCTGCTCGACTCCTGCATGGGGTGTGCGGTGCACACGACGCTCGACGCCGGCGTCGGCTACACCACGACCGACCTGCAGGTCCGCTACCTGCGCGGCATACGAGCAGGCGCCGGGCGCGTGCTGGCCGAGGGCCATGTCGTGCATGCCGGGCGGCGCACCGCGACCGCGGAGGGCCGCCTCTACCTGGAGGAGGACCCCGAGGTGCTGTTCGCGCACGCCAGCACGGGCTGCGCGATCCTGCGCTGAGCCGGTTCCTCGGTCTTTAGCTGGGCATCGTCGCCGCGCCGCTGCCGAGGTCGGCCTCGCCGGCCTCGCGGGGGTCGAGCGGGACGATCGCGCCGTTGGGCACGCGCTTGAACATCGTCGCGTCCTTGCCGCTGCGGACGTAGACGGCCGCTCGGATCACCATCCCGTGGCAGACGACGAGCGCCGGCAGCGCCCCGCGCTCCACGTCGGCGAGGGCCGCCTCGACTCGCACCTCCTGCTGCGCGAAGGACTCGCCGCCGGGGAACGCGAAGCTGGGATCGGCCGAGGCGAAGCGGTCGAAGAGCTGCTCGGATTCCGCGCGCACGTCGGCGAAGCTGCGGTTGGTCCAGTCGCCGGCGTCGGTCTCCATCAGCCGCGCGTCCTCGATCGGTTCGAGGCCGATGCGGGCAGCGACCGCGTCCGCCGTTTCGCGTGCGCGCAGCAGCGGGCTGCACCACAACGCTGCGAAGCCGTAGGGGACCGCGCGCTCGGCGAGCTCGGCCGCCTGCGCCCGACCCGTGTCGTCGAGCGGGACCTCCTGCTGGCCCTGGAAACGGCCCTCGAGGTTGTAGGCCGTCTGCCCGTGGCGGGCGAGAAAGACCTGGCTGTCGAGCCCGGGACTCAGGAGAGGTCGAAGCGGTCGAGGTTCATGACCTTCTCCCAGGCGGCGGCGAAGTCGCGTGCGAGCTTCTCGCCGTCGCTCGCGTACACCTCGGCGAGGGCGCGCAGCTGCGAGTTGGCGCCGAACACGAGATCGGCGGAGGTCGCCGTCCAGCGGGCCTCGCCGCTCGCACGGTCGCTGCCGACGTAGATGCCGTCCGCCGCGTCGGGCTTCCACTCCGTGCGCATGTCGAGCAGGTTGACGAAGAAGTCGTTGCTCAGCGCGCCGGGACGGTCGGTGAGCACGCCGTGCGAGGAGCCGCCGTGGTTGGCGCCGATCGCCCTCAGCCCGCCCATAAGCGCAGTCATCTCCGGCGCGCTCAGCCGCAGCATGAACGCGCGCTCCAGCAATCCGTGCTCGAGTGGCAGCGGCTCACCCGGGCGCCGGTAGTTGCGGAACGCGTCGACCGTGGGCTCGAGCACCCCGAAGGAAGCCACATCGGTCTGCTCCTGGGAGGCGTCGGTCCGCCCCGGGGCGAATCCGACGCTGATGACGTGGCCGGCGTCGGCAGCCGCCTTCTCGACCGCGGCACAGCCGCCGAGCACGATCACATCCGCCAGCGAGACCTGCTTGCCGCCGGCCGCGTTGAACTCGTGCTGGATGCCCTCGAGCGTCTGCAGCGCGCCGGCGAGCTCGGCGGGCTCGCTCCAGTCCCAGTCCTTCTGCGGCGCCAGCCGCACGCGCGCGCCGTTGGCGCCGCCCCTCTTGTCGGTGCCGCGGTAGGTCGCAGCGGCCGACCAGGCGGTCGCGACCAGGCGGGCCACCGAGAGGCCCGAGGCGAGGATCTTCTCCTTCAGCGCCGACGCGTCGGCGGCGTCGATCGGCTCACCCGCCGCTGCCGGGACCGGGTCCTGCCACAGCTGCGGCTCTGCGACGAACGGCCCGAGGTAGCGCGAGAGCGGGCCCATGTCGCGGTGCAGCAGCTTGTACCAGGCCTTCGCGAACGCGACGGCGAGCTCGTCGGGGTTCTCGTAGAAGCGGCGTGTGATCTGCTCGTAGACCGGGTCCACCCGCAGCGCGAGGTCGGTGGTGAGCATCATCGGCGCGACGCGCTTGCCCGGATCGTGGGCGTCGGGGACGGTGCCCTGGGCCTCGGGGTTCTTGGGCTTCCACTGCTTGGCGCCGGCCGGGCTCTCGTCGAGCTCCCACTCGTACTCGAACAGGTTCTCGAGGAAGCCGTTGTCCCACTTGATCGGGTCCTTGGTCCAGGCGCCCTCAGGACCGCCGGTCAGCATCCGCACGCCGTTGCCGTTGCTCTGAAGGCTGCCCTTCCAGCCGAGCCCCTGCTGCTCGAGCGGGGCGCCCTCGGGCTCCGGGCCGACGTCGTCCGGCTTCACGGCTCCGTGTGTCTTGCCGAAGGTGTGCCCACCGACGATCAGCGCGACCGTCTCCTCGTCGTTCATCGCCATGCGCGCGAAGGTCTCGCGAATGTCGGCCGCTGCTGCAAGCGGGTCCGGGTTGCCGTTCGGGCCCTCCGGGTTGACGTAGATCAGCCCCATCTGGACCGCGCCGAGCGGTCCGGAGAGCTTGCGTCCCTCGCCGTAGCGCTCGTCGCCCAGCCATTCGTCCTCGGGACCCCAGAAGATCTCGTCCGGCTCCCAGATGTCCGGGCGTCCGAAGCCGAAGCCGAAGGTCTGAAAGCCCATCGTCTCCATCGCGACGTTGCCCGTGTACACGAGCAGGTCGGCCCAGGAGATCTGGCTGCCGTACTTCTGCTTGATCGGCCACAGCAACCGGCGCGCCTTGTCGAGGCTGGCGTTGTCGGGCCAGCTGTTCAGGGGTGCGAAGCGTTGCGCGCCCTCACCACCGCCGCCGCGTCCGTCGGCGATGCGGTAGGTGCCGGCCGCGTGCCAGCTCATGCGGATGAAGAGCGGCCCGTAGTGGCCGTAGTCGGAGGGCCACCAGTCCTGCGAGGTGCTCATCAGCTCGACCAGGTCGCGGCGCAGTGCCTCGACGTCGAGCTTGGCGAACTCGGCGGCGTAGGAGAACTCCTCGCCCATCGGGTCCGAGAGGGGGGAGCGACGGTGAAGGACGCTGAGGTCGAGCTGGTCGGGCCACCAGTCCCGGTTCGTGCGCGGAGCACGCACAGCCGGCGTCGGGCTCGGGATGGCTGGGTTCTCGCTCTCGCTGACGCTCTGGCTCATGTCTGTCGCCGACCTTTCTGCTCTTCGGTGCCCGCCGGGGCACGCTGCTCGTGATCTCGGGTTCGCTCGAACACTAGCTCGCGGCGTCGAGAGGGAAGCTCGGCATGCGAATCTGGCGGAGTGATCGCTGCGCTGGTCCTGATCGGAGCCCCGGGTGCCGCCAAGTCGGCCGTGCTCGAGGCGCTTTCGACCTGTTCGAGCGAGCAGGCGTGGCGCCCCTCCGTCCACGTTTCATGAGGATCGCTTGCGCGGGGCGCGCGCCTGGACTAGCGTGAGCGGCATGGTCGAGGGGCTCGGCGAAATGCCCGCAGGGACGATCGGGTTTCGCATCAGCGGGCGCGTCAACGGCGCGGACTACCGCGACGTGCTGATCCCTGATCTGCGCGCGGCCGTCGAGCGCGGCAACCTGCGTGCCCTGTTCGTCGTCGAGGACTACGACGGCTTCGACATGGACGCGCTGAAGGAGGACCTCAAAGCCGGGCCGTCGCTGGCGTTCAAACACCGTGACGCCTGGAAGCGCGTGGCGGTCGCCACCGACGTCGAGTGGATGTCGAAAGCGTTCGAGCTGTTCCGGTGGCTGATCCCGGGCGAGACGAGGGTCTTCCCTCTGGATGGGATCGACGATGCGAAGGGCTGGATCGTCGAGGGCTAGCTGCTAGACGCCGGTGAAGCGGCGCTCAGGAGTCGTACGGCAGCCTGACGCTGCGCCCGAGCGCCTCGTAGTGGCGGTCGGCCTCGCCCCAGCGGTCGCGGTCCCGCGAGAGGCGGCGCGCGGTGATCCGCCGCGGGCCGGAGGCGATCCGCTCACGTGCGCGAAGGACGAGCGTCTCTGCCGTGGCGCGGTTCGTGCCGAGGCTGTGAGCGAGTCCGTCCAGGCCGAGGCTGTCCGCCAGATCGAGGACGACACGGTCGCGCTCGCCGCGAAGCTCGCGCTTCTGGCGCTCGCGAAGCTCGCGCCGAACCATCGCGTCCAGCGCCGCGCCCTCGTGCCCCCGCACCGGTACGCCTCGATCCATGCACGCGAGTATCCATGGTTCGGCGGACGGCGTCGGCCCCGGACCTCGCTGTTTGCGTCATAGACTCCGACGCATGCGCCGCCGGGTCACCTTCTCGCGCAACCTGACGCTGTCGCTGTCCCGGACCTGCCGTTGCTACTGCAAGTACTGCGCCTTCGCGACCCATCAGGCGCATCTGCACTCGCCCGAGGAGGTTCTCGAGCTGCTCGACGGCGCCGTGCGCCGGCGCGTCAAGGAGCTGCTGGTGCTGACCGGCGAGCGCCCGGAGGTCAACGCCGAGGTGCGAGAGCGGCTGTCCTCATACGGGCACGAGGACTTCACCTCCTACGTCGTCTGGGCCTGCGAGCGCGCGCTCGAGCGCGGACTGCTCCCGCACACGAACCTCGGCGTGCTCGGGCGCGAGGACCTCGCCCGGCTGCGCGAGGTGACGGCCTCGCAGGGCCTGATGCTCGAGTCGGTCTCCGAGCGGCTGATGCAGACCGTCCACGCCGGCTCGCCGACCAAGCACCCGGCGCGGCGGCTGGAGACGATCGCCACCGCCGGGGAGCTGAAGATCCCCTTCACCAGCGGCATCCTCGTCGGCATCGGCGAGACCGAGCAGGAGCGCATGGACTCGCTCGCCGCGATCGCCGAGCTGCACGAGCGCCACGGCCACATCCAGGAGGTGATCCTCCAGAACTTCGTGCCCCACCAGCGCTACTACGGGCAGGAGCCCGCCGAGATCGCCGACGCTGCCGCGCGCGAGTACTGGCGCACCGGGGTCGGGGGCGACGGGCCGAATCTCCCCATCCCCGAGTGGGCGCAGACGGGCGCGGGCCCTATCCAAATCAAAGACATGAAGCGCCTGATCGCCGAGACGCAGCGGCTGATGCCCGGGGTCGGGATCCAGATTCCCCCCAACCTCGCCGACTGGTGGGGCGAGCTGGTCGCCGCGGGGGCGACCGATCTCGGCGGCCTCTCCGCCAACGGCGATCACATCTCGCCCGAGCACCCGTTCCCCTCGCCCCATCAGGTGCGCCGCGAGCTCCAGCGCGACGGCTACGCGCTGACCGAGCGCCTCTGCGTCTACCCCGAGTACATCGATCAGGAGTGGGTCGCCCAGGGCGTGCTCGACACGATCAAGGCCCGCTACTGGTCGTTCATCCCGCGGCGCGGCTCGGGGCGCACCGAGCCGCCCACGCCGATCGCGCCGTCGCTCGTGCCCGGCGCGATCGAGCGCGCGCGCGACGGGCAGGCGCTCACCGCCCAGGAGCTGACCGCGATGTTCGCCGAGACGCGCCCGCAGGCGATCGAGGAGATGCGGATCGCCGCCGACGAGCTGCGCGCCGAGCTCGCGGGGGAGATCGTCACCTTCGTCGTCAACCGCAACATCAACATCTCCAACGTCTGCACGGTCGGCTGCGCCTTCTGCGGGTTCGGCCAGGGCAAGCGCTCGCCCGACGCCTACGAGCACGACGCCGAGGAGTTCATCGGCCGGCTGCACGACGCGCTCGACTTCGGCGCCACCGAGATCTGCATCCAGTCGGGCATCCACCCCGACTGGTCGCTGGAGGACTACCTGGGGTGGCTGCGGCTCGCGAAGGAGACCGCGCGCGCGGCCGGCGCCGAGCTGCACCTGCACGCCTACAGCCCGATGGAGATCGCGCACATGTGCGACATCTCGGGCCTGCCGCCCGCCGAGGTGTTCGTCCGCCTGCGCGATGCCGGCCTCGACTCCACGCCCGGCACGGCCGCGGAGGTGCTGCACGACGGGGTGCGGCAGCGCATCTCGCCCAACAAGCTCCCGGTCGCCCGCTGGGTGGAGATCATCGAGGCCTCCCACGAGGCCGGGCTGCGCTCGACCTCGACCGTGATGTTCGGCCACATCGAGGAGCCCTGGGAGCTGGCTGAGCACATGCGCGTCGTGCGCGAGCTCCAGGTTCGGACGGGCGGCATCACCGAGTTCGTGCCGCTGTCGTTCATCCCCTTCCAGACCCTGCTCGGGCGCACCCACGGCGTCGAGGAGATCTCCCGCGAGGAGAACCTCAAGCACACCGCTGTGTTCCGCCTCGCGCTCGGCAGGACGATCCGCAACCTCCAGGCGAGCTGGGTGAAGATGGGCCTCGACGCGGCCACCGAGGCGCTGCACTGGGGCGTCAACGACCTCGGTGGCACGCTGATGGAGGAGTCGATCAGCCGCCTCGCCGGCAGCTACCACGGCGTCAAGCTCGACCCCGACCAGCTCGTCGCGGCCGCCCATGCGGCCGGGCGCCCGGCGGCGGAGCGCACGACGCTCTATGAGATCCGGCGGCGCTACCCGCTGCCCGCAGGCGGGGAGTGGGCGGTCGAGGCGGCCGCCGCGGTGTAGATCGGGTTCGCGCGCCGCGCCTGCCGGTGGCGCGACGCCCTCGCCGTCGAGCCTCTAGACGATCTCCCCGCGGGCGAACTGCCCGTGGAAGCTGAACGGGATGTGGTGGGGGACCTCCGCCCGCGCCAGCTCGCTCAGGTCTGCGGCATCCAGCACGAGCAGGAACGAGCGCTGCGTGCGCGCGTCGAGCACGACCGAGAGCAGCGCGCCCGCGTCCTCTTGCCCACCGTCCGGTTCGGCGACGAACACCGGCTCGCCGGGATAGCAGCCGGGCTCTGACCAGCTCAGGGTGTGTCCCGACTCGGTGTCGACCTTGGCGATCCGTTCCAGCCAGCCGCCCCCGCCGGTGCCATTGCCCCACACGTAGCGGTAGGGGCGCTCGTGGCGGCTCCCGTAGGCGATCCGCGGCAGCTCCAGATCCTCCTCGGCGAGCGCCGCGCGCTCGACGCTCTTCCTGCCCGGGTCCAGGCGGAAGCGCGTCAAGGTCGCGCCGCTCACCGGCGCGCCCGAGCGAAGTCGCTCGAGGTAGAGGTCCTCGACGATCTTCGGGTCCGGGTAGGCACACACGTCGACGATCACCTCGCCGTCGCGCTCGAACGCGTTGACGTGGTGGAACGCGAAGCACGGATCGCCCGTGAGCGTTGCCTCGGCGCGCCCGCTCGCGCGGTCGATCAGCGTGAAGCGCGTCCCCAGCTCGGGCTTCCAGCGGTAGTTCTCGATGTAGGGCCGCCCCGAGAGCGCGAGCGAGAGCGGGTTGACGACGAACGGGAACTCGGCCAGCACGATCCAGCGCTCGGTGAGGCCGAACGAATGCATGTAGGCCGGTTCGCGGACGGGGAGGCTTGCAAGCTGCCGGGGCTTCGAGCCGGGGGCGGGATCGAGCCCGAAGAAGCGGTAGCTGCTGCGCGGGCCGAGCTTGGCGGCGTAGTTGATCATCCCGCCGGTGGCGCGGTCGAGGTGGGGGTGGGCGGTCGTCAGCTCGCCCGGCGCCTTGAATGGGAGTCCCACCCGCCCAGCGTCGGCGGCGCGCAGCGTGGCGGCGTCGAACTGGACCGGCAGGGGCGTCTCGGTCATGGCGACGAACCGCTCGCCCAGTCTCGTGACGTTGACGTTGGCGTTGTCGGAGATCGCCTGTCCGGGCGCGAACATCGTCTGCACACGCTTGAACAGGGAGCGGCACGGGTCGGTCGCGAACTCGCGGTAGGCGATGCGCCCGGTCTCCCGCGCGGCGCGGTAGGCGCGGCCCTCGAGGTAGCGGTTGCCGTAGGAGACGCGGCCGTCGTCGATCGTGAAGCGGTGCAGCATCGCGAGGCCGTCGAACCAGTGGCGCATGCTCTGCTCGCCGACCTCGAACTTCGCGGGGCCGGTACGCAGCAGCGAGCCGGCGAGCCAGGGTGGGAGCGTGCCGGCGAGCGGCAGCTCATCGACGGTCGTCTCGTCCTCGAGCGTGGTGAAGCCGAGGGTGGGGGTGGATCGCGTCAGGGGGGCAGCGGACATGATCATTCTCCTTGCATCGTTCGATCCGAACCATACGCACCGTAGTATAGGCTTGCCGCCGTGTCAACTCCGCGACTGACAGAGACCTCCTACATCGTGCTCGGGCTGCTCGAGCAGATCGAACCGGCGACGCCGTATGACCTCAAGCAGCTCGCGGCGCTGAGCACGGTCAACTTCTGGACGGTCCCGCACACCCAGATCTACGCCGAGTGCGGGCGTCTGGCGACCGAGGGGCTGCTCTCCGAACGCCGCGAGGAGCACGGCCGGCGCCGGCGCATATACCGGCTGACCGCCGACGGGCGGCGGGCGCTCGACCGCTGGCGCGAGGACGCGACCGGCGGCCTCTACGAGCTTCGCGACGTCGCGACGTTGAAGCTGTTCTTCGGCGCCGACCCGGCACGCCTCGCCGTCGAGCAGGTCGAGGCGCACCGCGGCCGCCTGGCCGAGTACGAGGAGCTGTTCGCCGCGCTCGAGCAGGGGGCTCCCGAGGGATGGCGCCTCGCGCTGCAGCTGGGGATCGGCCACGAGCGCGAGTTCATCCGCTTCTGGGAGGGGCTGGCGGCGGGCTGAGGCGCTGGGACGGCCGGTTACGGTCGTCGTCGGCAGCGGTGCGGCGGCGAAGCGCTCTAGCGGAACAGGTCTTCGTCGAGCGCTCGCAGCAGCCCGCTCGCTCCGGGGCCGTCCTCGTCGGTGACGAAGCGCTCGAGGCCCTCGATCAGCACGACCGGCTCGCGCGAGTCCTTCGCGCGAGCGAGGTCGGCGGCGGCGGCGATCGCGTCGGCCACGGCGAGCCAGGTCGCCTGCAGCTCGGAGCCTTCGGCGTCGGTGCGCCCGCGCCAGTCATCCAGTGGCTGGAGCCCGGCCAGCCCGATCGCGACGTCCACCTGCCCGTGGCGCCAGGCGCGACCGAAGCTGTCGGTCACGACGACGGCGGGAGCCGGGTTGCCGTCGAGGCGGGCGCGGATCGCGCGGGCGGAGGAGTCGGGGTTCGAGGGCAGCAGGATCGCGCGGTCGTGCGCCCCGGCGTTCGAGACGTCGACGCCGGCGTTCGCGCAGACGAAGCCGTGATGGGTGCGCGAGATCAGCACTCCCCGCTCGGCGCGTAGCACCTCGGCCGACTGGTCGAGCACGACCTGGACGAGGCGCGGGTCCTTGCCTTGCTCCTGCGCCAGCTCGCGCGCCCGCGCGCCCGGCTCGATCGTGCCCAGCTCGACGACGGCGCCCTCGGCCTTCGAGACGACCGTGTGGGCGATCGCGAGGACGGCGCCGGAGGCCGGTTCGGTGTCGGCGAGCGTCGCGGCCACGACCTCCGCGAGGTCCTCGCCCGGGCGGATCTCCGGGATCCCGGGCAGCGCCCGGGCGCTGAACGCCGTCATCTAGGCGCGCGCGCCGAGTGCGACGGCCGTCGCCGGGTCCTCGGCAGCGAGCACGGCGCGCGTCCTCGGTGCGGCGCCTGCAAGGCCGCTCAGCGCGTCGCGCAGCGCTGCCAGGTCCTCGACCGTGTCGACGTCGAGTGTGAGCGAGCGCAACGCGACGACGCGGCAGGCGACGTCCGCCTCGCGCGCGAGCTGCTCGTGGCGCGCGCGGCTGCCGGCGCCGAAGCTCGGGTCGATCGCACGCGGGGGCGCGAGCAGCAGCCCGTTGGTGCCGGTGCCGTGGCGGTCGGGCAGGATCACGACCTCGGGCCCGCCGCTCCCGTGCTCGCGCAGCAGCGGATCGAGCTCGGCCGGGTCGAGCGCCGGACAGTCGCCTGGGACCAGCAGGACGCGCTCGAAGCCTGAGGCGAGCGCGTCGGCGATCCCCAGCCCGGCCGCGACCGACTGTCCGCTCTCGCTGCCGTCCTCGATCACCTTCGCGCCGCCCGCCGAAGCGGCCTGCGCAACCTCGTCCTCGCGTGTCACAACGACCGTCAGCTCGACGCCGTCGGTCGCCGCGAGCGCGTCCAGCACGTCGGCCACCATCGCCCGCGCGAGCGCGAGGCGCAGGGGGTCCGGGACGCCGGCGCCCAGACGCTGCTTGGCGCGGCCGAAGCTCTTGACGGGAAGGATCGCGGCGGTGCGCACGGCTCTCTTCGTGAGCCTAGCTGCCGTCGCGCAGCTTCTCGGCGAAGCCGAGGACCTCTCGCGCCAGGCGCTCGCGCTCCTCGGAGCCGCCCATCAGTGTCGGCGTGCGCAGCGCGGGGAGTGGGCCGTCGAGCTCCTCGTCGGCGACGATCCCGTCGAGCAGTGCGCCGTAGTGCGCACGCACGCCGCGCGCGCTGCACTCGCGTTCGGCCAGCGCCATGAATGCGGCGGTCGGGCCCTTCAGCACCTCGCCGCCGACGATCGGGCTCACGGCGAGCACGGGCGCGGCCGCCTCGCGCAGAGCCTCTTCCATCCCCGGCACGGCGAGGATCGGGGCGATCGAGGCCAGCGGGTTGGAGGGGCCGATCACGATCGTCGCGGCGCCCGCGATCGCCGCGAGCACGGCGGCGGTGGGCCGCGCGTCCTCGGCGCCGCGGAACTCGAGCCCGTCGATCGGGCCGGCGGCGCGGCGGCGGATCATGAACTCCTGAAAGCCGATCCAGCCCTCGTCAGGTGTCGAGACCCAGGTGCGGACCGGCTCGTCGCTCATCGGCAGGACCGGAACCGGCTGGCCGATCGAGGCGTTGAGCTCGTGCAGTGCCGCGGTCGCCGTCAGACCCCCGGCGAGCAGGCTCGAGCGCCGCAGGCACCACGCGAGGTCGCGGTCGCCGAGGTTGAACCAGACGTCCTCGCCGCGAGCCCGCAGCTCGTCCATCACGGTGAAGGTGTCATCGCGCAGCCCCCATCCGCGCTCGTCGATCAGCCCGGCGAGCCAGAACGAGACGAGGTCCGGATCGGGCGAGACGAGCCCGCCGTGGATCTCGATGTCATCGCCGGTGTTGGCGATCACGGTGAGAGGCTCGGGACCGAAAGCCTCGAGCATCCCGAGCGCGAGCTTCGCGCCGCCGGTGCCGCCCGAGAGCAGCACGATCGGCTCGATCTCGGCGCTCACTCCCAGAGCGCGTCGGGCAGCCCGCTCAGCTTGATGCCGGCGTGCACCTTGTAGCGCACGTTGACGGCGATCAGCAGCGCGGTCAGCGACTCGGTGGTGCGCGAGTTCTCCAGACGTCCGCAGTCGACGCAGCGCAGCCCGTCGATGTGCTCGAGCAGCTCAGCCGCCTCGCGCTTGTCAGCCCGCGAGTCGCCGCAGACGAGCACGTCCTGGTCGAGCGGGTGGTCGAGCTCGGCGAGCGACGTCGCCGAGACCGTGTGCAGCGCGGAGACCACGCGCACGCCCTCCGGGACGAGCTCGGCTGCCTGCTGCGCCGCGGAGCCCTGCCAGACGCCGAGCATGCGTGTGGCTTTTCCACCGACAGCCGCCGCGAGCGGAACCGTTGCGTCGATCAAGAGCTTGCCCGGGTCGAGCGCGTGTTTGACGATGTCGATCGTCTCGCTCTGGCTGCGGAACGGGACGCTCAGCACGACGGTCGGCGCCGCCGCCACAGCGTCGGCGTTCTCGCGCCCGCTGAACTCGCCCTCGGGCACCAGCTCGGACGCCCTCAGGGCGGTGTCGCGGGCGCGCTCGGCGTCGCGCGAGCCGATCTCGATCGGGATTCCCGCCCGGCCGAGGCGCAGCGCCAGGCCGAAGCCGAGCGCGCCTGATGCGCCGATGATCGCGACGGGGTCGTGGCGGCTGGGCGGCACGGCGGCCGAGTATAGGCTCCCGCCGCGGGTGCTCGGCAGAGCGGCCGCTCGTCGCTATCACCCTGGCGGCCCGGTATAGGCTCCCGCCGATGATGCTCGAGGACAAGGTGGCGCTCGTCACAGGGGGAGCGTCCGGCATCGGCGCCGCCACGGCGCGCCGGCTGGCCGCGGAGGGGGCCCGCGTCGCCGTCGCAGACGTGAACGAGGAGGGGGCACGTGAGGTGGCAGCAGAGCTCGATGGGATCGGTTGCGCGATGGACGTCGCAGACCCGGCCTCCGTGCGGGCGGGCGTCGCGTCGATCGAGAGCGCGCTCGGCCCCGTCGAGGTGCTCGTGAACAACGCCGGCACCGACCGCTTCGCCTTCTTCGTGAACACCGACGAGCAGCTTTGGGACACCGTCCTCGGCGTCAACCTTCGCGGCGTGATCGCGGTGACCCACGCGGTGCTCGGCGGCATGCAGCAGCGCCGCGCGGGCGCGATCGTCAACGTCGCCAGCGAGGCGGGGAGGGTCGGCTCGCAGGGCTCTGTCGTCTACTCGGCCGCGAAGGCCGGCGTGATCGGGTTCACGAAGGCGATCGCTCGTGAGGCCGCTCGCTACCGGGTGCGCTGCAACGCAGTCGCGCCCGGGCCGATCGAGACGCCCTTGTTGAACGCGGCGCCGGCGATGCTGGGCGAGCTGGGCGAGCGGCTCAAGCAGGGGATGGTGGACTCGACCGCGCTGCGGCGCAGCGGGCAGCCAGAGGAGGTGGCTGACGCGATCGTGTTCCTCGCCTCCGATCAGGCGTCCTACGTGACCGGGCAGACGCTGAACGTCAGCGGCGGGTTGTCGATGTGGTGAGCGCCCGGGACTAGGCGCGCAGCGCTGCGGCCACCGCCGGAATCGCGCGCGCCGAGGACCTAAAGTGCGAAACGTGCCGCCTCTGCCCACCACCGCACGCATCCGCGAGGTCGGACCGCGTGACGGCTTTCAGAACGAGCCGGAGGTGATTCCGACCGCGCAGAAGGTCGAGTTGATCGAGGCGCTCGCCGGCACCGGGTTGCGACGGCTGGAGGTGACGAGCTTCGTGCGCCCGGACGTCATCCCGCAGCTCGCCGACGCCGAGCAGGTGCTCGCTGCGATCGAGGTGCCCGCGGATGTGAGCGTGACGGTGCTGATCCCGAACGAGCGCGGCCTGGACCGGGCGCTCGCGCTGCGCGAGTCGGCGAGCCGCGAGCGGCCCGTCTTCGACGAGGTCAACGTCTTCCTCTCCGCATCCGAGACCCACAACCAGCACAACGTGAACCGCTCGATCGCTGATTCCCTCACAGGTCTCGAGCGGGTGCTCGCCCGCGCGCGCGAGGCGGGCCTGCGCTGCGAGGGCGTGATCTCGACGTCGTTCGGCTGCCCCTACGAGGGCGAGGTGCCGGCCGAGCGGGTGCTGGGCATTGCCGCCGCGCTGCGTGACGCCGGCGCCGAGGAGGTCGGATTCGGCGACACCACCGGGATGGCGAACCCACGACAGGTGCGCTCGTTCTTCGAGCTCGCTCGCGAGCAGCTCCCGAGTCTGGAGCTGACCGCGCACTTCCACAACACCCGCGGACAGGGGCTCGCGAACGTCCTGGCCGCGCTGGAGGCGGGCGTGGACTCGTTCGAGTCGAGCTTCGGGGAGCTGGGTGGCTGCCCGGTACCGGCGGGCGCGACGGGCAACATCGCCACCGAGGACCTGGTCTCGATGCTCGAGGAGATGGGCATCGAGACGGGGATCGACCTGCCGGCTCTGCTCGCCTGCTCAGAACGCGTGCAGGAGCTGCTCGGACGGCCGCTGGGGAGCCACACGCTCGTGGCCGGCCCGGTCGAGTGGCATCGCTGAGCGCGGGCGCCGGACGCGCCACCGCCGGCGTTTCACCCCGCGAGCGCCTGCTCGACCTCGCGCGCGCTCTCGCGTGCGGCTGCGACGCAGTACTCCTGCACCGCGACCTCCATCTCGAGCGTCTGCGCGATGGCCGGACGTGCCGAGGCGTCCATCACGCGCTTGGCGCGGCCGACTGCGATCGGGGAGTTCGCGAGCAGCTCGTCCACCAGCGCCTGCGTCGCGTCCTCGAGTTCCTCGGGCTCGACGATGCGGTTCACGAGGCCGATCCGCTGAGCCTCCTCGGCGCCGATCAGCCGCGCGGTCATGATCAGCTCCTTCGCGCGGCCGAGGCCGACCACGGCGGGCAGCCTGGTCGAGCCGCCGACGTCGGGGATGATCCCGAACTTGACCTCGGGCAGGCCGAGCGAGGCGTCGCTCGAGGCGATGCGCAGATCGCAGCCCAGCGCGACCTCGAGCGCGCCGCCGACGCAGGTGCGGTGGATCTGGCAGACGACCGGCTTGGCCATCTCTTCGCAGAGGTTCGCGCAGTCGAGGAACACGTCACGGAACGGCCGCAGCATGCCGACCTGGCCGGTGGAGTCCATCAGCTCGTTGAGGTCCACGCCCGCTGAGAAGACGGGCCCGTTGCCGCGCAGCACGACGCAATGGACCGAGGGCTCGGCGGCCGCCGCGCGCAGCTCGGTCCCGAGCGCCCGCAGCAGCTCCTGGTTCATCGCGTTGCGCTTCTCGGGGCGGTTGAGGACGATGTGACGGGCTGCGCCCCGGTCCTCTGTCTCGACGATGCTCACGGCCTGCCTCCTCGTGCGCTGGGTGGAGAACCAAGCCTACGCGAGCGCCCCCGCGCCGGCTTGCCACGTGGACGCGTCGCTCTCCGGTCCGGCGTGGGTCGGCGGCGCTGTGCAGATAGGCTCCGGGGCCGAAACGGCGGCGAGCGCGAGCGGAGGGTCGATGGCGGAGATCGAGCAGGTCGGAGTTCTGGGAGCGGGCCTCATGGGCCATGGCATCGCACAGGTGGCAGCGGAAGCCGGATACGGCGTCGTCCTGCGCGAGGTCGACGACGCGACGCTCGCGAAGGGGATCGGCAAGATCGAGAAGCAGCTCGCCCGCGCGGTCGAGAAGGGCAAGGCAAGCCAGGAGGACGCGGACGCCGTGCGCGGGCGCATCACCGGCACGACCGACTACAAGGCCCTCGCCGGCTGCGATCTCGTGATCGAGGCGATCACCGAGAGCCTCCCGCTGAAGCTCGAGATGTGGGCGGAGGTCGACCAGATCGTCAAGCCCGAGGCCGTGTTCGCGACCAACACCTCCTCGCTCGCGGTGATCGACCAGGCGGCCGGCACCTCGCGCCCGCAGCAGTTCGTCGGCCTGCATTACTTCAACCCGGCGCAGGTGATGAAGCTCGTCGAGGTCGTCCGCTGCGTCACGACCAGCGACGCCGCCTTCGAGACCGCGCTCGCGTTCGCGCGCTCGGAGGGCAAGCTCGCGATCCCGACCAAGGACAAAGCCGGTTTCATCGTCAACCGCCTGCTGGTGCCGTACATGCTCGACGCGATGCGCGCCTACGAAGAGGGCGTCGGGTCAGTCTCGGAGATCGACGAGGCGATGAAGGCCGGGGCGGGACACCCGATGGGCCCGCTGACGCTCGCCGACTTCGTCGGGCTCGACACGCTCGGCTCGATCTGCGACGTGCTCTTCGACGAGTTCCGCGAGCGGCGCTTCGCGCGGCCGCCGACGCTTCGCAAGATGCTCTCGGCGGGCTGGTACGGGCGCAAGTCCGGGATGGGCTTCTACGACTACTCCGGCGAGGCGCCGGAGCAGAACCCCGGGATCTGAGGCGTCGCGCGCCGACTGTGGCGCGCAACGCTCGGTGCCGGAACAGCCGTACCGGGGGCCGACCGCAAGGCGCAGAGCGCCGGAACGGCGCGCCGGGAGCTAGATTGCTGGCATGAGCGACGCGTCGAACCTGCGCGCCTCCGACGAGGATCGCGAGCGCTACGCGCAGAGCCTGCGCGAGCACTTCGCCGCCGGGCGGATCGGCGAGGACGAGCTTTCCGACCGCCTCGACGCCGTGTACGAGGCGCGTACGACCGCGGAGCTCGGAGCGATCGTCCACGACCTGCCCGCCCTGCCCGTCACGGCCGCGGCACGGCGTGCCGAGCTGGCCGAGCGCCGGGTTGAGCTGCGTCGCCATCTCGTGCAGCAGGCGGGCGGTTCGCTGACGCCGTTCGTGATCTGCACGGTCGTCTGGGCCGCCTCCGGGGCAAGCGGCCCGTTCTGGCCCGCGTTCCTGCTGATCTTCCCGGCGCTGTTCCTGTTCCGCAACGGCTGGCGGCTCTACGGTCCCGCCCCCGACCTCGACCGCGTACAGCTCGAGCTCGGCCGCGGTCCGCGCGACGGTCGCCGCGGCGGCCGCGGCGGACGTCATCGCCACCACCACCGCTCGCACCGCGGCCAGATGCGATGAGCGCCAGCGAGACGGAGGCGCAGACGGGCCCGGAGACGGGCCCGTCCGGCGAGAGCCCCGCGCTCGAGGGCGCGGTCGAGCGCGCGCTCCAGGGCGGGCCCGAGCGCCATCGTGGCAAGGCCCTCGAGCAGGGCAAGCTCCCGGTGCGCGAGCGTGTCGCGCTGCTTCTGGACGACGGGTCGTTCTCCGAGGAGGCGCTGCTCGCCAACTGGCAGGAGGACGGGCTCGGCGCCGACGGCGTCGTGACGGGAGTCGGGACGATCGACGGGCGCCCGGTGGCGCTGATGGCCAACGACCCGACGGTCAAGGCAGGCTCGTGGGGGCCGAAGACGGTCGAGAAGATCCTGCGCATCCAGGAACGCGCAATGTCGCTCGAGGTGCCGATGGTCTACCTCGTCGACTCGGCCGGCGCGCGCATCACCGAGCAGGTGCAGATGTTCCCCGGCCGTCGCGGCGCCGGGCGGATCTTCCACAACCAGGTCAAGCTCTCGGGCGTCGTGCCGCAGGTCTGCGTGCTGTTCGGGCCAAGCGCTGCCGGCGGCGCCTACATCCCCGCCTTCTGCGACATCGTGATCATGCGCGAAGGCAACGCCTCGATGTACCTCGGCTCGCCCCGCATGGCCGAGATGGTGATCGGGGAGAAGGTGACGCTGGAGGAGATGGGGGGCGCGAAGATGCACACCGGCGTCTCCGGGTGCGGTCATCAGCTGGTCCGCAGCGACGAGGAGGGCATCGCGTTCGCGCGCCGCTACCTCTCCTACCTGCCGGGGAGCTGGCGCTCGCAGCCGCCGGGTGCCGCGCCTGTGGCGCCGGCGGAAAGAACGCCCCTCGGCGACCTGATCCCGGCGGACGAGAACAAGCCGTTCGACATCAAGGAGCTGATCGCGGCACTCGTGGACGAGGGCTCGCTGCTCGAGATCCACCCGCGCTGGGCGAAGGAGCTCGTGGTCGGCTTCGCCCGCCTGGACGGCCAGGCGGTCGGGATCGTCGCCAACCAGCCCAAGCACAAGGGCGGCGTGCTGTTCTCGGACTCCGCGGACAAGGCCGCGCGCTTCATCTGGTGCTGCAACGCGTTCAACGTGCCGCTCGTGTTCCTCGCCGACGTGCCCGGCTTCATGATCGGCACACAGGTCGAGCGCGAGGGCATCATCCGCCACGGCGCGAAGATGATCAGCGCCGTGAGCGAGGCGACCGTGCCGAAGATCTCGGTGATCGTGCGCAAGGCCTACGGCGCCGGGCTCTACGCGATGGCCGGCCCGGCGTTCGAGCCGGACGCCTGCATCGCGCTCCCGAGCGCGTCGATCGCCGTGATGGGCCCGCAGGCCGCGATCAACGCGGTCTACTACAACCAGCTCCAGGCGATCGCCGACGAGGACGAGCGCGCGGCCGAGACCGAGCGCCTGCGCGCCGAGTACGCCGCCGACATCGACATCCTGCACCTCGCCTCCGAGATCGTGATCGACGCGGTCGTCGCGCCCGAGCTGCTGCGCGAGGAGCTGATCCGCCGCTTCGCTCACGCGGAGGGCAAGCAGCGCGAGTGGCCCGCGAAGCACAACCCGGTCACCCCGGTCTAGGGTTCCGCGCATGCAGCCCGTCGAGCTGGCATACGCGGGCATCTCCAGGCAGAGGGACCTGATCGCCGCCGGCGAGGTCTCCTCGCGCGAGCTGGTCGAGCTGTACCTCGCGCGCATCAACCGCTACGAGCCCTCGCTGAACGCCTTTCGCGTCGTGTTCGCAGAACGCGCTCTGCTCGAAGCCGACCAGGCCGACAGCCGCCGTGGGGCGGGCGCGCTGCGGCCGCTGCTCGGGGTGCCGATCGCCGTCAAGGACGACATCGACGTCGCGGGCGAGCTGACCGCTTGGGGCACGAACGCGCGCGAGACGCCCGCCGCAGCGGACGCCGAGGTGGTGCGGCGGCTGCGCGAGGCGGGGGCGGTGATCATCGGCAAGACGAACGTCCCCGAGATGACGCTCTGGCCGTTCACCGAGACGGCGACATACGGCGTGACGCGCAACCCCTGGGACCTGCAGCGCGCTCCCGGCGGGTCGAGCGGCGGCAGCGGATCCGCGGTCGCGGCCGGCTTGGTCGGTGCCGCGCTCGGCTCCGACGGCGCGGGCTCGATCAGGATCCCCGCCGCCTGGTGCGGGCTGGTCGGACTGAAGCCGCAGCGCGGCAGGGTCTCCCTGGCGCCCCGCCCGCGCGCGTGGCACGGCATGTCGGTGGACGGGGTGCTCACGCGCCGCGTCGCCGACACGGCGCTGTTCCACGACATCGCGTCGGGCTCGACCGAGATCGACCTGGACCGTCCGGAGCCGCCCGCTGTGCCCTACGCGCGGGCCGCCGCGACGCCGCCTGGACGGCTGCGGATCGCGTGGTCGACGAAGTTCCCCGGCATCGTGCTCGCGAAGCTCTCCGCCGACGCGCAGCGCGCGCTCGGCGAGACCGTCGAGCTGCTCGGCGCGCTCGGCCACGAGGTGCAGGAGCGCGACCCCGACTACGGCAACGACGCGATCCCAAGCGTGATCGCCCGCTACATGCGCGGCGCGCACGACGACATCGGGCTCCTCGAGCACCCGGAGCGCCTCGAACGGCGCACGCGCGCCTTCGGGCGGCTCGGCGGCCTGATCGGCGACGGGCTGTTGCAGCGCTCACACGACGGCGAGGCCGGCGTGAGCGCTCGGATCAACCGCGTCTTCGACGACCACGACTTCCTGATCACGCCCGCGACAGCGGCGCTGGCGCCGCCGATCGGCGCGCTGCAGGGCCGCGGCGCGCTGATGACGCTCAACGCCGTCGCGGGATGGGTCCCCTACAACGGCGTCTGGAACCTCACCGGCCAGCCCGCGATCGCGGTTCCCGCCGGCCTCTCGCCGGAGGGGCTGCCGCTGTCTGTGCAGATCGTCGCGCCGCCCGGCCGCGAGGGGCCGCTGCTCGCGCTCGCGGCGCAGCTCGAATCCGAGCGGCCGTGGGCGGAGCGCCGTCCGCCCGGGTTCGATTGAGCGAGCAGCTCGCGGAGCTGGCCGCCGAGGCAGCCCGGCTCGCCGGCGGGCTGCTGCTCGAACGCGCGGAAGGCGGCGCGGAGAGCGCGGTGACCAGCAAGAGCACGCCGACCGACCTCGTCAGCGAGGCCGACCTGGCCGCGCAGCACGCGATCCGCGAGCTGCTCAGCGCGCGGCGCCCCGACGACGGGTTCCTGGGGGAGGAGGGGGGCGATGAGCCCGGGACGAGCGGCCTGCGGTGGATCGTGGATCCGCTCGACGGCACCGTCAACTTCCTCTTCGGGATCCCGCAGTGGTCGGTGAGCGTGGCGGTGGCAGACGCCGAGGGGGCCCTCGCGGGCGCCGTGTACGACCCGAACCGCGGCGAGCTGTTCACCGCGACGCGCGGCGGTCCGGCAAGGCTCAGCGCGCCGTGGGGCCACGCGGAGCTGCACGGCCGCGCGGCCGATCCGCGCGAGGACGGGGGGCTCGGCACCGCGATGGTTGCGACCGGCCTGGCTTACGACGCGGCCGTCCGCGAACGCCAGGGAGAGGTGCTCGCTCGCCTCGTCGGCCGGGTGCGCGACATCCGTCGCCTCGGCAGCGCGGCGCTCGACCTCGCCTGGACGGCGGCAGGTCGCTACGACGCCTACTTCGAGCGGACGGTCAAGCCGTGGGACATCGCCGCGGGAGAGCTGATCTGTCGCAGCGCCGGGCTCGGAGTGCGCGAGCTCGACGAGCGCGAGGGACTTCCCTGGGGCATCCTCGTCGCGCGCGAGCACCTGCTCGGCGAGCTCGCTGAGATCGTCGGCTGAGCCAGGATCGGCCGGCGCATGCGGCGGGTGGGACTCGAACCCACACGCCCTTTCGGACAGGGCCTTTTGAGGGCCCCGCGTCTACCGTTCCGCCACCGCCGCGCGTGAGCGAGGATAGCCGCCGCTCAGGCGGGGTGGGGCGGGGGAGCGGCGTAGCCGCCTGGGGCGGGTCCCGGCTCGGGCGGCTCCACGTAGGAGGGGTCGCGCCGTTCGAGCTCGACGTTCCAGCCCTGCTGGAAGCCGCGCATCGCGAACGCGACCAGCAGGATCTGCGCCGGGATGATCAGCAGCGTCAGCACGCCGAGGATGCCGGCGTCGATCGCCGGCTGTTCGAACCCGGACTGGTCGCGGTTGAACCACCCGGGAGCGCCGACCGCGGCGAAGATCATCAGCAGCACGGCGAGGGCCGAGGCGACCGGCAGCACGCCCCGGTTCCAGCGGTGGGCGTAGTAGGCGAGGATGACGTAGATGAGCACGTAGGCGATCTGCACCGGGATCATCCCTGAGAGGGCGCTCCAGCCACCGATCGTCACGATCGCGACCAACGCGGCGCTGACGAGCAGCAGGATGATCACCGTCGCGCGCGTCGCCTGCACGACCGCCTTGTCGCGGTTGGGATGCGTGATCATCATGCCCGGCTTGCGCTCTGGCTCTGCGTTCAGCGACATCGTCCGAGGACGATACCGGCTGCCGGGACCGCGGTGGGCAAGCGGGCGTGCGCGGAGGTTAGGCTTGGACGCAGCCAAGCGGGCGTGGTGGAACTGGTAGACACGCCGGCCTTAGGAGCCGGTGGGCGTGAGCCCTTGGAGGTTCGAGTCCTCTCGCCCGCATGAGTTGCTGTGCGAGGGATGACCGTGACGCGCCGGAAACGGCCACCCGCTCGCGGGCCAACAAAGCTCGCTGAGCTGCGTGCACGTCGCTTGCCCGCATGCTCCTCCGCCGGTCTCTCGCCGGCGGAGGAGCGGTTTTCGGTCAACCGACCTGGATCGTCCGGGTCGCGGCTTCGAGGCGGAACAGGAAACGGTTGCCGGCGAACAGCGCGTGCACGGTGACCTGGCCGCCCATCAGTCGCTTTCGGTTGTGGAAGACGACCGGCAGGCTGAAGGTGCAATCTTTCTTGATCCCCGCCCGCAGGGATTGAACGGCGGTCTGGTGGACGCGGAACGTGATGTCGAAGTAGCCCCGGCAGCCGATGAAGTCGCTCATACCCTTCGGCGGCACCATCCGCCCGGAGACGGTCACCCGATCGGGCATCCGCTGCTGGTTGGCGGGCGTCGCTGACATTTCGACCAGCTGCGGGTGCAGGCGTTCGCGCGGGAGCGTGACGAACGTCTTGTCCGGTCCGGCGGTCACCTTGCCGGCTTCTGTGATTGTGACCAGCCGGTAGTGGAAGGCCTGCATGCTGGCAAGGCCGCTGACGGGTGCAGTCACCGGCACCGTGCCGGTCGCGCCTTTGAGCGGCTGCGGTGTGGTTTGCAGCGTGTAGGGCTGCGAACGGCCGATCTGGAAGTAGTAGCTCTGCGTTTCGCCGGCAGTCACGGATGCCGTGTTGATGGTGCCGTTCAGGGTCGCGGTTTCGATCCCGATCCCGGTGGCTGCGCCGGTCGCAGGCTGGGCGCCTTGGGCTTCCGGCGGCGCGATCCCCGCGGTCGTGAAGGTGGAGTCGCTGCCAGTGGCGGTTCCTCCGGCGTTCGTGGCGATGATCCGGTAGTGGTAGGTCGTTCCGGCGCGCAGCGAGCTGATCTGTGCAGTGACTGGGACTGGCTGCGTGCCGGCGCCCGCGCTTTGGGCGGGCGTCTGGTTCGTATAGCTGTGGGTGCCGTATTCGAATGCGTAGGTGGTTTGCTGACCTGCCGGGTTCACTGTCCCACCGAGTGTGGCGCTGCTCTGAGTGACGGCAGTCGCGGACCCTCCGGACACACCCGGGGCAGATGACGCGAACGCTCCGGCGACGATGACAGCGAGTACGACGGCGAGCGTCGTGCTCGTCGTTGCGATGAGAATCGCTCTTCTGGACATGGGGCCTCCTGTGAAGTGGTTCACTTCCCCGATACCGTGGAGGCGGTGGAAGTTTTGAGCCGCGGACGCCCGGCGGCGGTAGGTGACACGTCTTGTTTGAGCGGGCGCCGCGCGGGGTAAGCGGGTGCGCCGTGCGTGCGACGACTTCTAAACGGCTCGGTGCGGCCGGGGCGTGTCAGCCGACTTCTGATCCCCTCGGGAGGAACGCGGAGGGCGGGCGACGATGAAGTCGAGGGGGAGCACGCTCAGGGCTCCCCGCCGGACCCCCCGCCAGGTGGGCGCGCGTCATCTCCCTCTCGGGATCGAGCTGTTGATCGTCGCCTGTGCGCTCACGGCCGGCGTGGCGCGGACGCTGACGCGAACTGTGCCCGGCGGGCGCGCCTACCAGCCGCTTTCGCTGCACCTGCTGATCGTGCTGCCGGCGACGGTCCCGGCGCTCGTCGGCGCCGTGAGCGTCCTCGCCAACGCCGGTGGAGGGCTCTACTGGATCGTAGGCGCGATCGTAGGCGCGATACTCGGCGCTTCGGTCAACGCGTGGGTGCTGCTCGTGGAGATCCTCCGCTAGCGCCGGCGCGACTTCGGCGCCCTTTCGGGTTTGATTGCTTCGTGCGCCCGCGGGCGCACGAAGTCATCCCATGCCTGCCCCCCGACCGAGATCCCCCGTCGCGCTCCGGCGATGCCTCGCGCTCGCGTGTGCTCTGGCCGCGCTTGCCACGGCGCCGAGCGCGCTCGCGGCGACTGGCGGGACCGGCGAATCGGCGCCCCCGACCGCGCCCGCGCCGGCTCCCGTCGAACCGGCTCCGGCTCCGGTCTCCGCCGAGCGCCGAAGCGGTCACGATCGCCCTCGAACCGGCCGCCGCCGGCAGGCCGGTCCCCGCCCGCTTCCTCGGCCTCTCCTTCGAGGTCGGCTCGCTCGAGCTGATCGGCCAGCTCGGCGAAAAGGGGAACCTCGTCTCCTCCCTGCGCTCGCTCGGCGCCGGGGTCCTTCGCTTCGGTGGCATCACCGCCGACCAGAACGTCGCGTGGACCGATGCGCAGACGCCGCGCCCGTCGTGGGCGAGCGCCACGATCGGGCCCGCCGACATGAAGTCGATCGGCCGGCTCGCCCGCCGCAGCGGCTGGACGGTGCTGCTCACCGTCGGCCTCGCGCATTTCGAACCGCAGGCGGCGGCCCGCGAGGTCGCCGCGGCCAAGAAGGCGCTCGGTCCGTACCTCGTAGGAGTCGAGATCGGCAACGAGCCCGATGCCCTCGGCAAACACGGCTTCCGCCCGATGCCGTGGCTCGCGCAGGGCTACGAGGAACAGGTCAGCGCCTACCGCGAAGAAATCGCCAAGCTCACACCTGAAATCCCGATCGCAGGGCCCGACGTCTCGGGCTCCGGCGCGTTCCTGGAATGGGGCACGGCCGAGGCGCTCTCCCAGCAGCCGGCGCTGCTGACCGGGCACCACTACCCGCTCGGCTGCACCTCGACGCCCGCGCCGACGATTCCGGGGCTGTTGACCCCCGCCTTGCGGGGGCGCGAGGCGCAGTCGCTGGAAACCTACGTCGGGATCGCGCGGGCGCAGGGGATGCCACTGCGGATCGACGAGGCCAACTCCGTCTCCTGCGGGGGCGTGCCAGGGGTCAGCGACACGTTCGGCGCTGCGCTCTGGGCGACGGGCTACATCGGCCAGGCGATGTCGGCGGGCGCCGCGGGCCTGAACCTGCACGGGCACCCGCTGGCCTGCACCGGCTACTCCGAGCTGTGCCTGCCGGACCCGACCCTGGCCGCCGAGGGGCGGTTGCACGCTCAGCCCGACTGGTACGCGATGCTCCTGGCCCGGACGCTGATCGGCTACCGGCCGATGCCGACGAAGATCACAGCGGCGGGCGCGCCGAACCTCGCCGCCGCAGGCTTCTTGGGCCCGAACCAGAGCGTCAAGCTGCTGCTCTCCGACGACGACGCACCAGGCTCGCTGCCGCTCGTGCTGCGGATCGGGGTCGGGGCGGCGCTGGGCCAGGCCAAGGTGCTGCGGCTGAAAGACGCCTCGCCGTATGACAAGGCCGGCGTTCGCATCGGCGGGCGCGAGGTCGGCGCCGACGGCAGCTGGCACGAACCCGCGGGCGAATCCGCGCCGGTCAGCGGCGGCTACGTAACGGTCAAGATGGCGCCCTCCTCGGCGGCCCTCGTCACGGTCGTGCCGAAGCCTCGAACGTGCGCCAAGAAGCGGCGGGGTGGAGCCGCCTGCCGGCGCGGCGGCGCGGCTCGGCCGAGGTCCTCTCGACGGTGATCGGGTGCCCATAAGGGCGTCGGCGCATCCGCGCAAACGAACGCGGCGCGGAGGAGCCCGAGAGCGCTACCCGGCGTTGTTCGAGGTCTGACGGATGACCCGCCAGCCCGCCTTCAGCGGTGCCAGGAAGTAGGGCGGCTCGTCGGTCGCCAGACGTTCGTCGTAGAGGTAGTCCTTGAGGTAGCCTTCCCCGCTGAGCCTGCCCACGATCCCGCGGAA
The DNA here is from genome assembly GCA_963735435.1 of uncultured Solirubrobacteraceae bacterium. Taxonomy (GTDB): domain Bacteria; phylum Actinomycetota; class Thermoleophilia; order Solirubrobacterales; family Solirubrobacteraceae; genus Palsa-744. The sequence continues at coordinate 218,856 of CAVTKR010000005.1, read as the reverse complement.
CTTCTGTCCGATGGCGCCGTAGACGTTCAGCGTGCCGAGCGGGGCGCCGCAATCGGGGTTGTCCACCAGGAACGAGTGGCTGGTCGAGAGGATCGCCGCGTAGATCCAGGGGCTCATCGGCGTGGTGCCGACCGGGCCGGTTTTGTTTGTGCCGCTGCTGCAGGGGTGGTACATGCGGATGTACCGCGTCGCGATCAGACCCAGCGTGGCTGTGCCGGTCGGCGCGCTGCCGGCGCTGACGCCCGTCTCGGTGATGTTGCCGGTCACGATCACGTCGACGGAGGCGGCAATCGTGAGCGATTTGCTGAAAGAGCCTTCGACGTAGACGCTCCCGCAGTTGACTTCGGAGTTGTAGGTGGTGGTCGTGTCGGTCGGTTCCTGTCTGAAGCTGTTGTAGCCGCAGCCGCTCGCGGTACTCGTGATGAAGAGCAGGCCGTTCGCCGGCCATTCGATCGGTTCTTCGACACCATTGGGTTTGGTGACTTTGATTTTGGTGCCTTCGAGCTTGAGTTTCGTGCGCCCTTCGAGTTCGTTGTTCTGAGGGCTGTGTTCGACGTAGAATTTGAGGCTGCCGTCGCTAGGAGGCGCTTCGAGGTCCGGTCCTTTGCTGGGTTCTTTGGTCGCGGTGTTGTATTTCACGCTGCCCGACCCGCACGACTGCACGAACACTTTTCGGTTGATTTCGACGCTGTCGGGCGGTTCGTGTCCTTCGCGGCCGAATTCGACCCCTTTGCACGCATTCACGGCGTCGTTCGTGTGCATCGGACCTTTGACGTCATCTTCTTCGGCGAAGTAGATGACGTTGCAGCTTGTTCCATGTGCTTCGCGTTCTTCCTTGTAGGCCGCGCATTCGGAGTTGCCCCCATACGTTTCGGGGTCCTGGACCTCATACTGCGTGAAGTAGACGAAGTTCAGGAAGCCGGCGACCTGGAAGTTGGCGACCGCGGTGCGTTTCTCGATGCCGGACGTGCCGACCGACTTGATCCTGAAGGTGTTGGTCAGCGCGCCCGAGCTCTCGATGATCGTCGCAAAGGGACTGGCGGCGTTGCATTTTTTCGACGCTTCAGGATCGGTCTTGGCCGCGAGCGTGGTGACTTCATAGGTCTCTTTGGCTTCGTTTTTTTCGGTCGCTTCCCCGGGAACTTGGGCTGTCGGAGCGGGGCAGCTCTGCCAGTAGTTCGGGTTGGCCTGGAGCTGGTTCTCGTATTCCTGGATCCCGGCGATCGCCGCGTAGTAGGCACGCTTCTGGTCGATGTTCAGCCGCGAGTTGTGGACGTCACCGTTGGCGGCCGTGAAGGCCGCCACCAGGAGCAGGCTCGTCACGAACATGACGCCGATCACGATGAGCATCGTGAAGCCACGCTCCTCGGCGCGAAGGCGGCGCGGTAGGTTTCGCAGCATCATTCGCACGGCCCCGCTTTGATCGCCCCTTCCGAGTTGGGGCTCGAGAAGGCGAAGGTCACGCGGTCTTCAAACTGCGCGCCACGGCTCTGACGCGTGTCTTTGCTGGTCGGCAGCGCTTCGAAGCCCACTTCGACAGCCGCCACTTTCTTGGCCTGTTCTGCGGAGAGTTTTTCGGTCACCGTGATCGGCGTCAACGACGACGAGCTTTCACTGGCCGTCCCCGAGCTGCCTTCTTTCGCGTATTCGAAGTAGCTGAAGGGGGCTTCGCGTCCTTTGGGCATGGAGACGTTTTCGGCGATGGTGTTCGTTTTGCCGGGTTCTTCAAATGCGGTGTAGGTGGGCCACGAGCCGGCTGTGGCCTTCTGCGACTTCAGGGTCAGCTTGTTGGCCGAGTACTTGACGGTCTCCTTGAAGACTTCGCTCGGTTCCGGCGTCGTCGCTTCGCTGAAGGCGGTCGTGAAGATCAGTTCATTGGGCGTGCTCCCCGCCTGCACGGGCGCGGCGAGGCGCGAGATGCATCCCGACCGCAAGGGGTCGATGATCCGGGTCATCGCCGAGTCGCCGAGCTGCTGGGCCTGGGCGCGGTCGGTGATCCGCGCGTTCTGCTTCAGCGAGACTTCGAGGATCCCGAACGCGGCTCCGGTGACGATGATGCCCGTCAGCATCGCAACCAGCACCTCGATCAGCGTGAAGCCGCTCTCCTGGTGGAGTCGCGCCGGCAGCATGGTTCTGCGTCGCGGGCTCATGTACACGTAGACGTCCCTTCCGTGACGGTGACGGACGTGGCTTCTGTTTCTTCGGCGAGGGCGGCTTTGTACGCCGGAAAGTCAGTTTCGTAGGCTTTTAGTTCTTCCTGGTATTCGGTGAAGTATTCGTTGTATTTCGTTACGTACGTTTCGTATTCAGAATGAGGTTTGGCCCATTCTTCGTACTGTTTTTCCGCGGTTTTGTATTCGGCTTCGAGCGTTTTGTACTGACCTTCGAGCGTTTTGTATTCAGTTTCCAGCGTTTTGTATTCTTTTTCGTACGATTTGTATTCCGTTTCGTATTTTACGTATTCGGTTTTGTAGCTCGCTTTTTTCGTTTCTTCGTATTTTTTCTTGAATTCTTCGTATTTTTTCTTCGTTTCTTCGTATTTTTTCTTCGCGGTTTCGAATTCTTTCTTCCGCGTTTCGAATTCTTTCTTCCGCGTTTCGAATTCTTTCTTCTTGGTTTCAGCGACTTTGTTCTGTTCTTTGAAGGCTTCCTTTTCTTCGTAGGCTTTTTTCTTTTCTTTGAATTTGGTTTCGTATTCTTTGTATTTCGTCTGAGCGGCTTCGTACGCCGTTTTGTCGGCTTTGTACGCGGTTTCCTTCGCTTTCCTTTCGGCGACCACGGTCGCCAGCGTCCGCTGCGGCAGGTAGATGTTGACCGCGCCGCCGGTGAGCGCCGTGTTCGCGTATTTGACCTTGTAGGTCTTTTTGGCCGTCACGTTTGCGAGGCAGAGCGTGAATTCTTTGCCGAACGGCTGGAAGGGGCTGCTCAGGTGGCCGCCCATCGAGCTGCCGGTCGTGGTCGTCTGGGCGTGCTGGTAGCTCGCTGCGGTCTCGTCGACCGGGGTGACCCCGGTGCAGCCCAGGTTGTCGATCAGGACCGAGTATGGGTTGGCCGTTTCGAGGCCTTCCCACCTGTGCGCCAGTTTGCTGACTTCGCTTTCCTTTTTGCTGTAGACGTTGAGCGTCGTGTAGCTCGTCGGCACAGCCACCGAGGCGGTTTCGCCCGGTTTGAAGGTCACGTGTTCCTGCGGCTTGATCGCGCCGCCCGTGACCGTTTCGGGATTGTTGGCGGTGCAGTCGCCGGCGTAGACGCCCCAATATCCGCTTTCTTCGGCCGTGAACGGGAAGAGGTTCGTCTTGCTCGTCGCACTCGCCTGGAAGGTCCCGGTTTTGACTTCGTAGGGGATCGTGGTTTTCGCGCCGTAGCTCGTGCTGCCGAGCTCGAAGTTCGGCGCGACTTCCATCAGGGTGTTGAGCGCGACGAACGTGTCGCCGGTGACGGTCTGGGTCACTTCGGCGGTTTCTTCGTTGTTCTGGTGTTTCGCGGTCGCGGCGCCGCTGTAGTTGTAGTTGGCCTGGATGGCGCCGGCGCGGTTGTAGACGACGCTGTCGTGGACCGTGTAGTTCGGCGCGATCGTGACCGTCTTGTTCGGCACCTGGCCTTTGCCGTCGGGAGTGACGTAGCCGAGGAGTTCGGCGATTTCGACTTCGGCTTCGAGCGTCGGGAGGGCGCCGAAGAGCAGGCAGCCTTCGCTTCCCGTCGTCTGGGTCTGAATCGCTGTTCCTTTGGTCCCTTCGGGGGTGTACCTGATCGTCCCGGTGACGCCGGAGACCCCGGCGGTGGCGGCCGGCGCGGCCAGCACGTCGATCTCGAGCGAGGAGCCGATCGGCGGGGTGACGAGGCTGGTGGCGGCGACCGGCGGTCGTTTGGTTGCTTCCTGCGTTTTCCACGAGACCGTCGAGGTGATGCGGTACGCGTTGCCGCTCTGGCGACCGGACTGGCTGACGTCGCACCCTCCGGTGGATTCGCCCGCCGGGCGGAGTTCCGTGGATTGCTTGATCGTGTAGACGGTCCCCTGAACCGTCTGCGTGTAGGAGTGAGGGGTGCTCTGAAGGCTCTGCAGGAAGCTTGCTGGATCGCTGCGGAGCTGCTCCTGGGAGGCCGCGGCGAGCAGGGCGGCCTGCTCGTGCTGGCGCTCGGCGGTCGTCAGGCGGTTGGCGACGTCGAAGCCGTTGAACGTGCCGACCACGATCAGCGCCACGAGCACGGCGCTGATGACGACCTCGATCAGAAGGAAGCCCTCCTCCTCGCGCGAACGCTCACGTACAGCCGCCAGCCGCGCGCGCACGGCGTGCAGCAGTCCGCGGGTTGCGGTCCCCCGCCCGGTCGGATCGAGATTGGTAGGCATCGATACAGAGGTCCAGTGACCTACCGATCTGTCGGCAATGCTGCGGCGCTGCTTGAGCCTGGGACGGTCCTGTCGGCGTCTGTATCCGGCCCGATTCGCGGGGATCGGGCCTGCGCGCGACCTTTACGCTCGATGCAGGGCGGGCGCCGCGTGCAGCGAGGCGAGCCCATGCGCCACGTGGCGCAAACCGCGGGCATCGCTTGAGACGAGCATCACGGCGACATGCATCGTGCGGTCCCGCGCCAGCAGGGTCCGTCCCTGCCGCGTCAGCCGCACCATCACGGTGCCGGTGTGCCCGGCGGCGATCCTGAACGAACCGGTGGCGAGCGTCACGACGGCGGGCTTTCGCTGGTGGGGCGAGAGCCTGACGACGCCGCGGGTGCGAAGCGTGATCGTGCCCGTGCAGGAGTCGGGCTGTTTCGGGCACAGCACACGCACGGCCACCCGGCCGGCCGGCCCGGCCCGCAAGGAGAAGGCGCTCAGCAGCGCTGCGAGCCCGGTGCTCCGCGGCTGGGGTTTGCCGTTGCCGAGCGGGGGCGTCAGCGGCCCGGAGGGCATCGTTTCGCCCTGGCCGGTGAAGCGGACTTCGTGCACGCCGCTCGAGCCTTCCCCGTTGATCAGCCAGGTGCCGGACGCGCCGCCGGTCACATCCGGCGCGAAGCGGACGCTCTCGAAGAGGCTTTCGCCCGGGGCGATCGTGGTGTCCTCCGGCAGCGAGCTCGTGGCATTGAACTCCCCGCCGTCCGGTGGCTTCGACTTGAAGATGGTGATCGCGACACCGCCGGTGTTCGACACGGTGAACGACCGGGTGGCTTCGTGCCCGACGACGACGCCGCCGTATTCGAGCGCTTCGGGGGTGATCTGAAGCACCCCGGGCGGAGCGGCGGCGCCCGTCAGCTGGACCGCCGCCGGCCCAGCCGAAGTATGCAGTTCGATCGCCCCTTCGTAGGAGCCGATCGCTGCGGGATCGAAGGAGACCGGGATCGTGATCGACTGGCCGGGGCCGATTTCCGCCCCTGGCGCAGGGAGCGCGGAAGGTTCGACTACGAACGGTGCTTGCGGCGCGGAGACGGACTGCACTTCCAGCGAGCTCGCGCCGACGTTCGTGAAGGTCGCCGTGGCCGAGACGTCGTTGCCCACGGCGGTCCCGCCGAAGCTGAGCACCGTCGGAGAGGCTTCCAGCGTCGCCGACGCCGTCTGACCTTTGCCGGCTAGCGAGAACGCGGCCTTGGTTCCGCCGGCGAGCGTGGCGGTGAGCGTCGCTCCGCGCGGCCCCGTCCCGCCGGGACGGAAGACGACCGGGATCGAGATGCTCTGTCCCGGACCGAGTTTCGCGGTGAGCGAGGGCGTCGGCGCGCCGATTTCGAATTCGCCCGGGTTGCTGCTGGAGAGTTCGGTGATTTCGAGCGCTTCGTCGGCCGTCAGCGTCACGATCTTTTCCGACTGCGAGCCCAGGGTGGTGGTGGAGAATTCTGTCGGCGCGCCGCTCAGCGGCTGTTTGACGGGGGAGCCGAACGCCAGCACGTGGCCGTCGCGCGTACCGACATAGAGACGACCCTCGCCGATGCCGGGCGTCGCGAACTTCGACGCCGTGCCGATTGGGGCGCTCCAGCGCAGCGAGGGCTTGCCTTCGACGGGCACGGGGTCATACGCGCGCAGCTGTGCGCCGCTGCCGTTGCCGTTGGGCATCCACTCTGTCCAGACGAGCGCAGAGCCGGCGGCGGTGCCCGAGGAGGTGATGACGGGCGCCCCGGAACCGAACCCGAAGGCGTCGCTGGATTCGCCGGCCATCGAGAGCGTCGGCTGTCCGCCGCCCGAGACGCCGTATTTGTAGACGTCGAGCTTGCCTGAGGAGCCGCCGGCGGATTTCCCGTTCGAGGCCGTCGGGATGTAAACCCAGCCGCCCTGCCCGGGCCACACGCCAGGTCGCGACCAGACTCCTCCGTTCGGCCCGATCCGCTGCACGACCTTGTCGCCTTCTCCCGGCCCCTCGCCGATGCCGCCGAGGTTGTCGCGGTTGAGCAGGTAGACGTAGCCGTCCTTGCCGACGGCGACGGCGAGGTGCGGGACCGAGGCGGTGCCGAAGAATTCGCTGGGGAGACCTGTCACGCCGCCGGAGGCGAAGTCCGCGTCCGCGGAGGCGAGGGTCGCGGCGTCGTAGGGGGCGAAGAAGTCGGTCGCCTTCAGTTCGCCGCCCGGCTGCACGTGGACACGCACGACAGCCTCGCCCAGCGTGCCGGGCGGTTCGTTGCCGGGGGTGGGGGGAAGCGGGGTCTCGCCGTTTCCGGTGCTGAACAGGATCGTGCCCGGACCGTCTGATGTGAGCCCGGCTCCGGACTGCCAGATGCCGGCGCCATCGTTACCGGTTTCCGAGGTCCAGCGAGCCTTGACGGTGCCGTTCTCGCTGACGCCGAAGATCCAGCCCTGGAAGGGGTCGGCGTCGCAGTCGGAGCCGAAGCCGGCGTAGACCGTCCCTTCGAGCAGCAGCAGCCCGGGGCGCTGCAACTCGGTCTTGGCCGTGAACGTCTGGTGGGAGGCGTTCTGCGCGGTCCCGCCGAGTTCGACCGGAAAGCCCGGCTTCTCATTCCCGGTGGCGAGTTCGATCGCGTCCATCCAGTACTTGACGGTCCCCGAGCTTCCGGAGGCGTAGCCCTTGTGGGTCATGTACGCGACGTTCGTCGCCGGGTCGATCACCGGCGTCGAGGTGACCCCGATTTCCGGCGTGAGGTCGCCGCAATGGATTTCTTCCGGGTTCCAGGGGGTTGCGCCGAGCGTTTTCGACCACTGCTTTTCGCCGTTGGTCGGGTTCAACCCGTAGACGCGGTTCTTCTCTGTCGCGACCAGGAGCGTGCCTTCGTCGAGCAGTGGCTGCGCGTAGACCTGGCCTTCGACGTTCGACGACCACTCCTGCCCGAACGTGCCGCCACTGACCAGGCCGGGCGTGATCGTCGATTCGTTCGGGTACCAGCCGGTGCGCAGGTCTTCGGCGGAGTTCGTGATCCCAGAGGCGAGCGCCGTACCGGCGCCAAGCAGCAGCACCGCCGTCGCGGCGGCGATCGTCGTCGCTGCAGCCCTCGTGAGACTCATGATCATCCGGTCCTCCATGACCGCGCCCCGGCCCATCCGGGACGCCGAGGTTACCGGCCCCACGTCGCGTTGCAAAATGCGGAATCGGCCTTGCGTGGTCAGATCGGCGACACACGGCCGCGCGGCGGCCAGCGCCTACAATCCGGTGCCGCTGGGGGACTGGTGTATCGGTAACACGGTGGTCTCCAAAACCGCAACGCGAGGTTCGACTCCTCGGTCCCCCGCTCGGCTGTACTAAGCCGAATCACGCATTGCAGTGCGGGATTCGGCCATCGGCCTAGCGTCCAGCCCGTGCCGCTCGATGGGGCCAGACGCCGCTCCACACGCACCGGACTGTCACCGGACGCCGCCCCGGTCGAGCAGCGCCTGTGCTTCGGCAACGATCTCTACGCCCGGGTCGCTTCCCAGGCCCTTTCTAGGAGGGGGCCTGGGAAGAGACTCCGACCTGAGGCGCGTACACGGGCAACGAAGCTCCGATCACGCCGAAGTCGGACGCATTCCAACTCGGCTTGGTGTTGCCCGAACGGTTCGCACGCGATCCCGGGCGGCGTTACAGGCGCGACCCGCGGATCACCAGCCGCACCACCACGAGAACATGCGGGACACTACGCGCATGAATCAACATCGCAGCTTCTCGGCAGACGAGGCGCGGGCGATCGGGGAGCGCATCGGCATCGACTGGAACAGCTCGCGCTTTGACCTCGATCAGTTCCGCATGGGCCTCGCGGTGGAGCTCGAGCACGGACGACGTGATCCCGCGACCGACGTTACCGACGACGATGAGCTCGTCACAGGCAAGATCGCGAGGGCCCACCTCAACGAGTTTCCCGACTACTACACGCGCCTGGAGAAGATGGAGGCCGAGGCCGAGCAGTACTGGTCCGGCCGGGAAGGCTCCTGACGACGAGATCTGCCTGCGCTGGACAGCCCTGCGGGCGCTGCGGGGTTGACCGCATGAGTACCCGTGTGCCATCCCGCGGCCAATCGTCGCGCGCTCCGCGCCGTCGACGGATCCCGGTGCGGTCGTCTCGCTGGCAGCAAACGTTCGGCGTGGCCTCCTCCGTAGTCAACCGAGCCGGCCGGGATGGAAAATGCCGGATGCGCTCGCGCGCGCCGCGCGGGAGGCTGACCGTCCAGGAAGGAACAAGCCCATGGCCACCCAGACCGAGCTTCTCGTACGGCGACCTGCCACCGACCTCGAGGAACTGTTTCCGGGCCGGTATCTGAGCGTGACGAGCTTCAGGCGCGACGGCTCGGGCGTGGCCACCCCGGTGTGGTTTGTCACGGACGGCGCGTGGCTCTACGCATTGACGGATCTGCACTCGGCGAAGGTCAGGCGCATCCGCCACAACCCGCGGGTCGTGATCGGCCGTCGCCGACGGCGCCGCCCTGGCGATCACCGTCGAGTAGAGGACCGCAGCCTCGGCCCACCACTCCCTCGCGGCGCCAGCGGGCGCGGGTGGTGAATCAAGGGTAGACCTGCTCCCCGGTCTCGTCGTCGACGACGGCGATCGCGACCGACGGGCAGGATTGGGCGATCTCGACCAACCGCTCCGCCGGCGCGGTGCCGATCACCGTCGCGACGTCGTCGAGCCTGAAAACGTCCGGCGCGAGTTCGGCGCAGTCGCCGTGTGCGAGGCACGCGGCCTCGTCGATCGTCGGTATGAACGTCATGCTGCTTGCTCCCCTCGTTGGTGGGCAGTCGTCTCCTCGGGCGAAGCGGCCGAGGCGACCCACCGCCGTGCTCGGGCCATCAGCTCGGGCCGGTCGACGAGCAGCGCCGCCGCTGGTCGCCCGCGGCATGTGATCCATGCCGCGAAGGGGCCGTCGTCCATCTCGCCGTCGATCTCGATCTCATCCGCGTCGGCCGCGTGTCCGACGAGCTGGATGCGGCTTCCGTGCTGGTCGCTCCAGAACATCGCCGGCATGTCGGCGGGCGGGCAGGTCCCTGTGATCGCGTGCGCGACCGCGACGCCCTGGCGCGCCGCCGCCTCCCAGTGGGGTGTCGGCACGCGCCGGCCGAGCAGCGGGTCGGGGAAGCATGCGGCGTCTCCAGCGGCGTAGACATCCGGCAGGGCGGTGCGGCCGAGCGCGTCTGTTGCGAGCGGCCGACCGGGTGCGGCCAGGCCGGCGAGCCACGAGATCGAAGGTGCTGAGCCCGCGGCGACGAGCAGCGTGGCGGCGGCGATGTTCGAGCCGTCGCTGAGCTGCGCGCGCACCCCCTCCGGGACGCGCGTGCAGCGTTCGATGCTCGTGCCGAGGCGCACGTCGATGCCGTGGCGCCGGTGACGGTCCGCGAGCCAGTGCCCGAGCATCGGCGGCAGGGCGCGCGCAAGTGGGGTGGGGGCGGCCTCGAGCATCGTCACGGCGAGGCCCATGCGTCTCGCCGAGGAGGCGACCTCCATCCCGACCAGCCCGGCGCCGAGGACCAACAGGCGTCCTCCGCCGGCGAGCAGCGCCTCGCGCAAGGCAAGCGAGTCCTCGCGCGTGCTCAGCTCGTGCACGGCGCCGCCGGGCTCCAGGCCGGGCAGCCGGCGGGGCCGGCTGCCCGTGGCGACGAGCAGACGCCCGTAGCGCAGCCGTCCCGCCGGCGTTCGGTACCGCGACCGATCGCCCGCCTGCTCGAGCACGATCTCCCTCGCGCGTGGATCGAGGCTCCGCGCGCTCGTGCCGAGCAAGAGCTCTATCTGGTTCTGCTCGTACCAATGCAACGGCCGGAAGTTGAGCGACCCGGGCGTGGCGCCGCCTGCCAGCACGTCCTTCGAGAGCGGCGGGCGATCATACGGCGCATCCCGCTCCTCGCACACGACGATCACGCGCCCGTCGAAGCCATCCCGGCGAAGCCGCTCGCAGCACCGCTGCGCCGCCAGCCCGCCGCCCGCGATCACGAGCTCGGCGTCCGGGCGGCTCACGACGGCTCCTTCGCGAGCGCCGGATGCGCGCCCGGCCGCAGTGCCGGCTCTCTGCCCGGCGCGGCGACCGTGGCCTTCGCCCGGGCCGGGCGTGCGCGCCCGCCGAGCACGCGCAGCACGAACAGGTAGACGATCGGTACCGCCGGCGCCAGAACGAGCGCGCGCAGCCACAGCGTTCCGGCGTCGCTGCCCGCACCGAGCGTGTGCACGGCGCCCAGCACCCATACGAGGATCGTTGCGCGGTGCAGGCGCCGCCAGAGGCGCACGCCGATGCGCCGGCGGACATAGAAGCTCAGCCCGAGCAGCGCTGCGAGGTAGCCGCCGATGACGCCGAGCCCGGTCGCCACCGGCTTGTAGGCGAGGGTGAACGGGACCGCCAGGCCGCCGAGGCCGGGGTGAAGCCACGGGTCGCCGAGCAGCGCCAAGCCGTGTACGGCGATCGCGCCGAGGCCGACCAGAGCGAGGTGCTCGTGCAGGCTCACGAGAGTCTTGCCGAGCCCCGGGCGGCGCAGCAGCTTGGCGGACATCGTCAGCCCGAGCATCACTGTGGCGCTGACCACGCCGAGCGCGACGATTCCTGACGCCCGGCTGATGAGCCACCAGAGGTAGACGGTCGGATCCTTCGCAGCGCTCATCGCCGGCTCCCCGCGGTGCCTGCCAGAAGGCCGCGGCGCTCGCCGATCGGCCCGAACTCCACGACCTCGCCGTCGTCGCGGACGATTAGGCCGCCGTGCTCCTGCAGGATCGCGCCGGCGCCCGGCTCGCCGAGGAGGAGCGCGGTCTTCGCGAGGGTCTCTGCCTCCAGAGCGCTCGGTGCGAGCGCCGTCGCACCCACGAGCCCGGTCCAAGCCGGCTCCCCCGTCGCGGGGTCGAGCAGGTGGTGGGCGTAGCGGCCGTCCTCGTCCTGCCAGACGCGCACGTTCAGGCCCGAGCTCGCGACGCCCCCGCTCGCGATCTCGACCGTGCGGGCGACCTCACCGGTCAGCGGATGCTCGACCTCCACGTGGTAGGGGTCCAGCTGCGCACCGACGCCGCCGATCGCGAGGTCCCCGCCGCAGTCGACGACGAAGCGGGTGTAACCGGCGAGGCGGTGCGCGACGGCATCCGCGCACAGACCCTTGCCCGTGCCGCCGGTGTCGATCCGCAGCCCCGGCGGGCGCGTGACCGTCCTCGCCCGCTCGTCGACGCCGATCTGGAGCCACGGCCTCAGCGGGTTGGAGCGGGCCGGGCGGCGCTCGGGCGCATGCAGCAGGGCATCGTGCAGTGACGCCGGGCGGGCGCGGTCGAGAGAGCTTGCGTAGCCGGCCCGCTCGAGCGCCCCGACGAGCGTCGGGTCGACGAGGCCGCCGGTGCGCCACGCAGCCCAGACGGCGGCGCGCACGGCGGCCAGCAGCAGCGCCGAGCAGGGCACCCGTGCACGCTCATCGGCGTTGAGCGCGCACAGCTCGCTGTCCGCGCGGAACCGTGAAAGCCGAGCCGCAAAGTCCTCGACATACGCGCGCTCGCGCTCGGCGGCGGCTGCCGTCGAGGGCTGCGACGGGTCCAGCGGCGCGCCGATCACCAGCCGCACGTCGCTGCCCATCGAATGGAACGTGAGGTTGTGCTCGAGGCTACTCATGATGTGCGCGTCCCGACCGGGGCTGGTTCCGCACTCGACGGTCCGAGAGTCCGGCTTTCCGATGTGCTGCTCGACGGGCGGCGGGCGCCGTCGCCGATCACCGTTTCGTCGATAGTCGTCCTGTAGACCCTGCGAACGAGCGCCGTTCGCGGCGGCTTGCGGGCCGTGGGGGCGCTGATCTGCGTGCCGAGCAGCGCCAGGACGGCCAGGAAGCACGCGATCGTGAGGAGTCCGAGCGTCACACCGTCGGGTCCGCGGGTGCGGGTGCGCTCACTCATCGCTTCCCCCGCCGCTTGAGCGTGTGATCAGACCAGCCGTTCTGGCGTGCGGGGCAGCCCCGCCTTGTGCCGTTTCGCGGATCACGCGCCCGCTGGCAGTTGTGCGCAGGATCATCCGGCCGTGCTTGGAGACGACCTGTGCGGCAGCCGTCACGTGCAGTCCCGGGTCGGTCCCCGTGAGGACGCGCGCGGTGAGCAGCGTGAAGGTGACGAGGAACATCGCCAGGGCGGCTGAGACAGCCGTCACCGGGCTGCGGGCAAGACGCGAAGCCGTCGAGAGGGGAGTCGAGGGGCGCTCAGTCATCGTGACCGCCGCCGTCATCGTGGCCGCCGCCGCTGCTGCGCGTCCGGACCGCGCCGCCGGAGGAGCCCGACGTGCCTGGCGAGCCCGAGCTGCGCGTGCGGACCGGGCTCGAGCCCTGGCCGCCGGAGGGGGAGGAGGAGCGCGAGCCGCTCGTCGCCGTGCGCACCGGCGCGGCGCCCGTCCCCGCGGGAGCGGTGCCGACCGAGCCGCTCGCGCGGCTGCGCGGCGCGGCGGAGACCGCGCTCGCGGAGCTCGCGGCCGACCCGCTCGAGCCGGTGTGTACGGCCGCACTGCCGCCGCCGGCGCCGCCGGCCGCCCGCCGGGCGGTGCTGCGCGGGCGCGGTGGCCGTTCGTGGTGGACGACGTGGATCGTCCGCCGGATCACCTGTGTGCGAACCTCGGCGACCGGCGTGTTGGCGCCGCTCGCCGACGGGGCGTGCGCGCCGGGGCGCACCGCGAATGCCGCGAGCGCTCCGGCCACGAGTGCCGCGGCGAGCGAGGCGATGTGTGAGTTGCTGGGGCGGCGGGGCATCCGGTGGCTTGTCCTCTCAACCAAGACACTGTCGGGAGCACCCCCACGAGCCGCCCAGGCCCCGGCAAAGCTTTGGCAAAGATCCGCTGCCGGTCAGTCGTCTCGGCCCTGATGGCCAGAGCCGCTGCTGCGATGCGCTTGGTCGTCGCGCGAGGTTTCCGGCGCCGGCGAGGGCGACGCCGCCGCCGGCGGTTCGGCTTCGGTGACCGTTGGCTGTGCAGGGACAACGGGCGCGGTGGTGCTCGTCTGCGTCGTCGCCGGGGTGCGCGGCGAGGTGCTCGCCGGCGGTTGCGTGCGGGTCGGCGCCGTCGTGCGGCGCGCGCCCGACGGGGGCGGCGGCGCGAGACGCCGGCCGGCGGTCAGCGGTTCGGAGCCGATGCCGATGTGCTGGCTCGTCAGCTGGCTCGTGGCGAAGCTGATCCCCGCCGCGAGGACGATGCCGAGTACGGCGGCCAGGGCCCAGAGCGCCGTCTTGCCCATCATCGCCCGCACGCTAGCCACCGCCGGGTTATGGGAGTGCAAGCTGGACGGAGCATCACCGCGGCGCCCCCGGCAGCGTGACCGTCGCGAGGGCGCCGCCGCTCTCGTTGTTGGCGAGCGTCACCTCACCACCCCATCCGCGTGCCAGCTCCCGTGCGATCGAGAGCCCGAGCCCGCTGCCGGGCGCGCCGGCGCGGCCCGCGCTGCCGCGGTGGAAGCGCCCGAAGACAGTCGCGAGATCATCGTCGATCAGCCCCGGGCCGCCGTCGCGGATCTCGACGGCGCCGTCTCGGACGTCGACCTTGACGCATGAGCCCCTAAGGCTGTAGGCGATCGCGTTCTCCAGTAGCGCGTCGAGGATCCGCTCTGCGTCGGCCCGGGCACACCACACCGCGACGGCGGTGGGCGCGGCGACGTTGCCGGTCCCGGTCGGACCGGCCGGGACCCGTGAGGAGGGCGGACCCTCCAGGCGGATCTCGCGCTCTTCCGCGGCCGGGCGCCACCGCGCCAGCGCTTCTGCAACCAGCGGCTCGAGATCGAGGCGCTCGCCGGGCATCTCCCGCTCGCCCGCCCTGCTGAGGACGAGCAGCTCCTCGATGATCTCCGCCAGCCGGTCGACCTCGCGGACGCCGGCCTCGATCTCGGATCGTGCCGCTGGGCTGACACCCGCGGCGATCGCCTCTTCCAGTCGCAGGCGCAGCGCGGTCAGCGGCGTTCGCAGTTGATGGGAGGCGTCGGCGACGAACGCCCGCTGCGAGTCGAGCAGGCGCCGGATCCGATCCGTCATCACGTTGAACGAGGCGCCGAGCGATCGCTGCTCGCGGAAGCCCTCCACGGGAGCGCGCGCCTCGAGGTCGCCGTGGGCGACGCTGCTGGCGACCCGCTCGAGCCGTCCGAGGGGCCGCGCGATCTGCGCGGCGATCACGCTCCCGACGAGCAGACCGAGCGCCAGCACGACGACGCCGATCAGCCCCAGCCCGAGCTCTACGCGGTTGATCGCCGAGTGCACGGATGCGACGCTCTGCGTGATCCGGGCAGCGCCGACCGTCACGCGGTTGCGGATCACCGGTGACGCGGTTGCGAGGATCTCCTCCCCGAGCGTGCGGCTCGCGCGCTGCAACTGGACCGAGCTCCCATGCAGCGCGCTGCGGATCTCGGGGCGCTGCGCGTAGCTGGTGCCGAGCTCGCCGCTGCCGGCGCTGTCGGCGATCACGGTTCCGGCCGCGTTGACGATCAGGACGCGCCCTCGCACCGCCGCCGCCGCGGTGCTGGCCACCGTCGCGAGCTCCTTTCGATGGCTCGGGCCGAGCAGGTCCGCGGCGGTCGCCGCGACGAGGTCGGCCTGGCCCTGGGCCTGCGAGCGGACCTCGTCGTTGACGCGCGTCTTCAGGCTCAGCGCGAGCGGGATGCCGAGCGCGATGATCGCGAGCAGCAGCACGTAGGCGAGGGCCGCCTGGACGCCGCTGCGCAGGCGCATCGCCCTAGCTCACATCGCCGGCGGCGGCCATGCGGAAGCCGACGCCCCGGACCGTCTCGATGTAGCGCGGCGCGGTCGGATCCTCGCCGAGCTTCCGCCGCAGGCCGGCGATGTGGACGTCGAGCGTCTTGGTCGAGCCGAACCAGTTCTCGTCCCACACGTCGGACATCAGCGTCTCGCGCGTGACGACGCGCCCGGGCTCGGCAGCCAGACGGGCCAGCAGGTCGAACTCCTTGCGGGTCAGCGCCAGCTCGGCGTCCCCGAGCCAGGCCCGCCGCGCGCCGAAGTCGAGGACCAGCTCGCCGAGCGCGATCCGCGACGGGCCGGGCTCGGGCGCGTGAGCGCCCCCCGTGCGGCGAAGGATGGCGCGGATGCGCGAGACAACCTCACCAGGCGCGAACGGCTTGACGACGTAGTCGTCGGCACCCAGCTCGAGGCCGACGACACGGTCGGTCACGGTGCCGCGCGCGGTCAGCATGATGATCGGCACCGTCGAGACGCGCCGCAGCTCGCGGCACACATCCAAGCCGTCCCGGTCAGGCAGCGTGAGGTCGAGCAGCACGACATCGGGGGGCTGCTCGCGCGCGAGCCTCAGGGCCTCGCCGGCCGTGCCGGCCAGGACGGGGTGGAAGCCGCTGCGCGCGAGGGCCTGCGCGAACGGCTCGGCGATGGAGCTCTCGTCCTCGACGAGCAGCACCCGCGGCTGACCCGCCTCACGCGTGTCGGTGGGCATACCCGGGAGGCTGAAGCGCCATCCGCGCGCCTACATCCGGCGCGAGCCCACGACCGCCTAGGTACTTTCCCGCAGCGCCTGAGGTCTCACACCTGCCCGCCCCGGCGCGGCGGGCGGCCGTCCACGCCGGGGACCGAGAGCAGACGAAGCCCGGCGTGGACGAACACCGCGTGCGGCAGCGGATCGCGCTGCTCCTTCCGAGCGCCCCGAGCTGTGGATCGAGCGCGTCCGCCACGACCCGACCCAGCGCTCCTACGAGGAGCTCGTCGCCGATCCCTATCTGACCGCTTGGCTGATCTCCTGGATGGACGATCACGACACTGGCTTCCACGACCACGATCGCTCCTCGGGCGCAGTCGCCGTCGTCAGCGGGTCCGTCCGCGAGGAGCGCCTCACGCTCGCGGACGCGCCGTGCAGCCGCACCTTCCGCGCCGGTCAGAGCTTCCACTTCTCCGCCTCCGACATCCACCGGGTCCGTCACGCCGGCACGGATCCGGCCGTGACGCTCCATGTCTACTCGCCGCCGCTGCTGCGCATGGGCGCCTACGCGCTCGACGAGGACGGCGCG
Source organism: uncultured Solirubrobacteraceae bacterium (assembly GCA_963735435.1). Taxonomy (GTDB): domain Bacteria; phylum Actinomycetota; class Thermoleophilia; order Solirubrobacterales; family Solirubrobacteraceae; genus Palsa-744. The sequence goes on along the minus strand of CAVTKR010000005.1, from coordinate 202,519 downwards.
CTCGTGCGCCACACGATGTCCTCGAGCGAGGAGCTGCGGCCCAGCGTCGCGGCGTAGCCGCTCCTAGGTCTTGGCTCCGCTGCGGCGGCTGACGCCGCCCTCCTCGCCGACCAGCACGAGGCTCACGAGCTCAGGTGCGAACAGCCCGTGCCCGACTACTCCCGGCGTGGCATCGAGGCGGGTGGCCAGCGCGGCCGGGTCTCCCACCGCGCCGGTGTAGTCCGCGATCAGCCCCCCGTCAGGGCTGGGTGGCGCCTCGCGCAGCCGCGCGGGCGCCGCCAACGCGAGCGTGTGCTCGACGCCGAACGCGAGCAGCTCGAGGGGAACCGGCGCCGTCAGCGCAGCCACCGGCTTCTCCGCGGAGACGATCACCACGAAGCGCCGCGCCGCCGCGGCGACGATCTTCTCGCGCGTGTGGGCGCCGCCGCCGCCCTTGATCAGCCAGCCGGCCGGGTCGACCTGGTCGGCGCCGTCGATGGCGAGGTCGAGCTGGCCGAGCGCGTCGAGCGGCTCCACGTCGATCCCCAGCGCGAGCGCGGCGCTCTCGGTCGCCGGCGAGGTCGCCGCGCAGCGCAGGCCGCGCAGGCCCCGGTTCGCGATCGCCGGCAGCAGGTGCGCGACGGTTGAGCCCGTGCCGAGGCCGACCTTCATCCCGTCCTCGATCAGCTCGGCGGCCGCCTCGGCCGCGGCGCGCTTCTGCTCGGCTGCCGGATCGGCGAGGCTCAGCGACGGCCCGTCAGGCCGCCCAGTCGCACCAGGGGACGCCATGGCGCGGACGTTACAGCCCCGGCCGGGTCCCTGAAGCGCAGCTTGTCGGCGGAGGTCGGCCCCTGCAGCAGGAAGCCCTGGCCGACGGAGCAGTCGAGCTGGCGCGCGAGCGCGAGCTGGCGGTTGGTCTCGATCCCGACCGCGACCGCGGTCAGCCCGGCCTCCTTCGCGAGCGCGATCGTCGCGGCGAACAGCGCGCGGCGCTCCTTGTCGCGGTCGAAGCTCGTCGTCAGCGCGCGGTCGAGCTTGACGACGTCGACCTGCAGATCTCTGGGCAGGCCGAACGAGAGACCGCCGGCGCCGAATTTGTCGAGCGCGATCGAGACGCCGAGCCTGCGCACGTCGCGCAGCGCCTCGCGCGCGCGCTCGGGGTCGCGCCGCACCGCCTCCTCGCTGACCTCGATGCAGAGCGCGTGGCCCGGCAGCCGGCAGTAGCTGAGCTCCTCGCGCACCCGCTCGGCGAGGTCGAGCTCGGTGAGCTCGCGGGCTGAGACGTTCACCGAGACCGGGATCGCGATCCCCGCGCGGCGCCAGCGCTCGGCCTGCTCGAGCGCGCTGTGGAGCACCCAGCGGCCGATCTGCACGATCAGCTCGGTGTCCTCGGCCGGCGGCAGGAAGGCTGCCGCGAGCAGCTCCTCGCCGGCGCCGTCGTGCTGAGGGCGCCAGCGGACGAGCGCCTCGATGCCGACCGCCTGCCCGCCCGTGAGCGGGAGGATCGGCTGGTAGGCGAGCATCAGCTCCTGGCGCGGCAGCGCCTCGCGCAGCAGGCCCTCGAGCTCGACCTGGGTGCTCATCGCGCGACGCAGGCCGTCGTCGAACAGTTCCAGGCGGCGCCCGCCCGCGCCCTTGGCCTTGTACATCGCAAGATCGGCCTCGCGGAGCATCGCCTCGGGGTCGGTCTCGGAGTCCTGCGCGATCGCGATGCCTACGCTGGCCAGCATCGCCACTTCCGCGGTGCCGAGCGGGAACGGCTCCTCTAGCGCGTCGAGCACGCGCCCGGCGAGCGCGACGGCCTCGTCCTCGCTCTCGAGTTCCTCGGCCAGGATCACGAACTCGTCGCCTCCGAGACGCGCGATCGTGTCGCTCTCGCGCATCAGCTCGGAGAGGCGCTCGGAGACAGAGATGAGCAGGCGGTCGCCTACGTCGTGGCCGAGGTTGTCGTTGACGGCCTTGAACTTGTCGAGGTCGATGAACAGCATCGCCAGCACGCCCGGGCTGCGGTAGAGGCGGGACATCGCCTGGCGGGCGCGGTCCATCAGCAGCGTGCGGTTGGGGAGCTTCGTGAGCGGGTCGTGCAGCGCCTGACGCTCGAGCCAGACACGGTCGGTGACGTCCTTCGCGGCCGCGTACCAGGTCTCGCCGTCGCGGCGCGCGCTCCACAGCAGCCAGCGCCACGAGCCGTCGCGGTGCCGATAGCGGGTGGTGAAGTTCTCGACCTCGGCGGGGTGGCCGCCGCCGGCGCGCATCGGGCCCAGGAGCTGCTCGGCGTCCTCGGGGTGGACGAACTCGGTGACCGGACGCGACTGCAGCTCCTCGCGCGACCAGCCCAGGAGCTGCTCCCAGGCCGGGTTCAGGAGCGTGAAGCGGCCGTCGAGCGAGATCGTCGCGAGCAGGTCGCTCGTCATCTCGAAGAGCTTGCCCACGCCGGCGTCGGCGGCCGGGACGGTCGCCGGGGCGGCTGCCTGAGCGCTGGCGTTCTGTAGCTCCATCGGTAGTGACCACGTCGGCCGGGCAGGCCCAGCGCCCGGCGATACGGCGCCGCGGTGGACGCATGGGCAGTCCAAAGCTCCTCAACCCGCGCCACGGCGGGTGCCGGGTCGCCCAGCGAGAGTCTTCGACGTGCTCGCGGGCTAAGCGCGCGCGGCTGCTGCCGGCTGCTCGCCGGCGGGGGCGCCGTCGAGATCCGCCGGCTCTCCAGGCGGATCGGAGCCGCGCAGGAAACGCCAGGTGGAGAGGATCAGAATGATCGTCATCAGCACCGCGCTGCCGACGCAGTACTCGCAGATCGCTTCCAGGGAGAAGACCTCGCGGTAGGTGAGGTAGACGCTGAAGCCGAAGCCGCCGAGCGCGAGCGCGACGGTCGCGAAGCGCCAGCGCTCTTCGTCGGGCGCGAGCAGCGTCCCGAGGATCAAGACGTAGCCGATCAGACCCATCAGCGCCACCGGCACTCCCGCCAGTTTCGAGTACTTCGAGGTCTGCACCAGCAGGCACGTGCCGCCGCCCTTGCCGCACAGCGGCTTGACGTTCGCGTAGTGGATGTAGGTGAGGTACGACGCCAGCCCCACGCCGATCACCGTCAGCACGATCAGCGTGATGCGAAGCGTCCGCGCGCTCATCGCGGGCCTATGCCTTGGCGGCCTGTTCGATGGCTTCTTCGAAGCCCTTCGCGTCTTCCAGCGAGCTGTATTCGTATTTCTTCAGCGCGCCCCCCGTTTTCCCGATCAGGAACGAGGGGGTTCCGGTGAGGCTGTTGTTGTTCGCGGCCTGCTGGTCGGCGGCGATTTCGGCTTCGTACTTGGGGTTGCTGCGCTCGGTCTGCCACTTGGAGAGGTTCAGACCCGGGACCTGCTGGGCGATGTTCTGAAGGTATTTTTCGTTGACGTAGCCACTGTCCTCAGCGCCCTGCTCGTTGTAGAAGAGCTCGATGTAGTGCCACGCCTTCTTCTGCGCGCCCGCGGCGTAGGCCGCCTTCTGCTGGTCGGTGAAGACTTCCGGTTCGCGCGTCGCGGTCTGCATGCTCAGGTATTCGATCTTGACCTTGCCGTCTTTGACGGGGCCCGCGATCAGGGCCGGCAGCGCGCCGGATTTGTCCGAGAACTGCTTGCAGACCGGGCACTCCAGGTCGCCGAAGTACTGGATCGTCACCGGTGCGTTCGGGTTGCCGATCGTGCGGCCGCTCTGCGGGACGCCCGCGAGCTCGGCGGAGACTTCCTGGGCGATCTTCGGCTGCTGGGCTTTGGTCGGGACCGTCGGCGTCGATTTGCCGCCCCCGCCGGTCGCGATGAGGATCACGACGATCGCCACGACGACGACCGCGCCGACCCCGGCGAGCTGGGTGATGCGGCGCTTGCGGCTCGCGTCGGCGGCCGCGGCCTCCTCGGCGGCTTTGCGTTCGGCGCGCGCCTGCTCGCGGCGCTGCTTGCGGGTGAGGTCTTCTTCGTTGGCGGCAGTCACAGAGGAGAACTTTTACAGATTTCCCCTCAACGGGCCCTAAGTTCTTCTTCGCGGCGCTGCGCCGGGGGCGCCGAGGCGCCAAGATGGGCTGAGCGTCGGGCCCCTGTAGCTCAACTGGATAGAGCGCCGGCCTTCTAAGCCGGGGGTTGCTGGTTCGAGTCCAGCCGGGGGCATCGCGCGCCCGTCCACGATCAGCCCGCGGCCTGTATCGCGCCGGTCGCCGGAGCCCGTCGCGGCGGCTGCAGCCCAGCGTCGTGAGCGCCGCCCCCGGCCGCGTCCACAGCGCCGGTGGCGCCACGCCGCACGGCCTTTCGCGGCGACCTGTGCAGAAGCGCGAGCAGGCCCGGGCGGCAGGCGCCCGTCGGTGGAGAGCCAGGATCCGGCCACGATCAACAGCAGCCCGGCGACGGTGCCCGCCCCCGGCTGCTCGCCGAGCACGAGGACGCCAAGGCAGACCGCGACGAGCGGGTTCAGGTAGGTGATGACGCTCGCCCGCGCCGGCCCTGCCTCGCCGATCAGCACGCTGAAGATCACGAACGCGATCGCGGTGCAGAGCAGGCCCAGCACCGCGATCGAGGCGATCGCGCCGGCGCTCGGCACCGTCGCGGGGGCTGTCGCCGCGGCCAGCGGCGCGAGCACGAGCGCCGCGACCGCCAGGCCGACGCCCATCGTCGCGCGCGGGTCGAGCTCGACCAGATGACGCTCGAGGATCAGCGGACCCGCCGTGTAGCCGGCGGCGGCGCCGAGCAGCGCCAGCACGCCGGGCAGCTCGCCCGGGCTGCTCGAGACATCGATGCCGACGAGCGCGATCACTCCGGAGAAGCCGATCAGGAGTCCCGCCATCCGCACCCGCGTCGGGCGCTCGACGCGGCCGTAGCGCAGCGAGACCAGCGCGAGCAGCAGCGGCACCGAGGCGATCAGGATCGCCGCCATCGAAGAGGGGATGCGCTGCTCGCCGAACGCGATCAGGGGAAACGGGACGGCGATCTCGACAAGGCCGTAGAGCGCGATCCAGCCAAGGCGTCCGCGCAGCGTGCCGAGCACGCCGGCACGGCCGGCGAGCACCAGGAGCACGACCGCGGCGAGCGTGACGCGCCCCCATGCGACGAGCGCAGGTGGCGCGCCGCCGTTCTCGGCGACCTTGATGAACATGTAGGGGACACCCCAGATCGTCGACATCGCCGCGAAGGCGAACCAGGCGCGTCTGCTCACCGCTTCACAATGCCAAACCCGCGCCCATCCATCGGCGCACGGCCCGTAGTCTCGCCTGATGGCCTCGGCCCGCCGCCTTCCCGAGGGGGACCAGATCCTTCTCGGCGAGAACCTCGAGCTGCTGCCCGGCTTCGCCGACCACAGCTTCCAGCTGATCTACATCGACCCTCCGTTCAACACCGGGCGGCGCCAGGAGCGGCGCACGCTGCGCGCCGTCGGCGATCCGGACGCCGAGCGGGTCGGCTTCGGCGGACGGCGTTATCGCACCGAGCTGCTCGAGCGCTCGAGCTATCGCGACAGCTTCGAGGACTACCTCGACTTCCTGGCACCGCGCCTCGAGCAGGCCCACCGGCTGCTCGGGCCAGAGGGCACGCTCTACTTCCACATCGACTATCGCGAGGCGCATCACTGCAAGCTGCTGCTCGACGAGATCTTCGGGCGCGAGAGCTTCCTCAACGAGATCGTCTGGGCGTATGACTTCGGCGGCCGCGCGCGCCGGCGCTGGCCCGCCAAGCACGACACGATCCTCGTCTACGTCAAGGACCCCGACCGCTACCACTTCGATTCCGAGGAGGTGGATCGCGAGCCATACATGGCGCCTGGCCTGGTCGGGGAAGAGAAGGCCGCGCGAGGCAAGCTCCCCACCGACGTCTGGTGGCACACGATCGTCCCGACCAGCGGCGCTGAGAAGACCGGCTATCCCACCCAGAAGCCCGAGGGTGTGGTGCGGCGCATCGTCGCCGCGTCCAGCCGCCCGGGGGATTGGTGCCTGGACTTCTTCGCCGGCTCAGGCACGCTCGGCGCGGTCGCAGCGCGGATGGGACGACGCTACGTGCTGATCGACTCCAACCCGGAGGCCGTGCGGGTGATGCGACGGCGACTCGCCGCCGTTGCGCGCGAATGCGAGCAGGACACGCGCCGCGGGGCCGCGGGCGCTTAGACTCGGCGACTCCGATGGCCAGCTACCACATCGAGGTCCGCGACTTCCCGCGCAACGTCAACCGCTTCAACATGAGCGGACAGGAGATCGGCGCGCTCCTGCTCGCGTGGGCCCAGGAGCGCGTGTTCGAGCTCGGCGACCAGCGCTGGAACCCCCAGACCGCCGAGATCATCGTGATCGAGGGGCCGGAGATCCCGGTGTCAGGGCTCTCACTCGGGCGCGGCTGGCCGACCGCCCTGCGTGAAGGGCAGGACGTCACTCAGCGTGTGATCGCCGAAGCGCGGGAAGCGATCGTTGACGGCAGCGTGGCGCGCATGGCCCAGGAGGTGGAGGCGCCCGCGGCGCCTGAGAGCGCGCCGGCGCAGGACCCGGCTCAGCCCGCGCCGGTCGAGCCCGCGCCGCCGCCGCTCGACGAGGGCTCCGGCGAGGCGGCGCTCGCCGCCGTCGAGGGCCCCGAGGTCGACGAGCTCGCCGCTGGGCGTCGAGCTGGCGGCGCTGCTCGGCCCTGATGCCTCGCGGCTGCTCGCCGCGTGGCGCGAGGTCGCGGGCCGCGCAAGCGGGTTGTCGCCGAGCGAGAGCCTCGCGCTGGCCGAACGCCAGCTTCGCGACCGCTGAGCGTGTCGGGCTTGACCCGCCGCTAAGATCTGCTGCGCAGTACGTGGTGGGCGTAGCTCAGCTGGTAGAGCTCCTGGTTGTGGTCCAGGCGGTCGTGGGTTCGAGCCCCATCGCTCACCCCTCTTGAGGCGGTCGGCGCGCGAAGGTGGCCCGCCCGCGCCTTTCGTGCGGACGGGCCCTTCTTCGCGCAACCTCCCTACGGCCCGGTGAAGCTCCCCGAGTAGCAGGGCCCTTTGTTGCAGTTGTCGGTCTTCGGGATCGTGCCCCCGAAGAAGTCCGACACCAACTGCTGCTCGGCGGCCGTCGCCCGCGGCAGGCTGTGCGGGTCTTCACCGCTGCGGTTCGGCAGGTTCGTGAACGGCGGCGGTTCGGTGCCGACGAATTTGCCGGAGCCCGACGGGCTTTCGCGAATCGGCCCGCCGTCCCAGACGTAGATCGCCGAGCCGGAGAACGGGTAGCCCTTGACCGCCGGCAGGCCCCACAGGAGGTTCATGCCCGGCCAGCGGCCCTTGTACAGCACCGGTTTGTGGGCGCTGGCGCCGATCGTGCGAGCCTCGACCGCCGCCTGGTAGTCGCTCACCTGGTGGTCGCCGAAGGCGACGTCCATGAGGACCTGGTGCGCCGGCGTGTCGGGCAGCGGGTCGGAGGTCATCCGCTCCGCGTAGCCGTCGGGCTCGCCGCGGTCCCACAGCAGCTGCATCAGGTCGAAGATCAGCGGCCGTGCTTCTTCGTCCGGATAGCTCGGGTACAGCAGAAAGGCGAATTCGTCGAAGTCCACCGAGCGCGGTAGCAGCACCGAGTAGTTCATCGCCGGAACTCCCAGCGACGCGCGCGTGAAGTCCGGCGAGATCGCCGTCAGCGCGCCGCCCATGATTCCGCCCTGGCTGTTGCCGTTGTAGTAGAGGTGGCTGATGTTCAGGACCGACGGCGAGGACAGCGTGCCGTCCTGGTGGAACGCGGCGTTGCTCGTGAGCCCTTCTGCGCTGATCATCAGCCGGCCCAGGTAGAGCTCGTCCAGCAGGCCCTGCTGCAGGCGGTCGGTGATCTTCGGGAACGCAGAGAGGTTCTGCAGCGCCTGGACCACCGAGGGAATGTCCGATTCCGACATCCCGATCTCATCGGTAGCGCATTGCACGATGTCGTGCGCCTGCGAGAGGCTCCGCTGCGGGCCCGAACCGACCTCGCTCGCGTCTCCGAAGAGCCCGTGCCCGTAGAGCGAGGGCCGGGCGGATTCACCCGTGCCGGTCGTCGCCGAGTCCGGGACGATGCAGTCGAAGTTCGCCGTCCAGACGCCGTTTTCGACCGGATGCCCTTCGGCGTCGAGCAGCATCGTCCCGCCCGGCGCGCAGCTCGGGAACAGGTAGCACGGCACGGTGAAGGTGCCCTTGACCCGGCGCGCGATTTCGCCGGGGTTCGGTTCATTTTCGACGCTGGTGACTGCGAACGTGGGCGATTTCCCTTCGACGACGCCGTTCGCGAGGTTTTCATCGCCGAGCGCGGCAAACGCCCGGTCGCGCATCGAGAGCTCGCGACCCGTGTTGTTTTCGTCGCTTGCAACCGTGAAGTCCCAGGCGAGGTACAGGCTCGAGCGGCTGATGCCCGCCGCTTCGAGCTTCGAGAAGAGTTCTTCGAAGTGGGGCCGCCGCGCGTTCACCTTTTCTTCGCTGGAGGGGAGGTCGTCACGGTAGATGCGAAAGCCTTCGGGCGCCTGCAGGTGCTGTTTGTGTGAGGTCTTCAGTTCCCGCAGCGCGACGATGTAGCGGTCGCCCGACTTGAAGTTGACCGCCGGGTGGATCTCGACATTCGCCTTGCTGGAGGCGACCGTCGAGTCCATCTCGGTCCAGATCGGCCAGCGTTCGCCCGTGTTCGCATCGATCACCACGATCGGTGCGTCCGGCTTCTCGTAGCGGCGCAGTGCGTTGATCGACACGGCACCGGTCGCCTTCAGGTCGGCGGTGGTTTCGATGCCGGGGATCTTCAGGGTGACGACCGAGCCCGGGCTGAAGCCGTCGCCGCTGTTGTAGGCGCCGGTTTCGATGTGCTGGTGAGCCGCGTTTTCCGGCATCGCCAGTTCGCGGAAGTCGATCCGTCGCCCGGTCGGGCTCGTCGGGTCTTCCTTTGTGTAGTAGTCGTCCGGGAACGGCAGCATGCACTCGCTGCTCCCGGGGCTCGCGATGAACTCGCAGTTCTTTTCCGTGGGCAGTTCCACGGCGCCGCTCGGCGTTGCGCCGAGCGCGAGCGCTACGAGCGCCAGCGCCAGCGAGCAGACCAACAGGCGGCCCTTGAGGCGTCTCATGAGTAATCCTCTCCCCTCGTGCTTTGCCGGAGCACCCCATCCAGGGCATCCAGCCCCAACCGGGGGTCGACGCTAACACTTCCGCCGCGCGCGGAGGTGTACGGTGGCGGACCGACTCAGCGGGCGACTATCCGGTACACCGGACCGCCGAGCGAGACGGCGTAGATGTGCCCGGCGTCGTCCTGCCCGAAGGCCGAGAGGCTGTCGACCGACAGGCCCGTGGGACGGTTCTGGCGAGCGCTGCCAGGGCTCAGCAGCACCGAGTTGATCTGCGGCTTGCAGTTGTCGCCGAACAGATAGCGCCCGTCGAGCGCGTGAAGCGCCGGGTCGCGGACGACGTAGCCGCCGATGATCGCGCAGTAGCCCTGGCTGTGAGGGGCGACGAGCACGGGCTTGATCGCCCCCGGCGCCGTGCCGGGCTTGTAGCGGAGATCGCCCTCGAAGATGCTCCAGCCGTAGTTCGCGCCCGCGCCCTGGCCGTGGCGCGCGAAGTCGATCTCCTCCTCCTTGTCCTGCCCGACGTCGGCGATGATCAGATCGCCTGTCTTGCGGTCGAAGGAGAAGCGCCACGGGTTGCGCAGGCCGTAGGCCCAGATCTCCGGGCGGTGTCCGGGCGTGTGTGCGAAGGGGTTGCCCGCCGGGATCGAGTAGCCGCCGTCGGCGCCCGGTGCGATCCGCAGCACCTTGCCCAGCAGCACGTCGGTGTTCTGCCCGTAGCTGTGGGGGTCGCCCTCGTTGCCGCCGTCGCCGACGCCGACGTAGAGGTCGCCTTCGGGCCCGAACTGGAGCTGGCCGCCGTTGTGGTTGGTCTCGCTGTGATGGTCGATCGTCAGCACCGAGCGCGCGCTGGCGGGGTCCGCGCGGTTCGGATCCCCGCTCGCGCGGCGAAACTGGACGACGCGGATGTTGTTGGAGCTGTCCGTGTAGTCGACGTAGAAGCGCCCGCTGGTCCGGTAGTCGGGCGCGAAGGCGACGGAGAGCAGCCCCTGCTCGCCGCCGCTCGAGTTGACCGTCCCGGAGAGGTCGAGGAACGGGCGCGCCTGGCGGTGCCCGCCCACGAGCACGGCGATCCGTCCGGGCTTTTCCACGACGAAGAAGCGGCTGGGTTCCCCGGGGGCCCCGGTCGCGTAGACCGGCTGGTCGAAGGTCCCGATGCGCTGCAGCCCGATCCGGCTCGCCCGCGCCGGCTGTGCCACCGCCGCCGCGCCCGAGGGAGCCGACGAGCCGCAGGCGGCGACGACGACCGTCGTGGCGAGGGCGCCAAGCGCGCCGACGGTCAGACGTCGGAATTTCACGCAGGCCACGTTAGCCGTCCCGCACACCAGGGGCGCCATCGGCGGCGCGGCGCCGGCGCGCACGCCTAGAAGGGGTAGGGCACGCCGACCGCTGCAGCGGCGAGGTACCAGGCTCCGAAGGCGCACACCGATCCCGCGACTGGCAGGGCCGGCAGCTTGGCGAGGCTTCGCCCGAGCCCCGCGGCGACTGCACACATCGCCAGCGCGGTGCTCAGGGCGAACACGGTCAGTCCCGCCAGCGCGACCCCGTGGTCGGGGATGGCGCCGAGGATGAGCAGGCCGATCGCCGCGCTTCCACCGACCCCGTGCACGACCCCGACCGTGTATGCCTCACGACGAGATCGCGGCGGGCGGTGTGGATGGGCGTGCAGCTCGCCACGCGCGTGCCGTATCGCGAGCCGCACGCCGAGCGCGAGGATCACGGCCCCGATCAGAGCCTCGATCGCCTGGTGCGCTGCCTCCGGCATGGCAGCTGAGAAGAGCACCACCGGTACGCCGAGCGCGATCACGGTCGTCGCGTGTCCGGCCCCCCAGCACAGTCCGATCAGCGCTCCTCGCCGCCCATTCGTGCGTGCCATCGCGGCGACCGCCGCAAGGTGGTCGGGGTCGAGCGGGTGCCGGAGCCCGAGGAGCAGGGCGACGGCGAGCGCGACGAGCGGACGCCCGGAGGCGAGCGAAGCGATCTGCTGATCGAGGCCGAACACAGCGCCGCTCAGGCGGCGCCCGGTGCCGTCTCGGCCCCGCCGGCGCGCTCTCGTGCCGCGTCCAGCAGCACGCTCTCCGCAGCGTCGAGCAGGTCATAGCCTTCGAGTGTCAGCGATGCCGTCTGGTCGGGCCCGGGCGGCCCGTCCAGATCCACGTAGCCCAGCTCGTGCAGCTCGGATAGCAGTTGCTCGACCGCGCCGAGGTCCTCGCCCGTGCGCGACGTCAGCTCGGCGGCGCTCAGGCCGTCGGGCCCCGGCGGGTACATCAGCGGCACGTGGCGCGCTGAGGCCCCCGCGTGCCGTCCCCTCGCCCACTCCTCGACGATGCGGGCGGTCGTGGTCTCGTCGAGCATCTCCGCGGCGTCCGGCAGACGCCGGACCTCGTGGCGACGGCGCCGGCCGCGATGGCGTCCGTAGAGCAGGAGCGCGACGACTGGCACCAGGAACGGAAGCGACTCCTGGACCGGGATGCCGCCGATGTGGGCGAGCAGTGCCATCGGCCTCGATTGTTGCGCGGATCGATGCCGGCGGCGCCGTCGCAGGGTCGCGGGCGTCTCACGCTCACGTGTTCACGGCCGAGAGCAGCCACAGGCCAAGGCTCGTGAACCCGACCATCACGACCAGCATCCAGTACTGCGACCGCACCGCGTCGCGAGGCCGGCGATAGGTAGCAAGGGCGCGGTCGTGCGCGAGCGTGAGCCCGCCGACGTGCCCAGCGACCAGCGCGAGGACCTGCACGTACCAGATCGCCGTCGAGCCCAGGAAGGAGTAGTGGATCCGCCAGTGGGCGGTGCCGAAGTAGTCGGCGCCGTTGCCGAGCGGATCGGAGGCGAGGTGGGCGATGCCCTGTCCCTGCCAGACGAGCAGCGAGAAGTAGTGCGCGAGCACGTAGGCGAAGGCGATCGGCACCAGCGTGTGTGCGAACGAGCGCGAGAGCTGCCTGACAGTGAAGCGTCTGGAGACCGATCGCATCCCGAGCACGCCCACCCGGTAGAAGCCGCTCACGACGCCGATCGCCAGGGCGAGTCCGAGGCTGTCGGCGATCTCGTCGGCGGGCGTATCGGAGAGCCCGAGTCCCGAGAACACGCTCTGCACGTGGGGCTGGATGTTGTTCCAGACGACGCCGTTGGAGGCGCCGTCGAAGGTGGTGATGCCGATGACCGCGAGCACCATCGCCACCATCCCGGCTTCCTGTGGTAGCGAGGGAGCGCCCGACAGGGGTGCTCGCAGCCACAGCGCGCCGTCGTGGTCGTCCAGAGGGGAGAGCCGCGAGAGCAGCTGGAAGTAGCCGCCGAACGCGTCGCCGCGCTCTGTCCAGGTCTCGATGCCGAACAGCGCCATCCCGACGAGCATCAGGACGAGGTAGGCGAGCGAGAGCCACGCGAGCGTGGCCGGGTTGTCGTGGTCGTGGTAGACGAGCTCGAGCCAGCCGAAGCACACCAGCCCCGCGACGACCGGCCACCGGCCGAGCCACTCCGGGTAGGCGAGCGGGGCGGTCCGTCGGACGCCGAGGCGTACCCCGCTCCAGCGGACCGCCCGCGCCAGTGCGCGCCACGGGCTGAACGCGCTGAACCAGTCGCCCAACAGCGCGCTGCTGACCGGCACGGCGACCCAGAAGACGACGAAGATGAACGTGGGGTCGAAGTTGGCCGTCGGTGAATCCACCCCGTACCAGCCGGCGTAGACCACGAGCGCGAACAGGGCCAGTCCGATCGCCCCCGCGATCGCGCTCAGCCAGGCCGGCCGTCCGCACAGCCGCCGCTCCCGCGCTTCCTGCAGGCGCGGGACCGACCACATCGCAGACAGCGCCACGAAAGAGACGACGAGGACGATCGCGGCCGCCCACGCGAACAGATACGCCGGCACGGGAAGGCTTGCGCGGCCTTTGATCCCGTGTGCGTCTGCGACCGCAGGGACAGGGCGCCGGCCGCGCACAGCGACGCCGTGAGCGCGGCCGCGCCGCGAGGCACGCCGCCGATCGGCGGCCGCCGGGCCGCCTGCAGCAGTTGCCGCATGTCTTTGACACCTCTTCTCGATTCGGGGTTCGCGGGCGTACGGGCCCGAGCAGGCCGTACCGCGCGCCGGGACCGGCGGGGCGCTCGAGCCGCGCTCGCGCGGTTCCGCGCCCCGGTGGGACGTGTCGCGCGCGGTCTAGCGGTGAGCGCCGAGCGCCTGTGGCGGTGGGCGCACCGCCAGCGAGGCCGCGATCAGACGCCCGCCCCGGGGAAGCAGCGCGCGTGGGACCGTCGCGATCGTGGGCCCCGGAGTCCTCGCGCGGTGGGCGCGGCTGCCTCGCCGCCGGTTGGCGAGCGCCGCGAGCGCGCGCTCGCCGGGGTAGCCCCGCACGGCAAGCGCGAGGCCGATGAGCAGCGCGGGCAGCAGGTAGACGAACCCATCGAGCGCGCCTGGACACGAGTGGGCTACGACCGGCGCGGCGAGAGCGAGGGCGACCCCCAGCGGGGCGAGCCGGCGGCGCGACGCCGGAGGGAGGTGCGGCCTCATCGCCCGAGGAGCCTACATCGCGGGCCTCGTCGAGCCGTCTGGTGGCGACTGCCGCCGCGGGCGACCCTAGACTCGCGGTGTTCGCCGGCGAACGAAGGGGGCGTCACGTGAAGGGGGCGAGAAGGACCGTGAGGCTCCGCGTGCTGGTTCTGGTGGGCGCGCTGGCCGGGCGCGGCTCCTGACCCACGACGGATGGCGGGGGCGCCGGCATCAGAGCTCGCCGACGGTCTCTTCCGCTGGACCGCGCCGCACCCGGCCTGGCGTCCCGGCGCCGCCCCGGACAGCCCCGGTGACTGGGGGCCGCTGGTCGGCTCCGTGCTCTACGAGGACGGGGATGTCGCAGTGCTGATCGATCCGCTGCTGCCGCCCGAGGGCGCCGAGCGCGAGCGGCTTCTCGCCTGGCTCGACGAGCGGATCGGCCCCCGCACGGTGAGCGTGCTCACGACGATCAGACATCACCGCCGCGATCGCGAGCTGCTCGCTGAGCGCTACGCGGGGCGCTCCTCTCGTGCCTGGAACGCGGTTCCGCATGGCGTGGTCGCCAAGCCGTTGCGGGGCGCGGGGGAGACCGACTACTGGCTCGAGTCCGTCCGGGCGCTCGTGTTCGGCGACCGGGTGCTCGGCGACGGCGCGGGCGGGGCGCGCCTGTGCCCGGAGAGCTGGCTGTTCGACGTGCGCGTCGATCGCGCCGGCCTCGCGCACCAGCTGCGCCCGCTGCTCGAGCTGCCGGTGGAGAGGTTGCTCGTCTCGCATGGCGAACCTGTTCTGCATGACGGCCGGGCGCGCCTCGCGAGCGCGATCAGGAAAGCCGAGCCGGCGTAGCGCCGGCCCTCCTTCACCGGTTCCTGTCCGCGTACGTGAAGTACGCGACCCAGAATCGTCGCGGCCCTAATCGCTGAGCGCGCGAGCCATTTCGTCAGCGCTCGAACACGAGCTTCGTCCACCCCTCCTCGACGAGCGCGTCCGGCGCGTCCTGCCAGGCCACCACGGTGCTCGTGACGAGCTCCGGATGTAGCGCGCCGGATGCCGCCAACCCGAGCACGTGGGGCATCGCCTCGCGCGCGTTGGCGCGGCCGGTCACGAGCGTGATGCCCTTCGTGTACATCTCGAGCATCGGCAGCGACGGCTGCTCGCCGAAGTAGATCGCGCAGCTCGTGCAGATGCCGTCCGGCGCGGTCGATCGCAGGGCCAGTCCCAGGCCCGCCTCCTGGCCGCAGGCGTCCACCGTGACCGGGAACGGTCCCAGCCGCTTGGCGCTCTCGCCGCTGGTCTGCGCACCGAGTGACTCGGCGACTGCGCGGCGGCCGGCGTCGGGGTCGACGTAGAGCACCCGCTCGGCGCCGAGCGAGACTGCGATGCCGGCCGCGTAGAGGCCGATCGAGCCCGGGCCGAGCCCGCCGACGACGAGCACCTCCGCGCCGGGCTCGCGCTCCAGCGGCGGTCCGACCGCGCGCCAGGCGTCGGCGATGTTGTCCGACGCGCTCGCGGCGCTCGCGGGGGAGACGCCGGCGGGCAGCGGCACGAGCATGTGGTCGGCATAGGGGACGTGGACGGCGTCCGCGAGGAATCCGCCCCACTGCTCGACCGCCGGCCCGAAGCCGTAGGTCGCCATGAACGGAACCGCGCTGCAGTTGGACGAGCGCCCGCGCCGGCAGCTGACGCACTCACCGCAGGAGATCTGGAATGGCACGCTCACGACTGTTCCGGGCGGCGTCGCGACCGCTGCCCTCTCGCCTGCGTCGAGGACTTCGGCGACGCACTCGTGGCCGAGCGGGAACGGCGGCGGGAACGGGGAGTCGCCCTGGACGATCATCGCGTCGAGGTCGCACGTCGCCACGGCGAGCGGGCGCACGATCGCCGAGCGGTCGGACTCCAGCGCCGGCGCCGGCGCCTCACGCCACTCGAGCCGGCGGGGGGAGGTGTAGACGAGCTGCTGCACGGCGGGCCTCGCTTCCTTTGCTGATATGCCAACCGGTATAATAAGCGCGATGGGCGAGCGCGCGTCGAGCCGCAGCAACGGCCGGGCCTCCCGCAAGGCGTTCCTCTCAGCGACCGGCGTGCTGCTGCGCCGTCAGGGCTACGCGGCGACGGGCCTCAGCGACATCGTCGATCGCAGCGGCGCTCCCCGCGGCTCGCTGTACTTCCACTTCCCAGGCGGCAAGGAGGAGCTGGCGGTCGCCGCGATGGAGCGCTCCGGCGAGGCGCTGCGGCGCGGCATCGCGGCGACGATGACTGCCCCGGGAGGGACCGCGGAGGGGGTCGCGATGCTGATCGATGCGCTCGCCGCAGGCCTCGAGGGCTCCGGCTACGCCGACGGCTGCCCGATCGCGACGGTGGCCCTCGAGACCGCGGCCGGCTCCGAGCTGCTGCGCGCGACGGCGGCCGGCATCTTCGCCGCCTGGCTCGCGGAGCTCGAGCAGACCCTGCTGGATGAGGGCGTCGAGGCCGGCGCTGCCGAGCGCCGCGCGTTGCTCGTGCTGTCGGCGATCGAGGGGGCGCTGCTGCTCTCCCGCGCCCGTCGC
Source organism: uncultured Solirubrobacteraceae bacterium (assembly GCA_963735435.1). Taxonomy (GTDB): domain Bacteria; phylum Actinomycetota; class Thermoleophilia; order Solirubrobacterales; family Solirubrobacteraceae; genus Palsa-744. The sequence continues at coordinate 186,491 of CAVTKR010000005.1, read as the reverse complement.
GACATCGGCCCGCTTCACGCGGTCCGCGACGAGCTCGTCCCGATCTTGTCCTCGTCGCGAGCGGAGCGCTCCGTTTCGGGTAGTGGCATCTCCAGGCGAAGCGAGCGAAAGGAGCCTCAGGTGCCGCCCCGTGGCGTGAAGAAAGGCAGCAAACGCGACAAACAGTACGAGCGCATCAAGGACTCAGAGAAAAAACAGGGCCGCTCGACGAAACGGGCGGAGGAGATCGCCGCCCGCACCGTCAACAAGGAACGAGCCCGCAGCGGCGAATCGAAATCGAGCTCGCGCAGCTCGACGCGCGGCAGCTCGGCGAGCAGCCGGGGCGGCAAACGCTCAGGCAAAGACGGGCCGCGCGGTCGCACGCGCGAACAGCTCTACAACGAGGCGAAGAAGCTCGGCGTCGAAGGCCGCTCGCGCATGAACAAGAGCCAGCTGCAACGGGCCGTCGACGCGAAAAAGCGCTAGACGGCGCGAATCGACGGCGCGGGGGCGGGGTCCGGCGTAGGCGCGGGCGGAATGTCGGGCCCCGGAACCGGAGGGCGCGGGTCCGGGCGCGGCGTCGGTGGTGCTGGGCTCGGCTGAGGAGGCCCGGGAACCGGCACCTCGCCGAAGCGCGTGAAGGCGGCGGCGGGCTTGCGGCGACGGGGCATCTGTGCGTACGGCATCGGCATCACCTGGAGGCTCCTACCCCTCGGCCGGGGCACCAAACGCCGCGCCGTGCCGCGCACCCGCTCCTCGCGGGTGACACCGTGTCACCCGCCCGCGGGCTGGGTAGAAAGCTCGTATGACCGAGACGCTGCCACAGCTCGCGTGGGAGGAGGCCGAGGTGCACGACGGCGAGCTGCACCTGGCGCTGACGCCCGACGCTCCGCGCGGCTGGGCCCCTCGCTTTCGCAGTCTGCTGGCGCGGCTCGGCGCCGACGGGGAGGGCCGCTGGGGACGGATCTCGGTCTCGCGCCGCGAGCTCAAGGTCGCGGACATCAACGAGGGCGGGGAGGGCGACCTGCGCCACCTGCTCGAGAGCGTGCTGCTGCAGGTCAACACCGAGTTCGCGCCCGATGACGGGCAGGACGAGGCCGCGCGCTCGCCCGAGGAGGAACGCGACGCGCGACTGACCGAGTCGTTCCGCGCCTTCGCGGACGGCGCCTGACTCAGGCCGTGATCGGGATGTGCCCCGGCTGCCCGGCGACGCGCTCGAGCCAGCCGGCAATCCCCCGGTAGCGCTCCATCTCGAACCCCGCCTCATCAGCGACGTGGGTGTAGGCGTAGAGCGCGATGTCGGCGATCGAGAAGCGGTCGCCGACCAGGAACGAGCGCTCCGCGAGATGACGCTCCATGGCGTCGAGTGCCGCGTAGCCGCCTCGGCGGCGCTCCTCGATCTCCGCCTCGGCCGGTGGGTCGGCTGCGAAGCAGACCCAGAAGCGCACGACCGCGATGTACGGCTCGTGGCTGTACTGCTCGAAGAAGAGCCACTGAAGCACGCGGGCGCGTTGCAAGCGCTCGTCCGGCAGCAGCGGCGTTCCCTCGGCGAGGAAGCAGAGGATCGCGTTCGACTCCGCGAGCGGCTCGCCGTCGTCGAGCACGAGCGTCGGCACCCGCAGCGCCGGGTTCAGCGTGCCGAGCAGCTCCAGCCGGCCCGAGCGGTCGACCACGGATACCTCTCGCCGCTCGAACTCGACGCCCTGCATCGTGAGGAGCAGCCGGACCTTGTAGCAGTTGCCCGACACGGCCGAGTCGTAGAGCAGCATCGCGCTAGGGGCGCTTCAGCGTCAGAACCGCAACGCCCTCGCCGACGACCTTCGTGTCCGCGAGCGCGAACGTCTTCTTCTCAGCGACCGGACCCCAGAAGCGCTTGCCCTCCCCGAGCACGACCGGGAACACCATCAGTCGCACCTCGTCGATGAGATCGGCGTCGATCATCGCCTGGGCGAGCTGCGCGCTGCCGGCGATCTGGAGCGTGCCGTCGAACTCGTCCTTCAGCCTCCGGACCTCCTCGACGGGGTCGCCCGCGAGCACCGTCGAGTTGCTCCACGCGGGGTCGGTCAACGTCTTCGACACGACGTACTTCGGCATCGAGTTGAACTTGTCGGCGAACTCGCCGTCGCGCTCCGGCCACGCGGCGGCAAAGCCCTCGAAGGTGCGCCGTCCGAGCAGCAGCCCATCGCTTTCCATCGTCTCTTCGAGCTTGTAGGCATTGCCGTCGTCGCCGCGGTCGAACGCGAACGACCAGCCGCCGTAGCGGTAGTCCTCGGCGCCGCCCGGGTCCTCCATCACGCCGTCCAGGGAGATGAACTCCGTCACGAAGATCCTGCCCATGCCCTCGGCCCTCCTCGGCTCGCTTGCGATGCACTCGCGGCCGGGGAGATTATTGGTCCTTGACAGGTGACCAAAAGGTCACATATAGTGGCCCGATGGACGAGGTGTTCAAGGCGCTCGCCGACCCGACCCGACGAGGGTTGCTCGACGAGCTGCACCGCGAGGACGGCCAGTCGCTGAGCGCGCTCGAGGCGCGCGTGCCGATGAGTCGCTTCGGGGTGATGAAGCACCTGCGGGTGCTCGAGGAGGCGGGGCTCGTCGTGGCCAAACGACGCGGCCGCGAGAAGCTCCATTTCCTGAACCCCGTCCCCATCAGGCTCATCCACGACCGGTGGGTGAGCCGCTACACGGAGCCCTGGGCGGCGACGCTCACGGGGCTGAAGCGAGCGATCGAGGAGCAGACGATGGAGAAGGTTTTCGAGATCTACATCAAGACCACCCCCGAGCGGCTATGGGAGGCGATCGTCGACCCCGAGCTGCGCAGCCGCTACACGTTCGGCGTCGCGCCGGAGTCCGATTGGACGCCGGGCTCGAAGTACACGGCCGCCCATCGCGCGTCGGGGACGAAGATCATCGAGGGCGAGAACCTCGAGGTCGACCCGCCGCGCCGGCTGGTGCAGAGCTTCAACGCGCTCTGGAGCGAGGACGTGCGTGCGGAGGGCACCTCACGGGTGACGTGGGAGATCGAACCCGTCGGGGACTCGTGCCGGCTGCTGCTGATCCACGACCAGTTGCGCGAGGGCGCCAACGGCGAGATCTACGGCGGCTGGCCGCAGATCCTCTCGGGGCTGAAGACGCTGTTGGAGACCGGAGAGGACCTGACCACCCCCGGATCGCTCAAATACGCGCAGGTCGCGCCCGGGGCGGCCTGAGCGCAGCCGCAGGAGCATGGATCGCGCGGGTCAGCGTGCCCGCGCGATCGCCCTGCGCAGCTCGTCCTTGCCCATCCTCGAGCGGCCTCGGATCTCGAGGCGCCGCGCCTTGGCTTCGAGGTCCTTGCGGGTCTCGGTTTCTCCTTTGCGCACCTTGTTGGCTTCTTCGCCCAGCGCTTTTTTGGTGCTCGCCGGCAGATGCTTCAGGGTCTGCTTGCTGCGCGCTCCGGCCTGCGCCTTCTTGACGTTGCGTTTGGCTGCTGCGCGCTGTTTCGTCGTTGCCATCGGCATCACCTCCGCAGGTGGGCTACCCGCCGCAACGGATTTCAGACATGCGGAGCGTCAGGGGCGCCGTGGCTGCGGACCGGACAGCAGCCGCACGAGCGTTTTCGCGTTCTGCGGGGCGAACGCCTCCCAGTCGTTGTTGAAGTAGACGAACAGCTCCGCGTCGTCGCGCATCGCGCGGAGCCTCTGCGCCCATTCCTCGAGCTCGCGGCGGGAGTAGTTGCCGCGCCGCCCGCGGTGCCCGTAGTGGAAGCGCACGAAGGAAAAATCCGTTGTCCGCTCGAGCGTCTGGAACGGGCGCTCAGGATGGTCGCCGATCACGAGCGCGGCGCCGTGCTCGCGCAGGAGCGCGTAGACCTCGGGGACGAACCAGCTCGGGTGGCGGAACTCGAACGCGTGGCGCCCCGGCGGCGCCAGCGCGAGCGCCCCGGCAAGCCGCTCATCGTCGCGGTGGAAGTTCTCCGGAAGCTGCCAGAGCACCGGGCCGAGCAGGCCTGCGTCTGCGAGCGGCCGGATCCGCTCGTAGAACCGGGAGACGCCCTCGGACATGTCCTTGAGTCGCTTGACGTGGGTCAGGTAGCGGCTCGCCTTCACGGCGAAGCAGAATCCCGCCGGCACCTGCTCGACCCAGCGTTCCACCGCCGCGCGTGCGATCAGCCGGTAGAAGGTCGTGTTGACCTCCACCGTCTCGAACCGCTCGGCGTACAGCTCCAGCCAGCGCCGCGCCGGCTCGCCGGCAGGGTAGAAAGCGCCACGCCAGGAGCGGTAGTTCCACCCCGAGCAGCCGACGTGGACTGGACGCGGTCGTCGCTCGGCCATGCCTCCAGCCATTCCCCGCGTCCCGCGTCCCGAACCCGAACGTCGCTCAGGCCGGGACCCTGCCCACCGGCTCCACCGCGCTCTGAGCGCGGGGGGAGCCGGGCGCCGGCGTGAAGCCGGGAAGCTCGAGCTCGATGCGTGCTCCGCCGGTCGCCGCGGCGCTCGCGCGCACGCTACCGCCGTGGGCGTCGGCGATCGCCTTCACGATCGCGAGCCCGAGGCCGGTTCCTCCCGAGGCGCGGTTGCGCGCGGAGTCGGTGCGGTGGAAGCGCTCGAACACCGCCTCGCGCTGGTCGGCCGGGATCCCCGGCCCGTCGTCCTGCACGACGAAGCGGACACTGCCCGCGCCCGCCCGCTCGACGTGCAGCAGCACGCGCCCGCGGCCCTCTTCGGTGTGCTCGATCGCGTTGCGAACGAGATTGCGCAGGGCCTGGGCGACCCTGTCGGGGTCGGCGCGCAGGGTGCCGGCGGGCACCGGCCCCAGTTCGAAGCGCCTTTCGGCCTCGAGCACCGCGAAGCCGTCCCAGAGCTCAGAGACGAAGCTCTCGAGCGGCACCTGCTCGAGGCGCAGGAACTCGGTCTGTTCGCTGCGCGCCAGCACGAGCAGGTCATCCACCAGGCGCGAGATGCGCGAGACCTCCGCGGAGACCAGCTCCTCGACCCTGCGGACCTCCTCGCGCGAGGGGTGTTCCTGTGCCGCGAGCACCTCGAGCTGGCCCTTGATCACGGTCAGCGGTGTGCGCAGCTCGTGTGAGGCGTCGGCGATGAACGCGCGCTGGCCCGCGAACGCGACGTCGAGCCGGTCGAGCATGTTGTTGAAGGCTTCGGCGAGGACCTGCACCTCCTGCGCGCCGCGGTCACCGCCGTGGATGCGGGGGCGCAGATCGCCTGCGTCAACCTGCGCTGCCACGCTCGCCATCCGGCGTAGCGGGTTGGAGATCCGCGTCCCGATCAGCAGCGCCGCGAGCAGTGCCGCGACGACGGCGAGGGCGCCGGCCAGGATGAAGGCTCGCGCGACGCTCTCCTGCGCCCGCGAAACGGGGCCCAGCGGAGTGCCGACCCAGATCGAGGCCTGCACCTTCTGCTCGCCGACCTCGAGAGGCACCGTGCGGTGCAGCAGCCGCAGATCTCCGACATCCGGCGCCCGTAGCGTCGAGTAGCCGTGGCCCGCCGCGCGCAGCTGCGAGGAGAGCGCGTTCTCGCGTTCCTGCTCGCTCACCGTCTCGCCCGGGTCGGGCTGCGAGGGGCCCAACAGCTCAGGCTGGTTCGTGACGGCTCCGACGCCTGGGATCGTCACGATCAGCGCGGTCGAGCTGGCACGGAACGGCTGTCCGCGCATGTACTCAGATGCCGCTTTCCGCAGCTGCGTCACCGAGCGCGGTTCCGACGCGGCGAGCGCGTGGCTGAGCTCGTCCGCGTCGCCGGCGATCTGCGCGTCGATCTGATCCTTGAGCTGCGTCGCCGTGCCGCGGTAGACGGCGACGAACGTGATCGCCGAGGAGGCGATCACCACCAGCGCCACCCAGCCGGCCAGGCGCCAGCGCAGGCTGAGCGGCCGGGCGCGCCTAGGAGCCCGCACGGCCGAAGCGGTAGCCGACAGAGCGCACCGTCTGGATCGGCGCGGGGCTGTCAGGCAGGCGCAGCTTGCGGCGCAGGTAGCCGATGTAGACGTCGACGATGTTCGTGGCGGGGTCGTGTTGGTAACCCCACACGGCGCTCAGGATCTCCTCGCGCCCCACGACCCGGTCGTGGTTGCGCATCAGGTGCGCAAGCAGCTCGAACTCGGTACTCGACAGCGCGATCGGTCTCCCTTGGCGGCGGACCTTGCGGCTCAGCAGCTCCAGCTCGACGTCCTCCGCCTCCAGGCGCGTGCCGACGCCGAGCGAGGCAGAGCGCAGCTGTGCCCGGATGCGTGCCGCGAGCTCCGCGAGCGAGAAGGGCTTGACGAGGTAGTCGACCGCGCCGCGGTCGAGCCCGGCGACCCGGTCCTCGACCTCGCCGCGCGCCGTCAGCACGATGACCGGCAGCTCGGGCTTGGCGGAGTGCAGCCTGGAGAGCACCTCGAGGCCGCTGCGACCTGGCAGCATCAGGTCCAGCACGACCATGTCGACCGGCTCCTCGAGCGCCGCGCGCTCACCTGCGATCCCGTCCGTCTCCGCTCGCACGCGGAAGCCGTGACCTTCGAGGCCGCGCCGGATGAAGTCGACGATCCCCGGTTCGTCCTCGATCAGCAGCACCTGGGCGCCGGCTACCGCCTCCGGAGCCGCCGTCGCAGCTTGCTCGGAACTGGACGCCATCGCACCAGCATAAGACCCCTCACACGGTCCCGCGGGCCGGCGCGTTTTCCAAGAGCTCTCTCATTGGACGCTTCTCATCCTGCGGTTATCGGTTGCTTAATGGAATTGCCGACACTCGGCTCGAGGACATGACCGCGACCCCTACCGAACGCGCCGCCGAGATCGGCGCCACAGCAGAGGCAGGCCGCGCCACGGCCAGCGACGAGCGGGGGCCCTCCGCCCTGCTCGCCGGGACCACCGACGGCAACGAGCGCCTCACGGTCCAGGCGGGCGCATTGCTGTTCGTGCTGCTCGCGGTGCTCGGCATCACGATCGTCCGGATTGGACAGCTGACGTGGCTTCACCTCTTCCTGGGCCTGCTGCTGATCGGCCCGCTCGCGTTGAAGCTGGCCAGCACCGGCTACCGCTTCGCCCGGTACTACACCGGCGATCCCCAATACCGTCTCAAGGGGCCGCCCGCGCCCGCGCTGCGCGTGATGGCGCCGCTGCTCGTCGTGGACACGCTCGTCATCTTCGCGAGCGGGGTGGCGCTGCTGTTCGCCGGACCCTCCTCGCGTAACACGCTGATGCCGATTCACAAGATCAGCTTCTTCGTCTGGCTCGCGCTGGCCTCGCTGCACGTGCTGGGCCACCTCGGCGAGATCGCCAAGGGTCTGATCGCGCCTCGAACCGTGCGTCGGGACGTTCTCGCCGCCGCCGGCGTCGAGCCCGGTGGGCCGCGCCGCGAGCCGAGCCCTGCGGGTGCCGGCGGGTGGACGCTTGCGCCGAGGCTGCCCGGCAGCTCCGGGCGCGCCGCGGCCCTGGGCGCCTCGCTGCTCGGTGGGCTCGTGCTGGCACTTGTGCTGATCCCCGAATTCGCTCCTTGGGTGGAACATGCCGCGCACCGCTAGCGTGGAAGCCGTCGCATGAAGCCGATCCGCCGCGACTCGATCCCCCACGACAGCCGCAGCCGCGACGCCGCGCTGCGCAGGCTGCGCCGCACGAACCGGTGGCTGATCGCCGGCAGCGCCGTGCTGACCGGCGTGTTCGTCGACCTCGCCGCGAACGCCTTCTCGGGCCACGCGTCGAGTGCATCGGCTCAGAACCGGGCGGGGAAATCGACCCACCACACCTCGACACAGCCGCTCAAGCCGCCCGCGCAGGCGCCCAAAGCGGCCGCGCCGCCGACCGAAACCCAGGCGACCGAAACCCAAACGACCGAAGCCCCGCCGGCCGAAGAACGCGCGCCGCAGACGAGCGCTCCCGAAACCAGCGTCCCGGCCCAGGAAGCTGCGCCGGAACCGGCGCCCGAACAGCCCGAACCGGAAACGCACGAAGCTTCCCCGCCGCCGAGCGAACCGTCCGAACCGGTCGTCTCGGGCGGCTCCTGAGCCGAGCCCTCAGCGGCGGAAGACGGCGAAGAAGTCGCGGTCGTCGGGTTCGAGGTAGCGCGTCGCGGGGCGTTCGGTGTCGGCGAGCAGCTTGCCCGGGTGCAGGGCTCCCGACGCTTCGTAGGTGTTGAAGCTGATCCAGTAGGAGTTGATGTCCAGCTCCATGGCCCGTACGGCGCCGGCGTGCTCGAGGACGTGCGCGAGGCTGCCCGCCGTCTGGTCGTTCGCGGCGGCGTAGAGCAGGTTCCCGTGGGCGTCGATGCCGATGCCCGAGCGCCACACGCGCACGGCATTGCCGAGTGTCGCGCCCCATTCCGCGCCGTTGCGCAGACGCGGGCTGTCGTGTCCGCCTTCGACCAGCAACGGCAGGTTCTGCCGCGCGAAGGCGACGTTCGGGCCGGCGGCCGGGCCGCCGTGCCAGGCCGCCACGTCGTAGCGGCCGTCGGTGTAGCGGACGAAGGTGGCCTGGCCGTCGCGCATCGGCGCGTAGGTGCGCCCGCCCTGCGCCCAGCCGCCATGAGAGTCGGCGAGCTTGAAGCCGCTGTTGAACGTCGCAATCAGCCGTGAGCGCATCGAGGACGGCACCTCCATCGGCCCCCGGCGCGGCAGTTCCACGGCGGGCTCCTGGCGCCCGGCGAAGAGGTCGACCTTGGTGCGCGAGGTGTTGATCCACGCCACGCCGGCGACGAGCCGCGGGTATTCGGCTGGGTCGCTGCGGAAGGTCGTGACGAGCAGCGCCGGGTCCGTCCGGCTCTCGCCCATGTAGGTCGGGCTCCACGAGCCCTCGCCGGGCAGCGGCGTGTGCGACAGCGGCGCGACAGGAGCGGGGCGGTCGACGATCGCGCCCTTGCGCGCGACTTCGCTCGCCGCTCGCGCCGCGAGCCCGCTGCGCGGCAGCGCGTTGAGCGCGGGGCCGCCCTTGGCCGGGGCGTTCAAGGAGTAGTAGATGGACTCGATCCTGGAGACGAGGCCGGCCCCGCCGTGGTCGCGCAGCCACTCGACCGAGCGGATGCCGAGGGTCGAGTTCGAGGGTCGGGCAATCGTCGTCACGTAGGAGATCGCGGCCGGCGCCAGCACAACGACGGCCGCCGCAAGCAGCACCCGGCGGACGCGTCGCGAGGCGGCGGGCGCCGGCCCGCCACCCCGCCGGCGAACGGCGTGCTCGCGAGTAGCCGGCATCGAGGCGGCCGAGGAGTCCATGCAGCGATGCTGGCATACGCGAACGTCGCGAAAGCCCGCAAAACGGCTGCGTAAGAGCATTTTCACCGGTTCCTGACCCCCACCTCATCTAGACGTAGTGCCATGTCCGATGTGGTGCCGACGCCCCCAGAGCAAGCTGCGCCGCGACAGGTGGCCTCCCCCAACTCGCTCGGCGGCCGCTTTCGGGCGCGCCGGCTCCCGGCGATCGTGCGCGCGTGCCGGCCGCGGCAGTGGACCAAGAACCTGCTGGTGCTATCCGCGCCGGCCGCCGCGGGCGCCCTCGTTTGGCCCGAGGTGCCCGAGCGCCTGATCGCGGCGTTCGTCGCTTTCTGTGCGCTGTCGAGCTCTACATACCTCTTCAACGATCTGCACGACCGCGACGAGGACCGCCTCCACGAGCGGCGGCGCACGCGCCCGATCGCCGCGGGGGAAGTCTCGGTCCGGCTCGCAGTCACGACCGCTGTCGCGCTGGCGGCGGGCGGTCTCGCGCTCGCCTTCGCGGTCACCCCGTGGCTCGCCGCGGTCGGTCTCTGCTACGTGCTTCTGACCGGCAGCTACACGCTCTGGTGGCGCCAGATCGCAGTCGCCGACATCGCCTGCGTCGCCAGCGGCTTCATTCTGCGTGCGCTCGCCGGCGCCGTCGCGACCGATGTCGCCGTCTCGCGCTGGTTTCTGACGGTGACCTCCTTCGGCGCCCTGTTCCTCGTCGCCGGCAAGCGTTACGCCGAGCTGCGTGCGGCCTCTTCAGGCAGCGTCACCAAGCGACCCTCGCTCGCCGAGTACAGCGAGCGCTATCTGATGTTCGTCGTGGGCCTCGCCGCGACCGTCACGACGACCGCGTACTGCCTGTGGGCCTTCCAGCGCTCGCACCAGGCGCGCCTGTCCTGGTACGAGCTGACGGTGATCCCGTTCGTGCTGTGGCTGCTGCGCTACGCCCTGCTGATCGACCGCGGCGCGAGCGAAACGCCCGACGAGCTCGTTCTCGGCGACCGCTTCCTGTTGATCGTGGGCGCCGCGTGGGCGGCGCTCTTCGTGGCCGGTGTGTATGTCGTCGACTGAGACAAGTGGCCGCGTGGAGCGGGGCGTTCGTCCCGCCGGCCGTCACGGCGCCCCCGAGGGCGCCGTGACGCTGCTCAGCGGCTGGGGGCGCAACGCGCCCACCCGGGCGCGCGTGCTGCGTCCTGACGGCGCCGAGGAGCTGGCCGAGCTGCTGCGGACGGCGCCGAAGGGCGGCGCGATCCCGCGCGGCGCGGGCCGCAGCTACGGTGACCCGGCGCAGAACGACGGCGGGGCCGTGCTCGACATGACCGGGCTCACCGGCGTGCAGGCGCTCGACGCCGGGCGCAGCGAGGTCCGCGCCGGCGCCGGCACCACCTTCGCGGTGCTGCTCGAAGCGCTTGCCGCGCACGGGCGCACGCTGCCGGTCGTCCCGGGGACCCGTCACCTGACGGTCGGCGGGGCGATCGCCTCCGACGTGCACGGCAAGAACCATCCAGTCGCAGGAAGCATCGCGCGGCAGCTCGTCTCCTTCGAGCTGGTCACGCCGGGCGCGGGTGTGCACGAGGTCTCGCGCGAGAGCGACGCCGAGCTGTTCGCCGCGACGACAGGCGGCATGGGGCTGACGGGAGCGATCACGGCAGCGACGCTCAGGACGGTGCCGCTGCGCGAGCCCTTTGCGATCGCGGACGTCGATCGCGCCGACTCGATCGAGGACGCGATGGCCCTGATGAGCCGCGACGGGCACACACACGCGATCGCGTGGCTCGACCTGCTGGCGAGCGGCGAGCGCTTCGCCCGCGCGGTGGTCACGCGCTCGCGCGAAGGCGAGGCACCCGCCGGCGCCGGCTCGCTCGGGATCGCAGCTCCTCCGTCGCTGCGGGTCCCGCAGGGAGCGCCGGGAGGACTGCTGAGCGGGGTGGCCGTGCGCACCTTCAACGCGGCCCTATGGCACCACAGCCCCCGCCGCGACCGCGGCGTCACCATGGGGCCCGTCGAGCAGCTGTTCCCGCTGGACCGCGTCGGGGACTGGAACCGGCTCTACGGCCGGCGCGGGCTCCTGCAGTACCAGTTCGTCGTTCCGCCGGGCGAGGAGTGGGTGATCCGCTGCGCGCTGGAGATGCTGCGCGCGCGCCGCGTCCCGATGTTCCTCGCGGCGCTGAAGCGCTTCGGCGCGCCGAGCGGCGGCCTGCTCTCGTTCCCGATCGAGGGGTGGACGCTCGCCGTCGACATCCCGGCCCGCGCGCGGGGGGTCCGCACCGTGCTCGACGCGGCCGACCGCCTGATCGTCGGCGCGGGAGGGCGCGTATATCTGGCCAAGGATGCGCGCATGAGCGCTGAGATGCTGAACGACACCTACCCGGAGCTGGCGCGATTCCGTGCTGTCCGCGAGCGCGTGGACCCGGAGGGAACACTGCGCTCGGACATGGCCCGGCGGCTGGAGCTCAGCGCGTGAGCGCCAGGCGCCTGCTGATCATCGGCGGCAGCTCGGAGATCGCCGCGGCGATCTCCGGTGAGCTGGCCCGCGAGGGCGTGAGCGACGCTCTGCTCGCAGGGCGCGACCAGCCCGCACTGGACGCCGCGGCCGCCGAGCTGCGTGCCGCCGGCGCCGCGCGGGTCGAGACGCTCCGGCTGGATGCGCTCGACACGCCAGCGCACCGGTCCGCGCTCGAGCGGGCCTTCGCGCTGCTCGGCGAGGTTGACGTCGCCGTGCTCGCGGTGGGCGTCCTCGGCGCGCGCGGCGGGCTGCCCGAGGACATCCCGGCCGCCGTGGAGGTCCTGCGTGTGAACACTGTCGGTGCGGGCTCGCTGCTGATGGAGACTGCCCGCCTGATGCGCGCCCAGCGGCGAGGCACGATCGTCGTCCTGTCATCGGTTGCTGCCGAGCTTCCGCGCGCGTCGAACGCCGTCTACTGCGCGTCGAAGGCGGGACTCGACGCGCTCGCGCGAGCGCTCGATGACGAGCTCCGTGCCGAGGGTGTGCGGGTGATGGTGGTCAGGCCCGGCTTTGTCCGCACGCGGATGACCGCGGGCCTGCCCGAGCCGCCGTTCGCGACGAGCGCCGAGGTCGTCGCCCGCGAGACCCGACGCGGTCTGCGGCGCGGTGCGGGCACGGTCTGGGCGCCTTCGGGGCTGCGCTGGGTGGCGGCGGGGTTGCGCATGCTGCCGCGCTGGATCTACCGGAGGCTTCCCGCGTGAGCCGCCCGGCGCGGTTGGACACGGCCGAGCTGCCACTCGCCGAGCTGGACACGAGCGCCGCTGTGCGTCGCCGCCGGCTCGACTCCCGACGCGTGCGCCGCCGGCGGCTGCTCCTGGCCGATCTCGGCATCGGCGCGGCGCTCGGGCTGCTCTGCCTGATCCTGACGCCGGGCCTCGCGATCGCGGTGCTCGTGGTGTTCGTCGCGCTCGCGGGCTATGGGGTCGCCGCCGCCGCCAGGCTCGTTCGAAGAACGCGCGCGCGCGGCTCCTCCACCGCCGGGCGCGGCTCCGCGGCCGCCGTGCGCGTCGAGGACATGCGGGCGCGCAGCTCCTCTGCGCGGGACGGGTGGAGGGCGCCGTGAGCGCCGCCGCGAGCTGGCCCGCGCTCGGCAGCACCGCCGCACTCCGCGTCGAGGAGCCCGACGCACTCGACGACGCGGTCGCGCTCGTGGTGGCCGAGCTGGCGCGCTTCGACGCCGCGTGCAGCCGCTTTCGGGAGGACTCCGAGCTGTCGCTCGTGAACGCGCGCGCGGGACGGACAGCCGATGCCGGCCCGCTCCTGCTCGACGCGGTCGAGCTGGCGCTGCGTGGTGCGCGACTGACCGAGGGGGCGTTGGACCCGACGATCGGGCTCTCGCTCGAGCGGGCGGGCTATGACCGCGATTGGGAGCTCTTGCGCGAGCTGGGAGATCTCGGCGAAGACGATGGCGGACCGCCGCGTCTGATCGCCCGCCGTCACGGCGGCTGGCGCGAGGTCGTCGTCGACCGCAAGGGCGGACGCGTACGCATACCGGCGGGAACCAAGCTCGATCTCGGCGCGACCGCGAAAGCGCTGGCGGCCGACCGCTGCGCCGCTGTGGTGAACGCCCGGCTCGGGTGCGGCGCCCTCATCGCCCTGGGGGGCGACATCGCAACCGCGGGCCCCGCGCCGGCGGGCGGCTGGCCGGTCCACGTCACCGACGACCATCGCGACGGACCCGGAGCCCCGGGGCAGCGCCTCGCGATCGCCGACGGCGGGCTCGCGACCTCCAGCACCACTGCGCGTCGCTGGCATCGGGGCGGCGAGCCCATGCACCACATCATCGACCCCCACACCGGGCGCCCTGCGCAGACCCCGTGGCGGACCGTCAGCGTCGCAGCGGCCGACTGCGTGGACGCGAACATCGCGAGCACGGGTGCCCTGCTGCAGGGCGCGAAGGCGCTGCACTGGCTGAGCGGACGCGGACTGCCCGCGCGGCTCGTCGCACTGGAGGGCCGTGTCGTGAAGGTCGGAGCGTGGCCCCTCAGCGGCGAGCACCGAGCGGCGATGGAGCACGCGCCGGCATGACGGTCCTTGCGAGCACGAGCGCGTACTGGTATCTCACGCGCTCGACGGGCGCTGTGGCGCTGCTGCTGCTGAGCGCGACGGTCGCGCTCGGCGTGGTAGACCTGCGCCGCGTCGGGAGCGCGAAATGGCCGCGCTTCGTGGTGGACGAGCTGCACCGCAACCTCGCGCTGCTGACGCTCGTGTTCCTCGTGCTGCACATCCTCACCTCGGTGCTCGACAGCTTCGCGCCGATCTCGCTGACAGCGAGCGTGCTCCCGTTCATCGGCTCTTATCGTCCGTTCTGGCTCGGGCTCGGCGCCGTCTCCTTCGACCTGCTGCTGGCGGTGATCGTCACGAGCCTTGCCCGCAGGCGCGTCGGCTACCGCGGCTGGCGCGCGGTCCACTGGCTCTCCTACGCGGCCTGGCCGGTCGCGCTGCTGCACGGCTTCGGCACGGGCAGCGATGTCAAGACCGGGTGGCTCCAGCTGCTGAGCGCGATCTGCGTGCTGCTCGTACTTGCCGCGGTGTTGGTGCGGATCGGCGCCAGCCGTCAGATCTCACCGCGCGCCCGCGGCGCCGCCCTCGCCGGCACGGGAGCCTTTGCGGTGTTCCTTGCGATCTGGCTTCCCGCGGGGCCGCTCGGCTCGGAATGGGCGCGTCGCTCCGGCACGCCCAGCTCGCTGCTCGGAAAGCCGAGGCACGCGCACCGATGAGCGTGACCGTCCAGAGAGGGACCCTGCCGCGCCTGCTCGCGGGTGTGGCGGAGCTGGGCTCGCTCGACCTCGATGCGCACCTCGACGTGCACGGCCCCGCACCCGAGCTCGCCCCGGCGCGTCGGGGACAGGCCGGCGAGCTGATCGACGCGGTTGAACGCGCCGGCCTGCACGGCCGCGGCGGCGCCGGCTTCCCGACCGCCTTGAAGATGCACGCGGTGCTCGGCGCTCGCGGGCGTGTGGGCGGCAGGACGGTGGTCGTGAACGCGGTCGAGGGCGAGCCCGCCAGCCTCAAGGACCGCACCCTGATCCGTTCCGCCCCGCATCTCGTCCTCGACGGTGCGGCGCTGGCGGCCCGAGCGGTGTCGGCCAAGGAGGTCGTCCTCTGCGTCTCGGAGGGGTCGGTGGAGACCGTAGATGCCGCGCTGCGGGCGAGCGCTGAACGGCGCGCGCTGCGCGAGCGCGTGCGGACGCGGATCGTTGCCGTCCCCGACGGCTACGTGGGCGGCCAGGAGTCGGCGCTTGTCCACTTCCTGAACGGCGGCCCGGCGAAGCCGACTTTCACGCCGCCGATGATCTTCGAGCAGGGGGTCAACGGGCGCCCGACGCTGCTCAGCAACGCCGAGACGTTCGCGCACGTGGCACTGATCGCGCGCCACGGAGCCGACTGGTTCCGCGAGCTGGGCCCGCCGGAGCATCCGGGCTCCGCGCTCGTGACGCTCTGCGGGCCGGTGCCCGGGCCGGGGGTGTATGAGATCGAGCACGGCGCCCCGCTGGCCTCGCTGATCGACGCCGCCGGCGGTCTCGAAGAAGCCGTGCGCGCGGTCCTGGTCGGCGGCTACGCCGGCACGTGGATCGACAGCGCGCACCTCGCGACGCTGACGCTCGACGACATCGGCCTCGGCGCGCGCGGCGCCACGATCGGGGCGGGCGTGATCGCTTTGCTCGGGGGGCGCCACTGCCCGGTCGCCGAAACCGTGCGGGTGGCCGAGTGGCTGGCTCGCGCCAGCGCCCGCCAGTGCGGCCCCTGCGAGCACGGGCTCGCCGCTGTCGCGCGCGGGCTGCGAGCCTGGGCGGGTGGCGCGGCAGCGGGGGACGGCGCGGCTGAGCAGCAGGGGCTCGCCGCGGTGATCCGCGGCCGCGGGGCGTGCCGGCACCCGGACGGCGCGCTGCGGTTCGTCACGAGCGCGCTCGACGTGTTCGCGCCCGAGCTGGCCGAGCATGGTGCGGAAGGTCCGTGCGAGGCCTGCGGCCTGGCCCCAGCCCTCCCGATGCCTCGCCGGCGGCCCCGCGCGGAGAGGACGATGGCGAGGGCCGGCCTGTGAGCCGGCACCTGAAGGTCAACCCGATCGCCTGCGAGGCACACGGGATGTGCGCCGAGCTCCTGCCCGAGATGATCGCGCTCGACGAGTGGGGCTATCCGATCGTCGACGGGCGGCCGGTCCCCGACCAGCTCGTCGAGTACGCCGAGCGTGCCGCGCGGGCATGTCCGACGTTCGCGCTGCTCCTCCAGGAGCGCGTCAACCGGGAGCACGCTCGCGCTCGCAGCGCCCAGGCGGGCCCGCGCCGATCCTGAGGGTCAGCCGAAGAAGAGCTCGGCGGTCTCGTACAGCTCTGGGTCGAGCAGCTTGGGCTCGGCCAGCGCCGCGGCCATTCCCAGCTCGACGACCGCGGTTCCCTGGAGCGCGACCATCGTGCCGGTGCGCCCGGCGGCGACCGCGCGTACCGCGGCCACCCCGAAGCGCGTCGCGAGCACGCGGTCGAACGCGACCGGCGTGCCGCCGCGCTGGACATGACCGAGGATCGTCACCCGCGCCTCGTAGCCGGTGCGACGCTCGATCTCGCGCTCGAGCACGACGCCGATGCCGCCCAGCCGCTCGTGCCCGAAGGCGTCCGTGGTGGTGTCGCGGGTGACGAAGCCATCCTCTGCATCGAGGGTGCCCTCCCGTGGGGTCGCGCCCTCCGCGACGACCACGATCGAGAACTTGCGCCCACGTCCGTGCCGGCGCTTGAGGTGCGCGCAGACCTCCTCGACGTCGAAGGGACGCTCGGGGACGAGGATCGCGTCAGCGCCCCCGGCGATGCCGGCATGCGTCGCGATCCAGCCGGCATGGCGGCCCATCACCTCGACGACCATCACGCGGTCGTGGGACTCGGCCGTGGTGTGCAGGCGGTCGATCGCGTCGGTGACGATCTGCACCGCGGTCTGGAAGCCGAACGTGAAGTCGGTGCCGCCGAGGTCGTTGTCGATCGTCTTCGGCACCCCCACGACCGGCACGCCGGCTTCGTGCAGCCTGACGGCCACGCCGAGCGTGTCGTCGCCGCCGATCGGGATCAGGGCCTCGACGCTGCGCTTGGCGATCGCCCCGCGGACCGCGGCGACGCCGTCGGCGCCGTCGGCAAACGGGTTCGTGCGGGAGGTGCCGAGGATCGTGCCGCCGCGCGGCAGGATGCCGATCGTGCTGTCGAGCGTGAGCTCGATCGCCTCGTCGGCGAGCACACCGGACCAGCCGTAGCGGTAGCCGACGAACGTATGCCCTTCCGCCAGCCCGGCACGCACCGCGCCGCGGATCACCGCGTTCAGACCGGGGCAGTCGCCACCACCTGTGAGCATCCCGATGCGCGCCACACGAGCAGACTAGGACACGGCGCTCGGAGGCTACGGAACGGCTGGTGGCCGATCCCGCGCTTGCCGCGGGAACGGCCTGCGGCTTCGGAGCCCGTCAGTCGCCGCCGGGCTCGACGAGCGGCGCGTAGGCGTCGGGGCGGCGCGTCGCGAGAAAGGGGAACAGCTCGAGCCAGTCGCGCCGCTGGTCGAGGTCGAGGTCGGCGACGAGCACGGCGGGCTCGTCGCGTGGAGCCTGGACCAGCTTGCGCCCGTAGGGATCGCAGATGAACGAGGAGCCGTAGAAGCGCAGCGGCGGCTCGGTGCCGGTGCGGTTCACGGCGACCATGAACACGCCGTTGGCGATCGCGTTTCCGAGGATCACGCTCTCCCAGAGCGGCTCGGTGTCGAAGCCCGGGTGGTCGGGCTCCGAGCCGATCGCGGTCGGGTAGACGATCACGTCGGCGCCCTCCAGCGAGTAGGCGCGCGCGAGCTCCGGGAACCACTGGTCCCAGCAGGTGGGAAGCCCGAGCTGCGCACCTTCCAGCGAGAGCAGCGTGAAGGCGTCCTCGCCGGCCGGCCCCGGACGGAACCAGCGGTCCTCGTAGTAGCCGGCGGTGACCGGGATGTGCAGCTTGCGCGTGCGGGCCACTACGTCCCCGCTGGGCGCCACCACGATCGCGGTGTTGAAGCCGAGGCCGTCCTCGCCGTCGGCGCGCTCGTACATCGAGGCGTGCACGTGGGCGCCGGTCTCGCCTGCCAGGCGCGCCGCGAAGCGGTACGTGGGACCTTGGGCGAGGGGCTCGGGCGCGACGCCGCCGGCCGCCGGTCCCCCGGCGTCGACGGCGAAGTAGGGGGAGAGGGTCAGCTCCTGCAGGCAGACGAGCTTGGCGCCTGCCGCCGCGGCGCGCCGCACGCCGGCCGCGAGCGCCTCTTCGTGCTCCGCGGGGTCCTCGTGCCAGCGCTCCTGCACGGCGCCCACCCTGAACACCGCGCGCTCGGGCTCACGGGTGCGCGCCGGGGAGTCGAGCACGCCCTCCGCGGCGATCAGCGGAGCTTCTTCTGCCATCGGCTTGACTCTAGTCTCTGGCGATGAGCGCCACCCTGGATTCCACGCCGGCGGCCGACGGCTGGCGCATGCCCGGCGAGTTCGAGCCCCACGCCGGCTGCTGGATGGCCTGGCCCCGGCGCCCCGACAACTGGCGCCACGGCGCCGAGCCCGCCCAGCGTGCCTTCGCCGCGGTCGCCGAGGCGATCGTCGCGTCTGAGCCCGTCACCGTCGGCGCCGACGACGAGCAGTTCGAGCACGCCCGCGAGCTGCTGCCCGCCGAGGTGCGGGTCGTCGAGCTCTCGACCGACGACGCCTGGATGCGCGACATCGGGCCGAGCTTTCTGACCGGATCGGAGCCCGGGCTGCGCGGCGTGGACTGGCACTTCAACGCGTGGGGTGGCCTCTACGCCGACTGGGCGCGCGACGAACGCGCCGCCGCCAAGGTGCTCGAGGTCGAACGCGCCGCGCGCTACCGCGCGCCGCTGGTGCTCGAGGGCGGCTCGATTCACGTCGACGGCGAGGGCACGGTGCTCACCACCGAAGAGTGCCTGCTGAATCAGAACCGCAACCCCTCGCTCTCGCGCGAGCAGATCGAGCGGGCGCTGTGCGACTACCTCGGCGCGAAGAAGGTGATCTGGCTGGGGCGTGGCGTGCCCTGTGACGAGACCGACGGCCACGTCGACAACCTCGCGTGCTTCGTGCGCCCGGGGACCGTGCTGCTGAGCGTCTGCGAGGACCCGGCCGACCCGATGCACGAGGTCGGTGAGGACGCGCTGGCTCGCCTGCGCGCCGCGCGCGATGCCGCCGGGCGCGAGCTCGAGGTGCTGACCGTCCCCGCACCCGGGCCGCTTTACATCCAGGAGGGCGAGGCGGCCGGCGTCACGCCGCGCCCGGGCACGCATCCGCGCAGGGCCGGCGACCGGCTCGCGCCCTCCTACGTCAACTTCTACCCCGCGAACTCGCGGATCGTGTTCCCGCTCCTGGACGAGCGCTTCGACGATCGCGCGGCCGAGGTGCTCGCGGCCTGCTTTCCCGAGCGCGAGGTGGTCGGCGTCGCGGCGCGCGAGATCCTGCTCGGCGGTGGCAACGTGCACTGCATCACCCAGCAGGTGCCGCGCTAGGCGCCGGTGGCGGAGAAGTGCTCGGGGTCGACCGGGCCGAGCACGCCGCCGACGAGCTTGCGACGGCCGTTGTAGGCCTTCAGCACCGTGATCAGCCGACCGGGCTGGGTCACGTCCACCGCCCCGCCGGGGTAGACGGTGGACTCGTGGTTGCTGAGGCCGGCCGGCGCGGAGAAGAGGCCCGCGGCGTTCAGCTGCGCCTGTTCGTAGTAGCTGCGGTAGCCGCTCGTGACGGCGCCGGGCCAGCCGTGTTCGACCGCCCATTCGAGCACCGGCACGATCCAGGCCGCGATCGGCTTGTCGCGGGGGTTCCATGGCGCGAGCGGGGTGACGGCGTCGGGCGCCGGTTCGTCGGCCTGCGCGGCGGCCGCTTCGAACGCCGCGACCGATTCGCCGGCGGGTAGCTTCGCGCCGTGCTTGCGGGCGGCTTCGAGCTCCTTGCGGACCTCGGTGTCCGAGGGCGCTCCGGCCGCGATGTGGACCTTGCCTTCGGCGAGCACGCGATCCGAGACGGCGTCCACGTGCGCCACCTGCGCGCGCTTCTTCTGGACCGCGGCGCTCAGCGTGGGGTTCGCGACCGGGGGGTTGTGCGCTGTCTTGGTCGTCGCCGAGGAGGAGGCGTGGGGGGTCGCGCTCGCGCCGCAGCCGCTCGCGAGCAGCGCCGCGCACACGCAGCCGAGGATCGCTCTGGGGGGCCTTCCGAGCACGCCCAACAGTGTGGCGGCGCCGGCGGCTGCTCGGCGCGGGTGGGCCGAGCAGCGCGGGGCACGCGGAGTCTAGGTCGTGGTTGGGAGTTGGGCGCGGACCATCCAGAGCTGCTCCTCGAGAGCCCTGATCACTTCGATCAACAGGTCTTCGCTTGCCGTGTCGAGCTCGCTGACGCGCTCGGCGCGCTCGCGGGCTCGCTCGGCGGCTTCGGCCAGCCGCGTGGCCAGCTCTCGGACGAGCACGGTGTCTTCGATCGCGCCGGGCTCGACGCCCGCCAGCGGACTCTCGGCGGCCACCGCGCGCGCCTGGCCGTCGACGGCCGTGCCGATCGCGATCGCGCGCTCGGCGACGGTGTCCGACAGGGAGCGCCAGGAGTCGACCAGCTCGTCGAGCTGCAGGTGCAGCGAACGGAAGTGCGGTCCCGTCACCGACCAGTGGAGCTGCTTGCCGAGCAGCGAGAGGTCCACGAGCTCCGCGAGCTGCGCCTGCAGCACGTTGCCGACTTCCTCGCGCTGGTGCTCGCCGAGCGCCGGCAGGTGTCCCTGTCCTGTGATCATCGGTTGCATCTAGGCCTCCATCTCTGTCGGTTCCGGTTCAATCCGCCCCGCGGGCTCGGGTGCTTCGCTCAGCTTCCCGCGCGGCAGCCACAGCAGCGTGATCAAGAAGGTCGCCGCGAGCACCGCGGCCATTGCGTAGAAGACCGGCTGCATCGCGTGCGCGAAGGCGAGGTGCACGGCGTGTGCGGTCCCTGCGGAGCCGCCTGAAGAGCCGCCGGCTCCGGCGCTCGCGCCGAAGGAGGAGGCGATGCGAGTCGCCTCGGGGCGCGGCACGCCGGCGCCGATCAGCGCGGCGCCGACCTTGGACTTCGTTTCGCTGATCAACACGCTGCCGAGGATCGCGAGGCCGAGGCTGGCGCCGAAGTTGCGGGCCGTCTGCGTGATGCCGGTGACCTCGCTGTAGCTCGCGCTCGGCGCGCGGCTGACGGCGTCGGTGCTGGCGGGCGTGAGCATCAGCCCGATGCCGGCCGCGCCGAGCATGATGCTCGCGATCTGGGCGTTCAGCGAGAGGTCGGTCAGCTTGCCGGCGAGCAGGTAGAAGCCAACCGCGCCGAGCGCGCCGCCGATCACGACAGGGCGCCGGGCGCCGCCGCGGTCGAGCAGGCGCCCGCCGACGAGCGAGCCGATCAAGAAGCCGAAGAAGAAATAGAGGATGTAGACGCCGGCGTTGGCGGCCGTCTTGCCGAGCGAGACCTGCGCGTAGATGCTCGCGAAGAAGAAGAACGGCACGAACACGACCGAGAGCAGCGCGAGCGCGGCGTTGTCGACCGCGAAGCCGCGGTCCTTGAAGATGCGCAGCTGCAGAAGCGGCGTCGCGCAGCGCAGCTCCCACAACACGAAGGCGCTCAGCAGCGCGGCACCGACCACGATGCAGGACCAGGTCGCGGCGCTGCTCCAGCCCCACGAGGCCGACTGCTGCAGCCCGAGCACGAGCAAGGCCATGCCCCCGGTCACGAGCGCGGTCCCTTTGTAGTCCAGCGGCTGGGGGCGCCTCTCGTCGTCTGGTTTGGAGAGATGGATGAGGACGAGCGCGACGATCGCCACCGGGATGTTGATCCAGAAGATGGCGCGCCAGGTCCACTGCACGAGGTAGCCGCCGGCAAGCGGGCCGACGGCGGTCAGCCCGCCGGCGATCCCGAAGAAGATCGACATCGCCCGGCCGCGTTCGCGCAGCGGGAAGGACCCGACGACGATGCCGACGGCGGCCGGGAACAGCAGCGCCGCGGTCGCGCCCTGGATCACGCGCCAGGAGACGATCCAGGCCTCGGCCGCCCCGCCCTTCGGGGTCAGCCCGCACGCGGCGGAGGCGATCGCGAAGCCCCACACCCCGATCACGAGCACCGTGCGCCGTCCGAGCACGTCCGCGAGCTTGCCGCCGAACGCGAACAGCGCCGAGAGCGAGAGCAGGTAGCCGTTGATCACCCACTGCGAGCCGGTCGCCGAGAGCCCGAGGCTGCGCTGCACGTCGGGGATCGCGATCGCGACGATCGTCTGGTCGATGAAGGTCATCGCGACCGCGAAGACCATCGCCGCCAGCACCAGGTTCTTGTTCGTGCTCTCGCTCACCGCCACACCGCCCCCAAGGCTCGATGGGCCCGACTGCACGCCACGATAGCCCTCCCGGCGCGCCCTGGCGCGTCGGGCGCTCTCAGAGGTTCGAGGCGATCAGCCCGCCGTCGATTTGGAACACGGCGCCGGTGATGTAGGAGGCCTGCTCGGAGGCCAGGAACGCGACCAGCGCGCCCAGCTCGGCGGGGTCGCCGAGTCGTCCGAGCGGGACCCGCTCGCCGAGCGGGCGCAGCTCGGCCAATGCCTTTTCGCGCTCGCGCTCGTCGCTGCTCGCGAGCCCGGGATTGAGGCGCGCGGTCGCGAACATGCCCGGCAGCACGAGGTTGATCGTGATCCCGTCGGCGGCGAGGTCGGGCATCATCGCCTTTGCCAGGCCGGCAATCCCCGGGCGGATCCCGTTGGAGAGGTCGAGCCCCGCGACGGGCTGCTTGACCGACATCGACTGGATGCCGACGATGCGCCCCCAGCCGCGGGAACGCATGTGCGGCAGCGCGGCCCGCGCGAAGCGCACGAAGTTCAGCGTCACGACCTCGAAGCCCTTGCGCCAGTCCTCGTCCTCCAGCTCGGAGAACGGCCCGTACGCCGGCCCGCCGGAGTTGTTGACCAGCACGTCGGTCCCGCCGAAGCGCTCGACGGTCTCGGCCACGACGCGCTCGATCTCCTCGCGCTGGTTCAGGTCGGCGCGCACCGCCAGCACCTGCGCGCCGGTCTCCGCACGGATCCGCTCCGCAGCCGCCTCTAGGGCCTGCTCGCCGCGCGCGCACACCGTCACGTTGGCGCCCTCCCGGGCCAGCGCGAGCGCCGAGGCCAGCCCGAGCCCCCGGCTCGCCGCCGCCACGATCGCTGTCTTGTCGCCGAGGCCGAAGTCCATGCTCCCGTCCGCCCGCGCGACTCTACCCCGGCGGGCTCAGATCGGTGCCCCCGCTACCCATCCCAAACAAAAAGAAAAAAGCGTGCGCGCACTGGCCCGCTCGGTTAGCGTGCAGGCATCAGCGCGTTCGTCTCACGTGGCTTCACCGGGCGCCGGCGCGGTCCCGCCGAGGAGGCCGCGCGCCTGCCGCCCGGCCAGTACCTCGAGCGTGGCTTCCCGGTGCTCACCGCCGGTCCAACGCCCCACGTCGCCCAGCAGGACTGGCAGCTGAAGATCGACGGCATGGTCGGCAACGGGCGCGAATGGAGCTGGGAGCAGTTCCACGAGCTGCCCTGGCAGACGATTCCCTGCGACATCCACTGCGTGACCAAGTGGTCGAAACTCGGCACCAGCTTCGGCGGCGTCTCGGTCGACGTGCTGCTCGAAGGCGTCGAGCCGCGCGGGCGCCACACGATGGTCTACAGCTACGGCGGCTACACCACGAACCTCGCTCTCGACGACATCACCGGCGGCAAGGCCTGGGTGGTGACCGAGTTCGAGGGCGAGCCGCTCACCGCCGAGCACGGCGGCCCCGCGCGGCTGCTCGTGCCGCATCTCTACTTCTGGAAGAGCGCCAAGTGGGTCGCGGGCGTGCGCGTCATGGACCACGAGGAGCCCGGTTTCTGGGAGTCCAACGGCTACCACATCAGGGGGGACCCGTGGAAGGAGCAGCGGTACTGGAGCGACTGACGCCGGTCGCCCAGAAGGCGCCGGGCGGGTGGCAGATCGGCACGGTCACGCAGATCCGCACCGAGACGCCCACGGTGAAGACGATCAGGATCGCCCTGCCGATGTGGATGGCGCATCTGCCGGGCCAGCACTACGAAGTGCGATTGACGGCGCCCGACGGCTACACCGCCCAGCGCTCCTACTCGATCGCCTCCTCGCCGCTGCTGGAAGGCGCGATCGAGCTGACGATCGAGCGCCTGCTCGACGGCGAGGTCTCCATCTACCTGCACGACGTGCTGATCGAGGGCGACCAGATCGAGGTCCGGGGCCCGTTCACCTCCTACTTCGTCTGGCGCGGCGAGATGCCGGTGCTGCTCCTCGGCGGCGGCTCCGGGGTCGTGCCGCTGATGTCGATGCTGCGCCACCGGCGCCTGACGATGCCCGAGCTGCCGATGCGCCTCGTGTACTCGGTGCGCACGCCGCAGGACTTGATCTACGCGAACGAGCTCGGCGAGGAGACCGTCCTCACCTACACCAAAGAGGCGCCACCCGGCTGGAGCGGGCACACCGGGCGCCTCGACGAGCCGATGGTTGCGCCCCTCGCGGGGGCGAGCCTCGAGGGGCTGGCCTTCGTCTGCGGGACGAACGGCTTCGTCGAGTCCGCGGTCGAAGCGTTGCTGACGGCCGGGTTCCCGACGCGCCAGATCAGAACCGAGCGCTTCGGGCCGGGCGGCTGAGGCCTCGCTCGGGGGCGGGGTCGGGCCCCAAAAACACGGGGGTTAGCCCCATGCCAAGACGCCGGGACGCCCCGTTGGCGGGGCGCGGCGCGGATGGGAGTCTCGCGATGAGACCAGATCCGACCCGGAAGGGGACTTGGAATGAGAGGAAACATCGCCGAGCGCGCGGCGCGCTGGAGCGCCGCACACTGGAAGACCGCGACCTTCGGATGGCTTGCCTTCGTGACCGTCGCGGTGGTCCTGGGGCAGGCCGCCGGCACCGTGCAGCTGAGCGACGTCGAAGACTCCAACGGCGAACCGGCGCGCGCCGAGCAGGCGCTCCTCGACGCCGGGTTCCGCAACCACGCCGGTGAGGCCGTGCTGGTGAGGAGCTCATCGCGGACCGTCGCCGACCCGGCCTTCCGCGCAGAGCTAGAACGCGTCGAACGTGCGGTGCGCGCTCAGCCTCAGACGCGGGAAGTGAGCGGGCCGCTCACCGGGCACGCCGATCAGATCTCGGCCGACCGGCACGCCGCGATCGTGCAGTTCGACATGCGCGGCTCGCCCGAAACGGCGTCCTCGCGGGTTGCGCCGGTGCTCGCGCGCGTGGCGACGCTGCAGCGCGAGGCGCCCGGCTTCACCGTCACCGAGTTCGGCGACGCCAGCGCCCAGCACGAACTCGACAAGTCGACCGGCCATGACTTCTCGCGCGCCGAGAGCCTGACGCTGCCGGTCACTTTCCTGGTGCTGCTGCTCGCCTTCGGCGCTTTCGTGGCGGCGGGCGTGCCGGTGCTGCTGTCCTTCTCGGCCGTACTCGGGTCGCTGGGGCTCGCGGCGCTGCTCAGCCACTTCGTCCACGCCTCGGAAGCGACCAACTCGGTGATGCTCCTGATCGGCATGGCGGTGGGGGTCGACTACTCGCTCTTCTACCTCAAGCGCGAGCGCGAGGAGCGCCGCGGCGCATCGCCCGAGGAGGCGCTCGCACGGGCTGCCGCCACCAGCGGCCGGGCGGTGCTGATCTCCGGCACCACGGTGCTGATCGCGATGGCGGGGATGCTCATGGCCGGCAGCAAGATCTTCAGCTCCTTCGGCGTCGGCGCGATGGTCGTCGTGCTCGTCACGATGATCGGCTCGCTGACAGTGCTGCCGGCGCTGCTCGGCAAGCTCGGCGACCGGGTCGATCGCGGCGTCGTCGCGGTGCTCGCCGCGAGCCTGCTCGCGCTGCTGCGCACGCGCGCGCTGCGCCGGCTCGGCCAGCCGCGCACGCTCGTCTGGCTGCGCGACCGCCGGACGCTGATCCAGCGTCTGAAGGGCGATGGCCGGGGCGGATCGCGCGCATGGACGCTCGCGCTGCGCCCGGCGCTGCGCCACCCCGCTGCCGCGGTGCTGGTCACGACCGCGGGGCTGCTGCTGCTGGCGCTGCCCGCGCTCGGCATGCACACACGTCTGATGGGGTTCGGCGACCTGCCGCGCCAGCTGCCGATCGTCCACTCCTACGAGCAGATCCAGAAGGCGTTCCCCGGCGCGCAGGCGCCTGCCGTCGTCGCCGTGCAGGCGCATGACGTCTCCGCGCCGCCGGTGGCGCGCGCGATCGCGCGCCTGAAGGCCGTGGCGAGCGCCACGCCGGGGCTCGGTGGGCCGGTGAGCGTGCAGGTGAGCTCAAAGCGCGACCTCGCGAAGGTCGAAGTGCCGCTGGCCGGAAGCGGCGCCGACGACCGCTCGTTCGCGGCACTCGCGGACCTGCGCCGGCGGGTGCTGCCCGCGACGCTCGGGCACGTGCCCGGCGTCAGCTGGGCGGTCACCGGTGAGACGGCGGGCACCCAGCAGTTCACGGCCGTCACCAAGAAGCACGGGCCGGTGGTCTTCGCCTTCGTGCTCGGGCTCGCCTTCCTGCTGATGCTGGTGACCTTCCGCTCGCTCGTGATCCCGCTGACGGCGATCGCGCTGAACCTGCTGTCGGTCGGAGCGGCCTACGGCGTCCTCGTCTGGATCTTCCAGGACGGGCACCTGCAGGGGCTGCTCGGCTTCCACTCCGCGGGAGCGATCGTGACATGGCTGCCGCTGTTCCTGTTCGCGATCCTGTTCGGCCTCTCGATGGACTACCACGTGTTCATCGTGAGCCGGATCAAGGAGCTGGCGGACCGGGGCGCGAGCACCGAGGAGGCGGTCGAACGGGGCATCGCCGGGACCGCCGGCACCGTCACGGCGGCCGCAGCGGTGATGGTCGCGGTGTTCGCGATCTTCGCGACCCTGACGACGCTCGAAATCAAGCAGATGGGCGTCGGGCTGGCGGTGGCGGTGCTGATCGACGCGACCGTGATCAGGGCGGTGCTGCTTCCTGCGACGATGAAGCTGCTCGGCAGGTGGAACTGGTACCTGCCGCGCTGGCTGCAATGGCTACCTCACATCCGAGCCGAGCGACACGGCGGCCGGCCGCTGACCGAGGCCGGTTGAGCATGCGTGGCTCCGCCTCCTCGTTCCTGGCCGGCAGCGCTCGCGGGCTGGCGTTCCAGCTCCCGGCGCTCGTGCTCGGACCGCTCTGGTTCTCGCTGCTCGTGACGGGGTGGTCGGTGACGCTCGGCTTCGCGGTGACGCCGCTGGTGATCCCGGCTGCTCTGGGCACCGTGCTGCTCGTGCGCCTGGCGGCCGGGGTCGAGGCGGCGTTGGCCCGCTCGCTGCTCGGCGCTGACGTGCGGGTACCTGAGCTGCCGAAGCCGCACGGGTTCTGGCGGCGGATCTGGGCGATCGTCTCTGAGCCTTGGATCTGGCGGGCCCAGGGCTGGCTGGTCCTGCGGATCACGCTCGGCTTCGCGCTGGCCGTGGCGCTGATCTCGCTGCTGGCGGCGGGTCTGGGGCTGCTTTCAGCCCCGCTCTGGTACTGGTCGGTGGCGCACGGGAGCGAAACGGGGGTGTGGCGCATCGACTCGCTCGGCCGTGCGCTTGCAGTGCTGCCGGTCGGGGCTGTGGCGCTGGCGCTCGGGCTGCTGCTGGCACGCGCGGCGAGTGGGCCCTCCCGAGCGCTGGCGAACAAGGCGCTCGGGGCCGGCTCGGCGCAAGCCTCCTTCGGAGCCGGAGGAGCCCGGGAGCCGGGCGCACCTCGGGAGCCGCGCGCCTCCGGCGGCCCCGGGGCGCGGCGGGCGCTCGCGATCCACGCGATCGCCTCGGGTGCGTTCGCGTCGCTGCTGATCCTGATCTGGGCGCTCACCTCTCGCGGCTACTTCTGGCCGCTGTGGCCGATGCTCGTGCTCGCCCTGGCGCTCGGGGTCCACGCGGTGGTGGTGCTCGTGAACGAGCACCGCGCCTGGCTGCTCGCGCGCCGCCTGGACCGGGGCTTCGGGATCCACGCCGGGACCTGGGTGGTGCTGATGCTGTTCCTGACCGGCGTCTGGGCCGCCTCCGGCGGGGGCTACTTCTGGCCGGTGTGGCCGCTGCTGGTGGGGCTGATCGCCGTCGGCGCCAACGCCGCGGCCCTGCTGTTGAGGAGCGACCGCTCAGCGCTGACGGCGCGGATCTCGACGCTCGAGGAGAGCCGTGCGGGCGCCGTCGACGTCCAGGAGGCTGAGCTGCGCCGCATCGAGCGCGACCTCCACGACGGTGCCCAGGCGCGGCTCGTCGCGCTCGGCATGAGCCTCGGCATGGCCGAGCAGAAGCTCGCGAGCGAACCCGAGGCGGCGGCCGAGCTGCTCGCCGACGCCCGGGCCGGCGCCGGCGAGGCGCTGCGCGAGCTGCGCGACCTGGCGCGCGGGATCCACCCGCCGGTGCTCGCCGATCGCGGGCTCGACGCCGCGGTGCGCGCCCTGGCGGCCGCCTCGCCGGTCTCGGTGACGGTCTCCGCCACGGTGCCCGAACGGCCCAAGCCGCCGGTGGAGAGCGCTGCCTACTTCGTGGTGGCCGAGGCGCTCGCGAACGCCGGCAAGCACTCAGGCGCGCGCCGCGTCGACGTGCGCATCGTCAGCGGCGACGGGGTGCTCTCGGTCGAGGTGCACGACGACGGCAGGGGCGGGGCGGACCCCGCGGGCGGAGGGCTCAGCGGGCTGCGGCGGCGCGTCGAGGCGCTCGACGGCTCGCTGCGGGTCGTGAGCCCGCCCGCCGGCCCGACGACGATCCGCGCGGAGCTGCCGTGCGAGTAGTGATCGCCGAGGACCTCGCGCTGCTGCGCGATGGTCTCCAGCGGCTGCTGCGCGACAACGGGTTCGACGTGGTCGCCGCGGTCGGCGACGCGCGGGCGCTGCTGGCTTCGGTGCGCACCGAGCGCCCCGATGTGGCCGTCGTGGACATCCGGCTCCCACCCGACTTCCGCGACGAGGGACTGCGCGCGGCGCTCGAGCTGCGGCGCACCGCGCCCGAGACCGCGGTCCTGATGGTCTCCCAGTACGTCGAGCCGACCTACGCCGCGGAGCTTCTCGGCGACGGCCGCGGCGGGATCGGCTACCTGCTCAAGGACCGGATCATGGAGGTGGACGACTTCGTCGAGGCCGTGCGGCGCGTCGCGGAAGGGGGCACCGCGCTCGATCCCGAGGTCGTCGCCCAGCTCGTCTCCTCGCGTGGCGAGGACGGCCCGCTGTCAGACCTCACCCCGCGCGAGGGCGAGGTCCTCGAGCTGATGGCCGAGGGCCGCTCGAACGCCGGCATCGCGGCCGCCATGGTGCTGACGGTCGGCGCCGTCGAGAAGCACATCGCGAACATCTTCGGCAAGCTCGGCCTCACCCAGTCCGACAGCGACCACCGCCGCGTGCTCGCGGTGCTCGCCTACCTCAAAGGCGGCGCTCAGCCGTCCTGAGCCGGCTCAGGAGTCGTCGCTCGGAACCGAGCGTGCTTCGGAGTCCAGCGCCCGGACCGCGTCCTGGACCGTGTGCAGCGAGAGCTCCGAATCGCGCACGAGCAGCGGCGCGATCGCGGCCTGATAGTGGAAGAAGGCCTCGGAGCGGTAGTGCTCCTCGAGCGCGTCGCGGTCGCTCCAGCGCTGGGTCACCAGATAGTGCCCCGGCTCGTCGAGCGCCTCGGCGAAGGCGAAGGAGATGCACCCGTCCTGCTCGCGCGCGGCGCGCTGCTCGGCCAGCATCGCCTCCACGGCGGCGTCGCGGCGAGGGACCTGCACGTAGACGTCACCGAGCGCGACAATCACGGTGGCACGAGCGTAGCGCCCCTCGCGACGCCGCCGGTGTCCCGTGCATTGTGTGCCGTCGTGCGGCTTATGCCGCGCGCGCGAGCAGCCCGGCGCGCGTCTTCGCCGCCCGCACCGCCGCGCTGAGGGAGTCGATGTCGTAGGGCCCCTGGTGGCGGCGCCCGTTGATGAAGAAGGTCGGGGTCCCCGAGACGCCGCTCTCGTCTGCGCTCGCGACGTCGTCGGCGATGCGCCCCGCGTAGCGGTGCTCGCGCAGGTCCTTCGTGACGCGCTCGACGTCGAGGCCGAGACGCTTCGCTCGGGCGATCAGGTCTTTGATGCCGAGCGCCTCCTGGTCTTCGAAGAGCGCGTCGTAGTACTCCCAGAACTTGCCCTGGGCGGAGGCGGCCTCGGAGGCTTCCGCGGCGAGCTGGGCGTGCGTGTGGACGTCGTTGAGCGGCAGGTGGCGCCAGACGTAGCGCACGTCCTGGCCGAACTCGGTGAGGAGCTGGCGGATCGTCGGCTCGGCGCGGCCGCAGTACGGGCACTCGAAGTCGCCGTACTCGACGAGCGTGACAATTGCGTCCTCCGGGCCGCGGATGTGGTCGCGCTTCTCGTCGACGTCCTCTGCCAGGTCGAGCAGGTCTTCGACGGTGCCCGCGATCTGGCGGGCGCGCACCCCTTCGGGCAACCGGCGCACGATCCGCGTCACGCACCAGCCGAGGACCGGTGCCACGATCACCGCCGCGAGGACCCCCACCTTGGCGTCGTCGAGCTGGGCGCCGTGGAAGGCGAGGCTCGAGACCAGGATCGAGACGGTGAAGCCGATGCCCGCCACGGCGCCCCCGATACCGAGCACCGGCCAGCTGATCGTGCGTCGCAGACGCAGCGCCGGGAGCTCGCCCAGCCATGAGGCGGTCAGGATCCCGATCGGCTTGCCGAGCACGTAGCCGAGGAAGATGCCGAGCATGATCGGCGAGCCGATCGCGTCGCCGAGTCGCCCGCCGCCGAGGTATACGCCGGCGTTGGCGAGCGCGAACAGCGGCACCACGACGTAACTGCTCCAGGGGTGCAGGCTGTACTGGAGGCGCTCGTTCGGCGAGATCGCCGCGAGCACGCCCTGCTGTGCTTCGCGAGCGAGATCGGGGGTGGGCTGCTCGCGGAACGAGCGGGTCAGCGAGGTCGCGCGTTCGAGATCTTCGCGCGAGGGCGGGTAGGCGCTCGTGACGAGCCCGATCGCGAGGCCTGAGATGACCGGATCGATCCCCGACTTGAACAGTGCGACCCACAGCGCGATCGCCACGACGATCGAGGCCTGGCGCCGCCACACCGGCAGATAGCGCAGCGCGAGGAGCACTCCGAACAGCGCGATCGCCGCTGCAAGCGCGGGCATCGAGACGTGCTTGGTGTAGACCGTCGCGATCACGAGCAGCGCGACGAGGTCGTCGACGATCGCGAAGCTCAGGAGGAACACCCGCAGCCTGGTCGCGGTGCTGGGCGTGATCAGCGCGAGCGCGCCGAGCGCGAGCGCGGTGTCGGTGGACATCGCGGCGCCCCAGCCGCCCGCGCCCGCGCCGCCGGCGTTGAAGATCTCATAGATCGCGATCGGGAACAGGATCCCCCCGAAGGCCGCCATCGTCGGCAGCAGGACGCGGCTGCGATCGCGCAGGTCACCGACGTCGAGCTCCCGCTTCGCCTCCAGCCCGACGACGAGGAAGAAAAGCGTCATGAGGCCGCTGTTGACCCAACCGCGGAGGTCGTTCGCGACCTCCCCACCGCCGAGACGGACCGACAGCTCCGTCGTCCAGAGACTTTCGTAGGAGTGCCTGATCGGTGAGTTGGCCCACACCAGCGCGACCACGGCGGCCACGACGAGAACCGCGGCGCTGCCGGTCTCGGTCGCGAGGAAGTCACGCACCGGCGTGGCCAGGTTGCGCGCCCAGGCGGTGCGTCCGGTCTGCGCGCTGCCCGCGCTCACCGTCCCGGCAGTGGTGTCCTCCGCAGCCACGAGCGCATTATCAGCCAGGCGAGGGGCCGGCGCGCGACGGGTGGGGGAGGCCCGCGCCAGCGGTCGCAGGAAAGCCGCGGGGCGCGCCGGCCTCCCCGGCGCCGGGCAGGGTCTCGGCGGACGCCGCGAGTGGCTGGCAAGACTGATTCGGATGTTCGGAGCCGCACGGGCATCATGAGAACCTGGCCGAGCTAATCCATTTGCGCGATTGACCAGCGGCCTCCGCCCCAACACGATTCCTGTCCGATGCCTGACGGGTTCTCGCTCCGACCGATTGCCCGCTGCGCGGGCGCATGACGGCTGCTCCGGGGCCGGCGAGCAAGCCGGCCGGATGGCACGCGGCGTTCCGCCTGCTCTTCGCCACAACCGTCACACCGGTCGCCATCCTGGACGAGGGCAGGCGCCTCCTCGACATGAACCCGGCCGCGCTCAGGCTCCTGTGCCGGACCGAGGCCCCCCTGGCCGGCGAGCCGGCCGAAGGGGCTATCGCCCCCCCGGAGCGCGAACGTTCGGAGGCCGACTGGCGCCAGCTCCTGCGTGAGGGCAGCCTGAGCGGCAGGCGCACGCTCATCCGTGCCGACGGGAGTGAGGTCGAGGTGATGTTCGCAGCCGTGGTCGAATCGGTCGCCGGCGGACGGCGCGCGGTCTACGCGCTCACACCGGCGGGCGGGAAGCCGGCGGACATGGATGCGCAGGCCGGGCAGCGCCCGGACTCGCTGACCGCCCGTGAGGCACAGGTCGTGCAGCTGATCGCCGGCGGCCTGGACACGAGCGAGATCGCCGCGACGCTGCTCGTCTCGCCGAACACGGTCCGCAGCCATGTCCGCAACGCGATGTCGAAGCTCGGCGCGCGAACGCGCGCGCAGCTGGTCGCGCAGGTGCTCGGGGGGGAGGACGGGCGGCGCGGCTGACCCGGGGGCGGCGACGCACCCGGTCGAGTTGGAGAGGTGCCGTCTTCGATCACGGCCCGGAGCCGCGATCGCGCCCCGGAGCCCCGGCCAGATGGGTCGGGCCTACTTAACGGAGGATGACGACCGGCTGCTCGCCGTCGAGCATCGGCGGTAATGGCGGCTCCGACACGCAGCGAGGCGCTCGAGCGCTGGGTCCCGGGGCTGCGGGTGGCGCGCGGCTACGAGCGCGCGTGGCTGCGCCGCGATCTCGTCGCGGGGGTGGTGCTCGCGGCGATCCTGATCCCGCAGGGGATGGCCTACGCCCAGCTCGCCGGCCTGCCCGCGGTGACCGGCCTGTACACGACGGTCGCGTGCCTGCTCGGCTACGCCGTCTTCGGACCCTCGCGCGTGCTGGTGCTCGGGCCGGATTCCTCGATCTCGCCGCTGATCCTGGCCGCGATCACCCCGCTTCTCGCGGGTGGAGACGAGGGCACCGCGATCGCCCTGGCGGGGATGCTCGCGGTGCTCGTCGGCCTCACAGAGATCGGCCTCGGGCTCGGGAAGCTGGGCTTCGTCGCGGACCTCCTCTCCAAGGAGGTGCAGGTCGGCTACATGAACGGCCTCGCCGTCACGATCATCGTCGGCCAGCTCCCGAAGCTGTTCGGGTTCTCGACCTCCGCCGACTCCTTCCTCGCGGAGGTGAAGGCCTTCTTCGACGGGCTCGACGCGACGAGCGGCGCGACGCTCGCCGTGGGCCTGATCGTGTTCGCGGTGCTGCTTGCGGTGCCGCGCGTGTCGCGCAAGATCCCGGCGGTGCTCGTCGCGGTGGTGGGGGCCACGGTGGCCTCGGCGGTGCTGAACCTCGCTCAGCACGGCGTCGACACGGTCGGCGCTCTGCCCCGGGGCGTGCCCGCTCCGAGCCTGCCCTGGACGAGCGCCGGCGACGTGCCCGCGCTCCTGATCGCTGCGATCGGGATCACGCTCGTGTCCCTCACCGACACGATCGCGACCGCGGCCAGCTTCGCCGCGCGCCGCGGCGAAGAGGTCGAGCCCGACCAGGAGATGATCGGGATCGGCGTCGCCAACATCGCGGCCGGCTTCTTCCAGGGCTTCGCGATCTCCACCAGCGGCTCGCGCACCGCCGTCGCGGAGCAGTCGGGTGCCAAGACGCAGGTGACCAGTGTGGTCGGCGCCGGGCTCGTCGTGATCCTGCTGGTGTTCCTGAACTCGCTGCTCGCGGATCTCCCGCAGGCGGCGCTCGCGGCGATCGTGATCGTGGCGGCGCTCTCGCTGATGGACGTGGCGATGCTGCGCCGCTATCTGGACGTGCGCCCGAGCGCGTTCTGGGTCTCGCTGACCGCGTCGGCCGGCGTGATCCTGCTCGGCGTGCTGCAGGGGATCGTGGTCGCGGTCGCGCTTGCGATCCTCCTGTTCTTCCGGCGCAGCTGGTGGCCGCACGGCGCCGTCCTCGGGCGCGTCGGAGCCGAGGAGGGCTGGCACGACGTCGGCTCGAACCCGGACGCGGAGCAGCTGCCCGGCATCGTCGTCTACCGCTGGGAGGCGCCGCTGTTCTTCGCCAACGCGAGCGAATTCCGCCAGCAGATCCGCAAGCTCGCGCGCGAGCTCGAACCGGCGTGGATCGTGTTGCAGTGCGAGGCGATCACGGACGTGGACGTGACGGCGGGGGAGATGCTCGAGGCGCTCGACGACGAGCTGAACGCGGCCGGGATCCATCTCGCGTTCGCCGAGCTGCGCGCTCGCCTGCAGGAGCTGATCCTGCGGTACGGGTTGATGGACACGCTCGACCGCGACCACTTCTACCCGACGCTCGAGGCGGCGCTGGCGGAGATCGAGGGCGTCGCGGCCGTGGGCGAGGACTCCTAGAGAGCGCTCGAGCGCCGCCCGAGAGCCGCGAGGCGCTCTCAGGCGCCGTCGGGCGTGGCGCCGCCGCGCACCGTCTCGAGCGCCCGCGCCAGCAGCACGGCGCGCATCCACTCGCTCGCGTCCGGGCCGGCGTCCTCGATCGCGCGCAGGGCCGATTCGTATCCCTGCTCGGCATCCACGAGGCGCTCCAGCGCTCCGATCGCCTCGTCCTCGGTGGCGCGCAGAGAATCGGCGAGACGGCCCGGCGATGCGTAGCCCGCCTCGAGCGAGGTGAGCGGCCGGCGCTCGCAGAACAGGACGTCGTCGGTGGTGCGCGCTCGCTCCGCGAGCGCGCCCAGCGCGGCGACCGTCTGCTCGAAGAGCGTCATCGGTGCTGTCGATGATCGAGCAAGGTGTGCGCACGCGCAATCCGGGCGCGAGCGTTCCGGGGTCCGCGGCCTCGCCGTGGGCGACCCGGCCGCCCGGAGACGCGGAACGGCGGAGCGATGCGCGAGGTCCCTACCCGAACGGCGCCGGGTTCCAGATGGTCTCGATGCCGGCGCCGGTGCGCCAGGCGATCAGGCCTGCGCCGCCGGGCCCGAACTCGACGACCGGCAGCGCGTGGATCGTCCCGTAGGCGGGCGACCACCGCGGCCGCACCCCGAGGGTGCGGCTGGACCACGTACCGGTGAGCGGATGGGCTGCCAGGTGCAACCGCTTTCCGGCTTCCCAGGCGAGCATCGCGTCGCCGCGCGGGTCGATGGCGAGCGCGACCACCCCCGGATCGACGCGGGAGAGCTTCCTCGGAGTGTGCCAGCGGCGATCGGAGCTGCGAAGCCGCACCCACAGGCCGGGTTTGCTTTCGAGGCCCGAGTTGCCCCACGTCACCGCGGCGCTGCCGTCAGCGCCCATCGCGAAGTGGGGCCGCGGGAATTCGCCGCGCGGACGCGCCACGACGCTGGGCGCACCCCACCGGCCGTCCGGTTGCATCTCGGCGACCTGGAGCGTGCGGCCGGTGCTCCACATGACCGCCGCTTCGCCCGCGGCGTCGACCGCCGGCTGCGCGGGCTGGCATTCCGCGTTCGAGGCGAGCGCGACCGGGACGCCCCATCCCGAGCCGGCGCGCCTGGACGTCGCGACGACGCTGCAGCCATCTTCCTCGTACACGGTCCAAGCGACCACGAGGTCGCCGCCTTCATTGGTGGCGACGCTGGGCTGCCATGCGTTCTCGGCGGCGGAGATCGTCTGCGCCGACGCGAACGACCCGGCGGGAGCCCTGACAGCAGCTTCGATTCCGTCCGAGTGACCGAGGCCGGCGTTGTCTTCAGGCACCTCGTGCGGCCAGACGGCCACCGCTTCGCCGTTCACCGCGGCTGCGATCTGTGCTTCCTCGGCCCCGGGCGGGAGCGTCGTGCTCGGCGGCGTCAGCGGCTGCGCCTGCCAGGGCGAGCCGGGGTGCTGCACCGCGGCGCGGATACCCGACGGTGCTTCCCATACGGCGAGAGCCTCGTCATCGGCAGCCAGGGCGATCCGCGGCGCCCAACCGCCGAGCCCGTTCTGCGCTGCCCCTTCGCGCGTCCATTGTTCGAGCGTGATCGGTGCTCCCCAGCGACCACCGGCGGGACGCTGCGCGACGCGAACCAGCTCATGTGGCGCGAACGTGTTGGGGTTCATCGTCGTTTCACTCCAGATCGCCTCCGCGTCTCCGTTCGCGTTCAAGGCGATCGAGGGCGGGGCGTCGAGCTCACCCGCGATGAAGACCAGACCGAAACCGCCGGAGGGCATCGCGGGAATGAACTCGGAATCGCTCGCGGCTCGGACCAGTTCGGGCGCCGACCAATTCGGCGCCTCCGCGTTCGAGGCGGGTGCCCCCGCGAGCGGGAACGACAGCGCCGCTACCAGCCCTGCGGCCATGCAGACAGCCCGCGTTGCACGCTGAGATCTCTCAGCCACCAGGAGCTCATCGGCCGCGGGGCGGACCCGCTTGACCGGCTGTTCGGCGCGGGCCGCCGTCGGCTCCACCACCGTTCGCGCTGCCGCCGGCGAGCGCCGTCGCCCGCCGGCGCGGCACCCCGCCGGGGGTCGCGCGCGAACCCGGGGCCCCCGCGACGGCGAGGGCCCCGGACCGCTGGGCCGGTGCTAGGGGATGAGGATGCGCGGGGCGGCTTCCCCGTACTGCTGGTAGCCGCCTTCGGATTCAGCGCGCTTCGGTGGACTGCTGACCGTAAGGGCTGCCTTCGGTTTCGGCTTCCCCCGGCGCCTGGCTGTACGGGCTGCCTTCACGTTCGGCTTCGCCCGCTTCGGGAGCGTGGCGGAAGGGGCTTGTTTC
The DNA here is from genome assembly GCA_963735435.1 of uncultured Solirubrobacteraceae bacterium. Classification (GTDB taxonomy): domain Bacteria; phylum Actinomycetota; class Thermoleophilia; order Solirubrobacterales; family Solirubrobacteraceae; genus Palsa-744. The sequence goes on along the minus strand of CAVTKR010000005.1, from coordinate 150,018 downwards.
CCCTTCGCCGCCTGACTGCTGCTGTTCGCGCAGTCCAGATCGGACCGCGGAGCCGTAGGCGACGCCCTGGCCGGCTTCGATCTTCTGGATCGCCGCCGCGATCGTCGGCGTCGAGATCGCGAAGCCGACACCTGTGCTGCCGGGCTGGCCGCCCGAGCTGGTCTGGTCGCTGGCGATCTGAGAGTTCACGCCGACGACTTCGCCCGCGCTGTCGATCAGGGGGCCGCCCGAGTTGCCCGGGTTGAGCGCGGCGTCGGTCTGGATCGCACCGGTGATCTTGCCCCCGTCGGGGGCCTGGATTTCGCGCCCCAGCGCTGAGACGATCCCGCGCGTGAAGGTCTCTTCGAGGCCGTAGGGGTTGCCGATGGCGTAGACCTGATCGCCGACGGCGAGAGACGACGCGTCACCGAGCTTCAGGGGCTTCAGGCCGAGGCCGCTCGGATCGACCTGGATCAGGGCGAGGTCGCTGTTCGCTTCTTCGCCTATCAATTTCGCTTCGCGGGTGACCTTCGACGAGCCGCTGCCGACCTCGATCTCGAGCGCGGTGGCGCCTGCGACCACGTGGTCGTTGGTGAGGATCAGGCCCTTGTCGTTCAGCACGATGCCGGTGCCCTCGTCTTCGCCCTCCGACGTGCGCGCCTTGATCGACACGACGCCCTTCGAGTCCTGGGCGTAGATCTGGGTCGCGCTCAGCGCGGTGTTGGAGACCGACTGGGCTTTGCCGGCCGTCGAGCCGACGATCGGCGCAGAGGTCGCGGTGGTGGTCTTGGTGGTTGAACCCGCGCCGCCCGCGGCGATGACGAGCGAGGCTGCCGCTGCGCCGCCGACGAGTGCCGCGAGCAGAAGCGATGTGGGTCGCTTTCTCATTACTCGTTACCTCCGGGGTGGGGTGTTGGTGGTTCGGAGACCAGCCTGGAACACCCTGCTGAGCAGGCGTTAACGAGTTCCCGAGAGAAAGCTCAGCGCCACCTAAGCGCCTCCTCAGCGTGGGTGAAGAGGCACGTAAGCGTCGTGCCGCGCGCGGGGGGCCTCAGGCCGTGCGGATCCTGGGGAGGGCCGGCGCCCTGTCTTCCAGGACGCTCGCGCGACGGCGTCTCCTCAGCGCCGGGCGCGACGACGATCAGCGGCACATCGCTGCTTCGCCGCAGGTAACGCGCGACGCCGCCGGTGAAACGTGTCCACAGGCCCCGGCGGGCGCCGATCACGATCGCATCGCAGTGTCCGTCGCGCGCAGCCCGTGCGAGCGCGGGGCCCGTGGCGCCACGGCACGCGACGGACACGACCGAGATATCCGGCTCGAGTGCGTCGATCGCCTGCCCGCAACATGTCGAGCTGGCGAAGCGTGTACTGCTCGGGCGTCTCCGTCACGCCCACCATCGGCCAGGCGCAACACGGCTGCCGGCCGATCACGAGCGCGACCCGCAGGCAGCCGTGGTTGGCACGCGCCAGCGCTGCGCCGCGGCTCAGGGCCGCGCAGGCCGCCTCGGACCCGTCGAAGCCGACCAGCGGCCGGCGGACAGCCGCGCTCGCGCTCATCTGTCGGCCCTGCTGAGGCGGTCGACCAGGCCGTCGAGGATCTCGGTCGCCCGTGCCAGCACCTCGACGTCCTCGTCGTCGAGCAGCGCCATCTCTTCGTGCAGGAGCGCGCGGTATTCCACGCGCAGCTGCTCGAAGACGCGCTCGCCGCTCTCGCTCATGCAGACGAGCACCGCGCGCCGGTCGGCCGGGTCCTCGCCGCGCTCCACCCAGCCTCGCTCCTCCAGCCGGTTGACGAGCAGCGTCATCGCGGGTTGCGTCACGCCCTCGGCGAGCGCGAGATCGGTGATCCGGCGCGGGCGCTCTGAGAGCGCGCGCATCACGTTCGCCTCGGTCCGCGAGAGCTCGACGGTCGTATGGGCGAGGAACAGCCGGGAGATCGCGGAGGCGCGTTGCGGCAACGCCTCCGCGATCTCATCCAGCCACCTCCCCCGTGCTATCCCGCCGACAACTTCCATTAGCCACTTATATTAGCGGCTGATCGACGAAGGGGGGTGTCGCGGCTGTGAGGGAGCGGCGGACGGCCCACTCCCGTCGCGCGCCGGTCGCACGTTCCCGACACCGGCCTGCGGCCGCGGGGCGAGCGGCGGCACAATGCACTGGAAGCTCGCTCGCGACCATCAAAGGAGACCGTCAGATGCCGAGCGCACCCGGGTTCGAGCAGGACATTCGTCCGTTGTTCAGGCCGAAGGACGTCGAGTCGATGATGGGCCAGTTCGACCTCTCCTCCTACGAGGACGTGCGGGCGAACGCCACGGCGATTCAGGCCGCCGTGTCCGAGGGCAAGATGCCCTGCGACGAGACATGGCCCCCGGAGCGGGTCAGCGTGTTCGGCGCGTGGATCGACGCCGGCTTTCCGACGAGCGAACAGGTCAGAGCCACGAGGCGCAGCGCCGGCCTCGGCGGCGGACCGGCGCTCGCCGGCTACCCGGCGCACTCGCACGCCGCGCCGGCGCGCGTCCGGCCGGCTGCGTAGGGGCGGCCGTCCCGCGGGCGCGGCGGCGGGATCGGGCGGGTCTGCGGGCCTGCCCGACGGCGAGCGCGAGCTGCTCGCCGTGATGCGCGACCGACAGCTCCTCGCCTGAGACGAGTGAGTACGTGGCGCTGTCCTGGGAGACGACGCACCCGCAGCCGGCGCTCTCGATACAGCATGCCGAACGCCGAGGCGCTTCAGCTGCGGCGGCAGCCGGGGCTTGAAAGTGAGCTCGCCGTCGTGGTCGCGCATCCCTCCGAAGCCGGCCACCGCCCCGATCCAGGCCCCCGCGAGCGCGGCGAGATGGAGCCCGTCGCGCGTGTTGTGCTCGATGTCGTCGAGATCGATCAGCGCGGCCTCGCCGAAGTAGTCGAACGCGAGATCGAGATGGCCGATCTCGGCCGCGAGCACAGCCTGCGTGCACGCCGACAGCGAGGAGTCGCGGACGGTGAGCTGCTCGTAGTAGGCGAAGTTGCGAGCCTTCTCCTCGTCGGTGAACGCGTCGCCGCGGAGATGCATCGCGAGCACCAGGTCGGCCTGCTTGACCACCTGCTTGCGATACAGGTCGAAGTAGGGGTAGTGCAGGAACAGCGGGTAGGCGTCGGGCGGGGAGCCCTCGAAGTCCCAGCGCTGGAGCGCCGTGAAGCGGTCGGCCTGCGAGTGGACCCCGATCTCTGAGTCGAACGGCACGACCATCGCCTCGGCGGCGACGAGCCAAGCGGCGGTCTCGTCGGCGTCCACGCCCAGCTCCTTCGCCCGGTCGGGCAGCCGCTCGACGACGTCGGCGGCGGCGCGCAGGTTCCGCTGCGCCATCAGGTTCGTGTAGACGTTGTTGTCGGCGATCGCGCTGTACTCATCCGGTCCGGTGACCCCGTCGATGCGGAAGCGGCCATCGGGTGAGAGATGCCCGAGCGAGCGCCAGAGCCTCGCCGTTTCGATCAGCAGCTCGGCGCCCGTCTCGCGCTCGAAGTCCGGATCGGCCGCGGCCGCCTGGTAGCGCAAGGTCGCATCGGCGATGTCGGCGTTGATGTGGAAGGCGACGATTCCCGCCGGCCAGTAGGCAGAGCACTCCTGCCCCCTGATCGTGCGCCACGGGAACGCCGCTCCGGCCAAGTCGAGCTGGCCGGCCTGCCGGCGGGCCTCCTCGAGCGTGTCGCGGCGCCAACGCAGGGCGTCCCTCGCGGCGTCCGGGTCCGTGTAGGTGAGCAGCTGCAGCACGAAGCTCTCGGTGTCCCAGAAGGTATGGCCGTCGTAGCCGGTTCCCGTGAGCCCCTTGGCCGGGATCGCGCGCTGCTCGGCCCGCGCGGTCGCCTGCAGGCAGTGGAACATCGACACGCGCACCGCGCACTGGAGCTCGTCGTCGCCGTCGATCTCGACGTCCGCACGCGCCCAGTAGTCGTCGAGATGCTCGCGCTGCGCGGCCAGCAGGCCCTCCCAGCCCGTGTGCCGCGCCTCGAGCACGGCGCCCCGGACCTGGTCGGAGACCGCCTGCACGGAGCGCCGGCTCGACCAGCCGTATCCGAGCACCTTGACCAGCCGCAGGCAGACACCCGGCTGGAGGTCGGTCGAGAACATCACGCGCGCCTCGTCCTCGGTCGCCTCGCTCTGGGTCTCGGTGTCCTCGGGCCCTTGCAGGATGTGGTCCATCCCGGCCGCCATCACGAGCCCGCTCTCGGCCGTCGCGTGCGCCAGCAGGGCGCCCGTGCCTTTGATGCGATGGAGTCTCGGTTGTAGCCGCGTCCTGTTGTATGAGCCCTCGCGGACGTCTCCGCTCGGCATCGGCGGCATCTCGTTGCAGAGGAGCTCGGACTCGAGCACCACTCGCGTCGAGGAGTCGAGCGGCGTGACCTCGTAGAGGATCGCCGCGACCGCCCGTTGGGCAAAGGACACGAGCCGCGTCGATTTGACCCGCACCCGCGCTCCCGCCGGCGAGCGCCAGTCGACCGTGCGCCGCAGCACGCCGTCACGCAGGTCCAGCACGCGCTCGTGGCCGAGCAACTCGCCGTAGCGGAGATCGAACGGCTCGTCTGCGACCAGGAGGCGGATGATCTTGCCGTCGGTGACGTTCACGATGCGCTGGCCGGCCTGCGGAACGCCGTACGCGGGCTCGGAGCTCGGCAGCGGCGTGACCTCGTAGAAGGAGTTCAGGTAGGTGCCGGGCAGCACGCGTGGCTCGCCCTCGTCCAGGTTCCCGCGCAGGCCGATGTGCCCGTTGGAGAGTGCGAACAGTGACTCCGTCTGCGCCAGGATGTCGAGGTCGAGCCGCGTCTCGCGCAGCGCCCATGGCTCAGGCACGAAGGAGTGGTGCGCTTCGATCATGTGCCCAGCAGCTCGGCGAGGTCCGCGACGACGATGCTCGCGCCGTGCTCCTTGAGCTGCTCGGCCTGTCCGACGCGATCGACCCCGATCACACAGCCGAACCCCCCGGCCCGGCCGGCCTCGACGCCGGCCAGTGCGTCCTCGTACACCGCGGCGGCCTCCGGCGCGATGCCGAAGGCCTTCGCGGCGGCGAGGAAGGTGTCAGGCGCCGGCTTGCCGTGGAGGTGCTCGCGCTCGGCGACGACGCCGTCGATCCTGATCTCGAAGAGGTCCTCGATCCCTGCCGCCCGCAGAACGTCGCGGCAGTTGGTGCTGGAGGAGACGACGGCGCGGCGCAGCCCGGCGTCGATCGCCGCGCGCACGTAGCGAACCGAGCCCTCATATGGTTCGACGCCCTTGTCGTGGATCAGCCGCAGCACGATCTCGTTCTTGCGGTTGCCGAGGCCGTGGATCGTCTCGGCGCTGGGCGGATCGTTCTCCTCGCCGTCGGGAATCTCGATCCCGCGTGACTCGAGGAACGACCGCACGCCCTCGTAGCGCGGCTTCCCGTCCACGTAGGCGTCGTAGTCCGCGACTTCGTCGAACGGGACGAAGTCGCCGCCACCGGAGGCGGCCCGTTCGCGCAGGTAGGCGTCGAACATCTGCTTCCAGGCCGCCGCGTGCACCTTTGCCGTCTTCGTCAGCACGCCGTCCAGGTCGAAGAGGCAGGCCTGGATCCCGTCCGGAAGCCCGAGCATCGCTTCACAGTAGGGGCAGAAGCGCGCTCGCGCCCCGTTCTAGGATTGATCCGTGCCTGTCCGGACCGTTCCCGGTGGCGTCGTCCACGAGCTGCCGCGGGATCTGCGCGCCGCGCTCCTCGCCAACGCGGCTGCGCTCGAAGCGTGGAACGACATCACCCCGCTGGCCCGCAACGAGTTCATCTGCTGGGTCGAGGACGCCAAGCGCGAGACGACGCGCGAACGCAGGATCCGGCGCACGCGCGAAGAGCTCGAGGAAGGGATGCGCAGGCCTTGCTGCTGGCCGGGCTGCGCGCACCGCGAGCGCAACGGGAGATGAGGACCGCGCCGGTGGGCGCCGCCGGCATGCGCCCGCGGGGCGCCTCTTCCTAGGAGTCGAGCTCGCGCACGAGCAGCCGGAGCTGCTTCGGCACGGCCGCGCGCAGGACGACGACCTCGACCTCGGTGCCGATCAGGTCCGCGACCATCAGCCGCTGGATGTCTTCCACGCTGGCGACCTCCTCACCGGCCAGCTCCACGATCAGGTCCTCCGCGCGCAGACCGGCCCGGTCGGCGGGACTCCCGGGAACGACCTCGAGCACCTCGACGCCACGGTCCTGGTCGCGTTCGCGCCGCGCCCGGGCGGGTAGCGGCCGCGGGCCCCCGGCGACGCCGAGGTAGGCGCGACGCACCCGCCCGTACGTCATCAGGTCCCCGATCAGCTTGCGGGTGGCGTCGTTGATCGGCACCGCCAGGCCCAGGCCGACGCCCGCGACGGCGGTGTTGACGCCCACCAGCTGCCCCGCCGAGTCGACGAGCGCGCCGCCCGAGTTCCCCGGGTTCAGCGCCGCGTCGGTCTGGATCACGTTGTCGATCATCCGCACGGTCCTTCCCGATCGAGCGGGCAGGGAGCGGCCGAGCGCCGAGACCACGCCGGCGGTGACCGAGCCTGCGAAGCCGTGCGGGTTCCCGATCGCGACGACGAGCTGGCCGACCCTGAGGGACGCGGCATCTCCGAGCGTCACAGGCGTCAGGTCATCGCCGTCGGCGCGCAGCACCGCGAGGTCCGAGAGCGGATCGGTGCCCAGCACCCGGAAGCCGATGTCCCTCCCGTCGGTGAACGTGGCGCGGCCGAGAGCGTCGCGCGCGGCGACCACGTGCGCCGAGGTCAGGATGAAGCCGTCGGGGCTGAGCACGACGCCGCTTCCGGCTCCGGCGGGCACCCGGCCGCGCGAGGTCCTGCGCAGCACGCGCAGGCTGGCCACGCTCGGGGCGAGGCGCTCCACGACCGAGGTGACGGTGCGGGAGTACGCGTCGAGCGCCTCCGCGTCGGAGACGGGCGACGCCTCCGGCGGCTCGGCGGAGGACTCACCGGCCCTGTAGTCCGCTATGCGCACGACCTCGGCGCTCAACGCGTCGCTCCATCTACGGGCATGGAGACCAGGATAGGAAGCGCCGATCAGAGCCCGAACTGGGTCCTGAAGGACGCCGGCACGAGGTCCACGAAGTCCGTGTGGCGTTCGATGAACGCTTTCACGAACGGGCAGAACGGCAGCACCGCGAGCCCGCGCGCGCGGGCGTCTTCGAGCGCGAAGCGGATCAGCCTGTCGGCGAGGCCCTGTCCCTGGAAGCGCTCGTCGACCTCGGTGTGGACGAAGGCGATCAGCTCGGAGCGAAGACGGTAGATGCTGAAACCGGCCACCTCGCCGTCGACGGACAGCTCGTAGCGTTCCTGCTCGGGCACGTCGGCGACGGTGATCTTCTCTGCCGCGGCGATGCGGCAAGCGTAGAACGGCGAGGTGAGCGACGCAGGCGGGGAGCCGCTAGCTCGGCGCTGCCGCGAGCCGCTCGTGCACCGAGCGCACCGCGCTCGAGCCCTCGCCGACGGCCGCGGCCACGCGCTTCATCGAGCCGCGCCGCACATCGCCCGCGGCGAAGACGCCCGGCATCGAGGTCTCGAACGGCAGCGCCACAGGTCCGTCGGGTCCATCGGGGAGCTGGCGGTCGGTGAGCACGAAGCCGTCCTTGTCGAGCGTGACCGCGTCGCCGAGCCAGCCCGTCGCCGGGTCGGCGCCGATGAAGGAGAAGAGCCCGGCGCAGTCGAGCGTCTTCTCGGTGCCGCCCGCGAGCTCGCGGAACGTCACCTGCTCGAGATGCTCTTGGCCCGACAGGCGATCGACTTCGACTCCCGTGAGGACCGCGATGCCCGGATCGGCCTCGATCCTCTCGATCAGATAGGAGGACATGGTCTCCTCCAGACCTCCTCTGCGGACGGCGATCGTGACCGTGGAGGAGTTCTGGGCGAGGTAGACGGCGGCCTGTCCGGCCGAGTTGCCACCGCCGACGACCACGACCGAGGTGCCCCCGCAGACGCGCGCCTCGAGGTCGGTCGCCGCGTAGTAGACGCCTGCGCCCTCGAAGCGTTCGAGGTCCGCGACTCCGAGGCGGCGGTAGCGGGCGCCCGACGCGACGATCACCGCGCGCGCGGGGATCTCGCTGCCGTCGCGCAGCGTCACCACGTGGAAGCTCGGCTCGTGCCGGAGGGCGACGGCCTCGCAGGGGGCGTTGAGGCGCGCGCCGAGACGCATCGCCTGCACCGCCGCGCGCGCCGTCAGATCGCCGCCCGAGATGCCGTTGGGGAAGCCCGCGTAGTTCTCGATCCGCGAGCTCGAGCCGGCCTGGCCGCCGACGGCAAGTGAGTCGAGGCAAACGGTGCGAAGCCCCTCGGAGGCGCCGTAGACCGAAGCCGCGAGACCGGCGGGGCCGCTGCCGACGACGACGAGGTCGAAGATGTAGCCGGGCGTCGCACGGAAGGTGAGCCCGAGCCGTTCGGCGAACTCCTCGGGCGTCGCGCGGCGCATCGTTTCGGTTGGTGAGATGACCGCCGGCAGGTCGCTCGCGGTGAGCCCCATGCCGGCCAGCAGGTGCTCGGGGTCATCGGCGTCGTCGACATCGGTCCAGGTGTAGGCGATCCGCGAGTGCTCGGCGAACGAGCGCAGCCGCATCGCGGGAGGGGAGAAGCGCGAGCCGACGATGCGGATCGCTTCGGAGCCGGCACCCGCACGGAGGATCTCGCGCCGCGCCAGGAGCGCGTTGAAGATCGTGTCGGCGAGCCCCGGGCTCACGCTCATCAGCCGCCGAAACTCCTTCTCGCCGATGACCAGCACGCGACCGTCTTCCACGACCCGGCAGGAGAGGAACCTGCGCTGGCCCGTCAGCAGGTTCAGCTCGCCGGCGAACCCGCCCGGCCCATAGCTTGCGATCACCTCGGGTTCCTCGCCGTCGGGTCTCACGACCTCGGCGTGCCCCTCGAGGACCACGAAGAGGTCATAGGAGGCGTCGCCTGCCTCGAACAGCATCTCGCCCGCCGTCATCGCGCGCTCGCTCCCGAACTCCGCGATCTCGGTGAGCTGCGCCTCGCTGAGCACGGCGAACGCGATCGCGTCACGGTCGCCGCGGGCGCTCATGCTGGTGCTGCCGGCGTTGTCTGCGGATGGTCCAGGAGCATCGGACGGGCGCCTGCGGGCGGCGCCGCGCTCAATCTAGCGGGGCTCGGGCACGGGACTCGGGCGCGGCGCGCAGTCCCGGCGGTGCGTGCGCCAGAAGTCCGCCCGGCTGGGTCGCCGGGTTCGCCGACTCGCGGAATTACGACGTCGACGGCGATGTCGCAAAACCGCCAGACCGAGACCTTGGAACGTGTCACGCTGGTCGGGTGAGGATCGATCCCGAGCATTGCTACCGAGCGGCCTGCGCGAAGGATCCGCGCTTCGACGGCTGGTTCTTCACCGCGGTGACCTCGACGGGCATCTACTGCAGGCCGAGCTGTCCGGCGAGGACGCCCAAACGCGAGAACGTCCGCTTCTATCCGTCGGCGGCTGCATGCCAGCAGGCCGGCTTCCGTGCCTGCAAGCGCTGCCGCCCCGACGCCTCGCCGGGGTCCCCCGAATGGAACGCCCGCGGCGATGTGACGGGCCGCGCGATGAGGCTGATCGCCGATGGCGTCGTCGACCGCGAAGGCGTGCCGGCGCTCGCGGGGCGCCTCGGCTACAGCGTCCGCCAGGTCGAGCGAGTGTTGAGGGCCGAGCTCGGCGCGGGGCCGCTTGCGCTCGCCCGTGCCCAGCGCGCGCAGACCGCCCGCACGCTGATCGAAGCGAGCTCGCTGAAGATGGCCGAGGTCGCCCTCGCCGCCGGCTTCTCGAGCATCCGGCAGTTCAACGACACAGTGCGGTCCGTGTTCGCACTCTCGCCGAGCGAGCTGCGCCGCCGGGCGAAGGGCGACGCCGCTCGCTCGGCCGGGATGCTGCGGCTGAGGCTGGCGTTCCGCCGGCCGCTCAGCCCCGAGAACCTGTTCGGGCACCTGGCCGCGACCGCGGTGCCCGGCGTTGAGGAGGTCCGGGGCGGGACCTATCGCCGCACGCTACGGCTCCCGCACGGCACCGGGATCGCAGAGCTGACGCCCGATGTCGCTCACATCTCCTGCCGGCTGGCGCTGGAGGACCTGCGCGACCTCGGCGCGGCGATCTCGCGCTGTCGCTGGCTGCTGGACCTGGATGCCGACCCGGAGGCGATCGACGAGCGGCTCGCGCTCGACCCCGCTCTTCAGCCGTCGGTTGCGCGGTGGCCGGGCCGGCGGGTGCCGCGCACCGTGGACGGCGACGAGCTGGCGATCCGCGTCGTGCTCGGACAGCAGATATCGACTGCTGCGGCGCGGACCATCGCGGCGACGATCGCGGCGCGGTGGGGCGAGCCGGTGGCGGACCCCGACGGCGGCCTCTCGCGTCTCTTCCCGCTGCCCGCCGCGCTCACCGAGCTGGACGTCGCGATGCCCGCGGCGCGCCGCCACACGGTCCAGAGCCTCGCAGCAGCCCTGGCCGGCGGCGCGCTGGAGCTGAGCCCGGCGGCCGAGCGCGGCGATGCGATCGCGCGCCCTGCAGAAGATCCGCGGAGTGGGACCGTGGAGCGCCGAGCTGATCGCGATGCGCGCGCTCGGAGATCCCGACGCGTTCCCGGCGACCGACCTCGGGGTACGCCGTGGTGCGGGCTCGCTCGGGCTCGGAGAGACGCTGCGGGAGCTCACCGCGCGCTCCTCCCGATGGAGGCCGTGGCGCGCGTACGCCGTGCAGCACCTCTGGGGTGCGACGCCGCACGCCGTCAACGACTGGCCGCCCGTCCCGCGCCCGGCGGCGCGCTCAGACCGGGGAAGCCCGCCCCGTCCGGCTCTGGCGGCCTGAGCGGGGCGCGCCGGACACAAAAAGAGCGCCGCATCGCGGCGCCCGGAACCCCTCTCCACTTCCAGAGTATCCCCGACAGGGGGGCTTGTTTCAAGCCCCAGCGGTGCCCCATACTCGCTCGCCGCAACGACGAAGGGAGCGCCGCGATGGGTGTTGAGCAGGGTGCAGACGACGGCTACGTGGTCGGATTCGCCGAGATCGACCGTGGACAGATCGCCCTTGTCGGAGGCAAGGGCGCGCAGCTCGGCGAGCTCTCGCGCATCGAGGGGATCGTCGTGCCGCCGGGCTTCTGCGTGACTACGCGCGCGTTCCGGCGCGCGCTCGCCGAGGCGGCAGGCGTGGCGGAGATGCTCGAAGCTCTGTCGAGCCTCGGTGCCGAGGACCGGGACGCGATCGCGCGAGAGCAGCGCGCGAGTCCGGCGCGCCGTCGATGAGGCCGGCGTCCCCGGCGAGGTGGCGCGTGCGGTCAGGCGGGCCCTCGGCGCGCAGGGCGAGCGGGTCGGGTACGCCGTCCGCTCGAGCGCGACGGCTGAGGATCTGCCGAGCTGCCTCGTTCGCGGGTCAGCACGACTCCTACCTGAACGTCGTCGGTCCCGACGCGGTCCTCGAGCACCTCGCTCGGTGCTGGGCCTCGCTCTTCACCGAGCGGGCCGTGGCCTACCGTCTGCGCAACGGCGTCGAGGATCGGCTCGTCGAAATGGCCGTGGTCGTCCAGCGGATGGTCCGCGCGCAGGCGGCAGGCGTCCTGTTCACGGCGGACCCCGTGACCTCGAACCGGCGCGTGGCGGCGATCGAGGCGGGCCCCGGGCTCGGCGAGACGCTCGTCTCTGGGCCTCCTCACCCCGGACCTCTACACGGTGCGCGACGGCCGGGTGACCAGCAAGGAGATCCGGGCGAAGCCGCTTGCCGTCGAGGCCCCGGCCTCAGGCGGTACCGGGACAAAGGGCCTCGATGCCGCGCGAGCCGAGCAGCCGGCGCTCACGGACGCGCAGGCTGTCGAGCTCGCCGAGCTCGGCCGGGTGATCGAGGCGCGGCTCGGGGCTCCGCAGGACATCGAGTGGTGCCTGGCCGACGGCACCTTCGCGATCGTCCAGAGCAGGCCGATCACGACGCTGTTCCCCGTTCCCGCTCGCGAGGACGAAGACCCTCACGTCTACGTCTCGGTCGGCCACCAGCAGATGATGACCGACGCGATGAAGCCGCTGGGGCTCTCGGTGTTCGGACTGACTGCTCTGCGCCCGATGTACGAGGCCGGTGGAAGGCTGTTCGTCGACGTCGCCGCGGATCTCGCCGCCGTGCCGACTCGTGCGGCGATCGTGGGAGCCCTCGGGCGATCCGATCCGTCTGATCGGCGATGCGCTCGAATCCGTGCTGCGGCTCGGCTTCGTTCCGGACGGGCCGGCTGCCGGTCGCGCCGGTCCGGCTGCCCGCGTGCGTCCGGCGCCGCTGGAGGCGGAACCGGCGATCGTCGCGGAGCTCGTCGCTCGCAGCGAGGCGGAGCTGGAAGCCGTGGAACGCGACATCCGCCCCCGCTCAGGAGTCCGAGCTGCTCGACTTCATCCTGGAAGACATCCCCGCGCTGAAGCGGCTCATCTCCGACCCTTTGAGCAGCCGGGCGATCACGACCGCGATGGATGCCGCCGCCTGGCTCGATGAGCATCTCGAGGACTGGCTGGGCGAGGAGGCCGCGACCGACAAGTTGAGCCTGTCCGTCGCGGGGAACGTCACCTCGGAGATGGGGCTCGAGCTGCTGGACCTCGCCGATGTGATCCGTCCGCACCCGCAGGTCGTCGCGGCTCTCGAGCGCGCGGACGGCGAGGACCCCTTCGACGCGCTCGAGGACGTGCCGGGCGGGCGCGAGGCGCGCGATGCGATCCGCGGCTACCTGGAGCGCTACGGCATGCGGTGCGCCGGGGAGATCGACATCACGAGACCGCGATGGAGCGAGAGCTCCGGGCACGCTCGTGCCCGCGATCCTCTCGAACGTCAGGAGCTTCGAGCCTGGCGCCGCGCGGCGCCGCTTCGAGCAGGGCCGGCATGAAGCCGCCGCGACGGAAGACGGACGTGCTGGTGCGGCTGCGGGCGATGCCCGGACGGAGAGGCGCAAGGCCGGTGAAGCCAAGCTGACGATCGATCGCCTGCGCACGTTCGCCGGCTACCGCGAGTACCCGAAGTACGCGATCGTCAGCCGCTACTTCCTCTACAAGCAGGCGCTCATGCGGGAGGCGGACCGGCTTGCTGCCGACGGGCTTCTCGACGAGCGCGACGACATCTTCACACCTCACCCTGCAGGAGCTCCGCGAGGTCATCGCGATGAACGAGCTCGATCGAGGCCTCGATCGTGAGGCGCAAGGAGGCGTTCCGCCGGCAGCAGGCGCTCAGCCCGCCGCGGGTGCTCACCTCCGACGGTGAGGTGTTCGCCGGCTCCTATCGGCGTGCCGGGCTCCCCGCGGGCGCGCTCGCCGGCCTGCCCGTGTGCGCCGGGACGGTCGAGGGCCGAGCGCGGGTGGTGCTCGAGATCGCGGACGCCCAGCTTGAACCCGGCGACATCCTCGTCACCGCCTACACGGACCCGAGCTTCTCGCCGCTGTTCCCGGCCGTCGCCGGGCTGGTGACCGAGGTCGGCGGGCTGATGACCCATGGCGCGGTGATCGCGCGGGAGTACGGCCTGCCCGCGGTCGTCGGCGTCGAGCATGCCACCCGCGTGATCGCCGACGGAAGCCGGATCCGCGTGCACGGGAGCGACGGCTACGTCGAGATTCTGGGACCAGCGACGCCGTAGTGGCGGCGAATCCTCGTCTGCTCGGCTAGTCGCAGTCCGAGCCGTCGAACGGCAGGCTCGCCGCGAGGCGGTCGCGCTGAGCCGGGCTCAGCTCGCGATCGCGCTCGTGCTGTCTGGCGTCCACGGCGGCGGAGCGAGCGCGTCTGCCGGACGCGAGGTGGCGCAGCGCGTTCCACACGCCCCACCCACGACGACGCGGCTGGGTTGTCGCGGTCGCGTTCATCTCAGCGTCCTTTGATCGTGCTGCTCGAAAGGCGGGCCATCACGGCCCGTTATCGGCAGTCCTGCGACCGGGCTTTAGCCGCGGGCGACGAGCATCAACCGAGCTCCGGCGCCGGCGCGGCCTGGATCCGGGGCGCTCGAGCTTCACGGAAGCTGACGAGGCGCTGCGTGCGCTCGTCGTAGAGCTTGAGCCGCGTGGCGCGCAGCCCGTCGAGGAGCGAGAGCGTCGGAACGTCGTGGAGCGCGGGCGTCCGGTCGTGGGCCCGCTTGAGGTTGTAGTTGGGGATCGAAGCGTTGAGGTGATGAACGTGGTGGTAGCCGATGTTGCCGGTCGCGAAGCGCAGGGGCCCCGGGAGCCGCAGGAAGGAGCTCCCGCGCAGCGCGGCGTCGGTGAAGCTCCATTCCTCGCCGCCGTCCCAGTAGGCATCCTCGAACTGGTGCTGCACGTAGAAGAGCCAGATCCCGATCGCTCCCGCGAGCAGCGCCGGCACGAGAAGGACGAGCAGGTAGTCCTGCCAGCCCATCTGCCAGACCAGAAGCGCGATCAGCACGGCGAGTGCCGCGTCGGTCGCGAGCACGCTCTTGCGCATTCGCGGGCGCGCTTCCTTGGCGACGATGCGCGGGCCGATCAGCATCGCGACGATCGGGCCGATCCCGAACATGACGAAGGGGTTGCGCGTCAGCCTGTAGCCCAGCCTCGCTTTGCGGGGCAGGACTTCGTACTCCGCGACGGTCAGCGTGTGGAGATCGCCGGTTCCACGGCGGTCCAGATTCCCGGCGGTTGCATGGTGGACGGCGTGGTCGTGGCGCCAGCGATGGAACGGCGCGTACAGGAGCAGGCCGATCGAACGACCCAGCCAGAGATTCGCCCGCCGCGAGGCGAGGAACGATCCGTGCGTGCAGTCGTGGAAGACGATGAACGAGCGCACGAGGAAGATCGCTGTCGGCACGGCGAGCAGCAGCGCGAGCGCGGACTGCCCCAGCAGGAGGTACATCGCGACCGTCAGCGCCAGGTACGGGACGACCGAGGTCGCGAGGCAGAGAGCCGCGCGCCCGGGGTGGGGGACCGCGTACGGCGAGAGCTGATCGCGCCAGCGACGCGCAGCGGCGCTGTGGTCCGCGGGGCCGGCACCCTCGGGAGCCTCTGCGCCGCGGCCGGCGTCGTCTGTCCGCGACGCGGCGTCGGTCATCGGTCTGCGGTACGCCGCTCGTTGCGGCGCCCCGGCTTGCGTGGCGCACGCTGCCGCTCGCCGCCCAAGCCGTCCTTGAGGCCGAGCCTTCGCGCGAGCTGGCGCATCTCGTGACGCTCACCCGCGCCGACGAGCGTCACGCCGATGCCGCTGTTGCCGGCACGGCCGGTGCGGCCGACGCGGTGGACGTAGGTCTGATGGTCGCCGGGTGGGTCGAAGTTGATCACGTGAGAAACCCCTTCGACGTCGATCCCCCGTGCGGCGACGTCGGTCGCGACGAGAGTATCGACGTGTCCCGACTGAAAACGTGAGAGGGCCTTGTCGCGCTGGCCTTGGGACTTGTTGCCGTGGATCGCGACGGATGGCACTCCGCGCGTGTCGAGCCGCTTGACCAGGCGGTCGGCGCCCCGCTTGGTGCGCACGAACACGATCGCTCTGTCGCGCTCGGCGTCCAGCTCCTCGATCAGCGCCTCGAGACGCTGGTCGTCGCGGATCGGCACGAACCGGTGCTCGACGAGGGCCTTCGCCGCGTCGGACGGTGCGCGGTGCTCGTGGACCGCGGCGTCGGACGTGTACCGGGCGGCCAGGTTGCCTGCGACTCCCTCGAGGGTGGCCGAGAAGAACATCGTCTGGCGCTGCCCGGGGCATGCGCCTACGATGCGGTCGATCGCCGGGCGGAACCCCATGTCGAGCATGCGGTCGGCCTCGTCGAGCACGAGCATCTCGATCTGCCCGAGCGCGAACGTCCTGCGGGCGAGCAGGTCCTCCAGGCGTCCCGGGGTGGCGACGATGATGTCCGCGCGCTGCGCCCTCGAGGCCTGCGCCTTGATACCGACGCCGCCGTAGACGGCAGCGACCCGGAGCTTCTTCGAGCGGGCGAGATCCTCGAGCTCGGTGGTGATCTGGGAGGCGAGCTCGCGCGTGGGGGCCAGCACGAGCCCCGTCGGTCCCCGGCGGCCCGAGGTGAGGCGCTCGACGAGCGGGATGGCGAAGGCGAGGGTCTTACCCGACCCGGTGGGCGCCTTGACGAGGACGTCCCGGCCGTCGAGCACGTCCTCGAGGACGAGCCGTTGGACCGGGAAGGGCGCCGTGATGCCACGGCGCGAGAGAGCGCCCGTGACGGCGCCGGACACGCCGAGATCGGCGAAGGACTGCTTGGACATCGATTGCTCCTGACGGCGCTCGCGGCGCCTGCGGGTTCGGAGGCTATGGCTGACCCGAACCGCTTCCAGGCGGGACTCAAGCGAGCTGACCTCGCGGCCGAAATGATCGACCGCGCCTCTGACGGTAACAGAGCCCCCCGAAAGGCCGGTTAAAGGGGTGTGACTTGCAGGCACGCCGAAATCGCCGCAGGAGGTGTGGTTCGCGGCGCCGGAGCGTCGTATGGTCGGCGGCGGACCGAGGTGCGCGGTCGCGATACGCCGCCCCTAGCGTGACGATTCGATCTCCTCCCCCCACGCGACTTCCGAAATGACCGACCGCGCCCGAACGCCAGAAACATCCGCCGCTGACAGCGCGACGCTCGGCTTCGCCGACGTGACAGCCTCGACGGTCGCGAACATCGGGCCGGGCGTCGACTTCTACTTCGCCTTCGGCGTCATCGCGGTGACGGCCGGCACGGCGGCGCCGCTCACGATCCTCGCCGCCGGCGTCGCGGTGTTCTTCCTTGCGTTCGTCACAGCTGAGTTCACGAAGATGGAGCCGTCCGCCGGAAGCTTCGTGACATACGTCGAGACTTCGCTGGGGCCCAAGGCGGGAGTCGCGACGGCCCTGCTCGTCACGATCGGCTTCACCGTCGCGATCGCGGGCGTGTTCGCGATGTCCGGCGGGATGATCTCGCTGACGCTCGAGCACTACGCAGCCTGGCACCCGTCCTGGTTGCCGATCGCCCTGGTGATGACCGCCGGGGCCATCTGGTTCGCGATGAGGGGCGCCGGGCTCTCGACCGCAGCGATCGGCATCGCGACGGTGATCCAGGTGCTCGTCATGGTCGCTGTTACCGCCGTGGTGCTGATCGACCAGCGCAGCCATCTCTCCGGAGCGCCGTTCGCGCCCTCGCACCTCAACAACGGCGTTGCCGGGCTGTCTGCCGGCTTCCCGCTCGCGCTCTACATGCTCATCGGCTGGGAAAACGCTCCCGCACTCGCCGAGGAAACGCGCGACCCACGCCGCACCATCCCGCGAGCCCTGTACACCGCGCTCGCCCTTGCCACCGCACTCTTCGTCCTCTTCGCATACGCGACGATCGTGGGGTTCCACTACGAAACCGCCTCGATCGGGCGGGCGTCTGTCCCGTTCCTCGAAATGGCCGACCGATACCTCGGCGATGCCGCGATCCTCGCGTGGCTCGCCGGCATCCTCTCCGTGCTCTGCACGCTGGTCGCCGCTGTGAACTCCCAGGCGAGGGTGATCTTCGACGGAGGCCGCTCGGGCCTGCTGCCGGCCTTCCTCGGTAGGTCTCGGCCTCCCGGCGAGACACCGGTGAACGCGCTGCTCGCGATGACCGTCGCGGGCGGTGGCATCGTCGTCGTCTGGTGGCTGTGTCACGTCACGGGACTGCTCGGCGGCACGGACGACCCCGTCGTGCTCTACGCGGAGTGCTCGACGATGGGGACGATCCTGATCCTCTTCGTCTACGTGCTCAGCGCGATCTCGCTGCCGGCCTTCATGTGGCGCAGACACCGTGGCTCGTTCTCCGCGCTGCGGCACCTCGTGATGCCCGCGCTCGGCGCGCTCGCGCTGGCGCTCCCGTTCATCGAGCTCTTCCATCCGGGCCAGCCCGTTCCGTACAGCGTCTTCCCGTACCTCGCAGTGGCCGTCCTGGTCGGGTCGTGGCTCGCGTCGATCTACGTCGTGCGCCGCAACCCGCAGGCGGGCGCGAGCGAGGGTCGCGGCGCCTCCCAGGGCTGAGCTCCGATCACGCCGGCGACGCGGCCGTGGAGCTGGGCCTTCTACGAAGGGAGGTCCGCATGAGCACCATCGACGACCAGATGGTCGTGGCTCACTTGGCGCGTCGCGAGAAACGGCCCTCTCTCGGCGCGGCCGGGCGCGGCGCGCAGCTCAGGCGGCTTCGCGCAGACCGTCCCTCGCGGAGGCCTTCGCCGCGATCCGCTCCATCGCGAGCGCCTGCGCCGCGGCCAGGGGTGTCACACCGTCTGCCGTCGCGTGGTCGAGGATCGCACCGAGCACGTCCTCGATCCCCCGGATGCGCTCGAGCGCAAGGTCGCGGTCGTAGCCGGTCAGCTCCATCCCGACGTTGATCAAGCCGCCCGAGTTCGCGATGAAATCAGGTGCGTAGAGGACGCCGCGGGCCGCGAGCACCTCGGCCAGCTCAGGCGCAGCGAGCTGGTTGTTCGCCGAGCCGCAGACGATCTGCGCGTTCAGCTCGACGGCCAGCGCCTGATCGACGACGCCGCCGAGCGCGCAGGGCGCGAGGAGATCCACCTCTGCTCGGAGGGCGTCCTCCGGCGCGAGCCATGCCGCGCCGAGCTCGCCCGCCAGGGGCCGCTTGGCGGGATCGAGGTCGGCGACCACGAGCTCCGCTCCGGCCGCTGCGAGGGCGCGCCCAAGCGGCTCACCGACGTGCCCGAGGCCGACGATCGCGACGCTGCGGCCGTCGAGGTCGGGCGTGCCGTAGACCGAGCGCAGACAGGCTCGGATCGCGGCGAGCACGCCGGTTGCGGTGAAAGCACCCGGGTCGCCGCTGCCGCCGTGGGCGGTCGGTGCACCGACGACGTGGTCGGATCGCTGGGAGAGGAAGTCCATGTCCGAGGCGCCCATGCCGACGTCCTCCGCCGTGATGTAGGTACCGCCGAGCATGTTCAGGCTCTCGGCGAAGTCCTCGAGCAGCGCTTCTCGGGGGTGCCCGGCGAGATCCAGCTCAGGGGGAGGGAGCACCACGGCCTTGCCGCCGCCGAGCGGGAGCTGCGCTGCAGCCGCCTTCAGCGTCATCGCGCTCGAGAGCCGGAGCGCGTCGGAGAACGCCTCCTGCAGATTCGCGTAGCGCCACAGGCGACAGCCGCCGAGCGCGGGGCCCAGAACGGTCGAGTGGACGGCGATCACGATGTGGGCGCCGGTACGGCGTCCGCGACGGACGAGCACGAGCTCGTGCCCGCTTGCGTCCGGGACGCCCCTCCTCGCCGGTTGGCTGGTCGGGGTTGCGGTGGCCATCACTGGTCCTCCCATCGTTCGATTCGCTCCCGGACGGCGGCGAGGAACTGCGCCGCGAGCGCTCCGTCGAGCGCCCGGTGGTCCCAGGAGAGACAGAGATTTGTCATCGGGCGGATCGCCACCGCGTCGCCGCCACGGCCGTCGCTCACCGCGACGGGGCGCTTCACGACCGCCTCCAGGTCGAGGATCGCGACCTGAGGCTGGTTGATGATCGGAGTCGAGGCGATCGTGCCGTAGCCGCCCGGGTTGGTGATCGTGAAGGTCCCTCCGTGAACGTCGTCGGCGCCCAGCTCGCCGGCCCGCGCCCGCCGCGCGAGCTCGGCGATCCGCTTCGCCAACCCCTCGGCCGAGAGGTCCTGCGCATCGTGGACCACAGGCACGATCAGCCCGTCCGCGCCCAGCGACACGGCGATGCCGAGGTGTACGGCGGTGTGCCGCGTGAGCATCTCGCCTTCGAGCGTCGCGTTCAGGTCCGGATGGGACTGCAGCGCCGCGACCGTGCAGCGCGCGACGAACGGCAGGTAGCTGAGCCCGAGGCGCCGGCGGGCCGACTCGATGCCGGACATGTCGGCCTCGGTGATCGATGTGCAGTGAGCGGCGGTGTCCAGCGACGCGGTCATGTGGGCGGCGATCGAGCGTCGCATCCGCGAGAGCCGTTGCGCGCCCGGGGGCGCCTCAACCGCGGCCTCCTCGCGATAGGGGCTCTCGGTGTGCATCGGCGCTGCCTCGCCGTTGGTGCTCGCGCGCGCCTGCACGGCCGCGAGCACGTCCTGCTTTCGCACGCGCGCGCCGCGGCCGGTGCCGCGCACCGTGGCCAAGTCGACGCCCTCGCGCTCGGCGATGCGCAGGACGACCGGTGAGTAGTGCGCGCTGCGCGGGCTCGCCGGGCCGGGCCGGGCGCTCGGCTCATCCGCTGCGGTGGGTCTTCCTCGCTCAAGGGCGGGGCCGGCGGTAGGGCTGGCTTGCGGCCGTGCCGGCGCGCGCCTCGACGGGCCGCCCGGTACGCCCGCGTCGACGGGGCCGTCTGGCTGTGACGGGTCGTCCGCTGCCGGCTGGCGCGGCGCGTCCGGCTCAGGGTCCGCGTCCGGCTCGTGGGCCGCTGTCGGCTCGGGCGGCCCGCTCGCGCGAGGTCCAGCAACGGGCGTGCTCGCGGCGATGCGCGCGAGCGGCGTCCCGACCGGGACCGTCTGCTCGGGCTCGACCAGCAGCTCCGCGACCTCACCCGAGGCGGGCGCGGGAACCTCGCAGTCGATCTTGTCGGTCGTGATCTCGCAGATCGTCTCCTCGGCCTCGACCCACTCGCCCGGCTGCTTGTGCCACACGAGGACCGTTCCCTCCGTGACGGAGACACCCATCTGGGGCATCGTCACCTCGACGATCTCCGAGGCCGTTCGGGCCTCTGTGCTCTCAGTAGGCGAGTAGCTCACGGCACGCCTCCTTGATGTCGTCGACCTGCGGCAGGACCGCGCGTTCCAGCGGCGGCGAGAACGGAATCGGGACGTCGCTCGCGGCGACGCGCACGACCGGGCCGTCGAGATGCTCGAAGCCGCGCTCGGCGATCAGCGCCGCGACCTGCGCGCCGGCCGCGCACGTCGCGTTTGCCTCGTCGACCACGACAACCTTCGAGCAGCGTTCGACGGAATCGAGGATCGCCCGCTCGTCGAGCGGCACCAGCGAGCGCAGGTCGAGCACCTCGATGCTCGCGCCGTCGAGATCCTCGGTCGCCTCGAGCGCGCTCCAGACCATCGCGCCGTAAGCGATCACGACCAGATCGGAGCCCGGACGCGCGACGCGCGCGCACATCTCGGTCTGGTAACAGCCGTCGGGTACCTCGCCCTTGACGCGGCGGTAGAGGTTCTTGTGCTCCAGGAAGCAGACCGGGTTGGGGTCGCGGATCGCCGCGCTCAAAAGGCCCTTGGCGTCCTCGGCCCTCGCCGGGGCGAGCACCTTGATCCCGGGCGCGTGCATGAACCACGCCTCCGGGTTCTGGGAATGGAACGGCCCGCCGGCGAACCCGCCGCCCGACGGGAGCCGGACGGTGATCGGAACCGCCAGCCGCTGGCGGTAGTACATCTTGCCGGCGACGTTGACGAGCTGGTCGAAGCCGCAGGAGATGAAGTCCGAGAACTGCATCTCGCACACGGGGCGCATCCCGACGACAGCCGCGCCGACGGCGGTGCCGATGATGCCGGACTCCGCCAGCGGCGTGTCCATGACGCGGCCGGGGCCGAACTCCTCCTGGAGCCCCTCCGTGACCTTGAAGGCGCCACCGAAGACGCCGACGTCCTCGCCCATCACGAACACCCGGTCGTCGGCGCGCATCTCCTCGCGCAGCCCGTCGGAGATCGCCTGCAGGTAGGTGAGCTCAGGCATCGCCGTCCTCCTCGAAGCCGCTCCAAGGCGCCACCCCGTCGCCTAGCGGCTCGGGCTCGCCGGCGCAGAAGACGCCGTCGCGAGCCGTCGCCGGGTCCGGCATGGGGGAGGCCAGCGCGGCGCTCGCCGCCGCCTCGATCTCCGCGCCGGTCTCGGCTCGCAACGCGGCGACGTCGAAACCGAGCTCAGCGAGGCGCCGCTCCTGGCGGTCGATCGGATCGCGCTCGCGCCACTCCTCCACCAGCGCGCTCGGCACGTAGCGCATGTCGTCATGGGCGGCGTGGCCGTGCATGCGCATCGTCACGGCCTCGATCAGTGTCGGACCGGCGCCCGCGAGGGCCCGCTCGCGCGCGCGGCGCGTCGCTTCGAACACGGCCTCCACGTCGTTGCCGTCGACGCGCTCGCCGGGGAAGCCGTACGCCCGTGCGCGCTCGAGCGGATCGACCGCGAACTGCAGGCTCAGCGGAGTCGAGTACGCGTACTGGTTGTTCTCGAGGACGAAGATCACTGGCAGCCGCTGCACCGCGGCCCAGTTCATCGCCTCGTGGAAGTCGCCTCTCGAGGTGGCGCCGTCGCCCACCCACGTCAGCGCGCAGCGCGCTTCGCCGCGCAGTTTGAACGCCATCGCCATCCCGGCGGCGACGAGCATCATGTCCGGCAGCATCGAGACCATCCCGACGCAGCCGAGCTCCCGGTCGCCGAAGTGGACGTTGCCCTCGCGCCCTTCGGTGACACCGCCCGCGCGACCCATGTACTGCGCGAGGATGCGCTCCGGCGTGACGCCCCGCACGAGGTGCGCGGCGAGGTCGCGATGCAGGATGCAGAGCCGGTCGCCCGGTCCCATGGCGAAAGCGGCGCCGGCCGAGACCGCCTCTTGGCCGTAGCCGTCGTAGAAGGAACCCGGCACCTTGCCCTGCCGGTACAGGGACATCGCCCGTTCCTCGATGCCCCTCATCAGGAGCATGTATCGCACCAGCGCGAGGCGGTCCGCACTGCTCAGATGCGCGCGCTCCGTCGGGGTCACCGTCGGCTCAGCGCTTGGCTGCACTTCTGTCGCCATAGGCCTTCGACCTCTCCCGAGCCCGTCGGGGTCTCCAGCCGGGCCCGTCCGGCGCCTGCGGAGTACCCGTCGGCGCCTCGTGGCTTATTCGGTTGTGGCGGTAATCACATACCCGCATCGACCATCGTAGAACCGGCGCCGACGGATCAACTGGTTCTAGGCGGACGTGGGACTCATCCCGCGGCCACGAGCCGCCCCGCGTCGGCATCGGGGCTCTCCGCGGGCGTGGACTCGGGTGCGCGAGCGCGAGCCGGGAGCAGGGGCGATGCGATCAGCACGATCGCCAGCGTCCCGACCGTCCACCACATGACCCGCTCGAGCGCGGGCGCGAAGCCGTGGTGTGACAGCACCGAGAAGAACACGGTCCCCAGCACAGCGACGCCGATCGCGCCGCCGAGCTGCTGGATCGCGTTCAACGCCCCTGACGCGGACCCGAGCTCCGAGTCCGTGACCGCCGCGATGATGGTGTCGAAGGCCGAGACCACGAACAGGCCCATGCCCATCCCCACGACCAGCAGCGGAGCGAGCAGCGCCCAGCTCGACACGTGGTCGTCGTGGGCGAGGATCACGGCCACGGCGGCGTAGCCGAGCAGCGACACGAAGCTGCCCGCCTGGATCATCGCGCGCCCGCCGAAGCGCGCCATCAAAACGACTCCCGCGGGGGCCGTGAGGGCCGTGCCGAGCGCGAACGGCGCCGCGGTCACCCCCGCGTGGATCGCGCTGAAGCCCTCGCCGACCTGCAGGAACAGCGTGAGCGCGAGCATCGAGCCGATCATCGCGCCGAAGTAGAGCATCAGCACGAGCGCGCCCGCCGAGTAGCCGCGGTGCGAGAACACTGTGGGCTCGACCAGAGGGTCGAGGCCGGCGCGCCTGCGTCGCAGCAGATGCGCCCAGAACGCCCCGAAGAGCAGGACACTGCCTCCGATCGAAACGTAAGTCCAGGCCGGCCACCCCAGTGCCCGTCCCTGGATCAACGGGTAGATCAACGCGAGCGATGCGATCGCCGCGAGCGCGGCGCCGACGACGTCGAGCTGCTCGGCATGGCGCACGCCGCCGCGCGGAAGCAGCCTGGCGGCCGCCGCGCCGGCGACGACCCCGATCGGCACGTTGACGAGGAACACCGCACGCCAGGGCTCGTGAAAGAGGTGCGCCGAGACGAGGGCGCCGCCGACGATCGGGCCGAGCATCGCCGCCGAGCCCATCACTGGCCCGAACAGCCCGAACGCCTTCGGCAGCTCATCCTCCGGGAAGGTCTCCCGCAGAAGGCCGAACCCCTGAGGGATCATCAACGCCCCGAACAGCCCTTGCGCGAGGCGGGCGGCGATCAGGACGCCGGTGTCGGGCGCTGCGCCGCACACGATCGACGCGGCGGTGAACCCCGAGATCCCGACGAGGAAGAGGATCCGCCGGCCGTACAGGTCGCCGAGGCGTCCGCCGATCAGCAGGCCGACCGCCAGCGCCAGCGCGTAGCCGCCCACGATCCACTGCAGCGCGGTCGACGAGCTGTGGAGGCTCGCATGGATCGTGGGCGCGGCGACGTTGACGACCGTGCCGTCGAGCAGGTCCATGCACTCGGCGGCGAGGACGATGAAGAGGATCAGCCAGCGCTTCGGGTGGGGGGTCATGCGCGCCTCCAACAGGTTTTGGATCACGGGTCGCGAACGGCGTTCGTTCTGACGATCAGTGTTCCAGAACGACCCGTCCGCTGTCAAGTAGTCTGGAAACGTGAACCCCGACGAGCCAACTGTCACCGCGCTGCCGCCCGCGCCCCGTCCGCCCCGGCCGGACAACGCGGCGGCCGCGCGGCGCGCCCCTCGTCAGCGCACGCTCACCAAGCAGGCGATCGTCGATGCGGCGCTTGCGATCGTGGACCAGGAAGGCCTCGACGCGCTGACGATGCGCGCTGTGGCGAGCGCCCTCGGCACCGGCCCGGCGTCGCTCTACGCGCACGTGGCCTCCAAGGACGAGCTGGTCGAGGCGGTCGTCGAGCAGGTGATCGGCGAGATCGAGATCGGCGAGGAGCCAGACCCGGAGACCTGGATCGAGCAGCTCCTTCAAATGGGCCGTCAGATGCGCGCGATGTGGGCAGGGCACAGGGACCTCGCGCGGGCCTCGTTCGCTCGGATCCCACTCGGCGAGAACGCGCTCGCCGGCAGTGAGTGGATGATCTCCGTGATGCGTGCCGGGGGCCTGTCCGACCGGACGATCGGCCTCGGGGTGGATCTGCTGGCGCTCTACATCGGCGCGATCGCCTACGAGGAGAGCCTCGAGTCGATCGGCGAGGTCGCGCCCGAGGAGATCGCGGCGTTCGTCGCGGAGCTCCGCGGCTACTTCCAGTCGCTGCCGGCCGAGCGCTTCCCGGGCGTCGTGGCGCTGGCGGCGGCGCTCACCGATGCCGACGGCGACGAGCGCTTCGAGTTTGGTCTCGAGGTGCTGATCCGTGGGCTGATCGCGGTCTCTGAGAACGAACTGCCCGGCGGAAGGGTCACGGCAGGCGGATGAGCGAGCCCCGCGATGAGCTGCGGATCGGCTTCCTGAGCTTCGGGCATTGGCAGCGCGCCGAGTGGTCGCGGACGGTGACCGCCAGAGACGCCCTCGTGCAGTCGATCGAGCTGGCCCAGGCCGCGGAGGAGATCGGCATCGACGGGGCGTTCGTGCGCGTGCACCACTTCGCGCGCCAACTCGGCTCCCCCTTCCCGCTGCTGGCGGCCATGGGGGCCCGCACCAGCACCATCGAGCTGGGCACTGCGGTGATCGACATGCGCTACGAGAACCCGCTCTACATGGCCGAAGACGCGGGGTCTGCCGACCTGATCTCGGGCGGGCGCCTGCAGCTGGGGATCAGCCGCGGCTCGCCCGAGCCGGTGCTGGACGGCCCCGAAGCGTTCGGTTTCCCCGACGCTCAGGGCGAGGCGGGTGGCCGGCTCGCGCGGGCGCACACCGAGCTGTTCCGACGCGCGATCGCGGGCGAGGGGGTTGCGCACGCGGACCCCGCGCACACGGGGACGAGCGGGCTGCTGCCGATCCAGCCGATCTCAGAGGGTCTGCCGGACCGGATCTGGTGGGGCGCCGGCGGGCGCGAGTCGGCGCGATGGGTCGCGCAGCAGGGCATGAACATCATGAGCTCGACGCTGCTGTTGGAAGACACGGGGGTGCCATTCGACGAGCTGCAGGCCGAGCAGATCGAGGCTTATCACGAGGCGTGGCGGGAGGCGGGGTGGGAGCGCAAGCCGCGGGTGTCGGTGACTCGCAGCGTGATTCCGATCACGAGCGATCTTGACCGTCTGTACTTCGGGCGCGACGAGAACCGCGACCAGGTCGGCTACCTGGACGGGCACACCTCCCGCTTCGGGCGCACCTACACCGGCGAGCCGGACGTGATCGCCGCGGAACTGGCGGAGGACCGGGCGGTGCAGGCGGCGGACACGCTGCTGCTGACGGTGCCCAACCAGCTCGGCGTCGAGTACAACGCACACCTGCTCGGCACGATCGCGCGGGATGTGGCGCCGGCGCTGGGGTGGAAGACGAAAGGCGCGCGCGCCTGAGGCCGTGGGGACCGTGGCCGGAAGACGGCGCGGCGCCACACATCGCTTCGATCTGCCCGAGGGTCGTCGTCGGTCAGGGTCAGCCGGCTCGCCCCGACGCCGTCGTCGACGGGCGGGGCTGGGCGAGCCAACGCCCGCGGAATCTGCGGCGACGCCACGGCTGACGGTAGAGAGCTTCTAGGGGGACGCGAGGGATGTATCCGCACCGAGCACTTCGAACAGCGCCGCGATGTCCCGGTGCTCGAAGCCGCTGGCGGCCGCGCGGGAGAGCACCTTCTCGGCGATCTCGGCCGAAGGGAGCGGCACGGCGTGCTCGCGCCCGGCTTCCAGCGCGAGGGCGATGTCCTTGTGCATGAGCGAGACGTCGAACCACGTCTCCTCGGGGTGGTCGAGCACGAGTGGGACGCGTGCCGCGAGCATCGGCGAGCCGATCGCGCTCTCGGTCATCACCTTCGCCGCGAGGTGCGGATCGATTCCGTCGCGGTCGGCGAGCAGCAGCCCCTCTGAGAAGGCGAGCATCTGAACGGCCAGGCTGATGTTGATGGCGAGCTTCAACACCAGTCCCTGTCCGTTCTCGCCGACATGCGTGGGGCTCCCGAGCACGCGCAGCACGTCCTCGATTCGCGCGTAGGCCCCGGCGTCGCCGCCGGCCATGATCGTGAGCTTCCCCGCCTTCACCTGCGGGACGCTCCCCGAGACCGGCGTGTCGAGCATCTGTGCTCCGTTGCCCTCCTCGCGCACGCGCGCCGCGAGGGCTCTGCTCGCCGACGGGCTGAGGGTGCTGAAATCGGCCCAGATCTTCCCGTCCCGCAGGCCGGCGAGGATCCCGTCGGGACCGTCGGCGACGGATTCGACCACCTCGTCGTTCGGCAGCGAGGTCATGGCGATGTCGGCCGCCTGGGCCACCTCGCGCGGGCTGTCGGCCCAGCGCAGCCCCTTGTCGAGGAGCCAGCGGGCCTGATCGCGATCTCGAGCCTCGCCGTGGACCGTGTAGCCGGCATCCAAGTATCGGGCGGCCATGTTCCCGCCCATGTGCCCCAGTCCGATGAAGCCGAGTGTCTGCATGGTGCTGAGCTCCTTTCGCTCTTGCGGCTCGGTCTGGACGCCTAGCCGCCGCGCTCGACCATCACCGAGGTCGCCTTCACCAGTGCCGTCGCCTTGACGCCGGGCGCGAGGCGCAGCTCCTCGACCGAGTCGCGCGTCACGGCCGCGGTCACGAGGAACGGACCCGCCTCGATCTCGACGAGCGCCATCACGCCGCCGATCTCGACCGAGCGCACGGTGCCGGTGAAGCGGTTCCGCGCTGAGCCCGGCGTGCCGGTCTGGTGGCGCAACGGCTGGCTCGTGTGCCGTTCGACCTCCTTGGCCGAGACGACGCGATGGTTACGCGCATCCCGTTTCGTCTTCAGCTTGCCGCTGCGCTCCCAGCGACGCAGGGTGTCGACGCTGACGCCGATCGCGTTCGCTGCCTCGCCGAGCGTCATCTTCTGAGCCATGGCGCGAAGTCTAGAGTCGGGCAGGTCCGTCCGGCCTGCGGAACGTCGTCCCGCCATCGAGGCGCAGGTGGACGGTCTCCCCGACCGCCGGTCCCGGATAGGGCGCGCGCAGCTGGACCGAGCCCTCGGGGAGCACGACCTCGCAGAGGACCGTGTCCTCCTCGTGGATGCGAGCCGTGACCGTGCCCGTGTACGAGCCCTCCGCGTCGAGGTGCACATGAGCCGGGCGCAGGTAGCGCTGTCCGCCGCCGTCCTGGAGGAGCTCGCCGGTGAAGCCGAGGAAGCGGGCAACGGCGGCAGTCGCGGGTCGCTCGAGGACCTCGCGCGGGGTTCCTTCGGCCGCGATCCCCCCGTCGAGCAGCACGATCAGCCGGTCCGCGAGCGCCCACGCCTCGCCGCGGTCGTGGACGACCACGAGCGTCGCGCGATCGTCGCTTCGCAGCGCGGCGGAGGCATCGTTCAGCAACTCGGCCTTCGTCGGCGCGTCGAGGCCTGCGAACGGCTCGTCGAGCAGGAGCACGTCGCTGCGCAGCGCCAGCGCGCGTGCGAGGTGCACCCGGCGGGCCTCGCCTCCTGAGAGCGTGCCCGCGAGCCGCGGCCCGAGATGCTCGATGCGCAGCAGCGCCAGCGCCTCGCCGGCGCGCTCGGCGCGGTGCGCGCGGGGCACTCCCCACCAGCTCATCGCGAGCTGGAGGTTGGCGATCACGGATCGATCGGCCAGTGCGGGCGACTGCAGCGCGGCCGCCACCCTCCCGTGCGTTCGCACCGTGCCGCCCGCCGGGGAGAGCAGCCCGCCCAGCACCGCGAGGAGCGTGGACTTGCCCACCCCGTTCGGCCCCAGCACCGCGACGCGCTCGCCGCGGTGCAGCGTGAGGTCGAGATCGGCGAGCAGGGCGCGCTTGCCGCGGGCGACACTCAAGCCCCGCGCTTCGAGCACAGGCGCCGGCGGTCGCTTTGTCTCCGCGCGTGGGGGGGCCTCCTCGACGGAGCGATCGGCGAGCCGCGCGGTCTGCGTGGATGGCTCCATGGGTCCGATCAGTGGAACGCGCTGGGGTTCAAGGGCACGGCTTCGTAGTTGATCGTGGCACCTGGAGGATGAGCCGCGTAGTCCGCGCCGTAAGCGTGGAGCGCCGCCGAGCCCGGCGTCAGCTTCCAGGAGCGGAGCGCGATGTTACGGGCCGGGGCACCATGGAGAAGAGCGTGGGGGAGATCGACCATCGCTTCCGCGAGCTCCCGCAGCCGCGCGGCGATCACGATCCGCAGCGGCCCGGATCGCTGCAGCTCGGCGATGGTCGCGCCGGACGCGACAGTCGGCGCGCCGAGGGCGCCGACGAAGACGTCCTGAGCGTGCACGCCGGGTGGTGCGTTGCGGCGGAGCGCGCGCGAGAGGCCGGTTGCCACTTCGTCGTTCCACGCGAGCACGACGTCGAAGCCGTGGCCGCGGACAAGGGGTGCGAGTTCTTCGGCGCCGCCGAGTTCTCCGACGGCTTCATCGGTCGTGGTGATGCTGAGTCCCGGGGCGGCGGTCGCGAGCGCGCTTCGCCACGCTTTCTCGATCGCGCCGGGTTCGGCGCAGAGCGCGTTTTCGCCCCCACATTCAGAGGGGGGCAGAGCGAGCAGCACGCGCCTGCGTGCGCCAGCCGGCCGGCGCGCGGAATTCGCCGCCTGGCGGGCGAGCGCGGTGGCAGCCGCGGCGCTGTCGAAGACGATCGCCGCTGTCTGGTTTCGCAGCGGACGTGGGTACGCGACCACCTTCACGCCGTGCGCGAGCGCCGCTGAGGCGATCGGCTCGAGCGCGGCGGATTCGACGGCGTTGACGACGACCAGCCGGTTGACCGGCGGACGCGAGTTGGTCTGCGGGTCATAAGGGCCGAGGCCGGTCTGTTCGCGGAACATCGTGGCCATCCGCCCGGGCGCGACCTGGTTGAGCACCGGATCCATCTCGCGTGCCCGCGCGCGGGCCTTCAGCAGCGGAACGAGTTCGCTCAGGGCCACGTTGCCTTCGCCGATGCCGGCGTTGAGCTGATAGCCCACGCGGTCGACGAACTTCGGGACCGTGCGACCGCACGCCGCGAGCGCGGCGGGGGCGCTCAAGAGGAGGAGGCCGCGCGCGCTCGTCCGAAGCATCGTCCTGCGGTCGATCGCCTCTCCCGCGAGCAGGGCGTTGGCCCCCGGGTCGCGGTCTCCCAGCGATCGGTTCTCGGCGCCGCTCAGCGGGGGGCTCCGATTGGCCTGAGGGCGTGCGCCCGGGCACGGCGGCGGCGCACGAGCGGGTCGGCGTGGCGAACCGCGACGAGTGCGAGCCCTAGTACCCCAAGCATCGCGAGCAGAACGAGCGCGTGCTCGACCTCGCGCGCGCGGTCGCTTTGGAAGTTGTCCTGGATCACCTGGGTCGCGAGCGTCTGGTTGGGACCCGCGCTCCCGATCACGAGCGTGATCGCTCCGACCTCGCCGACCGCCGACCCCAACGCCACGATCACGGCTGTCGCGATGCCGAGGCGCGCCTCTCGCATCGCGAGCAGCGACTGGCGCACGGTCGATGCACCGAACGCGCGCGCCTGATCCAGGAGCCCGTCGGGCACGCCGCGGATCGACACCGCGCCGAGCGCGATCACGATCGGCAGTGCGATCACCGTCTGACAGAGCACCATGCCGTTGATCGAGTTCAGCCACGCGCCTCCCCACGGGGGCCGAAGGCTCGGAGAGGTGAGCAGCAGGCGCGCATAGACGCCGACGGCGACGGCCGGGAGGCCGAGGCCGGCGTTGGCCACGAGCATCGCTCCGCGGGAGGTGCGCGAGCTCCCGAGGCCGAGCACGCACGCGAGCGGAAGGCCGAACAGCAGGGCGATCGCGGTCGACTCCACCGCGAGCCGGATCGTGACCGCCGTCAGGCGCCCCAGCTGGGGGTCGTGCCCGAGCTCGCGCAGGCCTTCCAGGAGGCTCTGGTACATGAAGCTCACGAGACCACTCCCGCGAGAACCGGCCGCCGCCGTTGCTGGATCCAGGTCAGCGCCGCGGCGAGCAGGATGAAGACGCCAAGCAGGACGCTCGCGTAGGCGACCGCCAGGGCCTGTGTCGGGACGGTCAGTGCCGCCGTCTGCGTGGCCGTCGCCTGACCAAGCTGCGTCTCGTTGATCGCGTGGTAGGCGCCGAGCGAGAGCGTGAGCGGCTGCGCCGCGACCTGCCCCGGGCTGTTCACATCAGCCGAAGCTGTCGCGACTAGCAGCGCCCCGACCGAGGTGATCGTGACCCCCAGCGCGGCAATCACGCCGGCGAGCACCCGCCTGCGTGACTGGCGCAGGGCCAGAAGGCCGCGTTGCCATCTGCGCGCGCCGAACGCCTGCGCCTGATCGATCAGCGTCGCCGGCACGCCGGCCACCGCCGCGGCCGTCAGCGCCGTGACGATCGGCAGGGCCAGGAGTGCCTGCGCGAGGTAGGCCGACTGTCCTCGCGTGTACCAATGGAGACCAGCGAGAGGGCCGCCGCCCCATGGCGATGCTTCTGTGAGCAGCAGGACCGTGAGCACGCCGATCACGACGGGAGGGACGCGCGCGAACGCTGTCGCAGCGCCGTGCAGCAGGCGCGAGCCTCGGGATCGCCCCAGGCCGATCAGGCAGCCGCTTGGAACGCCGATGGCGACGCCGATCAAGGTCGCGAGGACCGCGAGCTTCAGCGTCCGGAGCGTCGTGTCGACTATCACCGGGTTGCCGGTCAGGACCAGGTGCACGCCTTCTTCGAGGCCTTCCAGCAGCTGCTGCGAGTAGCTCGGCGCGGCGGCCAACGCTCACTCCTTCCGGACGAGCACGAGCCTGCTGCCAGGGAGCTGGTAGGCCTGCCCGACGCTCTCGGTCGCTTTGAGAGCCACCTGCTTGCCGGCGGGTCTGATCGGCACGGGCTGCTGGTCGGGCGCGATCAGGAGAGTGCTGTGTTTGGAGCCGGCCATGGAGCTCACCCCGGGACCGCCCAGCCGCAGGTACAGACCAAAGACCGCGATTCTGGTTCCTGCGGCGGCCGCCCGTTCATCGGAGCTGTTTCCCACTCGGTTTCACCTGGCCGTCGCGCCGGGGCCCAAGCGCGGTGTTCACACGCGGGCTGAACAGGGTCTGTGTGTTGGAGTCCGTGTCGAGGAAATTCCCTGTACTCACCGCGTAGCAGGTCTTGGTCGCGCCGAACGGCACGTCCGTGAATTCGACGGTGCCGGCTTCGCTGCCGATCAGGTGAGTCGGCTGAGTGGCCACATCGCGGTATTCCTTCGTGCAGCCGACCGACCGCGCGAGGTGAACGTCCATGCCTTCGATCGCGGGCGGTACCGGGGGCAGGTAGACGAACGATGCCCTGATCCTGACCTTGCTGCCGGGTGTCGCCACCGTGGGGAGCTCCGAGGAGAGCAGTCCCGGGAACGCGTCGGGAATGAAAGGCTTTTCCGTTGCCGAGCTCGGGAACTTCGCCACTTCGGCCTGGAACTTTTCAGATACCAGAAACTTCAGCAAGTCTTCCGCCCCGGCCTGGTTCGGCGCGTTCTTCACGACGTAGGCGTGGAACTGATTGGTCAGCTCGCTCAGCCCCCCCGGCGCAGCGGCTTCATTTTCCTGCGAGGCGATCTGCAGGTTCGAGCTTTCGCCGTGGGAGGCCTGCCAGAGATACGTTCCCTTGTCGACGAGCGTGTAGCAGCCGTCAGTCGGAGCGCACGCGTTCGTCGTCTTCAGATTTTCGCCCTGGGTCTGACCGCTCTCCTTGTACCAGGAGGGAACGTGCCCTGATTCCCACGGGATAAAGCGTTTTGCTGCGACTTCGTGCACTTCGAGCGAAGCATCCGCTTCGTGTGCCTGCCGCCAGATTTCCTGCTCCTTGGCGTTGGTGCCGGATTCGTCGTTGCGCGAGACGAAGCCGGCTTTACCGGCTCTTCCGGCCTCATAGATCCTGACGAAGGCGCCAACCGCGTTGTGCCCGTCGGCAGCTCGGACGCCGGCCGGATCGCCGGACGGCCCGGGGATCACATACGTGTTGAACCAGACCGAACGGCCGCGAGCCTCGACAGAGTGGCCGTCTTCCCAGAACGGCTTCTCGAGCGAAGGGGAGTGCACGATGATCAGGTTCACGCGTTCGCTCTGGATCGCCGCGTTTTCCTTTTCGATCGCCTTGGTGATCGCCGCACCGCTGCCCACCGCTGTGTAGTCGATCGCGTATTCGGGGAACGCCTTTTCGAACCTCGGCCTGATCAGCTCGCTGAACAACCGGGAATCGGTGATGTCCGAGGTGCCCCAGACGTTGAGCGTGATCCGGGAGCTTTTCCCGCACGCGGCCGCCGTCAGCGCCGCAAACCCGCACGCCGTAAGCACGAAGACCCTCCGAACCATACCGGCCCTCCTTCTCGCTGACCCAGTCCCGCGATCGCGGCCGCCGCCTAGGCACTGCCCAGGCGGGCGACTGTACCATCACCCTGCGCTCCGAGGCGGGGCCGCTGCGGACTCCCGCGAGCCTGGTTACGGCGACTCGGCGGCAAGTGCGCTAAGAACCTGATTCCGGTGTCCTCCAACGGAATCATCGGCTACGGCCAACGTCGACGGGCCGCGTCTCCGGCGCGTCCGGCCGAATGAACGCCTCGGCCCCGCGGGCCACCCGCGAGACGCCGGTCGTGAGGCGCGACGATCTCGACGCGCCGCCCGACCTCACCGGAGCGCCGGTTCGCCGGCGCCTGCTTCTCCTCGCGGCCGTGGTGATCGCCGTTGTCGCCGTGATCACGCTCGTGCCCGGGCTGGCCTCGCTGCGAACGCGGCTCGAACACGGAGACCCCGCCTGGCTTGCGGTTGGGGCGGTGCTGAAGACGCTCTCGGCCGTCTGCTTCGGCGTCGCGTTTCGCAGCGTGTTCTGCCGGCGGATGAAGTGGGGCGTCAGCATGGAGATCGGCTTCTCCGAGCTCGGCGCGAACGCGGTGCTGCCGATCGGCGGCGCGGGAGGCCTCGCGCTCGGCGCGTGGGCGCTGCGCCGCGGCGGCATGGACACGAGACGGATTGCGCGCCGCAGCGTGGCCTTCTTCTTCCTCACCAGTGTCCCGAATGTCCTCGGCGTGATCGTGCTCGGCTTCGGGCTCGCGCTGGGCGTGATCTCAGGACACGTCTCGGCGGTGCTGACGGCTGTCCCCGCCGCCGTCGCGTTGCTCGCTGTCGTTGCGACGATCCTCGCGGGCCGATTGGCGGCCACCGTCGAGCAGCGGGTCAGCGCGCGGCGCGGGGAGGGCTCGCGCGTCGCCGCTTCGTTCCGTGCCCTCTCAGAGGGCGTGCACGATGCACTCGAGCTGTTGCGCGAAGGCGACCCGCTCCTCCTCGCCGGCCTCGCCGGCTATCTCTTCTTCGACGTGATGATCCTCTGGGCGACCTTCCATGCGTTCGGGGCCGTCCCGCCGCTGGCGATCATCTGGATCGGCTACCTGCTGGGGGAGCTGGGAGGGTTGATCCCCCTGCCCGGCGGAATCGGCGGCGTCGACCTGGGTCTGGTGGGGGCCCTGGTGCTCTACCGCGTGCCCGTGGGTGCTGCGACCGCGGCGGTGCTCGGATACCGCGCGCTTGCGCTTCTCGTGCCGATCGTGCTCGGCGGGATCGCCTTCCTGCGCCTGCGTCGCTCCCTCGCCCGCGAGGCCGTGGACGTGGCGGGCTGCGGTCCCGGGGAGATCGTCGAGATCGTGGGCGTCGGCGAGGTGGAGCTGGAGGGGTAGCGGGCGCTGAGGTGCGGGTGTGCGTCAGCTCGGGCGCCCGCGCACGCCGCCCCGACGCCCGCAAAGAGGCACCGCCTCACTTGCGCGCGTCGCCGAGGACTGGAAGGCTTCTGAGATGGCGGTCAAGATCGTCGGGCTCGGCGGCTCGCTTCGCGCGGCTTCGCTCAGCAGAGCCGCGCTTTCGGTGGCGCTCGACGGTGCGGCTGCTGCGGGGGGGAGCGCCCAGTTGCTCGACCTGCGCGAGCTGGATCTGCCGATGTTCAACCCCGAACACGAGGCGGACGCGCCACAGGTCGTCAGAGCGATGATCGACGCCTGCTACGAGGCTGACGGCCTGCTGTGGAGCAGCCCGATGTACAACGGCTCGGTCTCGGGCTCGTTCAAGAACGCGATCGACTGGCTCCACATGCTCGGGTCGCGCGAGCCGCCGTACCTGCACGACAAGGTCGTGGGCTTGATCAGCGTCGCCGGCGGGGTGCAGGGGCTGCAGGTCGTCAACGCGATGGACTTCTCGGCGCGCTCGCTTCGCGCCTGGGCGGTGCCCTACGCGGTGCCGAGCGCGAGGGCCGCCTTCGGAGAAGCCGGCGAGATCGAAGACGAGCTGATCGAACTGCAGCTTCGGGCTTTGGGCGAGGAGGTCGTCCGCGTCGCCGAGCGATTCGCGCTCGATCTGTCGCTCCACCGGCCGGCCGAGTGCGAAGACGCGGCCGAACGCGTGGCCCAGGCCAGCTGAGACGGCTCCCGCTCACGGCGGCAGGTGGAACGGGACGGTGGCGACGACGATTCCCTCATACGGCCTCAACGCCCGTCGCAGCCGGGCGGCGGTGTGGCTGTGGAGGATCTGCTGCCAGATCTTCGCCACGACGATCTCCGGCACGATCAGCGTGATCGTGAGGTCCGGACGCTGTCGGTGGAGGGCCTCGACGTAGTATGCGAGCGGCGCGACCGTCGCCCGGAACGGGGAGACGATGATCTCCAACGGCAGGTGGTCGCCCCACGCCTCCCACTCGCGCTTGAAGCGCCCGGCCTCGTCCGCGGTGGGGCTGACGTGCAGCGCCAGCACCGGCTGCCCCAGCGAGGCCGCATACGCCAGGGCGCGCAGCGCGGCCAGGTCGAAGACCGCCACCGGGACGATCGTGAAGTTGTGCACTTCGGTCGGCGTGTCCTGCATCTCGGCCTGACGCGTCGTCTCGGGCAGCGCTAGATCCGGGCCGTCAACCGTCGCGGGCAGCAGCCGGTGCGAGTGCTCTGCAGCCCTGGGAGTCAGCGCGCGGCGGGCCATCGAGTAGTGGCGGTGGACGCGTTCGCAGAACAGGACGATCAAAGGCACCAGCACGACGACGAGCCAGGCCCCCTCGGTGAACTTCGTGAGCGCGGCGATCGCGACCACGGCGGCGGAGAGCACCGCCCCCAGCAGGTTCGTGGCGAGACCCGCCCGCCAGCCGCGCCCGCGCTCGCGCAGCCAGCGGGCGACCATCCCGCTCTGCGCGAGGGTGAATGCGATGAACACGCCGATCGCGAACAGGGGGATCAGCGGCGCGGTCTTGCCGCCGAAGGCGACGAAGATGATCGCCGACGGGATCGCGAGGACGAGGATCCCGTTGCTGAAGGCGAGCCGATCCCCGAGGCGCAGGAACAGCCGCGGAACGTAACTGTCCCTCGCCATGAAGTAGAGCAGCCGCGGAAAGCCGTTGAAGGCGGAGTTGGCGGCCACGAGCAGCACGACGGTCGTCGCGAACTGGACGAACGCGTACCCCACGCCGCTGCCGACGGTGTCGCGGGCGATCCGCGAGAGCAGCGTTTCCTGCCCGCCCGGCTGGGCCCCCGTGAAATGCGCGACGAGCACCACGCCGACGAACATCGAGATCAGCAGCGCGAGCATCGCGGTGAGGGTCTGCCGGGCGTGCTTGGCCTCCGGGGGACGGAAGACCGGTACGGCGTTGGAGATCACCTCGATGCCAGTCATCGCGGTCGCGCCGGAGGCGAATGCGCGCAGCACCAGCAGCACTCCGGCCGCCTCGACCGGGTGGTAGTAGGGGTGATGCGGCGTCGGCGTGAACGAATGGGACGCCGCCTTCACGAGCCCCGTGACGACGACAAGGCCGATCGCGACCACGAACAGGTACGTGGGTGCTGCAAACACCGCGCCCGCATCCCGCACACCACGCAGGTTCCCGGCCGCCAGCACGAAGATCACAACCAGGCCGATGAGGACGCGGTCGGGGTACATCGACGGGATCGCCGAGGCGACGGCTTCTACCCCCGAGGCGACCGAGACCGCGACCGTGAGGACGTAGTCGAGGATCAGCCCCGCGCCCGCGATCAGCCCCCATCGCGCCCCGAGGCTGTCGCTCGCGATGATGTAGGAGCCGCCTCCGTGGGGGTAGGCCTTGATCACCTGGCGGTAGCCGAGGCCGATCGAGAGCATCAGGATCGCCAGGGCCCCGCCGATCGGCAACGAGGCGTTCAGCTCTCCCGAGCCCGCGAGCAGGAGCACCGCCAGCATCGCTTCCGGCCCGTAGGCGACCGAGGAGAGCGCGTCGGGCGAGAGCACGGCGAGCCCGAGCAGCCGCCCCATCCGCTCCTGGGCGAGCGCCGTGCTGCGCAGCGGCGGGCCGATCAGGACGCGGGCGGCCGAGCGCAGGGTGCGCCCCGCCGGCGAAGACGCATCGCCGGCCTTCGACGTCGCTTCGATTTCCTCGATGTCGCTCTTGCCGTCCCGCGACGGC
This sequence comes from uncultured Solirubrobacteraceae bacterium, assembly GCA_963735435.1. Lineage (GTDB taxonomy): Bacteria > Actinomycetota > Thermoleophilia > Solirubrobacterales > Solirubrobacteraceae > Palsa-744. The sequence continues at coordinate 112,964 of CAVTKR010000005.1, read as the reverse complement.
TGGGTGCCCCGGATCTCGGCAAAGCGTCCCGCACGGGAGACGACGGGATCGGCAAACTCGATGTGGCGGTCGACGGGCAGCGCCTTCTCCCAGGCCTCTCGCGGGGGCAGGCAGCCATGCCAGCCTTCGCCGACCCTTTCCAGGGCGGCCAGGGCCTCCTTGTCGAGCTCGGGCAGGGCCGCCGAGGGGGTCACCGCCGCGTCGTCGGGTCCGGGTGGCACGGCTACATAGGAGCAGGAGTCGAGGTCGGGTGTTGGGCCACGTGGGGACTATTCTCGGCGAGCCATGGCTCGCCACAACGCCGGTCCGCGCCGCACCGACTCGCCGCGAACCTACATACGCGCGACCCGCGCGATCGGCCTCCTCAGCGTGCTCGTCCTTGCGGGGGCGATCGCATGGGATCTCGACGACGACGGGTTCTGGGTGCGGCACACATTGTTCACGGGCCTGGTCGCCGGCCTGGTCGTCGTTGCGGTCACCGCTGCCGTTCTGAACGAGCTGATCGAGCGACGGCAGCGCGAGCGTTGGTCGGTGCTCGCCCAGTACGCGCTGTTCGACCTGGTGGGCGCCGCTCGCCACGTATGGGGCGGCCTGCTCGAGCAGGCGGGGCTGGTCCCCGACGGCGAGCTCGACGACGGCGCGCTCGCCGAGGCCTCACAGGCGGTGCACGACACGCCTCGCCTCACAGCGGCGATGAACGAGACGCTTGCGCACCCGGAACGCCGCGAGCAGGTTCATCGCCTGATCACACAACTGCAGGAGCGCGGGCAGCAGGTGCTCTCACGCTGGGCCGCAGTGATGGTGAGCTCCGGGAGCTACGCGGAGATCCTCGACCGTCACGTCGAGCTCTACAGCAGGCTCTACTGGTGGGGCAGCGTCCTCGACGAATCCGAGCCACTCGCGGAGCATCTGAGCCGCCCGCGCTTGACTCGCGTCGGCCCGGCTAACCAGACCTACGACGGAAGGGTCGAGGACGATTGGCTGCGCGACAACCTCGTGGCCATCGCTCAGCTCGCCGAGTCGCTCGACCGGGGGTCGTTCGAGCTGGCGATGAGGATCGTGCCTTTGGAGTGGTGGCGCTCGCAGCTGCCCGAGAGGCCGTCGACGGAGGAGGGCGTGCGGATCTGAGCACGCTCGAGGAGCGTCAGATGCGAGGGGGTCACGGTGGCGCTCCTCGCTTTGGTTCGTCCAGGAACTCCAGGACGTCGGCTGCGAACTCCTCGTGGTGCTGGAACAGGAAGCCGTGGGCAGCGTCCGGGTAGATCTTGATCTGCGCGCCCGGGATCAGGCCCGCGAGCAGGTAGGAGTAGCGCGGCAGGATCATGGGGTCGCTGTCGCCGTTCGCGACGAAGACGGGCGCGGTGATCGCACCGAGGCGCTCGAGCGAAGCGTGGTCCGGAACGCCCCATGCGCACACCGCGTCGTATTGCGCCTGCCGAGTCTGCCAGCCGGTTGGCTCGTCGCGCCCCTCGGTGCGGGCGAGCATCCGCCCGAGCGCCTCCTTGCCGGCCGCGCTGCTCTGCGGGGAGGCCGTGAAGAACACGCCGAGGTAGCCCGCGGGATTCGGCTCGCGCCCGCCGACGGCGGCGATGACCTCCGGAGCCCAACCGTGCATCCCGGCCGCGCCCTTCGGTGCCGAGGAGGCGAGCACCAGCCGCCGCACGACCGACGGCCTTCTCAGGGCGATCTCCTGCGCCACGAAGCTCCCGATCGAGAAGCCGAGGAGGTCCACCTGCTCGATGTCCAGGGCGTCGAGAAACGTGAGCGCGTCACCCGCCATCTCAGCGATCGTGCTCGGCGTCGTTCCACTCGACCCGCCGACACCTGCGTTGTCGAACGCGATCACGCGACGATCGGCGGAGAGCAGGTCGAGAAGGGCAGGGTCCCAGTTGTCGAGGTTGCCACGGAAATGCTGGAGCACGACGATCGGCGGGCCGCCCTCCCCGAGCTCTCGGTAGGCGAACCGGTCTCCGCTCGCCACGACGACTTGCTTGTTCTCACGGGCGCTGAAGCCCCGCTGTCCGGCTGTGTCGCTCATCATCTGCGACAACTCCTCTCACGGCCTGTCCGAGAGAGCGACGCGAACGTGACCGACGTCGTCAAGCCGTAGAGCAGGTGATCGCTGAGATCGTCGGCGAGCGTCTTCGCGTCGTACTCCCAGATCGGTTTGTAGAGCTTCGCCAGGGGCAGGACCACGTAGCCGCCCGACCACACGGTGGCGCCGAAGAGCAGTCCGTAGAGGACCCGCGGCCTGGGCAGCGACGCTGCCACCACGCCGTAGCCCGCGCCGTTGGCGATCCCGAAGGCCCAATGCGTGACGTTGTTGACCAGCCGCGCGCGATCCGGTGGAAGCTTGAGCTGGAAGAGCCCCTCGACCAGGCGCTTTCCCACCAACGCGGGGGCGGGGGCCTTCTCCCACTCGGTCACTCCGGCGGAGGTCTCCCAGCTCAGCGACGCTTCGGTGCCGCCGCCGCGCCGGTAGCGCCACAGAAGGAGCGCGTCCATCGCCGCCGTCCCCGCGGTGCCCGCGATCAGGCCGCGGGCGATCGCCGCGAGCGGAGTCGCCGGCGTCTGGTAGGACGCCGGCCGGGCAGTCCACGGGGCCGGCACCCTGCTCACCCGGGCGGCGAGGAGATCGCTTCGAGCACGAGCGAGCCGTACTCGGCCGATGACTCCTCCCAGACCATGTGCCCCGCGTCGATCACGTGGACGCGGCTATGCGGAAGCCTCTCGTCGAGATATTCGGCGTTGGCGAGCGGCACCACGGGATCGTTGCGGCCGTTGATGATCGTGACGGGCGTCTCGATCGAAGGCAGCAGCTCGGAGAGTTCGGGCAGCTCCTGGGGATAGCGGCGCACGTAGAGCATCGAATCGGCGAACCGCTCCCCGTCATAGCAATCCAGGTAGTCCGCGCGGACGCTGTCGTCGACTCCGCCCGCGATCCCGTCGATCGCCGCTCCCACGATCGCCCGCGGGTCCATCCGTCGGTACTTCTCGAGGTCGGGGTCCGTGACCCACGACGCGAGCGGCTCACCGAGCTGGAGCGGGACCGCGGCGCCCCCCGTTCCGACGATCACGCCGGAGAGGAGCTCGGGGTGCTCCGCCGCCGCGAAGAGAGCCGCCGACGTGCCGACGTCGGGACCCACGATGTAGGGCTTTCCAAGCTCCGCCTCGACGATCAGGCGGGTCAGGAAGCGGCCCATCGCCCGTGGCGAGAAGAGGTCCTCCCTTGCGTCAGAGGCGCCGAACCCCGGCAGGTCGATCGCGTAGAGACGCGCGTGCCGGCCAAGCTCGCCCCACACCCGTGTGAACGCGTAGAGGCTCTCGGGCCACGGGCTCGTGAGCAGCAGCGTCCGCTCGCTCGTGCCGCCGCCGTCGGCGTACCTGATCCGCACCCCGTCGACGACGCGGAACTCGACCTGCGGCACCTCGGTCGCGAGCGTGCTCATGACGAGCCGACCTGCGTCGGGGATGCATCGGCGCCCTGCGCTTCGACGGCCTCCACGAAGTTCTTGAACGCCTTCTCGAGCTTCCCCTTTCCCACGGTGCTGAGCACGAGCTCGAGGACTTTGCCGCGGAAGTTCTTCGCGTCGCGCACGACGACGTAGTCCACTTCCGTCTTGCCGTCGGGCTTTGGCTCCAGCGTGTAGGTGTGACCTGACGCGCCGCCCCACGCATTCGAGTCGGTGGTCGTCAGCACCACGCGGTGAGGATCGGACCAGTCGTAGCTGAGTCGCTCCCAGACGCCTCCTGAGCCCTCCTTGACATCGGCGTGCCCGGGCCCCTGGTCGTAGACCTCGAGATCGCCGTCCGCGCTGTTTTCGAACAGCTTCGAGCGCCCGGGCCCGAAGTCGGTGAGCGCCGCGACGAACTGCTCGGGCGTCGCGGTCGTGGTCTCCTTGAAGTGGAACGTCGCCATGCGGCCTCCTTCGGGTTCGAGCTGTCTGCCACGATCGCCCGTCCGGCGAGCCGTCGCGCCCGTGCGGACACGGGCTTGGCGACACGGAGACCCTGGTCCTGGCTCGAGCAGCGCCCTGGGCTGCGCACGCGGCGCCGAGCTCCTCGGCGGTTCTCACACCGCCGCTCCCGCGGCAGCCGCAGCCTCGGTGTCGGCCGGGTTCATCACCCGGCCGCCCAGCGCGAGGGCGAGCAGCGTGCCCGCCACCGCCCAGACGACCAGGACGATGATGGGCCCTGCGATTCGGTTGCCGTCGAAGAACAGCGTCGAGCGCGCGAGATCGACGCTCGCGCCCGGAGGCAGCACGCCCCCGATCGTTCGCCAGAAGCCGGGCAGCAACGGCCGCGCGAACGGGCCGCCGGACGCGGAGTTGCCGAGGATCACGAACAGCAGGATCACCAGCGCCGTTCCCACTGGACCCGCCAGGGCCTGAATGCCCGCCGTGGCGGCGCCGGCGGCGAAGATCGTCAGGGCCGCGACGCCGCAGAGCGCGACCACGTGCCCGGAGAGCACGTCGAAGCTGGCGTCCAGGATCACGACGCTGAGGACGCCGGCGAGGATCGAGTAGAGCGCGAGCGCGCCGATCCGCTGGCCCGCACGGCGACGGCTGCTGTCGCGCGGGTTCCCGATCAGACCGATCAGCGTCGCGCCGATGTAGCCGCCGAACACCCACGCGATCACCGCGTAGAAGCCGGCCGTGCCGTTGGGGTCGGCCGCCGGCAGGGGCTTGACGTCGGTGACGCGCACGGCGGGAGCGCCGCGCGCCGCCGCGATCAGCTGGAAGGTCTGTTCGAGCGCGACCGCGGTCGCACGGTTGGCGGCCGACGCGACGTAGAGCCGGCCGGTCGTCGCGTCATACGCCCCGTACACCTCGCGGCCTTCGATCTGCGCAATCGCCTCGCCGCGCGAGGGCACCGAGCGCGCGTCGAGCGGAGCGCCCGGCAGCCGGTTGAGCTGCGCGGACGCAGCGGGCGGGCCGATCACCGCGATCGGAACGTGGTGGGGGGTCGGATCGTGGAAGGCCCCCACGTAGAAGAACGCGAAGGCGAGCATCAGCACGAGCGCGGCGGCGAGCGCGACAGCTACGGACGCAGGTGTCGGCTCGGTGGCCGTCGGGGCGCGGGGCGTCTTCTGTATGGCCGGCGCGTCGTCGCCGGCGGGCTCGATGCGCGGTGCCGCGTCAGGCGCGGAGCTCGAGGGTTCCGTCAACGTCGCGCGCCTCGTATGTCTGCAGCCCGGCGGTCGCCGGCCCGGCGATCACCGCTCCGTTCGTGACGTCGAACCTCGAGCCGTGGCATTGGCACATCAGCGTGGTCCCCGTCAGCAGCCCGCCAGACAGCGGGCACCGCGCCTCGGCGCACCGGCAGAGGTCCTCGAACGCGTAGAGCCGTCCGTCCACTCGCGCGACAGCCACCCGCAGCCTGCGGTCGTCGAGGTAGAAGGGCAGGACGCCGCCTTCGGGGATCTGGCTGCTTTCCCCCAGCGCCCGAAATGCGTGCAAGGCGGCGTCGCTCATCGGCTCCTCCTCCTCATCATCGGGGCCTCAGTACGGGTAGTCCGTCATGACTTCTGACTTCTTGGCATCGAGCCGCAGCTCGCCGGGCGCCCCGGCGGGAACGAACGGACGGTGGGGCATCACCGGGTCGAGCCGCTCGTAACCGGAGCCGAGCGGGGGCCTTGTGTCCTGCTCCCCCTTGTTGGGCCAGAGCGACATGGCGCGCTCGGCCAGCGCGGTGATCGTGAGCGAGGGGTTCACCCCCGGGTTGGCCGGCATCACGCTCCCGTCGATCACGTGCAAGCCCGGCTGGCCGAAAGCTCGCAGGTAGGGGTCGACGGCGCCCCCCTCGGCGCTCTCACCGATCGGGATGCCGCCGACGAAGTGCGCGGAGGCGTTGCGGTTGATGACCTCGGTCACGAGCGCGGCCTCATCGCTGTCCAGCTTGCTCGCCACGCGGTCGACGAAGTCCTCGATCTCGGGGATGTGCACCGCGGGGGGAGTCCCCGAAGGCTGGCTGTGGAGCAGCCCGTCGTGCCAATAGAGCTCGATCGAGGTGTCGCTGGTCTGCATGCACAGCGCGACAAAGGTCCGCTCGGACCAGTGCCGCGGGTCGTCGAAGCCCAGAACCTCGGCCGGGTGCTCGACGAGCTCCTTGATCCACGAGGCGGTTGGGTGTCGCTGTTCCCCGTGTTGGTGGTAGGTCACGAGAAAGGCGAAGACGTTGCTCCCGACGCCCCAGACGGTGGGCTCGACGCTCGTGTGGGGGTCCGGCCACACGCCCGAGGTGATCGAGATGGATCCCGGGGTGATGCGGATCTTCTCCGGGTCGCGCTGCCAGCGGCCATGAGGCCGGGTGACGGCGATCAACTGCTCGGAGTTGGTCCGTGCTCGTTGCCCGAGCTGGCTGGACAGACCGGTGAGGTGGCCCTCGTGGCGCATGTGGTGCAGCAGCTTCGAGGAGCCATAAGCGTGGGCCGCGACGATCACCTGCTCGGCGGTGTAGGTGTGCTGCTCGGTGTGCGCGCCGCGCTGCGCCCATCCCGGATGGCGCGCCTTCACCTCGAACCCTCCGCCGTCGAGTGCCGCGATGTCGTGCACTTCCTGTAGCTCGTGGATGCGTGCGCCGAGCTTCTCCGCGAGGTACAGGTAGTTCGTCGTCAGCTTGTTCTTGGCGTTGTAGCCACATCCGATGTCGCAGTTGCCGCACGAGATGCAACCGGTGCGGCGAGGACCGACGCCTCCGAAATAGGGGTCCTCCGCGTCTACTCCGGGGCTCCCGAAGTAGACGCCGACCGGCGCCCGGTTGAAGGTGTCCGCGCGTCCGATCTCGGCGGCCGCCTGCTGGAGCGCGCGATCGATGTCGGTGGGCATGTACGGGTAGCGGACGACTCCGAGCATGCGGGTGGCCTGATCGAAGTACGGCGCGAGCTCGTCGGCCCAGTCGGTGATGTTCGCCCACTCGGGCGCATCGAAGAACTCCTTCGGAGGGACGTACAAGGTGTTCGCGTAGACGTGCGAGCCGCCGCCGACGCCCGCCCCGGAGAGGATCAGCACGTCGTCGAGGTACTCGATCCTCTGGATGCCGTACAGCTCGGCGCCGGGAAGCCAGATGAACTTCGGCAAGTCCCACTCGGTCTTCGGGATGTCCTCGTCCAGCCAGCGCCGCCCGGACTCCATGACGCCGACGCGGTAGCCCTTCTCCGCGGCGCGGAACGCGGCCACGCTTCCGCCGAAGCCGGACCCGATGACGATCACGTCGTAGTCGTGGCTGGACACCTTTTCCTCGCTTCTGCCGTCAACTCGGATCGACCATCGGACCCGTCAGTCCTCCCAGGTGCGGCCGGGGAGCCTTGCGGTGACCTCTTGCAGCAACCAGCTGTTCCCGTCGGGGTCCTCGAACACCGCGTAGCTGCCGTAGGAGGCGTGGTCGGGATCGGGGCCGGCGGCGGGCCCGTTGCCGAGATGGAAGACCTCGCCGACCTCGACGCCGCGGCTGATCAGCTCCTCGCGCGCCGCGTCGATGTCCGAGACGACGAGCTCGAGGCGCTGCTGGGAGCCGGGCGCCATCTCGCCGACGCCGAAGGCGGCACCGAGACCGCGCCCGAGCGAGATCGAGCATTCCGAGTGCGGCGGTGTGAACTGGACGACGCGGAAGTTCTCGCCGCGGGCGATGTCGGCGTCCAGTCGCCAGCCGAGCCTTTCGTAGAAGGCCTTGGCCCTGTCCACGTCTGACACGGGGACGGTTACGACCTCGAGTTTCATGTCCATGGAAATCGTGCCCACCTGCTGGGCGCCCGTGCTGACCTCAGTGCTGCTCATCTGCTGCCACCTCCGTCCGGTCGTTCGATGTGCGCTGAGGCTCGCGCCCGCTCGCGGTTCCTCGCGCCCGTGGCGGCCACTAGTCCGACCCCTGGTCGGGGGCTGCAGCGGTCGACGGCGACGCGGATCCACCGCTGATCTTCGGGCGCAGTTCGCCCCGGGAGCCGACCAGGGGTTTACACGGGCGCGAGCCGCGCCACGGCCGAGCGATGCTGCGCACAGCGCAACGAGCCGAACAGATGGCGATCGTCGACGAGATCCGCAGTCCCCTCCGTTCCCTGGACGGCGCGCCCGTGTGGCTGAACTCGGATCCCCTCGGACCCTCCGAGTTGCACGGGCGCGTAGTGCTGGTGCAGTTCTGGACGTACTCCTGCATCAACTGGCTGCGCACGCTGCCCTACGTGCGAGCGTGGCATCGCCGCTACCGCGATCGCGGCCTGACCGTGATCGGCGCCCACGCGCCGGAGTTCGGTTTCGAGCACGACCTCGAGAACGTGCGGCGTGCGAACTGCGAGCTCGAAGTCGAGCACCCAGTCGTGATCGACAACGGGTTCGACATCTGGCGCGCGTTCGAGAACCGCTACTGGCCCGCGCTGTATCTGCTCGACGGGGAGGGGCGCGTGCGCTTCCACCACTTCGGAGAGGGTTTCTACAGCGAGACCGAGCAGGCGATCCAGCAGCTCCTGGGCGCTCACGAGGATCTGACCGACGTGGAGGTCCCGAGTCTCTCGGCGGCCGCCGATCTCACTGACCTTCGCTCGCCGGAGACCTACCTCGGCACGGCCCGCGGCGAACGGCGCGGCGCGGGCTCCGCCCTGAACAGCTGGGACCTCACGGGACGCTGGACGGTCGGCGCGGAGTCAGCCGTGCTCGACGCCGCCGTGGGGGCGATCGTGTGCCGCTTCCAGGCGCGCGACGTCAACCTCGTGCTGGAGGCGGGCTCGATCCCGGCGCCTTTCTCGGTGCTGCTCGACGGCCGCGAGCCCGGCGCCGATCGCGGTCTCGACACCGACGAGTCGGGCGCGGGCACCGTGGCCACGCCGCGCATGTACCAGCTGATCAGACGCCTGGACCCAGGAGCGCCGGGAAGGTTCGAGGTCGAGTTCGCGGAGCCCGGCGTGCGCGCGTATGTCTTCACGTTCGGCTGACGCGATCTCAGACGAGCTGTTGACCGCCGTCGATGTCACAGGTCGCGCCCGTCATGGCCGTGTTCGTCATCAGGTGAACCGCCAGCTTGGCGATGTCCTCCGAGGTGATCACGCGCCCGATCGGCAGCGTCCTGCGGAGTTCCTCGCGCCGCGATTCCAGCTGCTCGCCGAGGAGCTGTGCCGAGAGCGGGGTGTCGACGAAGCCGGCCGCGATCATGTTTACGCGGACGGGAGCCAGTTCGAGCGCCAGGTTCTTCGTCATCGCCGGCCCGGCCGCCGTGAGCGCGGAGATCAGCGAGAATCCGGGCGCCGTTCGCCTGCCGCCGGTGCCGCCCATGAAGAGCAGGGACCCGCCCGGGCGGACGCGGCCGATCGCTTCCTTCGCGATGCGCAGCGGCAGGAGCACGTGGGTGCCCAGGTCGCGCGCTCCCTGCTCGAAGTCGAACTCCGCGAGTGGCGCGTAGTAGGGACCCGGTCCTGTCAGGAGCAGATGATCGAACGGCTCCCCGAGCGCTCCGAAGAAGCGCTCGAGCTGGTCGGGATCTGTCGCGTCGAGCACCTTCGCGCGCGCGCCGAGTTCCTCCGCGGCCTTGCGCAGCGGCTCCTCGCGCCGCGCGGCGAGGATCAGCTCGGCGCCGCACTCGCGTGCGAGTCGGGCAGTGGCCAGCCCGATCCCGGCGCTGCCACCGATCACGACCACCGTCTGTCCCGTGAGCCGATCCTCGTTCCTCACGGCTTGGTTCTCTGTGACGCCCATCTCATCCTCCTGGCTCGCGTGCGGGGTGCCGGCCCGACCGAGCGTGGTCCGCCGAGCGGGTGCTCGCGCCAGTCTCATCACCGGTTCCAGCACGTGTGACCCCGGGGCCGGGGCGCGTCGTTCCGAGCCCGTTCCTGTCGGGAACATGGCAATCCCTTAACATCAGTCGTTCTCATGGCCTCCGATCCTCCGGTTACTGGGGGGACGCCAAGTTTGCGGGGTCGGCGCGATGAGTGCGCCCTGCTCGACGGCATGCTGGTCGCTGTCCGCGGCGGGGACAGTCGCACGCTTGTTCTGCGTGGCGAGGCAGGGGTCGGCAAGACGGCGCTGCTCGATCATCTGGTCGCGGCGGCCTCCGATCTGCGTGTCGTCCGCGCCGTTGGCGTGGAGTCCGAGCTCGAGCTGGCGTTCGCGAGCCTGCACCAGATGTGCGCGCCCCTGCTCGAGCACCGCGCACGCATTCCCGCTCCCCAACGCGAGGCGATCGAGGTCGTCTTCGGCCTGCGTTCGGGCCCCGCGCCAGATCTGTTCCTGGTCGGGCTTGCGGTGCTGAGCCTGCTGTGCGAGGTCGCCGAGGAGCAGCCGCTGATGTGCGTCATCGACGACGCGCAGTGGCTCGACCGCGCCTCGGCGCGGACCCTCGCGTTCGTCGCGCGGCGGTTGCTCGCCGATCCTGTAGGGCTCGTATTCGCCTCTCGCGAGCCGTCCGAGGAGCTGAGCGGCCTGCCGGAGCTGAACGTGCTGGGGCTGGCCAACGGCGACGCACGCGCGCTGCTGCGCTCGGCGGTGCGTTCCCTGCTCGACGAACGGCTGCGCGATCGCATCGTCGCCGAGACGCACGGAAACCCGCTCGCGCTGCTCGAGCTGCCACGAGGGCTCAGTGCCACCCAGCTGGCCGGCGGGTTCGGGCTCCTCGCCGGCGAGGGGGTCTCCGGGCGTATCGAGCAGACCTTCGGGCGCCGGTTGGAGGCGCTGCCGGAGGACAGCCGCCGGCTGCTGCTGCTGGCGGCGGCTGAGCCCCTCGGCGACCCGTCTCTGCTGTGGCGCGCTGCGCAGGGCACGGAGGTGCCGGCGACGTCGGCCGCGGCAGCCGAACAGGAGGGACTGATCTCGATCGGGGCTCGTGTCACGTTCCGCCACCCGCTCGTTCGATCCGCCGTGTATCGGGGCGCGAGCACGCCGCAGCGCCGGACGGCGCACCTCGCGCTCGCCGCCGCGACAGACGGCGAGGCCGACCCGGATCGTCGCGCTTGGCACCTCGCCGCGGCGGCGGCCACCCCGGATGAAGCGGTCGCCGAGGAGCTCGAGCGCTCTGCCGGGCGCGCCCAGGCGCGCGGCGGACTGGCCGCAGCCGCCGCCTTTCTGGAGCGCTCGGTGGCGCTCTCGATCGACCCGGGGCGCCGCGGCGAGCGTGCGCTTGCGGCGGCCGACGCGAGCCTACGTGCCGGCGACTTCGACACCGCGCTCGGGCTGCTCGCCGCCGCGGAAGCGGGGCCTCTCGATGAGCTCCAGAGCGCGCGCGTGGACCTGCTGCGCGCTGAGCTCGCGTTCTCGGAGCGGCGCGGCAGCGACGCGCCGCCGCTGCTGCTGCGCGCCGCGAAGGCGCTCGAGCCGCTCGACCCCCGTCTGTCGCGGGAAACCTACCTCGACGCGTGGAGCGCGGCCCTCTTCGCCGGACGCTTCGCGCAGGCGGGGAACCTGCTCGACGTCTCCCGCGAGGCTCGACGCGCCCCGCGGGCGCCCGAGCCCGCACGGCCGGCCGACCTGCTGCTGGACGGCCTCTCGCTGCTTCACACCGATGGCCGCTCCGCTGCGGTCGAGGTGCTCCAGAGGGCCGCGGCAGGGTTCGCGGGGGAGGGGGCGGATGTCGAGGAAGTCCTGCGCTGGGGCTGGCTCGCGACGATCGCCGCCGTCGTCGTCTGGGACCACGAGAGGTGTGTGGCGGTCGCGGCGCGCGGGGTGGCGCTGGCACGCGAGAGCGGCGCTCTTGCCGTGCTCACCGTCGCGCTCAACATCATGGCTCAGGCGGTTGCGCTCGGTGGAGAGTACGAGCGTGCCTCACAGCTGATCCTGGAGGCAGAGGCTGTCACCGAAGCCACCGGCGCCCACGTGCTGCCTTACGGCGCGATCTACCTCGCCGCCTACCAGGGCCGCGAGGCGGACGTCACGAGGCTCGCCGAGGAGATCGTCGGTGAGGCCACGGCCGGCGGTCAGGGCAACGCGGTGCAGTTCACCGAGCTCGCGCGTGCGGTTGTCGCGAACGGGCAGGGCCGCTACGAGGACGCGCTTGCACCCGCTCGCGAGGCGATCGAGGACATGCCCGAGCTCGTCGTCTCGATGTGGACGCTGGTCGAGATGGTCGAAGCGGCGGCGCGCAGCGGCGAGCGAGAGCTCGCGGAGAAAGCGATCGAAAAGCTGGCGGCCCGCAACAAGGCGAATGCGAGCGACTGGGGGCTCGGGATCGAGGCGCGCTCGCGGGCGCTGTTGGCGGAGGGAGCGGAGGCCGAGCGGCTGCATCGCGAGGCCATCGAGCGGCTGGGTAGAACGAAGCTGCGTCCCGAGCTGGCACGGGCGCACCTGCTCTACGGCGAGTGGCTGCGCCGCGAGAACCGGCGCAGCGACGCCCGCGTGGAGCTGCGCCGCGCGCACGAGATGCTCTGCGCGATTGGCATGGACCTGTTCGCCGAGCGTGCACGGATCGAGCTGCTCGCCACCGGCGAGAAAGTCCGCAAACGCACGGCTGAGGCGCGCGACGAGCTCACCGCCCAGGAGCGCCAGATCGCGATACTCGCGCGCGACGGGCTCTCCAACACCGAGATCGGCGGGCGTCTGTTCCTGAGCCCGCGCACGGTGGAGTGGCATCTGAGGAAGGTGTTCTCGAAGCTCGCGATCAGCTCCCGGCGCGAGATCGGAAGGGCGCTGCCGGGCGCCGAGTCCGAGCTGGCGTCGGCCTGAGGCCAGTGAGGCCGACCAGGCGGGGACACCGGCGCGAGGCGTGACTCGGGGCGTGGATCATGGGCACGCCAAACACGAACCGAGGAGGACAGCGATGACCGTGGAGGAGCTGTCACAGCTTCTACTCGAGACGTCCCTGCACCACGACGCCTACGAGAAAACCCACGCGCCCCACAACTGGTGGGACTGGTACGCGGCATACATGGATTCCCGCATGGGCGGTGCCGACTCGGACGCCGCCGTCGCGGCGGCGAACCGCTACATGGACGACGTCCTGCACATCGCTGCGATCTGAGCGCGCCCCGGGTCGGGCCACCGCGTTCCCTCGCTACCCTCGCCGGCCGGGCGGCTCGAAGTCGGATCGCCCGGCCTGCGCCCTTGCGGCGGGGCTCGGAGCTGCGCGCAGACGTGCTGTCTATCTGAGCGAGGAGAAGCTGTCCCGCATCTCCTGCGCGAAGAGCTGAGGCTGTTCCCACGCGGCGAAGTGGCCGCCCCGGTCGAGCCGGTTGTAGTGGAGGAGGTTGTCCGGATGTGCCCTTTCCGCCCAGCTCCGCGGCGCGCGGTAGAGCTCATCCGGGAACACGCTGATCGCGAACGGGAGCGTGATCGCCCGCGCGTCGAAGAACGGCGCCTTGTTTTCCCAGTAGAGCCGCGACGCGGAGATCCCCGTGTTGGTCAGCCAGTAGAGCGTGACGTCGAGGATGTCGTCGCGCGAGAGGTCGCTGTCTGGCGCCGCCCCGCGCACGGCGACGACAGATCCACGCGGGCTCTGTCACACATTTCGCCGCGTTGGCAATCTAGCTGTGATGGCTGATCCCGAGGGATTCGTCCCCTTTTATCGATCTGAGGCGGAGGCGGTGCTGATGTTCCTGACGAGGCGTACGTTGGACGGCGAGGTCGCTCTGGAACTCACCGCTGAGACCTTCGCCCAGGCGTGGCTCGGCTGGCCTCGGGTCCGCACCGACAGCGAGGAGGAGATGCGGGCATGGCTGTTCACGATCGCGCGCCGGCAGCTCGGCCGCTACCTGCGCCGCGGCCGCGCGCAGCAGAGCGCGCTCCGTCGCCTCGGGCTCTCTACGCCGGCCGCACACGAGGACGACCTGGCGGCGATTGAGGAGGCCGCGGGCGTCGAGGCCCTTCGAGCCGACCTCGCGACCGAGTTGCAGCAGCTCAGTGCCGATCAGAGGGAGGCGCTGCGCCTGCGCGTGATCGAGGAGATGCCATATGAGGAGGTCGCCGGCCGGCTGGGGATCTCCGAGCCGACGGCCCGCGCGCGCGTCTCGCGCGCGCTGAGATCGATGCAGCGCTCTCTGGCCCTCACCTGGGGGGCGACGCGATGACCTATCGATTTGCTCCGCTCGAGTCTTTCGAGGCCGAGCTGCGAGGTCTCGCCGAGGACCCTGAGAGCCAGCGCCGTGGCCGCAGGCGCCGCCGGCCGATCCCGCTCCGCGTCCGGTGGGGGCTTCTCGTTCCGATCGCCGCGCTGTTGCTCGCGGGCGGAACGATCGCGCTCGCCGCGACAGGGGTGATCCTCACTGGGGCTGCGGTGCCCGTCACAGCGCCCGTTGGTCCTTCCGAAGGGGTCGGTGTGGCGGTCTCTTCGACTCTGTTGCCGCTGCGGGTCCAGGATCCCGACGGCGGGCCTCCCTGGGGGCTCCGGATCGTGGAAACCTCGCGCGGGCTCGTCTGCGCCCAGGTCGGGAGGGTCCATGACGGGCAGCTCGGCGAGCTGGGCACCGACGGCGCGTTCGCCGACGACGGTCTCTTCCACCCATTCCCCTTGGAAGTCGTTCAGACCTTCGCGGGGGGCTCGACCGAAGACGGAACCGAGATTCACGGCGGAACCTGCGCACTCGCCGGGGGCGCGGAGTGGGGAAGCGCCGTGGCGGCCGAACTCTGGGGAGTCGACCGCAACGCCGCCTCCCCGGGAGGACATACCGGCGTTCCGACCCCGCAGAAGCGCAACATCAGCTACGGCGTGCTCGGCCCGCATGCCCTGAGCGTGACCTATCGCGAAGGCTCATCCGTGCGCAGCGAGCCGGTCGTCCGCGGTGTGGGCGCCTACCTGATCGTGCAGCCGGGCGCCGGCAGCGACCACGAAGGCTCGGGCGAGGCCCCGGGCACTCAGACCCCCGGATACGGTCCCGGCTCGGACGGCGCCCTCGCGACCATCACATACGAGGAGAACGGCGGCACTTGCGAAAACGGCTATGACGCCCGCACGGGCTCCAAGGTCCCGATCGCGCGCGCCTGTCCGCCGCCGAGCGCGCCGGTACCCGCCGCGCCGGCTACATCCGCGAGCTCGTCTCGGGTTCACCCCGAAGTCCATCTCCGAGTCCGCTCGCACCGTGTGATCGCTGCCGACGTCTCGTTCGCGGCCCCGTTCGCGGTGCGAGGCGCAGCCGAGGGCTACTCCCTGTGGAGCAGGGGCTGTGGGCCAAAGGATGAAGGCTCCTCCGCGGCCGTCTTCAACCGCAACGTCGCGAAGGGCGCCATCGTCCACATCGACCTTCGGTATCCCTTTGCCTCGCGCTGTTCAAAGCGCGCCATGGCGATCGAGATCCTCTACCACTCTTCCGTGCCGGGCGCCCGACACTCCGCCGAAGCGGCCCCCGGTCAGCTCGTCGTCGCGACCGTCACCGCCAGGCTACCTGTCGGCGATCGCGCAGCGAGTCCGCCGCCCGGGCGCTGAGGGGCAACACAGCCTACGGCGAGCCAGAATGTTTTCGCTTTCGGAACTCCTGGGTCGCCCCAGGGGTGACCGAGCGAACGAAGGAGCCAAGTTGAAAAGACTGAAGTCCCTCGCGGTCCCGCCCAAATCACCGATCGGAGCGCCTGTGGCCTCCAGCGGGGACCTCGAAGCCGCCCCGCGCATTCCGGGCCACCACACGGCCGCTCCAGCCCCGCAGCGGGTGCGACTGTGTTCGCGCGAGTTCCACGCACACCCGCTTCGTGAGCACATAGACGATGACCGGCACGGCCAAGAACGCGCCGCGGAAGAACCACACGGCCCCTTCGTAGCCGAAACCGAACTGGAAGAAGAGGCGATCTGCCGAGCCGGCCGCGAACACGACCGCCACCGCCGACAGCACCGCGGCGGCGAGTGCGCTGCGCCGCGGGTTGTCGCGCGGACGCTCCAGCAGATCGTGGCGGCGGTGGTCCTTGCTGATAAAGCGCCGATCGAGCCACGGCAGCGCGTAGAGCAGGCCGAACACGACGCCGGGAAACAGCACCCCGCCGAAGAACGGGTTCGGCACGAGCGTGTGCCCGAACGCGTGGATCTCCAGGTTCGGCATCAGCCTGAGCGCTCCGATCAGCCACCCCAGATACCAGTCCGGCTGCGCGCCGTTCGTGCCGATGTAAGGGTGGTAGGGCCCCCACAGCCACACCGGGTTGATCTGGATCAGCCCGCCCATCATCACCAGCACTGCACCGACTGCGGCAAGCAGGCCGAGCGAGCGCAGCGCGTAGCCGGGCCACATCGGCGTCCCGACCACGTTGTCCTCGCGTCGGCCGGGGCCGGGGAACTGGCTGTGACGCTGGCGCATGATGATCGCCAGGTGCGCTGCGATCAGCCCGCCGATGATCGCGGGCAGCACGAACACGTGCGCGATGAACAGCCGCGACTCAAACGCACCCGACCCAGGGAACCTGCCGCCCCACAGGGCCGTGGCGAACGGGCCGCCGATCAACGGCAGCGACATCGCGACCGCCCAGGCGATCGCCAGGCCCATGCCCGAAAGAAGGTCGTCCGGTAGCGAGTAGCCGGCGAACCCCTCCAAGATCGCCAGCGCCAACAGCGTGACCCCGATGAAGTAGTTGACGTCACGGGGCTTGCGAAACGCGCCGGTGAACACGATCCGCAGCAGGTGGAGGGTGATCGCCGCGAGGAACACCAGCGCCGCCCAATGGTGAACCTGGCGGGCGAGCAACCCGCCTGACACGTCGAAGGAGATCCGAAGCGTGGAGGCATAGGCGGCCGAGACGCTCTGGCCCTGCAGCGCCTGATAGCCGCCGTGGTAGACGGTCTGCGTCGTGTCCGGGTCGAAGAACAGCGCCAGGAACGTGCCGGTCAGCACCAGCACCACGAACGAGTACAGCGCGATCTCGCCGAGCAGAAAGCTCCAGTGATCGGGGAACACGTAATCCATCAGCCACCGCACCCCGCGGGCCGCGCCGAGCCGCTCGTCCACAAATGCCACGGCGCCGGCCGGCCGGTCCTTTGTGTTGTGACTCACGAGGAGTCCCCCCACCACGACGGGCCCACAGGCCCCGACAGCGGACCAGCGGCGCGCAGCGCACCGACGCTGTCGATCTGCAGCGGCAGCTGCGGCAGCGGCCTGCCGGCGGGGCCGAACTCGACGCTGCCGCCGTCCAGCACGTCGAACGTGGAGTAGTGACAGGGGCACACCAGCGCCGGGCCCTTGGTCTCTGTGGACGGACTCAACGGGTCACGGAACAGCGAGATCGCGCATGCTGCATGAGTGCAGATCTTCGAGTAGGCAAGGATGCCGTCCGGCGCCCAGCTCCTACGCTGTGCCGGCAGCCGAAGTGTCGCCGGGTCAACGCGCACCAGCACGACGGGAGAGTCCAGGTTCTCCTGATCGGCGCCCTCGGGGAAGGCGGTCTGGAAGCTCCGTTCGACGATGTCGGCCGCGAGCATCGGCTTGCCCTGCTCGTCGACCAGCGCGCGTCCCGCCCGCCACGGTGTACGTCGCAGCTGCTCCTCGAGACCCGGTCCGAGCGCCGCGACGGGGATCACCGCCGCCCCCGTCAACCCGGCTCCTGCGACCCCCGCGGCGGCCACGAGCAGTCGCCGGCGCGTGATGCCGTCCGCGCCCGCTCCGGCGCGGTCGAGGACCTCTCGGGCCGCATCCGGATCTGCCAGCTGTGGGCGATGCTCGACCTTCGTCTCCTGCGGCACCAGCCAGCGGCCCGCGAGTATCAGCGCACAAGCCACCAATCCGAGCGTCGAGCCGAGCGCGAGACCGAGCAGCTGCGTGTTCGGGTCGAACACGAACAAGGCGACGAAGGCGAGCGCCGCGAGCGCCAGCGCCAGCAGCGCCCCCGCGACCAGCAGCTCCGCCCATGGGGGTGCGCCGGTGTGCCGCTCAGACGGATCGTCCTCGGGCTGCTCGCTGGGTGCTCGCAGGCCGCCGCTTCGCCACAGCACGAACACCACGATCGACTTCCAGATCCGGCTCATCCGCCATCACCCGCTCGCGGAGGCGGCTCGGGCTCGTCGCTCGTGCGCTCGCCGAGCAGCCGGGCGATCAGCAACAGCGCTGTAACTGCCAGCAGCCACGCGACCATGCCCTCGGGGATCGGACCGATCCGCCCGATCCCCCAGCCGCCACGGTTGTCGGGATGCTGGATGCTCTGGATGTAGCGCGCGAGCGAGTTCACCTCCGCGCCGGTGAGCTCGCCTTCGCCGAAGCGCGGCATCACATACGGGCCGATCCGCACCGCCTCACCGATCTGCCTCGGGGTCGACTCGTTCAGGGACGGCGCGATCGCGCCGGTCACGATCCCGCCCTGGCCCTGGATCGTGTGGCAGCCCGCGCAGTCGAGCCCGAACAGACGCTGGCCTTCCGCGAGCGACCCTCGGGTCGGCCGCACCGACGGG
Organism: uncultured Solirubrobacteraceae bacterium; assembly: GCA_963735435.1. Classification (GTDB taxonomy): domain Bacteria; phylum Actinomycetota; class Thermoleophilia; order Solirubrobacterales; family Solirubrobacteraceae; genus Palsa-744. The sequence continues at coordinate 94,703 of CAVTKR010000005.1, read as the reverse complement.
ATGCCAGGTCCCCCGAACGAGGCCACGTACGCGACGAGCGCCGCGATCTTGCTCTGAGAGAAGGCGGGGCTCGTCCGCAGCGGCTGGGCCTTCGGGTTCGGCAGCGGCATCCGCCCGGTCTGCAGATAGAAGTCCGCCGCCAGCGCGCCGACGCCGTGCAAGCTCGGGGCGCGGCCACGGATGCCCTGTGCGCTCAGACCGTGGCAGGAAGCGCATGAGGACTCAAAGAGCGCGTGACCCTGTGTGACGAGCGCAGAAGGAGCGACCGCAGAAGGGGGGGAGGGGGCTGCGCCGGCTTCCCAGCGCGCGGCGAGGTCAGCCAGCGCGAGCGCGCCGCACACCAACGCCGCCGTCATCATCAGGCGGCGTCTCATCGGCCCGCCAGCTGCCGCACGGGCCGCTTCCCCGAATCGGGGCTCCGATCGGCATAACGGTCGCGGCGCTGCTGGTGGCGCTCCTCCGCGAGCATCGCGCTCATCGCTATCACGATCGCGAGTCCAGCCATCACCGCTCCGCCCGCCACCAGCATCAGGACCCCCGCCGTCTGCTGGTCGGCCAGCGCCGAGATGTGCAGCGCCCGCGCCGGCGCCAGATAGGACGGATAGCGGACGTGCTGATCGAACAGGAACAGCCCGGCGGGAATCGACATCACGACCATCGCGCCCATCAGCCACGAGAAGCGTGAGATCGCGCCGGGTGGCCGCGGAACCGGGTCGGCCGCGAGCAGCGGAAGTAGGAGCAGCGTGCCCGTCCAGAAGTACGCAGCGTGCTCGAGTGCATGGAGCGCCGGGCTCTGGAGCGCCGCTTCATAGACGTTCGTCAGGTGCGTGGCGAGGACCACCGCCGTGAACAGCGCGAACCCGCATGCCGGCCGCGTCAGCAAGCGCGCAGTGCGGCTACGGAGGAGCACCGCGATCGCGTGCACCGTCGCCGGCGAGGAGGCGTTCAGCACCAGGCGCACCGGCGCGCCCCACAAGAGCAGCGCCGGCGCGAGGAGGATCAGCAGCAGATGCTCGACCACGTGCACCGACAGCAGCTCATCCGCGTAGCGGTCGATCCCGGAGAGCAAGGCGAGCGCGGTGACCAGCAGACCTGCCAAGAACGAACACGTCCGCTGGACCGGCCAGGACGACCGGGTGCGGCACGTGCCCCACACGTAGAGCACGGCCGCGATGCCGAACACGCTCAACAGCACGGGGTCGAACGTCCACGTTCCGAGCAGGCGCGCGAGCGTGGGCGGCTGCGCGCTCACTGCGAGCCCTCCCTCCGCAGCACGCGAGAGCGTCCGCGCTGCTCGCGGACCAGCCCGCCAAGTCCGAGAGCTGTGACGCCGACGCCGATCAGGATCAGCCACAGCCCGAACCCGGCGCCGAGCAGCGCGAGGGCGAGCCCGACGACCAGCGCAACCGTCGCGAAGGAGCTGTCGGTGAGGAGCCGCGGCCCCTCGCCGGGCGCCCCGTGGACGTCGAGCACCCACAGCACCAGCCCGGCGAGAAGACATGCTGCACTGGCCACAGCCGGGATCCCGACCTGGATCAGTTTCGGCGCGAACACGGCCTGCGCCCCGGTCAACACCGCCAGCCACAACCCCCAGACGAGCAGGACGACCGCGGCGCGTCTCACACGCCCACCTCCTGGCGCGACTCCCGCAGATCCAGCAGCGGCGCGTAGCTGCGGATCCGGGGCAGCGCATCGAAGTTGTATCGCGGCGGCGGCGAGCTCGTGGCCCACTCGAGCGTCTGCCCCTCCCAAGGATCGTCGCCGGCCGTCCGGCGGTTTCGCAGGGAAACCAGCATGTTCGCGATGAACACGAGCACCGAGACAGCGATCAGACCCGACCCGACCGTCTCCAGGATGTTCAGCCCCTGCCAGCCGGTCGAAGCCGGGTAGCGCGCAATCCGCCTCGTCATCCCGTCAGCACCGAGAATGAACATCGGGAAGAACGTCATGTTGGTACCGATCACCATCAGCACGAGATGCAGCCTGCCGAGGCGCTCCCGCAGCATCGCCCCGGTGATCTTCGGAAACCAGTAGTAGATACCGGCGAACAGACCAAACGCACTGCCTGCGAAGATCGTGTAGTGGAAGTGCGCGACGACGAAATACGACATGTTCAGTCCGTAGTCCAACGGCGGTGAGGCGAGGATGATCCCCGTGAGCCCGCCGACGAGGAACTGGACGAGGAAGGCCACCGAGAACAAGAACGAGGTGGTGAAACGCAGTCTGCCGCGCCACAGTGTGGCCAGAAAGTCGAAGTACTCGATGCCCGCCGGCACGATCAACGCGGTCGAGGTCGCCGCGAAGTACTTGTTCGACAAAATGCCGAAGGTGAACATGTGGTGCGCCCATACCGTCATCGACAAGCCGGCGAACGCGAGCAGCGCGACCACGAACGCCGAATAGCCGAAGAACCGGCGGGAGGAGAACGTGGCGAGCACCTCTCCGACCATCCCCACGAACGGGAAGAACATCACATACACAACCGGATGCCCGTAGAACCAGAACAGCGCCTGATAGTCGACCGCGCCCGCGCCGCCGACGAGCACATCTCCGAAGTGCCGTTGTGTCCACAACAGGCCGAGCGCCAGCAGTAGCGCGGGGAACCCGAAGATCACCATCACGCAGGTCACGACCATCGTCCAGGTGAACACCGGCATCCGCATCAGCGTCATGCCCGGCGCTCGCCGGCGCAAAGCGGTCGAGAGGATGCAGCCGGCCCACAGGATCTGCCCGGCCGTCGCGAGCATCACCCCGAAGATCCACAGTTCCATACCGCTGCCGGGGGAGTGGATCGAATCAGAGAGCGGATCGAATCCCCACCACGAGGCCGCCGCGGCGCCACCGCTCGTCAGGAACCCGGACCACATGCTCGCACCGCCGCACAGGAGCATCCACAGTCCCGCCAACGCCGCCCTGGGTCCGGCGATCTCGGCCGCCCCGACCTGCAATGGCACGAAGTACAGGCCGACTGCGAGCGCAACCGGCACGATCACGAGGTAGACCATCGTCGAGCCGTGCATCGTGAAAAGTTCGTTGTAGGTCTGCTGGGAGACCACGCCGCCGTCGGCCGCGAGCTGGCTTCGCATCACAAGCGCCAACAGCCCCCCGGCGAGGAAGAACACGAATGCGGCCATGCAGGCCGTGCCCGCGATCCGCTTGTGGTCGGTGCAGGCCAGCGTGCGCGACGCCACGCGGGCGGGTACCGCGACCGCGTTCACGAGGGCGCGCCTCCGCGGGCGGCCTGGCGCGCGAGCCAAGCTCCGAACTGCTGGGGGCTGACCGCCTCGAGCGCGAAGTGCATCTCGCTGTGGTCCGCACCACAGAGCACCGAGCACTCGCCGCCGTAGTAACCGGGCGTCTGGAACAGCAGGTCAAAGTGGGTCGTATAGCCGGGCACGATCTGCCGCTGGTAGTGAAGGCCGGGCACCCAGAAGCCGTGGATCACGTCCTCGGAGCTACCCACGAATTCGACCTCCGTGCCCGTCGGCACGTACGCCGGGCGCGGATGCCACGTGTCGACGTCCGCGACGCTCACGCCATTCGCGTAGACGAATCGCCAGCTCCACTGCGCGGCGATCACCTCGATCCGGATCCCCGGGTGAGCGGCCGTGCGGTCGATCGGCGTCTCCGCCGTGAACGTGACCCACAACAAGAAGCCCACCACGCAAGCCAGGACACACGCATACGCTGTCTCCACTAAGACCCCGTGGGAGCGCCGCCCCGGCGTCCCGCGCCGCGCGCCGAGGATCAGCAGCACCAGGAGCGTGCCGACGACGAGGACGAAGACCCCTACCGCGATCGGCAGGTAGATGCGCTGCACGTGACCGTAGGCGTGCGCCGTGTTCGTCATCGGTGTTCGTAGCGCTCCGCCTCGTCCTCGCGCAGCGAGAGCCCCATGCCGGCGACGGCCGGGTTCGGCCACAGCGCGCCTTCTTGCAGCCGCGGGGCACCATCGAGGAGAAGTTGCTCGATACGGGCGTGGTCGTGGAAGTACTCGACGTGGGCAAGCGGCTCGATCGCCGCGCAGACGTGTGCGTGCAGCGACGGGCTCGTGTGCGCCGAGAGCAGAAGGCTGCGGGCGGCGCACAGCGCGCTCACCTGCAGTAGCTGGGTGATTCCGCCGCAACGCGTCACATCGGCCTGCAGCACGTCGACGGCGCCCGCATCGAGCATTCGCCTGAAGTAGAAGAGGTCATAGCCGTACTCGCCTGCGGCGATCTCCATGCCCGCAGGGGCGCGGTCGCGCAGCAGGCGCAGTCCCTCGAGATCGTCGGAGGAGACCGGCTCCTCGAACCACGACACCCCGGACTCTGTCGCGAACGTCTCGGCGAGCGACAACGCCTGCTTGCGCGAGTAGGCGCCGTTCGCGTCCACGAACAGATCCACCTGATCGCCGATCACGCTGCGGGCACGCGCAACCCGCTCGGGATCACGGTCGGGCTCTGTGCCCACCTTCATCTTCACGGCGCGGATCCCCTCGGCCGCCCAGCCGGCGAGCTGGTGCTTCATCTGCTCAGGGCTGTAAGTGGTGAAGCCACCGCTGCCGTACACAGGCACGCGCTCCCGCACGCGACCAAGCAGCGTGCTCAGTGCGACCTCGAGCAGCTGCGCCTTCAAGTCCCAGAGCGCGACGTCCACGGCTGAGATCGCGCTCGAGCCGACCCCCTGGTAGCCGGCGTTGCGCACCGCGCGACGCATCCGTGCCCATGCCGCCGGCGGCGAGAGGGCGTCGCCGCCGACGACCGCTCCTGCCAACAGCTCCTTGATCAGGGAGGCGGCTGCGGCCGGGGCGTAGCTGTAGCCGACGCCGGTGTGCTCGTCTGCGCCGGCTTGCACCACGACGATCGTCGTCGCGTCCCAGTTGAGCGTGCCGTCGGCCTCCGGCGCGTCGGTCGGAACCGTGAAGGCTCGTGCTGTGAGCTGCTCTACGACCGGCTCGGCCCGACGGCCGAAACGCTGAGCGAGGCTCTGGGCGTCTGCGCTGCTCACCGGCCGGATCCGCGACCGTGGCCTCGCTCAGCGAGTGCCCACGAAACGAGTCTTCTGCTCGTTCTCGACCTCGACGTGCTCGGGGCGCGGAGGCTGCTCCGGCTCGCCCTCCAGCTGATCGCCCTCGGGTGAGAGCTTCTTGCCACGCAGCCACATGCTCACCACATACAGCCCGCCGCCCAGCACGGCGACCACGATCAGCAGGAGCACCAGAATGAACACAGCTCCGAATTCCATAGCGGTCTCCTACCCAAGCCGTCGTGCATCAAACCGGGGCCGGTCATCCACGGTTCCTCAGCCGACCTCCTGGCGGTTCGAGTCGCGCGCCCGTGGGTATGGCCACACTTGACATGACCGAACGGGCACGATGGATTTCCTCAAAGAGGCGCTGAGCGGCCGTAACCGCTTCGTTCTGCGACTCGCGCTCGTCGCGGCGCTGGGGGGGTTCCTGTTCGGTTACGACACCGGCGTCATCTCCGGCGCGCTGCCGTTCATCGGCAAAGACCTCGGCGGTGGCGAATTCAACGAACAGGCTTTCGTCGGGTCGCTCCTGATCGGCGCAGTCGTGGGGGCGGTTCTATCCGCTTACTCCGCGGACGTGCTCTCCAGGCGCAGGACGAAGATCATCTCGGGCTCGATCTATGTCGTCGGCGCTCTCGGATCCGCCTTCTCGCAGACCGCCCCTGAGCTGATCGCTGCCCGCTTCGTGCTCGGCGTGTCAGTCGGGACCGCCTCGTTCGTCTCGCCGATGTACATCTCAGAGCTCGCACCAAAGCGCATCCGCGGCGGAGTGACCTCCTTCAACCAGCTGATGATCGTCAGCGGCATCATGGCCGCCTACCTCGTCAACTGGGCGCTGAAGGACGCCACCGACAACTGGCGCTGGATGCTCGGTCTCGGCGCGCTCCCAGGGCTCGCCCTGGCGATCGGCATGTACTTCCAGCCGTTCTCGCCGCGCTGGCTCGTCGAGCAGGACCGCGAGCAGGAGGCGCGCGAAGTCCTGGCTCGTGTCCGCGGCAGCGAGGACGAAGCAGACGAGGAGCTCGAGGAAATCAAGGAGGCCGCCAAGGAAACGGGCGGGCTGCGCGAGCTGTGGCGCCCACAGGTCCGCCCGCTCGTCGCTGTCGGGCTGGCGCTCGCGGTCGCGCAGCAGCTCATCGGTGTGAACACCGTCATCTACTACGCCCCCACGATCCTCAAGTTCACGGGCCTCTCGACGAACTCCGCGATCACGCAGGCGCTGTCGGTGGGGATCACCAATGTCATCTTCACGATCGTCGCGATCCTCCTGCTCGACCGAGTTGGCCGCCGCCCGTTGTTGATCGTCGGCACCGCCGGATGCGTCGTCTCACTCGCGATGCTCGGTGTGTTCTTCGCCTCGGGCAGCCTGCAGCACAGCGCCTCCTGGCTGGCGCTCGTGTGCCTGATCGCCTACATAGCCTCGTTCGCGGTCGGCCTCGGTCCGGTGTTCTGGCTGATGATCTCGGAGATATTCCCGCTGAGGGTGCGCAGCTCCGCGATGAGCGTCTCCACGGTCGGAAACTGGAGCGCGAACTTCCTTGTCTCCTCGTTCTTCCTCACGCTCGTAGGCGCGATCAGCCGCGAGGGCACCTTCTGGCTCTACGCCGGGTTCGGAGTCCTGGCCCTGATCTTCTTCCTCGCCAGAGTGCCCGAGACGAAGGGCCGTTCCCTGGAGGAGATCACGAGCGACCTCGGCGCAGACCAACAGCAGCGCGGCGGTGAGACCGTGCCCGCCCACTGATGCGGGACCACGCCGGCAAGCGCCGGTTCAGCACGGTTCCTGCTCGCCGGCCTGTACGAGCTCACCAGCAGCACGGGCGTCGAGCACGCAGCCGCGATCGTCGGATTCGTGCTCGTCGGCACCGCCATCTACACCTCGCTCGCCACTGCGCTCGAGGACATTCACGGCGAAAGCAAGCTTCCGATCGGCAGGCGCGGCCGCGCCGCCTCTGCGATCCGCGGCGACATGTCCGACCAGCTCGCCGGACTCGAGCACGAGGCCGGGGTGCGTCAGCAGCTGTAGGCCAACTGTGTTGGCCGCTCTCGGACAGGAGAGAGCGCCGAGAACATGCAGTGACCATCGCCCCCGCCCGGAACGCCGGCCGGTTTGGTCCGCGGGCGCATGGGTAGGAGCGAACTCATGAGCGTCGTGCAAAACAAGGCATCGCAGCGCTTCACCTCTGCCCACCGAAAAGGACCGACATGAGCGAAACCGTCGCCGACCACCTGCTCCATCGACTCGCAGCCGAGTGGGGAGTGAAACGCATCTATGGATATCCCGGAGACGGGATCAACGGGATCATCGGCGCCTTCGGGCGCGCAGAGGACTGTCCCGAGTTCATCCAGGTCCGCCACGAGGAGATGGCCGCGTTCATGGCCTGCGCCCACGCGAAGTTCACCGGCGAAGCCGGCGTGTGCCTTGCCACCTCCGGCCCCGGCGCAATTCACCTGCTGAACGGCTTGTACGACGCGAAGCTCGATCACCAGCCGGTCGTCGCGATCGTCGGCCAGCAGGCTCGCTTGGGGCTCGGAGGCAACTATCAGCAGGAGGTCGACCTGACCACCCTGTACAAGGACGTCGCCCACGAGTACGTCCAGATGGCGACCGAGCCGGGTCAGGTGCGTCACCTGATCGACCGCGCGATGCGCATCGCGCTCTCAGAGCGCACCGTCACCTGCGTGATCCTCCCCAACGACCTGCAGATGGAACCCGCTGTCCCGACACCCCCGCATGCCCACGGTACCGTCCACTCCGGACCCGGCTATACGGCACCGCGCGTCACGCCGCCAGAGGAGCAGCTGCGGCGAGCCGCCGAGGTGTTGAACGCCGGCGAGCGCGTGGCGATGCTCGTCGGCGCCGGCGCGCTCGAAGCCACCCAGGAGGTGATCGAGGTCGCCGACACGCTCGGCGCGGGGGTCGCCAAGGCGTTGCTCGGGAAGGCAGCGGTGCCCGACGATCTACCGTTCGTGACCGGGTCGATCGGGCTGCTGGGCACGCGTCCCAGCTGGGATCTGATGCAGGACTGCGACACGCTGTTGATGGTCGGCTCGAGCTTCCCTTACTCAGAGTTCCTGCCCGAGGAGGGCCAGGCCCGCGGCGTGCAGGTCGACTTGGACGGCCGGATGCTCGGAATCCGCTACCCGATGGAGGTCAACCTCGTCGGCGACAGCGCGCTCACGCTCAAAGCTCTCCTGCCGCTACTCGAGCGCAAGGACCAGCGTTCGTGGCGGGAGAAGATCGAGAAGGAGACGAGCCACTGGTGGCGGGTGATCGACAAGCGCGCGCACGAGCCCGCCCAGCCTGTCAATCCGCAGCTGATCTTCCACGAGCTCTCAAAGCGGCTGCCAGACAGGGCGATCCTCACCTCCGACTCCGGATCGGCAGCGAACTGGTATGCGCGGGATGTCCGCCTGCGCGCAGGGATGATGGGCAGCCTCTCGGGCACGCTCGCGACGATGGGGCCCGGTGTGCCCTACGCGATCGCCGCGAAGTTCGCGCACCCCGACCGGGCTGTGATCGCGCTCGTCGGCGACGGTGCGATGCAGATGAACGGCCTCGCCGAGCTGATAACGATCGCCAAGTACCGGGAGCGCTGGCCGGACCAGCGGCTGATCGTGCTCGTGCTCAACAACCGCGACCTCAACCAGGTGACATGGGAGCAGCGCGCGATGTCCGGGGACCCCAAGTTCGTGGAGTCCCAGGAGCTGCCGGACGTGCCGTATGCGCGGTGGGCGGAAATGCTCGGGCTGAACGGCATTCGGACCGACGATCCCGAGGCGATCGGCGCCTGCTGGGATCAAGCGCTCGCGGCCGACCGGCCGACCGTGCTGGAGGTCTGCTGCGACCCCGAAGTGCCGCCTCTGCCCCCGCACATCACCATCGAGCAGGCTCGCTCCTTCGCCTCCGCGATCCGGCACGGAGACCCCGGTAGCCGACGGATCATCGCCCAGTCGCTGCGTCAGAAGCTGCCCGAGTTCCTGCCGGGTCGATGAGCGTCAAGCGCCTGCTGGGCAACCTGCGCCGCGGACGGGCGCAGCGCACGCTGGCCGCGGTGACCGCTGCGAGCGCGCTGCCGCTCGGTCTCGAGATCTACTTCGAGCACTTCCGTGGCTCCTTCGGCGACAAGTGGATGTGGACCCCCGTCGCGCTCTCGCCGCTGCTCACGATCGCAGCGCTCGCGGGCATCCGGTCCAAGCGAGCGGCGACGACCGTGCTGCCCGCCGTTTCCGCCCTCTATGGCCTGGACGGGCTGATCGGCGTATACACGCACATCCAGGGCGTGCGCAAGCGCCCCGGCGGATTCTCAGAGCCGCTCTACAACGTCGTGATGGGACCCCCGCTGCTCGCGCCCGGGTCACTCGCACTTGTCGGCGGCATGGGCGTCGCTGCCGCGCTCGCCGAGCGGGAGCGCTGACTCCCGTGCCCGACACGCAAAGCCCCGCCGGGTATCTGCCCAAGCGCGGCGGAGACACGACGCCGGGACCGCCGGCTGGACTTCCGCGGCAGCGGAAAGGCACGACGCCCCAGATGCAGGGGCGCTACCCCGACTACGACGTGCTCAAAGCCTCCTCACATTGGGATGCGAAGACACGCGGCGTCGTGCTCGCCCGCGTGGCCAGCGTCCCGGAGGTTCGCTTCTTCAGCGAGCAGGAGGCACAGACGCTGCGCGCTTTCTGCGACGTCGTGACCGGCCAGGGCTCAGAGCCGCGCATCCCCGTGCTGGAGATGGTCGATGCAAAGCTCCACGCGGGCGCGCTCGACGGATTTCGCCACCACGACATGCCGCGCGACCCCGAGACGTGGAAGCAGGTGGCCGCGAACCTCGACCGCAGCGCCCGTGCGCACGGATGCGACGACGGGTTCGCCGGCGCCGGCAGCGAGCTCCAGCACGAGATCGTCCAGCAGTTCTCCGAGGGCAAGCTCGAGTGGGAGGTGCCTGTCGCGAAGGCATGGGGAGTGGTGATGAGGGGCGTGCTGAGCGCGTTCTACTCACACCCGTGGGCGTGGAACGAGATCGGATTCGGTGGACCCGCCTACCCGCGCGGCTACGCGCGCCTTGGGGCCGGTCAGCGCGAGCACTGGGAGACGCCACCGGAGTTCAGCCTCGATCCAGTGGGCGATGTGCGCGAGCGGGGCCTCGAGTGAGTGACCATCTGCGTGTCGCTGCGAAGGGGGCACTGCGGCCGTTTGAGAACGACTCCGCGTTCCTGCTCGACCCGCACAAGCGTGGCGTCCCAGGACGCGAGCGCATGCGCTCATACAGACCCGATGAGGCGGTCGACATGCTGATCGTCGGTGCGGGCGCCGGTGGCGCAACGCTTGCACAACGCCTTGCCCGCAAAGGCTGGCGGGTGCTCGTCCTGGAGGCGGGGCCCTTCTGGGACCCCGACGAGGACTGGGTCTCGGACGAGGCCGGCGCGCACCCCCTTTACTGGACCGAGGAGCGCATCATCGGCGGCGCGGACCCCGTCGAGCTTGGCAAGAACAACTCCGGGCGCGGCGTCGGCGGATCGATGATCCACTACGCCGGCTTCACGCCGCGCTTTCACCCCTCCGACTTCGAGGTCTACACCCGCGACGGCGTGGCCGCCGACTGGCCGATCTCGTACGAGGACCTCAAACCTCACTACGAGCGCCTCGAGCGCGAGCTGCCCGTCGCCGGGGAATACTGGCCGTGGGGCGACCCGCACGGCTATCCGCACGGCCCGCACCCGGTCGGTGCCGGTGCGCTGAAGGCGTGGGAGGGCGCGAGGCGTCTCGGCATCGAGATGCGCGTCGGACCCGTCGGGATCGCCAACGGCAGCTTCGGGCACCGACCCCACTGCATCTACCGCGGCTTCTGCCTGCAGGGCTGCAAGGTCGGGGCGAAGGCGTCGCCGCTCGTGACGCACATCCCCGATGCGCTGGAGCACGGCGTCGAGGTCCGCGCCGACAGCATGGTCACGAGGATCGAGACCAACGACAGCGGGCGCGTCACCGGCGTCACCTACTTCCACGACGGACAGGAGCGCTTCCAGGCGGCCGAAGCCGTCACGGTCGCCGGCTACTCGATCGAGACACCGAGGCTGCTGCTGCACTCGACCAGCAAGCGGTTCCCCAACGGTCTGGCCAACGAGAACGACCTCGTGGGGAGGGGCATCATGGTCCAGGGCGCACCTCAGGTCGCCGGGCGCTTCCCCGAAGAGATGCGGATGTACAAGGCGCCGCCGCCGGAGATCAACTCCGAGCAGTTCTACGAGACCGACCCCGGCCGCGGCTTCGCCCGCGGCTTCTCGATCCAGACCGTCGGTCCGCTGCCGATCGGCTGGGCCGAGCACGTCCTCGCCGAGGGGCACTGGGGCCAGGCCCTGCGCGAGTACATGCGCGACTACAACCACTGGTACGCGATCGGCTGCCTCTCAGAGCTCCTGCCCAGAGCCGGGAACCGCGTCACATTGGCCGAGCAGGCCGACCGCAATGGGATGCCGGTTGCGCGCCTTGACTACACGCAGTGCGAGAACGATCGCGCGAACATCGCCTACGCCAAGAACAAGCTGCACGAAATCCTCCAGGCCGCCGAAGCTCAGGACGTCCTCACGATCGACCGCTACGCCCACCTCGTCGGCGGCTGCGCGATGTCCGCCACCCCGGAGAGAGGGGTGATCGACGCCGACCACCGCGCCTGGGGTGTCCCCAACCTGTTCGTCTGCGACGGGAGCGTCATGCCGACCCAAGGCTCCGCCAATCCCGCGCTCACGATCATGGCGCTCGCATCCCGGCTCGCCGAGCGCCTAGGGGGAAAGCGCGTCGGCCCCGCTGCAACGCGCGCCGTCGCTGCAGTCGTGCCGAAGGCCGCGCGATGGTCTAACGAGGGCGGCTGATCGCGCGGCGATCTAGCGAGCGCGGCTGATCGCGCGACGTAGCTCGTCCTTGCCCATCTTCGAGCGACCTCGGGTCTCCAGGCGCCGGGCCTCAGCTCCAGTTCGGCGCGAGTCTCGGCCTGGCCGGCCCGGACCAGGTTTGCCTCCTTGCCCAGCGCCGAGCGCGTCTTGGCGGGAAGGTGCTTGCAACGATCGTCGCAGGCCGAGACCAAGGCTGCGAGAGAGAAGGCAAGGCAGCGAGATGGTCGGCACAAATCAATGGGCGGCGGTCCGTTCCGGCACTCTCACAGATGCCAATAGCGTCCCGCCGCGCCTGTCCATCTCAGGGTCCGCGAAACAATGAGACACCAGCTACCTATCCGGTTTCTCGCCGGCTACACCCTGGTCGCGCTCTTAAAGCAAGCTCGGATCGTGCGGAGCGACGCGCGACGGCGTGGTTTCAAGCCCTTCGGCCTGGGTATCCGTGCCAGCGAGCCATCGATCTCCCCCGAGGGCTCGTCAGGCGGGAGCTCGGTCAAACGGCCTCCTCCTCGACGCCGTCGTGGCGGATTCGCCTCGGCGGGAGGGGGCTTGGCGTTGCTCCTGCCGTATGCGTGCGGGCTCTCTCCGCGAAAGAGGGCCCGCACGCCTCGGCCGCGAGGCTAGCCCCGCGCGCGGGTAACCTTGGGGCACACGCGTGTTCGCGCCGGACTGCCTCCACGGGGCGGGACGACCGGGAACGCGGGCTCGGCGGGCGGATTTGATCCGTCTCCTTCCTACCTTTCGCCGGGTCCACTGGAGGAGGGAGGCGAGAAAAGGGGCCGGATGTCCGGCACCATCCCCGATCGACCCCCGCCCGGCGAGGTCGCTCTGAGCATCTCAAACGCGGTCGTGCGGCTGCTGGCCGAGTACACCGGCCGGGGCCCGACCAAGGCCAAGACCTACATCAACGACGACCTGATCACAGTCGTGCTTCGCGACTCGCTGACCAAGGGCGAGCGCAGCTTGTCGCGCAACGGAGATCTCGACACCGTCCTGAAAACCCGTTGGGCCTACCAGAACGTCATGTCGACCGAGCTGATCGCCGCAGTCGAAGAGCACTCAGCGAGACGCGTGCTCGCCTTCATGAGCGCCAACCACATCGACCCCGATGTGGCGATCGAGAGCTTCCTGCTCGCACCCCACGGCCACCGCGACGGCGAGGACCTGCCCGCAGCGGACGGCGCCACCGGGCCTGCTGTCGCAGCCTAACGCCGGTTTCGCCCTTCAGTTCGCGGGCGGCGGGACGACGCCAAAGCTCCGGTTTAGATCCCCGCCCGCCAGGCTAATATCTCTGTGGGCGGAAACCTCGCCGCAAGGACCCAGGGGACTCCGCCACGCAAGGCGGGAAGACGACTGCGCGGGGAGCACAGGCGCAGGCCGGATGACCGCACATTTCATCGAGATGTGTGACGTCGATCCGTCCGTCTGGAGGTACCTACGTTTCCCGAGAAGTGTGCGACGCTGGACCCGCTGCGGACGAGTGGTCCCTTGCGAAGCGGGCACGACGTCAACGAGCTCGTAGTCCGCTGGCAAGAGCAGCGTGACGCCAGAGCGCTCGATGCTCTGACCCGGCGGTACCTGCCGCTGGTCAGGAGTCTGGCGCGCCGCTACGGACATTCCTCCATACCCAACGAGGATCTCAACCAGGTCGGTTCGCTCGGCTTGGTCAAGGCGATCAACCGGTTTGATGTCGATCGTGGGCTTCGCTTCGAGTCGTTTGCGATTCCCACCATCCTGGGCGAGCTACGGCGCCACTTTCGCGACTCCGGGTGGGCGGTGCACGTCACCCGGGGCGCTCAAGAGCGAGCGCTCGTCGTTCGCGATGCCCAAGAACTGCTCTCCGTTCAGACTGGGCGCAGCCCGAGCCCGGGACAGCTCGCGGAGTATCTCGAGATCTCCGTCGAGGACGTCCTCGACGCTCTCCAGGCGCTCAGCGCGTACCAGGCGAGCTCTCTCGATACGCCTCACGACGAGGACGAAGGCACTCCTCTGATCGAGTGCTTCGGTAGCGAGGACACGAACTTCGAGCTCGTCGAGAGAATCACGACCGCGCGAGGAGCTCTCCGCCGGCTCGATGATCGCCAGAGCGCCGTGCTCTACATGAGGTTCTTCGAAGGGCTGAGTCAGTCGGAGATAGCTGCTCGGCTCGGTGTCTCTCAGATGCAGGTCTCCCGGATCCTGAGCAAAGTCCTGCGGGAGCTGCAGAGGACGGTCGCTGAGTCGACGGCACTGGACGGGGCGACCAGGGGAGCGCCCTCTCGGTGACGCGCTTCGGCTACACGATGATGTGCGAGCAGTCTGCGCCGGACGAGCTCGTTCGGGATGTCGTCGCCGCGGAGCAGGCCGGGTTCGACTTCTCGGTCATCTCCGATCACTATCAGCCGTGGCTGGCCTCCCAGGGTCACTCCCCGTATGCGTGGGCCGTGCTCGGCGCGGCGGCACAGGCAACCGAGCGGATACCGCTGATGAGCTTCGTGACCTGCCCGACGATGCGCTACCACCCTGCAGTGGTCGCGCAAAAGGCCGCGACGTTGCAGATCCTGTCGGACAACCGCTTCAGGCTGGGCCTTGGAGCGGGGGAGAGCCTCAACGAGCACGTCGTCGGCAGGCGCTGGCCCGCGGTCGCCGAGCGGCATCGCATGCTCGCCGAGGCGCTCGAGGTGATCACGGCGCTGTTCGACGGCGAAGGGACGGTCGACTACCAGGGGGGGCACTTCCAGGTCGACTCGGCCCGCCTCTGGGATCGGCCCGATGAGCGCGTGCAGATCGGTGTGGCCGTTTCCGGTGCGAGCTCGTGCGGGCTCGCGGGCGCCAAGGCCGATCTGATGATTGCGACCGAGCCGAAGGCCGAGCTCGGCGAGCTGTTCGACGCCGCGGGGGGAGAGGGCAAGCCCCGCGTCGGGCAGGTCGCGATCTGCTTCGACGCGAATCGCGACGCAGCCGTCGAACGTGCCCACGAGCAGTTCCGCTGGTTCGGGCTGGGTTGGAAGGTCAACGCCGACCTGCCGAACCCGGGCTCGTTCGAGAGTGCGACCGAGCTCGTCACGCCCGAGCAGGTCGCAGACCAGATCGCGTGCGGGCCCGACGTCGATGAGCACGTACGCCAGATCGAACGTTTCATCGACGCCGGCTTCGATGAGGTGGCGCTCGTGCAGATCGGAGGAGAGGCCCAGGGCACGTTCATCGCGTGGGCAGAGCGCGAGCTGCTGCCAGCGCTGCGTCAGCTAGACGCGTAGGCGGTTGGGGCGACGGTAGACCGGCGCGTCGGCGTCACGGCACCGGGGCCCACGAACTGCTCGGGCGAAGCGCAGCTGATCGACCTGTCGGGCGAGCCACGCGTCGTTCGCGCAGAGGAAGACGCCGGGCGCGCCGCGGGTTGGAGCGCCACCGCGCTGGGTAGGCCTAAAGGGACAAACGCGACTGGGAGGTATCGATGGCCCAGAAAAAGAAGCAGCTCGCAAAGAGTCTCCAAGCCCGCGGCGTTCGCAAGAAAACCGCTAAGTCGGTTGCGCGCGCGGCGAACGGGGAAGGCAGAACCAAGGATGCGAGACGCGCGATCGCAGACCTCACCTCGGTCGTCGACGAGGTCCGCGACCGGCTGAGGCACGGGCCGGAGAAGCGGAGTGCTGCTGCCAAGAAGGCGGCGAAAACCCGCAAGCGCAAGGCGAGGGCGCGCAGCGACGCTTCCAAGCGGGCCGCCCGGACACGCAGTCGCGCATAAGACGGAGCAGCTCCGACCGGCGGTGGCCCGAAACGGGCCGATCAGTCGTCGTCACTGCTCCCCAAAGTCAGCCGATGGCCGGGAGCCCCGCGGCCGCGTTGGCCGGGTCCAGAAGCTCGAGCGCGAGCGCCGACCAGGCGAAGTCCTCTGCGCCCATGCCGCGCCCCTCGTGTGGGTCGTAGAACTCGCGCAGCCCCTCTCGCTCCACCATCTCGGTGAGCGCTGCCGCGAGCATGGCCGCCTGTTCCTCGTAGCCGAGGCGCACGATCCCGCGCCAGATCAGCCAGGCGCTGTTGATCCAGGTCGGGCCCCGCCAGTAGCGTCGCAGGCCGTTGAAGTGTTCGCGGAGAGAGAAGGAGGGCTCGTCGAGCGCGACTGACGGTGGCGGCAGGGCGAGCCAGAAGCGGTCCTCGTCGAAGAGGTGGGCCGCCAGCCGATGACCGATCTCCTCCGGCAGGTCGGGCAGCGCCAGCGGTGAGAGGGCGGCGATCGTGACCGGGATCCGCTCCGCGATTCCCGGCATCGCCGCCGGCAGGAAGACGCCGCTTCGCTCCTCATAGCAGCGTGCGATCAGGGCGGGCGTGATCGACGGCAACCCGAGCGCCAACCGCGAGAGCCCGTGGAGCACGTTGGTCAGCACCTCGCAGACGACCGGATCGCCCTCAGCTCGCACGGCTGCGATCCGGAACTCGCGCTCGCGGTTGCGCTGCACGAGCTCGGGGAACCCTGGCAGACCCTGGGCACGATGACCCCAGATGGGGTCGAACTGGGGCGAGGCATCCAAGCCGGACTCGTCTGGCTGCAGCAACCAGAGCAACCCGTCTCCCTCGAGATCGCGCTCGGCGGCGATCGCCGCGTGATGCGCGACGATCCGTGGCTCGCGCGCCGGCTCGCCCACCGCAACCCGCCAAGCGAACGCCAGTGCCGGCGGCTGGATCGTCGCGGTCATGAAGTCGTCGTGGTTGATCACGTTGTAGAAGAACCGTCGCGGCCCGCTCACCGGGTGCTCCCAGAAGATCGTGTGGCCGATGAACCCATCCGGCCGCGCGGCGGCGAGCAGGGTCTCGAGCTCTGCGCGCGACCGGGAGGAGTCGAAATGGCGCCAGGCGATCGCCGCGAAGCAGGAGTCCCAGTACCACTGCCAGCGGTAGCGCCCCGGGCTCGGGCGTGTGTAGGCGAACGGGACCCCCTCTCGTTCACCGACGGTCCAGCCGCCTTCGAGCACCTGCCGGCAGCGCTCAGCAAGCGCGGTCATGCGCGGAGCTTGGCAAATCTGGTCCTGCCGGGCCGACGCCGGGCTCCGTGGACACCTCCGCTGAGGTGAGGACGTGGCGGCGTCGGGGCTCCGGCTACCTCATCGCCAGCTCAGGCCGTCCGCAGCACTGCGCCCACATCGTCCACGACGCGCCTACGAGCCGCGGGATCGTCAGCCCCGCGCGCGCTGCTCCTCGGTCTCTGCGAAGCGACGGCGTGCTTCTGCCTGCTCATGCGCGCGCTCGAGCTCGCGCATGCGCTGCTCGCTCGTGGGCCGCTCACCGAGAGTCCTCGCCTTGTACAGCTGGTAGCGCTCGCGGGCGAAGCGAGCGTGAGCTCGCAGATCTTCGAGGTGATCGGACGGCTCGGCCGTGGGCGTCGTGGGTGTTGCCCGGCCCACTCACCGTGGGTCCTCAGCGCCGGGCAAGACGTCGTCCGCTTTCGGTGTCCGGCGGCGTGTAGTTCAGCTCGAAGTGGTGATAAAGCGCGGACTCGTCGGCCTGCGAGAGCTCGTCGCCGTGCTGCTCGATGTTCGGGGCCGACTCGACCCGCTCCTTGGTGACGGCGACCCGCAGCTCGTCCGGGCCGATGGCGATCCCGCAGAGCGGCACGAACGTCAGATGACGGCCGATCAAGCCTTCCTTGACCGTCGCGAACTGCGGCTCGTCGGTCTCGATGTCGACGTAGACGTCCTGAAGCTTGCCGATCTTCTCGCCGTCGCTGTCGATCAACATCCTTCCGTGCCACTCAGCGACGTTCCACTCTGCGTTCGGCTGGTCGTTCATGCTCGAAGCCTCGCTTTTCGGTGGTGGCGTGACGTCTTCCAGTCTAGAACCGGGTCGCAGCATCTGACCAGACGCGAGTCGGCCAGGTGACGTCCACGGCGGGGAGCCCACCTCGGAGGAACTGGGACCACTCGCCCTCGAACAGGCAGGGCAAGTCGGGGGTTCACCCGGGCGTTGCAAGTGCCAGAAGTTGAAGGCTTCCTCGCTCACGGAGGGCAAAGCGTGCACCACGGCTTCGCCGTCGTGCACCCGCAGCGAAGGATCGGCGCTCGTCGCCGTGGGGCGTCGATCAGGGCGCGTCCTCGGACAGCGACGGATCCGCCGGTTCGATCGCGTACTTGGCGGCGATCAGGACAAGCACCAGGACGCCCGTCACGCCGTTGGCGGCGGCGACGGCGATATCGGAGCGCAGGACGCCGTAGGCCAGCCACATCGCGGTCCCCAAACCGAAGATCAACAGCCACGCAGCCGAAAGGTCTCGCGCGTGGCGGCTGCGCAGGGTCCGGATGACCTGGGGCAGGAAGCTGAGGGTCGTGCACGCGCCGGCGACCAGGCCAAGTGCGGTCACGGCTTCTCGCCGGTTCCCGTGGATATGAGCGTAGGACTCTTCATCTGCCTAGGTTCACGGTACAAAGCCCCGTTGGAGCCCCGATCGCCATGCCTGTGACCGGGCGGTCTCTGCTCACGCGAGACCGCAGACTCGAGCGATTTGATCTGCGCTCAACCCAGGGCGCTCTGCGCCTCGGCCTCGTAGACGTTCCCCAGGCGTCGCGCTGCGACCAGGCCCGTGACGACGTCCGTGATCACTCGCACGTCGCGCGCGAGCTCCTCGGCGATGTTGAGGGCACGGCTGTCGAGGGCAGACACCTCGCCTGCGCCTGCGACCTGCCGCGGAAGCCGCGAGCTCAACTCGGCACGTCGCAGCCGCCAGAAGTAGAGGTCTTCCTCGTCGCCCACAAAGCGCGAAGCTTGCACGAGAGCCTCTCCTTCGCTCATCGCGGACTCGAGTTCCGCAAGGTGCTCGCGCGTGTATGGGTCGTTCCTCGTCACCCGATGAGATCGGCAGGCATCGGCGTTGGCTTGACTTCTCGACACTGTGTCCATAAGCGGAGCGGGCTCTGCCACATGGCGTTCGTCATCTCTCGGTCCCGCCGCGCCTCGCACGGCGAGCGCCCCGAGCCGCTTTCTGCTCGGCTGAGCCCCCGCTGCGGTCGCCCGGCGCGCACGAAGTCGCCCACGAAGCTTCAGAAGAGGCGCGGAGCGTCCGATTGGACCCCGTGAGCTCGATCGACAGCCCGGAGATCGTCGGACGGCACGTTCCGCGGGGACTCGAAGGCCGCGATGGGCCGATACGCAAGCGGGCGTCGTGGCCACTGCCGCGCTCAGCCGCGTTCCATCGCTACGCTCCGCCCCCGGTGAGCGACGGAGCAGAGATACCCGCGGCGAGCCGCCGACGCGGCATGCCGATAGCGCGCAGGTGGGCCCTGCTCGCTCTGGGCCTGGCGGCCGCGCTCGCGATCGCCGGCCTCATGGTGCTCGGCGGTGGAGCAACGGACGCGCAGCCTTCGACGCGGGTGAAGGGGACGAGCGCTGCTCAGACACAGCGCTCGCCGGCGGCAGCCGCCGCGGGCCCGGACGCGCCGGCGACCTCGACACCGCGCTCGCCGGCACCAGCCGCCGCGGGCCCGGGCGCGCCGGCGACCTCGGCCGGCGCTGCGGCGAGCGGTGCAGTCGCCGAGCCCCGAGACCCCGAAGAATCGAAGAGCTTTCCCGTGCCCGCGTCCGTGCACCACAGCAGCGCGCACGCCCCGTCGGTCGTCGGTGAACAGTTCGTCGCTGCCGGAGCCCCGTCCGACGCGCAGGTTCGCAAGGAGCTGGGCCTGGAGGAACACGCGAAGGCCCAGGAACGCGAAGCGCTGCACCACCTGATGACGCCTACGGCGGGCGGCTTCTCGGTCGGCGGCAACGGCACGATCCCAATCCCGTCGGGCGTCCCCGAAGCCGTTCAGCGCGTGGTCGCGGGTGGAAACGCGATCGCGGACTTCCCCTACATCTGGGGTGGGGGGCACGGCTCGTTCATCGCCAACGGCTACGACTGCTCGGGCTCGGTCAGCTACGCGCTCGCCGCGGGTGGCCTGCTCGGTGCGCCGCTCGTCTCCGGCGAACTGGCACACTGGGGCGAACCCGGCCCCGGCCGTTGGATCACGATCTACGCGAACGCCGGTCACACGTTCATGAGTGTCGACGGCATCTGGTTCGACACGGCCGGGCGAAGCGGTCCTTATGCCTCGCGCTGGCTCGTGTCGACGCCGCCGCTCGCCGGATACTCCGTCCGGCACCCTCCGGGCTACTAGCTCGCGCCGCTCTACGACTGGCTGAACGATGAAGCCGGGTCTTCGGGGTCCTGCCGGCTGCCGAGCTCATACAGGCGCTCGGCTTGACGTCCCGCCTCTCCGGCGAGGGCGTCGGCGGGGGAGCCCCGCCCGATGAGCAACGTGTAGAAGCAGGCGCCCGCGCGTTCCGCCTCGGGAAAGAGGCGTCCCTCCGAGAACAGGTCCTGCACTTTCAGGGCATGCTCTGAGGCCTCGCGCGTGTGCGGGCCGGTCTCGCGGACCTCGAGTATGCGCTTGCGCCGTCCCTCCGGGTCTTCGGCGGTCGGAGCCGGGAGGTTGTCGAGGAGCTTCGTCTCGCCTCCCTCCTTGCCGACCAGCTCCTGAAGCCAGTCGACGGCGAGGTCGGCCAGCTCGTAGGCGACGAGGCCGGTGTGTCGCTCTTTGCCGAAGCGCGGCAGCTGGTCGAGTTGCGCACGGGCCGGATGATCGTCGGGCAGGACCGAGCCGAACCCCTGCAGGAAGTAGTCGGCCATCCCCATCTCGGGCGTCGCCATGCAGCGAGGCTAACGCCTGCCCGGGGAGCGTGCCTCATGCGGGTGCTCGTTCGCGCGCGACATCAGGCGAACGAGGCGCGGTGCTCTTTCAGGAACTCGGCGACCGGCCGCGGGGGACGGGGGAGACTGCAGCGCTGCCCTCAGTGTCCCTTACGCGCGTCACCGTCGCCCCGCTCCTCTGCCTCTGCGAAGCGACGGCGTTCTTCAGTCTGTTCATGGGCACGTTGGAGCTCACGCAGCCGCTCTTCGCTTGTGGCTCGCGGTCCGAGCGTCCTGGCCTTGTACAGCTGGTAGCGCTCTCGGGCAACGCGAGCCTGAGCGCGCAGGTCTTCGAGGTGATCGGAGGCCATGTCGTTGCCGGGTGCCGGTGAAGGGGGGCTCGTTTTCTGTGGTCGCATGAGGGCTCTCGCGCGAGGGACCGATCCTTGATCGCGGCGGTGCCGGAGTTTCAACTCCCGGACCCCCTCTGGAACGCGTCCGACGGCAGCACATATCGGCGCGGTGGGGCGTCGTGTCGCGGGTCGCTGGCGCGCGGACCGTGCAGGCCGGAGCTCCGCGTGGAGGACGACCTGGACTCCGGGACCCCGTCGTGGTCGGCGATCCAACGCAGTATCGCGGCGGATCTGGCGCCCTCAGCGAGGATCACCGAGCGCTCGATCGTCATGCCGCCGGAGGCATTCGGGCGTGCCAAGCGTCTGATCAGATCCACAGTTGAGTCGGTTGCCGTCTCGGTCATGTCTGTCCTCCTCTGAATCGCAGTTCCACTCGGCCGGCGTCCGACACCTCGCAGTGAGCGGATGAGGTGGCGGGTTGCAGGGCGAGCAGGGTGGTGAGCAGCTGCAGTGGGCTACCCGCCGCCCGTGCCTGGGGACGGGAGGCGGCTGAAGCGTCACCTCGTTGCAGGCCCCCACCAGGGGCAGGCGCGCCTCGCTGCGATCTGCGCCCGGGGCGGGTTTCGGCGACGGCTGGAGCGAAGCCACTGCTCTGCATCGTGGAGCTTTCTTGGCGGAGCGCCGGGCGTGACGCAGTTCCGCTTGATCGGTGAAGCGACCCGGTTCGGTGTCGTCCGCCAGTTGACACCCGCCGCTATTTACTGGCACGATAACATGAAATCGAAATCTAGAATTGGTATGCTGCCGTCTATGGCCGACGCGTCCCGGGGCTGGGGGTTTCTGACCAACCACGCCCGGGTCTTGGTGTGCATCGCCGATGAGCCCGGCGTGCGACTGCGCGACATCAGCGAGCGTGTAGGTATCACCGAACGTGCCGCCCACCGGATCGTGGGGGAGCTGGCCGGCGCCGGGTACATAACGCGTGAGCGCACGGGCCGGCGCAACACCTACGTGATTCACAGGGAGTTGCCGCTCCCAGATGCGCTCGTGCGCAACCAGAAGGTAGGTGACCTGCTCGCCATCCTCACCCGTTTGGTCCCGGAGTCTTCAACCGTCCGCGACAGCGCGACGGGCTGAGCGCCGGCTGCTCTCGGGAGCCACGCTACCGGTGGGGCTGACGCAGTGGCAGCTCGGCCCCGTCCGTGAGCTCGGCTTCGCAGGCATCCCGTGCTCCGTCGTGGACCACCTTCGCTCGCTCGATCTCGGCGTTTATCTCCGCGCCGAACAGCAGCGCGACGTTGGTCAGCCAGAGCCACACGAGCAGGATGATCGCGGCCGCAAAGGAGCCATAGGTCACGTTGAAGCTCCTGAAGTTCGCGAGATACGCAGAGAACGCGGCCGACGCCCCGAGCCATATCGACACCCCCACCACGGCGCCAGGGGCGATCCAGCGGAACCCGCGCTGGTGCGCGTCGGGCGTGACGTAGTAGATGTAGGAGAACACGAGCAGCGCGCTCGCGAACGCCCCCGGCCAGCGGAGGACCCGCCACACCGAGGCGGCCACCCCTCCGAGCACTTCATTTGCGACGCTCCCGCCCGCGAACACCAGCACGAGCGTGATGAGAACAAGCGCCAGGAGCAGGACCGTCGAGGCGATGTCGAGCAGCTTGCGGTGCAGGAAGCTGCGTCCGCTCGACGCCCCGAAGACCACGTTGAGCGATCGCCGCGCCGCCTCGAGATAGCCGGTGGCTCCATAGAGGGCGGTGAGGACCGCCAGGATCAGCGCCACCGCGGCGGTGCCTTTGCTCTTGAGCGCCGCCCGCAACGCGGCGTCTATCGGCGAGAGGGTGGCGGCCGGCACGACGCCACGGAGGTGGTCGAGGATCGTGTCGTACGTGCCTGGAAAATCCCCCAACAGGCCCAGGAGGGATACCGCCAGCAACAACGTCGGGAACAGTGACATGAGTGCGTAGTAGGTGAGAGCGGCGGCGTGGTGGGTTCCCTGGTCGTCGTAGAAGGACACCACCGAGCGTCGGAGCGTCTGCCATCCGCGCTTCACGATGCGCGCCTGGTCACCGTTGCCGGACGCGTGTGCAAGTCGGCTACGTTGGATCGGGAATGCGGGTTCTCGTCACCGGCGCCAGCGGCTTCATCGGCGGACGTCTCGCCCGCCGCCTGCGCGACCAGGGCGAGCAGGTGCGATGCCTTCTGCGCAGCCCCGATGCTGCACCGGCGCGAGCTCTTGCCGAGGAGGGTTTTCAGATCCACGTGGGTGACCTCGCGCGGCCCGAGTCGCTTGCCGGCGCCGGGCGCGACATCGACGTCGCCTACTACCTGGTGCATTCGATGGGACGTGGCGGCGCACCGTCGGGTTTCGCCGCCCAGGACCGTCACGCCGCCGAGGCATTCGCCCGCATGGCCCGCGGCGAGGGCGTCGGACGGGTCATCTACCTGGGCGGCCTTGGCGACCGGCCCGGGTCCGAGCACCTCCGCAGCCGGCACGAGACCGCCCGGCAACTGCAGGCGCATGGGCCGCCCCTGAGCTACTTCCGAGCGGGGATGGTGGTTGGCGGCCAGAGCGAGTCCTATCGCACGCTGCGCTCCCTTGTGGAGCGCCTTCCCGTGATGATCGCTCCGGCCTGGCTCAGCACGAAGACTCAGCCGATCTCGATCGACGACGTGCTGAGCTACCTCTCACAGGCGGCCCACCTTGAGGCGTCGGGCGGCCGCGAGCTGCAGATCGGAGGCGCCGACACACTCACCTATGGGCAGATGCTCGACGCGATGGCACAAGCGCTCGGGAAACGGCCGCGCCTGAAGATCCCCGTGCCATTTCTCACGCCCTGGCTCTCCTCGCTCTGGATCGGGCTCGTGACTCCGGTCGACGCCGAGATTGCCCGAGCGCTGATCGAGGGTCTCAGCACCGAGACGGTCGTCACCGACGGCACAGCTCACGAGCTGTTCGACGTGGAGCCTGCCGGGTTCGAGCACGCTTTGCGCAAAGCACTGGCCGAAGACAGGGCCGCGCGGGAGCGGGATCGGCAGTAGACCAGAGATCCTCGGCGGCCCCCTCAGCGGTGTTGCTCGAGACCGTCGGCCGATGCCGTGCCTCGTCGCGCCGCGTCCGCACGTCCTCGCAGGCCGCGATGATCGACCCCTCTCAGCAGGACGTGCGCAGGACAGCGAGAAGGAACGCGATCTCCAGGTCGGCCTCCTCGCCCGGCTCGAGCATCGGCGTGTTCTATCACTAGAAAGAGTGCTCTCGTTCGCATATGAAAAGAGTGGTCTCTCCTCCCTGTGAAGGTTAGGGGGCTCGCCATTTGGGTAGCCCTCTCGGTGGAGTCGAAACAAAGGAGGACCCAGATGGGCCTCGTCGAGTTGATCTTGATTGTCTTGGTGATCGCTGCCGTCGTCGGCGGGATCGGTCTCAGCCCACTGCTGTGGCTGCTTTTGCTGGTGGCTCTGATCGTGTTCCTCACCGGTGGCGGGTTCGGCTACCGCAGTGGCCGGCGGGTCTGACCTTGTCTTTGGGCGCGTCGCTCTTTCTGATCACCGCGGGCGCGGTTCTCCGCTATTCGGTGACATTTGACGTTTCGGGCAGTTCCCGCCCGACAATCGGCCTGATTCTCATGCTCGCGGCAGCGTCGGCCGTGCGTTGTCGCTACTGCCGGGCCGGCGCCGAGCGCCGGTCGCCGAGCAGGTCGTATCAAGAGCGCGGCTTGTAGCGCAACAGCCAAGGCAACTCACTCAGTTTCAGATCGCGGAAGACGCCGCTCGACGGTGTCCCCTGATCGCGTCGAGGTATGCGCTGAGGTGCCTCGACAACACCAAAAACCCCAACCAACCGGAGGCCAGATGACAGACGGCAACACAGATGAGGCGAAGGGACGAGTCAAGGAGGCGGCAGGCGCCCTGACCGGAGACAAAGGATTGAAGAACGACGGACGGGCCGATCAGGCGAAGGGGTCGGTCAAGAAAGCCGTTGACAAGGTCGTGGAGACGGTGAAAGGCGACAGCCGCGAGCGCGCCTAGTTGGTTTGACTGCTTCGAGAGTTGAGCAAAGCCACGCTCGGATACAGCTCGCTCGCGTGTCTGCGCGAGTTCCCGGTCGACTCCCTGAAGATCGACCGCAGTTTCATGGCCGACCTCGCGTTGCCGCGGCAATCGCATCTGCGACGCGAGGGGTGTGACCTCGTACAGGTGCTGAAGGAGGAGGGGCCGACGGGGCAGCTCGACAAACCGGTCGAGACGGCGCCGCGGCGAGTAGAGTCCGATCGCATGCCCCTCTACATGGACCGGCACGACATCCCCGGCGCGACGGCCGCGGAGATCGCGGCGGCCCACGTCCGAGATCTGGACGTGCAGGGCCAGTACGGAGTCCAGTTCGTGACGTACTGGTTCGAGGAAGGCGCGGATACCGGCTTCTGCCTCATCGAGGGGCCCGACAAGGAGAGCGTCGAAGCTGCTCACCGTGAGGCCCATGGACTCATGCCTTCGCAGGTGATCGAGGTCGACCAGACCGTCGTCCGCGGCTTCTTCGGCCGCCTGAACACCCATCCGGCCGGGGAGCCCTACGTGGACAGCGCCTTCCGGGCAATTCTCTTCACCGACATCGTCGACTCCACTCGGCTGACACAGGAGCTGGGCGATCGCGCGGCGATGCTGCTGCTGCGTGAGCACGATTCGATCGTCAGGGCCGCGTTGTCCGGTCACGGCGGATGCGAGGTCAAGCACACCGGCGACGGGATCATGGGCTCATTCGACTCGGCCTCCCGGGCCGTCGGCGCGGCGACGCAGATCCAACGCAAGATGCATGAGGGCGACGCGGAGGAGCCGGCGCCGCTACGGCTGCGAATCGGCGTCGCCGCCGGGGAGCCGGTGACCGAGCGCGACGACCTCTTCGGAGCCGCTGTACAGCAGGCGGCACGCCTGTGTGCGGCGGCGCCCCCAGGCGCCATCGTGGTGTCTGCCGGAGTCCACGATCTCTGTCGTGGCAAGGGCATCCGTTTCGGGGAGCCGGGGCGCATCGAGGTGAAGGGCTTCGACGGGCAGATCGAGCACTTCGAGGTTCACTGGCGCGATTGAGCGCGACGTTCAGCCTGCGGGACGAAGCGCAGCCAGAGTGGGAACCTGGTCGCTGTGGAAGTGCCAGAAGAGGGTCGTGACCCGCATCAAACCCTCCTGCGCCTGGGCTCGGCCGGCGGGCCCGCCGTTGACCAGCTCCTCCACGCGCGGGCGAGAGACGAGCTCCCACAGCTCCGAGGACGGCTGGTCGAAGAGTTCGCGCATCAACTCGAGCCTTGCCTCGAACCATTCCTGCGAGAAGCGGTACTCGGTGTAGGTGCTCTCCTCGCCGGGGCGCGAGGGCATGCGCTCCGCGAGCTTGGCGCCGACTGCGCGCGCGACACGCCGCGAGACGAGGATGGGGACGATCGCGGGGTGCTGTGGAGGGAAGGGGTATTCGTAGCGGTGCTCGCGCAGCTCGCGGCTGAGCTTTCCCATCAGCCGGAAGTGGGCAGCCTCGAGATAGCGTTCGGCCGAAGAGAGGGACAGGCAGTAGTCGAGGAACGAGCGGGCGAGCAATGGGCTGAAGGCGTCGTCCGTGGTCGCGGTCCGACGTGTCGTCGTGCTCGCCCAGCGCCCCATGCGCTCGAAGATGTAGAAGGCCTCCTGCAGTTCGACTCGCCGCCAGCCCTCCTCGAGACGTTCGTCGTTGAAGCGCCGCAGGTAACTCTCCACTTCGGCCCGGGCCGCGGCAGTCATGATGCCGCCGTCGTTGCTCGCCTTCATCGCCAGCAGCTTGTGTTGGACCTTCATCGATTGACGCAGGAGGGGGGCGTTCGTCCCGAACGCCGTCAGGTCCCCTGTGCCGGCCCGGCCGATCTCTCCCCCCATGCCGCCGAGCTTGACGCCGATCGTGTCATCCTCCGCAGAGGGCTCGACGAAGTCACGGATCTGCAGCAGGCTCGTCAGACCGTCGTTCTGGCGCATGAAGCGCGACGCTGCGTCTGTCCAGTCCAACGCGGTCTCGTCGGCGTCGGGACGGTTCACTTCGTGGCGGATTCCCGTTTTCGCCGCCAGCTCGCGGGCGATGATCACGTCAGGCACGTCCTCGGCGCCGCCCGTGAAGTACTGGGCGTCAACGTTCGCGGCTTGCAGCAGCGCGAGCAGGACCCGCGAGTCGCGCCCGCCGGTGAGAGCACATTCGACGCGCTCGATTCCCTCTGTGGCGTTGAGCGTCAGCTCGACGAGCGAGTGCGCGAGGGCATCGAGAGCGGGCGGATCACGTCGTTGTCCTCTGGAGGCGAGCTGCGCCGGTCCGAATCTCCTCTCGGTCGCGAGCCGGCCGGGAGCGATCTTGTGCAGCGAGCCTCCGGCGAGGATGCGCACCCCGGCTACCGTCGTCCTGTCTGACGCGGCCCATCCGAGGCCGAGAAACGTGCTGACCCCCAGCGGGTCGGGTGAGCTGAGGCCAAGCAGAGTTTCCACCGCGTAGGCGCTGTTGGAAATCACGTATCCGTCTTCGTGGCTGCCGTAGTAGACGGGGACGAACCCCAAGGTGTCGGTCAAGACCTCCACCGTCTCGCCCCGCAGATCTATTCGCACCGCGCAGAACTGTCCATCGAGTCGCTCGGCAAGCCCGTCCCACCCTCGATCGAGCTCGGCCGCATCGATCCCCCGCAGGCCCGAGTCGGTCCCGACGGGCAGCCCATCGAACAGGGTTACGACATCGTCCGAGCGCGCCAGATAGCGCCTCGGCGCGGCCCGACGCGCTCCGTGGTGGATGCCCGTCGCCAGGATCCGTTGATTCGGCGAGGCTGCCCACCAGGCCGTGTCAGGGTCGAGCCCTTCGACCGTCCCCGCGAGCACTCCCTCTACCCTTGCGCGGTGGAGGCCGGGCATGTCGATCACAACAGCGAAGAGATGCAATTCGCCAATCCCCCCTCGTTCCGCACAGCTTGGGGGCCCCGCCAGATCCCCAGATTCGCGGCACTGTAGCAGTGAGGTCGGGCATCGAAATGGGTCTTCTCGAGCCAGATCGCCGATCCGGTTCGATTGCTGACGAGTCGCCTGCTTCTCGGGCGAGTTTCGTTTATTGGGCCGAGGACGTCACATGACGCTCGTCGTGGGCGCTCGTGGTCAGCCGGGGTCGCTGCGCGGCCCCGCAAGTGACCTCACCTGACGCTCCCTCCGGAAGCGTTGATCGCGTACCACGTGCCGCCGAACTGTTTCGCGCCGACATACGAGGTCTGCCCGGCGCTGCTGTCGCCGCTGTAGGTGTAAAGGGGATGACCGGCGTATGTGACCTGCCCGCCGTGCGAAGACAGCAGGGAGGACCTGATCCCGGTACCTGCAGTCGGACGGCCGCTGGCCTTCAGCGAAGGCCATACTTCCGAGCAGCCGCTGATCGACATACAGCTGCTGCGGCCGGAGCGGTCTCTCGTGAACTCGTACAGCGTCCGTCCTGAGCCGTTGACGAGGATGTTGCCGAGCCGTGTGTGGCGCAGCTGGACGGTTGCTGTGCGACTGGAGTGCGCAGCCGGGCGGCTTGTCTCTGCGCCGGCGACACTCGCCGCGCTCACTGCGCTCACCGCGGCCGCCGCGAGGGCTACATAGGTGCGTTTCATCGTTCCTCCGAAATTGTCGAGGTGCTGGAAGCCGAGACGGTCTCGCTGTCTGGGTGCTGGAGCTAAAACGGTCTCGCCGGGTAGACACCGCAGCGTTGGCGAACCTTCCCGACAGCACGGGGAACCCTCTAAACGACGGGCGCGACCAACTTCGCGAACAGCTCGTCCAGCTCGCCGCTGGGGTCGGCGCTCAACCCGGTGTGCACATCGGACGGCTGGATGATCGTGCTGGACGGGGCGACAAGCCAGCCGAACCGCTCCGACGGGTCCAGCAGGGCGACCGGACCCCCGGCGGGGTTGCCGGCCGCCACCAGTTCCAGCGCGCGGAGTTGTGCTCTGACGTCGTCGAGGTCGAGGTCCGGGCAGAGGAGCCGCGCGCGCTCGCCGTCGACGGCCGACCGCACGCGCAGGAACCCGTCGTGCTGGCGACAGAACAGAACGATGCCCACGTTCAGCTGCTCACCGCGATCGAGCCGCGGGATGAGCCGCAGCATCGCGTAGGAGAACGGCTTACGCGGTCCTGGCATCCTCAGCCTCCTTGGCGAACTCGCCCAGCGCGAGGCGCTCGGCCAGGTACTCGACGTAGACGTCCGGGCCCTCGTCGGCGTACCAACTCGCAGGAACGAGCCGCGCGGCCGTCTCGATCAGCGCGCGATCGATCCTCGGCGACAGCTGCGCTCCTGCATCGACGATCGAGCCGGCGCACGGGAGCAGCACGTGCTGGTCGATCAGCGGAAACGGCCGGCCGGGATCGACCCCGGAGAGGCCCTCGTGCTGGAGATACAGCGAGGCGCCGTGGTCGATCAGCCACAGCTGCTCGTGCCAGAGGAGCAGGTTCGGGTTGCGGGGAGTGCGGTCGACGTTCGTCGTCCACGTGTCGAACCAGACGATCTCGGCCGCTAGCTCGGCGGGGGGCTCCCACGCCCCGCCGGGTGCGTAGCCCAGGGAGCCGGGCAGGAAGTCGACGCCCAGATTGGTGCCCGGACTCGCCGCGATCAGGTCTTGGATCTCGGGGTCGGGCTCGGCCGCGCCCAGGCGCTCGTCGATCTCGACGGTCACGAGCTCGGGGACGAGCAGGCCGAGCTTCCGTGCGAGCTCGCCGACGATCACCTCGCTGACCAAAGCCCGCGTACCCTGGCCGGCGCCGCGGAACTTCGTCACGTACAGGCCGTCGTCATCGGCCTCCACCAGGCCGGGCAACGACCCGCCCTCCCGCAGGGGGGTTACGTAACGGACCGCGGACACCGACCGCAGACGCTTTCCTGTCATGGGCGCGACCCTACCTCCAACGGTCGCCGCCACCCGTGGACGCGCCACGCGGACGAGGCGAGCCGTGGCTGCCTGGTTCAGGCCGGGCGGCTGAGGCGACCCGGAAAATCCGCGCCGCTGACCGGCGGCTACGCTCATCCTTATGAACGTCGGCACCGATGTCGCTGCAAGCGATCCGGTCGCCACGCTCCTGAAGACGAAGCTCGAAGCGCCTGCCTGTCCGCGCCTGGTCGTCCGCGAGAGCCTGATCGAGGCGCTGTCGAGCGGAGTGTCGCTACCCCTGACGCTCGTCTACGGACCCGCCGGGAGCGGGAAGACGATGCTCGTGACGCAGTGGCTGGCGTCCAGGCCGGAGGGGTTCCCCGTGGCGTGGCTGTCGCTGGACCCCGTGGACAACGATCCGGTGCGATTCTGGAGCTACGTCACCGGCGCCCTGCGGTCGGTGCTGCCGGGGTTCGGCGACACCCCGCTGGCGATGCTGCGGACGCCTGGAGATCTCATCGACGGAGCCGTTCTGGAGATCACGAACGAGCTCGTCGAGGCACCGCGGCAGATGATCCTCGTGCTCGACGACTACCACGCGATCGGCGACGAGCGGATCCACGGGGGGATGGCGTCGCTGCTCGAACGTCTCCCCAGCACGCTTCGGGTGGTGATCACCTCGCGGACGGAGCCGCCGCTTCGGATCGGAACCTTGCGTGCACGCGGACAGCTCGCCGAGATCGACGCCTCCCGTCTGCGCTTCTCGCGTCCCGAAGCCGAGTTCCTCGTCAACGAGGTCCACGGGCTGGGTTTGCCGGCCGAGACGGTGGCACAGCTGCACCGGCGGACCGAGGGCTGGGCCGCCGGCCTCTACCTCGCTGTGCTGTCGATGCAGGGACGCGAGGACGCCGGCGGCTTCGTCGACTCGTTCGCCGGCAGCGATCGCCGCGTGGTCGACTACCTCGGCGCCGAGGTTCTGGGCGAATTGCCGGACGACGAGCTCGCGTTCCTGCTCGAGACGTCGATCCTCGGCCGGCTCTGCGCTCCTCTCTGCCAGGCCGTCACGCGTGTCGAGGACGCCCGCGCGATGCTCGACCGGTTGGAGCGGTCGAACTACTTCCTGATCCCACTCGATTCCAGTCATGACTGGTATCGGTATCACCACCTCTTCGGTGACCTGCTGCGCCACGAGCTCGAGCGCACGCGTCCGGAGTCTGCCGCCGAGCTCAACCGCCGCGCGGGGCAGTGGTTCCTCGAGGCGGGCCTCGTGTCAGAGGCGATCGGCCATCTGACCGCGGCCGGCGAGCTCGACGAAGCATCCGAGCTGATCGCGACGAACTGGCTGTCGTTCACCAACGTCGGGCAGCGCGCGACGGTGGACCGGTGGCTCGAGGCGTTGCCACGAGAGCACGTCCTCAGCGACGCCCGCATGTGCCTTGCCGAGGCGAGAACCGCGTCGGTGGCCGGCAATCGCGATGAGATCCTCGAGTGGCTCGATCGCGCTGAGAGGGCCCCGAGATCCCAGCCGGACGACGACGCATCCCGAGCAGAGCAGGTGACCGTGTTCCGGGCGGTGGCTTGGGAGCTGCTCGGCGACATGCAGAGGACAAAACGGCTGTCCGAGCAGCTCGAGCCGCTGGACGGAAGCTCCTTCTGGCACGGGCTCGCGGCGACCAACCTGGGCTCGGCGGCGTACTGGCTGGATGACAGCGCTCAGGCGAGCGCGTTCTTCGACGCCGCACTCGTGCTGAACCACGACCAGATCGCGATGGTCTCTCTGTCCGCGAGTGGCCAGCTTGCTCTGATCGCGGCGGACGAGGCTGACTGGCGTTCGTGTGCCGCTCGCGTCGAGGCCGGCTTCGACTTCGCACGCGCGGGCGGGCTCGAGGAGTACCGGCAGTGCAGCCTGCTGCACCTTGCCCGGGGGCAACTGATGCGCCACGATCGAAACCCGAGCGAGGCGGGTGCGGAGCTCGAAAGAGCGTTGCTCCTGGCGCGGCGCGGCGTGGGCGTCGTCGAGCTGGCGTACGTCCTGGTCGCGCTCGCCGGGTTTCTCCTTGAAGCGGGCGAGCGCCGGGCGGCCCAGGAGCTCGTGCTCGAGGCACGAGACCTGGTGTCTGGCGCGCCGGAACCAGGCACGCGCATCGAGCGGCTCCTGGAAGCGGCGGAAGGCCGGCTTCGGCTCGTGTTCGATCCTCGCCTGCCGCGCTCCGTCGAGGAACTGACGGCACGGGAGGTGACGGTTCTGCGCCTTCTCCCCAGTGGCCTTTCGGCCAGAGAGATCGCGAGCGAGCTCGGGATCTCGCACGACACGATCAAGACCCACACCAAGAGCATCTACCGGAAGCTCGGTGTGTCGAGCAGGCGCGAGGCGATCACGCGCGCCCGCGCGCTGGAACTGCTCTGAGCGCTCCTCACACGGCGGGGTGAGATCAGCCCGGGTGATGAGGAGTCACCCCGGTCGGCCGCATTCTCGGATCACGTTCCGATCCGACAGCGAAGGAGCTGAGCTGATGACCACGTCCAACATCGATCCCGCCGTCGAGCGCAACCGAAGCTTCGCCGCCGCGGGCGGCCACGAGGGCGCCGTGGTGTTCCCCAAGCTGGGCCTGTTCGTGATCACCTGCCTGGATCCCCGCGTCGACCCCGCCCACTTTCTGGGGCTCGGTCTCGGGGACGCGATGGTCCTCCGCAACGTCGGCGGGCGCGTCAACCGGCAGGTGGTGAACGACGTCGCCTTCATCGGCCAGGTCGCCGAGGGCCTGCTGCCCGACGGCCCGCTCTTCGAGGTGGCGGTGATCCACCACACCCAGTGCGGAAGCGGTGCGCTCACCGACGACGCCTTCCGCCGCCGCTACGCAGAGCGCATCGGTGCCGAAGAGTCGACCCTCCGCGAGCAGGCTGTCCTCGATCCCGAGGTGACGGTCACACGGGACGTCGAGCGCCTCCGTTCGGCACCCGCGATCTCTTCGCGGATCGCGGTGTCCGGACACGTCTACGACGTGTTGACCGGCTTGGTGCGGACGGTCGTTGGGGTCGAGGCCGGCCCGGGCGAGCGCCACCCCGAACGCGAGACCGAGAGGGCGTAGACATGCTCGCGAAACTCGCCGCGTTCCTCTACTCCAGCCGCCGACGTGTGGTGTTCGCCGTGGTCGTCGGGGTGGCGATCGCCGGAGCCTTCGGGCTCGGCGTCGCCAAGCGAATGAGCCCGTACGGCGCCAAGGATCCAGCGACGGAGTCGGTGCAGGCAGAAGACCGCTACCAAGCCGCCTCGGGGCGCGAGATCGACCCGGGGGTCGTCGCGCTCGTGCGCACCGGCGGTGTTCGCAGCCCAGCGGCCGAATCCCGCGTGCGCGCGGTCGAGCGGGAGCTCCGATCGAGCCGCGACGTGGCCGGCGTGTCGAGCTACTTCGACAGCCACGATCCGGCCATGGTCTCCGCCGACGGTCGCGAGACCTACGTCGTCGCGTACTTCCGGGCGAAGTCCGATGTGACGCTCGAAAAAGACGCCAAGCGCCTGCTGAGCCAGTTCGCCGCCCAACGGGACGTCAAGCTCGGCGGGGCGGAGATCGCCGGTGCGCAAGCCAACACACAGGTGGGGGAGGACCTCGCGAAAGCGGAGCTGCTCGCGTTCCCGTTCATCTTCCTGCTGTCGCTCCTGTTCTTCCGCTCGCTGGTCGCCTCGCTGCTGCCACCGTTGCTCGGTGGTCTCGCCATCCTCGCGACCTTCTTCGCTCTGCGCGTCGCCTCAGAGTTCACGGACCTGTCCGTGTTCGCACTCAACCTCGTGACCGGCCTCGGCCTCGGTCTCTCGATCGACTACAGCCTCTTCACGGTCTCGCGCTATCGCGAGGAGGCGGTGACGCACGGCTTCGGGCTCGACGCGTTGCGCCGGACCCTCGAAACGTCCGGGCGCACCATCGTCTTCAGCTCCCTCACCGTGGCCGCCGCGATCGCGTCGCTGACGATCTTCCCGCAGCGGTTCCTGTACTCGATGGGCGTCGGCGGCGCCCTCGTGGCGCTGATCGCCGCCGGGCTCGCCCTGACGGTGCTTCCGGCGCTGCTCGCCATCCTTGGCCCGCGAGTCAACGCGCTAGCGCCGGCGCGGCTCCAACGCGCGGCCGAGCGGGACGCCAGGCCGCTGGAATCGGGCTTCTGGTACAGGCTCTCGCAGTTCGTGCGCCTCCGGCCCGGCAGGATCGCGGCATCCACCACCGTGGCGCTGGTCGCGCTCGGGATCCCGTTCTTCGCGACCATCAAGTTCCTGCCCGTCAACGCCGGTGTGCTCCCCGCAAGCGCGAGCGCGCGCCAAGTCGACGATGCGCTGCGCATCCGGTTCCCGCCCGGCCGGACCTCCCCGATCGAGGTGGTGATCGGTGCCCCGGCGACCTCGCAACCGGTCACGACCTTCGCCGAGCGTGTTCGCGCCCTACCGGGAGTGTCCGCCGTGGCGCCGGCGCAGGCGGCGGGGCGTGAGCTCTCGCTGCTCGATGTCGCGCCGGCCGCGCCGACGTACAGCGCAGCCACCAAGCGGCTGGTCCGCGAAGTACGGGCAATCCCGGCTCCGATCTACGTCGGCGTAGCCGGCGAAACCGCGGCGTTCATCGACCTGGAGCACAGCCTCGCGACGCATCTTCCGCTCGTTCTGGCGATCGTGATCGCCTCGACTCTGCTCGTCCTCTTCCTGATGACCGGCTCGGTGGTTCTGCCAGTCAAGGCCGTCCTGATGAACGTGCTGAGCCTGAGCGCGGTGTTGGGCATCCTCGTGCTGATCTTCCAGCGCGGCAACTTGCAAGGTCTGCTCTCCTACCAGGGCACCGGTGCGCTCGATGCCACTCAACCCATCCTGCTGTTCGTGATCGGCTTCGCCCTCGCCACCGACTACGGGGTGTTCCTGCTGGGCCGCATCAAGGAGGAACACGACCGCGGACTGCCGAGCGGCAGCGCGGTGGCCGTCGGCCTCGAGCGGACAGGCCGCATCGTGACGGCCGCGGCTCTGCTCTTCGCAGTCGCGATCGGGGCGTTCACGACCTCGAGGCTGGTCTTCATCAAGGAGCTCGGACTCGGGACAGCGTTGGCTGTGTTGATCGATGCCTTCGTGATCCGCGCCCTGCTGGTGCCCTCGTTGATGGAGCTGCTCGGCGAATGGAACTGGTGGGCCCCGGCCCCGCTGGCGCGGCTGCGCGCCCGGACCATCCGCGATCGCGGGCCTGGCGCTCCTCAGCGCACCGTCGAGGCTGTGGAGTGACGGTGCTCGGGGTCGCGGGGCTGGCCGTCGCGGGGCTACTGCTCGGATGGGCGGTCGGCGGGTCTCGGCCGTCGCCGATGATCGCGCCCTTGGCGTTCTTGCTGCCGGCCGTGCCTGCCGTCTGTGTGTTCACAACCAGCGGCGCGCAGCAGGTGCTGGGCGGCTCGGGCCTGGTTCTTGCCTTCGGCGCGCTCGTCGCGATGGTCCTGCGGCTCGACCGCGAGGCGGCAGAGGATGACGTCCGCGTCCGCTGGCAGGAGTTCGAGTGGCAGTTCCGCCGGCACGTCGAAGAGGCGCTCGATCATCCCGGTGCTTGATCTCAGATGCAGGATGATCGAAAGCAAAACGCGTCCAGGAGGATAGAACCGTGACCGAGCACACGCCGTTCATCGACTTCGAGCACCTACCGACGCCGAGCGAGGGCTTCCTCGTCACCCAGTTCATCACCGTGCGAAGCGTCGCCAAGTCGCGTGCGTTCTACTCCGAGGTCCTCGGCGGGCAAGTCGTGCTGGAAGAAAACCCGTGCATGATCAAGCTCTCCAACTCATGGGTGATCATGAACCCCGGTGGAGGCCCCACCCCCGACAAGCCCGACATCTCGGTCGTCGACTACGAGCGGGGCGACACGGTTTCGAGCTTCATGAACCTGCGTGTCGCGGACGTTCACGCGTGTTACGAGGCGTGGCGCTCGAAGGGGGCCGAGTTCGTGACGCCGCCGATCGATCGCGGCGCCGAGATCCGGTGCTATATGCGTGACCCCGACGGCTACTTGATCGAGGTCGGCCAGTCGACGGGCTTGGCCGAAGGCAAGCTCGCGAAGAAGAGGCCGGAGGATCTGCCGGGGTGAGTCGTTCGGGCACGTCGCGCTGAAAACGCCCCCCGGTGAGCCCGGAGCCGGTCAGGAGCCGGGTGACTCCCAGCCGGGGTTGTCGATGAACGGGAGCGCGTACTGACGGAAGTCGTAGTCGGTGCCTGTGTGGTTGACGAAGTCGTCTTCGTCGAAATGCGTGCCGGGCTCGATGACGTACTCGACGTTGTAGCCCGCGGTCTCGAGATCATTCATCGCGGGGCTGACGCCGGGGTCGTCGCCACCACCTTCGAGACAGTCCGTACAGGCTTCAGGGTGATACTCGGTGTCTTCGGAGTGTGCAACCTGCGCGATGTTGAACCTCCAGGCCGCCGCCGCCATCGACTGCGCCTCGGTCGAGCCAGTGTCCCTGAACGGATGTGTGTTGACAGCGAGGATCCCCGCGAACTCGTCGGCGTTGTAGAAGATCGTGCGGTAGGCCAGGTCACCGCCCGAGGAATAACCGGCGATGAAGATGCGGCGGCGATCGATGTTGAAGTGGGTGGTGACGTCGGCAACCGCCATCAGCACCTTCACCACGTCGGCATCCGGATTCCAGCAGCCGCCGTCGGTCCCCCCGATCGAGATCACGATGAAGTCACGTTTCTCGTCGTCCTGGATGTGTCCTTCGCCGTCCAGTTTGTTGCTTGCCATCATCTCGTAGGTGTCGCCTTCAGCTTCGCCCCCGCAGCCGTGCATCCACACCAGCAGACGCATGGGTGTGGCGCCTGTTTCGTCGTAGCTCGGCGGCGTCGCGACGTAGTAGCTGCCCGACAAGCCGCCAAAGGAGTCGTGCACGAGCGTCGGAGTGTCCGGTTCGACGACGATCGGGTCTGTCGGCCGCTGCGTCGGCCCCGGCTGAGGCTCGGTCGGGGTGCTCGCTCCCGGCGGAGCTGGGGTGGTCGGCGTCGTGGTGATCGGCGCCGTGGGGGTCGCGGGGGTCGCGGTAGTCGTGACGGTAGACCCGTGCGGCGAGGAGAATCTCAACCGTCCCACGGTGGCGCAGTTGTCACGCTCGATGGACTCGTGGACCTTCCGTGCGGCGTCGGCGCATGCCAGCAGGGGGTAGCTGCCCGCGGGCACGCCACCGGGTGCACGAATCGAGACGGCGATCTTCGCCCGGGCTCCTGCCTTTAGGCCGTGCACCGAGAAGGTGCCGAGCCCGCGGTGTGTGTGGCCGACGATCATCAACAGCTGTGCCTGCGAGCGCCCCGCCGGCGCGCGCCCTGCGTTGTGGACCGAAAAGGCCCCCACGATCCGCCCGCCTGAGAGCGCGACGGAGCCACTGCTCACGGTCAGGTTCGGCGACGGATGTCCTTGAGCGCGCGCCGCAGCAAGGCTCGTCGTGAGCAGAGCCATGCTCACCGCGATGACCGCGACGACAACTCCCCCGACGCTTCCCGGTGATCGCCTCATATCCGAGCCCCCCAATCCGTCGCTTCGCCCGCCCGGAAGACAAGCTCGGGTCGAACCGATGTCCTGGCACTGGCCACCGCAGTGGGGGAGGCCCGGAGGGGGCGGGGTTCCTCGGCACGGTCGCTCGGCTCGGCACACCAGAGCCCGCGATCGCCCTTGCGCCTTCAACCGCCTCGATTGCTCCAGGCGGACGGCCGGTCCCGTCGCGGCGCACGGGAGCCGCCGGTCGCGTCAGCGACAGTTGGTAGCTTGCCGTCCGGATTCGGACAAACAGAAAGGGTCGGATGCCAACGAGCAGACGGGTGGCAAAGAAAGCTTCGAAGGGCCTGAACAACAGGCGGGTCGGCAAACCGCAGAAAAGCGTCGGCGCCAGCGCGCTGTCGCAGGCGAAGCCAAAAGCGAAGACGGCGACCAAAGCAAAACCGAAAGCGGCGGCGAAACGCACGGCGGCCAAAGCCAAACCGAAAGCGGCGGCGAAACGTACGGCGGCCAAAGCGAAACCGAAAGCGGTGGCGAAACGTACGGCGGCCAAAGCGAAACCGAAAGCGGCGGCGAAACGTGCGGCGGCCAAAGCGAAAACGGCGGCCAGAAGCAAAGCGACGACGAAAACCAAAGCTTCGGCCAAATCACGCGCCACGACGAAACCAAAAGTGCCGGCCAAACGCAAAGCCGCAGCTAAAGCTAGAGCCGCAGCGAAACCCAGAGCCGCAGCAAAACCCAAAGTGACGACCAGGGCAAAAGCGGCAGCGAAACCGAAGGCCGCGGCTAAATCCCGAACCAAACGGGCGGGCAAATCGAGGCCGACGAGCAGAGGAAGAACGAGGCCGGCCAGCAGGAAATAACAGGTCGCGAAGGGCGCTGGCGGCACCCGGCGTGCGGCCCGGTGGCGTCAGCAGGTGCTTCTCCGGCGGCGACCGTGCGCTGCTCCAGGACGCGCCCGATCGACGCAGAGTTGCGGGATCACGCCTTCAAGCTCAGCAACGCGACAGCGACCGGCTCAGGTCTTGCGACCTGAGGGCCGCTAGGTCTCGGGGCCACCCTGGGCTTGCTGGGCGAGGCTGTCCCACTGCTCCCAGTTCTCGAGCCGCGAGGCGTACTCGCGGCGGATCAACTGCAGTGCGGTGCTGCTGAAAAAGACCCGCAACGGGGGCTCGGCGGCATCGACCAGCTCGAGGATCGCGGCGCCGGTCGCCTGCGGGTCGCCGGGCTGCGTCCGCACGGGTCCGAGTGCCTGCAGACGACGCTCACGGACTCCGTCATACACGGCCATCTCCTGCGCGCGACCTGCCGACGTGCCCGACCAGTCGGTGGTGAAGCCTCCCGGCTCGATCAGGGTCACGTGGACCCCGAACTCGGCGAGCTCGGCGGCGAGCGACTGGCTGAACCCCTCGAGGCCCCACTTGGACGCGTGGTAGAGACCCAACATGGGGAACGCCATCACGCCACCGATCGAGGAGACCTGGATGATGTGCCCGGAGCGCTGCTCGCGCAGCAAGGGGACCACGGCTTTCGTGACCCACAGGGGGCCGAACAGGTTGGTCTCGATCTGACGCCGCGCCTCTTGCTCGGTCAGCTCCTCGATCGCGCCGAACTGACCGTAGCCCGCATTGTTCACGACCACGTCAAGCCGGCCGAAGTGCTCATGGGCGCTTCGTACCGACTCCTCGATGCCTGCCTTGTCGGTCACGTCGAGCTGCAGTGGCAGCAGGTGCTCGCCGTGCGCAGCGGCGAGGTCCTCAAGCGTGCGGGTGTCCCGCGCGGTAGCTGCGACGCTGTCGCCGCGCTCAAGCGCCGCCTGCGCCCATACTCGGCCAAAGCCCCTCGAGGTGCCGGTGATGAACCAGACCTTCGCCACGACAGCTCCTCTCGTTCGATCGCGACCGGCGGCCGCAGGCCAGTTAGCCTACGCGGAGGAGTCACCCGACGCTTGTGCGCTTGCGGCCCGGTTTGAGTAAGACGACTTCCTTCCGTGAGAAAGGTGCTCGAGTGGACTCGAACCCCGCCTCGCGTCCGTCATATGTGGTTTCTGGACAGCTCCTCGCTCGCAGCCGAGACGAACGACTTGGCGATCGAGTCGCCGACGCTCCCGATCGGCACGAACCGGGGTACCGGGAGCGCCGTGTCGAGCTCGATCTCGATCATCGTGCCCTGGCGCTCGCTCACGCGCCATATGACGTCGAACGGCGGGTCCGAGGAGTCGGCTTTGAGCTTCCTCAACGCGACCGTGCCCTGAGGTTCGACCGCCACTGACATCGTCAGGTTGAAGTCCCTGCTGAGCGCGGCGACATCGACGTGCAGCCTTGTCCGGACCTTCGTTGGCTGACCGTCTCCGTCGCGCTCCAGCGTTTCGACCTCGCGGACGCCGTCCGGGTACCAGTCCGGGTACGCCTCGATCGCCGCCAGCATCGCGATGCACTTCTCGGGCGGCGCCGAGACGACCGCACTGGCTGTTCCGTGTAGCTCTTTCATGCTCTGGTTCCTCGCGGCCGCGTGGCGCTCGCTGGAGCGCCTCGTGGCGACCGGCCCGTGGGCAGGGGTCGCCCCTTGGGCGGGTTGCCAGCGAGGATACGCACGCTTCGCTTGCCCCGCTCGTCGACGAGACGGGTGACAGCGGAGAAACGCACGCACGGCCGTGTGGGACCAATCGCGGCGTGCGACAGGTACGCACCGCGAGGGCTCCGGCGAGTACACATGGCCGCTACCGCGACTCGCGCGGCTCCTCGCGCTCCTCGCGTCGTTCCTCTGCCTCGCGCTTAAGCCGCGCTTGCTGTCCGGCGATCTCGTTCGCGCGCTCGGCTTGACGCTCCCGAGCGGCGTTTCGTGCTCTCGCAGCGTCGGCGAGGCGCGCTTCGTCCTTTGGTCGCTGCTCCATGCTGACTCCCTTCGGCTGTTGTTCTGGGTGGTACATCCTCGGACTACCGGCGCCGCCCTGACCTCGACGGAGCCACGCGGTGGCCTGACGAGACGCGCGGCTGTCGTCCTCGGCACGGGGGCGGGTTTGCTCCCCGGATCTAGCCTCTAACGCTCCGGCCACAAGGGCTTGTCCCTCGGTGTGCCGTCGTATATGCGCACGGTCAACGCTACCTCTTGTCGCTGCGGCCGGGATCCTCCGAGCGCGTGGTCCCGGAAACGGGCGTCCCGGGACGCCTGAGCTGCATGAGACCGCCGTTGGGCGCCGGCGCGGAGCCGGCGCCCAGCGCCAAGCGCGGCTAAGCGGTCTGAAGGTTGTGTACTGGAAACTCCTTCACGTCCGGTGGGTTCGGAAACCCACGCTCTCCGAGCCCTTGAAGGTTGGGCATGAGCCGCTCGCTGACGAAGCGGTCGAAGGCGTCACGCGAGGCCCAGAAGTCGATCACGCCCCAGCCGCCGTCGACGGGGCCGGCCGAATGGACGATCATCCCCTCGGGAGGATTGCTGTCGATCTCCATCACGGCGTGAGCAGCGTCGTAGTTCTCCTGCGTCCCGCCGGCGAACTTGAGTCGGATTCCTACGGCCATCTCGGGTCCTCTCCTCGAATGTGTCCGGCGACCCTACTCCTGCCGTGGTGCTGCCATGCGACGTGGCGCTAAGCCGGCGTCCGATGCCGAGGTGATGCGACGGGAATTCGCACCGTGACGCGGAGCCCGCCGGCGGCCCTGGGGGCAAGGGTGAGGGTGCCGTCGTGTGCTCGGATGATGCGTTTGACGATTGCCAGCCCGAGACCGACGCCCGCATGGTCGGCGCGGACACGTTCGTCGCCGCGGAGAAACGGCTCGGCAAGCGTGGAGACCATCTGGGGCGCGAGCGCCTCGCCCGTGTTCTCGACTGTGAGCTCCACGACGTCGGGGCGAGTAGCGGTCGATACCCATACGGTGCCGCGA
Source organism: uncultured Solirubrobacteraceae bacterium (assembly GCA_963735435.1). Taxonomy (GTDB): domain Bacteria; phylum Actinomycetota; class Thermoleophilia; order Solirubrobacterales; family Solirubrobacteraceae; genus Palsa-744. The sequence goes on along the minus strand of CAVTKR010000005.1, from coordinate 53,582 downwards.
CCATGCAGGTTGTGAACGATCGCGTTGTGAACGAGGTTTGTGCTCAACTGCAATAGGAGGGCGCGCGAGCCCACGGTGGGCGTCATATCGAGGGAAGTCTCGATGGTGACACCGAGCTCTCCCGCGAGGGGCAGGAGCATTTCGGTGGCTTCCTCCACCGTGAGGGACAGGTCGACGTCCTCTCGCGTGAAGGCGCGCCGGTCGGCGCGACTGAGCACGAGCAAAGCCTCGGTGAGGTCGATCGCCCGGTTGTTGACCGTGTGGAGGCGCTCGATGAGTTCGCCGTCATCACCATCCGGATTGCTGCGCGCCACGTCGAGAAGCGTCTTGGTGACCGCCAGTGGCGTGCGCAACTCGTGCGAGGCGTTAGCGGCGAATCTCTGCTGCTCCGCGACGTGGGCCTCGATCCGCGTGAGGAGGCCGTCGATGGTGTCGGCGAGATCCTTCAGCTCGTCCCGGGGTCCGGAGAGTGCGAGGCGCTCATGCAGGTTGCGCTCGGAGATCTGTCGCGTCGCCGTCGTCATCGCCCTCAGCGGGCGCAGGACCCGGCCCGCAATCAGCCAACCGAGCGCGAGCGAGACGACGGTCATGATCGCCAGTGCGATCCCCGATCGAACGAGCAGCTGATGGAGATCGTTGGAGTGAGCCTGGAGGGCGCGGGCGTATTGCTGTTCGGCCCCGTGACGTACGTAGCGGGCGACTTCCGGGTTAGCCAGGGCTTCCTTGAGGGCGCGTGGACCAGTCGGCCCATGCTGGCTCCCACCCGCGACGACGAGGTCGGGCGCGGAGGCTCTCCGGACGAGCAGGTAGGTGATCGCGAGCAGCACCGCCCCCGACACGAGGAACAGGCCGCTGTAGAGCAGGGTCAGGCGCAGGCGGACGGTTCGCGAGGGCAGGCGAAGCATCCGACGTGGCGTGAGCCTGGCGAGCGAGAGGCGGGACATCGTCAGGTCTCGATGCGGTATCCGACGCCGGCCACAGTGGTGATGATCCCCGGTTCGCCGAGGCGTTTGCGCAGTGCCGAGACAGTGATGCGCACGGCATTGGTGAACGGGTCAGCGTTCTCATCCCATGCTCGCGCCAACAGTTGCTCAGAGCTGACGACGCCGCCCTCGGCCGCGACGAGGACTTCGAGCACAGCGAACTGCTTGCGGGTGAGCGCGATGTAGTGGCCGTCGCGGTAGACCTCGCGGCGGAACGGATCGAGACTCAGGCCTGCGATCTCGTGCACGGGTGGTCTGTTGTGGGCACGCCTACGGTCGAGCGCCCTGAGGCGCAGCACGAGCTCTTGGAGCTCGAACGGCTTCGTGAGGTAGTCATCCGCGCCGAGCTCGAACCCCGATGCCTTGTCGTCGAGCCGGTCGGCAGCGGTGACCATGAGGATCGGCATGCCGCTGCCGGACGCCACGATGCGCTCGGCGATCTCATCGCCGGAGGGGCCGGGGATATCGCGGTCGAGGACGGCGATGTCATACGCGTTGACGCTCAGCAGCTGCAGTGCGGCATCCCCGTCCCGGGCGATGTCGGCCGCGATCGCATCGAGACGTAGGCCATCGCGGATGGCCTCTGCCAGGTAGGGCTCGTCCTCGACGATCAAGACACGCACGCTCCGATGCTCCCATCCCGAACATATCGTCGGCATATCGAAAACCGCATACTGGCCGGCAACAGCAAGCTCCCTTGACTGGGAGGGGTGTCCTACACCTCACCGGCACGAGTAGCAGCCCGCGACAGCCGAACCACTGTCCACAGCGTTCGCCGCCGCCGGGCGCTGCTCGGCGCGGCACTCGTCCTCGTCCCGCTTGTGTCGGCGTTTGCGGCGGCGCGCGGCCCGCTGCGCCAGCAGCGCCCACTGCTCCCTCGCAAGTCCCGCGCCGAGGTATCGGCGCTCAACTGGCCGCAGCAGGGACAGGCTGCGTTTGTTCTCGGCGGCGGCCGGCCGATCGCGAGCCCGCACGAGCAGCCGTCCCCGATCGCCAGCCTGGCAAAGGTGATGACCGCCTATCTGACACTCGAGCGCTACCCGCTGAGTGGCGTAGGGGAAGGGTTCACGACGACCGTCACTGCCGCGGACGCGGAGACGGAGGTCCGAGAAGCGGCGCAGGGGGCGTCGGTGGTGGCGGTCCGGGCCGGCGAGCAGCTGACCGAGCGCCAGCTGCTGCAGGCACTGCTGATTCCCTCCGGCAACAACATCGCCTCGATGCTCGCCACCACCGTCGCGGGCAACGAAACGAGCTTCGTGGCCGCGATGAACGCCGAGGCCCGCGCGCTCGGGATGCACGACACCACCTACACCGATGCCAGCGGGTTCGATCCGGGCACAGTCTCAACCGCCGCCAACCAGCTGCGACTGTTCCGGCAAGCGATGGATCTCCCGGTCTTCCGCCAGATCGTCTCGATGGCCTCCGTGACGCTCCCGGTCGCCGGCACCCTGAGCAACTTCAACCCCCTGATCGGCGAAGGCTACGTCGGCAAGACCGGGTCGGACTCCGCCGCGGGGGGCTGCCTGGCCTTTGCCACACAGGTGACGCGCGGCGGGCGCCTGCTCGCCGCGGCCGGCGTCGTGATGGGACAAGGTGAAGGCGGGGACACGAGAACGATCCTCGCGGCCGCGGCCGAAGCCGCCGAGGAGCTGGTTGGTTCGGTGGGCCCCCGGCGCCCTTCGCCTGCGCTACCTGCGCCAGGCCCGCCTGTGCGCCAAGCGACAGGCCCGGGGGCGCCACGAACCCCACAGTTTCCAGCCGAGGGCGGTGCTCGGAGCTGGACGGCCGTGATCCGACGGGGGGCGAAGGGCGGCCCGCGGGAGACGATCCTGAGGCGGTCAGTGCGCCGCGGGCGCGCCATGGGCGCCATGCGCCTCCACGGCGCGTATCCGATGATCGAACCAGCCGACCGCCGCGGCGAACACCAGCGCGAACAGCCCGTACATGAAGATCGCGAACACGATCGACAGGTTCAGCACCGACCGCGAGTCGTGGACCTTGGCCGTCGGATACAGCGACCGGAACGGCGTCAGCAACACGGCGCTGCTGCGGTACACCCATGCGGCGAACGGCGCGGCCGGATTTGCGCCCGTCAGCTGTAGGAAGAAGGCGATCAGCAGCAGGATCGTGGCGACGGTCGCAAATGCGTAGACGAGCCACAGGAGCATCCGTCCCACCCACAACGAGACGGCAGCTGCCTCCGGAACGCGCGAGCTCGGCGATTCCCTCACGGACTCGCCTGCGGGCGGCCGAGCGGCCATCGCCCGCTGGCTGTATGGGGCCTCACCGTATGGGGCTTCTGGCGCAGCCATGGTCTCCTATCGCGCAGCGACGCTCGGGCGTGGATGCAACGTGCCGCCGACGCACTCGCCGCGGTCGCTGCGGACGATCTCCGCGAGCGCCATCCGCCAGGCGAGCCGGCGCGGCTCGGCGCCCGCGGAGCGGGACGGGAACTCCTTGCTCGCCAAGATCCCGGCTGAGGGCATCGCGGCAGCCACGCTCTCGAAGATCTCGCCGTGAGCACCACGTTCCTGCCAGGTGACCACGTAGGCGTCTACGCCGGGTGTGAAGCGACGCACGAACTCCAGCGCCTGACGAGCCCCCGAGGACGAGGAGCCGCCCCTCAGCCGCAGCCGCCATATCGCATGCGCGCCACGCTCCCGGGCGGCGTCGATCGCCAGCGCACTGAGCGCGTCGTGAGCCACGACGACGTCACCATCGCCGACGCCGGCCTCGAACAAGCCACCCCCCGCGGCGGCTTCCGCGTAGGACTCCTGCTCCTCGCGCGGCAGGCCGGCTCGCCCCGCATCGCTGCCATTCAGCAGCCGATCGACGTGCTCCGCGGCTCGCAGCTGCTGCTCGTCGGCTTGGATGTGAAGGGTCTCAGCCGCGCCGTCAGGGGTTGCGCCTTCGACGTGGTCGCGCAGCTGCTCAGCCGCTCGCCGCGCTCGGGGCAACGCCGTCGCGCACCACACGGTGCGTCCGGCCAGCACATCGCCGGCCCTCTCGCCGGCGACTTCATAGGCGCGCCCGTAGCGCGGGCCGGTGGGCAAATCGAGATGCTCGATCACGAGACTGCTCATGCCGGTCTCCTTTGCCGGTCGCTTCGGCTGTATCGATAGGCCGGACGGGAGTCTGCACAAGCCGGCTTGGAGACTGGAGAGCGCTGCCTGAGGCGGGATAAGCTCGGCGTCGGGAGGCCTTCCAGCGGCGTCGTGACAAGCGTGGCGCTGAACGGCCTGCCTGGGGTCCGAACAGACTTGGCCTAATGAGCAGGACATGGAGTCGGCCGTCTGCCCGCACCTGGCCGCTGTGCGCCCTGTGGCGCCGCGAACCCCGGAGGGGTGCGAGGAGTGCCTGCGGATCGGCTCTCCCTGGGTGCACCTGCGGCTGTGCTTGACCTGCGGTCACGTCGGCTGCTGTGACTCCTCGCCGAACCGCCACGCCCGCGCTCACGCCCACGCGATCGGGCACCCGATCGTGCGCTCCTTCGAGCCGGGTGAGGAGTGGCGCTGGTGCTACTACGACGAAATGTTCGTCTAGTCGCTGACGGCCTACGGCGAGTGATGCGGGTGCTGATGGACGCGTTCCAGAAAATCGTGAATCAGGCGGACCGCCATCGATCCCTCGCCGACGGCTGACGCAACGCGCTTGATCGAGCCGCTGCGTACGTCGCCGACGGCCAGCACGCCGGGGCTGCTCGTCTCCAACAGCATCGGCCGTCTGGACCCGCTGCCGTTCTCCCGCGGAGCATCGGCGGCGGCGGCTCCGGTCAGCACGAAGCCATGCCGGTCGAGCGCGACGGTCCCCGACAGCCAGCGCGTGCGGGGCTCAGCGCCGATGAACACGAACAGCGCCCTGGCGGGCAGCCGTCGCTGCTCTCCGGTCACGTTGTTCTCGGCGATCAGCGCCTCCAGGGAGCCGTCGCCTTCGAGCTCGCGCACCTCGGTGTTCAGCAGCACCTCGGTCGAGCTTCGTTCGATGCGGTCGGCGAGGTAGCGGGACATGCTCCGACCCAAGGAGTCGCCGCGGATCAGCAGCCGCAGCTCGGTCGCGTAACGCGACAGGAACAGGGTCGCCTGGCCCGCGGAGTTGCCGCCGCCGACCAGGACGATCGGGTCGCCGGCGCACATTCGCGCCTCCATCAACGTGGCGGCGTAGTAGACGCTGTCGCCCTCGTACTCCTCGAGGCGAGGCACCTGCAGGCGCCGATAGCGCGCGCCGCTGGCCACTACGACGGTGCGGCCGCGAATCTCGCGCTCGTCGGTCAGCCGCACGGTGTACTGGCCATCCTCGTACGTCAGTGCCGCCGCCTCCGCGGGGACCACGATGTCGGCGCCGAACTTCCGTGCCTGGATCGCCGCCCGCTCGGCGAGCTCGGCTCCGGAGATGCCGGCCGGGAAGCCAAGATAGTTCTCGATTCGTGATGAGGTCGCCGCCTGTCCACCCGTGGCCACGGCGTCCAGGGCCATCGTGTCAAGGCCCTCCGACGCGCCGTAGACCGACGCCGCCAGCCCGGACGGCCCGGCGCCGACGACCAGCAGATCGCAGACCGCGCGCGGCGTCTGGCCGCCGGACAGCCCCACGATGCGGGCCAGTTCCTCGTTGGATGGGTTGCGCAGCACCTTCCCGCGCCAGATCACGACCGGTGTCTGGTCGGCGGATACCCCGAGCTCGCGCAGAGCCGCCTCGGCGCGCTCGTCCTGCTCGACGTCGATCCAGCGGTGCGGCAGTCGATTTCGTGCGACGAACTCGCGCAGACGCCTGGTTTCCGCGGAGAAGCGGGAACCGATGATCCGCAGTCCCGCTCCGAGCCCGATCAGCAGCTCTCGCCGTAGAAAGTAGGCGCGCAGAAGCAGGTCGCCGAGGGCGGCGTCTTGGGCGATCAGCTCGCGCAGCCGCTCCACCGGCACCACGAGCACCTCTCCCGGCTCCCTTACGACGGCGCTGAAGAAGGCAGCTTGACCGGTCAGCAGGCCCAGCTCGCCCAGGAACCGACGCGCTCCGTGTACCGCCACGATCCGTTCATCCGGGCGGCCATATCCGTCGATCACGGCCACCTTGCCGTCCAGCACGACGTAGAAGTCATAACTCTCGTCACCTTCCTGGAACAGCACTTCGCGATCCTTCGTGGGTCTGCGCTCCCCCTTCGTTTCGAGCCTGCTGACCTGATCCCCGGTGAGGCGCGGGAAGGCGCCGTCCTTATCGGGCGTCTCTTCGGTGCTCTCGCTCGTGGCGAGCCTCCCCGGGGTCTCCATGTGTTCTGCGTTAGGCCTTGGGTCCCGGGCTGCAAGCGGGCCGCTTGCGCCGCTGTTCGCGGACTCCCTAGATCTGGGCCAGCTCGCGCGCCCGGCAGGCGAGCTGCAGCAGCAGCAGGTCGTCAGGGCTGTCCTGATCGACCTCGAGCAGCTCGAAGGCTCGCCTGATCCGATAGGCGACGGCGTTGCGGTGCAGATTGAGGCGCTGCGCGGTGCGTGTCAACGAGCATTGCTCGTCCAGGTACACATGCAATGTCTGGATCAGGCGTTCACCGCGCACGCCGCCCAGCGCCGTCAGCGGCGCGAGTACCGTCGTGGCGGCCTCGCGAGCCGTGTCCGAGGCGTACCAGTCGACCAGTGCGCGGCGAAGGCCGATGTTGTCGAAGGCGACGACCGTGCTGGCCCGCTGAGAGGTGCGGGCCGTGACCACGGCGGCTTTTGCCTCTGCCAGGGACGTCAGCAGCCCGCTCGGGCCCGCCGCGGCCATGCCCACGCCGCAGCGGATGATCGATCCGTGGACCGGGTGGCGGAGGGTGAGGAGAACGTCTTCCGTCGCGCTCGCGATGAGGCTGGCGCCGGCCGCGCCCGGGTCCTCCGGGGATGTGTTGACGAGCACGAACGCCTCGCCCAAGCGCGCCTCGTGCCAGGTGCCCCCGGTGGCCCGAACCTCCCGCAGCACCGCGGCGCCGACGCGCATACGGGCCTCGTAGGTGGCGAGCTCCTCGCCCGCGGGCGGGTCGGCGAGGTTCTCGAAGTCCATCAGGACCACGACGTGCCAGGCGTCGATCGGCAGTCCGGTGTCGCGGGCCCGCAGGACCGCCTGCTCTCGGCCTCTGACCGGCGCGGAAAGCAGGGCCGTGAGGCTCTCCTGACGGGACTGGGTCGGGAGCGCCTGCTCGCGGCGGTCATGCGCCATCGCCGTCGCCACGCTCGCGCCAACCGCCTGGAGGACGACCTCGACACCCATCGCAAGATCGCCTTCCTGCTCCGGCGTGGTGACCCAGGCCTCGACGCTGTCATCGACGACGATCGGCCGTGCTGTTCGCCCCGAGGGCTTGGAGGACTCGATCGAGATCGGCACGCCCAGTGCGGCGCTGGTCCGTTGCAGCAACGAGTCGATCGCGCCGTCAGGCGGGTGGGCCTCGATGACGCGCACAGCGGTATGAACGCACAGCAGCGCCGCACCGGCGTCGCCGGCGAGCTCGCGCCCGATCGCCAGTGCCAGCACGGCGAGGTCGCCATCGGTGCTCGTCCCCAGGATCGCGGTGCCCGAGCGGTCCGTGATCGCCGTCGTGATGGAGGTGACGCTGGCGACGTCGGCAGCGTTCAGCACCACGGCGGCGATATTGCGGTTGTCCGCGGCACCCAGCACCGTGTCGAAGCGGTAGCTGCTGACCTCTGCGGAGACCCTGCGGGTCAGCAGGACGACGCTGCGCTCGGGCACACGCTCGAGGTGGCCGAGGTCCTCGATCAACGACACTCCGCGTACCACCGGGTCCCGCTCCGGTCGCGACACGTATTTCAGCAGCGAGGCGAGCGCCGAAGACGCCACCAGCTCCTGGAGCGTGGCCACCACCTCATCGTAGACCTAAGCCGCCGGCGCGTTGTTGTGCACAAGTGACGAATCGAGCGCGCGGTTCGTCAACTCCGCCAACGGCCGGCGGACTGGGAAGGGGTAGACCAGCGTTCACCCGCATCGCGTGGCGCGTCGGGGGGCCGCGTCCCACGCAGGCGGATATCCCAGCGCCCCCGAACCGACGGAGGTCTCCGACTCATGCCGGCGGATGACTCAGCCGATCAAGCGGTGCTCAGCGAACCCTCGCGCCTCGCCACGAGGCCTCACCCGCCGACGAGTCCGACAGTAAGAGGCCTGACAGGAGACTTTCCCGCGAGGAGGCGCAGGCTCAGCTCGTGCTCGCCGCACGCGCTCATCAGCAGGGGGCCCGCGGGCGGCTGGTCGAGTCGTTCATGCCGCTGATCGGAAGCGTCGCGCGGATCTACAGTCACGTGCCCGCGGTCGAGCACTGCGAGCTGATGCAGGAGGGGGTCGTCGGCATGCTGCGAGCGCTCGACCGCTTCGACCCCCAGCTCGGGACCCCGTTCTGGGCCTACGCCTCTTGGTGGGTGCGCCAGGCAATGCAGGAGCTCGTCGCGGAGCTGTCCCGCCCGGTCGTTCTCTCCGACCGCGCACTGCGACAGCTCGCCAAGATCCGCGCCGCCCGGCGGACGTTCGTGCGCGCCAACGGCCGCGAACCGTCGCTGTGCGAGCTCGCGGAGGCGAGCGAGCTGACTGTCGTGCAGCTCCAGAAGCTGACCGCAGCCGATCGTCAGCCGCGCAGTCTCGAGGAGCCGGCACACGAGCAGTCCGAAGGAGGCGCCACGTTGGGCGACCTCGTGCGGGACCCCGGCGCCGAGGAGGCCTATGACGACATCGCCGCTCACGCAGAGGTCTCGGAGCTGGCTCGGCTGCTCGACCACACGAGTGCCCGCGAGCGAGTGGTGATCGAGGGACGCTATGGCATCGACGGCCAGGAGCGCACACTGCGCGAGCTCGGCCAGCGGATCGGCGTCAGCGCCGAGCGTGTTCGACAGATCGAGGAGACCGGGCTCGAAAAGATGCGCATCGCCCTCGCCGACGATGCTGCCCCCTCCGCCCCTCGCAACGGGCCCGCCAGGCGTCGCCGCGCGAGCGGTCCCGGTGGGCAGCGGACGCGGTCTACGCGCGCCAGGCCGGTCCGGGTGCGTCTGCAGGAGGCGCGCTGATCAGCCCGCGACTGCCACCTCTTCATTCTCGCGGTTCACCGGCTCGCTCACCTCTTCGGTTGCCGCCCAACGCACCAGCAGCTCCTCGTCTTCGGCGTCGATCGTGATCAGGGCTCGTTCCGGGATGTCCCCGGCGATCAACGCGCGGCCGAGCCGGGTCTCGACCTCGCGTTGGATGAAGCGCCGCAGTGGACGAGCGCCGTAGACCGGGTCGTAGCCGTGCCGCGCGATCAGCTGCCGGGCCGCCTCGCTGAGCTCCAGGCGCAGGCCGCGATCGATCAGGCGCGACTGCACGTCGGCGACCTGCAGGGTGACGATCCGCTCGATCTCCTGGAGGGTGAGCGGCTTGAACAGCACGATGTCGTCGACCCGGTTGAGGAACTCCGGGCGGAAGCCCTCGCGCAGCTCTGCCATCACACGCTCGCGCGCGTCCTCGCGGATCTCCCCGTCAGGGGTGACTCCGTCGATGAGATACACGGAGCCGATGTTCGAGGTCATGATCACGACCGTGTTTCGGAAGTTGACGGCGCGCCCCTGCGCATCGGTGAGGCGACCGTCATCGAGGATCTGCAGCAGCGTGTTGAAGACGTCCGGATGCGCCTTCTCGATCTCGTCGAACAGCACCACCGAGTACGGCTTGCGGCGTACCGCCTCGGTCAGCTGACCGCCCTCCTCATAGCCCACGTAGCCGGGGGGAGCGCCCATCAGGCGACTCACGGTGTGACGCTCTTGGTACTCGGACATGTCGAGGCGCACGATGTTCTCCTCGGAGTCGAACAGCGCAGCCGCCAGCGCCCGCGACAGCTCCGTCTTGCCCACCCCGGTCGGCCCGAGGAAGATGAAGGAGCCGATCGGACGGCGCGGGTCCTTGATCCCGGCCCGGGCACGCAGCACGGCGTCGGCAACCAGCCGCACCGCTTCGTCCTGCCCGATCACGCGCTCGTGCAGCACCTCATCCAGGCGCAGCAGCTTTTCGCGCTCCTCCTCCAGCAGTCGGCTGACCGGGATGCCGCTCCACCGGGCCACGATCTCAGCGATCTCATCGTCGGTTACCTCCTCCCGCAGCAGGCGTGTGCCGCCCTGCTTCTCGTTCAGGCGCTCCTCCTCTGAGCGCAGGCGACGTTCGAGCTCGGGAAGGCGCCCGTGGCGCAGTTCAGCGGCGCGATTGAGGTCGTAGTCGCGCTCGGCCTCCTCGATCTCCCGGCGGAGGAGCTCGAGCTCCTCGCGCAGCGCCTGCAGCTTGTGGATCGCTTGACGCTCCGCCTCCCACTGCGCCGTCATCGCGTCGGCCTGGGCGCGCAGGTCGGCGAGTTCCCTGCGCAGCGCCTCGAGCCTTTCCTTGCTCGGCTTGTCCTTCTCCTCCTTGAGCGCTGCCTCCTCGATCTCGAGCTGCATCACGCGACGCGTGATCGCGTCGAGCTCCTGCGGCATCGAATCGATCTCGGTGCGGATCACGGCGCAGGCCTCATCGACCAGGTCGATCGCCTTGTCGGGCAGGAAGCGGTCGGCGATGTAGCGGTGCGCGAGTGTCGCGGCGGCGACCAGGGCGGCGTCCTGGATACGAACGCCGTGGTGCACCTCGAAGCGCTCACGCAGTCCGCGCAGGATCGAGATCGTGTCTTCGACGGTCGGCTCGTCGACTGTCACCGGCTGGAACCGGCGCTCTAGCGCGGCGTCCTTCTCGATGTGGCTGCGGTACTCCGCCAGCGTGGTCGCGCCCACGCAGTGCAGTTCGCCTCGCGCGAGCATCGGCTTGAGCATGTTGCCGGCGTCCATCGCGCCGTCCGCGGCGCCCGCGCCGACGACGGTGTGCAGCTCGTCGATGAACAGGAGAATCCGCCCCTCGCCTGCCTTGACCTCCTGCAGGACCGCCTTCAGCCGCTCCTCGAATTCGCCGCGATACTTGGCGCCGGCGATCAGCGATCCCATGTCCAGGGCGAAGATCGTCTTGTCCTTCAGCCCCTCGGGTACATCGCCGCGAACGATCCGCTGCGCGAGACCCTCGACGATCGCGGTCTTGCCCACCCCCGGGTCGCCGACCAGCACGGGGTTGTTCTTCGTCTTGCGGGACAGGATCTGGATCACGCGGCGGATCTCGGCGTCGCGGCCGATGACCGGGTCGAGCGTTCCCGATCGAGCCGCCTCGACGAGGTCGCGACCGTACTTCTCCAGCGCCTCGTAGGACCCCTCCGGAGTCGCGCTCGTCACGCGCTGCGCGCCTCGCACCTCAGTGAGGATTCCGAGCAGGCGGTCGCGGTCGAGACCGTGCTCGCGCAGCAGCCTGCCGGCGTTCGTGTCGTTGCCCGAGGCGAGCATTGCCAGCAGGATGTGCTCGACCGACACGTACTCGTCCTTTAGCCGCTCGGCCTCCTTCTGCGCATCGTCGAGCACCTGCGAGAGGGAGCGCGTCACACCGATCTGGCCGCCGTTGGCTCCGGGGCCGCTGACCCGCGGCCGGCCCTCCAGGGAGCGTTCGAGCGCAGCGCGCAGCGCGCCCGTGTCGACGTCGGCTCGTGTCAGCAGACGCGGGATCAGGCCATCTGGCTGGTCCAACAGGGCAAGCAGCAGGTGATCGCTGTCGATCTCGGTGTGCCCGTAGCGAAGGGCCCTGGTCTGGGCGTCGTGGAGCGCCTCCTGGCTCTTCATGGTGAGACGGTTGGGATCCATGGGTCAGCTCCTGTATAGGCGTGTCGGCGCGGCCGCCCGCAGCCGCAGTTCAAGCTCCTCGATTCGGGCAAGCAGTTCGCTCGCGAGCGCCGCGCCCGCATAGTTGAGGCCGAGGTCTCGGCGCAGGCGGACCGCGCGCACGAGCAGCGCCGCGTCTTGCGGCCTGTACAGCGGGGCGGCGGCGGTGCCGCCCCCCGGCTCGAGCAGGCCGAGCCCGGTCAGCCTGCGCAGGACCTCGGGGTGCAGCCCGCTTCGCTCGGCGAGCAGCTCCGGCGTCAGCAGCGATGGTTCGCGCCGCACCAGCGGCCGGCGGCGGCGCGGTCGTGTCGCGGAGGCCATCAACGGCCCTTTCGCGGGTCGAACTTCGACGTCTCGGCCAGCTGCTCGAACAGCTCACGTTCGCGTTTGCTGAGCCGTTTCGGCACGTGCACCTCGACCACTGCGTACAGGTCGCCGCTCGAGCCGTTTGTGCCGGGCAGGCCCTGTCCGCGCAGGCGCAGCCGCCGTCCCGAGGAGGACCCCTGCGGAACTTTCACGCGCGCGCTGCCCTCGAGCGTCGGCACCGGCACCTCGGCACCGAGCGCCGCCTCCCAGGGTGCAACGGGGAGGTCGACGTAGAGGTCGCGTCCCTCGACGCGGAAGCGGCGGTGCGGCTTCAGGCGCACACGGAGAAACAGGTCCCCGGCCGTGCCGCCGCCGACACCCGCGCCGCCCTGTCCGGCGAGGCGAATCCGCTGCCCGTCACGGACGCCGCGGGGGATCTCGACCTCGTAGTCGCGTCCGTCGCCGAGGGAGATGCGACGTTTGCCCCCCGCGGCGGCCTCCTCGAGGCTCAGCTCGAGCACGGCCTCGTGGTCGCCGCCGCGCATCGTGAAGCCGTCGAAACGCCCGCCGCGACCCGTGCCTCCATCAGCGCGACGACGGCCCCGCTGGCCGAACAGCCCCTCGAAGAAGTCGCTGAACTCGCCGCTGCCGAAGTCGACCCGCACGTCGCCGTAGCCGTCGCCGCCCCCGGGGAAGCCCGAGCTGCCCCCATAACCCTCGAAGCCGCCCGCCGCGGACACGTCCTGGCCGGCTTTCCAGTTCTCGCCGAAGCGGTCGTACTGCGCCCGCTTGTCTTTGTCGCGCAGAACCTCGTACGCCTCGGAGAGCTGCTTGAAGCGGTCCTCGGCACCTGGCTCTTTGTTGATGTCAGGGTGGTACTTGCGGGCCAGCCGGCGGTACGAACGACGAATGTCGTCCTCGGTCGCGTCGCGCGGCACCTCGAGTGCCTCGTAGTAATCCTGGAATGCGACCGCCATCAGCCCGCATGGTCGCCCGTTCGCGCGACCACGACCTGGGCGGGACGGATCACGTGCTCGCCGCGTGCGTACCCCGACCGCTGCGCTTCGACGACGGTCCGATCGGGCACATCGCCGCTGGCACGGGTCGCCACGGCCTCGTGGCGCTCGGGGTCGAAGCGCTCGCCCTCCGCTCCGATCCGTTTCACGCCGTGCCGCTGAAGCACGGCATCGATCTGGGACAGGACGGCCTGCAAGCCCTCTCGGCACGGGCCGTCGGGCTCCATCTGCATCGCTCGCTCGACGCTGTCGACGACATCGAGCCAGTCGTGCAGCACCGCCTCCCTGGCTTCATCGACGCGGCGATCGAGTTCGCGCGCAGAGCGCTTGCGGTAGTTGTCGAGGTCGGCGAGCGCCCGCCGGTAGCGGTCCTCGATCTGGGCCAGCTCGACGCTCAGATCGGCGTCCGCGCTCTGAGGGGCGGGAAGCGCCTCTTCGTACTCGGGGCGCGGCGCCGCGGTGGGCTCTTCGTCGGCGTCAATCCCGCGTGAACTCTGCATCCACCACCTCTCCCTCGTCGGCCTGCTCGCCGGGGCCCTCGTGATGCTCGCCGGCGCCGTTGCCTCCGGCGGCGCTCGCGGCGCTGGAAGCGCTCGCGGGCAGCCCGTGCACGAGCTGCTGCAGGTCAGCGATCAGCGGCCGCGCGCGGTCGAGGCCGGCTTCGTCTTTGATCGCCTCGCGGGCCGCCGCGACGACCTGTTCGGCGCGAGCCTTCTCGTGCACCGGCAGGCTCGCCTGCAGCTCGCTGAGCAGCTGCTCAACCCGATAAGCCAGCGAATCCAGCTCGTTGCGCGCGTCGATCTCCTCGCGACGGCGACGGTCTTCCTCGGCGTGCGCTTCAGCGTCCTTGACCATCTGCTCGATCGCGCTCTGGTCGAGGTTGGTGGTCTCGGAGATCGTGACCCGCTGTTCCTTGCCGGTCTCCTTGTCGCGCGCGGAGACGTTGAGGATGCCGTTGGCGTCGATGTCGAAGGTGACCTCGATCTGTGGGACGCCGCGAGGTGCCGGCGGGATGCCCTCCAGGCGGAAGCGGGCGAGCTGGCGGTTGTCGCTCGCGAGCTCGCGCTCCCCCTGCAGGACCACGACGTCCACCGCTGTCTGGTTGTCCTCGGCGGTCGAGAACACCTCGGTGCGACGCGCGGGGATCGTCGTGTTGCGCTCGATCACCTTTGTCATCACGCCGCCGAGCGTCTCCAGGCCGACCGACAGGGGCAGCACGTCGAGCAGCACGACGTCTTCGACCTCCCCCTTCAGCACGCCGGCCTGAAGCGCCGCGCCGATCGCCACCACCTCGTCGGGATTGACGGTCATGTTGGGCTCCTTGCCGCCCGTCAGCCGGCGCACGAGATCCTGAACCGCCGGGATGCGCGTGGAGCCACCGACGAGGATCACCTCGTCGATGTCGTCGGCGGACAGCTTGGCGTCGGCGAGTGCCTGCTCCACGGGGCCCCGGCAGCGCTCGATCAGCTCCTTGGTGAGCTGCTCGAACTGGGCGCGCGTGAGCGAGATGTTGAGGTGCTTGGGCCCGGCCGCGTCGGCCGTGATGAAGGGCAGGTTGACCTGCGTCTGCGTCGCGGTAGAGAGCTCGACCTTGGCGTGCTCGGCGGCCTCGTAGAGTCGCTGCAACGCCTGCGGGTCGTTGCGCAGGTCGATGCCCTGGTCGGCCTTGAACTGATCGGCCAGCGAGTCGACGATCCGCTTGTCGAAGTCGTCGCCGCCGAGGTGTCCGTCGCCGCTGGTGGAGCGGACCTCGACGACGCCGTCGCCGACGTCGAGCAGCGACACGTCGAAGGTGCCTCCGCCGAGGTCGAACACGAGGACCGTCTCCTGGCCCTTCTTGTCCATCCCGTAGGCGAGCGCCGCCGCCGTCGGCTCGTTGATGATGCGCAGGACCTCCAGCCCGGCGATCTTGCCGGCGTCTTTGGTCGCCTGGCGCTGGGCGTCGTTGAAGTACGCCGGCACCGTGATCACGGCCTCGGTGACTTTCTCGCCGAGGAACTTGGCGGCGTCCTCGGCCAGCTTGCGCAGGATCTGCGCCGAGATCTCCTCGGGCGCGTACTGTTTGCCGCGGATTTCGAAGCGGACGGCGTCGTTGGGGCCTTTGACGACCTTGTAGGAGACGATCTTCGCCTCCTCGTCCACTTCGCCCCACTTGCGCCCGATGAAGCGCTTGGCCGAGTAGATCGTGGCTTCGCGGGTTGAGGATCGCCTGGCGCTTGGCGACCTGTCCCACCAGGCGCTGGCCGTCCTCGGTGAAGGCCGACCACCGACGGGGTGGTGCGGCTGCCCTCGGCGTTGGGGATGACCTCGGCCTGGCCGCCCTCCATCGTCGCGGCGACCACCGAGTTGGTGGTGCCCAGATCTATTCCCACTGCCTTGGCCATGCCGGCTCCTCTCGGTCGCGCACGCGAATCTGCACGCAGTACCTAGGGCGCCGGGCGCGCCCTTCAAGGATTCAGCGGCGGGTGCGGCTGCGTGCTTGTCTTTCCTCGCCGCGGCCTATCTCCGAGCAGGGAAGGCAACAGACGAAAGGAGCGACATGGCTACCGCAGTACAACGGAACGACTCCTCGCGTCGCTCGCAGCAGCAGCAACAGCAGCAGCAGCAGCTGCGTCGGTGGGTGCCGTTCAACGAGCTGGAGCAGTTCAACGAACAGTTCGAGCGCTTGATCGACAGGATGTGGTCACCGACCGCCGCGGGCGGTGGAGCCCCATGGATTCCGCTCGCCGACATCGAGGAGACCGACGACGCGTGGATCGTCGACCTGGAGCTGCCGAGCGTCGATCGCAAGGACATAGACGTCGAGTTGCACGACAACGAGCTGGTCGTCACCGGAGAGATCAAGGAGAAGGAGCGCAAGGGGGTGATTCGTCGGCGCACGCGTCGCACGGGCGAGTTCGAATACCGCGTGACGCTGCCCGGACAGGCAGACGAGGAGAACATCGAGGCGAACCTGCACGACGGGGTGCTCAACGTGCGAGTGCCGAAGTCCGATCGCGCGCGGGCGCGGCGCATCGAGGTCAAGGCCGCCTGACGTGCCTATCGGTTCTCCCCGCATGCGGCGCCAGTCCATCCCCCCGGGCTGGCGCCGGTGCGACCAGGCACTCGTTCGAGAGGTCCAGTTCCGGGATTTCGACGAGGCGCTGGCGTTTGTGGAGCGGGTGGCGGCAGCCGCCGAGGACCACCTTCGCCGCCCTGACATGTGCATTCTCGAGTTCAACCGCGTGCGGCTGACGATCGCCAATCCCAAGCACGCCGGAGTCACCCTGGCCGAGCTGCGGCTGCTCGAAAAGGTAGAGGCCGTCCTCGAGGGTGACTGATCGTGTCATCGTCCAATGCGACCAGGCGTCGAACGCTCGAGCTCGCGCTCGCAGAGGCCGACGAGTTTCTCGCAGCCGACCGGCTCCGGCGGCTCCTGTGCTTCCACGGAGGGGCGCTCCCCGTTGTCTCGATGTGCCTCACGATTCCCCGGCCGCGACTGAGCTGCGCGAGCTGATCGTGGCCTGCAGCCTCCGATTTCAGCTGCCAGTGAACGTTGCCGGCTCCGAACAGCGCGAAGGCGGCGGCTCCGACGAGCAAGGGAGCGCCTCCTGAAACCCGGCGGGACAATCGTCACCTGCCCCAACTGCGGCACCAAGAACCGCGTACGGCCGACCGCCGCAGGCGTCCCGCGCTGCAGCGTCTGTCACACGCTGCTGCCGTGGATCGTCGACGCGAGCGGCGAGACGTTCGATCAGGAGGTCGCGGCTTCGATCCCCGTGCTCGTTGACTTCTGGGCGCCGTGGTGCGGGCCGTGTCGAATGGTCTCGCCGCTGGTGGAGCGCCTGGGCAACGAGCACGCCGGCCGCCTGAAGGTCGTCAAGCTCAACGTCGACGAGGCACCGGCGATCGCCGGCCGATACGGCGTTCAGGGCATTCCGCTGCTGGTCCTGATCCGCGACGGCGCGGAGGTCGACCGGCTCGTCGGCGCGGTACCCCGGCCGCGACTCCAGGCTTGGCTTGCTCCGCATCTCCAGGAGGCCGACAAGGCTCAGACGGCAGCCGGCTCGTGAGGCAGTCGCCGGCGAATCGTCGGCTGCGGCCGACGATCCGTCGGCCGGCGGCCGCTGATCATCCGGCAGCGGCGCAGCAACTGCCGGTCTGTCAGCCCAGCGCGTCTCTGATCGGCGCGTCGGTGGGCATCGTCACGATCAGCTTGCGGTTCGCGAATTCAGTCGCGCCGATGTACGACAGCTCGCGGCCGTAGCCCGAGTGCTTGATGCCGCCGAACGGCAGCTGCGGCTCCGAGGCGGTGGGGTGGTTGATGAAGACCATGCCGCTCTCGATGCGCTCGGCGACGGCGCGCGCCCGCTCCAAGATCGGCGCAGAACACCGAACCGCCGAGGCCGTACGGCGAATCGTTCGCGAGCGCGACTGCCTCGTCGTCGCCGGCCACGCGGTACACGACCGCGACGGGCCCGAACAGCTCCTCGCGGTAGGCACGCATCTCAGGTGTGACACCTGTCAGCACGGTGGGAGCGAAGAAGCTGCCCGCACGGTCCAGCCGCTCGCCACCCACCACGGCCGTGGCGCCCCGCTCGCGCGCGTCCTGCACCTGCTCGAGCAGCAGCAGCACGGCCCGCTCGGAGGACAGTGGCGCGAGTTCCGTGCGCTCGTCGCTCGGGTCGCCCGGCTGCAGCGAGCGCATCCGCTCCGCGATCGCCGCGACGAACTCGTCGAAGAGCCCGTCGACCACGATCATTCGCTTCGCGCTCGTGCATACCTGGCCCATGTTGTGCATCCGCCCGACCATCGCCGCCTCGATCGTGCGCTCAAGGTGCTCGCCGTCGAGCACGACGAACGGATCGCTACCGCCGAGCTCGAGCACCGTCTTCTTCACTGCTCTGCCTGCGTTCTCGCCGACGCTCGATCCGGCACGGTCGCTGCCCGTCAGCGACGCTGCCTGTACGAGCGGGTTGTCCAGGATCCTGCGTACCTGCGGAACGTCGATCAGGAGGTTCGTGTAGACGCCCGGCGGCGCTCCCGCGTCCGCGAACAGCTGCTCCATCGCGATCCCCGACAGCGGCGTGATGTTCGCGTGTTTCAGCAGGATCGTGTTGCCCAGCACGAGGTTCGGTGCGGCCATGCGCACCACCTGGTAAACCGGGAAGTTCCACGGCTCGATCGCCAGCAGCGGCCCCACCGGCTCGTTGACCACGACCGCGGACCCGCCGTCGATCTCGAGCGGCTCCTCAGCGAGCAGATCCGGTCCCCTCTCCGCGTAGTACTCGAGGATGCGCACGCTGAGGTCCAGCTCCGCGCGGCTGTGGCGGATCAGCTTGCCCATCTCGAGCGTGATCGTTCGCGCCACCTCCCCGCTGCGCTCGCGGAGCAGTTCGGCCGCACGTCCCACGACCGCCGCGCGCTCTGCGACGGGGCGCCGGGACCACGACTCGTAGGCGATCGAGGAGGCGCGGATGACTCCGTCGAGCTGCTCGTCGTTGATCAGCTCGAACTCGCGCACGATCTCGCCCGTGTACGGGTTCACCGTCGCGAAGGGGCTGCGCGTCGCGGTTGCCATCGCTTCTCGTGAGCAATAGGTCGGTACGCCGGCGCGACAACCCTCCTGCGCGTGGAGCCGCCCCGTGCGCGACGCCGGGCAGGACGAGAGCCGCCCGCGATGAGCGGTCGCCCTCACCCGCAACTTGCGGTGTGCGCGGACGGTCCTAGTGCGATACGTATGGCGGCGTTCACGGTTCCGCCCTGTTGCACCTGACCCGAGAGCGAAGACGATCGAGAGGACGGTCCGATGACTCAGCTGATGACCGAGCAGGGGATGGTCCGCGTACCGGCCGGCACCTGGAGGGTGGACCCCGCCCACTCGAGCGCGGCCTTCGAGGTCAAGCACATGATGATCGCCACGGTGCGCGGCCAGTTCCGAGAGTTCAACGGGGTCCTGGAGGCGGCCGAGGACGACCCCGCGAACTCGCGCGCCCAAGGATCGGCGAAGACGGCGAGCATCGATACGGGCAACGAGGAACGCGACGCCCACCTGCGCTCACCGGAGTTCTTCGATGCCGAGCGATACCCCGACATCACCTTTGCTACGACGCGGATCGAGCACGTCGAGGGCGGCATCTACCGGGTGACCGGCGAGCTCACCATCAAGGACGTGACGCGTGAGGTCGAGATGACCGCGACGGTCGAGGGTGCGGGTGAGGACCCGTGGGGCAACGAGCGCGTCGGGGTCACCGTGCGAGGCGCGATCGATCGGACCGAGTTCGGCCTCACCTGGCAGCAGAGGCTCGCGAGCGGCGGGGTGCTCGTCGGCGAGACGGTGCAGGTGTTGCTGGACGTCTCGGCCCTGCGCGCCGCCTGAGCGGGCGCTCGGTTCACCCGCCCTTGCCCCACGCGCGCGCGCCGGCCTACGTGGGCCTTCAGGGACTACTCGAGAACCCAGGTGGGCGGTCGAGGGGGGCCGATCGGCAGGCGGCCAGGGCCTCCGCGATCGGCGTCTCGCCTGCGACGACCTCGAAGATCACGGTGGCGAGCGCCGGGTCGTGCACAGCGAAGGCGAGTACCGCGGCGACGTCGTCGCGGCTGATCGAGCCGTCGCCGACGTCCGCTCCGGCGCGCACCCGGTCCGTGCCGGGGTCATCGGTGAGCCGCCCCGGTCGCACGATCGTGTACGCGAGCCCGCTTTCGGCCAGTTCGGCATCGGCCCTGCCCTTCGCGCGCAGGTACACGGCAAACGTGTCGTCGCCCGGCGCCTCGCGGTCCGCCCCGCGAGAGCTCAGCATCACGTAGCGCTCGATCCGGTCGGCCCGCGCGGCCCGCATGAGCTTGACGGCGCCCCCGTAGTCGACGGTCCACTTGCGCTCCGGCCCGCTGCCGGGTCCGGCTCCGGCCGCGAACACGACGGCGTCGGCGCCGGCGATCGTGGCTGCGAGGACGTCTTCGTCGACCTGCTCGAGGTCGCAGTGCACCGGCTCCGCGCCGGCCGCCACCACGTCGTCATCGTGGGCCGGGTTGCGGATGAGCGCGCGCACTCGGTCGCCCGTGAGGTGCAGGCGCCGGCTCAGCCGCCGTGCGACCTTGCCGTGCCCGCCGGCTATGACGACGTCCATGCCGCGTCCTATAGGCCCCTCGCCCGCCGGAACAATTGCGGCGCGTGACGGCTGCGGGCCAGCGGCCCGTGAGCGGCACACTGAACGGCCGTCGATGTCGACGCTCAGTGCGATGAGCGCCGCTTGCGCGGGCGCCGTGACGGCCTACGTAGGTGTGTGGCTCAATGTTACTCGCACCTGGATGCTGGTGAGCATGGCGACGCGCGATGTGGGCCTCGCCGTCAAGAGACGACGCGTCGGGGGCCCGGCGCTCGCCCGTCAACGGGACCAGGGTCGGCGGCGGCTGGAGCACCTGCCTCAGGAGG
This sequence comes from uncultured Solirubrobacteraceae bacterium, assembly GCA_963735435.1. Lineage (GTDB taxonomy): Bacteria > Actinomycetota > Thermoleophilia > Solirubrobacterales > Solirubrobacteraceae > Palsa-744. The sequence goes on along the minus strand of CAVTKR010000005.1, from coordinate 33,160 downwards.
CCCCGGTGAGCCGCGGGCAGGCGGTGGCTGACAGGCGCGCGTGTCGACCTCGATAGCGCGTTGGCGGCCCGAGCCCGCCCGGGGACGGCTCCGCCACCCCAGCACGGCCGACCGGCGGGAGCTTGGCAAGGCAGCCCGGACGGCTGTCCCGCGCACGAGACACGGCGCTTGGCAACCGCATCCGTCCCGGCCGGATCCGATTGAGCTGCTCCAGGAGCAGGCGAGCACCCGTCTGCCGGAGCTGATCCCGATCCGGTATGGCCGCATGCTCGTCTCGCCGTTCACGTTCTTCCGTGGGGCGGCTTGCGTGATGGCCTGGGACCTCGCCCAGGAGCCCCGTACGGCGCTGAAGGCCCAGCTGTGCGGTGATGCCCACCTCGCGCAACTTCGGCACGTTCGCCGGTCCGGACCGCCGACTCGTGTTCGGGATCAACGACTTCGACGAGACGCTCCCCGGCCCGTTCGAGTGGGACGTCAAGCGTCTGGTTGCCAGCTTCGAGGTCGCCGGACGCGATCGCGGATTCGATGGGGGTGCGCGGCGGTCCGTCGACCTCGCCGTCGCACGGTCCTACCGCGAGGCCATGCGCAGCTTCGCGGAGCTGCGGACACTCGAACTCTGGTACGTGCACCTCGATCGGGACCTCGAGGAGATCGTCCGAGAGTGGGCGTCACGGGTCAACCGGAAGCAGCTCAGACATTTTGAGCGCAATATCGCCAAGGCGCGGGCGAAGGACTCGCTGCGTGCGTTCGCCAAGCTCACACGGCGTGGTGGACGGGCATCCGCGGATCGTCCACGACCCGCCGCTGATCGTCCCCATCGAGGAGCTCGCGCGCGCCGATGACCCGGAGACGCTCGCGTCGGCGGTCGACGGGGTCATGCACTACTACCGCCGCACGCTGCCGCGGGACCGGCGGCGAGCTGCTCGAGCGATACCACTACATCCACGCCGCCCGCAAGGTCGTGGGGGTCGGCAGCGTGGGCACTCGGGCCTGGATCATGCTGATGCTCGGCCGCGACGACCGCGACCCGCTGTTTCTGCAGATGAAGGAGGCCGAGGCCTCGGTGCTGGAGCCGTATCTCGGCCGCAGCGAGTACGAGAACCACGGACGGCGCGTAGTCGAGGGGCAGCGGCTGATGCAGGCCGCGAGCGACATCATGCTCGGGTGGATCAGGACGACCGAGTGGATCGACGGCGTCAACCGCGATTTCTACGTTCGCCAGCTGTGGGACGGTAAGGGCTCTGCTCCCGTCGATGTGCTCGACCCGGACGCCCTCGGCCGCTACGGCGAGTTGTGCGGCTGGGCGCTTGCGCGTGCTCACGCACGCTCAGGCGACGCGGTCGCGATCGGCAGCTATCTCGGAGCCGGGAACACGTTCGACCGGGCGATGTGCGCGTTTGCCGACGGATATGCCGATCAGAACGAACGCGATTATGAGGCGCTCAGGCATGCCGCCGACGCCGGCCGGATCACCGTTCGGACCGGGTTGTGAGGAGCGGAGCGCGGGCGGCGACACAGCCTGCCTGGTGAGGATGACGGGCATCGGCCGCAGTGGAAGACATCGCCGGTCCGGGGATCATGTTCTGACCGCGCGGGGCCGCACGGCGCGAATAGGAACGATTCGCCAGACCGAACCAACGCGCCGCCTCACAGAGGCGCTACACCCCACCGCCCAGAAGGCCCTATGCGCTCAAGTGGACTCGAACCGCCACGGGGCGTCAACCCACAGGGCCCGCAACCTCGTCGAAAGATGGCATGGGAATAAGACTGATTCCCATCCATGTTATGGTCCCCGGAGTTCATTCGCGCCTCGGACGACTGGAGACCTTTGTGAGAAGAGTGCAACTTTGCGCTGCACTGGCGCTGGCAGCCTGTATTGCAGTGCTCGTCGCCGGGTGCGGCGGGTCGACGTCCTCGCCGGCGGCGACCTCTTCGGGGAAGATCCAGGTGGCTGCGGCGGAGAACTTCTGGGGCAGCATCGCCTCGCAGCTCGGCGGCAGCAAGGTGGCGGTCACCAGCATCATCGTCAACCCCGACACCGACCCGCACGACTACGAACCGACGGCCGCCGACGGGGTCACGATCGCGCGCTCGCAGATGGCGATCGTCAACGGAATCGGCTATGACACGTGGGCCTCGAGGCTGCTGGCGGCAAACCCTTCCAGCGGGCGCGCCGAGGTCGAAGTCGGGAAGCTGCTCGGCCTGAAGGAGGGCGACAACCCGCACCAGTGGTACTCGCCGTCCAGCGTGCAACGCGTGATCGAGGCGATCGTCTCCGAATACAAGCGGCTCGACCCGAAGGACGCCGCCTACTTCGACCAGCAGCGCACCGCGTTCGAGACGACCGGGCTGGCCGAATACAACCGGCTGCGCAGTGAGATCCGCTCGCGCTACGCGGGCGTCCCGGTCGGCTACTCGGAGAGCATCTTCCAGCCGCTCGGCCAGGACCTCGGCCTGAAGCTGCTGACGCCGTACAGCTTCGCGAAAGCGATCGCCGAGGGCACCGACGTGAGCGCGGCGGACAAGCAGACGGTCGACGCACAGGCCGAAGACGGCGCCATCAAGGTGTGGATCTACAACAGCCAGAACGCGACGCCGGACGTCCAGCGCGTCAATCAGCTCGCGCGCGCTGCGCACATCCCGATCACGACCATCACAGAGACGCTCTCGCCCGCCTCGGCTAGCTTCCAGCAATGGCAGAGCGCCCAGCTGAGGAGCCTGATGGCAGCGCTCCACCAGGCGACCGGCCGATGAGCGCTCACGCCCCGGCGCGTGGAAGCGAGCAGCGGGTCCGGCGAGCTACGGCCTCGGTCTCGGGCGCCGGCTCGCCCGACGTAGGGGCGATACGGCTCGAGAACGCCCAGGCCCAGATCGCCGGTCGGGTCATCTGGAGCGATGTGAGCATCGAGATCGAGCGCGGCGAGTTCGCCGCGATCCTGGGGCCGAACGGCTCCGGCAAGACGACGCTGCTTCGCGTGCTGCTCGGCGAGCTGCCCCTCGCCGGCGGGACGGCAATGGTGCTCGGCAGGCCCGCGGGCGCGCTGAAGGCCGAGATCGGCTACCTGCCCCAACGCCGGCACTTCGACGCCGGCACGCGGATTCGCGGCGTCGACCTCGTCCGGCTGGGGCTGGACGGCGCACGATGGGGGTTGCCGCTGCGCCGTTCGAGCGAGCAGGTGGACCGTGTGATCGACCTGGTCGGCGCCGGCTCCTACGCCAAGCGCCCGATCGGGTCGCTGTCGGGCGGCGAGCAGCAGCGGCTGCTGATCGCGCAGGCTCTCGTCAGCCGTCCGCAGCTGCTGATCCTCGACGAGCCTTTGGACAGCCTCGACCTGCCCAACCAGCGCGCGGTCGCGGCGCTGCTCGAGCGCATCTGCCGCGAGCAGGGCGTCGCCGTGCTGCTGGTCGCCCACGACGTGAACCCGTTGCTCGGCTATCTGGACCGAGTCGTCTACTTCGGCGGGGGACAGGCCGTCGTCGGCGAGCCGCGGGAGGTGATCACCGCAGCGACGCTGAGCCGCCTCTACGGCGTGCCCGTCGAAGTCCTTGAAACAGCCGATGGCAGGCTGGTCGTGGTAGGCCTGCCCGAAGCTCCCTCACACCACAGCGACCGCCATGCCGATCGCTAGCCTGCTGGCCCAAGCCGGCCCGTCGCTGGACCCAGTGTCAGACCTGAACCAGCTGACCGCCTACCCGTTCATGGTCAACGCTCTGGAGGCGGGCACGATCGTGGCCGTGATGGCGGGTGTCGTCGGTTGGTTCATGGTGCTGCGCAAACAGACCTTCGCCGGGCACACGCTGTCGGTGATGGCGTTCCCAGGCGCCACCGGGGCGCTGCTGATCGGGCTGTCGGCCGCGACCGGCTACTTCGTCTTCACCGGGCTGGCGGCGCTCCTCATCGGCGTCTCGGCCGGCGGCGAGGGCGCCCGCAACCGCGGCCAGGAGTCGGCGATCACGGGTTCCGTGCAGGCGTTCGGGCTGGCCTGCGGCTTCCTCTTCCTCAGCCTCTACAGCGGGGTGCTTGCCAACTACGAGAGCCTGCTGTTCGGCAGCTTCCTCGGGATCACGCGCGGCCAGGTGCTCGCCCTCGCTGTTGTCGCCGCGCTCGCCCTCGGCCTGATCGCGGTGATCGGACGACCGCTGCTGTTCGCCTCGCTCGACGAGGGCGTAGCGCGGGCCCGCGGGGTTCCCACGCGTGCCCTGGGCCTCAGCTTTCTGCTGGTGCTGGGGCTCGCGGTCGCGGAGACCGCCCAGATCACCGGCGCGCTGCTGGTGTTCGCGCTGCTGGTCGCGCCCCCCGCGACAGCCCAGCTGATCACCTCGCGCGTCGGCGCCAGCCTCGTGCTGAGCGTTCTCCTCGGCGTGCTGACCGTCTGGCTCGGCTTGGCGCTGGCGTACTTCTACGGGTACCCCGTCGGCTTCTACGTCACGACCGTGGCGTTCGCCCTCTATGTCCTCGCGCGGATCGGGCGCGCCGCAGCCGATCGCCCGACACGGCTACGCGCCCGCGCTCACCCGGCGGGGGCCGGTGCGTGATGTTCGCCCAAGAGTTCTTCCGCAACGCGCTGCTCGCAGGGACGTTGATCGCGCTGGCCTGCGGCCTGGTGGGCTACTTCGTGGTGCTGCGCGCGCAGGTGTTCGCCGGCGACGCGCTCAGCCATGTCGCCTTCACGGGCGCGCTCGGTGCGGCCGCAGCCGGTATCGACACCCGCGTCGGCCTGTTCGCCGCGACGATCGGCGTCGCGATCGTCCTGGGCGCGATCGGACCGCGAGCAGCGGCCGACGACGTCACGATCGGCATCGTCTTCGCCTGGGTGCTCGGCCTCGGGGTGCTCTTTCTCGCCATCTTCAGCTCCGGGTCGGGCGGCGGCAACGGGCTGCTCGGGGCGCGCGAGCTGTTCGGGTCGATCTTCGGGCTGAGCGCGACCGACGCGAGGATCGCGGCTTTGGTCGCCGCCGCGATCTCGGTCTCGATCCTGCTGATCGCCAGGCCACTGCTCTTCGCGAGCGTCGATCCCGGCGTCGCAGCGGCCCGGAGCGTGCCTGTGGGCGCGCTCGGTCTCGCATTCCTCGTGCTCGTCGGCGCGACCGCCGCGGAGGCCACGCAGGCGGTCGGCGCGCTGCTGCTGCTCGGTCTGCTCGCAGCGCCGGCCGGCGCCGCGCAACGGCTCACGGCCAACCCGTACCTCGCTCTCGGGATCTCGGCGGCGATCGCCGTGGCTGCCATGTGGCTCGGTCTCGCGCTCAGCTACGCGGTCCCCAGCCTGCCGCCGAGCACGTCAGTAGTCGGTATCGCGACGTTGACGTACCTGCTCGCCTTCCTGCTCACGAGCCGGCCCTCGCGCTTCTCTCTAGCGCGGGCGGATGCTCGCGAGCCCCTGGGGGGCGAAGGCTAGACTCGCATGACGATGGCCAAGAGGCAGATCGAGAGCTGGGCCGCCCAGGCCGAGAGTGTGCTGGCGGACAGCGGCCACCGGTCGGGGCAGGCTCGGCGGGCGCTCGTAGCGCAGCTCGACTCGCAGACGTGCGCACGTTCGGTCATCGAGATCGAAGACGCCCTGCGCGCGAGCGGGCGTCCCGTCGCCCGTGCCAGCATCTACCGGATACTGGACGAGCTCGAGCAGCTACGCCTCGTTCAGAAAGTCCAGGTCGGGCAGGACATGGCGCGCTACGAGCCGATCCGCACCGGCGACGGTCATCATCACCACCTCGTCTGCGACAACTGCGGCACGGTCACGCCGTTCACCGACGAGGGACTCGAGAGCGCGATCCGCAAGCTGAGTGGCCGGGTGCCGATGCAGGTCGCCGAGCACGAGATCGTGCTACACGGTGCCTGCGAGGACTGCGCGGCGGCCTGAGCGGCCGGGGGCGGCGCCCGGCGCCAGCTGGACCGCGGCGGTACGCGTCAGGGGGCATGCCCGGCGCTCGCCTCGAGACCTCGGTTCAGACGTCAGGTCCGTCCCGAACCTGCGAGGAGCTGGCGCATCAGTGCGTCCGCCTCGGGCGCGGTCTCGCCGAACGCAGGACAGCAGGTTGCGCCGCCCGGAGGGGTGAGGCCGATCTCCAGGTGCGGGCCCGAAGAGAGCCCGACGTCGCCGCAGCCGACCTCCGCGATCGGCTGACCTGCAAGCACATGGCTGCCCACCGGGACCAGCGCCGGAGCCGCGTGTCCGTAGTAGACGTACCAGCCGGCGTAGGGACCGGCGTCGATGCGCTCGATCGGGGCGTAGGGTCCGAAGCCGGGGATCCCCTCGCGCACGATCGTCCCGGCCGTGATCGCGACCTCGGGCGCAGCCGGGCCGCACGCGGCGCCCAGCGTAGAGATGTCCACACCCTGGTCATCGCTCCACGTTTCGGGCCCGAGAACGACCGACGGCGGTTGGATCGGGAAGGCCCAGTTCGCGCCGCCCCCGCCGCCGACGTAGGTGGCGCCCTGTTCGAACGCCTGCGACGAGTCGCCCTTGGGGAGGATGATCCCGGCTTTGCGGGCTCGTGCGATCTCAGCCTTGATTTCGGCGTCAGACGCCGCCCCCGCCGCCACCTGGGAGGACGAAGCGGCCGCCGGCAGCGTGTCTGCGCTGCCGACCTTGCCCGTCACCTCCCGCCGATCGATTGCGGGTGCGGCCTTGGTAGGGGGGAGGGGCAGGGAGCGGCCCCCGCCGCTCCTGGCGGCGGACGCACTCGACGCATCGCGCTGACTCGCGGTGGAGTGGGTATTCGCGCCGCCGCACCCGGTCAACAGCAGCGCCGCACCGCACAGCCAGGTGACCGGGCCGGTGATGCGCGGCGGTGACATCCGAGCCGATGGTAGAGACCGAGGTATCTGCACGGTGCGGTTGCTCAGCCCGAGGCCTCGATGAGCTGCCACCTTTCAGCGGTAACCTCTCCTCTGTGTGGGTAGGGCCAGCATCGAAGGTCGCTCACAGAACCGGGAGTTGGATCCGCTCGCGGCCTCCCGGGGCGCGCCGACGCGTTCTAGCTGTCTTTGAGCCGGGCGACTCTGGGGAAGCGACGCTACGTGAGGCGGCTGAACTCGCTGAAGCTGGTTGCGCCTTGACCGTTGTGACGCTGGCACCGCAGGCGGGCCAGTCTCGGTGTTGCAGCAAGGGCGGAACCGGCCCGTACAACATCGCGCTGCGTGACGAAGCCAGGATCGAGTTGCGCCATTCCGCGGAGCTCCTAGGAGCTACGGCCCGGCGAGCGAGCTTTACGGTGCTGGCCGGGTGTCCCGACCCGCCGCTCGGACCTTGGGCGCTCGAGCAGGGCTTTGATCTGATTCTCCTTCCCTCTCATCGATTCACGCGCGGTGGCAATCGCTATGCGCGAGCCCTACGGCGCTCTGGCTCAGCTGAGGTTCGCACCGTCTCGTAACCAGGCGAGAGCGGGCGTTGACGAGATCCGAGACGGCCCGCATCACCAAGGACCAGTTGCTGCGCCCTGCCTGATCACGAAGGTCGTAAACGCGACCGGCACCTACGTGATCAGCTACGACAGTCAGTTCTGCATCGGAGATCCCGGGCGGGCGCCTACCTGCCGGTTCGCGGACGCCGGCGTTCAGCTTCTTTTCAGGTCGCGCCGTCAGGATGATGGCCGATGTCGCCTGCTCGTCGTCGACGACGACCCCGCCGTTCGTGAAGCGCTCGCGCTGCTGCTCGATCTGAACGGATTCGACGTCGACACGGCAAAGGACGGTCGCGATGCGATCCGGGCGATTGCCGTCGCCTCGCCTGACGCGGTGATCCTCGACGTGCTGATGCCCGGCCTCGACGGGATCGAGGTCTGCCGCCGGATCCTGGCGCGGTCGGCGACCATACCCCGATCCTGATGCTGACCGCCCGCCACGACGTCGACGACCGGGTCGAAGGCCTCGATGCCGGGCGCCGACGATTACCTGGGCAAGCCGTTCGCGGTCGTCGAGCTCGCGGCCCGCGTTCGGGCGCTGCTCCGGCGAGCGACGCCCGAGGACGACGTGCTCCGGTACCACGATCTCGAGCTCGATCGCTTCGAGCGCCGCGGACGGCGCGGCGGCCGGCAGTTCGAGCTCACCCGCATCGAGTTCTCGCTGCTCGAGCTGCTCATGACGAACCCGCACAGAGTCCTCACGCCGCGCAGATGATCTTCGACAGCGTCTGGGGCTACGACCTCGAACTTCGCATCCAACTCGCTCGAGGTCTACATCGGCTACCTGCGACGAAAGACCGAGGAGGCGGGCGAGCCGCGCCTCATCCAGACGATTCGCGGCGTCGGCTACGTCCTGAAGGTGGCGTAGGCGTGGGCGGCGGAGGTCAAGGACGGCTTCCGGCGACGCACCGTCGTGCTCGCGGTGGCCGCGGTCGCTGCGGCGATCGTGATCGCCTCGGTGGTCGTCTCCTTCGTCACGCGCGGCCAGCTGCTCGGTCAGGTTCGACCGGAACCTCGACGCGATGATGACTCCGGGCGGCTCGCAGTCCGTCTCGCATCAGCGCCGGCCCCGTCGCGGTGAAGCCCGGCGCAGCTGGGGGCGAATCCTCGGCTGCGGGCGCGGCCGCCGGAACGACCGTGAGCGCGGTGCCCGACGAAGGCGTCCAGACGGGCAAGAGCGCCGTGCGCAACCTCGCGATCCACACCGAACGCCACCGGGGCCCGCACGGCGAAATCGTGACCGTCCGCCGCGAAACGATCGAAGGCTCCCACCAGGCGATCGAGAAGGCGGCGCGCGGCGAAGGGGGTGCCGCGCGCTGCGCCTTCGCTGATCCTGCCGAAGCAGAAACTGAGCGGCCCGGTGGGTTACGTGCAGCTGTTCCGGGCGAACGGCAGCGTGCTGCAGTCTGCGCCGCGCCTCGCGTTTCCGGTGACCTCGAAGGCGCTCGAGGTCGCGGCGGGCAAGGAACAGCCGTTCTTCAGCACGATCACGCTGGCGGGAGCACGCGCGCGGACCTTCACCGCGCGGGCGGCGGGCGGCGGCGTGTGGCAGGCGGCGGTGCCGCTCGCGGACGTGGAGGGCACGCTGTCTCGGCTGCGTCTCGTGCTCGCGATCGTCTGTCTCGGCGGCATCGCGCTCGCAGCCGCCTTCGGGCTGATCGTCTCGCGCGCGGCGCTGCGTCCCGTGCGCCGCCTCACCGGCGCGGCCGAACAGGTCGCGCGCACGCAGGACCTCGGCGATCGCATCGAGGAGGGCGGAGACGATGAGCTCGGGCCGCCTCGCGCAGAGCCTGAACACGATGCTCGGCGCGCTCAAGCGCTCGCGATCCGCGCAACGGGCAGTTGATCTCCGACGCCTCGCACGAGCTGCGCACGCCCCTGACGAGCGTGCAGGCGAACCTCGACGCGCTGGCGGTGGGCGAGAGGCTCGCACCCGCCGAGCGCGCGCGCGTGGTCGCGGCGGCACAGGCTCAGCTTCGCGAGCTGACCGTGCTCGTGGGCGACCTCACCGACCTCTCGCGCACGGAGGTCGAGCAGGCGAAGCTCGAGGACGTGCGCCTCGACCGCGCGGCGGAGGGCGCGGTCACGCGCGCCCGGCTGCACTCGCCGGGTTGCTCGATCGAGCTCGACGCCCAGCCCTGCCTGGTGCGTGCGTCGCCGTCGCGGCTCGACCGAGCGATCGCGAACCTGCTCGACAACGCGTGCAAATGGGATCCGCAGGGGACGCTCGAGGTGAGCGTGCGTCAGGGACGCCTCGACGTGCGCGACCACGGCCCGGGGATCGACCCCGACGACCTGCCACGGGTGTTCGACCGCTTCTACCGCGCCGCCGCGGCGCGCGCGCGACCCGGCTCAGGTCTCGGCCTCGCGATCGTCCGGCAGTTCGCGGAGACGCACGGGGGTGCGGTCCGTGCGGCGAACGATCCCGGCGGCGGCGCGCGGCTGACGCTCGAAGCTCCCGGCCCTGGCGATGACGGAGGCCGAGCTGAAGGGCGCCGAGCCGCTTCACGAAGCTCCTCGAATCCTCTAAGGCGATTCTCAGGCACGGGGCGCTTGATGACGAGCGCCCGCAGCATCGGCTCGCGGGCTCCACCCGGCAAAAGGAGCTCCCCATGTCCCGCGCCCACCTCCACATCGCACCCTTCCCGTCCACGGGCGGCGCATCTGATCCTCGCGCCTCACGAGCCTCGCCGTGGCGATCCCCCTCGCGGCCTGCGGAGGGTCCTCGCCGAGTGCCTCAGCGGGGGCCGAACAGGAAGGCGAACGCGAAGGCTCCGCGAAGCTCGCCGACTTCGCGCGCTGCCTGCGCGAACACGGCGTTGAAGTGCAGATCGGAACGCCCCCGGGCGGAGGGCAGGCGATCAAGCTTGGCGCGAAAGGCCCGGTGGGCAAGGAAAAGATGAACGCGGCGCAGGCGGCCTGCAAGAAGTACCAGCCGCAGCCGAAGAAGGTCGACCTCAGCCCGCAGGAGAAGGTCGAACGCGAAGAAGCCGTGCAGAAGTTCGCACGCTGCATGCGCGAACACGGCATCGAAGTGCACGCGAGCGCGAGCGGGGGAGGCATCCAGGTCCAGATCCATGGTCACCCGGGGAGCGGCCCGAACCCCGAAAGCCCCGGCTTCCAAAAGGCCCAGAACACCTGTCAGAAGTTCATGGCGAAGCCGAAGCTGCCTCACGGGCCGGCCGCGAGCACGAGCCACTCGAGTGAAGGCGAAAGCGGCGCCGGCGCCTCGCTCTCGAGCGAAGGCTGAACAGTGGCGGCGGGCGACGCGTCCGAGGCGCTTCCGGAGCGCACCCCGAGGCGACGCGGTCGATCGTGGCCGCGGCGGCGGTCGCACTCGTGGCGCTCGCGGTGCTCGCGGCGATCGTGCTCGCCTCCGGTTCCTCGCGGCCGAAGCGCTCTGGTAACGGGGTCCCCGCCGGGGAGACGCTCGCACTGTTCGGCACAGGAAGCGCTCCGGAAAGCGCGACGGTGGAAGGCACGCTCGGCTACGGCGGCGAACGAGTGGTCTACGACCGGCTCGCGGGAACCTTCACCGGCTGCCCTCGGTCGGCGCCGACGTGGGCCGTGGCGGCGTGTTGTTCCGGATCGACAACCTGCCCGTCTGCCTGATGTACGGGTCAGTGCCCGCCTACCGGGCTGAAGGAGGGAGTCTCGGAAAGGGCCGGACGTGAAGGGGAGCTCAACGCGAACCTGATCGAGCTCGGCTACGACCCCTCGGGGGCGATCACCGACGAGGAGGACGCCTACAGCGAGGACGGCGGCAGCCGTGCGTCGCTGGCAGCACGCCGAGGGTCTTAGTGAGACGGGCCGCGTCGAACTGGGCCGGATCGTCTTCGCGCCGAGCGCCCAGCGCGTGACCGCGCTGAAGGTGTCTCTCGGCCAGGACCCGCCGTCCGCGGCCGGGCCGGCGAGTGCCGCCCCGCCGGCTGAAGAAGGCGACAAGCCGACCTCGGGCCAGGGCGAAGACCCGAAATCGGACAAACACGAACCGGCCAAGAACAAACCGAAAAAGAAGAAGAAGAAGGACGAACCGAAACAGGCCTCGGAAGGCGACCCGCACTAAGGGAGCTCGACCCCGAAATCGAGCAAAACCCCGAAATCCGAAAACAGCGGGGCGACCGGCGAAGACCAGGCGGCGGGCGGCGGCGAGCCCGCCCTCGACAACCTCCACGAGCAGATCGTCGAGCTCAAGGTCAAGCCCGAACAGCAGCGCCTCGCCCACCTCGGCGAGCGGGTCCGGGTGCTGCTGCCGGGCGAAGCGACCGCGCCGGGTCGGATCACGGGCGTGGGCACGTCTGCGAGCGCCCCCTCCTCGGACTCCGAACAGGGCAGCGGCGGGGACAGCGAAGCGACGATCACGGTGACGATCACGCTCGACCATGCGGTGAGCCATCTCGACGAGGCGCCGGTGAGCGTAGAACTGGTGAAGAGCATTCGTCGCAATGTGCTGACGGTGCCGGCGACGGCCTTGATCGCGACGGCGGGGGGCGGCTACGCGATCGAAACGCTCCGCGCGGGGAGCCCGACGCCGGTCGCTGTGACACCGGGGATGTTCTCGGGCGGCTACGTGCAGGTCGAAGGGCCGCAGATCCACGCGGGCATGAGTGTGATCGAGTCCGAATGAGCGCGGTCCTCGAGCTTCGCGACGTGGTCAAGCGCTACGCCGGCGACGTCCAGGCCCTGCGTGGCGTGAGCCTGCTCGTCGGCGATGGCGAGTTGTGCGCGATCGTGGGGCCGTCCGGCTCGGGCAAGTCGACGCTGCTGCATGTGATGGGCACGCTGGAAACGCGCCACGAGCGGGCTGGTGCGAATCGCGGGGTTCGATGTCGCAGAGGCCTCGGACCGCCAGCTCGCGGCGCTGCGTGCGCGGCGGATCGGGTTGTCTTCCAGCAGTTTCACCTGATCGAGTCCGACAGCGCGCTGGAGAACGTGGCAACTGGCCTGCTCTACACCGGCACGGCCGCTCGCGAGCGGCGGCGTGCCGCGGCCGCTGCGCTCGAGAGGGTGGGTCTCAGCCACCGCGTGGGGCAGACCTTCGTGCTGCTCGGGCCTGCGCAGCGCAGCGCGTGGCGATCGCGCTAGCGCTGAGCGACTGTGGCGATTGGCTCGCGGACGAGCCGACGGGCAAATCTCGACACGCGCAACGGCCGCGAGATCCTCGAGCTCCTGCAACGGCTGAACGCGCAGGGCACGACCGTCGTGGTTATCACCCACGACCGCGAGATCGCGGCGACGCTGCCGCGGCGGGTGGAGCTGCGCGACGGGCGCCTGATCCACGAGGAGAGCGGGACAGCGCTAGAACCGCCGCGGCTGTCGTGCGAGACGGCGCCGCAGCGTTCTCGCGCATGCCCCGCCGCGGTCGCGGTGCGTGATCGCGGCCGCAGCTGCGGATCCCGGAAAGCCGGCTGCTCCTGGCGGACGCGCTGCGGGTGGCGAGCGTGGGCCTGCGCACGCGCCGCCTGCGCGCCGCCCTCTCGGCGCTCGGCGTGGCGATCGGGATCGCGGCGATGGTCGCGGTGCTCGGCATCTCCGATTCGAGCAAAGCCGGGCTGGTAGCCGAGCTGAACGAGCTGGGGACGCGCAACCTCTGACGGTTGCGCCCGGGCAGAACTTCTCCGGCGAAACAGCCTCGCTGCCCGAAGCGGCGGTGGGCGCCGTGCGCCATCTCGGGACGGTGCGCCGGGCGGCTGCGGCGAGCACCGTCTCAGAACGGACCGTGCGACGCAGCCCGTTCATCGAAGCGGCCGAAACCAGCGGCCTGAGTGTGCAGGCGAGTGAACCTCAGCTGCTCGCCACGCTCGGCGGGCGCATGCTCGCGGGACGCTTTCTCGATGCGGCGACTGTGCACTTCCCGCTCGTGGTGCTCGGCGACGTGGCGGCACGCCGGCTCGGCGTGCGGCGCCTGGAGGTCGACGGACGTCCCGTGCAGGTCTACATCGGCGAAACGTGGTTCACGGTGGCGGGGATCATGGGTCCGGTGCCGCTCGCCCCGGAAATCGAACGGGCGGCGCTGATCGGCTACCCGGTCGCTCATCGGCTCTTCCGGTACGAGCCGCCATCGCGAGCATCGTCTACGTGCGCGCGGACCCCGAGAAGGTGCGCGAGGCGGACGCGCTGCTCGGTGCCACGGCCTACCCGGCCAGCCCCGAAGACACGCAGGTCAGCCGGCCCTCCGAAGCGCTGCAGGCCCGCGCGGACGCTCAGAGCACGCTCACCGCTGTGTTCCTCGGGCTGGGGGCGGTCGCGCTGCTCGTGGGAGGCGTGGGCATCGCGAACGTGATGGTCATATCGGTGCTCGAGCGGCGCCCGGAGATCGGCCTGCGCCGCGCGCTCGGGGCGCGCCGGGTGCACGTCGCCGTACAGTTCCTCGGCGAGTCTGTGCTGCTCTCGCTGATCGGCGGCTGCGCAGGGATCGCGCTCGGCGCCGCCGCGACCGCGGCCTACGCCTCCTTTCAGAACTGGGCACTTGTCGTGCCGACGCTCGCCGTCGGCGGTGCCGTCCTCCTGGCGATCGCGCTAGGAGCGCTCGCCGGGCTGTATCCGGCGCTGCGCGCGGCCAGGCTCGCGCCGGCGGCGGCGCTACGCAGCGTCTGAGCACAGGCGAACCACGTGTCCTCGGCCACGACGACATGCAGCGGGCATCACGGTGCGTTCCCCCTGACCGGCGGTGCGTTGGCCGGGTGGCGAGGCCGGCCCGTATCCAAACCGGAGGTTGCCACGGCTCGCCTGCCGGAGCTCGTGCTCCGCCTCGCAAACTGCACGCCACCGGTTTCCAGCCGAACTCATGCGCTCGAGTCGACTCGAACCACCACGGGGCGTTAACCCCATAAGGCCCTCAACCTCGTGTATGCCCGCAAGATGCTTACAGGAGCGTTCAGATCGTCCAAATGGCGCGCTTCCGCGGACGCATCGGAAGCATATGGAGTAAGCGAGTGTTGCCACGGTGTTGCCACGCCGGCGCCGGGGTCCCGCCAGCGCGGACACGCACTCCGCCTCTTGCTTGAACTCAGGTGAGCGCCGGCGGAGTCAGGCGCAGCCCGGAAGCGGCGGCCGCTACGTGAAGGCGGTGATCCCATGTCGCGACCGTCAGCGCGTCGCGGGGGAGGACGAGCGCGGCAGCCAGGTGCAGGGCGTCGAGGCTTCGTAGGTCGTGGTCGACCGTGAGTCGTGACGCCTCTTCGGCCAGCGGCTGGTCCAGCTCGATGACGCCGAACGCTGGCCACTCGTCCCGAAAATGAGAAGCTGCTGTCTCGCCCGCCGCCAGTGTGGTCGCTCGGACGGTCTCGACGAACCCGATGCGGCAGATGAACCAGCCGCTGGCTTGGGCCATGGCGTCCCGGATCGTGTCGCTTCCCTCCTCGGCGACGTAGCGCTTCACCAGCGCGCTCGCGTCCAGGTACAGGTTCAGTGCTCTGCTTCTCGCTCGGAGAGCACAAGCGACGAGGCGCTGACGTCGCTCTCAACGAGCGGGGGCGCCTTCCTCGGACGGGCGCCAGTGGGTGCTACGAGGCGTCCATCGGCCACCAGCTGGCGCAGCTGATCGTCCTTCGTGGCGGCCACCGCCGGCACCAGGTCGGCCATCGGCCGGCCGCGGAGGGTCACGCGAACCTGCTCACCACGACTCACAGACCGCAATGTCTTGCTGAGAGACTGCTTGAGCTCTCGGACACCGATCTCGCGCATGTGGACACCTTATCACCGATGAGGCCACAACGCCCGCGCCGCAATGGCTCCTGGGGCGGGCCATGATCCCCACGCGCAGTACCCGCAGCAAGTCGCCGACGCCCTCCTGCCGTTGCTCGCCGAACACAGCCCTCCCCGGGCCTAGCCGGAGCGAGGGCCTCGTGATGGGGCACGTTCCGGTTCGGCGCGCCTCGCCGGAGCGAGCTGGTCGTGATAGGCCGCTTTCCGGCACGGCGCGCGCCTTGCGACGCCGTTGCCACGGTCAGCCTGCTTGACGGGCGCGCCACCTCCTTGGGGGCTGCCTACTGTCAGATCTCCATGCGCTCGAGTGGACTCGAACCACCACGGGGCGTTAACCCCACAAGGCCCTCAACCCTGCGCAAGCTGACAAGGTACGTCCCGAAGCGTCCGAATCATCCAGATAGCGCGCTCTCGCGTACGCATCGGACGCATATGGACCAGCGAGTGTTGCCGCGGTGTTGCCACGCCGACAGCACTCCGTGGGCCTCCAATCCGCTTGTCTGGGCGCAGTTGTCCTGGGGTATCGGCCGCGGCTGCAGGAGGTCCGGCTACTCGCCGATGTCCTCACGAGAGCGTTGAAACCGGCCCGGGGGGCGAACGTGCGGCGCGAGCGAGTCGGACCCGGGGGCAGACCAGGGTGTTTCGGGGCGCGAGGAATGGATGAGACGGTCAGGCTTGGCCGCGCCACCAACACGAGGAGATCCACATGTCTGCCACGACCGAGACGTCAGGCGCCACGGCGATTCGCTCGTTCCACGTCGAATTCCCGGAAGATGCCCTGGAGGACCTGCGCCGCCGTATCGCAGCCGCGAGGTGGCCGACTGAGGAGCTCGTCGAGGATCGCACCCAGGGGGTGCAACTGGCGACGCTGCGGGCGCTCGCGGAGTACTGGGTGAACGACTACGACTGGCGCCGGTGCGAGGCGCGGCTGAACACGCTGCCGCAGTTCAAGACCGAGATCGACGGGGTCGACGTCCACTTCATCCACGTGAGGTCGCCGCACGAGAACGCGTTGCCGCTGATCATGACTCACGGCTGGCCCGGCTCGGTGATCGAGATGCTCGACACTGTCGGCCCGCTCACCGACCCGACCGCGCATGGCGGGCGCGCGGAGGACGCGTTCGACCTCGTGCTGCCGTCCGTCCCGGGCTACGGCTTTTCAGACGAGCCGACCGAGGTCGGTTGGGATCTGTTCCGGACCGCACGGGCCTGGAGCGAGCTGATGCGCCGTCTCGGCTACACCAGCTATGTCGCCCAGGGCGGCGACGTGGGCGCCGGCGTCACAGACGCGATGAGCCGCCAGGCCCCCGAGGGCCTGATCGGCATCCACACGAACCTGCTCGTGCCTGCGCTGAACAACCCCGCGGCCCTGCCGGCGGACGCCGAGCAGGAGAAGGCGGCCCTCGCCGCGATCAAGACGTTCCAGACGAGCGGCAACGGTTACTTCGTGGAGCAGTCCACCAGGCCCCAGACGATCGGCTACGCGCTGCTGGACTCCCCCGTCGCACTCGCAGCGTGGATGGTGGACCACGACACGGACGCCTACTACAAGATCGCACGCGCCTTCACCGACGAGGAGCCGTCCGGCAACCTCACCCGCGACCACATCCTCGACAACGTCACCACCTACTGGCTGACCGGCACCGGCGCTTCGGCAGCCCGGTCGTACTGGGAGGCCTACGGGCCAGACGCGCCTGCTGCCGGCGAGAAGCCTCTGCCGGCGTCGTCGATCCCGTTCGGCTTCACGACGTTTCCGGGCGAGATCTGGCGGACGCCGCGCAGCTGGGTCGAGGCCTCGTATCCGAACGTCGTCTACTTCAACGAGGTCGACAGGGGTGGCCACTTCGCCGCGTGGGAGGAGCCCGAGCTGTTCAGCAAGGAGATGCGCGCGGCGTTCAAGTCGCTGCGCTGAAACGAGCGACAGTGCCCGCACCCGAGATTCGCCAATCGCGGGAAGGCCGGCCGCTTCGGCGGTGTCGGGATCAACACAGGCATGGAGCCGCACCGTCTGTTGCTGCGCCGTTGCCACGGTCCGTCTGCTGGAACCCGCGCGCCGCCCCCGGCTGGCGCGAAACCAACGATTCCGGCCGCCGTGCCGGCCGCCTCAGACGGCTGCCAGTGCACCGTCCCGCGAGATGCTCTGCGGGAGGAGACGTCTAGCTTCGAGCAGGGTTCCCGTGACGGCAACGCCGAAGAGAAAGCCGCCGATGTGGGCGAAGAAGGCCACACCGCCTCCGTGCGCCGAGGCTGAGGCGAGGCCGAGGTTCGACGCGAGGAGCTGGTAGAGGAACCACCCGCCGAGGTACACCCAGGCGGGGATCCTGACGAAGAAGACGAGCACGAGCGTGCGTATCCGGGCGGTCGGGTAGAGGACGATGAAGGCGCCGAGCACCGCGGCGATCGCGCCGCTGGCACCGAGACCGGGAACGCGCGCGGCGGCCGCTGTGCCGAAGATGAGGGTGACGGCGCACTGGGTCATCGTCGCGACGAAGCCGCCGGCGATGTAGAAGGCGAGGTAGCGCAGGTGCCCGTAGGCGTCCTCGACGTTCTTGCCGAAGATGGCGAGGAAGAGCATGTTCCCCAGGATGTGATCCCAGCTCCCGTGCATGAACATCGAGGTGAGCCAGCTGAGGCCCCACGGCTCCGGGCCTCGGCACGAGCTCGCGACCGTGCAGGGGTAGAACGACGCGTGGTGGATCGCGGCATGGAGGTGCGGCAGCTCGTAGAAGATCCAGACCGCGAAGTTGGCTGCGATCAACGTGACGTTGACGATGGGGAACCGTCGCGGGCGTAGTCCGTCAGAGAGCGGTAGCATCGCGATCCTCCTGTTGCGTGGGCGTCGGCTTCATCTGCATGCAGCCGACGGTTTCGTTTTCTCGTCCGTCCGTCTGGGTGAGGCGACCATGCACCCCGCCGATGCCAGCCGGCTGCCAGCGGCGGCGCGCCCGATGCCAGCGGCGCCCTGGGCAGCTCGCGCTGCGGCCGCGCTCCCGGGCATGCCAGACTGACGCTGCGCAGCGACATGACGGGGGTGCATGGAGGAGCTACTTGAGATCCGGGTCCTGGGTCCGTTCGAGGTCCTGTGCCGGAGGCACGCGCGCGGACGTGGGGGGCGCCAAACGTCAGGCACTGCTCGCGATGCTGGCGCTCCGGCGCACCCAGGTGGTCGACGTCGACTCGCTGGTCGACGGCCTGTGGGGAGAGGAGCTCCCGGCCGCTCCACGGAATGCGCTCCATCACCACATCGCCCGTCTTCGCGCCGCGCTCGGAGAGGAGTCGATCGTGGGCTCCCCCAACGGATACGCCTTGGCGGGCGCGCGTATCGATGCGGATCGGTTCGAGCAGCTGCTGGGGGAAACGCGCGCAGCGCTGCGCGGCGGCGACGCCTCCGGCGCCGCGGATGCGGCCGCCTCGGCGCTCGCCCTCTGGCGAGGGCCGGCGCTCCAGGGCCTGACCGGCACGTCGTGGTTCAGCGCGGAGGCACAGCGGCTCGAGACGCTGCGCGTCGACGTGCTCGAGGAGCAGTTCGAGGCGGCGCTCGCGCTGGGAGAGCACCGGGAGCTCGTGCCGCCGCTGCGCTCCGCGCTCGCGGACAACCCGTTCCGGGAACGGCTGTGGGCACAGCTGATGGTGGCGCTCTACCGCAGCGGTCGCCAGGCGGATGCGCTCGAGATCTTCCAGGAGGCGCGGCGGGTGCTCGCCGAGGAGCTCGGGCTCGAACCGGGACCGGAGCTGCGGCGCGTCCAGGAGGCGATCCTCGCCCACGATCCGGCGATCGCCGTCCCCGTCGAGCGCCCGCGGCGCGGCAATCTCCCCGCGCCATCGACGTCATTCGTCGGCCGCGCAGACGAGCTGGATCAGCTCGCCGGCGTCCTGCACGAGCAGCGCCTCGTAACGCTCACCGGGCCGCCGGGTGTGGGCAAGAGCCGGCTCGCGGTCGAGACCGCGCGTGCGCTCGAGCATGAGGTCCAAGACGGCATCTGGCTTGTCGACTTCGCGCGTGCGGCGGGCGTGGAGGACGCGGTGCGGGTGCTCGCACGTGCGATCGACGTTCGCGGCTCGGACGAGCTCGCTCGTGCCGCCTCGCGGCTGCGCGACTCCGGCGCGCTGGTCATTCTCGACGCGTGCGAGCACGCCCTGGAAGGGGCAGTTCTGATCGCTTCGACGCTCTTGGCGGAGTGCCCCCGGGTGCGGATTCTGGCGACGAGCCGCGAGGCCCTTCACGTCCCGAACGAGATGCGGGTGCCCGTCACCCCCCTCGTGCTGCCCGAGGCGGACAGCGAGGAGGGGCCCTCGGCGGCCGTGGAGCTGTTCCTCGAGCGCGCACGCTCGGCACGACCCGGATTCGAGCGCGACGGCGCCGCTGTCGCGCTCGCCGGGGAGATCGCACGCCGGGTGGACGGCCTTCCGCTGGCGATCGAGCTGGCCGCCGCGCGCGTCAACGTGCTGGGGCTCGCGGAGCTCGCTTCGATCCTTGCCCGCCGAGCCGCGCTGTTGCGCGAAGGCACGGCGGCCGACCCCACCCGCACCGCGCTGCAGGAGCTCGTGGATTGGAGCTACGACCTCTTGCACGGGGATGAGAAGACGCTCCTTCAGCAGCTCGCGGTCCACCGCGGCGGGGCGTCGCTCGCGTCGCTCAGCGCGGTCGCCTCGACGCACGGCCTCGACGAGCCGACGGTCGTGTACCTCGTCGGCGCGCTGGCCGACAAGTCGATCGTGTCCGCTTCGTTCTCCGGGGGCATCGCCCGTTACGACATGCTCGACACCGTCCGCGAGCATGTGCTCGCGCGGCTCGCCGAGAGCGGTGGGGGAGACCTCGCCGCCGCGCGCCGCGCCCACGCAGAGCATTTTGCGACGCTGGCCGAGCAGGCGCACGCCGAGTTGCGCGGCGCCGATTGGTTGCGCTGGGTCGCTCGCCTGGAGCTCGAGAACGACAATTTCTGGGCCGCGCTCGCGTACGCGCGCGACGCGCCCGACCCGGCCGTCGCGATCCGGCTCGGGACCCTCGGCTTGTATTGGGTGCTCTCCGAGCGCATCTCGGAGGGGCGGCGCTTCCTGGACATCGCGCTCGCGGCTGCGCGGGAGGACGCCCCCGTCGCCCTGCGCGTCGAGCTGCTCGCCAACCTCTGCTTCCTCGCCGGTGAAGAGCTCGACGTGGAGGCCGCGCTCGCGGCCGGCGAGGGCGCATTGGCGCTCGCGGAGAGCGTGACGGCCCCGCGCGAGCTGGGGCTCGCGCAGTTCACGCTCGCGCTTGCGCTCGCGCAGTCCCCGGACCAGGGACGGGCCGAGGCGATGGCCCGGAACGCGTGCACCACGCTCGAGGCCGCGGGCGACGACTGGGGCGTCGCCGCGAGCAGCCTCAGCCGTGCCATTGGTGCCGCGGCCGCCGGCGACGTCGACACGGTCGCTGAGATGGCGGCTGCAGTCCGCCGTCATTCGGATGCGATCGGCTACGACGCGTTTCGCGTTCCCGGGCTCCTGCTGGAGGCCTGGGTGGCTGAGAAGAGGCAGGAAGCAGCCCTTGCGGTGAAGCGATATCGCCAGGCCGTCGAGCTTGCGAGGCGGATCGGGTTCCGCGATCACGCGGCATTCGCCCTCTCGGCCCTCGGCGCAATCGCGCTCATCGGCGAAGACCCGCGCGAGGCCGCAGAGCTCCAGCGCCAGGCCCTTGCCGAGGCCGAGGCCGCTCGGGCGCCGTGGGTGGCGGCCCAAGCGCGCCTCCAGCTCGGACGCAACGCTGCGGGCGCTGGGGATGCCGACACCGCCGAGGAGCTGTTCCGGCAGGTCCTCGCCTGGTCGCAGGAATGGCGGTTGCGCCAGGCGCGCGAGATCCTCTTCATCGCGCTGGCCGGCAGTCCGGCGCGAGCGGCGCTGCTAGGCCTGGCGGAGCTTGCCGACGAGCGCGGCGACACCGTCGCGGCCGCGGATCTGCGCCACCGCGCGGAGCTCGCGCTCGCCCCCGCCGGCTGAGCTGGCAGCAACGCCGCCGCGCCTGGCAGAGCGTTGGCATTGGCGCACGCGAGCCTTTCCGTCGTCGGCCAGCAACCAACGGGAGGCTCCAAGTGAGCACCACGACGATCGACGATCAGCTTGCGGAGGTCCGCCGCCGGATCGAGCGGCTGCAGGCGCGCGCGTCTGCAGTCAGGCTCTCCGGAGAGCGCGCCCACACAGCGGCGCCTCGATGGGCTAACGCGGCTCGAGGCAGCGGCTCGCGTCGCGGCGCGCCACGATCCCGAGGAGCTCGACGAGAGGCTCGCGGAGGTGAACACCAGGCTCGATGTCGCCGAGCATGCGCTCGCCGCGGACCTCGCCGAGGATCGCATGGCCTTCGCCGTGGCGGTCGAGGCTGAACTCAAGAGCTGGGACACCTACCTCGAGCGGCTCCAGACGAACGTCGCTGCGAAGGCGAGCAAGGCGCGCGAGCGCTCCGAGACTGCGATCGGGGACGTCCGCGCCCGCCGTATCGCCGTCGACGCGCACCTCTCGCAGCTCCGTGCGGGCACCGGGGGCGCGTGGCGCCAGGAAACAGCGAGGCGTCACCGAGGCTCGCGACGAGCTCGAACGGAGGGCCGACGCACTGTCGGTGAAGTTGACATCAACGAAGTCCAAGTGAAAGGAGAGGGAAATGAACCCCTCAACACAGCTGCAGGCAGGGCAGCACGAGCTCGAGCACATCTGGAAGGTGACGGCGTTGCGCGGCGCCTTGGCGATCGTCTTCGGCGCCGTGATCCTCATCTGGCCGGACATCGGCCTCGCCACGCTGATCGCGCTGTTCGGCGCGTTCGCGCTGGTGTCCGGTCTCACGACGATCGCGGGTGCGTTCGACCTTCCCGGTCGAGGTGGCGAACGGGCTTGGCTCGTAGTCGAGGGCATGCTCGGAGTCGCAGCGGGGATCGCCGTCCTCGTGTGGCCCGGTTTGTCTGCGGTGGCGCTGCTCTACGCGATTGCCGCGTGGGCGATCGCCGTCGGCATGCTGCAGACGACGCTCGCCTTCGTCCTCCGGGCCGGCGGACGGTCGTTGCTGCTCGCGCTCGCCGGACTGGTCTCGATCGCGTTCGGAGTCGTCATGTTCGGCCACCCTGGTGCCGGTGCGGTGGCGGTGCTCGCCCTGATCTCGGCGTTCGCGCTCGTCGTCGGCGTGATGCAACTCGCGATCGCGTTCGAAATCCGGAGCACCCTCGCAGAGCTCGAGCACCACACCGGGCCGCGGGCGACGGCAACGCCGGCGACTCACGGCTGAAAACGCAAGAAGCCGGTGAGGCGTCTGTGGGCGCCTCACCGCTGGACACAAGGAGATTCACATGTCAGAAGACGACGTCATAACCCAGAGGACCAGGGCAGTGCTCGAGCGGGATCACCGCATCCCCCACCCACTGGAGATCGCCGTGGCCGCCCGAGCGGGCACGGTGACCCTGCGGGGCACCGTGAGCGGCCTGCAGCAGCGTCGTGCCGCGGCAGAGATCGCCCGGGACGTGCCGGGAGTACGCGAGGTCGAGGACGACCTCAGGATCGATCCTCGCGATCGGTGGGTGGATGCCGAGACGCGCGGCATGGCGCTGCAGGCGCTCATGTCCGACCCACGGGCTCCGGCAGAACGGATCCAGGTAAGGGTCGCCGACGGCTGGCTCACGTTGAAGGGAGAGGTCCAGCACCAGCAGGAGAGCGACGCGGCCTTCGAGTTGGTGCGCGGGCTGCCCGGCGTGGGTGGGATCACGAACGAGATCAAGGTCATCACCGCCGGCATCGACGGTTGACCTGACGAGAGCGTCGCTGCCATGTCCACGCTCGCGATCACCGAGGACCGCCGCACTGGCACACGGGCATCCGTCACGAGCCGCGGCGATCTGGCAGGCGCCGGAGATGTGGCGACAGCCCCGCCCGCCCGCTCGACGAATCACAGATTTCGCGTGAGGCCGGCTCACCAGCAGCGCGCTGGTGGTTGCCGAATCAGCGAAGCACACCGCGCGAGGCCGTATGACGCCTTGGCGCGCAAACAGCAAATAGAAAGGGTAAGAGAATGGCTACAGAGATCACACAGGCAAACGTCATTGCAGTGAGCTTCGAGAACGACGACGCGGCATACGCGGCGCTCGCCCGGCTCAAGCAGCTGGACGCTGCGAGGCAGATCGAGCTTGCGCGGCGCGGCCGTCGCGACTCGCGACTCGAGTGGCCGCCTGGTCCCCGAGGAAACGACCGGCGGCCAGGAATGGGCCGGACTGGCGAGCGGCGGGATCATCGGCGTCCTGATCGGCGTCCTCGGCGGGCCTCTCGGCATGCTGATCGGAGGGACGACGGGCGCGCTTGTCGGGTCGTTGTTCGACTTGGACGAAGAAGAAGGGACCGAATCGGTTCTGGAGGCGATCGCAAGGACCGTGCGGCCGGGCCACGACACGCTGGTGGCCGAGCTGAACGAGCCGAGCGACCACGAAGTCGTGGACGGGGTGATGGAGTCACGCTCCGGCACCGTGATCCGCCGCGAGGTGGGCGACGTGGAAGCCGAGATCGCCGCCGCCGAAGAGGCCCAGCGCAAGGCGAGGAAGGAGGCGCGCAAGCAGCTGCGCGAGGAACGTGAGGCCACGACGAAGGGCGACGTCGAATCGAGGGTCGCCGCGCTCAAGGCGAAACTTCCCGGTCGCCACGAGGAAGGCGTAAACGAGCAGGAGAAGGCCGCCGCGCACGCGTGAGGGTGCATGACGGCAGGGCGCTGCTGCGGCCCGGCAGCCACGCGCCGTTGGGAAACCACGGCGCGTGGCGCGGGCGCCACCCGCGCTCCCGCGTCAGCGAACAACATCTGCAAAGGAGGATCACGATATGAACACCGAGACCCACATGTGGCTCGTTTGCGGCCCGTCTCAGCCGTCCGCTCGGTTCCGCCGAGACTCGACCAGTGCGACGAGCGAGCGGCCTCGGGGAACCCAGGGCCAGCCCGCGCAGGCATCCGACAAGCCGGGTTCGAGCGGGGTTGCCATCGACGCCCCCGAGCCGACGCCTCGACGTGCGGCTAGCGGTGCAGCGCCGCTCTGTGCGATCAGCTCGATCGATTGGGCGATACTCCAGCGCGTGGAGGTCGGATGATGACCCGGACCCCGAACAGCCCGTCCAAGCTGGACGACGGCATTCGCCGGTTCCTCGACGAGCAGGTTCTCTGCGTGCTGGCGACGCGTTCGGCCGACGGCCGGGTCCACCAGTCGGCGGTCTACTTCGTGCGTGACGGCGACGAGCTGCTGATCTCGACAGAGCAGCAGCGCCGTAAGGCCCGGGACGTCGAGGAGACCGGATGGGCATCCGTGTGCGTGATGGGTCACGAGCGCCCGTTCCCGTCGGTCACAGTGTCCGGCAGTGCCGAGATCCGGCGTGAGGGCATCGGCGGGCCGACCGCACGCATCGCGCAGCGGATGTTCGCGCTCCCGGAGCTCCCGGAGGCGCAGAGTGATGAGGCGCTTGCTGGTGTCGGCCGGGTGATCCTCGCCATCAGCGCCGATCGTGTCGGCCCTGCGAGCTACCTCGAGGGGTAGCTCCCCGCGCCGGCTTGCCTCCATCTCCAGGCTCTACCCACGCGCTCGAGTGGACTCGAACCACCACGGGGGGTTAGGCCCACAAGGCCCTCAACCTCGTACACGCCCGCAGGATGCTTACAGGAGCGTCCAGATCGTCCAAGTGGCACGCTTTCGCGGACGCGTCGGACGTACCTGGAGCAACTCGTGGGGCCCGATACGACTCGGGTCAACTACGAACTGGCCGACCGTTACGCGTCGGTGAGCTCGCCTCCGGGGCTGGGGAGCGACGTTTCGTGTAGCGGGACGGGGGCGCCACCCAGTCCCGGCGATTGTCCGTGTCCCGGTCGTCGAGCCGGCGGCCTGGGAGAGCCAGGGAACTCCGCCGAGGGCCGGGATGTGGACGGCCATGACGTAGAGCGTCACAAGCAGGGTGAAGACCCGAAGTCGGCGGCTGTGTCCGAGGGCAGCGAAGGGAAGCAACCAGACGAGATACCAGGGCGCGAAGGAGGCGATCGAGGCGGTCAGGGCGAGAAAGGCCCAGCCCGCGGCCGTGATCGGGTCGCTGCCCCGCCATGCAGCGAGCAGCGCGGCGATCACGATGGCCCCCGCGACCGCGGTGGACAGCGTCCGGATCGCCGGCGTGATGTTCGTACCGAGGGCGGCGGCGAGACGGTCGGGGCCGCTGAACATCGTGTCGAACAGGGGATCGGTCGCGATCCGGTGGAGCTGGTCGAAGAAGTGCGAGCCGAACAGGAGGAGTGTCGGCACAGCGAGTGCAACGGTCACGATCGCCGCGCCGCGGAGCGCTCGGTCGCGCCGGCGCGCGGCGAGCACGAGGAAGGGCAGGGCGAGGCCGACGGTCAGCTTGATCGCGGCCCCCGCGACAGCGGTCCCGGCGCCGCGTCCCTCCATCCCGCGGAGCACCAGAGCCAAGCCGATCACGACCAGGCAGATCGCAAGCAGATCGTTATGGGCGCCGCTCACCGCGTAGAAGAGGACGGCTGGGTTGAGCCCAACGAAAATCGCCGCTCGCGCCGGGTCGAGACCCCGCTCACGCGCGAGGGAGGAGACGATCCACGCGATGGCGATCGCTGCGGCGCCCGCGACGAGCTTGTACGCCCACAGCGCTACCGCGGCGGAGACGAAGGCGAGGGGGAGGCTGAGGAAAGTGAAGAGCGGACCGTAGGGACTTGGCTGGTGCTTCCAGTAGACGAAGCTGAGAATCGAGTCGTGGGTCAGCGACAGCGGAGGCGAGATGTAAGGATCCAGTCCGTGTAGGGCCAGCTCGCGGCCGTACGCGATGTAGCCGAAGACGTCGGTCGAGACGATCGTGGGACCGAGTGTGAAGGCGAGGTTTGCGAGGACGACAGCCCATAGGGCGGCCCTCGTCGAGATCGACCCGGCGCAGACGAGTGCCACCAGGTAGCCGAGCACGAGCACGATCAGAGCCGCGCTCAGCTGCGCGGGCTGAAGCCAGTTGCCGTGGCCCCCGACCTCTCCGAACAGGCCTGCGATCCAGCGCGGCGCTGCGGAGGTGGGCAGCTCGAGAAGGTAGCTCCCGGTGGCCGCGCCGACCGCCAGATAGAGCGAGCCGCAGACGACAGCGGCGAGCGCCGCCAGGCCGAGCAGGGCGGTCGCTCGGCGGGGCGTGGACCGTTCGGTCTCGGTCGCCGCGCCGGTGCGCTCGACGGTCGGCGAAGCGACCCCGCCGAGCGCCGTCGACCGCGGGCCGCGCTCGAGTTCCTCGGTGGCCGGCGATGGGACGGGGAGCACCTACGGGGAGGGTACGGGCGAAAAGGTTACGTAGAGCGAAACTCGGCGATCGCGCCCATCCGGGGGCGCGTCCGATCACCTAGCTTGACGCGATGAGGCCCGGCCCGCGCCCGAACCGCAGCCCGACCGCGGCCGGCGCCGCTGTCTCATCGGGAACACTCGTGCTCGAGGGTGTGCTGGCTGCGGCGGTGAGCATGCTGTTCGCGGCATGGGTGCTGCGCTTGTGGCGCGGCGACATTGGCATCCCGCTGCGCTACTCGCCCGTCGACGACGCGAAGTTCTATCTGATGCTCGTCAAGGGCATCGCCGACCACGGCTGGTACTCGTCGAATCCGAGCCTGGGTGCGCCATTCGGCCAGCAACTGATCGACTACCCGCAGGGAGCGGACAGCCTCAACCTGCTGCAGATCCGGGTCCTTGCGCTGTTTTCAACAGATCCGGGACTGCTCATCAACCTGTTCTTCCTGGGGACCTTCGGGCTGTGCGCCTTCACGGCCCATCTGGTCCTGCGGGTGCTGGGTATCAGCGCCCTCTCGTCGGGCCTTTGCGCCGTCCTCTTCTCCCTCCTTGCGTACCACTTCTTCCGGGGCGAGTCGCACCTGTTCCTATCCGCCTACTACGCCGTTCCGCTGACCGGGTACCTGTTCCTGCGCGTGCTGGGCGGCGGAACGTTGCTTGCTCGCAGGCCTGCGGGCGGGCGCCGATTCCTCGCGTGGGCGTCGGGCCGGACGCTGCTGACGCTGGCGATCTGCGTCGTGATCGGCTCGGACAACCTCTATTACGCGACGTTTGCGGTCGTGATGCTCGCGGGCGCCACGCTGATCGGGGTCGCGCTGCGCCGTCGCGCGTCGGCGGTCCAGGGGCTGCTGGTGGTTCTCCTCGTCGTCGCGACCGTCGGTGCGAACCTCGCTCCCAGCCTCGCATACCGGTCCAGACACGGCACCAACGTCGC
The DNA here is from genome assembly GCA_963735435.1 of uncultured Solirubrobacteraceae bacterium. Classification (GTDB taxonomy): domain Bacteria; phylum Actinomycetota; class Thermoleophilia; order Solirubrobacterales; family Solirubrobacteraceae; genus Palsa-744. Next base: position 5,830 of record CAVTKR010000005.1, on the reverse strand, counting down.
GCTCGAACGGTCGCTGGCAGGCAACGAGAGCTCCAACGAGGCCTTCGGGCTGCGGCTCTCGAACCTGCTGCTGCCGGCACCCGGCGCCCGGATCGCGGTACTGCGGAAGGCGACGAAAGAATATGACGATGCGATCGCGCCCGGCTACTGCGAGGCCTGCTACGCGAGCCTCGGCACGGTCGGCGACGTCGGCTTCCTCTGGCTGACGCTCTCCGCGCTGCTCGCGATCGCGGGTCTCTCAGTGCTGATTGCCGGGGGCCGGCTGCTGCGCGACGCCGCGATCGGCGCCTGGCTTGCGATAGCGGTCGGGGCCGTCGGCGGTCTGGCGAGCCTGCTCGAGCTGCTGTTCACGCCCGACGTGCGCGCGTGGAACAGGATCTCCATCGTGATCGCCTTCTTCTCGCTGGTCTCCGTCGGGGTGCTGCTCGACGCGCTCCGTCGGCGCCTCGGGTGTCGGCGCCACGGCGGAGCCCTCGGCCTGATCGCACTTGCCGGGGTTCTGCTGTTCGGCGTCTATGACCAGACGAGCGACTCCTACATCCCGGCCTACCGGTCAACCGCCCGGCAATGGAGAAGCGATCAGGATCTCGTCCGCGAGATCGAAGCGAGGCTTCCTCCCGGAGCCGGCATCTTCGAGCTCCCCTACGTGCCGTTTCCCGAGGGGTATCCGGAAACGCCCGTCAGCGATCAGGTCGCGACGTACGCGACGAAGTACGAGCCGCTGCGCGGCTACCTGCACTCCGAGCACCTGCGCTGGAGCTATGGGGCGATCAAGGGTAGGCGAGCCGATTGGCCTGCCGCGCTCGCCGGGCAGCCGCTGAGCTACGTGCTCGCCGCCGCCGGGGCGGCGGGCATGACAGGGCTCTGGGTCGACCCCGCGGGCTTCGAGCCGGCGAAGTCGGCGCGATTGCGCGCAGCGCTGAGGGCGACGCTCGGCGAGCACGGTCTCGAGAGCCCCGACGGCGACCTCTGGTTCTTCGACTTGCGCCCGTATCTGGCACGCCTGACCCGCTCGCACACAGCGGCAGAAGCGTCCCTGCTGAGAAAGCGATCGCTTGATCCGCTCCTGAGCGAGTGCCACCGAGGCGGGCTGGAGCTCGTGAACCCGAGCGGCGCCCCCGTCGCCGCGACCCTGCGAGTGCGTCTTGCCCAGCCGCCGACGGTTCACGAACTCCCGGCCGTCGCCTTCCCCGACGGCCGTGTCAGCGAACAGGCGGGCAGCTCGCCTGTCACCGTAAGCGAGCGGCTGCCGCTGGCTCCGGGCCGGACGGTGATTCCATATCCGCATTCTGCGACAGGCGCGACGCAGGTCCTGTACTCCTCGTTGACCGACGACGCCGTGCTCTCCTACGCCGCCGGGCCGGCAGGATCGAGCGCGCTCGTTCCCGGCCTCACCGGGCCACCATGCGCGCGCTGAGCCGATGAGCACTGAGACGCTCCCAACGGAGGTGCGTTCAGGCGCGGCTCGCGGCGCCGCCCGCTCCTCGCTCGCGCGCTCAGCCCCAGCTCTGATCGGAGCGATCTCACTGGCCGGACTGACGGCTGGCAGCGTCCTGATCGTCCTGATGGCCGCAGAGCGGCCCAGCACGTTCACCCCGACGAGTGCCGGCGGCTACTTCCCGGCCTGGATGGCGGGACCCCTGCACGGCCTGCTGCCTGGGTTGACACGCAGCGAGGACCGGCTTGCCTGGCGGCTGAGCGGGCTGATGATCGCGATGTATGTCCTCTATGTGCTCGCCTTCCGGTTTGCCGGGCGGCTTCGGGCTCGCTGGACCATCGCCGCGTTGCTGGCGATCCACGTCGCTTTCCTGCTCTCGCCGCCGTTGCAGTACACGGACGTCTTCAACTACATCCACTACGGACGGATGGGCGTCCTGGAGGGCCTGAACCCGTACACGGTGATTCCGGCGCTCGGCCCCCACGCCGACGCCAGCTTCGCGTTTAGCAACTGGCGCCACCTGCTCAGCCCCTACGGCCCCGCCTTCACGCTGTTCAGTTATGCCCTGGTGCCGCTGGGGGTAGCCGGCTCCTTGTGGGCGATCAAGCTGGCCGTCGCCCTGGCAAGCCTCGGCTCGCTCGCACTGGTGTGGCGCTGCGCACAACTGCTGGGGCGCTCACCCGTGTCGGCTGTCGCCTTCGTCGGGTTCAACCCGATCGTGCTGGTCTGGGGCCTCGGGGCCGACCACAACGACAGCCTCATGCTCTTCTTCGTGATGCTCGCCGTCTACTGCAAGCTCCGAAGCCCGGCGGCTCCGAGGGCGGCAGGAGCGGCGTTGGTGCTCGCCGTTTTCACCAAGGCCTCCGCAGCTGTGCTGCTACCCATCTTCTTCGCCGCCGGCCAGCGTCGGGGCCTGATCCGCGGCGGGCTCGCCGCCGCGGTCATCCTCGGAGCGGCCTCTGCGGTCGCGTTCGGCCCGCACGCCCCGGATCTCTCGGCCCAGAGCAGACTCGTAACCGCGATCGGCCTGCCGAACCTGCTCGGCCTGGCGCTGGGTCTGGGCGGCGAGACGCCGGCGTTGCACCTTGCGTTGGAGCTCTGCCTGGTGGTAGCAGTGAGCGGTTGCGCCGCTGCTGTCGCACGGGGTCGGCTGAACTGGCTGACTGCGGCGGCTGTCGCGCTGGGGGCCCTGGCCGTCTCGCTCAGCTGGGCGGTTCCCTGGTACCTGCTTTGGGTGCTCCCCTTCGCCGCGCTCTCGCCTGCGAAGCGAATCCGGCCGACGGTAGCCCTACTCGGCGCATACTTCCTGATCGCCTTCATGCCGGCTGCCTATCTGCTCGCGCGGGACATCCGCTTCGCGCCGCAATCCACCGGCCTCGGCGTCGTGCACCGGCGCGAGGTAGAAGCCGTGCTCCACTAGTTGGGTACATAGGATGCGCGGGTGAGCGTCGGCATCATCACGGGTTCGGGCACCTATTCCCTCCCGGGCCTGGAACGCTCGTCGATCAGCACGGTGGAGACCCGTTTCGGCGAGGTCGAGCTCACGATCGGCCGCTGGCACGATGCCGAGGTCGTGCACGTCTCACGGCACGGCGAGGGCCACCCGCGGCTCTCGAGCCACGTCAACCACCGTGCCAATGTGCTCGCGCTGCGCGAGGCCGGGGCTGAGGTCGTCCTTGCGGCGACGATCTGCGGTGCCGTCGACCCCGGTCTCGAACTGGGCGAACTGGTCGTCTTCGACGACCTCCACTTCCCGGCGAACCGGCTGCCCGACGGGTCGCTGTGCTCTCTCTATGATCGCCCGGGCCTTCGCGGCCGCGGCCACTGGATCTACGAGGGTCCCTTCTCCGAGTCGCTGCGGCGCGCGCTGCTCGGCGGCACGATCTCGGCTGGTCTCCGCGCACGGGACGGGGGCTGCTACGGACACGTCGATGGGCCCCGTTTCAACACGCGCGCGGAGATCCGCATGCTCGCCTCATGCGGGGTCAGCGCCGTGAGCCAGACGGCAGGTCCCGAGACGGTCCTATGCGGTGAGGCAGGGCTGCCCTACGCGCTGATCGGCTATGTCACCGACTACGCCAACGGAGTCATGCCGGAGGCGACGCCGGTCGCCGAGCTGACCGAGCTGATGGGCCGCAGCGCAGCGGCACTGGCTGGGAGCGTCGCGGGCGCGCTGCCACTGATCGTTCCGGGTGCTGTCCCGGTCACGGGCACCCACATAAGCTGGTCGTGATCGGAGCCCGGCGAAGATGCCCGAGGTGATCCTGCCCGTGCTGGACGAGGCCGCCGCGATCCCAGGGGTGCTCGCGGCACTGCCTCACGGGTATCTGGCGATCGTCGTCGACAACGGCTCGAGCCGACGGCTCAGCCGAGCTCGCGGCGCGGTTGGGGGCGAGAGTCGTGAGCGAACCACGCCGTGGCTTCGGTGCGGCCTGCCAAGCGGGCCTCGAGGCGGCCGAGCAGGAGATCGTCTGCATGATGGACTGCGACGGGTCGCTCGATCCGGGAGAGTTGCCGGCGCTGGTCGCGCTGCTGGAGAGAGGCGAGGCGGACCTTGTCCTCGGCCGGCGCCGGCCGACCCGCGGCGCCTGGCCGCTACACGCGCGTCTCGCGAACGCGGCCCTCGCGGCGTTGCTGCGCCGGCGCACCGGTCTCGCCTTGCGTGATCTCGGCCCGATGAGGGCGGCGCGGCGTACGCGAGCTGCTCGGGCTCGGCCTCTCCGACCGCGCCTTCGGCTATCCGCTGGAGATGGTCGTCCGCGCCGGCGCCGAGGGCTGGCGGGTGCGCGAGCTGGCGGTCGTTTATCTCCCGCGGGCCGGGCGTTCGAAGGTCACCGGTACCGTGCGGGGCACGTTTCGGGCGATCCGCGACATGACACGCGTCCTTGCAGTGGCAGGAAAGCCATGATCCTCGTCACGGGAGGCGCCGGCTTCATCGGCTCGCACATCGTCGACGCCCTGCTCGCCGAAGGTCACGAGGTGCGGGTGCTCGACTCGCTGCTCGTCCATGCCGATGTCCCCGGCTATCTCGCGCCCGAGGCGGATTTCATCGAGGGGGACCTGCGCGACCCGGCGACTGTCGAGCGACGCTCTCGTCGGGGTCGAGCACGTCTGCCACCAGGCCGGCATGGTCGGCCTCGGCTCGGACTTCCTCGACGTCGCCGACTACGTGAGCAACAACGACACCGGCACGGCCGTTCTGCTGCGCGCACTCGCCGCGTCTGGTTTCGCCGGACGCCTCGTGCTGGCGTCGAGCATGGTCGTCTACGGCGAGGGCCGCTACGCCTGCCCCGATCACGGCGTCGTGCGCCCGGCGCCGCGCCGTGCCGAGGACCTCGATGCGGGCCGTTTCGAGCCCGGCTGCCCGCGCTGCGGGCGCGAGCTCGAGGCGCCAGCCGATCCCCGAGGAGGCCGAGCTCGACCCGCGCAACGTCTACGCCGCCACGAAGCTCCACCAGGAGCATCTGGCGGCGGCCCTCGAACGCGAGGCGGGTGTGCCGGTCACGGCGCTGCGCTACCACAACGTCTACGGCCCGCGGATGCCGCGCGACACCCCCTACGCCGGCGTCGCCTCGCTGTTCGCGAGCGCGCTCGCGGCGGGCGAAGCGCCGCGGGTGTTCGAGGACGGCGCCCAGCGGCGCGACTTCGTCCACGTCCGCGACGTCGCACTTGCCAACGTCGCCGCGCTGGTGTCGACGGAGCCGGTCACGGGCGCGCTCAACGTCGCCAGCGGCCGGCCGCGCAGCGTCGGAGAGCTGGCGCAGGCGCTCGTCGACGCCGCGGGCGCCGACGCTCCGCGGCCCCGGATCACCGGCCAGTACCGGCTCGGCGACGTCCGCCACGTGTTCGCCTCGCCGGAGCGGGCGCGGGCGCTGCTCGGGTTCGGCGCGGTCGAGGACTTCGCTCAGGGCATGCGCGAGCTGGCCCGGGCCGAGCTGAGCAGGTAGGCGAGCCCGGAGATCAGAAACAGAGCCGCGACGACGATCAGGTAGCGCGAGAGGTAGACGTCCTGGCTGTGCCCGCTGGCAACGTGGAAGGTCGCGTTCCCTTCGCGCAGGATCTCCGCGCCGAAGACGAGCAGCAGCAGTCCGCTCAGGATCAGCGGGACGCGGACGTAGACCCAGCCGGGCGAGCGTGCGGGTGCCCGCTCGGCCGCTTGCCTGCTCGGAGGGGCCGGGGTGGCCGCTTGCCCGCCCGGACGGCGGGAGATCGCGAGTCCCGTGCGATCCACCAAGGAGTAGAGCGGGAGCAGGATCAGGTCGTGAGCGACGATCGCGCCGAGGAACCAGATCAGGATGTACCTGATGCTGATCGCAGGTTCCTCCAGCCAGCCTGTGACGGCGACCCCCGCGACCGCGAGGCTGGCGATGAAGGCGATCAGATGCAGCGGGC
>CAVTKR010000004.1:0-23343 GCA_963735435.1 uncultured Solirubrobacteraceae bacterium | reverse complement strand
ACCAGCCGCTCGCCGGCCTTCTCGATCACGAGTTCGCCGTCGGCTGCATCGACCGTCACCGAGTCCCCTTCGCGGATGTCGCCTTTCAGGAGCGCCAGCGCGAGCTTGTCGGTGAGCTGCTTCTGGATCACCCGCCGCAGCGGCCGGGCGCCGTAGGTGGGGTCGTAGCCCAGGTTGCCGATCAGCGTCTTGGCGTCGTCGGTGAGCTGCAGCCGATCCCGCGCTCGGCCACGGCGCGCCTCCACGCGGGCCATCTGCAGGGCGACGATCTCGCCGATCTGGGAGCGGCCCAGCGGCTCGAAGCGCACGATGTCATCCAGCCGGTTGATGAACTCGGGCTTGAAGCTCTGCAGCAGCGCCCGCGGCTCAGCGTCATCCGCCCTCGGGGATCGGAATGTTCGAGGTCATGATGATCACGGTGTTCTTGAAGTCGACCGTGCGGCCCTGGCCGTCGGTCAGCCGGCCGTCGTCGAGCACCTGCAGCAGGATGTTGAACACGTCGCGGTTGGCCTTCTCGATCTCGTCGAGCAGGACCACGCTGTAGGGCCGGCGGCGCACCGCCTCGGTGAGCTGACCGCCCTCGTCGTAGCCGACGTAGCCCGGAGGCGCGCCGACCAGCCGCGACACGGAGTGCTTCTCCATGTACTCGGACATGTCGATGCGGATCATCGCGTCCTCGGAGTCGAACATGAACTCGGCCAGCGCCCGGGCCAGCTCGGTCTTGCCGACGCCCGTCGGGCCGAGGAACAGGAACGAGCCGATCGGCCGATCGGGATCCTGCAGCCCGGCGCGCGAGCGGCGCAGCGCGGTCGCCACCGCCTCGACGGCCTCGTCCTGGCCGACCACGCGCTCGTGCAGGCGCTCCTCCATGTGGATCAGCTTCTCCTCGCCCTCGAGCAGGCGGCTGACCGGGATCCCGGTCCAGCGGGCGACCACCTCGGCGATGTCGTCGGCGTCGACCTCCTCCTTGAGGAACGGGGCCGCCGTCCCTCGCGCGCTCGCGCTCGGCCTCCTCCTGCTCTGCGAGCTGCGCTTCGAGCTCGGGGATCTCCTCGTAGAGCAGCTGCGCGGCACGCTCGTAGTCGGAGTCGCGCTGCGCGCGCTCGGCCTCCACGCGCGCCTGCTCGAGGCGCTCTTTGAGGTCGGAGACGGCCTTGATCGCCTCCTTCTCGTTCTGCCACCGGGCCTTCATCTCCGCCGAGCGCTCCCTCAGCTCGGCGAGCTCGCGCTCGAGCGCCTCGCGCCGTTCGGCCGAAGCCTCGTCGGTCTCCTTCTCCAGCGAGGTCAGCTCGATCTCGAGCTGCATGACGCGACGGTCGATCTCGTCGATCTCGACCGGCACCGAGTCGATCTCGATCCGCAGCCGGGAGGCCGCCTCGTCGATCAGGTCGATCGCCTTGTCGGGCAGGAAGCGGTCGGCGATGTAGCGCTCCGAGAGCGTCGCCGCGGCGATCAGCGCGCTGTCCTGGATGCGCACCCCGTGGTGCTCTTCGTAGCGCTCCTTCAGCCCGCGCAGGATCGCGATCGTGTCCTCCACGGAGGGCTCGCCGACCATCACCGGCTGGAAGCGGCGCTCGAGCGCCGCGTCCTTCTCGATGTGCTTGCGGTACTCGTCGAGCGTCGTCGCGCCGACCGCGCGCAGCTCGCCGCGCGCGAGCATCGGCTTCAGCAGGTTCGCCGCGTCGACGGCTCCTTCCGCGGCGCCCGCGCCGACGATCGTGTGCAGCTCGTCGAGGAACAGGATGATCGTGCCGTGGGCCTCGGAGACCTCCTTGAGCACCGCCTTGAGCCGGTCCTCGAACTCGCCGCGGTACTTGGCGCCGGCGATCAGCGAGCCGATGTCGAGCGCGATCACGCGCCGGTCGCGCAGCGACTCGGGCACGTCGCCGGAGACGATCCGCTGGGCGAGTCCCTCGACGATCGCCGTCTTGCCGACGCCCGGCTCGCCGATGAGCACCGGGTTGTTCTTGGTGCGGCGCGAGAGGACCTGGATCACGCGGCGGATCTCCTCGTCGCGGCCGATGACCGGGTCGAGCTTGCCCTGTTCGGCGACCTCCGTCAGGTCGCGGCCGAAGCGCTCGAGCGCCTCGTACTTCTCCTCGGGGCTCGGGTCGGTGACGCGGTTCGCGCCGCGGACTTCGCCGAGCGCCTGCTCGATCTTGTCGTGGTCGGCGCCGTAGGAGCGCAGCAGCTCACCCGGCTGGCCGACGGTGCCCGAAAGCGCGAGCAGCAGGTGCTCGGTCGAGACGTAGTCGTCGCCCAGCTTGCGCGCCTCCTCGTCGGCGCTGCGAAGCACTTTCGTCAGGTCCTCCGACGGCTGGGTGCCCTCGCCGGGGACGCCATCGCTGAATTTCGGCAGCCGGCCCAGCTCGCCGTCGAGCTGGTCGGTGAAGGCTTTGACGTTGACGTCGAGCTTGGCCAGCACACCGGGGACCACGCCGCCGGGGGAGTCGACGGCGACCGTGGAGCCGTCGCCGAGCAGCACCCGCATCAGGTGCGCGGGCACCACCTGCGGGTTGCGGGCCTCCTGCGCCAGCCGCGCGGCGGACGCCAGCGCTTCCTGGGACTTGATCGTGAAACGGTCAGGCTGCATCGGTTCCTCCCGGGCCGTTGTTCTTGTTGCGCGGCGGCAGTGTGGGGAAGGGCGAGCGGACGTCGGACACGCGCACGAGCTCGAGCTTCGCGCGGCTCTGCGGCACGAGCTCGGCGCGGAACGAGCGCCGCACCCGCTCGAGCTCGTCGGCCATGCGCACCTGCGCCTGCAGCGCCTCCAGTTCGAGCTCCTCCATGCGCTCGTGCATCAGCTCGATCTCCTTCTCGAGCTCGAGCACGCGCTCGACGCCGGCGAGGTTCAGCCCCAGCTCGGCGGTCATCTCCTGGATGCGGCGCAGCCGCTCGACGTCGTCCTGCGAGTACAGCCGCGTGCCCTTCGGCGAGCGCTGCGGCTCGATCAGCCCGCGCGCCTCGTACATCCGCAGCGTCTGCGGGTGCATCTCGGCGAGCTCGGCGGCGACCGAGATCATGAACACGCCGCGGTCGGTCTCGACCTCGACGCGCGTCACGGTCGCGCGGCGCCGCCTCTCGGGTTTGCGCCCGTCGCCGACCGTGCTCATCGCTCGGTTCCGGCTTTGGCATCGTCGGCGGCCCGGTCGGAGCCGCCGTCGAAGAGGTTGGCCCGCGGGTCGTCTCCGAACGCGCGCGAGAGCTCGTCGACCGCGTGCTGCTGCTCGTCGCTGAGCTGGTCGGGCACGTCGATCACGAAGCGGTAGTGGATGTCGCCGTTGCCGGCGCCGCTGAGCTTCGGGCGGGCCCTCGCCGCGCAGCCGCTGCACGGTCCCGCTCTGGGTTCCGGGCGGCACGCGCAGCGTCTTGCGTGCCGTTCAGCGTCGGCACCTTGACCTCGGCGCCGCGCAGCGCCTCGGGGATCGTCAGCGGCACCTCGACCTCGAGGTTGTCGCCCTTGCGCTTGAACATCGGCGACGCGCTCACGTGCGTGATCACGTACAGGTCGCCGGGCGGGCCGCCGTTGCGGCCGGGCTCGCCCTTGCCGGCCAGGCGGATGCGGCTGCCGTCCTTGACGCCGGCGGGGATGTTGACGCGCAGTTTCTTGACGGTGCGCACCGCGCCGCTGCCGTGGCAGGTCGGGCACGGGTCCTCGATCACGGTGCCGGCGCCGCCGCACAGCGAGCACGGCTGGGAGATCGAGAACATCCCCTGGCCCTGCGTCTCGATCCCGCGGCCCTCGCAGCGCGGGCAGACCGTCGGGGTCGTGCCCGGCTTCGCGCCGGTGCCGTGGCAGGTCGGGCACGCCTGGTGCATCGGCACCTGCAGCGGCACCTGCGCGCCCGGAGACGGCCTGGTCGAAGGTGATCGACACCTGCGCCTCGAGGTCGGCGCCCCGTTCCGAGCGCGGTTTCGTGCGCACCCGCCGGCCGCTCGTCGAGCCGCCGAACAGGTTCGAGAGGATGTCGCCCATCGAGGAGCCGTCGAAGTCGAAGTTGCCGAAGCCGCCGAAGCCGCCGCCGGGCCCGGCGCCCGTGGTGAACGGGCCGGTGCCGCTGTCGTACTGCTTGCGCTTCTCGGGGTCGCCGAGCACGTCGTGCGCCTGGGAGATCTCCTTGAAGCGCGCCTCGGCGTCCTTGTCGCCGGGGTTGCGTGTCCGGGTGGTACTGGCGCGCGAGCTTGCGGTAGGCCTTCTTGATCTCGTCCGCGCTCGCGCGCTTGTCGACGCCGAGCGTCTTGTAGTAGTCGGGTCGCGCAGCCATCGGCTCCTAGGCCCCCACCACCACGCGCGCCGGCCGGATGATGCTGTCGCCGAGCCGGTAGCCGTCCTGGTAGACCTCGACGACGCTTCCCGGCGCCGCCGTTCGGGGCGGCCACCGTCGCCACGGCCTCGTGCAGGTTCGGGTCGAACACCTCGCCCAGCGGGCTGAACGCCTCGATGCCCGAGCGGGCGAGCGCGGCGGCGATTTCCGCTCGCACCAGCCGCACCCCTTCGAGCAGCGGGTCGTCCTCCTGCGCGGCCTCGAGCGCGCGGTCGAGGTTGTCGAGCGCGGGCAGCAGCTCCTTGCGCGAGCGCGGCGGCGCCGCGCTCCTGCGCGCCGGCGGCGTCGCGCGCGACGCGCTTGCGGTAGTTCTCGAAGTCGGCCTGCGTGCGCTGCGCGAGCGCGAGGTACTCGTCGCGCTGCGCAGCGACCTTCACGAGCTCGTCGAGGTCGCCCGCGAGCGCGGCCGCGCCGTCGGTCGGCGGGTGCTCCGGAGCAGCGGACGACGCCCCCGGCGCCGCAGCGCCGGGGGTGGTCTCAGCCGCGTCTGGAGCGACGTGCTCCTGGTCGGTGATCGTGCGGTCGAAGTCGTCCATCTGCCTCTACGACCTCGACTCGTCGACGACCTCGGCATCCACGACGTCCTCCTCCTCGTCGGAGGCCTCAGCGCCGCCGTCGCCCGCAGCGCCGTTGCCGGACGTCGCGGCCTGCTCCTGCGCGCGCTGGTACATCGACTCGGAGACCGCGTGGAACGCGCTCTGCAGCGCCTCCGCCCTGGCGTTGATCGTCGCCGGGTCGTCGGACTCGAGCACCTCGCGAACCTCCTTGATCGCCGCTTCGATCTGCGACTTGGAGTCCGCGTCCACCTGGTCGCCCAGCTCACCGAGCTGGCGCTCGGCCTGGTAGGCCGCGTTCTCCGCGTTGTTGCGGGCCTCGGCCAGCTCGCGCGCCCGCCGATCCTCCTCGGCGTGCGACTCGGCGTCGGAGACCATGTTCTTGATTTCGTCGTCCGAGAGCCCGGAGCCCGCCTTGATCTCGATCTTCTGCTCCTTGCCGGTCCCGAGGTCCTTCGCGGAGACGTTGAGGATGCCGTTCGCGTCGATGTCGAACGCGACCTCGATCTGCGGGATGCCGCGCGGCGCCGGCGGGATGCCGGTCAGCTGGAACTTGCCGAGCGACTTGTTGTACTGGGCCATCTCACGCTCGCCCTGCAGGACGTGGATCTCGACCGACGGCTGGTTGTCCTCGGCCGTCGAGAAGACCTCGCCCTTGCGGGTCGGGATCGTCGTGTTGCGCTCGATCAGCTTCGTCATCACGCCGCCCTTGGTCTCGATGCCGAGCGTCAGCGGGGTCACGTCGAGCAGCAGCACGTCCTTGACGTCGCCGGCGAGCACGCCCGCCTGGATCGCGGCGCCGACCGCCACCACCTCGTCGGGGTTGACCCCGCGGTGGGGCTCCTTGCCGGTGAGCTCTTTGACCTTCTCCTGCACGGCCGGCATGCGCGTCATGCCGCCGACCAGCACCACGTGTTCGACGTCCTTGACGCCCTTGCCTTTGGCGTCGTCGAGCGCCTGGCGGACCGGCTTGACGACGCGGTCGAGCAGGTCGCTCGTCAGTTCGGAGAGCTTCGCGCGCGTCAGGCGCGTGTCGAGGTGCTTCGGGCCCGGAGGAGTCGGCCGTGATGAACGGCAGGTTGATCTGCGTCTCCTGGGTGGTGGAGAGCTCGATCTTCGCCTTCTCGGCCGCCTCGTAGAGGCGCTGCAGGGCCATCGGGTCCTGCGAGAGGTCGATGCCCTGAGACTTCTTGAACTCCGAGACGAGCCAGTCGACGATCGCCTTGTCGAAGTTGTCGCCGCCGAGGTGGTTGTCACCGGCGGTCGACTTGACCTCGAACACGCCGTCGCCGATCTCGAGCACCGACACGTCGAAGGTGCCGCCGCCGAGGTCGAAGACGAGGATCGTCTGGTCGGTTTCCTTGTCGAGCCCGTAGGCGAGCGAGGCCGCCGTCGGCTCGTTGATGATGCGCTTGACGTCGAGGCCGGCGACCGTGCCGGCGTCCTTCGTCGCCTGGCGCTGGTCGTCGTTGAAGTAGGCCGGGACGGTGATCACGGCCGAGTCGACCGCCTCGCCGAGGTACGCTTCCGCGTCCGCCTTCAGCTTCTGCAGGATCATCGCCGAGATCTCCGGCGGTGAGAACTGCTCGCCGTTGGCTTCGACGCGCGCGTCGCCGTTGGGTCCGGCGACGACCTTGTAGGGGACGATCGACTCCTCCTCGCGCACTTCGGCCTCCTTGCGGCCCATGAAGCGCTTGATCGAGAAGATCGTGTTCTGGGGGTTGGTAACGGCCTGGCGCTTGGCGACGGTGCCGACGAGGCGCTCGCCCGAGCTCGTGAAGGCCACGACCGACGGGGTCGTGCGGCCGCCCTCGGCGTTCTCGATGACGGTCGGCTCGCCGCCCTCGAGCACCGCCATGCACGAGTTCGTCGTGCCAAGGTCGATGCCTATGGTCTTGGCCATGGGGTTGTTGTCTCCTTCGATGGGGCTTTACAAATCTGAGTGAGATTATGGCAGATTTACTGAGGCGGGTCAAGGGAGGAAAATCCCTGGAAATGCGCCGGTTTTCTCATCATCGGGCCTCCCCGCGAAGGCGGCCCGGCCGTTCGGCCTGGCGGCCGATGAGGAGCGTGAGCGCAGCCGTTCGTCGCAGCGCCTTGCCGTGGGCCTTGCGCTCGCCGCAGGCGCACCCGCGGCTCGGAGCCGTGCCGCCGCCGGCGCGCGGTGGCCGCGCCGACGGTCGCTGCGCGTCTACCGGCTCACGGCGCGGCACCCGGCTCCCGAGCGAGCCGCGTGCTCGCGTGCCTCGCGGCACGCCGACCGCATGACGCTCGTCGGGCGCGCGCCGCCGGTCCACGGCGGCTTGCCCGCGCGCGGCGGCTCGTCGGCAGCTCGGCCGGCCGCGGTGGTCGCCTACGTCGTGACCCAGTTCCGGCGTCGACACCGGCACCGAGCACGCTCGTCGTGGCCGATGTCGGCGCGCGACGCATCCTGCGCGTCCCAGGAAGCCGGTTCGTACGCGGACGCGGGCATCCTCTTCAGCCGCAGCGTCGTCGAGTGCGCTCGTCACGCCGCACGGATCGCTCGCGTGGACGGTCGAGGCCCGCGCCGGCAAACAGCTGGTCGCCCGCGGCGACGGTCTACGCCGCCGCGCGGACCGGCGCGCCGGCGCTGCTCGAATCGGGCACCGGCCATCGACCCGAGCTCGCTCTCCCTCTCCGGCTCGACACGTCAGCTGGTCGCGGCACGCGCGGCGCACGCTGCCTGGCCGTCGCGCCGATGCCCGTCAGACCCCCGCGCAGCGCCATCTCCAGCGCGAACCGCTGCTCGGGGTCCTCGAGCGTCTCGCCCATGAGGTCGCGCAGCCGCGCCATCCGGTAGCGCACCGTCTGGGGGTGCACGCCGAGCTCGGCCGCGATCGCGCCCTGTGCGCCGCGGTGGCGCAGCCATTGCAGCAGCGTCGCCTCCAAGCCGCTCGCGGCTCGCGGGCGTCTGGCCGTCGAGCGGCGCGAGCAGGCGGCGGCGCAGCGGCGCGATCTCCGGAGCGCCGCGCAGCGCGATCTCGGCGAGCCGGCGCTCCGCGAGCACGGGCGGGCCCGCTCGGCTCGGCCAGCGCGAGCGCCCGGCGGGCGAGCCGCATCGAGAAGGGAACCTCGTCCAGGCTCACGGTCGGACCGACGGCGACACGGAGCACGAGCCGCTGCGCGAGCCGCGCGGCCTCGCGCTCGAGCGCGACCGGGATGCGGAACCACGATCCCGATCGTCTCGCCGCTCCGCACCCCCAGCGACTCCCCGCTGAGGAGCCGCTTCGCGCGCTCGGCCTGCTCGCCGGCGACGACGAGGCACGCGACCGTCCGCGGCATCGGCCAGCGCGCCGTCTCGGCCATGCGCACCAGCTCGGCGTCGTCCTCGGCGACGCCGCTCAGGAGCATCTCGGCGAGGTCCGAGCGGCGGCGATCGAGGTCGCCGGCGTCGCGTAGCTGCGCAGCCGCGTAGCCCTCGACCGACTCCCCGGCGATGCGGTCGATGTAGGCGAACATGGCCTCGGCGAGGTTGCGCTGCGAGCGCGCCGAGGCGCCGGCGGCGTCGGCGAGGTCGCTGATCTCACGCCAGGCGACGCGGGCGCCGACGCGGTAGGCGGACTGCAGCGCGTCGAGACTGCGCCCGGCGCGGTACTCCCCGCCGCCGAGGCGGCGGTAGACGTCGTCGCCGGCGTCGTCCTGCTCGTCGCCGATGAAGCGGCGCAGCGCGACCTCGGTGCCCCTGCGGATGCCGCGACCGAAATCGCCCTCGAGCGGGCGCGCGTAGTCGGGCACCTCGCGCTGGATCGCGCCGACGACCGCGTCAGCGATCGGGCCGAGGGCGGCGCGGATCGTCCGCAGCGCGCTCCGCCTCGAGCCACTCATCTGTGCCCTCGACATAGTTTTTCCATGGCAGAGTTGACGCTCATCCTCCAAGAAACATACCCGGCACGCACATATCGTCGACCGGGTGGAGAGCTCCGCTCGCACAGAGCCGCGCACGCAGCCGGCACGGGCCGCCGGCGCCGGCGGGCCGCTCCGCTTCCCCGACGTCGGCGGGCGGCGCTCGACCACCTGGACGACGCGCGCGGTCCTCGCCGACGCGGCCCGGCCGGCGGACTCCGCGCTGGCCGAGCGGATCGGCATCCTGCGACTCGTGGCGCAGCGGCTACGCGCCGCTCCTGCGCGCAGCTGACGACGCTTGCGGCCGAGCCGCCGCGAGCGCTGGCGATCGCGCACGCCGGGCTCGACTCGATGCGCGCGCGCCTCGTGATGGACGGCGAGCGGGGCGAGCTCCCGCTCGAGGACGCGCTCGAGCAGGCCGCGGCCGCGCCCCGCGGGAGCGGCGAGATCCGCGGCGCGGCAGCGCCCGCAGAGCAGCTCGAGATCCCCTACGGGGGCCGGAGCCTGCGCGGAGCGGAGCTGCGCGAGCAGCTCGCGCGGTGGGTCGGACGCCGGCATCGTCGAGGCCGTCCTTCGCGCGGGCGGTCGGGCCTCGTCGTCGAGCACCCCGAGTGGCTGGCGCTGCCCGGGCGCACGGTGGCGCTGATCGGCGCGGGCTCGGAGATCGGGCCGCTCGAGCCGCTCTGCGCCTGGGGCGCCGAGGTGCTCGCGCTCGACGTGCCCGACGAGGCCGTCTGGTCGCGCATCCAGCTGCCCGCGCGCCGCGGCGCCGGCACCGTGCGGATGCCCGTGTCGGCCGACGGCACGCCCGGCCTCGACGTGGTCGCCGAGCTCCCGGCGGCGCACGCCTGGCTGACGGAGAGCCTCGGCGCCGCCGAGCGGCCGGCCCGTGCTCGGCATGTACGCCTACGCCGACGGCGGCGCGCACGTGCTGCTGACCGGAGCGTTCGACGCGCTCGCCACGGATCTGATGACGCGCGAGCCCTCGACGGCGCTCGCCTGGCTGGCGACGCCGACCGACGCCTACGTGGTGCCGGACGCGACAGCCGAACGGGCGCGCGCCGCCTACGACGCCCGCCGCGTGCGCCGGCTTCGCGCAGGCGCCGCTGAAGGCGCTCTCGGGCGGGCGCCTGTACCGGCCCGCCTACGCCGAGGCCGTCCCGGTCGCCGACGCGCTGATCGAGCAGCAGGGGCCGAACTACGCGATCGCCAAGCGCCTGCAGCGCTGGCGCGGCGTCGCCGCCGCCGGCGCCGGCGGCCAGGTCTCGTTCAACGTCGCGCCGGCGACGTGGACCCGCTCGGTCACGAAGAACAAAGTGCTCGCGGCCGCATACGCCGGCGCGCATCACTTCGGCATCGAGATCTTCGAGCCGGCGACGACGCGCGCGCTGATGGCGGCGCTGCTCGTGCACGACCTGAACCGCGAGCCCGCGGAGGCCCCGCAGGCCGAGGCCCTGTTCAGCGACGGCGCGGCGCACGGCGGCCTCTGGACGGCCGCCTACGAACCGCGCTCGGCCCTCGGCGCTGGCGGCGCTCGCCGGGCTCCCCGCGACGCTGCTCGGCCGGGCGCGGACCAGCGAGGCGATCGTGACGCGGCTCGAGCGGAACGCCAACATCGCGGCCGTGGTGATCCCGTTCCTCGGCGTGATCGCCGCCGCGGTCCTGCTCTGGAACCACTTCCTCGGACCGCGGGACCTCGCGATCTTCGCGGTCATGTACGCGCTGAGCGCGCGTCGGCGTGACCGTCGGCTTCCACCGCCTGCTCACCCACCGCGCGTTCCAGACGCGCCCCTGGCTGCGCTACGCGCTCGCCGTGATGGGCTCGCTGTCGCGTGCAGGGCGGCGTGATCGACTGGGTCGCCGACCACCGCAAGCACCACACCTTCACCGACGAAGAGGGCGACCCCCACAGCCCGCACGCCGGCGTCGGCGCCGGGCTGGGCGGGATGGCGCAGAGGTCTCTGGCACGCGCACGTCGGCTGGCTGTTCGAGACCCACGGCCAGGCCTCCTCGAAACGCTTCGCGCCGGACCTCGTCGAGGACCCGACGATGCGCCGCATCAACCGCGGCTTCCCGCTGATCGCGCTCGCGAGCCTGCTCGTCCCGTTCCTCGCCGGGCTCGCGCTGAGCGGCGGCTCGCTCGTCGCCGGCGGCCTCTCGGCGCTGCTGTGGGCCGGGCTCGTGCGCATCTTCCTCGTGCACCACGTGACGTGGAGCATCAACTCGATCTGCCACTTCTTCGGCAGCCGGCGCTTCGACACCGACGACCAGTCGACCAACGTCTTCTGGCTGGCGCTCCCGTCGCTCGGCGAGGCCTGGCACCACAACCACCACGCCTTCCCGCGCTCGGCCTTCCACGGGCTGCGCTGGTACGAGCTCGACCCGTCGGGCTGGCTCATCCTCGGGCTGCGAGCGGGTCGGGCTCGCGTGGGACGTCGTGAAGGTCTCGCCCGAGCGAGCGCGGGCGAAGCTCGCCGAGCCCGCCGCGTCGGCGTGAGGTGAGCCCGCACCGGGAGGCGGCGCGGACGCCCGGCGGCGCCGCGTGGTCACGGCGAGCTACCTTGTGAGGAGATGAGCACGGCCGGGGCGCCAGCGGCGGAGGACGCCGCGCTGACGAAGGTCAAGCCGCGCCTGCGCGGCGTCTCGCACGAGTACGCGTTCTTCGTCTCGATCGCGATGGGCGTGGCGCTGATCGCCGCGGCCTCCGACGCCCGCGCGCGGCTCGCGGCCGCGATCTACGCGGTCGCGCGTCTCGGCCCTGCTCGGCACGAGCGCGCTCTATCACCGCGTGACCTGGCGCCCGCGCGCGCGGCGCTGGATGCGCCGCCTGGACCACTCGATGATCTTCGTGCTGATCGCCGGCACCTACACGCCGGTGTGCCTGCTCGCGCTGCACGGCGCGCTCGCGAACACGATCCTGATCGTCGTCTGGGCCGGCGCGCTCGGCGGCGTGATCTTCAAGCTGGTCTGGATCGACGCGCCCAAGTGGCTGTTCGCGCTCGTCTACGTCGCGCTCGGCTGGGTCTCGGCGGCGATCTTCGGCGAGCTGCCCGCCGCGATCGGCTGGCTCGGCGTCGCCGGCCTCGCCGCCGGCGGCCTGCTCTACACGATCGGCGCGGTCGTCTACGCGTCGGGCCGGCCGAACCCGTGGCCGCGGAGTGTTCGGCTACCACGAGGTCTTCCACGCGCTCGTGCTCGTCGCCGCCGCGCTGCACTACGCGGTGATCGCGTTCGCCGTGCTGCCGCCGCGCCGCTGAGCGCTCGTCAGACGAACAGCCCCCGGCTCGGGCACATCCGCGCGAGCGCGCAGTCCCCGCAGGCCGGCCGCCGCGCGTGGCAGGTGCGCCGGCCGTGGCGCAGCAGGTTGACGTGCAGCTCGAGCTCCTCGCCCGGGCGGCGTCAGCGCGAGCATCTGGTCGTGCAGCTCCTCGAACGGCGCGCCCTCGCGCAGCAGGGCGAGCCGCCCGCCGACGCGCGAGACGTGCGTGTCGACGGGCACGTCGTGCAGGCCGTAGGCGAACAGCAGCACGCACGCCGCCGTCTTGCGCCCGACGCCCGGCAGCGCGACGAGGTAGTCGCGCGCCTCGCTCGAGCGGCGCGCGCGGCAGCCAGTCCAGCGAGAGCTGCGTGCGGAGGGTCCCGCGCGGGTCCTCGGTGATCGCGCGCAGGATCGCCTGGATGCGCGCCGACTTCACCTTCGAGATGCCGCCCGGGCGGATCGCCTCCTCGACCTCCGCGACCGGCGCGTCGCGCACCTGCTCCCAGGCTCGGCAAGCGCGTCGCGCAGGCGCAGGTAGGCGACGTCGCGGTTGCGGTCGTTGGTCGACTGCGAGAGCACCGTCAGGACCAGCTCGGCGATCGGGTGGCCGTGCGGAGCCATCAGCGGCACGCCGTAGACCTCGCGCAGGCGTTCGCGGATGCGACGCACGCGGGCGTGCGTCGGCGGCGCGCCAGGCGCTCGCGAGCGGCCACGCGCCTTCACGCCGCCCACCGTACTGCCTGCCTGCCCCCCGCGATGGGGGGTATTTTCGCCGCGTGCCCGAGGTGAGCGAGCAGCAGGGCGAGATCGCGATCCCCTCCGCGGCCGGCGGGCCGATCCCGCTGTTCTGGCGCAGCGCGCCGGTGACGGGCGGCGCGACGCCGCTCTACCTGCACGGCGTGCCCGACCAGCTCCGACGACTGGGTGCCGTTCCTCGAGCGGACGGGCGGCGTCGCGCCGGACCTGCCGGGCTTCGGGCGCTCGGGCAAGCCCGGCTACCTGACCTACACGATCGAGGAGTACGACCGCTTCCTCGAGCGCTTCCTCGACGAGCGCGGGCTGGACCGCGTGAGCCTCGTGGTGCACGACTGGGGCGCCGTCGGCCTGCTGACCGCGCAGCGGCTGCCCGAGCGGATCGCGCGCCTGGTGATCATCAACGCGGTGCCGTTGCTGCCCGGCTACCGCTGGCACCGCACCGCGCGCATCTGGCGCACGCCGCGTGCTCGGCGAGCTCTCGATGGGCATGACGTTCCGGTTCACGCTGCGCCTGCTCACGCGCGAGTCGAACGCCACGCCGGGCCCGCTGCCCGAGCACGTGGATCGACAGCACGATGGCCCACTTCGACCAGGGCACGCAGCGCGCGATCCTGCGCCTGTACCGCAGCTCGCCGCCGGAGAAGCTCGCCGCGGCGGGCGCGCGCCTGGGCGAGCTGGACGTGCCGGCGCTCGTCCTCTGGGGCACGCGCGACCCCTACATCCCCGCGCGCTTCGGGCGCGACTACGCTGCCGCGCTGCCGCAGGCGGAGCTCGCGGAGTACCCCGACGCGGGGCACTGGGGCTGGCTCGACCGGCCTGACATGATCGAGCGCGTGGCCGCCTTCCTGAGCGACGGGTGAGCGCGCAGGCTCGAGCCGCACCCGCGGCGCGGAGCGATCGGCTGGCGTCGCTCCGCAGGCCACCGGCGTGGACGCTCACGGCGCTCATCGCGCTCGCCTATCTGATCGTCGCGCCGCAGAGCCCCGATCTCGCGGCGGCCAGCTATCGCAGCCACCTGTTCTCGCAGCTCGGCTTCACGCTCTGGGACAACAGCTGGTACGGCGGCCACCACCTGCCGGCGTACTCGGTGCTCGCGCCCGCGCTCGGCGCCGCGATCGGGCCGGCGCTGCTCGCCGCGCTGTCGATGACGGCGGCGGCGGCGCTGTTCGAGGCGCGCGATCCGCGGTCGCTTCCCGGCCGCGCGCGGCGCGCTGGGGCGCGCTCTTCTTCGCCTTCGGCGCGGGCATCGCGCTGCTGTCGAGCCGGGTGCCGTTCGACCTCGGGCTGGCGCTCGGGCTCGGCTCGATCGTGCTCGCGCAGCGGGGCCGCTGGGCGGCGGCGCTGCGCGGTCGCGATCGTGACCGCGCTCGCCAGCCCGGTCGCCGGGGCGTTCCTCGCGCTCGTCGCGCTCGCGTGGGGTCTCGCGGCGAGCGCGACCGCGGTGCGCCTGCGCTGCGCCGCGCTCGCGGCCTGCTCGCTCGCGCCGATCGTGGCGCTGACCGTCGCGTTCCCCGAAGGCGGCACACAGCCGTTCGTCGCCTCGGCGTTCTACCCCGCGCTTCGTGGCCGTCGCGGCGATCGGCGCCGCTGCTCCCGCGCGAGCAGCGCGCGCTGCGGATCGGGGCGCTGCTGTACGCGCTGGCGCTTCTCGGCGCCTACGTGGTGCCGAGCGCCGTCGGCGGCAACGTCGACCGGCTCGGCGCGCTCGCCGCCGGACCGCTCGCCGTCTGCGCGCTGCTCGACGCCGCGCCGCGCTGGCGCCGGACGGCCGCAGTCGTGCTGGCGGCGCCGCTGCTCTACTGGCAGGTGAACGCGCCGCTCACGGACTACGTCTCGACGGTCTCCAACCCTGCGGTCGAGGCCTCCTACTACGACCCGCTGATCGGCGAGCTGCACGCGCTGGGCGTCGGCTACGGCGCGCGCCCGGTGCGCATCGAGGTGGTGCCGACCGTCGATCACTGGGAGGCGCGCTACGTCGCCCCGGCGGCGATGATCGCGCGCGGCTGGGAGCGCCAGCTCGACCGCTACCGCAACCCGCTCTTCTACGAAGACGGCCCGCCCACGCTGTCCTCCTACCGCACGTGGCTGGCGGCCCAGGCGATCTCCTACGTCGCGCTGCCGCGACGCCCCGCTCGACTACTCGGGCAAGGCCGAGGCGCAGGCTCGTGCGCTCGCCGGAAGCGAGCCGCTTCCTGCACGAAGTGTGGCGCTCGAAGCACTGGCGGCTGTTCGCCGTCGTGCATCCCCAGCCGCTGGCCGAGCCCTCCGCAACGCTGCTGACCGCGACCACCGACTCGTTCGTGCTGCACGCGCCGTTCCCCGGCGCCTACACGGTGCGCCTGCGCTTCAGCCCCTACTGGTCGCTGACGAGTGGCAGCGGCTGCGTCGAAGAAGGGCCCGACGGCTGGACCGCGGTGCGCGTCGCGCGGCCCGAGACGGTGCGCGTCGGGATCGCCTTCTCGCTCGCGCGTGTCTTCTCTCACGGCGCCCGCTGCCGCTGAGCATCGTCTAGGCTTCGCACGATGGTCGCTCGCGCTCGCGAACTGCAAGCGCGCGTTCTCCCTCACGGCTGGATCGACGCGCTGCGCCAGGTCACTCTGTTCGGCCTTGGCCTACCTCGCCTACAGGCTCGTGCGCGGATTCGTCGAGGGCGACGCGAACGAGGCGTTCGCGCACGCACGCGATCTGATCTCGCTCGAGCGCGGCATGCACCTGTTCGTCGAGCCTTCGATCCAGGCGTGGGCCTCGGGCAGCCACGTGGTGATGCTGCTCTCCAGCTGGATCTACGTCAACGCGCAGACGTCCGTGACGATCGGGGCGCTCGTCTACATCTACCTGCGCCACAACAAGAGCTTCTACTTCGTGCGCAACATGTTCATGATCGCGATGGCGATCGCGCTGGTCGGCTACACCGTGTTCCCGACCGCGCCGCCGCGCTTCTTCCCGGAGTGGGGCTTCGTCGACAGCGTCGCCGACTTCACCGGCGTCAAGGTCGACGGGCAGAGCGCGTCGATCAGCTCGGTCACGAACCTGTACGCGGCGGTGCCCTCGATGCACGTCGCGTTCGCGCTGATGATCGGCTGGCCGCTGGCACGACTCGTGCGCCACAGCTACGCGCGCGTCGCTTGGTTCCTCTACCCGTTCCTGATGACGTTCGTGATCGTCGTCACCGCCAACCACTTCCTCGTCGACGCGGTGCTCGGCGCGCTGACCGCCGGCGCGTCGGCCTACGGTGCGACGTGGCTGGCACGCGCGCGACCTGCCGTCTGGCGCTTCTCGGCCGTCGCACCGCGGGTCGCCAGCGGGTAGCCCGGCAGATGCCGCCGAGACAGCAGGCCCCCACGCGCCGAGCGCGCCGGAACGCCGCCCGCGCCGCGCGCGCGAGCCGCCGCGCGACACGCGCCCCGATCGGCCAGGGCCAGCGCCGCGAGCTCGTCCGCAACCGGCTGATCGAGTCGCGCCTGACGCCCAACGCGATCTCGCTGACCGGGCTCGCGCTCAACCTCGTCGCGGCCGTGCTCGTCTGGGAACAGCTCTTCTTCCTCGGCGGCGATCGCCTTCATCGTCGGCTCGGTCATGGACACGCTCGACGGGCGCTACTCGCGCATGTCCGGCAAGGGCACGCCGTTCGGCGCGTTCCTGGACTCGACGCTGGACCGCATCGAGGAGGGGATCGTGCTGGCGGCCGTCGCGAGCTACTTCGCGCTCCAGCAGAACCGCGTGGGCCGTCGTGGGCGTGGTCGTCGCCGTGCTCGCCTCGCTGATGGTCAGCTACACCCGCGCGCGCGCAGAGGCGCTCGGCGTCGAGTGCAAGGTCGGGCATCGCCACGCGGCCGGTGCGCGTCGTGATCCTCTCGATCGGGCTGCTGTTCGCGAAGGGCGCGTCGCTCGGGAACTTCGAACTGCTCGAGCCGGCCGTGTACGTGCTCGCGGCGCTCAGCGTGATCACCGTCGGGCAGCGCATCTGGCACGTGCGCCGCGAGCTGACGGTGTCACCTTCCTGAGCGGCGGGGGTAGTCTCCCCGAGCGGCCGGTACCCCGTCCGGCCCAAAGGCAAGCTCGGGCCCCCGTGACGCCGGGCGCCCTCGACCGGGCCATCGCGCCCCGCAAAGGACACGCACTCGTGAGCAAGCAGCACACCAACGGCAACGGCGCCGCCTCCATCCAACGGCGCCGCGCGCTACCAGTCGGACAAGGTCCGCGTCGCGATCGTCGGCGTCGGCAACTGCGCCTCGGCCTTCGTGCAGGGCGTCCACTACTACAAAGACGCCGACCCCGCCCAGCGGGTGCCCGGCCTGATGCACGTCGACCTCGGCGGCTACCACGTCCGCGACATCGAGTTCACGGCCGCCTTCGACATCGACGCGACGAAGGTCGGCAAGGACCTCGGCGAAGCGATCTGGGCCGGGCAGAACAACACGATGAAGTTCGCCAAGGTGCCGAAGAAGCTCGGCGTGCCCGTGTACCGCGGCATGACGCACGACGGCCTCGGCAAGTACCTCAAAGAGAAGATCAAGAAGGCGCCCGGCGAGACGGCCGACATCGTCAAGATCCTCAAGGACACGCACACCGACGTCGTCGTCTCCTACCTGCCGGTCGGCTCCGAGCAGGCGACCAAGTGGTACGTCGAGCAGGTGCTCGAGGCCGGCTGCGGCTTCGTCAACTGCATCCCCGTGTTCATCGCCCGCGAGGACTACTGGGACAAGCGCTTCAAAAAGGCGGACCTGCCGATCGTCGGCGACGACATCAAGTCCCAGGTCGGCGCGACGATCGTGCACCGCACGCTCGCGCGCCTGTTCGCCGAGCGCGGCGTCGAGATCGAGCGCACCTCGCAGCTGAACGTCGGCGGCAACATGGACTTCTACAACATGCTCGAGCGCGAGCGGCTGGAGTCGAAGAAGATCTCCAAGACCAACGCCGTCACCTCGATCATGGACCACGAGCTGCCCGCCGAGCGACATCCACGTCGGCCCGTCGGACTACGTGCCGTGGCTGACCGACCGCAAGTGGGCGCACATCCGCGTCGAGGGCCAGGCGTTCGGCGACGTGCCGCTGAACGTCGAGCTGAAGCTCGAGGTCTGGGACTCGCCGAACTCGGCCGGGATCGTGATCGACGCGGTGCGCTGCTGCAAGCTCGCGCTCAACCACGGCGTCGGCGGCCAGCTCGACGGCCCGTCCTCCTACCTGATGAAGTCGCCGCACAACCAGCGCCCCGACGAGCAGGCGCGCCAGGACACCGAGACGTTCATCGCCAAGTACGCGCGCAAGCCGGCCACGCGCCCCAAGGGCCGCAAAGCTCCCAAGCGCGCGAAGGCCGCGCCGAGCCGATAGAAGCGGCGCCGCCCGTGCGCCGGCCACTGGCGGCCGGCGCGCGACGCGGCTAACCTCGTGGGGCCGATGCCGGAGACGTTCTCGATCGCCCACGTCACCCCGTACCCGTGGGAGGCCGAGGACAACGAGGTCAACGCCCACGTCGCGCGCGTCGCCGCCGAGCTCTCGCGGCGCGGGCATCGCGTCCTGATCCTCGCGCCGTCGCGCTCGCAGGAGCGCGTGCGCGACTCGCGCCGCGCGCTGCGCGCGGCGCGCGCGGCAACCCCGAAGCGCTGCTCGCGGGCACCGACGAAGGCTCGCCGCGCGTGGTCGCCGTCGGCGAGGTGCTCGACGTCGTGCCCGGTGCGCGCCGGCGCCCGGTGGCGCTGCCGATCGACGTCGCGCGCACGGTCGAGGAACTCCTCGGTGCCGTCGAGCTCGACTTCGTGCACGTCCACGAGCCGTTCGCGCCCAGCACCTCGAACGCCGCGCTGCGCCACTCGCGCGCGCTCAACGTCGGCTCCTTCCACTCCTCCGCCGAGCGGCTGCTCTCGACGCTGCTCGCGCGGCGCTTCGTGGAGAGCTTCTTCGGCCGCCTCGACGCGCGCATCGCCAGCGAGCCGGCGACGGCCGAGCTGATGGAACGCCAGTTCCCGGGCGACTACCGGCTGATCGAGGACGGCGACCCCGACGCGGCCGGCAAGCTCGAGCGGATCTACGCGGAGCTCGCCGCGCGTCGCCACAGCCCGCCGGAACGCGACGAGGTGCGCGACGCGCTCGCGGCGCGCCCGTTGATCGACGTCGACCTGCACATGCACACCGACCACTCGCCCGACTGCGCGACCCCGGTCGAGGTGCTGCTCGCGACGGCGCGCGAACGCGGCCTCGGCGCGATCGCGGTGACCGACCACAACGAGATCTCCGGGGCGCTCGACGCGCGTGCGCGCGCCGCGGCCTTCGGCGTCAAGGTGATCGTGGGCGAGGAGGTCAAGACGGCGACGCAGGGCGAGGTGATCGGCCTCTTCCTCGAGGAGAAGATCCCGCGCGGCATGAGCCTCGCCGACACGATCGCCGCGATCCGCGCGCAGGGGGGCGTCGTCTATGTGCCACACCCGTTCGACCGTATGCACGCCGTCCCGGACTACGAGCACCTGCTCTCGCATCTGGGCGAGGTCGACGCGATCGAGGTCTTCAACCCCCGCGTTGCGATCGGCGCGTTCAACGACGAGGCCGCCCGCTTCGCGGCGAAGTACCGGATCGTCGCCGGCGCCGGCTCGGACTCCCACGTCGCGCAGGGGCTCGGCTCGGTGCGGATCAGGATGCGCGACTTCGACGGGCCGCAAGAGTTCCTGCAGTCGCTGAGCGACGCCGACATCCTCACCGGCCCCTCCTCGCTGCTGTACGTGCAGGCGCTGAAGTTCCTGCAGACGCGGGCGGGGCCGCGCGCCGCGCGGAGGGCGAGCAGGGCCCGGCGGCTGCGCCGCGCGCGGCAGGGAAGCCGGAGGTAGAAGCGCCGAACCCGGCGGCTCTCCCCGCGCAACGACTGATGCACCGTCAAGGACAAGCCGGCGCACCGTCAAATCCGTCGGGACCGATGCCGGTGACCGACGACGAGATCCGCGAGAAGTACCTCGAGCGCGCGATCCGTGAGCTGAACGCGCTCACGCGCGATCTGCAGGCCTGCCCGCACTGCCCGCGCGGCAACCTGATGCCCGTGCTCGGCTCAGGTCACCCGCAGGCCGACATCATGCTGCTCAAGCACGCGCCGGTGCCGAGCGAGATCGAGGAGGGCGTCGCGTTCTACGGTCGCGCCGGCGGCGCGATCATGAAGTCGCTGAAGCGGCTGCAGATCGACCCGCTGGCGGTATACGGGACGCTGTGCGTGAAGTGCCCGCTGAGCGATTCCTCGCTCGCCGACTTCGCTTGCATCTCGCGCGTGGTCGAAGAGATCGCGATCGTGCAGCCGAAGATCGTCGTGGTGATGGGCCCGGAGGCGCTGGCGGCGCTGAACGACATGGAGATCCCGCTCGCGCACCCGGTGCGCGAAGCCGTCGGCGAGATCCAGCAGCTGACGCCGACGATCGACGCGCTGTACGTGCCCGACATCGACGAATCGCTCGACGAACAGGCCGCCAAGAGCGAGTTCTGGGCCGCCTTCCGCGTGCTCGGCGACTGGTACGACGCGCAGCCGCCCTACTAGAAGTACGAGAACGGTGCGTAGGGCGATGCACTACGCGCCGCTTGAACGCCAGCAGGGTGCCCGCGTCGATCCACGCATAGGGCGCGCTGGGATGGGCCGCGTCCCAGTCGAAGTCGTAGATCTCGCGTGGGTAGCGCGCAAAGCCGCCGGCCTCCGGGCCCCGCGGATCGGTCTCCACAGCCCGCCCGTGCACGAGCACGAGGAATGTCTCGAGGCCGCGCGTGACCGAGCCGCTCACGGACGGGTTGGCGCGGATGTTGCGGAAACGCTGCGAGCTCTCCGCCGAGCCGAACCAGAACCGCCCGCGGAAGAACAGCCCGTCGACCGGCGCGACACGCGGCTCGCCGCGCGGCGTGACGGTCGCGAGGTCGAGCACCTGCACTCCTGCGAGCTCGGCGCTGAGCGCCGCGGCATCGAGCCGGGTCTCCTCCCCCCAGATCGAGCGCAGGTGCGACCCGGCCCGCGCGTAGCTCGCGTCGAGCAGCCCCTGAAGCCGCGCGAGGTCCTGCTCGGTCTCGTACATGCTGCGGCTACTCCGTCGTCAGCACGACCTTGCCGAGCTTCCCGCCGGCAGCGAACCGTGCGTACGCCGCAGCCGCCTCCGCCAGCGGGAACGTGTCGGCAACCGGCACGCTGACCTCGCCGCGCTCGAACAGCGGCAGCACCTCGTGTTCGACGAGGCGCGCGTTGATCGCTTTCTCCTCGAGCGGGCGAGCGCGCAGCGTCGAGCCGAACAGGCGGGCGCGCTTGCCCATCAGCGCCAGCAGGTTGAGCTCGGTCTTGGCGCCCGCCGCGACGCCGATCACGCTGATGCGCCCGCCGGTCGCAAGGGCCAGCAGGTTGTCGGGCATGTTCGGCCCGCCGACCAGCTCCAGGATCACGTCGAAGGGCCCGCGCTCGGCGAAGTCCTCGCATGGCACGGCCATGGCGCCCAGAGCGGCGACCTCGTCACGCAGCTCGCCGCTGCGCACGGTCGCCGTCACACGCGCCCCCGCCGTTCGCGCCAGCTGGACCGCCGCCGTGCCGACGCCGCCCGCGCCGCCGTGCACGAGCAGATGCTCACCCGGGCGCAGGCCGGCCTGGACGAACACGGCGTCATGAGCCGTCGTGAAGACCTCCGGCAGCCCGCCGGCCGCCGGCCAGCCGAGGCCGGCGGGCACGGGCATCAGCAGGCGCTCGTGGACGACCGCGAGCTCGGCCTGCGCGCCGCCGCCGACGATCGCCATCACGCGCGCGCCCTCCTCGAAACGGCTCGCGTGGGCCCGAGCGCGACGACCTCGCCCGCCAGCTCCATCCCGGGTATGTCCACCGGATAGCCGGGAGGGGCCGGGTAGAGCCCGCGCTTCTGCATCATGTCCCCGCCGTTGAGCCCGGCCGCGCGGACCCGGACGAGCACCTCTTCCCCGTGCGGCTCCGGGTCCGGGTGCTCCTCGATCACGATCTCCTGGTCGCGGATCGTCGCGGCGCGCACCGCGCAAGCCTAGCCGCTTAGACTTGAGCTCCACACGGAGGGGGAAGCATGCTCTTGAGGATCATCGATCGTGGCATGGATCGGGCCACCTACAACGTTCTGCGCGCGCGGCTGGACATCGACCACCGCCACCCGCTCGGCCTGATCCTGCACGGCGCGACCGAAATCGAAGGGACGATGCGCGTCGCGCAGATCTGGGAGTCCGAGTGGTACGCGGACCGTTTCGACGAGGACATCCTGGGGCCTGCGCTGACGGAGCTGGGGATCTCGGGCGCGGCCAATGTCGCCGTCTATCCCCTGGAGCACCTCGTCACGCCCTAGTCCGGCGCCGAGGCCGCCGCGATCAGCCGCGTTCGAGCAGCGCCACGCACTCGATGTGGTGCGTCTGCGGGAACATGTCGACCGGCCGCACGCGCTTCAGCGACCAACCGGAATCCACCAGTTCGGCGGCGTTCGGGGCGAGCGTGGTGGGGTTGCACGACACGTAGACGATGCGCTTCGGCGCCGCGTCGATGATGCGGTGGACGACCTTCTTCGAGAGGCCTGCCCGCGGCGGATCGACGACGAGCACGTCGGGACGCCCGGCGCGCTCCAGCAGCTCCGGGAGCGCGAGCCGCGTGTCGCCCGCGAAGAAGCTCGCGTTCGTGATCTCGTTGCGCCGCGCGCCCTCGATCGCGTCCGCGACGGCGCGCTCAATCAGCTCGATGCCCCACAGCTGCCCGGCGCGGGGCGCGAGCGTGAGCGCGATCGAGCCGATCCCGCAGTAGAGGTCGTACACGCGCTCCCAGCCCTCCAGCGCGGCATACCCCGACGCGACGCCGTACAGGGTCTCGGCCATCTCTGTGTTGGTCTGGAAGAACGCTTCGGCGGAGATGCGCAGCTCCAGCCCGCAGAGCTGCTCGGCCAGCTCGGGCTCGCCCCACCACCAGCTCGGTGTCGCCGCCGGTGGTGGTCTCGGCGGGCCTGCCCGAGCGCGTCCACAGCAGCCCCGCCAGCTCGGCGCCGAGGCCCTCCGACAGGACCGCCGCGAGCGGAGAGGGGTCGAGCTCCCCGTCGGTGGTCACGAGGCGAACCTGCAGAGGTCGCGCTGCGGCGACCTTCGCGGACGACGACGTTGCGCAGCCGCACCCGCCCGTCGGGGGCCGGCCCGATCGGTTCGCCGCGGCGTTCGGAGTCGTCCCGCTCCCACGCCTGCAGGCCCTGCTCGCGGCACCACCCGAGCACGAGCGCGCGGGCGCGGTTACCACGCGCTCGGATGCCAGCAGGCAGTCGTCGATCGAGCTCACGCTGCGCGCGCCGGCGGCGTCGTGGAAACCGCAGATCAGCTCGCCCTCGGGTCCCGAGCCGAATGAGTACTCGAGCTTGTTGCGGTAGCGCCACTGCTCCAATGCGGGGGTGATCGGCTCGAGCTCGAACCCCCTCCAGGCCCCCGATCCGCCGCAGCGCCTCGCCGACCTGCTCGCGCTTGACCTCGAGCTGGCGCTCGTAGGGGAGCACCTGCCACGGCACCCCCGGGTGCTGCGCCTGCTGCGGGGCGGTGCGGCTGGGACTCGGGCGGAGCACCTCGAGCGTGCGGGCGTGAGCGTAGGAGCGCTTGCGCTTGT
>CAVTKR010000003.1:0-99379 GCA_963735435.1 uncultured Solirubrobacteraceae bacterium | reverse complement strand
GCGTTGGCTTCGTCCGAAGACCTGCGCGCAGCCGTGCTCGGTGATGACAGCGGAGTGCTGGAAGGAGGTGACGGGGTCGGCGAGCCGCGGAACAATCGTGGAGCTGTCGCTGGGCTCGTGCCAGGAGCGCATGGCGATGATCGCGTGCCCGCCCGGCGAGTGCAGGGCACCGGCGACGAAGTCGGGCTGGCCGCCGAAGCCGGAGTAGAGGCGACCGTGTATGTGGCTGGCGCCGGCCTGGTCTGAGACGTCCACCTGGAGCGCCGTGTTGACCGAGACCATGCGCGGCTGCGCGGCGATGCGTGACGGGTCGTTCGTCGTCTCCGTGCGCGTCATTCGCAGTCTGGGGTTCTGGTCGACCCACGCGTAGAGCTCGCGCGAGCCGAACAGGAATGAGCAGACGATCGGGCTCCTCGACGCGAGTGCCGAGCGGCGCTCGAGCTCCATCACGCCGTCGCTGATCATCTCCGACCAGATCGCGAGTTCGCGCCTGTCGAGGAGCGCTCGCAGCGTCGCGTCGGGCACCTGGCCGATACCCAGCTGCAGCGTCGAGCCATCCTCGACCAGCTCCGCGACGAGCTCGGCGATGTGGTCGGCGTGCTCGTGGGAGGGGCCTGCGATCGGCGCGGCGAGCTCCTCCTCGGCCTCGACCGCCAGATCGATGAGATCCTCTGAGATCTCGCTGTCGCCGAGGGTGTACGGCATGCGCGGGTTCATCTGCGCGATGACGAGGCCGCCGCGCGCGCGTACCGCTTCGACTGCCGCGGGCAGGATGTTGACCTCGATCCCGAGCGAGACCTTTCCCCGGCGCGGCGTGGAGGTGTGCAGCAGCACGACGTCGGGGGGGCGCAGCGTGGCGAACAGCCGCGGGACGAGCGACAGGCGCATCGGCAGGTAGTCGAGCTGCCCGTCGGCGTCGCGCATGCCGGGCCCGACGAACGGCGTCTCGAAGATCACGCCATCGCGCAACCCCAACGGGGACTGCGCGGCGAGCATGAACAGCCGGTAGCGCTCCACGGTTCGTTCGAGGGCTCCGAGCAGGGCCCTGGGCGTGGCATGGTTGCCGCTCGCGACCACGCGTGGCTCGGGTGCCGCCAGCGCCCCGAGCGCGGCCTCGAGCTGTTGTTCTGAGACGACTCGCACCTGACTAGATCGCGGCCGGCACGGGTGCCATGACCCTGGCTGCGAGGTCGACCAGCCGGCTGGAGTAGCCCCACTCGTTGTCATACCAGGCGACGACCTTCACCTGGGTGGAGTCCATCACGCTCGTCAGCTGCGAGTCGAAGATCGACGAGAAGGGCGAGCCGACGATGTCACTGGAGACGAGCGGTTCCTCGCTGTAGGAGAGGATCCCCGAGAGCGAGCCGTCCTCGGCGGCGAGGCGAAACGCGTCGTTGACCTCCTGGGACGTGGTCGGCCGTTCTGCCTCGATCGTCAGGTCCACGATCGAGCCTGTCGGGGTTGGGACGCGCACGGCGATCCCACCGAGGCGTCCGTCGAGCTCGGGGATCACGAGGCCCAGCGCCTTCGCCGCGCCGGTCGATGTGGGGACGAGGTTCAGAGCGGCGGCGCGGGCGCGGCGCAGGTCGCTGTGAGGGCCGTCGAGGAGGTTCTGATCGGCGGTGTAGGCATGGATCGTGCTCATCTGCCCGTGGCGGATGCCGATCGTCTCGTGCAGCACCTTCGCGACGGGCGCCAGGCAGTTGGTGGTGCACGAGGCGTTGCTGATGATGTGATGGCGCTCGGGGTCGTAGACCTGCTCGAAGTTGACGCCGATCACGACCGTTGCGTCCAGCGGCTCAGGGCCCTTGCCGGGCGCGGAGACGATCACCTTGCCGGCGCCGGCGGCGAGGTGCTCGGCGGCTGCTGAGCGGGTGCGGTAGCGCCCGGTGGACTCGATCACCACGTCGACCTCCAGCTCGCGCCATGGCAGGCTCGACGGCGACAGCTCGGCGAGCGCGCGAATCGGGCGGCCGGCGACGATCAGCTCGGCGGCGCTCCACTCCACGGTGCCGGGGAACGCTCCGTAGACGGAGTCGTGGCGCAGCAGATGGGCGAGCGTCCCCGCGTCGACGAGGTCGTTGATCGCGACGATCTCCACGTCCGAGCCCTGTTCGTGTGCGATGCGCAAGGCGGCACGACCTACGCGGCCGAAGCCGTTGATGGCAACTCGGGTGGGCATGTTCGTCTCCTGGCTCGGTGTCGCGGCTGTGGCGTTCGGGTTTTTCCGGATCGGTGGTCAAGCTACGCGCGATCGGGAGCTGGGTCATGAGTGAGGAGTCCTCTGCCGCGCCGGTGATAACTACTGACCGCTTCGAGTGGACAGCCCGGTGGCAGCTGACGCTCGTGGCCGGTTGACTCGTCTTCACGAGCCGCAGCAGAACCGAGGAGCGATGAGCAGATGACCGTCACCCAGGCAGAACCGACCCGATCGACCGAAGGCGCGGTCCGCCAGTTTGCCGACCTTCGCCGCGAGGACGTCGAATACGCGGGCGGCAAGGGCGCGAACCTCGGCGAGCTCACTTCCGCGGGGCTGCCCGTGCCCGACGGCTTCGTCGTCGGCGCCCCGGCATATGCGGCGTTCCTGGTGCAGACCGGGCTGCGCGAACGCTTGGCGCAACTGCTGGACGCCGTCGATGTCGAGGACACCGCCGCGCTGCAGGCGGCCAGCGCCACCGCCCAGGAGATGGTCTATGAAACGCCGTTGCCGGAGGCCTTGGTGCACGAGATCACGGCCGCCTACGAGCAGCTGGCCGACGAGGATCACCAGACGGCGGTGGCCGTGCGCTCCTCCGCCACCGCCGAGGACACGGCCGGCACATCCTTCGCGGGGATGAACGAGACGTTCCTGAACATCCGTGGTGCCGATGCGGTCATCGACGCGGTGCGCCGCTGCTGGCGCTCGCTGTTCGGCGCGCGCACCATCTACTACCGGGCCGTCAACGGCTTCGCACAGGCCGACATGGACATCGCAGTTGTGGTGCAGCGCCAGATCGACTCGACGCGCGCCGGGGTGATGTTCACGGTGAATCCCGCGACCGGCGACCGCGACGAGCTCGTGATCGAGGCGTCGTTCGGCCTCGGCGAGGCCGTCGTCTCGGGATCGGTCTCACCGGATCGCTACCTGGTGGGGAAGGACCCGCTTCGGTTGCGCCGCCGCGACGTTCACCCCAAGGAGCTCACGATCGAATACGCCCGGCGGGGCGGCACCCGCGAGCGGACCCTCTCCCGCGAGGAGGGCTTGCGCCCCACGCTGGACGACCGAGAGGTCTTGGCCGTGGCAGCACTGGGGCTGCGCATCGAGGAGCACTACGGCACCCCGCAGGACACCGAGTGGGCGTTTGATCCGGAGGGGGAGCTGTGGATGCTCCAGAGCCGTCCGATCACCACGCTCCACGAGGAGCAGGAGCCCACGCCTCGCGCCGGCGAGGCGCGCACTCAGCAGCCCCAGGCCGTGCTTCTGCACGGACTCGGTGGAGCCCCGGGTAGCGCCAGCGGTGCCGCGCGAGTGCTCACCTCGCTTGCAGATGCCTCCGCACTCGGCGACGGCGACGTGCTGGTGACGCACATGACCTCCCCGGACTGGCTCCCGTTGCTGCGTCGCGCCGCCGCCGTCGTGACCGACTCCGGCGGCATGACCTGCCATGCCGCGATCGTCTCCCGCGAGCTGGGCATCCCCTGCGTGGTCGGGACCGGCGAAGCCACCGGCAAGCTGCGAGACGGCGAGATCGTCACGGTCGATGCGACACGCGGAGTTGTCTTGGAGGGCGCGCTTCCAGCCACCAGTGTCGCGCCGACGGCCGGCAGGCCGTCCGTGAGCGCAGCCGCCGACGGCAGCTCAGCAGCAGCTCCCGTGACCGCCACGCAGATCCTCGTCAACCTTTCGGAGCCCTCGCAGGTCGCTGGGGTCAAGGATCTGCCGGTCGACGGGGTCGGCCTTTTGCGCGCTGAGCTGATGGTGCTCGAGGCGCTGGCGGGTGATCATCCGCGCACGCTGCTCGAGGAGGGGCGTGGAGAGGAGTTCGTAGCGCGTATGGCGGAAGGGCTGAGCACCTTCGCGGCGGGTTTCGCGCCGCGACCGGTGACCTACCGCACGATCGACTTCCGCACGAACGAGTTCTCCGGCCTGCGCGGCGGCGAGCGCTTCGAGCCGCACGAGTCAAACCCGATGATCGGCTACCGGGGCGCGCTGCGCTACACGCGCGAGCCGGATGTGTTCGCGCTCGAGCTCGCCGCGCTGCGCCAGGTCTGGGATGCAGGGCTGCACAACCTGCACGTGATGCTGCCGTTCGTGCGCTCCACACGCGAGCTGCGCCGTTGCCGCGAGCTGATCGCCGAGTCCGCACTGCTCGACCGTCCCGGGTTTGAGCTGTGGGTCATGGCCGAGGTGCCTTCGGTGTTGTTCAACCTCGAGGAGTATGCGGCGCTCGGCGTCACCGGCATCTCTGTCGGCTCGAACGATCTCACACAGCTGCTGCTGGGCGCCGACCGTGACAACGAGGTGCTGGCCGAGACCTTCGACGAGCGCGATCCGGCGGTCACCGCATACCTGCGCGCGCTGATTCCCCGCGCGCGCACGCTGGGGCTGCGCACTTCCATCTGTGGCCAGGCTCCTTCCGTGCACCCCGAGTACGCGGAGCTGCTCGTGCGTACCGGCATCGACGCGATCTCGGTCAGCGTCGACGCCGTCGAGCGCACCCGCCGGCTGGTCGCCGCCGCCGAGCAGCGCCTGCTGCTGGACGCCGCCAGGATCGACGCATAGGGGATGTTCGGGGTCCGCATACACGGTCGCGGCGGCCAGGGCGTTGTCACAGCAGCGGAGATGCTCTCGCTCGCCGCGTTCGACGATGGCCGCTACGCCCAGGCGTTCCCCAGCTTCGGCTCCGAGCGCATGGGCGCGCCGGTGGTCGCGTTCTGCCGCATCGACGATCATGAGATCCGTACGCGGGAGCCCGTGATGGAGCCCGACGCGCTGATCGTGCAGGACCCGACGCTGCTCCACCAGGTGTACGTGTTCGGCGGCTGCAAGCCCGACGGTTTCATCCTGATCAACACCGCCAAGAGCTTCGACGAGCTTGGTCTCGGCGAGCTCGCGGCGGGCTTTCACCGTCAACGGCTGTTGACGGTGCCGGCGTCCGAGCTTGCTCGCGAGCACACCGGCCGCGCTGTTGCGAACGCCGCGCTGCTCGGCGGCTTCGCGGCCCTCAGCGGATTGATCTCGCTGGACGCGCTCGCGCGCGCGATCCGAGAGCGTTTCGCCGGCGTCGTCGCGGAGGGCAATGTCGCCGCCGCGAGGGCCGCGCACGCCTGGGTCGCGAACGAGCAGCGGGAGCTGAGCAGTGCCGCGCCAGCTTGAGGGCTCCCGTGCCGTCGCCGAGGCGGTAGCCATGTGCCGGCCGGAGGTGATCTGCGCCTACCCGATCTCGCCGCAGACGCACATCGTCGAGAACCTCTCGCAGCTGGTCAAGACCGGCGAGCTCTCCCCGTGTGAGTTCGTCAACGTCGAGTCCGAGTTCGCGGCGATGTCGGCGTCGATCGGGGCGTCAGCCACCGGCGCGCGCGCGTACACGGCCACCGCGAGCCAGGGCTTGCTCTACATGACCGAGGCGCTGTACAACGCCTCCGGCCTCGGGCTGCCGATCGTGATGACGGTCGCCAACCGCGCGATCGGCGCGCCGATCAACATCTGGAACGACCACAGCGACTCGATGTCCCAGCGCGACAGCGGCTGGATCCAGCTGTACGCGGAGACCAACCAGGAGGCGCTCGACCTGCACATCCAGGCCTTCCGCCTCGCCGAGGCGCTCTCCACACCGGTGATGGTGTGCATGGACGGCTTCATCCTCACCCACGCCGTCGAGCGCGTCGAGATGCCCACGCAGATGCTCGTCGACATCTTCCTGCCGCCGTTCGAGCCCAGGCAGCTGCTCACTCCTGACGAGCCGGTCACGATCGGCGCGATGGTCGGCCCGGAGGCGTTCATGGAGGTCAAGTACCTCGCGCACGCCAAGCAGATGCAGGCACTGCAGATGATCCCGGAGATCGCCGCCGACTTCCACGACGCG
Organism: uncultured Solirubrobacteraceae bacterium; assembly: GCA_963735435.1. Taxonomy (GTDB): domain Bacteria; phylum Actinomycetota; class Thermoleophilia; order Solirubrobacterales; family Solirubrobacteraceae; genus Palsa-744. The sequence continues at coordinate 93,314 of CAVTKR010000003.1, read as the reverse complement.
TTCGGACGCGACTCCGGCGGACTGATCCGCTCCTACCGGGCTGAAGACGCTCAGACGATCGTCGTAGCGCTCGGATCGGTGCTCGGCACGATCAAGGACACGGTCGATGAGCTGCGCGAGGAGGGCGTGAAGATCGGCGTCGTCGGGATCACGTCCTTCCGCCCGTTCCCGCTCGAGGCAGTGCGCGAGGCGCTGGCGGGCGCCGAGCGCGTGGTGGTGCTCGAGAAGGCGCTCGCCGTCGGCATCGGCGGGATCGTCTCCACCGACGTCCACGCCGCGCTCGCCGGCATCCAGCACGCCGGAGGCAGCCAGCCCCACTGCCATACGGTGATCGCCGGGCTCGGCGGACGGCCGATCACCAAAGCGTCGCTGCGGAAGCTGTTCACCGACGCCGCCGCCGGGCGCCTCGAGCCGCTGCGGTTCCTCGACCTCGACCAGGAGCTGGTGGACCGCGAGCTCACGCGGATGTCTGCCTCGCGTGCATCGGGCCCGCACGCCGAGAACATGCTGCGCGACCTCGGCGCCGTGGCAGCGGGGTCCGTGTGATGAACGCGCCGGCGATCCGCTTCTACCAGACGGGCAGCTTCGCCGCCGGCAACCGTCTGCTGGATGCCGGGCAGCGCGCGGTGCAGGCAGGCGAGGGACGCACGAACTCGATCACCTGCGGGCACCGCGCCTGCCAGGGCTGCGGCGAGGCGCTCGGGGCGCGCTACGCGCTGGATGCGGCGATGCGTGCCACCGACGGCCAGATGATCGCGGCGAACGCAACGGGCTGCCTCGAGGTGTTCTCGACCCCTTACCCGGAGAGCTCGTGGCGGATCCCGTGGATCCACTCCCTGTTCGCGAACGCGCCTTCGGTGTCGACCGGCATCGCCGCGGCGCTGCGCGCCAAAGGCCGCCAGGACATCCGTGTGGTCGGCCAGGGAGGCGACGGCGGCACCGTGGACATCGGCATGGCGTCCCTGTCGGGGATGTTCGAGCGCAACGACGACGTGCTGTACATCTGTTACGACAACGAGGCGTACATGAACACCGGCGTGCAGCGCTCCGGCTCCACTCCGCCCGCCGCGCGGACCGCAACGACACAGGCGGTTGGCCCGGCGCCGGGGAACGTGTTCGGCCAGGGCAAGAGCGCGCCGCTGATCGCGATGGCGCACGAGATCCCCTACGTCGCGACCGCCACCGTCGCAGAGCTGCGCGACCTCGAGGCGAAGGTGCAGACCGCGATGGAGATCCGCGGCGCGCGCTACCTGCACGTGTTCGTCCCTTGCCCGCTCGGCTGGGGTAGCGCCTCGAAGGACACGATCCGGATCGCGCGGCTGGCCAAGGAGTCGGGCATCTTCCCCGTGTTCGAGGCGCGCGACGGCGAGGTCACCGGCGTCTCGAAGATCCGTCGCCAGGTTCCCGTCGAGGAGTACCTGCGCCCGCAGGCGCGGTTCGCCCACCTGTTCAAGCCCGAGCCGCGAGGAGAGGTGATCGCCCGCATCCAAGCCGGCGCAGATCGCAACATCCGCCGTTTCGGCCTGCTCGGCGACGGCGGCCCGGAACAGATCCTCGCCACTGCCGCGCCAACCACGAGGCGGGAGTGATGGACAAGCCTTTCGCGATCACCTTGGACGTAGGCTCGAGCCTGGCCAACAAGACCGGCTCCTGGCGGCAGGAACGCCCCGTCTACGTGCACCGCATGCCTCCGTGCAACCACGGCTGCCCTGCCGGGGAGAACATCCAGCAGTGGCTCTACCACGCGGAGTCCGGCGACTACGAGGCGGCTTGGCGCGAGCTGGTCAAGGACAACCCGCTGCCCGCGGTGATGGGGCGTGTCTGCTACCACCCGTGCGAGACGGCTTGCAACCGTGCGCAGCTGGATGACGCGGTGGGGATCCACGGCGTGGAGCGCTTCCTCGGCGACGAGGCGATCAAGCACGGCTGGACGCTGAGCGGCGTGGCGGAGCCGACGGGAAAGCGGGTGCTGATCGTCGGCGCGGGTCCGTCGGGCCTCTCGGCCGCCTATCAGCTGGCGCGTCGCGGCCACGACGTGACGATCCGCGAGGCCGGGCCGATGAGCGGCGGCATGATGCGCTTCGGGATCCCGAAGTACCGCCTCCCCCGCGACGTTCTGGACGCCGAGGTGCAGCGGATCCTCGATCTTGGTGTGACGCTCGAGCTGGGCGCGAAGGTCACGAACGTCCTCGACGCGATGCGCGAAGGAGAGTTCGACGCGGCGTTCCTCGCCGTCGGCGCACACATCGGCAAACGTGCGTACATCCCGGCAGGGGAGGCGGCACACATCCTCGACGCCGTGACGCTGCTACGCAGCATGGAGGGCGAGGAGCGCCCGCTGCTGGGCCGTCGCGTCGTCGTCTACGGCGGAGGCAACACGGCGATGGACGCTGCGCGTACGGCCAAGCGACTTGGCGCCGATGAGGCGATCGTCGTGTACCGCCGCACGCGAGAGCGGATGCCGGCCCACGACTTCGAGGTCGAGGAGGCCCTCGAGGAGGGCGTGATGATGAAGTGGCTCTCCACGATCAAGCACGCTGACGAGAACAAGCTCGTGCTGGAGAAGATGGAGCTCGACGGGGACGGCTTCCCGCAGCCCACCGGAGAGACCGAGGAGCTGGCGGCCGACTCGCTGGTGCTCGCGCTCGGCCAGGAAGCTGACCTGTCACTGCTCGACGGGGTGCCGGGCCTGGAGATCGAGGACGGCGTGGTGCAGGTCGACGAGCACATGATGACCGGCCACGAGGGCATCTTCGCCGGCGGCGACATGGTGCCCGCCGAGCGCACCGTCACCGTCGGCGTCGGCCACGGCAAGCAGGCCGCGCGCAACATCGACGCGTGGCTGCGCGAGGCCGAGTTCGTCCACCCCCCCAGCCCAGAGCTCGCGAGCTTCGAGGAGCTCAACGTCTGGTACTACGCCGACGCACCGAAGACCGTCGCGCCGCAGCTCGACGCGATCCGGAGGCAGTCGAGCTTCGAGGAGGTGACGCAGGGCCTGGACGAGGGCAACGCGCTGTTCGAGGCCCGCCGCTGCCTCTCATGCGGCAACTGCTTCGGTTGCGACAACTGCTACGGCGTGTGCCCGGACAACGCGGTGCTGAAGGTTCCGGAGGGCGACGGCTACGCGTTCGACCTCGACTACTGCAAGGGCTGCGGCATCTGTGTCGAGGAGTGCCCCTGCGGGGCGATCGAGATGATCCCCGAGTCCCTCTGAGCGCGATGACGCCCGGTGCACGCTCGAGGGCGTGGCGCCACCCCCGAAGGTTCGCGACCCGCTCTCAGCGATGATGGGCGGTATCCCCCTTCCGCCCCTACGACTTGGAGCTCGCGATGTCCGACAGCGCTGAGTTGCTCTCGAGGACCCCCCTGTCCGCTCTCGAGCTGCAGCGAACCCACGCCTACTGGCGTGCCGCGAACTACCTGTCCGTGGGACAGATCTACCTGCGCGAGAACCCGCTGTTGCGCGAGCCGCTCACGATCGAGCACACCAAGCCGCGGCTGCTCGGGCATTGGGGGACGACGCCAGGCTTGAACTTCATCTACGCGCACCTGAACCGGGTGATCAAGGCACGCGACCTGAACGTCCTGTACGTGACGGGCCCCGGCCACGGCGGGCCCGGCATAGTGGCCAACGTGTATCTCGAGGGCACCTACACGGAGGTCTACCCGCACATCGGCCATGACCTCGAGGGCATCCGTAGGCTGTTTCACCAGTTTTCCTTTCCCGGTGGCATCCCGAGTCACGTGGCGCCTGAGACTCCGGGCTCGATCCACGAGGGCGGCGAGCTCGGCTATTCCCTCGCACACGCCTTTGGGGCGGCGTTCGACAACCCCGAGCTGCTGGTGTGCTGCGTCGTCGGCGACGGAGAGGCGGAGACGGGCGCGCTGGCGACGAGCTGGCACTCCAACAAGTTCCTGGATCCCGCGCGTGACGGCGCGGTGCTGCCGGTGCTGCATCTCAACGGCTACAAGATCGCCAACCCGACCGTCCTGGCACGCATCTCCGGCGGGGAGCTGCGCTCGCTGCTGGAGGGCTACGGCTATGCACCCAGGTTCGTCGAGGGCGACGATCCGGCGACGATGCACCAGTTGATGGCGGCGACGCTGGATGAGGTGACCGCCGAGATAGCCGAGATCCAACGGCGCGCCCGCGAGGACGGCGAGACGCAGAGACCGCGCTGGCCGATGATCGTGCTGCGGACACCGAAGGGCTGGACCGGCCCGAAGACGGTCGACGGGCTGCCGGCGGAGGGGTCGTTCCGTTCCCATCAGGTGCCGCTCGCGGATCTCGCGGGCAACCCGGAGCATCTGCGCCAGCTCGAGGAGTGGATGGGCTCCTACCGTCCCGAGGAGCTGTTCGAGGAGAGCGGCGCGCTGCGTGCGGAGCTTGCTGCGCTCGCACCCGAGGGCGAGCGGCGGATGGGTGCGAACCCCCACGCCAACGGCGGCGTCCTCCTGCGGGATCTCGAGCTGCCCGACTTCCGCGACTATGGCGTCGAGGTGCCCTCGCCCACCGCGAGCGTCAGCGAGCCGACTCGTGTTCTGGGGGAGTTCCTGCGCGACATCATCCGCTCGAACCCCGAAAGCTTCCGCCTGATGGGGCCGGATGAGACGGCCTCGAACCGGCTCGGCGCCGTCTTCGAGGCGACCGACCGCGCCTGGGACGCCGTCACGCTCTCCACCGACGACCACCTCGCGCCCGACGGCCGCGTGATGGAGGTTCTCTCCGAGCATCTCTGCGAGGGCTGGCTGGAGGGGTACCTCCTGACCGGACGCCACGGCCTGTTCAACTGCTACGAGGCGTTCATCCACATCGTGGACTCGATGTTCAACCAGCACGCGAAATGGCTGAAGGTGACACGTCAGATCCCGTGGCGCCGGCCGATCGCGTCGCTGAACTACCTGCTCTCCTCGCACGTTTGGCGTCAGGACCACAACGGTTTCTCCCACCAGGATCCCGGGTTCATCGACCACGTCGTCAACAAGAAGGCTGCGATCGTGCGTGTGTACCTGCCACCGGATGCCAACTGCCTGCTCTCTGTCGCCGACCACTGCCTGCGCAGCCGCAACTACGTAAACGTGATCGTCGCCGGCAAGCAGCCGTCGCTGAACTACCTGAACATGGAGGAGGCGGTCGCGCACTGCACTCGCGGGATCGGCATCTGGGACTCGTTCTCGAGCGCAGGCGATGAGGAGCCCGACGTCGTGCTCGCCTGCGCCGGTGACGTGCCGACGCTCGAGAGCGTCGCGGCGGCCGCGATCCTGCGCGAGCGGCTTCCCGAGCTGAAGGTGAGGGTGGTGAACGTCGTCGACCTGATGCGCCTGGAGCCCGACAGCGAGCACCCGCACGGTCTTTCCGAGGCGCAGTTCGACGCGCTGTTCACGACCGACCGGCCGGTGATCTTCGCCTACCACGGATACCCGTATCTGATTCACCGTCTCACATACCGGCGCACCAACCACGACAACATCCACGTGCGCGGCTACAAGGAGGAGGGCACGACCACAACCCCGTTCGACATGGTGATGCTCAACGACCTCGACCGCTTCCATCTCGTGATGGACGTCATCGACCGCGTGCCCGGGCTGGCCGAGGGCGCCGGCCATGTACGGCAGGAGATGGACGACGAGCGCCTGCGCCATCGAACCTACACCCGCGAGCACGGGGAGGATCCGCCCGATGTCCGCGACTGGTGCTGGCCGGGGGCGAACGCGGCCCCCGAGCCACCGGTATAGGCGCGACCTTGCGGGTGCTGGTCGTCAACGCCGGCTCGAGCAGCCTCAAGCTCACGCTGCTCGACGCACGTGACGCGCTCGTCGAGGCTCGCGAGCTCGACGCGCCGCACGCCCGCGTTGATCCCGAGCAGCTCGACGACGCGTTGGGTTCCGCGCTCGGCGAGGCCGATGCGATCGGCCACCGCATCGTTCACGGCGGCTCGATCTTCCGCGAGGCGGTGCGGATCGACACGGACGTTGAGCGGGAGCTGCGCGCGCTCGTCGACCTCGCGCCTCTGCACCAGCCCAAGTCACTGGCCGCGCTCGACGCGATCACTGAGCGCCTGCCCCGACTGCCTGCCGTCGCCTGCTTCGACACCGCCTTTCACGCGACGCTGCCGGCGCCGGCGTTCACCTATGCCCTGCCTGGCGAGTGGCGAGAGCGCTGGGGCCTGCGCCGCTACGGCTTCCACGGGCTCTCGCATGCCTGGGTCGCGCGACGCACACCGGAGCTGCTGGGGCGCGAGCACGCGGGTCTGCGGATCGTGAGCTGCCATCTCGGAGCCGGCGCCTCGCTGTGCGCGATCAGCGGCGGTCACTCGCTGGACACGACGATGGGCTTCACGCCGCTCGAGGGGCTCGTGATGGCTACACGCGCGGGCGATCTGGACCCCGGGATGCTGTTGTGGCTGCTCGAGCGTGAGGAGCTCGGGGTACGCGAACTCTCCGAGGCGCTCGAGCACAGCTCGGGCCTCACGGGCATGGCCGGCACGCCTGACATGCGCGAGGTGCTGCTCTGGGCCGCCGCGGGCGATGAACGGGCTGTGCTCGCGAGAGATGTCTACCTCCACAGGTTGCGCGCTGGGATCGCGGCGATGGCGGCGAGCATGTCGGGCCTGGACGCGCTCGTGTTCACCGGCGGGGTCGGCGAGCACGCGCCCGAGGTCAGGGCGCGCGCCGCCGCCGGACTGGCGTTCCTGGGTGTTGGACTCGACGAGCAGCTCAACGAGCACGCCGCCGGCGACACGCTGATCGCAGCCGAGCAGGCGACCGTCGAGACGCTCGTCCTCGCGGCCCGCGAGGATCTCGAGATCGCTCGCCAGGTGAGGACGCTGCTCGGCGGCGCGTGAGCCACCGGGTAGGTCGAGGGCGACGCGGGTGGCTTCAGGCAGGTGTGACGAGCATTGTGCGACGGCGCACCAGCCACCGACGCAGCTCATCAGCGCCCCACACGATGAACGGGAAGGGCGTCAGCAGGACCAGGTCTCGCAGCGGCAGGCCGGCGGTCCCGAACAGCGACTGCAATGGCGGGAGATAGATGAACAGCGCGGCGAGCGCTAGCTCGCCGGCGATCGCGCCGAGCAGGTACGGATTGCTGAACACGCCGATCGAGAACAGCGAAGCTCGCCTCGTGCGGACAGCGAATGCGGTCCCGATCTGTCCGGCGATCATCCCGGCGAAGGTCATCGTCGTGGCCTGCAGGTAGGCGTGGTGCAGTGGATATCCGGCGCCGACCGGGTCGCCGGGCTGCCAGCCGGCACCGTGCAGCACGTAGAAGAAGCCGGCGAGCGAGAGCGCGGAGACCATCACGCCGAGGAACAGCCAGGCGCGTACCAGCATCGGACCCTGGATCACGCCCTCCGAGCGGGGGCGTGGCGGTCGCTGCATGCTGCCTGGCTCGATCGGGTCGCGCCCGAGCGCGAGTGACGGCAGCGTCTCGGTACCGACGTCGAAGGCGAGAATCAGCATCACCGTGAGGGGAAGCGGAATCCTCCCGCCGCTCAGCGCGAACAAGAGGAAGGGAACGACGTCCGGCGTGGCGTGGGCGAAGATGTACTGGATGAACTTGCGGACGTTGTCGTAGACCTGGCGCCCGGCCTCGATCGCCACGACGATCGTCGCGAAGTTGTCGTCGGTCAGGACCATCGTCGACGCCTCCCTGGCGACGTCGGTCCCCGAGCGTCCCATCGCTACACCGATGTCGGCTGTGCGCAGCGCGGGCGCGTCGTTGACGCCGTCGCCGGTCATTGCGACGACGTGCCCTTCGCTGCGCAACGCCTCGGCGATCTGGAGCTTCGTCTCGGGTGACGCGCGAGCGAAGATCACCTCGCGGCCGGTCGCGAGGATCCCGCGGACCTCCTGCTCGTGGCGGTGGTCGAAGGACTGAGCGTTGACGACCAGCGGATTCTCCGCGCCGATGCCGACCTGCCCGGCGATCGCCGCTGCGGTGAGGGGATGGTCGCCCGTGATCAGGATGATTCGAATCCCGGCGGCATGGCAGCGGGCGACGGCCTGGGCGACCGCGGCTCGTGGTGGATCCTGCATCGTGACGAGCCCGAGAAAGCAGAGCCCTGACTCGGCGTCGTCTCGGTCGGGTGGCTGTGCCTCGGAGGGTGTCGCCTTGCGGGCGAGGGCGAGCACCCGCAACCCTTGTCTGGCGAACCCCTCGACCGCCGTCGTCACCCGGTCGCGCTCTGCCTTCCCGAGCGGGCCTTCCCCGCCGTTGCCCAGCACGGCCGTGCTGCAGCGAGGAAGTACCGCCTCGGGCGCGCCCTTCGTCGCCAGCCAGTTGTGGCCTTCGGAGCCCTCGAGCGTGGACATCAGCTTGCGTTGCGGATCGAAGTTGTATTGATGGCGGCGCGCGCGCTCGCGAGCCGCCGCGTCGAAGGGGACGCCGAGGGCTTGGGCGGTCTGCAGCAGTGCTATCTCCGTCGGGTCGCCCGTGTTCTGCGCGCCGGGCTGCAGGCTCGCGTTGTTGCACGCCCAGGCGACCTGCGCGAGAGCGGCGAGCGCGCTCTCGTCGGCCTGCGAAGGCGCCGCGCCGAGCGCGACTTCGCCTTTGAGCGTCCACACCGCGATCGGCTTCATGCGGTTCTCGGTCAGCGTCCCGGTCTTGTCGGTGCAGATCACGTCGGTCGAGCCGAGCGTCTCGACGGCGCTGAGGCGCTTGACCAGCGCGCCGCGTCGCGCCAGCAGACGCACTGCGACAGCGAGCGCCAACGTGATCACCGGCAAGAGGCCCTCGGGCACGTTTCCGGCGAGCAGCCCGACGGCGAAGACGACGCTGTTGTCCAGCGACAGCCCGGCGCCGAAGATCGCGACGGGGACGAACGCGACTGCGATCGCGATCGCGATCGCGGCGATCAGCCAGGCGACTTTGCGCACCTGCGTTTCAAGCGGGCTCGGCTCCTCCTTGACACGCTCGGACAGCGCGGCGATCCGGCCGAGCTCGGTGCGCATCCCGGTTGCGAACACGACCCCGCGGGCCTCCCCCCCGGTGGCGCTGGTTCCGCTGAACAGAAGGTTCTGGGCGGCGATCCGCGCGACGCTCGGGTCGATCAGATCGGGCGAACGCAGCGCCGGTGCGGACTCGCCGTTGAGCGTTGACAGATCGACCTCGACGGCGCCGGAGATCATCCGCATGTCGGCGGCGATGCGGTCGCCCTCCTCGATGAGCACCACGTCGCCGGGGACGAGATCGACAGCGACGATCTCCTGTGAGGTGCCGTCGCGGAGCACGCGCACCTTCTGCGGGAGGAACTGCGCCAGTGCCTCGACCGCCCGCTCGGCCTGCATCTCCTGGATCAGGGCGAACAGCGCGTTCAGCGCGATCACCAGCAGCACGGCGATCGCCACCGTCTCGCTGCCGACAGCGAACGACAGCGCGGCGGCGACCCACAGGAGCAGGGCGAGGGGATGCGTCAGTTGGCGTCCCAGCTCCGCCGGCCACTTCATCCCGCCGCGCCGGCGCAGCTCGTTCGGCCCATATTGCAACAGCCGTCGCTTCGCCTCGGGGCCGGAGAGCCCCTGCGGCGAGCTTCGCAGGTCGCGCATCAGCAGCTCGACCTGCTCGGTCGGCTCGAGCACCGGGGCGTCGTCGGGGCTCGTGGTCACCTGAATCGGCTCGACGGTCGATGCCATCACGTCCACGCTACGTGGCGCGTCGCGGTGCGCCATCGGGCATCAGCCGCTCGCGCTCTAGGTAGAAAGTCCTGACCCCGCAACCGGTCCGTGGCGATTACTGACCCGAGCGCGCTGCTACTGCGGATGGCAAGCCGCGTAGGGCGTGTGATGTTGAGCTCCCCTACCCGAGGAGCTTCCATGAAGGCCGCGATCGTCCACAGCTTCGACCAGCCGCTCGCCCTGGAGGACGTGCCGATCCCAACGGCCGCCCCCGAGCAGGTGCTGGTGCGCATCGAGGCGTGCGGGCTCTGCCACACGGACATCCACGCCGCGCGCGGCGAGTGGCCGGTCAAGCCCGAACCGCCGTTCATCCCCGGTCACGAGGGCGTGGGGATCATCGAGCGCGTCGGTCCCGGCAACTCCCACGGCCTGAGGGAGGGCATGCGGGTGGCGCTCCCCTGGCTCGGCTACGCGTGCGGCGACTGCCGCTACTGCAACTCCGGCACCGAGACGCTCTGCGAATCGCAGATCAACACCGGCTACGGGATGAACGGAGGCTTCGCGGAGTACGCCGTCGGCTACGCGCGCCACGTCGTGCGCGTCCCGGACGACGTCGATCCCCTCGATGCCGCACCGCTGACATGCGCGGGCGTCACCACCTACAAGGCTGTCAAGGTCTCGGGCGCCTCGTCGGCCGGCCTGGTCGCGGTGTTCGGCGCCGGGGGGCTCGGCCACCTCGCGATCCAGTACGCACGCGTGACCGGCGCGGCAGTCGTTGCCGTGGACATCAACGAGGAGCGGCTGAACACCGCACGCGAGCTCGGTGCCGAGCACCTGGTGCACGCGGGCGAGCAGGATCCGATCGCGGCGATTCAGGCGCTCGGCGGCGCCGACCAGGCGATTTCGACGGCCGTGTCGCCGTCCGCGTTCGAGCAGGCGCTCGGATCGCTCGCTCGTGGCGGCACCCTGGTCTGTGTCGGGCTGCCTGCGCAGAACGAGATGCGACTGCCGATCTTCGAGACGGTGCTCGGCGGGTTGACGGTGAAGGGCTCGATCGTCGGCACCCACCACGACCTCGAGGAGGTCTTCCAGCTGCACGCCCGAGGGCGTACCCAGGTCGAGCGCGTCGAGCGCGAGCTCGACGACGTCAACGAGGCGATCGCGCAGGTGCTGGACGGCAGCGCGCCGGCGCCGCGCATGGTCTTCCGCATGCCCGAGGTGCCGAGCACCGGCGTCCGGAGCCCGAGCCTGGCGGCCACGGCGTGACGCGCCAGACCGTCTGACCCATCCAGATCCGCGCCACCACCGAGAAGGAGCAATCACATGGCAACCGCAGTCGAGACCCCCACGATCTTCGCAGCGCCCGGTCAGCCCGGCAGCGTCGTTGAACTGAAAGAGCGTTATGAGAACTTCATCGGTGGTGAGTGGGTGCCACCGAGCGCCGGCGCCTACCGCGAGAACCTCTCCCCCGCCACGGCCGAGGCGTTCTGCGAAGTCGCCGACTCGACCCCGGCCGATGTCGAGCTGGCGCTCGACGCGGCGCACGCCGCGAAGGACGAGTGGGCCCGGCGCTCGCCGGCCGAACGAGCGGCGGTGCTGGATGCGATCGCAGATGCGATCGAGGAGAACATGGTCATGCTCGCCGTGGCCGAGAGCTGGGAGAACGGCAAGCCGGTGCGCGAGACGCTCGCCGCTGACCTGCCGCTTGCGATCGACCACTTCCGCTACTTCGCGGGCGCGGTGCGTGCCGAGGAGGGGTCGATCTCGGAGATCGACGAGAAGACCTACGCCTACCACTTCCGCGAGCCGCTCGGCGTCGTCGGGCAGATCATCCCGTTCAACTTCCCGCTGCTGATGGCGGCGTGGAAGCTCGCGCCGGCGCTCGCGGGCGGGAACTGCACGGTGATCAAGCCGGCCAGCCCGACCCCTTGGTCGCTGCTGAAGCTGGTCGAGGTGATCGAGGACGTCGTGCCTGCGGGGGTGATCAACGTCGTCAACGGCTCGGGCGGCGAGATCGGCCGCGCGCTCGGTTCCAGCAAGCGGATCGCGAAGATCGCGTTCACCGGCGAGACGGTCACCGGACGTCTGATCATGGGTTACGCCGCGCAGAACCTGATCCCCTCAACGACCGAGCTCGGCGGCAAGTCGCCGAACATCTTCTTCGCGGACATCCTCGATGTCGACGACGCGTTGCTGGACAAGGCGATCGAGGGGCTCGTGCTCTACGCCTTCAACAAGGGCGAGGTCTGCACGTGTCCTTCCCGTGCTCTGATCCAGGAGTCGATCTACGAGCCGTTCATGGCGCGCTGCCTTGAGCGCATCCGCGCGATCCGCCAGGGCAACCCGCTGGACCCGTCGACGCAGATCGGTCCGCAGGTCTCAAAGGCGCAGCTCGAGAAGATCGAAAGCTACGTGCAAATCGGCCTTGAGGAGGGAGCCGAGCTCTTGATCGGCGGACATGCCCCGGAGGTCGAGGATGAGCTGCGCGAGGGCTACTACTTCGAGCCGACGGTCCTGAAGGGGACCAACGACATGCGTGTCTTCCAGGAGGAGATCTTCGGCCCGGTGCTCGCGGTGACCACGTTCAAGGACGAGGCCGAGGCGCTGGCGATCGCCAACGACACCATGTACGGGCTCGGCGCGGGCGTGTGGACACGCGACGGCAGCCGTGCCTTCCGTATGGGCCGCGCGATCAAGGCCGGGCGCGTGTGGACCAACTGCTACCACCTGTACCCCGCCGGCGCGGCCTTCGGCGGATACAAGTCCTCGGGCGTCGGGCGCGAGAACCACCGCATGATGCTCGACCACTACACGCAGACGAAGTGCCTGCTGGTCAGCTACGACCCAGAGCCGCTCGGGTTCTTCTAGGCGATGGCGGAGGCCGAGGCGCGCGTCAGCGCCACGCCGCCGGTGCTCGAGCTGCTCGAGCGCCTGGCGGCGCGCTACGGAGCGTTGGTCATCCATCAGTCCGGTGGCTGCTGCGAGGGCAGCTCGCCGATCTGCCTACCGGCCGATGAGCTCCCGCCCGCGCCGAGCGACGTGCTGCTCGGCACCATCGGCGAGACGCCTGTTTTCATCGACGGGGATCAGGATCGCCGCTGGGGAGAGCCCGCGTTCGTCATCGACGTCGCTGCCGGTCCAGCGATCGGCTTCTCGCTCGAGGGTGCGCTGGGCATGCACCTCGTCGCGATCTCCGGCGAGTGCCGATAGGAGCCCGAGCTCGTCCATCAGCATCGGCGTCGGAGCTTTTCGCCTCACTGCCCGATCAGGTCGCGCTGCTGGAAGGCCCATGTCGCCGCGAGGGCGCTGCTCACAGCCCGCGGTGACGATCGCCCCCTCCTCGTCCCTGGAGCGGATCCGGAACGAGGACGTGGGTGTGGCTGGGCCATGAGAGAAGCATCCGAGAATCGCGCTCCTGAGGCATCAGGGTTTTTCCCGTAGGCCGCAGTGGAATGGCCGCGAACGACGATGCCGAGCAGCCGTCGGGTGGCTGGTGAAGACCGGTGTTTGCCGCTGCGAATCGGCGTGTTGGCCCGTCGACCCGATCGACCGGCTGCGTAGTTTTCCCGCCCCCAAGGGCGGCTTTCTGCGGCTGGCATCCGCGAACCCGAGGGTTAGCTTGGAGGCCATGACAACCAATGGCTCTCACCCAAGACTTCGCGTAGTGATCGTGGGCGGCGGGGTAGCCGCCTTGGAGACGGCGCTGGCACTGCATCAGCTCGCGCCCGAGCAGACAAAGATGACTGTGCTCGCGCCGAACGAGGACTTCGTCTACAGGCCGATGACGGTACGTGAGCCGTTCGCCTACCCTGCGGCGAGACGCTACCCATTGGCGCGAATCGTGGCTGACGCGGGTGCCGAGCTGCTGCGCGGCGAGCTTGACTACATCGAGCCGGAGGAGCGCCTGATTCGCACCAAGACCGGTGAGTCGATCGAGTACGACGCGCTCGTGCTCGGACTCGGCGCGCGTGCGGTGCCGTGCTACGAGCACGCCATCACGATGGATGACCGTCGGATGGATGAGACGCTGCACGGGCTGATCCAGGACATCGAGGGCGGCTACATCAAGAGCCTCGCGTTCGTCGCCCCGGCACGGATGGCATGGCAGCTCCCCTTGTACGAGCTGGCGTTGATGACGGCCGGCCGCGCGTATGACATGAACATCGAGCTGCCGATCACGATCGTCACTCCCGAGGAGAGCCCTCTGGCGATCTTCGGCACCGCCGCCAGCAACGCCGTAGCCGCGAAGTTGGCTGATGCCCGCATCGAGACGATCAACTCCGCCTACGCCGAGATCCCGAGCGCCGGTGAGATCGTGATCAGCCCCGGAGACCGGCGTCTGCACGCTCAGCGGGTGATCGCTCTGCCGGAGCTCTACGGCCCTTCGATCCGCGGCATCCCCCTCGGAGAGCACGGCTTCATCAGGGTCGACCCCTACGGGCGAGTTCCAGGTGTGGAGCGTGTCTACGCCGCCGGTGACGCCATCGACTTCCCGATCAAGCAAGGCGGTCTCGGTTCGCAGGAGGCCGATGTGGCAGCGCTGTCGATCGCGGCGCTCGCGGGAGCGGACCTGGTGCCTCCGCCGTTCGACCCCGTGATCCACGGGATGCTCCTGACCGATGACGAGCCGATCTATCTGACGGCGAAGCTCACCGGCGGGGCTGGGTTCAGCTCCGAGGTTTCAGACGCGCCGATGTGGCCTTCGGGCCACAAGATCGCCGCGAAGTACCTCGCGCCGTGCCTGGATCAGCTTGACCGCGACGTGTTGGGCGCCAAATGAGCGGCACTCGGCCCCGAGTTCCAGCCCCCGCGCCCTAGCTGGGACGGCAGGGTTCGCTTCGCCGACGTCGCGACACCGATTTTGTCGTACCCGGGCCGTGCCGTGCGCCTCGTCACCCCTCCAGGCCGACCGCATGGAGTGCCTCCGCGTGGTCGAGAAAGCCTCTGATCCGCGTGATCCGCCCGTCACGCAGATCGAACGCCATCCCGAGCGGCGAGTCGACGCGGGCCCCGCTGCCCCTGCCGAGGCCGTCGAGCCTTCCGAGCAGCACCAGGCCCGCGGCGTGGGTGCGCACCTCGCCCCCAGGGAGGATGCGGAAGTGCTCCCACGCGTCGCCCAGGCCGTCGAAATACCGCTGGATGCCCTCAGGGCCCACGAAGTCCTCGCCGGCGATCGGGCTCATCGAGGGAAGCCACTGGAAGTCGGGCGTCGTGAGCGCGGCGAATCGCTGCACGTCGCGGGCGTTGAACGCGTCGATCGCCTCCATCACGACGGTCTCCCCATCTGACATCGCGGCGCTCCCCGTTGTCGGTCGGCGCGACGGGCGCCCTCGCGCGCAACATACAGCAGTCATCCGCCTACCCCAGGGAGCGCTGAACCGGGAAGGAGACCACCCGGCAGGCCTCGAACGAGGGAGTGACGATCCCGATCGAGGAGGTGGTCGTGCTCAAGGAATTCAAGTCGTTCCTGCTCAGGGGAAACGTCGTCGATCTCGCAGTGGCGGTGGTCGTCGGTACCGCGTTCACCGCGGTCGTCGCAGCCCTTGTCGCCGACCTCCTCACGCCGATCATCGCGGCGATCTTCGGCAAGCACGACTTCTCCGGTCTCACGTTCACGATCAACGGCAGCGTCTTTCACTACGGCTCGTTCCTGAACGCTCTGATCACCTTCGTGTCCGTCGCGACAGCCGTGTTCTTCTTCGTTGTGGTGCCGGTCAACGCACTGATGCGACGCAACAAGACCGAGACGGACGTGGAGTCCGAAACGCATCCGTGCACCGAATGCCTCAGCGAGATCCCCGTCGGCGCGCACCGGTGCGCGTTCTGCACCGCTCCGCAGCAGGCCGTCGCGGGCTAGGTACCTGGCAGTCGCACCGCGACCGCACGCGCCTCACCGGCGGAGTCCTCGTCCGCCAGCGCGGCGCGCACGTCGGGCGGCAGGGCGGGGACCGCGAAGCCGGTGAGATCGCCCTCGTGCGCTCCGCGCTCGGCCAGGAAAACGAGACTCTGACGCCCGTCGTAGCTCCAGTGGTGCGCGTAGTCGCCGGCGTAGGCCTGGCAGGCCCGCAGCACGTGGTCCGCGCGGCGGGCGCTTTCGCGTGCGGTGGCCTCGTCGCGGCAGAGGAAGACGGCCAGCGGGCGCGCCGCCCGACGGTACCTCGCCGTATGGAGGCTCCAGCCGGCGAGGAAGTGGTCCCAGCGCTCGAGCTTCGCGATCCAGGCCGGGCGCCCGACGCGATCGTCGCGCTCGACGAGCAGATCGACGTGCCCCTCGCCTGGCAGGCACACCGTCACCGTCGCGTCGGGGCGCAACGTCTCGAAGCGGTCGAGCTCCGCCCCGCCCTTCAGGAAGTCATGCGGCACGCGCCCGCCGGGCAGCCTCAGATCCGCGGGTGAGAACGGGCGCGCCGGCCCGCGCGGCGGAGCGATCACCGAGCCGGCGCGCCCGCGCGCGCTCGCGCCCTCGTACGCCGCCGCAAGCGCGAGCGCCCAGCCGGCCACGTGCAGCTCGTGGCGCACCCGCTGCAGGACGTCGCCCGGCGGCGACTGCGGCGAGCCCGCAGTGACCTCTACGCCGAGCGCTTCCAGCGCCGCGATCCCCGCGGGCGCGAGCGCACAGCACATCGGCACGCCGCCGCCGTCGCGGCGGTGGAACTGGAGACGGTCGATGAGGCCGCCGTCGGCCAGGCGCTTGACGCGCCGTTGCGTCGTAGTCGCCGCACGCCGCGGCGCGAGGCGGCGGTGGATCTGGCTGGTGAGCAGGTGATCGAAGCTCGCGAGCAGGGTGAGGAGCCCGACGTCGCTCTCGTCGAGCTCCACGGGACCCGGACGGCCGCGCCGGGCCACGGGACGCGCCGAGCGCGCACGGTCCAGGTCGAGGAGCTCGCGGTAGCTCTCCGCCGCGGTGCTGGGCTTGGCGGTTCTCGACGCTGCCGGACTCAGCAGCGCACGACGGGGGCCATGGCCGCCCGCACCCGAACCACCAGCCTTGTCCGATCCTCCTGACCCTCCCCTCCCTTCTCCCTCCCAGTGGCGCTGGCGCAGGTCCGTGAGGCGGCGGGCTCCCCGCGCGGCCTGCTCGGCGGCCAGCTCATTGATGCGGGCTCGGTCAACGCGCATCGGGAGCGTCTCGGCCACGAACGCCGGGGCGCGTCCCGCGGGCGTCACCCAGCTCACGACCGCGTGATGGCGCGGCAGCCGCAGCCGCACGTCCGGGCGGCCGAGCGTCGAGAGGCGCTCGATCCCGGGACGCACGCTGTCCGAGAACTCCGCCATCGCCAGCTTCGCCGACGCGCGCGCGTCCTCGGCCGATGCGGTCGCGAAGCAGACGCGGTGCGCGAACAGTGCGTCCAGCTGATCGCGCACCTCGCGCTCGGTCCACTGCGCGTCGGTCTGCCAGCACGCGACGGTCTCGAGCCCCGCCGAGCGCTTCAGCGCGATCGTCTCCGCAAAGCCGCGGTTGAGCACGAGCGGCGCCTCGTCGACCTTCAGCGCGACGGCGATCCTCTCGGCCGCGGGCACCAGATCCTGCTGGCGTGCCAGCGCGGCGTCGAGCATCCCGACAAGGAGCTGCATCAGCACCGAGGTGTTTCCCGCCCCCATCGAGCCGAGCGCGCCCTTCACGACCAGCATCTCCGCTCCGCCGATCACGCGATCGAAATCGACGCGCAGCGACTCGTTGAGGAGCACGCGCTTGATCGAGGGTGAGTTGAGCAGGCGCGCGAGCTTGTTCACCGGGGCGTCGAGCTTCGCTGTCGTCGCGCTTCTCGCGTCCGCGAGCTGCGCCGTCAGCTCCGCGGTGAAGAACGCGCTGATCTCCTTCAGCTCGGGAAGCGAGCGCACCGCCGTGCCGACCGCTCGCCTGTACGCGTAGCCCTCCTCGCCGACCGAGAGCATCCGCGCCGCGTCCCACAGCGTGCTCGCCGGATCGTGCGCGAGCACGGCGATCACCGCGTTGCGCAGGTAGCGGTCGGAGCTGGCTCGGATGTCCGCGTCGGTGAAGAGGCCCTTCAGAGCGCCCACGACGTAATCGGCGATCACGTCGGCGGGGGCGTCCACTCGCAGGGGGTTGAAGCCGCAGGTCGGGTCGGCGAAGTCGAGCAACGTGCAGGTCCGCCCGGGCGGCACGACGCTGAGCGCCGCCTCGGCCGCGTCGCCCTTCGGGTCGAGCACGATCACCGCGCAGCGCTCGCGGCGCAGGTCCTCGGCCACGCTCGCCACCAGGAAGCTCGACTTGCCCTGGTCCACGGTGCCGGGGACCGCGACGTTCTGACGGCGCAGCTCCTCGTGGATCGACACCGGGCCGAGCGCGTCTCGCAGCGTCCCCTCCCCCGCCCTGCACACCTCGGGCGGCGCCGGCGCGAGCGGGAGCGAGCCGCGCGCTAGCGGCACCGCCGTGAAGTCCACGCCCGGGAGCTGCCACAGCTCGGCGAGCTCGCCGGGCGAGAAGACCTCGCGCGAGAGGCCCGGCACCGGGTTGCCCTCGCCGCGCTGCAGCCTGCGGCGAAAGAGCCCGAGCCGGCCCTGGCGCACGGGCGCGCCGCGCTCGACCAGCCGGTTCTCCGCACGGCGCGCTCGCAGCGCACCGGAGATGCGCTCGGCGCCCTCCCTGCTCGTCGCCAGCACCCGCACGTCGGCGAAGAACAGGGCACGATGCTGCACCTCGAGGCCACCGAGCAGCTCCGCCTGGTCCAGGAGCGAGCGATCCAGCGCCACCTCCCGCTCGCGGTGACGGAACAGCCCCCTCGCCAACCGTTCGACGGCTCCCGGTGCGGGCGTCAGCGCGAGCTGGACGAGCGCGGGTGTGCCGCCCGCCGCCATCGCCCGCAGCACCCCATCCATCGCCGGCTGGGCTTCCCGGTCGAAACGGCCCGGCGTCGCGGTGCGGCGGATGAAGCCGGCGTGCTTCTTCAGCCGCACCAGCACCGGTGGCGGCTCGGCCCACAGCGCCTCCTCCAGCACACGCAGGTTGGGGTAGGCCGACTGGAGCGCGGCGCGCACCGCGGCCGCGCGCAGCGGCGGGCAGCTCAGCGCGAGCGATGCCCTTCCGCTCTCGTCGAGCCACGCCTCGAGTGCCGTGGAGGGCTGCCCGCACAGCAGGCGCCGCCACCATCGTTCGGCGAGCGCGGCGTGGAGCGTCGCGTACATGCGCGTGAGCGCCTCGGGGCCGGCGTGGTCGGTGCGATAGGGGAGCAACCGCAGCCGGATGTATCTGCGTCGTCGCCTGGCACGGACGCGCACGGCCAGGAGGGCGAGAGCCACCGCCACGACGGTTGCAGCCGTCGCGCTCAGTGCGGTGCCGAGCCAGCCCGGCACGATCCCGCCCAGACCGCCGGGCGTCGACGGCAGCCGCGGCGCTCGGCTATGAGCGAGGGTGCTTCGCGCGCGCAGAGCCCGACCGATGGAGCCCTGGAGGATGTCCGCAAGGAACCGGACTGCCAGCAGGGCCGCGACGAGCGCCGCGGCGCGCCAGAGGATCGCGCGCAGCATGAGCCCGGCTCCGACGGGGGCGCGCTGCGCGTGACTGGGATTCGTGGAACCGGGCGACCGGATCCGGGTGGGGCCGGCGCCGGTGTGGATCGCCCCGCTCGGAGCGGCGGCCTCGGGTTCGGGCCCGGCCTAGGAGAGGCCGGCGAGGGCCTGCTTCAGAGCCTCATCGAGCGGCTGCTGTCCGGAGTTGAGGTAGAGCACGCGACCGTTTGCCTGCGGGTCGTGAAGGACACGCGCGACGACAGCGGCAACGTCGTCGCGAGGGATCGAGCCGCGAAACGGGGAGGTGTCGATCCGGACGTTGCCGGTTCCGGGCTCGTCCGTCAGCCCTCCAGGCCGTAGGATCGTCCAGTCGCGGTCGCTGTCCTGGACTGCGGCATCGGCTTCGGCCTTGGCACGCAGGTAGATTTCGAACACCTCCGCTCCGCCCGGAGGGTCCTCGGCGCCGACGCTGCTGATCACCACGTAGCGCCTTGCGCCTGCGGCAATCGCCGCCTGCAGGAGCTTGATCGCGCCGTCGCGGTCCATCGTGACCTTTCGCTCAGCGCCGCTGCCCGGCCCGGCGCCGGCGGCGAAGACGACTGCGCCCGCACCCGCTATCGCCTCAGCGACCTCCTCGGCGCCCGCGCGCTCGAGGTCGCAGAGCACGGGTGACGCTCCGGCCTGGCGGACCTCGTTCGCGTGCTCGGGGTTTCGGATCAGGCCGGTGACCGAGTCGCCGGCCGCGACCAGCAGCGGCGTGAGCCGCAGCGCGATCTGCCCGTGTCCTCCTGCGATCGCGACGTTCATGGTGCGATCCTAGAGTCCCGGGTGTCCGCCCGGGTCCGTGGGGCGCGTGGCGCTGCGGGTCGGGCAGTCAGAAAGGGAGCCATGGACCTCGAACTGCAGGACAAGGTCGCCGTCGTGACGGGCGCGAGCAAGGGGATCGGCCTGGCGGTCGTGCGTTCGCTGGTGGCCGAGGGCGCGCAGGTGGTGGCGGGCGCTCTCACCGTCGAGAGCCTTCAGGACATCAACCGGGTCGACGCCGTCGCCGTGGACCTCGTCGAGCCCGAGGGCTCCGAGCGGTTGGTTGGCGAGGCGCTCACCCGTCACGGGAGGATCGACATCCTCGTCAACAACGTGGGCGGCGTGAAGCTGAGGACCGACGGCTTCTTGAACATCGCCGACGAGGACTTCGAACGCTCGCTGCAGCTGAACTTCTTCGCCGCGCTGCGTGCCACTCGAGCGGCGGTGGCCGAGATGGTCGACCACGGCGGTGGCACGATCGTCAACGTCGCCTCGGTCAACGCGTTCTTCCACCCCGACGGGCTCGTCGTCGACTACGGGATCGCGAAGGCCGCGCTCCTGAACCTGGCCAAGGCGCTCTCCCAGGAGCTCGGGCCCAAGGGGATTCGCGTCAACAACGTCTCGCCCGGCCCGGTGGCAACCGACCTCTGGCTCGGTGAGCACGGCGTCGCGGCAACTGTGGGCGCGGCGACCGGGACGAGCGCCGACGCGGTGCGCGAAGGGGTGCTCGCCGGGATACCGACGGGCCGCTTCACGACGCCCGAGGAAGTCGCGACGCTCGTCACGCTGCTCGCCTCGCCGAGGGCCGCCAACGTCAACGGGTCGAACTACGTGATCGACGGGGGGCTCGTCAAGACGATGTGAGCGGGGCGACGCTTGCGGGCGACGGTGGGCGACGCGCCGAGCGCGCAACTCGGATTGCCTGGAGTGCACCTGCCGACTGAGCGCTCATGCACGGACGCGGATGATCGTCTTTCCGTTGCGTCGCTCGGCCGGGTTCAGCGCGGCGACGGCGTCGTCGAGCGTCGCGACGGTGCCGATGTTCGTCCGCAGCCGCCCATCGCGGATCCGCCGGACGATCTCGCTCAGCTGGGCACGATCGGACTCGACGACGAAGTCGAGCGCCAGGCCATCGGCGGGCCGTGCCTCGGGGGGCCCGACGACGGTCACCAGGGTTCCTTGGGCGCGGATCAGGCCCGCGGAGCGCCTCTGGATCTCGCCACCGATGACGTCGAACACCAGATCGACTCGACCGACGTCCTCGAGCGCGTCGTTCTCGAGGTCGACGAACTCGGCGGCGCCGAAGTCGAGCGCCGTCTGCCGGTCGGCAGCGCGCCCGGTGCCGATCACGTAGGCGCCGGCTTCGCGCGCGAGTTGCGTCACGATCGACCCGACTGCGCCGGCGGCGCCGTGCGCGAGGACGGTCTGCCCTGCCCGCAGGCGGCCGTGGTCGAACAGTCCCTGCCAGGCGGTCAGACCCGAGATCGGGAGGCTCGCGCCGACCGTGAAGTCGACGTCGCCTGGCAGCGCCGCGAGGTTGCGTGCCTCGATCGCCACGTACTCCGCCAGCGTGCCGTCACGATGCCAGTCCGCGATGCCGAAGACCCGCTGCCCGAGCGACACCCCCGTCGTGCCGTAGCCGAGCGCGCTGACCACCCCGGCGAGCTCGTGCCCGGGGATCGACGGCGCCCGGTCAAGGCCGCGGCGATCGGTCCACGTCGACGGCCAGCTCAGCTCGGTCGGGACAAACCCCGAGGCGTGGATCTGAACGATGACGTCGTTGATCGCCGCCGAGGGGTCGGGGCGCTCCTCCAGCGTCATCCCGGCCAGCCCCACCGTCTCGTCGCTGACCACAATCGCCTTCATCTCCCACCTCGCTATGTCGAGTTCTGATGGTGGACCATCGATGACCACATGGGCGCCTACGCCGCGCCACCTCCGGGTTCGCGGCTAAGCCACGTCGTACACCAGTCCTTCGCGCGCCAGCACGACTTCACCTGCGAAGCGGCGCGCCGCGAGCCTTGCAACCTCCTCGCCCGCCTCGGGCAGGAGGTGGGTGAGCAGCAGCCGGACCGCGCCGGCGCGCCGGGCCAGCTCCCCCGCCTGCTCGGCCGTCGAGTGACCGGCCGCGGCCGCGGCCCGCTCGTCGTCCGGGAACGTCGCCTCGAGGATCAGCAGATCGGTGGCGCTGGCGAGATCCTCGACCGCCTGAGAGGGGGCGCCGTCCGCGCCGTAGACGAGGCTCACGTTTCCGTCGGTGACCCTTGCTGCGTAGCACGGCTGCGGGTGCCCGCTCGGAGCGAAGGTGAGCTCGAGCGTGCCGAGGACGATGTGGCTCTCTGCGTCGTACTCCTCGACGTCGAAAGCCTCCTCGAAGCGGTTCGGAGACCCCTGATCGCGCGAGAACACCGCGTCGAGAGCCGAGAGCAACTGCGGTCCGGCCAGTCGGGGGACATAGAGCGTCGGCCTGCGTCCGGCGAGTTCGCGGCGGGTGAGCTCGCCTGCCATCAGCAGCAGGTCGAGGACGTGATCGGCGTGCATGTGGCTGATCACGATCGCGTCGAGTGACGCCAGGGCGCCCAGCCTGTACAGACGCTCGAGCGTGCCGGGGCCGCAGTCGAGCAGCAGCGTCGCCTCACCGTCGGATACGAGGTAGGACGAGCAAGCGCCTCGGAGCGGCGCGGCGCCGGCGAATCCGGTCACTGCGAGGCGGAGCGCCATCGCGCGAAGGGTACGCGCTCAATCGGGCCCGGCAGTGAACGGCTGGTCACCGGCGAGCGATGCGTGACGATCGCTTCTGGGCGGGAGCGCCAGCTCGCGTCAGCCCCGCAGCTCCTCGCCGAGCTCCGGGTTGGGAGTCGCGACTGGATCGGAGTACAGATCACGGGCGGCGAGCGCGGCGGTGCGCGGATCGGGCGCCTGCTCCGGTCCGTCCAGCGGCGAGAGCTGGAAGTCGCGCACGGCCCGCACGGCGAGGATCGCGAGCGTCAACAGGACCACCAGACCCGCCGAGACGTAGAGGGTCGTGGAGATCCCGATCGCGATCGCGATCGGGCCGACGAGCGCGAGACCGAGCGGCTGCAGGGCGTAGCTGCCGAGGTGATCCCAGGAGCTCACCCGCGAGAGCTCGCCCGGCGGTATCTCGCGCTGCAGCGCCGTGAACCACAGCACGTTGAAGACGCTCCCTCCGAACCCCGTGAGCAGCCCGAACGCGATCATCAGCGCCAGCAGCTCGTGCGCGCCGAGCAGGAGCAGCAGCATCGGCTCGCCGAGGAGCGGCAGAAGGAAGGCCACACGAAGCGGGAAGCGGGGGTGCCAGCGAAAGCCGACCGCCCCGCCCAGCACCGCGCCCACCCCCAACGCGGTGCTGATCGCCGCCCACGCGCCGGCCCCGCCGAGATGAGCTTTTGCAACATCGGGACCGAGCACCTCGAGCGGCGCGAAGACGACGGCGAGGATCAGCGGCAGCGCCGCCACGCTCGTCCACAGCCAGCGCCGTCCGACGAACGCCCGCCACCCCTCGCGCAGCTCCGCGATACCGCTCCTGCGCTGGGGGCGACTCACGTCCGCGAGGCGCATGAGCCCCAGCGAGACGGCGCTGATCACGAACGCTCCGGCGTCGAAGGCGAGCCCCCAGCCCGCGCCCACCGCTACCACCAGCACGCCGCCGAGGGCCGGGCCGACGACGGAGGAGAGGTTTTCGGCGACCCCCATCAGGCTGTTTGCCTCCTGCAGGTCCCCGGCCTCGACCAGCTCGGGCACGATCCCTGTCGAGGCCGGACCGAAGAACGCCTGTGCGCCACCGTAGAGCGCCTGCAGCGCCCCGAGCTCCCACACGTGGGCGGTACCGCTCAGGATCAGGACCGCGCACGCCGCCTGGGCCCCCGCGCGAACGAGGTCCGAGGCGAGCATCACCAGCTTGCGCGGCAGCCGGTCCGCCAGCACTCCGCCGGCCAGGACGAACGCGATCAGCGGCAGAAACCGGGCGGCCAGCACCACACCCAGGTCGCTCACCGACCCGGTCAGCTCCAGAACGGCGAAGGACAGCGCGACGGGCGCCACCCCGTCGCCGACCGAGGAGACGCCCTGGCCGATCACGAGGAGCCGGAACGACGGGCTGCGCCAGGCGCCGGTGCTCATGCGGACAGGCTAAGGGCGGGTCAGGCGCGCGCCGGGGAGGGCGGCACCTGAATGAGAGCTCGCAGGCAGCACCTCGCGTGGCCAGGTGCGCCGGGCTCGCGGAGGAGCCTCGGCGCACCGAACGCCACGCGTGCTGTCAGTCGCCGGAGTCGTACTTGAACGAGATCCCGAGCCGAACGCGGTAGTTCTTGATCTTCCCGCCCTCGATCGAGACGTCCTGTCTGATGACCTCGGCGATGCGCAGGTCGCGGACGGTCTGCGCCGCCGTCTCCACCGCGGTGCGCGCAGCCGCCTCCCACGACTCCTCGCTGACGCCGATCACCTCCGTGACCCGATAGACGCCGTCAGCCATTGGCTCCTCCCTTCCTCGACTGGTGGAACCCCGACTCTCGCATCCCCGCGCGTCCTACGTCAAACAGGCGATCCGCCGAGGGTTGGGATCCCCGGCCACGGCGTCACCTATTGGGCCCGCCTGTGCTCTGCGGCGGCGCCCCGCGCGCCCGCGGCTCAGCGCACCGCGCTCGGCGCCCCGAGGCGCACGCGCAGCTTCCCCAGCGTCGTGCGCAGCATCCTGGAGACCTGCATCTGTGAGACACCGAGCTCTTCGCCGATCTGCGCTTGGGTGAGGTCGTCCACGTAGCGCAGCTTCAGCGCGCGCCGCTCGCGCTCGGGCAAGCCGTCAAGGGCTTCCTCGATGAGGACGCGAGTCTCGACGCGCTCGTAGCCGAGCTCCCGCTCGCCGAGGCTCGATGCGAGTGTGAGCTCCTCCTCGCCGCCCAGCATCGGCGCGTCCAGGGACTCGGCGGCGTAGGCCTGGGCCACTTGCAACGCGTCGAGGACGTCCTCCTCGGAGATCTCGAGATAGAGCGCGAGCTGCGGGACGCTCGGCGCTCTACCGTGCTCGCGGGCGAGCAGCTCGCCGGCGTCCTGGACGGCCTTCGAGCGCTCTTTGGCGCTGCGCGCTACGTGCACCGCCCAGGCGTTGTCGCGGAAATGGCGGCGCAGCTCGCCGAGGATCGTCGGGACGGCGAATCCCTCGAAGGGGCGGCCTCGGTCGGGGTCGAAGCGGTCGATCGCCTTGACGAGGGCGAGGTTGGCCACCTGCGTGAGGTCATCGGCGGAGAGCGAGGATTTCGAGTAACGGCGAGCAACCTTGCGAGCCAGCGGCATGAACCGCACGACCAGCTCCTCGCGCGCTACGCGGTCGCCCTCGCGCGCCGCGGCGAACAGCTGCTCCGTGGTCGCGGGACCGGTGGGGCGGACTGTACTGGTGGTGGTGATGGTCTCGGGCATGGAAAGGGGGCTGTCGTCTTGCCTGTCGGCGTTTTCTGCTGTCCACACCGATACCCGTGCTGCAGCGGCGGCAAACAACCACAAGACCGACCGCCATCTCCCCGTTCCTCTCCTGGAAGTCGACGCCGGTCGACCTACCCGGGCGATCGGAACGACTAACGGCCTCAGCGGGGACGCGTGGCGCGCTCGACCGCCTCGCCGCGCGTGGTCAGATGCCACGCATTGGCGGCGCCCTTCTCCTGACCGTCGCCGGTGTTCTCCACCAGCTCCAGCCGCGCGAGGCGGTTCAGCAGCTTCGAGATCTGCCCCTGGTCGGCGATCCCGG
The DNA here is from genome assembly GCA_963735435.1 of uncultured Solirubrobacteraceae bacterium. Lineage (GTDB taxonomy): Bacteria > Actinomycetota > Thermoleophilia > Solirubrobacterales > Solirubrobacteraceae > Palsa-744. Next base: position 67,663 of record CAVTKR010000003.1, on the reverse strand, counting down.
AGTCCTCGGCGATCTCGCGGTTGCTCGCACCCGGGGACTCTGCGATCACCATCAGCACTCTCACGGTGCGATAGGTGAGGCGCATTTTCAGGCCATCGAGCGGGTCGCCACGACGAGCGCGGCGACGGCGTGCCGGAGAACGCGCGGGCTCGGGCGCGGGGCGGTGCAGTTCGGATTCGGCCGCTTTCGCACCGAGGTAGGGCAGGACGATCATGCTCATCAGCGGGCCCAGGAGCTCGAGCAGGGGCGTCTCGGACGCCTCGAGCACGCGCGAGTGCAGCACGGCGAACACCGCCCCGACGACGCCTTCTGCCGTCACCTGCGGCGGGGCGAGCGCGTTCGGCTCGGAACGGGCGCGATCGACAGCCATGGCCAGCTCGGCGAAGGCCTCGGCGCGCCGCTCGAGCACACGGTCGCCTGCGGCGAGCGCCTCGACCACGACCAGTCGCGCCAGCGCGGGCTCCTCGTCCATCGCGACGAGCAGGCGCGTCAGCGCGGCGCGCACCCCCTCGCTCCAGGAGGACTCGGCCGCGTAGGCCCCTCCCAGCACATCTGCGCCCTGCTCGAGCGCCTGGTCGAAGGCGGCCAGAAAGCAGTCCTCGCGATCGCCGAAGACGTCGTAGAAGGTCTTTCGCGAGACCCGCGCACGAGAGATCACCTGGGCCACGGTCATGCCCGCGTAGCCCACCTCGTCGACGGCATCCACCGCCGCCGCGAGCATGCGCCCACGCTGGATCTCGGTCACCTGTCCGCGGGGCAGTCCACCGGGTCCGGGGCGCAGGCCGCTTGTCGGTCGGGGTCTATATGTCAAAGCCATCGTCCCGCCTGTGGTCGCGGATCCCACGCGGGTGGGCCGGGCAGGCCGCCTCGCGCGCTGAGGAGGTTCCTATGGTTTGAACTGCGCGTCGAGGGACGTTTCTGACTCGCGGCACTCGCGGCCCGCGATGCCACGTGGGTCCCCCGACGCTCACGGCATCGCTAGCCCCCATACCCATCGCGCGGCCCGAATACACATCGGCAGTCGAATTGCCACATCTGAGGGCGGAGACGAAAGCGGTGCAGTTGCCCCGCCTTGCCGTGCAGTCGCCTCCGTCTCAGCCGCCGTTGCCTCGCTTCGCGAGACCTCCTCGGTGCAGCCGGGCAGCCGCTTCGTGGCGAGATATCCCCGGCGCCGCCTGCGTTCCGGCAACTCGCACGGGCGACTGCGCGCAGGGCACCGGTCGGTCTCCTCGTCGCTGTCGTAGTAGCGCACCGAACCCCCCTTCCCCTAGATCCCCCGCCGATGCAGCTGCACCCCTCCGCCCCCTCGCGCCCCGACGAAAGCCCGTCCGAGCTCGTGCTGAGACGCCACACCGAGGACGGTGAGACCACGCGAGAGGTGGTCGTTCTCCCCGCTTACGCCGGCGCGCGGCTCGTGGTCGACCGCGATCTCCGCTCGGGTGAAGGTCAGCGTCTGCTCGCCCGCATCGACCCCGATGAGCCAGTGTCCAACGCGGACCTGGTCTGCGAGTGCTACCTCGCAAGTCCGCCGACGGCCCGTCGCTGCCGCCCGCCGCGCCGCACGGACGCGATGCCCGCGCGCGTCGCCGATGAGCACTGTGACGATGACGCCTGGTCGGTGCGCTCGAACGGCTGCGTGCACGCGTTGTCGGCGCTCCCGGGCGACATGTCGATCCCCGAGCTGAGCTGGACACGTGCCCTGACCGGCTCGCCCGCCGTCGCCGTGAGTCTGCGTTCGGCGATCGGGCTGCTCGAGAGCTACGAGCCGCTCTGCCGCCACTCCAGGCAGGCGCTCGGGCGCTACGGCGAGGACCCGACCGTCTCGACCAGCTCGCTGCGGACCGAGCTGGCGCGGGTGCAGCGCTCGCCGATCGTCCTCAACCGCGGCCTCCGAGAAGCGGTGCTCGCCAGCATCGGGCGGGGAGAGGCGAGCATGAGCGAGATCGCGATGCGATGCGGACGCCTGAAGCGCGACGCGAAAGGCAATCGGTCGGGCGAGACGAGCTGGCTCGCACGACGCATCGGACTGCTTCCCGAGGGAGGCCACCGGGCCCCGACCCCATGGGTCCACACCGACGTGCTGGCACTGATCGCGCGCGACGGTCTCGGCATCGCGCCCCGCGAGGTCGAGCTGGGATGATCGAGGAGCGGCCGATTCTCGTCGTCGAGTCCGATCGCAGGCTCGGGGAGGCGCTTGCCTCTCAACTGGCGGCCGACGGCTTCCGCGTCGAGCTCGCACGGACCGCGCGTCACGCCCGGATCCTGGCCTCCGAATCGCGTCCCGGCCTCGCTCTGCTCGGTCGTCTCGAGAGCCCACGCGGCGCCCTTTCGCTGCTCGACGAGATCCGTCGCGCGGCCGACGAGTCGCCCTGGTGGGACCGGCGCATGCCCGCGATGGTGATCGGCGGCGCGGCTGCCGAGTTGGATCTGCTCAGGGCATTCGAGGCCGGAGCCGACGACTTCGTGCCCAATCCCCTTGGCTATCTGGAGCTGCGGGCCAGGATGCGCGCCCTTCTGCGCCGTTCTGCGCCTCCCGAGTCCGACGCGCGCTCGCTGCGCGTGGGGCCACTCAACGTGGATCTCGTCGCCCGCGCCGCGTTCCTGCGCGAGCGTCCGCTCCCGCTGCGCCGGATGGAGTACGAGCTGCTGGCGCGCATGGCGCGCGAGCCCGACCGCGCGTTCGACCGCGAGGAGCTGCTGCGCGAGATCTGGCGCTACCGCTCGGCCGGCTCGACCCGCACCGTCGACACCCACGCCAGCCGCCTGCGGGCGACGCTACGCGCCGCGGACTCAGCGCCCTGGGTGATCGCGGTGTGGGGTATCGGCTACCGCCTGCGGTAGGCCAGGAGCCGACCCGTCGCCTACGCCGCTTCGCGGCCGCCGGCACCTGCTGACCTCGCTCCGGGCCCCAACGCCGCGCGCCGCGCGACGCACGCCTGAGACCCAAGCCTCGCTCCGCGCCTCGCCGAACCGGCGTTGGCCGGAGCCGCCGTCCCGCGTGGACGGCATCGCCGCGCTTCAGCGCGGCTCTTAAGCGCTCCGGTGCGCTGGAGCGAACACCGGCCGCCTACGGGCGGCCCACACACCAAGGAGAAGCAAATGCCGATCACGATGCGGACGCTCGACCCTGCCATGGCGGCGGGTGAGCTCCTCCCCCACGAGGCCCTCGGGCTTCTCGGCCAGGTTCCCGTGGCGCTCCTGCTCGGAGCGACCGCCGCCGCAGGCATGAGACGCTGGCGGCTGCACTGGAGCTGGGCGCCCCTGGCTGCGTTCGTCGCGCTCTGCCTCATTCCGCTGCTGGGCTCCGAGGCCCGGGTCGCGGCCCTCGCCGCGGGCTGGACCGCGCTCCGCGCGCGGCGGCGCCACCGCTCGGAGCTCGAAGCCGGAGCAGATCTCGCCAGGCAGGCGCGCGGCCGGCTCACGCCGATCACTGCGGCGCGACGCCTCGCCGTGCGAGTCGCCGAGGACACCGCCCTCGGCAGCCGCCTGGTCGAGCGGCTGCCGCGCCACACCGCCGGCGACACCCTCGTGCTCGGCCGTGACGGCGGCGGGCGCGAGGTCCGCGTCGCCTTCTCCCCGGCGCAAGCCGGGCACACGCTGATCGTCGGCGCTACCGGCTCGGGCAAGACCGTCACCCAGACGCTGCTCGCCGAGCGCGCGATCGCCGAGGGTCGTGCGGTGATCGTCGTCGACCCGAAGGGAGACCCGGCTATGCGCACCAGGCTCGCCGAGGCGGCCGCCCGCCGCGGCAGGCGCTTCCTGGAGTGGACCCCGACCGGCCCCTGCTCGTACAACCCGTACGCGCGCGGCGGCGAGACGGAGATCGCCGACAGGCTCTTGGCCGGCGAGCGGTTCACCGAGCCGCACTATCTCCGTCAGGCGCAGCGCTATCTGGGCCACGCGATCCGGGCACTGCGCTCGTGCGGTCGGGACGTCGACCTCGGGGCGATCGTCGAGGTGCTCGACCCCTCCGCGCTCGAGCTCATGCTCCGCGAGGCCGACCCGGAGCACGCCGCCCGGGGTCACGCGTACATGGACTCGCTCACAGACCGCCAGATGCGAGACCTCGCCGGTGTCCGCGACCGCCTTGCGATCGTGCGCGAGTCCGACGTCGGCCATTGGCTGGGCGCGGCCGACTCGTTCGACCTGCTCGAGGCCTGCCGCGGAGGGGCGGTCGTTCTGTTCGGGCTCGAGGCGGACAGCCGCCCGCTGCTCGCCCAGATGATCGGCGCGGCGATCGTGGCCGACCTCCAGAGCACGGTCGCGGCCCTGCAGGGCGAGCCTGCCCCGACCCTCGTGGTGATCGACGAGTTCTCGGCGCTCGGCGCACGACACGTGACGGCGCTGTTCGGGCGGGCCCGTTCCGCCGGTGTCTCGCTGCTGCTCGGCACGCAGGAGCTCGCGGATCTGCGCCTGCCGGGCGCCGATCGCCTCCTGGAGCAGGTGCTCGGGAACATCTCGCTCCTGCTCGCACACCGCCAGGTCGTACCCGAGTCGGCTGAGCTCTTGAGCCGTCTGGCGGGCACCCGTGGGTACTGGCGGGTGAGCTGGAGCACGGGCCGGCGCACGACACGGACCCGCGCGAGCGAGCCCGTCCTCGACCCCGAGCTGCTCATGGGCCTCTCGCCGGGGTCCGCCGTCGCGATCGGCTTCGGCGCCGGACGCGAGACCTCGCTCGTCCAGGTCAGGGCCTTGGGAGGTGAGCGTTGATGGGTACGGCCGAGAGGGCCGCGACCAGGCGCGCGGAGCTGCTGGGCTGGGTCGCCGGGCTCGGTGCTGTGACGGCCGAGGCGCTGGCTGCGCGCGAAGGTCAGGAACGTGCGGATTCCGCTCGCGCCAGGTTGGCGTCCGCCGAGCGCGCCGGACTGATGCGCGCGTGGCGGTTGTTGAGTGGCGCGCCCGCGCTCTACACGCTGACCCGCCCGGGTCTGCGCACGGCCGGTAGGGCCGAGCTGGCGCTTACGAGCGTCAGCCCGGCGGGCGCCGCCCATGCCGCGGCGTGCTGTGCGGCGGCGGTTGCGCTCGAGTCGGCGTTCCCAGGCCACCGCGTGGTCGGCGAGCCGGAGATCCGCGCGGCGTTCGCCGAGCTGTGCCCGCCGGTCCCGTCTCGGGGCGGACCGCGCACCCACAGACCCGACCTTCTGCTGCTGCCGGGAGCCTTCCCGGCGGTTCCGCCGACGGCGATCGAGATCGAGCTGACGGTGAAGGCGCCCGAGCGCCTCGTTCGCATCTGTCGGGCCTGGGCTCGCAGCCGCGAGGTGGGTGGCGCGATCTACATGGCGCCGCATGCAGTGCGAAGGCCGCTGGAACGGGCGATCGATCTCGCCGATGCACGCGAGCGGATCGTGATCGTCCCGATCCCGTGAGAGGAGCGCGGCCCCGCCGCGATGCGATGAGGGGAGTGCGGCCGCCCGCAGCGAGACGGGGTGGCCGCGCTGCTTCTCATACGCTGGAACCGTGCGCTGGCTGATCGACGGAATGAACGTGATCGGAACGCGGCCGGACGCGTGGTGGAGGGACCGCCATCGTGCGATGGTCGGTCTCGTCGATCTGCTCGAGCGGTGGGTGGCGCATACCGGCGAGGACGTCACGGTCGTCTTCGAGCAGCCGCCGCGGCCGCCGATCCGCTCCAGCGTGATCGTCGTGACCCACGCGCCGAAGCCGCGGCGTGACTCCGCCGACGACGAGATCATCCGCCTGCTGAGGGAGCTCCCCGAGCCCGGCCACGTGCGCGTGGTGACCTCGGACAGCTGGCTCGGTCAGCGGGTGCGCGCGACCGGCGCGACGGTCGAAGCCGCCGCCGCGTTCCGCAGCCAGCTCGAGGAGGACGACGCGTGATCCCCGAGACGCGCTACACGCGCAGCGGCGACGCGAGCATCGCCTATCAGATATCCGGCGACGGGCCCCTGGACCTGCTGTTCCTGCCGGGCTGGATCTCGCAGATCGAGCAGCTCTGGGAGGCGCCCGGGAACCGGCGGTTCCTCGAAGGCCTGACGCGGTTCGGTCGCCTGATCATCTTCGACAGCCGCGGCACCGGTCTGTCAGATCATGGGCTTGGGTCCTACTCGCTCGAGCAGGACGTCGCCGACGCCGTCGCCGTGCTCGACGCGGCCGGCTCGGAACGGGCGGCCGTCATGACCTACGCCGGAGGCGGGCTCGTCGGAGCGCGGCTGGCAGCCGAGCAGCCGCAGCGAATCGGCGCCCTGATCATGTACGCGTCCTTCGCCCGCACGACCTGGGCGCCCGACTACGACTGGGCGATGACCCGGGAGGAGCGGGAAGGCCTCACGATGGAAGAATTCCGGACCTGGGGCGAACCCGACACCGAGCTGACCAACCGGCTCGCGCCCTCCATGACGGACGACCCGGCGCTCGTGGCCTGGGTCGCGCGCGTGCAGCGCCTGACCGCCAGCCCCAGCGAGGCCCGCACGATCGTCGGAACGCTCGCAGACGCGGACGTCCGTGGGGTCCTGCCCGACATCCGCATACCGACGCTGGTCATGCACCGGCCGGCAGAGAAGGTCTGGGACGTGCGTCACTCGAAGTACCTGGCGGAGCACATCCCCGGGGCGCGCTACGTCGAGCTCGCCGGCGCCGACTCGCTGCCGTTCATCGGCGACAGCGACGACCTCGTCCAGGAAGTCGAGGAGTTCCTGACAGGCGGGCGCCGCGGGACCGGCGTGGCCCGCGACCTGCTGACCGTGATGTTCACCGACATCGTCGACGCCACTGCGCGGGCCGCGACGCTCGGCGACGGCCACTGGCGCGACCTTCTCTCCCAGCACGACGCGCTGGTGCGCCAGCAGCTCCTGCGCTTCGGGGGACGCGCGGTCAAGACCGTCGGCGACGGCTTCCTCGCGACGTTCGACGGCGCGCCGTCGAACGCGCTGCGATGCGCACTTGCGATCACCGACGCCATGCGTGCGCTCGGGCTCCAGGTGCGCGTCGGGATGCACACCGGCGAGTGCGAGCTGATCGGCGACGACGTCGGCGGCATGGCGGTGCACATCGCCTCACGCGTCGCGGGCCTCGCCGCCCCCGGCGAGGTTCTCGTGTCCGGGACGGTGTTCGGGACGGTCGTCGGCGGGCCCTTCGAGTTCGCCGATCGCGGCTTCCACGAGCTCAAGGGCGTCCCCGGCCCGTGGCCCCTGTTCTCGCTCGCCGTCCGGGGCACCGTCGAGGAGCCGGCGCAAGCGCCCGGCGCCAAGGCCGGCAGCTGATGCCTCTCGCCGGCCTGCCGGTGCCTGCGACGCTCGAGGCGATCCTGCCCGCCGGCGCCGTCGGGGTCGAGCGCGGGACCATCGGCGGCGATCAGCCGCTCGGAACGATCCCTGATTTGCACTCGGCCGAGCGGGAGCAGATCGACGGCGCGAGCGAACGGAGGCGGCGGGAGTTCGCCGAGGCGCGGGCGTGTGCCAGGCAGGCGCTGGAGGGGCTCGGCGTCGCGCCCGGGCCGATTCCCGCTGCGCCCGGCGGCGCACCGGTCTGGCCCGAGGGGATCGTCGGCAGCATCACCCACAAGGGGGGCTACAGGGCGGCTGTCGTGGCCTTCGCGGAGGACATCCGGGGGATCGGAATCGATGCCGAGGTCGATGAGCCGCTGCCCGGCGGGCTGCTGGGGACGATCGCCTCGCGGACCGAGCTCGACCACGTTCAGGCGCTGCTGGCAGAGCACCCCGGGCCCGCGTGGGATCGGCTGCTGTTCTGCGCGAAGGAGGCGGTGGTGAAGGCCACGCATCCGCTGTGCGTGAGGGTCGTCGGGGTGCGCGGGGTCGAGGTGTCGATGGACCCCTCGAGCGCGCTGTTCCAGGCGACCTGTGCCGCCGGAGACGGGGTCCGGATCAGGGGCACCTGGTCGGTGGGTGGGGGCCTGTTGCTGGCCGCCGCGCGCTGCGGTTAGCAGCGGCGAAAGATCACCTGTTCGATCGGGGCGCCGGGATTTGAACCCGGGACCTCTCGGACCCAAACCGAGTGCGACTACCAGACTGCGCCACGCCCCGTGGTTCGCAATTCTACTTCCAGCTCCGCTGGGTCAAGTCGATCCAAGCTTGTAGGCGCGCTCGCAGGTACGTGTCGCCGACGGTCACGCTCACCACGCCGTATCGAGATCTCCAGATACGGCCCGTCAGATGATTGCTGTTCGACTTGCGCTGGAGTCGGACCGTCTCTGAGGGCGTTTCGAGCAGCTCGCTCCAGAACCGCACGAGGTAGTCCGGCTCCTGGTCGGCGTGGTACTGGAGCCAGAAAAACGGCTGGCTATCCGTGAGGCGCCGTATCCAGCGCGTCGCGTGAAGCACCACAAGGGGATCGGAGTTCGCGAGAGAGACTCGATTTCGGTCGCGCTTGTATCCCTCCCCGATGTACATGCACACGAAATCACGAAACGTGGCATCGCGACACAGCCGCGGAAAGCTCTCCACCCCCTCCCGATAAGCAGCCTCCCTCAGCAGCCGGTACTTCCGCTTCATCGCACGCGTCCCCTTGCGCTGTCCCTCGGAAGAGAACCCACCGCCGGGACCGGACCCCGGAATCGGCATGTCCCGCATCCAGTAGTAGACGGTCGAGCGGGAGACGGCGAGCCGTTCGGCGAGCTCGTCGATCGTCAGACGCTTCTCGGCACGGAGCCGCCGCGCATGTTCACGTAGATAGGACGGATGCGACATATCGAACATATGTTCGCATCAGCTGCGGACGGCATGCGCGAGCGGCCGGCCGAGAACCACCGCTCATTGAGAGCTCGCCAACCGATCCACCGCTGCTTGTCCGAGTGCCGCGCCGTCCGCGCCTGCGATGAACCCTCCCCGTCCGCCAAGCCCAACCCCCCACCCCCCCGCTGCTAGCCTCCGCCACCGCGATGACCGACGTCCAGCCGCTGAGAGCGCTGCACTACGAACCGAGGGCCGTCGGGCAGATCGCCGACGTGGTCGCGCCACCGTACGACGTGATCGACGACTCGCAGCGGGCGGCGCTGCTCGCACGCTCGCCCTTCAACGTCGTCGCCGTGGACCTGCCGAAGGCCCAGGACGGTGGGGAGGATCCGTACAAGGCCGCCGCCGAAACATTCGAGAGCTGGCAGCTGCAGGGCGTGCTCGTCCGCGACCCGGAGCCGGCGATCTGGGCGCACACCCAGGAGTACACCGGTCCCGATGGTGTTACCCGCACACGCAGCGGCTTCTTCTGCCGGGTCCGCATCGAGGGCTACGGCCCCGGCCGCGTGCGCCCGCACGAGCGGACCCACCCGGGCCCCAAGGAGGACCGCTTGCGCCTGACCCGCGCGACGCGAGCCAACATCTCCCCCATCTTCTCGCTGTTCTCAGACCCCCAGAACGCCGCCTGGAACGCGCTCGCGCCCGCGACCGAAGAGCAGCCGTGGGCGGACGTGACCGACGGGGACGGGACCCGCCACCGGCTCTGGCGCGTCGTCGATGAGGCGGCGATCGCCGCTGTGCAGGCGGCGACCTCAGACGCAGAGCTGCTGATCGCGGACGGCCACCACCGCTACGAGACGATGGCCGCATACGCCGATGAGATCGGCGGCGAGGGCGAGCACCGTTACATCCTCATGTGCCTCGTGGCGCTGGAGGATCCGGGGCTGACCGTCTTCCCGACCCACAGGCTCGTCAACGGCCTCGACGACAGCCAGAAGCAGGCGCTCGACGAAGCCCTGAAACGCGATTTCGAGATCGAGGACATCGCGCTCGAGGACCTCGCCCCGCCACCATTGGGCGAGCAGCCGACTCCGCTTCAGATGGGCTACATCGATGCCCGTTCGCAGCGCCCGCTGCGGCTCACGCTCAAGAGCCAGGCGATCGCCGACGCCGCTCTCGCGGATCACTCGGAGCCCTACCGGCATCTCGATACCGGCGTGCTGGAGAAGCTGATCCTGAAGGACGCGCTCGGGATGAGCGACGACGACATCTCCCACTTCAACGGCATGTTCTACGCGCGCGACACCGACGAGGCGGTCGAGATGGTCCGCTCCGGGTCCTGGGACGCCGCGTTCGTGATGCGACCCACGCCGGTGCGCCAGGTTCGCGAACTGGCCGCCGAGGGCGAGAACATGCCGCCCAAGTCGACCTTCTTCTACCCCAAGCTGCTCACGGGGCTCCTCTTCAACCCGCTGGGCTGAAAGGTTCGACGCTCACACCTATCTGCATCCGGAGCTAATATCGAATGGACCGAGGGAAGTACCGACAGGAGGCGATCAGATGGGCGAGCCGCAAGGGCTAACACGGATGAAGGCCACTGCCCGGCGCGACGGGACGAGGCTCCGTCACACCGTGCAGGTGCGGGATCACCAGCTCGTCGTTGACGAGCTCATCGACTCCGGCGGCGACGACGCCGGTCCCGATCCGCTCGAGCTGCTCGCGGTGAGCCTCGCCTCGTGCACCGCGATCACGGTTGAGATGTACGCGGCGCGCAAGGGCTGGGACGTCGGACACGTCGAGGTCGACGCCGAGTACAGCCCCGCCGAGCGCGGCTGCCCGACCAAGTTCCAGCTCGTTCTGCGCCTCCCGGACGACCTGCCTGAGGAACAGGTCGAAAAGCTTCGCGTGATCGCCGCCAAGTGCCCGGTGCACCGGGCACTCGAGGGCGAGGTCATGTTCCAGGAGCGCATTGAGCGCGTTCACCTGGCCGCCTGAGTCCTCAGCCGCGCCGAGCATCAAGTCAACAGGGGGCGTGCCGGTGAGGGCCGCCGTCCTCGTCCCGATCTACCGCGCCGACGGCAGGAGCCACCTCGTGCTCACCCGGCGCCGCTCGGACCTGCGACGGCACGCCGGCGAGATCTCATTCCCGGGCGGCCGGCGCGACGAGACGGACGCGGACCTGCGGATCACAGCGCTGCGCGAGGCCGAGGAGGAGATCGGCCTGCCCCGCTCGCAGGTCGAGCTGATCGGCGCGCTTCCGGCGACCTCGACGTTCGCCACCGGCTATGAGATCCACCCCTTCGTCGGGACGATCCCGCCGGGCGTGGCCTGGGAGCTGTCCCCGCGTGAGGTCGACGCCGTCCTCGAGCTCCCCGTCGAGGAGATCAGGGCAGGTCGCACGGTCACGCGCCTCCAGCGCCGCGGCGTGAGCTTCCTCACCGATGCCTACGTGGTGGACGAGCACCTGATCTGGGGCGCGACGGCACGGATCATCGAGCACCTTCTCGCCCGCCTGGACGACGAGGGACCCGCGCCGCGGCTTCACGGCAGCCCGGAAGACCCCGGCGCGCACACCCAACCCGGCACGCACACCCAACCCACCGCAGACACCCAACCCGGCGCAGACACCCAACCCAGCGCGGACGGGCGACCCGGCGGCCAGCAGTAGGAACTGCGCTCAGCTGCCGGCGGTCGGGCCGCTCATGAGGCTGGCCCATATGTCCGCGCCGAACGCCTCGCCAGGCATCGCCGGGAGCTGTGACGGCCAGAGGCCGCCGAGCGCGATCATCAGCGCACCGAGCAGCGAGAGCCAGGCACCCTCGCGCAGCGAGAGAGCCACGAGTTCCCCGGCCGGCGAGGGCGGGGCGATCATGCGGTACACCACGCACCCGCTCGCGACGATCCCCAACAGGACGACCGCCCCACCGGCTCCCGCCGGAATGGGCGACTTCGCGCGGACGAGGGGCACGAGCGTGTCGAGAAGGGCGAGCCCTGCTAGCACCAGCAAGATCACGCTGAGGGCGCTCAGCGCCTGCTCAGCCGTGACAGCGCCGAGGCGCTGCCCGGCGAGCACCGCGATCGTGCCGTGCAACCCCGCGATGTAGCCCTGGAGCCCTCCCGCGTGTGCCGCGGCGTGGGCAGCCGAGCTGGCGCCCGCGGCGGTCACGCTGACGCGGTACCAGGGCAGGAACAGCGACCCCGCCAAGAGCGCCGCACCGAGCGACGACATCATCAGGCCGTATCGGGAGCGCTCGGTGGTCATCCCGCTAACCATCGGCCCCTCCGCCCCTTCGCTTTATCGCCGGCCCCGAAGCTGCCCGTACGTACTAGCCGGGCGACGATCCGGCCGCCCCGCCGCGCGTGCCGGACGTCTGACCGAGCGCGGCCAGGAGCAATCCGTCGACCGCTCCGCGAGCGTCCGCGAGCCAGCCCTCCGCATCGGCGGGCTCGCGCACGAGCGCGGTGTAGGGGATCCGGTTCAGCTCGGTCAGGCGGCGAGCGAGTGCCGCGCCCTCCTCGGCCGCCGGGAGCGGCACGGCCATCGATGCGGGCTCGTACACCACCCCGCGCACGGTCGTGTCGATCGCCTGCGTGAGGAACAGCTCGAGCCGGGTCGTGTAGAGCGCGGCGAGGTCCTCCGCCGATCCAACCGCGGTGCCCAGCAGCCAGCACGCGACCGCGACGCCGTCGAGCGAGCCGCGGAGCGTCGCGAGCCGATCCGGCGTGCCGATCCAGCACTCGGCTCCCAGCCCCTCGATCGCGGCACGGCCGGGCTCACCGCGCGTGGTGATGCGCACGGCGTGACCGTCGGAGAGCAGCCCGGCCGCGAGCTGCCGGCCCCGGCAGCCCCCGCCGACGATCAGGATCCGCGCCACGGCGGCGGATCCTAGCCGCCCTCATCCGCCGCATCCGGCACGCCGCGCCGCGAGGCGACAGCGCAGCGCACCACGCCGTGCGCCTTCTGCGCTCCCGCCCCGATGCCCGCGCGCTCAGGCCGCGAGCGGCTGGAGGCGCTCGAGCACCTCCTGGCGGTCCGTGCCGTGCGCGCGCAGCACGTCGTTGAACTCCTGCCCGTAGACGTCGATCACCGCAACCAGCACGTCGATCGTCGTGAAGCACTTGGCCTGCCGGCGCGCGGCCGCGCTCGCCGCCACCTCGCCCACCCGGCCGACGATGTCCTCGCCGACGGGAGACGGATGCTCCTCATCGCGGACGCTCGGCCCTTCGAGGGGCCCCTCGCTGACACCGAGCGCCTGGAGCGCGGCGCCGGCCTCGCCGTGGAGGCGCAGGATCCTGAGCCAGCGCTCGGCCTCCTCCTGGCGCGAGCGCGCGAACGGGATCGCCGTCGACGCCATGCCCAAGACCAGGGCAGAGTCCAGATCGGGTGATGTTTGCTCTCTCACAGCGCTACCTCCTGGGTGCGTGCTAGGGCGCGCGCACGAAGCGGCGCGATGTTGTCTTGAAGAACGGAGACCCGAGGCCGCTCGCCGGCGAGGTCGATCGTCAGCAGCGCGCTGCCCTGCTCGGCGGCGATCGTGCGCGCGCGGTCGAGGGTCGCGCCCAGCTCGGGTTCACTCACACCGGCAGCCTCGAGGAAGCGCCGAGCGCGCTTGCCGCCGGCCTCGCGCGCGTCGAGCAGCAGTTCCTCGCTGAGGATCCGCGGCTCCTCCTCCTCGCCTGCCAGCGCGAGCAGGCAAGCCGCCATGTCGTCCGGCCGGCGGTCGGTCTCGGCCGCGACGCGGTCGAGCAGCTCGGCGGCGTCAGGCTGCGTCCCGGCGTGCTCGGCGCGCAGCGCCGCCAGAGCCGAGGCGAGCCGCGGGGAGCCGTAGAGCTCGCCGGAGGCCCGGGCCTCGATCACGCCGTCGGTGTAGAAGCAGGCGGTCCCGGCGCCCGGGATCGTCATCACGGTCTGGCGCGAGCCTGTGGGACTCCCTGCGCCGATCGGGGGCGCCGAGGCGGCGAGGATCGAGGCGGAGGGGTCAAGGCCGCTGACGATCGGGTGCGGGTGCCCGGCGCAGGCGTAGGTCAGGCGGCGCGCGCGCGGATCCCAGGTCGCGAGCACGACCGTCGCGAAGGAGCCGCCGAGCTGGCGTTCGAGCGCCGGCGCGGCGGCGCGCAGCGCCTCGCGCGGCTCGAGCCCGGCCTCCATGTAGGCGCGCAGGGTGTAGCGCAGCAGCGTCGTGTGCGGCAGCGCTTCGCGGCCGTGACCGGAGACGTCGCCGACGATCACGGCGAGCAATCCCTCGGGCAGCGCGAACACGTCGTAGAAGTCGCCGCCGGCACCCGGTCCCGAGGCCGGACGGTACGCCGCCGACGTCGCCACAGGCCCGAGCCGCTCGGGCAGCTCCGGCAGCAGCGCCGCCTGCAGCAGCCCGACGTCCTCGAGCAGCGCGCGGCGCTGACGGTCGAGCCGTCGCGCGCGCCTTGCCGCCACCCGTGAGGCGACCGCGAAGGCCGCCGCGGCCAGCGCGAGGACGCCGATCAGCAGCCACAGCACCGTCGGGATCACGCCCACGATCTGGGTGACGGTCCGCACGATCGTCGATCCGCCTTTGCCGGAGCTCGAGTGGTGGGCAGGGCCGCTCGCTCCACGTGGCGACCCAGAAGCGTCTTCGCCAGACCCCGGCCCGGTGCCCGCGGCGAGCGCGGTGCCGCCGAGGGCCACCGCACCGACGCCGCCGGTCGAGCGGGCCGACCCTCGGCGCGCGCGCGTCACGTGTGCCGCGCGCCCGGTGTGCGTGCCGGCAACCGCGCTCGTCGAGGCCGGCTGCGCGATCGGCGAGCCGCCTTCGGTGCTCGAGACGCCGCCTGCGGCAACCGCGCTGCGTCCGCTGCCGGACGCGCTCAGAGCCTTTTCGAGCCCGCCACCTTCTTCTTCGCCGCCGGCAGCTTCGCGCGCTTCGCGTGCTTCGCGCTGCTTTTTGGTTTCGCGCACGCGCGTACCCTTGGCTTCTTTTTCGCGCCGGTGCTGTTCGGCCGTCTGTTCGCGTTCGCGCCGGCGCTGTTCGGTCGTCTGTTCGCGTTCGTCACGCGACTTGCCCGCTTTCGCGACGGACTGCGCTCCGGCGCGTGCGCTCGCGGGAGCGGACGCGTTCGCGGCGCCCGAAGCTTTGCGGGCTTCGCGTTCGGCGACGCGTTCGGCCTGTTTGGCGCCGCGTTCGGCCTGGCGCGCTGCGGCGGCCGCCGCTGCTGCCCGCGCCTGCGCGGCTTCGCGTTCGGCGCGGAGCGCCTGGCGTTCGACGCGCACCTGCGCGCTCGTGAGACCCGGTTCGGCCGGCGCCACCGAGGCGGCCGGCGCGACGATTGCTTCAGAGGTCGTGGTTTCGTCAGTGCGCTTCGCCGCGGCTCCGTTCGGAGCAAGCGCCGCGAGCGCGATCAGGATCGACGAAACGAGCGCCAGGCTCGCGGATGGCGCGATCAGAGGACGGGCGCCGGAGCGACGGGGCATCAACCTGCCGCCGTCGTGCTCCCCTGGACGTAACCCAGCGCTTCCTGCATCGTCGGCACGATCTCGAACATGCCGTCGAGCCCGGTCAGTTCGAAGATGCGCAGGACGTTCTCCTCCGCGCACGCGATCGCGAGCTTTACGCCGGGGTCCAGCTGACGCTGCGCGCCGACGAGAACGCCGAGCGCCGTCGAGTCGATGAAGCTGACCTTCCCGAGGTCGACCACCACGTGGCGGCTGCCGGCCGCCTGGAGGTCCGCGAGCGCCCACTTCAAGCTCGGCGCGGACGCCAGGTCGAGGTCGCCCTCGACGCTGAGCAAGCTCGTGTCGTCAGCCAGCTCCCTGCGGGTGATCAGAAAGCTCACCTCGCTCGGCTCATCGTTCTGGTTTTCCTTGACCGCCTGCATCTGCCGCTCCTGACCTCGAGGTCTCTCTCGAATGCGTCCCGCTAGGGCGCCGCTGCGCGCGGCGAGGGGGACATGGGTGCATTCGGCAAAACGAGCGGCGACCTTGACGTCAGATGCAAGCTCTCGTACACGCGTCCGTCCGCAAATTGCGGGATCGGATGTACGTGATCGCGAACACTCGCCTCGACTGACAGGGAGCGATGCCGCACGGCCCTTCCCCCCCCTCCCACATACGAGGGATGCCGCGCGCCGGCACCCGCGGGAAGCACTTCGAGCGCGGCCGCCGGCCCATCGCTGACGCTTCGCGCCGGGATCGATCATCTAGCATCCTCGCCCTGATGTCCGAGTCCGGCGCAGCCACCGAGACGAGCAGCGGCGACGCCGTGACGATGGAGAAGATCGTCGCGCTGTGCAAGCGGCGCGGCTTCGTCTTCCCCTCCTCGGAGATCTACGGCGGCGTCGGCTCGACCTACGACTACGGCCACTACGGCGTGCTCCTGAAGAACAACGTCAAGGGCGAGTGGTGGCGCGCGATGCTCCAGGAGCGCGACGACATCGTCGCGATCGACTCGGCGATCCTCCAGCACCCGCGCGTGTGGGAGGCCTCGGGCCACCTCGAAGGCTTCACCGACCCGCTGGTCGACTGCCGCACCTGCGGGCAGCGCTTCCGCGCCGACCACCTGCAGGAGCTCGCGTGCGGGCGCAAACCGTCGAAGCACCCCGGCGAAGCCGAGGAGTGCGACCTGACCGAGGCGCGCGACTTCAACCTCATGTTCGAGACCACGATCGGGCCCGTGAAGGAGTCCGGCTCGACCGCCTACCTGCGCCCCGAGACGGCGCAGGGGATCTTCATCAACTTCAAGAACGTGCTCCAGTTCTCGCGCAAGAAACCGCCGTTCGGGATCGCGCAGATCGGCAAGTCCTTCCGCAACGAGATCACGCCGGGCAACTTCATCTTCCGCACGCGCGAGTTCGAGCAGATGGAGATGGAGTTCTTCGTGCCGCCGCCCGAGGCGCCGAAGTGGTTCGAGCACTGGCTCGCCGAGCGCGAGCGCTGGTACGTCGAGCTGGGGATCCGGCCCGACCACCTGCGCCTCCGAGCACACGACGCCGACGAGCTCAGCCACTACTCCTCGGGCACGAGCGACGTCGAATACCTCTTCCCCATCGGCTGGTCGGAGCTCGAGGGCATCGCCAACCGCGGCGACTTCGACCTCAGCCGCCACGCCGAGTTCTCCGGCGAGAAGCTCGAGTACTTCGACCAGGGCAGCGGCGAGCGCTACGTCCCGCACGTGATCGAGCCGGCCGCCGGCGCCGACCGGGCGCTGCTCGCGTTCCTGGTCGACGCCTACGACGAGGAAGTCGTCGAGCGCGAGGGCACCGGCGCGGGCGAGACCCGCACGGTGCTCAGGCTGCACCCGCGACTGGCGCCCGTGAAGGCGGCGGTCCTACCGCTCGTCAACAAGGACGGCCAGCCGGAGCTCGCGCAGGAGGTCCACCACGCGCTGCGGGCGCGCGTGCTCTCCGAATACGACGCCGGGGGCGCGATCGGGAAGCGCTACCGCCGCCACGACGAAATCGGAACACCGTTCTGCTTTACGATTGACCATCAGAGTCTCGAGGACCGCACGGTGACGCTGCGCGACCGCGACTCGCTCGCGCAGGAGCGGCTGCCGATCGACGGCCTCGCGGAAGAGGTCGAGCGGCGGATCGCGGCGCCCTGGACGACACCGAAGCCGCACTGAAAGGACCGGGGAATGGACTTCGACCTCACCGACGAGCAGCGCCTGATCAAGGAGACCGCGAGAGAGTTCACCGACAAGGAGATCGTGCTCCAGTCGCGTGAAAACGCGCGCAACCACCATTTCGACCTCGACCTCGTCAAGAAGGTCGCCGACCAGGGCTACCTCGGGGCGGTCGTGCCGACGGAGTACGGCGGCGCCGGCCTCGACTACCTCTCATACGGGCTGATCGTCGAGGAGATCGGACGCGGCGACTCGGCGATCCGCACCGTGATCTCGGTTCAGACCTCGCTGGTCTGCTCGGGGATCGTGAAATGGGGCACCGAGGAGCAGAAGCAGAAGTACCTCCCGAAGCTCTGCTCGGGCGAGTGGCTCGGCTGCTTCGGCCTCACGGAGCCCGACACCGGCTCGGACGCCGCCAACCAGCGCACCCGCGCAACCAAGACCGACGGCGGCTGGGTCATCAACGGCAACAAGATGTGGATCTCGATGGCCAACCACGCGAAGGTCGCCGTGATCTTCGCCCAGACCGACCCCTCGCTCGGCGCGAAAGGCCTCGCGGCCTTCCTGGTCGACACCGACCAGCCCGGCTACAAACCGCAGCTGATCGAGCACAAGATGGGCCTGCACGCATCCGACACCGGCTCGATCGCGCTCGAAGACGTCGAGGTCAAAGACGAGGACATGCTCGGCGAGGTCGGCCAGGGCTTCAAGGTCGCGATGTCGAACCTCGACTCCGGCCGCTACTCGGTGGCCGCCGGCTGCGTCGGCATCTGCCAGGGCTGCGTCGAGGAGTCGGTCGCCTACTCGACCGAGCGCCAGCAGTTCGGCCGCCCGATCGCGAGCTTCCAGCTCGTTCAGGCGATGATCGCCGACATGACCGTGAAAACCGAGGCCTCGCGGATGCTCGTGTGGCGGGCCGGCTTCCTGAAGGACCAGGGCAAGCCCAACACGCTCGAGACCTCGATCGCCAAGCTCCACGCCACTGAGTCCTCGCTGGAATGCGCCAACTTGGCGATCCAGGTCCACGGCGGCGCGGGCTACGTCGACGATCACCCGGTCGAGCGCTACCTGCGCGACGCCCGCGTGACGACGATCTACGAGGGCACCTCCCAGATCCAGAAACTGATCATCGGGCGCCAGATGACCGGCATCAGCGCGATGGTCCCGGCCTAGCATCTAGATGGCCGACGCACAGGCGCGCGGCGAGCCGGCACGCATCATCGGCGTGCTCGGCGCGGGCACGATGGGCGCCGGCATCGCCCAGCTCGCCTGCCGCTCCGGCGCGCAGACGCTGCTCTTCGACCCGATCGCGGAGGCGCTCGAGAAGGGCCGCGCGCGCGTCGAGGACGGGCTGCGCCGCGAAGCCGCCAAAGGCCGGATCTCGAACGAGGACGCCCAGGCGGCGGGCGAGCGCCTCCAGACGGTCGCCGCGCTCGAGGACCTCGCCCCGTGCGAGCTGATCATCGAGGCCGTCCCCGAGCGCCTCGATCTCAAGCACGAGATCTACGGCCGCCTCTCAGAGATCGTCTCGAGCGAGTGCGTGCTCGCGACCAACACCTCCTCGCTGCCGGTGACGGCGATCGCCGCGGGTGCGACGCACCCCGAGCGCGTCGTCGGGATGCACTTCTTCAACCCCGCCCCCGTGATGGCCCTGCTGGAGGTGATCGCGGGTGTGCGCTCGGGGGAGCCGGCGCTGGCACTAGCCCGCGCGACCGGCGAGGCGATGGGCAAGACCGTGATCGATGCCAGCGACGGCCCGGGCTTCCTCGTCAACCGCTGCAACCGCCCCTTCGGCCTGGAGGCGCTGCGGATGCTCTCCGAGCGCATCTCCTCGATCGAGGAGATCGACCGCATCGTGCGCATGGAGGGCGGCTTTCGGATGGGGCCCTTCGAGCTGATGGATCTCGTCGGCGTCGACACGGGCCTCGAGGTGTCCAAGAGCTTCTACGAGCTGAGCTTCGGCGAGCCGCGCTGGCGGCCGTCGCCGATCTCGGCGCGCTATGCCGCGGCGGGCATGCTCGGGCGCAAGACCGGCCTGGGCTACTACGACTACAGCGGGCTCGCCGAGGGCGGGCGCTACCGCGAAGAGGACCCCCCTCCCCCGATCCGCCGGCGGGCTCCCGCGAGGGCGTCGTTGTGATCTCGGGCGAGAACGTGATCGCGGGCGAGCTGAGAGCCGCCGCGAGCACGGCGGGCTTCGAGGTCCGGGGCCCGCACGAGCCGAGCGGCGGGGTGCTGCCGTCGCTGATCGTCGAATGCGACCGCGAGCCGGCCGAGGAGCTGGCGGCGGCGGGCATCCCCGGCGATGCCGTCGAGGGCGGCGCGGCGCGACTGGTGCTTTGCGCGCGCGGCTCGCTCTCCGCGCTCGACCCGGGCGGCAGCGCGGTCGGCTTCCACGTGCTGCCGAGCTTCGAGGACGCACACCTGGTCGAGCTGACGCGCTCTGAGACCAGCTCGCCGCTGGCGGCAGAACGCGCGGAGCGGATGCTGACCGCGCTCGGCAAGCACGTCGCCTGGGTCGGCGACGCCCCCGGGCTGGTGCTGGGACGAATCGTCTGCCAGGTCATCAACGAGTCGGCGTTCGCGTTCGGCGAAGGCGTCGGCGACGCCGCGGACATCGACACGGGCATGAAGCTCGGGCTGAGCCACCCGCGGGGGCCCTTGGAGTGGGCCGACGCGATCGGCATCGACCACGTGCTCGGCCTGCTCGAGGCGCTGTGCCGGGAGTACCGCGAGGAGCGCTACCGGCCGGCGCCCGCGCTGCGCCGGCTCGCGGCGGCAGGCCGGACCGGCCGGGCGGCGGGCGCGGGCTTCTTCGAGTACTAGAGCCGCACCACCTCACGAAACTCGCAGGCGCCCCGTTCAACCATCGTGAGTCAAGCGCCACCGCCCTTCCAGGCCTTCCTCGACGAGCACCGCGAGACGGTCTGGCGCTTCCTGGTCGCGTCGGTGGGCCCGACGGACGCTGATGACTGCTTCCAGGAGACGTTCATCGCGGCGTTGCGCGCATACCCGCAGCTGAGCAAGCGCCCGCGCGAGCACAACCTGCGCGCGTGGGTGCTGACGATCGCGCACCGCAAGGCGCTCGACGCGCACCGCGCGCGGGCGCGGCGCGCGACGCCCGTGGCCGACCCGGCGACGGTGTCCGACGCGAAGGCGCCGGCCGCGGGCGAAGGCCCCGACGAGGCGCTCTGGCAGGCGGTGGAGGAGCTGCCCGGGCGGCAACGCTCGGCGGTGGTGCTGCGGTTCGTGGGCGACCTCGCACACCGCGAGATCGCAACTGCGATCGGCTGCTCGGAGGAGGCCGCACGGCGGTCCCTGCACGAGGGCCTGTCGAAGCTGAGAAAGGTGGTGCCGGCATGAACGGCGATTTTTTTGAGGATGAGGATTCGACCGTGCGCGCCCTTCGCAGGAGCGCGACGGCTCGACGCGAGGAGAGCGCCGAGGCGGCGCAGCGGCTGGCCGAGCGGGCCGCGCGCGAGGAGCTGCTCGACGTGGCCTACGCGACGGTCGACTCGCCGTTCGGGCCGCTGCTGGCGGCGAGCACCCCGCGGGGGCTCGTGCGGCTGGCCTTCCCGGAGGAGAGCGAGGACGAGGTGCTGGAGCGTCTGGCCAAGCGGCTCTCGCCGCGGATCCTGCGCGCCCCCGCGCGCTTCGACGGTGTCGCGCGCGAGCTCGACGAGTACTTCTCGGGCAGCAGGCACGCGTTCGAGACGGAGCTGGACTGGACGCTGATCGGACCGTTCGGGCGCAAGGTGCTCGGCGTCACCGCGGCGATTCCCTACGGCTCCGTGCTGAGCTACCAGCAGGTGGCAGGCGAGGCGGGCAGCCCGCGCGGCTCGCGGGCCGCGGGCAACGCGCTCGGATCGAACCCGATCCCGATCGTGATCCCGTGCCACCGCGTGCTGCGCACCAGCGGCAGCCTCGGCGGCTACGGCGGCGGCGTCGACCGCAAGCGCCGGCTGCTCGAGCTCGAGGGCGCGCTGCAGCCCGAGCTCAGCTGAGGAGAGCGTCGGTGCGTCAGTCCGCGGCCGGCGCGTACTGCGTCTCGGCGGGGTCGCCGAGCGGCATGTCGGCCGGGACCGGCACGCCGGGCGTGTCGCGCAGGTACCACTCGGCGTCGAGCGCGGCCTGACAGCCGGACCCGGCGGCGGTGATCGCCTGGCGGTAGGTGTGGTCGACGAGGTCGCCGGCCGCGAAGACGCCCGGGAGCTTCGTGCGCGTGGAGCGGCCGTCGGTGACCACGTAGCCGTTCGGGTCGACGTCAACCTGATCGCTCACGAGACCGGACTGCGGCTCGTGGCCGATCGCGATGAACGTGCCCGCCACCAGCAGCTCGCGCTGCTCGCCGGTCTCGACGTTCTGCACCAGCGCGTGCCCGAGGGCGCCGTTCTCACCGGCCACGAACTCCTTCACGGTGAACGGCGTCAGGAACTCGATGTTCTCCTGCGCGCGGGCGCGGTCGAGCATGATCTTCGAGGCGCGGAAATCCTCGCGACGGTGCACGACCGTGACTTTTTTCGCGAACTTCGAGAGGAAGATCGCCTCCTCCATCGCCGAGTCGCCGCCGCCCACGATGATCGTCGTCGCCTCCTTGAAGAAGGCGGCGTCGCAGGTCGCGCAGTAGGACACGCCGCGCCCCGCGAGCTCCTCCTCGCCGACGACGCCGAGCTTCTTGTGCTCGGCACCCATCGCGAGGATCACGGTGCGGGCCTCGTGCACCGTGTCGCCGACCCAGACCTTGTGGACGCCGCCGATCTCCTTGGAGAGCTCGACGCGGTCGGCTTGGTCGGTCACGAGGCGCGCGCCGAAGCGCTCGGCCTGGTCGCGGAAGCGCTGCATCATCTCGGGGCCCATCACGCCCTCCGGGAAGCCGGGGTAGTTCTCGACGTCGGTCGTCTGCTGGAGCAGCCCGCCCCAGGCGAAGCCCTCGATCACCAGCGGGCGCAGGTTCGCCCGGGCCGTGTACAGCGCCGCCGTGTAGCCGGCGGGCCCGCTGCCCACGATCACCACGTTCTCGACGTTCTCGCTCATCTCTTCTCCGTTCCCAAAAGCTTGTGCTTCCACATCACTTTACTTTTTATAGTACCAAGATCCGCGGCTCGGGTTACAGCTCAGACGGCCTCCGCCGCCGTCGGCGAGCCCGCCCTTCGCTCACCCGCGTTCTCCGCATCCTCGCCGTCGTCTTCCCGCCAGTGCGCGACCGTGCGACGAAGCTGGAAGTAGGCGATCCCGCCCGGGATCGTCGGCAGCCAGAACGAGATCGCGCGGTAGGAGAGCACGGCGAGCGTCGCGAGTTCGAGGTTGACCCCGAACGCGGCGAAGGCGCCGATCATGCCGCCCTCGACGCCGCCGATCCCGCCGGGCACCGGCAGCAGGTTGCCGAGCGTGCCCACGAAGTAGGCCATCCAGATCACGGTGAACGGCGGCGGCTCCCCGAACGCGTGGAACATCGCCCACAGCACCGAGATGTCAAAGCCCCACCACGCGAGCGCGCCGAGGATCCCCCATTCTCTGGCGCGCACGACGTCCCACGCCGTCCTGACGCCGCTGGCGACGAGCGCGGGCACGGTCGCCGCCTTCGTCCAGAAGCGCGACATCCGCCCCTCGCCTCCGGCGCGGGCGCCGATCCGGCGCTCCACGTCTCCCGGCAGCGCCGCGATGCCGAACGCGCACGAGAAGAGCACGGCGGCGACGATCGCCGGCACGAACGTGATCGCAAACGAGCCCCCGCCCGGGAACAGCCCGACCCCGAGGCCCAGCCCGTCGATCAGCATCGAGCCGGCGTAGACGGTGTAGAGGATCACGTTGAACGCGACCAGCCGGCAGGCGACCAGGCGCGGCTCCATCCCCGAGCGCCGCAGTGCCCAGGCGGTGAGCGCGATCCCGCCGGCGCCGGCCGCTGCGAACAGCCGCGTCGCCGCGAGCCCCGCCATCGTGATCTCGTAGGTGACCCGCCAGTTGATCCGTTCGAGGTGGCTGTGCGGGTGCCGGCGCGTCACGAACACGGTGCGGAACAGCAGGATGTAGCCGCCGAACGAAAGCGCCTCCAGCACGACGCCGATCGCGATCCACCATTTGTCGCCGTGCTCGATGCGGTGGACGGTTTCGCCGGCCGAGGTCAGCTTGGGCAGGACGAAGTAGAGGAACGCGATCGCCGAGAGCATGAAGACGGCGAACACCGTGATCTGGCGCCGCGTGAGCCGTACACGCGGCATTTCCTCCTCGTGGTGGAAGGCGGCGGCCCGCTCGCCCGCGACGACTTCATCGCGAGGGTCGGAGACTCCCCCGGCGCCGCCGTTTTCGCTCCCACCCACCATCCTTCTCGCCTACTCCGCCTTTCAGGCCGTTTGGTGTGCCATACCCTCCAACGCGCCGATCGCGCGCCCGATCTGCCGCAGAGGCCTGCCGGCCCAGCGCTCGGAGCGCCTCACCGCCACCGTCAGCGCCGCACCCGCGATCAGGTCCACGACGTAGTGCTCGCCCAGGTAGACCAGCGCAAATCCCAGCACCGCCGTGTAGCCGAGCCCCACGGCACCCGCGACCGGTCCCGCCTCGGCGAGCAGGAGGGCGGCCATCAGCGTGGTGGCGAAATGCAGGGACGGCATAGCGGCGAGAGGGTTGCCTCCGAGAACACTGTAGAGAGAGCCCCAGCGGTCTTGCCAGAAGTCCTCGCCGTACTCGACCATCATGCGCCGCACCGCGAGCTGCGCGGAGGGCGCGCCGTCCTCGCGCGCGCCGGCCGCGTACCAGGGCGGCGCCGTGGGCACGAACCAGTAGAAGCTCGCCCCGACGTCGAACACCGCGTAGGTCAGGACCGCGGCGCGGGGAAAGCGCTCCGGCGCCCTCCACATCAGGTAGAGCAAGGTCCCGTGGGGCACCGCGAACCAGCTCCAGTGCGCCCACACGAGCACGCGATCGAGCGCGCGCCACTCCGGACCGTCGGGCCCGTTGCGAGCAAGGGCCCGCTGCAGGCGCGTGCTCGGCAGCTCGCCGAGCCCGATCACGCGGTCCGCCCGGATCGGATAGGAGACCTTGACACGAGCGCGCTGCGCCGCCTCGTCGTCGTGCGGCGTCTTGTAGGCGGCGAGGTAAGCCCACATCTGCAGCGCGCAGACCGCGATGTCGCGGCGCGGCGAGCGCCGCATCGCGATCGCCGCGCCGAGCGGCGCCGCGAAGGACACGGCCTGCATCACCACGGGGGCAGTCGAGACGCGCTTGCGCACGAGCGGCGCGGCCAGGCCCGCCGCGACCATCCCCCACGCGGTCGCCCGCATCGCCTTTCCTGGACGCACGCGGCGGGAGGCTACTCGGGGGCGGCCGCGAGCGCCGAGCGCGCCGCCGCCGTGACGAGGGCCGCGATCACCGTGCTCTCGGGGTCGGCCTCAGGG
Organism: uncultured Solirubrobacteraceae bacterium; assembly: GCA_963735435.1. GTDB lineage: Bacteria > Actinomycetota > Thermoleophilia > Solirubrobacterales > Solirubrobacteraceae > Palsa-744. The sequence goes on along the minus strand of CAVTKR010000003.1, from coordinate 43,027 downwards.
TGCCACTGCACGCCGAGCACGAAGCGCTTGCCGGGCACCTCGATCGCCTCGGCCAGCTCGTCCTCGAAAACGGAGGTGCCGGAGACCACGAGCCCCGCTCCGAGGCAGTCCACGCCCTGGTGGTGGTGTGACTTGGTCGTGTGCACCGGCTGCCCGGCGGCGGCCTGCGCGAGCGAGCCCTCGAGCAGATTGACCTCGTGGTCGGAGCCTTCGAAGGTGCCGGCGACGCGGCGGTGCTCGCCGTGCCCGAAGCGGTCCGGCAGGTGCTGGATCAGCGTCCCGCCACAGGCGACGTTGATCAGCTGCATGCCGCGGCAGATTCCCAGCAGCGGCAGGTCGCGTTCGATCGCGCCGCGCGCGAGTGCGATCTCGAAGCGGTCACGCTCGGGGACGGTGTCGACGGTGTGCTCCTCGGGCGCCTCGCCGTAGCTCGCGGGGTCGATGTCGGCGCCGCCGGCGAGGATCAGGCCGTCGAGCTTCGCGAGCACCTCCTCGGGGTCCTCGGCAAGCTGCTCGTCGGGCGCAAGCAGCAGTGCCAGCCCGCCGGCGCGCTGGACGCCGTGCACGTAGTTCATGGGCAAGAGCGCGGCTTCGAGCTCCCAGACGCTCCAGCGCGCCTTCTCCAGCGCGGTGCAGATGCCGATCACCGGTCGCCTGTGCCCCGTCATGGGGTTTGTCACGGGATACACCATAGGATCAACGCCCCGGGGGCGCCAAGAGGCGCTGGAGATGGGCCGGCCGTGCGCCGGGCCGCGTGAGAAAGAGGAAGCGCATGAGCGACAGCCAGACCCTCGAGACGGTCAACTTCTCGGTCGCCGACGGCGTGGCGACGATCGAGCTCAACCGCCCCGACAGCCTCAACGCCTGGAACGGCCAGTTCGGCGACGACCTGCTCGCCGCGGTGGCGCTCTGCCGCGACGACGATCAGGTGCGCAGCGTGCTCCTGACCGGCGCCGGGCGCGGCTTCTCCTCGGGTGCCGACCTGCGCGAGCTCGGCGGCGGGGCGGCCACGCGCGAGGAGGCGCCGGACGCCGTCTACCGCCAGCTCACCGAGGTCTACCACCCGATCATGACCGGCCTGCGCGAGCTGCCGAAGCCCGTCGTCGCGGCGGTCAACGGCCCGGCCGTCGGGATCGGCTGCTCCCTGGCGCTGTGCTGCGATCTGATCCTCGCCGCGGAGAGCGCCTACTTCCTGCTCGCCTTCGTCAACATCGGGCTCGTCCCGGACGGCGGCTCCTCGGTCTGGCTTCCCACGCGCATCGGGCTGGCGCGCGCGACCGAGCTCTGCATGCTCGGCGAGCGGTTGCCCGCATCGCAGGCGCTCGAGTGGGGCCTGATCAACCGCGTCGTGGCCGACGGGGAGCTGCTCGAGGTCGCCGGCGCGCTCGCAACCAAGCTCGCCGCGGGCCCGACGCTCTCCTACGCCGGCACCAAGCGCCAGCTCAACAACTGGCTCTACCAGCGGATGGACGAGCAGCTCGACCTCGAGGCGCAGATCCAGCGCGACATGGTCGGAAGCGCCGATTCGCTCGAGGGCGCGATCGCCTTCATGGAAAAGCGCCCGCCGCGGTTCACCGGCCGCTAGTGGCAAACGTCATCAAGCGCATCGCGTCCGGGCCTGAATAGAATCCCCGCCGCCTTGGGCCAGCTGCTCCACACCACCCTCGCCTTCTTCACGCCGGAGTCGGGCGGGTCGCCGAACGCGAACCACATCGACGACCTCTACAAGATCGAGCTGGTGATCGCGGCGATCATCTTCTTGGCGGTGCAGGGCGCCCTGATCTACGCGCTGATCCGCTTCCGGCGCAAAAAGGGCAACGAGCCCGCCCAGATCCGCGGCAACTCGCGCCTGGAGGTCGGCTGGACCGTCGGGGCCGCGCTGATCCTCGTCGCGCTGGCGATCGTCACCTTCGCAACGCTCTCCTCGATCCAGAACGCGCCGAACTCGGGCCCCGACGGCGACCAGCTCACCGGCGATGTGAGCAACGCCGAGTACGCGAGCGTCGACCAGAAGCTGCCGCCGAACGGCAAAGCGCTGAAAATCACGGTGATCGGGCGCCAGTACCTCTGGCAGTACGTCTATCCCGGCGCCACCGAACCGGACGGCCTCGGCGCGCCCTACTCCTATGAGGAGATGGTGGTTCCGACCAACACCACGGTCTCGCTGAACGTCGTCTCCGCCGACGTCGTGCACTCCTGGTGGGTGCCGGAACTCGGCGGCAAGGTGACGGCCGTGCCCGGCTACCACAACTACACCTGGTTCAAGATCTCCAAGCCCGGCATCTACCGCGGCCAGTGCGCCTTGCTCTGCGGGCGCGGGCACGCCCGTATGCTGGCGACGGTCAGGGCGGTGCCGCCGGCGACGTTCGACGCCTGGCTCGCCGGGCGCAAGAAACAGATCTCCGCAGCGAACGCCGCCGCCAAGGAAGCGCGCGAACTACTCAGCAAGCAGACCGGCGCCGGCCAGGTCGAAAACCCCTAGCCAGACGAGGACACGAGCAGAGCAGATGGCCACCTTCCTAGCCCCCGTGCCGCAGATCACGACCGAAGCCGTGAAGCCCGAGCCGAAAGGCTGGACGAGCTGGGTCACGACGACCGACCACAAGCGGATCGGGATCATGTACATGGTCACGACCTTCGTCTTCTTCCTGCTGGGCGGTGTCGAGGCGCTGATCATCCGCCTGCAGCTGGGCGCGCCCAACAACACGCTGGTGACCCCCACGGTCTACAACCAGCTGTTCACCATGCACGGCACGACGATGATCTTCCTGTTCGTCGTGCCGATGATGGCGGGGCTCGCGAACTACTTCCTGCCGCTGATGGTCGGCGCGCGCGACATGGCCTTCCCGCGCCTGAACGCGCTCTCCTACTGGCTGCTGCTCGCCGGCGGCCTCGTTTTCTACGCCTCCCTGTTCTGGAACCCGCCCGAAGCCGGCTGGGTCAGCTTCCTGCCGCTGGGCAACCAGAACTTCTCGCCCAGCGGCGGCGAGGACGCCTGGATCTACCTGATCCACCTCACGGGCATCTCCTCGCTGCTCGGCGCGATCAACTTCTACGCGACGATCGCGAACATGCGCGCCCGCGGCATGAGCTGGGGGCGTCTGCCGCTGTTCGTGTGGACGATCCTCGTCTACTCGGTGCTGCTGATCTTCGCGCTGCCGGTGATCGCGGCCGCGGTGACGATGCTGCTGACCGAACGCCACTTCGGGACCCACTTCTTCGATCCGGCGCAGGGCGGCTCGGTGCTGCTGTGGTCGCACCTGTTCTGGTTCTTCGGGCACCCCGAGGTCTACATCATGGTGCTGCCCGGCTTCGGGATCATCTCGGAGATCTTCCCGGTGTTCGCGCGCAAGCCGATCTTCGGCTACAAGGCGATCGCCGCGTCGACGATCGCAATCGCGTTCCTCGGCTTTTTGACCTGGGCGCACCACCTCTTCACCTGGCCGCTGCCCGAGGCGCTGCTGGTGTTCGTGATGCTGAGCTCGTTCTTCATCGCGGTGCCGACTGGAGTGAAGATCCTGAACTGGATCGCGACGCTCTGGCGCGGTTCGATCGAATGGCGAACGCCGCTGCTGTTCGCGGCCGCGGGCGTGTCGATCTTCATCATCGGCGGGATCTCGGGGATCTTCCTCGCGACCTTCCCGATCGACTGGGAGGTCAACGAAACCTACTTCGTCGTCGCCCACCTGCACTTCGTGCTGCTGGGCGGCTCCGTGCTGCCGATCTTCGCGGCCATCTACTACTGGTTCCCGAAGATCACGGGGCGGCTGCTCAGCGAGGGCCTCGGCAAGCTGAGCTGCGCGCTGATGTACGTCGGCATCCTCGTCACCTTCATGATCCAGCACGTGATGGGCCTCGACGGCATGCCGCGGCGTGTCTATGAGTACTCGCCGGTCGGGCACCTCGAGCTCTACAACGTGATCTCCACGGTCGGCGCGTTCATCATCGCCGCGGGCGTGCTGGTGACCGTCGTCAACGTGATCCGCAGCCTGAAGAACGGCGCGGTCGCCGGGCCCGACCCGTGGAAGGCGAACACGCTCGAGTGGTTCACGAGCTCCCCCCCGCCGGTCAACAACTTCGACGTCGTGCCGCTCGTCCGCTCCGCCGAACCGATGAAGGACATCCGCAGGGAGGTCGAGCGACGCAGCACCGGCGCGCCCGGGAGCGGCGCGACGGTTCCCGCCGGCGCCCGTCAGGTGGGCGTCTGATGGACGGAGCGCGCGCCGCCACCCCCGGTGCGCTGCCCGTCGGGCTTGCCCCGCGCACGCGCCAGCTGGTCTCCGACTACGTCGAGCTGACCAAGCCCAAGGTCCAGTCGCTGCTGCTGCTGACGACGATCGCGACGATGTACGTCGCGGGCGACCCGTCCCCCGGCCTGGTCGCGCTGACCTGCCTCGGCGGCTACCTCTCCGCGGGCGGAGCGGGCGCCGTCAACCACTGGTTCGACCGCGACATCGACGCGCAGATGAAGCGCACCGCCTCGCGCCCGATCCCCGCTGGGCGCATCGCTCCGCGCTCGGCGCTGATCTTCGGCTGCCTGCTGGCCTGCCTGTCGCTGCTGGAGCTCTCGCTCACCGTGAACCCGCTGGCGGCCGTGCTGTCGTTCTCGGGCTTCCTCGGCTACGTGCTCGTCTACACGGTCTGGCTCAAGCGCCGCACGCCGCAGAACATCGTGATCGGCGGCGCCGCCGGTGCGGTCCCGCCACTCGTCGGATGGGCCGCGGTGACGGGATCGGTCAGCGGCACGGCCGTGATCCTCTTCTTCATCGTCTTCTTCTGGACGCCGCCCCACTTCTGGGCGCTGTCGCTGCTGATGAAGGAGGAGTACGGCAAGGTCGGCGTGCCGATGCTCCCGGTGGTGCGCGGCGAGGAGGAGACGCGCCGCCAGATCCTCCTCTACTCGATCCTCCTCTACGCGGTCACCCAGCTCCCCTTCTGCGCCGGCGGCTTCGGAACGATCTACCTCGTCGCCTCACTGGTGCTGGGGCTCGGCTTCATCGGCGGCGCGCTGCGCCTCTACAGGCGCGCCGACCGCGCGAGCGCGCTGCGCCTGTACCTGTACTCGCTCGCGTACCTCGCGCTGCTGTTCTGCGCGATGGTCGCCGACGCTCACCTGTAGGATCCGACGCGCATGATGACCCGTCGCCTCGCGCGCAAGAACATCCGCACCGGCCTGATCGTCGGCGCGATCTGCATGTTCGTCTTCGGCATCACGTTCGTGATCGCGGCCGTCTACGTCTCGTGACGCCGCTCGAACCGGACACCCCGCCCGTCGGCGAGGACATCCATCTCCCCGGCCCGTCGATCCTCCCGATCCTCACGGCCCTGGGGGTCACGCTCGCGCTGATCGGCGCGACCACCTTCTGGGAGCTCTCGATCATCGGCGGCGTGCTGCTGATCGCCTGCATAGTGCGCTGGATCAAAGACACGCGCCAAGAAGTCGACCAGCTGCCGCTCGACGCCGAGGAACGCCAGGCCGGCTGACGCGGTCTCAGCTCGACAGAGCTGAGACGAGCCCGAAGATCAGCAGCGCCGCGAATCGCGAGTGCGAAGTACACGGGGCTTGCGCGCCCGGTGCGGCCTCTTACATCGTGCTACGGTATATCGTGTCACGTACTAAAGGAGGCGCGATGGACAGGTCGGACCCCTCCCTGCTGGTGCTCGCGAGTCTCGCGGGCGGCGAGAAGCACGGCTATGCGATGGTCGCCGACATCGAGGAGATGGCGGGCGTGCACCTCGGGCCGGGCACGCTGTACGGCGCGCTCTCGCGGCTGGAGTCGGACGGGCTCATCGAGGCCACCAAGCCGGCCGGGCGCCGGCGCCCCTACCGGATCACCGCTGCCGGCTCGCAGGCCCTCCAGCGCCGGCTGGAGGCGCTCTCGCAGATTGCCGAGACCGGGCTGACGCGGCTGCGGGCCGCGGGAGCGGGCGCATGACAGCCCGTGCCGCATCGGTCCTGCTGGCCCTGTACCCCGAGGGCTGGCGCGATCGCTATGGCGAGGAGATGCGCGCCCTGGTCGAAGATGACCCGCCCGGCGCCGGCGGCCTCGTCTCGCTGCTGACCGGCGCCGCCAGGGCGCACCTGCGCCCGGAGCCGGCGTGGCGGGAGAAGGTGCCTGCGGCGAGCGCGATGCGCCTCTCGGTCGGCGCGCTGTTCGCCTGCTGGATCCTCGTCTCGCTGGCCGGGTCGTGCTTCGCGAAGGTGACCGAGCACATGGACCGCCTCGAACACGCGCATGCGCTGCTGGGCGCAGGGAGGGCGCTGGTCACGGTCGGCGCCGGCATCGGGGCTCTGGCGATCGCCGTCGGCGGTCTGCCGCTGCTCTGGCAGGCGCTGCGCGTGGCCGCGCGCCGGCGCGAGCGCCCCCTCGGCTGGCTGCTCGCCGCTCCGGCCCTGGCCGGCGGCGCGCTCTTGGCGCTGACCGCGGTGCTGGTGCTCGTGGCCCCGTCCCGCCGGGCGGGCTTCCCCGCGCCGTTCGTGCTCGAGATCCTGCTCCCGCTCGGGCTCGGCGTGCTCGCGTGCGCGCTCGTCGCCGCGCTGGCGCCGAAAGCCGTGATGCGCCGGACGCGGCCGCCGGAGCGGCTGCTGCGCCTTGCCTGCTGGGCCGGTCAAGCGCTGGCGCTGGCGATCGTCCTGGTGACGGCGGGGCTGCTGCTCTATGTGCCCGCGCTGTGGGGGCACGGGGCCGGCGCGGCGCTGTCGGGCCCGTTCGGCGCGAGCACACAGGTCACGCTCTGCCTCGCGCTCGCGGCAGCCGTCGCGGCCTGCGCCGCGTCAACGCTCGCCGCCGGCCGCGCGCGGCGCGCGGCGCTCGCTCGCTGACGGCTCGGCCCCGTGGAGCGCCGGACGCGGTCCCTCAACCGCGCCCGGCCGCTATGGCGAGGGTGCGCCCGCCCCCCGACGGGCACACCGCCCCTCTCACCCCACGGCCACCCGGGCTGGCACCGGACAGATCGCGCCATCCTCGGTCCAGCAGCGCACGACGTCGCGCACCGACAGGATCCCGACCGTCTCTCCTCCGTTGAGGACGATCAGATGGCGGAAGCCTCCACGCACCATCGCCGCGGCGGCCTCCTCCAGAGACCAGTCGGGCGCCGCATAGACGACGTCGCGTGTCAGATGATCGGCGACGGTCTCGGCGATCGGGTCCTGCGCGTCGCCGAGCGAGATCAGGATGTCGCGCTCGGTGATGATCGCCGGGCCGTGCCCGTCCGGGTCCATGACGACGGCTGCGCCGACCTTGCGCTCGGACATCAGGCGAGCGACCGCCTGAAGGGTGTGTCCGGGCCCAACCGTGAGGACCGTGCGGCTCATGCCTTCGTGTACTTGCATCCCTCGCCTCGCGCTCTCGATGGGGGACTCGGCCACCGGAGGACCTCCGGCGGTCTCTGCTTACCCTTGCGGTCTCCCGCGCAAGCGCCCGGGAACCGCCTTGCAACTATTGCCTCAATCTACTAAGAGGTGGGCGCCCCGTCAAGCTCGCCGCAGTCCGGGAACCGTAGGCATTAGGATCTCGCTCCCGATGAGGAGGAGCCTCGGAAAACGGATCACGGCCGGCGCCGATGTCTAGGCAGCGGTCGATCATCATCACGGCCATCGCCGCCGTGGTCGCGACCGCGATCGGCATCGCGATCAGCTTCTGGATCCATTGGTTCCCGGCCGCCGCCTCAGCGCAGGCGCACAACACCGACCGGCTCTACCACGTCCTCGTGATCGCCTCGATCCCGATCTTCGTGCTGGTCGTGAGCGTGATCCTCTACTCGGTCTGGCAGTTCCACATGCGCCCGGGCGAAGAGCTCAAGGACGGACCGCCGATCCACGGCAACACCCGTCTCGAGGTCTTCTGGACGGCCATCCCGACCGTTCTGCTGCTCGGCCTGGTCGGCTACTCGTTTGTCGTACTGCACGAAAACGAGAAGAAGCCGGCGCGCGAGATCGACATCGCCGTGTACGGGCAGCAGTTCGCCTGGACCTACGAATACCCGCCGGCGCTGACGGGCGGCAAGCCGCTGACGAGCACCGACCTCTACGTGCCCAAGGGTGTCTCCGTCGAGTTCAACATCCACACCAGGGACGTGATCCACGCGTTCTGGATCCCCGCCTTCCGGATCCAGGAGGACGCCGTGCCGGGCATCACCACGCACTGGCGCGCCACCCCCACGCGGTTCGGCACCTACCCCGTCGTCTGCAACCTGCTCTGCGGCCTCGGGCACTCGCTGATGCGCTCGAAGATCCACGTCGTGACCGAAACACGCTTCAAGACCTGGCTTGCGGGCCAGGTAGGCAGCGCAGCCGGGGGGTCAACGTCATCGACGTCCACGCCAGGAGGTGCGGGATAATGTCGGCCACCGCGATGTCCACCACGTCCCCCCCGACGAGCTCCCCCGCGGCCCCGAAAGGCGTGTTGGCACGGATCAAACACCCCGGCTTCATCCGCGGCGGCATCTTCTTCCTGCTGGGCATCGCGTTCGCGACGTTCATCACGTGGGTCGTGCGCGCCTCCACGGGCCACAGCACGTTCCACCACTACCTCTCCTGGGAAGCGATCCTGACCGTTTCGCTGCTCGCCGCGCCGCTCTTCTTCCTGGTCGGCTTCGGCGGCTTCGACTACTGGTTCTACTGGGCCGCCGGGCGCAAGACGCGTCCCGAGGACCACTCGAGCCACGGCGCCTACACCTGGAAGGACTACTTCCGCATCAACACCGATCACAAGGTGATCGGGATCCAGTACACGGTCAACTCGTTCTTCTTCCTGCTGATCGGCGGGCTGCTGGCGATGCTGATGCGCGCGCAGCTGGCCCAGCCGGGCTCGCACTTCGTCGACGCGAACACCTACAACGGGCTGTTCTCCGTCCACGCCTCGCTGCTGATCTTCCTGTTCATCATCCCGGTCTTCGCCGGGCTCGGGAACTTCGTGATCCCGCTGATGATCGGCGCGCCGGACATGGCCTTCCCGCGCCTGAACGCCCTCTCCTTCTGGCTGCTGCCGATCGCCGGCCTGATGATGCTGGCCAGCTTCCTGGTGCCCGGCGGCGCCTTCGCCGACGGCTGGACCGCCTACACCCCGCTCTCGGTCAACGCGCCGATCGGACAGACGTTCTTCTCGATCGCGGTCCAGTTCGCGGGCGCCTCCTCGATCATGACCGCGCTCAACTTCCTGGTCACGATCATCACGATGCGCGCCCCGGGCATGAGCTTCTTCCGCATGCCGCTGCTCGTGTGGGCGAACTTCGCGACCTCGCTGCTGGTCGTGATCGCGACCCCGTTCATCGCGGCCTCGCAGTTCTTCATCCTGCTCGACCGGGCGCTCGGCTTCAACTTCTTCGACGCGGCCAAGGGCGGCGACGTGCTGATGTACCAGCACGTCTTCTGGTTCTACTCGCACCCGGCGGTCTACATCATGATGTTGCCGGGCTTCGGGATCATCAGCGAAGTGATCGCCGTGAAGGCGCGCAAGCCGATCTTCGGCTACCGCATGATGGCCTTCTCGCTGCTGGCGATCGTCGGCCTCGGCTTCACGGTCTGGGCGCACCACATGTTCACCTCCGGGATGGCGGCCTGGATCCGCATCCCGATGGCGATCACGACCGCGATCATCGCCGTGCCGACCGGCATCAAGATCTTCTCGTGGCTGGCCACGTTGTGGCGAGGGGTGCTGCACCTCGATACCCCGATGCTGTTCGCGCTCGGCTTCCTGACGACGTTCACGCTGGGCGGGATCAGTGGCGTGATGCTCGCGATGATCCCGTTCGACATCCACGTCAGCGCCAGCTACTTCATCGTCGCCCACATCCACTACGTGCTGTTCGGCGGCTCGCTGATGACGATCTTCGCCGGCGTCTACTACTGGTTCCCGAAGATGACCGGGCGGATGTTCGACGAGCGCCTGGGCAAGTGGCATTTCTGGACGACCTTCATCTTCTTCAACGCCACCTTCGGGCCGATGCACCTCCTCGGCCTGGAAGGGATGCCGCGCCGCGTCTCGACCTACGCCTCGCAGTTCGCCGACCTCAACCTGTTCATCTCCATCGCGAGCTTCGGGCTCGGGCTGAGCACGCTGATCTTCATCTACAACATGGTCACGAGCTGGCGCGGCGGTCCGATCGCCGAAGCGAACCCGTGGCACGCGCTCACCCTCGAGTGGCAGGTCTCCTCGCCGCCGCCCGTGTTCAACTTCGACCGCGTGCCCACCGTGGTGGGCGGTCCGTACGAGTACGGCGTCCCTGGCGCCGTGCACGGGATCTTCGCTCCCACGCCGGCCGCCGCAGGCGGCGTGCTGAGGGAGCCGAGCCGATGAGGAGGAAGTCGTGAGAGAGGTTCTGGTTGTCGCGAGCCGCACCCTGGGTGGGGGTCGGTTGCTGGAAGCCGTGCGAACGCGCGCGGCCGAGGGTCCCGTCCGGTTCCGGCTGGTCGTTCCGGCCAGCAACCCCTCCGCGGGCCTCGTGATCTACGACGAGGCGGTGCGCGAATCGGCGCAGGTGCGCGTCGACCTGGCGCTCTCTGCGCTGGCTGAAGAGGGCCTGGAGGCGACCGGCGAAGTCGGCGACCCCGACCCGTTCTCGGCCACGATGGACGCCGTCGCGGCGAGCCGTCCGAGCGAGATCGTCGTCTCCACCCACCCGGCCCAGAGCTCGGGCTGGCTGCGGCGCGATCTGATCGAGCGGATCCGCAACGCGACCGGGCTCCCCGTCGAGCACGTCGTCGTGGACATCGAGCACGAGGGGCTGCCCTTCAAGGCGACGCTCGTGATCGCCAACAAGACCTCCGGCGGCGATGAGCTGATCGCACGCCTGAAGGAGATGGCCGCCGACGGGGAGCGTCACCTGTTCATCGCGGTCGTGCCGCAGGCAGACGGCACGGGCGACGCCCCGCGCGAGGCCCGTGCGCGCCTGGCGAGCATGCTCGACAAGCTCCGCGAGGCCGGGCTGCTCAGCTCGGGGATGATCGGCGACCCCGACCCCTACACCGCCGCGATCAACGCGATGGAGCTCTTCCGCGTCGACAACATCGTGATCTCGACGCTGCCCGATCAGCGTTCCGGGTGGATGCGCTCGGACCTGATCGGCCGCGTACAGAGCGCCAGCGCGGTGCCCGTCGAGCACGTCGTGGTCGACACGCAGACCCCCGCCACGGCAGGGCAGGCCTCGTGAGGCGAGACGCCCAGCGCGCGCTCAGGAACGGCGGGACCTCCTGATGGAGGCCGCTTCGATAGCGCACGCCGGCGGCCACGCTCACGACGAGCACCACGGGCCGCCGCCTGCGAACCGCAGCTCGAGGGTCGAGCCCCAGCTGCTGGGGATGCTGCTTTTCATCATCTCCGAGATCATGGTCTTCGGCGGGTTCTTCACCGCCTACTTCTTCATCCGCGTCGCGCAGGGCGACCCGTGGCCGGCTCCGGGCACGACCCTCCCGGTCGAGGTCGCCGGCGTCAACACGGCGATCCTGATCTCCTCGTCGTTCGTGATCCACTGGGCCGAGCAGTGCATCAAGAAAGACAACCATCGCGGCCTGAAGGCGGGGATGTTCCTGACGTTCCTGCTCGGCTGCACGTTCCTGTTCGTGCAGATCAACGAGTACGCGAACATCGGCTTCGCTCCGCAGGACAGCGCGCAGGCGACGATCTTCTTCTCGCTGACCGGCCTGCACGGCGCCCACGTCTTCATCGGGCTCTGCCTGCTGCTGTTCGTCACGATCCGAGCCTTCCGCGGCCATTACAGCGCCAAGGAGCATCGCGGCGTCGAGGTGCCAGGGATCTACTGGCATTTCGTCGACATCATGTGGATCGTCGTCTACACGACGGTCTACATCATCTAGCCGGCGCAGCCTGCTGATGTTGAACCCGTTGCGCTCGGAGGGCGAGGCCTTCCGGTTGCTGCTCTACGTGATCGTCGTGGCGGTCGTCGTGATCGCGCTCGTGCTCGGGCTCCGCGCGACCTTCTGAGCGCCGCGAGGGCGCTAAAACGCGGCACGGTCTCTAGCCCCTCCCCCAGGAGGCGAGCGGCCTCCGTCCCAGGTCGCTCAGCCCGGCACGCCGGATCGTGCGACGCACGACGGACCGAGCCGTGCCGCATCCGCTCCATTACCCCGCGCGCCGCCTCCGCCAAGCACGGCGGCAGAGTCCAGGCCTCAGCCCAGCAGCACGTGGTCGCTGATCGGGGCCGCGCCGCTCAGCTCGATCGAGAGCGTCGCCGCGACCGGATGCCGTCCCGCGTGAGCGAGCCGTTTCGCCCCTTCTCGGGTGAGGTGCAGGCTCAGCGTCTTCTTGACGCCCGCTGCCAGCGACAGCGCTCCGCGCGCGAGCACGACGGTCTTCAGGCGATGACGGCCGTTCGGGAGCTTCACCCGCACCTTCTCGGTCAACGTCATCGTGCCGTGACACGGCGCCGTGCGGCATCGCACCGAGACGCCCGCCGATCGCTTCGAGAGCCTCAGGCGCGTGCCGAGGAGCGCAAGCACCGGCTGCACCGGCTTCGCGGAGGCGGAGCTGCGGAAGCACCTGCGTGGCGGGCGGGACGCCGGGCTGCGCTCCGCTCGGCGGCGGCGCTTCGCGCGGTGCGACAGGTTTCGCGCCGAGCGTGTGCAACGTCGCGTCGATGCCCGGCACCGATGCGCCCGGAGCGATGTGCACAGGCGTCGCGGACGCGAATTCGGTGACTTCGCGCCAGTACTCCACCGCGTAGCCGCGTCCTGCCTCGAACCCGACGCGCCAGTCGCCGGGGGGCAGGCCGGTGAGGTCGTAGGAGCCGTCTTCTTCGGAGACGGCGCACGTCACCGCCGTTTCCGCAGGCGAGAGGGCACAGACGAGGACGCCTTCCATCGTCCGACCGGTCAGGCCGCTGCGGACGGTGCCGGAGATCGACCCTCCCGCCTGAAGGCGCGCGTCGATCCCGGCAACGGTCTGCGTCCCGGAGAGCGAGACCTCGGTGGCTTCGGAGGGCAGCCCGACTTCCCTGTAGTACTGGATCGCGAAGCCCTGTTCGTCACCGTCGAAGCCGACGACGTAGCGGCCCGTCGGCAGCCCCGGGATCACGTAGCTGCCGCTCGCTGCACTCAGCGCACAGCCGCCGGCTTCTTCTTCTTCGCCGAAGGCGCAGACGAGCACTTCGCCCACGCCATGCCCCGTTTTGGCACTCGTGACGGTCCCCGCGATGCGCCCGCCCGGTTGCATCTGCGCGTTCAGCCCACCGGTGAGTCGTTCGGCCGTGACCGCGACGGGGAGGCCGCCCCGGTAGAGCTGCCGCAGATAGCTCACGGAGCCGCTCGCCGGCGAGCTGAATTCGAGTTCGTAGTCACCGGGCTGCAGCCCCGTGATCGCATAGCTGCCGTTGCTCGCGCTCGCTGCGCACGTGCCGAAGAGTTCTTCGATCCCGCCGGTGAGTTCTTCTTCGGGGGCGAGGTACTTGTAGGCGCACACTTCGATGCCCTGGATCGGCGCGTGCGTCACCGCGTCGGTGACGACCCCCGCAAGCCCGCCGTCTCCGGCGTGCCCGTTGGGGATCAGCGATTCGCTGATCGGTGCCGTCGTGATCCCTGCCGAGACGGGGACGCCTTTGGCTTCGGAGCGCTCGAGCGCTTCCCGGTAGAAGCGAGGGAAGTACGCGCCGTCCGCGTCCGAGGTCTCGAAGCCGACCGCGTAGTTGCCCGCCGGGAGCCCGTTGAGCTCATACGCGCCGCCGGGTTCGCTCGTGACGCACTCTTCGGGTTCGCCGCCGCCGGCGTACGCGCAGACGGGGACGCCTCCCGCGCCGGTACCCGTCTTGCTGTTCGTGACGGTGCCCGCGATGCTCCCGCCGAGCTCCATCTGCGCGTCGACCGAGGGTAGGAGACGACCGTCGACCGTTTCAACGGTCTTGCCGCCGCCGTAGCGCGTGCGAGCGTAGTTCAGCGTGCCGCCGGCGGGTGAGCGGAACTCGACTTCGTAGCTGCCGTCCCAGAGCCCCGGCAGGAGATATTCGCCCTTCGCCGTGCTCGACACGCACGGCGAAGCCGCCGTCTGCGTGTGCGGGTAGAGCGCACAGACTTCGATGCCGGCGATCGGTTTCTCCGTTGAGGCGTCGGTGACACTTCCGGCGATCGCACCCTGTGAGGGGTCGGGGTTTGCGGTCAGCAGCGGGTTCACCGTGAGCTTCTCGCCGCTTTCGATCACGATTTCCTTCGCTTCGGACGGCTGGTCGGCGCCTTCGTAGTACTGCTGGAACCAGTAGGCGGGGATGCCGCCGCCGAACTTGAGGCGATAACGGCCCGGCGGCATCAGCTTGATCGCGTAGGTTCCTTCGCCGACCGAGTAGGGACAGACTTCCGCGTGTTCGGGGTGCCCGGTGGAGAGGTCTTCGGCGCAGGGCCACGAGCCTGCGGGCTTCTTGGTCTTCGCGTCGAGCATCGTGCCCGATATCTCGCCGCCCTCTTCGAGTTCGTCGTCGATCACGGCGTCCCCGCCCATCTTCACTTCGACGTGGCCCGCTTCGGGATTACGCGCCTTGAGCTCCTCCTGAACGATGTATTCGTTCGCTTCGTACTGGCTCAGGTAGTTCGTGCCCTGTTCTTCGTCGACGCGCCCGGCGTAGAAGTCGAGCTTGTAGGTGCCTGCGGTGAGCCCGCGAAGCGAGTAGACGCCTGCGGCGTTGGTCTGTTCGCAGCCGCCACCTCCCGAGAAGCAGACGCTCACACCCTGGATGGGCTTCTTCGTCGTCTTGTCCACCACCGTGCCGCTGATGCGCCCGTAGGCCTTGAGCGCGGCGTCGATGCCGCTCACCGACTGCGGCGCTGTGATGTTCACGGGTTCGACGCCCGGCCATTCCTTTTCCTTGTAGTACTGGCCGATGTATTCCGATCCTGACGGGCCGCCGAAGTGGACGCGGTATTCGTGGCTCGGCAGTTTCGCGATCGTGTATTGGCCCGTCGCGTCGCTCTTGACGCAGTACTCGGGCCAGGCGACCGCTTCGGCGCAGACGACGGCTTCGTCGACTGGTTCGCCTGCGACCTGGCTCGTCACGACGCCGCTGATCTCGGCGCCTTCTTCGAGTTCGGCGTCCACGCCCGCAACCGTCGCGCCCAGCGTGACCGGGATCAGCTTGGCGGCGAATTCTTCGAGCTTGCCGTCGTAGAACTGGCGTATGTAGTCGGCGGCCGACTTGAATTCGACCCGGTAGCCGCCTTCGGGCACTCCGTTGCCCGGCGTCAGGCTCTGGATCAGGTATTCCCCGGCGCCGTTCGTCGTCGCGCACTCGCGGTGCGGTTCGATGAACGACTGGTTCACGTTCGGCAGTTCGGCGCAGGCTTCGACGCCGCCGAGCGCGGCCTTCGTCGCGGCGCTCCGGACCTCGCCCGCGATGCTGCCTCCGGGCTCGATCGCAGCGTCGATCCCCGAAACGGTGTGGCCTTCGCCGACCTTCACGCTCTTCGCTTCACGCGAGGCGTAGACCCCGTTGAAATAGGTACGCGGGACCAGGCCTTCGACGGTCGTGTCGAAGTAGACCACGAAGGTCCCTGCTGCCCCCACATCGAGCGTGTATTCCCCGGCGCCGTTCGTCGTCGTGCACCCGCCTCCGTTGCCCCCTTCGTCGGCCCACTGGCACACCTGAACGCCGTCCAGTGGCGCTTTGCTCACCGCGCTCGTGACGGTCCCCTCGATCTGCGGCCCGGCGGCGGAGGCGGGCTGCGCAGCGGCCAGGAGCACGGCACAGCCAAGCACGATCGCGGCGCCCCAGGACCGGGCAAGGTCCGACGAACGGCCTTCTCTCCCCATCGGCTGCTGCCCCTCCCGGCCCGACGCCTGCGTTACGCCCGGCACGATACCAGTAGGCGGAATCCGTGGCGACAGACGGAGCCCGAGCTGGTCAGGCCTCCGCCGGCCGGTAACCGGAGCACACGAGGCGCATCCACTCGATGCGCCCATCCTCGCCCGTCGTCAGGTAGCCCTGCTGCTCGACGACGAAGCTGCCTTCGGGGTTCGTCACAGCGACGCGGTAGCGCAGCTGCTCGCGGTCGGCGACGACCCCCGTCTCCACGCTCTCGAGCGCTTCGATGCGGTCGGAGTCCTCGAACCACGTCCCGAACACGATCTCCACCACCGCCTCGGGGTCGTCGGCCTCCCAGGCTTTGCGCGGCGTCAGCGCACGGAACTCGACCTGCGGAGCAAGCAGCTCGCGCATCGCGTCCCGGTCCTTCGCCGCCAGTGCGCTTGCGAATCTCGACCCGGTCGTGGTGGCGCTCGCCACGGCGCCTACTTGACGGTCAGGTGGCCGAACATCCCCGCCTCGCGGTGGCCGGGGACCTCGCAGAAGAACGTGTAGGTGCCCGGCTTCAGGGTCACGCTGAAGCTCGCCGTGCCCTTGCTGATGATCTGGCTGTGGCCGAGCACCGGCCCGGGGCCGGTGGCTTCGTTGGAGCCGGGTTCGAGCGAGATGTTGTGATCGACGCCCGACATGTTCGGCATTTCGATCGTGACCGGACCGGCCGTGGCGGTCGCCTTGTTGGTCGCGTAGGCCAGCTGGCCGGTCGGGCTCGCCGGGATCGAGAGCTTGCCGCCCTTCTCTTCGGCCGGCTTGCCCGAGCCTGCCGGAGCGACGGCCGTCGCGAGCAACCCGCTGTCCTTGCCCGGCCTGGCCGCGACCTGTTCCACGTAGGCGGCGACGTCTTTCGCCGTCGAGCCGCTCACGAGGTCCTTCGGCATCGCGCCTTCGGGGTTGGGGATCTTGATCTGCTCTTCGACGACGCCACGGATCGTGCTGCGCCTCAGGCCTTCTTCGATGCTCGCTTCGAACGCCTTGTCGAGATCCGGGCCGACGACGCCTTTCGTTTCGGCGTGTGCCAGCGTGTGGCACGAGCCGCACTTGGCCACGAAGGCCTTCTTGCCGGCGATCACGTTCACGTTGTCGCGGCCCTTGACTTCACCGCAGCCGCTCACGGCGATCGCGCAGACCACGAGCGCCGGGAGGCCGAGCAGCCCGAACCGCCGCGCGATCCACGCACGGGCCAGCGGGCGCCGCGGTCCTTGCAGGGCGTCGTGGGAGCTCATCAGAGGGCGGAACACTATCCGAACCGGCCGACGCGGAGGGCCCGCACCGGCAAGGCCCAAAAGGCCCGCCCCGTCGGGCGCTGGAGCCGCCATGCGTCTCGACTCAGGGGCGCTGCAGGCCCTCCAGGCGACCCTCGGCGGCTGCAAGCACGCCTTCGGCGACACGCTCCCAGGACCAGCGTCCGCGCACCGCCTCGACCAGTCCTGCGCGCGTGCGGGCGAGCAGCTCCGGAGGCGCCTTCAGGCAGGCGACGACGCGCTCGGCGATCGCCTCGACGGCTCCGTCGTCGACCGCGAACGTGAGCCAGGCCGAGCTGGCCTCGGGCACCTCGGCGGCAAGCGCCTCGGCGACCTCGGCCAGCCCGGAGTGCCGCGCGACGACGGGAACCGTCCCGCACGCCGCCGCCTCCGCAGCCACCATCCCGAACGCCTCGGGGAACGTGCTCGGGGCCACCAGCGCGCGGCACGCGGGCAGCAGCTGTGCGAGCTCCTCGTGCTCGAGGCGGCCGGTGAGAACAACGCCTTCCCCGATCCTGGCGGCTGCACGGAGGTATCGCTCCTCGGCTGGGCCCTCGAGGCGGTCCAGAAAGGCGAGCAGGTGGCGAAGCGGCGCGGCGGGCGCCCCCTCGCGGGCGCGCCCTTCTTCGGCGATCTCCCGCACGCGCTGCAGGTCGCCGGCGACGAGCGCGCCGGCAAGCTCTTCGAGCGCCTCGCGGTAGGCGCCGAACCCGACGACCACGAGCCGCGCCGCCGGCACCTCGGCGAGCACCAGCGGCCAGCTCGCGAGCAGGAGGTCGACGCCCTTGCTCACGATCAGCTTGCCGACGTAAGCCACGAGCGGCTCACTCAAGGGTTCGAGACGGGCGAGCGCCTCGGCGGCCTCGGCCGGATCGCGGTCGAAGGCCCCCCCGGTGACGCGCGGGCTCGGCGCCGCTGCCAGCTCGTCCGCCAGCTCGGTGACGCCGGCCGCGGCGGCCGCGGGCTCGCGCGGAGCAAAGCGCGCGACGTCCACGCCCGGCGGCCCGAGGCGGGTGCGCTCCGGCAGCCGGGGGTCCTCGATCGCGGCCCAGAGGCTGGCCGCGGTGTGATGGGAGCCGACGAGCACGCCCCGCGCCTTGGCGATCCCCTCGCGGGCGGGCGGAAGGAACCGTTGCGGTTCGGGCTTCACGGTGTACTCCAGGGCGCTGCCGTGCACCTTGACGGCGTAGGGAACACGCTCGGGGAGCCCCCGCGCGAGGATCACCGGCCCCATCACGAGGTGGTTCGCGAGGGCGAGGTCCGGCTCGGCAAGCGCGGTGACCTCGGCGACCGCGGCGACGTTCGCCGCGATGTAGGCGTCGAGCACCTCCGGACTGCACTCGGCGAAGGTGCGTGCCTGCACCGCCTCGTAGCGATCGGCGACGTAGACCGGGAGCAGGCCGCCGATGTCGGGCCGGTAGGCGACGGCCCGCCCCGGCGCGGCCGCCGCGCCACCGGCCCCGGGAAGCTCGCGGATTCGCAGTTCGCCCTCGTCCCAGTCGCCCGCGGCGGAGAGAAAGGGGTGCTCCTCTGGATGGCGCTCCTGGCAGAGCAGGTGCACCTCGTGGCCGAGACGCACCAGGGCCTCGGCCAGCCTCGCGTTGTAGACGTTGGAGCCGGTTCCGCCGAGCAGGTAGCCGTGGAAGATCAGGATGCGCACCGGGCCGCAGCCTATCCCCGCCCTCTCCGACCCCTCCGCTAAAGTGCCCCATCGATGAGCGTCAGACAGCGTTACCGCCTGCGCAACCCGGCCACGGGACGGGAGGTCCTGCTCGAAGCCGAGGAGGGCGAGGTCTACCGCGACCGCGACTCGGGCGAGACGCTCGAAGTCGTCGGCAAGGTGCTCCCCCTGATGCCTTCGCGCTCGCATCTGCCGTGGGCCGTCGAGAACCTCAGGTTCTGCCCCTGGTGCCGGCAGATGGCACAGCGCGACCTCAACGACTGCCCGACGTGCGGCAGGCGCATGGGTCCGCCGTCCGGGACGGCCTGAGCGGGGCGGCTGTGACGCGCCTGCGGCTCGCAACACTCGCAAGCGCCGCGCTCCTCTGTGTGTTCGGGCTCGCCGCCTGCGGTGGCGGCAGCGCTTCCAGCCCGGTGCCGAAGTCGACGCCGGACATCACTCCGCCGAACGACACGAGCGCCGAAAAGGCGGCCTCCTCGACGACCTCGACGACGGCCACCAAAACGACGAAAACCAGCACCACGAGCGGCGAATCCTCCGAATCGGAATCGAGCGAAGGCGAAACGCCTGAAGGCGAAAGCGGCGGTACGGGCAGCGAAGAAACCGCCTCGGGTGGCACGGGCGGCGAAGAAGAAAAAGCCCCCGAAAAAACCTCGAAACCCGAAGAAGGCACGTCGAGCCCCACGGGTGGGGCGAGCGCGCCTTAGCGTCGCCGGCGCCGGCGAAGCCGGCCGGCTCGCGGGATCCCGGCCGAGCGGGGACGTAAGCCAGGCTCAAGCTCGCATCCGGCCACCCCGGGTCGACCGCGCCTAGAGGGACGAAGCCAAGCTAGCGTCCGGCGGGCCCCGTCGACCGCGCCTAGCGGGACGAAGCCAAGCTAGCGCCCGTCGGGCCCCGTCGACCGCGCTTAGCGGGGCGTAGACCAAGCAGATCAAGGACACAGTGAGCGCCGCGTGCGCAAGCACGCAAGCGAGCGCGGACGCAGATACGCGGACGCAGCTCCGCCACCGTGCGTCCGCTTAGCGGGGCGTAGACCAAGCAGATCAAGGACACAGTGAGCGCCGCGTGCGCAAGCACGCAAGCGAGCGCGGACGCAGATATGCGCCGGTCTACGCCCCGCTAAGGCGTGGAGATCTCGGTGGCGCTGTAGGTCAGACGCGCGGTCTGGTACAGGCAGTAGTACTGCACGTTCGAGCCGATCTGCGTCTGGGCCGTCTGGCTGCTCGTGCTCGTGCACTGCTTCTTCTGGCGGCTCGCGCGCCAGGAGGTGTCGTTGCCGAAGCCGAGCGCCAGCGCGGGTGCCCACGTCGGCACGCTGAGCGCGATCTGATCGCCCTTTTTGACCTTGATCGTCGTTTCGAGCGGGAACTGGACGGTCTTGCCGAAGTAGGACTTCAGTTTGACGAGCGGCCCGGAGGCAATCAGCTTGTAGGTGAGGTTGGGCGACTTCTGCGGGCGCAGCACGGCGATGCCGGCTTCCGGTTCGCCGCCCTCGTTGGTGTCGAAGAACTTGACCTGGGTGGCACTGGGCTTGCCGAGCGTGATCGTCCAGCCGACGATCGAGCCGTCGCGCGGGACGCCCATCGGGTTCTTCACGGTGCCGACCTTGACCTGGAAGCCGGTCGTGCGGCTGACGGCCAGGCAGGGGCTGCCCGGGCAGCTCGCAACCGTGGCGGGCGTGGTCGTGCCGATCACGCCGATTTCGGAGAGCTTTGCCGGCGCTGCCGCCGGGATCGCCAGCGCGAGGAGTGCGCCGGCGGCTGTGAACGTCCTGATGCGTCTTCTCATGTCTGCCACCTAACACGCCCGACCGCTGGATGTAGCGGTTTGACTATTTCGCTATCCCCCGCCTAGTTCCTGCGCGGCTGCCGCGATCTGCTCGGGATCCCCCGAAGAGGGGATCCACGGCAGCCTCAGCGGATCGTCCTCGTAGCGCGGAATCACGTGGATGTGGAAGTGGAACACGGTCTGCCACGCGGCGGCGCCGCACGAGTTGAGCAGGTTCACGCCGTCGGCGCCGAGGCGCTCGCTGGCGCGCCGGGCCAGCCGCTGCGCGCCCAGCACCGTCGCCTGCAGGTCCTCGGTCGAGACCGAGAGCAGGTCGCGCGCGTGCTCGCGCGGGATCACCAGCGCGTGGCCGCGCGTCGCGGGTGCGATGTCCATGAACGCGATCGTGCGCTCGTCTTCGTCGACGATCTGCGCGGGCAGCTCGCCGGCGACGATCTTGCAGAAGATGCAGTCCGGGTCCGCCACCGGGGCTGATCCTAACCTCCGGCCCCCGCGGAGGGTGGGCGAGATCGCCCATGCGTAGGAGGGTCTCCGGGCGCGCCGCCCTCACGAGCGCGCGAGCATCGCGCGCGCGTGCAAGACAGCCTCCTGACGGTTCGAGATCTCGCCGGCGAAGCGCGCCTCAGCGAGCCCCTCGAGCAGCCGTCCGAGCTCGGGTCCCGGAGCGATGCCGAGCTCGCCTGCGAGCTCGTCGCCGCGCAGCAAAGGCGCAGGCGCCGGCTCGGAGTGCCAATCGAGGGCCGCCGGGAGTACGTCCGCCGCCAGGCGCAGATGCGCGGCGATCGCCTCCTCCGAGCGCCGTCCGCGCGTGGCGAGCCGGTCGGCTACCGACAGCAGGGTCACGTCGGCTTGCACGGGCGCGCAGATGTGCAGGTAGCGGTAAAGGGTGCGCCGAGCAATCGGCTGCGGCTCGTGCACCAGGAAGCCGAGGACGAGATGGTGGCGCACGAGCCCGGCGACGTGCGCGCGCAGCCGCTCGCTCGCGCGCAGCCGGCCCAGCACCGTGCGCGCCAGCTCGGCGCCGACGCGGTCGTGGCCCATGAACGTGACCCGCCCGTCCTCGGGACGCACCGCGCGGGTGAGCGGCTTGGCGGCGTCGTGCAGCAGCGCACCCCAGCGCAGCGCCTGCCCACGCGTCATCTCGTCGGCGAGCGGCTCGTCGAGGAGCGCGGCCGCGCGGCCGGACTCGGCGCCGACAGCAAGCGAGACCTCGCCCGCGGCCAGCCCTCCCGGTGAGGTCAGCTCCGCCGCGCGGTCGAGCACCTCCAGGGTGTGCTCGTAGACGTCGGCGTGGTGGTAGGCGCTCTGCTCCACCCCGCGCAATGCGTCGAGCTCTGGAAGCACGACGGCGAGCGCGCCGAGCTCGGACATCAGTTCGACGCCCGCGCGCGGGCACGGCGAGGCGACGATCCGGCGCAGCTCCATCAGGACCCGCTCTCCGGAGACCGTCGCGAGCCCGCGGGAGTGCGAGCGGGCCAGCGCGAGCGTGTCGCTGTCGGGCTCGAGGCCCAGCTCGACCGCGGCGCGCACGAGCCTCAGCACGCGCAGCGGGTCCCGGGCGAAGGCGGACGCCCCCGCCGCACGCAGCCTGCCGGCGCTCAGATCCTGCGCGCCGCCGAGCGGGTCGATCCGCTCCCCTCCCTCGAGGGGCTCCGCGATCGCGTTGACCGTGAAATCGCGCAGCGAGAGGTCGTCCTCGAGTGTGGGCGCGCGCATCGGCTCGATGTCGACCTGCCAGCTGCCGTCCCGGGCCACCACGCGCCATGCCCCGAACTCCTCTGAGAGCTCGAAGCACGCCGCCCGGCCGCCCTCGCGCGCGACGGCGCGCGCCGCGTCCCCAGGGTCGCCCTCGACGACGATGTCGAAGTCGGCGGTCTCGCGGCCGAGGACGGAATCCCGGACCGCGCCGCCGACGAGCCAGGCACGCCGCCCCGCCAGGGCACGGCGCGCAGCGTCCAGCGCGGCGCTCACGGCTGACCCTCGCCCGCGGGCTCGCCGTCGTGGTGATAGCGGCGCGTGACTCGCCGGCTGAGCCCGCAGGTGATCTCGTAGTTGATCGTGCCGAGGCGCCGCGCGAGATCCTCGGCGGTTATCCGCTCCTCCCCCTGGCGCCCGATCAGAACCGCCCGCTCGCCGCGCAGCCCCTCGTCAGCGTCCACTCCGAGGTCGACCGTCACGCTGTCCATGCTCACCGTGCCGACGAGCGGGTGCCGCGTCCCGCGCACGAGGACCTCGGCGTTGTTCGAGAGCGCGCGCCGCCAGCCGTCGCCGTAGCCGATCGGCAGCAGACCGATCGAGGTGTCGCGTGCGGCGAGGAAGCGCCGGCCGTAGCCCGCGCTCTCCCCCGCCCGGCAGAGCTTCACCTCCGCGACATAGCTGTCGAGTTCGAGCGCGGGCTCGAGCGCCCGCGAGGCAGGGTCCTCTCCGAACGGGTCCATCCCGTAGACGGCGATGCCGCAGCGGACCATGTCGAAGTGCGATGCCGGATCGCGCAGCACGGCGGCACTGTTGGCGGCATGGAGAACCACGCCCGGGCGACTGTCGGCGAGGGCGCGGGCCCAGCGCGTGAACGTGCCAAGCTGCTGGTCGAAGAAGCCCTGGTCGCCGGGGTCGTCGGAGGTCGCGAAATGCGTCATGAGCCCCGACAGCCGGACGCCGGGGGCGCGCTCGGCCGCATCCACGATCGCGCTCGCCCGCTCCGGGTCGCGCGTTCCGAGGCGGCCCATGCCCGAATCGAGCTTGACGTGGACGGCGCCGCCCCCGGCCGCGGCGACGGCGTCGACGGCCTCCTCGCTCCACACCACGACCTCCCCGCCGTCGGCCAGCGCGTCGCGGAGTTCTGTCTCGGTGAGCGCTCCCATCACGAGCACCGGCACCTCGAGCAGGCCGGCCGCGCGCAGCTCGCGAAGCTCGCGCGCCTCCACGACCGCCAGCCAGCTCGCGCCACCGGCGAGCGCCGCTCGCGCGCTCGCGACCGCGCCGTGCCCGTAGGCGTCGGCCTTCACGACGGCACACAGGCGCGCGCCGCCGGTGAGCTCACCCGCGAGCCGCTCGCAGTTTCGCTCGATCGCAGCGAGGTTGATGCGGGCCCGCGCGCGCTCGGGCCCGCCGGCGAGCGCGTCCGCTCCCGCTCCGCCCGCCCCAGCCGCGTCCTGGCGCAAACCCCTAGCCATCCTCGTCCCCGGCATCCCTGGAGCGGGCGGCGCCGAGCATTTCGATCACGTCAGTGGCGATCACGGCCTCGACCGCTCCCGCCGCGCGCGCCGCGAGCCGTCCGGCCCGGGCGTGCAGATGCACTCCCGCCGCCGCCGCCGAGAACGGGTCCAGTCGCTGTGCCAGCGCGGCGGCGATCACCCCGCTGAGCACGTCGCCGGTCCCCGCCGTGGCGAGCGCCGGGCTGCCCCCGGGGCTGACCGCGACGATCCCGCCCGGCTCGGCGACCAGCGTGTCGTCGCCCTTGAGGACGACAACGGCGCCGGAGCGCGCAGCGGCGTCGCGCGCGTAATGCAAGCGTTCGGCGTCGACGTCGGCGCTGTGGAGGTCGAGCAGACGGCCGAGCTCGCCCGCGTGGGGGGTCAGGACAGTCGGTTCGACACGGCTGCGCAGCTCCTCGGGCCGGCGCGCGTGCGCGTTCAGCCCGTCCGCGTCGAGCACCAGCGGGACCCTCGCGGCGCGCGCGAGCCGCCGCGCGAACGCGACCGCGCTGTCCTGGCGCCCAAGCCCGGGGCCGAGGGCCAGCGCGCCCCCGTGCAGCGCGGCTTCGAGCACCTGCTCGACGCCCGCCAGGTCGAGCCCGCCTTCGGCTTCGGGGAGCGCCTGGAACATCACCTCGGGCACGCCGCTGCCGGCGAGGACGGGCTGTACCGCCGCCGGCACGAACGCGGTGACGTATCCCGCTCCCGCGCGCATCGCCGCGCGGCACGCCATCGCCGGAGCGCCGGTCAGACCGACCGAGCCGCCCGCGACGAACACGTGGCCGGAGACGAACTTCGTCGAAGCGCCGGTGCGGCGCGGCAGCAGGGCCAGCACCGAGTCGTCGATCAGGCCCACGCGAGCGTCCGCCGGAGCTCCGCGCGGGATTCCGATGTCGGCGATCTCGACCTCCCCCGCGTGGTCCTTGCCCGGGCGGATCCAGAGGCCCGGCTTGGCCGCGTGGAAGGTCACGGTGACGGCGGCGTGGACCGCCGCGTCCGCGACCACGCCCGTCGAGGCGTCCACGCCGCTGGGCACATCAACGCTTATGACTGCGACCCCACCCGCTGCGCCCGCGCGCTCGATCGCTGCGATCGCCTCCGCGACGCCGCCGCGCGGCGCGCCCTCGAAGCCGGTGCCGAGCAGCGCGTCCACGATCGCGGCGGGATGGTCGAACGGCCCGACATCGGGCTTCGGTTGACCCTGCGCCCAGGGGCTCCCGTCGAGCCTCAGCGGCCAGTCGCCCTGCAGCCGTTCGAGGTTGGCCAGCGCGTCACCCTGCAACTCGGCCGGGTCCCCGGCGCACACGACGGCGACCTCGTGTCCCGCCTCGCGCAGCAGCCGCGCGACGACGAGCCCGTCGCCGCCGTTGTTGCCCTTGCCGCACATGACCGTGACCGGTCCGTCCGGGGTCAGGCGCTCGACGGTGCGGGCGACCGCCGCCCCTGCGCGCTCCATCAGCTCCAGGCTCGAAACGCCCTGCTCGTCGATCGCCCAGCGATCTGTCGCCCGCATCGCCTCGGCGTCGGGGAGCGGGGTCAGCCAGCCCGGAAGCTCTTTCACGGGCACCGATGCTAGATGGTGGCTACTCGACCGTGACGGTCTTGGCCAGGTTCCGCGGCTGGTCGACGTTCAGCCCGCGGCGGCGCGCGATCCGGTAGGCGAGCATCTGCAGCGGGATCACGGCGAGCAGCGGCTGCAGCATCCAGTCCAGCGGCGGCACGGTGATGACCGCCTCGGCCTGCGCGGCGATGGTGTCGTTGCCCTCGGTCGCGATCGCGATCACGTGGGCCCCCCGCGCGCGCACCTCCTGGATGTTCGAGGCGACCTTGTCGAGCACCGGAGAGTCGGTCGCCACACAGACGACCGGCGTCGAATCGTCCAGCAGAGCAATCGGGCCGTGCTTCATCTCGCCCGCCGCGTATGCGTCGGTCGCGATGTAGGAGATCTCCTTGAGCTTCAGCGCCCCCTCGAGCGCGACCGGGAGCCCGACGTGGCGGCCGAGGTAGAGGAAGAAGTCGCTCTCCCAGTGCTCCTCGGCGATCGGGGTCACCTGCGCGTCGGCGTCGGCGATGACGGCGTCGATGCAGTGCGGCAGGCGCTTCATCTCGGTCACCAGCTCACTGAGCCGCGCTGGCGGCAGCTCGCCGCGCAGCTCGGCCAGGCGCAGGCCGAGCAGGTACATGGCCGCGACCTGGCAGATGAACGTCTTCGTGGCCGCCACGCCGATCTCCATCCCGGCGCGGGTGAAGATCACGCCGTCGGAGGCGCGCGTCGCCTCCGATCCCATCACGTTCGTCACGGCGAGAACGCGCGCGCCCCGCTCGCGTGCGAGGCGCATCGCCGCGAGCGTGTCTGCGGTCTCGCCCGACTGGGAGATGCCGATCACCAGATCGCGCTCGGTGACGACCGGGTTTCGGTAGCGGTACTCCGAGGCGATGTCCATCTCGACCGGCAGCCGCGCCCACTCTTCGATCGCGTAGCGCCCGATCAGCCCTGCGTGGTAGGAGGTGCCGCAGGCGACGATGACGATGCGCCCGACGCCTTCCAGCAGCGACTCGTCGAACGTGCCCTCCTCCTGCAGGTCGACGCCGTCGCGCCGCGCGGTGCGGTCGGCGATCGCGTCGGCGACGGCGTCCGCCTGTTCGTGGATCTCCTTGAGCATGAAGGTCTCGTAGCCCTCCTTCTCGGCCGTCGCCTCGTCCCAGTCGACGAGCTCCTCGCCGCGCTCGACGCTCGTCCCCGCAGCGTCCATGATGCGAACGCCGTCGGGGCGCAGCACGGCGATCTCGCCGTTTTCGAGGTACTGGACGCGCCGCGTCTCGGCAAGGAAGCCCGGCACCGCCGAGGCGATGAACTGCTCGCCCTCGCCGCGACCGAGGATCAGCGGGCACTCCTTGCGGGCTCCGACGAGCACGTCGGGCTCGTCGAGGCTCATCGCGACGAACGCGTAGTGGCCCTCGAGCTGGGCGTAGGCGGCACGGACGGCCTCCGCGAGGTCGCCGTCGTAGAGCTCGGCGATCAGGTGGGCGATCACCTCGGCGTCGGTCTCGGAGCTGAAGTCGTTGCCGCCGGCCTGGAGGCGCTCCTTCAGCGCGAGGTAGTTCTCGACGATCCCGTTGACGACGACGTGCACGCGGTCGGCGCTGTCGGAGTGCGGGTGGGCGTTCTCCTCGCTGACGCGCCCGTGGGTGGCCCAGCGCGTGTGCCCGATACCGGTCGTCGCGACGCGCTCGGCCACCGCCACCGAGCCGGTGTCACCGGCGAGCTTCTCGCGCAGCGCGCCGAGGTTCCCGACCGCGCGCACGGCCTCGATCCGCTCCTCGCCGATCAGGGAGATGCCGGCGGAGTCATAGCCCCGGTATTCGAGCCGCGTCAGCCCCGCCAGCAGCAACTCGCGGGCCGGGCGCGCGCCGACATAGCCAACGATGCCGCACATCGGATCGAGGATATCGGGGGTGTGCCACGCGCTCCGGGCGCCCTTTCTCAGTGGCGGCCACGCCGAGGGAGCGCCGTACCGGCTCAGGCCGGCTTGCGCTGGCGATAGGCGCGCACCTTTTCGCGGTTCCCGCAGACCGCCATGTCGCACCAGGTGCCCGAGCGGTTGCGGGAGAAGTCGTAGAAGGCCCAATGGCAGTCGCCCGCGCGGCAGGCCTTCGCGCGGGCCCAGGTACCGTCGGACATCGCGTGCGCCACCGGCACGAGCAGGGCCGCAAGCGCTCCGTCGGGACCGTCAGCGCACGGCTCGAGGACGGATGCGCCGGCGCGGAAGCGCACGCTCAGATCGCCGCGGCGCGCAACACGCTCGAGCAGGGCCGTCTCGGTGCTCGCCTCGGGACCGCCGTTGTTGGCGAGCATCGCCCCGCGCAGCGCTTCGCGCAGCTCGAGCGCCTGCTCGAGGTCCTTCGACCCGAGCCGGCGGCCCTTTGCCAGCAGCCCGCGGTCCGACAGCCACGCCGACAGCTGCGCAGGACTCCCCAGCGCCTCCTCGCCCGTGTCCAGGTCAGAGGTGTTGACGAAGTCCATCACGAGGTCGAGCTGGTGCGGTGCGGGACGTTTCTCGGTCATCATCCTGAAACCAGTGTAGAACTATGGTAGGTTACAAGCTGCAACACCATCTAAAACTAATAGGAGGTGTCGATCACCATGCTAGTGCACGAAGGGCTCTCCCCCGTTTCCCCGCTGGCGCTGCGCCGCGTCCCCCGCGAGCCCGGCCGACCCTCGCGCGCGCTCGCGCGGATGCGCTGGTACTCGCTCGATGGCCGGCTCGCCGCCGGCGAGGACCCCGCCGGCTCGCGACTGCTCGCCGCGCAGGCGGCCCGCCTGACAGAGGCCCGCAAGCGCGAGCGGCTCGCGGCGGCCGTGGGCGGCCTGCTCCTGGCGGCCCGGGAGCACCCGCGGATGAGCCGTGTGCCCGTCGACCGCGGTGCGCTGCTGCGCAACGAGGCCGCGCTGCGCGAGCTGGCTCGCCGCGTCGACTCGCGCGAGGCGCTCTACGCACGCGGGCTCGCGCGCCTGGAGCACATGCTGCGCGATGCCTCGAGCCCCGTCTTCCGTGGCGGCGCCGGCGAGCTGCCGGACGAGATCGAGCGCATCCAGGACGAGCTGGGCGGCCTGCCCACCGAGCCACCGCCCGCGGGCGCCTCACACGGACGCTCGGTGCGGCGATTCGGGCGGCTGCGCCCCGTCGCCGGCCCGGCGCTCGTGAACGAGAAGCCGGGGTTCGCCGGCGACTCCTTCGCCCTGCCTGACGGCTCCTGGTTCCACGGCCGGCGCGAGGCTGCCTAGCTACTGGACCAGGCGGTTGTGGCCCGGGCCGCCTTCGAGGAAGTCCTTGCCCGGCTACTCCGCCCCCACCTCGGACTGGACGATCGTCACGAGCCGCGAGCAGAGCGCCTCGGCCTCCTCGTCGGTGGGCGCCTCGACCATCACGCGCACGAGCGGCTCGGTCCCGCTCGCGCGGATCAGCACGCGCCCGCGCCCGTCGAGCTCGGCCTCGGCGTCGCGGACGGCTGCATGGACCGCCTCGGCGCCGTGGATCGCTGCGCGGTCGCGCACGCGCACGTTGACCAGCCGCTGGGGCAGCTTGTCCATCGCGTGGCGCTCGGCAAGCGGGGCGCCGCCGAGCGCCTCGAGCGTCAGCAACGCTCCCGCGATCCCGTCGCCGGTGTGGTTGAAGCCCATCTCGATCAGATGTCCGGACTGCTCGCCTCCGAGCGCCCAGCCGCGCTCGCGCAACGTCTCCAGCACGTAGCGGTCGCCGACCGCGGTCACCGCCACCTCGATGCCCTCCCGCTCCATCGCCTGGTGGAAGCCGTAGTTGGTCATCACGGTCACCGCGACGCCGTCGCCGGGCAGCCGCCCCGTCCGGCGCAGGTGCCCCGCGGCGAGTGCGAGCAGCTCGTCGCCGTCCACGACCGCGCCGTGCGAATCGACCGCGAGCACACGGTCGCCGTCGCCGTCGAAGGCGAAGCCGATCGCGTGCCCGCCCTTCCTGACCATCCGCGCCAGCTCCGCGACGTGCGTCGAGCCGCAGCCGTCGTTGATGTTGCGCCCGTCCGGGCCGGCGGCGTGCACCGTCACCTGTGCCCCGAGCCGCGAGAAGATCTCCGGCGCGACGCGGTAGGTCGCGCCATTGGCGCAGTCCAGCAGGACGTCGAGCCCGCTCAGGTCGAGGTCGCGGAAGCGCGCGTGCAGCTCGCGCAGGTAGTCCTCGCCCGCGCCGTGCAGCTCGCGCACGCGCCCGATCGGGCCGGTCGTGCTCGCCGGGCCGCTCTCGAGCGCCGCCTCGATCGCCAGCTCGGCCTCGTCGGAGAGCTTGTAGCCGTCGCCGCCGAAGAACTTGATGCCGTTGTCCTCGTAGGGGTTGTGCGAGGCCGACAGCACGACGGCGAGATCGAGGGAGTAGCGGTGCAGCAGCAGCGGCGCGGCCGGCGTCGGCAGCACCCCGCCCAGCAGCGCGTCGCCGCCCGCCGCGGCGACGCCCGCGGCAACGGCCGCCTCGAGCATCTCGCCCGACTCGCGGGTGTCGCGCAGGACGAGCACGCGCGGGCGCTCCGCCGTGAGCTGGGCGGTCGCCGCGCGGGCGAGCCCGAGCGCCAGCTCCGCGCTCACCTCCTCGCCCGCTACTCCTCGGACGCCATCGGTCCCGAACAGCTTGCGGGCCATGCTCTGCTCCTTCTGAAAAAGAGTCCTAGCGCTTGGAGAACTGCGGACGCTTGCGCGCCTTCTTCAGCCCGGCCTTCTTGCGCTCCTTGGCGCGCGAGTCGCGCGTCAAGAAGCCTCGGCGCTTGAGCTCGCCACGCAGGTTCGGGTCGGCCTCCAGCAGCGCGCGCGAGACGCCGTGGCGCAGCGCGCCGGCCTGCGCGGAGATGCCGCCGCCGTGCAGGCGCGCGACGACGTCCATGCGGTCCTCGTAGCCCACTGTCTCCAGCGGCTGGCGGATGTTGCGCTGCAGCGTCGTGCGCGGGAAGTGCTGCTCGAGCGTGCGACCGTTGACGGTGTAGCTGCCCGAGCCGGGACGGAGCGTGACGCGGGCGATCGCCGTCTTGCGCTTGCCGGTCGCGCGGTAGCGCGCCCCGGAGGCGAGGTCGATCGCCGCGGTCGAGATCGGCTCGGCGAGCGTCTCATCCTCGGACGCGCCCTCGGCGCCGGCCTCGGCTGGCGCCTCCTCGGTCTCCTCGACCGCGTAGGGGTCCACATACTCCTCGCCGCGGCCGAGCGGGTCCGCGCCCTCGGGCACGATGTCGACCTCCAGATGAGCGCCCGGGACGGCCGGTTTCGCGCCGGCCGGCTGCGCTTCGGCGGCCTGCTCCTCAGCGTCTTCTGAGCCCTCGTCCTCCGCCGCCCGCTCTGCGGCTTTGTCTTCGGCCTCCTGCGCGGCCTCCAGCGGCGCATCCTCGGCGGAGCCGGCGATCTCCTGGGCATCGGCGGACGGGACGGCGTGACCCTCGCCGGCGGGCTCGGCGGCAGCCGGCTCGGGCGCCTGCTCCCCTGTGCCCTTTAGGGTGCCGCCGGCCTCCTGGGCCTCCTGGGCAGCCTCGAGCGCGGCGTCCTCGGCCGAGCCTGCGATCTCCTGCGCGTCCTCGCTCGGGACGGCGTGCTGCGGCTCCTCAGGTGTCTCGGGTGCGTCGTCGTCTGCCATCAGACCTCGATCTCGAAGGGGGTCGGCTTCTGCGCCACGTGCGGGTGCTCGGGGCCCGCGTAGATCTTGAGCTTCGTGAGCTGCTTCCGGGCGAGCCGGTTGCGCGGCATCATGCCTTTGACGGCGAGGCGGATGATCTCCTCCGGGCGCCGCGCCTGCATCTCCTCGAAGGTGCGCGAGCGCAGCCCGCCCGGATAGCCGGAGTGCCGGTAGTAGCGCTTGTCCTGGCGCTTGTTGCCGCTGACGTGGATCTTCTCCGCGTTGACCACCACGACGAAGTCACCTGTGTCGACGTGCGGCGTGTACTCGGGCTTGCGCTTGCCGCGCAGCAGGTCGGCGAGCTGCGTCGCCAGCCGGCCGAGCGTCTTGCCGTTCGCGTCGACGATCAGCCAGTTGCGCTCGCGGTCGGTCGGCTTGGCCGTGTAGGTCTTGGTGGAGGGTGCCATGGCGTCAAAAAGCCACGCGATTCCGCGCGGCGAGCCGACCATGATAACGACTGCACGCCGCCATCACCTCCGCGCCCGGAGGATCGCCCGCGCGCCGTGCGCCGGGATCATCGTGACGTTGCGGTGGCGCGGCCGTTCGGGCGCCTGCTCGACGGCCTCGAGGTCGGTGCGGCGGGCGACCGCTCCCAGCACCACCCGCTGCTCGGCCATCGCGAGCGTGGCCCCCAGGCAGCGGCGGATGCCGCCGCCGAACGGGATCCAGGTGTAGGTGCCGGGCTTGACGCCGAGGAAGCGCTCGGGGCGGAACTCGGATGGCCGCGGGTAGAGGTCGCCACGGTGGTGCAGCAGCAGGATGCTGAGGAGGACCGCGGTGCCCTCCGGCACCTGGAAGCGACCGAGCCGCCAGGGCGCGCGCACCCGCCGCCCGACGATCGGGATCACGGGCCGGGCGCGCATCGCCTCGTGAATCGTCGCCTCGATGTAGTCCTCGCCGCCGCCGGAGCGCACCTCCTCGCGCAGCCGCTCGTAGGCGTGCGGGGTGCGAAGCAGGCGCTCGAAGGCCCAGGCGAGCGAATGCGCGGTCGTCTCGTGTCCGGCGAGGACCAGGGTGATGAGCTCGTCGCGGAGCTCTTTGTCGGACATCGGCTCCCCGTCCTCGTAGCGCGCTTTCAGCAGCAGTGAGAAGACGTCATCGCCGCTGCACCCTTCCTCGCCTGCCGCCCGTCGCGCGGCGATCGCGGCGTAGACGGGGCGCTCGAGGCTCTCGACGAACCACATCGTCGCCCGCGGGGGCTCTTTGCGACCGACGTTGAGAAGTTCGAGCGCCTGCCCGAGCGGGCTACCGGCGACGCGCACCGCGCGGCGGATCGCGTCACGCAGATCCCGCTCCGGCGTGCCCGCGGCGGGGACCCCTTGCACCCCGAAGATGCCCGACAGGATCACCTCGAGCGTCACGGCCTGCATCGCGGGCGCAAGGGCGAACGGCCTCCCCAGCGGCCACGAGTCGATCTCGCGCTCGGCGACCTCGGCGATCATCGCCGTGTAGCGCTCGACCGCGGCGCCGTGGAAGCTCGGCAGCAGCAGCTTTCGCTGGCGCATGTGCTCGTCCCCGAGCAGCGTCAGCACCGAGCGGTCCCCGACGACCGGGCGCAGCGGCGATTCGGCCGTCATCGACGGGGCGAGCTCGGGGTCGGCGGTGAAGAGCGAGCGGGCGTGGTCGGGATGGCTCGTGAACACGAGGTCTTCGCCCGTCGCCACGCGCGCCACGAACGTCTCGCCGTGTTCGCGCGCCGAGCGGAACATGAAGTCGGACTGGCGATTGATCAGCCGCAGCGACTGCGTGAAGCGCGGCAGTTGCACCGCGGGGGGCGGCGGGCCTTGGAAGCCGTCCTCGTCGAGCGGGCCGGACTCGGAGGCCGGCGCCTCGCCGATGAGCCGCTCAGCGGCGGCTGGAGGCGGGTCTTCGAGCGTGGCGGCGAGGGGCGGGTTCAAGGGGCTATTGAAGCACCGGGCCGACGGCTTGACCCGAACCAACGAACGGCCCCTGCTGCCAAGGCGCCGCGATGTGCAGACGCCCCGCCACGCAGACGCGCGTCGGCGAAGCGCTCAGGCAAAGAATCGTCGGCGGCGAGGCGACGCCTGAGTTACTCCCACTCGATCGTTCCCGGTGGCTTCGACGTGATGTCGAGCACCACCCGGTTCACCTCGCGCAGCTCGTTGATCATCCGCGAGGCGATCGTCTCCAGCAGGTCGTAGGGCAGCCGCGCCCAGTCGGCGGTCATCGCGTCGTCGCTCGTGACCGCGCGCAGCACGACCACGTAGCCGTAGGTGCGCTCGTCGCCCTGCACGCCGACCGTGCGCACGTCGGGAAGGACGCAGAAGGACTGCCACAGCTCGCGGTAGAGGCCGGCTTTGCGGATCTCGTCCTGCAGGATGTGATCGGCCTCGCGGAGCACGTCGAGGCGCTCGCGCGTGGCTTCGCCGCCGACGACGCGGATCGCGAGTCCGGGGCCGGGGAACGGCTGGCGCCAGACCAGGCGCTCGGGCAGCCCGAGCTCCGCGCCGACCGCGCGCACCTCGTCCTTGAACAGCGCCCGCAGCGGCTCGACCAGCTCGAACTGCAGGTCGTCGGGCAGCCCGCCCACGTTGTGGTGGGACTTGATCGTCGCCGCACCGGTCCCGCCGCCGGACTCGATCACGTCGGAGTAGAGCGTGCCCTGGACGAGGAACCGCGCGTCTTCGCCGGCCAGCTTTCCGGCCTCCTCCTCGAAGACGCGGATGAACTCGGCGCCGATCGCCTTGCGCTTGGCCTCGGGCTCGGTGACGCCGCGCAGCTTCTCCAGGAACCGCGACTCGGCGTCCACCGCGACCAGCGGGACCTTGAAGGTGTCGCGGAAGGTGTTGATCACCTGTTCGCCCTCGTCCTTGCGCATCAGCCCGTGGTCGACGAAGACGCAGGTGAGCTGGTCGCCGACGGCGCGGTGAACGAGCAGCGCCGCCACCGAGGAGTCGACACCGCCGGAGAGCCCGCAGATCACCTTGCCCTCCCCCACCTGCTCGCGGATGCGGCGCACCTGTTCCTCCACGATCGAGGCCGCCGACCAGTTGCGCTCGCAGCCGCAGACGTCGGTCAAGAAGCGGGTCAGGATCTCCTGGCCGTAGGGGGTGTGGACGACCTCGGGGTGGAACTGGATCCCGTAGATGCCGCGATCGGTGTCCTGGACCGCCGCGACCGGCGAGGCGGTCGAGGAGGCGAGCGCGGTGAAGCCCGGCGGCGCCTCGTAGACGGTGTCGCGGTGGGACATCCAGCAGGTCTGCTCGCGCGGCAGGCCCTCCATCAGGACGCCCGGCTCGGTGACGTGCAGCTCCGAGCGGCCGAACTCGCCGACCTCGGCCTGCTCGACGCGCCCTCCGAGCGTGTGGACCAGCAGCTGCATCCCGTAGCAGATGCCCATCACCGGGACGCCGAGCTCGAGCAGCCGCTCGTCCAGGGCCGGCGCGCCGTCGGCGTAGACCGAGGCGGGCCCGCCGGAGAGCACGATCCCGCGCGGTTTGCGCGCCGCGACCTCCTCGATCGGCACGTGGTGGGGAAGCAGCTCGCTGAAGACGCCGCAGTCGCGGATGCGGCGAGCGATCAGCTGCGAGTACTGCCCCCCGTAGTCGAGGACGACGATCTCCTGCTCGACGGTCGGCGGCGGCGTGATCCGCCCCCGCGCGGCCCGATCGGCCGCAGGCTCGCGTTCGACGGCGGTGGCGTCAGCGGCCATCGTCACGAACGCTCCCGCTAATCATTTACGAGTTGTGCGACCTTCCCGTTGGTCGCGCCCATGCCGACCTGCTGGTCGCGCTGGAGCGCCTTGCCCTCTGTCTGCAGCGACGGCGCGACCACGACCTCGGCGCGGTTGAACTCCGCGAGGTCCTTGTGACCGCAGGTGGCCATCGAGGTCCGCAGCCCGCCGAACAGGTTGAACGTGCCGTCGTTCTCCCGCGCGGGCCCGACGAGGATCTCCTCGAGCGTGCCGTTCTGCGCCGTCGCCACGCGCGCGCCGCGGGGCAGGTCGGGGTGGAAGGTCGCCATGCCCCAGTGGAAGCCGCGGCCGGGAGCCTCGTAGGCGCGGGCCAGCGGCGAGCCGATCATCACGGCGTCCGCGCCGAGCGCGATCGCCTTCGAGACGTCGCCGCCGTTGCGCATGCCGCCGTCGGCGATCACCTGGCAGTACTCGCCGGTCTCGAGCATGTGCGTCGAGCGGGCGTGGGCGACGTCGGCGATGGCGGTCGCCTGCGGCACGCCGATGCCGAGCACCCCGCGGGTGGTGCAGGCGGCGCCCGGTCCGACGCCGACGAGCACGCCGGCCGCGCCGGTGCGCATGAGGTGAAGGCCCGTCGGATAGGAGGCGCAGCCGCCGACCACGACCGGCACGTCGAGGCTGGGGATGAACTCCTTGAGGTTCAGCGGCTCGGAGACGGTCGAGACGTGTTCGCCGGAGACGACCGTGCCCTGGATGATCAGCACGTCCAGCCCGGCGTCGAGCGCGATCTCGTAGTACTTGAGGATGCGCTGCGGGGTCAGCGAGGCTGCCACGACGACTTTCTGCTCCTTGATTTCCTGCACGCGCTGGGCGATCAGCTCGGGCTTGACGGGCTCGCGGTAGATCTCCTGCATTTCGCGCGTGGCGAGCTCCTTGGGCAGCCCGGAGATCCGCTCGAGCTGCTCCTCGGCGTCCTCGTAGCGGGTGAAGATGCCCTCGAGGTTCAGCACGGCCAGGCCGCCGAGGCGCCCGACGATGCCGGCCGTCTCCGGCGAGACGACGCCGTCCATC
Source organism: uncultured Solirubrobacteraceae bacterium (assembly GCA_963735435.1). Taxonomy (GTDB): domain Bacteria; phylum Actinomycetota; class Thermoleophilia; order Solirubrobacterales; family Solirubrobacteraceae; genus Palsa-744. The sequence goes on along the minus strand of CAVTKR010000003.1, from coordinate 7,421 downwards.
GCGGAGGCCATCATCGGCAGCTCGAACTGGTAGGGGCCGAGCTTCCAGGAGATGTCGATGTCGTCGGGATCGCGGGTGCGGCGGGAAGGAACGATCGCGATGTCGTCGAACCCGTAAGCGCGACGACCCTTCTTTCCACGTCCGATCTCTATCTCCATCGTCGAATCCTCGCAGTCGGCACGGACGAAAAAACCCCGCTCGCGGCGGGGCCTCCAACAGGTCGGCGAAGCTCCGTGAACGCCTCTCTGGCGGCGGCAGCCAAGGTCCTGCTGAGCATAGCAACGGCACCTCCGCCGGCCCTTTGGCCCTGGGGCCCTCGGATATCCTCGAACAGACCGTGAGCGGCCCCATCGACAGGCGCTACGACCCGCACGCCGTTGAGGCCCGCCGCCAGGCCTCCTGGGCGGAGCGCGGCGCGTTCCGCACCCCTCCCATCGACGACGAGCGTCCGCACCTCTACATCAAGCCCTCGGCGCCCTTCACCTCGGGCAACGTGCACATCGGGCACGTGCGCTCCTACTCGGTCGGCGACGCCTATGCGCGCTTCCGCCGCGCGCGCGGAGAGGACGTGCTGTTCTCCTTCGGCTTCGACGCCTTCGGGCTGCCCGCCGAGCTCGGGGCGATCGCCGGCGGCGAGTCGCCGAGCGACTGGGTCGCGCGCTGCGCCGAGCACATGAAAGAGCAGCTGCTGCGGCTCGGCTTCTCGCTGGACTGGGAGCGCACGTTCCTGTCCTCGGATGCGCTCATGTACCGCTGGTCGCAGTGGCTGTTCCTCGTGCTGCTCGAGAGGGGCCTCGTCTACCGCGGGACGGGCACCGTCGACTGGTGCGACACATGCCAGACGACGCTCGCATCGATCCAGGTCGAGGCCGGCGGGACCTGCTGGCGCTGCCACAACCCGGTGCGGCTGATCGAGCTCCCGCAGTGGTACTTCAAGGTCAGCGCCTACGTCGAGGAGAACGACAGCCGCCTGCGCGAGCGCGAGGAGTCCGGGAAATGGGACAAGCTCGCGGTCGACTCCCAGCTCGACGTGCTGGGACGGGTGGACGGCGTCGAGGTCGAGCTGAGCGACCCGGACGGCGCGACGGTCACAGCCTTCACGCCGCATGCCGAGCAGCTCGGGCAGGCGCGCTTCGCGATGGTCTCCCCCCGCCACCCCCAGGCGGAGGCCTGGGCGAGCGACGCGGACACCGCGGCGCAGCTCGAGCACATGCGCTCGGGCGGCTGGGAGCGCAGCGCGCGCGACGCGCAGGCGATCCCGCTGCTCGACACGGGGCGCACGCTGAGCGGCCTCGGCCGCGAGCCGCTGCCGATCGTGATCTCCCCGATCGTCGACGCGCGCTTCGGAACGACGATCGCACTGGGCATCCCGGCGGCGGACAAGACCGACGAGGTGCTGGCGAGCCGGCTGGGGATCATTTTGGATGAGGAGGATGAGGCCGTGGGCTCAGACGCGCGCGGCGCTCGTCCCGCGGTGCGCTACAAGGCCTCGGACTGGGTGATCTCGCGCCAGCGCTCGTGGGGCGCGCCGATTCCGATCGTCTACTGCGAGCGCGACGGCGCCGTGCCCGTGCCCGCAGATCAGCTTCCGGTCGTGCTGCCGCTGGACATTCGTCCGACGGGGACCGGCAACCCGCTGGCCGAGGACGAGGCGTTCGTGCAGACGACGTGCCCGCGCTGCGGCGAGCCCGCGCGGCGCGAGACCGACACGCTGGACTGCCACTTCGACGCGCTCTGGCTGTGGGTGCCGGCGTGTGTGCCGCCCGAGTTCCGCGAGGCGCCGCTGGAGGAGATCTTCGCGCTGGCGGATCTGCGCCACTGGCTGCCCTCGGAGCGCCTCGTCGCCGGCTCGGACAGCGGCAACTTCGTCTTCGACCAGCGCACGGTCACGAAGGCGCTGCGTGACATCGGCCCGCTCTCGTTCCTGGGCGACGGCGAGCCGTTCGCCGGCTGCCTGTTCCACGAGATGGTGATCCGCGACGGGCGCAAGATGAGCAAGCACCTCGGCAACGTCGTCGACCCCGACGAGCTCGTCGCGCGCTACGGCGCCGACACGGTGCGCCTGGCGGTGCTCTACGCGGCACGCGCCCAGAAGCCGCTCAACTGGAGCGACTCGGCGGTGCTGCGCTGCAACCGCTTCCTGACCCAGGTCTGGGACTACACCGCCGCGAAGCTCGAGCAGGCACCCGAGACAGTCGAGAAGGACACCAGCGAGCACCTGCGCGTGAAACTCGCCCAGTGGTGCGAGGCGGCGGTCGAGCGCACAACCGCCGACATGGAGGCGATCGAGCTGCACAGCGCGGTGCGCAACGTGATGAGGCTCTTCGACCGCATCAAGGACTTCGAGAAACGCGTGCTCGCGCGCGAGCCGGCGCTGTCCGGCGCGAACCTCGAGGCGCTCACCGCGGCGCTCGGCGTGCTGGTCGGGATGCTCGCGCCCTTCACCCCGCACCTGGCCGAGGAGCTGTGGGTGGCGTTGGGCAATGACGAGAGCGCAACACAAACGCCTTGGCCCGGCGTATCTTTCAAGGTGCCCGCATGAGCACTCCGATCGCACAAGCCCAGCGGACGCGTTCGTGCGCGACCGAGCTGGCCTGCCACCGCTGCGAGAAGAGCTGGCCGCTCGCACTCGGGCGTCTTCTCCTGCCCGGACTGCGGCAAGGGCCTCGACATCGTCTACGACTACGAGGCGGCGGCCCGGCACTTCGCTGAGGTCCCGAGCGAGGAGCGCCCGCGCAACATCTGGCACTTCGAGGAGCTGCTTCCGATCATGGACTCCCGTGCGCAGGCGCGCGTGGGGCAGTTCTCCGGCTACACGCCGTTGATCCGCGCGGACCGGCTCGGCGCCGAGCTGGGGATCGCGAACCTGTACCTCAAGGACGACTCCTCCCAACGCCCCAGCTTCTCCTACAAGGACCGCGTCGTCTCGATGTCGATCGCGCGCCTGCTGGAGCTCGGCAAGACCGAGATCGGCTGCGTCTCGACCGGCAACGTCGGGACGGCGACCGCATCACTCGCCGCGAAGGCCGGCGTCGACGCCTACGTCGTCTACCCGAGCCGCCTCGAGCCGACGAAGGCAGCGGGCTGCATGGCGCTGGGCGCCAAGGTCTGCCAGGTCGAGGGCAACTACGACGAAGCCAACCGCCGCTGCCGCGAAGTCGCCGAAGCGAGCGGCATGGAGTTCACCAACATCACGCTGCGCCCCTTCTACGCCGAGGGCGCGAAGACCGCGGCGTTCGAGGTCGTCGAGCAGCTCGACTGGCACTCGCCGGAGCACATCCTGATCCCTGCCGCGGGCGGCACGCTGTCCTCGCGCGTCCACAAGGGGCTGCTGGAGCTCCAGCGCCTCGGCCTCGCCGAGACCGAGGGCTCAGCGATCCACATCGCGCAGCCGAGCGGCTGCAACCCGATCGCGAGCGCGATCCTCTCCGAGGAGGCCGAGGTCGTGCCGGTGATGCCCGAGACCGCCGCGCACTCGCTGGCGATCGGCGCGCCCGGCGACGGCTACCTGGTGATCGACGCCGTCCACAAACGCGGCGGCACGGCAGCGTTCGCGTCCGACCCCGAGATCTTCGCGGGGATCGACCTGCTCGCCGCGACCGAGGGGCTGCTGACCGAGCCTGCGGGCGGCACCACGATCGCGGTGCTCGAGAAGCTGGCCGCGGCGGGGCGCTTCGGGCCGGACGAGACCGTCGTCGTGATGATCACCGGCAACGGCATGAAGACGCTCGACGAGCACCCGCCGAAGCCATGGCCCGCGAAGGTCGACTGCGAGCGCGACGCGATGATCTCGGCCCTCGACGAGCTGAAGAACTCCGAGAAGCTGATGGACGCCGCGCGCCGCCAGCTCCAACCCTGAGGCGCGACGATGGACGAACACGACCTCGAACTGAGACGCCGCGAAGAGCGTCGGGCAGTGGAAGAGGCGGGCGGGGGCCAGTCCGAGGGCTTCGAGCTGGCTGAGGAGGAAATGATCGAGCACACCTCCCACGGCGACGAACACTCTCCGTTCCGGATCATCGCCGACGGCAACCAGGAGACGCCGGAGGACCCGGGCGAGGAATCGGTCGAGTACGGCGAGCCCGACGAGGAGCACCTGCCCGACCTGTAGATCCCGTTGGCGTTGTCAGAACACGAACCTCGTGTCAGAACACACACCGCCGACCCGATAGCATTTGCAATGCGCGTTCTGAGCGAACGCGACCGGAGAGCACGCTGCGAGGGGCGCAGTCCAGGGCCGACCGGCACACCTTTGCAAGCTTCCGTGTGTCGAACGAGAGAGAGGCCCCCGTGTCGCGACGCACCCCCGATGAGATCGCCGTGTCGAACCTGCTGAGAGGACTCCGCTGATGCCGGAACCACAGCCCACACTGGTCATCCGCACCGAGGGCCGGGGAGACGACTTCACCGTCTCCCTCTCGGGCGAGCTCGACCTCGCCTCGGCAGGCCAGCTCGACACCGTGGTCGCCGAACTGTGCGCCGACGGTGCGCAGCGGATCGTGCTCGACCTCGGCGAGCTCGAGTTCATGGACTCCACGGGCCTGCGCTCGGTGCTCGTCGGCGAGGAACTCTGCAAGGTCAGCGGCTGCGAGCTGCTGATCGGACGCACGAGCCGTCAGGTCGCGCGCCTCTTTGACGTCTCCGGCGTCGGCGAGCGCCTGCCACGGCGCGTAGAGACACCCTGAACGGAGCCGAGCGCTTCAGCTCGCTCGGGCGACTGCCGATGATTCCACATGGGCGAATCGTCAGAAGCGGCGGCCGCCCACGCGCCGTACACATACATCGTGAAGATGCGCCGGCGTTGCGCCTGGTACCGCTGGGGCGGCGTGCTGCTCTGCGGGGCGGCGGTGCCGCTCTTCATCGACGCTCCTGACGGAGCCCATTTCGCCGCCCTCGTCATGCTGGTGCTCGGTGTCAGCGCTGCCGCGGGAGGCTTCTACTGGGGGCTCTCCTTGCGCGGCGCGAGCGACGTGCTCGCCTCCGAGCCGCGCCAGATGCTGATGGACCGCTGGCTGACCCCCGGGGTCCGCTACGGAGCGTGGAAAACGAGGCTCCGCACGCTCGCGGGCGACAGCGAGATGCTCGGCTCAGGACAGCTGTCGAGCGCCATCCGGCGGGTGCAGGGTGCGCGGTGCCTCGTCTACGGTCCGCTGTGCCCCGGCGGCCTCGTGATCGTCGCGCTGGGCGAGGACACGCTGGTCGGCAGCAGCGAGCCCGCGCGGAGCAAGAAGTAGAAAGGCCCCGCCGGAGCGGGGCCTTTCCTTAGCGGGTCGATAAGCCGGATTCTGTCATTGGACAGCCATCCATCTGAGCGACCTACCTGGACCTCGGCGGGCAGCCTGCAAGCGGTCCTGTTCGGTCTTGCATCGAGTGGGGTTTGCCCAGCCGCCGCGTCACCGCGACGCTGGTGCGCTCTTACCGCACCATTTCACCCTTGCCGGCCCGCCGTTCACGTGGGACGGCGGACGTTGGCGGTTTGTTTCTGTGGCACTTTCCCGCGGGTTTCCCCGGGTCGATCAAACGACCACCCTGCCCTGCGATGTCCGGACTTTCCTCGAAGGCGGACGCCTCCGCGGCTGTCTGGCCCGCAACGTCCACGGTAGCGCGGGACGGGCCTGGTGTCGAGGGACGCCGACTCCGTCCGTAACGTCTCCGCGCGCCAGGAGACCGAGGGGAACCCAACCCGACTCGAAGGATGCCCAATGCCCCTACCCGCGACCGTGCAGAGCTTCATCGAGCAACAGGCCCGCGAGGCGCCCACCCGCTACGACGACCTCCGAGCGGTCGTCTTCAACGGGACCACCAAGCGCTCCCCGGAGCCCAGCAACACCGACGGGCTGCTCGCGATCGTGCGGACGGTCTTCTCACAGGTCGGGGTCCGGGTCGACGAGATACGCACCGCCGACCACGAGATCCCCGCCGGGCTGTGGCCGGACATGCGCGAGCACGGCTATGAGCGCGACGAGTTCCCCGCGATCTACCGCGAGCTGGTCGAGCCCGCGCAGATCGTGATCATCGTGGGCCCGATCTGGCTCGGCGACCAGAGCTCGCACACGCGCAAGATCATCGAGCGCCTGTACGCCTATTCCTCCGAGGTGAACGACGCCGGGCAGTGGGCGTACTACGGCAAGGTCGGCGCCGCACTCACGACGGGGAACGACGATGGGGGCAAGCATGTGAGCGCCCAGGTTCTCTACGCCCTGGAGCACATAGGGCTCGTGATCCCGCCCCAAGCCGACTCCTACTGGACGGGCGAGGCGGGACCCGGCCCCTCCTATCTCGACTCCGAGCGCGGCGGCCAACAGAACGCATGGGCGACGCGCAACACCGTCTTCCTCGCGTGGAACACCCTGCACCTCGCGCGCATGCTCACGGATGCGGGCGGGATCCCGGCGTACGGCAACTCAACCCGTGACTGGGACCTCGGGGACCCCAACCACCCCAACCCCGAGCACCGAAGCTGAGCGCAGGCCGTCGGCCCCGCCGCCGCCTCAGACGGTGCGCAGCAGCCCGACTACCTTCCCCAGCACCTTGACCTCCTTGCTGCGGATCGGCTCCATCGTCTCGTTCTCGGGCTGCAGGCGGATGTGGTCAGGTTCCTTGAAGAAGCGCTTGACCGTCGCCTCCTCGCCGAGCAGGGCGACAACGATGTCGCCGTTGCGCGCTGTGTCCTGCGAGTGCACGACGACGTGATCGCCCTCGAGGATGCCGGCTTCCTTCATCGAGTCGCCGCGGATCCTGAGCAGGTAGTCGCCGCTTGCGCCGCCGGCCATGTCCGGGACCGACGCGTAGTCCTCGATGTTCTCCTCGGCGAGCATCGGCTGACCGGCCGCGACGGCGCCGAGCACCGGCAGCCCTTCGCCGCCGACCATCCCCTTGACGCTCTCGACGGCGTTGCCCACACCGCGTTCGAGCATCTCGATCGCGCGCGGCTTCGACGGGTCGCGGCGCAGCAGTCCGAGCTTCTCGAGGTTCGCCAGGTGCGCGTGCACCGTCGAGGACGACGCCAGCCCGACTGCTTTGCCGATGTCTCGCACGGTGGGCGGGTAGCCGTACTTCGCGGAGTACCTGCGGATGAAGTCGAAGATCTCCTGCTGGCGCTTCGTCAGATCCATTGGTGATTGGCTCCCCATTTGATTGGACGCTCGCCTGCGACGAACATGTGTTCGCAATGTAGCGCCGAGGGTGGATGGATGCAAGACGCGGGTGCGCGATCGCCGACCCGGGCCGTCTTTGCGGCTTGCAGCGGGTAAAGCCGCCCCCCGGCCGCACGCCCTGCGGGCTCGGCATCGCGGGGCCGGGCGCCGGCTGGACGGGGCTATACTCGCGCCCTCTGCGCTCGTGGCGGAATTGGTAGACGCGCAAGGTTGAGGGCCTTGTGGGGTTAACGGCCCGTGGTGGTTCGAGTCCACTCGAGCGCA
>CAVTKR010000002.1:0-486041 GCA_963735435.1 uncultured Solirubrobacteraceae bacterium | reverse complement strand
CACCCAAATCCCAATGCGTGCTCGCTGGTGAACTCGCAGTTAGGAGCCGGTAGTGACCGCGGGCGCGGACCGTGGATCCGGTGGACCACGATTGGCTGCGTTGCGCTTTGGCGCTGATCGCCAGGACGGTTCACCTGTTCGTGGTGCGGCATGGGCAGCCGGGCTGGTAGCGGTGCTGACGCCGCTGTCGGTCGACGGCGTGATCGTCGCCACATCGACCACGCTGCTGACCGATTCCTGGTCGGGGCGCAGCGGTGGGTGCTTCCGTGGGCGCTGCTAGTGGCGGGCAGTGTCGCCAGCCTGGCGGCCAGTGTGACGATGGCTGAGCCGAGCTGATCAGCGGTTAATCGCGCCTGGCCGTCGTTCCCGCTCACCGCGTCCTGTGAACTGCTGAGCCGTCAGGTACGCCGTGACGCGGCGCAAGCCAGCTCGGGGGACAGGCAACCGCAGTAGTCCCGAACCACCCCAGGTCCGGCGGCCAGGCGTGCCCCGGCGGCTAGCTTGTGGCCGTCGTCATGGTGGCCATGTACGGGGCGTCCTGCAGAGGTTATAAAAGCCTGGTGGATAAGTGCGCGCGATGCGGCGCGTCCGTAGGGGAGGGCCACAAGTTCTGCGGGAACTGCGGCGCCCCAGTGGGGGGCTGCCCGGGTTGCGGTGAGCCGGTTATCGCGGGCAACCGGTTCTGCCATGCGTGCGGGCACGGGCTGGCCGAGCCGGCGTCAGCTTCACCAATAACCACATCGGCGCCGCCGGGGGGGCCGGTCGCGGAACGGCGGGTGTGCTCGGTGCTGTTCTGTGACGTGGTGGGGTTCACGCCACTGTCGGAGGCCCGGGATCCCGAGGCGGTGCGGGAGCTGCTGTCGGAGTATTTCGCGGCGGCGCGGACGGTGGTCGGCCGGTACGGCGGGGTGGTGGAGAAGTTCATCGGGGACGCGGTGATGGCGGTGTGGGGGACCCCGGTGGCCACGGAGGGGGATGCCGAGCGGGCCGTGCGGGCAGCGCTGGACCTGGTCGCCGCGGTGGCGCAACTGGGCGCCAAGATGGAGGTGCCGGGGCTGGCGGCGCGGGCGGGGGTGGTGACTGGTGAGGTGGCGGTGACCCTGGGCGCCGTGGGAGAAGGCATGGTCGCGGGGGATGCGGTGAATACCGCGTCCCGGGTCCAGGCGACGGCCGAGCCGGGCTGGGTGCTGGTGGACGGGGCGACGCAGCGGCTGGCCGGCGGCACGACCGGGTTCGCTGATGCCGGGAAGCATGTCCTGAAAGGGAAAGCAGAGCCGCAGCATCTGTGGCGGGCCGTGCGGGTACTGGCGGAGGTCGGCGGGAGCCAACGGGTGGACGCCCTGGAGGCGCCGCTGACCGGCCGGGACGCAGAGCTGCGCACGATCAGGGACTTGTTCCATGCGGCGGCGGACCGGCGGGTGCCGCGGCTGGTGCTGGTATCGGGGCCGGCCGGGGTGGGCAAGTCCCGGCTGGGCTGGGAGTTCGAGAAGTACGCCGATGGGCTGGCGGCGGAGGTGTGGTGGCACCGGGGCCGGTGCTTGTCCTACGGGGAAGGGGTGGCGTTCTGGGCGCTGGCCGAGATCGTCCGGCAGCGGCTAGGCATCGCCGAAGAAGACCCGGTGGACGCCGCGGCGGCCAAGCTGACCGACGGACTGGACCAGTACGTGACCGACCCTGGTGAGCGTGGGTATGTGGGGGTGCGGCTGGGTCGGCTGCTCGGCGTGGTCTCGGCAGGGGACAGCGGGGAGGCCTTGTCCCGGGAGGAGCTGTTCGCGGGCTGGCGGCTGTTCTTCGAGCGCCTCGCGGTCGAGAAACCGGTGGTGCTGCTAGTCGAGGACGCCCAGTACGCCGACACCGGGTTGCTGGACTTCCTGGACCACCTGATCGACTGGACCCGGGACCTGCCGGTATATGTGCTGGTGTTCGCCCGGCCCGAGCTAGGCCAGGCCCGGCCCGGGCTCGGCACCGGCCGTAACCGCAACACGCTGACCCTGGACCCGCTGGATGCGGCGTCGATGGACCAGCTGGTGGAAGCGCTGGTGCCCGGGATGCCGGCGAAGGCGCGGGCCAAGATCACCGGCCAGGCCCAAGGCATCCCGCTGTTCGCGGTGGAAACCGTCCGCGCGCTGATCGACCGGGACATCGTGCGGCCGACCGAAGGGGTCTACCGGCTGACCGGCGATATCGGGGAGCTGGCGGTCCCGGATAGCCTGCACGCGCTTCTGGCCGCCCGCCTGGACGCCCTGGGCCCCGATGCCCGGCGGCTGGTGACCCACGCAGCCGTACTCGGCACCACGTTCCCGGCCGAGGCGCTGATCGCGGTCTCCGGGCAAGACGAAACTGTAGTGCGGGCCGCACTGGCCGAGCTGGTCCGCCGCGAGGTGTTCAGCGTGTCCGCCGACCGGCTGTCGCCGGAGCGGGGCAGCTACCGGTTCGCTCAGGACATGCTGCGCCAGGTCGCGTACGGCACCTTGTCGCGGCGGGACCGCAAGGCCCGCCACCTGGCGGTGGCCGCGCACCTGGGTCAGGCGTTCCCCAGCGAGGGGGAGGAGGTGGCCGAGGTCATCGCCCGGCACTACCTTGACGCGCTGGAGGCCGTGCCCGGCGACCCCGACACCGGGCAGATCCGCGGGCAGGCGGTCGGCGCGCTGATCCGGGCCGGCGAGCGCGCCGAGCGCACCGGGGCCCCGGCCCGGGCCGCGGCCAGTTACGCCGCGGCCGCGGACCTGACCCTGGCCGGCCCGCCCGGAGCACCAGCTACGGCCGGCCTGCTGTGGGAACGTGCGGCCACCGCCGCCGACACCACAGCCGACTGGGCCCTGGCCGTCGAGCTGGCAGGCCGGGCCCGCGAGTACCACCTGCAGGCCGGGCAGGCCCGCGCTGCGGCCCGCGCCCGGGCCGTCGCCGGGCGGGCGCTGTGCCGGTGGGGTCGGCTCGCCGAGGCGCGCGAGCAGCTCACCGCCGCCGTCGAGGTGCTGCGGGCCGATCCCGACACCGACACGGTGCGCGCCCTGCAGATCCTGGCGGAAGTGGAGCTGTTCGCCGGGTCGCCCGACGCGGGCCGGCTGTCAGCCGAGGCGCTGTCCCTGGGCCAGGCCCTCGGCGTCGGCGACGTCAACCTCAGCCGCCTGTTCAGTAACCGCGGGCTCTACTTCGGCTTCACTGACCGGCGCGTCGAGGCGGCCGCCTACCACCGCGAGGGCGCGCGGCTGGCCGGCCAGACCGGCGACAGCATGCGCCTGGGACTAGCCTTGGCCAACCTGGCGGACACCCTGGCGGGTGCCGACCCTGAGGCGGCGGCGGAGGCCGCCCGGGCCGCCGCCAGCCACCTGCGCCGGGTCGGCGACCGGGCCGGCGTGGGCGTGGCGACCGGCAACCTGGCCCAGGCGCTGCTGATGCTCGGCGACTGGGACGCCGCCGACGCCGAGCTCACCCAGGCCGCGGACTCCGACGCGCTGGCCGGCGATGAGTTCCTCACCTGCCAGCGGGGGTTGCTGGCGGCGCTGCGCGGCGACATCGCCACCACCCAGGCGACGCTGGCGGCTCTGGCGGACCTGCGGGCCAGCGAAGACCTGCAGGACCAGGCGATGGTCAGCCTGGTGGAGGGCTTCACTGCCGCCGCCCGCCGCCAGCCGCGGGCCGCACTGGGCCACGCCCGGGCCATCCTCGCCCACGTCGGCGCCCTCGGCATCAGCGGCGACTACCTGCGGTGGGCGTGGCCACTGGCCACTCGCGCCGCCCACGACCTGGGCGACACTGCCGCCATCAGTGAGCTGCTCGCCCTGCTCGATAACTACCAGCCCGGGCATCTGGCCCCGCTGCTGCGTGCCGAACGCGGCCTGGCCCGCATCCGCCTTGCCGCTGGCGAGGCCGGCCCGGCCGCCGCGCCCGACTTCGCCGCGGCGATCAGCGGCCTGCGCGAACAGTCCACCCCCTACCACCTCGCCCATGGCCTGCTCGACCACGCCTGGTACCTCACCGGCCTGCACGACGCTGGCGCCGCCGCCCTCGCCGTTGCCGAAGCCCGGACCATCGCCGGGCGGCTGCGCTGCCAGCCGCTGCTGGACCGGGCCGCCGACCTGACGCCCGCAGGACCGCCGCCGGCACGCACGGCGTGACACCGGTCCCCCCAGACGAACCCGCAACCGCGGTCCGGCCGCACCGGCCGCAGGCGCCCGATCGCGGTCAGCCGGGCGTGCCCGAAATGACTGTTGATGTTGGTGCCCAGGGTGGCAGTAAGCGGCCCAGATCGGCGGTAACTTGCGTCCTGGGCGTGCGGCTCAGATCGCGAGGCCGATGCGGCGCCGGGTTTGGACGTCCCGCACTCCGCATCAGGCCCTGGCCGAACTGGCTTGGCGGCTATGACCGGGTGATCGTGACGTTCGATCTCGACCGGCTGACTGAGATGGCATCGCGCGCTGGGAGATCGAGGAGTGCTTCCCCTCGGAATCGTTGCCTCACTGGCAGGCGCCCGCCGAGTCCTGGGTTGTGTCCCTAGGGACTTGAACCCCAATGTGTCCGAGGGGGGACTCGAACCAATTGCCTACGCCAGTGTCCTGTCCGCCGAGTTCGCGCTCGGCGGCCAGCGGTGACCGGCGGCGTGGATCGGTGGATCCGGTGGACGACCGGCTGCATAGGGATACTAGCGGGGCGGGTGATCGCGGCCTGGCCGTCGCTCGCGCTCATCAGCGGCTAGGCACGCGGCGTTTCCCGTCGGCCGCTCTCACAATGGGACTCATGCGGCCGCAACTGCCGCGTCTGGGGAGTTGGCTACGGTGCGCTCGCTGCTGCTCTGTGCGTGTCACTTGCCGATGGTTACGCCGGTGGGCGTAGCTGCGGAGGGGTGAATTCGCCCGCCGCTTGTCTGGTCAACAAGCCGGGTGCGCGCAAAGTGCCCGCTTCCTCTTCAGCCGCCTGGTGACTGGCGCGGTTGCAGGCCAGCGTCGCGCAGGAACGTGAGCACGGCCGCGACACGCCGGTGCACCTGCTGCTCGCTGGTCAGGTCCAGCTTGGTGAAGATCGCGTTGACGTTCTTCTCGACTGAGGACTCCGACAGGTGCAGCGCCCGGGCGATGCCCGCGTTGCCGCGGCCCTGCGCCATCTCGCGTAGCACGTCGAGCTCCCGAGGGCTGAGCCTGGCCACTGGCGAGGACTGCAGCCGCGCGCGCCGGCTGACCAGGGCATCGACCACCTGGGGGTCGATGACCGAGCCGCCGGCCGCGACCGCGCGCAGCGCGCTGAGCAGCTGGTCCAGGTCGCCAACGCGGTCCTTGAGCAGGTATGCCAGGCCTGCGGTGCCGTTGCGGAACAGCTCGAACGCGTAGGACTCGTCCGCGTACTGCGACAAGATCACGACGCCGACTCGCGGCTCCGACATTTTGATCGCGTGCGCGGCGTCGATGCCCTCCATGGCCGGCGCCTGGTCGCCGTTGGCCGCGGCCGGAACCGGCATCCGGATGTCGGTCAGCACCGCGTCCGGACGGCGGCGCCGCACCGCGTCGAGCAGCTCAGGTGCCGAGCCGACCGCAGCCTGCACAGTCACCTCGCCCGAGGCCTCGAGCAGCTGGCGCGTCCCCTCCCTGACCAGGTAGTTGTCGTCGGCGATCACGATCTGCAGGTGCTCAGTCATGCGGCGCACCGTCCCCCGCGTGATCGGAGCGGCGAAGCGGAACCTGGGCGCGCAGCGTGGTCCCGCGCCCGGTGCCGCTGTTGACGGTCAGCTCGCCGTTCACGATCGACATCCGGTCGGCGAGGCCGGCCAGGCCGAGCCCGCGCGCGGCTGCCGGGTCGAACCCGCATCCGTCGTCGTTGACCTCCACGGTGAGGCTGCCGTTCGGCTGCGCGAGCGCGACGGTCACCCGCCGCGCGTTCGCGTGCTTGACGACGTTGGTCAGCGCCTCGGCCACGACGTACCAGGCCACGGACTCGACGTGCTGCGCGTACCGCCGGCCGCGCAGCGCAGGATCCGCGTCGATGATGACCTCAACCGGCAGCCTGCTGGCCTGGGCCTCGATCGCCTCGAGCAGGCCCTGGTCGGCGAGTACAGGCGGGTGGATGGCGTGCGCGAACTCGCGCAGGTGCGCGAGCAGGCCGCCGAGGTCGGCCTGCAGCTCGACGAGTGCCTGGCTGGCCCGCTGGTCGCCGCGCCGCAGCCACTGCCTGGCCAGGGCCAGCTTGGCGGTCAGCACGACCACCTCCTGCTGGAACCCGTCGTGCAGGTCGCGCTGGATCCGCCGCCGCTCGGCGTCCTGGGCGAGCAGCACCCGCGCCCGCGACGCTGCCAGCTCCGCGGCCTGCCGCTTGATCACCTCGAGCCGCCCGGCGAGCTGCGCGCTCAGGCGCAGGTTCCTGACGGCCGCGGCGGCCTGGCCCGCCAGGTGTGCGAGCAGGCGCCGGTCCTCGTCGAGCAGCGACCCGCCCCGCCGCGGCCCGCACTCGATCGCGCCGAGCACCTCGCCACCATGCACCAGTGGCACGACCAGGTCGGGCCCATCCTGCTCGGCACGCACGGCGCGCTCACCGTGACCGGCCTGGTCGCCCGGACCCGCGACGGCGTAGCCAGTCAGCGGGCTGGCGCCGTCCGCGTCGACGTCGAGCCGGACCGTGACCCAGCTCAGGCGCAGCGCCTGGCAGATCTCCTGGGCAAGCTCCGCGAGCAGGCTGTCGGGAGCGGGCGCGGCCTGGAGCAGCGCGCCGAACCGGCTCAGCACGTCGTAGCCGTCCAGCCTGGCGCCGAATGCCCACCGGTCGGCGATCCGTTCCAGCCTGCGCTGGGCGGGCTGGAATGCCAGCGCCGCGCCCGCGGCCACCACGATCGCCGCCCCGTCAGGCAGGTACCTGCTGGCCAGGATGCCCAGCGTCGCCGCGATCGCGACATAGCCGGTCGCGGCCAGCATCCGCAGGCCCCGGTGCACCGCCGTCCTGCGCGCCGACCGGTCGATGCCGAGCAGCTCCAACGGGAGCGTCGCCTGGACCTATCACGCCGAAGGCGCCGTCAAGGCGAGCCCGAGCCTGTCCCGAGGGGTCCTCTACTTCGGCGACTACTCCGGGCACCTGCAGGCCGTCTCAGAGCGAAACGGCCATCTGATCTGGCGCAGCGGCTCGGGCGGGACGCTGCTCGGCAGCGGCACGTTCTACTCGACCGCCGCCGTCTTCTACGGGCGCGTGTACCTCGGCAACACCGACGGGCGCATCTACGCCTACGACGCCTCGACCGGTCACCTCGACTGGGCGGTGCAGACCGGCTCCTACGTCTACGCCTCACCCGCGGTGACCAACGCCCCGGGCCTCGGCCCGACGATCTACCTCGGCTCCTACAACGGCACCTTCTACGCGCTCAACGCCCGCTCGGGACACATCAGCTGGCATTTCAACGCCGGCGGGCGGATCTCGGGCTCGGCGACGATCATCGGCCGCGTCGTCTACTTCGCCGACCTCGGAGACCACCGCACCTACGGCCTTGGCATCTCGACGGGCCGCAAGCTCTTCCAGATGGAGACCGGTGCCTTCGACCCGGTCGTCAGCGACGGCAAAAACATCTACCTGACGGGCTACACCGGGCTCTTCGGGCTGACGCCCCGCTAGCCGCAGCCGCACGGCGCGTCGCCGCGGAGCCAGCGATCTAGCCGTGACAGGAGGAGCCCGCGCCCAGCGCGCGGGCGAGCGAGAAGCTCGCGGCGATCTCGATCCGCCCGGGAGACCTGGCCCGAACCGAGGTGAAGCCTTCCCGGCCGTGGCCGATGCACGCGTTGCCGGAGCGCACGGTCCAATAGCGCGTGAAGTGCTCGCGCACCAGGAACGTGCCGGCGCTGGCGGCCTGCAGGACGAAGGTGTCGTGGCCGAGCTCGCTGAGGCGGCCCGGCCCGGAGGCGAGCGGCTGCGCCCCCTGCACGCGGAAGACGCGCCAGTGGGCGCTCGTGAACACCGGCTGCAGGTATGGCAGCCCTGAGCGGATCAGCCGGTCCTCGCCGGCGCTCGAGGGATCGGGCTGCGCGTCGGGAAGCGCGACGTAGGAGACGGCCTCGCGGTCGAGCCATTCGCGGTAGCTGCGCGCGTTCAGCCCGCCGTCGAGCAGGACACCGTTGTAGCGGCTGTCGAGTTGCTTCTCCCAGCCGCGCGCGAGGGCCACCCGCGGCGCGAGCAGAGCGGCCTCCCAGTGCGAGCGTGTGAGCGGCACCTCGACGCGGACAGGACGGCCCCCGAGCCCGTCGAGGAAGTGTTCGAGCGGCCGGTAGTAGGAGCCGCTCGTCGCCGGTGTTCCGTCGACCGCGGCGGTTTCGCGCACCGGCCCCCACAGAACCCACGTCCCGATCGCCGCGAGCGCGAGCACACCGGCCACCCCGATCCCCGCCCGCCGAGCGCCGGCAGGCCGATCACGGAGAAGCACGCACAGCAGCAGGGGCGCGCCGAGCAGCACTCCATAGCGCTCGATGTTCGAGCCGACCGGCGAGTGCACGAACAGGCAGAGCACGCACGCCGCGAGATAGACGGCCGCCCCCACGCGCAGCAGTCGCTCCTCGGCCGGCAGCGCGAGCGCGAAAGCTGCGATGACGGCGACGGTCGCGGCGAAGGAGAGCACCGGGAACGGCTCGTAGCCGCCTTCGGGGAACAGCAGCGCCAGCGGCACCACAACCGCTGCCGCCGGGGCCGCGAGGGCGAGGAGCGGGCGCGGCGAGCGCTGCACGATCGCGACCGTCGCGGCGGCGAGCCCGAGCAACAGCCCCGCCACAGGGCTCCCAGCGGCCGCGAGCGCGGCGAGCAGAGCCGCGGCGAAGGGATGGCCGCGCCGAAGGGCAAGCATCGCGCAGAGCGCCAGCGCCACGCCGAGCGCGAACGCCAGCCGCCCCAGCCAGATGTCGCCGACGGCCGCGAGCGCGAACGCCGCTGCGCCCCAGCGCGCGGCGCGACCGTACTCGTCGGCGACCAGCAACGAGAACGCGGTGGTGGAGACGAGCACGCAGATCACGCCGGCGACGCGCAGCCCGACCGCGTCGCCGAGCGGCGGGAACAGCAGGCTGTACCCGGGGAGGTGATGGCCCGCGTACCAGTTGCCGTCCCACACGGCGAAGCCGAGCTGATGGAACAGACCGACGCGATACACCTGGGCGGCAAGGTCGGGCGTGCGGGGGTCGGCGATCAGCCAGGCGAGCACCAGAGCGCCGGCGACAGCGAGAGCCGGCGCCACGACGGCGGCCCGATCCGACCACCCCACTCCCAGCTCGCGGCGCGGCGTGGCGACGCCGGCGCTGACGGGGACCGAGCCCGCGCCCCGGATGGGGTATTCCGCGGTCGCGGTGGAGAGGCCGGCTCGGGCCGGCGCTCCGTTCCGCCCCTCGGGTCCGTGGGGCCGCGCGGCGCCGCGCCGCGCCGTCCGGGTGCTCGGCACGCCAAAGGGCACGCGAAGATAATGCCCTACGTGGCCCCTATCCGAACCCGGCGGCGCGGAGCTCGCGTGCGCGCCGCCAACATCTGCGCCCTGCCGAGCCGCGCCACGCGCCGTCCAAAGCTGCGCCGCGCGGTACCCGTGGCGGCGCTCGCGGCCGCCGCGCTGCTTGCCGCCGGCTGCGGCGGGACCGAGCATCCAGGGCCGATCTCGCTGCGCGAACTGCGCGAAGTGCAGACCTTCCCCTACTACCGCGTCTACTGGGTCGGCCCGAGCTTCCGAGGCGAGCACCTGTCCGCCGCGGACGGGCTGCGGGGCTACATCGAGCGCATCGGAGACAGCCTCTACTACGGCGACTGCGTCAAGAGCAAGGGGATCTTCGGCGGCGGTAGCTGTGTGCTCCCGCTCCAGGTCACGACGGTGATCTACCGCCTGCACTCCAACGCCCCGCTCGGCCCGCAGAGCAACACGGTGGTTCGCGGAGTCCCGGCGACGATCTACGACCACGGCCACTCGATCGAGATCTACACCGGCCGCGAAGCGATCGACGTCTTCTCGGACTCGCTCTCTGACGCGCTGGCGGCCGCTCAGCAGCTGGAGCCGGTCAATGCGCCGGGGAGCACCGCCGGCCCGCTGCCGGCTCCCGTCTACTGCCCGGGCCTCTCAGGGCCGGTGCCGGGCAACGTCGCAAGGGTGATGAAATCGCTGCCCCGGCGGATCTGCCAGCACGACGCCGCACTCCAGGCGTTCGCCGCGACGCTCGAGACCTAGCCCTAGCCGGTCTCCTGCGCGGGCAGCGGCGGGCGGCCGATGTCGCGGCGCAGGCTGAGGAACGCGACCGACCCGAGCAGGGCGGGCACCCACAGGGAGATCGCCCGGTAGACGAGCACGGCCGCGACGACCGTCGAGCCCGACGCGACGTGGAAGAGATCGAGCATTCCGACGAGGCCGCCTTCGACCACCGCGAAGCCGCCGGGGACGGGCAGCGTGTTCGCGATCAGGCCGATCAGGTAGGCCATCGCGATCGCCCAGAACGAGGCGACGTTGCCGAACGCCGCCAGCGCCGCGTAGAGCGTCAGCACGTCGAACAGCCAGTAGCCGACGGCCCCGAGCAGACGCCAGTCGCGGCGGCGGATCTCGCACAGCGCGTCATCGACGCCGCCGCTGATGGCGACCAGGGCGACCGCGCTGCGGCTGCCCCTCTCGCCCAGCACCTCTGCGCGGCGCCCAGCCCAGCGGGCGGCGGCGATCGTGGCGACGATCGCGGCCGCGGCGATACAGGCGGGCAGCAGCGTGAGCAGGGGATTCGTCGAGCCCGGCAGCAGTCCCAGCCACATCGGGATCCCGATCACCACCACGGCCACCGCGCTGACGGCGCTCGTCAGGACGAAGATCAGCACGGTGCGCTTGGCGATCCGCTCGACCGAGAAGCCCCGTTCGCGCAGGACCCACGCGCCGAGCGCCAGCCCGGCGAGCCCGCTGACGGAGACGACGGAGTTGACCGCCAGCTCGGACAGCGAAAGCCGCGTCACGAGGCTGCGCCCGATGCGCCCGAAGACGAGGTCGAACAGGACCATGTAGCCGACGCACGACAGGAGCTCGAAACCGATCCCTCCGAGCACCCAGCCGGGCTCGGCATCGGTGATCTTCTCGGCGGCGCTTTTGAGCCCGGGCACCGCGAGCAGCAGCAGCACGACGATCCCGAAGAACACCGCGAGGCTGATGATGCTGTTGCGAAGCCTTCGCGACTGCGAGGCCAGCGCGTCCTCACGTTCGCCTCGGGGCTCGTTCCCATGAGGCCGGCCGCCCCCGCTCATCGCCGTCTCGCCGTTACCTGCCGGATCTTGCCCCAAGGCGCTCACGCTAGCCTGATATCGGCCCCCGCCGGACTGAGTACCCAGGGGCGGGCGCCGGTCAACCAGGGCGAACCACGATGGCCGAGCCGGCACGCATACTCGTCGTCGACGACGAGCCCGCCGTTCAGACGGCGCTCTCGCGAGCGCTGACGATGGAGAGCTACGACGTTTCCCAGGCCGCCGACGGCGAAGAGGCGCTCGCGCGGCTCGGTACGGGCCCGTACGAGGCGGTGATCCTGGACGTCGCCATGCCGCGGCTCGACGGGCTCGAGGTGTGCCGGCGGCTGCGCGAGGGCGGCGACCGCACACCGGTCCTGATGTTGACCGCCCGCGGCGAGGTCGACGACCGCGTCGCGGGCCTCGATGCGGGCGCGGACGACTACCTCGTCAAGCCCTTTGCGCTGCGCGAGCTGCTCGCTCGCGTCCGCGCGCTGCTGCGGCGCGCCGAGGACGGCGAGGAGGGCGAGCTCCAGGAGCTCGTGTTCGAGGACATGCGACTCGACCCGCGCAGCCACGAGGCGTGGCGCGGCGAGCGGCTGCTGGCGCTCACCCGCACCGAGTTCCTGCTGCTGGAGATGTTCATGCGCAACCCGCGCACAGTGCTGACGCGCTCTGCGATCTTCGAGCACGTGTGGGGGTACGACTTCGGCTCGAGCTCGAACTCGCTCGGGGTCTACATCGGCTATCTGCGCCGCAAGACCGAGGTCGGCGACGAGGTCCGGCTGCTGCACACCGTGCGGGGTGTCGGCTACGTGCTGCGAGGCGAGCGCGGCGCACAGGAGGACGGGCGGTGAGCTTCCGGGGCCGGATCGCACTCGCCGCCGCCGCCGCTGTCGCGATCGCGGTCGTGCTCGCCTCGCTGCTCGTGTACCTGCTGACGGCCGGACAGCTGCACAGCCAGGTGGACAACCAGCTGCGATCACGCGCCCACGAGACGCGCCGCCTGGAGCGGCTGTTTGCAGTCGGGGCCCTGAAGATCGGCCCGAACGGCGCTGCCAGCATCAACGTGAGCGCACCGAGCGCGTTCGCGATCGCCGCCAAAGAGGCCGAAAGCGACATCTCTTCGAAGCTGCGCGAAAACGGCAAAGACTCGAAGCACAAAGCGACCATCGAGACGCTCCCTGCAGGGATCAGCCGCAGACCGGGCTCGCTGTTCGGGAAACTGCCGCCCAACCCCGACCAGGTGCGCGGGTACCAGCAGGTCGTCGACTCGAACGGCAAGGTGCTCGCACGCTCCGCGCAGAGCGTGACACTGCCGGTCGACGAGCGGACCGCGCAGCTGGCTGAACGCGGCGGCGAACCGTTCTTCCGCAACGCGACCGTCGGCGGCGTGCACCTGCGGCTGCTTGCCGAGCCCTTCGGCCGCAACCGCGCCGAGCAGCTCGCCCTGCCGCTGGCCGAAACGGACAGCCTGCTGAGCCGGCTGCGCCTGATCCTGTTCCTCGTCGTGATCGGCGGCATCGCCCTCGCCGCGCTGCTCGGCATGCTCGTCGCCGGCACCGCCGTGCTCCCGCTCAAGCGGCTCACTCAGACCACCGAGCACGTCACCCGCACACAGGACCTGAGCGAGCGGATCGCGCAGACCGGCGAGGACGAGATCGGGCGGCTCGCGAGCAGCTTCAACGCCATGCTCGACGCGCTCGAGCGCTCGATGACCGCCCTCGACGCGTCGGTCGGCTCCCAGCGCCAGCTCGTCGCCGACGCATCGCACGAGCTCCGCACCCCGGTCACCAGCGTACGGACGAACATCGAGCTGCTGCAACAGCTCGGACCGCAGATGGACGCCGCCGAGCACCGGCGCCTGCTCGACGACGTCGTCTCCCAGCTCGAGGAGCTCACGCTCCTGATCAACGACCTGATCGACCTCTCGCGCGGCGACGAGCCCGCCGAGGAGGTGGAGGACGTGCGCCTCGACGTGCTCGTGGAGGAGGTCGTGCAGAAGACGGCTGCGCACGCGAGCGCGACGCTCCACATGGAGCTCGAGCCGTCGATCATCGCGGGCGTGCCGGCGAGGCTCGCGCGCGCGATCGGCAACCTGCTCGACAACGCCGTCAAGTACAGCCCCGCCGAAACCACGATCGAGGTCCGCCTGCGCGGCAAGGAGCTGACCGTGCGCGACCACGGCCCCGGCATCTCCGAGGAGGATCTGCCGCACATCTTCGACCGCTTCTACCGCGGCGCCGACGCGCGCCGCCGGCCGGGCTCGGGGTTGGGCCTCGCGATCGTGCGCCAGGTCGCCGAGCAGATGGGCGGTGCGATCGCCGCCGAGCCCGCGCCCGGCGGCGGAACGCTGATGCGGCTGAGGCTGCCGGGCCTCGAGCCGGCGGGCGAGGAGCCCGACGCGGAAGGCGCGGATGCACGTCCGCCCGCGGGCGTGAGGCCGTAACCCCGGCGCTCACCCGGCCCTCCGCGAAGCCCCGCCGGACGCCGCCGCAGGAGGCGATGCTCCGGCGGCGTCGGCTAGAGCGCCGCGGCGATCGCGCTGAGCGCCGCGTCGATCCCGGCACGGTCGACGTCGAGATGCGTCACCGCACGCATCCGCCGCGGACCGATTGCGAGCAGATCGACCTCGCTCGCGAGCGCGCGCTCCAGCGCGGGCGCGTCGGACACCTCGAAGATCACGATGTTCGTCTCGACGGTCGCAGGGTCGATCGCGATGCCCGGGATCGCGGCGAGCCCCTCCGCGAGCGCCCGCGCGTTGGCGTGGTCCTCCGCGAGCCGCTCGACGTGGTGCTCGAGCGCGTACAGGCAGGCCGCTGAGAGGATCCCCGACTGGCGCAACGCGCCGCCCATCATCTGCTTGTAGCGCCAGGCCTCGTCGATCAGCTCCTGCGAGGCGGCGAGGACGGCGCCGACGGGGGCGCCCAGGCCCTTCGAGAAGTCGATCCACGCCGTGTCGAATCCGCGCGCGTAGTCGGCTGCCGCCACGCCCGAGGCTACGACCGCGTTCATCAGCCGGGCGCCGTCCAGGTGCGCTCGCAGACCGTGCTCGTGCGCGACTCCCAGCACCTCCTCGATCCGCCCACGGGGCCAGATCCGCCCGCCGCCCATGTTGCTCGTCTGCTCGACGGAGACGACGCGCGAGCGCGGCGCGTAGCGGTCGCCGTCGACGTGCAGCGCGGCGCGCAGCTGCTCGCCGGTGAAGATGCCGCCCTCGCCGTCGAGCGGCGAGATCATCGCGCCCGCCAGCGCCGCCGGGCCGCCGGCCTCGGCGACGATCGGGTGCGCGCTGCGGTCGAGGATCAGCTCGTCGCCCCCGGGCCGGATGTGCAGGCGCAGCGCGATCTCGTTGCACATCGTCCCGCTCGGGAGGAAGACGGCAGCCTCGTGGCCGAGCAGCTCGGCGACGCGGCGCTCGAGCTCACTCGTCGTCGGGTCCTGGCCGCGCTGCTCGTCGCCGACCTCCGCCGCCGCGATCGCCGCGCGCATCGCAGCCGTCGGCTGTGTCTGCGTGTCGCTGTGCAGGTTGACCGGCATCGACAGCGAGCCTAGAGGTAGCGCCGCGCGGCGCGCTCGGCAGCGGCGCCGTAGGAGCCGCCGAAGAGAGCCGCGTGCACCAGCAGCGGCGCGAGCTGGTAGAGCTCGACGCGCTCATCCGCGCCAGGGGCGAGCGGCGCGGCCTCCTCGTAGGCCTCGAAGATCAGCGAGGACGGCGCGCCGAAGAGCCGCAGCATCGCCAGGTCCACCTCGCGGTGCCCGCCGTAGCACGAGGGGTCGATCAGCCATGCGCGCCCGTCCGCGCCGCCCATCACGTTGCCGCTCCAGAGGTCGCCGTGGAGCCGGGCGGGCGGCTCAGGCGGCCCGCACAGCTCCTCGATCCTCTCGCACACGCGCTCGACCGCGCTCCCGCCGGACTCACTCAGGGCGCCTCGCTCGCGGGCGATCTTCGCGAGCGGCAGCAGCCGGCGCTGCGCGTAGAAGCTCGGCCAGTCGCCGGTCGGCTCGTTCGGGAGCCGCAGCGAGCCGAAGCCCGTCTCCGCGGGGGCGCCGGGCGGCGAGCCGAACTGCTCGGCGCCCGCCAGGTGGGTACCGGCCAGCGCGCGGCCCAGCTCCTCGGCCCCACCGGCGCTCAGCCCGCCGGGCTCGATCCACTCGAGCGCCAGCCAGCCCTCGTCCACCGCGAGCACCGCCGGCGTCCTGACCAGGCCGGGCTCGGCCAGCCAGCGCAGCCCCGCCGCCTCGGCCGCGTACTCCCCCGGGATCGTCTGCGTGCGCGTCTTGACGAACGCGTCGCGCCCGTCCGCCAGCGTGACCCGGTACGCCTCGTTGATGTCGCCCCCGCCGATCCGCCGCGCGTCGCGGGCGCCGGGCGGAAGGCTCACGGCACGCGCTCGGCGCGGATCTCGTCGAGCAGCCCCCGGCAAGCCGCGTCGACCAGGTCGAAGACCTCCTCGAACCCGCCGCCCGGCCCGTAGTACGGGTCCGGCACGTCGAGATCGCCGGCGCCGGTCGATGAAGGCCCACCCGTCCCAGGATCGAACTCGCGCAGCAGTCGGACCTTCTCGGCGGCCTCCTCGGAACCCGCGAGCGCGCGCAGGTCGCGCAGGTTGGCCCTGTCCATCGCGAGGATCAGGTCGAACTCCTCGAAGTCCTCGGGACGGACCTGGCGCGCCTCGCCGATCAACTCGACCCCGCGGCCCGAGGCGGCGGCGGTCGCCCGCGCGTCGGGCGGGCTGCCGACGTGCCAGGAGCCGGTCCCGGCTGAGTCGAGCTCGACGCGGTCCTGCATCCCGGCCTCTGTGACGACGTGGCGCATCACGCCCTCGGCGGTCGGCGAGCGGCAGATGTTCCCCAGGCAGACGAACAGGAGCCGCACGGGCGCGCGGTCCTCCGTCGAGCCCGACGAGGAACCCACGGCCATCCCTACTCCTCCCCCAACTCCAAAACCGCCAGGAAGGCCTCCTGCGGGACCTCAACCCGGCCGACCTGCTTCATCCGTCTCTTGCCCTCCTTCTGTTTGGCCAAGAGCTTTTTCTTGCGCGTGATGTCGCCGCCGTAGCAGCCGGCGATCACGTCCTTGCGGAAGGCCTTGACGGTCTCGCGGGCGATGATGTGCGAGCCGATCGCGGCCTGGATCGGGACGTCGTACTGCTGGCGCGGGATCCGTTTGCGCAGCTTTTCGGTCAGCGAACGCCCGACCTCGTAGGCCTTCTCGCGGTGCACGACCATCGACAGCGCGTCGACCGGATCGCCCGCGAGCAGCACGTCGAGCTTGACGAGATCGGAGGGCTTCATGCCGCTGATCTCGTAGTCCAGCGACGCGTAGCCCTTGGTTCGCGACTTCAGCTGGTCGAAGAAGTCGAGCACGATTTCCGCCAGCGGCAGCTGGTAGTTGAGCTGCACGCGCTCTGGCGACAGGTAGTGCATGCCCGTGCTCTCGCCGCGGCGTTCCTGGCAGAGCTCCATGACGGCCCCGACGAACTCTTTCGGCGCGATGATCGAGGCGTTGATGAACGGCTCGCGGATCTCCTCGATCGTGCCCGGATCGGGCATGTCGGAGGGGTTGTGAACCTCGATCTCCTCGCCGTTCGTGAGGGTGACGTCGAACTCGACCGAGGGCATCGTCGCCAGCAGCTCGAGGTCGTACTCGCGCTCCAGGCGCTCGCGCACGATGTCCATGTGCAGCAGGCCGAGGAAGCCGCAGCGGAAGCCGAAGCCGAGCGCGTCGGAGGTCTCGGGCTCCCACGAGAGCGCGGCGTCGTTGAGCGTCAGCTTCTCCAGCGCGTCGCGCAGGTCGGGGTAGTCGTCGGAGTCGATCGGGAACAGCCCGCAGAACACCATCGGCTTGACTTCGCGGTAGCCGGGGAGCGGCTCGCCGGCGGCGCCGACGCCGGGTTTGACGCGGGTGGTCAGCGTGTCGCCGACGCGCAGCTGCGTGACGTCCTTCAGCCCCGTGATCAGGTAGCCGACCTCGCCCGCCGCGAGCTGGTCGGTGGGCATCATCTGCGGGCTGAAGAAGCCGATGTCGTCGATGTCGGCCTCGGTCCCGGCCGCCATCGCACGGATCGCCTCGCCCTTCTTGAAGACGCCGTCGACGACCCGGATGTATGCGACCACGCCGCGGTACTGGTCGAACTCGGAGTCGAAGATCAGCGCGCGCGGCGGACCGTCAGGGTCGCCCTCCGGCGGCGGCACGCGCCTGACGAGCTCCTCCAGCACCTCGGCGACGCCCTCGCCGGTCTTGCCGCTGATGCTGAGGATCGACTCGGGCGCCTCACCGATCAGCTCTGAGACTTCGCCCGCGACCCGCTCGGGTTCCGCGCCCGGCAGGTCGATCTTGTTCAGGCACGGGATCAGCTCGAGCCCGGCGTCGATCGCCAGGTAGGTGTTGGCGACAGTCTGCGCCTCGACGCCCTGCGAGGCGTCGACCACGAGCAGCGCGCCCTCACACGCGGCGAGCGAGCGCGAGACCTCGTAGGTGAAGTCGACGTGGCCAGGGGTGTCGATCAGGTGCAGCTGGTAGGTCTGCCCATCTTTCGCGGTGTAGAAGACGCGCACCGCCTGCGCCTTGATCGTGATCCCGCGCTCGCGCTCGAGGTCCATCGAGTCGAGGACCTGGGCGCGCATCTCGCGCGGCGCGACCGTGTGCGTGAGCTCGAGGATGCGGTCGGCCAGCGTCGACTTGCCGTGGTCGATGTGGGCGATGATCGAGAAGTTGCGGATGTGCTGCTGATCCATGGGCCACTGGCACGATAGATGGTGCCCGGAAGGGGCCCCTGTCGGGGCCGGGAGCCGCGCATGCGCGGCTCCTGCGGTCCGCGCATGCGCGGACCGGGTGGTCGCACATGTGCGACCACCTTGGGGCGTCCGATTTCGGCTCCGTCAGCCCTGCGTCGGCGTGGCACCCCCCACGCCGCTCACCGGGAGCTTCCCCATGCTCGTCAGCTGCTGGCCGGCGTTCGTCGCCGGTTCTCCGAGCAGCACGTCCACGAACGCGTGCCAGTGCGGGTGGGCGGCCATCAGCCTGCGCAGCGCGCGACGCGCGCTCCTGGGGACCGTCACCGAGAGCGTCGCGTACCCGCCCTGGGCGCCGGCGACCTTCACCGGGCAGTTGCCAGCTGCGCCCGGCGATCGTGATCCACACGTTCGGCTGCAGCTTGCACAGGGCGGAGCCGCAGCGGACCTTCAAGGACATCGTGTGCGCGGAGAGCACCGGCTGGGCGCCGCGAGAGACGAGCAGCGGCGCTTTTGCCGGCGGGTCGCCTGCGGGCGTCGTCGCCGGCGTTGTGCTCGCCGGCGTGGCGCTCTTGGTTTCGGGCGTCGCGGGAGCCGGTTCGACGTAGACGCTCTGCGCCGAGCCCGAGGATGACGACAGCAGGAGGTGGTCATCGCTGCCCGAGTAGGAAGCGGTGATGGCGTGCGCTCCAGCCGCCGGGTAGGCAACCGCGCATCGGGCTGCACCTTCTTCCAGCGGCACTTCGCCGCAACCTTCGATCGGCATCTCCCCGTCGGAGAACGTGACGGTCCCCGAGGCCGGGATGGGTGAGACGCTTGCCGTGAAGAGCTCGTGACCGCCGGCCTGGACCCTGCTCGATGAGGCTTTGAGCGTCAGGCTGGTCGCGAATCTCGCGCCAGGAGACGACGATGTCGCCGTCGACGCCCATGAAGCCGCCATACAGCGCGCCCGGACCGCCCTGTCCGCCGCCGCCGTTCTCGAACGAGGCGTTTTCGCCGGCTTCGGAGAGGAAGTCGGCCCCGCCGCCGCCGCCGCCGTTGCTGAACGGGCTGGAGCCTTGGGTGCCACCGCCGCCACCGCCGTAGTAGCCGCCGCCACCGCCCCCGCCGCCGTTGAGGCCGCCGAGGCCGCCTGCACCGCCGGCGCCCTCGATCGCCGGGGTCGCGGTCGGCCCTGCGCCGCTGCCGGCGTGGGTGCCACCCTGACCCCCGCCGGTCTGTTTGCCGCCGAGCCCCGATTCCGTTTCATCCCAGAACGGGCTTTCGCCGCTGACACTGCCGTTGACGCCGTTCCACGCTCCCGCGCCTCCCGAGGTCGTGCCACCCGCTCCGCCGCCCCCGCCCGCTGCGATCAGCAGGCCGGCTTCAGAGAACACGAACGAGCCTCCGCCTCCCCCCATGCCCTCTTCGAACGGCGCGGGGGCACCTTGGCCTCCGCCGCCGTAGCCGCCGCTCGTGAATTCGCCGCGCCGCCCCACGACGAACGTCAGCGTCGAACCGGAGCTCACCGGGAACCTCGCGGCAAGGCGCGCACCGTTGCCGCCGGGAGCGCCGAAGCCACCGCCGCCGCCGGCACCGCTGACGTCGAGCGCGAGCGAGCTCACGAAGGCGGGCACGGTGAAGGACTGGGCTTCGCCCGTCGCTTCGTAGGTCTCAGAGCAGATTCCGCCGCCGCAAACCACTGCCGGTTCGCTGGCCGCAGCCGGCGCCGCGAGCGCCAGCGCCCACGCGCCGATCGCACCCACCGCACAGCTCGCCAAGAGCGCAAAGCGCCCCTTGATCGTGAAACCTGACATCAGTCGACCCCCTTGGTTCGTCGAGGAAGCGCGGCCGAGTGCCGCCCTCGAGGCCACTCATCGACAGGGTGTAAATGCGTCTTGAGACCCGGGCGCCGGGCTCCGCGGGACGGTCATGGGCCTGACGTCGCGCGGGCGAGGATCTCCTCGGAAGCGCAGCGTGCGCGCGATCTCGGGGTCGCTCTGCGGCCAGAGGTGAACGTGCACGTCACGCGCGGGCGTCCTGAACATGCGATGGGCGGGCTCGCTGACGCGCAGCTCGTACCCGGCCGCGTCGAGCGCGGCCGTCAGGGAGGCGTCCTGCGGCTCTGCCACCGCCACGAGCACGTCCACGATCGGCTTCGCGCCGAGGCCCGGCACCGCGGTCGAACCGACGTGCTCGATCCTGAGTGCCCGCTCGCCGAGCGCCGCGGCGATCCGCTCACGCTCGCGCGCGAAGCGCCGCGGCCACTCCGGGTCGTAGTCGGCGATCACGATCTCGCGGCGCTCGCGCCCTCCGATCAGCGCCGACTCGTCGATCACTCCGTCAGAACCGTGTCCGCGTCGGAGTAGGCCGGCGCGCACGCGCACACGATCCGCAACGGCCCCTCGCCCGTGTTGAAGAGCTTGTGGATCGCGCCGGGCGGGATCAGCGCGCAGTCCCCCTCCCCCACCTCCCGTTCCTCGCCCTCGATCACGAGCCGCCCTTCGCCCGCGGTCACGAGATACAGCTCCTCGGTGAGGCGGTGGTAGTGCGCCGTCGTGGCGCCGCCTACGGGGATCGTCGCCTCGGCCAGGCTCTGATTGCGCGCGGGCATCGAGACCGGCCCGGCCCACTCACGGATCTGCGAGCCGTCGAGCGTCGTGAAGGCCTCGATCTGCGCGTAGGAGCTGACGTCCACGAGCCAAGATTAGACCCGCGAAGAAGGCCGGACGAGCCTGCTGGCCCGCCCGGCCGCCCCGTACACAGATCGCCGCTGTACTGCTATGTCCCAGGACTTGTGTCTGGTGCCTGGGCAACTGACACTCTCAGCCGCCCGGACTGGCCGCCGCCGAACACCCCATGCGGGGCACAAGGCGGCGCGTTGCCATGACTGGCCCCGTGGGGCCGTGGCCGAGTGGACGATCCGCCGGGTTGAGCCCAGGCTAATACATCGACGGCCGCCTCAGGAGGCGCACGCAGTCGCAGTCGCTCCGCCCTCAGGGCCTTCCCGCGATCCAGTAGCGCGGCCCCGGCCCCTGACGCGAGGCGCGGTCTTCGGGGTTGGCCAGGCGACAGCGGTCCAGCGAGAGACAGCCGCACCCGATGCACTCGGTGAGCCCGGCCTTCAGCCGTTCGAGCTCGGCGATCCGCGCGTCGATGCGCGTGCTCCAGCCGCTCGAGAGACGCGACCAGTCGCGGCGCGTGGGCGCGTGGTCGGCGGGCAGCTTCGCGAGCTCGCTCGCGACCTCCTCGAGCGTGAGCCCGACGCGCTGGGCGAAGACGATGAACGCGATCCGGCGCAGCACCGGACGGCGGTACCGGCGGTGTCCTGAGCCGGCCCGCTCGGATGCGATCAGGCCCCGCTCCTCGTAGAAGCGCAGCGCGGAGCTGGCGACGCCGCTGCGCCTGGAGACCTCGCCGATCGTCATCAGTTCGGCCATGTCCGGCACGACATCACAGATCGCCCTTGACTTCAAGCTAACTTGAACTTATAGATTGGACGCTCCCCCGAGACCCCAGGAGGAGCCATGACACAGACACAGGCATTCGGGCAGCAGATCACCGACGAGGTGGGTTCCTGGCCCGGAATCACGTCCGGCACCGGACGCCGCGGCGAGTTCGCCTTCAAGTTCGAAGGCCGCGAGATCGGGCACCTGCACGGCGACCGCTCGGCCCATTTCTCGTTCCCGCCCGAGGTGTGGCGCAAGCTCATGGACGAAGGACGGATCGGAGAGCATCCGGTGTTCCCCGGTCGCGTCGGACCGGCATCGCGCCAGCTCCGCGCCGAGGACGACGTCCGTGACGCGATCGCGCTGATGCGACTCAACTACGAACGCGTGAGCGGCGCCGCGGCGGCGCTCGGCGGCAGTCCGGCCGGGGGCTGAACGGCCGCGCGGCCCGCCCGCGGCTCAGGCCCGTCCGAGCCGCGAGCGCAGCAGACGGCCCACCTGGTGGGCCTCCGGCACCTGCATCGCGAGCACCGCGCGCGCATACACGAACGTGCCCGCCAGGCCGGCCGCGCCGACGCTCACGATCTGCGCCTCGATCGTGCCCCCGAGGACGTGGCTGAACAGCTTCCACACGCCCCACGAGACGCCCGCGAGCAGCGCAGCCGCGACGGTGATCCGCGCGGTGATCATCGTCGTCTGAGCGCCTTCGATTTGACCGTTGAAGCCGGCGCGCAACCGCGTCAGCTGCAGCCACGTCATCACGATGTTGGCCGCGAGCGTGCCGATGATCAGCCCGGCGATCCCCAACGGCTTGTAGAGGGCGATGCTGACGATGATGTCGACGATGATGTTGAGCGCCGCCAGGCGGGTCGGGATCCACGGGCGCTGCACCGCGAAGAAGACGCGTGTCAAGAGCAGGTTCAGCCCTCCGAACGGGAGGCTGAACGCGAACCAGAACAGCGCGACCGAGACCAGGTGGGTCGAGTACGCGTTGAACTGGCCGCGCTGGAAGACGAGCCGCACCACGGGTTCGGTGAGAACCATCAGGAACACGGCGGAAGGGATCAGGAGCAGGTTGATCTGGCGCATGCCGATCCCGATCGCGCGCCGCATGGGGCCGACCTCGCGATTGGTCGCCATGCGGCTGAGCGTCGGGAACAACACGGTCGCAACGGCGACGCTGAACAGCCCCTGCGGCAGCATGTAGATCCGGAACGCGTTGTCGATCGCGCGCGGTGCCTGGGGGCTCACCAGCGTCCCGAACACCGAGTTGATGACCTGGTCGAGGTTCACGATCCCGAGCCCGATCGTCACCGGCAGCATCAGCATGAAGACGCGCGCGATGCGAGGGTCGCGCCAGTCGATCTTGAGCTGCAGGCGGAAGTCGATCCGCCCGAGCGCGCCGAAGGCCATGCCGAGTTGCACGAACGTGGCGACCAGCACCGCGATCGCCAGCGCGTAGACGCCGTCGTGGGTGTGGAAGTGCGGGTGCAGCACGACCAGCAGCACGATGATCACGACGTTCCAGACCGCCGGTGAGATCGCCGGGATCGTGAAGTGGTCGTAGGACTGCAGCACCGCGACGAGCAGGCCGTTCAGCCCGAGCAGCAGCACCACCGGGAAGAGGATCTGCGAGAGGCCCGCGGTGAGCGTGTCCAGCTCGTGCGTGAACGTCGAGCCGGTGAAGAGCGGCATGATCGTGCCGGCCAGCCCCACGAAGATGGCGGTGATGGCGCCGAGCCCGATCAGCATGATCCAGAACAGGGTCGAGGCGAGCCGGAACGCCTCCATGCGCTTGCCCTTCTGGAGCAGTTCGGTGAACACCGGCACGAAGGCCGCCGACAGCGCCGCGTTCGCGAACAGGTTCGCGACCAGATTCGGGATCTGCGAGGCGATCGTGTACGCCGAGGCAGGGCCCCGGGTACCGAAGAACCCGGCCGCGACGATTTCGCGGACCAGGCCGGCCACACGCGAGACCCCGGTGGCAATCGAGAAGATCGCGGTGTTGCGGGCGACCCCTCCGCTCGTCGGGGGCGGCGGTGGGGCCGATTCCTCCCCGAAGGCTTCGGCGCTGGCTGTCAAGGCCGCTATAGTACGGCGCTCCGCGGCGCGGCCGGGAGGGTTGGTAGCGCGCCGCCACGGAACCATGGCCAACATCCACTCCCAGAAGAAGCGGATCCTTCGCTCTGAGCGCGAGCGGCTCGAGAACCGCCGCTACACCTCGGCGATCAGGACCCACTTCCGCAGCCTGACCGCGGCCGTCGAGGGCGGAGAGGGCGACGCGGCGCAGACCCATCGCGAGCTCGTCTCGACGATCGACAAGGCCGTCAAGCGCGGCGCGCTTCACCGCAACACCGGGGCTCGCAAGAAGTCCCGCGCGGCGCGGATCCTCAGCTCGAAGTCCTAGCCTCCGGGCGCCCTCGGCGGACGCTTCCCGCGCTCGTTCCTGTCGCTCGCCGGCCTACGGGACGATCGTGAAGGTGAGCGGCTGCGACTTCGCCCTGCCTTCCGGGCCGACCGCGGTGATCACGAGTGTGTAGGTGCCCGGCCGCAGCTTCCTCGAGCTCGAGATGCGCCCTTGGAAGGCGAGCCTGTTCGCGCCGGCGTGCCCGTTGATCGTCAGCGCACCGCGGGCCAGCGTGCGCGCGCACCGAGGCGCTCTGCGGTTGCGCCGGCTGGGCGCGACGCACCTGCGGTGAACCCGTCGCCCCGCGACCCGCTGCGTGAAGGTGTAGGTGAGCTTCGCTTCGGTGCTGAGCTGGAAGGAGAAGGCCGTGCCGACCGGCACCTTCGCCGCGCTCGCCCTGGCCAGCGCGTTGCCCTCGCGCCAGCGCCGGTGCGACTGTTTCAGCGCGCTGAAGCTGGGCGGGGGCGGCCCTGCATGGTGAGCTGGCTCGAAAGTGGCCGTCGTGAAGGTCTGATCCGCGCCGTAGCTGGTGCCGCCCGCGTTTTCGGCCACCGTTCTGAAGTGGTAGGTGCTGCCGGCCGCCAGGCCGGTCACAGAGGCCGCGACGCTCTGCGCGCTCGGCGCGTACCCGAGCTGCTGCCCCGCCGTGGAGCTGCCATACGCGGTGCTCGTCCCGTACTGGAAGTGCACGCCCGCCCTTGCTTCGGTGGAGACGGTGCCGACCAGCGTCGCGACTGTGGTCCCGACAACCGACGGGGCACCGGTGGTCGCCGTCGCTGCCGGCACGGAGGCGACATCGATCGATTTGAGAGGAACCCGTTCGTGGAGTTCGTCGTCGATGTGCGTTCCCCCGATGAACAGCGCCCGGCCATCCGGGAGCAGCACCGCGCCGGCGCCGGCGCGTTCGACGCCCAGCGTGTCCGGCAGCGCGCTGAAGGTGTCGGTTGCAGGGTCGAACTCTTCGGCGCTCGCGAGTTCACCTTCCGAGTTCTCACCGCCCGCGATCAGGACGCGGCCGTTCTGCAGCGTCACGGCGCCCGGCCATTCGCGCTCCTCAGCCGGTTCGTGGCCCACGCCTTCGAGCTTCTCGAAGGTTTCCGTTGCCGGGTCGAACAGTTCGGCCGTCCGCGTGGTCGCTTCTTCGGGCGGCCCGGAGTAGCCGCCGGCGATCAGCACCTTGCCGTCCGGCAGGAGGGAGGCGCTCGGCTCCCAGCGGCCTGAGAGGGCCGGGTTTTTGACGGTGCTGAAGGTCTCCGTCGCGGGGTCGTAGATTTCTGCGGTTCGGCTGTACGGTTCCGACCCGTTCTGGGCGCCGCCGGTGATGAAGACCTTGCCGCTCGGCAGCACCACCGCGGCCGGCCCGTCGCGTTCGACCGCCATTTCGTGCGCAAGAGCGGCGAAGGTGCGGGTGACCGGGTCGAAGAGTTCGGCCGTCGCGATGGCGTCCGTCGGGGTCTTCCAGCCGCCGATCAGCAGCACGCGCCCGTCGGGGAGCACAACCGTCGCCTGTTCGCCGTGCGCCGCGGCCTCTTCGCCTGCGAGTGGTTCAGAGCCGCCGGTGGCCGGATCGTAGATTTCGGCCGAGCCGAGTTCGTGTTCCTTGCCGAAGCCGCCCGCGACGAGCACCCTGCCGTCGGGCAGAAGCGCAACAGCGGGCGTCTCGCGAGCGACGGCGAGTTCGCCCGGCGCCGGGGAGAAGAGGTTCGCCGCCGAGGCGCTCGCCGCTCCCACCGGTAGACCGACCACCGCGCAAACGAGCGCCGACAAAACCGAACGGCGCACAGCGCGCTTGGACACAGCCCCCTCCTTGACCCTGTCCGGGCCGCCTCGAAGATCCCCGACCTGCGCGGCGCAGGCTAACGAGACCTGCGGCGGAACACCCCGGCAGCGGACGGACGGACGAGCCCGCGAGGGCACGCCCCGCGCCGGCCCGGCTCAGGCCGCGATCTCTGCGATCGCGCGCGCCACGAGCGTGTCCTCGCCCATTTCGGCCAGCGCGTCGCGGTCACGTGTCAGCACGGCGCCCCCGCGCGTGTCGAGCTCGAGCCGCGCGAGCGCCCCGATCGCACCACGCAGCCGGGCCGGATCGCTGCTCTGCACGTCCTTGATCAACCGCTCGGCTGCCTTCGGCGGCATCCGCAGCCCTCGCTTGACGTCCGCCGCCGAGCGCCCCGCGGCGAGCTTCTCGGAGATCGCGATCGCGTCGCGCAGCCGCGAGGCCAGCAGGTAGGTGAGCCCGGCCACGCGCTCGCCCTGCTCGCGCACCCGCAGATAGGTCGCGAGCGCAAGCCGGGCGTCGCCGGCCACGAGCGCGTCCCCGAGCGCGTAGGCCCGCCACTCCGCCGAGGAGGCAGCACGCGCCTCGATTTCCTCGACCGTCACCGTGCGCGGCGAGCCGCCGGCGGCCTCGTCGCCTTCCAGAGCGAGCTTCTCCAGCTCGCGCAGCAGCCGCTGCTGGCGCTCGCCGACCTGGGCGACCAGCGCTTTCGCCGCGGCCGCATCGATGGAGAGACCGAGGCGCGGCGCCTGCTCGCGGACCCACTTCGGCAGCTCCCACGGCTTCACGGTCATCTGCGCGACGACCTGCCCACCGGCCTTCTCGACGGCGGCGTGCAGCGCCTGAGGAGCCTTCGCCCGCGCCTCCTCGCGAGCGAACACGGCGAGCGTCGTGTCGACCGGCATCACTGCGAGTGCGGGCGCGAGGTGCTCGGAGACATCCTTCTCGCGCCAGCGCTCGGCGCCCTCGACGACGATCACGCGCCGGCCCATCGACAGCGTCATCGCCGCCAGAGCGAGCGCGGCGCCGGCCGGGCTCGCGCTCTCGCCTTCGAGGATCTCGAGTGCCACCGCACCATCGTCCTGGCGCTCTGCCAGCGCGCGCAGGCCGGCCCGGCGCTCGGCCACCGCGCCGTGGTCGTCACCATGGATCAGGTAGGCGGGCTTGAGGTCGAGCACGGGGCGAGTCTAGGGGCTGCGGGTGACCCGTCCCGGTGGACCTCGACGCGGTACCCGCCGGGCCGGCGACCTTCACGCTGACATAGCCCGGCTCCTCGCTCCTAGAAGGACGCCGAGCGCTCCTGGTCGATCCCGCCGAGCGCCAGCTGGCCGAGGCGGGCTAGCGCACGACGAGGTTGACGAGCTTCCCCGGCACCACGATCTCCTTGACGAGCTCCTTGCCGTCGAGATGCGCGATCACGTTGGGGGCGCCGCGACACAGGTCCTTGAGCTGCTCGGGCGTCGCATCCGCGCTCGCCTGCACGCGGTCGCGGACCTTGCCGTTGACCTGGCAGACCAGCTCGTAGACCTCGCTCTCGAGCAGCGCCTCGTCGGCTTCCGGCCAGGGCTGTTCCCACACCCGTTCGCCGGTCAGCCGCTCGTAGGCGTCGGCGCACGCGTGCGGCGCGAAGGGGAACAGGAGCGAGGCGGCGGTGCCGAGCGAGAAGCGCATGTCCTCGATGGAGACCTCATCGCGCAGCCGTGAGATCTCGTTCATCAGCTCCATCACCGCCGCGATCGCGGTGTTGAACGCGAACCGGCGCAGGTCGCCGCTGACCTTGTCGATCGCCCAGTGCGTCTTACGCATCAGCGCGAGGCTCGCTCCTTCGCCCGGGTCGGGCGAGCCGAGGCCGGGCTCGGGGCCGCCTGCACGCTCCGCGGTCTCGGCTGACAGCCGCCACAGGCGGGCGAGGAAGCGATGGACGCCTTCGACCCCCTCGTCGGACCAGTCGGCGTCCTGGTCGGGCGGTCCCATGAACAGCGTGTAGCAGCGCGCGGCGTCGGCGCCGACGCGCTCGACCAGCGAGGCCGGCGAGACGACGTTGCCGCGCGACTTGCTCATCTTCGCGCCGTCCTTCGTGACCATGCCCTGCGTGAACAGCGCCCGGAAGGGCTCCTGGAATTCGAGGTGGCCGAGGTCGGCCAGCGCCTTCGTGAAGAAGCGGGCGTACATCAGGTGCAGGATCGCGTGCTCGACGCCGCCGATGTACTGGTCGACGGGCATCCACTCGGCGAGCGCGCCGGGGTCCCACGCGGCCTCGTCGTTGCGCGCGTCGCAGTAGCGCAGGAAGTACCAGGAGGAGTCGACGAAGGTGTCCATCGTGTCGGTCTCGCGGCGCGCCGGTCCGTCGCAGGAGGGGCAGTGCGTGTTGACCCAGTCCTCGGCGGCGGCCAGCGGCGAACGGCCCTTGGGGGCGTAGTCCTCGACCTCGGGCAGCTCGACCGGCAGCTCCTCGACGGGCACCGGGACGATCCCGCAGGTCGGGCAGTAGACGACGGGGATCGGGCAGCCCCAGTAGCGCTGGCGGGAGACCAGCCAGTCGCGCAGCCGGTAGTTGACCGACGCGTGGCCGCGGCCCTCCCGGTCGAGCCAGGCCACGATCGCCGAGAGCGCCTCGCGATTGCCCATGCCGTCGAACTGCGCAGCGGAGTCGACGATCGTGCCGTCGCCGGTGTAAGGCAGCTCGCCGTCGACACCGTCGGGCGCGGCGATCACGCGCCGGATCGGCAGGCCGAACGTGGTGGCGAAGTCGAAGTCGCGCTCGTCGTGCGCGGGCACGGCCATCAGCGCGCCGGTCCCGTACTCCATCAGTACGTAGTCGGACACGAACATCGGGATCTGCTCGCCGTTGACGGGGTTCGTCACGGTGCGCCCGAGCGGCACCCCCGTCTTCTCCTTCTCAGCGTTGCCGCGTTCCTCGTTGGACTCGTTCAAGGCGCGGTTGACGTAGTCGTGCGCGGCCTGCTCGTGATCGGTGCCGGCCACGAGCCGCAGCACGTCGGGGTGCTCCGGGGCCATCACGAAGAAGGTCGCCCCGAACAAGGTGTCCGGGCGCGTCGTGAACACCGGGTAGTCAACGCCGAGCTCCTCGCAGCGGAACGTGACCTCGGCTCCCTCGCTGCGCCCGATCCAGTTGCGCTGCATCGTCTTGACGTGCTCGGGCCAGTCGATGATGTCGAGGTCGGTCAGCAGCCGCTCGGCGTAGTCGGTGATGCGCAGGAACCACTGCTCGAGCTGGCGCACTTCCACGATCGCGCCGCAGCGCTCGCAGCGCCCCTCGGCGTCGACCTGCTCGTTGGCGAGCACGGTCTGGTCTTTCGGACACCACTTGACGGCGGCCTCGCGCCGGTAGGCGAGCCCGGCTGCCAGCAGCTCGAGGAAGATCCACTGCGTCCAGCGGTAGTAGGAGGGTTCGGAGGTCGCAAGCTCGCGCGACCAGTCGATCGAGACCCCCCATTCGCGGAACTGCTTCTGGAACTCGGCGATCGATTCGGCGGTTGAGACGCGCGGGTGAACGCCGGTCCGGATCGCGTGGTTCTCGGCGGGCAGGCCGAAGGCGTCGTAGCCCATCGGGTGAAGGACGCGTTTGCCGAGGCGGCGGTGGAAGTGGGCGATCGCGTCGCCCAGCGCATAGCACTTGAGGTGACCGATGTGCGGCTCGCCGCTCGGGTAGGGGAGCATCTCGAGCACGTAGGAGCTGACCGGCTCGTTCGTGCGCGCGGTGTTCGGCGTCTCGCCCTCCTCGAGGTTCACGACCTCCCAGGTGCGCTCTTGGGCCCACAGGCGCTGCCAGCGGGGCTCGATCTCGTGCGGGTCATAGCGGTGCTCGGTCATTCCAGCGCACCTTATCGGGCGCCTTCGCGGGGAATCGGCGCGCCTTCGACGACTCCTGCGGCGCGAAAATCGCGCGGGGCTACGCGGCGCTCTGCTCGGCGAACCGGCTGTTGGAGCGCAGCAGTTCCACGATCGCGGCCGGCGCCTTCTCGGGCGCGCCCGCGTCGAACGGCGGCTGCGGGTCGTACTCGATCCCGAGCTGGATCGCCTGCGCGACCTCGGGTCCCGCGATCCGCGCGGCCAGGGCGAGCGCCATGTCGATGCCCGCGGAGACGCCGGCGCCGGTGACGACCTTGCCGTCGAAGACGACGCGCCGGCCGGTGGGCTGCGCGCCGAGCCGGCCAAGCTCGTCCATCGCGAGCCAGTGCCCGGTGGCGGGACGCCCGTCGAGCAGGCCGGCCGCGGCGAGGATCAGCGAGCCGGTGCAGACAGAGGTCGTCCAGGTGCTGGTGCGGTCGGCGGCGCGCAGCCAGTCGAGCATCACCTGCCCGGCGCGCTGAGCGACCTCGCCGGGGCCGCCGGGGACGAGAATCACGTCGGGGTCGGGCAGCTCGGCGAGCGAGCGCTCGGCGACGATCGTGAGCATGCCGTTGTCGGTGCGCACCGGACCGGCCTCGGCCGCGAGGAACGTCACGCGCGCGCCGGGCAGCCGGCTGAGCACCTCGTAGGGCCCGATCGCGTCAAGGGCGGTGAAGCGGTCGTAGATGGGAACAGCGATGTTCATCGGACCTCCTTCGTGTCTTCTTTTGATTTGGGTTAAAGGGGGGTCTCACTGGACACGCGCCGTTTGAAACCGGCGCCGGTACTCGCTCGGGCCGACGTGGAGCGTGCGCTGGAAGCTGCGGCGCATCGCCTCGGCACTGGGGAAGCCGCAGGAGCGGGCGATCCCATGCACGGGCTCGGCGGACTCCTCCAGACGGCGCCGTGCCGCCTCCAGCCGCACGCTCTCCACGTAGCGCCCCGGGGTCACGCCGGTCTGCGCGCGGAACGCGCGGGCGAAGTTGCGCGGGCTCATGTGGGCGCGCTCGGCCATCGCCTCCACCGTGTGGCGCCCGGCGACGTCCTCTAGCACCTCGCGCTGGACTTCGCGCAGGGGCTCGCGCCGCGGCTGCTGCGCGCGCATCGCCGCGCTGAACTGCGACTGGTTGCCGGGGCGGCGGAGGAACAGCACGAGGTGGCGCGCGATCAGCAGGGCGAGGTCGCGGTCGTGGTCCTCCTCGACGAGCGCGAGCGCGAGATCCATGCCGGCCGTGACACCTGCCGAGGTCCAGATCGAGCCGTCGCGCACGAAGATCGGGTCCGGCTCGACCTCGACGCGCGGATGAGCGCGCGCGAGCTCCTCCGCGAACGCCCAGTGCGTCGTCGCGCGGCGGCCGTCGAGCAGGCCGGCGGCGGCGAGCAGGAACGAGCCGGTGCAGACCGAGGCCACGCGCCGGCAGCGCGCGTGGGCGGATGACAGGAAGCGCGAGAGGACCGGGTCCTGCGCGGCGCGCGTGCGTCCGCTGCCACCCGGCACGATCAGCGTGTCGATGCCCTCGAGCGCGCGCGGCAATGAACCGTCCGGTATGAGCCGCAGCCCGCTCTCAGAGCGCACCGGCACCGCCCCGCGCGAGACCGTCCGCACGCGGTAGCCGCCGGAAGCGCCACGCGCGCGCAGGGCGACGTCGGCACCGCTGAAGACCTCGAGCGGGCCGGTGACGTCGAGGCTCTGGACGCCCTCGTAGAGAAGGATCGCGATCGTGCGCTCGGCAGTCGTCATGGGCCGATCTTCCTCGATCCGCGTTCTGTCCGCAAGGACACATCTCCCACTTTTCCTGCCATCGGTCCGAGACGCCCCCCGAGGCGCGGCCATCACCGGGCCGCGCCCGCGGATTACGATGCGTCCGTGGACGAGCTGGAGAGCGACGGGCAGGCGCCGGGCGGCGAGACGGACTCGCTGGCCTCGACGCCGGGGCGCGTCGCCAGCATCGTCGGCGCTGCCGAAGCCGCCGCCCAGGAGCTGCGCGCGCAGGCCGAGGCACGGGCGCGGGAGCGCATCGCCGAGGCCGACCGCGCCGCCGAGAACCGTGTCCGCGCCGCCGAGGACGAGGCCGGCGAGATCCTCGCGGGCGCGCGCGCCGAAGCCGGGGCGACAACGGCCGAGGCCTCGACTTCGGCGGCGAAGCTCGGCGCGGACGCCGAGCGCGCGCGCGAAGAGGCCTCGCAGACGCTCGCCGACGCGCAGGCCGAGGCCTCGCGGCTGCTCGACGACGCCCGCACCACCGCCGAGCGGGTGCGCTCGGAGGCCGGCGAGGAGGCCACACTCGCGCGCGCTGAGGCCGCTGCCGACTCCGAACGGCTGCGCGCCGAGGCCGAGCGCGAGTCGGGCGAGCTGCTCGAGCGCGCGCGCAAAGACTCAGCGCGCGTGGCCGAGGAGACCCGTGAGCACACCGAGCGGCTGCTGCAGGCGCGCCGGGAGGAGCTGATCCGGCTCGACGAGCAGGCAAAGGAGCAGGCCCGCGCGGGGCGCACCCACGCCAGAGAAGAAGCCCGCCAGATCGTCAGCGATGCCCACGCG
Source organism: uncultured Solirubrobacteraceae bacterium (assembly GCA_963735435.1). GTDB lineage: Bacteria > Actinomycetota > Thermoleophilia > Solirubrobacterales > Solirubrobacteraceae > Palsa-744. Next base: position 454,125 of record CAVTKR010000002.1, on the reverse strand, counting down.
GTCTCGAACGAAGTGCTCGGCGAGGGCACCGAGATCTCGCGCAACCTGCGCGAGCTGGCGGCCTCGCTGCGCAACAACGCCGAGCGCCTGCTGCGCGACGTGCGCCTGACGCACGGCGCCATGACCGCACAGCTCGACCAGGTCGCCCCCTCCGAGCGCGCCGCGCTCGAACGCGAGGCCGGCGAGCCGGGCGGGCAGGAGCGCCGCCGGCGGGGCGGCGGCGAGCCGGGCGACGAGCTCGACGTCCCGGAGTTCATCCCGCGCCACTGAGGAGCCCCTTCTGCCATGCCGGGCAGGTCGGTAGACTTCGGCGCTCGACCTCGGGGCTATAGCTCAGCTGGGAGAGCGCCTCGCTGGCAGCGAGGAGGTCGCCGGTTCGAGCCCGGCTAGCTCCACTCGAAGTCCCGCAACTCCACTTCTTTGAGAACAGCGGAGGAAGACCCGCGCGGTGCAGAACTCGTTGCACGGCGGCTCCGGCACCCAAACCTCGTCGGACTAGGCGTCTGGGACGAAGCTCGGTGGACGCCGAACGCTTCCGCACGGATGCGAGCAGGCGATCAGCGATCCGGTTGCCGCCGCGGCGGCTTTGAACTCGCCGGCTCCCTGGGTGCCACGACCGGGGCCGCGACGCGATCAGGGCCCACCGACCAATGATCGTGCCTGTGCAGGGCCGACTACGAGGTCGTGGAGGTCGCCGCCGACCTCGAGGCGACTGGAATGCCGAAGCCCGCCGGCCTTCACCGGTTCGAAGCCGGCTGTTCGGATCAACCGCTCGACTTCCTCGCCGGCACGGTCGTCATCGGCCACGTAGAAGAGGACCGCCAGCTCCGGTGAACGTTTGCCAGCGGACTTGAGGACATCGGCCGACAGGGTTCCAAACGCCATCGCCAAGCGCGCCCCCGCCGGCAACCACGCGGCTACAACCGCGCCAGAAGCTTGCGCTGTTGGCAGCAGACGTGAAACGTTACCTTCCGCATCGATGCCGAGCGGGTTGCTCGGAACGACGACGAGCTTGTCGGTCAGCGTGTCGGCGATGCCGTCTATAACGCCCTTCAGCACGGAAAACCGCAGCGCGAGGACGACGGCATCACCGCCCTGCGACGCGTCGCGGTTGTGGCCGAGGACGACCGCGGCTAGCCCGATCTCTGTAGCCAGCTTTCGTGCCGATTCACTGTCGGCGCTCGCGAGTCGCAGGGTCTCGCCGCCGGACGCCAGCAGGCGTGCGATGACCGATCCGAGCGTCCCGGTGCCGACGATCGCGGTCGTCATGACTCCTCGGCGGGGGTACTCGAAAACCACTGAGGGGGAGTCCAGTCCCCCTCCGGGTCCGTGGTTTGACCCACCTCGATCAGATGACCGTCGGGGTCGCGCATGTAGCAACGGATCTCGTACTGGTGATGCTTCGGTGGCGTGAGGAATTGAGCGCCCCTGGCGCTCCATTCGGCGTACACGGCCTCGATGTCCTTGACCCGGATATTAAGGAAACTGCTGACCCGGTCGGGCTCGCGTGGCGCCTCTAAGGTCACCTCCGGCTTGTCGTCGGTCGGGCCTCCGCCGACATTGATGATGATCCAGCTGTTGGCTAGTGCGACATAGGTCAGCCCTCCCGGGCCGGAAAAGGCCACCTTGCCGCCGAGTACTTCGGTGTAGAAGCGGCGGGAACGCTCTACATCGTCTGAAACGATGAAGTGGGCCAAGACGACCTGCTCGTCGATGTTGCTCATGCTGACCTCCGCTGTTGGAATGACTCGACGGTCGTGGGTTAGACCGCGCGTAGCGTCTGTGGGTGGTCCTGGTCCGATGGCCGCTCGCTGCGCGCTCTCCGCCTCGCGTTCGCCCCGCCTCGGTCACGATGTCTTGTTCCGAGCAGCGCGATGGGGCGGGCTTTGAGACGCTGCCCCGCGGTCAGTGTCCTGCACTTTGGCCGCCGTCGATGTGCAGGACCTCTCCGGTCACGAAGGACGCCGACTCGAGATAAAGGACTCCACCGACCACGTCCTCGATCTCCCCCACGCGACCGATGGGGTGCAACGCGCCCATCCCCGCGTAGGAGCTCTCGTCGTGCTCCGGCGTTTTGATCACACCCAAGGAGACTGCGTTCACCCGTAGACCGCGGGAGGCGTACTCGATCGCAAGCGATTTGGTGGCCGCAACCAGCCCCCCCTTGGTCAGGACGGACAGCGCGGCCGGTCGACCGCTATCCGCTTGCTCGACCAGCGTCGTCGATACGTTGACGACGTGCCCCTGAGCCTTGGTCGAGCATGTGTTTTATCGCACGCGTCGTGATGTGAAAGAAGCCCGCGAGGTTGACGGCGATCAGAGCGTCGAAGTCCTTGAGAGTGTAATCGGTGAAGGGCTTGCCGATGTAGATCCCGGCGTTGTTGACCAACGTGTCGATCCGCCCAAAGTGCTCGAGCGCCTCCCCCACGACACGCTCCGCCGTCTCAGGTTCAGTGATGTCGCCTGCGACGGTCACGATGCCGGAGTCCTCAGACGGCCCGATCGATCAGAGCAGTCGCGATCACGGCGTATCCGAGCTCCCGGTATGCCCTCGTCAGGCCCGCGCCAATGCCCTGCGAGGCGCCGGTGATGACCGCGACCTTCCCGTTGCCGTGCTCAGCCGGCGCGCTCATTCGACGAGGTAGGTCTCGTAGATCACGCCTTCGGGCTGCCGGCCGCCGACGCTGATGAAGACACCCTTGTTCAGCCCGTCGAGCTGGGGCGCGGCGGTCTCGATCTGGGTTGAGGTGCGGAAGGTGTACTCGCTGGCATCGACGTCCTCGCCGCGCCCGAGACGCGCGAGCACCTCGGCGCTGCCGTGCCGGATGCTCCGAGATTGCACGTAGAGCAGATCGCCCTCGTCGGTCTGCAGCGTGTAGCGGATGTCGCCGAGTGCGGTGCCATCCGCCAAGAGGATCTGCCAGTCCGCGCCGGCGCCGGGAAGCAGCTTGCCGTTGATCTCGGGTCCGATGAATGCTCCACCGGTCAGGGGGATGATGCGACGGCGACCTTGCGGGGCGTCGCCGAGATCCAGTGGTCGTCCGAGTGTCGCCTCCAGGCAATAGACCTTGCGCAGGCGAGGATCTGGAAGTTCGTAGCTCATCGTCGCTCCTGTCAGGGCTGCCCGTGCCGGGCTATGTCTCGAGCACACGGTACGCCCCAGCGGGCCCGCCGTCTTCCTGGGTTACGCTTCGAGATCTCGGGCTCGACTTCCGCTCCCATCAGAGCAAGATGTCTGGGACCGGATGAGAGCTACGTCGCCGCGCTGAAGGCGCTGCGCGGCGGGGTCAGGGCAGCCTCCAAGACGGTCGGTGCAGGACCGCCGATGGCGAGCCGCGCTGAAACGGCTAGGCGCGCCCGCCTCGGGGAGCTGGCGGGATCCTGACCGGCCGCAACTCCGACCGGCTGCAGAATGCGGCAGCGGTCGGACGGCACTCGCGAGGAATGTGAGACGCTGTTCAAACGCCGTTCGCCCCCGAGCCTGCATGTCGGCGCCGACGCCGCGTTGGCCTGGGTGCCGCTCCGCGAGGCGAAGGCTTGACGTGGAGGGCTACAAGCGCGAAACGAGCTCGGCCACGATTTCCGCAGCGGGCTGCTGCTGTTTGGCGAGCGCGACGCTCTGTCCGGCCCAGAGCGATAGGCCCTCGATCTCGCCGGTTGTTCCAACCATGGGGGGCGCAGGGGAATATCGAACGATGGCTTCGCCTGAAGCGAAGCGCGCTATCACCCCTTCTCTCGGTCGACTACCCAGTGGCGGCTGGCCCGCGGCCTCCCATTTCTCGGCGGTTGAGTTGTGGATGGCGCGGTGGGGGGCGTGCGGCCATCCGACCTCATAGAGGTCGGCGTACCACTGTGCATCGGTCTCGTTCGCGGCTATCAGGCGGCGCCGATACTCCTCGTGGATCGGCATCTCGTCAGCCAAGAGAAACCGGGTGCCCAGCAACGCGGCCTCCGCGCCGAGGGCGAGCACGGCCGCGACTCCTCGAGTGTCGCCAATCCCACCAGCCGCGATCACCGGCACCGGGGCCACCGCGTCCACCACCGCTGGCACCAGTGGCAGCGTTGCCACGCCACCCCATACGTGCCCGCCAGCCTCCCAGCCCTGTGCGACGACGATGTCCACTCCGCATCCGACGGCGCGTCGCGCTTCCTCGGCACTCCCGACCGTGTGCATGAGAAGCCCTCCGGCGTCGTGCACCGAGTCGACATAGGCGTCGGGATCGCCTGCGAAGAGCAACACGATCCGCAGACCCGCGGAGAGTGCCTCATCGAGTCGGCGGTGCTGATCCGAGCGGCTGAGAACGAAATTGCCGGCAAAGGGCCGGTCTGTGAGCGCTGCCGTTTCACGAACCAGGCCTCCGGCGTCATCGGCCCACGCCAGCGCCACGGTGCCGAGGGCGCCAGCATTCGACACCGCGGCGGGCAGGCGGGGATCCGCAGATATCGGCGCCTGGACGATCGGGTGCTCGATCCCAAGCAGCTCGCACGCCGGCGTGTGGGTGCTCATTGGGATAGCCCCCTTCTGGCGCCGACGGCGCCGGTTGACTACGCTTGATCGGGACCCGAAAGGCTCCGATGGCAGGTTACCGCTGGTCCACGCTCGTGCCGGGGACCGGGGATCCGTACCCGCGGACCACCGCCGCGCCGATGACGGGAGGGCGGCCATCGTTCTCGTCACTCCTTAACCATGGACAGGAGCAGATCATGCGCAGCGACATCGCCCCCGGCGGCAAGTTCCCAGACTACGAGCTGCCCGATCACGCCAAAACAGCTCGCCGGCTCAGCGAACTGCAAGGTGACGATCCCCTGATCCTGACGCTCGCGCGCGGGAACTACTGCCCGAAGGAGCACCAGCAGCACCTCGAACTCGCCGCCAACTATCCCAAGATCGCTGTCGCCTACACGCACGTGGCCACGATCACGACCGACGACGACCACGTGCTCAAAGAGTTCCGGGCGTCTTTAGGTGCGGAGTGGACGTTCCTCTCGGACCCCGGGCGGATCGTGCAGAAGGACCTCGACATCCAGGAGTACACGGATCCCGAGCACGACCCGATGATCCCCCACACGCTGGTGCTGAAGCCTGGACTGGTCATTCACAGTGTGTACAACGGCTATTGGTTCTGGGGGCGTCCTTCGTTCGTCGATCTCTGGCACGACCTGCGGGTCGCGAGCAGCGAGGTCCGCCCCGACTGGGATCTGGGCAAGCCCGGGCTGCGCGAAGCCTGGGATCGGGGTGATTACGCGCCATTCCACGGATGGGACAAGCGCGCCCCCCAGTCGACGCCGTCGTCTTACTCTGCGTAACAGCGCGGCTGCCACGATGGCCGCCGCGAGGGCAATACAGGGTGGCCCCGGGGGCGGAACAGGGAAGAAAATGGCCACGGTGCCACGCATTGAGAACGACAGCTCTACGAACCGCAACCAGCACGCTGGATGACCGGGTCGGCTTGCATGGCTTCATGCCTTGGCAGACGCTGAGGTGCAAACCGTCTGGGACTCGGCGCGTGGGCGTTGGATCTTCATCGCCCTATCCTCATCGTGGCGCGGCCTCGGGCGTCGCCGAAGCGGCCCGCGTCCCAAGGCTGGCGAGGGGTCTCGCTCTCAGCTCGGGGCCCACCGCGAGTGGATTTCGCTCAGCCACTCCTCGCCGAATTCGCCCGAACCCACGAGACTCGCCGAACGTAGGCTCGGGCCGCGAGGGCGCACCGCAAGGCCTCGACCCGGGCTTTACGGTTTGGTCTTGGCCCGGCTAGCTCCTCTTTCACACGATGTCGACGGGCGTGCCGAGCGTCAGCAACGGCGCGATCCGGTCGAGATCGGCGGGAAGCATGCGCACGCAGCCGTGCGAGGGGTCGCCCGGTATCTGCGACGGTTCGCCGAACGGCCCGTGAATGCCCACGATCCCGCCCCCGGGCCAGTCGCTCAGCACCGAGTAGGCCGAGGTCCCGATTGCCCACGGGTAGTACGGACTCGACGGGTTCTGGACCTTGAAGAGCTCACGGATCCAGAACTTACCCCGCGGCGTCGGCGTGGTGGGCTTGCCGACGCCCACCGGCGCCACGAAGCGCCTGCGTCCGCCGTCGTAGGCGGTCAGCCGACGCCGCTCGAGGTTGATGCGCACGCGCCAGTGGGTGACGTGCAGCGCCCCGAGCGCCTGCCTGAGCACCCAGCCGACGCGGCCATTGGGCCGCCCCGGGATGCGCAGCCTGACCCAGGTGCGTCCGGCGCGGTCCATCCTGCGGTCCAGAAGCTCATAGACCTCGCGGAATCCGTCCTCGGTGTAGGGATGCGTGCGCGTGATCGCGGACGAGTGGAGGTTCGGATGCGCGTAGATCGGCAGCGATTCGGCCGGATGCGCCCAGGTGGTGAGCGTGCGTTCGTTGGAGAGCGGGACGTCGGCTTCCGGGCCGGGCCCGGGCGCGCCCGCGACCACGACGGGGACCGGCATCGGGGCTTCTTCACCTTCCGCCAGCGCCGGCGCCGGCAGGGCCGCGCTCGCGAGCGCCGCGAGCAGAGCCGGCAGCGCGCAAGCGAAAGCGCGCCGCCGGCTGCCAGCAGGCCGGCGGCGCGCCGGCGCGGACGGCGCGAGGACTCCCCTCACCGCACGCGCCATGCGCTCAGGGCCTCAGCCCGTGAACCTCGGTTTCGCGACATGCCGCGCGGCGCAGCGCGCAAGCGTCCGGTGGAACGTCTTCGCGCTCGTCCCGCTGGCGCTCGTGAACTGCACCTTGATCGTGAGGTGGTGCTTTGAGCCCGCCGGCACGGAGACCCGTGTCGAGGCTTTCGTGGCACCCGCTTTGACGTGGACGGTCTTGACCGTGTGCCCGTCGAGCACGAACTTCACGGTCTTCATGGACGAGCCTTTCACCGACGCGAGATAACCCGACTGCGCAACGCACCCGCGCACGCTCGCGGCGCTCGCTTTGCCGGCCGCCGGTTTGGCGGCTTTCGCCGCCAGCACGGCCGTTTTGGGCGCGGGGGCCGGGGCGGCGACCCAGGTCTCGCTCGCCGTCGTGCGCTCGCTCGTGATCACGTGCTTGACTTCGGCCGCCGGAAGGACGTCCTCGTTCTCGCTTTCGTGGGTTTCGACCGTGCGTTCGACGCTGGCTGCCGCGGTGATCGTGTCGTGCCCGGCGCCGTGGTCGTCGTGGTAGGTGTAGACGACCTGGCCGTTCGCGTCCGTCGTGCAGCCCGGGTCGGGCGCGCCCGCCGGCGTCGTGCACGTGCCCGCGACGCCCGCGTTGGTTTCGGTGAGAACGAACGTGACGGCCGTTCCTTCCGAGGGAACGGTCTTGCGCGGTTCTTCCGGAGCTTTTTTCAGTTCCGGTTCCTTGACCACCGTTGCCAGGACGCCATGGCTTCCGCCGGCCGTGTCCGTGCCTTCCTTCGGCGTCAGCGTCAGGTCGGGCGCTTCGGAGGTGACGCCCGTCCCCGCGAGCAGGATGTAGGCCTCGCCGCAGACGGTTTCATGGGGCGCTTCGACATCTCCGCCGCACGTCGGCGTTTCTTCGGTTTCGAGGTCGATCCCGAGGGCGAACCAGTCTGCAGGGAAGCCTTTGAACGCGATGTGCGTCGAGCAGCCCCAGCCCTGGATGTCGCTGTCGAGCAGCTTCGTCGGCCCTGTGCTGAACACCGGGGTCGAGGTGATCTGCGCCACTTCGCCGCCGCACGGCGGGTCGACGTCCTCTTCCCAATGTCCCGGGCCGTATTCCGTGAGGTGATCGAGGACGTCGGTGATGTCGCGCCCGTCGGGCCCTTCGAGCACTTCCTGCGGGAAGCCGCTGCCGGAGTGAGCCGGCCTGACGACCGGTTCCTCTTCGCCGATGTCCGTGCAGGAGGTCGTGAAGTACACACCGGTCGCACCCGTGACGCCGCCTGCGTAGGCGATCCCGTCCTGGACGAGGTGCTCGGCGCCGGCGGTCTGCGGTTCTTCGAAGTTCGTCGGCTGCGCTCCACCGGCACCCGCCTCGTAGTGGAACTCCGGGTCCGTCCCCACCGCCACACGGTTGCCTTTGCTGCCCATGACCACCGGCGTCCATGTCGGGGCCGATTCGACCGCCGACAGAGCGGTGGAGCCGCAGCTCGGGTCGCCGATGATCAGCACCTGGTACTGCGCGAATTCGGCCGCGCTCATGTGCTCCCATTCTTCGCCGCTGCGGACAGTCACGCTGTAGCCGGCGTTTTCAGCCGCCCACTGCTCGAGGCTGACGGGCGTTTCGCCCCGCACGATGCCGTCGTCGGTCGTGACCGATTCGCTGTCGATCAGCGCCGTGCCCGGCACGCTCGCCCCGGCCGCACCCGGCAGTACCGCGAAGATGCAGAACGCCAGCGCCGCAAGCGCTGAGGTCCAGAACGCGCGGCCGCGGCCACGCCTGTACGTCGACTCCATTGTGTCCCCCCGGAAGAGTTCCGTGCCACTGCCCTGGGGCGGCGGCGTGACTATGTTTTGGTCTCCAAGCCCGGCACCCGACCCCTCCTTGGGCGCTGTCCGAGCTCTGACAGAGGTGCCGGAGAGTAGCGCAAATTCCGGATTTCTCCAAAAGCGGATCTTCGCGTCGCGGACGGGTCAGGCGCTGGCCGAGCGCGGCTCTTGGAGCCCCACCCCGGCGGGCTCCGCCGCCATCAGCGCACGCACGCACGCGACCGCCTCGGCCGGACCGAGGAACGGAGCGAGCGCGATGTATGTGAGCTGCGGGAGGCGCCTTGGCAGCTCCAGCGTGCGACGCTCCGCGACCTCGTGCTGGACGATCTCGAAGATGCCCCCGGCGATCGTCTGCGGCACGAGCCTGGGCAGCGCTGCCGCGTGTGGGCGGGGTGGGCGGGCGCGAAACCCCTCCTCGAGGAAGATCGTGAACGAGCGCGTGATTTCCTCGCCGCGCTGCGCGGCCATCGCGCCCGCCGCGTAGCACTCGAGTAGGCGAAGATGCGACATCACGGGGTTCGCCGCGATCGCCGCGAGCAACGTGCGCAGCGCGCGCCACACCCGCTCGGGCCACTCCTCAGCGGAGAAGTACGCGCGCGTCAGCGCGTCGAGGATCTGCTGCCCCGGGGCTTCCTGCGCTGCCAGGAACGCCTCCTCCTTGTCGGAGAAGTGCCTGTAGAACGCCTCTTTGGCCACACCCGCCTCGGCGACGATCTCGGCGACCGTCGTGCTCGCGTAGCCCTTCTCCATCGTGACGGCGGCGGTCGCCTGGAGGATGCGCGCGCGCTGGTTGCGAAACACGGTGCCCGGCGTCAGCCCGTGGCGTCCGCGCGGCAGACGCGCGAGCCCCGGCGAGGCGAGAGGCTCCAAGGCGGCCGCCGACGGTCCCAGCAACGCACCGGGACCCACGCTCCATCGCCCCGCCGTGGCCGGCACCGCGTAGCAGGCCATCGAGGCGAGCAGGTCCTCGGCCAGCGACGGCAGACGGTCCTCGTTGTGCGTGCGGAGGTGGCGGGCGATCACATGGCGCACGCCGCCGATGAGCGCCCGCGCCGGGATGTCAAGCGTCGTGCCGCTCGCCGGGGCACTGTCGAGGAGCCCTTCGGCGTTGCCCTCCATCGCGTCCAGGAGCCCGCGCACGGCGGTGCGCACGCTCGGCCCGCCGGCCAGCGCCTCGACGAACATCACGCGCCCCGCGTCGGGGTCCTCCTGCAAACCGCGCAGCAGCTCGGTGAAAGCGGGTGCGACCGCGCCGGCCCATTCGCCCCGAGGCAGGGAGCCCATCGACTCGAGCGTGCGCCCGGCGAGATCGCGGTAGGCCGCGAGCATGCACGCTTCGCGGTCGGCGAACTGCTCGTAGAACGTGGCGCTCGAGACGCCGGCGTGGCCGCTGATCTGGGCGATGCTGAGGTTCTGGTAGCCCTGCTGGCCCGCGAGCTCGACGATCGCGTCCATCAGCCGTTCGCGCTGGCTCGGGCGCGCGAGAGCCAGCGTCCGGCGGACGGCGCGCTCGCGCCTGGGAGTCCCTCTCTTGCGTCCCTGCGTTGCCATCGCTGCACGGGAAGATAGCGAACCGAGTGGCGCCCGCAAACGTTCTTTTTAGACGTCCGTTCGGTTTTCCCGGCCTGCGGTCGCACTCCCGGACAACAGTGGGTCAAGCCGTGTCAACGCCAACGATCCCAGCGTCTTTGGGAATCCTCCGCGTCACGACCGACTGAATTTGTCATCAGGGTTGACACGAATGAGTAGGTGTGCTTAGCTATCGCCGTCGTTCAGATTCAAAGCTCATCGGTTTCAAAATTTATGTTTGGAGACCGATTGAACGGGTAAAAGCAGGGAAATGGTCCGTAGGCTCGCCGGGGAGAAGCGGGGGCCGGGGGTGGATTACAACCTCGGGGGGAACCGCACCGGAAGCAGCGGACCAGACCGGAAGGCCGAAACGGGACGGAGTCTGTGCGAGCGTCGCGACACACCCCTCCTCCGTGGCGCTCGCAGAGGCTCTGCCTCGTTCTCGGCTCGGCCGGCCCGCATCGCGCAGCACCTGTGAGGGATCGACCGGAGAACGAGGGGGGCCGACGGCCCCATTTCACAAAGGAGACACTGCAGAAATGAGACCGTCCACCCAACGCCGCTGGCTCGCACTCGCCTGCGCAGCCATCGCGTGCCTCGCGCTTGCCGGCGCCTCGTCCGCCGGCGCCGAAATCAACAAAGGCAAGATCAACAAGGAAGACTTCCTGCGCTTCATCAACTGCCCGACCTCGGAAGGCAAAATCTGCACCTACGGGGAAACGCTGTCCGGCGAATTCAAAATGGGCAGCAAGAGCGTCCCGATCACCAACCCGACGATCCTCCAGGGCGGCTTCGAAGCCGAGGGATTCGGCGCCTATCCGCTGATCCCGCCGCGCTTCGGCGCCCTCACGCTCTCGAAAACCCCGCAGCCGGTTCCCGGTGGCCTCACGGGTCTGAGCGAAGAAGTCGGCGGCCCGGTGTACGCCACGGCCGAACTGGCGGGCATACCGATGCTCAAGCCGACCGCGCTCGGCTTCGGCGAAGGCAAGGCGATCGAACTTCCGATCAAGGTCCACCTCGAAAACGAACTTCTCGGCCCGAACTGCTACATCGGCTCGGACGCCGAACCGGTCGTCATCGCGCTGTGGGACGGCACGACCGAACCGCCTGCGGGCATCGAACCGATGCAAGGCGCGATCGGCACGATCAAGGCGATGGACAAGAACAAGATCGCGGAGTTCGAAGGCAACAAGCTCGTGGGCAACACCTTCGAAGCCCCCGCCGCGAAAAACTGCGGCACCAGCGCGCTGACCGAACCGGTCATCACAGCGCTGGTCAACACTGCTGAGGGTCTGCCCTCCGCGCCCGGCAAAAACGTCGCGGTGCTCGAAGGCAACCTCTTCACCGCCTTCTCGACCGACGTGATCAAGTACGACAAGAAGCCTCTGAAGGAAAAAGAACACCCGAAAAAAGAAAAAAAATAGGCCGAGAGAAGTCCTTGAGTCTGTAGAGGACTGAGCGCCTTTTCCCACGAGCGGCGGGTCATCTGGCCCGCCGCTCGTCGTTTCTCGAGCCCCCTGCCCGGCGTCTGCGCAATCATTCACCGGTGACGCAACTGCTCGTCAAGCTGTTCCTCGCGCCCTCCTTCGTCGTCGGCGCCTCGCTGATGGCGCGCCGGTACGGGCCGCGTGTGGGCGGCCTCGTCGCGGGCCTGCCGGTGGTGGCCGGCCCGATCCTGCTGGCCTACGCGCTGGCCCACGGCAGCGGCTTCGCGGCCGACGCAGCCGCCGGCACGCTGCTTGGCCTCGTCTCGCTGATCGCGTTCGTGGTCGTCTACGGACGGCTCGCCGCCCGCCTGAACTGGTGGGCGAGCATGCTCGGCGGGTGGCTCGCATTCGCGTGCGCGACGGCGATCTTCAGCGCGCTCAGCATCCCGCCCGGCGGCGGACTGGTGCTGGCGCTCGCCGCCCTCGCGGCGGGTCTGGCGGCCCTGCCGCGTCCGCGCTCGGCGCTCCTACCGAGCCCCCCGCCGCCGCGATGGGACCTCCCGCTGCGAGCGGCGTGCGCGCTGACGCTGGTGCTCACGCTGACGGCGATCGCAGGCTGGCTCGGCCCGCAGCTCAGCGGGTTGCTCGCGCCGTTCCCGATCATCGCCACGGTGCTCGCGATCTTCACCCACGCCCAGCGCGGCGTGGACGACACGCTGCGGCTGCTGCGCGGGATGATCTCCGGGTTCGGCGCCTTCGCGCTCTTCTTCTTCACCCTCGCCGTCTCGCTGCGCTCGCTCGGGACGACGGGCGGGTTCGTGCTCGCGACGGCGGTCGCGCTTCTCGTCCAGGCGCTCGTGTTCCTGCTCGTGCACCGCGGAGCCACCCTCCCGGAGCCCCAGCTCGCCACCGGCGAGCCCGAGCTCGGCGGCACCAGCTGATCAGGCGCCCTGCGGGCTCTGGTGGCGCACGCGGTCGCGCGCCTCTGCGTAGCGCACGACCTCGTAGCTGATCATGGCGACCAGCAGCGCGCTCACCGCGGCGAGCATCGCCAGGGCACTGAGCCGCGAGTGAAGCGGCAGCAGCGCCAGGACCGCCAGCGCCACGATCAGGCGACGGACGCCGTATGTGCCTCTCATTCTCAGGCGGAAGGCGAACTGCGCGAGCAGGAACAGCGCGGCGCCGCCCGTCAGAGCGAAGGCTGAGACGAGCGCGAGGTGCGCCCCCACGTCGGCCACGGTCTCCTTGACGCCGACGGCGAGGAGCGCGATCCCCGCGACCATCGGGAAGTGCAGGTAGGAGTAGGCGTCTCGCGCGACGCGGTTCTGCTCGGCCCCGGGCTCGGCCCGAGCGAGCATTTCCCGGCCGACGATGGCGGTGACGTCGAAGTACGCCCACCACAGGCACGCGGCGGTCACGAGCCCGAGCACCGCCGCCGTCACGATGCCGGCGTCGATGCGCTCGTGCGCGCCCACCCCGATCGCGACGATCGACTCGCCGAGGGCGATGATCACGACGGCTCCGTGGCGCTCTGCGAAGTGCCCGGGTACAAGCCGCCAGCCGGATATGTCGATCACCAGCGGCCCCCCGACATCGAGGATCAGGGCCAGCCCCCAGATCGCGAGCTGCAGTCCGCCGGAGGCGAAGGAGGCGGCGATCAGCAGGCTCGAGCCGATCGCGGTGCTCACGGCCAGCCCGAGCACCGAATGGCGCAACGCCGGGTCCTCACGACTGGCGAGGACGAAGAGCATGATGTGGGCGATCCGCACGACCGCATAGGCGAGCGCGAAGGTCAGGGCGTCGTCGCCGAAGGCGCCCGGCACCGCGAGCGCCGCAACGAGAAAGGCCGCCATGGCGATGAACATCGCGAGCCGGACGAGGCCTTCCTCGGGATCCACGACGCTCGTCAGCCACGCATAGCCGACCCAGGACCACCACAGCACCCCCAGTACCAGCACACCCTCGAGCAGGCCTTCCCAGCCCCCGTGCGCCGTGATCAGCGTCGTGCACTGCGTCAGCGCGAGCACGAACACCAGATCGAAGAACAGCTCGAGTGAGGTGACGCGCTCGTCCTCGCGCATCACCGGCGCAAGGCGCGAGCGCAGGCGCGAGCCGGAGCCCTCGGGTTCCGGCTCGCGATCTGGGCGCTGCGGCCCGGTGGGAGGCACGCTCACGGGCGCCACCCTCGCCGAGACAGGCGCGGCGCCGGGGGCGGACGGACGCCCGCCCCCCCGGCGCCCTTGCGCGCCGATCAGTGCAGGGACATGTTCGGCTCGCCCGCCGCGTTCAGACCGGTCGCCGAGATCGTGCACGTACCACCCTTCGGCGTGCCACCGTTGTACGCCTGCGTGAGGCAGCTGCGCAGCGCCAGCTGACCCCAGTAGTTCGGGTGGATGTCTTCCTGGATTTCGTAGGGCCCGAAGATCGTCGAGACCGTCCGGACCTCGTTGACCCACTCGGTTTTGTCGACCGCGCCCGCCGTTTTCCAGGATTTCAGGCCCTCTTCCTCGAGCAGCCCGACGCCTTTCTCGCACAGGCGCCGCCCGTTGAACGCGGAGGCCAGGTCCAGCGTGCGGACGTTGCTCAGGCCGAGCGCGTTCGCAGCCCCCAGCACCGTGCTGTCGATCGCCGGCAGCATTTTTTCGTCCGCGTAGTTCGCGTCGGTGTTCCAGAAGCCGCACCCGCCCGTCGTCTGCCTCGAGTACCCGCTCTGGGTGTAGCGGAAGCCGGAGCCGAGCGGGATCGGGGCCGGATAGTCCTGCACCAGCAGCGTGTACTGCGAGGAGCTGTAGCCCGCGTTGGTCATTGCCTGGGCGACGTTCCTCAGGCCGGTTTCGATTTCGCCTTTGACTTTGGAGAGGTTGCCCGACGTGAAGTTGTTCGTCACCGAGCTTTCTTTGCTGCAGTAGAAGTCGTAGAACCAGGTCGACTCGAGGAAGTCTTCGACGCAGGTCTGCACGATCGAGGCGAAGTTGAAGTTGTTGCCGCCGATCGAGACCGCCACGAGCTTCACGTTGTGCGTTTTCGCGAAGTTCTGCAGCATCAGGGCCTGGCCTTCTTTGCCCCCCGAGTTGTAGAAGTCGAGTCCCGGCTTCCACTTTTCGCCTTCGCTGAAGCTGTAGGTCTTGGCGCCCGAGCAAGCGAGGTTCTCGCCGCTCACGCCGCCGCCGATGTACACCTCGGCCGACTTCGAGCGGTGGCAATGGGCGATCAGTTCCGCGTTGCCCGCAGCGTTGTCGTCGTAGGCGGTCGATCCGAGCGCGTCGACCCACGAGGAGCTTTCGTTCGTACTGCCTGCCCAGCGGCCCGCCTCGCCCGAGATGTAGGAATCGCCCACGGTGGCGCTCCACGGCGAGCCGGTCCCCGGCCCGTCGGCGCGTGCGGGCGATGCCAGCCACGCGGCGGCGACCGCTGTCGCGGCGGCCGCCAGCAGAACGGCGCACGCGAACATCGGCGCGCGACGAAGTGCGCTCGATCGATACATCGAATCCCTCCCCTTGTAGTGCGCGCCGCCCCCATGCGACGCTGTCCGGCCGACCCTAACCGCAGCTGCGGCGGCGGGTCAACCGCTGCCGGCGGCGCGCGCCGGCGCCTCGCCCCAGAGGTGCTCGAGGCGGTAGAACTCGCGCGCCTGAGGGGTGAAGATGTGCACGACGACGTCGAGGTAGTCGAGCAGGATCCAGCCTCCGTCCGGGGTGCCCTCGACGCGTCGAGGCGAGAGGTCGTGCTCGCTCTTCAGCCCCTGGAGGATGCCGTTCTGGATCGCCTTCGCCTGGCGCCCGGTGTTGCCCGTGCAGACCAGGAACCAGTCGGTGTATCCGACCACGCCGCGCAGATCCAGCTCGACCACGTCGTGCGCCTTCTTGTCCTCGGCCAGCCGCGCGGCCTCTGCGACGAGCTGCTCGGAGTCCATCACGGCGCCACCTCCGCCCGCACGCCGTAGAGGCCGTTGCGCTCGATGTAGGCGCGCACCTCGGGGGCGAGCAGGCCGTCGGTCGACGCCCCAGCCGCGAGCCGCTCGCGCGCGAGCGAGGAGGAAGCTTCGATCGGCTCCATCTCGAGGAACACGAGCCGCGGCTCAGAGCCGCCGATGCCTCGCACCGTATCGAGCACCATCGCGCCGTCGCTGCCCGGGCGCCGCGCCACCGCCAGCCGCGCCAGCTCCACAACCCGCCCGGGATCGCGCCAGCTCGGGAGCGTCAGCGCGGTGTCGGCTCCCATGACGAACGTCAGCTCGGCCTCGGGATGGCTCGCATGGATCTCTTGCAAGGTATCGGCTGTGTAGGACGGGCCGAAACGGCGCACCTCCAGGCCGCACGCGTCGATGCCCTCCTGGCCCTCGGACGCCAGGCGGCACATCTCCAGGCGCCGCTCGGGACCCGGGTCCTCCCCGGCGGCCTTGTGAGGCGGCGTGTGCAGCGGCATCAGCCAGAGGTGCTCGAGGCCCAGCTCCTTGCGCGCGTGGCGCGCGAGGGCAAGGTGGCCGGCGTGCGGCGGGTTGAAGCTGCCGCCGAGGATCCCGATCGACCGCACTCTGCAGTCAAGCGCGGACGTGCCCGTCGCCTTCGACGAGGTACTTGAAGGTGCATAGCTCGCGCAGCCCGATCGGTCCGCGCGCGTGGAGCTTCTGCGTCGAGTTGCCGATCTCGGCGCCCATCCCGAACTCGCCGCCGTCGGTGAAGCGCGTCGAGGCGTTCACGTACACGCAGGCGGCGTCGATCCCGAGTTGGAAGGCCCGCGCCGAGGCGGCGTCGAGCGTCACGATCGCCTCGGAGTGCCCGCTGCCGTAGCGAGAGATGTGCTCGATCGCCTCATCGACGCCGGAGACGATCCCGACCGCGAGCGTGTGGCCGAGGTACTCGGTGGACCAGTCGTGCTCGGCCGCGGGCTCGGCCCTCTCCCCCGCCGCGGGCGCCGCCAGCGCGTGGGCGCGGTCGTCGGCGCGCAGCGTCACCCCGGCTTCGCTGAGCGCCTCCGCGACGACCGGAACGAAGCGATCCGCGATCGCCTCGTGGACGAGCAGCGTCTCGGCGGCGTTGCACACGCCGGGGCGCTGCAGCTTCGCGTTCAGCACGATCGCGAGCGCCTGCTCGAGGTCGGCGGCCGCATCCACGAACACGTGGCAGTTTCCCGACGCGGCATAGATCACCGGTACGGTCGCGACGGCCTGGAGCGCCTCCTTGAGGCTCTCACCGCCGCGGGGGATGATGAGGTCGACGGTGTCGCGCTGCGTGGCCAGCTCGGCGAGCTCCTCGCGCCCGCCGCCCGCGACGAGGCTCACGCAGCCCGCCGGGAGGCCCGCGCCGACCGCTGCGTCGGAGGCGGTCCGCGCCAGGGCGAGGTTCGAGTTGGTGGCCGTCGAGGAGCCGCGCAGAACGATCGCGTTGCCCGACTTCAGGCACAGCGCGGCGGCGTCGATCGTGACGTTCGGGCGCGCCTCGTAGACCACCGCGACGACCCCGAGCGGCACGCGCACCTTGCGCACGTCGAGCCCGTTCGGCAGCCGCCCGCCGTCGATCACCTCTCCGACCGGGTCCGCGAGCGCGGCGATCTGGCGCACGGCGGCCGCGATCGCACGGACGCGTCTCTCGTCCAGCCGCAGCCGGTCGAGCAGGGCCTCGCCGATGTCGGCCTCGCGGCCCGCCTCCATGTCGAGCTCGTTGGCGGCGAGGATCTCCGGAAGGCGGTCTTCAAGGGCCCGCGCGATCGCCTCCAGGGCGGCGTCCTTGACACCGGTGGGCGTGCGCGCCAGCACGCGGGAGGCCAGCCGTGCCTCACGACAGATCTGCTCGACGGACTCATGGGACAGCCCGGCTGGAGCGCCGGCCCGGTTTTGCACAGCGGCCATCCACAAAGAGTAGCCAGCGCCTGAGGCCCGGCAAGGAGCGCCCGGCCGAGCCTCCCCCGGATCAGCCGGGGAGCGGCCTCGCAAGGCAGCGCTAACTGCGGCGATCGCGTGGCGCTTGCGCGTTCTCCTCCGAAACGGCCGACGCCGCCAGTCCCGCGTCCTTCAGGGCGCGATCGCGATCCCAATAGAGACCGAACCGCGTGACCTTGCCGCTGTTGATCTCGAACAGATTCGCGACGGAGCGCTGATCCATCTTCACGTCGCTCACTCGCCCGCGCGCGCTGTTGTGCACGAGCGCAAGGACCCGGCTCGAGTCGACCACGATCAGCTCTTCCAGTTCTGCCCGGAAATCGATCCAGCCGCTCAGCCATTCTCCGTAGCGCTTCGCCATTGCCGGTCGGCCGGACCAGCTGCCGGGTTCTGGTCCGTCCACGAAGGCGAACTCGATCTCTGGATCGGCCCAAACGGCAGAGCTGAAGTCCCCGCGTCCCCAGTCTGCATAGATGGAGCGCACAAGCTCCGCGTTCTCCGCCGAGAACGCCTGTGCCGCTCGGTGCCTCGTCAGGTCCTCAGCCATTGCAGAGTATTCCGTAGGCAGACCGCCATCCACGCATCAGTCGAGCACCAGGTAGTCCCGGTGCACTGCCTCCTCGGTCGCCCGCGGCAGCAGCTCGCGGACCGCTGCGGACTTCAGCCCGAGCACCTGCCGCAGCTCGGCGGCCGAGTAGTTGCAGATCCCCTTCGCAACGGCTTGCGGGCGGCCCTCGCCGCGCTCGAGGATCTCGACGGCATCGCCTGCGTCGAACTCGCCGCGGACGTCGGTCACCCCAACCGGAAGCAGGCTCGCGCTGCCCTCGCGCACCGCGCGGGCCGCGCCGGCGTCGACCACGAGCGTGCCACGTGAGGGCTTGGCGTACTTCAGCCACAGCTTGAAGCTGCTGTAGCGAGCCTCGCCGGCCGCGAAACGGGTGCCTGCGGGCTCACCCGCGAGCACGGCTGTGAGCGTGCCGGGACGGACTCCGTTGCAGATCGTCGTCGGGATCCCGGCCGCCGTGGCCATCTCGGCCGCGACGACCTTCGAGCGCATGCCGCCCGAGCCCAGCGGCGAGGTGGTGTGACCGATTTCGAGCTCGCCCAGCGCTGCGAAGCTGTCTACCTGCGGGACGATGCGCGCGTCGGGGTGAAGTCGCGGATCGGCGGTGTAGAGGCCGTCGATGTCGGTCAGGAGCACCAGCTCGTCGGCCCCCACGAGCACGGCGACCTGGGCCGCGAGGAAGTCGTTGTCGCCGAACGAGATCTCGTCCGTCGCCGTGGTGTCGTTCTCGTTGATGACCGGGAGGACACGCCAGGAGAGCAGCGTCGTGAGCGTCTGGCGTGCATTCAGGTAGTGGGTGCGCGCACTCATGTCGAAGAACGTGAGCAGCACCTGCGCGCTCGTCACGCCACGGTCGCGGAGCAGCTCGTCGTAGACGCGATAGAGCTTGCCCTGCCCGACCGCGCTTGCCGCCTGCAGCGCGCCGATCGAGCTCGGCCGACCTCCGAGATCCATGACGCGCATGCCGAGCGCGATCGCCCCGCTCGTGACGACGATCGCCTCCTCGCCGGCGGCGTGGGCCGCGGCCAGCTCACCGGCGAGGCCGGCGAGCACGTCCATGCGCAGCCCGCCGTCGCTGCCGGCGACGACGCTCGAGCCGAGCTTGACCACGATCCGCCTCATGGCACGGAGCTTATTTGGGCCGGCGGGGCGCCCGGCGCTCGCGACGGCGGGACTCCGGCCCGCCTTCGGCGGGGTCCAGCTCGAACGTGATGCCCCCGATCTCGATCTCATCGCCCGGCTCGAAGCCCTCTTCCTCGAGCGCCCGGATCACACCGATGCGCCGCAGCCGGCCCTCGAGGTAGTCCATCGCGTCCTCGTTCTCGATGTCGTGGCGCGCCAGCAGCACCTCGATGCCGCGGCCGCGCACGGCGAACGAGCCGGGGCCCAGGCGCTCGACCCGGAAGCCCCCCGCACCGGCGGGCCGGAAGACCATGTGCTCGACGAGCTCGTCCTCCTGCGCGGCAACGCCCGGTTCCGAGGGCGCGAGCGGTCCAGCCTCCGCGGGCACCGCTGCGAACAGGGCGGCCGACAGGTCCTCCAGCCCCAGTCCGGTGGCGCTCGAGGTCACCACGACCGGGACATCCGGCCCGAGGCGCTCGCGCCACGCAGAGGCCTCCTGCTCGCGGCGCTTGGCGCTCACGAGATCGCCCTTGGAGAGCGCGAGGATCCGCGGCAGCGCCGCGAGCCGGGGGTCGTGCGCGGCGAGCTCGCGCTCGATCGTGCCGTGGTTGACCTCGGCGTCCTCGGAGCCCTCGCCGGACGACGTGCCGGCGGGACGCCCGCCGAGCGTGAGCTCGGGCGCGACGTCGAGCACGTGGACGAGCAGCCGGGTGCGCTCGACGTGGGCGAGGAAGTCGTGCCCGAGGCCCGCACCCTCGCTGGCCCCCTCGATCAGTCCGGGGATGTCGGCCACGACGAGCTGCCGCTCGCCCGAGTCGAGCACACCGAGCACGGGCTCGAGCGTCGTGAACGGGTAGTCGGCGACCTTCGGCGCCGCGCGTGTGAGACGGGAGAGCAGCGAGGACTTGCCGGCGTTCGGGAGCCCGACCAGCCCGACGTCGGCGAGTAGCTTGAGGCGCAGCTCGACCCAGCCGGACTCGCCCGGGAGCCCGCGCTCGGCGAAGCGCGGCGCCTGGCGCGTGGGGGTCGCGAAGCGCTTGTTGCCCTTCCCCCCCGCCCCGCCGCGCGCCGCGGGTGCGCGCTGCCCGTCGCCGAGCAGCTCCCAGCGCCGGCCGGCGAGGTCGCCCCCGTCCTCGCCCTCGGCCGCCGTCACCTCGGTGCCGGGCGGGACGCGGATCTCCAGGGTCGCGCCGTCGGCGCCGTGGCGCTGCGACCCCTGCCCGTGGCCGCCGCGACCGGCACGGAACTGGCTGCGGCGGCGGAACGCCTGCAGATCGCGCAGCGAGTCGTCGCAGACGAGCAGCACGTCGCCTCCGCGCCCGCCGTCGCCGCCGTCCGGGCCGCCGCGCGGGACGTGCGCTTCGCGGCGGAAGCTCGTCGAGCCGTCGCCGCCCGCCCCCGCCTCGATCTGGATCCTGGCCCTGTCGTGCAGCATCGCGAGCCAATCGTGACAGCAGCGCCAGTCCCTCCCGGACCGCGCGCGATGGTGATATGCCTGACCGGCAGGCAAACCCTTCGAGCGAGGAGCGAGCAGATGAGCAGCGAGGAGAGCGACGTGACCGCGCAGGTGGCGCCCGTGCTTCTGATCACCGGCGCCTCGACGGGGATCGGGGCCGCAACCGCGCGCATGGCGCGTGCCGAAGGCTGGCGGGTCGTGCTGGCGGCGCGCTCAGCCGAGAAGCTCGAGGCCCTCGCCGAGGAGCTGGGTGGCCCCGAGCACGCGCTCGCGGTGCCGTGCGACGTGACCGACTGGGATGAGCAGCAGCGGATGGTGCAGAGCGCGCTGGGCGCCTACGAAGGGCTCGACGCCGCGTTCGCGAACGCCGGCTTCGGCGGCGCCCGCGGCTTCCTGAAGGACACCCCCGAGCACTGGAAGGAGATGGTGCTGACGAACGTCTACGGCGCGGCGCTCACGATCCGCGCGACGATCCCGGCGCTCACCTCCTCCCAGGGCCACCTCTTGCTGACCTCGAGCGTCGCCGGGCGGCGCGTGCTGCCGGGGTCCTTCTACAGCGTCACCAAGCACGCCGTGACCGCCATGGGCGAGGCCGCGCGCCAGGACCTGCACGGAACCGGTATTCGCGTGACGCTGATCGAGCCGGGCATGGTCGACACCCCGTTCTTCGAGAA
Organism: uncultured Solirubrobacteraceae bacterium; assembly: GCA_963735435.1. GTDB lineage: Bacteria > Actinomycetota > Thermoleophilia > Solirubrobacterales > Solirubrobacteraceae > Palsa-744. The sequence continues at coordinate 433,009 of CAVTKR010000002.1, read as the reverse complement.
CAAACCGGCCGACGCCCTCCAGGACGAGGACATCGCGCGCGCCGTGATGTTCGCGCTCTCGCAGCCGCCCCACGTGGACGTCAACGAGATCCTGGTGCGCCCGACGGCCCAGGCCGGCTGAACGCCCCCGCGCCGCCCCCGTTCAGTCTTCGTGGGCGAGCCGGTGGGAGAAGTACAGCCCGGCCAGCGCGGCACCGCCCGCGATGACCACGGTCCCCGCCGCCCCCACGGGCGGAAGCTCGTCTCGCTCGAGGATCGTCGCGAGCGCATCCACGCCGTCGGCGAGGGCGCACGCAACTTGCACGCGCGGGCCGATCACGGGGTCATCCAACGTCTGGATCGCGGCGAACGCCAGACCGAGATCGCGTGCCGCGAGACCGCGCCCCAGCGCCTTCACCGCTCCGCGTCGCGCGTTCTCGGCGCCGAGCCAGCGCGAGACCGTCGCTTCGGGCGCGAGCAGGACGGCGGCCCCGATCGCGGCGCGCCCGGCGGCCAGCAGCCAGGCGGCGCGCCGGGTGCTCACCGCTACTCGCCGTCGGGAAGGACGCTGACCACGCGGCCGCGGCGGCCCGTGGTGAAGCTGACGGTGCCGGCGGCGCGCGCGTAGAGCGTGTCGTCTTTGCCGATCCCGACGCCCGCGCCGGGCTTGAAGCGCGTACCGCGCTGGCGCACGATGATCTCGCCGCCCGTCACGGCCTGCCCGGCGAACGTCTTGACGCCGAGGCGCTGGGCGTTGGAGTCGCGCCCGTTGCGGCTCGAGCCGAGCCCCTTCTTATGAGCCATCTGAAGCCTCCTCGCCTGACGCGTCGTCCACCTTCGATGACGCCGCAGCGGCGGGCGCTTTCGGTTTCGCTGCCGCTTTTGCTTTCGGCTTCGCAGCCGGTTTGTCTTTCGCCGCAGCTTTCGGCGCCGCTTTCTCTTTGGCGGGCGCTTTCTCTTTCGCCGGCGCTTTGGTCGCCGTCGCCTGGGCGCCGTCCTCGGTGCTCGCTTTCGCCGCTTTCGAAGCTTTGGCTTTCCCGGTCGTGATCTCCGTGACCTCGATGCGGGTCAGCTCCTGGCGGTGGCCGTTGCGGTTCTTGTAGCCGCGCTTGGGCTTGAACTTGAAGACCCGGAGCTTCTCGCCCCGCACGTGGGCCAGCACCTTCGCCGTGACCTTGACCTGCGCGAGCCCGGCCTCGTCGACGACGGTCTCATCGGAGCGGTACATCAGCGGCTGCAGTTCGACGCTCGCGCCCTCGTCCGCCGGAAGGCGCTCGACGAGCAGGGTCTGACCCCGCTCGACGCGGTACTGCTTGCCGCCTGTCTTCACGATCGCGTACATGTGTGCTCCGGTGAGGCTTCTTCGAGGGTTCCGCTACTCGGCGGCCTTCGCCTTTGCAGCGGAACGGCGTCGCCCGCCTCTGCGGCCACGACGCCGAGGTTTGGATTGTAGGCCATCCTCGCCCGCCGGGCCGCCGGCATCCTGCTCGGCGCCGTCCGCCGGGGGCTGCTCGGGCTCGTCCTCGATCGCGGCGCTCGTCTCCGCAAGGCCGGCTTCCGCGCGCGCCTCGGAGTCCTCGCGGTCGGCCGAGGCGGTGCGCCGGCGCCCGCGCCCACCCGAGCGCCCGGAGCCGGAGGCGCGGCTGTCTTTCTGGGGGCGCTGGGAGCGACGCGCCGAGCGCGCCGGCGCCGCGACGACCTCGCCGTCCTCGTCGAGGAGCAGCGCGCTGGCCGCGGTGCGGCCGACCTGGTCGATGCGGATCATCCGGTTCTCGCCCACGAAGGCGGCCGCTCCGGCGATCGAGATGATGTAGCCGTCGACCTTCGCGACGGCGTCGTCCTCGTCGTACATGTGCGGCTCGACGATCTCGACGAGCACCTCGTCACCCTGGCGGAACGGCAGGGCTCGCTCCTCGACCTCCTCGCGGGTGCCGGTGAAGGTGATCGCGAAGTGGTCGAGCGCTAGCCCTTCGGAGCCCTCGAACAGGAAGGACTTGCCGGTGTCGGCCTCGAGCGCGTGCAGGACACGTGAGCCGTTGCCGGTGAACTGGGTCGTGACGCGGGGGTTGGCCTGGACCAGGAAGGCCTCGGCGTCCGGGTGCTCCGCCGCGACGTCACGGAGCCGGCGCTCGAACTCGATCGCGATCGTCTCCTCGGAGCGGATCACGCCCTCGCCCTCGCACGTGGGGCAGTGGCGGGTCATGATCTCGCGCACGCCCTCGGTCACGTTCTGGCGCGTCATCTCCACCAGCCCGAGCTTGGAGATCTCGGCGGTGAAGGTCTTGGTGCGGTCCTCGTCGAGCGTCTTGCGCAGCACCTTCATGACCGCGTCGCGGTTGCGCGCGCGGGCCATGTCGATGAAGTCGATCACGATGATCCCGCCGATGTCGCGCAGGCGCAGCTGGTTGACGACCTCCTCGGCGGCCTCGAGGTTGGTGCGCGTGATCGTGTCCTCCAGCCCCGCGCCCTTGCCGCGGCCGATGAAGCTGCCGGAGTTCACGTCGATCACGGTGAGCGCCTCGGCGTAGTCGATGATCAGATAGCCGCCGGAGGGCAGGTCCACGCGGCGCGAGAGCACGCCATCGATCGCCTTGTCGACCTCGTAGGCCTCGAACAGCGGCTCTCCCTCTTTCCAGAGCTCGACGCGCTCGACCAGCTCGGGGGCGGTGCGGGTGAAGAACGACACGAGCCGGTGGTACTGCTGCTCGTCGTCGACGACCGCGCGCTCGAAGTGGGCCGAGAAGATGTCGCGCACGACGCGCACCGAGAGGTCGGCCTCTTGGAAGACCAGCCCCGGCGCAGGCGTCTCCTCGACGCGTTTCTCGAGCACCTCGTGCAGCTTGTGCAGGTACTTGAGCTCGCGCTCGAAGTCCGCGCGCTTGGCGCCGTGGGCCGCGGTGCGGATGATCACGCCGCCGCTGCCCAGCTCGAGGTCCTTGCTCTGGCGGCGCAGCCTTTCGCGCTCCTTGTCCTCGAGCCGGCGCGAGACGCCGATGCCCTCGCCGGTCGGCGCATAGACCATGTAGCGCCCGGCGATCGTCAGCTCCATCGACAGGCGCGCGCCCTTGGTCTTGAGCGGGTCCTTGACGACCTGCACGACGATCTCCTGGCCCGGTTTCAGCAGGTCCGTGATCTTGCGCCCACTGCCGCCACGGCCACGGCGGACCGTCTCGACGCCGGGCAGCACGATCTCGTCGACGTGCAGGAAGCCGTTCTTCTCGAGGCCGATGTCGACGAAGGCCGCCTCGAGCCCGGGCAGGACGTTGTCGACCTTGCCCTTGTAGATGTTGCCGACGATCGAGCGCTGGCCACGGCGCTCTATGTAGAGCTCAGCGACGCGGTAGCCCGCCTGGGGGCGGCCCCGTTTACGGGCGGCTGCCTTCGCGGAGCCGTTCTTGGAGGCGGCAGGAGCGCCGCTCCCCTCCAGCAGCGCGACGCGCGTCTCCGCGCGGTCGACGCTGACAAGCACTTGCTTTTTCAATTTGATCCAGTCTTTCGATGTTGGGACGCGCCGCCGGCACCGCCCGAGAAGCGGGTGGTGGGATGGGCGCGATCGCAGGGCAGCCACGGAGCCGGGGCACACCCCATGAGGGGGCATCACCCATCCGGGGCATCTCGTGAGAGGAGAGCGCCCAGCTCGATTTCAGAGCGGAGCCGCGATCGCCGCCTGCACAGACCTCGTGCGTCGTCACGGACGCACCCGCCGCCGTCACGCGAGCGGCCCTGGCGGGCCGCTGGTGGTTGGGGGGGTGCTCGGCGGGCATGAACTTTCAGTAGCGCGGGACGCGGCCCTTCAGCGCAGCTGAGGCGCGCGCCCTCACGTATATCGACTGCAACAGGCCTATCGCCAAGAGCGTCGTGATGACCGACGATCCGCCATAGCTCATGAGCGGAAGCGTCACGCCGGTGATCGGCATGATGCCGATCGTCATCCCAACGTTGACGAAGACCTGAAACATCAGCATAGCCGCTACTCCGGCGGCGATCAGTGTCCCGAACAGGTCCTTGGACATCACGAGCACCCGCAGCGCGCGCCATATGAGCAACGCGTAGAGCAGCAGGACGAGGCCCGCGCCCACGAAGCCGTAGCGCTCGCCGACGGCGGCGAACACGAAGTCCGTGTGGCTCTCGGGCACGAAGCCGTTGGCGGTCTGGTTGCTGCCCTGCCCGCGACCGGTCTTCTGGCCGGAGCCGATCGCGATCTTCGACTCCTGCTGCTGGTAGCCCTGTTTCTGGGGATTGGAGGTCGGGTGCAGGAAGGCCGTCAGGCGTTCGACCTGGTAGGGCTTGAGCACGTTGACCCCCGCCGCGGGCGCTGCGACGAGCACGAACACGATCGAGACGCACACGAGCGCGGCCAGCGCCAGAAGATGGCGCCAGGGGGTGCCTGCGATGAACAGCAGCATGTAGGCGATCGTCATGTAGACCATCCCCGAGCCGAGATCGGGCTGGGCGATCACGAAGATCGCCGGCACGAGCGCGGCGATCATCACGCGGATCGTCGTATCGCGCTCGCGCAGGTGCCTCGCCCGGTCCACCACCAGCGCCGCGAGCGCGACGATCAGCAGCACCTTGCCGAGCTCGGAGGCCTGGAAGGAGAACAGCGGGAAGTTGATCGCGCGCTGCGAGCCGCGGGCGCTGTGACCGAGGCCGAGCACCGCGAGGATGCTCACGATCAGCGCGATGTAGATGCCGGTTTTGTACTTGGCGAGCACGCCGTAGTCGACGCGGCTCAGCACGGCCATCGCGACGATGCCGACGCCGAGGTAGATTGCCTGGCGGTCGACGTAGTAGTGCGGGCTCCCCGGCACGAGGTTCTTGGTGGCGGCCGCGAGCGTGACGAGCGAGCAGGCCGCGAGGCCGAGCGCCGCCAACGTCAGCAGGGGATCGAACGGGAGCCGCAGCGAACGCGGCGCGGCGGAGGGCGGCGCCTCCTCTGCGGGCTTGATCGGGCTCTGGATCGGTGCCAGCGGCATCAGAAGGTCTTCGAGCTTCCGGCGACGAACTTTTCCTTGACCCCGAACCAGCGCGAGGCCATCAGGCGCGCGATCGGCGCGGCGGTTTCGGCCCCGAACCCGCCTTCCTCGACCGTCACCGCGATCACGATCGGGTGCTTGGGGTCGCCGACGTAGCACATGTACCAGGACTGGTCTTCGCGTCCCAGGTGCTGTGCGGTACCGGTCTTCCCGAACACCGGGTGGGCGGCCTGGTTCCAGCCGGACCAGACTTCTGCAGAGGTCCCCCCCGCCTGGCTCGCGGCCTCGTGGATGCCCTGCATCACGAGGCTCAGGTCTTCGGGGTTCAGGTGCACGTGGCGGCGGCCGGGGAAGGAGAGGCTCTGGAGCGCGCCGCCGGCGGCTTCGTCGATCTCCATGCCCAGGTGCGGCGTCACGACCGTGCCTTCTCCGTTGCCGTTCATGTAGGCGTTGGCGAGGGTGGAGTACGCGACCGCCATCTGCAGCGGGTCGGTCAGCAGTTCGCCCTGGCCGACGGCGAGGTGCATGTTGTCGCCGACCGTCCATTCGCCGGTCGGTTCGAGCACGATCCCGCAGTTGGAGACGTGGCGGCGGCGCTCGCACGCGAGCTCGAGCTTGTTCTCGTGTTCGCGCCAGCGTTTGTCCGGGATCACGCCTGGAAACTCGCTCGGGAGGTCGATTCCGGTCGGCTCGCCCACGCCGAGTTCGCGCGCCTTTCGCTGGATCACGTTCCCGTGCGAGTTGGCGCGCTCGCCGACTTCGAAGAAGTAGGTGTCAGACGAGACCTTCAGCGCTTCGACCAGCCCGACGGCGCCGAAGTCCGCATGGCCGGCGTTGCAGAACTGCTCCGCTCCGGCGGTGATGCATGCGCCCGCGCCGAGCCCTTCGCCCGGCGAGATGACCCCGCCTTCCAGCGCGGCCATCGCGGTGATCGGCTTGAACGTGGAGCCCGTCGGGTACTGGCCGTTGACCGCGCGGTCGGTGAGCGGGCCGCCGGTCGCGTTGCTGCCGATCAGGGCGTGGAATTCGTGTTCGGTCAGGGGTTTGGCGAACCGGTTCGGGTCGAAGCCCGGCTGCGAGCCGATCGCGAGGACCTGGCCGTTGCGCGGGTCCATCGCGACGAACGCGCCGGCCGGCGCCGGTTTTCCCCCCGCCCGAGCCCGTTCCATGCCCTCCGTCAGGGCCTTTTCGGCCTCCTTCTGGAGCCCCAGGTCGAGCGTCAGCCTGAGACTTCGGCCCGCCACCGGCTGCGTCGGCGCCAGGCTCGCGGGGACCGGCAGCCCTTCCGCGTTGACCTCGACACGCCGCACGCCCGGCTTGCCGCGCAGGTAGCGGTCGTAGTAGTACTCGAGCCCTTCCTGGCCGACGATCGTGCCCTGCTGGACCCCGCGGAAAGCCGGGGTCTTGAGCTCTTCTTCGTTGACCTGGTCGACGTGGCCGATGATCTGCGCCGCCATGTTCCCATAGGGATAGGCGCGGATCGAGACGGGCTGCTGGACGACGCCGGGGAACTCGTCCTGGCGCTCGCCGAGCACCGTGAGGACCCCCCTCCCGGCGTCGGTCTTGATCGTGACCGGCGCGTAGGGCACGGCCTGGCGCTCGCGGATCACGATCGCCTCGATGTGGGCGGGGCTCATCCCGAGCAGGCGCCCGAGGCGCCGGTACAGCGCCAGTCGCGGATGACCCGGCGGCGGCAGCGCCGAAGGCACGATCTGGACGGCGTTGGTGGTGCGCGAGGCGACGACCGGCTGCCCTTCGCGATCGAGGATCTGCCCGCGCGGAGCGGCGATCGGCAGGTCGCGGACGCGGTTGGCGTTGGCTTCGCGGACGTACTTTTCGCCGGAGAGCACCTGCAGGTACCAGAGGCGGAAGAAGATCACGCTGAACAGCGCGATCGCGATCCCCCCGATGATCGCCACGCGCACCGCGAGCCCGGGCGAGACCGGAATCGTCGGGCCGCGCCGTTTGACCGGCTCGATCGCGCTCATTGCCTCATCCCCGTGGCGCTCATGCTTTCGACAGCGGGCTCAACCCGCCTGTCGTGTACGCGCGGCGACGTCGACGGCGCCGCGGGTCCTCGGGCAGCGCGCCGTCGAGCGTGCGACGGACGATCGCCCACATCGGCAGGGCGACGATCGTGTCGACCACGATGCCGAGCACGATCTGGCGCAGCAGGTCGAAGCTGACCGGCGCGTCGACGCCGAGCAGGAACTCCATCAGCGAGTAGCCGACCAGCGCCGCTGCGGCCGCGGCCGCGCCGACGAGCAGCGGTGTCAGCGCCGCCTGCGGGTCGCGCAGCTCGCGCAGGCGCCCGGACCAGTAGCCGATCAGGGTGAACACGAGCGAGGTGAGACCAAGCGTCTGCAGGAGCGCGAGGTCGACGAGCAACCCGACGGCGAAGCCCGTCACCGCACCGAGCGTGGAGCCGCAGAGCAGCCCGACGAAGGCCACCAGCAGCGGCGTGAGATCGGCGTTGACGCCGAACACCGGGACCTCCGAGACGACGCCGATCTGGAAGAGGACGACGACGACGGAGAGGGCGGCGACGCGGGCGATCAGGCCCGCGGAGGGCGTCCCGCTCATCCGCCGGCTCCCGTCGAGGCGAGCTGTTCGCCCCGGGCGGCCGCTTCCGAGCCCTGGCCGGCGGGGAGCGCGGCGATCACGGCTTTCAGGTTCGCGGCGGTGCCCCCGGCGCGTGAGGTGAGCACCTCGACCACGTCGAGGTTGTGGAGGTTGGCGATCGGGTGGACGTTGACCGACTTGTAGGCGCTTTCTTCGTTGACGGAGGTGACCTGGCCGATCAGCAGCCCCGGCGGGTAGAGCGAGTCGTCGGGGCTCGCGACCGTGCCCGAGGTGACGACGTATTCGCCCTTGTTCGCCTGGGCGTTGGCGGGCAGGTACTGGAGCAGAAGGTCGTTCGGGTTGCCGACCTTGGGCTGCACGATGCCGGTCGCGGTGCCCGTCCCGATGCGGGCCGAGACGCCCATCGTCGAGTCGGTGATGAGGTCGACCTGAGCGCCGTCGGGCTCGACCGCCACGACCTTGCCGACCAGGCCTTCTGCGTTGATCACCGGGTCGTTCACGCGCACGCCGTCGGGCGAGCCCTTGTCGATGGTCACCGTCGAGTACCAGATGTTGGGACTTTTCCCGACCACGGTCGCCGGCACCGGATGGTAGTTGGAGACCCCCAGGGTGTTGAGGTGGTAGAGACCGATCAACTGCTTGTAGGTGCGCTGTTCGGCCTCGGCGGCCGCAAGCTGGGGACGCAGTTTGTCGATCTGCTTGCGCAGTTCGTCGCGCTGCCCTTTGGCGTCGATCGTTTCGCCGAACCACCCGAAGGCGTCGCGGACCGGCTTGAGAGCCTTGTTCGCCCCGTCCTGGATCGGAGAGACGACGGTTAGAAATGTCCGCTGGACGCCGTGCAGGCCGCCGCCTGAAGACTCGCCGAAGTAGGCGGTCAGCAGCAGCAGAGAGAGCACGACGAGCAGCGCTAGCACCGCTCGACGGCGCCGGACGGTCTTGTCGTACATCTAGCGACTACCTTCCGTCAGATCGGGTGCCCACCCGCCCACAGACTACTCGCGGCGCGACGGGAGGTTACCCCCTCGGTTGCGCGAATTCGCCGGTGAGAGAGCTCTCACCGCCGGCGACGGTTCCGCGAGGTGCGGTTGGAGCGGTGGATCGCCTCGAACTCCTCGAGCGAGCGCCCCGAGCCGACGGCGACGCAGGTCAGCGGCGACTCGGCGAGGTGCGCGGGCATCTGCGTCTCCTCGCGCAGCCGCTCGTCGAGGCCCTGCAGCAGCGAGCCGCCGCCGGCGAGCATGATGCCGCGGTCCATGATGTCCGAGGCGAGCTCCGGCGGGGTGCGGTCGAGCGTCTCCTTGACGGCATCGATGATCTGGCTGAGCGGCTCCTCGAGCGCCTGGCGGATCTCCTCGCTCGTCAGCACGACGGTCTTCGGCAGCCCGGCGACCATGTCGCGGCCGCGGATCTCCGCCTGCAGCTCCTCGTTCATCGGGCAGGCCGAGCCGATCTCGAGCTTCAGCTCCTCGGCCGTCTGCTGGCCGATCAGCAGCTTGTACTCTTTCTTGGCGTAGTTGATGATCGCCTCGTCCATCTCGTCCCCGCCGACGCGGATCGACTGCGAGACGACGATCCCGCCGAGCGAGATCACAGCGACCTCCGAGGTCCCGCCGCCGATGTCCACGACCATCGAGCCCGTCGGCTCGCCGACGGGCAGCCCGGCGCCGATCGCGGCGGCCATCGGCTCCTCGATCAGATAGGCGGTGCGCGCGCCGGCCGACAGGCATGCCTCCTCGACGGCGCGCTTCTCGACACCCGTCACGCCCGAGGGCACGCAGACCACGACGCGGGGGTGCGCCCAGCGATTCTGGTGCACCTTCTGGATGAAGTGGCGGAGCATCTGCTCGGTGACGTCGAAGTCGGCGATCACCCCGTCCTTCAGCGGCCTGATCGCCTGAATCGTCCCCGGCGTGCGGCCGAGCATGCGCTTGGCCTCGATGCCGACAGCGTGGACTTCGCCGGTGCGCGAGTCGATCGCGACGACGCTCGGCTCGGAGAGCACGATGCCGCGCCCGCGCACGTAGACCAGGGTGTTCGCCGTGCCGAGGTCGACCGCCATGTCGCGGCCGCCGAATCCGGTCAGGTAGGTGAAGGCGCTCATTTCGAGGGAGGTGGCGGCGGTCGAGAGCTGGACGCGCGGCGTGCCGTTCAGGCACCCGGGCCGCCGGCGCTCCGTCGGGCCCCACCGGTCGGGGCAGTCTAGCGGACCCCCACCGATCTCCGGCAAGGGTTGCGAGCCGGATTGCGCCGCAAACGCGCGCGTTTCGCGCCGCACGCGAGCGGGCGCCGCGAGCGCGGTCGGCTCAGGCGGGGCGCAGCTCCGGGGCGAGCTCCAGCAGGGTCTGCAACGGCAGCCCGACGACGTTCTCCACTTCGCCGTCGATCCGCTCGATCAGCTTCGCGCCCTGCCCCTGGATCGCGTAGCCGCCCGAGCGTTCGCGCCACTCCCCGGTGGCGACGTAGGAGGCGATGAGATGCTCGTCGGCGGGCACGAAGGTGACCGCCGTCGTCGCGACCGCAGTGCGCTCCTCGCCCCCGAGAAGCACCGCCAGGCCGCTGATCACGCGCTGGGTGCGCCCGGCGAGCGCGCTGATCGTCTCGGCCGCCGCGCGCGCGTCGGCGGGCTTGCCGAAGATCCGCCCACCGGCGACGACGATCGTGTCGCAGCCGATCACCAGCTCTTCCTCGCCGGGCCTCGCGACGGCGCGCGCCTTGCGAAGCGCGTTCTCGAGCGCGACCACCTCCGGCTCGCCGTCCTCGAGCTCGGGGACATCCGAGACCCTGACGATGAAGTCGAGCCCTAGCCTGCTGAGGATCTCACGCCGCTGCGGCGAGCGCGAAGCGAGGACGACGCGTGGCATGGCGCCCACGAACGGGGGCGGCGGCGCGCGGTGCGCGGACCTAGAGCTCGCCGAAGAACAGCGCGCTCTCGCGCGCCGAGGACTCCGGCGAGTCCGAGCCGTGCACCATGTTCTGCCCGGTCTCGATCGCGAAGTCGCCGCGGATGCTCCCGGGCGCCGCCTCGAGCGGGTTGGTCGCGCCGATCACCTGGCGGGCCGCTTTGACCGCGTCCTGGCCCTCGAGCACCATCGCCACGATCGGACCCGAGGTGATGAAATCGACGAGCTCCCCGAAGAACGGGCGCTCGGAGTGCTCGGCGTAGTGCTGCTCGGCCAGCTCGCGGGTGACGGTCATGTGGCGCAGGGCGACGATCCGCAGGCCCTTGCGCTCGAAGCGGGCGATGATCTCGCCGCTCAGCGAGCGGGCGAAGGCGTCGGGCTTCACGAGGATCAGAGTTCTCTCCATGGCTTCCTTCTCTTGGGGGGTCAGGACGTGGGGCGCGGGCGGCCGCCGGGGCGCGGCGAGCGCCCGGACGAGCGCCGGCGCGTGGACGGCTCGGCGGCGGCGAGGGGCTCGGGCGCGTCGGCATCGGCCTCCTCGGCCACCGCGGTCTCGGTCTCGATCGCCGTCTCTCTGCTGAGCGCCGGCTCCACCTGCGACGACGGCGCAGCCGCCGCGCGTTTGCGACCAGCCGCCGACTTGGGAGCGGGCGCCACCGCTGCGAGATCGCCCTTCTCGTCCTTGGCCGCGGCGGCGCGGCGACGGCGCGGCCGGGGCGCATCCAGCCCGGGCACGTCGGCCTCGCAGTAGGGGCAGATCGTCCACGTCCGGTCGAGCGGCTTGGAGCAGTTCAGGCAGCGCTCCTTGAGCTTGCGCAGGCAGCTCGGACAGCGCACGAAGTCGGCCTCGATGCGGTAGTCGCAGTGCGGGCAGAGCGAGCCCTCGAGCTCGTGCAGGCGGACTTCCGCCGCATGCGTCTCGAGCTCGCGCTCGCGCACGTCCTCCAGGTACTCGGGCGGGCGCAGGATCATGTAGACGATCGTGCCGACGAACGGGAACAGCGACGCGGCCGTCGCGCAGCCGACGAGCATCGGGTCCTCGATCCGCCGCCTTGCGTCGTTGTAGGTCCAGTAGATCAGCGACAGGTACAGGACCACGACGAAGAGGATCAGGAGATCCACGACGAGAGAGAGGCCGCTGCTTTCGATTCCGAAGACTGCGAGCGGGGGCATCGGCCGGTCGAGTTTAGAGAAAGAGGCGGCCGAAACCGTAGCCAGCAGCGAAGAACACGAGGATCACGAGGGCCACGATCAGCGCCACGGCGCCGACCATCGTGAGCACGGAGGGGCCGTCGTCGTTCACCGTCGGGACCCTCTCGCACCGCTCTGCTCGCCGTCGATGTCGCCCCCGCGATCGCCCAGCACACCCAGCAGCTCGCCGACGAGGTAGACCGAGCCCGTCACCAGCACGCCGGCGTCATGCTCCTGCGCCCAGCGGCGCGCCTCGGCGAGCGCGCGCTCCGGGCGCGGCTCGCAGACCGCGTCCTCGAAGCCGAGCTGGCGCGCCTGGGAGAGCAGCGCCGCCGGGGAGAGCGCGCGGGGCCCCGGGGGCGCGGTGAACCACGCGCGCCGGCAGCGCGGCAGCAGCGTCCGCAGCATCCCTGCCGCGTCCTTGTCCTCGAGCACTCCCAGCACGAGCGCAGGTGGCCCGTCGAACACCTCCTCCAGCGACTCTGCGAGGGCGGCGGCGGCGTCCGGGTTGTGCGCGCCGTCGAGCACGGTGTGGGGCCGCCCGGGCAGGGCCTGCAGACGGCCCGGGACGGCGAGCGTCTCCGCGGCCTCACGGACCGCCCGCTCGTCCAGCTCGATCCCGACGCGGCGCAGGTGAGCGGCGGCCGCGGCGCGCGCGAGCGCGAGGTTGCGCCGCTGAAAGGCCCCGGCCGAGCGCAGGTGCAGGTCCGAGGGCAGCGGCGACGGGTGCACGATCTCGGCCTCCCGCTCCCCCGCCACGCGCTCGGCCACCGCGAGCGCGTCCGGGGCGAGGCCCTCGCCCAGTACGAGCGTCGCGCCCTCCTGGACGACGGCCAGCTTCTCCTCGGCGATGTCGGCGATCGTCGGGCCCAGCCAGCGCGTGTGCTCCAGCGCCACGTTGGTGAGGACGGTCACGCCGGGAGCGACGACGCTCGTGGCGTCGTAGCGCCCGCCGAGGCCGGCCTCGACGACGGCCACATCCACCTCGCGCCTGGCCATCTCCCAGAGCGCGGCGGCGGTGAGCAGTTCGAACTGGGTGACGTGGTCGTCCTCGGCCAGCGTGCGGTTGACCTGCCCGGCGGCGCGGTCGGCGCGAGCGACGGCTGCGCTGAAGCTCTCGGGGTCGAGCTCGCGCTCGTCGATCTGCACCCGTTCGCGCCACGCGATCAGGTGCGGGGACGTGTAGGCGCCGGTACGCAGGCCGTGGCGTCGAAGGATCGCGGCGGTCATCCGCGTGGTGGAGGACTTGCCGTTGGTGCCGAGCACCTGGATCGTCGGGTACGAACGCTCGGGCGAGGAGAGCGCGGTCATCATGCGCCGCATCCGGTCGAGCCCGAAGCGCATCCCGAACAGCTCGAGTGAGCGCAGCGTGTCCTCGGCGCGCTCCTCGCTCCAACGGTCGCGCCCCGGGATCCGCTCGTCTCGGTGCCGAGTGGTGTCCATTGCCCTCAGGCTACGCGTCGGGATGCTTGCGCAGGTAATCGATGAACAGCGGGCGCAGAAGCTCCCCGAGCTCCCCCTCGCCGCTGTGCAAGGCGTCTTTGAGCAGGCCTTTGGAGAACTGGATGTCGAAGTCGGCCTCGCCCTGGTCGCCCCGCGCCGTCTCCGCGGCCGGGATCGTCTGCAGCAGCGACCAGAAGAACTTCACGTCGAGGTGGCGCTCCGCGCGCTTGACAGCGCGGTCGTGCAGCTCCTCGGTCGAGAGCGCTTCCAGCCCGTCGGAGGCGGCGTCTGCCATCGCTCCGGCCGCCGGCTAGCGGCGCCGCAGCGCGCGCCCGCGGATCGCCCGCAGCGCGAGCAGCTCGGAGCCCATTCCCCTGAGGTCGAGCTTGTCGGCCAGCTTGCGCAGTTCCTTGCGGTCCTTGGAGCTGAGCCTGTCGACGCGGCCGCCCGAGGCGCTCAGCAGGGTGCGGACACGCTCGCGCTCGCTCGCCGAGAGGCGCTGCCAGCGGCTGCCGACGATCAGCGTTCCCTGCAGCAGCATCGCCCAGGGGATCCGGCGCAGGCGCCCTGCCCTGCTGGTCTCCTGGAGCTCCTTCTTCCTGAACCGAGACATCAGCGGCGATCCTAGCGGGTGCTCGCGGCGTCGCGGCGGGCGGGCCCCCCTGCGGGGCTAGGCCGACTCCTGCTGCGGCGAGGCCTCGTTCGCGTCTTCCGGCGCGGCTTCGGTGACGAGCGTCGGCGTGAGGCCCTTCTCGACGGTCTCCTTGGTCACAACGCACTTCTTGACGTCGCGGCGCGAGGGCAGCTCGAACTGCACCTCCAGCAGGATCTCCTCGATGATCGAGCGCAGGCCGCGGGCGCCCGTTTCGCGCTCGAGCCCGCGTTCGGCGATCGCGATCAGCGAGTCCTCGCTGAACACCAGCTCGATGCCGTCGAAGGCGAAGAAGCGCTGGAACTGCTTGGCGAGCGCGTTGCGCGGCTCGACGAGGATCGAGACCAGGTCGTCGCGGGTCAGCTGGTGCACCGCGCTCATCACCGGCAGGCGGCCGATGAACTCGGGGATCAGGCCGTACTCGATCAGGTCCTCGGGCAGGCAGTGCTCGAAGGTTTCACCCGTGTCCTTCTCCGCCTTGTTCTCGATCGCGGCGGCGAAGCCGACGCCTTTGTGCCCGATGCGGCGCTCGATCACTTTGTCGAGGTTGGCGAACGCGCCGCCGCAGATGAACAGCACGTTGGTCGTGTCGATCGTGAGGAACTCCTGGTGGGGGTGCTTGCGCCCGCCCTGGGGGGGCACGGAAGCCTGTGTGCCCTCGAGGATCTTCAGCAGCGCCTGCTGCACACCCTCGCCCGAGACGTCGCGCGTGATCGACGGGTTGTCGGCCTTGCGCGCGATCTTGTCGACCTCGTCGATGTAGATGATCCCGGTTTCGGCCTTCTTGACGTCGTAGTCGGCGGCCTGGATCAGCTTCAGCAGGATGTTCTCGACGTCCTCGCCGACGTAGCCGGCCTCGGTCAGCGCGGTGGCGTCGGCGATCGCGAACGGGACGTTCAGGATCCGCGCGAGTGTCTGGGCCAAGAGCGTCTTCCCGCAGCCCGTCGGACCCAGAAGCAGGATGTTCGACTTCTGCAGCTCGATGTCACTCTCCGGCGACATCATCATCTGGACGCGCTTGTAGTGGTTGTAGACCGCCACCGAGAGCGTGCGCTTGGACGGGTCCTGGCCGACGACGTACTCGTCGAGCACCTCGTAGATCTCGCGCGGCTTCGGGAGGTTCTCGAGGTCGAACGCGGGCGGTGCGGCGAGCTCCTCGTCGATGATCTCGTTGCAGAGATCGATGCACTCGTCGCAGATGTAGACGCCGGGCCCGGCGATCAGCTTCTTGACCTGGCGCTGCGACTTGCCGCAGAAGCTGCAGAGGAGCTGCTCGTTGGAATCTGTCGGTCTGGCCATCTTGCGCTCCTCCCCTTTCGGCCGCTCTCCGTGCCCTTGCTCAGTGCTCGGAGATCACGCGGTCGATGATGCCGTAGTTCTTGGCCTCCTCCGAGCTCATGAAGTAGTCACGCTCGGTGTCCTTGCCCACCTGATCAAGCGATTTGCCGGTGTGCTTGGCGATGATCTCGTCAAGCCGTTTGCGTACGTCGATGATCTCCTTGGCGTGGATCTCGATATCGGTCGCCTGGCCCTGGAAGCTCGAGGAGACCTGGTGGATCAGGATCTTCGCGTTGGGCAGCGCCATACGCTTGCCGGCGGCGCCGCCCGCCAGCAGCAGCGCGCCCATCGACATGGCGATGCCGACGCAGATCGTCTGCACGTCGGGCTTGATGAACTGCATCGTGTCGTAGATCGCGAGGCCCGCGTAGACCGAGCCGCCGGGCGAGTTGATGTACAGCGAGACATCCTTCTCGGGGTCCTCTGACTCCAGGTGCAGGAGCTGAGCCACGATCAGGTTTGCGATCTGGTCGTCCACCGGCGTACCGAGGAAGATGATGCGCTCGTTGAGGAGGCGGCTGTAGATGTCGAAGGCTCGCTCGCCGCGCGAGGTCTGCTCGACAACCATCGGTACAAGTGGGCTCATAGTCTCGCTTTGTTTGCCAAGGCCTTACGGATTCCTCTAGAGGCTAGCGATCTGGCGTCCACAGCCGGGAGGCCTCGGCCGTCTCTTTGACCGCCGCCTCGCCTTCCTTCTCCGGCGTCCATATCGCCTCGCGCGCCTCGGCTTGCGCCAGCGGGATCGGCTTCGCCTCGGAGGCGATCAGGTCGATCGCCTCGCGCGCAGCGAGATCCTCACGCACGTCCTCGAGCCGGCCGGCGCCGCGAAGGTCCTCGAGCAGCTGCTGCGGCTCGACCCCCTCGCGCTCGGCGGTCGGGGCGAGCGCGGCGAGCACGTCCTCGTCGTCGGGGGCGATGCCCTCCGCGGCGACGACGGCCGTGATCACAGCCTCGCGGCGCAGCGCCTGCTCGGCCTCGCCCTGTGCCTCGGCGAGGATCTCCTCCTCGCTGCGACCGGTGATCTGCAGGTAGGCCTCGCGCGAGATGCCGCGGTGGGCGAGCGCGTGCAGGTTGCGCTCCCACATCTCCCTCGCGCGGGCGGAGACGAGCTCGGGGGTGACCGGCACGGTCGCGTTGGCGACGGCGGCGTCGAGCGCGGCCTGGCGGTACTCCGCTCCGATGCGCTCGCGCTCGGCCTCGAGCAGCCGCTCACGGATGTCGGCGCGCAGCTCCTCGAGGTCGTCGAAGCCGGCGTCCACCGCGAAGTCGTCGTCGAGCTCGGGGAGCTGCTTCTCCTTGACCTCCTTGACGGTCACAGCAAAGCTGGCCTCGCGTCCGGCGAGCTCGCCCGCGCCGTAGTCGGCAGGGAAGGTGACCGACAGCGTGCGCTCCTCGCCCGCGCCCGCGCCGAGGAGCCCCTCCTCGAAGCCCGGGATCAGGTTGCCCGAGCCGAGCTCGACGAGCTGGTCGCGGCCCTCGCCGCCGGCGAAGGGCACCAGCTCGCCGTCCTCGCCCGGCAGCGAGCCGAGGTAGTCGATCACGACGAAGTCACCGGCCGCGGCGGGGCGCTCGACGGTCTCAAGCCGCGCGAGGCGCTCGCGCTCGCCGGACAGCGCCTCCTCCACGCGCTGCTCCTCCACGGTCTCCTCGGCGCGCCCCACATCGAGACCCTTGTACTCGCCGAGCTCGGCTGTGGGCAGCACGCCGATCTCGATCGAGAAATGCAGCTCCTCGCCCTTCGGCGGGAGGTTGGCGAAGTCGAGGTCGACGCTGGGGTCGCCGACGGGCACGATCCCAGAGCTGGCGATCGCGTCCGAGTACCAGGCCGGCAGGGATTCCCGCAGTGCCTCCTCCAGGATCGCCTCGCGCCCGACGCGCTGGATCACCAGCGGCGCGGGCACCTTGCCCTTGCGGAACCCGGGCAGTTTGAGCTGGCGCCCGAGCACACGCGCGCGCTCTTCCACGCGCACCTCGACCTCGGAGGGCTCCACCTCGACCTGCAGGCGCACACGCGAGTCGCCCAGCTCGGTGAGCGTTGTCTTCAGGGCGCTCGCCACGAACGCCACGATACCGTGCCGCCGTGGCCGGACAGCGGCGAAGCACCACCAGCGCGGAGGCCCGTCTGTGGACGGGCCCGTTCGCCCATCTGGTGGGCGGCGCGCTCGATGTGCTGGGGGCGCTGGCCGGCTACGGCCTCGCGCGCCTGCGCTCGAGAGCGCAGGCGCGGGTTCGCCGCTAGGCGACGGTCTGGCGCTGCGGGGCCGCGGCGCCGAAGGACAGCCGCTCGCCGCGCGGTAGCACGAGCACGGCGCTGGTGGCGATCTCGACGAGGTGTTCGGCGGAGGCGCTCAGCGAGACACGACCCGCGGGCGCGTCGGCGCGCGAGTCGAGCACGAGGATGTCGGTGTCGTCCCCGGCGACAGGCACGACCTCAGCGCCGAGGGCGCCTGCCAGCGCGGCGGCCGTCTCGCGCGCGCCGCCGTCGCCGTCGCCGACGGCCACGACGCGGCGCACCTGCGGGCTCTTCTCGGAGAAGTCGACCGGCGCGATCGCGACCGCCGTGCGCCCGCCCTCGAGCAGGCGCTGGGCGGAGTTGCCGATCGAGACGTGACCGCGGGCGGTGTGCGAGTCCGAGCAGAAGACGATCACGTCGGCCTGCTCGCGCTCGGCGAGGGCGGCGAGCCCCTCGGGGGTGGAGCGGTCGGTGACGACGTGGGTCGCGGCGTTGGGGTTGCCGAGCACGGCGAGGCCGCGGCTGAGGATCCCCTGGGTGTCGCCGACCGAGTCCGCGCCGTGGCTCACGTAGGCCAGTGAGACCTCGGCGCCGGCGTCGGCGAACCGGCGCCCGAGCACGACTGCGTCGTCCTCGTTGGCGGTCCCGTCATAGGAGACGATGATCTTTGCGGGCATTGCGTTTCTCCTTGTTCTTGCGGGGCCAGATGCCCCGTCTGAAGTTCTGTTCCGCTCTTTCTTCGGCTGATGATGCCCGCTGCCTGCCATCAGTTCCAATGATATTTATTATTATATATATAAGATGATCTAATGCTAAGCGTCGCCCGATTGAGAGTGCTTCGCGAGGTCGCCCACCGCGGCACGATCTCCGCCGCCGCCGGCGCGCTCGACTACACGCAGTCCGCCGTCTCCCAGCAGATCGCGGCGCTCGAGGCCGAGACGGGGCTCGCGCTGCTCGAGCGTCACCCGCGCGGGGTCACGCTGACCGCCGCGGGCCAGACGCTCGTCGGTCACGCCGAGGGCATCCTCGCCCAGCTGCAGGCGGCCGAAGATGCGCTGCAGGCGATCTCCGGGCTGCGCGGCGGGCGGCTGCGGATGGCCACCTTCCCGAGCGCCGGCGCCACGCTGATGCCCCAGGCGATCGCCGAGTTCCGCGCCGCGCACCCCGGCGTCGAGCTGAGCCTCGCCGAGGGCGAGCCCGAGGAGATCGCGCCGCGCCTGCGCGGCGGGGAGCTCGACCTCGCGCTGCTGTTCGAGTTCGAGGGCCAGCGCCTCGACGCCGGCCGCACGACGCGGGTCGAGCTGCTCGAGGACCCGATGTTCCTCGCGCTCCCGCGCGAGCACCGCCTGGCCACGCGCGAGCGCCTGCGCCTGGCGGACCTGGCGAGCGAGGCCTGGGTGCAGACCTCGGAGGAGAGCAACTGCGCGCGCCACGTGGTGCGCTGCTGCCACGCCGCCGGGTTCGAGCCCAACGTCGCCTTCGAGAGCGACGACTACCAGACCGTCCAGGGCCTCGTGGCAGCCGGCGTCGGCGTGGGGTTGATCCCGCGCATGGCGCTCTCGGCGCCGCGCGGGGACATCGCGGTGCGCTCGCTCGTCGACGGCCCTGTCAGGAAGGTGATCGTGGCCACTCCCCCCTCCGCACGGCTCGTGCCCGCCGCCGGCGCGATGGTGGGGATCCTCGAAGCTGCAGCCGCTTGAACGACGCGGGGCGCCCGCCTTGCGGCGGACGCCCCGGGTCGCTATCTGATCTGTCTGACGGTCAGCTCAGCGGAGCTTCGCTGTAGACCTGGACGAACTGCTTGCCCATGGCCTTGTAGCCTTTTTCTGTCGGGTGGATGTCACCACTCGGAAGCACGATGCCGTTTTTGCACATTTCGGTGTACTTGCAGATCGTGCTTGATTCTTTTTTGACCAGCTTGGCGTGTTCTTTGCTGGTTTCGCCTTCTTTGTACAGCGGGCCCTCGGGGTTCACCAACGTGTACGGCTTGGCGAGCGAGAGGTTCGGACCGAAGGATTTACCGACGATCAGACCTTCGAGGTTGCTGTTGAGGGCTTCGACCAGTTTGTCGCTGCCTTCGAGCAGCGTGCCGAACGGGTTGTAGAAACCCTGGACGATGATCCGGCCCATGTAGCCTTTGCCTTCGTTGCGGATCACGCCGATCGTGGTGCCGATGTTGGTCAGGATGTGGCTGATCAGGCCGCCGGGGTAGAGGAAACCTTCAGGCCCGGCTTCGTGCGCGGCACATTCGATGATGCTCGTGAATCCGTGCGCTTCGAGGTACAGAGGGCTCTCACAGGCGCCGAGCGCGTGGAGCTCGTCGTTGCTGCCGATCTGCAGCGAGATCGCCGAGATCGGCGTGCCGCCTTCGACTTTGGACGCCGCGATCTGGCCGAGCACCGCTTCGAGCTGCGAGGTGCTGTGGCCGTATTCGACCTTCAGCGGGAAGCCCTGCGTGGGCAGGCTGTTGTGGTAGGCGCAGGGGTTGTATTCGGCTTCCGGCGTGCCGCCGAGCAGGTGGCCGATGAGCCCGTCGCTCGTCTCACCCGGACAGCCCAGGTTCACGGTCTGCAGTTCGTTGCCGGCTTCCTTTTCGGGCTTCGACTCCTTCTTGGCGAAGTAGCCGACGAAGCCGCCTTCGAACGACGCTGCCGGCTCGCACAGCGCCTTTTCGGTGTATGCGAGTTCGGTTTCGGCTTTTTCAGCCGCTTCCACGCCCGCTTCGCAGTGCGCTTTGTTCGCTTCGGCGTTCGCTTTGAGCGTCGCCGCTTTGTAGCCGAAGCTCAGCGAGTCGCCGAGCGCGATGTACTTGGTCGGTTTGAGCGGCGTTTTCATGGCGCCGGCGGACGACGCAAGCAGCGCCGAGCCCACCAACGCGACTGCCATCAGGCAGCCGAGCAGTCGGTATGACCGCATCCAGCCTTTCGTGGCTGACATTCTCACCCTCCTGTTGCGGATCGGACCATGCCCGCAGATCCCCTCCGCCGCGACACAAGCCCTCGGTTTCGGTCCCTCCTCCGGGACCGCGCAGCACCCAGAGTGCGTACCGCGAACCGCCAAGGTAAACGCGCGTTACACCGTTGTCAAGCTGGAACAGTGCTGCAAACGACCGGTCACCGGGTGTTCGCGGCGGCCCGCCACGGCGCCTGCAAGCCCCCTCTCCTGACGTCCGGCGCCCCTGCCATGTTTGACAGCCGCCCACGGACAGGGAGAAACGATGACGGTGCTGCTGGCGATATTGGGGATCCTCCTGGGGGCGGTGCTGGCCGCGATCGTCCTGCGCCGCGACTCGACGCGGCTGCGCGAGGAGCTGCGGGCCGTCTCGATGGACGTGATGGAGCAGACCGGGGCGACACTCGCGCGCAGCGTCGCCGACTCGCGCGCCGCCGAGCAGGAGCGGGCGACCGGCGAGATGGCACACCGCACCGAGCAGATCAAGGGCGCCGTCGCGCCCGTGCAGGAGCAGCTCGCGCGCATGCAGGGCGAGATCGCGCGCCTGGAGGGCGAGCGCCGCCAGGCGCAGGGCGAGCTCGCGCAGATGGTGCGCCAGCTCGGCGAAGGCGTCGGCACGCTCAAGCGCGAGACGGGCAACCTCGTGAGCGCGCTGAAGCGGCCTTCCACGCGCGGCTCCTGGGGCGAGATCCAGCTGCGCAACGTGGTGGAGATGGCCGGCATGGTCTCGCACTGCGACTTCGTCGAGCAGAGCACGATCCAGACGAGCGACGGGGGGATCCTGCGCCCCGACATGCTCGTCCGGCTGCCCGGCGGCAAGCTGATCGTCGTCGACTCCAAGGTGCCGCTCGACGCCTACCTGCTCGCGCTGGAGTGCGAGGACGAGGCCGAGCGCGAGCTGCACGCCGCCAACCACGCCCGCCAGACGCGCGAGCACATCGCCAAACTCGCCTCCAAGGGCTACCAGCGCCAGTTCGACTCGACGCCGGAGTTCGTGGTCATGTTCGTCCCCTCGGACGGCATCTACCACGCCGCGCTGGCCCAGGACCCCGGCCTGATCGAGTACGGGGTCTCCCAGCAGGTCCTGCTGACGACGCCGACGACGCTGATCGGGTTGCTGCGCGCGGTCCACTACGGCTGGCGCCAGGAGCAGATCGCCGACTCCGCACGGGAGATCGCCGAGTCCGCGCGTGAGCTGCACACGCGCCTCGCGCGGTTCGTGACCCCCTTCGCGAAGGCCGGCAGGCAGCTCGGCTCGGCCGTCGCCGCCTACAACGAGGCCGTCGGCTCCTTCGACGCCCGCGTGATGCCGCAGGTCCGCAAGATCGAGCAGGCCGGCGCAGCGTCCGAGCGCGACCTCGCCGCCCCGGAGCCGCTCGAGATCACGGCGCGGGCGATCGCCTCGCAGGGTGAGCTGGAGGATCGGATGCAGGGAGAGCTCGTCCAGGACGCGCCCGAAGGCGAGCCGCACGTGCACCGCCTCGGGCCGCGCCGGATCGTCTCCGGCGAGTGACCGCGAGCACCGCGAGCGCAAGCGCCACAGGCACGGTCGCCGGCAGCTCGTTGACGGCGAGGAACAGCAGATCGAACGAGAGCGCCAGCGCGGCCGTCAGCGCCGCCGCGGGCAGCTGCGGGCGGCCTTCCGCGGCGAGCATGCCGCCGAACACCGCCGCCACGAACAGGTCGCCGTAGCCCATCAGCGCAGAGCCGAACGTCTCAGCCTGCAGGCGCGGCAGCCCGGCCGCCGGCTGCGCCGCGTTGAGCGCGTCGTTGGGCGCCTGCAAGAGGTCCGAGACGACGAGGGCGGTGTCGGCGGCCGCCATCGCGACGATCCCGACAGCGAGCCACCGCGGCGGCGTGATCGCCCCCAGCAGCGACCCGAGCGCGACGCAGCTCAGCCCCGACAGCAGCGTCGCGGCGGCGTTGCCCGCGAACCCGTCGCGGTCGGCCCACGCGAGCGCGAACAGCGCGCCCACCCACAGCGCGCGGCGCGGGCGTGCACCGCGCGAGAGCCAGCCGAGCGCCAGCGCGGCGAGCGGCGGCACCGCCACGAGCGCGAGGTAGGTGAGGCCCTCGGCGCTCGCGCTTTCCGCCGCGCGCGCGATCGCCACGAAGGCGACGATCGAGACCGGCAGCACCAGCGCCCAGCCGCCTGCGCGCAGCCGCTGCAGCGGCGCCCACCCGACCCGCGTCGGGAGCGCCACCAGCGCACCCTGGAAGACCGACAGGCAGGCGATCGACAACCAGAAGGGCATCGGTGCAGCGACCATAGAGCTACCGCGGCGCCGGCGCGTAGCATTGTGGGCGTATGAACGCCGCGACGAAGGCGCCCGCGCCGGCTCACTCCCAGGCGCCACCGATCCTGCACCTCTCCCAGCTCGTGGGCGCACCGCTGCGAGACGCCGACGGCGAGCGGCTGGGCAAGGTCGCCGATGTGATCGTGAGGCTCGGCGGCGCCGGCTACCCGCCGATCACCGGCCTGCTCGTGGCGGTGGCGGGCAAACGCTCCTTCCTGGGCGTCGAACGGGTCTCGCACATCGGCCTCGACGGCGTCGTGCTGCGCAAGGCGAAGCTCGACCTGCGCCCCTTCGAACGCCGGCCCGAGGAGGTCCTGCTCAAGCGCGACCTGCTCGACCGCCAGCTCATCAACGTCCAGGGCGCGCGGCTGGTGCGCGCGAACGAGATCGAGCTGGCGGACGTCGCGGGCTCCTGGCGGGTGGTCGGGGTGGACACCGGTGCGCGCGGTGGCCTGCGGCGGCTGCTGCCGAAGCCGCTCGGGGCGCACATCGGCACCGGCGAGTTCCTCGACTGGGCGGGCGTCGAGCCGTTCGTCGGTCACGTCCCGACGGTGCGCCTGCGCGTGCCGCACCCGAAGCTCGCCAAGCTCCACCCCGCCCAGATCGCCGACCTCGTCGAGGCGGCCTCGCGCCAGGAGGGCGAGGAGATCATCCAGGCGGTCGGCGACGACGACCGCGAGCTCGAGGCCGACGTCTTCGAGGAGCTCGACGACCACCATCAACGGGAGTTCCTCGAGGACCGCCCCGACGAGCAGGTGGCGCAGATCCTCGCCCGCATGGCGCCCGACGACGCCGCCGACGTGATCGGCGAGCTCGAGGACGAGCGGCGCGAGCCGATCATGGCGCTGCTGCCCGTCAGCCAGCGGGTGAAGGTGCGCGCGCTGCTCGGCTATGACCCGGCCGAGGCGGGCGGGCTGATGAGCCCCGACTTCGTGCTGCTGCCAGGGTCGAGCACCGCCGAGCAGGCGCTGCGCGCGGTGCGTCACAGCCGCGTCGCGCCCGAGCTGCTGACGAGCGTCTACGTGGATGGCACCGACGGCGCGCTGGAAGGCAGCGTGCCGGTGACCGCGCTGCTGCGCACCGACGCCGACCGGCGCTTGGACGCCGAGCTCAAGCACGACGTGCCGTGCCTCTCGCCGGATGCGCCCTTCGACGAGGTCGCGCGGCTGATGGCCGACTACAACCTGACCTCGATCCCGGTCGTCGACGAGACCAAGCACATGCTCGGCGTCGTGACCGTCGACGATGTGCTCGAGGCGATGCTCCCGCGCGGCTGGCGACGGCGCTTCGGGCTGCTCGGCGAGGACTGAGCGCGCGTCGTCGGCGGCGCCGCCCAAACGCGCACGCCGAGAGCTGAACGGGCATTTTCAGGCCTTCGGACGGGTAGCGAATAGACTCGTCGCGATGCCTCAAGTGAGCGGACAGTTCGATGGCGGTCCGAGTACCGCCGTTCATGCGCCGTGTCCGGTCGGCCACCCGTGGCCGACCGCGCCTGCCTGCCCGTCTTAATCCTCGCCGCACCGCGATGTTCGCGTTCCTCGGGCTGCTGGGCCCGGGGCTGATCGCCGCCAACGCCGGCAACGACGCGGGCGGGATCGCGACCTACTCCACGGTCGGCGCCAAATACGGCTACGACCTGCTGTGGACGATCGTCCTGATCGCGATCTCACTCGCGATCGTGCAGCTGCTCGCCGCCCGCATGGGCGTCGTGACGGGCAAGGGCCTGGCCGAGCTCGTGCGCGAGGAGTACGGCATCCGCTGGTCGGTGCTCGCGACGAGCGCGGTGCTGGTGGCCAACCTGGGCATCTGCATCTCGGACTTCGTCGGTGCGGGTGCCGCTCTGGGGCTCGCGCACATCCCCGTTCAGGTGTCAGTGCCGATCATCGCCGTGGGGATCTGGCTGATCATCGTGCGCGGCTCATATCGCTCTGCCGAGCGGATCTTCATCTGGTTCACGATCCCGTTCTTCGCCTATCCGATCGCAGCGATCCTCGCGCACCCGGACTGGGGCGAAGTCGGCAAGTCGATCGTCAAACCGACGATCCAGACGAACTCGACCTACGTGGTGCTGCTGATCGCGACGATCGGCACGACGATCACGCCCTACATGCAGCAGTACCTGCAGTCGGCGACCGTCGAGCGGGGCGTGCGCCTGGAGGAGCTGCCCCACGAGGAACACGAGGCCGTCGCCGGCTCGATCTTCGCGTGCGTGATCTCGGCGTTCATCGTGATCGCGACCGGCGCGACGCTCTACAAGCACGGCGTCCACGAAATCGGATCCGCCGCTCAGGCCGCCCGTGCGCTCAGCCCGTTCGCAGGCCAGTTCGCCGAGACGCTGTTCGGGATCGGCCTGCTCGGCGCGAGCCTGCTGGCCTGCGCGATCCTGCCGATCGCGACCTCCTACGTCGTCTCGGAGTCGCTCGGCTACGAGAAGGGCATCGGCCGCCGGCGCGAGGACGCGCCGGTCTTCGTGGGGGTCATCACCGCGATGATCGCGATCAGCGCGCTCGTCGCCGTGATCCCCGGCGTGCCGGTGATCTCATTGCTCGTCGGTGTACAGGTCGTCAACGGCCTGCTGCTGCCGATCAACCTGGTGTTCATCTGGATGCTCTCGCGCTCCCGGCGGGTGATGGGCGAGCGGCGCAGCCGCGGGCTGCTCGACGCCGCGACCGGCCTCACGACCGTCGTCCTCTCCTGCCTGTCGATCGTGCTGGTTGGCGTGACGGTGCTGGGCTAGGCGCCGGTCGCCTGGGCCCGCGGGCGCTTTCGCTTCGAGGCCGGGCTCGCCACGAGCAGCGTCGCGCCGATCGCGCCGCCGAGGTCTCCGAGCGACGCGACCTCGACCCGCGGCGGGCGCGAGTCCTGGAAGAGATGCGGCAGCATCGCGGCGGAGATGCGTTCGGCGCCGGGCTTGCCCATCCTCACGCCGAGGCCGCCGCCGATGATGACCGCCTCGAGGTCGAGCAGGTTGATCGCCGAGGCGGCTCCGGCCGCCAGCGCCTGGATCGCGCGCTCGATCATCTGCTCGGCGAGCTTGTCGCCCTTCTCCAGGGCCCGCGACCACACCCCGCTCGTGAGGCGGTCGCGTTCGTGGTGCTTCATGACCTTGAACAGATCGGTCTTCTCGCCCTTCTCGACGAGCTCGCGCACGCGGAGTTCCATCGCGGCGCGGCCGGCGTAGGCCTCCACGCAGCCGAGTTTCCCGCATGTGCAGCGATGACCGTCGAGCTTGATGCACATGTGGCCGATCTCCCCCGCGCCGCCACGCCCGCGCCACGGCTTGCCGTCGAGCACCGAACAGCCGCCGACGCCCGTGCCCCAGAACACGCCGAGCAACGATTTGAACTCCTGCCCCGCGCCGAGCTCGGACTCCGCGACGGTGGCGACCTGCACGTCGTTGCCGAGCTCCACCGGCGGGCCGAGCAGGTCGGTGAGCCGTTCGGCGAGCGGGAAGGTGCCTTCCCAGCCGGGCAGGTTGCGCGCGCTCGTGACCGTGCCGTGCTCGACGACCCCCGGCGAGCCGACGCCGATGCCCTCCAGCGAGTGGACCTCGACGCCCGCCTGGCCTGCGGCCTCGCGCAGGCCCTGGGCGACCGCCTGCGCCACGTCCTCGGGACCGCCGGAGGTCGGGGTCGGGTGGCGCGCGGAGCCCTCCACGTCGTGGTGCTCATCCACGACCACCGCCTGGATCTTCGTGCCGCCCAGGTCGATGCCGCCGTAGCTCGCCACGGGCGTCATGATCGCAGAGCATCTCCCCGCCTCGCGGCGGAACGAGCGTCTAGTTGGCTTTGGTGCTCTTGGCGTCGGAGATCGCCGAGGAGGTCGGCTTGAAGGCGATCTTCGGAGCGGGGATGGCGCCGATGCGCCCGTCGAGCTGCGACCACTGCAGCGCGCTGAGGACCGTCGTGGTGACGACCGGCGCCGCCGCCGTCTTCCCGTTCCCGGCCGAGTGGGCGACCGACCCGGGCGACGCCGCCCCGAGCAGGGGCGCCGCCGCGGGCTGGAAGACCAGCTCGAGGCGGTTCCAGTGCGAGGAGACGGCCTTCGTCTGCGGCGAGGCCGGGTAGTGCATCAGGCTCAGGATTTCGTGCGGCACGAATTCGCTCGGCAGGGTGAGCAGCGCCCTGACGGTGAGGTCGGTGATCGTGCCGGGGCCCTGGTGGTGGGTGAGCGGCACGCCGTTGATCGCGGTGATGTCGACCGCGTCACCGCGCGAGTGGGGCGACGGGGCACCGCTGCTCGTGACCTGGCTCTGCCCGCAGCGCAGCGCGCCGACCGTCGGCTTCAGCCCGCTGCGCGAGAGGAAGGCGAGCACCGCGAGCACGCGATGGTCGACTGCCCCCGAGGTGACGTCGTGGCGGGCGCAGCCGGTGATCGTGATGCCGGGGTCCGAGAGGACCGTGCGCTCGAGCTGGGAGCGCGAGAGCAGGAACACGTCCCCGGCGGTCGCGCCGAGCAATGCGTTCTTGGCGCGCGCGCCCTGCGGGTGCAGCGCCTTCTGGAGCTCGGCCCAGTTGGACAGCACGGGCCCGGGATCGATGTTGCCCTCGTCACCGGCGGGACGGATCGCGAAGCGCAGGTGACCCGACTGACCGCCATGGGCGACCAGCACCTTGCCGAGCACGGTGCCGCTCGGAACGACCGCGCCCGCGCGCAGTGGCAGCGTCTCGGCGGCCTTGGCCCGCGCGGCGCGGCGCGCGCTCGCGGCGACTGCGGAGGCCTTGGCGTCGGGGTTGCCCGGGTGCGCGTAGAGGCGCTGGCGGTTCATCCCGGCGGGGACTTCTTCGGAGCTCGCGAGTTCCGCGCGCCCGCCGCCTGAGCCGTGGTTCTGCGGCGCCGGGGTCTTGACCTGCAGCGTCACCGGCGTCTGGCTGCCCGCCGTGGCGGCTTTCGACGGTGCGGGGTCGTGCGTGCTCGCCGCCTGCACGACCGGCGAGGTGCCCTTGGTGCGGGCCGGCTTCTCGCGGGTGTAGCTCGGCGCCACGCTGCCGAGGCCGGCGTAGGTGAAGACGTCGCCGTAGACGTCGCGCAGGACGATGAAGTGGCCGAGGCGACGGCTGTTGCCGATCTGAAGGACGCGGCCGTCCTGGACCGCGACGACGGAGGCATGGGGGCTCGTCGTGAGGTTTACGACCTGCAGCTTGGGAGCCGGCTTCGCCTTGGCTGCCGCGGCCGCCGCTGCGGCGGGCGAGACGGCGGAGCCGCTGCCTGCGGCCTTCGCCGGGGTCTTCGGCTTCGCGCTCGCCGCGCCCGCGGTCGCGCTGGCCGGACCGGCTTCGGCGTGCGCGGCGCTCCATTCGAGTGAGCCGCCGTCGACCGGCGGCCGGCCGTCCACCAGGCCGGTGAGGGTGGCGATCACGGGCTTCGGGTAGGTCGAGATCAGCTTCGCCCGCAGCATCACGGAGTCGACGTATTCTTCGGAGTGGTTGTAGGCGAGGATCGCGCGGCGCAGGTCGGTGGCCGCGCCGGCGGCGCGCAGGTAGCGCGCGGCTGCGAAGACCGCGTCGACCGGGTTGTAGGGATCGGCGTAGCCGGCTTCGAGCGCGTCCACCCCGTAGGACTGCCAGGTTTCGGGCATGAACTGCATCCAGCCGACCGCGCCGGCGCTGGACACCGACTGGTCGGCGCCGTAGTCGGTCTCGATTTCGTTGATCCCGGCGAGGATCTGCCACGGCACCCCGTACTGGACGGCGGCGGCCTTGTAGATCGGAAGCATGAACATCGGCACGCGGTAGAACGCGAGCGCCTGGGTCGAGGCCTGCGAGGAGGCCAGGACGGCGGCCAGCGCGCCGGCCTTCGCGACGGCCTGCGGCGAACCTTCGACGTTGTTGGGGCCGTTGCCGGCCTTGCCCTTGTTCTTGCCGGTCGCGTTGCTTGTCGCGGGGCTGCTCTTGGCGCCGCCGGAGGTCTTCTGCCGGCGCTGGACGGTCACAGCGGGCGTTTCCGGCTTTGGCGCGGGTGCCTGCGGGGTGGTGGTGGTCCCCGTCGAAGGGGCCGGCGCCGGCGTCGTGGTGGTGTTACCGGTCGCCGTGGCCGGCGATGAGGCTTCGCCCGCTTCTTCGGGCGCAGTGACTTCAGGCGTGGTGGGAACGCCGCCGATGCCGGAGGCGGCGTCGCTGGTCGCGACCGGGACCGCGAGGCTCGCGGCGGTCAGACCGCCGCCGGCGAGGGTGCCCAGAACGGTGCGAAGAGCTCTGCGGCGAGCTCTGGTGGGCGGCGTCATGCCTTCGTCTCGGTCATCTTCGGGTCGTCCCATGTGGTGTGGTCGGCGCACCTCATCCACGTCACTGGATACGCCCACCGGAGTCATATCGGCAGAGGACCAAGAATCCGTAAAGGATTCGTAATCGCTCTAGCAACGATTTTCCTCGTCCTCTCGCGCCGAAAGTATGCGCGATCGGGGCGACATGTGTAGTCAGTACCCGACTTTGGGCGCAACCTTGCGCATTCCTGCACAACCCGACGGGGCGCCCCGGCACCGTGACCGTCCGCCTTCGCTACGCTTTCGCGCGTGGAAACTCTCGACTCGATCCTTCAGGTGATCCTCGCCGTGATCGTCGTGTTCCTGGTGCTGATGCACTCGGGCAAGGACGCCGGGCTGTCCGGGGCGTTCGGCGTCGGCAGCGGCCAGGGCCCGCTCGGAGGCGGCTCGCTGGTCGAGCGCAACCTCAATCGCTGGACGGTCGTCTTCGCGGTCCTGTTCTTCGTGAACGCGATCGTGCTTCTGAAGCGTCCGTGGGCGTAGGAGCCGGGTCGGGCAGGCTCTCCGTGCCGGCCCTCGGGTCCGGGCCGGCCGTTGGATCCGGCTCGGGCACGCGCTCCATCCCGGCCCCTGGGCCCGCCGCCTCCAGCGAATCCAGGATCGTGAGCGCCTCGGCGCGCAGCTCCGCGTCCAGCTCCCGGTAGTCCTCGTCGGAGAGCTTGCCGGTGCGGTAGTCGAGCTCGGTGTCGCGGATCTCGCGGTACTTGGCCTCCCTGGCGACCTCGAGCCGCTCACGCTCCGCTGCCCGGCCGCCCCCCGGCCCGGAGGACTCGGGCTCCTCGGTCCCCGCCGCACGCCGCTCGGCCGCTTCGCGCAGCGGCTTGCCGACGACGAGCACGATCGCCCCCAGCAGCCCGAGCGTCAAGAACGTGATCACGACGGCCGAGGCGCTCATCTGCGCTCAGCTCCACGCACTCAGGCGCGCGCCAGCCGCCGCGGCATGCGTGCCCGCGCGGCAACGCGCGCGCGAACCGTGCTCGGCGCCGGCCAGACGGCGACCAGGCCGCCGATGAAGACGATCAGCCCACCGACCCAGATCCACATCACCAGCGGCGAGACGATGAAGTGGAACTGCGCGGGCGGTGGGCTCTTCAGGTATTGCTTGGCGAGATACAAGAGCGCGATCGGCGCCTGGTCGGGCCCGAGCGTCTTGTTCCCGGCGGCGACGATCCGCTTCAGCTCGGGCGCTTCGATTTCCGGTGAGATCGCGCTCCAGACGTCGCGCGTGACGCCGGCGTTGATCGCCACGTGGCTCACCGCCTGGCCGCCGATCAGGCTGCCGACCGTGCCCTGTTCGGGTTCCTGGGAGGCGTAGTAGCCCTGGCTCGGGTTCAGCGTGGCCACGTGATGGCCGCCCTTGCTGACGTCCACTTCGGCTCCCAGGGCCAGCGTCGAGCCGGTGTGCGCGCGGTCGTACTTCGGGGTGATCGACGCGGTCGGACGCTCGTAGCGCACGGTGTAGGCGCCCACGCGCGTGGACTGGCCCGGGCGCAGCTGGAGCTCGCTCGAGTGCTGGAAGGACGAGGAGGCGGCGACGCCGATGAACAGCACCGCGATCCCCAGGTGCACGATGTAGCCGCCGTAGCGGCGATGGTTGCGCCGCACGAGCGCGAGCAGCGCGGCCGGCGGGGCCTCGCCTGACATCGCGCGCCGGGCGCGCGTTCCGCGAACGAACTCCTGACCGACGCTCGCGAACACGAACGCCGCACAGCAGAACATCGCGACCGCGAGCGGCTTGTGGCCGAGACCCGCGATCAGCAGCACCGCGAGCGTGATCAGCGCCGCCAGCGCCGGTTTCAGGAAGTTCCGCCGGGCGTTGGCCAGCGTCGCGCGCCGCCAGGCGATCACCGGCCCGATCCCGCTGAGCAGCACGAGCACGAGCGCCAGCGGCACGGTGTAGCGGTCGAACCAGGGCGGCCCGACCGAGGATTCCTTGCCCGTCAACGCCTCCGAGATGAGCGGGAAGTACGTGCCCCAGAAGATCACGAAGCAGAGTCCGACGAGCACGATGTTGTTGATCAGGAATGCCGCTTCGCGCGAGAGCAGCGAGTCCAGGCGGTGCTCGGAGCGCAGCATCTCGCGCCGGCTCACGACGAGGTAGATGGAGCCCGCGATCAGCACGGCGATCAGGCACACGAACGGCACCCCCAGCGTCGCGCCGCCGAAAGCGTGGATCGAGTTGAGCACGCCGCTGCGCACCAGGAACGTCCCCATGATCGCGAGCGTGCCCGTGGCGAGCACGAGCGAGACGTTCCACACCTTCAGCATCCCGCGTTTCTCCTGGATCATCAGCGAGTGCAGGAATGCCGTGGCCGTCAGCCAGGGCATGAGCGACGCGTTCTCGACCGCGTCCCAGCCCCAGTAGCCGCCCCACCCGAGCTCCGAGTAGGACCAACGGGCGCCGAGGAGGATCCCGATCCCGAGGAACAGCCAGCCCGCGAACGCGAAGCGGCGGATCGCTTTGATCCACTCAGCGTCCACCCGCCGGGCGAGCAGCGCGCCGACCCCGAACGCGAACGGGATCGTGCACAGCGTGTACCCCGAGTACAGCATCGGGGGGTGGATCATCATCGTCGGGAAGCGCAGCAGCGGGTCGAGGCCTGCCCCTTCGGTCGGCGCCGGATGCGTGGTCGCGAAGGGGTTCGCGTAGAAGATCATCAGCGACACGAAGAAGCCGCCGAAGCCGAGCAGCACGGCCGTGGCGTAGCTCGCGACGTCGCGCATGCGGTTGCGCGTCAGGAACAGCGCGGCGCTGGACCAGAGCGAGAGCAGCCAGGCCCACAGCAGCAGCGAGCCTTCCTGCGATGACCACACGGCCGCCGCGCGATAGAACGCGGGCGTCGTGCGACTGGACGTGTCGGCGACGGTGTTGAACACGAAGTCGTTGCGTAGGAACGCGACCTCGAGCACCCCGAAGGCGACCGTGAGGATGCCCGCAAGGGCGTAGACCGAGCGCCGGCCGGACTCCGAGAACTCCGGGCGACCGGCGCGCACCCCGTAGATCGAGACGACGATCCCGTACGCGCAGATGCCGAGCGCGAGCAGCAGGCAGGCGAACCCGAGTCCGGCCATCAGCTCACCGTGCCCTCAGGCAGCGGAGCGCAGCCTGTGTGCCGCGCGCGTGTTCGCTCGCAGCCCGCACTCAGGAGCTCTGCTGCTCGCTCGGCGGCGCGGTCTTGAACTTCGACGGGCACTTCGTGATCAGCGTGTTGCGTTCGCCGACGTAGCGCCCGCCCTGCTTCTCGACGGTGACGATCACCTCGCGCCCTTCGCGGAACGGGTCGGGCACGGTGCCCGTGTAGGCGAGCGGGATCGTCGCCGATCCGCCGCGGTCGCGCACCGCGAAGTCGAGCACCTCGCCCTCGTGACGGACGCTGCCCTTGGCGACCGTGCCGGTCAGGATGTAGGTGCGCCCGGGCTGCGCCGAGTGCAGCAGCTGGCTGGGCGTGAGGGCGGGACTGGCGGCGCTGAAGCTCGTGTAGATGAGCGCGACGGCCAGTACCACCGCTGCGCTGAGCGCCACGACCAGCCGCACCTTTCGCTTCCGCGACGGGTTCACGAGTCGATTATCTCAAAACCCCCCACCTCGCCGGGCACCTCCCCCGTGGCCGCCCGCGGCAGAGGTCGAGCGGACCGGACAGGAAACAAAGGTTGCACCGCGAAACCTTTTCGTGTGTGCGACGTCCTATTAGGAGAGAACCGATGAGACCCAGGCTTCTATCCCCCCTGCGCGAGCGCGACGGCAGCCGTCGGCGCGGCGACGATCACCACCCGGCTCAGCAGCGCGCCGGCAGGGCCCAGAGCGACCCTGCGGGCGAGGCGGCGGCCGCGGCCGAACCCGCCCCCGGGCGCCGCGCGGCCGGCGGCTGCGACCCTGCGGTGGACCGCGTCCGCGAGGCAGGCGGTCCCATGGATACCGCCCTTTACACGTGCGGTTGCGGCTACCTGTTCTCCGCCGCCGTCTCGACGACGGTGTCCTGCCCGCACTGCGGCACCGGCCAGGCCTGGTAGTCGCACCCCCGGCCCACCCCGCCCGCCCGCTGTAACCTCAGCATCGTGCTGCGACGGTGGGGGATCCGGCTGGGGACGTCGCTGGTCGCGATCGCGATCGGTCTGATGATCGCTTCGGCCGCGCTCAGCGACTTCAACATCAACGCGGGCGGGCTGCTCGAGGCCACGCTGCTGTTCTGGCTGGTCCACATCATCGTCTCGTTCCTCGCGCTGAGAGTGCTGATCCGCCAGCCGTCGGTGGCGATGGCCGGGCTGCTCGCGCTCGCCTCGACAATCGTCGCGCTGGCGATCGTGGCGCTGATCGTGCCCGGCCTGCACGTGCACGGCGCGGGCACGCTGATCGTGGCGACGCTCATCATCTGGGTCACGACCGTGATCGGCGATTTCGTCGCGCGCTCGCTGATCCGCGATCGGCGCGAGGCGCGGCGCGAGGGGTGAGAGGAGCCGCTCCCCGGCTGCGGCGCCGGGGAGTTCGACGCGTCAGCGCCGGCGCCCTGCTCGTGGTCTGCCGGGCTAGGACGCCGGGCGGCCGAACAGCCCCGGGATCCCGCTGATCGCACGCGAGATCACCATCTGCTGGATCTCAGCCGTGCCCTCGAAGATGTCGTAGATCTTCGCGTCGCGGTGCCAGCGCTCGACCGGGAACTCGCGCGTGTAGCCGTTGCCGCCCAGGATCTGGATCGCGCGCTCGGTCGCCCAGACGGCGACCTCGCCGGCCTTGAGCTTGCTCATCGAGCCCTCGGCGTTGTTGAAGGGGACCTGGTTGCGGCCCATCCACGACGCGCGCCACACGAGCAGCCGCGCGGCGTCGATCTCGAGCTTCATGCGCGCGAGCGTGAAGGCGATCGCCTGGTTGTCGATGATCTGGCGCCCGAACTGCTCGCGCTCCTTGGAGTACTCGAGCGAGTACTCGTACGCGGCGCGCGCGATCCCGAGCGCCTGGGCGCCGACCGTCGGGCGTGAGGCCTCGAAGGTCGCCATCGCGGCCTGCGCGTTGCCCTTCTTGCCCTCGCGCACCCTCGCGAGGCGCTCGTCGAGCTTCTCCTTGCCGCCGAGCACGTGGCCCGCGGGGATCCGGCAGTCGTCGAGGTGCACGTCGGCGGTGTGCGAGGCGCGCAGCCCGTGCTTTTTGACCTTCGCGCCCTGCTCGATGCCCTTCGCTTCGCTCATCGGGATCACGAACGCGGCGTGGCCTTTGGAGCCGAGCTCGCGGTCGACAGAGGCGATCACGACGTGCACGTCGGAGATGCCCCCGTTGGTGGCCCATGCCTTCTGGCCGTTGAGCACCCACTCGCCGGCGGCCTCGTCGAACTTCGCGCTCGTGCGCACGCCGGAGACGTCCGAGCCGGCGTTCGGCTCCGAGGCGCAGAAGGCGGCGACCTTGACGTCCTCGGGGGTACCGAAACAGCGGGGGATCCATTCGCCGATCTGCTCGTTGGAGCCCTGCCCGAAGATCGCGGCGACCGCGAGCGCGGTGCCCATGATCGACATGCCGATCCCGGCGTCGCCCCAGAACAGCTCCTCGTTGACGATCGGCAGCCCCAGGCCGGAGGGATCGGCGAAGAACTGGGCCATGCCTTCGAAGCCGTAGAGGCCGATCTTCGCGGCCTCCTGGATGATCGGCCAGGGCGTTTCCTCCTTCTCGTCCCACTCGTGCGCGGCTGGGCGCACGACGTCGGCCGCGAAGCCGTGCACCCAGTCACGGATGTCCTTCTGGTCCTGGGTCAGGTGAAGGGAGAAGCCCTGATCGGCGCCGGCGCCCTCCGTGATCGACTCGACGGCGGCGGCGGCCTCGTCGCCGGAAACGGTGGTGGGGGCTGACATCGGGGTGGTTCTCCTTTTGCTGACGATGTACGCCCCGGCATGAGGAACCGGGGCGCGCGTTGTGGGGAGCAGCTCTCTCCATGGTACCCCAATGCCGCAGTTTTTTGTCAATGAATTGGACAG
Organism: uncultured Solirubrobacteraceae bacterium; assembly: GCA_963735435.1. GTDB lineage: Bacteria > Actinomycetota > Thermoleophilia > Solirubrobacterales > Solirubrobacteraceae > Palsa-744. Next base: position 398,245 of record CAVTKR010000002.1, on the reverse strand, counting down.
GATCGGCTTGGCGTGTCCATCCTCACACGGCTCCCGTCGCCGGGAGATGGAAATCCGATCAGCTTTCCGCTACTTTCCTGATCGGCTCTACAAAGTCGATATTTACCCTGTTTCTCACAATGAAAGTGGTCATTACCTTGCGCTCAGCCGCCGTCACCGCCGTTGTCCTCGCTCTCGTCGCAGTCGGCCTCTCGGCCTGCGGCTCGTCGTCCTCGGGCGGTGGCAGCAAGCAGATCGCGCTCGTCGCCTACTCGACGCCGCAGAGCGCCTACGAAAAGCTGACGACGGCCTTCGAGGCGACCTCCGCCGGCAAGGGAGTGACCTTCAGCCAGTCCTTCGGCCCCTCGGGCGAACAGAGCCGCGCGGTCGCCAACGGCCAGCACGCCGACTTCGTCAACTTCTCGCTCGAACCTGACGTGGAACGGCTCGTCAAGAGCGGCATGGTCCAGCCGAGCTGGAACCAGACGCCGACCAAGGGCATGGTCACCAACTCCGTCGACGTGATCATCGTGCGCAAGGGCAACCCCAAGCACATCACCGGCTGGTCGGACCTGGTCAAGCCCGGCGTGCAGGTGCTGACGCCGAACCCGTTCACCTCCGGTGCGGCGCGCTGGAACATCCTCGGGGCCTATGGGGCCCAGCTCAAGGAAGGCAAGACCGAAGCGGAAGCCGAGGAATACCTCAAGCAGCTGTTCGGAAACGTCGTCAGCCAGGACAGCTCGGCGCGCAACGCGCTGCAGACGTTCCTGGCGGGGCGCGGCGACGCGCTGCTGGACTACGAGACCGAGGCGATCGCCGACCAGAAGAAGGGCGCGGCGATCGAATACATCATCCCCGACGACACGATCCAGATCGAAAACCCGCTGGCGGTTGCCGGCTCCAGCGAAGCGGCGAAGAAGTTCGCCGAATACCTCGTGACGCCGGCCGCACAGCAGATCTGGGCCGAGGAGGGCTACCGCCCTGTGATCAAGGGCGTGCCCGCTGCTTCCCAGTTCAAGAACCCGCCCGGCCTGTTCACGATCGCCTTCCTCGGCGGCTGGAAGAAGGTGGGCGAAAAGTTCTTCGAAAAGGAAACAGGCCTGGTCACGAAGATCGAGGAATCCCTTGGCGTCTCAACCAGCAAATAGCGGCGCGCCGGCGCTCGCTGCCCCGCGCCGGCGCCGCTTTGGCGTCGCGCGGGGTACCACCGGGCTGCTCGGGAGGGGACTGCTCGTCCTCTACCTGAGCATCCTGGTGCTGCTGCCGATGGCGGCGCTGACGGCGAAGGCGTTCGACGGCGGCACTCACGCCTTCTGGAAAGAGATCTCCAACCCGGAGGCGTGGGCGGCGATCAAGCTGACGCTGATCGTCTCGGTCGTCGTGGTCCTGATCAACGCCGTGTTCGGGACGATCATCGCCTGGGTGCTCGTGCGTGACAGCTTCCCCGGCAAGGGGATCGTCAACGCGATCATCGATCTTCCGTTCGCGCTGCCGACGATCGTCGCCGGCCTCGTGCTGCTGGCGCTCTACGGCAAGAGCAGCCCGATCGGCGTCAACGTGACGTTCACGCGCACCGCGGTCGTGCTCGCGCTGCTGTTCGTGACGCTGCCGTTCGTCGTGCGCTCGGTGCAGCCGGTGATGATCGATCTGGACCGCTCGATGGAGGAAGCCGCCTCCTCGCTCGGCGCCGGCTACCCGACGGTGGTCAGGAGGATCGTCCTCCCCACCCTGCTCCCCGCGATCCTCTCCGGCATCGCGCTCAGCTTCGCGCGCGCGATCGGCGAGTACGGCTCGCTGATCCTGATCACCGGCAACCTGCCCTTCAAGACCGAGGTCGGGTCGGTTTACATCTTCGGCCAGATCCAGAACGAAAACCTCGCGGCGGCAGCGGCCGTTTCGGTCGTCCTGCTCGCGGTCGCGCTGCTCGTCCTTGCGGGCTTGAACCTGCTCCAGCGGAGGTGGTCGCGCCATGTCCTCTAGCGGCGGCACCCTCGCCGTCGCGCCCGAGGCGGGCGGCGGGCTGATCGACGGGCTGCCCACGCCCCGAGCGGGCGGACCTCAGAACACCGCGAAGGCCGGGTCCTCACGCGGGGGACGCCTGGCGCTGCGCACGGTGGCGCTCGGTTACCTCGCCGTGCTGCTCGGCGCGCCGCTGGTGATGATCTTCTACCGCACCTTCGAACACGGGCTTGCGCCGGTGTGGGACGCGGTGAGCACTCCGAACGCGCTGCACGCGATGTGGCTGTCGCTGGAGATCGTGCTGATCGTGGTGCCGCTGAACACGATCTTCGGGATCGGCGCGGCGCTCCTGCTGGAGCGGGGCCGGATGCCCTTCAAGACGCTGTTCGGCCTCCTGATCGACATGCCGTTCGCGATCTCGCCGATCGTCGTCGGGCTCGCGCTCGTGCTCGTGTACGGGCGCGCCGGCTGGTTCGGCGACGAACTCGCCGCGCAGGGCATCAACATCATCTTCTCCGTGCCGGGGATGGTGATGGCGACGGCGCTCGTCACGCTGCCGTTCGTCGTCCGCGAGACGATCCCGGTGCTCCGCGAGCTGGGCACCGACTCCGAGCAGGCGGCCGAGACGCTCGGCGCAAGCCCCTGGCAGACGTTCTGGCGCGTCACGCTGCCGGGGATCCGCTGGGGCGTCGGCTACGGCATCGTCCTCACGACCGCGCGGGCGCTGGGCGAGTTCGGTGCGGTCAGCATCGTCTCCGGACGCATCGAGGGCCAGACCCAGACGCTGCCGCTCTATGTGCAGGACCGCTTCGAGAACTTCGACGCGACCGGCGCCTACACGGCGGCCGTGATGCTCGCCCTGCTGGCGCTCTTGACGTTGCTGGCGATGAACCTGCTCGCACGACGAGCCAACAAGAAGGAAGGCCACTGATGGCGATCCAGGTCCGTAACGTGAACAAGCACTTCGGCGCGTTCCAGGCGCTCGACGACGTCAGCATCGACGTCACCGACGGCGCGCTCACCGCGCTGCTCGGCCCGAGCGGGAGCGGCAAGTCGACGCTGCTGCGCATCATCGCCGGGCTCGAGACGCCCGACACCGGCGCGGTGCTCATCGACGACGAGAACGTCACCGCCTCGCCGGCGCGCGAGCGCGGCATCGGCTTCGTCTTCCAGCACTACGCCCCCTTCAAGCACATGACCGTGCACGACAACGTCGGCTTCGGGCTGAGCGTCCGCAAACGCCCCAAGCAGGAGATCCGCGACCGCGTGAACGAGCTGCTCGCGCTGGTGCGCCTCGACGGCCTCGCCGACCGCTATCCCTCCCAGCTCTCGGGCGGCCAGCAGCAGCGCATGGCTCTCGCGCGCGCCCTCGCGGTGCAGCCGCAGGTGCTGCTCCTGGACGAGCCGTTCGGCGCCCTCGACGCCCAGGTCCGCGCGGAGCTGCGCGAGTGGCTGCGGCGCCTGCACGAAGAGATCCACGTCACGACGATCTTCGTCACGCACGACCAGGAGGAGGCGATGGAGGTCGCCGAGCAGATCGTCGTCATGAACCACGGGCGCATCGAGCAAGCCGGCACCCCGCGCGAGCTCTATGAGGCGCCGGCGAACGAGTTCGTGATGTCGTTCATCGGCCCCGTCAACCGCCTCGGCGACGCGTTCCTGCGTCCCCACGACATCCAGCTGCTCTCAGACCCGGAGGGCGACGGCGAGGAGGCGCTCGTCGAGCGCGTCGTGCACCTCGGCTTCGAGGTCCGCGTCGAGTTGAAGCTCGGCGACGGCCGCGAGCTTTGGGCGCAGGTGACGCGCGAGACCGCACAGCAGCTCGAGCTGCAGGAGGGTCAGATCCTCGCGCTGCGGCTGCCGCAGCCGCGGGTGTTCGCCGAGGCTTAGCGGCGCGTAGGCCAAGCTGGCCAAGGAGCGACGGAGCGCCGTGTGCTCTGCACACAAGCGACTGAGGGACGCCGGCCAGCGCCGGCATGCGCGCCGCTAGTGGGGTTCCCAGGCGGCGTCGGCTTTGGTCAGCGCCGCCACCTGTTTCGGGAGATGTCCCTCGGCAACGTCCGCGACCGTCGTCTCCTCGAGGACTTTGCGCAGGTTGGCGCGCAGTGCGATCCAGACCTGCTGGAGCGATTCCGCCGAGCCGGTGTATTCGATCTCCTCGGGGCGCTGGCCGCGCACGCCCACCAGCGGCCCCTCGACAGCCCTGATCACGTGCGCGAGGTCGAGCTCCTCGGCCGGCCGCGCCAGCCAGTAGCCGCCCTCGGGGCCGCGCTGGCTGCGCACGACGCCTGAGGAGCGCAGCTGGGTGAGGATGTTCTCCAGGAAGGAGACGGGGATCGACTGCGCCTGGGCGATGTCGTCGACCTTGCGCGGAGCGGCCTGGCTGCTCCCCGCGAGCTCGATGACCGCGCGCACTGCGTAGTCGGCCTTCGCGGTCACGTGCATGGCGCGAGCTTTTCACAAATCCGAGCGGGAAACGATCGAGCGACTCGAATCTTGCGGAGTTAGGCAACCCTAACTCTGTGATACGTTGCGCCCCGGGCCCATCCCGACCGCCACGATCGGAATTGCGAATGACCCCCCTCAGAACCTCTTCCCTTCCCCCCCGGCTCCTGCTGGCCGGGCTCGTCGCGGCTGCGGCGCTCGCGCTCGCGGCGTGCGGCACCAGCTCGGAGAGCGGCCCCGGCACGCTGATTCTCTACAACGGTCAGCATGAACAGACGACCGCGCTGCTCGTGCACGACTTCGAACATGAGACCGGCATCAAGGTGAAGATCCGATCGGCCGACGAGGCGACGCTCGCCAACCAGATCGTCCAGGAGGGATCCAACTCCCCCGCGGACGTCTTCTACACCGAGAACTCGCCCGCCCTGGAAGAGCTCGGCGAGAAAGGTCTGCTCTCAACCGTGGACAGCGCGACCCTCGCGGCCGTCCCGCGCAGCGACAGCGCCCAGCGCGGGGACTGGGTCGGCGTCTCGGCTCGCGTCTCCGAGATGGTCTACAACACCGCCGCGACGAAGGGCGAGCGGCTGCCCGGGTCGGTGCTCCAGCTCGCCGAGCCCAGCTACAAGGGCGAGGTCGGCTTCGCTCCCTCGGAGACCGACTTTCAGCCCCTGGTCACCGCGATCTCCAAGCTGAAGGGGCGCGCCGCCGCGGAAGCGTGGCTGCTCGGGATGAAAGAAAACGGCAAGGTCTACCCCGACAACGAGACCGTGGTGGCGCAGGTCAACAACGGCGAGAGTGCGATCGGTCCGATCAACCACTACTACTGGTACCGGCTGCGCGAGGAACAGGGCAAGGACGGCATGCATTCACGCCTTCAGCCGTTTCCGCAGGGCGACCCCGGGAACCTGATCAACGTCTCCGGCGCGGGGGTGCTTCGCTCGAGCGGCAAACAGGCCGACGCCCAGAAGCTGCTGGCCTACCTCGTCAGCGAGGGCGGCCAGCGCGCGCTCGCGGGCAGCGACAGCTGGGAGTACCCGCTCCGCCCCGGCGTCGCTCCGCATCCCGGCCTTCCGCCCCTGTCGAGCTTCGGGGCGAGCTCTCTGACGCCCGCCCAGCTCGGCAACGGTCAGGAAGCCCTCGAACTCGAGCAGAAGGTCGGGCTCCTGTAACCGCATGAGCAGCTACGCGCCGACCGAGCAGCTCTCTGAGCGGATCGGCCATGCATGGTCGGGACGGCGGCGCTGGCCGCTGATCAGCGTGGCCGGCGGCGCGCTCGCCGCGGGACTGGTCCTGCTCCCGCTCGTCTTCCTGCTCGTCCAGGCGCAGGAATCGGGATGGGACCACGTGCGAGCGCTGCTGTTCCGGCACACGGTCGCGGTCCTGCTCTGGAACACGCTGCGCCTGACCGTCGCGTGCACCGTCCTGTGCGCCGTGCTGGGCGTCGGCGCGGCGTGGCTGGTGGAGCGCACCGACATCCCGCTGCGGCGCATGTGGGCCGTGCTGCTCGTGCTCCCGCTCGGCATCCCGGACTTCGTCGTCGGCTTCAGCTGGGTGTCGATCGCTCCCTCGCTGCACGGATACCTCGCCGCGGTGATGGTGATGACGCTCTCGCTCTACCCGCTCGTCTACATCCCCGTGGCAGCGGCGATGTCGAACGTCGATGCGGGGCTGAACGAGGCGGCCCGGAGCCTCGGGCTGTCGGCGTGGGGGGCGTTCCGGCGGGTCACATTGCGTCAGGTGTGGCCGGCGGTGCTCGGCGGATGCCTGCTCGTGACGCTCGGGCTGCTGGCGGAGTACGGCGCCTTCGAGATCGTCCAGTTCCAGACGTTCACCGTTCAGATCTTCACCGAGTTCAAGCTCGGCTTCGACGCCGCCGCGGCGTGCACCCTCTCACTGGTGCTCGTGGCGATCAGCGTCGCCGTGCTCGCCGGTGAGCTCGCGCTCTCCGGCCGGGGCCGGGCATTTCGCACCGGCCCGGGCGCCAACCGGATGTCCTCGCCGGTGGGGCTCGGGCGCGCGCGCATCCCGTCGTTCATCGCGCTGGCGGCGCTCGCCGGTGTCGCGCTCGGTGTGCCCGTCGCCACGATCGTCTACTGGCTGCTGCGCGGCGGCTCTTCGACGCTGCCGCAGACCTCGATCTGGCCGGCCCTCGGTCACACCGTCGCTTACAGCGCGGCGGCGGCCGCGATCGCGACGCTGCTTGCAATCCCGGTGTGCACGCTCGCGCTGCGCCACCGCAACCGGCTGACACTGCTGATCGAGCGGCTCGCCTACCTGCCGATGGCGCTGCCCGGCCTGGTGGTGGCGCTCGGGCTCGTCGCGTTCTCCGTGCGCTACGCCTTCTCGCTCTACCAGAGCTCCTTCGAGCTGATCGTCGCCTACGCGATCTTGTTCCTCCCGCTCGCGGTCGTGGGCGTACGCTCGGCGATGGCTCAGGCCTCGCCGCGGCTCGAGGAGCTCGGCCGCTCGCTCGGCCGCAGCCCGGCCTCGGTGTTCGCGCGCGTCACGCTGCCGCTGATCGCGCCCGGTCTCGGCGCGGCGTTCGCGCTCGTCTTCATCTCCAGCGCCACCGAGCTCACCGCGACGCTGCTGCTGCGCCCCACGGGCGTCGACACGCTGGCAACCCGCTTCTGGACCTACACGACCAGCTTCTCCTACGGATCGGCCGCGCCCTATGCGGGGCTGATGGTGCTGATCTCGGCCGTACCGGCGCTGCTGCTCAGCCGGCGCGTGCGCTCTGGGGGACGGAGGCAGGCATGAGCCGCCTGGAGATCGAGGGACTCTGGAAGGGCTACCGGCGCCAGCCGGTGCTCCGCGGCGTCGACCTCGAGGTCCCCGCCGGCTCGCTGACGGCCGTGCTGGGCCTCTCGGGCGGCGGCAAGACCACGCTGCTCCGGGTGATCGCGGGCTTCGAGCGTGCCGAACGCGGCGAGGTGAGGCTGGCGGGCCGGCCGCTCGACGACGGCGGCAGCTACGTCGCGCCCGAGAAGCGCGGGATCGGCTACGTGCCGCAGGAAGGTGCGCTGTTCCCCCACCTCGACGTGGCCGGGAACGTCGGCTTCGGGCTGAGCAGGGCCGAGCGGCGCGGCGGGAACGTCGTGCCCGAGCTGCTTGAGATGGTCGGGATCGCACACCTCTCGCGGCGGCTGCCCCATCAACTCTCGGGCGGTGAGCAGCAACGCGTCGCGCTCGCACGCGCGCTCGCACGACGTCCGCTGGTGCTGCTGCTCGACGAGCCGTTCTCCTCGCTCGACGCCTCGATGCGCACGCACGTCCGCGAGGAGGTGCAGGGCCTGATCCGCGCGCAGGGTGTCACGACCGTCCTCGTCACGCACGACCAGGAGGAGGCGCTATCGCTCGCCGACAGTGTCGCCGTGCTGCGCGACGGGACGATCGTTCAGCAAGGTGCCCCGGCCGAGCTCTACGAGCAGCCCGCCGACGAGCGGCTCGCACGCTTCCTCGGCGCCGTGAACGTGCTCGACGCGAGCTTCCTCGGAGGGACCGCCCAGACTCCACTCGGGCAGCTGCCGCTGAGCGCGGCCGTCGCGGGCGACGGAGCCGGCGCGGTGATGCTCCGTCCCGAGCAGCTGGAGGTCATGCCGGTCTCGGGCGCCGGCGGGGACGGCGTGGCGGGACGTGTCGAGGGGTGTCGCTACTACGGCCACGATGCGCTGCTCCAGATCCGCGCGGGCGAGGGCGGGGAGCTGCTCGTCGCGCGCGTGGCGGGCGGCGATGCCCTGGCCGCGGGGACCCCGGTGCGCGTGCGGGCGCGTGGACCGGTCACGCCACTGGGCTGACCCCGGGGGTACGGCCTCTAGCATCTTGCCATGCCCCGCTGGAGCTGGGACTTCGAGGACGAGCCGCGGCCACGAGCGGGGACCGAGCCGCCCCCGCCGCCGCCGAAAGCGGGAGAGCCGGCCGGACCGCCGCGCCCTGAGGCGCTGATCCGCCGGCGCCGCACGTTCGCCGCGGTCGGGCTGCTGGCGCTGCTGGCGGTCATCGTCGCCGCGGCCTCCGCCGGCTCGGGACACAAGACATCACGCCCGAAACCGACCCGAGCGGTCCACGCGATCCACCGCGCCCCGACCGACCCCGAGCAGGACGAGGCGAAAGCCGTTCGCTCGGTGCTCGCATACACGCCGTTCGTCAAAGAGGGCAGCGGCACGGCAAAAGAGATCGCGCTGACCTTCGACGACGGTCCCGGGCCCTTCACCCCCCAGGTGCTGAGCGTGCTCGAGCGATACCACACGCGGGCGACCTTCTTCGTGATCGGGCGGATGCTGCAGTACTTCGGCGCCTCGACCGTGCGTGAGATCGAAGACGGGGACGTGATCGGGGATCACACCGAGACCCACCCCATGCTCGCCCACCTCTCAGCCCACGATCAGTACGAAGAGCTCTTTGAACAGATCGCTCGTGTCGAACTCCTGGGCGGCCGCCGACCGACGCTGTTCCGACCGCCCTACGGCTCGTTCGACGCGACCACGTTCCGCGAACTGAAGCGGCTGCACCTGCTGATGGTGCTGTGGTCCGTGGACACCGACGACTACGAGCAGCCCGGGGTTCAGACGATCGTGCAGCGCGCGATGGAAGGCGCGCACCCCGGCGCGATCATCCTGCTCCACGACGCGGGCGGGCAACGCCAGCAGACGATCGAAGCCCTCCCGCAGATCATCAAGGGCCTTCGCGATCGCGGCTACAAGCTCGTCACCATCCCGAGGCTGCTGGTCGACGACCCGCCCCCGCACGGCGAACCGGTACCGCCGAACCTCAGCGGCGACTGACGCTCACCCGGCGCAGGAGCGGCAGGCGCCGCGGAGCACGATGAGACGGAATCTCATCGCGGTGGGCACGGCTATCCTGCCCCTCGTGATGGCCGCCGCACCGAGCCCGCGCTGAGGCAGGCGCGCGATGGACCTCGACGAGCGCCGCGCAAGGCGCGAGGAGCGCCGCCGCGAGCTTCGCCGTCGCCGCGCCATCGCTCTCGGGGGGCTGCTCCTGGTGGTTCTGGTCGTCGTTGCCGTCGTCGTCGCGGCCGGCAGCGGCTCGGGCTCCTCCAACGGCGTCGCGCACACGACGGCGCGAGCCACGGGGACCACGGCTGCGAAGACGCCGGGCGCCTCACACGAGTCGGTGACGGACGCGACCCGCGGCACCGCCGCGAGCGGGCCGACGGGCCCGCCGGGGCAGGCGGCCGTACCGCTGCTGATGTACCACGTGATCGCAGCGCCCCCGGCCGGTGCCCCGTTCCCCGGCCTCTACGTCGAACCCCAGCTGTTCGCGGAACAGATGCAGGCGCTCAAGCAGGCGGGCTGGCACGCCGTGACCCAGGACCAGCTTGAGGCCTACTGGCGCCACGGCGTCCCGCTGGGGCCGGGCAAACCGATCGTGCTGACCTTCGACAACGGTTATCAGTCGCAGTACACCCAGGCGCTTCCCGTCCTGCATCGGATGGGCTGGGTGGGCGTCGAGAACATCCAGCTCAGCGGCCTGCCACCGTCGCAGGGCGGCCTGCTCCGGCGCCAGATCAGAGGCCTCGTCTCAGCCGGGTGGGAGCTCGACACCCAGGGCTTCAGCCACGCCGACCTCGTGACGCTCGACGAAAGCGAACTGCACTTCCAGGTCGCTGTGGCACGCCAGACGGTCCAGCGGCGCTACGGCGTCCCCGTGAACTGGTTCTGCTACCCCTCGGGCCACTACGACGCGAGCGTGATCGCCGAGGTCAAGGCTGCCGGATACACGGGCTCGACGACCGTCGTCCCGGGCTGGGGGCAGCCGGACGGCGACCCGTATCGGCTGCCCCGGCTGCGCGTGCTGGGTGGCACGAGCCCGCAGGCGCTGCTCTCCGAGATCGCGGCGATCCGGGACGACCCCTCCGCACCGGCGTCCTACACCGGCGCCTGAGCGCCGAGTTTGGTTGAGGGCCGGTTGGGTCGGGTATCGGACCGACCGAGGGGCCGCGCCGTCGACTGTGGGTCGAGGACCGCGAACGACAACGGGGACAAAGATGGCCGACGACGCGCTTGCTATTCACGCATACGAAGAGTCCGACAGGTACGTGCTGGTGCTCTCGGGCGAACTCGACATCAGTGGCGTGGCGATGTTCGAGGCGGCCGCGGTGCGTTTGTGTGGGCTCGGCGCCGGCGAAGTCCTCGTCGACATCACCAAGATCGACTTCATCGACTCGAGCGGCCTGCGCGCGATCCTGATGGCCAAAGCCGCGTGCGAGGAACGCGGCTGCCGCTTTGCGATGAGCCATGGCTCCGGGCAGGCCGAGAAGCTGTTCGAGGTCACCCGGCTGGCGGACCGCCTGCCCTTCCGCAAGAGCGGCATCACGCGCGAGCGGCGCGAGATCGACCTCTGGGCAGAGACGGCCGGGGACGGGGAGGCAGGGCCCGAAGCGCGGGTGTGAACGGCGGTCGCGCGCCGCGCGCGGCGGCTATCGGCTGCGCCTGCCGCTGAAGGCCGCGAAGCCCTCGCGCGGGGCGATCTGCACTCCCTCGATCCCGGCCGCCTCGAACATCTCGGCGAGCGCGCCGCGTGGTGGCGGCTCGGGGTGACCCTGACGGGCACCGGCGGCGAACAGGGCACGCTGGCGACGGCGACCCTCAAGCAGGAAGGTCGTCCCGATGACCTCGCCGCCGGGCCTCAGGCAGCGGGCGATCTCTTTCACGGCACGAGCTGGTTCGGCGAGCATGTGCAGGCCGCTGAAGCAGGCGAAGACCTCAGAGCTCGCGTCCTCGTAGGGCAGGGCTTCCAGGTCCGCGATGCGTGCGCTCACCTGCGTGAGCGCCCGCTCCTCGGCGCGCCGGCGCGTGCGCTCGACCATCGCCGGGTCGACGTCGCCGGCCAGGTAGGTGACGCGTTGTCCGGGCGAGAGGGCGCGCAGCGCCACGCCGCCGCCACACGGGACGTCGATCACCGTCTCCCCGCCTTCGAGCAGTTCGAGCGGAGCCATCGCGGCGTAAAGCGGTCGCGCGTCGATCCCCCAGACGGCGCGACCGATCAGCTGCATCAGCCACGGCCGCTCGATGTAGAAGTCGTACGCGGCGCCGAACGGTCCGGCGCAGATGTTCGGCGTGGGCGTCAAGGCGCAGCGCCGGAGGCGGCTAGGGCCTGGTGGGCACCCAGCCGGCCGGGAACGCACCCGGTGGGACCTCGCCCACGGACGGCGGGAAGAGCGCCAGGGCAATCCGCTCAGCCGCGCTGCCTTCCAGAAGCGGGCGCAGGTCGCCGATCGGCCGCAGCACCGTGATCGTCGCTCCGATGTGCAGGTCGGCGGCGTTCGGCTGCGCGCCGCCGATCACCCCGCCCGCGGCGAGCTCCTCGATGTGCTCGATCTTGGCGGGCAGGCCCACCAGTTCATCCTGCATGCGCACGGCCGTGATGCCGTGGTAGCGCCAGGTGGCGCGGACGAACTTGATCGCGAAATCGGTCCCGGGAGCATCGAGTGGCGCGCCACCGGCGAACGTCCCCATCGCCTCGGGGCGGAAATGCAGGGCGCCCCAGGTGAGCCCGCGGCCGAGATCCTGCAGCTCCTCGTCGGCCCAGCGCTCGGCCTCGCGGACCTCATCTGACGGATAGAGCGCCGGCTCGGGTTCGAGCTCCTCAAGACGGGCCATGATCGGGCGTGAGCCGTGTATCGCCTCGCCGTCGATCACGGCGCCCGGAACCCTGAAATTGCCCTCGCCGTAGATCTCTTCCATCTTCGCCCCCCGCTCTTCGTAGGGGAAGTCGATGCGCTCGTACTCGAGCCCCTTCAGCTCGATCGCGGCCGCGACGGTCATGCACGGGTGCGAGGGTGGGACCGCGTGGAGCGTGATCTCGGGGGGCATGGGCGGAGCCTATAGGCGTGCTGCTCGCCGCGGGTTCGAGCGCTGCTCGCGGCGCGGATCAGCTGCGAGATGCGAAGCGGCGAACGGGTCTCGAACCCGCGACCTCAAGCTTGGGAAGCTTGCGCTCTACCAACTGAGCTATCGCCGCACATGCACTACGTTTGCCCTGCTAATCAGTGCTTTTCGCTGTCTCCATAGTCGTGAGCGCCGGGCTAGAGAAACCGCCGTTTTGACCGCTAGTGCCCGAAACAGTGCCCGAAACTTGCTCAGTGCCCGAGTTCTCGACCCCGATAAGGGCGCGAAGCTCGGCCTTGGACCGCTCGTCTCGGCGCATGCTGTGACGATACACACGGAGCGTGAATCCGGGGTCCGTGTGCCCGAGCAGGTCCATCATCGCCCCCGGGTCCGTGCCGAGCGCCGCGAGCAGGCTCGTGTAGGTGTGCCTGAGCTTGTGCGGCGTCAGACCGTCCGGCAGCGGGACGCGGCCGGCCCTCACGAGCTTCTTGTTGGCGCGCTCGATCGACGGGGCGAGTATCCGGTTGCGGACGTTGCTCGGGTTCATCGCCCGGCCCGTCGAGGTCGCAAACACGCGGCTGTCGGGGTGCGCGACGATGCCGGCCTTGTACGTGGCGATCTCGTCGCGGAGCACCGGCAGCAACTCGACCCGGCGCATCCCCGCGTCGGTCTTGGACGAACGCACCACCAGCCATTCGGCCGCGAGGTCCACATCACGCCAACGCAGCTCGGCAGGCTCCCCGATTCGCAGCCCGGAGAACACGAGCGCCGCGAGGATCGCCCGCCGTGGCGTCCTGGTCCGCACCTCCCGGTCCAGTTCCCCGGCAGCGTCGAGCAGCGCACCGATCTGCTGCGCGCTATCGACGGGCATCCGGAAGGGTCGGTGCAAGATGTGGCCGTGGCCGCTACGTGTACGCGTATCGGTCGGAAGCGGTCTTTTTGCTCGTCTTCGAGCCGACCGCGACGACATCAACGCTACCCATCTTCGCCGCTGACGGGGCGACCATAGTGCACCGAGTCGTAGAGCCGCATTCCACATTGCTCGCTTTGGTCTTTCCGAAAATAAATGTGGTGCTCGCGCCAAACCCGGCGCCTTCGACGGTGACCTTGGTTCCGCCTGCGCTCGACCCCGATTTGGGAGTCACGCTTGTTACGATCGGCGCTTCGTACTTGAAATAGCTCTTCGGGCTGACGGCGCTAGTTCCGTATGCCGTGACGACCGTGACTGGCACGACCGCGGATTCGTTTGCCGGTGCCTTCGCGACGATTTCGTTGAACTCTTCCCCAACGATCGTTGCCCGCGAGGATCCAAAGTAGACGTTTTGCACGCTAGAGAAAGTCTGTCCCCTTTATGCGCACTTCGGTCCCACCGGTCACAGGACCCCTCGTTGGGTTTATTTTTCTGATCGTAGGTGGCGGTGGTGGTGGTGGCGGCGGGGCATAAACGAGGGAGAAGGAAGTGTGAACTTCCCCGACTTCAGTTTCGAGAGTGATCGGCACTGTACCGTGGCCTGGCGGCACTTGTACCTCAACCCTTTCATCCGACACTATCGAGAGCGACTCGGCGTTCGCGCTGCCGAGTTTCACTCCAATAACTTGCTGCATGTTCACGCCGTACAGCTCCGTGGTCTGACTTTCCGATACGGTCGTGTTGGACACTTCTTCAACAACGGGGCATAGCGGTCCTGCTCCGACGGGGCGCAGCGCGAACTCGGCGCCAGACCCCGCATCAAAGCCGACGATGCCGCTCAATTCCTGGCTTATCTGGGGAAAAATGTACCCGTTTTCGTGTCGCCTGCCTGTTCCCCAGCCCCATACGACCCCCTGGCATCCCGACGTTTCGGGTGTTACCGCGTAGCTTGACGACGGCCCTGCCGACACGTGGTCCGCTCGGGGGAGACGCGTGACAAGCCGGGGATAATTGGTTTCGCTTTCTCCAAGGGCGTAGCCCAACTGCCCGCTCCCGTCCGCGCCCCAAGCCATGACTTGGCCGTTGTCGAGCAACGCGAGCATGTGGAGACTACCTAGGACTACTTCCGTGACAGGACGTGGCAAGTCGATCACTGAGACAGGGACGGCGCTTTTGTTGTTCTGACCATTTCCGAGCTCGCCGGTCGCTCCCGACCCCCATGTGCGTAGTTCGCCGTTGCGTAGGATCGCCGCTGCCGTCCATCGTCCGGCGGAAACTGAGGCGACTTCTTTTAGTCCCGGGATCGGCACGGGAGTGTCGCTATTTTCGAGTGATCCGATGCCGAGCTGCCCGCTGTTGTTTTGGCCCCACGCCATCACCGACCCATCGGCCAGCACGGCGTATGAGGAATCCGATCCAGCCGCGATCCCGACAACGCCGGTCAGGCCGGGGACGGGTAGGGGTGACGGCTGGAATTCTTCTTCTACGCTCGGTTCGTGACCGAGTTCGCCGTGCTCGTTCCGTCCCCAAGCCTCAACCGTCCCATTTTTCAACAGCGCAAGCGAAAAGGTGCTGCCCTCAACGACTTCGGTCGCCGCTTCCGGCAGCGCCACGGGTTGCGGGACAGAGCTAGTTTCGGTTGTTCCGTTCCCTAGCTGCCCCTCGTTATTGTCGCCCCACGCCAGCACTTCGCCATTCGAGCGGAGCGCCAGCGTAGCCCCGGTCTGGTTAGACACCTGCACCGCGTCTTCGAGGCCTAAGACCTTTCCTACCGGCGACACTTCGCTAATCGTTCCCTGGCCGAGCTGTCCGCGTGTGTTTTTACCCCAGGACAGAACTTCACCGCCTTCAGCGTAGGCGATAGGCACGAGCGTCAGGGACGCAGCCGCGAGCACGACGATGGTCATGGCCATGCGCAGCACAGACACCTCTATTGATCTCCTTCGGGCTGCTCGGGTCACGTCCGCCATCCCTCCCGATCACGGTTCCGAACGGGAGTCACCTTAGCCGAAAGGTCGATCTTCCGGCCTTCACATTCGGCGCGGGGCGATCCGTCCTCGGCTAAAACGGGGGTTCCGGGAGCAACATCTTGCGGTAGCGTCCAGTTCCGACTGGTCCAACGCACAGCTAGACCGCTCAGGGGAGCGGGTGCCGCTAAAGACTGCTCGCTCGCGTCGGGTTATCGAGATCACTCCGGGTCTCGTGACCGACCTGCGCAAGCACAAGCTCGCCGCCAAGGACACCCCACCGGGGACGCTGTTGTTCGTGCGGCCTTCCGGTCGCGGGTATGACCACCGGAACGTTGGGCGCATCCTCGCTCGGGCCGTCGTGAAGGCCAAGCTCCCCTCCCCGCTCCCGACTTCCACGCGCTGCGGCACTCGCACGCCTCAGCGCTGATCGCGGCGGGGATGGATATCGAGTCGATCAGCGCACGCCTCGGGCACGCCGACACCGCGACCACCGCGCAAACCTCTGTATCGGGATCGTCGGAGGATGTCTGGTACTCGGCGTCAGCATCGAAGAAGTCAGGCAGCGGTGCGCGCTCGCCCGCGAGGACCCGGAGGTACGCCTGACGCACGACCTCTACGTTCTCCTGGGACAACGCCTAGCCCGTTCCTCGGCGAGGCGTTCGGCGGCTGCGCGGGCGTCGTCGAGCTCCGAGGTCGTAAGCCGAGTAATCGACCCTCCTGCACAAAGGTAGACCCATTCCTCGCGTTGTCGAATGTGCCCGTCGCTACCGACCAGACGCCCGTCCTGGATCACGACTGCGAACACAACTCCACCGCCGAGGTGACTGACCTCCTCAAGCCCGTAGTGCAACTCGTCGTAGGCCTTGAACCATTCGTCGAGAAAGCTACGGATCGCCGCTCGGCCCTCGACGACCTGGACTCGGCCGTCCAAGACCGCATCCTCGGCGACGCTGGTCATCATCCCATCGAGATCACCGCGATCGGCAGCGTCAATCTGCTTGCGCACAAGCTCTACCGGGTCGGGGCTCGTGGATTCCTCAGACATCGCCCACGAAGTATCCCGCGACCCAGGCGCCGTGCGTGCGCGACAGCCTCGGCCCCAGTCCAGTCTGGTTTCGAGGCGTCTACCGGGCGCGCGGGTGTACGATCTGGCTCCCGGGGGCCTCCGGGCTCCCGCGCTATCAAGCTCAGGGGAGGGGTGCAAATGAGAAGACTCAACGTCGCGCTCATCGTCGCGATCGCCGTCACCGTCGGAGGCGCTTGGGCAGCCAGCGCGAACGCCGCGAAGCCGCAGCTCTGGCTCACCGAGGAAGGAGTCATCCAGCGGCCGGGGACCTTGTTCGGCAACGAACTGCCGGACGTCTTCTGGATCAACGAAGGCACCGCCGTTTGTGGGCCCCTCGAAATGCTCATGAAGCTGCAATCGAACGGCCGGTCCACGGACACCTTCGTGGGAGTCGGCTCGCTGACCGCGGGACCCGATTGCGGCCAGCCAGAAATGTCGACGCTGAGCGGGGACGTGGAGTCAGTGGCGGTGAGCGTCACGGGACACGTCGTGATGAAGTTCAGCCCGAAGGTGACGATCAAATACGTCGGCGGTATCCGCACGTGCACCTACACCTTCAGCAAGCTGGAAGGCACGATCCCGATTCCGGGAGAACTGAAAGTCCAAGAACTTGTCGGGCCGGCGAAGATGGTCCGCAAGCTCAGCCAGCCAGGATGTGAAGAAGCGCACGAAGCCAAGCTGATTGAGTTCTGGCCGGATGGCGTGACCTTCCTACGCGCGGAAACAATCGAATAGACCCGGCGCACCGCCGGCGCTCGGTAGCCTCGATTGATGGCGATCGCGTTCGACTGCCCAGCCTGCGGGACGCGCTCAGCACCCGAAGAATGGGAGACGGAGAGCATCGAGCGCCGGCGCTGCCCGCACTGCCGTCAGGTGTTTGAGGTGGACGAGCTCGAGACGAAACTCCTGCTCTCAGACCCGTAGCCGCACGCGGCCACACACACGAACCCAAAACCGCGCGTTACCACCAAAAATCACAGCAGGGACCCCTCCAACGGGCGCCTCTGCAGCCGTCGCGGCACGCACCCCCCATGCATTGCCACGATTTGTGTGATGTCAATGTCAGCTCGCGCCCGGCCGCCCGGCATGTTTCGGCAAACCAGGGCCGGTGGCCGTCTGTGATGTCACGTCAGACCCGAGCGTAGGCGTCCGAGGCTTGCGCTCACCCGGGCATGATCGCCCGTCGCTACCGGGGTCCCGTGCGCCGATCATGCTTGACCGTGGGCGCTGGTGCCCGAGCTGGTGCCCGAACGAGGTACAAACCGTCCGATTCGGCGGCAGGGTGATCCTCCGTCGAGCGGACCGTGTGCCCTCAGCGGCGCCTGTCTGTGGGTCGTGCGCGTTCAGAGCGCGACTCTGTGAACGTAGCGCTCGTGGGGACGATCTATGGCCGGCGCACAGATGAGCGCCTGAGGGCGTTCTCTGCGGCCTCTGGAGGGAAATCGAGGATGTCTACGCGTGCGCTCGCGTTTAGGGCTTATCGCTGGGCGCAAAGCGCTGGGCGCATCTGGGGCCGGTTGGGGGTGGCCTTGTGCATCTAGGGGCCGCGGGGCTGCCGTGGCCGCGTCGTTGCTGCCTGCTGCGGGGTTCTCTAGCCCTCGGCTCGGAGGAGCGCGTCCCAGCGAGTGCCGGCTTCGAGTGCGTGCCTGCCGGTAGGCTCTACGAAACCAGCCGGAACTTTGGGGGCATTGAAATGAGGGGGGAAAGGCCGTCGCCGGCCATCATCATCGCCATGCTGGCGCTCGTCGTCGCGCTCGGCGGCACAGCGGTCGCTGCCAGCCGCTACGTCATCACGAACAGCAGCCAGATAAAGCCGAGCGTCCTCAGTGAGTTGAGAGCCGGCCCGACCGCGCATGCGGCGAAAGTGCCCTACAAGGCCACGATCAAGCACTACGCCAACCGGATAACCCTGCCGCCGACGGCACACGAAGAACGCGAAGGCTCCGGCGCCCTGCTGATGGAAGTGCCGAACGTCGCGAAGCTCACACTGAGGCAGTGCGGCTCCGATGCCCGGGTGGAAGTCACAAGCTTGAATACCACGACGAGCCGAGCGCTGTCGGCTCCTGTATCGAACACCTTCACGTACGCGGAGTTTAGATCGGCCGATGCGAATACCTACCAGGTCCAACAGGTAGAGGGCTCAGGGTGGAAACCCTTTGTGATCGTCCCCGACCAAGGCACCACGGCCGAAGTACCGAACAAGATCGCGACGTTCCGCGTCGAGGGGGGTGCCGGGGCGGCCACGACGATCGCGACATTTACCGTCGTAGCGACGTCGCCGAACACGGAGGCCGAAAGCGAATGCACCTTTTCGATGACCGCCGACGTTTACAGAGGTTGACGCCGGCGCCGCGTGGATAGGGATACCGGAGGACGTGATGTCTGAGGAGCCCACAACACCCGATCTGATAGGGGTCCTGCAGGGAATGGCGAACGCTGCGAGCGAAGGGGACTTCGCCACGTCGGATAGCTTCTACGCGGTCGACGCGGTGTGGGATGCCTCCCGCACGGGGGTCGGCATCTTCGAGGGCTTGCCAGCGATCCGGCGTCTTTTTGACGACTGGCGGAGTGGTTTCGAGGAGTGGGAAATCCGCCTGGAGGAGCTGGTTGATCTCAGCAACGGGGTCATATTCACGCTTGTTCGTCAAGCGGGCCGCCCCCTCGGCGCCACCGGCTCGGTGCGGCAAGGCGAGGCCTGGATCTGGGTGTGGATTGAGGGTCTGATCGTCTACGTCGCCACTTATCCCGACACCGACATCGACCAGGCCCGTGCTGCCGCCGAACGCCTCGCGGAGGGGCGGGGGTAGGCGATGTCTGAGGAGTCCACGACCCCCGACGTCGTGGAGCGCATGCGAGCGCTCTTCGAGGACCTGGCCCAGCGTGACTGGGATGCGCTCCTGTGTCACTACTACTCTCCGACCGCCTGCTGGGATGCGACGCCGACCCTGGGCACCACCTTCGATGGCCACGACGCGATGCGCGGGCTCTGGCAGGACTGGAGCGACAGTTATGAGGACCTTGCATTCGACCTGCAGGAGCTTGTCGACTTCCGAAACGGAGTTGTTCTCGCGGTCGTTCTGGGACATGGTCATCCGATCGGCAGCACGGGCTACGCCGAGTCGCGCGAAGCGTGGGTGTACGAGTGGGCTGACGGCATGGTCGTGCGGGTACGGACTTACCGCGACGTCGACGCAGCCCGCGCTGACGCCGAACGCCTCGCTGAGGAACCCAGGTAGGCGATGTCGAAGAACGTGGACCTTGTGCGCTCGATCTACGCTGACTGGGAACGAGGCCAGTTCGACTCGGCCGATTGGGCTCACCCCGAGATCGAGTACGTGTCCGCTGACGGACCAGACCCTGGCGCCTGGACGGGCCTGGCGGAGATGGCAGAGAGTTTCCGCGCTTGGCTTAGCCTCTGGAAGGAGTTCCGTTTGACCGCGGACGAGTACCGTCCTCTTGGGCCTGAGAGCGTCATCGTGCTCGACCACTGGAGTGGCCGCGGCAAAACGAGCGGGGTGAACCTCGGGCAGATCCAGACAACGGGAGCCTGGATCTTCCGCATCCGCAACGGCAAGGTCATGCGGATGACCCGTTACTTGGACCGCGAACGTGCTTTCGCCGACCTCGGGCTGGAGGAGTAGGCGATGTCTGAGGAGCCCGCGACCCCCGACCTGACTGAGTTGATGCAGCGCGCGATAGAAGCCGGGAACCGGCGTGACATCGACGCGGTGATGAGCTTCTACTCCCCCGACGCCTGCCAGGACATGACGCGGACGCTCGGCGTCGCACCTCAGGGGCGAGCCGCCATCCGCGCCTTCGTTGAAGACTGGATGGCTGCATACGAGGACATGGAGTGGGCACCTGACGAGCCTCTCGATCTTGGTAACGGCGTTGTCTTCGCGGCTGTCAACCAACGGGCTCGCCCTGTCGGCATCGCCGGCTACGTCCACCAGCAGGAGGGGTGGGTCGTAACTTGGGCGGACGGCCTGATCGTCAACTCCACGATCTACGCCGACGTAGACGAGGCGCGTGCTGCCGCCGAAGCACTCGCCGCGTCGAGGGGTTAGGCGATGTCGCAGGAGAACGTGGAGATGGTTCGCACCATGAGCGACGCGTGGAGGCGCGGTGATTGGGATTCGATTAGTGCGTACCTCGATCCCGATGTCCTCGTCCGGACCGATCCCCGGTGGCCGGAGCAGCGGATTTACGGCCGTGAGGCGGTATTGGCTTGGTATCGCGGTACGCACGCGTCCATGGGACCTGACCTCCGCATCGAGGAGATCATCGGTCTCGGTGACAGGGTTCTCGCTCGCCTGTGTTGGGTCGTTCGAGGGGAGCACAGCGACGCTCAGGGAGAGATGCGCTACTCCGAACTGAACACCTACCGCGAGGGCCGCCTGATCTTCTCGGAGTTCTTCTTGGAGCACGAGCACGCCCTTAGAGCTGTGGGGTTGGACGAGTAGGCGATGTCGCAGGAGAACGTGGAATTGCTGCGACGGGGAGTCGAAGCGTGGAACCGGCGCGAACTCGACGTGTGGCTTGACTTGGGACGCCAGACGTCGAGTGGATGCCTGCCGGTCTGCGGCCGTGCTCGCGCAGACGCTCCAGTGCCCGAAACGGTGCCCCAAGTGCGTCGGAACGTGTCTGAAAGCGTCGGAACCTACACGACGCAGGAGGCGGATTATTCCTGCAAAAAGGCGTAAAACCACGGGGCCACACGGTTCGCGACCGAGTCTTGGGAAGCTTGCGCTCTACCAACTGAGCTATCGCCGCGCGGGTCCCGATTCTACGGGGTGAACGCGCATCCGTCGGCCTCGGCCGATCCGGTCGGAGCGGGCACCGTCGAGCATCCATCGCCCGTTACGCCGGCTGTCGCAGCATCGGCGCCACGTCGGGCATCGCGACCGCGGCACCCTCGACCAGCGCGCGGAGCTGCGCCTTCTCGTGCAGGCCTTGCTCTGCGAGATGCGCGCTGAGAGCACGCCCGACCTGGCCGGCTCCGAACACGACTTGCAAATCACGCTCAAAGCGGAGCCCGAGCGCTCACGGCGACAGCAGGCACCGCCGCCCGCTCGTTCTCCCGCCGGATCGCCGCGAGGTCCCGGAAGCCCGCGAGAGCAGTCCCGAGCAGGATGATCCCGGCGGCGATGCCCGTCGTCGCGACCAGCGCAGTGCCGGACAACACAGCGACCAGGATCAACGGACCCACAGTCAGCGCCCAGCCAACCGGCCGGTAACGGGGGATCTGCACGAGTCGATCCAGGTACAGCAGCAGAGGGCCAATCGTGATCGCAATCGAGGGCAGCACCCAGTCCGAATGCCCAGCTGCACTCACGATCACCGGGAAGACGAACGCCGCGACCAGCTCGATCACGGTCGCCAGCGTGACCGCGCGCTCGATACGCCTGCCCTCGACGCTGTGCGGCCTCGGAGCGACCCCGGCCGTCACCTTCGCGGCGTAGACAAAGCTCGCCACCGCCGCGGTGCCGGACACCACGATCAGAAGTGTTCCGACGGTCCCGCCGATTGCGTGCGCGCCCCGGATCAGCCAGAGCGCCGCGAACGCGGTCTGGATCAGACCACCCACACGCCTCACCCGACGCGACCACGCGGAAACCGGAGGCAGCTCGGCAACACTCGTGACTGTCGAGCGCGAATCCGGCTGGGCACTACTTCCCGCGCGGCTGCCAACCGAACGGTCGCGACCATTCTCGGCCGCCATTCCTGCCCCCGATCGTGGACCCCTCGAGCTACGGTCGACGACCGTCGTCTCGAGAATGTCTCGAATCGAGGCTAACACCTACTCGACGGGTGCCCCGGGAAGCGGCGCCGTGATCGACGTGGCCGAGCCAGAGACCGAGTTGCTACTCACGGACGAGCCGGCGGAAGGCTCGCAATCTCGCGCCCTGGAACTGAACGTTCGACCCTCGGGTCAGAGGTACAGTCGGCGTGAAGCCGTTGTGAAACACGACATTGGGAGGGCGGAGATGCCTGTACTGAGAGTGGCCGACGGCCACTTCGACGATGCAGAGGTCTACGAGGGCATAGTCAACGACATCCGGTTGCACACCGAGCATCCGGCCGGCCTGATGATGCACGGCCTCGGCCGGAACGAAGGACGAATCCAGATCGTGCAGATCTGGTTCGCCCGCGAGTACGCCGAACGTTTCGACGAGGAGACTTTGCTTCCAGCCTTGCGCACCGCCGGCGTCGATCTCGACAGCCGCGAGGTCACGTGGACGGACCTCGACGATCTGGTCACACCCTGAGGACCGTGTGCCGCTAGCTTTTGCTGTCCCTCGGTCGGCGTAGCTTGGCAAGCTTGCGCTCTACCAACTGAGCCGCCGCACGGGCATGGACTCTAGGCCGTAGCGGTGCCGCCCGGCGGGTGCCCGCCGTCGCCCCCGCCCAGAAGATCCAGCGCGTGCCGCAAAGGCCTCGACCAGCTCGCCCCCGATCTGCTCGATGCTCCGCGGACTACCCGGCAGGTTCACGATCAAGGTCCCGCCCCGCACACCCGCAAGCGCGCGCGAGAGCATCCAGTTGCCGGTGTACGGCCGAGACGCAGCCCGCATCGCCTCGCCGAGCCCGTCCACCTCCAGGTCGATGACCGCGCGTGTTGCCTCCGGAGTGACATCACCAGCAGCGACGCCGGTGCCCCCGCTCGTCAGGACCAGCGCGCAACCGTGCTCGTCCGCGAGGCTCCGCAGCAGAGCTTCGAGCTGCGCAAGGTCGTCGGACACGATCTCGCTCGCGACCACCTCCAACCCCAGCCGCGCCGCGAGCGCCGCAAGCCTTGGCCCGCCCTCGTCCTCCCCGCGACCCGCCGCCTTCGAGGTCGAGACCGTGACGACGGCGGCCCCGTGCAGCTCGCGCCGAGAGGCGCCGGCACCGTCCGGCAAGACCACGCCCTCCTCCTCGAGCCGGTAGTCGCTGCGCCCCCCGTGCTTCTCGAGCAGCACAACCTGCTCGATCGCAACGCCACGCTCGACGCCCTTGACCATGTCATAGACCGTCAGCGCCGCGACGGCAGCCGCGGTCATCGCCTCCATCTCGACTCCGGTTCCCGCCGTGGTGCGCGCCTCGGCCACCAGCTCCACCAACCCCTCGCCAGGCTCGACGCGCGCGTCGACATCCACGTAGCTGAGCGGCAACGGGTGGGCCAGCGGGATCAGCGCCGGCGTCTGCTTGGCGGCCTGCACGCCCGCGAGGCGCGCCACGGCTAGGACCTCTCCCTTGGGACCCGAGCCGTCGCGCACCGCCTCCGCCGCACCCGTCGACATGCGAAGGCGAGCCCGGGCCCGCGCGATACGGGTGCTAACGGGCTTGTCCGACACGTCGACCATGCGGGCGCGGCCGTGCTCGTCGAGGTGGGTCAGCCGGCCGCTCACGCGCGCTCCCGCGCCGCTTCGGGCGCTGTCCCGTCGACCCATCCCCCGCCCTCTTCGCGCTTCCATATCGGCGCCTGCGCCTTGATCTCGTCGATCGCCGCACGGGCCCCGGCGAACGCTTCCTCCCGGTGCGGCGCGGACACGGTGACGATCACGCTGGGCTCCCCCAGCGCTACGCGGCCGATGCGGTGCTCGGCCGCGGCGGCGCAGAGCCCGTGATCGCGCACGCACTCGCGGAGGATCGACTCGATCTGCTCGCGCGCCATCTGGGCATAGGCCTCGTAGTCGAGCGCTGCGATCTCGCGCGTGACGCCCTGGAAGACGACGATCGCGCCGGCGCGAGGGTCGGCTACGAGCGCCGTCAGACGATCGGCCGAGAGCGGCTGCTCGGTTACGGCGGCGTGGATCACGGCGGGCTCGGAGCCACCGCTGACCGGGGGGATCACAGCCAGCTCGTCCCCCGCCTCCAGCACCGTCGCAACGCCGGCGTACTCGCGGTTGACCGCCGTCGAGACCGGCATCCGGGAGAGCAGCTCGCCGAGCGGCGCATCCTGCTCGCCGAGGCGCTCCAGCGCGTCCGCGACGGTCGCACCGGCAGGCAGGCGCAGCTCGCACTTCCCAGCGCCGGCACGTTCGCGGAGCATCGCGAACAGCCGCACCTCCACCTCGATCTCCTCGACTCGGCTCACGCGCGTGTCCACTCGCGCAGCGACTCGACGGCCACGGGGCTCCCCGCCGGCACCTGGGTCGCCTCGCTCGGGATCATCGCCAGCGCGTCGGCGCCGAGCATCGAGCTGAGGACATGCGAACCCTGTGCCCCTGTCGGCGTAGCGTGCAGAACGCCGTCCGCGTGCACGCTCAGCCGGCAGCGCACCGCGTGGGCGCGCCCGGCGGGCTTCTCGTAGTCGCTGTCGAGGATCGCCTCCTTGCGCTCGGGCTCGGGCGGCCTGCCCAGCATCGCGCGGAGCGCCGGCCCCACGAGCAGCACGAAGGTGACCATCGCCGAGACCGGGTTGCCCGGCAGGCCGAAGACGAGCGTGTCATCCCGGCGCCCGAACCACGCGGGACTGCCCGGCTTGAGCGCGAGGCCCCAGAACTCCTCCTTCACTCCCAGCTCGGCGAGGCTCGGGCGAACGTGGTCGTGGACGCCGACCGAGACTCCACCGCAGACGACAGCGATGTCCACGCCGTCGAGCGCCTCGGTGACCGCCTCGCGCGTGGCCGCCGCATCGTCCCCCGCGCGCCCGGTGCGGATCACCTCCGCCCCGCCGCAACACGCCAGCGCCGAGATCGTCAGTGTGCTCGTGTCGCGGATCGCGCCCGCGCGCGGCGCCTCGTGCAGCCCGAGCAGCTCGTCGCCGGTGACCAGCACCGAGATGCGGGGCCGGCGCACGCATCGGATCAGCGACCGGCCGAGCGAGGCGAGCACGCCGAGCTCGGCGGGACCCAGCACCGTTCCAGTGCGCAGCGCCGTCTGGCCCGGTAGGACGTCATCGCCCGCGCGGCGAACGTTCCGTCCGGGCTCGGGCGCGTCCATCGCCTGGACGATCGCGCTTCCAGCCAGCTCCGCCTCCTCGACGCGCAGGACGGTGTCGGCGCCGGCGGGCATCATCGCGCCGGTCGAGATGGCGACGGCCTGCCCCTCTCCGACCGACGCCGTCGCCGGGCTGCCGGCCCGTGACTCGCCCACGAGACGCAGCGTCACGGGACTGCCCGGACCTGCGCCGGCGAGATCGGGCGCCCGGACGGCGAAGCCGTCCATCGCCGAGTTGTCGAAGGCCGGCACCGGATGCGTGGCGACCACGTCCTCGCCCAGGACGCGGCCGAGCGCGGCCACGCCAAGGGCGACCGACTCGCCGGCCGGCGCAACGGTCGCGGCGAGAATCGCCCTACGGGCGTCCTGCACCTCCACGAGCCCTCTTCCCGCCATCTGCACAAGGGTAGATGCCACACTGCCACCGTGGCTGAAACGAACATCCTCGCCGCCGTGCTGGCCGGCGGCCTGGGTAGTCGTCTCGGCGGTGAGAAGGCACTCGCCGAGATCGCAGGCAAGCCGCTCGTGTCCTATCCGGTGCAAGCGGCTCAGACAGCCGGGCTGGAGACCGTGATCGTCGCGAAGCCCGAGACCAAACTGCCGGACCTCGGCGTCGCGATCCTGCGCGAGCCGGAGCAACCGCGCCACCCGCTGTGTGGGGTGCTGGCCGCGCTCGATGCCCGAGGTGGCGACGTGCTGGCGATCGCCTGCGACATGCCTTTTGTCTCCTCAGCGTTGCTCGAGTGGATGGCCGCCCTGGAGGGCGCGGCCGTGATCTGGGTGGCGGACCGTCTGCAGCCGCTCCCGGGGCGCTACCCTGCCGCGTCGCGCGATCGCATCGCCGAAGCGATCGAGAAAGGCGAGCCGATGGGCGCAACGCTCGCCGCACTCCGTGCAACCCGCGTCGGCACGACCGACCTCGAGCGCTTCGGCGAGCCGTCTCGGATGCTCTTCAACGTCAACGAGCCGGTGGACCTGCGCTACGCCGAGCGAATGCTCGCGACCTCCCGCTAGGCGCTCTCGGAGACCCGCTCGGCTGCGGCCTGGAGCTCCGCCAGCGTGAGCGAGGAGCGACCCGCGATCCAGCAGGCCAGAGGAGCGGCCGTGCGTTCTGAGCCATGAGCCGCCACGCCGGCCAGGTCGAGGAGCACCCTGATCTGCTCGGTGTCCGGACGCTCGACGCCGGCCTCGCGCGCGAACTCGGCGATCCATTCGTCACGTGTCACGCGCGGCAGGTTATCTCCGGCAGGCTCGCGGCGCACCTCCTGACGGCCGAGGCGGGTAAGTTCGGTGCATGCTCGACGCGCTGCAGAGACCGATGCGCGATCTGCGGATCTCAGTTACCGACCGCTGCAACCTGCGGTGTCGCTACTGCATGCCGCGAGAGGTCTTCGGCCCCGATCACCCCTTCCTGCCGCGGGACGAGCTGCTGAGCTTCGAGGAGATCGCCCGGGTCGCCACACTCGGCGCCGCCCACGGCGTCGACCGCATCCGTCTGACCGGCGGAGAGCCGCTGCTCAGACGCGAGCTTCCGCAGCTGGTCGAGATGCTGGCCGCGATCGACGGGATCGAGGATCTCTCCCTGACGACCAACGGGCTGCTGCTCGCTCGCCATGCAGATGCGCTCGCGGCCGCCGGGCTCGGCCGCGTGACGGTCAGCCTCGATGCGCTCGACCCCGACGCGTTGCGCGCGGTCGCCGACGCTCCGCTCGACCCGGCGCAGGTGCTCGGCGGCATCGACGCGGCCCTCCGCGCCGGGCTTGACCCGGTCAAGGTGAACATGGTCGTGCGCCGCGGGCTCAACGACGGCGAGGTGGTCGCGATGGCCGAGCGCTTCCGCGCCAGCGGGTGCGTGCTGCGCTTCATCGAGTACATGGACGTCGGCACGACGAACGGCTGGCGCCTGCAGGAGGTCGTCCCCGCCGCGGAGATCCTGGAGGCGATCGGGTCGCGTTGGCCGCTGGAGCCGCTGGCACCGGCGCGCCCCGGCGAGGTCGCGAGCCGCTACCGCTATCTCGACGGCGGCGGCGAGATCGGTCTGATCCACGCTGTCACGGTGCCGTTCTGCCACGGCTGCACGCGCGCGCGGCTCTCGGCCGACGGCAAGCTGTTCACCTGCCTGTTCGCCGCCGAGGGGCGCGACCTACGCGAGCCGTTGCGCGCCGGCTGCGGCGACGAGAAGCTCTCCGCGCTGATCGCAGGCGCGTGGTCCGGACGCCGCGACCGGTACTCCGCGGAGCGTGCCGCCCGGCACGAGCACGCTGAGGGACGGATCGAGATGTCCTACATCGGCGGGTAGGGCCATAGGCGAGGGCGAAAGCCCAAGGAATAAGGGCGTTCGAACGCCGGGGAACCGCTCGAAACTGCGCTGTGCGGCCCTCAACTGCCGCGCACCCGCCGCCCGGGGGGCTCCGTATATGGTCTTGCAGCCGTGGTGGGGGTTCTCGCAAGCGACGTCGTTTGCCACGCCAACGAACACGGGTGCGGCGCTGGGGAAGATGTCGCGGTCGTTGCCGTGATCGCGCTCGTGGTTCTCGGGGTGCTCGTGGCACTATCAGCATGGGTATGGCTTCGTTGGGAACGAGGTCCGTTCTTGATGCTCCTCCGCCTGCTGGGCCGGTTGCGAAGGTAGGCGTACGGTTTCCGGTGGTTTGGCACCAAGTGTCCAAACCAGGCAGAGCCCCCGCCGGTCTGATCGGCCGGCGGACGCGCACGACACACCCCAGATCGGGTATCCCATTGCCATGGAGAAGGGCACAGCACCGGCGGACTCCGACGCCTACCTGGGGCGCGCCCTGAAGCGCGTCGTACGCGATGGGGCCGGCGACCACATCGCGGTCGAGGAGCCGCTCGAGATCCGAGTCGACGGCGAGCCGATCGCTGTCACGATGCGCACGCCCGGAAACGACGAGGAGCTCGCGGCGGGCTTCCTTCTCAGCGAGGGCCTGATCGACGCGCCGCCGACGATCTCGCTCACCCGCGACATGGCCGCGAACACGATCGAAGTCGCCGGGCCGCTTCTGCGCGAGCCCGCGGCGCGCCGTTTCTACACGACCTCCTCCTGCGGCGTGTGCGGCAAGGGCGCGCTCGAGGAGGTTGCGGTGCAGGCCCCACACGCAGTCGACGGCCCCACGGTGCGCCGCGCGATGCTCGCCGCGCTCCCCGATCGCCTCGCGCAGCCCGCCTTCGAGCGCAGCGGTGGCGTGCACGCCACCGGGCTGTTCGACGCCGCCGGCGAGCTGATCGCCGTTCGCGAGGATGTCGGCCGTCACAACGCGATGGACAAGGTGATCGGCTGGGCGCTCTTGAGCGGGGCGATGCCCTTGCACCAGCGGATCCTGTGCGTCAGCGGCCGGCTGTCCTTCGAGCTGGTGCAGAAGGCAGCCGTCGCGGGCGCGCCGATCCTGGTCGGCGTCGGAGCGCCCACCTCGCTCGCGGTCGAGCTTGCCGAGGGTCAGGGGATGACCCTCGCCGGGTTCGCACGCCGGGGCCGTGTGAACGTCTACGCCGACGCCGGACGGGTCGCCGGGCCCGCGCTCGCCTGAGGACAGGCCACCCGCCGCACGGCGCGCCCTCAACCCTGGCGTCCTGCCCTCGCAGCCCGCCATCTCCCCCCAGCCGCGCCGGCGAGCCGCACCACCGGCGACGCTCCGCGCCCTGCGCGGGTGCCGCTCCCCGCGCTCTACCCTTCTTGGCCGTGAGACCGCGCCTCGTGCCGATCCTCATCTCGATTGCCGGCGCGTGCCTGATCGGCCTGCTGATCTACGGCATCTCCACGCAGTCGGCCAGCCGCACGCTTGACACCGAGGTGCACGACGGCCACCACCCCGTGGCACCTGACGCGAGCGCGGTGCTGCCCGTGCTCGGCGGGCACGGCACCGACTCGCTCGCCTCGCAGCGGGGCAAGGTGGTGCTGCTGAACTTCTGGGCCTCGTGGTGCCAGCCGTGCGAACGCGAGGCGCCGCTGCTGGAGCACGCCGAGGCGACGCTGCGGCGCTACCACGGCACCGTGCTGGGCGTGACCTACAAGGACGCGACGCCCGACTCCGAGCACTTCGTGCAGCAGTTCCACCTCACCTACCCGAGCCTGCGCGACGGCACCGGCAGCTTCGCCGCGGCCTATGGCACCGACCAGCTCCCCGAGAGCTTCATCGTCGACCGCGACGGCCACGTCGTGACGCTCTACCGTGGAGAGATCGGCAAGGAATTCGTCGAAAAAGCAATCGCTCTCGCGCGCTCCTCGTGATGTGGCACGCACGCAGGACGCTCGCACTGGCGACGGTACTGATCCTGGCACCTGCCACAGCCGCTGCCGTTGCCGCGACCGTGAGCGAGCCCCCCCGCGCCTCGCTCACGCAGATCGAACGTCAGGTCATGTGCGTCACGTGCAAGATCCCGTTGAACGTCGCGCAGTCGCCCCAGGCCGATCGCGAGCGGGCCTATATCCAGTCGCTCATCGACGAAGGCAAGAATGAAGCGCAGATCAAGAGCGCGATGGTCGCGCAGTACGGCTCGACGGTGCTGGGGCTGCCGCCGGACCACGGCTTCGGGGTCGCCGCCTACCTGGTACCGCTCGCCGCGGTCCTGGCGCTCGCAGGCCTGCTCGCGGTGCTGCTCCCGCGCTGGCGGCGACGATCGCGCGGGCGCTCGAGCGAGCCTCCGGCTCCACTCCCGGCCGCCGACGCGGCGCGGCTGGAGTCCGACCTCGCACGCTTCGACTGAGGCGCCCTACATGTGGTCCGGGGCTGCCACGCCCAGCAGGTCCAGCGCCCGCGAGATCGTGCTCATCGAAGCGACCGACAGCGCGATCCTGAACGACTCGACGGGCTCGGGCTCCGCACCGACCACGCGGCAGTCGCGGTAGAAGGCCGTGAAGCCCTGGGCCAGCTCCAGCGCGTAGGCGGCGATGCGGTGCGGCGCGCGCCGGGCGACGGCCTCCGCGACTTCGCCGGGGAAGGCGAGCAGCAGCAGGACCAGCGCGCGCTCAGACGGGTGCAGCGCCGCGCCGCCCTGCCCGGAACCGCCGGCGCCTTCGAGCGCCGCCGCCACACGAGGCGCGCCGGCCCGCTCGAGCATCGAGGCGATCCGCGCGTGGGCGTACTGGACGTAGTAGACCGGGTTCTCGGCCGACTGCTCGCGTGCGAGGTCGAGGTCGAGGTCGACGGTGGTGTCGTGCGAGCGCGCCAGCAGATACCAGCGGGCCGCGTCGACGCCGATCTCCTCGACCAGGTCGTCGAGGCTCACGAACTCGCCGGCTCGCTTGGACATCTGGGCGCGGTCGCCCGACCGCACGAGATGGACCAGCTGCATGATCAGCAGCTCGAGCTCGGCGGGGTCGCCGCCGAGCGCCTCGTAGGCCGCCTTCGTGCGGGCCACGTATCCGTGGTGATCGGCGCCCCAGACGTCGATCTGGCGCTGGAAGCCGCGCTCGCGCTTGTCCTGGTGATAGGCGGTGTCGGAGGCGAAGTAGGTGTGCTCCCCGCTGGAGCGGACGAGCACGCGGTCCTTGTCGTCGCCGAACTCGGTCGTGCGCAGCCACAGGGCGCCGTCGGCGGAGTAGGTGCGCCCCTGCGCGGCGAGGACCTCCAGGGTGTGATCGACCGGGCTCGGATTCCCCTCGTGCAGGGCGCTCTCGTGCTGCCAGTGATCGAAGTCGAGCACGCGGAACGTGGCGAGCGAGGCGCGTGCGCGGTCGAGCATCACCGCCACCGCCTCTCGTCCCACCTCCGCGACGGGCAGCGTGGCGGCGCCCGGCAGCTCGGCAGCCAGGGTGCCGACGTAGTCGCCGTGATAGCCGTCCTCCGGCACTTCCTGTCCGCGCGCGAGCGCCGCGATCGACTCGCCGAACTTCACGATCTGGCTGCCGGCGTCGTTGATGTAGAACTCGCGCGCGACGCTGTGCCCATGGAACGCCAGCATCCGTGCGAGCGCGTCGCCGTATGCGGCGTTGCGGGCGTGCCCGACGTGCATCGGCCCGGTGGGGTTGGCAGAGACGAACTCGACGAGGATCCGCTCGGCGCCGCCCGCCGCCACTGCGCCGCCGGAGCCGAACCGCGGCCCGAGCGCGGCCGCGAGGGCACCGCGGCACCAGTCGTCGGTCATGAAGAGATTGAGGAAGCCGGGACCGGCGACGTCGTAGCGGTCCAGGTCCGTGCCGAGCCGCTGGGCGACCGCGGCGCCGAGGCGCTCGGCGACCTCGCGCGGAGGCGAGCCGAGCCGCGGCGCCAGCAGCAGCGCCGCGTTCGTGGAGTAGTCACCGAACTCGGAGCGCTTGGGACGCTCGAGCGTGGGCTGCGCGATCGCCGCGCCGTCGCCGCCGGCTGCCAGCTCGGCGACGGTCGCGCTCAGCGCCGCCCGCAGTCCGGCTAGCGGCTCATCGGGGCCCGCGGCCTGAGGCCCGGAGCTGTCGGCGAGAGGTGCGTTCATGGATCCGAGGGCGGGCCTTGCGATACTAGCCGTGTGAACGAGCAAGACTCAGGCTCCGAGCGGCACATCAACATCCATCTCTCCCCCGAGATCATGGGGGGCGTCTACGCGAACTTCGCGAACGTCAGCCATTCCGACTACGAGTTCACGGTCACGTTTGCGCGCGTGGATCACGAGGTCGAGGCCGAGGAGGTGCCCGGCGTGGTCGTCTCGCGCGTCAACATCTCGCCGCGCTTCATGCGGGAGCTGATCGACGCGATGGAGGACAACTACTCCAAGTGGCAGACCCGCGAGGGGATCAAGAACCTGCCCGAGTTCGGCGGACCGCCTCAGCCGGGAGGACAGTCTTCGACGTGAAGCGCGCCCCCGGGCGCGGCTCGATCCCGCCCGCCCGGGCGCCGTGGAACGCCGGGCAGCCGGTGGTGTTCCTACCCTGCAGTGATGAAGGTCGCCGTCGTCTCGGACATCCATGCCAACAGGCAGGCCTTCGAGGCGACGCTGGAAGCAGTCGCTTCGAGCGACGCCGCCGAGCTCTGGTGCCTCGGCGACCTCGTCGGCTACGGGGCCGACCCCGACGCCTGTGTCGAGCTGGCGCGTGAGCACGTGGCCGTGTGCCTGGCGGGCAACCACGACATGGCCGTGACAGGTGAGCTGTCGCTGGCCGACTTCTCGCGCGGTGCGAGCGTCGCCGCGCAGTGGACGCGAGAGGTGATCGACCCTGAGAACCTGGAGTTCCTGAAGACGCTCACCCCCAAGGGGGAGGAGTCGAAGATCGGCCTCTACCACGCGAGCCCTCGCGACCCCGTCTGGGAGTACGTGCTCTCGGCGCTGCTCGCCGAGCTCTGCATGGACGAGCAGAGTCAGCGCATCGGCCTGATCGGTCACAGTCACGTCGCCCTGTCCTTCGGCCGCCCGGAGGGTGAGACCGCGACAGGCGAGCCCCAGCGCGACGGAGCGCAGCTCGACGTCGGCGCGGGCGAATGGCTCCTGAACCCGGGCAGCGTCGGGCAGCCGCGCGACGGCGACCCCCGCGCCGCGTGGCTGCTGCTCGACCTCGACGGCATGGACGCGACCTACCACCGCGCCGACTACGACGTGGCCGGCGCCGCGGCCGCAATCCGCGCCGCACGCCTGCCCGACTCGCTCGCCGAGCGCCTGGAGTACGGGCAGTGAGGCGCGCGCTGGCGAAGCTGCTCGCGGCGGCCGCCCTCGGCGCGGCAGCCGCCGGGCTGGTGGCGTGCGGCAGCTCGGGCAACGGCCTGATCCCGGCGGCACAGGCCGGACCGCTGCAGGTCGACATCGAAGCCGTGGAAAGGGCAGCCGAAGAAGGCGCCGGCAACTGCGCGGCGACCGAAGCGGCGCTTCTGAAAACAGACCAGGACTACGCTGCGTTGCCGGTGTCGGTGAACGCGACGCTGCGCGGGAAACTGCGCCTCGGGATCGAAAACCTGCACAAGGTCGCGCGCGAAGCGTGCGCCCAGCCGCTCGCCGGCACGACGACTGCGACGACGCCGAAAACGCCGGCTCCGACGACCACGCAGACCACGACGACTCCGAAACCGACCACGACCGCCACGACCCCCACCACACCCGCACCGCCGGTCCACGAACACGAAGAAGCCGAACACCCCACCGGCGGCGGCACCGCCGCGCCCGGTGAAAGCGAAAGCCCCGGCGCCGCCACGCCGGAAGAAAACGCCGGCAACGGCGCGGGCGGGAACGGCGCCGGGGGCTCGGAAGGCAAATGAGCAGCAAGGAGATAGCGGGCCGATACAGGCTCGAGGGCCGGCTCGGCTTCGGCGGGATGTCGACGGTCCATCTCGCGATGGACCTGCGACTGGAGCGTCAGGTGGCGGTGAAGCTGCTCGCCGAACACCTCGCCGACGACCCGGCGTTCGTCTCGCGCTTCCAGCGCGAGGCACAAGCGGCGGCCCGCCTGATCCACCCCAACATCGTGCAGGTGTTCGACTCCGGCCGCGACCCGGGCGGCGAGCAGTACTTCATCGTGATGGAGTACATCCAGGGTCAGTCGTGCGCGGAGATCCTGCGCGACGACGGCTGGGTCGAGGTCGACGAGGCGCTGTCGGTGATCGAACAGGCCTGCGAGGGCCTCGACTACGCGCACCGTCACGGGGTCGTGCACAGAGACGTCAAGCCGGGGAACCTGCTGCGCTCGCGCGAAGGCGAGGTCAAGCTCGCCGACTTCGGGATCGCAAAGGCGACTGAGCAGTCGAGCATCACGCAGGTCGGCTCGGTCCTCGGCACGGCTGCCTACCTCGCGCCGGAGCAGGCGCGCGGCGAGGAGGCGGGGCCGAGCGCCGACCTCTACGCGCTGGGCGTCGTCACCTACCAGCTGATCTCGGGCCGCCTCCCCTACGAGGCGGGCTCGCTGACCGAGCTTGCGCTCAAGCAGCAGCAGGAGGCGCCGCCGACGCTCGACACGCTTGTCGCGGCGGTCAACCCGGAGCTGGCCGACGCCGTCGCGATGGCGCTGGCCCTCGACCCCCGCGAGCGCTACCGCACGGCCAACGAGATGCGTCGCGCCCTGCACGACGGCGCGCGCGGCATCCCGCCCGCACGCCCCGGCGAGACCGCGGCGACGCGTGCGCTCAGCGGCGGCACCTCGGCGACGACCGTCCTGCCCGCCGAGCGCCGCGCCAAAGGTGCGCCCCAGGCGAACGTCGCGACCCGCCGCCCGCGACAGGGCCCGCCGCGTTCGCGGACCGCGACGGCTGCGCCGGCCAGGGCGACGCCCCGGCGCCGGAGCGGTCGTGCCAGGCTCGTCAGCCTCTTGCTCGGGCTGATCGCCGTCGCGCTCGTCGTGGTGGCAGTTGTGGTGCTGACAGCGCCGGCGCCGACGAAGGTGGTGCTTCGCAACGTCGTCTACTCCGACGTGCAGCAGACGGCTTCGGCGCTGAAGCAGCTGATCGCCGAAAACACCAAGCAGTAGGCCAAGGGCCGGCACGGAGCGCCGGGCCGACCCTCCACTTCTATCGCCCCTCTACGGACCGTCCAGCGGGACAGTCGCGCCGCTGCGCCATGCTAGGCGGATGCTCGCGGCGATCGTCAACGTCGAACACCTCGTCGAAACGGCGGGGTACCCGCTGCTGTTCCTGGTCGTGATGGCCGAGACCAGCGGCCTGCCGGTACCCGGCGAGACCGGGCTGATCACGGCCGGGATCCTCTCGAGCGCCGGAAAGATGGAGATCGGGGTGGTGATCGCGATCGCCGCCGTGGCGGCGATCGTCGGCGACAACATCGGCTACCTGATCGGACGCAAGGGCGGGCGCTGGGTGCTCGAGCGTCCGGGCGCCTTCGAGCGCCAGCGCCGCGAGGTGCTGCTGGTCGGCGAGCCGTTCTTCGAACAGCACGGGCCGAAGGCCGTGTTCTTCGGGCGCTTCGTCCTCGGGCTGCGCGTATGGGCCTCGTGGCTCGCGGGGGCGACGCGGATGGAGTGGCGCTCGTTCGCGTTGTGGAACGCGCTCGGCGGGATCTGCTGGGCGACCGCGATCGGGTTGATCGCGTACTTTCTCGGGCGCTCGGCCGGCAACGCGATCCAGGCGTTCGGGCTCTACGGCCTGGCGGCGGCGATCCTTGCCCTGATCGGGGTCTACACGCTCCATCGCCGCGCGCGCAGGGCACGCGAGCGGGCCGCGGCCGGTGAGGCGGAGGCGGGCAGCAACAACGCACCCAAGCCGCCCACGCCTGCCGGCGAGCCCCGGGAGTGACCGGGCCGGGCATCAAAAAACCGCCTTGCGGCGGCTGGTTTCGAGGCGGGCCTAGAGGCCGTTGCAGGGAGCGATGCGCTCCCACATGTCGGCGAGGAGCGAGAGCTCTTCCTCCGAGAAGCGGGAGAAGAACGCCGCGCGCAGCGCCGCGCGATGAGTGACGCGGGCTTCCTGCAGGCGCGTCCTGCCGGCGTCCGTGAGACACGCGTAGGAGCCGCGGGCGTCGTGGCTGCACGAGCAGCGCTCGAGCAGGCCGTCGCGCGCGAGCCTGTCGACCATCCGCGTGAGCCCGCTGCGCGAGAGCTGCGCCTGCTCGGCCAGATCGCACATGCGCATGCGCCCACCGCTTGACTCCTCGAGGTGATGCAGCACCTCATAGGAGGACATAGGCAGATGGTGGGTCCGATCGAGCTCAGCGTCGATGCGCTTCGCCAGACAAGCCTGGGCCCTCAGCAGTCCGCGCCAGGCGCGGAGCTCACCGAGTGTGAGCGCCTCCTGGTCGCTTGACGTGATCTCGACTGCGGTCGCGGCTGCCATCGGTGCGGTTCCTCTCCCCTGCAAAACCGAACATAGCAGCGTCCAGACCCCGCGACCGGCCGGAGCGTGTCAGCCGGCGCCCCTTTACGGGGTGCGCCGTGTCGCTCGCCAGGCCCAGAGCATCATCAGCGGCTGCAGCGCCAGCCGCGCGTACAGCGCCCAGCGCGGGATCTTCGCGAAGCGCTCCGACTCGCGCGCCATGTGCAGGTTGGCCGGGAACACCGCCGCGAGCAGCGCGATGAGATACGGGCCGGCGAGGCGGCGCAGCGACGGCACCATCACCGCGAGGCCGCCCACCACCTCGGCCACGCCGCTGGCTTGAACTACGAGCCGCTTCTCGCGCTCGAGCGACGGCGGCACGATCGCTTCGTAGGCGCGCGGATTGACGAAGTGGTTGACACCGGCGCCGATCCAGAAGAGTCCCAGCAGGCGCCGGGAGAGCCGCCCCTCCCGCTCAGCGGCGATCTCCGCCGCGATCTCCTCCCCGTCTCCGTTCAGCACGGCGTGCAATCTAGCGTGGCTCGGCTTGGCGCGGCCGGCCCGCGGTGCACAGGAACCGCGCGTCAGTCGCGCAGCAGCGAGTGCCCCGTCATCGCCGCCGGCTGCGCGAGCCCGAGCATCGCGAGCACCGTCGGTGCGACGTCGGCGAGGATCCCGCCCTCGCGCAGCGCGACCGACGGGCACGTGAGGATCGCCGGCACGGGGTTCAGCGAGTGCGCCGTGTTCGGGCTGCCATCCGGCTCGAGCATGTGGTCGGCATTGCCGTGGTCGGCCGTCACCAGGCAGGCGCCGCCGGAGCGGTGGACCGCGTCGACGACGGTGGCCAGGCAGCGGTCCACGGTTTCGATCGCGCGCACGGCCGCCGGGATCACGCCGGTGTGGCCGACCATGTCGGCATTCGCGAAGTTGATGATCCCGAACGTGTAGTCCCCGCCCTCCCAGGCGCCTGCGAAGGCCGCAGCCGCCTCCGGGGCGCTCATCTCCGGCTTGTGGTCGTAGGTCGGCACGTCGCGCGGTGATGGCACCAGCTCACGCTGCTCGCCCTCGAGCGGAGCCTCCTCGCCGCCGTTGAAGAAGTAGGTGACGTGCGGGTACTTCTCGGTCTCCGCAACGTGAAGCTGGCGCGCGCCGTGCTCGGCCAGCGCCTCCGCCAACGTCGTCGCAGGTCGTTCGGGTGCGAAAGCGACGGGGTAGGGCCAGCCCTCCTCGTACTCGGTCAGGGTGCTCAACCGTTCGACGGACGGCGCGCCCTCCCGGCCCGGCCACCCGGGGAGATCCTCATCGCCCTCGCCGAAGCCGGGCTCGGCGAGCGCGCGCACCAGCTGGCGCATGCGGTCCGGGCGGAAGTTGAAGCACAGGACGCTGTCGCCCGGGCGGATGCGGGCCTCCTCGCCGACGAGCGTCGGCTCGATGAACTCGTCGGTCTCCTCCCGCTCGTAGGCCTCGCGCACCGCCTGCTCGCCGCTCTCCGCGCGGTAGGGCGCACGACCGTGCACAAGCAGTTCGTAGGCCCGCGCTGTGCGTTCCCAGCGCCGGTCACGGTCCATCGCCCAGTAGCGCCCGACGACCGAGCCGACGCGCGCGCCGGCCGCGGCGTCGATCTCGGCGAGGAAGCCCGCGCCCGAGTGGGGCAGCGTGTCGCGCCCGTCCGTGAACGCGTGAACGACGAGATCCGGGACGGCGAGCTCCCGGCCGAGGCCGATCAGCGCCTCCAGGTGGGCGAGCGAGGAGTGCACGCCGCCGTCGGAGACGAGCCCCAGCAGATGCACGCGCTCGGCACCGGAGAAGGCATCGCGGAGGACCGCGTTGGACGCCAGCTCACCGTCGGCGATCGCGTCGTCGATCCGCATCAGGTCCTGGCGCACGACGGCGCCGGCGCCGAGGTTGAGATGCCCGACCTCGCTGTTGCCCATCTGGCCTTCGGGCAGGCCGACCGCGCGGCCCCAGGTCGTGAGCGTGGTGTGCGGGTAGCGCGACCAGAGCTCCTCGAACACCGGCGTCTGCGCCAGCGAGATCGCGTTTCCAGGGCCCGGCTCGGCGAGCCCCCAGCCGTCGAGGACGATCAGGCAGGCGCGCGAGGAGGGCAGCGTCGCCGGCCCCGGCGCGAGCTGCCCGGCGCCCGGCTCGGCCGCGCTCATCGCGCGGCGGCGGCGACGATCGCGGCGAAGGAGGCGGCGTCGAGAGAGGCGCCGCCGACGAGCGCTCCGTCCACGTCCTGGAGCGCCATCAGCTCGGCGGCGTTCTCGGGCTTGACCGAGCCGCCGTAGAGGATCCGCACGCGCTCGGCGGCCCCCTCGTCGCGACCGGCGAGCAGCGCGCGGATGAAGCCGACGGCCTCCTGCACCTGATCGGTCGTCGCGACGCGGCCGGTGCCGATCGCCCAGCACGGCTCGTAGGCGACGACGACCTCCTCCAGGTGCTCGACCGCGACCCCGGTCAGGTCCTCGTTGATCTGGTGGCGCAGGCGGCGCTCGGTCTCGCCGGCGTCGCGTTCCTCCTCGGTCTCACCCACGCACAGGATCGGCGTGAGGCCGGCGTTCAGCGCCGCCGGCACCTTGAGCGCCAGCGCGCGGTCGGTCTCGTTGAAGTTTTCGCGGCGCTCGGAGTGCCCGAGCACGACGCCCCGCACGTCGAGCTCGACCAGCATCGGTGCGGAGATCTCGCCCGTGTAGGCACCCTCTGGCTCCTGGTGCATGTTCTGGGCGAAGACCTCGACGCGCGAGCCGCGCGCGCTGTCGACCATCGCGTGCAGATCGGTGAACGGCACGCAGATCGCGACGTCGACGCCGTCGACCGCCGAGACGCGCGGCAGCAGCGCCTGAATCAGCTCCTCGGCCTCCCGTTCGGTCTTGTGCATCTTCCAGTTGCCCGCGATCAGCGGCACCCGCGCCATCAGCCGGCCATCCCGGCGGTCTCGCATTTCTCCAGCGCGGCGACGCCGGGGAGCGTCTCGCCCTCGACCATCTGGAGCGTCGCGCCGCCGCCGGTCGAGACGTGGTCGACGCGCTCGGCGAGCCCGAACTGCGCGAGCGCCGCCGCCGAGTCGCCGCCGCCGACCACGGTCAGGCCGGGCGCGGCGGCGACCGCCTCGGCCACGGCTCGCGTACCGGCGGCGAACGGCGCCAGCTCGAAGGCGCCCATCGGCCCGTTCCAGAAGACGGTGCCCGCCGATGCGATCTCGGCTCCGTAGGCGGCGGCCGTGCGAGGACCGACGTCGAGGCCCATCCAGCCGTCGGGTACCTCGACGCCGTCGAGCACACGATGCTCGGCGTCCGCGTCGAGCGCGGTGGCGATCACGAGGTCGACCGGCAGCATGCAGCCGCGCGCCCGGAAGGCTTCTGCGCGTCCGCCAGCGCGCGCCGCGCGTGCTCGACGTCCTCGGCGCCGCACAGCGAGTCGCCGACCGCATGACCCTGCGCGCGCAGGAACGGGAAGCACATCGCGCCGCCGATCAGGATCGCGTCGGCGATGCCTGAGGAAGCGATCGATCACGCGGATCTTGTCGGCCACCTTGGCGCCGCCGACGATCGCGACGAGCGGCGTGCTCGGGATGCTCGAGGATCGCCCGAGCGTGCGCACCTCCGTTTCGAGCAGCCGCCCGGCGGCGCTGGGCAGCAGGTGCGCGACGCCCTCCGTCGAGGCCTGCGCGCGGTGCGCGGTGCCGAAGGCGTCGTTGACGTAGAGGTCCGCCAGCTCCGCCAGGCAGCGCGCGAACGCGGGGTCGTCCGCTTCCTCGCCGGGCTCGAAGCGGACGTTCTCGAGCAGCAGCACCTCGCCGTCGGCGAGCTGCTCGCTCGCGCGCCTGACCTCCTCGCCGCACACGCCCGGCGCGAGCGTCGACGCGAGCGCCCGTCAGCTCGGCGAGCCGCGCGGCCACGGGCGCCATCGAGAGCTTCGGGTCGGGCTTGCCCTTCGGGCGCCCCAGGTGCGAGACGAGCACGAGCCGCGCGCCGCGCGAGCGCAGCTCTTCGATCGTCGGCAGCGAGGCGCGGATGCGGGTGTCGTCGCCGACCTGCGATCGTCCCGTCGGCGCGCTCGGTGAGCGGCACGTTGAAGTCGACCCTGACGAGCACCCGGCGCCCGGCAACGTCGAGGTCGTCGATGATGCGCATCTCCTTCAGAGGACGCGCTGGACGAGGTCCACGACGCGGTTGGAGTAGCCCCACTCGTTGTCGTACCAGGCGATCACCTTCGCCATCGTGCCCTCCATCACCGCCGTGAGTTTGGAGTCGACGATCGAGGAGTACGGACGACTGCACGATGTCGGTCGAGACGATCGGGTCCTCGGTGTAGGAGAGGAAGCCCTGCAGCGGAGCCGCTCTCCGACGCTGCCTTCAGGGCGCCGTTGAGCTCCTCGACGCTCGTCTCGCGCCTGCACTGAACCGTCAGGTCGACGACCGAGCCGGTCGGCACGGGCGCGCGCACCGCGAAGCCGTTGAGCTTGCCCTGCAGCTCGGGGATCACGAGCCCGATCGCCTTCGCGGCGCCCGTCGAGGCGGGGATCAGGTTGATCGCGGCGGCGCGAGCGCGGCGCAGGTCCTTGTGCGGCATGTCCTGCAGGCGCTGGTCGGCCGTGTAGGCGTGGATCGTCGTCATCAGGCCGTGTTCGATGCCGACGGTGTCGTGCAGGACCTTCGCGACCGGTGCCAGGCAGTTCGTGGTGCACGACGCGTTGGAGATCGATGTCGTGCTTCTCGCGGTCGTAGACCTCGTCGAAGTTGACGCCGAGCACCACCGTGGCGTCGGGATCTGTCGCGGGCGCGGAGATCACGACCTTCTTCGCGCCGCCGGCGAGGTGCTTGGCGGCGTTCTCGCGGTCGGTGAAGAAGCCGGTGGACTCGATCACGACGTCGACACCGAGCTCGCCCCACGGCAGCGCTGCGGGGTCGCGCTCGGCGAGCACCTTCAGCTCGCGGCCGTCGACCACGATCGCGTCGTCGCCCTTGCAGCTCGACGCTGCCCGGGTAGGGCCCGAGGATCGAGTCGTACTTGAGCAGATGCGCGAGCGTCTTGGCATCCGTCAGATCGTTGACAGCCACCCACTCGATCTGCTCGGCGCCCTCGCCCTGAGCCATCGCGGCGCGGAACACGTTCCGGCCGATGCGGCCGAATCCGTTGATTCCCACGCGTACCGCCATCTCGCCTCCTGATGCGTTTCAGAACTGCGACGTCCTTGTCCCAGACGCCGCTCCCGGCGCCCGGCCGAGCCCGCGGGAGGCTATCAGCGGCACCCGCGCCGGCACGGAGCGCCGACCCGGGATCCCACTCAAGGGGCCCGTCGGCGAGCCGCGCCGCCTACGCCCCGCGCGGGGCCTTGTCGATGTCGCGGTGGGCGACGCTCACGTCGAGGTCGGACTCCTCGCCGTAGCGCCCGGCCAAGCGCTCCGCGATCGCGACGGAGCGGTGGCGCCCGCCCGTGCAGCCGACCGCGACCATCAGGTGCGCCTTGCCCTCGGCCACGTACTGGGGCAGCAGGAAGTCGAACAGCGGGTCGAGCCGGTCGTAGAGCTCCTCGAGGCTGCCGTCGCGGGCGACGAAGTCGACCACCTCGGGATCGAGGCCGGTCAGCTCGCGCAGGTCCGCCTCGTAGTGGGGGTTGGGCAGGAAGCGCACGTCGAGCACCAGGTCGGCGTCGCGGGGCGGGCCGTGCTTGAAGCCGAAGCTCATGAACGTCACCGCGAGCCGGCCGACCGCCTTGCGGGGCAGCAGCTCGCTGGCGATCTTCTCGCGCAGGCTCGCCGCGGACATGCCGGTGGTGTCGATCACGAGATCCGCGCGCTCGCGCAGCGGCGCGAGCAGCTCGCGCTCGGCGGTGACGCCCGCCGCGACGCTGCCGTCGGGCGCCAGCGGGTGGCGCCGGCGGGTCTCCTTGTAGCGGTTGACCAGCGTCTGCTCGGCGGCCTCCAGGAACAGCACGTGATGGTTCAGCCCGAGCGCGTCGAGGTCGTCGACGACGGCCTGCAGCCCCTCGAAGTAGACGCCGCCGCGCACGTCGGAGACCACCGCCGCGCGCTCGACCTTCGTGCCCTTGTGAACGACGAGCTCGACCAGCGAGCGGATCATCTCCGGGGGCAGGTTGTCGACGCAGAAGTAGCCCGCGTCCTCGAACACGTTCATCGCCGTCGACTTGCCGGCGCCCGAGAAGCCGGTGATGACGACGAGGTTCTCGAGCCGCGAGTCGAGGACTGGCTTCTCGGATCTGTCGGCGGCCGCGCGCAGCGGTCGCAGGGGCCTCAGCACGGCCATGGGATCTCCATTGTGCCGCGCTTCACGGACGCCGGGTGAAGATGTTGCGCCGGCTGTCGCGCCGCTCAGCCCGCGCGGTGCAGGTAAGCGTGCACATCGCGCCCCACCTTCGCGGGCACCCCCGGCACCGACTGCAGCTCCTCCTGGGAGGCGGCGAGCACCGCGTCCGGAGACCCGAAGTGGTTGAGCAGCGCGCGCTTGCGGGTCTCCCCCACGCCTGGGAGCCCGTCGAGCACCGAGCTCGTCATCGCGCTGTCACGCCGCGAGCGGTGGTGGGTGATCGCGAAGCGGTGCGCCTCGTCGCGGACGCGCTGGAGCAGCTGCAGCTCGGGCGTCGAGTGGTCGAGCACCAGCGGCGTGGCGCGTCCCGGCTGGAAGACCTCCTCGATGCGCTTGGCGAGCGAGATCACGGCCACGCCGCGCTCGCGGAAGCCGGCGAGCGGGCCGAGGCCCGGCGCTGAGCTGTCCCTTGCCGCCGTCGATCACGACGAGGTTCGGCAGCGAGGCGAAGCTCGGGTCATACGAGGGGTCGTGCGGTGAGATGTCGGCCTGGCGCTCCCACTGCGCGAAGCGCCGTTCGAGCACCTCCGCCATCGAGGCGAAGTCGTCGGGCGCGCCCTCGGTGGAGCGGATCTTGAAGCGGCGGTAGTCGGATTTCTTGGGCGCACCGCCCTCGAAGACGACCATCGAGGCGACCGTATGGGTGCCACCGAGGTTGGAGATGTCGAAGCACTCGATCCGCACCGGCGGCGCGTCGAGCCCGAGGGCGGTCTGGAGCCCTTCGAGCGCCTCGACCCGGCCCTGCCGGCGTCGCTCGGAGCGCAGCTTCTCCTGGTCGAGCGCGAGACGCGCGTTGCGCTCCGCGAGCTCGAGGATGCGGCGCTTCTCGCCGCGCTCGGCGGCGCGCAGCTCGACTGGGCCCTCGCGACGGCTCGCGAGCGCGTCCTCGAGCGCCGGACGCTCGCCGACCTCGCGCTGCACGACGAGCAGCGCCGGGATCGAGATCTGCCCGCCGTAGTACTGGAGCATGAACTCCTCGGCGACCTCGCCGGCGTCGCGCTCGGTCTCGTTTGACAGGTAGAAGGACTGGCGGTCGGAGAGCACGCCGTCGCGCACCTGGAAGACCTGGGCGTTGGCCTCGCGGCCGTCCAGCGCCACCGCGATCGCGTCGAACGTGCCGACCGAGTCGCCGGTGACGCGGCGGCGCTCGAGCAGCGAGCGGACGGCCTGCAGGCGGTTGCGCTCGACGCGTCGCCTGCTCGAACTCTTCGCGGGCCGCCGCGTCGCGCATGCGGCGCTCGATGTCGCGCTCGATCTGCGCGAAGCGCCCCGAGAGGAAGTCGCGGACGCCGTCGATCGCCTCGGCGTACTCCTCTCTTGACACGTAGCCGACGCAGGGGGCCCCGCAGCGCTTGATGTAGTAGTCGAGGCACGGGCTGCCGCTGCGCCGTCCGGGCTCGGGTCCCGTGCAAGAGCGGAACAGGAAGACCTTGGCCAGCACCTCGAGCGTCGAGCGCACGCGTTTGGCGTTCGAGTAGGGACCGAAGTAGGCGCGGTTCGAGCGGTGGCGCTCGCGCGTGAAGTAGACGCGCGGGTAGGCCTCGTCCAGGGAGATCGCGATGAACGGGTAGGACTTGTCGTCGCGCAGGCGGATGTTGAAGCGCGGCCGGTACTGCTTGATGAAGCTCTGCTCGGCCAGCAGCGCCTCGGCCTCACTCGCGACGACAACGCATTCGACGTGCTCGGTGAGGGCGATCATCTCGGCGTGCCCGGGACTGCTCGGCACCTGCGCTTTGGAGAAGTGCGAGGCGACCCGCTTCTTCACAGACTTCGCCTTGCCGACATAGAGCACGCGCCCGGCGCCGTCGCGGAACAGGTACACGCCCGGCTGGTCGGGCAGCGCGCGGCGCTGCGCGAGGAGCCCTTCGGGCTTCTTCTTCGTGTCGGTCGTTGCCACGCTCCGAGGATAGGAGGCGGCGGGCCGGGCGGGCCGCCCTCAGGCGTAGCTGCGGAAGTGCCGGTAGACCTCGAGGAAGGCCCACGCGGCCAGGCCGACGAGCACGAACCACAGGAGCTCGCCGAAGCTCGTCTGCCACATCCGCGTGCGCGCCATGAAACAGAACAGCGCGAGCGCGATGCCGCCGTAGAGCAGCCCGCGGTGACGGTCGCCGAGCGCGGAGAGGCGGAACGTGTTTTCGCGGTACACGCGCAGGCCGAGGAAGGCGATCCCCAGCCCGAACATCGCCCACAGGAAGGCCGTGAAGGCGGCGGCGAGGCGCCCGCCGCCGGGGACGAAGTAGACCGCGGCGCCGATCGCCACGACGATCAGGATGTTGCGTGCCGCGCGCTGCCCCTCTGTCATACCGCGATTCTAGGGCTAGTCGACGAGCGCCTCGAGCTCCGCGTAGGCAGCGTCGACGGCGCGCTTGGCAGCGGTGTGGCGGGCCTCGGACTTGGCGGCCTCGTAGCGCGTGGCCCACATCGCCGGATCCGTGAGCTCCTGTTCCAGCGCGGCGAGTGCAGCTTCGGCCTGCTCGACGACCCGCTCTGCCTTCTGCTGGGCGCTCAGGCGGTTCTTGGAGGGGCCTCTCGGCTTTGCCTTGCGCTTGGGAGCGTCCGTCGCGTCCTTGGCAGTTCGGAGGGGCGCATGCGCCCCTCCGTGGGGCGGCACATGTGCCGCCCCAGGCGAGGCTGCATGCAGCCTCGCCGGAGTCGCCGCATGCGGCGACTCCCCCCCTCCCAAACCGTTCATCTCCTCCCGCACGCGCGCGTACTCCGCCCAGCCGCCTTCATAGCTGCGCAGCGTCCCCTCCTCCAC
This sequence comes from uncultured Solirubrobacteraceae bacterium, assembly GCA_963735435.1. GTDB lineage: Bacteria > Actinomycetota > Thermoleophilia > Solirubrobacterales > Solirubrobacteraceae > Palsa-744. Next base: position 353,386 of record CAVTKR010000002.1, on the reverse strand, counting down.
CGCCACCGTGCGCGTTCCGACCGCGTCCAGCAGCGCGCGGTCGTGTGAGACCAGCAGCACCGCGCCTGGAAACGCCCGCAGCGCGTCCTCCAGTGCCTCGCGGCTCTCGATGTCCAGGTGGTTCGTCGGCTCGTCCAGGATCAGGACGTTCGCGCCGGACTGGACCAGGATCGCCAGCGAGAGGCGGCGGCGCTCACCGCCTGAGAGGCCCGCGAGCGGTTTGTCGACCTCCTCGCCCGAGAACAGGAAGCGGCCCAGCAGGGCGCGTGCCTTGTTCGGGGTCAGCTTCGTCGCGTGCTGCGCCGCGTCGAGCACGCTCTGGTTGCGATCGCCGCCCGCGCCGATCTCATCCGCGTGCTGGGAGAGGTAGCCGACCTGCACGTTGTGGCCGGTCGAGAGCTTCCCGGCCGCCAGCGCCCGGCGCCCGGCGAGCGTCTCGATCATCGTCGTCTTGCCGGTTCCGTTCGGACCGACGAGCGTGACGTGCTCCCCGCGCTCCAGCCAGAGCTCGGCGCGGTCGAGCAGCACGATCGCCGGCTCCCCGATCTCAACCCGCCCGTCCTGCAGCTCGAAGATCACGCGCCCGGTGCGCTCCGGCGCCTTGAAGCGGAACTCCAGCGCCTGGGCGTCCTTCGGATCGCGCTCGATGCGGTCGATCTTCGCCAGCTTCTTGACGCGCGACTGCGCCTGTTTGGCCTTCGTCGCCTTGTAGCGGAAACGCTCGATGAAGCGCTCCATGCGCTCGATCTCCGCCTGCTGCTTGTCGATCGCCTTGCCGAGCGCGATCTCGCGCGCCGCCTGCTCCTTGCGCCACTGCGCCCAGCTGCCCGGGAAGAAGCGGGAGCGGCCGGCCTCGAGCTCGAGGACCGCCGTCCCGACCGCCTCCAGGAACCAGCGGTCGTGGGCAACGAGCACGACCGCCGCGTCCAGCTCGGCGAGCGTCTGCTCCAGCCATTCCAGCGAGGCGATGTCGAGGTGGTTGGTGGGCTCGTCGAGCAGCAGCACGTCCGCGCCTGTCGCGAGCGCGCGGGCCAGCGAGGCCCGCGTCAGCTGCCCGCCCGAGAACGTGTCGAGCCGCCGCTCCAGATCCTCGTCGCGGAAGCCGAGGCCGTGCGCCATCGTCGAGGCGCGCGAGCGCCACAGGTAGCCCCCGCGCGTCTCCAGGCGAGCCTGCGCGGCGGAGTAGCGGCCGAGTGTCCCCTCGTCGGTCTCACCCGCCGCCATCCGCGCCTCCAGCGCGGCCAGCTCGCGCTCGATCGCCAGCTCCTCGGCGCAGCCCGAGAGCACGTAGTCGCCGAGCGCGACGTCGCGCTCGCGGGGCGGGCGCTGGTCGTGCAGCGCGATTCGCACGCCCTTCGCGACCGACAGCTCTCCGCGGTCGATCGAGGTCTCGCCCGCGAGCATCCGCAGCAGCGTCGTCTTGCCCGCGCCGTTGCGGCCCGCGATCGTCATACGTTCGCGGCGCTCGAGCTTGAACGACACCCCGCGCAGCAGCTCCTCGCCCGCGATGTCCTTCTGGAGGTCTGATGCGATCAGCAGCGCCATCGGCTGCTGATGGTAGGGCCGAGATCGAGCCGAGCCGCCGTGGATTGAAGTAGCATCGGGCCCGATGCGCCGCCTGCGACTCGCGATCATCCCGTACGCGCTTTTGCTCACGCTCGCCTTCGCGAGCGTCGCGCACGCCGAAAACGACGGGCGCGGCTTCTACGGCGCGACGGGCGACAAGTCGATCACGAACATCATGTTCGCGGTCATCATCTTCTTCCCGCTGTTCGTGTTCTTGATGAGCATGCTCCAGGGACGCCTCGACAAGCGCAAGAAACGCCGCCTGGCGGCCGAGAAGCAGATCGGCCACTGGGACGGCGGCTGGTAGCCGCTCCTCGCCGGGCGGGCGGCCTCTAGATGTCCGACGGCGAACCGAGCGGCCGCGACGCCGTCTCCTACGAGCGCCGCGGCGCCGCCGCGCTGATCACGATCGACCGCCCCCACCGCCGCAACGCAGTCGACGGCCCGACAGCCGAGGCCCTGCACGAGGCCTACCAGCGCTTCGAGGCCGACGAGGAGGCACGCGCGCTCGTCCTCACCGGTGCCGGGGGCATCTCCTTCTGCGCGGGCGCCGACCTGAAGGCGACCGAGACGATGGCCCCCCGCCTGATGAGCGCCGAGGGCCCGATGGGCTTCACGCGGCTGACCGCCTCGAAGCCGACGATCGCGGCGATCTCCGGCTTCTGCCTGGCCGGCGGCCTGGAGATCGCGCTCTGGTGCGACCTGCGCATCGCCACCGCCTCCTCACGCCTCGGCTACCCCGAGCGACGCTGGGGCGTGCCGCTGATCGACGGCGGCACCCAGCGGCTGCCGCGGATCGTCGGCATGGGCCACGCGCTGGACCTGATCCTGACCGGGCGGATCATCGACGCGGACGAAGCGCTGGCGATGGGGATGCTGACCGAGGTCGTGCCCGCGGGCGCACACCTCGAGCGGGCGCTGGAGCTGGCGGAGAACCTCGCCCGCTTCCCTCAGTCGACGATGCTCGCCGATCGCCGCGCGGCGATCGAGGGCTTCGGGATGCCTCTGGAGGACGCGCTGGCGCTGGAGGCGGCGGCCGGGCCGGATGTGTTCGAAGACGGGGCGCGGGGCGCGGCGCGGTTCGCCGCCGGCGAGGGTCGCGGCGGAGCCGGCGCAGGCGCCTGAGCGCCGGAGCCGGCCCGACGGCAGGGCGTGCGGGCGGCCGGGGCCATGTTCTTGCGCTCATCAGGGTAGGCTCTGCCGACGATGGCCTACTTCGTAACGGGCGCCACCGGCTTCATCGGACGCCGGCTCGTGGAGAGGCTGCTCGAGAAACGCCAGGGGGACGTCTACGTGCTCGTGCGCGAGAGCAGCCGTCCACGCCTGGACGATCTGGCCGAGCGCTGGACCGTCGCAGCCGGCGCGTCCGCCGCCCAGCGCGTCAAGCCCGTCGTCGGCGATCTGCGCCGGCCGTTGCTCGGCATCGAGAGCGATGAGGTCGCCGAGCTGCGAGGCAAGATCGACCACTTCTTCCACCTCGCGGCCGTCTACGACATGACCGCACCGGCGGAGCGCAACACCGCCGTCAACGTCGGCGGCACCACGCACGCCGTCGAACTCGCGCGCGCGCTCGACGCCGGCTGCCTGCACCACGTCTCCTCGATCGCCGTCGCAGGCGATTACCGCGGCGTCTTCGACGAGACGATGTTCGACGAGAACCAGCGCCTGCCCTCGCCCTACCACCGCACCAAGTTCGAGTCCGAGCGGATCGTGCGCGAGCAGCCTTACGTGCCGTGGCGCACCTACCGGCCCGGCGTCGTCGTCGGCGACTCGAGGACCGGCGAGATGGACAAGATCGACGGTCCGTACTACTTCTTCAAAGCGATCCAGCGCACGCGCCGCGTGGTGCCGGAATGGGTGCCGCTCGTCGGCGTCGACCTCGGCTACACCAACGTCGTCCCGGTCGACTGGGTCGCGGGCGCGCTGGAGCAGATCGCTCACGAACCTGGCCTCGACGGCCAGTCCTTCCACCTCACCGACCCGCGTCCGCAGAAGGTCACGGACCTGATCAACGAGCTGGCAGGCGCCGCCCACGCGCCGCGCTTCGCGGTCAACGTCGACAAACGCCTGACCGACGCTCTGCCGAGGTGGCCGCTGGCCCTGACCGCGGCGCTGCCGCCGTTCAAGCAGGTCTCAGACCTCGCGCTGCGCGAGCTCGGCATCCCGCGCGAGGTGCTGGGACACATGGAGCTGGTGCCCCGGTTCGACTCCAGCGAGACCCAGCGCGTGCTCGCGGGCTCACCGCTCGAGACGCCGCCGCTGCTGAGCGAGTACGCGTCGCGCCTGTGGGACTACTGGGAGCGTGAGATGGAGCCGCACGACGGGCGCCGGCGCACGCTGCGCGAGGCCCTCGGCGGCAAGCACGTGATGATCACCGGCGCCTCCTCAGGAATCGGGCGCGCCGCGGCGCTGAAGGTCGCCGCGGCCGGCGGGGTGCCGCTGCTGATCGCGCGCAACGTCGACAGCCTCGAGGAAGTGCGCGCGGAGATCGTCGCCGGTGGCGGCACCGCGTACGTGTACGCGGCCGACATCTCCGAGATGGAGTCGGTCGAAGGCCTGCTGGAGCGCGTGCTCGCCGACCACCGCAACGTCGACATGCTCGTCAACAACGCGGGCCGCTCGATCCGGCGCTCGATCGCGCTCAGCTACACCCGCTTCCACGACTTCGAACGTACGATCCAGCTCAACTACTTCGGCGCGATCAAGCTGATCATCGGCCTGCTCCCTCACATGCGCGAGCGGGGCTCCGGGCACATCGTCAACGTCTCCTCGATCGGCGTGCAGACGAACCCGCCGCGCTTCTCGGCCTACGTCGCCTCCAAGGCGGCCCTCGACGCCTTCACGCGCGTGGTGGCCTCCGAGGTGATCGGCGACGGCGTCACGTTCACGACCATCCATATGCCGCTGGTCCGCACGCCGATGATCGCGCCGACGAAAATGTACGACGCCTTCCCCACGCTGAGCCCAGAGGAGGCAGCGGACATGATCTGCGAGGCGCTGCGTTCGCGACCCAAGGAGATGGGCACGGCGCTCGGCAAGTTCGGCGAAGTCCTGTACAGCCTCTCGCCGAGCCTGGTCGACCGGCTGCTGCACCTCGGCTACCGCGTGTTCCCGGATTCGGCGGCGGCGAAGGGCCAGAAGGACGTGGAGGAACACGTCTCCTTCGAGCAGATCGCGATGGCCACGCTGACGCGTGGCGTGCACTGGTAGCGGCTCCCAGACGCTCTCGCCCGCCCGCGCGCCGCGTGCGGGGTGCTGGAATGATCCGGACGTGACCGAGCAGGGCCCTGCCATCGAGGTGCGCGACCTACGCAAGCGCTACGGCGACTTCGAGGCGCTGCGCGGCATCGACATCGCCGTACGCCGCGGCGAGGTGTTCGGACTTCTGGGACCGAACGGTGCGGGGAAGACGACCTGTGTCGAGATCCTCGAGGGCTACCGCGCCCGCACCGAGGGCACCGTCTCGGTGCTCGGACAGGACCCGGCGCTGCGCTCGATCGAGCTCCGGCGCCAGATCGGCATCGTCCTGCAGTCGGGCGGGATCTACTCCCACATCACGCCGCGCGAGGCGCTGGGGCACTGGGCCGGGTTCTACCCCCACCCGCGCGAGGTCGGCGAGGTGCTGGCGCTCGCGGGTCTCGAGGACTCCGCCGACGTGCGCTGCCGCAAGCTCTCCGGCGGGCAGCTGCGGAGGCTGGACTTCGCGCTCGCGCTCGTAGGCGACCCGGAGCTGATCTTCCTCGACGAGCCGACCACCGGCTTCGACCCGGAGGCGCGGCGCGCCGCATGGGAGACCGTGCGCTCGCTGCGCGAGCTCGGCAAGACGATCCTGCTGACGACGCACTACCTCGACGAGGCCCAGGAGCTCGCCGACCGGGTCGCGATCGTCAAGGACGGCCGCGTGCTCGCGATCGGCCCGCCGCGGGAGCTCGGCGTGGGAGGCGGCGCGGAACGCTATCGCGTGACCTACCGCGACCGCGAGGGCGGGCTGGTCGAGCTGGACACCGAGGAGCCGACGGCGCTGCTGCACTCCCTCACAGAGCGCGCGCTCGAGGAGGGCTGGGAGCTGCGCGACCTGACGGTCGGGCGCCCGACGCTCGAGGACGTCTACCTGGAGCTGACGGCCGATGCCTGACGTCGTCGCACTCGGCTGGCGCCAGTACCGCCTCGAGCGCAAGATGTTCTGGCGCAACCCGAGCGCGGCCTTCTTCAACTTCGTGCTGCCGCTGCTGTTCCTCGCCGCCGGCGGCGCGATCTTCAGCGGCAGCCAGAGCGACCTGGACAAGCTGCTCCCCGCGATCGCCGCCATGAGCGTGATGGCCACGACCTTCACCGCGCTCGCATACAACATCGTGTTCCTGCGCGAGCGGGGGGTGCTGAAGCGGATCCGCGGCACGCCGCTGCCGACGCTGTCCTACTTCGCCGGTGTGGCCGCGAACGCGGTCACGAACTGCGCGATTCAGATCGCGGTCGTGCTGATCGCCGGGCGCCTCGTGTTCGGGATCGGCTGGCCGCAGGACTGGCTGGAGCTGGTGGTGTTCGTGCTCGCCGGCGTGATCTGCCTCGCAGCGCTCGGGGTCGCGTTCGCGCACGTGATCCCGAACTTCGAGTCCACCGCGGCGTACGTGAACGCCGTGTTCCTGCCGGTCGTCTTCGTGTCCTTCTACGTCTTCGACTCGGCCAGCGCGCCGGGCTTCTTGCGCAGCATCGCCGAGGGGCTGCCGCTGCAGCCGCTGATCGTGGGGCTCTCAGGGGCGATGGTCACGGGCCGCGGGCTGTCTGAGAACCTGGACGCGCTCGCGGTGATCGGCCTGTGGGCGGCCCTCGGCGTGTACCTCGCTGTGCGAGGCTTCTCCTGGGAGCGGACCGGCTCCTGAGAACAGAGCGGAGGGGAAGCGGATGAGAGAGCTGGCGGAGGGCCTCTGGCTGCTGGACGGCCGGCCTCGCAACGCGATCAACGTCTACCTCGCGGGCGACGTCCTGATCGACGCCGCGACGCGCCAGGCCGAGCGTCGCATTTTCAGGCAGATCGCGGGGCGGGATCTGAACGCGCACGCGCTCACGCATGCGCACCCCGACCACCAGGGCTGCTCGCACGAGGTGTGCGAACGCCTCGGCATCCCGCTCTGGTGCGGACGGGGCGACGTGCGCGCGATGGAGACGCCCGGCGGGATCTCCAACTCGCAGGCGCCGGGCTTCGTCAACGTGCTCCAACAACGCTTCTGGACCGGTCCTCCCCACCCGGTCTCGCGGGCGCTCGACGAGGGCGACGAGGTCGCCGGTTTCACCGTGCTCGAGAGCCCGGGCCACTCCCCCGGACAGGTCGCCTACTGGCGCGAATCGGACCGCGTGCTGATCCTCGGCGACGTGCTCAACAACATGAACGTCCGCACCGGGCGGCCGGGCCTGCACGAGCCGCCCGACGTCTTCACTCCCGACCCGCCGCGCAACCGTGAGTCGGCCCGCCGGCTCGCCGAGCTGCGCCCGCGGCTGACGTGCTTCGGCCACGGCGCGCCGCTGCGCGACCCGGGGCTGCTGGCCGACTTCGTCTCCCGCCTCGCCGTCAACTGAGCAACGTGGCCGACCCGACCCCGCAGGGCCCCGTCTTCCTCCACGAAGACGGACGGTTCGTCCCCACCGAGCAGGCGCGCGGGCCCTGGGACCCCCAGGCGCTGCACGGCGGCGCTCCGGCGGCGCTGATCGTCCGCGCCTTCGAGCGACACGAGCCACAGCCACAGCTGCGCTTCGCGCGCTTCGGCTTCGAGCTGCTGCGCACGCTGCCCTTCGCTCCGCTGCGGATCCAGACGCGGACGCTCAGGCCGGGGCGTCGCGTGCAGGAGCTCGCGGCTGAGCTCTATGCCGACCTCGGCGCCGAAGGCGAGCAGCTGATCTGCCGCGCGAGCGCTCTGCGCGTGCAGGCGGTCCCCGAGGACCTGCCCGAGTTGCCCGACGGGACGCTCGCGGCGGAGCGCATGCCCGGCCTGGAGGAGGCGCGCGAGATCCGCTTCGCGCTGAACCCCGACGACCGCGACGCCAGCTTCGCCGCCACCGCGATGGAGATGCGCTGGCTGAACGATCCGTGGGCACCGGGCCCCGGCCGGGTGTGGCAACGGCTGCGCCTGCCGCTCGTCGACGAGGAGCCGGCGAGCCCGCTCGCCCGGCTCGCGGCGAGCGCGGATTTCGGCAACGGCATCAGCGCCTCGCTCCCTTTCGAGGGCTTCCTGTTCATCAACGCCGACCTCCACGTACATCTGCACCGCGAGCCGCGCGGCGAGTGGATCGGGCTGGACGGACGGACGCTGCTGCACGCCGGCGGCACCGGGCTCGCCGAGACCGTCCTGCACGACCTCGAGGGCCCCGTCGGGCGCGGGTTCCAGTCGCTGGTCGTGGGGGCGCGCTAGCTAGGCGGCCAGCTCGGCCAGGAACGCGAGCAGGCGCTGGTGGAAGAGATCCGCCGCCTCGCGGTGGGGCCAGTGCCCGGCGCCCTCGGCGATCACGATCTCGTGCGGCCCGTCGAGCAGCTCGGCGGACTCGGTGAACGCCGCGACGTCGACGATGTCGGTGGTTCCGCCGACGATCATCGTGGGCATCGAGAGCTCCCGGGGCTCGCCGCCGGGGCGCGAGTCGCGGTAGTAGCCGAGTGCCGCGTGGAGCACCTGCTCGTCGGCGAAGCAGCGCTTCACACCCGCGAGGGTGGCGTCACGCTCCGGGCCGGACCACCGCGGCGCCCAGCGGCGCATGAGCACGTCCAGGTAGGCGAAGTCGTTGCGGCGGGCGAGCCAGGGCCCGCTTGGCAGCCGCAGCGTGATGAAGTGGCGTGCTCGCCACAGAAGCGCGGGCGAGCGCTCGATCTTGCGCGGGTGCGGGATCGCCACCGAGCAGAGCGCGCGCACCCGCTCCGGAGCCTGCGCGGCGGCTCCGAACACCACGGCGGAGCCCCAGTCGTGCCCGACGAGCACCGCTGAGGATAGGCCGAGCGCGTCCAGCAGCGTGATCGCGTCCCCCCCGAGGTCCTTGCCGGTGTAGCGGCGGCCGGGCACGATCGTGTCGGGGTGATAGCCGCGCAGGTAGGGGACGATCGTCCTGTAGCCCGCCTCGCTCAGGATCTTCGCGGTCGGCTCCCAGCCCGCGGGCGTGTCGGGGAAGCCGTGGAACAGCACGACCGGCATGCCCTCGCCGCCGCTGTCGGCGAGCACGAAGCGCAGGCCGTCGCTGCTGGCGGTGACGAAGTCCACGGGCTCAGCGGTACACGGCGTCGCCGAGCGCGGCGTCGATCGCCGCGAGCGTCTGCTCGTCGAGCTCGATCCCGGAGGCCGAGGCGTTCGCGCGCACCTGCTCGGGGCGGCTCGCCCCGACGATCGCCGAGGCGACGTTGCCCTGGCGCAGCACCCATGCGAGCGCGAGCTGCGCCATCGTGAGGCCCGCTTGGGCGGCGACGTCGCGCAGGCGCTCGACGGCCTCGAGGATCGGCTCGGTCATCAGCCCGCCGATGAAGCCGCCCATGCTCTCGCTCGCCGCGCGGGAGTCGGCGGGCGGCGCCTCGCCGGGCCGGTAGCGGCCCGCGAGCACGCCTTGGGCGAGCGGCGACCACACGATCTGGGAGATCCCCTCCCGTTCACAGAGCCCGATCAACTGGGCCTCGGGCCCGCGAACGAGCATCGAGTACTGGGGCTGGCTCGAGACCCAGCGCTCGACCCCGTCGAGCGCCAGCGAGCGTTCGACCTCCTCGACCGGCCACTCGCTGAAGCCGATGTAGCGCGCCTTGCCTTCGCGCACCACCTCGGTCAGCGCGGCCATCGTCTCCTCCAACGGCGTGTCGCGGTCGAAGCGGTGGCACTGGTAGAGATCGACGTAGTCGGTGCGCAGCCGCGCGAGCGAAGCGTCGATCTGCTTGTGGATCTGCGCGGCGGAGAGGCCCTTGTCGGTGTCGGACATCGGGAAGTAGACCTTCGTCGCGAGCACATAGGAGGAGCGCTCACGGCCCGCCAGCGCCTCGCCGAGCAGCTCCTCGGAGGCGCCGCGCCCGTAGACGTTCGCGGTGTCGATGAAGTTGATGCCCTCCTCGAACGCCGCCTCCACGCACGCGGCGGCCTGCTCGCGGCTGACGCCGCCCGAGTAGGTGAGCCACGAGCCAAGGCTGATCTCCGAGACCTCGAGGTCGCTGGAGCCGAGTTTCCGGTAGTCCATGGCGTCACACTACCTTCCACCGCACCGTGACGACGATCGACCCCAGCCTCCGGATCCGCAGCGCCCGCCTCGCGGTCGCCGACCTCGATACGAGCGCCTCGTTCTACGAGCGCGTCCTCGGACTGCCGCTGATCGAGCGCGACGAGGAGCACGCACTGCTCGGTGCAGACCCCGCCCACCCGGCACTCCAGCTGGAGGCGCTGGGCGAGCCACGGCCCGCCCCCGCCCACAGCACGGGACTGTTCCACGTGGCATGGCTTCACCCCTCGCGCGAGGCGCTGGCAGACACGGTCCGCCGAGTAGTCGCCGCGCGCTGGCCGTTCACCGGCGCCTCCGACCACGGCGTCTCCGAGGCGCTCTACCTCGACGACCCGGACGGGCTCGGGATCGAGGTCTACGTCGACCGGCCACGCGAGCAGTGGGGACGGACGCCCGGCGGCGGCTATGAGATCTACACCGCGCCGCTGGACGTCGATGATCTCATGGCGACCTCGGTCACGGACCCCGATCCGCACATCGCGCCGGGGACCGGGATCGGCCATGTGCACCTGAAGGTCTCAGACGTGGACGCGAGCGAGCGCTTCTACACGGGGCTCGGCTTCGAGCGCCAGGCGCTGATCCCGCAGGCCGCCTTCGTGTCCGCCGGCGGCTATCACCACCACCTCGGGCTGAACACCTGGCAGAGCGCGGGCGGCGCGCCGGCGCCGCCGGACGCCCCCGGCCTGCGGCTCGTCGCCTTCGAGCTGAGCGGCCCCGAGACGGTCGCGGCAGTGCAGGCGGCGGCGGGCGACGCCGCGGGTCCGGGCTCCGCCGGCGGCGAGCTGCTGCTCAGCGGCCCGGACGGCGAGAGGCTCAGCTTCGCACCGGCGGGCTGAGCGGGCCGGAGGGGCTCAGGTCTCGCTCGCCGCAGAGAGGCGCTCGAGCTCGCCGGCGTCCAGCTCGAGCGTCGTGAACTCGAGCAGCTCGGCGAGCTGAGCGGGCGTCCTCGCGCTGGCGATCGGCGCCGCGACCGTCGGCTGGGCGGCCAGCCAGGCGAGCGCGACCGCCGCGTCGCTGCAGTCGTGCGCGGCCGCGACCGCGTCGAGCTCTGCGAGCACGCGAACGCCGCGGTCGTTGAGGTAGCTCTCGAGCACGCGTGCCGCGCGGGGGCTGTCGACCTCGGCACCGCCCGGACGGTACTTGCCGGTCAGGAACCCCTTCGCGAGCCCGAAGTAGGGCATGCACTCGAGCCCGTTCGCGGCGCACAGCGGAGCCAGCTCGCGCTCGTAGTCGCGCTCCATCAGGTTGTAGTGCTCCTGCACCGCGACGTAGCTCGCAAGTCCGGCCTGGCGCCCCAGCTCGAGCGCCTGCGCGAGCCGCTCGGGCGCGTAGTTCGAGCCTGCGGCGTAGCGGATCTTGTCCTCGGCGATCAGCGTCGCAAAGGCCGCGAGCGTCTCCTCGAGCGGTGTCCCGGGATCGTCCTTGTGGGCGTAGTAGAGATCGATGCGATCGGTGCCGAGCCGCCCCAGCGAGTCCTCGCAGGCGGCGGCGATGTTCGGCGCCGAGAGCCCGCGGCGGCGCTCGGACATCCCGACCTTCGTCGCCAGGATCAGCTCATCGCGGTTGCCGCGCGCCTGCATCCAGCGTCCGATGATCTCCTCAGAGGCGCCCGCCCCGGCCCCGCTGCGCCCGTAGCTGTCAGCGGTGTCGATGAAGTTGCCGCCGGCCGCCCGGTAGGCGTCGAGCACTGCGAACGACTGAGCGTCGTCGAGCGTCCAGCCGAACACGTTGCCGCCGAGGCAGAGTGGGAAGACGTCGAGCTCGGTGTTGCCGAGGCGCGTGATGGCGTCAGGCTATCGACACATCGACATCGTGTCGGTCAGGCGGTTGACCTCGTAAGAGGAAGAACACAGAGTTTTAACCGCACCTTCAGGTGCGCCCGCGACCTTCTTGATACGGAGGAGGGAATCTCGATCGGAAGGAGAGATTCATGGCCAGGATCATCGTGACGGCCGACCCCGGGGCCGGGCGTACGCGCCCGCAGACGGGCGGAGGTGTGTTGCTCGACGAGCGGGTCAGCTCGATCCACCTCGCCGACGGCCATGCAGCCGAGCAGTTGATTGAGCGCCTCGCCTGGGCGGTGACCGACGCCGAGGAGAGCGAACGCTCGCGGCGGGTGAGCGCCGTCGGCTGACAGGTATCGGAGCGGCCGGCGTCCACCTCCCCCGGGGGCGCCGGCCGTGTCCGCGCAGGCGAGCTCAGAACGGCTCGCCGAGAACCGCCACCGGCCCCGGCGGCCAGCTCGCGTCCGCGCGCAACGGCCTCCACATCGCGCGCAGGGGCATCTCGACGCGGCCTGTGGGCTGGGCGGCAGTGACGGGCTCGTCGATCGTGCGGAAGTCGAAGCGCTCGTACATCGCGACGAGCGGCTGGCGACAGAACAGCATCGCCCGCTCCGGGCCGAGACGCGCCGCGACTTCGAGTATCGCCTCGACGACGAGCCTCGCGAGGCCGTGTCCGCGCATGTCGGGCCGCACGATCACTCCACCCACGCCTGCGACCGGGAAGGCCTCCTCGCCCGCGGTGACCTCGGCGACGAGCACGGCGGCCATCGCGAGCAGCTCCCCACCCTCTCCGGGGATGCCCACATAGTCGGTCTTGGGCACCCACGCGAGCGCTTCGGCCTCGCCGCCCCAGGGGTGAGGGTCCTCGCCCTGCAGCGCACGCCACTGCTCGGAATCGACGTTCTTCAGCTCGATCGCGCGCACGGCGGCGAGTCTAATGCCGGACAGCCGCTGGCCCGAACCGCCGTTCGGCGACCTCGATCGTCGTAGTCGGAAGTTCGTCGGGTGCCGTCGCTTCGACGAACTGCGTCCAGGCGATGAGCGCGCCACCGGGAACGCCCGTGAGTGCCGGGCCTTCAAAACGCCCGATCCGCGCGGAGCGCAGAGCGTCTTCGCGCGCAGGCGAGCCGATGGCGAGAACAGGACGCAGCGCGTACGCCTGGCGCCAGGCGAGGACCGTTTCGCCTTCGGCTGCGAGCAGCCGAGGCCCCGCCCCCGGCAACCGGATGGCGATCGCACGCGCGCACGCGGTCCCGGAGCAGCGGGGCTCGAGCGGCGCCGTGACGTGCCTCCATGCGGCGATCATCCGGGCGGCCTTCCAGGCGCCACCGGCCGGATGGGCGGCAAGGAGGAGTTGGTTGCTTTCGACCTGGTCGTCCTGCCAGGCCACGAACGCCTCGCCGCGGGCGTTGATCGCCACCGCCGGTTCGGCGGCGAAGATGCCGGCCTCCTCCGCGAGGGTCGCCGGAGCTCCCCAGCCGGCGCCCGTCGTCGATCGCAGCGTCGCCTGCACCGTGTTGGGCTGCGCGTAGGCGTAGCTCGGCGGGGGCGCCGGCGCGAAGTCGGGCTGTTCCTCCTGCCAAGCGACCGCGGCAGCACCCGACGGAGCGACGGCCAGGGTGGGATCGACATCGAACTGCCCGCGGGATAGGACGACCGGCTGCTGCCACGCCCCTCCGGGAATGAGGGTGCTCGCTTCGATCCTGCTCGCCGCCACGTCGAAACGATCGTCGCGGTACTGCGCTCCCCAAACCGCGATCGCGTCGCCTCGCTGATCCATTCCGACGGACGGGAGCTCCGCTTCGGCCCCGGCGGGACTGAGCAGCTTCGCGGGTCCCCAGGGCCCGGCGGGCGTCCGTACTGAGGCGCAGACGCCTTCGGGCCTGTCCGGTCGGCATTCCCACACCACGACGGCCTCGCCGCCGGGGCTCTCAGCGAGGGCGTAGACCGGCTGATGGTTCCAGTCGGTCGTCCCGACGTCGGCGCGATGGCCCCAACGGCGGGTGCGGATATCAAGGGTCGTAGCCTCGACGATCCTCGCCGGGTAGGCGCCGTTGTGAACCCAGAGCACGGTTGCGGTCCCGTCTGCGTCGATCGCGACGCGGGGAGCTTCGGCCGCCTCGCGACCTTCGTAACCGGGGGTGAACGTGCGCCGCCAACGACGTGTGCCCGCAAGACGGACGGCTGCCCTGACGATTCCGGCTTCGGTCCAGACCAGCACGGCGTCGCCGCGCGCGTCGGAGGCGATCTGTGGCCCGCCCGCGGCGGCGCTCGGGCCGCCCGCGATCTCCTGCGGAGCGCCCCAGCGAGGAGCGGGGGTCGCGCCGGCGGCCGCGGAGGCGCTTGCACATAGCGATGCGAGCAGCGCCGCGCACCCAGCCGCCCGACGTGATCGCCCCTGTATCGCCGTCTCCCCTCCTCGGTACCTCGCGCAATGATCGCCGATCGCCGGCCGGGACGGCTAGCGGCGGCGGCCGGAGGCGAAGCTCTGGATCGGCGGTGCGACCGCCCGCATGCTGGAGCCGACCTCCGCGCCGTCCTCGGCCGGCTCGCCGGCGCGGTCGGCGTCCCTGGTGCCGAGCCGCCGCACGGTCGCGCCCTCGCTCCCGGGCTCGGCGAGCGCCCCGTCGAGATAGCGGTCGAGCGCCTCCAGCTCGCGCACGAGCAGGTTGACCACCGGCCGGATCGGCTCCCCGTCGGCTTCAGTCGCCTCGCGCACGAGAGTTGGAGTGCCCGCCTGCCCGTCCTCCCCCCGGCGAAGGACGGTGTGGACGCCCTCCTGGTGGTGCTCCAGCCGCCCCCGCGCAAGCAGCAGCGGCTCCGCCCGTGCGAGGTGGCGGCGGCGCTCGTAGACCTCCCTCGGCACGATCAGGTTGACCGTCCCGAACTCGTCCTCGAACAGCAGGAACATCGTGCCGTTGGCGGTGCCCGGCCGCTGCCGGGCGATCACGAGGCCGGCGAGCGCGATCTCACAGCCGGAGGGCAGCCGCGTGAGCTGGGCGCTCGTGGCGAGACGGTGGGCGGTCAGCCGCTCGCGCAGGACGGCCATCGCGTGGTCGCCGACCGTCACGCCGCTGGTGGAGTAGTCGGCGATCAGTCGCTGCCAGCGTCCCAGCTTGCGCAGCGGCGGCGCCTCGGGCAGCTCGAGGGGGAGCGCGAGCTGGCTCATCTTGCGCTCGGATTCGGTCTCTCCCTCGATCCCCACGGCCGGCGAGGCCAGGCCGAGCTGCCAGAGCGCCGAGCGCCGGTCGGCCCCCACGCGCGCGCCCTGCTCGGCCAGAAGCCCGTCGCAGGCCCCCGACCAGGCGAGCTGTTCGAGCGTCACGCGACGCGCCCCCGAGCGGGCGGCCAGCTCGGCCAGCGTGCGGTAGCGCCCGCCGCTCGCCCGCTCGGTGACGAGCTCGCGCATCTCGGTGTCGGGCGCGTCCTTGACGTAGCCGAGCCCGAGCCGCACCGCCCCGTTCTGGACCGTGCATTCCACCTCGGAGGAGTTGACGTCCAGACCGAGGATCGCGATGCCGCGGTTCTCGGCCTCGTGGACGAGGCTGTCGGGCGCGTAGAAGCCCATCGGCTGCTCGTTCAGGAGCGCGCAAAGGAACTCCGGCCCGTAGTGCACCCTCAGCCAGGTGGACTGGTAGGCGAGCAGCCCGAAGGCCGCGCTGTGGGCCTTCGGGAAGCCGAAGCCGGCGAAGCCCTCGACCATCTCCCAGACGCGTTCGGCCACCTCCTGCGCGGCGCCTGAATGACTCATCGCGCCCTCGACGAAGCGTTCGCGCTGGCGGCGCAGCAGCTCGCCGGAGCGCTTGCGGCTCATCGCTCTGCGCAGGCCGTCCGCCTCGCCCGGCGTGAAGCCGGCGAACGCTTCGGCGACCTGCATCACCTGGTCCTGGAAGATGATCGTGCCGAGCGTCTCCTTCAGGACCGGCTCGAGCGCCGGGTGGTCGTAGGGGATCTTGTAATCGAACCCACCCGCCCTAGCTTCGCGAAGCCGCTGCCGGCGCTTGATGTAGGGGTTCACCGCTCCGCCCTGTATGGGGCCCGGGCGCACGATCGCCACCTGGATCGTGAGGTCCTCGAGGTTGCGCGGGCGGGTGCGCAGCAGCGACTGCATCTGGGCACGGCTCTCGACCTGGAAGACGCCGACCGTGTCGGCGGCGCGGATCGCGCGGAACGTCTCAGGGTCGTCGAAGGGGATCCTCGACAGATCGATCCGCTCGCGCCTGCCGCGGTGCACCTCCTCCACGCAGCGCTCGACCGCCGAGAGCATCCCGAGCCCCAGCAGGTCGATCTTCAGGAAGCCGGCGTCGGCGCAGGAGTCCTTGTCCCACTGCACCATCTGGCGACCCTCCATCGCCGCCGGCACGACCGGGCAGCAGTCGATCAGCGGCCGCGTGGCGAGGATCATGCCCCCGGAGTGCTGGGAGAGATGGCGCGGCAGGCCCTGCGCCTCCTCGACGAGGCGCCCGAGCCAGCGCCAGCGCTGCGAGCGGCGGTCGGGGCGGGCGGGCGACCGATCCGCCGAGTCGCGCTCGTGGCGCCCCGCGGCGAAGTCCACTTCGCCGCTTTCACCGGCCGGCCCCCAGGGGTCCGCGCCGCGCGCGATCCGCTCGATCTCCCCCGGTGGCAGCCCGAGCACCTTGCCCAGCTCGCGCACGGCGCCGCGCATGCGGAAGGTCGGGAAGGCGGCGACCAGCGCGGCGCGGTCGCGGCCGAAACGGTCGTGGACCCGCGGGATCAGCCGCTCGCGGATGTCGCGCGGGAAGTCGAGGTCGATGTCGGGCAGGCCATGGAGGTCCTCGTGCAGGAAGCGCCCGAGCGCGAGGTCGTTCTCGATCGGGTCGATGTGGGAGAGGCCGGCCAGATAGCAGACCAGCGAGGAGACCGACGAGCCCCTCCCCCTGCCGGGCGCCAGCAGCGCACGCACCGAGTCAGGACCGCGCACCTCGACGGCCACTTCGCGCGCCAGCTCGAGCATCTCGTGGTGGAGCAGGAAGAAGCCGGCCAGGCCGAGCCCGTCGATCACCCGCAGCTCCTCGCGCAGGCGCCGCTCCGCCTCCTCGCGCCGGGCGCGCGCGGATGGCGGCGCACCTGGGCCGAAGCGCTCATGCAGGCGCGCCGCGCAGAGCTCGGCCAGGCGCCGGGAGGCATCCCCTTCCTCGGACCCGGGATAGCGGTAGCCGAGATCCTTCGTCAGGTCGAAGCGCAGCCGCTCGGCCAGCGCGAGCGTCTCGGCGACCGCCTCCGGATGGTCGGCGAAGCGGCTGGCCATCGCGCGCGGCGCCGCCATCACGTGGCTGCGGTTGCCGCGCCGCAGCGGCTCGGAGGCATCGAGCGTGAGCCGGTGGCGCAGCGCGACGAAGGCGTCCTGCAGCTCGGCACGCGCGGCGGAGTGGGTGTGGACGTCACCGGTGGCAACCGTCCGCAGCCCGAGCCGCCGGGCGGCCGCGGCGAAGGCGCGGTTGCGGGCGCGGTCGTTGCGCGCGTAGGGACGCTGCAACTCGGCGTAGAGGCGCTCGGGTCCGAAGCCGTCGAGCAGCGTGCGCACCGTGCCCGACGGCTTGGGCGACGGTGCCCCGGACGCGTGCAGAACCGAGCGCCCCGCACAGCCGGTCAGGCAGACGAGGCCCCCGGCATGTGCCGCGAGATCCTCGGCCGCGATCTGCGGCTCCCCCAGCTCGCGATGACTGGAGCCCACCCGCCCGTCGCGCGTGTGGGCATGGGCGATCGTGATGATCCGGCACAGGTTGCGCCAGCCGCTCTCGTCCTCGACCAGCAGCGTCACGTGGGGGCCCGGCTGGGCGCGTCCGCGCGGCTGGTAGCCGGCTGGGGCACCGCCGCCGGAGGCGGTGGTCAGATCCGGGGCGAGGTCGATCTCAGCGCCGTGGATCGCTCGCACACCATGGTCGGCGGCCGTCTGGGCCAGCTCCATCGAGCCCGACACCGAGTTGTGATCGGTCAGCGCCAACGCCTCGTACCCCAGCTCGGCCGCGCGCTGGGCCAGCTCTTCGGGCAGCGAGACCCCGTCCAGGAAGGAGTAAGCCGAGTGGCAATGCAGCTCGACGTACGTCATCGCTGGATGTACCAGCGGCCCGTACCGAGGTCGTGGAACACGACCACGTTCCGGCCCCGCTCAGAGATCAGCTCCCAGTAGCGCCGGCGCAGCGGCTGCTCGTCCCACCACCGGTCTTCGACCAGCCACGACTCGCGCATCGCCTCCACGGCTTCGCCGTCCACCTCGGCGGGAAGCCCCTCCCCCCAGCGCACGCGAGCCGGCCTCGGAGCGTTCAGCGCACGCGCCACCGCGCGACCTCCATGTCGTCCCGATGGGAGCTAGACATCGGCCACCGGCGCCAGCACGACGCGGCGCTCGGGCACCCGCGAGTCCGGATCGACGCAGACCGCGCGCAGCGCCGCGTCGCGCCCGGCGACCGCGCGCACCTGCGCGACGGCTTCCCCGAGCCGCGACAGTCGCGCGCCCCGGCTCTGGTCGAGCAGCGTCCCCTGCTCGCCCTGCGGCGGGCCGAAGCCCTCCACGGCCAGCCGCAGCGCGGAGGCCGGGGCGGGCAGCAGCTCGAGCCGCAGCGAGAGCGCCAGCAGGATGCGCTCCGGATCGGAGACCGGCTCGCGGAAGACGACACGCTCGCTCCAGCTGCCGCCCGAGACGAGCTCGGCCGAGAGCGTCACCGCGCGCAGCGTCCGCCCGCGGCGACCGGGGTGAGCCAACACGCGGCTCACCAATACCCCCAGCACCCGCTTCAGCGCGGCGCCGCTGGCGGCATCGCCGACGCCCATCGACTCCTCCAGCCGCTCGCGGGGGCGGCGGGGACGCAGCGGGGTGTCCTCCCCGCACGCCAGCCGGTGGGCGGTCCCGCCGGCCTTCCCGAAGCGGTCGGTGAGCTCGTCGCGGCCCAGCTTCGCCAGCTCGCCGAGCGTCAGCACGCCGAGCCGCCTGAGCGGCGCGAGCAGATGAGCCGTGCGCTCGCGGTAGCCGAGCAGATCGACCGGCTGCCCCGCCAGCCAGCGGCGCGCCTCAGCGCTGTCGAGTACCAGCGCACGGCGCGACGGCGCCGCCAGCGCCGCGGCCAGCGCGCAGAAGCGCACCGGTGCGAGGCCGATGCGGGCGGGGCGCCCGAGCGCGTGCCGCGCCGCCGCGATCGTCCCCTCGCGCGTGCCGTACAGGCCGATCAGCCCCGAGGTCTCGAAGAAGGCGAGCCCCGGGGCCGGCACGGAGCCCCGGCCCGCCATGGAGCCCTGACTCGATTCCTCAGGCTCGCCCGTCTCGACCGCCGCGCCGATCGACTCGAGCGCCTGCAGCGAGGACTCCCACAGCTCCTGCACGCGCACCGGGTTGCCCGGCAGCAGCACCAGCTCGGGACAGCGTGCGAGCGCCTCTCCGAGCAACATCCCGCTCCTCACGCCGTGGGCTTCGGCGGCCCCTGAGACCTCCCCCAGCCTTCCCGCCGCGGCGGCGCCGTCGGCGCTCACCGGCGGCGCGACCGCCAGCGCTCCTCCCGCCAGCGCCTGGCGCGCCAGGCTCGATCCCTCGGCGGCGGCGACCAGCTCGAAACGCGGCAGATGGACGCAGGCGATCATACGAACGTATGTTCGCATCAGGCGACGTCGGAGTCAAAACTGGCTGGTTTACAGGGTTTTTCTAGACCAAAGCATCGTCCCGCCGCGGGGCTGCAACGACCGCACCCGGTGCGCACCGGCCGCGCTAGCCTGGTCGAGATGCCATCGCTGTTCGTCGTAGAACAGGCGAAGGGACCCTCCTACGATCATGCGCGGGGGCGCCGCGAGCAGGCCGGCTGGGACGAGCACGCGACGTTCATGGACGGGCTCACCGAACGCGGGATCATCGTGATCGGCGGCCCTGTGGGCGACGTCGACGAGGGCGAGCGCACGCTGCTCGTCGTGTGCGCCGAGGACGAGGCGGCGGTGCGCGCGGCATTCGAGCCCGACCCCTGGTACGAGACCGTCCTGCACCTCGCGCGCCTCGAGCCCTGGACGCTGTGGCTCGGCGAGCTCGACGCCGCGGGCTAGAGCGCCGAGTCCGGAGGGCGCTTCGCCCAGGACGGAACGTGCGGACGGACCCGCAGCAGGGCACGCCATGTCGCCGCGTCCAGGACACCGCTGCGGCGTAGTCGATGGCGCGCCTGGAAGCGCGTCACGGCCCTGCCGGTCTGCGCCCCGAAGAAGCCGCCGATCGGCAGGCGCGCGCCGGCGCCGTCCAGCAGCTCCTGCGCCCAGAGCACCGCGTCTCCGTCGGCGCCCGGCCTGATCGTGCTCGCGTGGGCGATGCGGCGCACGTGAGGCACCGCGCGCGGCACGACCGCCGCGAGCTGCGCCGCTTCTGCGGAGTCGAGGTCGAAGAAGCTGGCGCCGCCCAGGCCGTACTGAACCGCGTATGTCGCGAACTGGCCCACTTCCGGGGCGCCCACCCCGCCGTAGAGCTGGCCGACGGGCACGATCGGACGCCCGTAGAGAGCGTTCTGCCCGATCACGACCGAGTAGGCGCGGGGCACTGTCAGCCCGAGGTCACGCCAGTAGATCTGCGGCATGTCGAGCTGGAAGGCCCCCGGGCCGAGGAACACCGAGTAGGGGAACTTCGGATGCTCGAAGGTCTCCGCCTGCCCTGCGAGCGCGATCGGGAAGCTGCGCCCGAGCGCGCTGCGCAGCGCGCGCACGAACGCCTGCGCGGCGCCGTAGCGGCTGTCGTACTGCCCCTCGGCGTCGACGACGAGGCACTGTGCTCCGGCCCGGACGGCGGCGATCGCCGCCGCGGCTTCGCCGGCCGGTTCGGTGCCGTAGGCGAACGTCCAGCCGCAGACCGTCAGTCCCGAAGCGCGCAGCGCTGCGACCAGCGCCGGCGTGAACTGCGGTTCCGGCGTGAGCCCGTCAGCGGCCTTGACCAGCAGCGTTCGCACTCCCGCCTGCCGAGCCTCGGCGGCGCTCGCCGCGGGTTCGCCGGCGTGAGCGATCCAGAGGCTCGGCGCGCGCAGCGCGGCGACGGAGACGGGGGCGGCCGCGGCGCCCGGAACAACAAGCAGCGCGGCGGCCAGCGCGCCCAGGATGCAGGCCCGTGTCAAGGGCCCCCGCCCCACTCAGTCCATCGTCAGCGGCCCCTCGGCGGAGCCGCTGAGGAACTGGCGCACGAAGGCGTTGTCCGAGGAGAACATGCGCTCGGCGTCGCCCGCTTCCACGATCCGCCCGCGCCAGAGCACCGCGATGTATTCGCCGATCTGCCGGGCGGAGGCGATGTTGTGCGTGACGACGATGTAGGTGCCTTTGTAGATCTCGTGCATCTCCTGGATCAGTTCGCACAGCAGCGCCGTGCGGACCGGGTCCAGGCCCGAGTCGGGCTCGTCGAAGATCACGACGTCGGGCTCCATCACGAGCGCACGCGCGAAGCCCGCGCGCTTGCGCATGCCGCCCGAGAGCTGCGAGGGCGCCGCGTCGACGGCGTCGCCGAGGCCGACGTCGCGCAGGCGCTGAAGCACCCGCTCGGCGATCGCGGCCTCGCTCATATCGGTGTGCTGCCGCAGCGGGAAGGCGACGTTGTCGTACACCGACATCGAGCCGAACAGGGCGCCGTCCTGGAAGAGCACGCCGATCTTGCGCCGCAGCTCGAGGAGATCGTGCATGTTCAGCTTGCCGACCGACTGGTCTTTGACGAGGATTTCCCCGGAGTCGGGGAACATCAGCCCGATGATGTGCTTGATCAGCACGCTCTTGCCGGTGCCCGAAGGCCCGAGCACGACCGTGATCGTGTCCTCGGGGAAGGCGACGTCGAGCCCGTTCAGGACAGGCACGCCGCCCAAGCGCTTGACGACGTTTTTACAGCGAATCGACCAATCCCCCTCGCGGCCAGACAGTTCCAGGTCATCGCTGTGGAACTCGAACTCCTCGGCGTCATCCGGCTCGCTCGCCACCCGCGGGTCGGCGTGAGCAGGCGACTCGAGCGGCTCGGGCGCGGCGTCGGGATCGTAGGGGTCGGACATCATTTTTCTTCGAAGACGGTGTGGGGGAACTGGCTTGCTTTGCCGTTGAAGCTGTTCGGTCCCTGCTGGCGACACGGAGGCGCCGCGACCGTGTTGGTCCCCGCGGGCTGTTTTTCGGCCTTTTCGAGTTCTTCCTTTTCCGCTTTTTCTTTGGGGGCGAAGCCCGTGAAGGTTTCGGGGCGGTTCGCCACGTGCAGGTTTATCAGCCTCAGGATCAGCGCTTCGGAGATGACTTCGCTCGGCGGCCCGTTGACAGACGGCGTGGCGTTGCCGCACGAGGTGGTGCTGAACACCGGCAGGCCCGTGCCGATCTGGTTGTAGTTGCCGGGCAGCGGGTAGGCGTTGGCCCGCTGGCTGCCGATCTGCGTCCCGTAGCTGGCGAGGCTTTCGGGGTTCAGCGTCGCGAGCGTCATCAGCAGGTGCTGCTTGGGGCCCTGGCCGCCTTCGATGTTGGCGTTGCCCTGCTGGAACTCGGACGCCGCCGTGATGTTCGAGAAGAACGTCTGGACCTCGTTGACGTAGGTGCCCGTGTACTGCAGGAACGGGTCGAGGTTGTGCAGGATCGGGCGGAAGTTTTCGAGCACCGGCACCGTGAGATCGAGAGACTTCCCGAGGTCGGGCAGCCCCTTCTTCGCAGCCGTGGTGAGCGGGCCGAGCGCCGTCAGGAACCTGTCCAGTTCGGGCGCGAACGGCTTCGCCGCTGACAGCAGCGAGGAGAGGCTGCGCTCGGCGGGGCGGAATTCTTCGAGGAACGGGTTCGCGACGGTCGAGAATTTGTCGAGTTCCTGGAGTGCCTTGGTCGAGTGTCGCTCGAACGGCGGCAGCAGGCGCCATGTCTCGGCCCACGCCTGGCTCGCGGACGCGGCCGCTTTGAAGGTGTGTTCGCCGTTGACGATCAGCTGTTCGAGCTGATGGTCGCGACTCCCGAGCGCCTTGAAGACGACGCCGGTGTTCTTGACCAGGTCGCGCAGCGCCCCTTCCTGGGTGACGAGGATCGCCAGCAGCTTGTTCGCGTTTTCGCTGAACGGTTCGAGCTGGGCGAAGGCGGCGTTGATCTGTTCGCCGCGACCGTTGATCCCCACGGCGACCGACTGCTGCCAGATTTTGAACGCGGCGCGCGTCTTCGGATCGAACGTCGCGAGGATGTCGTCCAGCGTCACCGAGGGCAGGACGTTGCCGGGCGGAAGCCTGCCGTTGTCGGCGACATAGGGCCCCGTGTGGCTGTGCGGGATCAGCTGGATGTAGGTCTCGCCGAGGAGCGTCTTCTGGCGGACGATCGCCTGCACGTTGCGCCGCACGGGGGCGTATTTCTCGTTGATTTCGACCGTCGCGATCGTCTTGCCTTCCTCGCCCTTCTTGACCGAGATCACGTGGCCGATGTTCACGCCGCTGATGCGCACGTCGGACTGTTCGGCGAGCGCGAGCACGCGCGGGAAGGCGATCTCCATCCGGTAGCCCTTCGGCTTCAGCGGCAGCGGGCCGCCGAAGGAGTCCCACAGGAACAGCAGCAGCCCGAAGCAGCTGAGCGCGAACAGGATGATCACGAAGATGTTGCCGAGGGTGGGGGCGCGCTTCTGCATCTAGCCGGCGCCTCCGGTGCTCGCGGTGTGCGCGTGCCTGGCACGCTTCACGGCCGCCGCCCGTTTGGCCGAGGCGCTCTGGCCGAACGGGGCGGCGGTGAGGTTGCCGAACGGCCCGCGGCTCACTTTCGAGCGGCCGCGCTCGGCGGTGACCGCGCCTTTTTTGATCAGCCCGAGGCTTTCGCATTCCTGTTTGCCCGGCGGGCGCAGCAGGCCGATCAGCAGCGAGACGTTTTCGTTGACTTCGGCGACGCCGTTCAGGATCGGCAGGATTTTGCAGTTGAAGTAGATGAGGCTGCGCCCGACGGTTCCGCGCGCATCCGCGTTGCTGACGACGCTGTTGAGGTCGTGGTTGGCCCAGGCGAGGAAGAAGTCGAAGCCGGCCTTGCCTTTGCCGGGGTTGTAGCCGAGCTCGTTGAAGAATTCGTTGATCACCGAGAAGGCGCTTGTCAGGTTCGGGAACGCCGCGGCGAGGTCTTCGGTGCTGGGCGCCAGTTCGTTGACCGTCGGCAGGATTTCGCGCGCGAAGGGCCGGATTTCGTTCTTGATGATCGGCGCCGTCTTGATCGCGAGCTTTTTGCTCGCTTCCTCAGCCGGCGCCAGCGCTTTCGCGAACGGGTTCAGCTTCGTCAGCGTCGGCGTGACCTGTTCGGATGCCTGGCCGACCTTGTTCAGGGCTTTGCCGGTCTGGTGCAGGGCGCCCGGCAGCAGTTTCAGCGTCGTCTGGAGGTTCGCGTCCTCCTTCGCGAAGGTCTTGAAGACGGCGTTCGAGGCGTCGACCAGCTCGGAGATCTGCTTGTCCTTCGTGCCGAGCGCTTCGGTCAGCAGCCGGAAGTTGTGGATCGAGCGGCTGATGTTGGCCGAGCGCTTTGTCAGTTCTTCCTGGATTTCGTTGCCGATGCGCGCCGCGGGCTCGAAGCGCTTCAGGGTGGCGGCGAACGCGGGGCCGTTGTTGCCGAAGCCCTGACCCGCCCCCGCGAGCAGCTCCTGGAGGTAGGCGCGCGTTTCGGCGTCGAGGCCGGCGAGGAATTCGTCGAAGTTCACGTTCGGCGCCGTCTGCGAGAGCGGGACCGTTTCGCCGCTCTTCAGATCACCCGCCGAGGCGTCGCCGGGGTTGACCTCGATCGTGATGTCCTGGAGCTGGGTCTTGGGTCGGATCAGCAGGGTTGCGTTCTTGTAGAAGTGCGCGTACTTGGGCGTCACTTTCATGCTCACGATCGCGATCCCGTTGTGCAGTTCGACGCTCGCGACTTCGCCCACTTTGGCGCCCGCGATCGTCACCGCCTGGCCCTGGCCGGGGGTGACCGCCTGCGCGGTCTGGAACTCGGCCCGCAGGTCGTAGTAGTCATGCCCGAGCACGGGGACCCAGCTCGGTAGGTGCAGGTTCTCGTGGGCCAGGATGTAGCCGCCGACGGCGATGGCGAGCACGAACAGCACCACCACCGAGATGAACGCTGTGCGGTAGCGCTCGATCTGCTCGCGAACCGAGAGGCCGCCTTCGTGGCTGTGATCGGCGGGGTTCACGCTAGCTCCCGTCGGCCGGTCCGTTGGCCAGGGTCGGGTTGTTGACTTCTGAAGGCGCCTGCTTGTAGCAGGGCTGCAGCGGCTGGTAGGCGGGCTCCGTCGCCGGGAAGGCGGGGCGCGTGCCGAGCGGCGTCGAGGGCGAGCGGGTCAACAGCTTTTCGCCGCTGCTCTTGCTGGCCCCGCGGCCCGCGATCGAGGTCGGTTTCGAGACGAGCGTCTGGCCGCTGTTGCCGACCAGGAACTGCGCGAAGGCGCCGTTGCCGTCGAAGTTCTGCCCGATCCCGGCCAGGCCGGGGAGGCTGTACCAGAACTCCTTGTAGTTTTCGACGCCGGAGGTCGCGTTGCCGTCCTGGAGCTTCGCGTTGCCCGTCGGGTAGATCACCTTCGTCAGGCACTTGTTGAAGTTTTCGGTTTCCTTGAAGAGCGGGACCTGTTCGGCAGTCAACTTGGCGAGCGCCGGCGTGGCGGCCTCGAGACCCTTCGCGACGCCGCCGAGCTCGTCGGGACCGAGTGAGGCCTCTACCTGTTCGATCCACGGGATCTGGGCCTTCACCGTTGCGGGGGTCAGCTTCACGCCGGGCAGGATGTCGGTCGCGAACGCCTTGGTGGGAGCGAACGACGCGCCCAGCTCGCGCAGCCCGTGCGTGATGCCCTTCAGCGAAGTCGGCAATTCGGCGACCAGCCGGGTGAGGCTCTGGTTCTGGTTCGCGAACGCTTCGAAGAAGGTGTTGAAGTTCACGATCAGTTCGCCGAGTTGCTGCTCGTGCACGTTGAGCGCCGAGGTGACTTTGCCGATGCTGGCGACGAGTTTCGAGAAGTCGTGCTGTTCGGTGCCCGTGATCGCCTGGTTGAGGATCGCCCCGCCGCGAAGCGCGTCGGGGGCGTAGTGGTAGGTCTTGTTGATCGCCTGTGCGCCGTTGACGTTGCGGACCTCGGGGAGCTGTTCGGCGTTTTCAGCCGCGTTCGGCTGCTTGGTGAGGCCTTCGCCGTAACCGATCAGGAACTTCTGCAGTTCGGCGCGCGTGTCGGTGTTGAGCGCGTCGAGCACCTGATCGAGCTGCACCGGATCGGACGTCTGGGTGGTCGGGATCGTGTAGCCGGAGGAGACCGTCTTCGCCGACGGGCTGCCGGGCTGGAGTTCGACGAACCAGTTGCCTTCGAGGAAGATGCGCGGCCTGATCTTCACGGTCGCGTCGGTGTGGATCGGCAGCCCCTTGTTTTCCAGTTCCATCGTGACCAGGCCGGTGTGACCGTCGCGCTTGATCGAGGCGACCTTGCCGACGTCGACGCCGGCGATCCGCACCGGCGACTTCGAGTGGATGTTCACAGCGCTGTTGAACTGCGCCTTGAGCTGGAAGCCGTGTTTGAACGGGATGTGCTTGGTGAAGCCGAAGTAGATCGCGATCGCGATGATCAGCAGGAACACGATCGCGAACCGGACCGTGCTGCCCCGCCCGAGTTCCGAGACGGGAGTGTCCTCGCGGCGGCGCCACCAGCGGCCGCGGCTCATTTCTTCTTCCCCTTCGACTTGGGCTTGGGCTTCGGGGCGATCCCGAGCGCCTTGAGCGTCGAGGTCGGGTACGTTTCGCCGAACAGGTCGGTCTTGCGCGAGGTGAATTCGGTACCCGCGGCAACCTGGTTGGCGGGCACGTTGCCGATCACGGCCTGGCCCGGGATGAAGTTCTCCTTGCCGGCTTCGCACACCTGCCGCTGACCCGGCCCGCTCACGTTCGGGTACGGGTTCACGTGCAGGTGGTTGTTGTCGATGATTTTGCCCGTCGGTCCGCCTGCGCGTTCGGTCGAGCCGCCGTTCGCGGGCGCCGAGGAGGGGAAGCCCTCGTTGTTGGGGCCGCTCGGAGCGAGGATGAAGCCGGCGCGAGCCACCGTGCCCACGCCGATGCTCTCGGACTCGACGCTCGAGACGTTGCGGAACGCGAGCGTCCAGTAGTTGCACTTCGCCTGCTCGGGCGCGACGCCGGCAAGCACGGGGTTGCCGACTTCGACCGTTTGCGTGAACGCTTCGAAGGCGAGGGTGACGACGGGGTTGTTGCCGAACTTGGCGAGCGCTTCGGAGGATTCGGCGAGCGCCGCGTTGAGCTGCGTCGCCGCGGCCAGGTTGGTGGTGCCTTCTTCGAAGCCGTGGGCGAGGTGTGGAGCCACCGTGACGAGGTCGGCGGCCGACGGGCGGAGCAGGTGCATGAACTCGGTCGCGTTGTTGATCAGCTTCGCTTGGTTGGGCAGCGAGTGGATCGCCTGTTCGAGCGATTTGGGACCTTCGGCCGTCGCTTCTTCGAGCTGCTTGGCGACCCCGGCCCAAGCGGTGAAGAACGTGTCGAGGTAGACGTACTGCGCAGCCTGGGCCTCGGCGACCGGTGCCGCCTCTTCCGCGGCGCGCAAGAGGCCTTTGAAGAAGCCGCGGAAGTCCGTCTGCGGCGAAGCCAGGTTCGCGAGCACCGGGATCGCGTTGTTCACGACCGGGCGCAGTTCGGAGATCGTTTTGTTGAGGCCGAGCCCGCGTCCGGCGAGGCCGTTGCCGAAGTTGTTGGTGTTGATCTTGATCGCCTGGCGCGTCTTCGCGTCGAACATGTTGAAGAGTTCCTCGATGTTCACCGGTTCGCGCGTCTGACTGGTCGGGATCGTCGCGCCCGCGTTGAGCTCCCTGGCCGAGGTGCCCTTTTCGAGTTCGAGGTACTTGAGGCCGATCGCGGACACCGAGAGCACGGTTGCTCTGGTGTCCGCGGGCAGCTTTTCGACGCTCTTTTCGAGCTTCAGGTCCGCGATCGCCGTGACCTTGCCGGTGTGCGGGTTCTGCGACGGTGTCATCGAGCTCACGACCCCCACCCGCGTCCCGGCGATCCGCACCTGATTCGAGACCTGGAGTCCCGAGGCCTCAGGCAGCGCGACCTTGATGTTGTAGGTCGGCACGAACGGCAGCCCGTTGTTCGCGTTGTATGAGAGGAACACGGCGACGACGACGATCAGCGTCGTGACGGCCCCGATCAGCAGCGGGCTGGCGGCGAGCGAGTTTCTGCGGCGGCGGTCCATCAGGGATGCTGAGCCGGGTCGCAGGTCAGGAGTTCGCCGTCCACGAACGGCGAGGAGCCGTCGGCCGCCGGCTGCGTGGCCGCGCCCGGGCAGCGACGCAGCTGGCCCGATTTCAGAGCGGAGAGCGCGGCTGTCGGTGTGGTCGGTTTCAGCGTGTTGCCTTCACCGAGGCTGAAGCTCGGGAAGACCGGGCTGACGCGCGCGTAGTGGCCGTCGGCGTCGTAGAAGGCGCCGGACTCGCCGAAGGTCCGCAGCGCACCCACGAGGTCGGGGCTGTAGGGCCCGAAGAAGTTGGTGATCGGGGCAGATTCCTTCTCGCCCTGCACGACCGCGGGCGAGGCTGTCGTGAGCTGCTTGTAGAGCTTCGGCAGCACGAGCGCGATGTCCGTCAGGTCGTTGTTGGGACCGGGCTTGTTGAAGGATTCGTTGAAGTCGTGGATGGCAGGCGTGCCGACTGTCACCAGCGAGTGCAGGTGGTTGAAGAGCTGGATCAGCGGCTGCGTCGTGGGCCTCGACGCTTCGACGAGCGTTTCAAGCGCTTTGAAGGTCGAGGGCAGCTCTTCGAAGGTCTTGTTGCCTTCCCTGAGCGTGACCGGCAGCTCTTTCAGGCCGGCGGCGAAGCTCGCCTGCTGGTCGCCGATCGCCTTGAAGGTCGTGTTCGCGTTTTCGATCAGATCCGAGAGCTGTGGCGCGCGCGCGCCGATCGTCGTCACGGCCTTTGCCGTTTCGACGAGGAAGTTCGTGAACACCGGCTGGTCGCGCACGAGCTCGGCGAAGAAGTGGTTGGAGGCGCTCAGGAACGGCCCGAAGTATTCGGTCGATTCGCCGAGCTCTTTGCCCGCTCCGACGTACTGTTCCGCGTTGCCCTGGATGAACTCGGCGAGCCCTTTGCGGGTCTTCGGGTCCAGCGTGTTGAAGAGCTGGTCGAGGTCGGTGACTTCTTTGGTGGCGCTCGCGGGCAGCGTTTCCCCGTCGGCCAGGGCGGGCGCGTTGTTCGGGCCCGGCGAGAGCTGGATGTACCGGTTCGCGACGCTCGAGAGCGAGGGCGTGCGGACCTGGGCCTTGGTGCCGGCGTGCAGCGGCGTCAGCGAGCCGTCGACGTGGATCGTGACCTTGGCCTTGTCGTTCGAGGTCAGTTCGATCGCGGTGACGCTGCCGACCGGCACTCCGCCGACCTGGACCTGATCGCCGCGGACGAGCTGGCCGGCTTCGGGGAAGATCAGGTGATAGGTCGCCCCGCCGCCGGTGCCGAACAGCAGGTAGGCGATGATCAGTATCACGAGGACGATCGCGCCGACGGCGATGATGCGCGCGTTCGACGCGCCGCTGCGCTTGGCGGGCGCCAGCGGCGGGTCGCCCGAGGGCGGCTGCTGCGGCGCCGGAGGACTCGGAGGGCTAGTGGTTGCCACCGCTCCCCTTTCCGGTCTTGACCGGGATCGCCGCGCTCGAGGGCTTGCTCGCGACGGCCGGGTCGGGGATCTGCCCGAGCCGGGCGATCAGCCGGTTCCACTGCTCGGGCGAGAGCGCCGAGGCATACAGGCCGGCGACCCGTGCGAGACCGGTACGCGGGGCGGCGAACACGACGCGGATCGCGTCTGTGGCGCCCGTGGTGGTGACGGCGACCGAGGTGGCCGGATAGCGCATCTGGCTGACGATGCGCTTGGGCCGCGCGAGGCCCTGCAGCATCAGCAGCCGGCGCACGGCGGTGTCAGCGGCGCTGCCGGCGGACTCGTGGCCCGCGACGGGGACGCCGCCGACGGCGGTGATCGAGATCGCGTCGATCGCGCTGCCCGCGTTCGTGTTGGATGCGAGCGCCGCCGGCGTGGAGGGCGGGCACGGCATCCCGGCCACCGCCGGCTTCAGCCCTGAGACCGACAGGTACTCGAGCGCCGCGAGCACCCGCTTGTCCACGCGCCCGGACCTGACGTCCTCGCGCGCGCAACGGGTGAGGTGGATGCCCGCGTCACGCAGCACCTGCGGCTCGAGCTGCTGCTTTGACTCGAGCAGCACCTGACCCACGGTTGGAGAGGTCGCGAGGAACGGGTTCTCGCCCTTGGCGTGGAAGACCGAGCTGTTCTCGAGCGCGACCCAGCCGTCCAGCACGGGCTTGGGATCGATCAGCGGCGCGTCCGGGCCGGCGGGCCGGATCTGGAAGACGATGTGCGGTTCTTCAGAGCCGCCGGTCGAGGCGACGTGGCCGAGCACGGTGCCCGCGATCACCTGCACGCCCGGGCGCAGCGCGTGAAGGTAGACCTCGTTCGAGCCTTCGCGGAAGGCCTGCACGTGCGGCGCCACGGTCTGCGGCGTGAGCGGCTGTGCGGGTGGGCTCGCGGGAGCCGGCGTCTGCGAGGGCGCGGATTCGAGGCTCGCAGCCGCGCCCAGCGCGAGGCCGGAGATGGCCGCACCCTCACTGACCGGGGAGCGCGGCTGCTCACCGGCGGTGGCAGGACCGCTCGGAGCAGATTCGCGCGGTGCCGCCTTGACGCCCGCGCTGACTTTCGAGTCGACGCGCGGCTCGATCACGGGGTAGACGCGCTGGAGAGACCCGAGCCGCGCGTAGGTGTACTGGTTTCCATATGCATCGCGCAGACGCACGAAGTGTCCGAGCGTCGCCGAGTCTCCGACCTGCTCGACTTCGCCGTCCTGAGAAGCGATCACGGGCGAGCCGGCAGGCGCGTAGATCGTGGTGCCGACCAGCGTCCGGCTCCCGCCCTTGCGGGTGCGGACCGTCGGGAAGCCGTCGGCGAAGTGCGCGGCGGCGTAGACCGGGAACCGCGCCTCGGTCAGTCCGGTGATCGCCCCCAGCAGTTCGGAGGGGGTGCCACCGAGGAGCTGCGCGCGCAGCATCACGGAGCTGACGTAGGCCTGCGAGTGGTTGTAGGAGAAGACCGCGTCGCGGATGCTCCCGTCCCCGCCGGCCGCCCGCAGGTAGCGCGCGGCAGCGAAGATCGCGTCGGCCGGGTTGTAGGGGTCCTTGTATCCGTCGCCATTCGCGTCCACCCCGTATTCAGCCCAGGAGGACGGCAGGAACTGCATCCAGCCCTCGGCCCCCGCGCTCGAGATCGACAGGTCGCGGCCGTAGTCGGTCTCGACCTCGTTGATCGCCGCGAGCGCCTGCCACGGGATCCCGTACGCGGCGCCCGCCGCCTGGAAGATCGGCAGCAGGAACGGCGGGATCTCGAAGTTTTCGATGAAGAAGCTGGGCACCCCGGCGATCGATCCGCGCAGCGCCATCGGCAGGGCGGGCGTCAACGCGGAGGGCGCCGCTGCCTTGTGCCCCGCGCGCGGCTGTATCGCGGTGCCGCCTGAGGTTTCGGCCGGCGCAGGCGCTTTCGGCTTCGAGCCGTGGCTGGGCGCTGTCCCCGGGCTCGAGCTCTGCGACTGCTGATCCTGGACCTGCGGCGCTTCTTCGGGTGCCGTGGCAGCGGGGGCTTCGGAGGCCGGCGGCGTGCCGGGCGCTTCCGGCGCCGGTTCGGCGGCTGTGCTCACCGACGGCGGCGCCGCGAGCGTGCTGCCTTCACCTTCGGAGGCCGGCGCCCCGGCGGGAAGCGCCAGGAGCACGGTGGCACCCATGGCGAGCAGGAGATATGTCCGCGGGCCGCTCATCAGTTGCCGAGCAGGTAGTTGAGGAGCATCCCGTCGGCTTCGGAGTTTTCGGCCGAGGGCGAGTAGTAGGTGGTGCCGGACGTCGAGCCGCCGACCGGCTGCGAGACCGGCGTCGCCGACCCGGAGCCGGCGGAGCCCAGCGTCCCGCCGGCGATTTCGCCGGGGGCGGGGGTGCCCGGGTATTTGGCTTCCGCCTGAGCGGGGGTCGCGCCTTTGAGCACCGCCAGCGTGCGCTCCATGACGAGACCGACGGGTTCGTGCGAGACGCTCGAGGAGTGGGCACTCGCACTCGACGCCGAGGCGACCGTGCCGAGCTTGCGGTTGCAGCTCGGGTTGGGTTCGATGAAGTATTTGACGCAGGTGCCGCCGACGCCTTCGGTGCGCAGGAAGTGCCCGAGCGAGTCGTAGCCGTTCGCGGCGCCCGCGCCGAGGAAGATGAAGTCCATGATCCGCTCGAGCCCGCCGGTGTCGCGCAGGCTCGTGAACAGCGAGGCGAAGTTTTCGCTGAAGGGCTTGGCGGGCGTGCCGAGTGCCTTCAGCTCAGCGAGCAGTTTTTTAGAGGACGTCAGCGCCGGGCCCGAGCGTTTCGCCGTCTGGCCGAAGTTCGTGAAGAACTTTTCCGAGCTCTTGGAGAAGCCGGGCAGAGCCACGAACGCTTTCGAGATCGACGGCGCGGCTTTGTTCAGGTTGGTGAAGGTCGGCAGCGTCTGGTCGGCGAACTTTTCGAGGCGTTGCATCGACGGGACGAGCTGGCGCAGGAAGGGCGGGAAGAGCTGGAGGTTCTTTTCGAGCGCGCCTCGCTGCGCGGCGCTCGCCTGCGCGACCGTGCTGCTTTGCGCGATGAAGTTCGCGAAGTGCTCGCGAACGCGCGCGAACGGCTGCAGCGCTTTGTCGGAGTCGACCGCGAGGTTGTCGAGGACCTTGTTCTGGCTGCGGAGGATCGCCAGGACGCGGTCGAATTCGCGCAGCGCGGGGTTGGCTCGCTTGATCACTTCGTGCAGGTCCGAGCCGCGGCTCGCGAGCCCGGCGCCGAGTTCGTTGATGATGATCGTCAGGCGCTCACGTTCGGGCAGCCGGTTGATGTCGCCGAGCAGGTCGACGTCGACCGGGCTGCTGTTGTTCTTGACGGGCAGCAGGTACTGCCCCGAGCCTTCATGACCGGAAGGGATCTTCTTGAGCGGTGGCGGCAGCGGCGTGCCGGGGACCCGCGGCTGCGTCGGCAGGCAGTCGACGTACTTCTCGCCGATCAGCGCCTGGGGACGGATTTCGCAGCCCGCGTCGTCGCGGAAGTCCTTGAAGCCGTCGCTGGAGATGTCGAGCACGACGGCGGCCTTGGCCTGCGGCGTCGGCGTGACCGACGTGACCTTGCCGACCTTGACACCGGCGATCTTGACCTGCTCGCCGGGGATGATGTTGCCGGCGTCGTCGAAGATCGCCCGCACTTCGTAGCTGCCGTTGTTCCCGCCGGCGGAGATGGCCAGCGCGGCGAGCACGGCAAGAGCCGCGAGGAGGCACGCCACAGCGAGCCCCGCGACAGCTCTCCTGCGCCCCACGCTCTGCATCTCCCTTCCCCGATCCTTCCTCTTCTCTCAACAAAAGGCGGGCGACCTCGATCCTGCGAGGTCGCCCGCCCCACTGCTCAGGAGCTTACGCCTTCCATGGCTTCAGCTCATCAGTTGCCCTATTTCTTGCGCGGGCAGGGCGCGTGGTATTCAGCCGTCACCGTGGTTTCGGTCAGGCCGCCCAGGCCGGCGAACGTGAGTTCAGCCTTCACGGGCAGGTATTTCTTCGGGCAGGTCGTCGGCAGCGTGCCGTAGTAGGTCACTTTGCCGTTCTTCTTGATCGCCGAGCCGGTCTTGACCTTGATCTTTTTGACCGACGCGTCGTTCGCGCCCGGCACCGTTTCGACGAGCGGCACGACCGCTTCGAACTTCTTGCTGTATTCGCCGCTCGAGTTCACGAAGTGGCCCTGGGACAGGATTTCCAGGAGCACCGGTTCGTGACCGAACGTGAAGAACTCGAGGCCACCGCCCGGGGCGTAGAAGCCTTCGATCGTCGCCGTCTCAGGGACGACTTCTTTGCCGAACGCGACGTAACCTTCGACCGAGCCGGTCGGGCCGGCCTTCGCCTTCGCGCAGGCCTTCGGGCCCTTGCCCGACGGTTCCAGCGTCGAGGGCGGGCAGGTCGGGAAGCCCGAGGTGTGCAGCTTCACGCCGGCCGGCAGGTACACGTTGACGTGGATCAGCGGCGGCGGGAACCCACCGTATTCGGTCCCCGAGATGTTGAATTCGGATTCGAATGCCGCGCCGGCACCCTTGATGTTGCCGGTGTGGGGGAAGCCCGCGATCGGCACGGCTGCAGCTTTGAACTGGACCGTCGGCGCAGCCGAGGCCGCGCCGGGCAGCGCGAGCGCAAGGACGGCTAGGCCTGCGACGGCAAGACAGCTGGATGCTCTCCGCATCAGTTTCATCTCTCCTCTGTTGTGGACACTTCCGCCGATCGGGTGGCTCCGAAGCCTCGGCGGGCCGACATCGAGGTCCCCTGACCGGGAACAGCGGCGTCTTGGCGGCGAACACTATCCGCACTTTGCGGCACCTGCAAGATCGAACCGGCGCTCCCCCCGCGCCGCAAGGGCGAGGAAGGCAGGCCGGCGACGACCGTGGTGTTGTAGTGCTCCGCCATCATGATCTAAGGGTCATCTCGAGGGTTAGGCCTGACCCGTCAGGCTGAGAGCTCGAGCTCCGCTCCCTCGTAGGTGACTGCGA
This sequence comes from uncultured Solirubrobacteraceae bacterium, assembly GCA_963735435.1. GTDB lineage: Bacteria > Actinomycetota > Thermoleophilia > Solirubrobacterales > Solirubrobacteraceae > Palsa-744. The sequence goes on along the minus strand of CAVTKR010000002.1, from coordinate 319,289 downwards.
CAGGCTCGACTACTACCCGCCGCGGTCCTTCCTCTACCGCACCCGCCACGAGCGCCGCCAGTCCGAGCCCTTCCGCGAGGCGGACCACTTCGGCGCCGGCGCCCGCCGCGCAGTACACGGCGAAGCCGGCGCCCATGTTGAAGGTCGAGTAGGCCGAGTGGGCGTCGAGCTCCGCGCGCTCGGCCATGAACGAGAGCACCGGCGGCACGGGCGGCAATCGCGCGATGCGGTACGTCAGCTCGCGGCGCGGGCGCATCAGCTTCAGGAACCCGTGGCCCGTGATGTGGCTCAGGTAGCCAACCGGCACCTGCTCCTCGAGCAGGCGCTGGACCAGCGGCACGTACATCACGCTCGGTGCCAGCAGCGCCTCACCGAAGCGTGAGCCGTCGGGCAGAAGCGTCGCGTACCCATCCTGCAGGCCCGCCGCCAGCAGCCGCGCGAGCGAGGCGCCGTTGGCGTGCAGACCGCTGCTCGCCAGCAGCACGATCTCATCGCCGGCGCGCAGGTCCTCGCCGAGCAGTGGGCGGCACCCTGCCGGCAGCGCGCCGACCGCTGCGCCCGCCAGCTCGATCTCGTCCTCGGCCAGGAGCCCGGGCAGCGAGGGCGACTCGCCTCCTCCCCACGTCGCACCGGCATCGCGGCAGGCCTGCTCCCATCCTTCGAGCAGCGCCTCGGCACGCTCGCGGTGCGCGTACCACTCCGAGGAGCCCGTCGCGAAGTACGCGTTCAGCACGAGCGGCAGCGCCCCGACGCAGCAGAGGTCGTTGGCGATCGCGGCAACCGTGTCGTAGGCGACGTCGGCGAAGCGGTTGACGCCGCTCTGCTCGAGGACGGCGCGGGCGATCATCGCCTTCGTGCCCAACCCCTCGACGACGAACGCAAGCGTCCGGCCCTCGAGCTCGAACACGAACGCGGGCTCCCCACGAGAGGCGTCGATCGCTACGCCACCGCGGGCGCCGAGCAGCGGCGAGGTCGAGAGCGCGCGGGCCAGCGCCTGGCGCTTGCCCGCGTCGAGGACCTCGTAGTCGACCCCCGCCGCGCGGTAGCTGGCGCCGTCTGGGCTCATCGGGGATGATCCTAAGCCCTGGCCGTCGACGAGGAGAGAGTGATGGACTTCGAGCCCAGCGCCCGCTGCGTTGAATTCAAGGAGCGCCTCGGCGCGTTCATGGACGAGCACGTCTACCCGGCCGAGCTCCTCTATGCGCAGCAGTTGCGAGACTCGGGCGATCCCCACCACCAGCCGGCGGTGATGGAGGAGCTGAAGGCGAAGGCGCGCGCGGAGGGCCTCTGGAACCTGTTCCTGCCCGACGAGGAGCACGGCGCCGGACTGACCAACAGCGACTACGCGCCGCTCGCCGAGATCCTCGGCCGCTCTCCGATCGCATCGGAGGCCTGCAACTGCTCCGCGCCCGACACGGGCAACATGGAGGTGCTCCACGACTTCGGCACCGAGGAGCAGAAACAGCAGTGGCTGATGCCGCTGCTCGAGGGCGAGATCCGCTCGGCGTTCGCGATGACCGAGCCGGATGTCGCCAGCTCCGACGCCACCAACATCCAGCTGCGGATCGAGCGCGACGGCGACGACTACGTGCTCAACGGGCGCAAGTGGTGGACCACGAACGTCACCCACCCCCACTGCAAGATCATGATCGTGATGGGCAAGACCTCCACGGATGGGCCCATCCACAAGCAGCAGAGCCAGATCCTCGTGCCGGTCGACACCCCCGGCGTGAGGATCGTGCGCGACCTGAGCGTGTTCGGCTACAACGACCAGGACGGCCACGGCGAAGTCGACTTCGCCGACGTGCGGGTCCCCGCTTCGAACCTGATCGCGGGCGAAGGCGACGGCTTCATGATCGCCCAGGCGCGGCTCGGCCCCGGCCGCATCCACCACTGCATGCGCGCGATCGGAGCCGCCGAGCGCGCGCTGGAGGCGATGTGCCGGCGCGCGGTCTCACGGGTCACCTTTGGCCAGCCGATCGCGATGCGCGGCAACGTCCAGGACTGGATCGCCGAGTCGCGGATCGAGATCGAGATGGCGCGGCTACTCACGCTGAAGGCTGCGTGGATGATGGACACCGTCGGCAACCGCCACGCGCGCACCGAGATCGCCGCCATCAAGGTCGCCGCTCCGAACGTCGCGCTGAAGGTCGTGGACCGCGCGATCCAGGTACACGGCGGCGGCGGCGTCTCCGAGGACTTCGGGCTCGCGAGCGCCTACGCCCACCTGCGCACGCTGCGGCTCGCCGACGGCCCCGACGAGGTGCACAAGCTCTCGATCGCGCGTCGCGAGCTCGCGCCCTACGTGCCTCGCGAGGGCTGAGCGCCGGCCTGCCGCCGACCGCGGCTGGGTCGGATCGACACGGCTGCCGGGCCTTGTCCGTGCGGCCTACACGACGGTTCCCCTGAGTAACGCCCGGGAAATCTGGGTACGCATCTGAGAGGGCGCGCGTGCGCCCGTTGTCACGACCAGGGAAGAAGAGAGAGGCCGCGCATGAAGACGTACCGCCGTTCTGTCCTGCTGACGCTGCTGTGCCTGCTGGGAGCAGTCGCCCTCGCGCCGGCGGCGCACGCGGCGGGCAGCCTCGCCCTGGCCGAATGGGAAGCGGGCACCTGTAACGGCACGCAGGCCCAGGTCGAATCGAAAGCCAACTGCAGCTATGCGGCTCCTCACGAAGACTTCTACACGCAGTCGGCCGGCCACCCGCCCTGGGGACTGACGGGGTTCAAACTCACGCAGACCGGAGAAGCGCCGAACGGCAGCCCCGTGAAACGACTGCGCGTCGACGTGCCGCCTGGCCTGGCCGCCGACCCGGTGGCCCTCGGGACCTGCGAAAAGGGCGCGTTCGAAGCCAACCCGAAAAGCTGCCCGTCCGACAGCAAAGCGGGCGTCGTCGTCCTCAAGGCCTTTGTCGAACTGCCGGTCCTCGGCGGCAAAGTCATCGAACTGAAAGGGCAGGTCTACAACCTGCCGGAGGAACCTGGCCTGCCGCTGCTGTTCGGCATCGACGTCGAAGGAGTGCCGCCCCTCGTCGAAGACGTGAAGCTGTTCCTCAAGGGCCACGTCAGCTGGGCGCACGAAGACTCGCTCGCCGCGCGCGGGATCACCTCGGGCGACTTCCACGAGTGGTTCGAAATCGACAACGTCCCCACGGAAGTCACCGTTGAAGTGCTGAGCCTGCCGCTTGTGAAAGCGCCGCTGAAGACCGTCGAATCGAAGCTGTTCTTCAACGGTCATGCGGGCAAAGGGAACTTCCTGACCATGCCCAGCAACTGCGCCGCGCCGACGACCTCCTACCTGGAACTCGAAACCTACGGGCCGACCGAAAAGCTGAGCGCGCCGACGACACCGCCGGTGAGCGTCAGCGGCTGCGACAAAGTGCCGTTCGAACCGACGGCGACCGTCACGCCGGAAACCGCGCACTACGACACCCCCGACGGCGTCCTCACCGACGTCCACGTTCCCCAGAACGAAAAATCGAACGAAATCAACACCGCCGACATCGCCGACGCGCACGTGACACTTCCCGAAGGCGTCACGCTCAATCCCTCCGCGGCGCACGGCCTCGAAGCCTGCACCCAGACCCAGCTGCACAGGACGACCGAAGAACCTGTCGCCTGCCCCGCCGGCTCCAAGATCGGCACGGTCGAAATCGAAACCGACCTGCCGCCGCACAGCCTCACCGGCAACGTGTACCTCGGCAAGAAAGACGGCACCACGACGATCACCGGCCCGCCCTATCTGATCTTCATCGCGGCCGAGAGCAACATCGGCGTGGCCGTGCGCCTCGAAGGCCAGGCCGTCCCGAACCCGGCGACCGGCCGGCTGGAAGTGAGCTTCCTGCACAACCCGCAGCTGCCCTTCAGCGACCTGCTTCTGAAGATCAACGGCGGGCCGCGCTCGACCCTCGCCAACGGGATGAAATGCGGCACCGCGACCACGAACGCCCTGTTCACGCCGTGGACCGAAGAGGGCCCGTTCTCGGGCTCGACGCCGTTCACGACGAGCGGGTGCCCGAACCCGGTCCCGTTCGCGCTCGGACAGAGCACCCAGGACTCCAGCAACAAAGCCGGCGCGTTCACGAACTTCACCTTCAACCTCTCGCGCGCCGACGGCAACCAGAACGTCTCGACCGTCCAGACGGTGCTGCCGGCGGGGCTGGTCGGCCTGATCCCCTCGGTCAAACTCTGTCCCGAGCCGGCGGCGTCCACCGGCGCCTGCCCGGCCGGCAGCGCGATCGGGAAAGCGACCGCCGCGGCCGGAGTCGGCTCAGAACCGTTCTCGTTCTCCGGCCCCGTCTATTTGACGGGCCCGACCAACGGCGCCCCCTACGGGCTCTCGATCCCGATCGAGGCGGCCGCCGGTCCGTTCGACCTCGGGCGCGTGCTCACGCGTGTCTCGATCGGCGTCGACGTGCACACCGGCCGTGTGATCGCGACCGCGACCCTGCCGCAGATCGTCGGCGGCGTGCCGCTGCACCTCCGCAGCCTCGCCGTCGAAATCAGCAAGCCCAACTTCCTGTTCAACCCGACCAACTGCGGGGCGCTGTCGACCGACTCCTCGATCGGGGCGCTCCAGGGAGCCGCCGCGCACCCCTCCAGCCCGTTCGGCGTCACGGCCTGCACGAGCCTGCCGTTCAAACCCGCCTTCGCGGCCTCGAGCCCGAGCAAACCGTCCCGCGCCAACGGCGCCGCGCTGATCGTCAGCTACACCCAGCCCGACCACCAGGCGAACATCCGCTCGGTCGTGGCCTCGCTGCCGAAGGAGCTCCCGTCCCGCCTGACCACCCTGCAGAAGGCCTGCACCGAACAGATCTGGGCGAACGGCACCAACTACAAGAGCTGTCCGGCCGGCTCGAAAGTCGGCAGCGCGACGGTGACGACGCCGGTGCTGCCCGAAAAGCTCACGGGTCCTGCCTACCTCGTCTCGCACGGCGGCGCGTCGTTCCCCGACCTCGACCTGATCCTCGAAGGCGATCACGGGGTCAAGGTGATCCTCGAAGGCAACACGAACATCAAACACGGCATCACGACATCGACGTTCGCGTCGGTGCCCGACGTGCCCGTTTCCAAGTTCGAACTGAACCTGCCGACCGGGCCCAACTCGGCGCTCGGCAACGTGGGCGGCCTCTGCTCCAAGCCGCTCTACATGCCGACGACGATCACCGCGCAGTCGGGTGCCGTGATCAAACAGAACACGCGCCTGTCGATCGGCAGCTGCAAGATCAAGCTGCTCAGCAAGAAGATCCGCAAGCACAAGCTGATCATCCGGGCGCGGGTCTTCACGGCCGGGCGCGTGAGCGTCACCTCGCGGGGGCTGCACACGACCTACAAGAAGGTCGGCGGCCCCAAGGTCGTCACGATCAAGGTGCCGCTGTCGAAGAAGGGCAGGCGCACGCTCGCGAGCGGGCGCCGGCTCCACATCAAGGTGCGGGTCGGCTTCAACCCGCTGCACAAAGGCGAATACCACTCGGCCGCCTTCGCGAAGGTGACGTTCAAGCACTAGCCTGCGGCGGATCGCAGCTCGCCGCCTCCGACAGCTCCCGACGCGCTCGGCCCGTGGCGTTCTGGCCGTCGCCATCGGCGCCGCCTTGCTCGGGCTCGCGCTGGGCGCGCAGGGCAGGGCCAGCGGCGCGCCCGTTCTGACCGCGGCGCTCGCCCCCGCCGAGTTGGCTTACGGCTCGACCTTCTCGGTCAGCGGCCAGGCCTCCGAAGGCGGCGTCCCCGTGCCGGGCGCTCCGCTGACGCTCGAAGCCGACCCGTACCCCTACGGAGGCTGGACGCCGGTCGCCCAGGGAACCACGGCAAGCGACGGCAGCTATCGGATCGCCGCGCCGGCGCCGCGGCGCAACGAGCGCGTGCGGGTGGTGCGCGCGCTCGTCCCGGGTTCGGCGAGCCCCGAACTGAGCGTGACCGTGGATCCGCGGGTGGCGCTCTCAGCGCGCAGTCTTGGTCCCGGACGCGTGCGACTCTCCGCACGGATCGCACACGGGCCGGCGAGCTCGCCGCCGGCGACGGCGCGCTGGTACGTCGCGGTGCGAGACAGCGACGTCTACAGGCTCGCGGCGACGAGCGCCACGCACGAGCTGGCGGGGGCGGTGACCTACGCAAGTGCGATCGTCGACCCACCGGCACGGCGCTTTCGCTGGCGCGTGTGCGTGAACCCAGCGTGGGAAGCATCGATGGGCGGAGCTGCCGCGCACGGCCCGTGCCCTGTGCACGGGTTTCGGCTGCCCAGCGCGAAAACCGCCGCGGCGCCGCGGGCGCACGCCGCCTTCGAGTGGGGCGGCGAAGGCCGCGGCACGCCGCTGGCCCCGTTCCCCTCGCAGGCCGCGATCGCCTCGGCGCGCGCCTTCCTCGAGACGCGCGCGGGACGCACCTCGTTCGCGGTCCTCGACAGCTCGGGGCGGCTCTCGGGGCTGCGCACGCGCGAGCACTTCGAGAGCGCGAGCGTCGTGAAGGTGATGTTCCTGACCGCCTACCTGCAGATGCTCGGAGCCCACCGGCGCGCGCTCGGAGCCGGCGACCGCGCGCTGCTCTACCCGATGATCCACGAATCGAACAACGACGACGCCTCGGCTGTGCTCTCGATCGTCGGCAGCGGCGCGGTCGCGCGCGTGGCGCGCGAAGCCGGGATGCGCGACTACGCCCCCGGCGTCGGCTGGTGGGCGTTCACACAGACCTCGGCGGCCGACCAGGCGGTGTTCGCGAACCGGCTCGAGCAACTGATTCCCGCGCGCTACTACGGTTACGCGAGATATCTGATGTCGACGATCGAGCCGGAGCAGAGCTGGGGCTTCCCGCCGGTGGCGCGGCCGGGCTGGCAGGTCTACTTCAAGACCGGCGCGCTGCCGTCGCGCGGGCTCTTCACCGAGGTCGCGCGCCTGGAACGGTCAGGAGTGCTCTTCACCGCCGCGGTGATGACCGACGGCGAGCCCTCCCAGGCCTACGGCGAAGCGACGATCGAAGGCGTCGCCGCGCGGCTGCTGGGGTCTTCGCGGTGAGGGGCGCGCGGTGCTGAGCTACGCGGAGCGTCCCGCCGCGGGTGACCCCGACGGGCTGCTCGTGCTACACCACGGACGCGGCACCGACGAGCAGGACCTGCTGCGTCTCGCGGACGTCGTCGACCCGGCACGCCGCCTGCTCGTCGTCACCCCGCGCGCGCCGCTGCGCGTGCCGGGCTCGCCGGGCTTTCACTGGTACCTCGTACCGCGGGTGGGCTACCCCGATCCCGAGACCTTCGCCGCCGCGCGGCACGAACTGGGCGAGCTACACGACGCGCTGTGGGCGCGAACCGGGCTGACGCCGGAGAGGACGGTGCTCGGCGGCTTCTCGATGGGATGCGTGATGAGCTACGCCACCGGCCTGGACGCTGCGCGACCGGCGCCGTCGGCGATCCTCGCCTTCTCCGGCTTCATCCCGACGGTGCCCGGCTGGGAGCCCGACATCGCTGAGCGGCGCGGACTGCCGGTCCTCGTCGCACACGGACGCCAGGACCCGGTGATCTCGGTCGAGTTCGCGCGCGAGGCCGTCGCGCGCCTGACCGAGGGAGGGCTGGCCGTGGACTACCGGGAGTTCGACGGCGGGCACTGGATCGATCCCCACGACCTCGAGCGCGCCGGCGCGCTGCTGGCCGCGACGCTTCCGCCGCCGAGCGCATAAGGTTGGCGCGAGGAGGGAGTTCCGTGTCCGTCGCAGCGAATGGCAGAGAACCGAGGTCCGGACAAAGCCCGCGCGTGCTGGTCGTGGGCGCGGGCTTCGGCGGCATCGCCACCGCGATCGAGCTACGCCGTCACGGCATCGAGGACGTGACGATTCTCGAGCGGGCGAGCGACCTGGGCGGGACGTGGTTCTACAACACCTATCCGGGCGCGGCGTGCGACGTGCCGAGCCACCTCTACTCGTTCTCCTACGCCCAGCGACGCGACTGGTCGCGGATCTGCTCCCCGCAGAAGGAGATCTACGAGTACCTGCACGAGGTGGCGGCGCGCCACGGCGTCGCGGACCTGGTGCGAACGGGTCAGACGGTGACGGCGTGCAGCTGGGACGAGGCGACCTTGACCTGGACCGTCGAGACCTCTGAGGGAGAGCGCCACGAAGCCGATGCGATCGTGCTCGCGACCGGCCAGCTCCACCAGCCTCACGTGCCGCTTGTCCAAGGCGCCGGCGAGTTCGCGGGCCACGCGTTCCATTCCGCCGCCTGGGACCACTCCTACGACCTGCGCGGCAAGCGCGTCGGGGTGATCGGCTCGGGGGCCAGCGCGGTCCAGTTCGTGCCCGAGATCGCTCGGCAGGTCCGGAAGCTCACCGTCTTCCAGCGCACGGGGAACTGGTTCCTGCCGCGCAACAACCGGCCGTACCCGAGGCTGCTCCGGATGGCCTTCGAAAAAGTCCCGCGTCTTCAGGACTGGCGCCGCAGATTCGTCTTCGAGTACACCGAATCGGTCACGCTGATGATCCGCAACCCGCGCACTTTCGGGCGCATCGGCGCGGCGCGCTCGGGCGCCTTCATGCGCTCGCAGCTGAAGGACGAGGCGCTGCGGGAGAAGGTCTGGCCGGACTACGTGTTCGGCTGCAAGCGGGTCCTGTTCAGCTCGGAGTTCCTACCGGCGCTCGAACGACCGAACGTCGAGCTGGAGACCGCGCGGATCGAGGCGATCGTGCCGGAGGGAATCCGCACGACCGACGGGCGCGTGCACGAGCTCGACTGCCTGATCTGGGCGACAGGCTTCCGCACCAACGACTTCATGTTCCCGATGGCGATCACGGGGCGGGGGGGACGCTCCCTGGAAGAGGTCTGGCAGAACGGGGCGCACGCCCACCTTGGCATCACCGTGCCCTCGTTCCCCAACATGTTCATTCTCTACGGCCCCAACACGAACACCTCGGGCGGCTCGATCATCTTCTACCTCGAAATGCAGACGGCCTACGTGCGCCGGGCCCTGCAACAGCTGATCGATCGAGGTGCGGGCGCGATCGAGGTGCGGGCGGAGGTCGAGGCGGCCTCCGACCGCGAGACCCAGCACCGGTTCAACGGCACCGCCTGGACGCAGTGCGACTCCTGGTACCGGGACCAGAACGGCCGCATCGTGGCGAACTGGCCCGGCTACATGCGCGAGTACCAGCGGCGCACCGAGGCGCTGGATCCCTCGGAATTCAGCTTCGTGCCTGCGCCCCAGCGCGCGCCGCTGGCCGACGCGCTCCCCGCGAGCGAGAGCCCCGTCGAGTGAGCACCGGCGCCTACGACTACGTGATCGTGGGCGCCGGCTCAGCCGGGTGCGTGCTCGCCAACCGGCTCTCGGAGGACCCGCAGGCGCGCGTCCTGCTGCTCGAGGCCGGCGGTCGCGACCGGTCGATGAAGGTGAAGATCCCGGCCGCCTTCCCGCAGCAGTTCCACACCAAGCTCGACTGGGACTACGCGACCGAGCCCGAGCCATACGTGGACGGGCGGGAGCTGTACGTGCCGCGCGGGAAGATGCTCGGTGGCTCGAGCTCGATGAACGCAATGCTCTATGTGCGGGGGCGCCCTCTGGACTACGACGGCTGGGAGGCGCAGGGCGCACCCGGCTGGGGCTACCGCGACGTGCTGCCCTACTTCATCCGCTCCGAGGACAACGTCCGCGGCGCCTCGGAGTTCCACGGCGCGGGCGGACCGCTGAAGGTCTCCGAGCAGCGCTCGCCGCGCCCGCTGGGCCGCCGCCTGCTCGCCGCCAGCGAGGCCGCGGGCATCCCCCGCATCGCGGACTACAACGGACCAGAGCAGGACGGCGTCTCGATGTTCCAGGTCACGCAGCGAAACGGCCAGCGCTTCAGCGCCGCCGACGGCTACCTGCGCCCGGTGATGACGCGGCCGAACCTCGAGGTGCGCACGAACGTCTCCGTCCAGGGCGTCGAGCTGGCAGGAGACCGCGCCGTCGGGGTGCGGATCGCCCGCCGCCGCCGCGGCGAGGAGGTCGTGCGCGCCGCGCGCGAGGTGATCCTCTCGGCGGGCGCGATCGGCTCGCCCCAGCTGCTGATGCTCTCGGGCATCGGCGCGGGCGAAGAGCTGCGCGCGGCGGGCGTGAGCCCGCGCCACGAGCTCCCCGGCGTCGGACGCAACCTCCAGGACCACCCCTTCGTGACGATCCTCTGGGAAGTCTCCGACCAGGACACGCTCTACGGCGCGGACAAGCCGAAGCCGCTCGCCGAGTGGCTCCTGCGCCGCAGCGGCAAGCTCAGCTCGACCGTCGCCGAGGTCTGCGCCTTCACCCGCACGCGGCCGGGGCTGCCGGCGCCCGACATCCAGCTGCACATGGGCGCCGCCTACTTCGAAGACCACGGCGCAGAGGAATACGACGGTCACTGCGCCGTGATCGCCCCGACGCTCGTCTCGCCGAAGGCCCGCGGCCAGGTCTGGCTGCGCTCGGCCGACCCGAGGGACAAGCCGCGCATCATCACGAACACGCTGTCCGAGCCCGAGGACCTCGAGTCGCTGCTCGCGGGCGTCGGGCTGGCCCGTCAGATCGCCGCGAGCTCGCCGCTGCGCGAGGTCGTCGTGAAGGAGCTGAAGCCAGGGCCCGGGGTCGACGATCGCTCAGAGCTCGAAGCGGACCTCCGGCGGCGGCTGATGCTGATCTACCACCCCGTCGGGACCGCCCGCATGAGCGACACCGCCGCGGACGCCGTGGTGGACTCGAAGCTGCGCGTCCACGGCCTCACCGGCCTGCGCGTGATCGACGCCTCGATCATGCCGGCGATCGTCGGCGGCAACACCAACGCGCCGACGATCATGATCGCCGAGAAAGGCGCTGAGGAGATCCGCGGCGCAGCGCAGTGATGCAGATCAACTACCACCGCGAAGGAGAGGGGCCCGCGTTGGTGCTCCTGCACGGGATCGGCCATCACTGGCAGGCCTGGCGCCCTGTGATCGAGCGCCTGCGCGGGCGCTTCGACGTGATCGCGTGCGACACGCCGGGGTTCGGCGCATCCGAGCCGTTGCCTTCGAGCATGGAGCCCACGATCACCTCTCACGCCGACGCCTTCGAGTGGTTCCTCGCCGAGCTCGGGCTCGAGCGTCCCCACGTGGCGGGCAACTCGATGGGCGGCGCGATCGCATTGGAGCTCGGCCGCCGCCGCGCCGCCGGCTCGGTGACGGCCTTCTCCCCGGCCGGATTCTGGACCGGGCCCGAGCGGCGCTTCACGCAGCTCTCGCTGCTTGCGCTCGCGGGCACGCCGGGCCCGCTGCAACCGCTCCTCATGGCCGCAGCGCGGACTCGGACCGGGCGCGTGGCGCTGTTCTCGCAGACGTTCGGCTACCCGGCGCGACTGCCCGCCGAGGAGGCGGTCGCGACGCTCCGCGACGCCTGGGCCTCGCCCGTGTTCGGCGAGACCCTGAAGGCGTTCGACGCCTACACGTTCGAACGCCCCGAGCAGCTGCGCCAGACGCCGGTCACGATCGCGTGGGGACGGCGCGACCGCCTGCTCCCCTACCGCCTGCAGGCGCCGCGCGCGCGTGCCTCACTGCCCTGGGCGACGCACATCACGCTCGGCGCCGGGCACGTGCCGTTCTACGACGACCCAGCAGCGTGCGCGGAGGCAATCCGCGCCGGCGTCGGGGGCGCCGCGGAGCACTCGCGCGGTCAAGCCGCCAGGGCTTGACCGCGACCAGGGGGCTCAGCCGGCAGGATCGAGGCGCAGCACGGTCTTCGTTCCCTCCGCGTCCTCGATCTCGAAAGCGATCTCGCCGCCGGCGCTCTCGTCGGCGGTGATCTTCACGGGCTTGTCGATCACGTGCTCGACTTCCTCGGGGACGTCGTCGGCAGCGCCGTCCATGCCGATCACGACGATGTCGTCCTTGCGGTCATAGGTGATCGCGGCGAGGTGCGTGCCCTCGGCCTCGGTCTCCGCGCCCAGCTCGCCGCTCAGCACTTCCATCTGGGCCAGGTAGTCCGGCTGGTCGCGGCTGAAGTCCTCGAAGTACGCCTGCCACTCCTCGCGGGGGATCTCACGTGCCATGGACGCAGTTATACGCCCCTTCGCACGCGCGCGGAGTGCCGCGGCGCCCGCCTCCGCAAAGTGCGCGCTCGGCGTGGGGGATGAGCGGGGTCTAACCGCGCTGGGACGCTCAACTCTTGTACGCTCGCGTGCGTCGGGGAAGCGTCGAGGAGGGGGAACTTGTCGCGGGCGGACAATTCTGCGCCGTTTGCCGTCGGGGAGCCGCCGCAGGCGCCTCCGCCCGAGCTGCGCGACGCGCTGCTGCCCGGGGTTCCCGCGATCGTCGAGGCCGCGATTGCGGAGATCCGCGGCCGCGGCGGCATGCGTGCCTACTCACAGGAGGCGCTCGAACGCAACCTGCGCCTCGGGCTCACCGACGCGGTCGACCGCTGGTTCGAGCCGGCGCGGCCGAGCCCCGCCCCCGACCTGCATTTCGCGCTCGGGCGGGCACAGGCCCGATCCGGCCGCGGCCTGGACGAGCTGATGGGCTTCTACCGCATCGCCGGTCAGGCGATGTGGCGCCGCGTCGCCGAGCTCGGCGACCAGCTCGGCGCACGGCCCGAGGACCTCTACCGCCTCGCCGAGACCGGTTTCGGTTGCGTCGATGAGCTCTCGACCCACGCCGCGGCGGGCTTCTCCGAGGAGCAGTCACACCGCTCCGGCGCTTCGCAGTCCCGGCGCAGCGAGTTCGTGCGCCTGCTGCTGCGCGAGCCGCAGCCGCCGCTGGACGTGCTCGAGGCAGCCGCGGCGCCTGCCGGCGTACAGCTCTCGCCGACCGTGGCGCTGTTCGTGGGCCCCGGCGAGATGTACGAGGCGTTCGCGCGCTCCGCGCTCGACCAGGCGGTGCTCGGCCCGCGCGAGGCCGAGTTCGTGGGCGTCCTGTTCGACCCCGACGGGCCCGAGCGGCGAGCGCGCCTGCGGGCGGCCGCCGAACGCGCCGGAGTGCGGCTCGCTCTGGGCCCCGCCGTTGCACTCGGGGCGGCGCCCGAGAGCCTTGCACGCGCACGCGCGCTGCTCACGCTGATGCTCGCCGGGCTCGCCGGGCGCGGCTGCCTGGCGGGCGCGGAGGAGCACGAGCTGGAGCTGCTGCTCGGGAACGACGCGCAGCTCGCGGGCGAGTTCGCCGGGCGGCGGCTGGCGCCCCTTGCGCAGGTGCCGGGCGCCGCCACGCGCGCGAACCTCGCGCTGACGCTGCGGGCCTGGCTGCGATCGCCCGGCCAGCGCAAGACGATCGCGACCGAGCTGGGGGTGCACCCCCAGACCGTGCGCTACCGGATGGCGCGCCTGCGCGAGCTGTTCGGCGAGCTGCTCGACGACCCGGACGGACGCTTCGAGCTGGAGCTGGCGCTGCGCCTGCAGCCCTTCGCCGAGCTGGCGGTGACGCGGTCCTCGCACGAGGGCCGGGCCGCGGCCGAGCCGGCGGCGCTCACGCGCTGACGGGCGTCACGGGCACGCCGGCGACCTCGCAGCGAGCGCGCAGCAGCGTGCCCCCGAGCTCGGGGTCGATCAGGTTGTCGGCGGTGCTGATCAGCACGTCGCGGCCGTCCTCGCCACCGAAGCTCACGCTCGAGACGAAGCGGGCGGGCACCTCGACGACCTCGAGAAGCTCGCCGCCGGACGAGAGGCGAGCGACGCCGCCGCCCTCGCCGAGCGCCAGCCACACGCAGCCCTCGGCGTCGACCGCGAGGCCGTCGGCCGAGCCCCGCGGCGAGGCGGCGAAGCGCCGCGGCGCGCCGCCGGCGGCCGGGCACGCGAGCACTTCCTGGCGCGCGTAGTCGCTGACGTAGAGCGTCGCGCCGTCGGGCGAGAGACCGATGCCGTTCGCCCAGCGAACCTGCTCGCACAACGTCCGGGGCGCCGCGTCCGCGGCGAGCGAGACGACGCGGCCTTCGCGTGGCTCCTCGCCGCTCATCGGCCGGTAGCGCAGCTCTCCCGCCAGCAGCTCGCCGCCGGTCCCGGAGAAGAGGTCGTTGTACCCGGGCGCCTCGGGGTCGGAGAGCAGCTCGCGCTGATCGCCCTCCGGGCTCAGGTGGATCACGGTGCGCCCGCTGAGCACCCAGCCGCCGTCGGCGTGCGGGACGATGCCGCCGACGCCCCGCCGGCCCGGCAGCAGCTCGCTCACGACGCCGTCCGGCGAGCAGCTGAACACGCCGCCCGCGATCACGTCGCTGTAGACGAGCTCGCCCCCGGGCCCGATGCGGGGACCCTCGAGCAGCGAGTGCGGGCGGCGCAGGACGGCCTCGACGGGCGCGGGCGCCGAGAGCACGCTCACGAACGAGTGGCCGCCGCGGCGGCCTCGGCGCGCATGCCGTCGATCAGCAGCTCGAGGTGCCGGCGCCAGCTCCAGCCGGGCCCGCTGCGGTCGATCGTCGCGCACACGCCGCACATCACCATCGGGATGTCGCCCGCCTGGAAGTCCGGCCGGAGCTCGCCCGCACGCCGTGCGCGCAGGACCAGTCGCCTCGCGAGGCGCAGAAACTCCTCCTTCTCCTCCCCCGCGTACTCGAACACCCGCTCGCCGCCGCTCATCATCGCGAAGCGGGTCGCCGCGTCGCCGGCGACCGAGGCGGCGTTGTCGCGCAGCGCCGATGCGAGCGACTCGAAGGGCTCGTCCTCGCCCTCGGCCACGGCGCGGCGGAGGCGCTCGTTGAAGAGCGCGAAGCGCTCCCGGACGAGCGCCCCCATCAAGGCGTGCTTGTCGGGGAAATGGCGGTAGACCGTGCCGACGCCGACGCCTGCCAGGCGCGCGACGTCATCGATCTGGACGTCGGGGCTGGAGCTCGCGAACAGCTCGCGTGCGGCGGCGAGGATGCTCTCGCGGTTGCGCCTCGCGTCGGCGCGCATGGGTCTGGTGGCTGTTGTGACGCTCATCGTTTCCCCTCCTCCGTTCGGATGCTGACCATCCAGAAACGGAACTCTAACTCCGTATGGTACCGTAGGGCGAAAGCGGAGCCGGAGTTCCCCTTCCGCCAAGATCGGCCAACAAGTTTCGCCGGCCGGGGGGACTCGCAAATCGAGGACAGAACCTGGCCTCGATCGTCCATAGCCTCGCAGTCGTACGCGTCGACGAAAGGAAGCGAACATGGCCTCCCAGACGAGCCGCGAAGTGAACAAGAACATCGCCCTGATGCTGCTGGCCATGACGCAGTTCGTGGTCGTGATCGACGCGTCGATCGTCAACATCGCCCTGCCGTCGATCGGGACCGCGCTGCACTTCTCCGAGAACGACCTCTCCTGGGTCGTGAACGCCTACACGCTGACCTTCGGGGGCTTCCTGCTGCTCGGCGGACGCCTCGCCGACCTGATGGGGCGGCGGCGCATGTTCATCACCGGGTTGCTGCTGTTCTCGTTCGCCTCGCTGCTCGGCGGCCTCGCGCAGTCCGAGGCGTGGCTCATCGGCGCGCGCGCCCTCCAGGGCCTCGGCGCCGCGATCGTATCCCCGGCCGCCCTGTCGATCATCACCGTCACCTTCCGCGAAGGCGAGGAGCGCAACCGCGCACTCGGCGTCTGGGGTGCGGTCGCCGGCGCGGGCGGCGCGGCCGGCGTGCTGCTCGGCGGCATCCTCACGAGCGGCCTGAGCTGGCGCTGGGTGCTGTTCGTGAACGTGCCGATCGGGCTCGCCTGCGCATACGTGGCTCCGCGCATCCTCAACGAGAGCCATGCCGACGTCGAGTCGCGCAGCTTCGACATCCCCGGCGCGATCACGGTGACCGCCGGCCTGTCGCTGCTGGTCTACGCACTCGTCGAAGCCGTCAACGTCGGCTGGGGCTCCACCGAAACGCTCGGCAAGATCGCCGGCGCGCTCGTCCTGCTCGGGATCTTCGTCGTGATCGAGCTCCGCAGCCGCTCGCCGCTGATGCCCTTCTCGATCTTCCGCAAACGGACGCTGCGCGGCGCCGACATCGTCGCGCTGCTGATCGGCATGTCGCTGTTCTCGATGTTCTTCTTCGTCTCGCTCTACATGCAGCAGGTGCTCGGCTTCTCCGCCCTGAAGGCGGGCCTCTCCTACCTGCCGCTGGCGGTCGGGATCATCCTCGCCGCGGGCGCGGCCTCGGTGCTCGTGACCCGGGTCGGCTTCAAGCCCGTCCTGACCGCGGGCCTGCTGTTCGTCGCGGCGGGGCTGCTGTGGTTCTCCCAGGTGAGTCCGCACGGCTCGTTCATCTCCGACGTGCTCGGGCCCTCACTGCTCGCCGCGATCGGTCTCGGGCTGTCGTTCGTGCCCGTGACGATCGCCGCGGTGAGCGGGACCGGCCCCCACGAGGCCGGGCTCGCGTCCGGGCTCGTGAACACGGCCCAGCAGGTCGGCGGCGCGCTCGGCCTCGCGATCCTCGCGACGATCGCCAACACGCGCACGAAGGACCTTCTGGTCACCGGGCACTCCCACGCCGAAGCGTTGACAGACGGCTTCCAACGAGCCTTCCTCGTCGGCGCGGGCTTCGCGCTCGTCGGCGCCCTGCTGACCACGCTGCTGATCTCCTCGCGTGACAGCCGCGAGCACTCCGAGGCGGCGCGGTCGGGCGAGGCGATGGTGCCCGCCGCCTGACCCGCCGCGTCGGCGCGCCCGCAGCGCAAGAAGGGGGCCACGGCCTTCGCGCCGCCGCGCGAGTGAAGTCCGATCCTCCAAATCCATTTACATCAAAGGTGCAGGTCGTATACCTTCTCCACGCGGTGACACTGGAGGAGCTCAGAGAGGCGGTGGAGCAGGGGACCGTCGACACGGTGCTCCTCGCGCTGACCGACATGCAGGGGCGTCTGCAGGGCAAGCGCCTCACCGCCTCGCACTTCCTGGCCGAGGTCGTCGAGCACGGTGCCGAGGGGTGCAACTACCTGCTCGCCGTCGACGTCGACATGTCAACCGTCGACGGCTACGCGATGTCCTCCTGGGAGCGCGGCTACGGCGACATGCTGCTCGCGCCCGACCTCGACACGCTGCGCCCCGTGCCCTGGCAGGAGGGAACCGCCATCTGCCTGGCCGACGTCGCCTGGCTCGACGGCTCCGACGTCGTCGCCTCGCCGCGCCAGATCCTCCGCCGCCAGCTCGCCCGCCTCGCCGAGCGCGGCTGGGGCGCCAACGCCGGCACAGAGCTCGAGTTCATGGTCTTCCAGGACACCTACGAGGAGGCCTGGCACAAGCACTACCGCGACCTGCGCCCCGCCAACCTCTACAACGTCGACTACTCGCTGCTCGGCACCGCGCGCGTCGAGCCGCTGATCCGCCGCATCCGCAACTCGATGGCCGCCGCCGGGATGGTGGTCGAGGACTCCAAGGGCGAGTGCAACTTCGGCCAGCACGAGATCAACTTTCGCTACGCCGACGCGCTGCGGACCTGCGACGAGCACGCGATCTTCAAGAACGGGGCGAAGGAGATCGCCGCCCAGGAGGGCTACGCGATCACCTTCATGGCGAAGTACGACGAGCGCGAGGGCAACTCGTGCCACATCCACTTCTCGCTCGCCGACGCCGACGGGGCGCTGTTTGCCCGCGAGGAGAACGACAAGCTCTTCGAGTCCTTCCTCGCCGGCCAGCTCGCCTGCCTGCGCGAGATGACGCTGCTGCTGGCGCCGAACGTCAACTCCTACAAGCGCTACGCCGCCGCGAGCTTCGCCCCGACCACCGTCGCCTGGGGCAAGGACAACCGCACCTGCGCGCTGCGGGTCGTCGGCCACGGCGCCTCCAAGCGCTTCGAGAACCGCGTCGGCGGCGCCGATCTGAACCCCTACCTCGCGCTCAGCGCGATCATCGCCTCCGGGCTCCACGGCGTCGATGCCGGGCTCGAGCTCGAGCCGGCGCTCGAGGGCAACGCCTATGCCGACGAGGGTCACCCGCGCGTGCCCGACACCCTCTACGCCGCGCGCGAGCTGTTCGCCGGCAGCGAGGTCGCCCGCGCCGCGTTCGGGCCGGACGTGGTCGCCCACTACCTGAACAACGCCGATGTCGAGCTCGCGGCCTTCGGGGCAACGGTCACCGATTGGGAGCGCTTCCGGGGGTTCGAGCGGCTGTGAGCACCGCGCGCGAGGCGACCGCGGGCGGTGCCGGCGCGGATCTCCTGGCGCCGCCGGACGCCGTCTTCGCGCCCGTGCGCTCGCAGACGGCCTTCGAGGAGACCGTCGACCGGCTCGGCACGGCGATCAAGCTCGGCCTGCTGCCGCCCGGCTCGCAGCTGCCCGCCGAGCGAGAGCTGTGCGCGCGGCTCGGCATCGCGCGCTCGACGCTCCGCCAGGCGCTCACCGCGCTCAGTCAGAGCGGCCACGTGTTCGCGACGCGCGGGCGCGGCGGCGGCACCTTCGTCGCCGACCCCCAGCCCCCCGCCGAGGCGCCGTCCAAGCGCGTGCTCGGCGAATGGCGCGACATCTGCGACCAGCGCCTTGCGATCGAGCTGGGCGTCGCGGTACTGGCTGCCCAGCGAGCTGCCCCGCCCGCTCTGGCGGCGCTCGACGAGGTCTGCGGGACGCTCGAGGAAGCGATCGAGGACTTCAACGCCTACCGGCAGGCCGACGTGCGCCTGCACGTCGGGCTCGCCGAGACGACGGGCTCGACGCGGCTCGTGCGGGCGATGACCCAGACGCAGGGCGCGATGACCGACCTGATCTCCCACATCGCTCACCCGCCCGAGGTGCTCTCCTCCTCCAACGGTCAGCACCGGCGCCTGCTCGCCGCGGTGCGCGACGGCGACTCGATGCGTGCCGCGCAGGTGGTCTCCGAGCACCTGCAGGGCACCGAGCACGTGCTGGCCGGGCTGCTTCCCGGCGGCTGAGCGGCCGCAGACGGCTGCGCACCCCTTGCCGGCCACCCGGGCTTCCGCAACGAGCGACGGTTTCTGGGCGTCCCGCCTCTTGACTTCCGTCCACGCATGAGCGTAATGTCACGAGCGAAGGAGCGGGATCCAGACCTTTACGACACTTGGGGGGCGAGTCGATGAGCACAGCAGCCGAACCGATGGGGACCGACGAGCAAAAGCTCGCGGAGCTCGGCTACAAGCAGGAGCTGAACCGACGGTGGAGCGGCTTCTCGAACTTCGCGATCTCGTTCGCGATCATCTGCATCCTCGCCGGGTGCTTCACGACCTACGGGCAAGCCCTGAAGAACGGCGGTCCGATCGCGATCTCGATCGCGTGGCCGATCATCTGCGTGCTGATCCTGTTCGTGGCCTGGTCGATGTCCGAGCTGGCGTCGGCGATGCCGACGGCGGGCGGGATCTACTACTGGTCCTCGAAACTCGGCGGCGCAGCATGGGGCTGGTTCACGGGCTGGTTCAACCTGATCGGTCTGGTCGCGGTCTCGGCTTCGGTGATCTACGTCTCAGCGACGTTCCTGATGTACACGCTCGGCCTGTACGAAGTGCACTTCATCTTCAACTTCGCGAAGGCCGCCGCAGGCACGAACCTCCACTACACCGCGCACGTCAACTTCGCGCTCTTCGGCCTGATCCTGCTGCTCGCGCTCTTCGTCAACGTCTTCCGCAGCACGATCGTGACCCTGCTCTACAACGTCTCCGTCTGGTGGAACATCATCGGCGTGCTGACGATCGTCGTGTTGCTGCTGGCCGTCCCCTCCCACCACGCCAGCTTCTCCTACGTCTTCGGCCACAAGGCCAACGAATCAGGGTTCGGAGGCGGAGCCGTCAGCGGCGCGAAATTCTTCCTCTACGTCCTGCCGTTGGGCTTCCTGCTGACGATGTACACGATCACCGGCTATGACGCCTCGGCGCACGTCTCAGAGGAGACACACGGAGCCGAACAGTCGGCCCCGCGCGGGATCTGGCTGTCGGTCCTCTACTCCGCGATCTTCGGCTGGATCGTGCTGCTCGCGATCACCTTCGCGATCCAGCACGCGCACGAAGCCGAAATCTACAAATCCGGCTTCCCGGCCGTGACGATCATCGAGACGGCGCTCAGCTCATCCGCGGCCAAGGCGGTGCTGCTGATCTCCACGATCGGGCAGCTGTTCTGCGGGATGGCCTGTGTCACGAGCGCCTCGCGCATGACCTTCGCCTTCTCACGCGACGGCGCCGTGCCGGGCCACAACCTGTGGCGCAGGCTCGGCAAGAGCCGGACCCCGACGTGGTCGGTGCTGTTCGTGGTCGTCTTCGCCGCCATCATCACAATTCCGGCGTACTTCCCGAACCACCTCGGTACCCCGGTCGCCTTCCTCGCGGTGACGTCGATCTCCGTGATCGGGCTCTACATCGCCTACACGATTCCCGTCTTCCTGCGCTGGCGCCAGGGCGACTCGTTCAAAGCGGGCTCGTGGACGCTGGGCAAGAAGTACAGATGGATCAACCCGATCGCGGTCGTGTGGGTCGCGCTGTGCGTGATCATCTTCTCGCTGCCCTTCTCACCGGAAGGGGTGCCGTGGGAAGGCGCATTCAGCTGGAACGCCGTCAACTACGCGCCGCTGGTCACGATCGCCGTGATCGCCGGCGTGACGATCTGGTACATCGCGTCCGCCAAACGGACCTTCAAGGGCCCGATCCGGACGATCGATGAGCTCGACATGGAACAGGCGCTCCCCGCGATCGCCGAGTCACCGTAGGACGAGGGTTGCGCGAGCAGCATCCTGCACCGGTCCGCCGCGACGGGTCCTAGCACCGTGAGCGAGCAGCTCACGGTGCTCGAGCCCGCCACGGAGGCGGTGCTCGCGGAGGTCCCGCGCGCGGGCGTGCAGGAGGCCGACGCGGCCGTCGCCGCGGCGCGCGCGGCGCTGCCCGCGTGGGCCGCGCTCGCGCCCCGCGCCCGCGCCTCGCTGCTGCGCGAGCTGGCGGACGTCCTGGACGGGCACGCCGAGGAGCTCGCCGTGCTCGAGGCCCGCAACGCCGGCAAGGCGATCGGCGACGCGCGCGGTGAGATGGCGATGGTCGTGGACACGTTCCGCTACTACGCCGGCGCGCCCGAGCGCCTGCTCGGAGACACGATCCCCGTCGCCGGCGGCCAGGCGTTCACCGTGCGCGAGCCGGTCGGCGTCGTGGCGCTGATCACGCCCTGGAACTTCCCGCTCACCATCGCCTCCTGGAAGCTCGGGCCCGCGCTGGCGGCCGGCAACACGGTCGTGCTGAAGCCGGCCGAGCTGACGCCGCTGACGGCGCTGCGCTTCGCCGAGCTGGCACGCGAGGCCGGCCTGCCGGACGGCGTCGTCAACGTCGTCGTCGGGCCGGGCTCGAGCGTGGGACAGCGGCTCGTGGAGCACCCCGGCGTGGACAAGATCGCCTTCACGGGCTCGACCGAGGTCGGGCGCTCGATCGCCGCCGGCGCCGCGCAGACGATCAAGCGCGTGACGCTCGAGCTCGGCGGCAAGTCGGCCAACATCGTCTTCGCCGACGCCGACATCGAGGCGGCGGCTGCGGCCGCCCCGATCGCGGTCTTCGGCAACGCCGGCCAGGACTGCTGCGCGCGCTCGCGGATCCTCGTGCAGGCCGAGGCGATGGACGAGTTCATGGCCGCCCTGGAGCGTGCCGTGACAGGGATCGTCGTGGGCGACCCGCTCGAGGAGTCGACGCAGATGGGGCCCCTGATCTCGGCCGGTCAGCGCGAGGCGGTCGCCTCGTTCCTGGAGGACGGCGCACCGGTCGCCTTCCGCGGCTCGGCACCCGACGGTCCCGGGTTCTGGTTCGCGCCGACGGTGCTCGCGCCCGTCGACCCCGGCGCGCGCGCGGTCCGCGAGGAGATCTTCGGGCCAATCGCGGCGGTGCTGCCGTTCCGCGACGAGCAGGAGGCGGTGGCGCTCGCCAACGACACGATCTACGGCCTGTCGGGCTCGATCTGGACGCGCGACGGCGCCCGCGCGCTGCGCGTCGCGCGCGCCGTCCAGACCGGCGTGCTCTCGATCAACTCGAACAGCTCGGTGAGGGTGACGACGCCGTTCGGCGGCTTCAAGCAGTCCGGCTACGGGCGCGAGCTCGGGCCGCACGCGCTCGACGCCTACACCGAGGTCAAGACGATCTTCTACGCGACGGAGACATGAGCTGATGGCGAACGGGCGACTCGAGGGGCGGGTGTGCGTCGTGACCGGCGCGGCGGGCGGCATCGGCGCGGCAACCGTCGAGATGTTCCAGCGCGAGGGCGCGAAGGTCGCGGGCGTGGACGTGCTCGCGGAGTCCCCGGGCGACCTCTCGCTGCAGATCGACCTGACGAGCGAGGAGCTCGTCGCCGACCTCTACCGCCAGGTCCGCGAGCGCTTCGGCCGCATCGACGTGCTGTTCAACAACGCCGGCATCTCCCCCACCGACGACGGCTCGGTGCTCGAGACCACGCTCGACGCCTGGGAGCGCGTGCAGACGGTCAACCTGCGCAGCGTGTTCCTCTGCTGCAAGCACGGCATCCCCCACCTGCTCGAGAACGACGGCCCCGAACGCGGGTCGGTGATCAACACCGCCTCGTTCGTCGCCGTGATGGGCGCCGCGACCTCGCAGATCTCCTACACGGCGTCGAAGGGCGGCGTGCTCGCGCTCTCGCGCGAGCTCGGCGTGGAGTTCGCGCGCCGCGGCGTGCGCGTGAACGCGCTCTGCCCGGGACCGGTGGACACGCCGCTGCTCAAAGAGCTCTACGCGAAGGACCCCGAGCAGGCGGCACGGCGCCTGGTGCACGTGCCGATGGGCCGGTTCGCCGAGGCGGAGGAGATCGCGAGCGCGGCGCTGTTCCTGGCCGCGCCGGAATCCTCGTTCGTGACCGCCTCGACGTTCCTCGTCGACGGCGGCCTGAGCGGCGCCTACACGACACCGCTCGACTAGCTTCGGCGATACTGCTCCCGATGGCGGCAACCGGCGAGAGCGCAGCCGCAACACGGGGCGATCCGGCCACCGGCTCGGCCACGCTGTACGTGATCGCCGGCTCGCACGCCTGCGGCGCCGCCAAGCTCATGCTCGAGCGCAAGGGGATCGGCTATCGCACCATCGAGCTGCCCACCGGCCTGCACCCCCAGCTCGTGCGGCTGCGCGGGTTCCCCGGCAGCCCCGAGCCGATCCGCATGATCGACGGCAAGCCGACGCGGATGAGCTCGATGCTCGATCGCCTGGGCACCGTCCCCGCGCTGAGCCTCGGCTCCGAGAAGGTGCAGCGAAACCAGGAGATCGCCCGTTTCCTGGACCGCGTCGCGCCGGAGCCGCCGCTGCTTCCGGCGGACCCGCAGCAGCGCGCCGCCGTCGAAGAGGCAGAGGCCTGGGCCGACGAGCCGCTGCAGATGTTCGCCCGGCGGCTCGTGATCGTGGCTGGTGCGCGCAGCCTCGACGAGATGTCCGAGCGCGGCGCGCGGGGGCGCCTGGGTACCCTGCTCGCCGGCAACGACCCGCAGCGCCGGATCGCCGCCAAGCTGGCCGCCCGCACGACCTTCCGTGCCAACGCCGATGCCGAGCGTCGCCTGCTCGCAGAGCTGCCCGAGGTGCTCGACCGCGCCGACTCCTACTTCGCCGCGGGCGTGATCGGAGGCGAGGAGCCGAACGTCGCCGACATGATGATCGCGCCGTCGCTGGCATTGCTCGACTACCGGCTCGACATCCGCGATCGGGTGCGGGCGCGCCCGGCGTTCGCGATCGTCGAGCGGCTGCTTCCGGCGTAGCTCTCGGGGAAGGCGCGGGGCGCGTGCTCAGCCGCTGCGGGTCGCCGCCCCGCTCGCTGCCGCCTGCAGACGCCGCGCCATCGCACCCAGCCGCTCGCGCAGCTCCGCGGAGCCGTCGAGCAGCTCGAAGTCGACGTTCGGCGCCGCGATCCTGAACGCCAGCCAGTCGAGATTGTCGTCGCTCGTCTCGTACACGCAGGTCCCGTCCGGCAGCTCGCGCAGCTCGCCCCACCCGCCCGCAACCCGAAGGGGCAGCTCGCTCCTCGGGGCCAGGTACCGGACACGCGCCTCGTGGCGGTAGACGACACCCGCCAGCGTGCGGGTCAGGTAGGCGGCGGCGTCGCCCCCGGGGACCGTCCGCGGCTTGAAGCCGGAACCGGCGGAAGCGGGCGATGCCACGCGATCCACCCGGAAGGTCCGCCACCCCGTCCGCGATGGGTCGAACGCCAATAGGTACCAGCGCCGCCCGTGAGCGAGCAGCGCATGCGGCTCGACCAGCCGGCGGCTGCGCTCGCCGTCGCGGCCACGGTAGGCGAAGCGCAGCAGCTCGCGGTCGCGGCAGGCTGCGCCCAGCACGGTGAGCACGGCGGCGTCCACCGCCGGTCCCCCGCCCGAGCCTCCGACCACCTCGGTCGCGCCGAAGGCTTGGACGCGCCGGCGCAGTCGCGCCGGCAGCACCTGCTCGAGCTTCACCAGCGCCTGCAGCGCCGTCTCCTCGACCCCCGCCACGGCCGAGCGTGCCGCGGTGCGCAGTGCGATCGCCACCGCGATGGCCTCGTCGTCGTCGAGCAGCAGCGGCGGCATCGCCGCGCCGGAGACGAGCGAGTAGCCGCCTGCCGGACCCGTCGTGGAGTCGATCGGGTAGCCGAGCGATCGCAGCCGCTCGACGTCGCGGCGCACCGTCCGCCCCGACACGCCGAGCCGCGCCGCGAGCACGGTTCCCGGCCACTCGCGCCGGCCCTGGAGCAGCGAGAGCAGCGCGAGCAGACGTCCGGCGGTCGGGGCCTCGGCCATGTTCAGATGTTCCCGCAGATCAAGGACAGAAGCTGGCCTCAATTGTCCGTACGGTGCCCGCAGACCACGAGACGAAAGGAACGCAGCCATGGACTACAAGCTCGAGCTGATCACGATCCCCGTGTCCGACGTTGACCGTGCCAAGGACTTCTACGCGGGCGCCGGCTTCATCGCCGAACACGACCACCAGGTCGACGAGAACATGCGCTTCATCCAGCTCACACCGCCGGGCTCGGCCTGCTCGATCGCGCTCGGGCAGGGACTGACCGACGCCGCTCCCGGCTCTGTCCAGGGGCTGCAGCTCGTCGTCGCGGATGCCGACGCCGCCCACGCGGACCTCAGCGGTCGCGGCGTCGCCGTCAGCGACGTCCAGGACTTCCCGTGGGGCCGGTTCGTGTTCTTCGCCGACCCCGACGGCAACGGCTGGGCGCTGCAGGAGCTGCCGGCGCGCGGGGACACGGCCGCGTAAGGCGTGGCCTTGACCCGCGCGGCCAGGGCGGGGCCGCGCGGCCGGGACGGGGTCTCGCGCGGCCGGGACGGGGTCTCGCGGGGCCGCCCCTACAACGTGACGGCCGCCTCGCGCCCCGACCGCGCGGCGCCCACCGACGCCGCGATCACGAGCGCGATCCCGATCAACGTGCGCCCGCCGAGGCGCTGGCCGAGCACGATCAGCCCGGCCAGCGCCGCCACGGCGGGCTCGAGGCTCATCAGCACTCCGAATACCGCGGGTCTGATCCGGCGCAGCGCCTCGACCTCGAACGAGTACGGGATCGCCGAGGAGAGCACCCCGACGGCGGCGCCGAGCGCGAGCGCTTCGGCGCTCAGCAGCTCGCCGGCGCCTTCCACGATCCCGAACGGCGCGATCGCGACGGTGCCCACGCACATCGCCAGGGCCAGCCCGGTGCCGCCCTCGAACGCGCGCCCGAGGCGTGCGTTCACGAGGATGTACGTGCCCCACAGCGCGCCCGCCACAAGCGCGAGCACGACGCCGAGCGCATCGAGCCCGTGGCCTTCGTGGCGCGTGAGCAGGACGATCCCGGCAACCGCCAGCGCGACCCACAGCAGATCGAGACGGCGCCGCGAGCCCGTGAGCGCGACGGTCAGCGGCCCAACGAACTCGAGTGCCACCGCGATGCCCAGCGGGATGCGGTCGATCGCGGCGTAGAAGCTCAGGTTCATCCCGGCCAGCACGAGCCCGAACAGGCCCGCGAGCCTCAGGTCCTCGCGCGTGCGCCCGCGCAGGCGCGGGCGCCAGACGGCGAGCAGTATCAGCGAGCCGAAGGTGAGACGCAGGAACGCGGTCCCCGCCGGACCGACGCGGTCGAACAGCGTCGCGGCGATCGCGGCGCCGAACTGCACCGAGGCGATGCCGCCGATCACGAGCGCCGTCGAGGGTGAGCGGGCGAGCAGCCCTGCGGGAGGAGCGTCCTGGCTCGGTTCGGGCATCGGCAGGCGATCGTAGCCCGCGTCTCTCCGCGGCCCTGCCACGGCGTCGCGGGTAGGATCGGCCGCCACTGGAAAGGGGCGGGACCAGATGGGCGAGACCAACCAGGCCGTGACACCGCAGCTCAGCGCCGAGCGGCTTGCCGGGACGTTCCCGGGAGACCTTGGCGTCGAGCTGACCGAGATCACCGACGAGCACGTGCTCGGACGCATGGCGGTGGACCGCCGCCACCTGCACCCGATGGGCTACGTGCACGGCGGCGCCTGGGTCGCGTTCGCCGACACGGTGGCGGCATGGGGCACGCTGCGCCACCTCCCCGACGGCCGCGGCTTCACGACCGTCGAGCTGAAGATCAACGTCATCACCTCGGCGGGCGAGGGCGATCTGCTGACTGCGATCGGCGAGCCTCTGCACGTCGGGTCGCGCACGCACGTCTGGCAGGTGCGCGTGCAGAAGGCCGAGGGCGGCACGGACGGGCGTGTGCCGTCCACGGAGGCCCTGACGGCGGACTCGCTGCGCGAGCAGCGCCTCGCCGCCAGCTTCACCTGCACGCAGATGGTGCTCTGAGCTCAGCCGCGGGCTTCCAGCACCGCCATCGCCGCGTTGCGGCCCGGGATCCCGCTGACGCCGCCGCCGCGCCGCGCGCCGGCCCCGCACAGCAGCACCGACGGCACGTCCGTCTCCACTCCCCAGCCGCCCACCTGGCTCTCGTCCTCCGCGAAGGGCCAGGACAGGTCGCGGTGGAAGATGTGCCCACCGGGCATGCGCAGCTCGCGTTCGAGATCCAGCGGGCTGCGCGCCTCGAGGCAAGGGCGCCCGTCGGCATCGCGCATCACGCAGCCGGCCAGGGGCTCGGCGAGCACGCTGTCGAGCGAGGCGAGCGTCGCCGCGAGCGCACGCTCGCCGGGTGCCGCCGGGGTCGGTAGCGAAGAGCCGCGCGGGCATGTGCAGCGCGAACACGGTCAACGTCTGTGCGCCCGCTCGCGCGCAGCGCGGGCGCGAGGATCGTGGGGTCGGTCAGCGAGTGGCAGTAGGCCTCGCACGGCACGGGGTCCGGCAGCTCGCCGGCGGCGGCTTGCTCGTAGGCGCGCTGCAGCTGCGTCGCCGTCTCGTTGGCGTGGAAGGTCCCTGCGAACGCCAGCTCGGGCAAGACGGCCTCCTCGCGCAGGCGCGGCAGGCGCTCCAACAGCAGGTTCACCTTCAACTGGGAGCCCTCCGGGCGCTCCGCATTCCCGGTGCCTGTCAGCCGGGCCAGCTCGAACGGCGCCGCTCCGAACAGCACCCGGCGGGCCGCGAGCCGGTACTCGCGCCCGTCCTCGCGGCAGACGACCTCCGCGTCGTCCTCGCCGGCCTCGATCGCAACCGCCTCGACGCCCGTCCTCAGCTCTGCGCCGGCCCGAGCCGCCGCGTGCGCGAGCGCGTCGCTCACGGTCCCCATCCCGCCGACCGGTACGAGCCACGCACCGGTGCAGCGTCCGATCACGTGGTAGAGGAAGCAGCGGTTCGCGAGCAGGTCCTGGGCCTCGGCGGAGGCGAAGGTGCCGATCAAGCCGTCCGTGAGCGCCACCCCGGTGAGCAGCTCGTCGCCGAGCCGCCCTCGTAGCGTCTCCCCTATCGGCCGCTCGAAGAGCTCCTCCCAGTCGGAGCGGCCGACCGCCGCGCGTAGCTGCTCGCGGCTCGGCAGCGGCCCGCTCATCGTCGGGAAGACGGCGGCGGCGACCCGCCCCGTCATCTCGTAGAGCCCGCGCCAGGCGGCGTGGGCGCGGGCGTCTCCGGTCACGGCGGCGAACGACCGCGCGCTCGCCGCCGGGTCGCCGTCGTCCACCAGCAGACCTCGCGTTCCCGCGCAGCGGGGGTCGGGCGTGTAGGAGGAGACGGCCCGGCGCGCGAGCGTGACCGGCAGCCCGAGCTCCTCGACGATCAGCTCCGGCATCAGGCTGACGAGATAGGCGTAGCGCGAGAGCCGCGCCGGGACGCCGGCGAACACCTCAGCGGAGACGGCCGCTCCGCCGAGCGCCGCACGGCGCTCCACCACCACACACGAGCGCCCGGCCCGCGCGAGGTAGGCGGCGGCAACGAGCCCGTTGTGACCGCCGCCGACGACGATCGCGTCGTAGCTTCCGCGCCTGCCCGGAGAAGCGGAGCGGCTCACCCGCCCGCAGCGCCACGATCTGCTGCCGCGTCTCTCACAAGCGGATCATCTCAGCGCCGGGGCGCGACCCAGCGGCGCCCGAGCTCAGGATGCGGTGAAGCCGAGGATCAGCTGCTCGGTCTCGAGCGGCACGTCGAGCTGGGGCATGTGCCCGACGCCGTCGAGCACGACCCAGTCGGCGTGCGGCAGCCACTCCTCGCGGTAGCGGACTGCGGCCGCAGGCCACGGCAGGATCTGGTCCTCGGTGCCCCAGACGATCCGCACGGGGCACTCGATGTTCGCGGCGTCGAGCGAGAAGCCATCGGCAAGCGCGCTCTCCATCAGCTCCGTGGCGCCCTCGCAGCCGATCATCCCGCGCGCCTGGTGGGCGAGCAGCTCGACCGGGATGTGCTCGAAGTTGACGACGGTCTGCGATGTCGCCATCCGGCGGCCCTCCGGGCTCGCCAGCATCGCGTCGAGCTGCGGCTCGGCGGCGGTCAGCCCCTCGCGCAGCGTGGTGAAGAACGGCACGAGCGTGTCGCGAGAAGAACGGGTCATCGGCTGCCCAGCCCCCGGCCGGCGCCAGCGCCACCGCGCTGCGGGCCCGCCCGCGCGCCGCGAGCGCCAGCGTGAGGTAGCCGCCGAGCGAGTTGCCCGCGATGTGCGCGGTCTCCCACCCCGCCTCGTCCATCGTCGCGCTCGAGCTCGGCGAGCAGCGGCATCGGCGCCTAGCGGAGCGTCGCCCGGCTCGCGCGCCCGCGTGCCCGGGCAGCGTCGGCGCGAGCACGTCGTGCTCGCGTTCCAGAGCTCCGAGCACCAGCTCCCATGTGCGCCAGGTGTCGGTGAAGCCGTGCACGAGCAGCAGCGGGGAGCCTTCCCCGCCGCGATGCGCCTCGCTGAACCCGCCCGCCACGGCGGAGACGCTATCCGGCCGCGAGCTCCCGCGCATCGCGCGCGGCGAGCTGCGCGATGTTCAGCAGCTGGCGGCGCATCATCACGAGGTCGCCGGCCGCGAGCAGCGCACGCGCCGGCAGGCTCCCGAGCGGCCCCGCGGGAGGCGCGACGAGCAGCTTGGCGACGAGCCGCGAGCCCTCGTCGCCGTCGTCGCGCACGCGGTAGGTGACCACGACCTCCCCGAAGACGCTTCCGCTGGAGCGCACGGTGAGCGAGCGTTCGGGCTCGAACTCGACGAGCCGGAAGATCGTCATGAAGCGCTGGCCCCGGTCGAGGCGCTCGAGACCCGGCGTCAGAGTCTGCGGGCTGCGGCGCGCGAGGTTGTCGATCAGGTCGTAGGAGTACGGCGCCGCCCGCAGCTGGCAGAGCCAGCGGAACACGAGCGCCCGGGGCGCGGCGACGTCGACCGCGCGGTAGAGCTGCATCGGCGCGTGCGCGAGCAGCC
Source organism: uncultured Solirubrobacteraceae bacterium (assembly GCA_963735435.1). Taxonomy (GTDB): domain Bacteria; phylum Actinomycetota; class Thermoleophilia; order Solirubrobacterales; family Solirubrobacteraceae; genus Palsa-744. The sequence goes on along the minus strand of CAVTKR010000002.1, from coordinate 289,780 downwards.
CGTCGCACGGGAACAGCTCCGCGCGCTCGGCGGGTGTCGAGCCCCAGTTGCGCACCACGCTCGGGCAGCGCGGGAGCACCGCGGCAGCCATCACGCGGCCTCGGGGACGCTCACAGCTCCCAGCGGGCCACGCAGCGCCGCGAGCGCCGCTACGTACAGGCGCTGCTTGATCGTGCGCATCGCCTCCGGGGGCTTGCCGGAGAGAGCGGTGGCTCGCTCACATGCACGGCTCAGGACGTCGGTCTCGCCCACGGCCTCGTCGACGATGCCCTCCTGCGCGGCTTCGGCGCCGCCATAGCGCCGGCCGAGCACCATCGCCTCGTGGACGGCGCCCGAAGGCAGCCGCGAGGCGAGCAGCTCCGTCATGCCGGGTGTGAACGGGATCCCCATGTCCACCTCCGGCAGGCAGAACCAGCCGCGGTCCGAGCGCATTACGCGCTGGTCGTGCGCGAGCGCAAGCATCGCCCCGGCGGCGTAGGTGTGCCCCTGCATCGCGGCGACCGTCGGCACGCCGATCTCCAGCACGCGGGCGAGCATCTCCTGCACGCGCGCGACGAAGTCCAGCGCGGCGTCCGCCTGCGTGGCCATCCATTCGAGGTCCAGGCCGTTGGAGAAGACCTTGCCTCGCGCCGTCGTGACCAGCGCGCACGGCGCGGCGGCTTCGACCTCGTCCAAGCATGCTTCGAACGAGGAGACGAACTCCGCGTTGAAGCGGTTGTCGTCACCCCCGAGATCCAGCACGAACAGGTCCTGCTCTCTGCGCAGCGAAGGCATCGCGTCCTCCTTAGAAGATCCGTTCTAGAACGTATACTCTACAACGTCTTGGCACGCCGCGTCTTCTCCACCGAAGCCATCCTCGACGCCGCGCGCGAGGTGGTCGTGACGCGCGGCGCGCGCGGGGCGACGGTCGAGGCGATCTCGCGGGAGGCCGGCGTACCCGTGGGGTCGATCTACCACCGCTTCGACTCCCTCGCCGAGCTGCTCGCGCGCACCTGGCTGCGGGCGGCGCGGCGCTCGCAGGAGCGCGCGCTGGCCGTCCCCGTCTCACCGGAGCGCCCGCTCGAGAGCGCGGTTGCGGTCGCGGTCGCGATGTACGACCACTGCCTCGAGCAGCCCGAGGACACCCTGCTGCTCGACGCGCTCGGCCGCTCGGAGCTGCTGACGATGGAGCTCGGCCCGCTGCGCGACGAGCTCGTGGCTGTCAACGAGCGGGTCGAGGCGCTGATGGCGGGGCTCGCCCGCGCCCTCTTCGGCCGCGCTGAGGGCCGCACGCGCGACCTCGTGCTGCTGGCGCTGGTGGACATGCCGCACGGCTTCGCGCATCGCCAACTCAGCTCGGGCTCGCGGACGCCAGCGCGGCGGGAGCGCCTGCCGGCGGCGGTGCGAGCCGTGCTCGAGAGCGGGACCTGAGCGCAGCCCTCAGCGCGGCTCGGGCGGCACCGCGCCCGTGTCCGTCTCAGCGAGCTCGAGCTGAAAGTAGGCGACGTCGTGCCAGGCGCCGAGCTTGTAGCCGATGTTCGTGTACGCGCCGACGGGACGGAAGCCCAGCGCCAGGTGGAGTCCCTCGCTGGCCTCGTTCGGCACCGTCAGGCCGGCGACGGCGTTGCGAAAGCCGCGCGCGCGCAGGCGCTCGATCAGGGCGCCGTACAGCGCGCGGCCCGCCCCGCTGCGGCGACGGCCCATCTCGACGTAGACGCTGACCTCGCAGGAGAAGCGGTAGGCCGGACGGGACTGCCACGTCGCGCCGTAGGCATAGCCGACCACCGCGCGGTCGTCCTCCAGCACGATCCAGGCGTGACCGGACTGCGCGGCGGCGATACGGGCGGCGAACTCCTCGGCGCCGGGGGGCTCGAGCTCGAACGTGATCGCTGTCTCGCGCACGTAGGGGGCGTAGATCGCGGCGCACGCCGCCGCGTCGCTCGCCACGGCATCGCGTACGCCAGCGCTCGGATCGCTCGCCGGCATCGCCGGAAAAAGATACGCCGCGTCCCCACGGCAGGCCGGACCGGCTCGAGGCCGCGCGCCCCGGCTCGGAGCGCGCCGGCCTCGGACCCGGCGTCAGGATGTGCGCTCGGCGAGCAAGGCGACGAGCTTGTCGAGCTGGCTGTTCCAGCCCTGCTCGGCCATGTCGGGTAGCTCGTCGCTGGCGACGATGCGCGAGGTCACCACGACCTTCGTGCGGTTCCCGCCGAGGTCGAGGAACTCGATCGTCGTCTCGCCCGACTCCATCATCGGGTGGGGGATCTCCTTCTCGATGTAGGACAGGCGCGCCGGCGGTTCGACGACGCCGAAGTGGCCGTTGTTCGGGAACTCCTCACCGTCCGGGCCGACCATCGTCAGTCGGCTCACGCCGCCCGGTTTGAGGTCGAACTCGATTTTCTCGCGGGGCGTCGTGAAGTGCTCCGGCCCCCACCACTTTGCGACCTCGTCCGGGTCGGTCCACACCTGCCACACGAGCTCGCGCGGCGCGTCGAACTCGCGCTCGATCACGACCGTGTGCTCGCTCATGGTCTGCTGGCCGTCAGCCATCGTCGTCCGCCTTTCCTTGGATTTCCATCAGATGATTTGCGAGGCGATCCAGCCGCCCATCCCAGGTGCCCCGGTACTGCTCCAGCCATTCGGAGACCGCGCGCAGCGGCGCGCCCTCGAGCCGGGACGGACGCAGCTGCGCCGTCCGTTCGCGCGTGATCAGGCCCGCGCGCTCGAGCACCTTGAGGTGCTTGGAGACGGCCTGCACGCTGAGCGGGAACGGCTCCGCCAGCTCGTTCACCGAGACCTCACCCTCGTCGGCGAGCCGCGCGAGAATCGCGCGCCGCGTCGGATCGGCGAGCGCCGAGAAGGTCGTGCTGAGCTGATCGGTTGCCACGTTATTCATCCTAACAGTTTATAAACCTTTTGGTTGAATTAGGAGGATGGACGAGCGCTTCGAGCTGCTCGCGGGCGCGATGCGCACCCGCATCCACGGGCAGGAGGGCGAGATCCTCGCCGGTGAGCCGCTGGCGATTCCCGCGGGCACGGTGCACCAGATGTGGAACGCAGGCACCGAGCGCACGGTGCTTCGCTGGACGACGACGCCTGCCGGGCGCACGCTGGACTGGTCCGCGAGGTCGCGGCGGCACTTGCCGGCGAGGAGATCGGCGCGCCCGAGACGCTGCTCGAGCGCTACAGCGACGTCTTCAGGCTCACGACAGCGCCAGCGGCCCCGGCGCCAGCACCTGGGGGTCGTGACCCGGGAGCACCGTGACGCCTTCTTCGCGCATCGCCCGCAGCCTGCCCGCCGAGCTTCTCTGCGCGTCGAAGTCGTTGGCGAAGGACGGGAAGCGCAGGTCGTCGAGGGTGGCCGCGAAGTGGGTCACGTCGGCGCCGATGACGAGCCGCTCGCCGATCCGCACGGACTGGTGGCCGGGCGTGTGGCCGGGCGTGAGAAGGAGCTCGATCGAGCCGTCTCCGAGCAGGTCGTGGTCGCCGTCGACGAGTTCCACGCGACGGCCGTCGAGCTCGTAGTCGCGCGGGTAGAAGAAGTTGCGCCGGATCGTCGCCGCGTCGCGTCCCCCCTCCCACTCCCGGCGCTGGACCACGATCGGGACCTCGGCCGGCAGCAGCGCGAGGCCCCCGGCGTGGTCGAAGTGCAGGTGCGTGAGCACGACCCGCGTGAGCGTGGAGGCGTCGATCTGCTCCGCGACGCTCCGCTCCTGCTCGAACGCCATGAACGAGGCCTGCTCACCGTAGTGGCCGGCGGGGTCGCCGACGGCTTCAGGGTTCAGCCCCGTGTCGATGAGCACGCGCTCGGTGTCGGTCTCGACCAGGTAGGCGGGGATCGGGAACCGCAGCTGCGTCTCCGGGTCCTCGCCCTGGCGCCAGACCATCGCCGGCGAGGAGATCCACCCCACGTTGAGCCTCTGAACCAGCATCGCTCCTCCCTCTGCTCGTTTGGCGGCCGGAAAGTATCAGACCGTCAGTCGGTTTACAATGTTCTCCATGGGGGACGGCCGCAGAGCAAGGGGCGACGCGACACGCGAGCGGATCGTGCTGGCGGCTCGTGAGCTGTTCGGCGAACGCGGCTACGAGCAGACCTCGATCGAGGCGGTGCTGGAGGCCTCGGGCGTCGCGCGCGGAGCGCTCTACCACCACTTCCCGGGCAAGACGGCGCTGTTCGACGCCGTGCTCGAGCAGGTCGTCGCCGAGCTGGCCGCGACGGCCTCGGCGCAGGCGCGCGCGGGCGAGGAGACCCTCGCGAACCTGCGCGCCGGGGCGCACACCTGGATGCAGATGGCGCTGGACCCGGCGGTACAGCGGATCTACCTGCTCGACCCGCAGGCGGTCGTGGGATGGGCCCGCTGGCGCGAGCTCGACGAGCGTTACTGGCTGGGCGGCCTGCGGGCGAGCTTCGCGAAGCTGGCCCGGGAAGGGCGTGTGCCCGCGGGCCAGGAGCAGTTCCTCGCGCACATGCTGTGCGCCGTGCTGACCGAGGCGGCGCTGTTCATCGCCTACGCAGAGGACCAGCACGGCGCGGGCGAGACGGCGCAGGCGTCGGTCGACCTGCTGCTCGACCGCCTGGTCGGCGCCGACGGGCCGTGAGCAGGCTCAGCCGCCGCGCAGCCGTTCGAGCACCGCGAAGGCCGGCTTGCGATGGCCGTGGTGGGTCTCGATCCCGTAACCGCCGCCGTCGTGGGCGTCGCGGTAGCCGTAGAACGTGACCCCGGCGACATAGCCGGTCGCGCGCGCCCAGCGTGCGAAGGACCCGACCGCGGAAGCCTGTTCGGCTTCGCTGTAGAGCAGGCTGTCGCCTTTGTTGTTCCCGGTCGGGAAGCCGACCTCGGTGATCCAGATCGGCTTGTGCGAGACGGCCTCGTCGGCTTCGACCTCCCTGCGGTTGCCGAGGATCGCCTGCCCGCGGGTTCCGGTGCCGCCGTAGGGGTGGTTGGTGACCGCGTCGACGTCGGCGAGCGCCGTCGTGTTCTGCGACCACGCTTCCCCCCAGGCGTTCCCGGAGTCGTGCCCGCCGTCCCAGGAGGCCAGCTCGAGCGGGCGCCGCGCACCGAACTGGCGTCGGAGAGCGTCATGGACTTCGATCAGGAGCTGCGCGTAGCTTTCGCGGTTCTCCGCCGATTCCGCCTGCGCTCCCCAGAACCACTGGCCGCCCGGCTCGTTGAGCACCTCGATCGCGAGCACGTGGGGGTTCTGCTTGACGAACGCCACCACCCGCGCCACGTAGGCCGCGTGATCGAGGCCACTCACGCCCGCACGCGTGTAGGGACCCGAGAGGTCGGCGATGACCCGCAGCCCGGCCCGTTCCCAGCGGGTGAGCCGCGGCGGGTTCGTCAGGCGCACCACCGTGGCGACCCGGCCCAGGTCCTGCGCTTCGCGCGGTCCCCAGTAGCCGGCGTTGACGCCCAGCATGAAGCGGTCCGTCGCGTCCGAGCATCCCGCCGTGACCGCAGCGAGGACGAGGGCCAGCAACGCCACGGGGAGCACGCGGCGCAGCAGTTGCGGCGATCCCTGCCGCAGGCGGCTGTCCGATCCTGAGCCGTCCAGAGCGCCGCAGCCAATCAGATCGCGAGACACGGCGCGCAGATTGCCCCTCGCGGCGGTGGCGTAACCTGGCGGTCATGCGCAAGCTCCAGACCCAGGGCGTGCACCACATCACGCTCGTGGGGGCGGACCGCCGGACGTCGATCGACTTCTGGGAGGGGCTGCTCGGCATGCCCTTCGTCTTCGAGCAGCCGAACCTCGACAACCCCGGCGAGAGCCACCTCTACTTCGACCCGGGAGACGGGCGCCTGATCACCGTCTTCACCAACGAGGAGCGCGAGGGCGACACACAGCGCACGCCGACCGATCCCGGCTGCGTCCACCATCTCGCCTTCGCGCTGTCGCAGGCGACCTTCAAACAGGCCGTCGAGCGGCTCGACGAGCGCGGCATCCGCCACAGCGGCGTCAAGGACCGCGGCTTCATGGACTCGATCTACTTCGAGGACCCGCTCGGCCTGCTGATCGAGCTCGCCTCCTACCGCTTCGAGCCGCCCGCCGGCCACACCCACGCCGAGGTGCTCCTGGAGGCCCACCGCATCCGGGTCGCCCAGGACGACTACAACATCGCCCCGGTCCATCTCGCCGACGCGATCGAGCGGATCGTCGCGAGGTCGAGCGGCTCGCTCTCCGAGGACCGCTCGCCCCACGATCCCTACGCGCGCCGCGCCGCCGGCGCGGACTGAGCTCAGTCGCCCCGGTAGGAGACCACGACCTCGCCGACCGCTCGGGCCGGCGGCGCCGCTGCGTCGGGAACGACGTTCTCCTGCGTCCAGTCGTTGCCGATCGCGTCGCGCATACGGGCCACGAGTAGGCTCGCGGTCGAGGAAAGGAGCCGCATGCAGCTGACACGAAACGCACTCGAAACCAACGCCGGCCCGGCCGAGTGGTTCACCGGGACCGTGCACATCGACACGGTCGCCGCACCCTCACCGCCGTCGCGCACGGCCGCCGCCTTAGTCCACTTCGCGCCGGGCGCCCGCACGGCCTGGCACACCCATCCGCTCGGCCAGACGATCTACGTCACCGAGGGAGTCTGCCTCTGCCAGTGCCGCGGGGGCGCGAGCGAGGAGCTTCGCCCCGGCGATCGCGTCTACTTCCAGCCCGGGGAGGAGCACTGGCACGGCGCAGCTCCCGACCGGTTCATGACGCACCTCGCGATCCAGGAGGCCGACGAGCACGGGAACGCCGTCGCGTGGGGCGAGCACGTCACCGACGAGGAGTACGCGGCCGCACAGCAGCGCTGAGCAGCCGCGCTTCCTCGTTCAGGCGGGGATGCCCGGAGGGCCGATGACGTCGATGCCGAAGCTCGCCGCGACCCGGCTGAGCGCCTCGACGTCCGGAGGCTCGCTGCTCGCGGGAGGGATCTCCAGGCGCTCGGCTGGCGTCGCCAGCGTGCGCACGAAGTCCTCGAAGCCGGCCGGCTCGGCCACGAGCAGGTAGCGCGCCTGCTCGGAGCTGACGATGAACGTGTGCGGGACCTCGCGCGGGCCGTACACGAAGGAGCCGGCGGGCGCCACGATCGTCTCGCCGCCGACCCAGAAGGTCAGCTCACCCTCGATCACGTGGAACCACTCGTCCTCGCGATGGTGGACGTGCAGCGGCGAGCCGCTTCCGCGCGGCCCGACACTTTCGGTGACCGCGACGCGCCCGGCGGTTCCCGCCGCGTCCGCCTTGATCGTCGTCAGGGAGCCGAGGAACCACAGTGCCTCCCCCTCGCCAGGGGCCAGTGCGATCGGGGCGAGGGTCTCGGTCGTGTCGGTGCTCATGGTTCTTCTCCAGTCGGTTCGGGGATCGAGCAGATCGTGCCGCCTCGCGGCGCCGTCCACCATCCCCCGCGCCTGGGGATATTGCGCGCATCCGGAGCCGGTACCGTCCGTGGCATGGCCGAGCCGATCCTCGACGAGATCGCCGCGCTCGCCGCCAGAGGCCTGCCGCGCGCCGAGCTGTTCGGCGAGCTGGCGCCGCGCCTCAGGAAGGTGATCGACAGCGACGCGACGTGCTGGCACACGCTCGATCCCTACACCCGTCTGATGACCAGCGACTCGCCTGAGGAGCTGATCGAGCGCGGCGTCTTCACAGCCGAGTCGGCGCCCGTCGCCGGCGAGCTGATGGCGCGCAGCGAGTACCTGATCGAGGACTTCAACACCTTCGCGTCCCTGGCCGGGCGAAGAGTGCCGGTCAGCTCCCTGGAGCACTCGACGCGCGGGCGCCCCGAGCGCTCCACGCGCTACCGCGAGCTGCTCGTCCCGGCCGGCATACCGCACGAGCTGCGGGCAGCCTTCCTCCTGCGCGGCCGCGCCTGGGGCGCGGTCCACATCGCGCGCCGCGAGAGCTCCGGACCCTTCACCGATCGCGACTCCAAGACGCTGGCGCGCGTGAGCACCGCGATCGCACAGGCGATCCGCGGCTCGTTGCGCTTCGACGCTGCGCGCCGCGGCGAGCACCCGGAGGCCCCCGGCATGCTCGTGCTGGGACCCGACAACGAAGTCGAGCTCCTCACACCGCCCGCTTACGAGCTGCTGGCTGCGATGCGCAGCGAAGGGGGTGTCTACGAGCCCTCGGCACCGCCGCCCTCGATCCTCGGGCTCGCGTCCTTCGTCCGGGGCGCGGAGGGCCGCGCCACGCCGGAGACCGGCCAGGTCACCGTGCCGACGGCGCTGGGATGGGTGACGCTGCACGCCTCCCTGCCGGACGGTCCCGGTGCTGGGCGTGTCGCGGTCGTGCTCGAGCCCGCCAAGGGCCCGCAGTCGGCAACCCTGCGCCTCGAGGTCGAGGGAGTCACCGCGCGCGAGCGCGAGGTGGCGACGCTGCTCGCCCGCGGCTACACGAACGAGGAGATCGCAGAGGCGCTCGTGCTCTCGCCCCACACCGTCGCAGACCACGTCAAGAGCCTCTACGCGAAGGTCGGGGTCGGCTCGCGTCAGGAGCTCGTCGCACAGGTCTTCCTGGAGGAGTACCTGCCGGAGGTCGAGCAGCACACGCCGATCACCTCCAGGGGCCGCTTCGAGCAGCGCGCCTGAGCCGTGGACCCGCGGACCTTCATCCCGCCACGCGCGCTGCGGAGTGCACCGGCCCCGTGCCCCGGGGAGCTCGCGCGGGAGCTGCCGGTGGCGCTCGCGAACGGGCGCCCGGCGATGGTCGCGTTCCTGCGCCACACCGGCTGCCCGTTCGCCGAGCGCACGATGCAAGTGCTGCGTGAGCAGGCAGCGCGCTCGCCGGAGGTGCAGTGGATCGCGATCAGCCACGCCCCCGAGGCCGAGACGGCGCGCTGGTGCAAGGCGATCGGCGGGGCCGGGATGGTCGAGGTCGCGAGCGACCCCTCGCGCCGCAGCTACGCGGCGTGGGGACTCGACCGCACCGGCCTCGGGCATTTCATGGGCCGGCGCTCGCTCGCCGCCGTCGCTGGCCTGGCGCGGCAGGGGATCCGCAACCGCCATCCGGCCGGCACACGCTGGCAGTCCGCCGGCACCTTCGCCCTCGACCGCGACGGGATCGTGCGGTGGCGCTCGCTGCCCGCGCACGCGGGCGAGTTGCCCGATCTGCAGCGGGCGCTGGACGCCGTGGGCTGACGGCTGCGCCCGCGCGCGGTGCGTCAGCCGCCGCCTGAAGCCGGCCTCCCGCGGCGCGTCAGCTCGCGGCTGCCTCGGTCTGCTCCGCGCGCCAGGCGTTGAGTGCCGCCAGCGCGCCGTCGACCACGCGCCCGCGGAAGGTGTCCGTGTCGTTCGCGTGCGGCAGCGGCTCCTGCGGCACGGGAACCTCCAGGAACTCGCAGAGCGGCTCCCAGCCTTCCTGCACCTTCCAGACGAGCAGCCGCTCGGCCGGGATCGCTTCGCGCACCTCGCCGTTGTACTGCTCCATCTGGCGCTTCATCGACTCCGGGTCATCGCCCGCGCCGAACGGCGAGGCCTCGCTCCAGAGCATGCGGTCGACGAGCTCGAGATAGCGCGCCCAGCGCGGTTCGACTTCGCGTCGGGCCATCGAGAGGTGTCCGATCAGCGAGTCTCCGCGCGTGAAGTTCCAGATCGTTTCGCGGTAGCTCTTGTCCCAGGTGTCGGGGTCGCGGACGCTGAGCAGGACCTTCGCCTCGGGATGGCGCTCGGCAAGCTCCCGGTAGACGAAGCCACCCGGCCAGTCCGTGGTGGACTCGTGTCCGGCGAAGATCTCCTCGAGGATGTCCTCGCCGTCGAGGTAGCGGTGCCACTGCTCGACCGCGTCGAGATCAGCGATCAGGTTGACCCAGTGGTAGCAGGGGCCCAGCCCCAGCATCTCGAGCCCCTCCTTCTGCGTCAGCGTGCCCGTGCGGGGGAGCCCCGCGCCGATTACATACATGCTTCTCCCTAGCTCGGTTTCGGCTGCATCTTCGCGCTATTCGGCGAAAAGAGGCATCTTCGCCGCCTTCCCGTAAGAAATGGCGAAGGATCGGCCCGAAACCGGTACGTGGGGCAGGCGGTGACCGTTGAGGCTGGTAGATACCGATGTAACAGCGGAAAACCGGGCAGGGACCCCCGATCGCCTCCATCGACACACACCGACGCCAGCAGGCACATCTGCGCGTGCACCAGGCACGCCCGCTACGCCGCGTGCCCAAGCTCGCGGGCTTGGCCGTGCTCGATGACGGCACCGGCGCCACGCAGCTCCAGGCCCTCGAGAAGCTGGGGCTCGCCGGTGACGAGTTCGCCGAGCGCATCTTCGCCCGCAGCGGCGTCGAGCGCCGCCAGCTGAACCTCGACGAGGACTTCCTGACAGCCGGCCTCGAGCAGCGCACGGCCGACGTCGAGCAGGAGCTGCTCGACCAGGCCGTCGAGGCGCTCGAGCGTCTCGACGTAAGCCTCGATCACGTCGGGACAGTGCTCACCTCCAGCCTCTACTCGCTGGGCTGCCCGAGCCTCGCCCACCGCCTGATCGAGCGCTGCGGCCTGGATCCGGCCACCGACAAGTACCACGTGACCTCGGTGGGATGCGCGAGCGCCGTGCCGCTGTTCCGCCTCGCCGGGCAGATCCTTCACGCCGACCCTTCGCGCGAGGTGCTGGTGATCGCCGCCGAGAGCATGAGCTCGCTGCAGGCGCCGGCCGTCGCTGAGAACCCCCGCGTCAAGACCGTGGGCGCCGCGATCTTCGGCGACGGCTGCGCGGCGGCGCTGCTCAGCGAGCGCGACGACGCGAGCGGCCCGGCGATCCTCGCGAGCGCGGTTCACCAGGTCCCGGGTACGCTCGGGGCGGTCGAGATCACCGCCGACGAGCAGGGCAGCTACCTCGGTCTCGCACCGGAGCTGCCGAGCATCGCCGGCGAGCAGCTCGCCGGAGTCGTGCAGGAGTTCCTCGCCGCCAACAACGTCCGCGAAGAGCAGATCGCCCACTGGATGCTCCACCCGGGCGGCCGGCGAATCGTCGAAGAAGCGCGTGACGCCCTGGGACTCGACGACGAGGACGTCGCCGTGAGCTGGCGCGCGCTGGCCGCCCACGGCAACGTCGGCACGCCGTCGATCTTCTACGTGATGGACGCGACGATCCGCGAGCGCACGCCGCAGGCGGGCGACCTCGGCCTCGCAGTCACGATCGGCCCCGGCGTCACCGTCGGGCTGATGCTCGTCGCCTTCTAGGCGCAAGACGCCTCTCTCGACACACGTTCCTCGCACACGCCCGGCGTGAGGCCGGCGGGCGCGGCGTCCTAGGCGCCGGGCGCCGTTTCGAGCGAGCCCTCGAGCGCCGCCACGTCCGCGTCGGAGAGCTCACGACGGACGACGTTCTTCGCGCTGTCCCCGAGCAGCGCCAGCACCTCGTCGATCTCAGCGGTGGGAGCGAACATGACGATCGCCGAGGAGGACAGTGGGATCGCGTCGCGCAGTTGCGCGGCGAGCGCCTGCGGCTCGGCCTCGACGTCCGAGGGGGTTCCGGTCTGGCCGCCGATCAGGGCGCCGGCGAGGAAGCCGACCGCGATTCCCGGAGGGCCGATCACGAGGCCGAGGATCGCGCCGCCCACGGCTCCCTCCGCCGTCCCCTTCTGCGAGACGTGATCGCCCTCGTCCACGTCGAGGTAGTGCCCGGCGAACATCCCGCGCATGACCAGGCGACCGCTGTGATGGCGTTCCACGAAGCCGACGTCCCGCGTCCAGGCGGGCGCCGCGCCGAAGTCCGCGCGGCTGCTCGAGCGGTCGCGCGCGTCGCCGTAGCGCTCTACCGCCTCACCCTCGCCGTCGAAGAGCACGACTGCCAGCTCGATGCTCACGCGCGTAAGCCTACGCTGATCGAAGGCCGCGGCGAGCGCGGTTCGGTTCGATCCCGAGTCGCGCCCGTGCATCCACGATGGATCGGTGCGCGCTTGAAGTAGGGTGGCGCGCAGTGACCAAGCACGTCGTGATCCTGGGGGCCGGGTTCGGCGGGCTGGAGCTGGCCAGCCGCCTCTCCGAGGCCAGCGCCGACGCGGTTCGCGTCACGTTGATCGACCGCAACGAGGCCTTCTTCTTCGGCTTCTCCAAGCTGGAGGTGATGCTCGGTCGTGAATCGGCCGCGGAGATCATGCTGCCCTACAGCGAGTTCGCGAAGGAGGGGGTCGAGTTCCGCCGGGAGACGGTTACCGGTGTCGATCCGGAGACGCGGCGCGTGACCACGGACACGAGCTCATACGACGCGGACTTCGTCGTCGTCGCCCTCGGCGCGGACTACGACTTCGCCGCAACGCCCGGATTCGAGCATGGCGGGCACGAGTACTACTCCCTGGCCGGCGCCGAGCGGCTGCGCGACGAGCTGGCCGGCTTCAAGGGCGGCAAGGTTCTCCTCTCGATCCTGGGACAGCCGTTCAAGTGCCCGCCGGCGCCCTTCGAGGGCTCTTTCATGTTGGACGAGCATTTCCGGCAGCAGGGCATCCGCGACGCCGTCGAGATGACCACGACGTTCCCGATGTCGCGGCCCGTTCCCGTGACGGGCGAGGTCTCGCAGATGTTCCGCGAAGGGCTCGCCGACCGCGGCGTCACCGAACTCTCCGAGCACCTCGTCACCGGCATCGACCCGGCGAGCCGCACCGCCCAGCTCTCGAGCGGCGAGACGCTTTCCTACGACCTCTTCGTCGGCATCCCGATCCACCGCGCGCCCGCGGTGCTGGCGGACTCGGGGCTCGTCGAGAACAACTGGGTGCCGGTCGACCAGTCCAACCTGAGGACGCGCTTCGACGGCGTCTATGCCCTCGGGGACGTCTGCTCGGGCCCGCGCAACGTCCCCAAGGCCGGGATCTTCGCCGAGGCCGCCGCGCGCGTGGTCGCCGCCGACATCGCTGCAGCCGTCGCCGGTGGGGACCCGCCGGCCCCGTACGAGGGTTCCGGCGTCTGCTACGCCGAGTTCGGCGGCGGGCTCGTCAGCAAGGTCGAAGTCAACTTCCTGCGGGGTGACGCGCCGGAGGCCGAGCGCCAGGACCCCTCGCGCGAGTTCGCCGCTGAGAAGGAGCAGTTCGGGGCCGTGCGGCGCGCGCGCTGGTTCGGGCGCTCGTAGCGGCTTCCGCCGTGGACTTGGGGGGGGCCTGCGAGCGCGTCGCGGAGCTCCTCGCGAACTCAGCGCGGCCGAGGAGGTTCTGTCTCACCAGCCGCGATGTGGTCGCGCTCGCGTGACCCACCCTTGACTTGCCCGATGGGAAAGTGTAGGTTGCTTTCCTCATCGGAAAGTGAGGACTGAGATGGATCGCACGATCACACATGAGGAGGCCGAGGGAGCACTGGCGACGGTGGATCTGCGCCGCAGGCGCGTGATCGAGGAGGTCGGCCTGCCCAGCTGGTACTGGTGGGGCCTGGCGCTGGGCTGGATCGCGGTCGGCATCGCCGCCGACAGCGGAATCGTCTGGCTCTCCGCGGCGGCGACGCTCATCTTCGGGGCAGTGCACGCGAACGTCGTCCCGCGCGTCGCCAGCGGGCGCCACCGCACGCAGCGGCTCAGCGTCAAGGCCGACTTGGCCGGCCGCAGGACATCGCTGATCGTCGTGCTGGGCGTCGTCGCACTCGGCGTCCTCACCGTTGCGGCGGGGTTCGCGCTCGACGCCGACGGCACGCGTGACCCGTCGATCGTCGCGAGCATCTTCGTCGCGGTCGTGATCCTGCTCGGCGGCCCGCGCCTGCTCGCGGCGCGCTCCTCGCGGGGGTCCGCTGGGTGAGCGCGCCCGGCTTCGACGAGCTGATCCACCAGAGCACGAGGTTGTCGATCGTCGCGCTTCTGGCGGCCGCGGACTGGATGGACTTCGCGTTCATCCGCGACGAGCTCGGGCTCTCGGAATCGGCGCTCTCCAAGCAGCTCTCCACGCTGGAGGCGGCAGGCTACGTCGTGATCGAGCGGCCGGTGAGCAACCATCGCCGGCGGGTGCGCGTGCGGCTGACGCCGCGGGGGCAGGAGGCGTTCCAGGCGCATGTCCGCGCGCTGCGCGCGATCGTCGCCGGGGCCGGCGACGCGGCCGGCACCTGAGCGCTCGCGACCCGGTCCTGAAGACGGCCCGGCGAGCCGGAAGCCAGGCGTAGGATTGTGGACGTGCCGTTCACCCACAAGAACCTCGAGAAGGACCTCGCTCGCCAGTGGTGGACGGGTCGATGAACGACGCACGAGCAGCCGCGGGCAAGGTGGTCGTGAACAGGGCGATGTCTCTCGACGGCTTCATCGCCGCCCCCGGTCACCTGATGGACTGGGGCGCCGGCCGCCAGCTTGCCGAGTTCGTCGACCCAGACGACTTCGCCCAGGTGGCGGCCGCGACCGGCGCGATGCTCGTCGGGCGCCGGACATCCGACGTGGGCGAGCGGATGCGCGCCGAAGATCCGGGCAGCGTCGACTACCCGTTCTCGGGACCGGTCTTCGTCCTCACCCACCGACCGCCCGAGTCTGCGTCGCCCGGAGTCACGTATCTGAGCGGGGACATCGGCGAGGCGGTCGCGACGGCGCGCCAAGCCGCGGGCGCCAAGGACGTCGAGGTGCTCGGAGCGGACGTGGCGGGCCAATGCCTGCAGCGTGGGCTCGTCGACGAGATCCTGGTCTACGTGCTGCCCGTGCTGCTCGGAGCCGGCATCCCCATCTCGGCGCCCGGGCTGCCCAGGATCGACCTGGAACCGCTCAGCAGCAGGCGGTCGGGCGCCTCGACGATGCTCCGCTTCCGACCCATCACCTGACCTTTCTCGGTCGCCACTCGACGCGAGACTGATGCGGCGGCGCTCTGACCAGTAGGATCGGCGAGTGCTTCGGCCCAGGGGGGACCTGACGGGGTGGCTGTGCGGTTGCGTGCTGACGCTCGCGTTTCTCATCGTGCCGAGCTCGGCGGCGCTGGCCAACCCCGGCGAACTGGACATGTCGTTCAACGGCAGCGGCAAGCTGCTCGTCAACTTCGGCGGCAACGATCGCGCGACGCAGGCGGCGATCGCCCCCGACGGGAAGATCGTCGTGGTCGGCTCGACGGACGCAAGTGGCGGCGGCGACTACGCGCTGGCTCGGGTGAACGCGAACGGCACGCTCGACAAAAGCTTCAGCGAAGACGGTCTGGAACGGGTGGGAAGCCAACCCGGGGTGGAAGACATCGGCGGCAGCGTCGTCGTGCTGCCCGACGAGTCGATCGTCGTGACCGGGCAAGGGAACTCGACCAAGGACTTCTTCACCGAGGAGCTCAATCCCGACGGCAGCAAGAACGAAGCCTTCGCAACATCGACGGGCGGCGCGTCGACCGTCGACTTCGGCGGCGAAGAGACGGCCAACGACATGGTTCGCCAGCCCGACGGCAAGCTCGTGATCGTCGGTTCGACCAGCACCGATGGCGGCGATTTCGCGATCACGCGACTGAACGCCGACGGCAGCCTGGACACCGGCTTCGGAAGCGGCGGCAAGCAGACCGTCAACTTCGGCGGCGTCGACGCCGCCGAGAAGGTCGCGCTGACAGCCGAAGGCAAGATCGTCGTCGTCGGCGACGGCGGCTCGGTCAACGACATGGCCGTCACGAGGCTCAACAGCGACGGCAGCATCGACAAATCGTTTGGTTCGTTCGGGGAGGAGCTCGTCAACTTCGGCGGCGCGGAGACCGCCAGGGCGCTCGCGATCCAGCCCGACGGCAAGATCCTCGTCGAGGGCTCCACGAGCGCGGCCGGCGGAGGCGATCTCGCGGTTGCCAGGCTGAACCCGGACGGCGGGCTCGACTCGAGCTTCAGCGGCGACGGCAAGCTGACGCTCGGATACGGCGCACCGGAAGAGTTCGGCACCGGCGTCGTGGTCCAGCAGAACGGCCGCATCGCGGTGATGGGCAGCGACGCCGACGTGGACCGGGACTTCGTCGTCAGCCGCCTGAACGCAGACGGTTCGGTCGATACGAGCTTCGGCGCCAACGGGACGGCCACCGTGGAGTACGGCGGCGTCGAGTTCGACGGCGACCTGGTCCTCCAGCCCGACGGCAACCTCGTGCTGGTCGGTTCGACCAACTTCGGCGCCGACTTCGACATGGCGGTCTCGCGCCTGATCGGCGATCCCCCGACCAGCACGCCGCCTCCAGGCGGCCCCCCCTCCCCCGCTCCCGGTTCGGACTCGCTGCCGAAATCGATCTTCAGCTCGGGCGCCTCGAGGGGACTCCCTCTGGGAACAAGCTTCGACGGACGCGCCTCGTCCGCCCCGTTCGGTGGAAAAATCATCGATTACAGCTGGATCCTCACCGGGCCCGGCCCCGCGATCGATACCGACTGCGGGTCGTCCTCGACCTTCTCGACGGTCCTACAGCCTTCCGCGGCGTATCAGGTGAACCTGACCGTCACCTCCAGCCTCGGCCTGAAAGCCACGAGCACCGCGTACGTCACGGGCGCGAAATTCAAAACCGGGCTCAAAGGCACGCTGGCCGGGACCCTGCTCAAACAGCACCCGTTCAGCTGCGAAAACCCGGCCGCCGGGAACCAGGCGAACACAGCGAACTGCGTGAAGTCCTTCGGCTTCGGGATCCTCGACGTCAACAGCCGCGGCTCCGGCGACTGCTTCGAACTCGCCTCCGTCGCCGAAATCAACAAAGCCGGCTTCTTCACGGGCAAGGTCAAAGGGCCGGTCGCCATCAACGGCCTCTACGTGCCGGTGCCCGAGAGCATCAAGACGGAATACGACTCCAACGGCAACGTCGCGGCTGCCGGTCTCTCCCAGGTCTCCGTGCGGGTCGGCCCGTTCCTGACCAAGACGATCCCGCTGAAATACAAAATCACGCCCAACAAAGAAGGCGTCTACCACCTGATCAACGTCGAACCGGCGACGAACACGCCGAAGTTCCTCGGGGATCTGCCGATCAGCGGCTCGTTCGCGATCGACCTGATCAAACACGCCAGCAGGGTCAAAGTCGGGCTCGGGCTTCCGTCCCCGTTCAGCTTCGGCGCGAAACGCACAGCTTCGGCAGGGGTCAATCTGATCTCCGACAACGTCAACGGCCTTCACTACGACGGCCTGTCGATCACGGTCCCGGAAGTCTGGCTGGGCCCGATCTTCGTCTCCGGGCTGCACTTCGACTACACCAAAAGCACCGACACCTGGAACGGTGCGGGGAAGGTCACGCTACCGGGCGCCGGTTTCTCGATCGACGCGACCGGTCCCCCTACTCAGCCCCCCGACTTCGGCTTCGGGATCAAGCGAGGCAAATTCGACCACGCCGGCTTCGCGGTCAACTTCACCCCTCCCGCGCAACCGGACCTCTTCCCACCGTTCCACACCGCTCTGCTGAGTCACATCGGCGCGGCGGTCGGGGTCAACCCGCTGCGCCTGACGGGGACGATCGGGATCAGCGCGGCGAACCTCGTCGAGGAGGACGGCGCCCTGTTCGGGGTCTTCGCCTCGGCCAACGAAAAGTACTCGTTGCCCGAGAACGTAGGGCCCGAACTCGCGCCGCTCGCCAATCGCTCGTTCGACCGCTTCAGCCTCGCGATCGGAGGCACGGCGAAAGTGAAGGTGCCGATCCTCGGCGAAGTGCCGCTGCTCAAAGCCTACGGCCTCTACGAGTACCCCGACTACTTCGAGTTCGGGGGCGGGTTCGAATTCGGCCTCGGCTTCCTGTCGCTCAAAGGCGGCGTCAACGGGTTCGTCTATCCCTCCGACGGGTCCTTCAACCTCGCGGCCGGACTCGAAGCGTGCGCCCGCAAACTCAAGCTCGGCTACAAGATCTTCAAAGTCGAAGTCAGCCCCTGTCTGAAGGTCGGCGGCGTGGTTTCGAGCAAGGGGATCGCCGTCTGCGGCGTCGTGCCGATCCCGTTCCCGGTCGTCGGCGCGATCCCGGTGACCATCGGCGCGGGCTACATCTGGGGCGGCAAAGTGAAGCCCATGATCTTCTCGTGCGATTACGGCCCCTATGAAGCGAAGTCGCGGTTCGCGCGCGTGGCCGACGCACCCGCCGGCGCCGCGTCGGTGACGCTCGAAAAGGGCCTCCCGGCGGCGATGATCAAGCTCGTCGGCGCAGGCGGAACGCCGCAGGTGAGCGTGACCGACCCGGCGGGCAAGGACATCTCGCAGAGCAGCGACGCCATGACCGCGGAAGGGACCGAAGCCGACACCACGCTCGTGGCCCTTCGCAACCCGCTGCCCGGGTCGTACACCATCACCCCGCAGCCGGGCTCGCCGGCGATCGTCTCTGTCGAGACCGCCAAGGGCCTGCCGGCGCTCGGTCTCAAGGCGCGGGTCACGGGCGCGGGGCGCAACCGCGCCCTTCACTACAGCTTCGCCGGGGCGCAGGGACGGGCGGTGAGGTTCCTCGAACAGGGCTCAGGCGTCATCCGCGTGCTCGGCTCAGCCAAGGGCGCCCGCGGGAGGATCCGGTTCACGCCACCGCCCGGGGCTCGCGGCCTGCGCACGATCGTCGCCCTCGTCGAAGATGACGGCACGCCGAGCAGCGAAGTCAAGGCGGCCACCTACACGGCCAGCGCCACGCGCCCCGCGCGTCCCCGCTTCGTCAGCGGCCGGCGGAGCCAGGGGAAGATCAGCGTCACCTGGGCACGGGTGAGCGGCGCGAGCCGCTATGAGGTGCTGGTGAAGCTGGCAGATGGCTCACAGGCGTTCCGCGTCGTGCGGGGGACGCGCGTGACGCTGCCCGACGCGCTGCCGGCCAAGCGCGGAGCTGTGTCGGTGGACGCGCTCGGGCTCGAAGGCAGCCGCGGCGCCGCGCGCACAGCAAGTCTCGCGCCGGTCCGCAAGCACCGCCGCTGACAGTTCGCCGGCGTCTACCGGTGGTCCATTAGGCTTCGCCCATGGCGCCTCCCGCGACGCTTCTGATGTGGTTCCAGCTGCGCTCGCCCGAGATGGCTGAGGACTTCGAGCGCCTGATGAGCGACGATCGCGACGTCGTTCGCGGGTCGCTCGACACGGTCTCGGATTGGCACCTCGCGCGACCGGCCGACGTACCCGGGCAGTCGATCGGCGAAGCGGACTACGTGTTGATCGCGCAGATCGTCGAGATCGACCGCTGGGAGCAACAGGCTGCCGAGCTGGCCCAGCGCCTGGCCGATGACTGGGCGCACCTCGTCGCCCACAGAGGGATGCTCGTCGTCCGACCCGTTCTTTGAGACCAAGCCGGGAAGGCGCGCTACAGGTTCTCGAGCCGGCGCCAGCCTCCGGCACGATTGTTCGCGATGACCGCCTTGAGCAGGGCCTCCAAGGCCTCCTCGTTGATCGGCTCATCTCTGTGAACCTGGATTGCACGAGCGGTGGCGTTCCCGTGACCCTGGTTGATGATCCCATGAGGATCGGGCGCGATCGGGTCGTAGATGAAGACGTTCACGTGATCCCTTGCGGCGAGAAGCGCACAGACATTGCCGTGCAGGACGAAGTACGGACGATCGGAGCGCTTGACCGTCTCTTCGATGTCCGAGTCGGCGAGGTGAATCAAGCGACGAACGGTGTTGCAGATCTCCTGTTGCCACGCCGGTAGAGCACCGATGTAGCGGTCGACCCGTGGATCTCGCATACCTGCAGTGTGCCTTGAGCCGTCGAGCGGGCGTTTCAGAGACGGCGGAACATCACGTGCAGCCCGACATAGCCGTGCAGCGGATGGTCGAAACCCTCGGGCACGGTCGCAAGCACCTCGAAGCCAACCGATCGGTATAGAGCGACGGCGGGGCCGTTCGTCTCGGCCACCGCGTTGAAGAGCATCGCGCGATACCCCTCGCGCCGCGCCCAATCGAGTGTGTACCGGATGAGGGCCCGGCCGACACCGCGCCCTCGGTGGCGGGGATCGACCATGAAGTTGGCGCTGGCGACGTGGGCCGCCGGACCGCCCCAGTTGGGGTGCATGTTCGCCGTCCCGATGACGTCGCCCTCGTCACCGACGGCCACGACCGTCCGGCTCGGAGGCGCCAGGAGCCACGTCGCCCGGGCCTCCTCCTCGGTCAGCTCGCGGTCGTAGGAGAACGTCTCGCCGGCCCTGACGATCTGGCGCAGGAACCGCCAGATCGAGAGCCAGTCCTCATCTGTTGCCTCCCTGATCAGCACGGCGGCAGTATCGCTGTCGGTGCGCTGCGCAGATCGGTGCTCGATCCTCGATCGGTCCGCGCCCGAGCGCCGAGCAATCTAGGGGGCGAGGCGGAACGGCGGGTACCTATCGGTCACCAGCACGTGAGCGTAGGCGATCACCCGGTTGGTCCAGCGGCCGACGCCGACCAGGAAGTCGAACATCCCGCGCGGGAAGCGACCCGTGAAGATGATCGCGAACCAGGCCGCGATGACCACGAAGAACGCGGCGACGTACAGGAAGAACAGCACCACGTAGTGCGGAATCGCCAGCAGCCACTTGACCAGCGGCAGCCAGCGGTTGAGCTCTTTCCGCGCGTCCGGGTAGGGAAACTCCAGATGCACCGCCTGGTGCTCGTCGGTCGAGGGATAGCGGTCGTCCATCAGCCCCACGTAGACGCCGACTCGCGCTGAGAATCGCATCAGCTCGAGGTTCCAGTCGAACCACCAGCGTGGGTACTTCTGCCGGAACAGGATCAACAGGAGCGTCGGCAGAACCACGAGCCCGGCGGCACCAACGGCACCGGCGGCCCGCCCCCCGCCGTAGGCGTAGCCGCCGTACTCGATGAGAGCGAGCACGATCGCGATCGGGATCACCATGAAGAGGCGAAAGAAGGTGGTCAGTCGGTTGAGCGGCCGGTCGGGGTAGTCGACCGAGTACTGGACGGGATACGGGTCATCGGGGTTCATCATGTGCCTCTCTGTTGGGTGTACGGCGTACACTCGTTGTGCCGGACTATAGGTGTACGCTGTACACTTGTCAAGTCGAGTGCCACGACCGACCACCCCCACCCGGACACCGCTGAGCAGGACCCGCGTGCTGCAGGCTGCTGTGGCCCTCGCCGACGAGGCAGGGCTCCAAGGGTTCAGCATGCGCGGGCTGGCGCAGGAGCTTAGCGTCGTGCCGATGGCGCTCTACAAGCACGTCGCGAACAAGGAGGAGCTGCTCGATGGGATGGTCGACATCGTCTTCAGCGAGATCGAGCTTCCACCCGGTGACCTCGACTGGAGGTCGGCCATGCGCCGCCGGGCGATCTCGACACACGAGGCACTGATCCGCCACACGTGGGCGGTCGGAATGATGGAGTCTCGGCATCCGGGACCGGCGAACCTGCGAAACCACGACGCGGTGATGGGCTGCTTGCGCAAGGCGGGCTTCCCGTTCAAGATGGCGATCCACGCCTATTCGGTGCAGGACGCCTACATCTACGGTTTCGCGCTGCAAGAAATGGATACGGCGTTCGAGACTCCCCAGAGCGCCGGTGAAGCCGCGCAGAGGAGAGCGGGGGAAATCGGGGCGCTCGATCAGTACCCCTACCTCGCGGAGATCGCCGCGCAGCTCCCCGGGTCCGGGTACGACAACAGCGTCGAGTTCGCCTGGGGGCTGGATCTGATCCTCGAAGCCTTGGAGCACCTTCGCCACGCCGCGCCGAAGTGAGTCGCGCGACATCTGACTCAGCCTGATCCGAAAGGCGCAGGCGCCGCCGAGCCGGCCGACCGTGTCGTCTAACGTGGCTCGGTTTGCGCGAGCCGAGAACCAGCTGCCGGTGGAGGCCCGGGAAGAAGATCGAACCCTCGGCAACCGGCTGAGCGCCGCGGCGCGCTCTGGCCGATGGAAGGAGGATGGGGGGACCTAGAGCGAAGCCAGCGGCACCCCGATGATGTCGAGGCGGCGGGTGAGGTCCCCGAGCGCGAACTCGCGGATCGCCTCGCTGGTGGCGCCGATCGCGGCGAAGTCTCGGTCGGAGCCGGTGTCCGGCGGCGCGAGCGACGCGGCGACGGACGGCAGCATGTCGCGGAGCGTCTGACGCACCGTGTCGGCCTCGCCCGGCTGCTCGCGGACCGTCTCGCGCAGGAACCACACGCCGTAGCCGATGTGGCGCGTCTCGTCGTGATGGATCTTCGAGTAGCCCTCGACGAAGCCGGGGAGCAGATCCTCGTCGGTCAGGTAGTCAGTCGTGAACTTGAAGGTCGTCAGCCCGAGCGTGGACTCGAGGATCAGGTGGTAGATCGTCACGAACCGGACCTTGGCGGACGGGCTGCGCGGTTCGGCGACGAGCCGCTCGTGCGCGGCGACCAGCTCCTCGTCGAAGATGTGCCGAAAGGCATCCGAGGCGTTCGCCCGGGCGCGCTCGACGTGGGTTGCGATCTTCTCGGGAGCAGCGACGACCTCGTCCTGGAAGCGGGCGTAGAACTGCATGTGGCGTGCCTCGTCAACCTGCTGGGTGGAGAGGAAGGTGGCCTCCTCCTCGGTGCCATACGCGCCTACGAGCCCTGAGAACTTGGTGGTGATGCGCTCCTCGGCGACCATCAGCGAGGAGAGAACGAAGAAGATCAGGTCGCGGTCATCGCCCGACATCCCGGCCCACTGCTCCCTGTCGCGATCGAGGTCGATCGTGAACGGGGACCATTGCGAGTCCTCCCAGCGCCGGTAGAGCGTCTGGGGGTCGTTGAGCTCGATCTCGTGATCGCTCACGCGGCTGCGCCGGGCTTGGTGGCGCGGATGATCGCGGAGCCGGCGTGCTGGTGCACACGGTGGGTCTCGCGGATCTCGATCTCGACGAGACCGGCGGCGACCAGGGCGGCCTCGAACTCGGCACGGGTGAGCGCGCCTGCGATGCAGCCTGTCCACTGCTGCATGTCCGCGCGGGTCGCCTCGTCCATGTCCGGATCGGCGATGACGTCGGAGACGGCGAGGCGCCCGCCGGGTTTCAGTACCCGGGCTGCCTCGGCGAGCACCTTGGGCTTGTCGCCGGAGAGGTTGATCACGCAGTTCGAGATCACGACGTCGACGGTCTCAGCCGGCAGGGGGATCGCCTCGATCTCACCGCGGAGCCACTCGACGTTCTCGACTCCGGCCTTGTACTGGTTCTCCTTTGCCAGGGCGAGCATCTCATGGGTCATATCGAGGCCGTACGCCCTGCCCGCCGGACCGACCCTGCGGGCGGAGAGCAGAACGTCGAGGCCGCCGCCGGAGCCCAGGTCGAGCACTGTCTCGCCCTCGCGCAGCTCCGCCACCGCGGTCGGGTTGCCGCAGCCGAGCGAGGCCATCGTCGCCGTGTCGGGGAGCTCGTCGCCGTCCTTGCCGTAGAGCCCGGCGCCGAAGACCGCCGCTTCCTCATCGCTCAGGGCGGCATCCCCTCCGCAGCAGGAGCTGCGCTCGGCGACCGTGGTGGCGGCGGCAGCGTAGCGCGCACGGACCGCCTCACGGATGTCCTCGGCGTCTCCGGTGGAGGTTCCCGCCGGGCAGCCGCAGCTGCCTCCCGCGGCCGCCTCGCCGCAGCACGAAGCCTTGTCGGTCGGCTCGCAGCAGGCCGCCTGGACGTCACTCGAACAGCATGAGGCCTCTTCGGCGGCGGTCTTCTTGTCGGTCAGCTCAGCCATGCGGACAGCTCCTCCAACGCGTCGGGGATGACGTAGTAGTAGGCCCACAGCCCCGGCCGCTCGGAGTCCACGATCCCGGCTTCCTTGAGCTTCTTGAGGTGGTGGGAGACGGTCGGTTGGGAGAGGTCGAAGAGGGGCACCAGCTCGCACACGCAGACCTTGCCGGCATGCTTTCGCAGCACGTCGACGAGCTGGATGCGAACCGGATCGCCGAGCGCCTTGGCGATCGTCGCCATGCGCTGGGCCTGCTCACGCTCCACGTCGGGGTAGACGACCGGTTCGCAGCACGGCTCGCCCGGCGACCTCTTGGTCTTCGGTTGCAACTCCATATCAACATTCATCTATCTACATATATCTATTGAAGTCGGCCTTGTCAATGGTTAGGATTGGTTCGTCCACATGGCGGCCAAGATCAGCGACGAGCGTGAGACTGCGGCCTTCGGTGCCCCGGCAGGCACCGTTCCGGCGATCGTCGCCAGACAGCTTTCGACCCTGGACCGAGGCCTGCCGCCGTGGAGCGGGGTTGCGATGGAAGCCGGGCCGAGGCTCGGAGACGTCGGGCCAGGAAAGGCAGCGCGAGCGTGACACGCGTCGGCATCAACGGATTCGGCCGTGTGGGCCGACTGGCGCTGCGAGCAGCGTCGAGATGGCCGGATTTCCATTTCACGCTCATCAACGAGACGGCGGGTGACGCCGCGGCCGGCGCGCACCTGCTCGAGTTCGACTCCGTCCACGGTCGGTGGTCGCCCGGAATCGAAGCCGGAGACGACACGCTGACGGTCGGCGGACGCGAGATCCCCTGGTCCTCGGCTTCGAGCCCGGGCGAGGTCGCGTGGGAGGCCGCGGGTGTCGAGCTCGTGCTCGAGTGCTCGGGGCGATTCCGCACGATCGACTCCCTCGCTCCTTATTTCAAGCGCGGCGTGCGCAAGGTCATCGTCGCCGCGCCCGTGAAGGAGGAGGGCGCCCTGAATGTCGTGGTGGGCATCAACGACGACCCTGTCGAGCTGGCCCGGCACGACATCCTCACGGCGGCGTCCTGCACCACCAACTGTCTGGCACCCGTGGTCAAGGTCCTCCACGAGGGCATCGGCATCGAGCACGGCCTGATCACGACGCTGCACGACATGACCAACACCCAGGTCGTCGTCGACGCCCCGCACAAGGACCTCCGCCGCGCGCGGGCGTCGAGCCTTTCGCTGATCCCCACAACCACAGGTTCGGCGACGGCGATCGGACTGATCTTCCCCGAGCTGGAGGGCAAGCTCAACGGTCTTGCCGTGCGGGTGCCGATGCTGAACGCCTCGATGACCGACTGCGTGTTCGAGGTCGCGCGGCCGACCACCGTCGAGGAGGTCAACCGCCTGTTCAGGGAAGCGGCCGACGGTCCGCTCGCTGGGATCCTCGGCTACGAGACGCGGCCGCTCGTCTCCGTCGACTACCGAGACGATGCACGCTCCAGCATCGTCGATGCTCCCTCAACGATGGTCGTGGACGAGACCCAGGTGAAGGTGCTCGCCTGGTACGACAACGAGTGGGGCTACGCCAATCGCCTCGTCGAGCTGGCGCGCGCGGTCGCCGCCGACCCCCGGAGCGACGAGCGATGAGCGGCCCCGCAGCGGCGGCCGACCGGCGCGGCGACCTGCGCAACTACGTGCTCGTCACTGCCGCCTACTGGGTGGAGACCCTGGTGGACGGGGCTACCCGCATGCTCGTTCTCTTCTACTTCTATGACCTGGGCTACTCGGCGTTCACCGTCGCCTCGCTGTTCATCTTCTATGAGATCTTCGGCATCGTCACCAATCTCGTCGGAGGGTGGCTGGCGGCCCGGTTCGGCCTTCGCACCACGCTCTTCATGGGCCTCGCGACCCAGGTCTTCGCGACGGCGATGCTCGGCCTCGTCCCCGCCTCCTGGCTCGTGATCCCCTACGTGATGACCTCGCAGGCCTTCTCGGGCATCGCCAAGGACCTGACCAAGATGAGCTCCAAGAGCGCCGTCAAGCTGGTCGTGCCCGAGGGTGACCAGGGGTCCCTCTACCGCTGGGTCGCGGTCCTGACCGGCTCGAAGAACGCGCTGAAGGGCGTCGGCTTCTTCCTGGGAGCCGCGATGCTGACGCTCGCCGGGTTTCAGACCTCAATGCTGATCCTCGCCGGCTCGGTTCTGATCACCCTGATCGTCGTCGCGACGCTGATGCACGGCCACCTCGGCAAACCCGACGCCAAGGCGAAGTTCAAGCACATGTTCTCCAACAACCGGGCAGTCAACGTCCTGGCGGCAGCGCGGATCTTCCTGTTCGCCTCACGCGACGTCTGGTTCGTGGTCGGCCTACCGGTCTACCTGGAGACGGTGCTGGGCTGGAGCTTCATCAAGACGGGCGGATTCCTCGCGATCTGGGTGATCGGCTACGGGGCCGTCCAGGCGGCCGCGCCGCGCTTCATCCACGGGCGAAACGGCAAGGGGGAGCCCGAGGGACGCACGGCGACGTGGCTCGCCTTCGTGCTCGCTGCGTTCCCGGCGGCGATCGCGGTTGCACTCACCGCAGGCGCCGATCCGACAGTGGTGATCGTTATTGGACTGATCGCCTTCGGAATCGTCTTCGCCGCCAACTCGGCGGTCCACTCGTATCTGATCCTCGCCTACTCCGAACACAACAAGGCGGCGATGAATGTCGGCTTCTACTACATGGCCAACGCAGGCGGGAGACTCCTCGGGACGGTCCTCTCCGGGCTGCTCTATGAGCTCGGCAGCCTCGAAGCCTGCCTCTGGGCCTCCGCCGCGTTCGTTCTCACGGCCGCGCTGCTCTCGCTGATGCTTCCAACCCACACACCCGACCAGTCGAGACCAGCTGACGCACTGGCGCTCGCCGGCTGATTCCCGACCTCGCCGGGAAGCGCTCGGTCCTCAAGACACCCTCCATGGGGCCATCATCGCGATCGTGTGCTGCTACAAGGGCATGGCCGCGTCCGGCGGCTCCGAGGGAGTCGGACGTCCCGCCAACGAGGCTGTCGCGCTCGCCATCACAGGCATCAAACCCTCGCGCGCGGGTCGAAGCTCTGCGGGTAGCGATCCAAGAATCGCCGGCTGCGCCGATCGACCGCGCTGGGACGTGAGCGTCCCGGGTACTGCTGGGCTTGTGGGGTATAGCCTGCCTCCCGGTAGAGAGTCCGGCACAGACGCCACGATCGGAAAGACGCTCATCGACCGCGCCCCGACGGCTCGCCATGACCAGACGATCAGGCTCGGCCTGATGACCGCCCCGGGGGTCGCCGAGGAACTCGGCAGGGACATCGCCGAGGAACTCCCGGCCGAGCTCGCGGCCCGAGTGTCCTCCGAGGTGCGGTGGGAGATCCCGGTCGTGACCGACGAGTCGGCCGCCCGTGGTGGCGCCGGCACCGAGGTCATCGACGTCGCCCACGAGCGGCTGCTGGGCGAGGACTGGCACCTGGGGATCGTGTTGACGGACCTGCCCCTGCGCATCGGGCGCCGGCCGGTCGTAGCCGACGCCAGCGCCACCCACGGCGTCGCCGTCATTTCGCTCCCGGCGCTCGGAGCCGTGCAGATGCGACGGCGCGCGCGCGATGCGGTGGTGCGGCTCGTCGACGGGCTGGTCGGAGAGAGCCTCGAACTCGGCAGAAGCGAAGGCGGGGAGCAGCGCCGGCGCGTCCGTCGACGCCTGCACGAGATCGCACGAGCGGAACGGACATTGCACCCCGATGACGACAACGTCGACGTACGGCTCGTCGCCGCCGTCGTGCGCGGCAACGCCCGGTTACTTGCCGGGATGCTGCGCGCCAACCGGCCATGGCAGCTGACCGCGAGACTCTCCCGCGCGCTTGCGGCCGCCGGAGCCGCGCTCGTCTTCGCACTTGTCACGGCCGAAGTGTGGAACCTGGCCGCCGCACTCAGCCCGTGGAGACTGGCCGCGCTCACCCTGATCTCGATGGCGGCCGTCGTCGTCTTCCTGGTTCTCGTCCACGGTCTGTGGAGGCGCCGGCCGGCGGGCGCCGGTCGCGAGCAGGCG
This sequence comes from uncultured Solirubrobacteraceae bacterium, assembly GCA_963735435.1. Classification (GTDB taxonomy): domain Bacteria; phylum Actinomycetota; class Thermoleophilia; order Solirubrobacterales; family Solirubrobacteraceae; genus Palsa-744. The sequence continues at coordinate 262,385 of CAVTKR010000002.1, read as the reverse complement.
ATCCTCTTCAACGTCGCCACCACCCTGACGCTGATCATCGGTGTCGCGTCGCTGTATTGCGCGCTGTTCGTGATCGCCCTTGGGGCCGGGGAGCTGTTGCTCGACCATCGCGTCCTGGCCGAGTCGACCGGGGAACATGTGAACCTCGCCACCTACCTGAAGATCGCCTGGATGACCACCTCCCTCGCCACCGTCGCGGGAGCCCTCGGCGCGGGCCTCGAGAGCGACGCCGCCGTGCGCGAAGCCGCCTACGGATACCGCCCGGAGCGCGAGACCGAGCGTGAGCGGGAGCCAGCCGCTGCGCAGCGAGCGCGACTGGACTGACGAGCAGCAGACGGCTGTAGCCCCGCGATACAACGTGAAATGCCCGAGGTGCTCGGCCTATCGGGCGGAGAGCAGCGCTTCGATGACGCGCCGTGCGATCGGAGCGGCAAACCCCCGTCGCCGAACACCTGCCACGCGATCTTGACGCCGTCGTGCTCGAGGTAGCGAGTTCGCGGCGTCTCCACAACGATGGTTCTGCAGGACCGGCGCCACAGGTTGGCGCGAACAGCGGGCAATCCTAGGTTCGTCGGTTCGCGCGTCAGCACCGTGACGTCCGCCGGAGGACCAGCGTGCTCATCGGCCGGCTACGGATACTTCAGGGTCCGCACGGGTCATCGGGCTGACACCGCTGCGTCCGCGATCGCCGCGCGTGTGTCTCAGGGTTCGTGAACCTGCGTCGCGACCACTTGTCTCGTCCCAATGTTCCAGCGCTCTTGGGAGCGGTGCGAATCGGGCGCCGCGGTGCAAATCCGCTGGGGCGGAGGCGTTGCCCGATTTGCCACGGCGTAATCCTCCCGGGTGACGCCCACGGCCTCGTCGAGGGCCGTCCGTCTCACGCAGAGTGCGCCTTGGTCCACTGGCTCAACCCCGCCGAGGTGAGTCGCGTGGTGGCCGCCGTCACACCGAGGGAACCGGACTGCGACGCCGATCAGGGACCGGGATCGACCCGGCGTGCTCCCGGCGGACCGCGTATGCCCTCAGGAGGTCACGATGTGTGAGCCATCCCACCAGCTGGTCGGATTCGGCCGCCAGCACGGGGACCCCGTCCTCCTCGGCGGCCAGCACCTGCATCGCGGACTCGAGTGACTGATCTGCTCGCACGGTTGCGGCGTTTCGGATGAGGCCGGCGGCGACCAGCGGCTCCTCGACTTCGTTTATCGCAGCATCGAGGTCGGCGGCAGTGACGATCCCGGCGAGCTCCCCGTCGGCGGTTGCAAGCGGCAAAGTCGCGAGGTCGAGCGCGGCGAATCTCTCGATCAGAGACTCCATCGTCGAGTTGGGGGCCAATGACGGTCTCTGGTCCCCCATCGCGTCAGCAACGGGAATTTGCTCCAGCAAGCTCGATTTCATGTGCCGATCGATGTCAATGCCGCGACGACGCAGCTTGAGCGTGTAGATCGTGTCCCGGGTCAGCTCGCCACTGAGTGCCGTCGCGACGACGACGGCGACCATAAGCGGAAGAATGATCTGGTAGTCGCCCGTCAGCTCGAAGATGATGATGACCGCCGTGATCGGCGCACGCGCGGCGGCGGCGAACACCGCGCCCATCCCCACCAGGCCGTACGCTCCCGCCGCGACGGCGATGCCGGGCAGCAGGCTGTGCGCCGCCGCACCGTAGGCGGAGCCGAGCATTGCGCCCATGAACAGAGAGGGCGCGAATACTCCGCCTGAGCCGCCGATCCACATGGTGAGGCTGGTGGCGAGGATCTTCGCCGCGAGAAGGCCGAGCAGCGCCAGGACGACGTAATGGCCGGCGACCGCCAACTGGAGCACCGGGTAGCCGACTCCGTACATCTCGGGTATCGCCAGAAGGAGTAGTCCGAGGAACACCCCGCCGACTGCCGGCCTGAGCCATTCTGGCCTGTTCCCCCAGAGGTTGTCGGAGAGGTCCTCCCCGGCATAGAGGAACCGTACGAAGCCGAGCCCGACGGCGGTGGCGATCACCCCGAGGCCCGCGTAGAGGAGCAGCTCGACCGGGGAGCCGAAATGGAAGGCGGGCAGTCGCAGGAAAGGATTGTTCCCGAATACCGCGCGCCCGATGGCATCGGCGGCCACCGAGCTGAGTACCACCAGTCCGAACGAGCGGGTCTCGAAGTCTCTAAGGATTAGCTCGAGAGCAAAGAAGACACCAGCGATCGGGGCGTTGAACGTCGCGGAGATTCCTCCCGCGGCGCCGCAGGCGACAAGCAGCCGCAGTTGATGCTCGGGCAACCTGATGGCCTGCCCGAGGACGGACCCCAGGGCGGAACCGATCTGGACGATCGGCCCCTCCCGGCCCACAGACCCCCCGGAGCCGATGCAGATCGCGGATGCAAGCGACTTGACGACGGGTACCTGCGGACGCATCCTCCCGCCCAGCCGGTTGACTGCATACATCACCTCGGGTACGCCGTGACCTCGGGCCTCGGGCGCGAAGCGGCTGACGAGCGGCCCGTAGATCAGTCCGCCGAGCACTGGCGCAAGGCACACGAACCAGATCCCGAGTCCCGGTAAGTGGGGGTTGCCCGCGTAACCGGCCGCGCTGTAGTCGCGGTGCCCTGTAAAGAGCTCAGTGAGCCCGAGGATCATGTACCTGAACGCAACCGCGCCTCCTCCGGCTCCGACCCCGACGAGCAGCGCAAGCATCGTCAGGCCGGTCGAGCCTTCGAGGCTGGAACGCCGTACCCGTTCCGCGAGCCTCGCCGTCACGGGGTACGAGGCCGGAGTTCCTGAGATGAACCGGTCTCGTTCACGTTGGGCATCCCGCGACCTCACGCGTCGCGTGCAACGCCGCCCCCGCGCGTCCCGCGGCGGGGTTGGGCAGTCTTCGTCATTGCTCTCGATTCTGGGACGCCTCACGCTCGACCCCATGGCCGAGGTCAGCGTGCTGACTTGAGCGTCGACTCCTCGCTGAAGCCAGCTTTACGCTGTCCATCCTGGTTCCCAGCGGGGCCGGGCATGGCCCCGTCCCCCCCGGGGTCATGCGGAGGGGAGCCAGACCCGGGAGCGGAGCCCTGAGTGCCTGCTCCCGGGTTTGCGTCCGCTGTGCCGAAGTGTCTTGGCAGAGGAGACAATCGCCGGTTCTTCAGCCTGATTCGGGGCGTCCCACGGCCCCCTTCGATTGGTTGATAGCTCCGGAACGGCGATGCTATTCTCAACCCTCGGTTCCTGCCAAGCGGGCCGGATACGCACGTTTCAGCTGGAGTGACCCGATATGCCCGGGCAAGTTGTAAAAGTGCTCGATGTCGATCCTGAGCTTGGAGAGATGCTCACGTCCGAGCAGTTCAGGGCTGCGGCTTCCACTGTCCGGGCGCTCAGGGTGTCTTTCCCGGACGGCCAATGGAGGCCTTCTTCCTGGGCTCCGGAGGTCCGCGCGGGTCTCGGACTGCTGGTTCTCGACGGACTGCTCGTAAGGCGCATCGAGCTTGCCGGCCGGTTTGCGGCTGAGCTGCTCGGGCCGGGCGACCTGCTGCGCCCGTGGCAGGAGGACGATGACGTGGCATCAGTGTCGCGAAGCTCGGGCTGGCGCTGCCTGCGCGATTGCAGCGTCGCGATCCTCGACCTCGATTTCGCGAGGCGGATCGCCCCGTTCCCCGAGATACAGGGGCAGCTGATGGCGCGAACGCTTCGCCGGTCGCGCAATCTAGCGGTCACGATCGCGATCCTCAACCAGCCGAAGGTGGACGTCAGACTACTGATGCTGCTCTGGCACATGGCAGACCGCTGGGGGGTTTTGAGAGGCGGTGAGGTGCTTCTCCCGGCGCAGCTGCCCCACGCCGTGCTCGCGGAGCTGCTGACGGCTCGGCGCCCCACGGTGACAACGGCGCTAGGGACTCTGCAGCAAACCGGGCGCATCACGCACACCCTTGACGGGTGGGTCTTGCACCTGCCGCCGCCTGGTGAGTTGGGCGAGGTCGCGGACGGATCGACTTGAGCACGGTGCGACGGGACCTGATCCCGCACGGTTCACGCCGCACACCTCTGCGCATCCTGGCGCTTGAGTTCGAGTCCCATTCCAGCCCGGCCGCGATCGGGCCACAACGCGCCGTCGCGGAGTACGGGCAGTCCGTCGAAGAGCATCCGCTGGATGCGAGCGCCGGTGCCCGGTGAGCCCATTGCCCAACAGGCGTTGTCAGCTAGCTGACCGGCGTAGTCGAGCGTCTGTCGCATCGGGGTAGCCGCCGCTCAGGGCCTCCCGGATGCGCCCGGAAAGGGCGGGCCGATACGAACGGTGGCGACTACGAGATGACTGCAGCAGACAACCTGTGTGAGCGACTGATCGCTCGGGACGTGAAGACGATCTACGGGTTTCCCGGGGACGCCATCAACGGCATCCTCGGCGCCCTGCGACGCCACGAGGACGAGCTGAGGTTCGTACAGACACGTCATGAGGAGATGGCCGCGTTCATGGACTGCGGCCACGCCAAAGTTCACGGCCGATGTGGGCGTCTGCATGGCAACCTCCGGCGCGGGGGCTATCCACACACCTCCGCCTCGTCAGTGACGCGTCAACCGGCCCAGTTCGACCCACGACCAAGACAGGAGTCCGTGTGAGCACAGGCAATCACCCCGAGGTAGTCGTCGTGACAGGTGCGTCGGGCGGGGTCGGGCGGGCCATCGCCCACTCCTTCGCCAGCAGAGGGGCACATGTCGGCCTGCTCGCAAGAGGTACCGAGGGCCTGGAGGAGACCGAGCGCGAGGTCAAATCGCTCGGTGGCGAGGCGCTGGCGGTACCGACCGACGTGGCCGATCACGGGCAGGTCGAGGCGGCGGCAGCAGCAGTCGAAGCCCGATTCGGAGAGATTGACATCTGGGTCAACGACGCCATGTCGACCGTCTTCGCCCGCTTTGTCGACACCGAGCCGGAGGAGTTCCGAAGGGCAACCGAGGTCACCTATCTGGGGACCGTTTACGGCACGATGGCGGCCCTCAAGCGGATGCGGCCTCGCAACCGGGGCAAGATCGTACAAGTCGGATCCGCACTCGCCTATCGCGCGATCCCCCTGCAAGCGGCCTACTGCGGCGCGAAGTTCGGCATCCGCGGTTTCACCGACTCGATCCGGACCGAGCTGCTGCACGAGCACAGCGCCGTGCAGATCACGATGGTGCAGCTGCCCGGCGTCAACACGACGCAGTTCAACTGGTGTCGCTCAAAGCTGCCCGAGCACCCCAAACCTGTCCCCCCCATCTACCAGCCCGAGATACCCGCGGAGGCTGTCTACTGGGCGGCCCACCACCGCCGCCGTGAGCTCTGGGTCGGCTATTCCGCCGTGGAGGCGATCGTGGGGAGCAAGCTCGCGCCGAGCTTTCTCGTCGACCGATACCTCGCACGGACGGGGTTCTCGGGTCAGCAGGTCGAGGGCATGCCCGTCGAAGGCGAGCGCGACGGGAATCTCTTTCAGCCGATGGAGCGCGAGGCTGCCACCCACGGCATCTTCGACAAGCAGGCCAAGTCACGCAGCCCCCAGATGTGGGCGGCCACCCACCGGCCGCTCCTCGGCGGCGCGCTCGCGGCCGCCGCCGCGGTGGGTGCGAGCGCGCTCGCACGCCTCGGTCGATGAGCGCTTCCGCGGTTGCAGGCGCCGTGGGCGCCCCCCACGTCCTGCGCGAGTATGCGCTGCTGGCCGACGGGGAGCGCGGGATCCTCGTCGATCCGCACGGCGATTTCGTGTGGATGTGCTTCCCGCGCTGGGACTCGGACGGCCTGTTCTCCTCGCTGGTCGGCGGACACGGGGCGTACGCGATCACGCCCACCGAACGCCATGTCTGGGGCGGCTACTACGAGCCGGGGGGCCTGATCTGGCGCAGCCGCTGGATCACCCCAGAGGCGATCATCGAGTGCCGCGAAGCACTCGCCTTGCCCAGCAGTCGGCAACGCGCGGTTGTCCTGCGGCGGGTGGAGGCGATCCGGGGAACGGCACGGCTGGATGTCGTGCTGAACCCGCGCGGGGAATTCGGGCGGTCGGCCCCACGGTCGGTCAAGCTGCGCGATGACACCACATGGACGGCCACCGTCGGCGAGAGCAGCTTCTCGTGGACCGGAGCACCGGGCGCGGTGGCGGGCCCCGACGGGCACGGAGGGCGAGCCCTGTCGCTCCCTCTGTCACTCGAGCAGGGTGAGGCTCATGACTTCGTTCTGACCATCGCCGCCAGCGGCGCAGATAGCGAGTCGCCTGATCCCGGGGGCGCATGGAAAGCAACCGAGGCGAGCTGGTCTGAGCGCGTGCCGACATTCGAGCACGTCGTCGCACAGCGCGATGCCCGCCACGCGTATGCGGTGATGGCCGGACTGACGAGTGAGCGCGGCGGCATGGTGGCTGCTGCAACGACTTCGCTGCCCGAGCGGGCGCGTGCGGGGCGCAGCTACGACTATCGCTACGCCTGGATCCGCGACCAGGCGTTCGCCGGGCAGGCGGTCGCGAGCGTCGGGCCGTATCCACTGATGGACGACGCCGTCCGCTTCACGACGGCGAGGCTGATCGCTGACGGGTCGTCGCTGAAGCCCGCCTACACGGTCTTGGAAGACGAGGTCCCGGACGAACGGAAACTGTCGCTGCCGGGGTATCCCGGTGGCACCGACATCGTCGGCAACTGGGTCAACAAGCAGTTTCAGCTCGACGCGTTCGGCGAGGCCCTGCTTCTGTTTGCGGCCGCCGCCGAACACGACCATCTCGATGTCGAGGGCTGGCGGGCGGCCGAAATCGCGGTGGCGGCGATCGAACAGCGCTGGGCTGAGCCGAACGTCGACGCGGGGATCTGGGAGCTCGAGCCCGACTCCTGGACCCACAGCCGCCTGATCTGTGCGGCCGGCCTGCGACGAATCGCCGCCTGTCAGCCCTCCGGCGAGCAGGCAGCCCACTGGGTCTCCCTCGCGGACGTCATGGTCTCCGATACGGCGCGCCACTCGTTGCATCGATCGGGGCGCTGGCAGCGCTCACCCGCAGATACACGAGTCGACGCCGCGCTCCTGTTGCCGGCGATCAGAGGCGCGCTCGATGCAGACGATCCACGGTCGGTTGCGACGCTCCGCGCGGTGCGTGAGGAACTAACCCAGGACGGCTACTGCTACCGGTTCCGGCCGGACGAGCGGCCGCTTGGCGAAGCCGAGGGAGCTTTCCTCCTCTGCGGCTATCTGATGTCGCTGGCCCACAGCCAGCGAGGCGAGCACGTCGACGCAGCGCGCTGGTTCGAGCGCAGCCGAGCGGCATGCGGGCCATCAGGCCTGTGCTCGGAGGAGTTCGATGTCCGCCAGCGCCAGTTGCGCGGCAACCTCCCGCAGGCCTTCGTCCACGCGCTGCTGCTCCAGTGCGCGGTCGTGCAGGGCGAGCACGCGGCAGCAGGGGGTGATTGATCAATGAGCCGCGGCCAGCCACAGCAGAATCAGCCTGGGCCACCGCGGCTTCTGCTCGCGCTGGAGGCGGCGTGGGGTGCGTGGCTTCTGAGCAGAGCGCCAGGCCGACTCCCCCGCGGGACGCTCTCGCGCCCTCCTGCGAAGGCTCTCGTCAGGATCCTCGGGGCCCGGCAGCTTGCACAGGCGACGTTGATCGCAGCGCGCCCGAGCGCATCCCGGATCCTCGCCGGTTCGGCGGTCGACGGGCTGCACGCGGCGAGCATGGTGGTGCTGGCCCGTATCAGCACCAGGATGTCCCGCCCGGCGATCGCGAGTGCGGCCATCGCAGCACTACTGTCGAGCTACGGCCTGCGCTGCGGGCTGCGCCGTCGATGAGCGAGCTGCGCAACAGCCTGCGCTCGTCGGTCGCCGCCGGCATTGCCCCGTACGGCAACACCCTGACGGTCTCGGCAGAACTCGCTCGACCAGGGTTGATCGAGCGGCCCGCACCGCTGGCCAGACGCTGCTCGACAAGACCGGGAATCCGAAGGCCGTCCAGAAGCCGCTCGGGCACTCCTCGATGGCAACGACACATCCACGTCGACTGGGACCTCGACGAGCTCGCCGCGTCGCTCGCAGAAGCGCTCGGGAGCCCGGACTCGTGGCCCGGCGAGTCGTCTCGACCGTCTCCCGCCGGAATCCGGCTCTACAGAGCCAGACCCGGGGAGGTAGTGGAGACTAGGGGACGACGATCAAACCCCAACCGGCGCGTTGCAGTCTTACGTTTGGCGCTCCAGAATCTCCTTGAGCCTGAGCAGATCCTTTCGGTTCGCGCGCGTCATCGCCACAGCTAGGGCGCCTGCTCCCATGCGTGCGAAACCAGCCGGCCGACCACGGTTGCGCAGCGTCATCTTCGTCGTCCCCCGAGCCGTCGTCATCCACGTGTACGTCGTCTCCATCGGAAAGGGTCCGTCGGCAGTTCTCATCGTCAACCGCTCTGCCGGGGTGAGGTCGACGATCTCGTAGGTGTACTCCATCCGTCGGCCCAGAAACGCCGCGACGAACGCCACCCGCGAGCCAACCGCGAGAGGTCTCGGGGTCCGCCACTCGACAGCCTTGATGTTGTCGTACCACCGCGTCGCGTTGTCCGGATCGATGGCGAACTCGGCGACCGAATCGCGGTCCCGGGCGATCTCGATCTCCGTGATGATGTCGACCGGCATGCGGCTTAGTTTAAGCTGGGTACTCGCCGTCGGAGCCTGTCTGTTAGCGGCTGTCTGCGAGGTCGAAAACCAGCTTTTAGTGGAGACTAGGGGAAGAAGGTCAAACCCTCGAGCACGAGTCGACGTACTGCGTCGAGCGCTACTCGCGGGCGTCCGATGAGGGAGAGCGACAGGCCGCCGTGCGACCAAATGGCTCTTCCGTGTTCTCTGCTCTCGAGCCCAATTCCCGCTCGAAATCGGCGAGCCACCGCGCTGCGAAGCTGTAGATGTCCGCACTGAGGCGGGCCACGGCGACCGGGAATCGAGTTCCGGCCTCCTCCGCGGCGCCTGCGAGAGGAACGATCTCCTCCCGTATCCAAGCCGAGGCTGCTTCGTCACTCTCACGGAGCCGCCGAACCAGAGCCAGCTGGTCATCCAGAGGGAGCGCGTCGGCGAAGAACAGCCTCAGAAGGCGCTCGTCGCGAACCTGGGGCGGAGCGTCGCGTGGTGAACGCAACCACGCGAGAAGCGCTTGCTCTCCAGCCTTCGTGGGCTCATACGAGTGCCGCACCCTGTCGCCCTGCGGATCTTCATGACGGGCGACGAGACCCGCGCCCTCCAAGCTCGATAGTTCCGGGTACACCTTCGCGAGCGACATCGGCCAGAAGTGCCTCGTCGACACATCTGCCGCCTTCTTGATGCCATAGCCCGAGCGCACCCCTAGCCGAAGCATCCCGAGTATCAGGTAGGAAGGCGCGCTGAGCTTCATGGCGCGAACCGACCGGCGGCCGATCGGTTCTGCGAACCCCGTTGAACGCGGTATCCCATCGCAGTTGAATCCATCAGGGATGTTATATCGCGACCGACTGATACGGCACAGGGGAGCAGCGGGAGGTGCCTGTGGTTAGATCATTTGCCGAGCGACTCCGCCATCCGGCTGTTGGACTTCTCGAGGAAGTCGGAGACATGATGATCCTGACGGGCAGGACCATCCGGTCCGCCCTGGGGCCGCCTTACCCCTACGGCGGCGAGTTTGTGTCTCAGTTCCTCTTCGCGCTGCGCCTCTGCTGGTTCCCGTTACTCGTCTCGACGGTCTGCATCTGCTACGCCGCCCCAGGCCTGCAAGCCGCGAACTTCCTCACGATCTTCGGCGCTCTGGACCGGCTCGGAGGGTTCTTCGTGCTCGGCGCCGTACGCGAGATCGGACCCAGCGTGACCGGCATCGTCGTAGCCGGAGTCGCCGGCACCGCGATCACAGCGGACCTCGGCGCCCGGAAGGTGCGCGAGGAGCTAGACGCACTTCAGGTCCTGGGCGTAGACCCCATCAAGAACCTCGTCGTGCCGCGTTTTCTGGCCCTGATGATCGTGACCGGACTGTTCGACATCTATGCGCTCCTGTTCGGCATCTTCGGCGGGATCATCGCCGAGCTGGTCAACGGTCAGGCGCTCGGACCATTCTGGGCGACGCTTTTCGCGAACGCCTCGACCACCGACCTCTGGGGGTCCGTGCTGAAGACCACGCTCTACGGCGCCATCATCGCAATCGTGTGCTGCTACAAGGGGATGTCGGCATCCGGCGGCGCGGAGGGCGTCGGACGCGCAGTGAACGAAGCCGTCGTGCTCGCGCTGACCGGCATCTTCGCCTTCGACTACGTGTTCACACAGACGCTGCTCGCCACGCATCCGCAGATCCTCGTGATCAAGTAGTCGCACCCTCGATTCCGGCTTCACCGAGCCAAATCGAGGAGCAATGGAGACGGTGGGAATCGAACCCACGTCCGTGATCGCGTGAAAGGTGGCGTCTACGAGCGTAGCCGGCGCTCTGATCTCGTCCCCCGCTCGCCTCGCCGGCCGGGTTGTGGGGGACCAGCCTCCTAGATTTTCCCCGGCTCGGCGAAGGCGGACCTCACCGGGTGAGCCTGCTTCTGATCCCGGCGATCCCCGCCGCAGGCGAGCGGGGGCCAAGACCTCAACTTAGTTTTTTAGGCTAAGCGAGGGCGTACTCGTGAGAGTCCGCACTTATGGTTTTCCCGGGTGTTTTACGAGGCCGCCCGGGACCTCGACTCGCGACCACCCCCACGAGCCGACCACGTCGAAGCCTGTCGTCCCCGGGGGTGTTGCTGCTCCCATTCTACCGGTGTCTGCGCGGCGCTTAACGAAAGCGACGCGGACCCAAGCCGCCTGAGGAACCTTCCTCGGGGCGGGCCCGAGGGCCTTTCCCGTCTCAGGTGGCGCGGCCTCACACCTCGGTGGCCTCGCTCTTCGCGGCTCGGTTCCGCGTCGAAATCCAACCTAGCCAGTGCCCCTGTGCGATGCAAGTGCCACCGCAGGGACGAAGCCGCATCCTCCGCGAAAAAGGCCGCTGCAACGTCACAGGGCAAACGTTATGAACCCCTTAAGGGGGGTGCGACAATGAGCGTGTGGAGAACTCCGAGCTGTCGATTCCCGTTCCTCCCGCACAGGTCGCCCCGCCGCCGCTGCACCCGGGTGTCGACCCGCACGCCGGCAACCCCTTCGGCGAGCTGCCGCGCGACCGGCCCAGACAGAGGCGTACCCTGCGCGAGCGGATCGGTGGCGCCCTGGCCGCCATCGTCGCGCTGATCGCGAAGTTCTTCTCCGCCATCAAGGGGTTGATCTTCCTGCTCCCGAAAGCCACGGCGCTGACCGCGATCGTCTCGGTCGCGGCCTACTCGCTGTGGTTCGGCTGGTGGTTCGCCGTCGGCTTCGTCGTGCTGCTGTTCGTCCATGAGATGGGACACGTGTTCGCGCTGCGACGCGAGGGGATCAAGGCGAGCGCACCGATGTTCATCCCGTTCATGGGTGCGGTGATCACGTCGAAGTCGCTGGGTGAGAACGCGCTCGCCGAGGCGCGCGTCGGGCTCGCCGGGCCCATCCTCGGGACCGTCGGCGCCGCTGTGTGCCTGGTGATCGGCGAAGTCACCAACAGCGACTTCTTCCGCGCGCTTGCCTACATCGGCTTCTTCTTGAATCTCTTCAACCTGCTGCCGATCGTGCCCCTGGACGGCGGACGCGCAATGGCGGCAATGGCGCCGTGGATGTGGTTCATCGGGTTTGGCCTCCTGGTCGCGCTCGCGCTGCTGTTCCCGAACCCGATCCTGTGGATCATCGTGCTCTTCGGCGGCTATGAGCTCTACCGCCGCTGGCAGGCGCGCAAATCCGGCTCGGTCGCGCAGGCTGCCTACTACCGCGTGGCGCCGCGCCACCGGCTGATCGTGGGCGCGGTCTACATCGGGCTGATCGTGCTGCTGGTGCTCGGCATGGAGCACAGCCACATCCTCAGCTCCGGCGGGCACAGCTTCCGCTCGATCAACTAGGCGCGGCGCTCCGTGCCGGCCTCCTCGGCCGGTGGCCGGTGTCGACCGCGGCGACGCCTGCGCTTCAGCGCCGCGCTTCGCGCACGGCGCGTTCCATGTCGCGCTTGGTCTCGCGCTCGCGGATCGTCTCGCGCTTGTCGTACAGGTCCTTGCCGCGGGCGAGCGCGATCTCGACCTTGGCGTTCGAGCCGTTGAAGTAGATTCGGGTCGGCACGAGCGTCAGGCCGCGCTCGTTGACGCGCATCGCCAGACGGTCGAGCTCGCGACGGTGGAGCAGGAGCTTGCGCGGGCGCTCGGGGTCGTGGTTCTCGCGCGAGGCAGGGCCGTAGGGCGGGATGTGGACGGAGTGCAGCCAGAGCTCGCCGTCGCGCAGCGACGCGTAGCCGTCCTTCAGCTGCGCGCCGCTCGTCCGCAGCGCCTTCACCTCGGTCCCCTCGAGCACGACTCCGGCCTCGAGCCGCTCGATCAGCTCGTAGCGATACGACGCGTAGCGGTTCGAGGCCACATCGCCCGCGCCGGCCTTTTTCTTTCCCTTGCCCTTTGCCACGCAGCGAGCCTAGCCTGCCTGCTCGAGGTCGACGCGACCGCGGATCGCGTCGACCCTCCCCACGTTCACCCGCACGCCGTCGCCGAGCCGGATCGCAGCGCCCGTACGCTCCCCCTGGAGGATCGTCCCCTCCTCGTTGAGCTCCCACCACTCGCGCTCCGGGCCCGCATCGCGCCCGCCGCGACGTGCGCCCCCGCGGCCACTCGACGCACCGCCGCGTCCGCGCTCGGCCGCCGCCGGCGCGCCCGCCCTTGCCCGCTCAGCGCCGCGATCGCTCCCGCTCGCTTTCTTCCGCGGCGCGCGCAGCAGCCGCACCGGCAGCATCCCCTCGAACGGTGGCGCGGGCGGACCCGCGCCGTCGCGCTCGTCTCCGGGCGCGAAAGCGACGAACGCGCCGGCTGAGATCAGACCGGTGATCTCGCCCTCGAACACCCGGCCGGGGCCGTCGCGGTGCAGCAGCCTCTCCAGCACGAAGCATGCAGCCACGTCGTCGGCGTCGCGCTCGAGCTGCATCGCCTCGCGCTCGCGCTCGGAGGTCCACGCGCCGAGCTCCGCGAGCTCGGCCGCGCGCGGCTGCTCCTCCCCCGCGCCGAGCGCGGAGAGCAGTGCCCGGTGGCAGACGACGTCCGGGTAGCGGCGGATCGGCGAGGTGAAATGGCAGTAGGCCGTCGACCGCAAACCGGCGTGGCCGAGGTTCACCGGCGAGTAGTAGGCCTGCTTGAGCGTGCGGAGGATCAGCGAGCCGAGCGCGATCCGCCCGCGTCCGCCGCGCTTGGCGACGTGGCGCTGGACCGCCAGCGAGATCGCGCCCAGCAGCTCCGAGGCCTGCGTCGAGGACATCGTCTCGGGCACCGGCGGCGTCGGGACCTCCAGCGAGGCGAGCTGCCCCACGAGGCGCTCCACGCGCTCGGGATCGGGACGCTCGTGGACGCGGTACAGGCACGGCACCTTGCGCTCGGAGAGCAGCCGCGCGACGGCCTCGTTCGCGGCGATCATGAGCTGCTCGATCAGACGGTGGGACTCTGTCTGCACCTGGCCGCGCACGCTGACGGCCTCACCGCGCTGGTCGAACTCGAACTCCGGCTCGGGCGAATCGAGCGCCAGCGCGCCGGCGGACTCGCGCCGCCGCTGCAGTGCCGCCGCCGCTTCGCGCGCCGCCTGCAGCGGCGCGGCCCATGGCTCGGCCGCGCGCTCGCCGCCCGCGAAGATCCGATCGACCCTGTCGTAGTCGAGCCGCTCGTCGGAGCGGATCAGCGAGCGGTGGAAAGAGGCCTTCACGACCTCCGCCCCGTCGAGCTCCATCTCCACCGTGACCGCGGCGCGGTCGAGCCCGGGACGCAGCGAGCAGGCATCGCTCGAGAGCGCGTGGGGCAGCATCGGGGCGACGGTGCCCGGTGCGTAGACGCTCGTCGACCGTTCGCGGGCCTCGACGTCAAGCCGCGAGCCGGGCGGCATGTGAGCGGCGACGTCGGCGATGTGCACCCACACGCGGACGCGACCGTTGCCGAGATCCTCCGCGGAGATCGCGTCGTCGAAGTCGCGGGCGCTGACAGGGTCGATCGTGAACGTCGCGAGCGCCCGCAGGTCGCGCCGCGCTCCGGCGCTTGCCATCACGCGGGCTCCGGCCTCCTCGGCTTCGCGGTCGGCTGTCCGCGAGAACTCACGCCGCAGCCCGCGATCGAGCAGCAGCGCCTCGATCACGTCGCGCGCGACGCCCGGGCGCCCGATGCGTTGCAGGACACGGGCCGAGGAACCCCGCCGCGGCGGCGAGACGAGCGCCAGGTCGCCCTCGCGCGCCCCGCCCCGCGAACCTCGCGCGGGACCCACGACGATGCCGCCGCGGTCGCGCGCGCCCGGGCCGCGATCGCGCGGGGCGAACAGCGGCTCGGCCACGAGGAAGCGCCCGCGGCGGCTCAGCACGGCGACCAGCGCGCGTGCGTCCGGCGCCGAGCCCCGCGGGCTCACCCCAGTTTCGCCCGCACGGTGTCCAGGGCGACTTCGAGGCCGTGCTGTTCGTCGACGCCCTTCTGGACCTTCACTTCGGGCGTGATGCCGGCGCCCTGTTTGACGCCCCCGCCGCCGAGGTTGCGGCCGTTGGGGGTGAAGTACTCGCCCACGGTGATGTCGAGCGCGCCGCCGTTCGAGAGCGGCTCCTCCTCCTGGAAGACGCCCTTGCCGAACGTGTGAGTGCCGACCACCGTCGCGCGATGGTGGTCCTGGAGGGCCGCGGTCACGATCTCGGCGGCGGATGCGGTGTTGCGGTCCACCAGCACGACCATCGGGATCGATTCGGGAATCGCGTCGCCGACGGCTTCGAGCGTCTGCGAGGGCTGGTTGCGCCCGCGCGTCGAGACGATCGTGCCCTTGTCGACGAACGTGCTCGCGATCAGCTGCGCCTCGGATACGAGCCCGCCGCCGTTGCCGCGCAGGTCGAAGACGATCGCCTGCGCGCCTTTCTTGCGCACGTCTTCGACAGCTTCGCGGACTTCTCCGTGAGCGCCGGGGCTGAAGGTCGCAAGCGCGACGACACCGATCTTCTTCCCTTTGACCGTCTTCACGGTGGAGGCGACAACCGGCTCGGAGACGGTCGCCCGCGTGAGTTTCACCGTGCGCGTGTCGCTGTGCGGCGCTTTGCCCGACTGCACCTGGATCTTCACGTCGGTGCCGGGAGCGCCCTTGATCAGCGAGGTGGCCTTTTCGGCGTCGACCCCCTTGAGGGTGCGACCGTTGACGCCGACGATCAGTTCGCCCGCCTTCAACCCGGAGCGCGAGGCCGGCGAGGAATCGAACACCCGCGCGATCAGAAGCCCCTGCTTGAGCGGGTCCACCACGACCCCGATCCCCGCGAAATGCGGCGGGGCGTTGAATTCCTTGAATTCGTTCGGCGTCAGGTAGTGCGAGAAGCGATCCTTGAGGCTCGCGACCGCGCCCGAGACGGACCCGTTGTTCAGTTGAGAGGAGGTGATCGGCCGGTAGTAGTCGCTGCGGATCCGTTCGAGCGCTTCGTCGACCACGCGATGCTGCTGGTCGTTGACGAACGCGGTGCGCAGGAAGCCCGGCAGGTGTTCGGGGTGCCCGCCGAGCCACAGCCCGGCCACGAGCAGGACGGGCAGCAGTACGGCCAGCACGATGACCAGCGGGGTTCGGCGCTTCGAGGCAGGCGGCATTCCGGTCGAGCTAGCGTAGACGAGCGCCCCGGGCCTCGCCGCAGGACCATCTAGGGTTGAGAAATGGCAAGCATCGAGAGCACCGTCGTCGAGTCGAACGGCCTCCCGGTCCACAGCATCGGCCTGCCCGGGACGCGGGCTCTGACGGTGCTCGTCGCATTCGACGCCGGCGCGCGCAACGAGCGCCCTGAGGAGAACGGGATGGCCCACTTCCTCGAGCATCTCGTCTTCAAGGGCGGCGAGAAGTACCCCCACTACAGCGATGTCAACGAGACCGCCGAGCGTCTCGGCGGCGTGCTGAACGCCTACACCAGCCACGACCTCGTCGCGTTCCACATCACGGTGCGTGCGGAGAGCGCGCCCGCGGCGATCGACCTGCTGACCGACTTCGTCGGGCGCCCCCACCTCGACGCCGAGGAGCTCGACCGCGAGCGCGGCGTGGTGATCCAGGAGATCAACCGCGCCTACGACCAGCCTTCGACGGTCGCCGAGTACCTGATCGACCGTGCGGCCTTCGGCGACCACCCCCTCGGGCGCACCGTGCTCGGGCCGGCCGACAACCTGCGCTCGTTCTCCCGCGACGGCATCGTGGCGTTCCGCGAGCGCCGCTGGGCCGGCTCCCGCGGCGGCGCGTTCCTCGCCGGCAACGTGGATCACCTCCCCGGCGAGTCCGAGCTCCAAGAGCTGTTCGGGCGTTTCCCCGCCCTGCCGGAACCCGCCCCCTACGAACCGGCCCCCGCGTTCGTCCCGCAGAAGCTGGTCGACGAGCGCGACACCAACCAGTCGCACCTGCGCATGATCTACCGCCCTGAGGTAACCGTCGGCGACGTGCGCCAGCGCGCGGCGCTCGCGATCTACTCGACGTTGCTCGGCGGATCGATGGGCTCACGCCTGTTCGACGAGATCCGTGAGAAACGCGGCCTCTGCTACTCCGTCTACGCCCTCTCTCACGCCTTCGCCGACGTGCCGATCCTCCAGCTCGGCTCGGGGCTCGACTCGGAGAAGACGATCGAGGCCTACACGCGGATGCGCGAGATCGTCGTGGAACTGCGCGACGACGGGCCCACCGAGGAGGAGGTCGAGCGCGCTCGCGCCTACGCCGCCGGCCGGCTCGTGCTCGCGTTCGAGAACTCCAACGCCGTCGCGCGCCACGCCGCCAACCAGAAGATCGTCTTCGGCGAGACGATCGACCCCGACGACGCGATCGCTGCGCTCGACGCCGTCACCTTCAACGAGGTGAGGGAGATCGCCGCGGGGATCGACGACCATCTCGCGGTCGGAGTCGTCGGGCCGCACAGCGCGGACGAGTTCTAGGGGGTTCACCCGCGCAGGGCGACCAGCCTGGCGGCCTCCTGTGAGTCGGCCCCGGCCATCTCGCTGACCCAGCGAATGACCTCGTCGAGGTCGATTTTTCGGGCCTCGAGCATCTTTTCGATGTCGACCCAGTCCTGGGGTCGCGAGAACATGGCCTTGAAGACAGCCAGCGCGGTGCAGTCCAGGATCGGGATCGAGTGCCCTTCGAAAGGGACCTGGCGCACGTGCGCCTCGACGTCTTCGTGGAAGGGCAACACGCTCAGGAAGAGGTCGACCGGAGTCACGCCCGATCGCAGGCGCGTCTGCCCGTCCAGTTCGAGCTGCTCCAGGCGGGACCCGTCGAATTCGACCTGCGGTGGCAGGGCCGTCAGCACATCCTTGGCGCGCTCGGGACCGACGAAGACGTTCACGTCGAGGTCGCGGGTTCCCCGGGGGTCGAGGGTGCAATACCCGAGGGCGATCGCCCCGCCGATGGCGTGCGGTATGTCGGCGCGCGTGAGCGAGGCGTGTACAGCGAGGAGCAGATCGCCGAGCTCGCTCATGCTCGAAGTCGGATCAGAGGTGGGTATTCGAGCTCCTCTCGCCGCCGAAACGGCAGCGCACCGGCGAGGTCCAGCACCTGCGCGAGCACTCGCCCGGCGAACTCGTCACCCGTGGACCCGCGTGTCACCCCTACCTGGAGCTCCATTCCGCCGGCCGCGGCGATTCGTGACAGCGCTGCCACCGATGGCTGACGACGACCGCGCTGGTAGGCGTTGAGGACCGAACGGTCGAGCCCGCTGCGACGGGCCAGCTCGGCCTGAGTGAGCCCACTACCGGCTCGAATCTCCGCGAGCAGCTCCGAAGCCACTGCGTCATTCTCGGGCATCATGCCAATATGATAGCAATACGCCTACAGAACACAAGATCTGTAGACGTATACGTCTACAGACGCTACCCGATCGCCACCATCCGGTCGATGGGCACCCGCGCTTTCGCCGCGGTCTCGGGATCGACCTTCACCTCGTAGCGCCCGTCGCGCAGGGAGTCGCGCAGGTTCGGCAGCGTGATCATCTTCATGAAGACGCAGGAGGCCTCGGCGTTGGCGGGGATGAACTCGACGTCGGGCGCCGCCATGCGCAGCGGGTAGAGCATGCCGACCTCGGTCGCCACGACCGCCTCGCGGACCGGGTGCGTCGCGATGTCGGCAGCGGGTGGACGCGTGGTGTCGACGAGGCCCGGTTCGTCGACTTGGCCGTTCGGCTCACCTCTCGCGGGGTGATCGAGCGACTCCGCGTACTTCAGCATGCCGCCGGTCGAGAGCATGTGCACACCCTCGGCATCGACGTCGCCGGAGGCGACGTACTCCATGATGCTGGTCGAGCAACCGCACTCAGGGTGGATCAGGAAGTCGGCGCCCGGATGAGCGGCGCGCGTGGCTTCGATGTCGGCCGGGCGGATGCCGGCGTGGACGTGGCACTCGCCGTCCCAGACGTGCATGCGCCTGCCGAGCTCCTTCTCCACGTAGGAGCCGAGCCACATGTCGGGCCCGAACAGGATCTCCGTGTCGGGGCCATGGGTGTCGTAGATGTGGCGCACGACGTCGACCGCGTTGGCCGACGTGCAGCAGTAGTCCGTCAGCGCCTTCACCTCGGCTGTCGTGTTCACGTACATCACGACGACGCCCTCCGGGTACTGCTCGCGCCACGCACCGAGCTGCTCGGCATCGATCGAGGCGGCCAGCGAGCACCCGGCTTCGAGGTCGGGGATCAGCACGGTCTTCTCGGGGCAGAGGATCGAGGCTGTCTCGGCCATGAAGTGCACCCCGCAGAACACGATCGTGGACTGCTCGGCGGCCGCCGCCTGGCGTGAGAGCCCGAGCGAGTCGCCGACGTAGTGGGCTACGTCCTGGACCTCGGGGACCTGGTAGTTGTGGGCCAGGATCACGGCGTCGCGTGCCCGCGCCAGCTCCCGCACCTCCTCCTGGAGGGCGGCGATCTCGTCGGCCGACAGCGCAGGCAGCGGCCGGTTGGGGGGGATCGCCTGGCTCGGGGCCATCGGAAGGTTCATCACAGCACCTCCAGATAGAGGGAGAGATCGAGAGCCGGCGCTGAATGCGTCAGGGCGCCCATCGAGACCCATCCTACCCCGGTCTCAGCGACCTCCCTGAGCGTCTCGAGGTCCACCCCACCGCTCGCCTCCAGCTCCGCGCGGCCGCCCACCTGCGCGACGGCGGCGCGCAACCGCGCGGGCTCCATGTTGTCCAGCAACAGCAGCGGAGCACCGGCGTCGAGGGCCTCGTCGATCTCCTCCGTGTTTCGCACCTCGACCTCGAGCCGTTCCGCCAGCGCGGGCGCGGCCTCACGCGCGCGCCGGACCGCTGCCGCGATCCCGCCCGCCGCCGCGATGTGGTTCTCCTTGATCAGGATCGCGTCGTAGAGCCCGGCCCGGTGGTTCGTTGCGCCTCCCGCCGCAACCGCCTGCTTCTCGAGCGCGCGCAGCCCGGGGGTCGTCTTGCGCGTGTCGAGCACCTTCGCTCCGGTCCCCTCGACGGCCTTCGCGGCACGCGCGGCCATCGTCGCGACGCCCGAGAGACGGGCCAGGAAGTTGAGCGCGGTGCGCTCGCCACTGAGCAGGGCGGCGGCGTCTCCCCGGGCTTCGAGCACCGGTCCCCCCTCCCTCCATTCCCCCTCCTTCACCTGGCGCTCGATCCGCACGCCGGGGTCGAGCTGCTCGAACACCGCTTCCGCCGCGTCCAGCCCGTAGATCACGCCCGCTGCCTTCTGGACGATCCGGGCGAGGGCGCGCGCACCGGGCGGGACCGTCGCCGCCGTGGTCACGTCGCCCGCGCCGATGTCCTCATCGAGCGCCTGGCGCACCAGCGCCTGCAGCTCCTGCACCTCAGGCCCCCGCGGGCGCGGCGGATGCCGCGGAGAGCAGGTATGCGCGAACGAAGCCGTCGAGATCGCCGTCGAGCACGCGCTGCACGTCTCCCATCTCGTAGCCCGTCCGGTGGTCCTTGACCATCTGATAGGGGTGCAGCACGTAGGAGCGGATCTGCGAGCCGAAGTTGACGTCCTGGGCCTCGCCCTTCTCGCGCGCGATCTCTTCCTGGCGTTCGCGCTCTTTCAGTTCGAGCAGCTTCGCCGTCAGCATCGCCATCGCGGTGGCGCGGTTGGACGACTGCGAGCGCTCGTTCTGGCACTGCACCACGATGCCTGTCGGCCGGTGCGTGATGCGGACCGCCGAGTCGGTCTTGTTGACGTGCTGGCCGCCGGCCCCGGACGCGCGATAGGTGTCGACCTGCAGGTCGTCGTCGTTGATCTCGACATCGCCGCTGTCGGAGACCACGGGCGCGACCTCGACACCCGCGAAGCTCGTCTGGCGGCGGTGCGCCGAGTCGAAGGGCGAGAGGCGGACGAGCCGGTGGACGCCGCGCTCGGCGCCGAACAGCCCGTAGGCGTTCTCGCCCGAAGCGCGGAACGTCGCCGACTTGATGCCGGCTTCCTCGCCCGGGCTCACCTCGAGCAGCTCGACGCCGAACCCGCGCGATTCGGCCCATCGCATCAGCATCCGGAGCACCATCTCGGCCCAGTCCTGTGCGTCGGTCCCACCCGCTCCGGCGTTGACCGTCACGAGCGCGTCCCCGGCGTCATAGGGACCCGAGAACAGCCGCTGCTCCTCGAGTGCGGCGAGTCGCTCCTCGACGGAGACGATCTGCTCATCGACCTCCGCCTGCAGCGAGGCGTCCTCCGCAGCCATCTCGGCCAGGCCGTCGAGGTCCTCGACGTCGCGCTCCAGCGAGCGGAAGTCCTCGAGGCGCCGCGACGTGCGCGCATGCTCGGCCGACACCGACGCGGCTCGCTCGGAGTCATCCCAGAAGCCCGCCGCTCCCATCTCGGCCTCCAGGGCCGTCAGGCGTTCGCTCAGCGCGTCCGGGTCAAAGATAGTCCGCCAGCAGTTTCATCTGCTCGCGGATGGCGGCCAGGCGCTGCGGGGTGTTCTCGCCGGAGTCGGTGCTGGCCACGGCACCCACGCTATCAGCCCCCCGGTCCGGATCGGAGCGCCCGGCGCGGCCCGGCCGCGATCAATATCTTGCCCGCCGATGCCGGCGTCGAGCCCAGAGGAGGTCGCTCAGGCGTTCGCCGGTGCCCTCGCGCGCCGCGACCTGGATGCCGCCCTCTCGATGTGGAGCGAGAACGCCGCGATCGTCGCCGCGGACGGCTCGCTCGTCGAGGGCCGTGAGGCGATCCGCGAGGCGCTGCAGGCGTTGCTCAGCAACGGGGCCGAGGTCAGGATCGAGGTCGCGCGTCTCTTCGAGGCCGGCGACATCGCGCTCGCGACGGGCTCACTCACCCTCAGCGGCGACGGCTTCGAGCAGCGCAGCGACTCGACGGTCGTCTACGCCCGCGACGCGGAGGGTCGCTGGCGGATCGCGCTCGACGCGCCCTGGGGGCTGCCGGAGAGCTAGACGGCAGCCGGAGCGTCGCGGGGACCGCCCCAGAGCTGGATCACTGCCGTAGCGCGAGGGCGCCGGCGCGACGCTAGGGAACGATCACGAGCTTGCCGGCCGGATGGCCGTGCTCGCTCTCGCGCAGCGCGTCGGACGCCCGGCTGAGCCCGAACACGCCTGCGATCGGGAAGCTGACACGGCCGTCTTCGATCAGCGGGATCATCTCCCGAACAGCCTTGGGAGTGTCCTCGCCCCCACCACCCGCGTGGTAGGGCACATTCAGGTCGCTCGCCTCTTGGGAGACGGCGATCGTGAGCACGCGGTCCACGTTCCCTTTTACCTCGACCGCCGCCACGATCTCACCGTGGCCGGAGCAGTCGAGCACGGCATCGACGCCCTCGGCCGCCGCCTCTCGGAGCCGATCGGCCAGGCCGTCGCCGTAGGCGACCGGGGTCGCGCCGAGCGCCCTCACCTGCTCGAGCTTCGCCGGGCCGGCGGTGCCCACGACGCGCACGCCGCGCGCCACCGCGAGCTGGGTGGCGAGGGAGCCCACGCCGCCCGAAGCGCCGAGGATCAGCAGCGTCTCGCCGGTTCCGAGCTTCAGCGCCTCGAGCGTCGCGTAGGCCGTGCCGGCGACCACCGCGAGGCTGCCCGCGACCTCCCACGCCAACCCGGGAGGCTTCGGAACGAGCATCTCCGGCCGGCTCAGGGCGTACTCGGCATAGGACGGCGTCGTCGGGTTGCCCAGCACCTCGTCACCTGGCGCGAGGCCCTCGGCACCCGGGCCGACCTCCTCAACCACCCCCGCGACATCGACGCCGAGACCGCGAGCTGCGGCGAGCGGCTCCCCGCCGGCGAGACGGCCGTGGAGCACCTTCCAGTCGATCGGGTTGACCCCGGCCGCCCTGACGCGAAGCAGCACCTCGCCCTCGCCCGGTGTCGGGGTCTCGATCTCCTGGACGGCCAGAACGTCGACGTCCCCGTACTCGTGAAAGCGCACTGCCTCCATCGGGGGGTCACGCTAGCAGCGGACCGTGCCCTGATCCGCCCGTGACCTGAGCGAGCACGCCACCGGACCCGGAGACACTCGCTTCGCTCGCATGCCCCGAGCCGGCCGGCGCCGGTTCACGTGCCTCTCAGGCTCTCAGGCGCCGTGGCACTTCTTGTACTTCTTGCCACTCCCGCACCAGCAGGGGTCGTTGCGACCCACCTGGTGCTCGTCGTCCAGCACGCGCTGCTCGACAACGGGCATCGCTTCGTATTCGCCGTCGTCGTCGGCGAAGCCTTCGCCGGGCGCGACACCGGCCGCAGCCGCGGCAGCGGCCATCGCGCCGGCACCCGCTGCGGCGCCGCCCGAATACGAGACGCGCCCGGCGGACGTCGAGTTGCCGGCGGCTGCGAACGACGGCACGCCGCCTTCAGGCCCTCCGTTCTCACCCTCGACGTTCACCTGGACGTTGAAGATCATCCGCGCGTAGTCCGCCCAGACGCTGTTCATCAGGTCTCCGAACAGCGTGAACGCCTCGTTCTTGTAAGCGACGAGCGGGTCGATCTGCGCGAAGCCGCGCAGATGGATGCCCTCGCGCAGGTAGTCCATGTCGAAGAGGTGCTCGCGCCAGCGCTCGTCGATCGTCTGCAGGAGCAGGAAGCGCTCGAGCGCCCCCATCAGTTCCTCACCGAGAGCCTCCTGGCGGGCGTCGTAGCGAGCGAGCGCCTCCTCGACCATCGCGTCCACGAGGCCGGGACGATCGAGCCGCTGCTCGCGCAGGGAGTCGTCGTCGAGCTCGACGGGGAAGAACTGCGACAGCGCCGTGTAAAGGCCGTCGATGTCCCAGTCCTCGACGAACTCGCCGGGTGCGTACTGGTCGACCGTGCGCTCGATCACGTTGGACACCTCGCGGCGCGCCTCCTCGCCGATGCTCTTGCCTTCGAGCACCTCGTCGCGGTAGGCGTAGATCACGCGACGCTGCTCGTTCATCACGTCGTCGTACTCGAGGACGCGCTTGCGGATCAGGAAGTTCTGCTCCTCGACCTTCTTCTGCGCTTTCTCGATCTGTTTGGAGAGCATGCCGGCCTCGATCGGTTCCTCGTTGCCCTCGTCGTCGACGCCACCGAGTTTGTCGAGGATCCGGTAGATGCGGTCGCCGGCGAACAGCCGCACCAGGTCGTCCTCGGCGGAGAGGAAGAAGCGCGACTCGCCCGGGTCGCCCTGACGCCCGGCACGCCCGCGAAGCTGGTTGTCGATGCGGCGCGACTCGTGTCGCTCCGTGCCGCAGATGAACAGGCCGCCGGATGCCATCACCTGCTCGCGGTTGGCCTCCACCTGGCTTTCGAGCTCCGGGAGCACCGCGGCGAAGCGCGCGTCGTAGCCGTCGCTGCCGGGCTCGAGGCCCTCGCGCGCGAGCTGCTGGTGGGCGAGGTGCTCGGGATTGCCGCCGAGCTTGATGTCGACGCCGCGGCCGGCCATGTTGGTCGCGATCGTCACGGCGCCGGGTTGACCAGCCTCCGCGACGACGTCGGCCTCTTTGGCGGCGTGCTCGGGCTTGGCGTTCAGCACGTAGTGCTTGATCCCCTGGCGGTTCAGTCGCTCGGAGAGAAGCTCGGAGACCTCGACCGAGATCGTGCCGACCAGCACCGGCTGGCCGTGCTCGTGACGCGCGGCGATCTCTTTGGTGACCGCCCCCCACTTGCCCTCCTTGGTCTTGTAGACCTGATCGTTTCGATCGTCGCGGACCATCGGCATGTTGGTCGGGATCTGCACGACCGGCAGCTCGTAGATCTTCATGAACTCTGTCGCCTCGGTCAGCGCCGTGCCGGTCATGCCCGCGAGCTTGTCGTAGAGGCGGAAGAAGTTCTGGTAGGTGATCGTGGCGAGGGTCTGGTTCTCCTCCTGGATCGGGACGTTCTCCTTGGCCTCGACCGCCTGGTGCAGCCCCTCCGACCAGCGCCGCCCCTCGAGGATGCGTCCGGTGAACTCGTCGATGATCTTGACCTCGTTGTCGATCACCGCGTAGTCGACGTCTTTCTTGTAGAGCGACTCGGCGCGCAGCGCCTGCAGCAGGTGGTTGACGAGGTGCCCGTTCTCGGCGCGGTAGAGGTGATCGATGCCGAGGAAGCGCTCGGCCCTGGCGACTCCCTGCTCGGTGATCGTGACGCTCTTGTGCTTCTCGTCGACCTCGTAGTCGAAGTCGGCGACGAACTGCTTCTTGGAGCGCGGGTCCATGCCCTCGGGCGTCTTCCCGAGCACCATCCGCGGCGCCAGGCCCGCGAAGCGAACGTAGAGGTCGGCCGCCTGTTCGGGCGCGCCGGAGATGATCAGCGGCGTGCGGGCCTCGTCGATGAGGATGTTGTCGACCTCGTCCACGATCGCGTAGGGGTGCCCGCGCTGGACCTTTTCGGCGAGATCCTTGGCCATGTTGTCGCGCAGGTAGTCGAAGCCGAACTCGGAGTTCGTGCCGTAGACGACGTCGCAGCCGTATGCCCGCTGCTTGTCCTCGTATGGCTGCATGTTCTCGATCACCCCGACGGTGACCCCGAGCGCCTCGTAGATCGGGCTCATCCATTCCGCGTCGCGGCGGGCCAGGTAGTCGTTGACGGTCACGACGTGAACGCCGCGACGCATGCGGCCGACCCTGCTCGTCGGTCCGCTCAGGGTCGACGGCGAGCGAGTTGAGCACGACGGCGAGCGTCGCGGTGAGCGTCTTGCCCTCGCCGGTCTTCATCTCTGAGATCTGGCCCTCGTGAAGCGCCATCCCGCCGATCATCTGCACGTCGAAATGCCGCATTCCCATGCGGCGCTTGCCGGTCTCGCGGACGATCGCGAAGCACTCGGGCAGCAGCTCGTCGAGCGACTCGCCGTCGGCCGCGCGCTCGCGCAGCGCGTCCATCCGCTCGCGCAGCTCGTCGTCGCTGTCGTGTTCGAGCTCGCCCTCGAACGCGTTGATCAGCGCGACGCGCTTCTGGTAGCTCTTGAACTTCTTGGCCTCGCCCGCGTTCAGCGCGCGATCGAGCAGTGACGGCATGCGCCAAGGATAGCTCCCGGCGCTGTGCCTCTTCCAGGCCGGCATGGAGCGCCGGCCTGGCCCCTCAGCTTCAGAAGCTGAGCGTCTTGGTCTGCCCGCCGCGGCAGTCCGCGAGCGTCACCTGGAGCGGACCGTCGGTGCTGACATGCAGGGCCGCCTTGCAGTCGATCTTGGCCCGCTTGGCGTCGATCGTGAAGGAGGAGACGTTGGTCGCGGTGATCTGGAGCGCGTCGGCGCTCGCTTCCGCCGGGGCTGGGCCCCACGCTTTCGCCTGGCTCGTGTACGGGATCGCCGGGATCGTGCCGCCGGTGAGGACCCCGGCGCCGTGGGTCGTTTCGCCCGCCGCCGGGTCGCCTTTGCCGAAGCCCTCAGAGCGCACGTCGACGGTCCCGAGCGGCGCCGCGCCGCCGCCTTCGCGCAGGGTGACCCCGTAGACCCAGTACGCGTGGCCGGAGGAGGTGCCGTCAGCCGGGAAGTCCATCGTCGGGTTGTAGACGTAGGTCACGTGGGATGGGTTGCGGTCGACCGTTTCGGTGCCGAGGAACGCCGCGGCCGGCGCGTATTCGTCGTTGAGCGAGAGCGTGAGGTGCTCGCCCGCCTGGAACTGGTCGAACTCGTAGCGGTAGCCGAGGCTGTCGAGCTTTTCGATCTGCTTCAGGACGCCCGCGATCGGCACCAGCTCGTCCGTCGTCTCGTCCCAGATCAGGAACGGCACGTTGCGCACCGATCCGAGCATCCGTTCGGTGAGCGACTGTTCGCCGCCCGTCGGAGGGGCGGGCGGCACCCAGACCCCGAGCGCGGGCGGCCCGACGGTGGGCTGCGCGCGGGCGAACAGGTCGGGGAACTGGCTCGTGAACTTGTAGGTGCCGTAGCCACCCATCGAGTAGCCCGCGATGTCGGTGAAATCAGGGTTGAGCCTGTAGTGGGACGCGGCGTCGGCCCACACTTCAAAGGTGTCGGCGCCCGCGTGGTCGTAGTACCAGCCATCGGGCCCGCGCCCCGCGGGGGTGATGACGACCGAGCCGCCGCCGCGGGCCGAGAACTGAGACTGGTTGTGCGAGCCCGTGAACTGGTTGTAGTTGGCCGAGAGCGAATGCAGCAGCAACGTCAGGCCCCAGCCGGAGGCCGGCTCTGCGCCGGGCGGGACGTAGATCGCGTAGGGCTGGAGCTGGCCGCGCAGCTCGCCGACGCACGCGCTCGAGGAGCCGCAGCCCCCCGTCGCGTAGTCGGCGCCCTGGCCTTCGGAGAAGTGGGAGGCGAGGATCCGGTCGAAGGCGCCGCTCTGGGGCACGCCTTCGGGTCCTCCCGGCATGTCGTCTTCGGTCTTCGCCTTCAGCCTGGCGAAGTCGACCTCGCCATGGAACCGGCTGATGTCGCCGCTCGCGAGCGCCTGCGCCTGCGCCGATTCGCGCCACCACGCGGGGCTCGTCGCGGTCGTCGCTCCGGGAGTGCCGGGGATCGGCTCCTGGGCGTTGAAGCGGAAGGCGACGTCGAAGAACGCCGGCGGGGAGAGGTCCGCGCCCGCACCTCCGGGCTGCGTCGCCGAAGCGACCGCGCCCGGGAGCAGATAGGAGCCGGTGGATTCGTCCCAGAGCCCGACGCCGGCGGCGAGACGCACGGTGGCGGAGCCCGGTTCCCAGTCGGTGTGCGGGACCTGGACTTCGATCTGCCGGCGCGCGAGGTCGACGGAGACGGTCGGGGCGGGGCCGGGGACCGCTTGCCCCGTGGCCGCGTCGGTCAGCACCGCGGTTTCGCCGTGCACGGTCAGGAAGTCCTGCGCCGGCGCGCTCACGTTGGCCCCGAACGGGAACGGATGCGATTCGCCTTCGGTGCCGCCGATCGCGATCGCCGTCGCGACCAGGGCGGGGTTTTCCAGGGTGTTCAGAGTGATGCGGAAGGCGGTCGCCTTGCGCAGTGGCTTGACCCTGAGTTCGACGAGGTCGGCGGCGTTCTCGTCGTAGCCCGGCCCGGTCGGGTAGGTGTAGGTCCCGTCAGGTTCGGAGAAGGTGTCGCCGCCGGAGGCATCGCCGCCGGGCGAGATCATCGGGTTGGTCGGATCGATGACCTCCTTGGCGCCGTGGTCGTCGTAGAGGTAGCCCTGGTAGAGGAACTCCCCCTTGCGGTACGCGCCGGCGCCAGAGACGAGGATCGGCTTTGCCTTCCAGGGCGAGCCCTTGGCGTTTTCGAGCTGCGGGGCCGTGGCCACAGGCGCGTAGAGGATCGCGGGGCCCGGACGCGGCGCCTTGCCTTCGGCGGGCGGGAGCGAAGAGGGCTTCTTGGCGGGCGCGGCGGCGGGCAGCGCCACAAACAGCGCCATGGCGCCCACGAAAGCCGGCTGAGATCCCCCTGCGTCGCATCCCCGCAGGCCGAGATACCCCGGTCGTGCGAGGTTCTAAACACTCGCTGCTCTGAGACCCAAACCCGGGAGGGCTAGGTGGTCGGCAGCGTGGCGCCCGCGACCCGCGGCGAGGCGCGATGAGCCTCGCGCCGCTTGCGCAGCTTGTCGCGGTGGCGCTTGACCTGCCGCGCGAGCTCGTCGACCATCACGTTGAGCGAGTGGACCATCTCAGGTGAGGCGTCCCGGGCCCGCAGCGTGACCCCCTTCAGGTAGAGCGTGGCCTCGGCGACCTCGCGGTCGGCGACGCGCGGGTTGCGCTCCTGGAAGATCTCGATCTCGAGACGGGCCAGGTCTGAAACCTGGCGCGAGATCTTCCCCAGACGTCGCTCCGCATGTTCGCGAAGCTCGTCCGTGACCGGTACGTTTCGACCTCTGATGTCGATCTGCATGGTCGCTCCTTGGATCGGCCTTGTCTCTGGCTTGGAGAATGATGCTACGCCGGTCTTCGGCGGATGTAAATGCCTGCTGGACGGAAGCTGAGGGGCTCTTGCACGGCCCGTAGGCCGCCCGCGGGAGGCGTTCGGCCTGCCACAATCGGGTGCCGATGAAGCCGGACCTCACGTGGTCGTTCAGCCCGGTCGCCCTCCTCGTCTCGCTGGCCGTCCTGTTCGTCTACGTCCGGCGCTGGCGCGCCGTGCGCATGAGCGGTTCGCCACGGGCCGCCGCCGAGGCGCCGGTCTGGCGGCTGTGCTGCTTCGCCGGCTCGGTGCTCATCGTGCTCGCCGCCCTCTGCTCGCCGATCGACTCGCTCGCCGACCAGCTCTTTGCGGCGCACATGGTCCAGCACATGCTGCTGCTCGACATCGCGCCGATCCTCGGCATCCTCGGGTTCACGAAGGTGATCCTGCGACCCGCCACGCGCACTGTGTCCGACGTCGAGCGGCGCGCCGGTCCGCTCGCCCACCCGGCCTTCGCGGTCGCCCTCTACGTCGGCGTGATCTGGGCCTGGCATGTCCCTGCGGCGTATGACCTCGCCGTGCGCCACAGCGACGTCCACGTCCTCGAGCACCTCAGCTTCCTGCTCGTCGGCTCGCTCTACTGGTGGCACCTGATCTCGCCGATCAGAGCACGCATGCGCCTCGGCGGGATGGGGCCGATCGTCTACATGGGCTCGAGCAAGGTGTTCGTGGGCGCGCTCGGGATGGCGATCGCCTTCGCCCCCAGCGCCCTCTACCCCGCCTACGCGCACACCGGCCCGATCTGGGGCCTCTCACAACTCGACGACCAGGGCGTGGCCGGGCTGATCATGGCCGTCGAGCAGTCGCTCGTGATGGGCGTGGCGATCGTCGTGCTGTTCGTGCGCATGCTCGCTGAGTCAGAGCGCGAGCAGCAGCGCCGCGAGCGCTACGAAGACCTCGCGGCAGAGGCCGCGCAGAGCCCTACGGCCGCTGCCCGCTGAGCTCGACGCAGAGCCGCTCGAGCAGTACCTGGACCTCTGGCTCGCGTTCCGCGTCGTCGCCGTTCAACACCGCGCGCAGCTCCTCGCGCCGCGCGCTCAGGATCTGGTCGGCGGTCGCTGTGCCGCTGGGCGTCAGCCGGGCATCCGGCCCTTCCCCCTCCACCAATCCGCGCTCGCGGAGCTCGCCCTGCACGGGCGCGATCCGCTCCTCGGGGATCCCGACCGAGCGCGCCATCTCCAGCGTTCCGGCGACGCCGTAGCTGCTGAAGCGCGCCAGCCCCCAGGCGGCGCCGGGGCTGACGTCGAGGCCCGCGCGGGCCACAACCCGCTCCCCGAACTCGCGCCGGCGCCGCTCGCCGACGGCAATGCTGAGCGCGCGGTCGATCTCGGCCAGCGAGCTCGCGGTCTTGGGTGCGGCGAGGGAGTCCTCCAGGCCCGTGCTCGTGGCCGCCGTGGTACGGAGCGGGCGCTCGCGCAGCCGCAGGCTGAGCATGAAGCCGACCACCCCCACCCCGGCGGCCGCGAGGAACACGGGATGCAGCGCGTTGACGTAGGCGTTCTCGTAGGCCAGGCGGGCCCGCTCGGGGAGCGTCGCCACCTGAGCGCCGGTCAGGCGGCCCCCCGCGGCGACCTGAGCGCCGAGCTTCCCTGAGAGCACGTCGTGCAGCTCCGAGCGCAGGCGCGTCGTGAAGATCGTCCCGAAGATCGCGGCACCGAAGGAGCCGCCGATCCCGCGCGCCAGGGTGACGCCCGAGGTCGCGGCGCCGAGAACCTCGTAGCCGACGGCGTTCTGAACGGCCAACACGAGGACCTGCATCGTGGAGCCCAGGCCGAGCCCGAGAACTATCAGCGCGCCGTCGATCGCGAGCGAGCTCGTGCTCACCTGTACCCGCGAGAGCAGGAACAGACCCACCGTCATGAGCACAGTCCCCACGATCGGGAAGCGGCGGTAGCGCCCGGTGGTCGAGATCCGTCGCCCTGAGAGGACCGACGCGAACACGAGTCCGCCGAGCAGCGGGATCAGCCGTAGCCCCGCGCTGGTGGGGCTCGCGTGGAAGACGGTCTGGAAGAACAGCGGCAGGAATGTGACCGAGCCGAACAGGGCGAAGCCGACGATCAGCGAGAGCATGCTCGCGACGCGAAAGACCTCGTCCTTCACGAGCGACAGCGGCAGCACCGGTTCGCGGGCGTGGCGCTCGGCGAACACGAACGCCACGAGCAGGCCGACACCGGCGATCGCGACGAGAACGACCTGAGCCGAGCCCCACGACCAGGTTGTGCCGCCGAGGCTCGCGACCAGCACGATCGCGCTCAGCCCCGCTGCGAGCAGCCCGGCGCCGAGGTAGTCGATCGTCGGGCGCTTGCCACCCTTCGCTTCGGGAAGGGTGGCGGAGATCACCACGAGCGCGAGCGCACCGATCGGCAGGTTCACGTAGAAGATCCACTGCCAGGAGAGGTGGTCGACGATCAGCCCGCCCAGCAACGGGCCGGCGACGGCGGCGAAGCCGAACACCGCGCCGAACAGCCCCTGGTAGCGGCCACGTTCCCGGGGAGGGACGACATCGCCGACGCTCGCCTGGACCAGCACGATCAGCCCGCCCGCGCCGAGGCCCTGGACCGCGCGGAACGCGATCAGCTCGGTCATCGTCCTGGCGAGCCCGCAGAGTGCCGAGCCCGCCAGGAACAGCACGATCGCGCTCTGCAGCACCTTCTTGCGCCCGAGCTGGTCGCCGAGCTTGCCGTAGAGCGGCGTGACGGCGGTCTGCGCGAGCAGGAACGCGCTCGTCACCCACGCGAGCTTGTCCAGGCCGCCGAGGTCGCCGACGATCGTCGGCAACGCGGTCGCGACGATCGTCGAGTCGAGCGCCGCGAGCAGCAGCACCATCATCAGCCCGGCGAAGACCAACGCCAGGCGGTTGGTGCCGGCGCGGGGCGCGGCGGGAGCTGCGGCGGTTGTGCTCATCGCGGCGTGCCGACAGTCATATCCGATGGAACAACCGCCCGGCACAGACGTGCAGAGCCGGCATCACTGCAGACGCTCCTCGCCGCAGCGCCCGCCGGCGCGGGGGGAGCGGCTCAGCTGCGGCGGCGCAGGCTCTGCAGGATGCCCTTGTGGCCGGCGATCGCGCCGATCAGGATCGAGTCCGGCGAGATCTCGGTGCCCGGGAACACGATGCTCGAACGCAGCTGCGCGCCGTCCCCGACCTTCGCGCCGTCGCCCAGCACGACCGGGCCGGTCAGGCGCACGGCGGCGCCGATCTGCACGCCCGCGCCGATCCACACCGGCCCGTCGAGAACGGCGTCGGCGGGCACCGAGCTGCCGGCGCCGAGGGTCACCCCCGGCGCCACCTCCTCGCCGGCGACGTCGAGGTGCAGCGCGCCGCCGAGCGCGTCGAACGTGCCCTGGCGCAGCTCGCTGAGCGAACCCACGTCGTTCCAGTACTCGTCGATCTCGTGGATGTAGAAGGGGACGTCGTTCTCGAGCAGCGCCGGGAACACGTCGTTCGCCCAGTCGGCGAACGGGCGGTCGGGGAAGTAGTCGAAGATCTCCGGCGAGAAGACGTAGATGCCACAGTTCCCGAGGTCCGAGAGCGCTTCATCGGGATCGGGCTTCTCCTGAAAGCCGGTGATGCGGCCGTCGCCGTCGTGCAAGACGACACCGTACTCGCGCGTGTCCGCCACCTTCTTGACCGTCAGCGTCGCGATGCCACCGGCCTCGCGGTGACGCTTCGCGAGCGCGCCGAGGTCGATGTCGGTCAGCGCGTCGCCTGAGATCACCACGAACGGCTCGTCGCCGAAGAAGTCGCGGCAGGCGCGCACGCCGCCGGCGGTGCCGAGCAGCTCCTCCTCGAAGCGGTAGGAGATGCGCTCGCCGAAGTACTCCTTGATCGAGTCCGGGAAGTAGTGCAGGTTCGCGATCACGTCCTCGAAGCCGTGCCGTCCCAGCAGCTCGAGGATGTGCTCCATCACCGGCCGGTCGAGCACCGGCACCATCGGCTTCGTGATCTCGTAGGTGAGCGGACGCAGGCGCGTGCCGAGCCCCGCCGCGAGGACCATCGCCTTCATCGGCTCATCCTTTCAATTGCAGGCGGCAGAGCGCCGGCCGGCCGAGCGCCGCGCGCTCGAGCCGGCCGGCGCGCCCTGACTAATACCTGTAGTGGTCGGGCTTGTACGGACCCTCGACCGGCACGCCGATGTAGGCGGCCTGGTCTGGGCGCAGCGTCGTGAGCTTCACGCCGAGTGCGTCGAGGTGCAGTCGGGCGACCTTCTCGTCGAGGTGCTTCGGCAGCACGTACACGCGCTTCTCGTACTCGTCGTTCTTCGTGAAGAGCTCGATCTGAGCGATCGTCTGGTTGGAGAACGAGTTGCTCATCACGAAGCTCGGGTGGCCCGTGGCGTTGCCCAGGTTCAGCAGCCTGCCCTCCGAGAGCATGATGATCGCGTGGCCGTCCGGGAAGACCCACTTGTCCACCTGCGGCTTGATGTTGATCCGCTCGATGCCCGACACCCGACCCAGCCCGGCGATGTCGATCTCGTTGTCGAAATGCCCGATGTTGCCGACGACGGCCTGGTGCTTCATGCGCGCCATCTGATCGGCCGTGATGATGTCCTTGTTGCCGGTGGTCGTGACGAAGATGTCCGCAACCGCGACCACTTC
Source organism: uncultured Solirubrobacteraceae bacterium (assembly GCA_963735435.1). Classification (GTDB taxonomy): domain Bacteria; phylum Actinomycetota; class Thermoleophilia; order Solirubrobacterales; family Solirubrobacteraceae; genus Palsa-744. The sequence continues at coordinate 229,557 of CAVTKR010000002.1, read as the reverse complement.
CTCGAGCGTTTTCACCTCGTAGCCCTGCATCGCCGCCTGCAGCGCGCAGATCGGGTCGATCTCGGTGATGATCACGCGCGCGCCTTGGCCGCGCAGCGATTCGGCGCAGCCCTTGCCGACGTCGCCGAAGCCGCAGACGACGGCGACCTTGCCGCCGATCATCACGTCCGTGGCGCGGTTGATGCCGTCGATCAGCGAGTGCCGGCAGCCGTAGAGGTTGTCGAACTTCGACTTCGTGACCGAGTCGTTGACGTTGATCGCCGGGAACAGCAGTTCGCCGTTCTCGACCATCTCGTAGAGACGGTGCACGCCTGTCGTCGTCTCCTCGGTGACGCCTTTGATGCCCTCGCCGATCTTCGTCCAGCGCTGCGGGTCCTCGCCGAGCGAGCGCGTCAGCACCGAGAGGATCACGCCGAACTCCTCGGAGTCCGCGCCGGCGCGATCCGGAACGGCGCCCGCGGCCTCGTACTCGGTGCCCTTGTGGACGAGCAGCGTCGCGTCACCGCCGTCGTCGAGGATCATGTTGGGGCCGTCGCCCTCGGGCCAGCGCAGCACTTGCTCGGTGCACCACCAGTACTCCTCGAGCGTCTCGCCCTTCCAGGCGTAGACCGGCACGCCGCGAGGCTCATCGACGGTGCCCTCCAGGCCGACGGCCACGGCGGCTGCCGCGTGGTCCTGCGTCGAGAAGATGTTGCAGCTGCACCAGCGCACCTCGGCGCCGAGCGCCGTCAGCGTCTCGATCAGCACTGCGGTCTGGATCGTCATGTGAAGCGAGCCGGTGATGCGCGCGCCCTTCAGCGGCTGGGCGTCGGCGTATTCGCGGCGGATCGCCATCAGGCCGGGCATCTCGTGCTCGGCGAGCGTGATCTCCTTGCGGCCGAAATCGGCCAGCGAGAGGTCGGCGACCTTGAAGTCGGAACCGGTGGCAGTAGGCGTTGCCATACGAACTCTCCTGTCTGGTCAGGTGAGCGCCCTTTGCTGCATAGGGGGCCGAGCGTGGCGGGTCCAGAGCCCGTCGCAGCGCTCCTCGGCCGCATTCGAAGGTATCACACGCTCTAGCGGCTCTCAGCAGAGAGCGGACCGGCCCGGCGCGACCCTCCTAGGCGTTGGCGAGCGCTCCCTTGAGCTCATCCAGGGCCTTCACGGGCCCCGGGTCCACCCCGCGCAGCGCGGCGAGGTAGATCGAGACCAGGTCGCCCAGCAGGACGAGCGAGACGACGCGCTCGATCGCCGTCTGACCACGCGTCTCCAGACGGAAGCTCGCGGCGGCGTCGCCGGCGATCATCTGCTCGGTCAGCTCCATGCGCTGCTTGACGCGCGGGTGCGCGTCGGAGTCGTCCAGGAACACGGCCGAGAAGCGGCCGAGGCTCGGCGCCCCCTCCCAGCCCGCCAGCTCGTTGTGGTCGAGCTCGGGCAGCTCGCCGAAGAACGCCGGCTGCTTGGCGTTCTCGTTGATCTGGGTCTTCCAGCGATAGGCGATCGGGGTCGTCAGGCCGGCGCCGGCGATCACGGGCGTCGTGCCGAGCAGCCCGCGCGCGACTTCCTTGGCGAGCGAGTCCGAGGGGGCGTCCGGGCCCCACTCTTCGACCAGGTGCTCGGCGTGGGCGGCCGCGACGTCGATCTCGGGGGTGAGCCTCGGTCCGGCGCCGCACAGCGCGGCGACCTCAAGCGCGGCAACAGTCATGTAGGCGACGGCCGCGCGCGGCTGGAAGCCTGCCGGCAGCGGGATCACGGGCACGCCGTCGGCCCGCGCCATATCGGCCAACCGTCCACCGGTCGTCACAACAGTGCGTTTGGCGCCGAGCGCGCCGGCCGACTCGTAGCAGGCGAGCGTCTCCTCGGTTTCGCCCGAGTAGCTCGCGCACAGCACCATCGTCTCCGGCGTGGTCCAGGTCGGAATGCCGTAGGCGCGCGTGACGAAGATCGGTCGCGATGCGTGATCGCCCAGCGCCGCGCGGGCCAGCGCACCGCCGATCGCAGATCCACCCATGCCGGCGACCACGAGCCCGGCCGACGTGTCGGCGTCCTCCATGATCGCGGACTCGGCGCGCCACACCGCGTCGCGCAGGTGCTCGGGCATCGCGAGCACGTCGGCGAGCTGCCCCGTCGAGTCGACGCGGCCGATGAACTCGCGCGAGATGTCCTCCGCGGCCCCTGTTGTGGTCGCGCCGTCGCTCATCTGCTCCTCTTCTCGTCCATGGATGTCGTTTCCTCCATTGCGCCGCGGATCTTCCCGGGCAGGCCGGTCGTCAGAACTTGATCGCTCCGTCGGGAAGCTGCACCTCGGGGAAGATACGCGCACCGCGCGTGATGACGTTGTCCCCCCCCAGCACCACTCCTTCTCCGAGCACGGCGCCGCCGGTCACCGAACTGCCGTCGCCGATGCGGCATCGCGGACCCACGATGCAGTCGCGCAGCTCGCATCGCGCGCCGATCTTGGTGCCGGCGAGCACGACGGCACGCTCCACGGAGCTCCCCTCGCCGACCGTCACGTCGCGACCGAGCACGACGAGGCTTCCCACGTGGGCTCCAGGAGCCACTTTCACGCCGCTTTCGAGCACGGCGGGCGGAATCGCCTTGCCGAGCACCTCGGCGCCCGGCTCGATCGAGAGCCAGTTCTCGCCCAGCCGCTCCTGCACCGCTGTCTGGACGTTGCCCTCGATGATGTCGAAGGTCCCCTTCAGGTAGCGCTCGGGGGTCCCGATGTCCATCCAGTAGCTCTCGGAAGGGAAGCCGTAGAGGCCGTCGCCGACCAGCCGCGGCCAGACCTCCCGCTCGATCGAGACGTTGCGATCGGGCGGGACCATGTCGAGGATCTCGCGCTCGAGCACGTAGGCGCCGGCGCTGATCAGGTTGGTGGGGAGCTTCTGCTCGGAGCTCGGCTTCTCGATGAACTCCTCGACGGCGCGGTCCTCGTCGAGCAGCACGAGGCCGTACGCGCTCGGATCGGGAACCGGCACCAGCGCGAGCGTCCCGCGTGCGCCTGTCTGCTCGTGCTGGGCGATCTGCGCGCTGAGATCGATGTCCGTCAGCACATCGCCGTTGAGCATCAGGAAGCGCTCCTCGAGCATCGGTTCGGCGAGCTTCACCGCGCCCGCCGTGCCACGCGGCTCGGGCTCCTCCACGAAGCGGAGCCTCAGACCGAACGCGGACCCGTCGCCGAGGACCTCGCGCACGCCGTCGGCGAGGAAGCCGCAGGACATGATCACGTCCTCCACCCCGTGCCCGCGCAGCCACTCGAGCATGTAGGCCATGAAGGGCCGGTCGACGAGCTGCACGATCGGCTTGGGGACGTTCGAGGTCAGCGGGCGCAGGCGCGTGCCTTCGCCGCCGACGAGGATCACCGCCTGCACGAGGACCCCCCTACCCCGTTCACCCTCGGCCGACCCCCTCGTAGAGGAGCCCGGCGGCTCGCACCGCCGCGGGATCGAGCGCGTTGCGCCCGTCGACGATCAGGTCCCCGCGCATAGCGTCCGCGACCTGCGTCCAGTCGAGCTCCAACAGCTCTGGCCACTCGGTCACGAGCACAGCCGCGTCGGCATCGCGCAGCGCCGCCAGCGGGTCATCGGCGAACTCGACGGCCCCCATCAGGGCGCGCGCGGCCTCCTCGGCGACCGGGTCGAAGGCGGCGATCTGCGCACCGTCGGCCTGCAGGCGGGCCGCCAGCACCAGCGAGGAGGCCTCGCGCATGTCATCCGTGTTGGGCTTGAAGGCGAGACCGAGCAGCGCGACCCGCTTGCCCGCGAGCTGTCCCAGGTGGCGCTGGAGCTTGCCGATCACGCGCCGCTTCTGCAGGTCGTTGACCTGGATCACGGCGTTCAGCAGCTGGAAGTGGTAGCCGGAGTTGCCCGCAAGCTGCTTCAGGGCGTCGACATCCTTGGGAAAGCACGAACCGCCGAAGCCGATCCCCGCCTGCAGGAACTTCGACCCGATGCGGTCGTCCAGGCCCATCCCGCGCGCGACCTCCACGACGTCTGCGCCCGTCTCCTCGCAGACGTTCGCGATCTCGTTGATGAACGAGATCTTCGTCGCGAGGAAAGCGTTGGACGCCAGCTTGACCATCTCTGCGCTGGCTACGTCGGTGCGCACCAGGGGGGAGTCGAGCGGGGCGTAGAGCTCGACGACGGCGTCGCCGGCCCAGCCGCCGTTGTCGCCAACCACCACGCGGTCGGGGTGCAGGAAGTCCTTGACCGCCGAACCCTCCTTGAGGAACTCGGGGCACGAGACGTACTGCAGGCCGTCCCGTCCGCGCTCCTTCAGGACGCGTTGCAGCGCCGCCCCGGTCCCGCACGGCACCGTGGACTTCATCACCAGCGCGTGACGGTCGGAGTCCGGGATCGCGTCCACCACCGCGTGCACCGCGGAGAGATCCGCGTCCCCCGAGTAGGTCGGGGGGGTGCCGACGGCGACGAACAGCAGCCGTGCGTGGTCGAGCGCATCCGAGAGCTCGGTCGAGAAGTGCAGCCGCTCGCTGTTGCGTTCGAGCAGCTCCGCGAGGCCCGGCTCGTAGATCGGCACCTCGCCGGCCTTGAGGCGCTCGATCTTCTCGGCGTCGATGTCCACGCACCAGACCTCGCTGCCGAGCTCGGCGAAGCCGGCCGCGGTCACGAGACCGACGTAGCCGGTTCCGATCACTGCGATGGGCTGACGGGCGGCGTTCATCAGGCGGGAAAGGCTAGCCGCAGCAGAGGCGCAGCGCGGGCGTTGGCAACGCTCGGCGTTACTCGCCGACGGCGAGGAACGCCTCGTACCGGCGGATGTCGCGCAGCGCCCGGGCACGTTCCTCGCTGTCCTCGGCGGAGCGCTCGGCGCTCGCGCGCGATTCCGAGAGCTTGGTCTCGATCGTGGGGCGGTCGAGGCGCTGCGGGTCGATCGCCTCCTCCACCAGCACCAGCGCGCGGTTATCGGCGAACTGGAGGTAACCCTCGGCCTGGGCGAAGCGCACGACCTCGCCCTCGGAGCGGTACAGCCGCAGCTCGGTCGGTTCGAGCATCGCCAGCACGGGCTCGTGCCCGGCGAGCACGCCGATCGAGCCGACCGCGGTGCGCGTGGAGAGCATTTCGATCTCCTCGGAGAACACCTCGCCCTCGGGGGTCAGGACTTCGACCTGGAACTTCGAGTGCGCCATTACTCTTTCCCTGCCTCCACGACCTGCTCGATCGTTCCCTTGAGGAAGAACGCGCTCTCCGGGACCTCGTCGTGCTTGCCGTCGATGATCTCCTCGAAGCCGCGGATCGTCTCGGCGATCGGCACGTAGGCACCGGGGGTGCCGGTGAACTGTTCGGCCACGAAGAACGGCTGCGAGAGGAAGCGCTCGATCTTGCGCGCGCGCTGGACCGTGAGCTTGTCCTCGTCGGAGAGCTCGTCGATGCCGAGGATCGCGATGATGTCCTGGAGCTCCTTGTAGCGCTGCAGGATCTCCTTGACGCGGTTGGCGACGCGGAAGTGGTCCTCCCCGAGGATCTCCGCCTTCAGGATCGTCGAGGTCGAATCCAGCGGGTCCACCGCGGGGTAGATGCCTTTTTCGGAGATCGCCCGCGAGAGCGCTGTGGTGGCGTTGAGGTGAGCGAACACCGACGCCGGCGCCGGGTCGGTGTAGTCGTCGGCGGGGACGTAGATCGCCTGGATCGAAGTTACCGAGCCGCGCTTGGTCGAGGTGATGCGCTCCTGCAGGGCGCCCATCTCGGTCTCCAGCGTCGGCTGGTAGCCGACCTGCGAGGGCATGCGCCCGAGCAGCGCCGAGACCTCGGAGCCGGCCTGGACGAAGCGGAAGATGTTGTCGATGAACAGCAGCACGTCCTGACCCTGGTCGCGGAAGTATTCGGCCATCGTCAGGCCGGATAGCGCGACGCGCATGCGGGCGCCGGGCGGCTCGTTCATCTGCCCGAAGACCAGCATGGTCTTGTCGAGGACGCCCGACTCCTTCATCTCCAGCCAGAGGTCGTTGCCCTCACGCGAGCGCTCGCCGACGCCGCAGAACGCCGACAGGCCGCCGTGCTCCTTGGCGAGGTTGTGGATGAGCTCCTGGATCAGCACGGTCTTGCCGACGCCGGCGCCGCCGAAGAGGCCGACCTTGCCGCCCTTCGCGTAGGGCGCGAGCAGGTCGATGACCTTGATCCCCGTCTCGAACATCTCCGTCGTCGGGGTCAGGTCCTCGACGCGCGGGGCCTCCTGGTGGATGCCGCGGCGCTCCACGTCCTGGGGAAGCGGCTCGCCGAGGTCGATCGGGTCGCCGAGCAGGTTGAAGATGCGCCCGAGCGTGGCCTCGCCGACGGGGACCGAGATCGGCGCGCCGGTGTCGGTCACCTCGGTGCCGCGTGCCAGACCATCGGTCGTGTCCATCGCGACCGCGCGGACGCGGTCGTCGCCGAGGTGCTGCTGGACCTCGCAGACGAGCAGCTCCTCCTCGGCGCCGGCGCTGATGCCCGGGGCCTCCTCCTCGCGGTTCGCCGCGGGGCGCACGATCGTGATCGCGTGGTTGATCTCGGGCAGCCGGTCGGGGAACACGGCCTCGATCACGACGCCCTGGATCTCCTCGATCCGCCCGACGTTGCGCCCGTTGCTCTCTGTGGCGGTCGGCTCGGTTGTGGTGCTGGCCATCTGGTGTGTCTCTCTTTCTCTCTAATCCAAATCGTGAAGTTCGGTCTAGCTCAAGCCCTCGGCGCCTGCGACGACCTCCGCGATCTCCTGCGTGATCTCGGCCTGGCGGGCGCGGTTCATCTGCAGCGTGTAGTCGGTGATCAGTTCGCCGGCGTTGTCGGAGGCGCTGCGCATCGCGGTCATCTGCGCACCGAAGAAGCCTGCCGTCGACTCCACCAGGGCACGGTAGATCGAGATCTCGATGTAGTCGGGGATCAGGCGCCTGAGCAGCTCTTCGGGACCGGGCTCGTATTCCACGAGCGCGCGGGGGCCTTCGCTCTCCTCCCCCTCCTCCTCGTCCTCGCCGGCAATCGTCGCGGCCGACAATGGCAGCAGCCGTTCGCGGGTCACGCGCTGGGTCAGCGGCGAGATGTATGCGTTGTAGATGATCTCGACCGCGTCGAGCTCGCCGTCCACGTAGGAGGCGATCAGATCGTCGGCGATCGAGCGCGCGTCGGCGTATGCCGGCCGGTCGGAGAAGCCGGTATAGGTGCCGCTCAGCTCGTGGCCGCGGAAGCTGATCGAGGAGACGCCGCGGCGGCCGCTCGCGTACCAGACCGTCTCTTTGCCTTCCTCGCCCAGCTCGGCGGCGGTGCGCACGCCCGCGCGGATGATCTGCGAGTTGAAGCCGCCGGCGAGACCGCGGTCGCCCGTCACGAGCAGCAGCCCGACGTTGCGCTCGGACTCGTGCTGGGAGAGCAGCGGCAGCCGGGCGGTCTCCGCGCCGGCCGCGCGGGCGGCCTGGCGCGTCATGCGGCGGATCGCCCCGGCGTAGGGACGCAGCGCCTCGATCCGCTGCTCGGCGCGCCGCAGCCTTGCAGCCGCCACCGTCTCCAGAGCGCGCGTGATCTTCTGGATGTTCTTGACCGAGCTGATCTTGTTCTTGACGTCTCGCTGTGAGGCCATGGCTGCTCCGACTCTGCTCCCGCGCTAGGCGGCGGCGGTCGTCTCCTCGCGCACGCCGGCGTCCTGGACCTCGGCCGCGCCGTCGTCGCCGTCCACGGCGCTCTCAGCCGCGTCGCGCGTCTGCAGCGACGGAGCTGCCGAGTCGTCCAGCGGCTGGCCCTCCTCGTCGAGGTCGTAGCCGAAGTCCGCCGCGAACTGCTCGACGAGGTCGTGGACCTCCTTCTGGGTTCCCTCGGACCAGTCGCCGCCGCGGATCTTCTCGCGCACGGCGCTGCCCTGCGAGTGCACCCGTTCGGTCAGCTCGGCCAGGAACTCGGGCACGCGCTCGACGTTCAGACGGTCCAGGAAGCCGTTGGTGGCAGCGTAGATCTGAATCGTCTGGTCCTCGACCGCCAGCGGCGCACGCTCGTTCTGGTTGAGCGTCGACACGAGGCGTTCGCCGCGCGCGAGCGTGCGCTGAGTGTCTGCGTCGAGGTCTGAGCCGAACTGCGCGAAGGCTTCGAGGTCGCGGTACTGGGAGAGCTCGAGCTTGATGCGCCCGGCGACTTTCTTCATCGGGCCGATCTGGGCGTTACCGCCGACCCGCGAGACCGAGATGCCGACGTTGATCGCGGGCCGGACGCCGGAGTTGAACAGTTTCGACTCCAGGAAGATCTGCCCGTCGGTGATCGAGATCACGTTCGTCGGGATGTAGGCGGACACGTCACCGGCCTGCGTCTCGATGACCGGCAGCGCCGTCAGCGAGCCGCCGCCGAGGTCGTCGTTGAGCTTGACGGCGCGCTCGAGCAGCCGCGAGTGCAGGTAGAAGACGTCGCCCGGGTAAGCCTCGCGGCCTGGCGGGCGGCGCAGCAGCAGCGACATCTGACGGTACGCGTAGGCGTGCTTGGTCAGATCGTCGTAGATGCACAGCGCGTGGCGGCCGTTGTAGAGGAAGTGCTCGCCCATCGCACAGCCCGCGTAAGGGGCCATGAACTTGATCGGGGCGGCCTCGTCGGCCGGAGCGGCGACGATGATCGTGTTCTCGAGAGCACCTGCTTCGTCGAGCGTCTGCGCGAGAGCGACGACAGTCGCCATGCGCTGGCCGATCGCGACGTACACGGACACCACGCCGGTGTCCTTGTTGTTGATGATCGTGTCGATGCCGATCGCGGTCTTCCCGGTCTGACGGTCGCCGATGATCAGCTCTCGCTGGCCGCGGCCGATCGGGATCATCGCGTCGATCGCCTTCAGGCCGGTCTGCATCGGTTCGGTGACCGGCTGGCGCTGGACCACGCCCGGCGCCTTGAACTCTGCGGGGCGGGTCTCGGTCGTGTTGATGTCGCCCTTGCCGTCGAGCGGGCGGCCGAGGGGATCCACGATCCGCCCGAGCAGCGCCTCACCGACGGGGATCTCCAGCAGCTCACCTGTGCGCCGCACGGTGTCGCCCTCGGAGATGTGTTCCCACTCGCCGAACAGCACGGCGCCGACGTTGTCGGACTCCAGGTTGAGCGCCAGTCCGGTGACGCCGTGCGGGAACTCGAGTTTCTCGAAGGACATGCAGTTCTCGAGCCCGTGCAGGCGCGCGATGCCGTCCGCGACCGACAGCACGGTGCCGACCTCGGTCAGCTCGGCCGTGCCCTCGTCGAGTCCCTCGATGCGGCTCTTGAGGATGCTTGTGATCTCGTCCGGGTTGATCTGCATTAAGAAGCTCCCTGAGCAACGTGCCTGCGCAGCTGCTCCAGTCGATTGCGAATTGAGGCGTCGAGGATCGAGTTGCCCACCCTGACGACGATGCCGCCGATGATCTCCGGGTCGACGCGGGCCGCGAGCGTGACCTTGCGGCCGGTGCGCTCGCCGATCGTGGTGCCCAGGTTCTCGGTGGTCGCCGGGTCGAGCGCGATCGCGCTCGTGATTTCGACCGGCAGCACCTTGTTCTCCCCGTCCCACAGGCGCTCGTACTCGACGCGGATCCGGAACAGGACGGGCATGCGGTGCTTCTCGATCAGTAGACGCACGAAGTTCAGGAAGCTCTCGTCAGCCCCGTCGAGCATGCGTTCCAGCCCCTGCTCCTTCTCGGCCGTCGAGAAGTACGGCGAGAAGAAGAAGATCGCGAGCTGGCGATCGGATTCCAGCGCGTCGGCGAGCTGGGCGAGCTGCTCGCGCAGCTCGTCGAGCTTGCCCTGCTCGCGCCCGACCTCGAACAGCGCGCGCGCGTACACCTGGGCGAGCTCCTCCATCTAGGAGGCACCCCCGGTCGCGATGCCGGCGAGGGCGCTCACGAGGAGCTCCCCGCCGAGATCGTGGAGAAGTCGAGCTCCGCGAGCGCCTCATCGACGAGCCGTCGCTGATCGTCCTCGCTGAGCGCCTTTCTCGTGACCTTCTCCGTCGCGGTCACGGTCAGGTCGGCGACCTCGCGGCGCAGGTCTGAGAGCGCGCGTTCGGTCGCGGCGCCGATTTCCCGTTCCGCACGGCGCTGCGCTTCGGCGATCAGCTCCTGGCCCTGCTCCTTGGACTCCGATTCGTGCGTCTCGGCGGCCTGGCGGGCGCGGTGGACGATCTCATCCGCCTGCGCACGCGCCTCCTTCAGGCGCTCGCGGTATTCGGCCAGCAGCTTCTCGGCCTCCTTGCGCGTGCGCTCGGCCGTGTCGATCGATTCTTCGATCGATTTCTGGCGGCTGTCGAGCGCTTTGCTGATAGCCGGGAACGCGATCCGTTTGAGCAGCAGGAACGTGACGAAGAACACGACGAGCGTCCAGATCATCAGGCCGACGCCCGGCTTGATCAGGAAGCTGCCTTCCGAGGCCGCCAGCACGGCGGTGTGGTCGACGGTCGGCATCGCTCAGACGATGAACGCGGCCAACAGGCCCGCCACGAGGCCGTAGAAGAAGCACGCCTCGGTCAAGGCGAAGCCGAGCCACTGCAGCTGCGTGATCTCGTCGCGCATCTCGGGCTGGCGGGTGATCGCTTCGATCGCCTTCCCGAAGATGATGCCGATGCCCACGCCGGCGCCGACGGCACCGAGGCCTCCGCCCACGCCGAGGCCGATCGACTTGCCTGCCTTGGCCGTTTCTTCGGCGACCGCAAACAGGGTGATTAGAGCTATGTGCACGTCGTTTGTCTCCTTTAGTGCTCTTCGGCGACCGCGCCGCCGAGATAGATCGCGGTGAGGGTGGCGAAGATGAACGCCTGCAGAGCCGCCACCAGGCTCACCTCGAAGGCGAACAGGATGATGCCGAACGGCAGGGCGAACCAGCCCAGCCATGCGACGCCGAGCAGCACGGCGAGCGCGCCGGCGAAGAACAGGATGATCAGATGCCCCGCGAGGATGTTCGCGAAGAGCCTGATCGTCAGCGACAGGATGCGCATCAGGTTCGAGAGCACCTCGAGCCCGAAGATGAAGAGGGCGATCGGGCCTTCGACACCGCCGGGGATGAGGCCCTTCAGGTAGCCGATCGGCCCCTTCGCGCGGATGCCTTCGGTCGTGTACGAGACGAACACGACGAGCGCGAGCACCAGCGGGATCGCGAGGTTCGCGGTGGCCGCGTACAGCGAGAAGGAGGGGATGTTCGCCCCGAGGATGTTGATCTCGTGCTCGGTGTTCGTCGGCAATGGGATGTAGCCGATCAGGTTCGAGAAGAGGATGAAGAGGAAGAGCGTGCCGATGAACGGGAACCACTTGCGCGCCATCTCGTCCGTCATCGCGCTGCCCGTGATGTTGTCGCGCATCAGCTGGAAGATCGTCTCTACAGCCGTCTGCACCTTGTTGGGCCGCTGCTTCATCCGGCGCGCGACCCAGATCATCGTGAAGCAGGTCAGCGAGCCCGCCAGCACGAGGTAGAGCACGGCCTTGTTGATCGACAGGTCGATGCCGCCGATGTGGATCGAGATCCAGCTTTCGAGTTTGAACTCGTTCTGCGGCTTGAACTCTTTGTTGCGCGTGCCCTTGAAGCCGTAGATCACGATCAGCGTGATCAGGCCGATGAGGTAGATGCCGAACGCGATCAGCAGCCGGTTGCGGACCTTGTGGCTCTTTTCTTGAGGCCCGCCCGCCCCGCCCGCCCCGCCCGCCCCGCCGGAGGGGCCGGCCGCGTGGGCGACCGCCGCCCCCTGCGGCTCGGTGTGCGTCGCCGCGCTCATGATGTGCTCGGGCTCCGGTGCGCAGGCGGCTTCGGGCTCAGCGGGTTGCGCGTGAAGAACGACATCACGAAGTACACCGTGAAGGCACCGAGCAGCAGCGCCGCGGCCATGATGCCGTCGTCCTTCCCGCCCACGAAGCGTGCGAGCAGGATCGCCAGCACGACGATCCAGATCCGCCCCATCATGCTTCCGACCTGCATCCCGGCCCGCACCTTCGCGTCGCCGACGCGCAGCGCGCGTTCCTGAACGAAGGCCGTGCCGAGCCTCGTCAGCAGCCAGGCCACGGTCGCCACGAGGTATCCGAACAGGGGCAGCCCCGCGATCAGCACGAACGGCGCCGTCGCGAGCACCAGGCACACGTCGAGGTATCTCAGCAGGACCACGTCAGGAGAGGGGTCCGCGGCGCCGGCCGCGGGAACGCTGGCAGCGCGCGCGTCGCGGCGCCTGAGGAGCCAGCGCCAATGCAATCGCCGCCGTCAGCGGGCGGCAGGCCCGGCGCCGGGCGTGCCGGCGCGCAAGCGGGGCAGGCCGGGCGCGGCGGCGCCTCGGGCTGCGCGCGGGCAGGCGCGTTGGGTCCTCGTGGGGGTCGATTTCGGGCATGTCGATGAGGCCAGCCTACAGACGCATGAGGGGCCGCGCTCTCTCGAGGCGGGGCCGTCGAAGGTGTCCCTCAACAGTCTGCGGCGGCGGCGCCCACTTTATCCGAACTTGAAGTTCGTAACAACTTTGTGACATGCGCCACGGGCGCGCGAGGACGCGGCGTTCGCCGCATCTCCTCTGCTCAGGCGCCCGCGCCGTCGGACAGCGGCTGCGCCCGCGCCCGCGCGAACGCGCGCGGAGCCCACCATACGCACGCGAACGAGACGGCGCTCAGCGCCGCCCCGGCAAGCACGTCGAGCACGTAGTGGTTGCCGGTGGCGAGCACGGCAAATCCCGTCAGGCACGGATACACGACGCCGAGCGCGCGCAGCAGCGGCCGGCGCGTCAGCTGCCAGACGGCGACGGTGCACCACAACGCCCAGGCGATGTGCAGCGAGGGCATCGCCGCGAGCTGGTTCGCCTCCGAGGCCAGGGCGCCCGTGTGCCAGGAGCCGATCGCGCCGGTGGAGGCGACGACGTCGGTGAAGCCTCCGAGCATGCGCGGGGGTGCGACCGGGAACAGCCAGAAGACGACGAACCCGAGCACGTTGATCGCCACGAGCGCGTTGCGCATCGGGCGATAGCGCGTCGCGCCCTGCCACCACAGCAGTGCGAGCAGCGCGACCGTCACCACGAAGTGGGCGTTGTCGTAGTAGTCGGAGACTGCCAGTGCGAGCGCGTGATGGGCCGCGAGCCAGTGGTCCAGGGCCCGCTCGGGAGCGATCCCGAGCGAGGTCTCGAAGCTCAGGATCGCGCGGCCGTGCGACAGCGCGGGGCCGAGCCGCAGCGGGGCGAGGTTGTTGATGGCGTCGTAGACCCAGGCGAGCCAGACGACGACGAGCACCTCGACCCACCAGCGGGTACGCACAGGGGCGATCCGAACGCCGCTGGGCCGCGCGTCGAGCTCTCGGTCCAGCGAGGAGGCGACGGTGGACAAGCAGTCGATGCTAGCGGCAGAGCACGATGTCAGAGCCCCGACACAACGCTTCATGCAACGGTGCGCGGCCGCTCACGGCAGCACAGCCTCGAGGCCGCGCGAGCGCATCGTCTCGATCACGGCGGGCAACGCGGCCACGGTTCGGCGCCAGGAGTCCGGCGCCGAGTAGTCGTCGGCGTCGTGGAGCAGCAGCACCGATCCGCCTGCGGCCCCGCCGGTCAGGAGCGCGGCGATGGAGTCGGGTGAGGCATCGCGCTCCCAGTCACGCCCCCAGTGGCTCCACAGCAGCGTGCGCCAGCCGCGCCGGTGCGCGAGCGCGAGCGCGCTCGCGTTGAGCACTCCGTAGGGCGGGCGGTAGAGCGACGGCGCGAGGCCGGTCGCGATCGCGATCGTGTCCTCCACGCGCGCGATGTCCTCGCGCACCTGGCCGGGCGCAAGCCGCAGCAGGTTGCGATGGCGATCGCAGTGGAGCGCGATCGCATGGCCGCCGGCCAGGATCTCGCGCGGCAGCGAGGGGTTGCGGCGGACCTGCTCGCCGACGAGGAAGAACGTCGCGCTGATGCGCTCGCGCGCGAGCACCTCGAGCACCGCCGGGGTCCCCTGCGCGTGCGGCCCGTCGTCGAACGTGAGCGCGTAACCGCTGTCCGCGGCGATCCGGTCCTCGACGCCCAGCGGCCGGCGCAGCGGTGGCCAGGCGGCGGCCAGCGCCGGGAGCGCGTAAACGGCATAAGCGGCGGCCAGCGCGCCGGCGATCGGTGCGGTGCGGCTGCGATGATCGTCTCTGGTCATGGGTGAACTCGTGCTTGGCATCGCGGCCGCCGTCGGCGCGTCGACGCTCTACAGCCTAGGGGTGGCCTTCCAGGCGATGGACGCCAAGGAGGCGCCCGGCGACACGCATCTGCGTCTCGCGCTCGCATGGCGCCTGGTCCGCCGCGGTCGGTGGCTGCTCGGCACGGGCATGTCGATCCTCGGGTTCCCCCTTCAGGTCGTCGCGCTGATCCTCGCGCCGCTCGTCGTGGTGCAGCCGGCGCTCGCCGCCGGCCTGCTCGTGCTGATGGTGGCCGGCGAGCGCATGCTGGGCGAGCGACCCGGTCGCTACGAGTACGTCTGCGTCTGCGCGATCGCAGCCGGGGTCATCGGTGCCGGGCTGTTCGCGCCCGCCAACACGACCGCGACGGCTGCGCCTTGGAAGATCACCGTGGTGCTGGTGGCGGTCGGCGCGCTCACGCTGCTGCCCTATGCCCTGCGCGCGGTCGGCCGCAACGTGGCGGGGCTCACGATCTTCTGCGCGGGCTGCGGCTTCGCGTGGAGCGGGATCGCGACCAAGCTCGCCGCCAACGACTTCAAGACCGGCGCCGTGGTGACCGCCCTCGTGTGGGCCGCCAGCACAGCGCTGGCCTCGGGCGTGGGCACGCTCAGCGAGATGAGCAGCTTGCAGTCGCGGCCTGCGATCCAGGTCGCGCCCGTCGTGTTCGTGACCCAGACGGTGATCCCGGTGATCGTCGCGCCGGTGCTGTTCGGCGAGTACTTCGACACGACGCCGCTGCAGGGCTGGCCGCTCGTGGCATCGCTCGTCGTGCTCGTCGCGGGCGCGGGCGCGCTCGCGCGCTCGCCGCTGCTGCTCGCGATGATGGACGCTCAGCCGGTGAGCGCCTCGAGCGACTCGGTCGTGAGCCCCCGTGCCGAGAGCGCCGAAACGATGCGTTCGAGGCCGAGCACCGATTCGGCCGAGCCGTCGAGCGAGACGACGAGCACGTCGCCGGCGCGAATCGGCCGCTGAGGCAGCGGCGCCTCCGCGTTGAGCTGCAGCGAGCCCTTCACCGGCACGGCGTCGTCGGTGCGCGCCAGCACGAGCTGTCCCACGGACAGCCCGCCGGGGGGCTGCATGTAGTAGAAGCGGTGATGGAGCCCGAGCGCGCGGGCCTGCTTGTGGAGCACGGCACGCGTCTTGACCCAGCGCAGCGTTGAGGAGCTGGGTACTTCGGGGAGGAGCTCGTCGTGCAGCTGGCGCAGCTCCGCCACCCGCTCCGGGGTCGGCACACCGGCGTCGTCAGCGAAGGACACGTGGATGCCGCGTTCGGCGAGCTGATAGGCGAGGATCGAGACGTGGCTCGACGGCGCGCGCACGACCACGGCCACCGCGTGTTGGTCGGTGCTGACGTGCGAGAGCGGGTTCACGCGCAGCACCTTGGCGGCGAGGCTCGTGACCTCGTCGGTCGAGAGCATCCAACTCCCGAGCGTCACGATCAGAGCGATCTGGGTCGCGACCGCCACGAGCCGCAGGCGCCAGCGCGGGATCGGCCGCACCCGCCGCGGGGCGGATAGCACCACGTCCGCGGCCGCCTGGTCAGGCTCGGCCGGACGGAGCTCGGCCTCCTCGCCGGCGCCGTCGGCGAAGCTCGCCTCGACGTGTTCGCGCAGCTCGTCGGTGTCGTTGGCGAGGCGCAGGAGATCCAGCGCGGCCATCGCGTGCGTGTTCAGCCGCGCGTGCCCGACGGGCAGCCCGTAGGAGACCACGGGAGTGCCGGCCGCCCGCGCCTCGAGACAGGTGACGCCGCCTGTGGAGTGGACGAGCACGTCGGCGGCCGCCAGCAGCTCGGGCATCTTGTCGGTGAAGCCGTACACGTGCACGCGGGGCTCACCGGCGAACATCTCGCGGAGTTTGTGCTCGGCCTGCTCGTTGCGCCCGGCCAGGCAGACGATGCTCGTCACCTCGGGCGTGCGCACGAACTCGCTGACGGCGCCCGCGATGTCGCCGACGCCCCACCCGCCCCCGGAGACCAGCACCATGCGGCCGTCTTCTGGCAGCCCCAGCGCGCTGCGTGCCTCCGTCGCGCAGCGTGGCTCGAGGAACTCGGCCGAGATCAGCGGGCTCACCAGCCGGACGCTGCCCTCCCCCGCGATGCGCTCGACCGAGCGCATCGACTCGCCGTACATGACGAGGTGCATGTCGATCCCGGGCTGCGCCCAGAAGAACAGGCCGGTGAGGTCGGTGATCGTCGCGACCGTCGTACAGGAGATCTCGCCCCGCCTGCGCAGGCGTGCCAGCACGACCGTCACGGCGGGGTAGGTGGAGACGACGACGTCGGGGTCGTGTTCGCGGATCGTGCGCGCGAGCGGCCGCGAGCCGAACATGCAGAGCAGCCGGCGCGCGGTCCAGCGCACCGGAAGCACGTGCTCGAGCAGCCAGTAGATGATCGTGTAGCTCCACGGCATCACGCGGAGCTGGACGCGGTAGCCGTCCTCGACCACGGGCCGCAGCACCCGGCCCATCGCGGCGAGGCCGTCGATCACGGTCACTTCGGCGGGCTCAGGCGAAGCTTCGATCTGCTGCGCCATCGCACGGGCCGCCGCGGCGTGGCCCTCGCCGACGTCGGCGGAGAGGACCAGCACGCGCTGCGGGCGGTCTTCCCCGCCAAGCTGGCGCAGGTTGCGTTTGCGTTTGGTCCGTCGCATCACCGGAATTAGCACACCCGCACAAGGGGGTTACAGCGTGCGGACAGTCTTTTCAGCCAGGCGTCCCCAGCTTCGAGGTTCTCCACAGCCTACCTGGCGGCGTGGATGCCTGACGGTCGCGAAGCCGTGAGAATGGGCATATGCAGGCCACGCGCAGAGCGGCGCCGGCCGGGCCCGGGCAAGAAGACGACGTTCGGCGCGCGGGGCGGGCTCCGTGGGGCGCAGACAGCGAGGCGTCCGCCTCCGCCGGCCTGCGGCTCGCTGGATGGCTCGCGCTCGGGGTTCTGCTCGCGGCGCTCGCGATCCTGTGCGTCGACGCGGCCGCCGCGCCCTCGCGGTACGTGCCCGGCGACAGCGGCGGCTGGCCCGGATGGCTCTCGGGTCCTCTGGGCGGGATCGGCTCACAGCTCGGCAAGGGCGGCTTCCAGGTGCTGGTGCTGGCGATCTGCGCCGGCTACCTGGTGGCGCTCGCAGCGGCGCGAGCGCTCCCCCTCGCGGCGCTCGCGGCAGCCGTGGTCGCGGCCCATGTGATCCTGCTGCTCGGTCCGCCGCTGATCTCCCAGGACGTCTTCGGCTATCTCGCCTTCGCCCGCATGGGGGCGCTGCACGGCCTGGACCCTTACACGCACTTCCCGGCTGAAGCCGCGACCGACCCGGTGTTCGGCTTCATCGGCTGGCCCTTCCAGCACTCGCCCTATGGTCCGCTGTTCACGCTCGCCAGCTACGCCGCCGCGCCGCTGGGGGTGGCCGGCGGGCTATGGGCCCTGAAGGCGCTTGCGACCCTTGCCAGCCTCGGGGCGATCTGGCTCACCGCCGAGGCGGCCGGCCGCCTCGGGCGCTCGCGCGCGTTCGCCGTGGCGTTCCTCGGCCTGAACCCCGTGCTCCTCGTGCTGGCGGTCGGCGGCGCCCACAACGACACGCTGCTGCTGCTCGCGGTCGGCCTCGCGCTGCTGCTGAGCGCACCCCGCCCGGGCGCGTCCTCGGGCCGGCCGCGCGCCGCCGCGCTCGCACTGGCCGGCGGCGTGGGGATCAAGCTCACCGCCGGGCTGCTGCTCCCGTTCCTCGTGCTCGGCCGCCGTGGGGCGCGCGAGCGCTGGCGCGTGGCGCTCGCGGGCGTGCTGGGCCTGGTGGCGGTCGCAGCGGTCGGCGTCATTGGGTTCGGGCCGCACGCGCTCGGGTTCCTCGGCGCCGTCGGCGAGCAGCAGCAGCTCGTCTCCACCCACAGCGTGCCCGCCGAGACAGCCCGCCTGTTCGGCCTGCAGGGCACGCCGGCGTGGTGGCGCCAGGCCTGGATCGCCGCTTTCGTGGTCGTGCTCGGCTACGCGCTGTGGCGCACCGCGCGCGGCGCCGACTGGCGCGTGGCGGCTGGGTGGACGACGATCGCGCTGCTCTGCTCGACGGCCTGGCTGCTGCCCTGGTACGCGGTGTGGCCGCTGCCGCTAGCCGCCGTCTGCGGCGATCGGCGCCTGCTGAGCGCCGCGCTCGTGGTCTGCGCCTACGCCATCCTGATCCACCTTCCGCTGGCCGACCCGCTGCTGAGCCCGGGGCACGCGCGGTCCGCCGTCGCCGTCCCCGCCCGGCCCTCGTCGCCCGGCATCGGCGACAGCCTGGAATTCGCCCGTCTCGAAGTCCTGCGCGACCCCCGCCTCGATCTCAGCTGGTGAGGCCTGCGGGCTGAGCCGGCGCAGACGCATCTCCGAGAGGCGCCGGAACTTGAGGATCTCGAGCACGTAGACCAGATAGACGCTCGCGGCGATCGCCAGCACGCCGAGCGCGACCATCACGATCGTCCAGCCCGTGTAGAGATGGCCGTGGTGGTCGCTGTAGGGAACGAAGCGCAGAGCCAGGGCGACGCCGGCCAGCATCAGCGTCCAGGCGTAGAAGTAGGCGATCGTGCGCCGGCGCGAGAAGCCGATCCGCGCCATGCGATGGTGGAAGTGCTCGCTGTCGGGTCTGTAGACCGGCTGCTTGTACTTCACCCTCTTCAGCACCACGAACGTTGTGTCCAGGAACGGCACCGCGAGCAGGATCAGCGGCAGCACGAACGAGACCACCGCTGCGGTCTTGACGGCCGCCTCCACGATCACCACCCCCATCAGGAGCCCGAGCAGGTTCGATCCGCTGTCGCCCATGAAGCTCGAGGCCGGGGGGAAGTTGAAGACCAGGAAGCCGAGTGCGGCACCGGCGGTGATCGCCGCCATCACCCCGGGCTCCTGGCGCCCGAGGTCGAAGGCGATCACAGCCATCGCGCCGGCGATGATCGCGCAGACCCCGGCCGCGAGACCGTCCACGCCGTCGGAGAAGTTGACGACGTTCATCAGGAACACGAGGCCGAGCACGGTCAGCAGCGGCCCCGCGTTCGTCACGCCCGCGTTCGGGAAGTGCAGTTTGCCGATGAAGGGCAGCGTGATCGCCTTCACCGCGACGCCGTAGTGGACGACGATCACGGCCGCGAGGATCTGCCCGGTGAACTTCGCCGCGGGGTGAAGGTCGAAACGGTCGTCGAGCGCGCCCACGAACGTGATCACGCCGGCCCCGATCAGCACCCCCGACCAGAGGTGCGGCGAGGACCCGTAGCCCGCGGGCAGCCACATCAGCATCGCGACGAGCGTGCCGGCGAAGATCGCGAGGCCCCCCAAGAGCGGGGTGGCCTTCTCGGACAGGCCGCGCTCGCGCGGCTCGTCGATCGCCCCGACGGCCCGTGCGAGCTTCATCGTCCACGGGGTCAGCAGCGCCGTCACGGCGAGCGCCACCAGGAACGCGTACAGCGCTTCGAGCTCGGTCGGATGCGCCATCTGCTCGACACAGCATCGCAGGCGCGGGGGTCATGAGGGCGCTTGCAGGCACACGATGCGCGCTCCCGTGACCCTCCTCGCGACGGCGGCCGGCTGTCGGGAAGAGCGACCTGGGCCCGGACTTCAGCTAAGCGAGCGTCGCCGCGCTGAGACTCTCATACAGGGGATAGCGCTCGACGATCGCCTGCACCCGCTCGCTCAGCTCGTCCGCCCGCAACTCGTATTCGGGCGTGAGCGCCACCGCCAGGATCTTCCCCACCTCGGTGAAGTCCTCCTGCTGGAGCCCGCGCGTGGCGAGCGCGGGCGTGCCGATGCGCAGCCCTGAGGCCTCCATCGGTGGCCGCGGGTCGAACGGGATCGCGTTGCGGTTGACGGTGATGCCGATCTCGTGCAGCCGATCCTCCCCCTGCCTGCCGGTCAGCTCCGGCTCGCAGTCGCGCAGGTCCACGAGGATCAGGTGCACGTCGGTGCCACCGGTCAGGACGCTCACGCCGTGACCTGCGTCGAGCAGCTCCGTGGCGAGCGCCTGCGCGCCGGCGATCGTGCGCCGCTGGCGCTCGGCGAAGAGGTCGCTGGCCGCGACCTTCATCGCGAAGGCCTTCGCCGCGATCACGTGCTCGAGGGGACCGCCCTGCTGGCCGGGGAAGACGGCCGAGTCGATCTTCTTGGCGTGCTCCTCCTTGCAGAGGATGATCCCTGCGCGCGGGCCGCCGAGCGTCTTGTGGGTGGTCGTGGTCACCACGTCCGCCCCAGCCGTGACGGGGCTCGGGTGAAGGCCCGCCGCGACGAGACCGGCGAAGTGCGCCATGTCGACCATCAGCAGCGCGCCGACCTCGTCGGCGATCTCCCTGAAGCGGACGAAGTCGAGCACGCGGGGGTAGGCCGACCAGCCGGCGAGCAGCAGCTTCGGTTTGCGCTCGCGGGCAATCCGCGCGACCTCGTCCATGTCGAGGAGGCTCGTCTCGCGATCGACCTCGTAGGCGGCGATCTCGTACAGCCGGCCCGAGACGTTGATGCGCATCCCGTGGGTGAGGTGCCCGCCGTGGGCGAGCGAGAGACCCATGATCGTGTCGCCGGGTTCGAGCAGCGCGTGATAGACGGCGGTGTTCGCCTGCGCGCCGGAGTGCGGCTGCACGTTGGCGTGCTCGGCCCCGAACAGCTCCTTCGCGCGGTCGATCGCCAGCTGCTCGGAGACGTCCACCCACTCGCAGCCGCCGTAGTAGCGGCGGCCCGGGTAACCCTCGGCGTACTTGTTCGTGAGCACCGAGCCCTGGCATTCGAGCACGGCGCGCGGCACGAAGTTCTCCGACGCGATCATCTCCAGCGTGTTCTGCTGGCGGTGGAGCTCCCCGGCGAGCGCATCGGCTAGCTCGGGGTCGACCTCCGCGAGCGGTCGGTTGAAGTAGTCGGGGCTCAGCTCATTCACGTCGCTCTCCTTGGCAGGGGACGAAGACTGGTGCCCAGGCGCGCGGCGTATGAGCTGTCCGCTTCCCGGTGGTCGATTCCACCTGCGAGGCGCCAGTTGCGGCAGCTGCAAACGAGGCTAGCACCCCGCCCGGTGAGGAGGTTCTCAGCCGCCGGGGCGACTGCGGCGCAGCCGTCCGGCCCCGCCCGCCGGCCCCGGGGCGGGAGGCCGGCGGGGGAACGAACGATTCCGCTAGGCGAGCGCAGCGAGTGCGCGCTCGACGCGTTCGCGCGGCACCGCGCCGTCGCGCAGCACGTACCAGCGGTGCTCCTCGTCGAGGTCGCGCAGGTCGACCACCGTCGAGGGAGTGCCCGGCAGCTCGCCGCCGTCGATCACGAGATCGGCACCTTCGCGCAAGCGCTCGGGAACCTCCTCCAGCGTGCGCGCGTCCGGCTCGCCGCTGAGGTTGGCGCTGGACTGCAGCACAGGCACGCCGACACTGCCGAGGGCCTCCAGATCGCCCTCGAACGCCGGCACGCGCAGCCCGAGCGTGGATGGATCCACGCGGCATGCCGGGGCAAAGCGTTGCCGGCGGTTGGCCAGCAGCGCCGTCACCGGGCCGGGCAACAGCGCGTTCAGCGCCTCGCGCTCGCTCTCGTGCAGGTCGTCGAGCTCCTCTAGCGCGCTGTCGAGCGAGAAGAACATCACCGCGCACGCTCGGGCCGATGGCCGGCCCTTAAGTGCGTAGAGGCGGCGAGCCGCCTCCTCGTTGTCCGGGTCGCAACAGACCCCGTACACCGTGTCACTCGGAAAAACCGCGACACCGCCTGCGGTGACACATTCGCGCAGGCGATCTGCGGCATCTTCGTCGAGAGTCACAATCAACCCCTTCCTTTTCTCCCGATCACCACTCGCTTTATACCCCCAAGGTCCATCTCAACGCTAGTGGCATCGAAGCCAGCATCCCGCAACAGCCGCGATACGGCGCCGGCCTGGCCCTCTCCCACCTCGATCGCGGCGCTCGCAACCCGCTCGCGGGCCCCGAGCTGGCGCGCCAGCGGCTCGATCACGGCCAGCCCGCCGGGGCCTGCGAAGAGCGCACTCGCCGGCTCGTGCCGGAGGATCTCGGGTGCGAGCGTTGGCCGTGCGGAGTCCGGCACGTACGGCGGATTGGCGAGCACGGCGTCGAACGCGTCGGGGACGCCGTCGAGCAGGTCCGCGTGCAGCCAGCGCACCTCGAGATCGAGGCGCGCGGCGTTCTCCCGCGCGAGAGCGAGGGCCGGCTCGCTGACGTCGCTGCCCCAGACGTCGAGATCGGAGCGCTCCTGCTTGAGAGCGAGCGCGACGGCGCCGCTGCCCGTACAGACGTCCAGCACCGAGGCGCCCTGCGGCAGCGCCAGCGCGGTTTCGACGAGCAGCTCGGTCTCCGGCCGGGGCACGAGCACGCGCCGGTCGACCGCCACCTCGATGTTGCGGAACGCGCGCCGGCCGGTGATGTAGGCGACCGGCTCGCGTTCGACCGCGCGCCGCCGTACGGCGTCCTGATACGCGCGCACGGCGGGGCCCTGCACCCGCAGCGAGCTGTCGGTCAGGAGCTGCTCTCTGCTCACGCCGAGCACCTCGGCGAGCAGGATTTCCGCGTCCAGGCGGGGGGTTTCGCAGCCCGCCGCGGCGATCGCGGTCAGCGCGCCGTCGAGCGCCTCACGCGCCGGCGTGCCGTTCACGCCGCGGCCTGCGCCTCCAGCCGCCTGCGCCGCTCGTCCGCCTGGAGGGCGTCCGTGAGCTCGCCGAGGTCGCCCTCGAGCACCTGGTCGAGGTTGTGGACCGTGACCTTGATGCGGTGATCGGTGACGCGCCGCTCGCCGTAGTTGTAGGTGCGGATCTTCTCGGCGCGGTCGCCGGTCCCTACCTGCGAGCGGCGGTCGGCAGCCAGCTCCGCCTGCTGTTCGGCCAGCGCCCGCTCGTAAAGGCGCGCCCGCAGCACGCGCAGCGCCTTCTCGCGGTTCTGCAGCTGTGACTTCTCGTCCTGCATCGAGACGACGATGCCCGAGGGCTTGTGGGTGACGCGCACAGCGGAGTCGGTGGTGTTGACCGACTGCCCTCCCGGCCCGGAGGAGCGGTAGACGTCGATCTGCAGGTCGTTCGGGTCGATCTCGACGTCGACGTCCTCGGCTTCCGGGAGCACGGCGACGGTGGCAGTCGAGGTGTGGACGCGGCCCTGGGACTCGGTGGCCGGGACGCGCTGGACGCGGTGGGTGCCACCCTCGAACTTGAACACGGAGTAGGCGCCGTCGCCCTTGATCGCGAATGTGTACTTGCCGTCGCCGATCTCGATCGGCTCGGTCTTCCAGCCGCGGCGCTCGGCGTAGCGCGTCAGCATGCGGTAGAGGTCGCCCGCCCAGAGCCCGGCCTCCTCCCCGCCGGCGCCCCCCTGGATTTCGACGATCACGTCCTTCTCGTCGTTGGCGTCGGTCTCGACCATCGCGAGACGGATCTCCTCCTCGAGCTCGGCGATCCGCGCGCGTGCCTGGTCGAGCTCCTCGCGCATGCCGTCGCCCTCGCCGAGCTCGGCGATCAGCTCCTCGGCGCCTG
The DNA here is from genome assembly GCA_963735435.1 of uncultured Solirubrobacteraceae bacterium. Classification (GTDB taxonomy): domain Bacteria; phylum Actinomycetota; class Thermoleophilia; order Solirubrobacterales; family Solirubrobacteraceae; genus Palsa-744. The sequence continues at coordinate 206,072 of CAVTKR010000002.1, read as the reverse complement.
CCGCGTCGTCCTGGGCGCGGCGCCATTCGGCCGCGAGCTTCGCCGCCGGCTCGAGCTGGCGGTAGGCGCGGCCCACCTCGGCGTAGCGCTCCCGATCGGAGATCACCTCCGGGTCGGTCATCTGCTCGCCCAGCTCCGCGAAGCGGCTCTCGATCTGTGCGACGAGGTCCTCGATCATCTCGCCCCGAGCGTATCCGCTGGCGGAGCCGGGGCTCATCGCGAAGCGGCGCCGCGTTCGAGTCGAGGAAAGGGGCGGCTCGAACGCGGCGCCTCAGCGCTGCCGGGGGGCTGGGAGGTCAGGCTGCCGCCTGGTACTGCGGCTCGCCCGGTCGCGGCTCGCGATCGGAGCGAGCGCTGCCGGCCGCCAGCTCGACGAGCTCGTCGAGCGTGGCCGAGAGCGCCTCGCGCGTGTCCCCGTCCAGAGGCAGGCCGCGCGCGTCGAGCGCCTCATCGACCTGTCCGATCGGCAGCTCGCGGTCCACGACACGCGCTCCGGTCGAGCCGAGCACCTTGCGCGTCTCGGCCTGCGCCCACACCGCACCGAAGAGGCCTGTGCTCGAGCCGACCACAGCCGCGGGCTTGCCGACCAGCGGGCTCTCGACCCGGGGCCTCGACGCCCAGTCCAGCGCGTTCTTGAGCACGCCGGGGATCGAGGAGTTGTACTCCGGGGTCGCGATCAGCAGGGCGTCTGCGCCGGCGATCGCCTCCTTCAGGTGCCGAACGGGCTCGGGCGGTGTGGCCTCGTCGTCCTCGTTGAACGGCGGGATCGCGTCGAGCCGGTCGAAGACGACCAGCTCGACGCCCTCCGGCAACAGTGTGCCGGCACCGCGCAACAGCCTCGTGTTGTGGGAGCCGTCTCGCAGGCTTCCCGACAGTCCGAGGATCTTCATGGCTGCTAGGCCTCCCTCACGAGCTCGAGGCTGACCTGGAGCTTGACGTCGTTGTCGAGCGCGAAGCCGCCCTTCGGCAGCGGCGCGTTCCACTCGAGCCCGTACTCGCGCCGGTCGATGACCGCCTCGAGCTCGACGCCGATCTTCTCGTTGCCCGCGATGTCCGTGTGCGGGCCCGTCAGGGTGCCGCGACCGGTCACGGGGTGCGTGTGGTCCTTGATCGTCAGGTCGCCCTCGACCTCGACCTCGCCGCCCTCGCGGACGTTGATCGCCGTCGAGACGAACTTGATCTCGGGGTAGGTGGCTGTGTCGAAGAACTCAGGCGAGGCCAGGTGTCCCGCGAGGTTCTCGTCCTTGACGACGATCGAGCCTGCGTCCACCGTGCCGGTGAGGACCGGGGTGCCGTCCTGGCCGGTGGCGATGCCGCCGTCGTAGCGATCGAAGCTGCCGCGGAAGTTCGCGACGACCATGTGTTTGACCGCGAAGCCGACGTGCGAGTGGACCGGGTCGATCTTCCAGGTGCCGGTCGAGACCTGCTCTGCAACTGGGGCGCTCATTGGGCTTTCTCCTTGTTTCGTAGCTGTCCGGACCGTAGTCCGTTTTACTCTGTCAAGAGTGTAGCACGCAATCGGACCGTGGTCCGTTTCCGCCCCGATACGGTACGATGTAGACACCAGATGCGCGACCTACCCGTCATCCAGCCACAGCCGGCAGAACGCGCCGACGCAGCTCGAAACCGTGAGCTGATCCTCTGTGCGGCGCGTCGCCTCTTCGCCGAGAAGGGCGCCGGCTGCGTCTCAATGGACGAGATCGCCGAAGCGGCAGGCGTCGGCAAGGGGACGCTGTTCCGCCGTTTCGGCTCGCGGGCGTCGCTCGCGACCGCTGTCCTCAGCGAGGACGAGGCGCGCCTCCAGGAAGCATTCATCAGAGGCGAGCCGCCGCTCGGACCCGGCGTTTGCGCGCGCGAGCGTCTGATCGCCTACGGCGAGGCACGCCTTGATCTGATCGACGCGCACGCCGAACTCCTCGCGGCGGCGGAAGTGGCCGGAGCGCATCTCGACTCTCCCCCCTACGCCGCGAGCCGTCTGCACGTGACGCTCCTGCTGCGTGAGATCGACCCGGACTGCGACGGAGAACTGCTCGCCGACACGCTGCTCGCCGGTCTATCCGCCGGCCTGTTCGTCTACCTCCGGGACGCCCGGGGCTTTGACCTCGAGCGCATCAAGCAAGGGTGGCGGCGACAGGTGGACGGCCTCGTACCGGCAGGGGCGCCGGAAACCGCCGTACTGGGCTGAGCCGAGGTCAAACCAGCGGGAGGCCGGCGAGCCGCCGGCTAGGCCACCAGCTCTACGCCGACCAGATCCTCGGCGCTCAGCTCGCCCGGTGTCTCCAGGGCGAGCACAGCCTCCAGGGAAGCGATCGCGACCGCGAGCTGGTCGTGGTCGGGCTCGCGGGTCGTCAGCAGCTGCAGCTTCAGACCGGGCCACATCAGCGCCTGCACCCAGCGGCGCCTGCGGTTCTTGCCGGCGAACTTGATGATCTCGAAAGAGATGCCGGCGATCAGCGGCACGCCGAGGATCCGGGTCAGCACCAGCCAATACCAGGCCGGCAGCCCGATCGGGGCGAACACGAAGATCGCCACGATCATGACGATCAACAGGAAGCTCGTGCCACAGCGGGGATGAAGCCGGGAGAAGCGCTGGGCGTTGGCCGGGGTCAGCGCCAGCCCGGCCTCGAAGCACGAGATCGTCTTGTGCTCGGCGCCGTGGTACTCGAACACGCGCCGCAGATCGCGCAGGCGCGAGAGCAGGAGCAGGTAGCCGAGGAAGATCGCGGTCCGGAGCACGCCCTCGATCAGCCAGAACAGCAGCGAGGAGTTCAGCTGGTCCTTGATCAGGCTCGTGAGGCCGACGGGGATCAGGAAGAAGAGGACGATCGCCAGCGCGAGCGCGAGCACGACGGTCCCGAACCACACGACCTTCGGGATCTCCTGAGGCTCGCTCTCCTCGGTGGCATCGCCGTCCTGCGTCGCGCCGGCCGCCGGCTCCTCGGGCGGGAGCTGGGCGTTGGCGGAGAACTCGAGGGCGCGAAAGCCGATCGCGAGCGAGCCGCCGAGAGCGACGATGCCACGGATGATCGGCAGGCGCAGCACACGGTGGCGCTTGAGCGCGGACTCGAGCGGGAAGCTCTTGACTTCGATCTCGCCGAGCGAAGCCTCCTCGGGGGAGTGCCCGCCATGGGCGAGCTGCTCGGCGCTCGGCTTGCGCACGGCGATCGCCCAGTGGGAGACGCCGCGCATCATCACGCCCTCGAGGACGGCCTGACCGCCGACGGGCGCGTCGCGGGAAGCCTCGAGCTCGCCGTCGATCAGCAGCGTCCCGGCGTCGGAGGCCCGGGCGCCCGCGTCTGTGGCCGCCGCCGCAGGGGGCGAGGCGACCGCCGCGTTGGTCGCGACCGGCGCGCTCGGCGAGCCAGCGGCCGGACGCGGCGTCATGCGTCTACTTCGCGGCCCGGGTCTGAGCCAGGCGGCCCTTGGCGACGCGGCGCTGGAAGCGCTCGACGCGTCCACCGGTGTCCATCAGCTTCTGCCGGCCGGTGTAGAACGGGTGGCAGTTGGAGCACACCTCGACGTGGAGCTCGTCGCGCGTCGCGCGGGTGATGAACTCGTTGCCGCAGGTGCAGCGGACGTGGGCCTGCTCGTATTTGGGATGGATCTCGGTCTTCATCGCGTGAGTGATTCTAGCGGCCGGGTGGGTGGGGCCGAATCCCGCCGGCCTGGCGGGCGGCAGGCGCTATTCGGTGGGCGGCTGGCCTTTCGGGATCTGAATGCACCGCGGCGTGCGCAGCTCGTAGGCCTTGACCAGCTTGCCCTTCGCGTTGACCCAGCGGAAGCGGACCGAGCCGCGGTAGTAGGCGGGCGCGGCGAGGTTCGTGACCTCTTTCAGGTAGCGGTAGGTCTTCACGCCGGGAGCGGCCCAGCGCCAGACCCCGAGGCCCGGAGCAGCGACGACGTGGAAGGCTTCGTCGGTCGGCGAGCGCTCGAGCACGTCGATCCGCATCTCCATCTTCGCGGCGCCAGGGATCATCGCCATTTCACCCGCGAACGTCGCGGTGCGTTCGGACTGTTCTTCGGAGGTCGTGCAGCCCTCGAGCGTCGCCGATACGGGCGGCTTGCCGGCTGACGGGGTGCTGCCCGTGCCCGTGCCGGTCCCCGTCCCCGTCGGAGAGCCGGGGGTACCGGTGCCCGTGACCCCGGGGTTCGCGGCGAGCGCGTGCGCCGCGAACCCGATGCAGGCAGCAGCCGTCGCGGCGGCGAGGGCGGCCGTCAGCCGTCTCGCCGCCCGGGTGGTGCCTCGTCCTGCGCCCGGCGTACTCGTCATCGTCCCCCCTAACACACCGACGTGGTGCAGGTTTCGCGTCCGTGGACGCGACTCCTTCAGCCTGGGAGAAGAGGGTCGTGCCGGCGCCCGTGCCGGCCCTCGGCTCAGGTGATCTGGTAGAGCGGCCCGTCGCCGCCCTCGGGAGTCGTCAGCCGGCCGCCCTTGGCGGTGATCGCGCCGCACTGCACGCAGTTGGTGTAGTTGACGATCACGTCCACCGGCCCCTCCTCCGGAGCGTCCTCGGGGATCTCGTACACGCCCGCCGGGCACATCCAGCGCCACGTCTCGGCGATCTCGCGCGGGACGTGTTTCTGGACCCGGATGTGGTTCGGCGCGTCGTCACGGGTCGCGTTGCCGGTGATGAACACCGAGGAGAGCTTGTCGAAGGTGTATTTGCCGTCGGGCTTGGGATAGCGCTCCTTGGTGTTGCCGACGAACATCGGCTCGGCGTCGTCGCGGTGCCATTCCTGGCGCCCCGGCGGGAGCTTGCCCTTGGACATGATCGACGGACCCGCGAGGGCGCTGCCGACGAGGAACCCTTTCTGGAAGGCCTGCCGGGTGTTGCGGACCTCGTAGAGCTCTTTGCCGATCGTCGAGCGCTCGACCGCCTCCTCGTAATCGGAGAAGTCGGTGCTCCCGCGCTTCAGCGCGGCGTAGATCGACTCGGCCGCGAGCATCCCCGACCTGATGCAGTGGTGGACGCCCTTCAGCGCCGCCGTGTCGACCATCCCTCCCGCGTCGCCGACGAGCAGAGCGCCGGGCATCGAGAGCTTCGGCATCGACCAGTAGCCACCGCCCGGCAACGCCTTGGCGCCCCAGGCGACGCGCTCGCCGCCCTCGAGGACGTCTTTGACGAGCGGGTGCATCTTGAACGTCTGCAGCAGGTCGTGGGCCGAGGTCGTCGCGTCCTTGTAGTTGAGGTCGACGACGAAGCCGATCGAGACGAGGTCCTCCCCCGTCTTCTCGTCCTTCATCGGATACATCCACGTGCCGCCGAGCTGCCCGTACTTCGGCGCGACCTTGAGCGGCCACGGCTGCACGAACGTGTGAATCACACGGTCCAGCGGCTTGGGGACCTTCCATACCTCCTTGACGCCGAGCTCCCAGACCTGCGGCTCGCGCCCCTCGGCCAGGTCGAACTCTTTGATCGCAGGGCCTGTGAGGTGCCCCCAGCAGCCCTCGGCGAGAACTGTGGCCTTCGCCTTGATGTCGGTCCCGGGCTCGAAGTTGCCGAGCGGCTCGCCGTCCTTGCCGCGGCCCTTGTCGCCGGAGCGCACGCCGACAACGCGCCCGTCTTCCACGACCAGCTGCGTCGCGGCGGTCTCGGTCAGGACGTAGGCACCGGCGTCTTCGGCCTGGCGCTGCTGGTAGCGGGCCAGCGCTGAAACCGAGACGACCTCGTTGCCGTGGTTCTTGAAGTTCGGGACCGCCGGGATCGGCACCGGGAGCTTCGTCTTGGGACCGGTCAGCAGGTAGACCGACTCCTTCGTGACCTCACCGAAGGCGAAGCCCTCCTTGCGCCATTCCTCGCGGCTCATGTCCGGAAACAGCTCCTGTAGTGGCTCGGGGCGCATCACCGCACCGGAGAGGTTGTGTCCTCCGCAGGTCTTGGCCTTCTCCACGATGGCAACCGGCACTTCGCCGAGACGCTCCAGCAGCTCCTCGTCGTCGGCGAGGAGCTGCAGCAGCCGGTTCGCGCACGCCAGGCCTGCGGTTCCACCGCCGACGATCGCGACGCCGACCTCGATCAGCTCGTCCTCGTCGTCGAGGCCGCGCTTGATGAACTCCTTCTGGGAGTCGACCGGAGGCGGGAAGGCCGCGGGCGCGACCTTCCCGTTGCTGCTGCCGGACATGATCAGCTCCGCGGGGCATCCAGCCCCGCGACTCGACGGTACGGGCGACATCCAGTCGCCCTTGACTGTTCGCGCTTCACGCTCACTTCAGGACCCCTTCTTCGCCTTCACCGCTTCCGTGAGCTTCGGCAGGATTTTGTTCAGGTCGCCGACGATGCCGAGGTCGGAGAATTCGAAGATCGGCGCGTTCGCGTCCTTGTTGATCGCGACGATGTTCTCCGAGCTCTGCATGCCGACCTTGTGCTGGATCGCGCCCGAGATGCCGGCGGCGAGGTACAGCTTCGGCGCCACCGTCTTGCCGGTCTGGCCGATCTGCGCCGCGTAGGGATACCAGCCTGCGTCGACCACCGCGCGCGTCGCTGCGACGGCGGAGTTGCCGCCGAAGGCCTGCGCCAGCGATTCGCACAACTCGAAGCCCTCGGCCTTGCCGAGGCCGCGCCCGCCGGCGACGAGGATGTCGGCACCCTCGATGTCGACGTCCGCACCGCGCTGTTCGCCGCGCGTGACCATCTTCGCCTTGTTCGACCACGGCGAGTACTCGATGTCCACGTCGAGGACCTCGGCCGAGGCCGCGCCGTCCTGCTTGATCTCGAACGCGTTGATGCGGCCGATGATGATCCCGAAGTCCTTGTAGTGGGACACCGAGATTTTCGAGTCGCCCAGAATCGGGCGCTCGGCGACGAGCTTGCCGTCCTCGGCGCGCACGGCTGTGACCTCCATCGTCACACCGCCCTTGCGACGGGCGGCGAGGCCCGCGCCGATCTCGAAGCCGAGCAGGCCGCCGCCGAAGATGGCGTAGCCATGCCCGTTCTCGTCGATCACCTTCGACATCACGTCGATGACCGGCTGCGCGAGGCCCTCGGGGCCCTTGGCACGGAACACCTTCGTGGCGCCGTAGGCGCCGAGCGAGGCGCAGAGCTCGTCTGAGAGATCCTCGGCGCCGACGACGACGGCGTGACAGGAGCCGCCGATCTCGGCCGCGCGCGCGGCGCTCTCGGAGACCGCGCCGAGCGAGTTCTTGTTGAACTCGCCGTCTTTGTGGAGCACGTATGTCAGGACGTCGGCCATCTAGATCAGCTTCCTTTCCTCGAGCCAGGAGACGATCTTCTCGACGGTCTCGTTCGTGTCCTCGTCCTCGATGATCTGGCCCGCGGCCTTGGCCGGCGGGTCCTTGAACTCGCCGCACTGCACGCGCGAGCCATCCGCACCGACCATCGAGGCGTCGATGCCGACATCGCCCGAGGAGACGGTGTCGAGCGGCTTCTTCTTCGCGCCCATGATCGCCTTCAGCGACGGGTAGCGCGGCTCGTTGATCGCGTCGCCGACGGAGATCACCGCCGGGAGCTCGACCGCGACTGTGTCGTAGCCGTACTCGGCCTGGCGCTCGCAGCGCAGGCCGTCGCTGTCCACGTCCATCTTGATCACCTGCGTCAGCGAGGGCATCTGCAGGTGGTCGGCGACGACCGCGCCGATCGTGTAGCACTCGCCGTCGTCCGACTGCTGGCCGAGCAGCACCAGATCCGGGCTCTCGCGCTGAAGCGTCTGCGCGAGCGCGTAGCCGGTTGCCGCGACGTCCGATCCGGCGAGGTCGCCGTCGGTCAGGTGCACCGAGCGGTCGGCGCCGAGCGAGACGGCCTTGTGCAGAGCGCGCACGGCGCTCTCCGGACCCATCGTCACGGCGACGATCTCCTCGACCGGGACGGCGCCGCCCTCCTTGATCTGCATCGCAGCCTCGATGGCGTGCGTGTCATACGGGTTGAGGTTCTTCTCCCCGCTGCGGTCCATTCGCCCCGTCGAAGGGTCGATCCTCTTTTCGACGGCGGCGTCCGGGACCTCCTTCACCAGGACGCATATCTTCATTCTTGGGGGTTCTCCTTGGGGAATGTGTGGCTAGGGATGGTACTGATTCGAGCGGTTGACTGACGAGTCAATCAAGTGCTCGAAGCGCGGCGGCCAGCGGCGCCGCGGATGAAATCGACGATCGCCTGCGTCGGCGCGCCGGGCGTGAAGACCTCTGCGACGCCGAGGCTCTTGAGCTCGGGGATGTCCTCGGCGGGGATCGTCCCGCCGACGGTGATGACCACATCGTCGACGCCCTGGTCGCGGAGCAGCTCGACGACGCGCGGGACGAGCGTCATGTGGGCGCCAGAGAGGATCGAGAGGCCGACGGCGTCGGCGTCCTCCTGGATCACGGTCTCGACGATCTGCTCGGGCGTCTGGTGCAGGCCCGTGTAGATCACCTCCATGCCGGCGTCGCGCAGGGCGCGCGCGATGATCTTCGCGCCGCGGTCGTGCCCGTCGAGGCCGGGCTTGGCGACGACCACGCGGATCTTGCTCTGGCTGGCTGCGTCGGGGCTCATGGCAGGGGCTCGGACTGTTGACGTGGGGCGGTGCCGGAGGCGGTCAAACGAAGCGCGCGGGGCCGGCGCGGGCGATGCGGCCGGCCTCCTCGGCCCCGCACACTCTATGCCTGCGGCGCGTTCGGCGCGCTGCGGCGGCTAGCGGCGTGAGCGCCCAGCCCCGGCGCGGCGGGCAGCCAGGGCGCGTACACCCGAGCGCGTCTCGGGCGCCCGGCGGCCGAGCCGCGCCCCGGTCCGCGGCACGCCGCTTCGTTCGAGCAGCGCTCGGCCGGCAGACGCCAGCGCGGTGCCGATGCCCAGCACCGCGAGCACCTTCAGGCGCCGTCCGAGGCGATCGAGCTCGACGATCTCCCACCGCTCTTCGACCGCGATCCGCCGCAGCGGGGCGTCGGGGTTGACGACGATCGCATGCCCCACCGCGCGCAGCATCGGCAGGTCGGACTCCGAGTCGGAGTAGGCGAAGGAGGAGCTGAGGTCGATCTGCTCGCGCTCAGCGAGCTCGCGCATCGAGATCACCTTGCCCTCGCGGTAGTTGAACGGCCCGGCCGGACGCCCGGTGTAGTGGCCGTCCACGATCTCCGAGCGCGTGCCGAGCCCCCCGTCGAACGCAAGCACCCGCGCGAGCAGGTCGGCCATCTCCTGCGAGGCGGCGGTGAGTATGTAGACCGGCACGCCGGCGTCCTGGTGGGCATAGGCGCGCTCGAGCATCTGGGGGTACAGGCGCGGCAGCACCCCGCTCAGCACGCGCGGCGAGAGCCGCTCGAGATCGCGGACGCGCACGCCGGCGATCATCTCCCCCACACGGCGGCGGACGTCGTCGGCGCGGTCGTCGGTGGAGCCGAGCAGCCGAAAGCGGATGTTCTCGTAGAGGTCCTTGACCAGCCGCGAGCGCGAGATCATCCCCGACTCGTACGCCGCCCTCGCGAAGAACACGCCGGAGGACCCGGCCATCAGTGTCTTGTCGAGGTCGAAGAACGCGGCCGCGCGCGGGCCACCGCCGTTCCTGGCCTCGCTCATGCTCAGACCTTCAGGATCAGTGCGTCGCCCTGCCCGCCGCCGGAGCAGATCGCCGCGCAGCCGAGTCCGCCGCCGCGGCGGCGCAGCTCGTGGACGAGACTGCCGAGGATGCGGGCGCCCGAGGCGCCGATCGGGTGCCCCAGCGCGACGGCGCCGCCGTTCACGTTGACGCGGTCCTCGTCGATCCCGAGCATCCTGATCGAGTTCAGGGTGACCGAGGCGAACGCCTCGTTGATCTCCCAGAGGTCGATGTCGCCCGGCTGCAGCCCGGCCTTCTCGAGCGCCTTCTTGGCGGCGCTCGCCGGCGTCGTGGCGAGATAGGCGAAGTCGTTCGCGCTCTGGGCGTGGGCGACGATCTCGGCGAGCGCCTCCTTGCCGTTGGCCTGGGCCCACTCCTCGGAGGCGAGCACCAGCGCGCCGCCGCCGTCGTTGACGCCCGGCGAGTTGCCGGCCGTGTGGGAACCCTCCTTGCCGACCAGGCCGGGCAGCTTCGCGAGCGCCTCGAGCGAGGTTTCACGGCGCGGACCCTCGTCGACCTCCACGACCGTGTCGCCCTTGCGACCCTTGACCGTAACCGCGACGGTCTCCTCGGCCATGCGGCCGTCGTCGATCGCCTTCAGCGCCAGTTCGTGGGAGCGCAACGCCCAGCGGTCGAGATCCGCCCTCGTCATCTCGAGCTCGTCGCCAACCTCGGTCGCCTCGATGAACATCTGCTTGCCGGAGAACGGGTTGGTGAGCCCGTCGTGGACCATCGCGTCGAGCATCTTCGCGTCGCCCATGCGGTAGCCGAAACGCGCCTGCGGGAGCAGGTAGGGCGCCTTCGACATCGACTCCATGCCGCCGCCCACCGCGACCTGCACGTCGCCGGCGCGGATCGCCTGGTCGATGATCACCGAGGCGCGCAGCCCGGACGCGCAGACCTTGTTGATCGTCTCGGAGGAGACCTCCTTGGGGATGCCGGCTTTGATCTGCGCCTGGCGCGAGGGAATCTGGCCCTGCCCCGCCTGAAGCACCTGCCCCATGACGACGTGTTCGACCTGTCCGGGCTCGACGGCGGCGCGCTCCAGCGCGGCCTCGATCGCGGTCGCACCGAGCTCCGTTGCGTCGATCGTGGACAGGCCGCCACCCATCTTCCCGATCGGGGTGCGGGCGGCTCCGAGGATCACTGTCTTGGCCATGGGGGCGGGTCTCTCCTGTCGTGCTCGGGAACTGGCGCGGGTGAAGAATCCTAGTGGACGGCTGACCGAGTCCCGGGACGGCGCGAGCCGGCGGCGCGCGCCGGGGCGCCTGCTCCGCGCGCCACGTGCGTGGCACCGACCGGCGCTCTCAGGCCGGTATGGTGGCGCCCGATGGAGGTGCTCCCACGCCGACCGGACGACGCCGTCGCGCAGGCGGACACGGTCGCCGTCGCGGTGTTCGAGGGCGAGGGAGCCCCCGCGCGGGCTCCCGCCGCGACAGCGGCGCTGCTGGACTCCGGCGAGGCACGCGCCAAGCCCGGCTCCGTAGCGCTGGTCCACGAGGACGGCAGGCGGTGGCTGCTCGTCGGGCTCGGAGCGCGCGATGAGCTGACCGGCGAGCGAGCGCGCGTCGCCGCCGCGGGCGCCGCGTCAAGGGCGCGTGAGATCTCGACGCGCGCGCTCTGCTGGCTCGTGCCGGAGGGCGGCGGCGAGACGGTCGCCGCTGCGCTCGTCGAGGGCATCGTGCTCGCGGATTACCGGTTCGAGCGCTTCAAGTCCGCACCGGCGCCCGATTCGCCGGCCGGCATCGAACGGCTGCTCGTCGGTTGCTCTGAGGAGCTCGAAGGCGCGGTCGGTGACGCGGCCGTGGTCGCGGCCCGGGTCAACCGCGCCCGCGATCTGCAGAACCGGCCCGCGAACGACCTCACGCCGACGGCGCTCGGCGAGCACGCGCGCGCGCTCGCGGAGGAGATCCCCGAGCTCGCGGTGGAGGTCGAGGGCCGCGAGGGCATCCGCGCACGCGGCATGGGGGCCTTCTCCGCCGTCGCGCAGGGCTCGGCGCAGGAACCGGCCCTGATCACGATGCGTTACGAGCCGAAGTCGGCCGCGCCTTCGCTGGTGCTCTCGTTCGTCGGCAAGGCCGTCACGTTCGACAGCGGCGGCATCTCGCTGAAGCCCGCGGCGAAGATGTCCGAGATGAAGTTCGACATGTCGGGCGGGGCCGCGGCGATCGAGGCGACCGCAGCGATCGCGGCGCTGGGACTGCCGATCCGGCTGCTCACGGTGGTCGGCGCGACCGAGAACCTGCCCGGCGGCACCGCGGTGAAGCCCGGCGACATCGTGACGGCGGCCAACGGCAAGACGATCGAGATCAACAACACGGACGCCGAGGGCCGGCTGGTGCTCGCCGACTGCCTGTGCCACGCCGTCGCCGAGGGAGCGACGCGGATCGTCGACCTCGCGACCCTGACCGGAGCCGTGATCGTCGCTCTGGGCAACACCTATGCGGGCCTGATCAGCAACGACGACGAGTTCGCCGCCCTCCTCACCTCCGCCGGCGATGCCAGCGGGGAGATGCTTTGGCGACTGCCCCTCCACGAGGAGTACGACGAGCTGATCAAGGGCGCTTTTGCCGACCTCGACAACGCTCCGGAGGCACGCAAGGCGGGAACCATCGTCGGCGGTGCGTTCCTTTCGAACTTCGTCGGCGAGACGCCGTGGGCGCACCTGGACATCGCCGGCACCGCCTGGGAGCTCGGCCGGGCCTACGTCGGCAAAGGTGCGTCGGGCTTCGGCGTGCGGCTGCTCGTCGAGCTCGCCCGCGAGCTGGCCGCCTAGCGACGCCTGGTGAAGGGCGCGCGCAGGTCTTCTTGGGAGAAGGGCCCACCGGAGATGTCCATGCCGACCGCGCTGCGGTACACGAACACGCGGTAGATCTGCTCCATCGCCGAGACGGCCGCGCCGAGCGCGAACAGCCCGGCGCCGGCCAGCACCACGAGCGCGGCCCCGCCGCCGCCCGGAAGCGCGAAGCCGACGAACAGCACGAGGACGAGCGGAATCGCGATCACGGCTGAGGCAGCGCCGATCCCGATCGAGCCGCCGACCTGGGCGCCCCAGCGGCGCTTGAAGATCTGTGCCGAGCGCTTCACGGTCTCGAACGGCCCGAGGCCCTCGTAGGCAAGGATCGGGACCGCGAAGATCGTCGCCAGCGACCACGCCAGGCCGAACAGCCATGCGGCGATGCGCCCGGCGAGCGGCAGGCGCTGCTCCAGCGCGCGCAATGCGAGGCCGACCGTGCACGCGAGCAGGCTCCACGCGGCGATCAGCCCGATCCGCTTGTTGGCCGCCGAGAAGCCTTCCGCGGTCGTCGTCTCGTTGCCGTCCAAGCGGCCGGCGAGCACCTCGGCGAGAGCGACGGAGAAGTAGATCGAGATGAAGGTGAGCGGATAGGCCGCGATCAGCGAAGGCACCAGCAGGCCGTCGCGCGCGCCGCTCACCGCCTGGCCGCCGTGGGTCGCCCAGCTCCCGAAAGTGCTGAAGCAGAAGACCCCCACCAGCAGGCTGAGCACGACCGAGACCACGGGGAAGGCCATCAGCCCCGGGTTCTCACGCAGCACCCGCCAGCTCGCTTTCATCATGCGCACAGAGCGCGCGAAGCGGCCCTCGCCGCTCGCGTAGGGGCTGCCCGGGAACTGCTCGTCCGCTTGGCCGGCTGCGTCCGCAAGCGAGGGCGAGGGAGCACCCGGAGCGTCCGCTCCAGGCGCGCTCGCCTGCGTCAGGACGCCGCGCTCAGCCGAGCATTGAGGGCAATACGTCTCGCCCTTCGAGAGCGACCACCCGCCGGCGGCGAGGCCGGCGCTCGGGTCTGCCTGATCGACCTCGAGGCTGCGCGCGCAGTTCCAGCAGTGAATCCTCACAAGGCCCATATCGCCCTCATCGCCACGCCCGGCACATGTCTTTAGATCCCGCTGCTCGGAATGGCCAACGCCCAGCGGTCAAGCCTTCACAGGCCCGTGGGCTGACCGAGCCAGCGGGTCACCGCCGTCCAGGCCTGACTGCGCGGGTCGACGTGCGCCCGGTGCGAGCCGCCGGGCCCCTCGATTTCGATCAGCTCGGCGCTGGCACCGGCCGTCCGGGCGCGCTCCACGTAGCGACGGGCGGGCTTGATCGAGATGGTCCGGTCGGCCGTGCCGTGGACCAGCAGCACCGGGACACCGAGCGGAGGCAGGAGCGAGGGATCGGCGATCGCATAGCGCTCGGGCACCTCCTCGGGCGAGCCGCCCATCAGCTCCTCCAGAGCACCGCCGCCCCAGTAGCGATAGCCGCCGGCGAGGTCGCACACAGCAGCCTGGCCGACGACACGCGTGGGCAGCACGTCGGGCTCGGCGCCCGGAGCGCCGATCGGCAGATCGCCGCGGGCCCCCGCCCAAAGCGCCAGGTGACCGCCGGCGGAGTGGCCCAAGAAGGAGACGCTCGCGAGGTCGAGCGGGGCGTCCAACCGCGGCAGGTGGTCGACCGCCGCCGCGACGTCCTCGAAGGTGGCCGGCCAGCCCCCGCCCGTCTCCCCGAGCCGCCGGTACTCGATGTTCCAGACCGCCCAGCCGCGACGCAGGAGGTCGCCGTCGAGTCCGCGCATCAGCGACCGGCCATAGCGCTTGTGCCAGGCGCCGCCGTGGATCGTGACCATCACAGGGTGCGGCCCGGCACCGAGCGGCAGGTACAGATCGGCCCGCTGGGAGCGCAGCGGACCATAGGAGTGCACCTCTCCACGGGTCAGGAAGTCGAGGACCAGGCGCGTGCGGCTCACGCGCGGCGATGGTAGTCGAGTCCGGCACCGGCCTCGCGGGCCCACCCGCCGGCGCCGACGTGTGAGAATGGCGCCCGCGATGGACTTCGACCTCTCACCCGACCACGAGCTGATCCGCCGCACGGTGCGCGAGTTCGCCGAGGGCGAGGTGGCGCCGGTGGCCGAGGAGCTCGATCGCACGAAGTCGTTCCCGTACGAGATCGTCCGCAAGCTCGGCGCCCTGAACCTGATGGGGATCCCGTTTCCGGAGGAGTACGGCGGCGGGGGCGGTGACACGCTCGCATACGCCCTCACGGTCGAGGAGCTGACGCGCGTGGACTCCTCGGTGGCGATCACGCTTTGCGCGCACACCTCGCTCGGGACTCAGCCGATCTACCTGTTCGGCACCGAGGACCAGAAGCGCGAGTGGCTGCCACGCCTGTGTTCGGGGGAGGTGCTCGGCGCCTTCGGGCTGACCGAGCCCGAGGCCGGCTCGGACGCAGGCAACACGCGCACACGCGCGCGCCTGGAAGACGGCGAATGGGTGATCGACGGCGCGAAGCAGTTCATCACCAACGCCGGGACCGACATCTCGGGTGTCGTGTGCATCACGGCCGTGACGAACGGTGCCGGCAACGGCGACCGCGAGATCTCGAACCTGATCGTCGCGAACGGGACGCCCGGCTACGAGCAGGGCGAGCCGTACCGGAAGATGGGCTGGAACGCGTCGGACACGAGACCGCTCACCTTCACGGACTGCCGCGTGCCGGAGGCGAGCCTGCTCGGCCCGCGGGGCCAGGGCTTCCGCCAGTTCCTGCACATCCTCGACATCGGCCGGATCGGGGTCGCGGCGATGGGCGTGGGGCTCGCGCAGGGCGCGCTGGACCAGGCGCTCTCCTACGCGCGCGAACGGAAGGCGTTCGGCAAGCCGATCTCGAAGTTCCAGGCGATCCAGGCCAAGCTCGCCGACATGGCCACGGAGATCGAGGCCGCCCGGCTGCTCGTCTACAAGGCCGCGCGCGAGAAGGACGCGGGCCGCAACTTCACGCTCACCGCCGCGCAGGCGAAGTTGAAGACCGGGCGGCTGGCGGTGCGCTGCGCCGAGGAGGCGGTGCAGATCCACGGCGGTTACGGCTACATCGAGGAGTACCCGGTGTGCCGCTTCTATCGCGACGCGAAGATCCTCACGATCGGCGAGGGCACCGACGAGGTGCAGCAGATGGTGATCGCGCGGGCGCTCGGCGCCTGAATGGCGCAGTCCGCCGGACGCCTCGCCGGCAAGGTGGCCCTCCTCGCCGGCGCCGGCCAGACGCCAGGGGAGAAGATCGGCAACGGCCGCGCGACGGCGCTGCTCTTCGCGCGCGAGGGCGCACGGGTGATGCTGCTCGACCGCGATGAAGCCGCGGCCGAGGACACCGCCAAGGCCATCGCCGCGGAGAGTGGCGCCGCCGCGGTGGTGGCGGGCGACGTCTCGCGCGAGGAGGACTGCGCCGCCGCGGTCGCCGCCTGCGTCGAGCGTCTCGGCAGCCTCGACGTGCTCCACCACAACGTCGGAATCGGCACCGGGGACGGCTGGACCGAGTGGATCGACCTGGCGGCCTGGGAACGGATCGTGCGTATCAACGCCGGCGGAGCCATGCTGATGGCCAAGGCGGCGCTCCCGGTGATGCGCGAGCAGGGCGGTGGCGCGATCACCTTCGTGTCCTCGATCGCCGCGCTCGTCGCGGGCGCAGCACCGATGAGCAACCCGCCCCACGGCTACAAGATGTCGAAGGCCGCGATGGACGCCCTGACACTCTCGCTGTCGCAGTCCTACGCCGAGCACGGAATCCGCGTCAACGCGATCCTGCCGGGCCTGATCGACACCCCGATGGGCGTCGACGCGGTCGCGGCGACCCTCGGCGTCGAGCGCGAGCGCTACGCCAGGCGCCGCGACGAAGCGGTCCCGCTGAAGGGCGGTATGGGCAGCGCCTGGGACGTCGCCAACGCCGCGCTGTTCCTCGCCTCCGAGGAGGCGCGTTTCATCACCGGCGTGCTGCTGCCGGTGGACGGCGGGCAGTCCGCGCGGGTCGGCTGAGGGCTGCGCGCGAGGGCCGCGTGCCGCTGCCCGCCGACAGCGGGCGCTCCGCGGGTCGGCTGACGGCCCCCGCGCGAGACCTCACGCCTCGGCGGCGTCCGCCTGCTCGGCCTCGGCGAGCAGCGCTCCGGCCGCGCTCGCCGGATCCAGGCGGCGCTCGACGACCTGGTCGAGCAGGCGCAGGAACTCCGGATCCTCGGCCAGCCCCGCCTCTAGACGGCGGCGCATCCGCGCGGTCGCGATCGCCAGCACCTCGTTGCGAAGGTTGCGGGCGCGGCGCTCTGCGAGCGTGCCGGCTTTGACGATGTGCGCGCGGTGCTCGCCGAGACGCTGGACGAGCTCCCCGATGCCCGCGCCGCGATTCGCCTCGGTGCGCACGATCGGCACCCGCCAGCTCGCCTTCACCTCCTCCGGATCGCGGTCGAGGTTCGCCAGCGAGAGCACGCCGCGGATCTCCCTGACCATCGTGTCGGTGAGGGGGTGGTCGGCCTTGTTGATCACGATCACGTCCGGGATCTCCATCACCCCCGCCTTCAGGGCCTGGATCGAGTCGCCGGACCCGGGCATCAGCACGAGCACGATCGTGTCGGCGTGGTCGATGATGTCGATCTCGGCCTGACCGACCCCGACCGTCTCGACGAACACGTCCTGACGCCCCGCTGCGTCGAGCAGCAGGGCGGCCTGCAGTGCGGCCTCCGAGAGCCCGCCCAGCGCCCCGCGGTTGGCCATCGAGCGGATGAACACGCCCTGATCGAGGAAGTGCTCAGACAGACGGATGCGATCGCCGAGCAGCGCACCCTGGGTGAACGGCGAGGAGGGATCGATCGAGAGCACGCCGACGGTGCGGCCGGCTTCGCGCCGCGCCTTCGTGAGCGCTCCGATCAGCGTCGACTTGCCGACGCCCGGCGGCCCCGTGAAGCCGACGACCTCGGCGCTGCCCGTGTGCGGATAGACCTCGCGGACCAGCTCCCAGCCCTCGGGCCGGTCGTCCTCGACCAGGCTGATCGCGCGCGCGAGCGCACGGCGGTCGCCGTCGAGAAGACGGGTTGCGAGAGAGTCCGGCGTCATCGAGCGCGCATCATCGCAGGGGAATCCGATCCGGCCTGATCACCGCTCTCGAAGCTACGATCCGCGGCAATGGGGCTCCTCGCTGATGCAGCGCCGACGTCTCCCGAGCGGGCCGGCGCCTCCGGTGTCCGCCTGCCGCCGCCGCCCCGGCGCGGCGGCCCGCTCGCGCTGCTGCGCTTCATGCGCGCCAACGGGATGCTGCGTCCGGGCTACGCCGCGCTGCTCGCGCGTTTCGCGTTTCTCAAGCTGCGCTTCGGAAGACGCCTCGAGACCGACGGCCTCTGCTTCATCTGCCCGGACGTGAAGCTCGAGATCGGCCGCGGTGCGAGGCTCCGGATCGGCCGCTGGGCGTGGGTCGGTCACGGCTGCAAGATCCGCGTGCACGAGGGCGAAGTGAGCATCGGCGCCAAGACCGTGATGGGCCAGGAGTGCACGATCTCGGCGTTCCAGCGCGTCTCGATCGGGCGCGAGTGCATCCTCGCCGACCGCGTGATGCTGATCGATTTCGACCACGGCGTCACCGAAGTCGAGCGGCCGATCCGCCTGCAGGGCATCTACAAGCGCAACGTCGAGATCGGGCACAACGTCTGGATCGGCTACGGCGCCTGCATCCTGCGCGGCGTCAGCGTCGGCGACAACGCGGTGATCGGGACGAGCGCCGTGCTCACCCGCTCGTTCCCGGCCAACTCGGTGCTCGCAGGGGTTCCTGCCCGCGTGATCAGGATGCGCGAGGAACCCGAGCATCTGCGCTGGCAGTAGGAGAGGGGGTCGGCCGCCGCTCCGTGCCGGCCTCAGCGTCGGGCCGGCGCTCCTTGCCGGACTCGGCCTCAGAGCGGCGCCAGGAAGTCGACGGGGTCCGCGTCGACCGCGATGTTGCGCAGCGCGAGCGGGACCCGCTCCCCGGCGAGAGCGCGGGCGAGCAGCTCACGGTGAGCGTCGTGGCGCTCGTGCGCGTATGGCACCGAGATCCCGCGCGCGACCATGAAGGCCCAGTCGCTGGCCTGAAGCGCCAGCATCGCCCTGATCGCGTCGCGTCCCGCCGCCGGCCCCGCACGCAGCACGTCGAGCTCGCCGGCTCGTGCGGCGAACGCCAGCTCCGCGACAGCCGGCCCCGACCACGTCGAGAGGTCTCCCCCGTGCCCCCAGGTGCTGGGAGCCCAGTCGGCCTGCCCCGGCAGCCGCGCAGGATCGCTGCTCGCGAGGGCATCGTCGAGCTCCAGCAGCGCGAGGCCCTGGCGCGAGCACTCCTCGACGACCGCTTCCAACCAGGCGACGCCCTCGTACCACCAGTGCCCCAGCAGCTCCGTGTCGAGCGCGCAGACCACGAGCCCACCGCCGGGCAATCCCGCGCCGTGCTCGCGGAGGCGCGCCTGCGTGCGCGCGACGAAGTCGGCCGCGTGCTCGCGCGCGAGCTCGAGTGCCGCCTCGTGGTCGTAGGCGTCGCCCGAGTTGGCCCATGGAGTGCGGTGATGGACGGTGTGGTGGTGATAGTCCCGGTAGGGCCCGCTCGACGGGTAGCCGTCATCGCTCCAGAGGAGCGACATCGTCAGGCGATCCACCGGCGCCAGCACCAGTCCGGAGTCGGAGAGCACCGGCCGCAGGTGCCCGCCGGCGCCGAGTCCGAGGCGGGAGGTCAGCTCCACGCAGACGGAGCGAACCCCGGCCTCGACGAGTGGCTGCTCGAGCGACGGGTCGTGCCCGCACTCGGGCAGCCAGAAGCCTCCCTGCCACCCCCCGCCGAAGCGCCGCAGGTGCGAGCGCACGCCGGAGCCGACCTGCTCGCGCAGCGCCGCGCCCGTGGCGAGCAGCGGCAGCACGGCGTGCGTCGCCGACGACGTCCAGCTCGCGTGCGCCCCCAACGCGCCGAGCAGATCGCCCCCGATTTGCTCCATCCGCTCCTCGGCCGCCGCGTAGTCGCCCCACGCGCGTTCCACCTCCACCGCGAGCTGCTCGTGCCCGCCCGCGCGCAGGCCCGCGGCGTCCTCCTCGTGAGTGCGCCGCCGGACCTCGCTCACGAAGCGCCCGAAGCGCTCGGGTACGCCAGGCGCCTCGAGCTGGTCGCAGAGCACCGGGGTCAGTGAGAGCGTCAGCGGCACGCCGCGACCGAGCAGATCCAGCAGCGGCAGGTAGCTGCCGGCGATCGCCTCCCACAGCCACTCCTCGCCGAACGGCCACGTGCCGAAGCCCTCGACGTAGGGCATGTGCGTGTGCAGGACGATCGCCAGCGCACCGTGCCGGCCGGTGCCCGCGCTCAAGGGCGGCACACCGCCAGCAGGTCAAGCGCGCGCTCCAGGCGCGGGGCGGGACCCCCCCGCAACGCGAAGTCGCGCGCTGAGATCGCGGGCGTGAACCAGCCGTAGAAGCGCTCGGTCAGCCCGAGCGCGGCATGCGCCCGATCCCACCCGAGCCGCAGCGCCAGCTCGTGCACGCGCAACTTGCGGGCGTGGAACAGGCCGTAGAGCTCGACGCGCTGGAAGTGACGGCGGCACAGCCGTTCGAACTCCTCCGGACGGTACTCGTGAACGTGCCAGGGGTTGCCTGAGCGCTCGGCGCCCTTCGGGGCGAGCGTGAGCACGTTCGGCGTCGAGACGATCACCGTGCCGTCCGCCCCGACGATCGAGCGGAAGTGCTCGAGCGTGGCGTCGGGATCCTGCAGATGCTCGATCGTCTGCAGGAACACCACGACGTCGGCGTCCTCGCGGAACTCTTCGACCAGCGCGCGCTCGAAGCGGAGGTTGTCTTTTTTGTCTGGATGATCGGCCGTCAAGCGATGCGGGCTGCCGAGCGCAGCGCCCCGGTCATGGTCGAGAGGGTCGGCCGGCGCTCCATGCCGGCCTCCGGCGTAGCGCAGCCGCGCGTGCTCGAAGGCCTCGGGGTTGGCCTCGACGCCCACGACGCTCGCGGCCGTGCGGGCCAGCACGTCCGAGCCGTAGCCCTCGCCGCTGGCCATGTCGATCACGCGCTCGCCGCGCACGCGCTCGGCGATCCATTCGTAGACGACGAGGTGGCGCTGGTACCAGTAGTTCTCCTCGGGGACGTCAGGGAGCGTGCGCTCCCCGGTCAGGGCGAGCGGCGGCACGCCCTCGGGCTGGTCTTGCTGAACGTAGGAGCTCATAGCTGGCTTGTCAGATGGGGATCGAGTGCCCTGAAGTGACCACCCCGCCGCCGGCGGCGAGGCGGGGCGCGCGAGTATATGGTCCGCGCTCGTGCCGCTGAGCGCAGAGGAGATCCGCGACGCCAACACCCGCTACCACGACGTGGCGGCGGTCCACTACGACCACAAGTGGGGGATCGACTTCGGCGACGCCGGCCGCGCGCAGGTGCTCGCCAAGGTCCGCAAGGCGCTCGGTGACGAGCCGCCGCGCTGGGAGCGCTCGCTGGAGATCGGCTCGGGCACCGGCTATTTCACCCTGAACCTCCTGCTCGCCGGGGCGATCGGCGAGGCGACGTGCAGCGACATCTCGCCGGGGATGCTGCGTACGCTTCGCACCAACGCCGAGCGGCTCGACCTGGAGGTCGCGACCGCACCGGCGGACGCCGAGCGCCTTCCCTTCGCGGACGGCAGCTTCGACCTCGTGCTCGGCCACGCCGTCCTGCACCACATCCCCGACCTGCCGCGCGCCTTCCTCGAATTCGAGCGCGTGCTCGCGCCGGGCGGAACCGTGCTGTTCGCCGGCGAGCCCTCGCGCTACGGCGACCGCCTCGCGCGCGTCCCCAAGCGCGTAGCGAGCGCGGTCGCACCCGCCTGGCGCCTTGCAATGCGAGCGCCCGCCGCGCGTCACTCCTCCGAAGCCAATCCCGACGAGGCGCTGGAGCGTGTCGTCGACGTGCACGCCTTCGCACCCTCGGAGCTCCAGAGCGCCGCACGCGCCGCCGGCTTGGAAGACGTGCGGATCACCGGCGAGGAGCTGGTCGCGAACTGGTTCGGCTGGACCAACCGCACGCTCGAGGCCACGGCCGATCCGGAGGGCGTCCCGTGGGCCTGGCGCCAGTACGCCTACCGGGGCTATCTCGTATTTCAGGAGCTCGACCGCAGGCTGCTCGAGGGTCGTCTGCCGCCCGCGATCTTCTACAACCTGATGCTGACCGCCCGCAAGCGCGGCGGGTGAGTGACGGCACGGTCCTAGACTCAGGCGCATGCCGGCGCCGCCGCTCCGCGACTTCCCCCTGTTTCCGCTGGGGCTCGTGGCGCTGCCGACCGAGAGCGTGCCGCTGTACATCTTCGAGGACCGCTACCTGCGTCTGATCGCCCACTGCCTGGAGGGCGAGGGCAGCGAGTTCGGGATTCTCTGGCTCTCCGACGAGGAGCTCAAGCAGACCGGCTGCGCCTGCGCTGTGGAGCAGGTCCTCGAGCGGCTGCCGGACGGCAAGATGAACATCCTCGCGCGCGGGACGCGCCCCTTCACGCTGCTCGAGCGCCAGGACGAGCTCCCCTATCCGGCGGGCGTGGTGCAGTTCACGGCAGAGGACCCCGAGGAGCCCGACGAGGACGCCGGGGCGTCGGCCCGCGAGCTCTACGCCGAGCTCGTCGCGCAGGCGACCGATCGCGAGCTCACCCCGGATGACCTCGCCGAGCTCGACTCCTACCGCATGGCGGGAACCGTCGAGTTCGAGCTGGAGGACAAGCAGCAGCTGCTCGAGCTGCGCTCCGAGAACGAGCGGCTGCGGCTGCTCGCGACGCTGCTCGGCGGCGCGATCGAGCGGCTCGAGCTCCTGGAGCGCGCGCAGGTCCGCGCGCAGTCGAACGGCAAGGTCCGCTTCGGGTGAGTTGGTGGGGAACGGCCGGCGATGCCGCCTATCGGCACGCGTCCGCTTCCTACTCCGGCAGGTGACAACGCTCCTGCGCGGCCTGCAGCACCAGCAGCTGGAGCTTGTGAAGGACCGACGGCTGATGGGGCGAGTCGTCGGAGAATTGGACGGTCCCGTTGGCGTCGCGCACCTCGTAGCGCAGCACCGAGCCCTTCGCCGGCGGCAGGCGCAGGTGTTCGGAGGCCGCTTCTTCGAGGTCTTCCTGGATGCCCCGGCTTTCGACGATCTGGGCATCGGTGAGCTTGCCGGCGGAACGCCCGTTGCAGGTCACGCCCCCTTCTTCGTTGACGAGCAGCACGAGCCGCTGGCCTTTGGCGGGGCCTTCGCGCGTGACGAGGAACAGATCCGCCGCCTTGACGCCGTTGCTGCATCCCGCGAGCGCCAGCGCGCAGACGAGCGTGACCGCGGCGAGCGCCCTCACGCCAGCACCGCGGCGCCGCCGCGGCGAGGATCGCCTGCACCGCTGAGCGAGCCGTCACGCCGGAGCGCCGCCTGGACACCGCCGAAGAACAGGTTCAGCGCCCCGAAGCGGACCGCCTGCAGATCAGGGTCGAGGCCGGCGAGCTCGACGCCGGGCTCGGCGTAGACGACGCCGTCCTCGAAATGCATGCGTGGCGCGCGCACGGCCTCATCGGCGCCCAGCCCTCGATCCACGACACCCACGATCGTCTGCAGCACCGCTGAGCGGATGCGGTTCGAGCCGGCGCTGCCGAGCACCAGCTCGACCTCGCCGTCACGCAGCACTATCGACGGCGCCATCATGCTGGGCATCCGGCGGCCCGCCGGATGCAGGTGAAACCCGAGCGGGTTGAGATCCTCCTCCCCCATCACGTTGTTCAGGTGGATGCCGGTGCCCGGCACGACCACGCCGGAGCCCTCGCCGTTCGTGCAGGTGACCGCACACGCCATACCGTCGGCGTCGATCACCGAGATGTGCGTCGTCGACCCCAGCCTGCTCGACATGAACCCGTCGAGGAAGCCCGGTTCGGCGAGGCCCTCCAGGAACTCCGCCCCGCGCTCGGCCTGGGCGGAGGCCATCGCCTCGATCGTGTCCTGCACGCCCGGCGGGGACGGCCCCCGGTGGAGCAGTCCGAGCGAGTAGGCCAGGAGAATGCCGCCGGCGGAGGGCGGCGGGTTGGTCAGGATCTCCCTGTCGCGATAGCGCACGCGAACCGGCTCCCTCACCAGGGCCTCATAACCGCCGAGATCCGAAGGTCCGAGCGAACCGCCGCGCTCGGCGAGCCAGTCGCAAACGCTCGCGGCGAGCTCGCCCGTGTAGAACGGCGCGGCGCCCTGCCTGCCGAGGAGGGCGAGCGCCTCGCCGAGCTCCGGGTTGCGCATCGTCTCGCCCTCGCGAAGTACGCGCCCCTCCGGCGCCCAGAGCGCCGCGCACTCAGGCGTAGAGGTCAAGAGGTCGGCGAGGATCTCGGCGACGTAAGCCTGCCCGGCGTTCAGCGCCACGCCCTCCTCGGCGAGCCTGACCGCCGGGGTCGCGAGGTCGGCGAGCGGGACGCTGCCCCAGCGATCGGCTGCCGCGCACAGCCCCGCAGGGTTGCCGTAGGCGCCGCAGGAGGCCGGGCCGATGTAGAAGACCTGCGCCGCGTCTCCGAAGGAGACGTCCACCGCGAGCAGCTCCGCCTCGCCGCCGTCGCCGCGCCTCGTCGGGGCCTGCACGAAGAAGTCGAGCAGGGCCGGCTCGGCGTCGCCGCCGGCGACCAGCATGTAGCCGCCGGCGCCGAGCCCGGTCAACAGCGCCTCGGTGGCGAACGAGGTCAGCATCGCTGCCAGCGCGCCGTCGACAGCGTTGCCACCTTCTCGCAGCACGCGCGCGCCGGCCTCCGCGGTGAGCGGGTGACCCGCGGCGACGACGCCTCTCGCTCCGCTCGTCATCGCGGCAGCTTTACACGGCGGCGTCGCGACGGCGGCTCATGACGCCCGCCCGCCGAGTTGCGGGGGGGTGGGCTCCCTACAGGTTCGGGATGAACTCGGGGATCTCGAGATCGTCCAGGCTGCGGCTGCGCCGCTGCTCCGCCGGCGCGGAGCGCCGCTGCACGCGGA
Organism: uncultured Solirubrobacteraceae bacterium; assembly: GCA_963735435.1. Classification (GTDB taxonomy): domain Bacteria; phylum Actinomycetota; class Thermoleophilia; order Solirubrobacterales; family Solirubrobacteraceae; genus Palsa-744. Next base: position 181,817 of record CAVTKR010000002.1, on the reverse strand, counting down.
CTTCGCCCTCGGCGGGCTCCTTGTAGCGGCTGACGCTCTTGCGCCGTCCCTCGTCGCCGTAGCCGGTGGCGACGACCGTGACCCACACCTGGTCGTCGAGCTTCTCGTCGACCATGGCGCCGAAGATGATGTTGGCGTCGGGGTGGGCCGCCTCGGAGACGGACTTCGCCGCCTCGTTGACCTCCCAGAGAGACAGGTTCGCCCCGCCGGTGATCGACAGCAGGATCGAGCGTGCGCCCTCCATCGAGGTTTCGAGCAGCGGCGAGGACACCGCCTGCATGGCCGCCTCGGTGGCGCGGTTCTCGCCGACGCCCATGCCGATGCCGAGCAGCGCGCTGCCCGCGTCGCTCATGATCGTCCGCACGTCCGCGAAGTCGAGGTTGATGAGGCCTGGCAGCGTGACGAGGTCCGAGACGCCCTGGACGCCCTGGCGCAGGACGTCGTCGGCGACGCGGAAGGCATCGACCATCGAGGTCTGCTTGTCGAGCACCGACAGCAGCCGTTCGTTGGGGACGACGATCAGCGTGTCGACCTCCTGTGCGAGGGAGCCCACGCCGCGCTCGCCCTGCTCACTGCGGCGGGAGCCCTCGAAGCCGAACGGCTTCGTGACGATGCCGACCGTCAGCGCACCGACTTCGCGGGCGATGCGCGCGACGACGGGCGCAGCGCCCGTGCCGGTCCCGCCACCCGCTCCGGCGGCGATGAAGATCATGTCCGAGCCCTTCAGCAGGGCCTTCATGCGGTCGTAGTCCTCCATCGCGGCCTGCCTGCCGATCTCGGGGTCCGACCCGGCTCCGAGCCCGCGCGTCAGCTCGCCGCCGATGTGCAGCGTCAGGTCGGCGGTGGACTGCTGGAGCGACTGGACGTCGGTGTTGACGGCGAGGAACTCCACGCCCTCGACCTCGGCCTCGACCATTCGGTTGACGGCGTTGACGCCGCCGCCGCCCACGCCCACGACCCGGATCACGGGCTGCCCGGCCGGCGTCGCCGCCCGGGCGGGGGCCGGTTCGAACTCCCGCGCGGGCGCCGGTGCGGCGGGCGCCGAACGGTCCATCACGTTCTCGGGGATCTCTGAGGAGAAGGCGTGGCGCAGCCGCTCCTGCGGCGTCGGGATCCGTGCCTCAGGCTCAGCGGCGGGCTCCTCGGCGCGCAGCGCCGGATGCGGCAGGCCGGTGTCGCGCGGATGGGGTGGCGGCGCCGGCTGCTCGGCGGCGGCGGGTGACGCCTCGACGCTCTGGCCTGCCTCCTCGCCCTCCTCGGTCTTGCGGAAGAGCGCGGCGAGCGGGCCTTCCCGCATGCTGGCGCGCTTAGGATTGGCCATGGGTGAGAACCTCCCGTGCGAGCTGCCGGTAGGACTGGGCGGCGACGCCATCCGGCTCGTACTTGAGCACCGACATCCCCTTCACCGGCGCCTCGGCGAAGCGCACGGTCTTGCGGATCCGCGACGCGAAGACCCGGTCGCCGAAGTTTTCCTCGAGAATCTCGATCGCCTCCTTCGCGTGGATCGTCCGCGAGTCCACCAGCGTCGGCAGGATACCCTCGATGTCGACGCCGGGATTGAGGTTCTCCCGGATCATCGCGAGGGTGTTCTGCAGCTGGATCAGCCCGCGCATCGACAGATACTCGCATTGCACGGGGACGATCACCTTGTCGGAGGCGGTCAGGGCGTTGATCGTCAGCAGCCCGAGGCTGGGCGGCGTGTCGATGCAGATGAAGTCGTAGTCCTCGAGAATCGGTTCGAAGGCCTTCTGGAGCGCCCGCTCGCGGCCGATCATCGTCGACATCGCGATCTCGGCCCCGGCGAGGTCGATCGAGGCGCAGGCGATGTCGATCTCGCGCTTGCGGACCACCTCGCGGATCGACGTTTTGTGAACGAGCACGTCGTACATCGATTTGTCGAGCGCGTCCGGGTCGATGCCCTGGGACATGGTGAGGTTGCCCTGCGGGTCCATGTCCACGCACAGCACGCGGTGCCCCTCCTCGGCGAACGCGGCTGCCAGGTTCAGCGTCGTCGTCGTCTTGGCCACCCCGCCCTTCTGGTTGGCGAACGCGATGACCTTGGCCTTTCCTTCCACGGTGGCTCCGATGCTCGTTTGCTGGAAAGCCTTCCGGGGGGTATTCGCATGGGCAGGGTGGATTCCTGCATGGGAGCTGAGATCCCGGCATAGCGGCCCACTCCGCGGCCGTGCGCGGCGCCGGCCAATCCGGTCCTTGTCTCTACGATCCCGGCATGGCCGCCGGCAACCGCCACCACGGGCCCGACCTGCCGGCCCGGCTGGCCGGCAAGCGCGTGATCGTCACGCTCGGGGCGGGCGGAGTAGGCAAGACGACGACCTCGGCGGCGCTGGCGCTCGGCCTCGCGCTCGCGGGACAGAAGGTCGCGGTCGTAACGATCGACCCGGCCCGCCGTCTGGCGTCCTCCCTCGGCCTCGACGAGCTCTCCGGAGAGCCCCACCGCATCGACGACGCCGCTCTGCGCGCGCAGGGCCTGAAGCCGAAGGGCGAGCTGTGGGCGATGATGCTCGACGCCAAGGCCACCTTCGACTCGGTCGTCGAGAGCCTCGCCTCCGACGAGGACGCCCGCGAGGAGATCCTCGCGAACCCTGTCTACGGGCAGCTCTCCACCGCGGTCGCGGGGTCGCAGGAGCTGAGCGCGATCGCGAAGCTCTACGAGCTCTACGAGGAGCACGAGTTCGACGTGATCGTGCTCGACACCCCGCCCTCGCGCAACGCACTCGACTTCCTCGAGGCGCCCGGCCGGCTGCTCGGCTTCCTCGAAGGCCGCGCGCTGCAGGTCTTCCTCGCACCGGGCGGGCTCACCGCCAAGCTGTTCGGACGCGGCACCGCCCTCGTCTTCACGATCTTCGCGCGGGTGACGGGGGTCGACATGTTCGCCGAGCTGTCGCAGTTCTTCCGCTCGCTGAGCGGGATCCTCGACGGCTTCGGCGAGCGCACGCGCTTCGTCCAGGAGCTGCTGCGCTCGAAGGAGACGGCGTTCGTGGTCGTCACCTCGCCCGAGCCCGAGCCCGTCCAGGAGGCTCGGTTCCTGGCCGCGCGGCTGGCCGAGACGCGCCGGCCCACGCCGCATCTGGTCGTCAACCGCGTGCACCTGGAGGGTCTCGGCGGGCGTCCGCCGGAGCAGCTCGAGGAGGAGTTGGAGCCGGCGCTGGGGATCGAGCTCGCGCGGCGCGTGGCGGGCAACCTGGCTGACGTCGATGTGCTCGTGCGCCGCGACCGCGCGACGATCTCCGAGCTCTCAGAGCTGGTTGACGGGCATCCGCCGGTGCTCGTCGGGCACCTAGATGAGGAGGTCCAGGATCTCCTCGGCCTGAGCCGGATCGCCGAACAGCTCGGCCTCTGAAGGAGGCTCGCGCTCGGGGAGGGACGCCTCGACCGCGAGATGGTCGGGACGGTCGGCAAGCAGCAGCTCGTCGGCGAGACCCACGAGGTCGGAATCCAAATGACCGCAGATCACGTCGCGCAGCAGCGCGCGCAGATGGTCGGCGATCTCTTGGGTGAGCATCCGCGCGCCGGCCTGATGGCGGCCCGTGCCGCCGATCGCGGCCCGCTCGAGCGCGATCGCCTGCACGGCGCGCTCGGCGAGAGCGAGGCGACGCTCGGGCGTGGCGCAGAGCGCGGCGAGGCGACCGGGCAGCATCCCGCTCGCGGGACCCTCCGGCTCGAGCATCGCCCGCAGGGCCAGGAGGTTGTCGCTGAGCGCCTCGAGGAGATCCGAGCGCTCGCAGCCCATCTCGAACCGGCGCAGCGCCCACGCGAGCTCGTTGCCGTCGGGCGCGCGGCGCGAGACGAGATTGCAGAAGGCGCGCAGCTCATCCTCCTGCTCGACCGTCACGACCAGCATCCCGTGGGGACGCCCGCCCGAACCGATCGGCAGTGCCGTCCAGGGACCGGCGCCGATCCTCGCCCAGCCCAGCGGCGCGAGCGTGACCCGCCCGTCGCCGAACAGACGCAGCGCGCGCAGCAGGTCGCGGAGCACGTCGCGGCCCCGCTCGGTGGCGCTCTGAGGGTCGGGCTCGGTGCTGGAGAGAGCGACGATCAGGTGGCCCGGCTCTGCGCCCTCGCGGGCGCGTGCCTCGGGAGGTAGGCCGTCGAGAGCCTGGGGCTTGGCGATCACCAGGCCGGAGGCCAGCGACAGCTCGGAGCTCGTGATCGTCATGCCCTCGAGCAGCGCGACGATCGTCACCTCGGCGGTGCTTGCGAGCGCGGTGCTGTGGAGCCGCTCCAGCGCGGCGTCGACGCGCTCGGGCCGCAGCTCGAAGTCGGACTGGTCGGCGAAGACGTCGCCGAGCAGCGAGCCGATCGCGATGCGCACACGAGCCGGCGGCTCGAGACGCACGATGTCCTCGCCGACGCCGGCCAGATAGCGGTTCAGACCCTCGAAGCCCGTCATCGCGCTGCGCGCTGGCTCGTAGGAGGACAGCGCTTCGAGCTCGCGCCGGCGGGCGGCGATGAACTCGGCGGTCAGCGGGCGATAGCAGTAGAGCGCCGGCCCGCCTCGGGCGGCACGGGACTGCTGCTGGTCGACCTCGAACGGGATCTCGGCGCCGGCGTCGAGATCGCCCTGGAGGCGCTCGGCCGCCTCCTGGAGGAACTCCCGCAGCGCGCTGTGGAGCTGTACGGAGCGCATTCGCCGGGGTTCAAGGCGCGGCGGCCCGATCCTGCTCGGCGCAGTGACGCTTGCAGACTGTTGCCGCTAGGCGGCGGCGATCTCGAGGCTCGTGCGCTCGCTGCAGCCCACGCCCAGCCAGTCTTCGCCGTAGGCGCGCATGTCGTCGATGATCGGCAGCAGCGCGCGGCCCTTCTCGGTGAGCGCGTACTCGACCCGCGGCGGCACCTCGGGGAACGTCTGACGCTCGACGATGCCCTCCTCCTCCAGCGCGCGCAGGCGCAGGGAGAGGGTGCGGGGGCTGATGCCGGCGAGCGAGCGTTCGAGCTCGCAGAAGCGGGAGTGGCCCTCTGAGAGGTCGCGGACGAGCAGCAGCGTCCACTTGCTGCACACGATCTCAGCAGTCAGACAGACGGGGCATGTCTCGTCTACGGCCATCTAGGCCGTTACTTTACCAAATGAAGTAACGGCGGTTCGGGGTGATGCCCCCGGGCGCTCCGGGCGGCTGCGTCCTAGACGCCGAGCGGTGAGGCGGGGCGCGTCGCCGCCTCGCGGCGTTCCTCGGCTTGGGCGACGTCCTCCATCGTGGTGCCTTCGCGGCCGTCGGCCTGCATCAGCAGCTTGAAGTCGTGGGGGCTGGAGGCGACGCGCATCGCGTCCTCGAAGGTGACGCGGCCGGCCTTGACGTGGCCGAACAGCGCCTGGTCGAAGGTCTGCATGCCGTAGTAGGCACCGCTCGTGATGACTTCGACCAGTTTCCCGGTCTGATCCGGGTCGAGGATCATGTCGTGGACGCGCCCGGTCATGCGCAAGATCTCGCAGACGGCGACGCGGCCGCCGTCGGCGCCGGGCACCAGCCGCTGGGAGATGACGCCCTTGACCGTGCCGGCGATCATGCTGCGCGCCTGCTGGTGCTGGTGGGGCGGGAAGAAGTCGAGCAGGCGGTTGATCGACTCGGTCGCGTCGACCGTGTGGATCGTCGAGAGCACGAGGTGCCCGGTCTCGGCCGCCGAGAGGGCGGTCTGGACGGTCTCCTCGTCGCGCATCTCGCCGACCAGGATCACGTCGGGGTCCTGACGCAGGACGCGGCGCAGCGCGCGCTTGAACGAGGCCGTGTCCATGCCGACTTCGCGCTGGTTGATGGCCGAGCGCTTGTCGCTGTGCACGAACTCGATCGGGTCCTCGATCGTCACGATGTGCTTGCTCATCGTGTGGTTCATGTGGTCGATCATCGCGGCCAGCGTCGTGGACTTGCCCGAGCCCGTCGTGCCGGTGAGCAACACGATCCCGCGCTCCTCCTCGGCCAGTTCGCGAACGACGTCAGGAAGCGAGAGCTCCTCGATCGTGCTGATCTTGTGGGGGATCGCGCGGCAGACCATGGAGGTCGTCTCGCGCTGCTGGAACGCGTTGATGCGGAAGCGCGCGACGCCCTCGATTTCAAAGGAGAAGTCGACCTCGTGGTCCTGGGCGAACTCTTCGAGCTTGGCCTCGTCGTGAAGCAGCTCGCGGAGCGCCTGTTCGGTGTCCTCGCGTTGAAGCGGGGGCGTGGCATGGTCGAGCGCGAGCTCGCCGTGCACGCGGAACAGGGGCGAGGTGCCAACCTTCAGGTGTAGATCGGAGCCCTCTTTCGCGACGAGCTCACGCAGCGCAGCTTTGACGTCGAACATGCTTGGCGCATCGGCAGGGCGCCGGCACGCCTTGAGCGCTGCGCTGGGTCGTGGACGCCGCGCTCGAGGCCAGTGGACTGAGACCCCTTCTGGTTCGCTGGCCAGGGACGCAGGAAGCGAGGACGCCGGCAGCGAGCCCGAGACGCGTCTCAGGCCACGTCGCGGAGCTTCTGGGCCTCCGCAAGCGACTGCAGCTTCTTGAGCGACTGGTTCTCGATCTGGCGGATCCGCTCACGCGTCACGTTGAACGTGCGGCCGACCTCGTCGAGCGTGCGGGGGTGCTCCCCGCCGAGCCCGTAGCGCAGCTCGAGCACACGGCGTTCGCGGTAGGAGAGGTTCTCCAGCGCCTCGCGCAGCGCCTCCTTGGTGAGGATCTCGGCGGCGCGCTCGTAGGGCGACTCTGCACGCTCGTCGGCGATGAACTGGCCGAACTCGGACTCCTCCTCGTCGCCGACCGGCTTCTCCAGCGACACCGGGGCCTGCGCGGAGCGCTTGATCGAGTCGACCTCCTCGGGGTCGATGCCGGTGACCTCGGCGATCTCGTCGGCGGTGGGCTCGCGGCCCAGCTCGGTCACGAGCTTTCGCTCGGCGCGGCCGATCTTGTTGAGCTTCTCCACGACGTGCACGGGGATGCGGATCGTGCGCGCCTTGTCGGCCAGCGCTCGGGCGATCGCCTGGCGGATCCACCACGTCGCGTAGGTGGAGAACTTGAAGCCCTTGCGGTAGTCGAACTTCTCGGCGGCGCGCACCAGGCCCAGCGTGCCCTCCTGGATCAGGTCGAGGAAGGGCAAGCCCTGGTTGCGGTAGTTCTTGGCGATCGAGACGACGAGGCGCAGGTTCGACTCGACCATCTTCTGCTTCGCGTCGAGGTCGCCTCGCTCGATGCGCTTGGCGAGGTCCACCTCCTCCTGGGCGGTGAGCAGACGCACCTTGCCGATGTCCTTGAGGAACAGCTGCAGCGAGTCGGTCGTCATGTCCGGCTTCAGGTCGAGGGCCGCTTTCGCTTTGCGCCGGCCGCGTTTGTCGGGCGCGCGCTCCACCTGGGCGCCGGCCGCGGTCGCCGGGTCGATGTCCTCCACGAGCTCGATCTCCGAGCGCTCGAGGAAGCCGTGGAGCTCTTCTACATCCGCCTCGTCGAGGTCGAGCTCGGACACCGATTTCGAGATCTCCGCGTAGGAGAGAACCCCCACCTGCTGGCCCTTGGCGAGCAGGCCCTTGACCTCATCCAGCTCCTGAAGCTCGACTACTGACATGCGGTTTCCATTTCTTCCGTCGATCGACTACCGAGACCGGCTGGGTGGGGCTCCTACCCCGCGGGGCGGGTGAGCCCCACCTTATGTCTGTGGCTGATGTGTGCGCCTCAGTCGACACTACGGCCGCAGCCCTGCCGACGTTACAGCCCTATCGGCTCACCGGGCTCCCATGCTAACGCGTCCTGGCGAGAACGGACCGGTTAGCCATCGCCCGATCGCGCCTGCAACGAGAATCCCGCGAAGGCCTCCACGCGCCTGCTCGAACACGTCCCGTTAAGCAATGATGTGGAGGTGAACGAGCCAGGCGAGGGCAACAGCCACGGCGCCGAGGCCGGCACGGAGCGCCCGCCGATCGAACCCGAGACGCCCCCCGAGGGGGCCGGTGTGCTGGCCAACCTGCCCCGCACCCGTCCGCAGCGGGCCACCGCGCGACGCGCGGCAGCGCGCAGCGCCGATGCCGCCGCCGCCGCCGCGGAGACGACCTCGTCGAACGGCAACGGCGGGGCGCCCCGCACGAGCTCCCGCAAGGCGGCGGCTTCGAGCGCGAAGCGCGCGGCCCCGGCCAAACCGAGCCGCACGAAAGCGGCGCCCGCGAAGCGCAAGCCCCCGGCGGAAGACGTCCCCCGGCAGGGCTACGAGTCCGTCGAGGAGCGTGGTGCGACGGGCCCCGTTCAGCCGCCCGGCGGGACGGAGCTGATCGGCACCGCCGCCGAGATCGTCAACGAGATCGCGAAGGCCGGGATCTCGGGTGGCGAGCGCTTGGTGCGCGACGTGCTCTCACGACTGGGCCGCTGAGCCGAGCTCAGGCGCCTCAGCAGGCGTTCCCGCCGCAATTTGCGGAGGTTCAGCGCGGTTTGCGCCGGTCAGCCGGCCGCGCCGGACTGGATATGTATACTGCCGCCCACGCCGAGCTGCTGCGGCTCAGATCGCGGCAGACGGGGGACCCAATTGCGGACCGACGTACAGGTCCGCTGGGGCGAATCGGTCCGCAAGGGCCGTAGCGCCGCTTGAAGTTCAGCCGCGCGAGCCCGTCAGCTCACCCCGTAGGCGTTGCGTCGTATGTATCTGCGTTTCAAGACAGCTCGGGTCGTGCTGGCCCTCGCCGCGGGACTACTGCTCCCGGCGCTGAGCGCTGCCGCCGCGCTCGCCTCTACCGGCGGCGCGAGCGCACCGAGCACCGCGACGCCTAGGTCCGCCTCCTCGGCTGCGGTGCGCCCGACCGGAATCGCGACCTGGTTCGGGCCCGGCTTCTACGGCCACAGGACCGCCTGCGGGCAGACGCTCACGCCCACGGTCGTCGGTGTCGCCAACCGCACGCTCCCCTGCGGCACGCTGATCCGCGTGTCCTACCGCGGCCACGCGATCACGGTCCCCGTGCTCGACCGCGGCCCTTACGCGCACGGCGCCGACTGGGATCTGACCGCCGGCGCCGCGCACGCCCTCGGCGTCAGCGAGACGGTCCGCATCCACACCCGCGTGGTCGGCACGACCGCCAACACGCCCTCGCTCGGAGCGCCGCCGGAAGCGGCCGAAGCGCCCGCCCCGAGCGCAGCCGGCGGCACCGCGCCGGCGAGCTGAGCCGCCTCAGTCGGGGCTAGGAGCGCCCGGCTCTGCGCGCTGAGGCGCGCGAACGCGAGGCGTAGAGGTCGAGGTCCGCGTGCGCGGCCAGACCCGCTGCGTCGCGCCCGTCCTCCGGGCAGAGCGCGATCCCCACCGCGACCGGACCGCCCTTCGCCTCCCCGCGCGGCAGCTCGACCAGATCGCGCAGGCTCTCGGCGCCCGCCCTGTCGGCGCCCGGCGCCACCAGCCAGTAACGGCCGGGCCCCTCGCGGGTGAGGGTCAGCCCGCGCCACTGCCCCAGACGCTCCTCGAGCGCACGCGTAGCGGCCTGCGCGTCGAGCGCGGCGGCGGGCTCGAGCATCTCGATCAGCAGCACGGCGAACGGACGGCCGTCCTGGCGGAACGCCTCCAGCTGCGCACCGATCGAGCCGATCCATGCCGCCGGCCCCTGCCGTGCGTCGCGCGCGGCGATCGACGGCGCGAACGGTGCCACCGGCTCCTCGGGCAGCGGCTCCTCGGGCAGCGGCCCCCCCGGGCGCAGATCCGCGGCGCCGGGCGCAGGCGCGTCGCCGGGCGCCGGCCTCGCAAGGGGCGGCTCGGGCACACGCCGCGCCCCCGGCGTTGCTCCGTAGCGCTCGTCGACGATCACGACCGGCTGCGCGGCCACGCGAGCGCCGGACGTGGCGCCGACCGGCGTCTCGGCAGCGGGCGCGCGCTCCGCCGCCCCTGCGTCGAGCTCCGCGGCGAGCAGTTCCGCGCACGCGGCGGCGATGCCATCGCCGGCGTCGAGCAGCCGGCGGGCGGAGCGGGTGTCAGAGCCGGCTCTGGGGACGGCCTCGACGGCCGCCTCCCACAGCACGCGGCGCAGAGCCTCCGCTGCCCGTGCGAGCTTCCCGCCCTCCTCCCCGGCGATGCGCGCGAGCCGCCCGGGCCGCGCCTCGCCGCTGAGAAGGCCGTCGATCAGCTCGGGTCCCTCGCTTGCGATCAGCGTGAGATCGATCGCCGCGAGGCCGTCGGGACCGGCACCCTCGATCATCGCGATCGCCCAGCGCTTGGCCAGCTCGTCCGACTGCGAAGCGAGCTCGTCGAGGAGCGGGTCGGCGGCCGCGCGACCGTAGCCGCCTGCTCGCCTGGCGCGATCGGACATGGGCGTTGAATACCAGCACAGGTGGACACGAGGAGCCCGCGGCGGGATAGCCTCACGCCTCGTGCCCGGTGCCAAGCCGACATGACCGGGGTCTGGATCGCAGTCGCAGCGTTCGCCGCGCTCCTCGGTCTGGCCGTGGCGCTGTGGCTGTTCTTTCGCAAGGCCGCGCAACGCGTGCTGCCGGCGGAGATCTCCAACCTCTTCGACGAAACCTCGGTCGACGCCGAGACGGACGCCGTGCGCTCGGTGCAGCGCGCCGAGGTGCTGATCGACCGCGATGCGCTGGAGGAAATCTGGACGCCGGTGCACCTGGAGCGTCTGGCGCGGACCTACTGGCGCTTTCTGACGAGGGTGACGCTGGGCCTCATCCGTGTCCGCTACAGCGAGCGGGGCCGTTCGGTGGTGCTCCTCACCGAGCCGTTCAGGCTGCTGACGTTCGAGCCACCGGAGTACGAGATGGACGCGACGCGCGGGCTGGTGCGCTGGCGCATCGCGCGCGGGGTGCTCGTGGCTCGGCGTGGCCGGGACGGCGCCGGCTACCTCCAGATCGAGGTCCGCCGCTTGCCGGGAGGCGATCCGGCCCGCGCGCGCCTCGACGTCGAGGTCGCGGTCGTCAACTTCTATCCGGCGATCGCCTCGGGCATCAGTCTGCGCCTTTACAACGCGACGCAGTCACGCATCCACGTGATCATCACGTACAGCTTCCTGCGCTCGCTGGCGCGGCTGGACCTCGCCGAATCCCGCGTCGGGCGCCTTCGCACGAGCTGATCCGGAGCCCCCAGACCGCGCGCCGGGCGCCGCGCTGCGCGCTCAGGACGGGCCGAGCGCGTCGGTGCCCCCGGGGAGTCTCACGACCGGCTCGTGCGGCTCCAGCCCCACCGTCGCGATCAGCCGCGCGAGGCCGAGGTAGTTGCCGATCACGAGCAGCAGCTCGATGACCTGCCGCTCCCCGAGGCGCGCGCGCATCGCAGCGACGGCCTCCTCCCCGGCGGCGCCGTCGGCGACCACTTCACGGGTGAAGGAGAGGATCGCCCGGTGCTCGTCCGCGAGCGAGTCGTCCTCGTCGCGCCCGGCCTCGATCGCGGCGACCGCCTGGTCGCTCGCTCCGAACGATTCGGCGATCGGCACGTGCTGGGTCCACTCGTACTCAGAGTCCGACAGGCGCGCGACCTGCAGGATCGCCAGCTCACGCAGGAGCGGGTCGAGCTCGAGACGCCGCAGCAGCGTGTTGCTGTAGCGCAGCCACGGTTCGAAAGCGGTGTCGGCGTGGGCGACGATCCGCAGCAGCGCGAGCGGCGTCTCGGCGATCACCTCGCGGATGGGCTCGGGGGCGTCCTCAGGGTCGCGGTAGGGGATGCGCGCCATCTGCGGTCAACACTACGCGAGCGGGGAGCGCAGGCGCTGCCCGCGTCAGCCGCCCGTGCGGATCGTCCTCAGCACCGTGCCCTTGTGTAGATCGCCAGAGGACGACGGCCGCCACCACCGGGAGCGCGCCGCCGCCGAGCACCGCCGGGCTTCTCGGCTAGAAACCAGGTTCCGCGGGCACAGCATCGGCCGCCTTGGGCCGCACGCGCCCGCCGGGGAACGCGAGCCGCAGGATCGTGCGGTGCACCGTGCCGAGCTGACGGTGAAACGGGCCGGTGTTGTACGGCAGCCCGTAGCGCCGGCAGACGTCTCGCACGCGCGGCGCGATCTCCGCGTAGCGACTGGAGGGCATGTCCGGGAACAGGTGGTGCTCGACCTGGAAGGAGAGGTTGCCGCTCGCCAGGTGGAACAGCGGGCTGCCGTCGATGTTGGCGGAGCCCAGCAGCTGGCGGACGTACCAGGCTCCGCGAGCCTCGCCGGCGACCTCGCCCTCGCTGAACGTGTAGGTCTGATCGGGGAAGTGCCCGCAGAAGATGATCGAGTGCGCCCAGACGTTGCGCACGATGTTGGCGGTGAAGTTCGCCCAGAAGGTCGCCTTGAAGGTTCCGCGGCGCTTGCCGGCCGGCGCGGTCGCGGCCGACAGCGCCGGGAACGCGAGGTAGTCCTTGACGACCTGGCGCCGAGCCTTGACGCCGATCGCCTTCAGCTCCGCGAGCGCCTGGGCCTTGGACTTCTCGCCGGCGCGGATCGCGTCGGGGTTCATGTCGTGGAAGGCGACACCCCACTCGAAGAAGCCCATCAGGACGAGGTTGTAGAGCGGCTGCAGCAGGTAGACCGGGTGCCACTTCTGATGCGGGTCGATGCGCATGATGTCGTAGCCGAGGTCGCGGTCCTTGCCGCGGATGTTGGTGAACGTGTGGTGCTCGTAGTTGTGGGAGTGCTTCCAGGCATCGGCGGGCGATGCCGTGTCCCAATCCCAGCTCTGCGAGTTGATGTCCGGGTCGTTCATCCAGTCCCACTGCCCGTGCATGATGTTGTGGCCGAGCTCCATGTTCTCGAGGATCTTGGCCGCCGAGAGCATCGCGGTCCCGGCGAACCAGGCCGGGCGCCGGCGCGAGAAAAGGAGGGCCACTCGCGCCGCGAGCACGAGGCGGCGGTGCAGGGCGATGGTGGAGCGGATGTAGCGGGAGTCGCGCTCGCCGAGGTCGGCGTAGACCTCGTCGTGGATCGCGTCGAACTCGCGCCCGAGCTCCTGGACCTGCTCGGGGGTGAGGGCGGCCAGCGGGCTCTCGGGCTCGGTGGGCGCGGTTGCCGCCGGGGTGCGTTCAAGCGTTGCTGACATGTCGTCTCTCTTTTTTTTTGGATTTGGATGATTGGCGCGCGGGGATGCCGCGGCGGGCTCAGAGGTCGATCTCGATCGGGCCCTCGGGGGCATTGATGCAGGTGCGCACGACCTCGCCCTCGGCGCCTGAGACGACGCCGGTGCGCAGGTCGCGCACGCGCCCGGAGCGCAGTCGCCCGACGCAGCTGTGGCAGATGCCCATCCGGCAGCCGAACGGCATCGTCGCCCCTGCGCTCTCGCCGGCGACGAGGATCGGCTCCGAGCCGTCGCTCACAGCCTCGACCCCGCTCTTGCAAAGCGCGATCGTGCCGCCGCAGCCCCGGGGGGCGCCCTCGATCAGCGCGTCGGGCTGGAAGTGCTCGTGGTGCAGGCGTGCGGGGTCACCGTCGCGATCCCAGCGCTCTTTCAGCGCCGAGAGCAGGCCGGCGGGGCCGCACACGAATGTCTCGCGCTCGCGCCAGTCGGGGCACAGCTCGTCGAGCTCCTCCGGGCGGATGCGTCCTTCGGAGCCGCTGTGGCGCGACGTCAGCCGGTACTCGGGCCGCTGCGCCGCGAGCGCTCGCAGCTCCTCGGCGAAGATCGCGGTGCGCGGATAGCGCGCGGAGTGGATGTGCGCGATGTCGGGCAGCTCGCGTCCGGCAGCGAGGCTGCGGAGCATGCTCGCGATCGGCGTGACGCCGCTGCCGGCGCTCACGAGGAGCAGGCGCGAGGGCAGCGGATCGGGCAGAACGAAGGTCCCTTCGACGCCGCCGAGGCGGACGATCGTCCCCGGCTGCAGGCGCTTGCAGATGAACGGCGTGACGGTGCCGTCGTGCACGAGCTTGGGGGTGATGGTGATGCATCCGTCCTCGCGCGCCGGGTCGGAGGTGAGCGAGTACGCGCGCCAGTGGAAGCGACCGTCGACCTCCACCCCGAGCCGGATGTACTGGCCCGGGCGGTGACCGGGCCATTCCCAGCCGGGCTTGATCGTGATCGTGACGGCCTCGTCGGTCTCGTCCTGGACACGTTCGACGCGGCCTCGCAGCTCGCGCGTGGACCACAGCGGGTTGATCAGCTCGATGTAGTCGTCGGGCAGCAGCGGCGAGGTGAACGACTGCGCCAGCGCGAGCGCGCGGCGCCCGAGCGTCGGTACCTGGGGTGTCGCTCCGCGTTCAGCCATCGTCGCTGCTCGGCTCCTCTCGCATGACCTAGATCGATGTTACCTCGTTTGAGGTCACATCAAACACGGTAACCTTGTTCCGAGGATGTCAAGTGTGAGAGCGGACACACCGATCGCAGAGATCTCAGACGCGGGAGCGGGCACGCCCCACGACATGACGATCGAGCAGCTCGCCGCCGGGGTCGGTATGTCGGTCCGCAACATCCGCAACCACCACTCGCGCGGGCTGCTCGCGCCGCCGGAGGTGCGTGCGCGCGTGGGCTACTACAGCGCCGAGCACGCAGCGCGGCTGCGCCTGATCCAGGATCTCCAGGCCGACGGCTTCAACCTGGCGTCGATCGAGCGGCTGCTGAGCGGCTCGGAGGGACTCGCCGGAAAGCTGCTCGGCCTTCGCGCCGCCGTGATCGCGCCCTACGAGCCGGAGCGGCCCGAGGTCGTCACCCGCCAGGAGCTCGAAGACCGCTTCGGGCCCGCCGAGCCCAAGGACCTCGAGCGGGTGCGGCGCCTGCGCGTGCTCGCGCCGCTCGGCGAGGACCGTTTCGAAGTCACGAGCCCCGCTCTCCTGGAGGCCGCCGAACAGGTGATGGCGCTCGGCATCCCTCTGCGCACGACGCTGGAGGTGATCGAGCGCGTGAGCCGCGACTGCGACTCGGTCGCCAGGGCGTTCGTGAAGCTGTTCCTGAAGGAGCTGTGGGAGCCCTTCGAGCGGGCGGGCCAACCGCCGGAGCGATGGGACGAGCTGATCGGGTCGGTCGACACGCTGCGCCCTGTCGCCTCTGAGGCGCTGCTGGCGATGTTCAAGCTGCGCATGACGAGCCAGCTCGAGGACGCCTTCGGCAAGGTTGTCGCTCACCAGGCGAAGAAGGGCTGACGGCACCGCGCACGGCGCGAGGAGACTGAATCGAGCTGTGCGCCGATCCGCTAGAAGCGCTCGCCGCCGACCGCGCGCAGCTTCGAGCGGTCGTGCGTGGCGGAGACCCGCCGCACCGTGCCCGACCGCGTACGCGTGACCAGCGATTCGGTCGTCGCGCCGCCCGCGCTCGGGTAGCGCACGCCCTGCAGGACGTCGCCGTCGGTCACGCCGGTCGCAGAGAAGAACACGTCCTCGCCGGCCACGAGGTCGTCGCGGTCGAGCACGCGGTCGAGGTCATAGCCCTGCTCCAGCGCCGCCCGGCGCTCCTCCTCGTCGCGCGGCCAGAGCCGGCCGAGCAGCTGCCCGCCTACGCACTTGACCGCGGCCGCTGAGATCACGCCCTCCGGGGTACCGCCGATCCCCCACAGCAGATCGACGCGCGAGCGCTCGGTGACCGCCAGCAGCGCCGCGGAGACGTCGCCGTGGGCGATCAGCCGCACGCGCGCGCCGGCCTCGCGGATCGCCGCGATCCCCTCCTCGTGGCGTGGGCGGTCGAGCACCACCACCATCACGTCGCTGACCGGGCGCCCGGTTCGCTCGGCGATCAGCTTCACCGTGTCGCCCAGTGGCCGGTCGAGGTCGAGCACGTCGGCGATCTCCGGCGCGCCCGCCATCTTCTCCATGTAGACGATCGGGCCCGGGTTGAACATCGTGCCGCGGGCTGAAAGCGCGATCACCGAGAGCGCGCTCGGCATCCCGTGCGCGGCGAGCGTTGTGCCCTCGAGCGGGTCGACGGCGATGTCGACCGCGGGCGGCGAGCCGTCGCCGATCTGCTCGCCGTTGTAGAGCATCGGCGCCTCGTCCTTCTCGCCCTCGCCGATCACGACGACTCCATCCATCGACACCGACTGCAGCATGTAGCGCATGCCGTCCACGGCGGCCTGGTCGGCGGCCTCCTTTTCGCCGCGGCCCACGAGCGGCGCCGCCGCCAGGGCGGCGGCCTCGGTCACGCGCACGAGCTCGAGCGCGAGATTCCGGTCCGGGAGCTGCGGCGTGGAGTGCGTATTCACGACGCGTGGAACCTATACCAGCGCCGCTGCCACTACGATCGTGGCGTGAGCGATCCGGACCTCACTCTGCGGGCGCGCCTTCCGCCGGCTGACGGACCGTCGATCGAGAAGATGCTGGGGGCCGCGGGCGAGGAGCGCGTCGCGGACCGCCTGGCCGAAGGTGACGCGACGCTGTGGGGACCGGCCGGCACTCCCGAGGTCGCCAACCGGCTCGGCTGGCTGACGATCGCCGAGCGCATGCTGGATGAGCTGCTCGAAATCGAACGGGTCGCCGACGGCGTGAAAAACGACGGCATCACGGACGTCGTGCTGCTGGGGATGGGGGGCTCCTCGCTTGCACCGGAGGTCTTCCGGCGCACGTTCGGGCGCCCGGGCACCCAAGCCGCCGGCCTACGGCTGCACGTGCTTGACTCGACCGACCCCGCATGGATCTCCGCCGTGCAGAACGCGGTCGATCCGGTGCGCACGCTGTTCGTCGTCTCCTCGAAGTCCGGCGGGACGATCGAGCCGCTCTCGCTGTTCGCCCACTTCCACGCGCTGCAGCCGGAGGGCTCGCATTTCGTCGCGATCACCGATCCGGGGTCCGGCCTCGCGCAGCTCGCGACCGACAACGACTTCCGCCACATCTTCTTCGGCGACCCCGGCATCGGCGGGCGCTACAGCGCGCTCTCGCCCTTCGGGATCGTCCCCGCCACGCTGATGGGCGCGGACACCGCAGCGCTGCTGCGCCGCGCCCCGCTCGCCTGGCAGGCGAGCGCGCCCGGCTCGGGCGGGCTCCCGGGAGCCGTCTGGCTGGGCGCCGTGCTGGCGGCGCTCGCGCGCGCCGGGCGCGACAAGCTCACGTTCGCGATCGCGCCCTCGCTGCCCGGCCTCGGGCTGTGGCTCGAGCAGCTCGTGGCCGAGTCCACCGGCAAGCAGGGGACCGGGATCCTCCCTGTCGCCGAGGAGCCGCTCGGCGAGCCGGGCGCCTATGGCCCGGACCGCGTGTTCGCGCACCTGCCCGACCCCGCGGCACCCGATCCGGCTGCAGATGAGGCGCTCGCGGCCCTCGCCGCCGCCGGGCACCCGGTGATCACGATCCCGACCGCCGGCCCCGAAGACCTCGGCCGCGTGTTCATGCTGGCCGAGATCGCGGTCGCCGTCGCGGGATGGGGCCTTCGCATCAACCCGTTCGACCAGCCCAACGTGCAGCAGGCCAAGGACGCGACCAACCGCGTGCTCGAGGGGTTCGAGAAGAGCGGCGCGCTGCCCGACGTTCCCGCGGCCGGCGAGGCCGAGCTGCGCGAGCTGCTGCTCGGCGCCGCGCCGCCCGACTACGTCGCGGTGATGGGCTACCTGCAGCCGAGCGAGGACTTCGAAGCCGCCGTCGCGGAGCTGCGCGAGACGGTTCGCGAGGCTACTCGCGCCACGACCACGTTCGGCTACGGCCCGCGCTTCCTGCACTCGACCGGGCAGTTCCACAAGGGCGGCCCGAAGGTCGGCCGCTTCCTGCAGCTTCTGCACGACAGCGCCGAGGACGTCGAGATCCCCGGCCGGCCGTTCTCGTTCGGGACGCTGAAGGAAGCGCAGGCGATCGGCGACATCGAAACGCTGCGTGAGCTGGGGCTGCCCGCCCAGCGCGTGCGGCTGGGAGGCGTGGATTCTGCGGGCGCGCTGCGCGCCCTGACCACAACGATCAAGGGGTGGACATGACACAGATCGGCTTCGTCGGGCTGGGCAAGATGGGCGGCGGCATGGTCCACCGCATCCGGCGCGACTCCGACCACGAGGTCGTCGCTTTCGACTTCGACGAGAAGGCCGTCAAGCAGGCGGTCAAATACGGCGCCGGCGGTGCCGGCTCGCTGCGGGAGCTGGTGAAGAAGCTCGAGCCGCCGCGGATGGTCTGGATCATGGTGCCGGCCGGCGCGCCGACGCAGGAAACGGTCGACAAGCTCGCGAAGCTGCTCGACCGCGGCGACGCGATCATCGACGGCGGCAACTCGAAGTGGACCGACGACAAGCGGCGCTCCGCGGAACTGAAAAAAGCCGGCATCGACTACATCGACGTCGGCGTCTCCGGCGGCGTCTGGGGCCTCGAAGTCGGTTATTGCATGATGGTCGGCGGGCCCAAAGGAGCCGTCAAACGGCTCGCCCCGATCCTCGACGTGCTCGCCCCGCCGACCAACGAGCAGAGCCGCGCGGCGATCGGCGATCGCGGCTGGATGCACTTCGGCCCGACCGGCGCGGGGCACTACGTGAAGATGGTGCACAACGGCGTCGAGTACGGGCTGATGCAGGCCTACGCCGAGGGCTTCGACATCTTCGATCACAGCGAGTACGAGCTCGACAACGCGAAGATCGCGCACCTCTGGGGCCAGGGCTCTGTGGTCCGCTCCTGGCTCTGCGAACTGGCCGCGCGCGCCTTCGAACTGGATGGCAACGACCTCGAAGCGATCGAGGGCTGGACGGCCGACTCGGGCGAGGGGCGCTGGACGATCCAGGACGCCACCGATCACGACGTCCCGACGCCCGTCATCACCGCCTCGCTCTACTCACGCTTCCGCTCGCGCGGCAACGGCGACTTCGCCGACCGTGTCCTGGCAGCGCTGCGCAATCAGTTCGGCGGGCACGCCGTGCTCGCCGCACCCAAAGGCTCCGCCGGAGCACCCGCGGCGAACGGCGCGGGCGCGAAACCCGCCAAAGCCGCGAAAGCCAAACGCCCGGCGCGCAAAGGCGCGAAGGCGGCCGGGGGCCGCTGATGGAGGTAGCGGCGGGGCGGCCGACCGCGATCCCGCAGCCCGAGAACCCGCTCACGGCAGGCCTCGAGCGCATGCCGGTGCCGCCGACCTCGCTCGTGATCTTCGGCGCCACCGGCGACCTCGCGCGTCGCAAACTGCTGCCCGCGCTCTACAACCTCGCCCATGACGGCGGGCTGCCCGAGCGCTTCTACCTCGTCGGCGTCGCCCGCAAAGAAAAAGACCACGAGGACTACCGCAGGGAGTGCGAGGAAGCGATCGAGCGATACTCGCGGCGAAAACCCGACCCGGAGGTGCTCAAAGGGCTGCTCGAGAACGTCCGCTACGTGCCCGGGACCTTCGACGACGACTCGGTCTACACGGCGCTCGGCGGTCAGCTTGACAAGTTCGAAAAAGACGCCGGCGAGCCGCTCAACCGCGCCTTCTACCTCTCGACAGCGCCGGCGTTCTTCCCTGTGATCGTCGAGAAGCTGGGTGAGAGCAAGCTCTCCGAGCACGAGCAGGCAGAGGTCCGCTGCATCATCGAGAAGCCGTTCGGGACCTCGCTGGAGGAGGCGCGCGAGCTCAACCGCCGCGTGCTCGCCGTCTTCGACGAGACCTCGATCTACCGCATCGACCACTACCTCGGCAAGGAGACCGTTCAGAACCTGCTGGCGCTCCGCTTCGCCAACGGCTTCTTCGAGCCGCTCTGGAACCGCAACTACATCGACTACGTGCAGATCACCGCCGCGGAGGACATCGGCATCGGCACCCGGGCCGACTACTACGACGCCGCCGGGGCGCTGCGCGACCTGATCCAGAACCACATGATGCAGCTGCTCTGCCAGGTCGCGATGGAGCCGCCGGTGAGCTTCACCGCCGAAGAGGTCCGCAACGAGAAGGTCAAGGTGCTGGAGGCGATCCCCGAGCCGACACCGGCCGACATCGGCGAGATGGCCGTCCGGGCCCAGTACGGCCCCGGCCACGCCGGCGGCGAGGACGTGCCCGGCTACCTGGAAGAGGAGGGCGTCCCGGCGGACTCGAACACCGAGACCTACGCCGCGATCCGGCTGGAAGTCGACAACTGGCGCTGGGCCGGCGTGCCCTTCTACCTGCGGACGGGCAAGCGCCTGGCGAGGAAGGTCACGGAGATCGCGGTGACGCTGAAGCCGGTTCCGCACCTCGCGTTCAGCCAGGACGGCTCGCTCGGCGTGCAACCGAACCAGCTCGTCTTGACCGTGCAGCCCAACGAGGGAGTCTCGCTGCGCCTCGGCGCCAAGATCCCCGGCACCCGCATGATCATCCGCCCGGTGAACATGGAGTTCCTCTACGGCACCGCGTTCCTCTCCCAATCCCCCGAGGCTTACGAGCGCCTCATCACGGACGCGATGCGCGGCGACCCCACCCTCTTCACCCGCAACGACGAGGTCGAGGCGCAGTGGCGGATCTGTGATCCGGTCGTCAAAGCCTGGGAAGCGACACCCGGGCCGCTGCCGAAGTACGAATCGGGATCGCAAGGACCGGCGGAGGCCGACTCGCTGCTGCGCGAGGGCGATACCTGGCGCGCGATCTGATGGCGCGCACCGACGCGGTCTGGAGCGAACAGGGAACGACCCCGGACGCGATCGAAGCAGCTCTGCGCCGGTTGCTGATCAACGCCCACGCCGAACGCAACGAGGTCGTGCCGGCGAGGGTGCTCAACATGGTCGTGTTCGTCGATCTCGACTGGACCGGCGAGATCGCGAACCGGCTGCGCGGTGTCGGGCGCTACCACGCCTCTCGCCTGCTGGTGCTCGCCTACGAGCCCAAGCGCGAGCGCCTCGACGCGCGCGTCACGGTCTCGACCGAAGATCCCGCGGCTCCCGGCGAGCTGGCGCTGGCGCGCGAGACCGTGGTCGTCGAACTCGGCGACCGCCACCTCGACGACCTGGTGACGATCGCCGACCCGCTGGTGGTGACCGACCTGCCGACGCTGCTGTGGTCGCCCCACGGGCACGACGAGATCATGGACTACCTGCTCCCTCTCGCGCAGGCGGTGCTGATCGACTCGGTCGAGGAGCCCGAACACGCCGAGGCGCTCGACCGGGCGTGCACCCTCAGCGAGCGCGCGTACGTCGTGGACCTCGCCTGGCTGCGCTCGACCCCGTGGCGGGAGCGCGTCGCGGCCATGTTCGACCCGCCGTGGCTGCGTCCGGAGCTGCGGCTGCTCTCCGGCGTCACCGTCCGCCACCACCCCGCCTCGACGGCGGCGGCGGCCCTGTTCGTCGGCTGGCTCTCCACACGGCTCGGGTGGAAGACGACGCGCCTGGTCGGCGTCGGCGAGGAGATGTCCGGCAAGGCTCACGCCGGCCGCCAGGACGTGGCGCTGCGCCTGCAGACGGCCCCGGAGCTGCCGGTGCCGGGACTGCAGGGCCTCACGATCGAGACGGCGCGCGGGCACCGGCTGCGCCTCGACCGCGGCCCCGGAGGCCTGCGCGCGCGCTTCTCGGGCCCCCGCGAACCCGACCGCGAGTGGACGATCCCGGGCGCCTCGCGCGGCGAGACCGGCGTGCTCGGCGAGGGCATCCGCCAGGCGCTGCTGCGCGACCCGACGTACCTGCCCGCGGTCGGCGCCGCGCGGGCGATGCTGGCGTGACACGCCTCACCACGTGCCCCGACGCGGAGAGCGTCGCCGAGCGCGCCGCGGCGCACATCGAGCGCGCGCTGGCGCAGGCGCACGAGCAGCGCGGGGCCGCGCATCTGGCGCTGAGCGGCGGCACCACGCCCGGCCGCACCTACGAGCTGCTGGGCGCGAGCGGTCCGGCTCTCGACGGCGTCGAGGTGTGGTTCGCCGACGAGCGTTGCGTCATCCCCGACGACGAGGAGAGCAACTACCGCCTCGCCCGCGAAACGCTGCTCGAGCCGGCGGGGATCGCGCCCGCGCGGGTGCACCGGATGCCAGGCGAGCTTGGGCCGGCCGAGGGCGCGCGGAGCTACGAGCTCGAGCTGCTCGCGACGCTCGGCGAGGAGCCGCCGCTGCCCGTGCTCGACCTCGTCGTGCTCGGGATCGGCCCCGACGGCCACGTCGCCTCGCTGTTCCCGGGCGCGCGGACGCTCGACGCCGACGACAAGTCGATCTGCCACGGCATCTCGGACTCGCCGAAGCCGCCGCCCCAGCGCATCACGCTGAGCCTCGCGATGCTTCACGCCGCACGCGGCTGCCTGCTGCTCGCGACGGGCTCGAGCAAGGCCGACGCCGTCGACGCGATGCTCGGTGCGCCCTCGCGGCAAGTGCCCGCAAGCCTCTTGCGGCGCGAGCGACTGACGGTGATCGTCGACGACGCTGCCGCGCCCCGGGGACCGTGAGCAC
Source organism: uncultured Solirubrobacteraceae bacterium (assembly GCA_963735435.1). Taxonomy (GTDB): domain Bacteria; phylum Actinomycetota; class Thermoleophilia; order Solirubrobacterales; family Solirubrobacteraceae; genus Palsa-744. The sequence continues at coordinate 159,711 of CAVTKR010000002.1, read as the reverse complement.
GCGCGAGCCGCAGGCGGTTCTCGTGCGCCACGCCGAGACGGAGTGGACGCTGAGCGGGCAGCACACCGGGAGCACGGACATCCCCCTCACCGACCGCGGCCGCGAGGCAGCGAGCCGGCTGGCCCGCCCTGTCGCCGCCTGGAGCTACGCGCGCGTGCTGTGCAGCCCGCTGCGGCGAGCGGTTGAAACCTGCGGGCTCTGCGGGCTCGGCGAGCGCGCCGAGCGCGAGGAGCTCCTCCGCGAGTGGGACTACGGCGACTACGAGGGCCTCACGAGCGCGGAGATCGACCGCCTGCGCCCCGGATGGAGCCTCTGGCGCGACGGCTGCCCCGGGGGCGAGCAGCCGGCGGACGTCGGGGCCCGCGCCGATCGCGTCGTGGCCGAGCTGCTCGCCGGGCCGAGCCCGGTCGCGGTCTTCTCCCACGGGCATTTCCTGCGCGTGCTCGGCGCGCGCTGGATCGAGCTCGCGCCGGCCGGCGGAGCGCGTCTGGGCCTCTCCCCCGGCTCCCTGTCGCTGCTCTCGTTCGAGCACGACGCGCGCATCCTCGGCGCGTGGAACGTCGTCCCCGGCTGAGCCCCGGACAGAAGTTGCCGGGTGGTGAAGCGTGACGCCCCGCACGGTGCCGGCGGACGGCGCTCGCTACAGTGACGCGCAGCCTCCGATGGCGGTGCGTGCGGCCCCGACCCATCCCCTCGCCCCCGACGCCGAGCCCGTGCTCGCAGCGCTGGCTGACGCGCGGGAGCGTACGCTCGGACTCGTCGCCCACCTCGCCGACGAGCAGCTCGAGGCACAGCTCTCGCCGATCATGAGCCCGCTCGCGTGGGACCTCGCGCACATCGCGGCCTACGAGGACCTCTGGATCTGCCACCGCCACGGCGGCGAGGAGCTGCTGCGCGCCGACCTCGCCGCGGTCTACGACGCCTTCGAGACGCCCCGCGCCGTGCGCGGCGAAGTGGAGCTGCTCGACGCGAACGCGGCCCGCTCCTACCTCGCGGCGGTGCGCGCGCGCAGTGCCGCGGTGATCGAGCGCGCGGGGCCCCTGGACAACGCGCTGTGCGAGATGGTCGTGCGCCACGAGCTCCAGCACGGCGAGACGATGCTGCAGACGATGGCGATGGCAGGTCTTCTCGACGGCGGCGAACCCCTCGCCCCGATGAGCGGCGAGGACGGCTGGATCGAGGTGCCCGCAGGACGTTTCGAGATGGGCGCCGGCGCGGAGGGCTTCTCCTACGACAACGAGCGCCCCCGTCACGAGGAGCAGCTCGCCTCCTTCCAGATCGCGCGCCGGCCGGTCACGAACGCCACCTGGCTCAAGTTCGCCGAGGGCGGCGGCTACGAACGCCGCGAGTGGTGGTCGCACGAGGGCTGGTCCTGGAAGGAGGAGTACGACATCGGCCACCATCCATCCGTGGCGGCGGGTGACTTGGAGGCGCCCGTTTGCCACGTGAGCTGGTTCGAGGCCGACGCCTTCGCCCGCGCGCATGGTGCGCGACTCCCCACAGAGCAGGAGTGGGAGCGAGCGGCGACCTGGACCCAGCAGCCGGCAGCCGTCGGCTCGGTCTGGGAGTGGACCGCCTCCAATTTCCTCCCGTACCCCGGGTTCTCGGCTCATCCCTACCGCGAGTACTCGGAGGTGTTCTTCGGCGAGCGCTACCGCGTCCTGCGAGGCGGATCGTGGGCCACCGACCGGCGCGTTGCGACGGTCACGTTCCGCAACTGGGACCTGCCGGAGCGCCGCCAGATCTTCGCCGGCCTGCGCCTGGCCCGGGACGGTGAGAGCTGATGGTGTGGTCTCCCCCCTGGTCGATCGCGGCAGCGCCCAAAGAGCCGATCACGATCGACTCGCACCTCGACGGGTCCTCGGAACGCTCGCTGGCGGACGACGTGCTCGACGGGCTGACGCGGCCCTTCAAGGAGCTGCCCCCCAAGCACTTCTACGACGCTCGCGGAGCCGAGCTGTTCGACCGCATCTGCGAGCTGCCCGAGTACTACCCGACGCGCGCCGAGCGCGCGATCCTCGAGCGCTCCGCGGATGAGATCGCGGCGATCACCGGCGCGGTGGAGCTCGTCGAGCTGGGCTCGGGGACCGCGGCGAAGACGCGCGTGCTGCTCGACGCGCTGCACAGCGCCGGCACGCTGCAGCGCTACGTGCCACTCGACGTGACCGAGTCGATGGTGCGTGACTGCGCGCGCGAGCTCACCAGCGAGTACCCGGGGCTCCGCGTGCACGGCGTGATCGGCGACTTCGAGCGCCACCTCGACCTCGTGCCGCCGGCCGAGGGTCCGCGCATCGTCGCGTTCCTCGGCGGGACGATCGGCAACTTCCCACCGGGCAGCCGCCGGCGCTTTCTGCGTCAGATCGGGCGGCTGCTCGGGCCCGATGACTACCTGCTGATGGGCACCGACCTCGTCAAGGACCCGGGCGTGCTCGAGGCGGCCTACGACGACGCCGAGGGCGTCACCGCCGAGTTCAACCGCAACGTGCTGCGCGTGCTGAACCGCGAGTTGGACGCCGACTTCGATCCCGAGGACTTCGATCACGTCGCGCTGTTCGACCGCGAGCACGAGTGGATCGAGATGAGATTGCGCGCGCGGCGCGACGTCTCTGCGCGGATCGCGCACCTCGACCTCGACGTCCGCTTCGAGGCCGGCGAGGAGCTGCGCACCGAGATCAGCGCCAAGTTCACGCCCGAGCGCCTGCAGGGCGACCTCGCCGCGGCGGGACTCGAGCTCGCCCACTGGCTGACCGATCCCGACGACCTGTTCGCCCTTTCGCTCTCGCGCGCGTCGGGCGTGTAGGCTGCCGCCCGGATGGAGATCGAGGGCGCAGCGGCAATCGTCGTCGGCGGAGCCTCCGGGCTCGGCGAGGCCACCGTGCGGGCGCTGGCCGCGCGGGGCGCGACCGTCACGATCGCCGACGTCAACGCAGAGAAGGGACAGGCCCTGGGCGAAGAGCTCGAGGCCGACTTCGTCGCCTGCGACGTGCGCGAGGAGTCACAGGTCGAGGAGGCCGTCTCGCGTGCGGCCGGGAACGGCGGACTGCGGATCGCGATCTGCTGCGCGGGGACCGGCTGGGCACAGAAGGTGGCGGGCTCGAAGGGCCCCCACCCGCTCCTTCCCTTCGAGACGATCATCCAGATCAACCTGATCGGGACCTTCAACGTGCTGCGCTACGCCGCCAGCGCGATGATCGCCACCGAGCCCGGCGCCGACGGAGAGCGCGGCGTGTGCGTGAACACCGCCTCGATCGCGGCCTACGACGGCCAGGTCGGCCAGATCGCCTACTCGGCGTCCAAGGGCGGCGTGGTCGGGATGACGCTACCGGCCGCGCGCGACCTGAGCCAGTACGGCATCCGCGTCAACACGATCGCCCCCGGCCTGTTCGACACGCCGCTGCTGGCGGCGCTGCCCGAGGAAGCCCGCGCCGCACTCGGCGCAGGGGTGCCGTTCCCGCGCCGGCTCGGGGCACCCGCGGAGTACGCGCAGCTCGCCTGCCAGATAGTCGAGAACCCGATGCTCAACGGGGAGACGATCCGGCTCGACGGCGCGCTGCGGATGCCGCCGCGCTGAAGGCCGGCATGGAGCGCCGGCCGACCCCTCCTTTCTGAGAGGCGGCGGCGCCGCAACGCTCGAACGCGCCTGGCGGCACTACGCGGGGGCGGCACCAGCGCGTGGCGCCACCCCCGATAAATCTAAGAAAGCCGCTCCACCAGCATCGCCATGCCCATCCCGCCGGCGACGCACATCGACTCGATGCCGTAGGTGCCGTCCATCGTCTCCAGGTCGTTGATGAGCGTCGTCATGATGCGCGCGCCCGTCATGCCGAACGGGTGGCCGAGCGCGATCGCGCCGCCGAACGGGTTCAGCTTGTCGTCGTCGATCCCGAGGTCTTCCTTGCACGGCACGATCTGCGCCGCGAACGCCTCGTTGATCTCCACCACGTCGATGTCGTCCATCGTCATCCCGGTCTGGGCGAGCAGTTTCTCGATCGCAGGGATCGGGCCGAGGCCCATGATCTCCGGGCGGAGCGCCGCCACCGTCGAGGCCACGATGCGTACTTTCGGCTTCAGCCCCAGCTCCTTCGCGCGTTCCTCGCTCATCACCAGCAGCGCGGCGGCGCCGTCGTTCAGCGGACACGCGTTGCCGGCCGTGACCGTGCCCTCGGGCCTGAACGCCGGCGGCAGCGCTGAGAGCTTCTCGAAGGTCGTGCCCGGCCGCGGGCCGTCGTCCTTCGTGACCACCTGCTCGGGCACCTCGACCTCGTTGCCCTCCTTGTCGGTGACCGTGTGCGCCGGCGCGGTGACCGCGACGATCTCTTTGTCGAAGTGGCCGGACTCCTGCGCATCGACGGCGCGGTTCTGAGAGATCGTGGCCCACTCGTCCTGCGCCTCGCGGCTCACCTTGCAGCGGTCCGCCACGTTCTCGGCCGTGAGCCCCATCGGGATGTAGACGTTGTAGACCGAGTTCTCCGAGCCGTCGAGCTGCGGGTGGAACTGGAAGTCGGCGCCTTTGCCCGCGCGCGAGACCGCCTCGACGCCGGCCGCGACGTAGGTGTCGCCCTCGCCCGCCTTGATCGCGTGGAAGGCCATCCGCGTGGTCTGCAACGAGGACGCGCAGAAGCGGTTGACCGTGGTGCCGGGGACGTGGTGATCGATCCCCGCGAGCAGCGTCGCGTTGCGGCCGATGTTGTAGCCCGACTCGCCCTCGGCGAACCCGCAGCCCATCATCACGTCCACGATCGAGCCGGTCTCGACCTCAGGGTTGCGCTCGATCAGGGCCTTCAGCGGCACCGCGGCGAGGTCGTCGGCGCGGACCGATTTCAGAGAGCCCTTGACGGCCCTTCCGATGGGCGTGCGAACGGCATCGACGATCACTGCTTCGGGCATCTCGGGCTCAATCTCCTTGGTCGGTGGACGCGCGCTCGCCTCATCGGAGCGGGGCTTGATCCTAGAAGAAAGGCCCCAAACACGCGTTCGGGCTGGTCCTCGGAGCCGACCGCCCTGAGCGCCTCCGCGCGGTCGCTGTACTCCTGGATGCGTCGCGTCCTGCCGTTCTCGGCTACAGATCGAGTCGCGACACGCCCAGCTCGTCGAAGCCGACGTGGTGCGCAAGCTCGTGGCGCACCGTGCGCGTGACCTGATCGCGCAGCAGATCACCGTCGTGGCCGAAGTCGCGGCGCAGGGTGTCGCGGAAGATCACGATCCGGTCGTGGACGTCGTCGCGAGCGACCGTGCCGCCCTGGTAGAGCCCGTAGGCCCCGGCGCGGCGGCCGCCGTCGGAGATCACGACGGCGACGTGCGCAAGCGCGTTGCGCAGCAGGTCGGGAAGGTCGTCCAGCGCCTCTCGCACCAGCTCCTCGAAGTCGGTGTCGTCGAGCGGGTCGAGCTCGAGGAACTCGGTTTCGTGCGGTTCGACCGCGAGGCCCTCGCGCGCCAGGCGCTCGGAGTGACGGACGATCTCTTCGAACTCGGTCTCCGACTCAGGGTCGCGCCAGTCGGCCATCCTGACCGCGACGAAGGCGACGGCTCCCATCAGCACGGCCGCGACGATCACGCCGAGCGCGACGTCCTCCAGCGCGCGCACCGCGCCGATCGAGCTGAAGCCCTGACCCACGACGAGCACAACCAGGCCCAGGGACATCGCGACGAGCGCGGCCGCGCCGGCGCGGCGGAACGATCCGTGTGGCGCTGGCTCGCTGGGGCGCCTCATCTCGCTTCGCTCCTACTTGAGCGTGCGGGCGATGACCACCCGCTGGATCTCGTTCGTGCCCTCGTAGATCTGCGTGATCTTCGCGTCGCGCATCATGCGCTCGACCGGGTACTCCTTGACGTAGCCGTAGCCGCCGAGAACCTGGACGGCCTCGACCGTCACGGCCATCGCCGTGTCCGAGCAGAACACCTTGGCCATCGAGGAGTACTTGCCTTTCTCGGGGTGCTCCTGATCGGCCATCGCGCACGCCTTGTACAGCAGCTCGCGCGCAGCCGCGGTGCGCAGCTCCATGTCCGCGAGCTTGAACTGGATGCCCTGGAACTCGTTGATCGGCTGGCCGAACTGGCGGCGCTCCTTCGCGTACTCCACGGCGTAGTCGGTTGCGCCCTGGGCGATCCCCACGGCCTGCGCGGCGGCACCGAGGCGCGTGCGCTCCAGCGTGCCCAGCGCCACCGACAGGCCCCGGCCGACCTCGCCGATCACGTTCGCCTGGGGCACTCGCACGTCCTCGAAGATCGGCTGCCCGGTCGGCGAGGCGCGGATCCCGAGCTTGTGCTCGAGCTTGCCGACGCTGAAGCCGGGGCGGTCCGCCTCGACCACGAACGCCGTCAGCCGCCGCGTCTCGCGGTCGGTGACCGCGAAGCAGATGTAGAAGTCGGCGACGCCGAGGTTGCTGATCCAGTTCTTCGTGCCGTTGATGATCCACTCGTCGCCGTCGAGCACGGCGGTCGTCTTCATCCCGGCGGGATCCGACCCGGCCTCGGGCTCCGACAGCGCGAAGGCCGGCGACCACTCGCCGGTCGCGCAGCGCGGCAGGAAGCGGTCCTTGAGCTCATCGGTGCCGAACAGCTGGATCGGCAGCGTCCCGAGCTCCTGGACCATCAGGATCAGCGCGCACGACGCGTCGACCTTGGCGATCTCCTCGACCGCCATGTTCAACATCAGCGTGCCGGTGCCCGTGCCGCCGTACTCGACCGGGAAGGGCAGGCCCAGGATGTCCTGTTCGGCCAGCAGCCGCCGGATGTCCCAGGGGTACTCGGCCTTCTCGTCGATCTCCGCGGAGCGCGGCGCGATCTTCTCGCGGGCGATCTGGCCGATCGTGGCGCAGAAGTCGAGGTGCTCCTGCGGGATCGTGTAGACGTCGCTGACCGCCTCCATAGGGGTTGATCCTAGCCGCGCCGCTGTCCGGGCGCGGCGCTGCCGCGACGGTACGACACCCGGCCGCCGTCGTTTGGCTTCGGAGGACCTTGGGTAGGCCATAGGCATGCCCCTTGGCACATCCATATTCCTGATCGCCGTTGGCGCGATCCTCCGCTGGGCGGTCACCGCGAGCACCTCCGGCATCAACCTCCACACGGTCGGCCTGATCCTGATCATCGTCGGGATCGTCGGCCTCGTGTTCTCGCTGTTCTGGATGATCACCTGGAGCCCGCGCCGCCGTACCGATCGCGTCGTCGAACGCGATCCCTATCGCGAACCGCCGGCGTACTAGCGGCGCCCCGGGCGCGCGGTCGATCACGGCGCTGCCCGGCGTTCGCGCGGGCACTTCGCCCATCACCGCGCCGCGCGGCTGAGAACGGCGCGTCGCGGCCGCTAGGCTCAGCGGCGTGAGCACCCGCGAGCAGTTGCAGATCGACCCCGCCCAGCTGGCGGAGTGGATGCTCGAGGATCCCGCCCCGCAGGTGATCGACGTGCGCGAGCCGCACGAGCGCGAGGCCGGGCACATCGCCGGCACGCGCCACATCGAGCTGACGCGGCTCACCGGCGAAGCCGCGACCGTCGACGCGGAGCGGCCGGTCGTCTTTTACTGCCGCGTCGGCGCCCGCTCGACGATGGCAGCCGAAGCCTTCCGGACCGCCGGCTACGAGGCCTACTCGATGGCCGGTGGGCTGGTGCGCTGGGATGCAGAGGGCCGGCCGCTGTCGCCGGAGGGCGGCAGGGTGGCCGAGCACTAGCGCGGCGATGGAGCCGTTCGACGGGGCCTGGCGCGCCGAGCGCGAGGCCGCCCAGCAGCAGGCCCTCCCGCAGGGCAGGACCTCGGTGAGCTGCTCGGCGCCCTTCGGTGGCGGCGGGCTGGGGCGTCACATGCACGAGATCTGGGACGCCCTCGGCCGCGGTGGCGCGCAGGGAACGCTGGTGTGCGGGCCCTCGGCCGAGCGGCGGGGCGTGATCCCCCCGCCCGGACGGATCGAGGTGCGCCGGGGCCGTCTCGGCGCGCTGAGCGACCGCGTCTTCGCCGGTTCCCCGGCCTGGTCGACGTGGAAGGCCGGCGTCGACTTCGACCGCGCCGCGCGCAGGCGCATCGGCGACGGCGAGCACCTGCTCGCGTTCAACGGCCAGGCGCTCGCCCAGTTGCGCGCCGCGCGGGCGGCGGGCTCGGGCAGCGCCTCGCTCGTGTCGGCGACCGCCCACATGCGCCACGTCGCCGAGCGCCAGCGCGAGGCACACCGCCGCCATCCGCTCGAGCGTCCCTGGGGGCCGCGCGTGCTGGAGCGCAACCTCGCGGAGTACGAGCTGGCGGACTCGATCCTCGTCGCCACCAGCCACATCCGCGACTCGTTCCTCGCCGCGGGCGTTCCCGCCGAGCGCCTGCTGAGCTTCCCGCTCACCCCCGATCCGCGCTACACCCCGCGCGAGGGCCCGGTCGAGTCGAGCGCGTTCGAGGTCCTCTACGTGGGCAGCCTGTCCGTCTCGAAGGGGGTCCCGTTGCTCGTCGAGGCCGTCCGCGGCATCGACGCGCCCGACCTGCGGCTGGTGCTGCTGGGCGGCTGGGCCTCGCGCGGCATGCGCCGCTTCCTGACCACCGCGTCGGAGTCCGATCCCCGCATCGAAGTGCGCCTCGGCGATCCACTCGAGCGTCTGCGCAGCGCGAGCCTGTACGTGCACCCGAGCTGGGACGACGGTTTCGGCTACGCCCCCGTCGAGGCACTGGCGGCTGGCGTGCCCGCGATCGTGACCGCGGACACCGGCATGAAGGAGCTGATCGCGCCGGGCCGGGGGCTCGTCGTTCCGACCGGCGAGGTCGGGGCTCTGGCCGAGGCGATCGAGGCCGCCTATCGCCGCGAGATCCTGAGCCTCTAGGCTGCGCCGATGGCACGGGCGAGCCACCACCTGCGCGGACTTCTGAGCCGCGCGCGGGAGCTGCGCCGGGATCGTGCCGACGCCCGCTTCGAGCCGCAGCTGCGCCGCGGAGATGGCGGGGCGCTGCTCCTCTCTCCGCACCTCGACGATGCCGTGCTCGACTGCTGGAGCGTGCTGAGGGGAGATAGCCCACCACGCGTCGTGAACGTATTCGCGGGGCTGCCTGGAGCCGGGGCCCCGGTGCCGCTGTGGGACCGCATCACCGGCGCCGGCGACTCCGCAGCACGCGTCCGTGAGCGCCTGGCCGAGGACGCGCGCGCGCTCGCCCACGCCGGCCGCGAGGCGGTCTACCTGCCGCTGCTCGACGCCCAGTACCGCCCCGGCGAGCCACTTGAACCGGCCGACGTGGACCGGGCGCTCGTCGCCCAGGTGCAGGAGCCCGTCGAGCAGGTGCTCGCTCCTGCCGCGATCGGCGGCCACCCCGACCACACGCTCGTGCGCCGCTACGCGCGGCTGCTCCTGCGCCGTGGCTTCGCGGTGACTCTCTACGCCGACCTCCCCTACTGCGTGATGCACGGCTGGCCTTCCTGGGTGGATGGGCGAGAGTCCGAGCCCTTCCGCGACATCGACGCGTTCTGGAGCTCGTTCCTGGGCGGCGTGCCCGAGCTGGCGCGGCTACGCTCGGCGCGCGTGGTGCGCCTCGAGGACGACGCCGCCGCGGCGAAGCTCGCGGCGCTGCGCAGCTACGACACGCAGATGCCCTCGCTCTCATACGGCGGGCGCGACCTGCTGGCTGAGCCCGAGATCCATCGCTATGAGGTCTTCTGGGACCTCGCGACCCCCGCCGGCGCGCGCGGCTGAGCCCCTCGCTTCATACTGCAGGGCACCCGCCGTGGCGGCCCCAGGGCCGCCGGTCCACGAGAGGAGATCAGCTGATGGAGGCTTCGACCGACTCTGACAACCGCGTGCGAAGCGGCGACGGCTGGTCGGCCGCGCATCTCGACGAGCTCGGGGACGGCCCCGGCTTCCGCAAGGTCCGGAGCACGCTCGGAGTGAGCGCTTTCGGCGTCAACGCAATCGTCCTGCCGCCGGGGATCGAGACGGGGTTCCATTTCCACGACCGCCAGGAGGAGCTGTACTTCGTCCACAGCGGGGAGATCGAGATGGAGTTCGGAGACGGCTCGGTGGAGAAGGTGCCGGCGGGCGGCTTCGTGCGGGTTGACGCACCAACGTCGCGCAAGATCCGCAACGCCGGCGAGAGCGAGGCGGTGTACGTGATCGTCGGCGGCAAGGACGGGTACGTCGGTCGAGACGGGCGCGTCCCCGAGGGCGAGGAGGAGGGCGTGCGCGCCCTGCACGACCTCAGGGGCGGCGGCGAGGACTAGCGCCCCGCTGCCCGGGCGCGGCGCGAGAGCACCGAGACGGGACGATGGCGGAACGGGACATCGGGCGAGGGACGCTGCCGATCCGCGGCTCGCTTTCGCTGCCGCTCTCCGAGATCGACCTGCGAACGAGCCGCTCCTCGGGTCCCGGCGGCCAGCACGCCAACGTGACGGCCTCGCGCGTGGAAGCCGTGTTCGACGTCGCTGCCTCTGCGACGCTCAGCGAGAGCCAGCGCGAGCGGCTGCTCGCGAAGCTCGGACCGCGCGTCGTGGCGGTCGCCCAGGACGCCCGCTCGCAGTCGCGCAACCGCGAGCTGGCGCTCGAACGGCTCGCGCAGCGGATCGCCGGCGGGCTGACGGTCCCACGCCGCCGCACGGCGACGAAACCGACGGCGGCATCGCGCGAGCGCCGACTCCAGGCAAAGCGCCGCAACGCGCAGCGAAAGCAGCAGCGCCGCTCGCCACCGGACGCGGGCTAGCCGTATTCGGCGCGGCTGGGCCGCTCGCCACCGGACGCGGGCCGGCCGCGGACGGCGCGGCTGGGCCGGCTCGCCCGCCGGACGCCGGGGAGACCACGCCTGCGGGCCGGCCGTCCTCAGTTCAGGAGCTCGCGCACATATCGCTGGTGAAGGCGCCCGAGCGAGGTCTTTTCCGGGTGGAAGCCGATCGCGTCCCAGAGCCGGCCCGAGGCGGGCGCCCAAGCGATGATCAGGTAGACGCCGACCGCGAGCGCCGCGCCTCGCAGCCAGCGTGAGCGCGAGAGCGCGGCGAGCGGGAGCACCCACAGCACGTACCACGGCAGCACCCAGCTCAGCGTGACCAGCAGCGCGACGCTGGCCCACCCGCAGGCGACGATCGTGCGCTCGGCGATCCCGGCGGGCACCCCGTCGCCCGGTTTGCGGCGCGGGCTCCAGGCGTACCAACAGCAGGCGAGCACCGACACGATCAGCGCCGCGGTCATCACTTTGTGCAGCGTTTCGGTCTCCCCTCCCCCGCCGATCGCCAGGCCGATCAGGTTGGGCACGCTCTCGCTCGTGACGAGGCGGCTCTGGGTGCTGAGGTCGGGGATGTGCAGGCCGAAGGCGAGCAGGCTGAGCGCGCCGACGACGATCCCGCCGAGCGCCATCCCCACGAGCACCTGTACGAGCGCCCGCCTGTAGCTCAGCAGCCCCGCGAGCACGACCGGGATCAGCACTGCCGCGGAGGCCTTCAACCCCGCCGCCACGACGAAGGCGGCCCCGGCGCCGAGCAGGGCCGGGGACGCGGGCAGGAGCCATTCGCGCGGGCTCTGCCGCTGCGGCCGGGCTCGCTCGGACTCGCGCGCTCGCAGCAGCAGGTAGAACGCGAGGACGATGCAGAACATCATCAGGAAATCGTTGTGGTCGCCGCCGAGGCCCCAGACCAGCACGATTGGGTTGAGGCCCACGAACGCCACGGCCCAGACCGGGTCACGACCGAGGAGCCGCGCGCACTTGTAGACGAGTGCCAGCGTGGCGAGGCTCGCCACCGCGAGCACCACCTTCAGCACCCAGAACGAGGCGGCCACGCCCAGCGGCACCACGATGAAGGTCAGCATCGTGAACACCGGCCCGTAGGGGCTCAGCAGCTGGTGCCAGTTGCTGAGCGCGTAGCTGGGGTCGTCGTGCGGCTCGAGAATCGGGATCGTCGTGTACGGGTTGAGGTGGTGCACCCACTCCATGCGCCCGTAGTTGATGTAGTTGAAGACGTCGGTGAGCGCGAGCGGCGGCGAGAAGATGAAGATCACGTGGACGGCCAGGATCGCCGCGAGGATCCAGCGCGGCCGGACCGTCACGGAGCCCTTCAGCACGACCGCGTAGGCAAGGTACATCGCAACGATCGCTCCGCTGAAGAGGTACTTCAGCGTGGTGCTGTTGCCGCTCAGCCCGGGCCAGAGGCCGCCGAGCGGCCCGGCCATCCAATGCGGATAGAAGAACCCGTGCGTGGTCGGTGACAGCACGCTCGGCCGGTCCGCCGCCATCACGACGACGAACAGGCACAGCCCGACGATCGCCGCGAGGGACACCAGGACGGCGATCTGCCAGACGCCGGTGCGCTCGCCGGCGGAGCCGAGCGGGCGGCGCCGAGTGAGGCCGCGACGGCGCGGCGCGGCGCCGTCGCCCAGCGGAATCGTGCTGGCCTCGGAGGTCATCTCACCTCAGAGAAGCAGAGGGCCCGCCGAAGCGGGCCCTGAGCAGCAATCCATTCGGGTCGCTGACTAGATGGTCGTGACGTTCACGGCCTTGGGTCCCTTGTCACCCTGCTCCGGGTCGTAGGAGACCTTCGCGCCCTCCTGGAGGGACCGGTAGCCCTCGCCGTTGATACCCGTGTGATGGACGAAAAGGTCCTTGTCGCCGTCATCGGGCGTGATGAACCCGAATCCCTTGTCGTCGCTAAACCACTTAACGGTGCCGGTAGGCATTGTGTGAACTCCTCCACGGTATGTGCGAGGCTGCTGCGCGGAGGATGCTGCTCAGAGCTTCGACCTGCAACCGCTTGCACTACTTTCGCCGGGCCGTTCGCCCGGCCATACGGGGCTGACCGTAGCACGTCGCAGCACCGGCGTGTTGACGAGATGTTGTCGCCGTCACGCGCTCGCAGTCATCGCCCGTACGCGGTAGGAGCAGCGGCGCGCAGCTAGGGTTCTGAAATGGCTTCCGGCCCGCCCTCCGCAGACCCCGGACCGCCCTCGGATGCGACGTCGCTGCGCCTGCTCGAGCCGGCGGGCGAGCCGCTCGCGGCGGCCGCGCTCACCGAGCAGCTCGGACTCTGGGAGCGCCCCTCCGAGCCCCCGGTGCGCCCGCGCGTGCTGCTGAACATGGTCGAGACGGCCGACGGCCGAGCGACGCTGTCAGGGCGCTCGGGTCCGGTCAGCGGCGCCGCAGATCGCGAGCTGTTCCATGCCCTGCGGGCCTCCTGCGACGGTGTCCTGGTCGGCGCCGGCACGGTGCGGGCCGAGCACTACGGACGGATGCTCCGCGACGAGTCCTTGCGGGCGCTGCGCGAGCGCCACGGCATGCCGCCCGAGCCGACCGCGTGCATCGTGTCGGGGCGGCTGGTGCTCGGAGAGGAGATCCCGCTGCTGCGCGACCCGGAGGCCAGTGTGGTCGTGCTGACGGCCTCGGAGGCGAGCCTGCCGGGCCTCGGCGCCCAGATCGAGTACGTGCGCACGCCCGGCCCCCAGCTCGACCTGCCGGCGGCGATCACGGAGCTGGGCGAGCGCTTCTCGATGGCGAGCCTGATGTGCGAGGGCGGGCCTCATCTCGCGCGTGAGATGCTCGCCGCCGGGCTCCTCGACGAGATCTTCCTGACCGTCTCACCGCTGCTGGCCGGCGGTGAGCCGAGCAGCGGCGAGGCGCTGCGCATACTTGCGGGCGCCGAGATCGAGCCCCCGGTCGAGCTCGAGCTCCTCGGCGCGATGAGCGCCGCGTCGTACCTTTTCCTGCGTTACGCGGTCGCTCGCTAGTCGAGCTCGGCGGTCTCCGGGGAGCCCGCGCCCTCGCCCGCGCTGTCCCCGTTGCCGGCGGGCGTGCCCGCCCCGTCGCCCGAGCGGCCGGCCTGAACGCCGCCGGCGTCGCCGGCGTGCGCCACCTCGGCGCGCGAGCGCGTCTCGCGCGAGACCACCGAGAGCAGTTCGCTGGCGAGCTGGCGGCCTTCGCTGGCGACACGAGGGGTGGCGGCGATCCGCACGATCACCTCGCTGCCGTCGAGCTCCTCGAGTGTGATCCGGGGCGAGTCCCGCAGCGGCGTCTGCAGGGAGCGCTCGAGGATCTCCTGAAGATCACCCGGCGTCATACCGGCCCGGAGGCGGGCGCGCAGGTTGACCGCCTCGGGCTCGCGCAGGGGCAGGATCGCGACGTTCAGCACGACGCTGTTCGGCACCATGATCGAGTCTTCGCCGGTGGCGAAGGTCGTGTAGAGCAGCCCGAGCGAGGAGACGATCCCCTCGATCTGACCCGCGAGCCCGCCGCCCTGCAGCCGGACCCGCTCCCCGACCCTGAACGGCCGCGCGCTCAGCAGCACGGTGCCGGCGAACAGGTTGCCGAGCGTCTGCTGGGCCGCGAGACCGAGGATCACGGCCGTGAAAGCGCCGCCCAGCGCCAGCGTTTTCGCTTCGATCCCGGCCACCTCGAGGGCGACGACCAAGGCGATGATCACCGTCGCGAGACGGATCAGGAAGCCCACGGTGCCCGCGGTCGCCGGGTCGAGCCTACGGAACAGAGCCGGCCCGAGCCCGCGCCCGACGTCGCGCGCGATCGCCCAGCCGAGGATCACGAGCAGCAGGATCGTCACGATCGTGATCGGGGTTTCCAGCGCCGGTTCGAGATATTTGTGCGCCGGATGGAAGACGTGGTGGGCGTCGGTGTAGGCCTTCGTCTCCTTGCCGAAAAGGTCGACGCGTTTGTGGTAGATCGTGACGATCGCCACGAACAACGGCAGAAGCACGAGAAACTCCAGCCGCGCGCGCTTGACGACCCGCGGGCTGATCTGCTTCAGCAGCCCTACCTCCTTCCAGGCCTGGCTGCGGGTCTCGAACATCTTCGGGGGGGTCTTGGAAATCGGCATCGCTCACATGATGGCGCCATCCGGAGGGACTCCGGGCCTGCGCCGGGCGTTGCATTACCCTTCGCCGCGATGAGCAACCGTCGCAAGCTCGTTGTCCCAGCGGTCGTCGTAGGGATCCTGCTGGTGGTCGTGGCCGTCATCTACTTCGTCGAGCCCGCCCACTCGCTGCCCTCGTTCTTCCCAGGTCACGTCTCAGCCGGCGACGCGGAAGCCGGCCACCACCACACCAAGCACGGCATCGCGGCCCTGGTGGTGGCGTTCGCATGCTTCGCCTTCGCGTGGTTCGCCTCCGGGCCGAGCTCTGAGCCGGCCGCGCCGGGCGCCTGAGCGCCGGGCGCCCCCGCCTAGAACGCGAAGTCGATCAGGCAGAACGCGCCGAAGGCCATGCAGTAGTAGCCGAACGGCGTCAGGCGGTTGGTCTCGAAGAAGCGCAGCAGGAACTTCACGGCGAAGACCGTCGTCGCCGCCGCGCACAGACCCCCGACGAGCGCCGGGCCGCGCACGTCAGCGCCTTCGTGGCCGAGCAGTTCCGGCAGCTTGAGCGCCGCAGCCGCGAAGATCACGGGGGTCGCGAGCAGGAAGCCGAAACGCGCCGCGTCCTCGTTCGAGAGCCCCGACAGCAGGCCCCCGCCCATCGTCATGCCCGAGCGCGAGATGCCGGGAATCAGCGCGAAGGCCTGCGAGGTGCCGACGCTGATCGTCTGCCGCCAGGAGAGCTTCGCGAGGCGCCCGTCGGAGTCGCCGAGGTAGTCGCCCTCCCGCGGCGGGCGCCGGCGCAGGCGCTCGAAGGAGAGCAGCGCGATGCCGTTGACGATCAAGAAGGTGGCCGCGACCGAGGGCGAGGCGAACAGTTTGCGGATCGGGTCCTGCAGCAGCAGCCCGATGATCCCGACCGGGATCGTGCCCGCGATCAGCAGCCAGCCGAGCCGCGCGTAGGTGTCATCCGCGCGGATCTCCCGCATCCGCAGCGAGCGGAAGATGCCCTTGACGATCAGCACCCAGTCCTTGATGAAGAACACCAGGAACACGATCGCGGTCGCAAAGTGGGTCGCGATCAGGAAGGTCAGGAAGTACTTGTCGTTCTGGTGGATGTTCCAGCCGAACAGGGCGGGCAGCACGACGGCGTGCCCGAGGCTCGAGATCGGGAACGGCTCGGCGATCCCCTGGGTCAGGCCCAGGATCACGGCCTGGAAGTAGCTGATCAGGGTGGCGGGGACTGTGAGCAGGCTCGGCACGGCGGGGGAGCTTAGGACAACTCCGAGAGGACGCCTCGGGTCATCTCTTCACGGGCAGTTCACACGATCGTTCCCGCTCTTTCACAGAAAACCTGTGTTTGCAGGGGAATCTCCATGTCATGAACGAGATAGAGAACGAGATGAGAATGCTGGCATCCGAGCCGGCCAGCCGCGCCGACATGCACTGCCACTCCGACGCTTCGGAGCTCTCCCGCCTCGGCGTGCAGCGCGCCGCGGGGCTGCCCGAGTGCGCGACCCCGCCCGAGGAGGTCTACGCCCTCGCCAAGCGCCGGGGCATGGACTTCGTGACGATCACCGACCACGACACGATCGACGGCGTGCTGCAGATCGCCGACCGCCCGGATGTGTTCGTCTCCGAGGAGCTGACCGCCGCCTTCCGCGGCGAGCCACAGGCCGTTCACGTGCTCTGCTACGGGATCACGCCCGAGGACCACGAGTGGCTGCAGGCGCACCGCAGCGACGTCGAGCTGTGTGCGGCCTACATGTACGAGCGTGACATCGCCTGCGCTCTGGCCCACCCCTACTACACCGTCGCGGCGCCGCTCTCGGCGCGCCACCGCCGCCGTCTGGCCGAGCTGTTCGCCGTCTGGGAGGTGCGCAACGGCGCCCGCGCCCCGGAGCTGAACCGGCCGGCTGAGATGTACGTGGCGACCCGCGACGGGATCGGCATCGGTGGCAGCGACGACCACGCGGGCGTGGACATCGGGCGCACGTGGACCGAAACGCCGCGCGCCGGCGACCCGGCCGCGTTCCTGGCGCGCGTGCGGGCTGGACAGACCACCGCGCGCGGCGCCCAGGGCAGCGCCGCCAAGTGGGCGCACGCGGCGATCGCGCTTGCGATCCGCACGCTCGGCGTCGACGGCGGCGCCGACGCGGACGGTCCCGACCCGCTCAGGGTGCTGACGATGGCGGCGCGTCTGCTGCGCGAGGGCGACCGCCGCGAAGGCACCGCGCACGGCGAGGTCGCTCCAGAGGACGCGCGAGCCCTGCTGCGCGGGTGGCTGCGGGCGCTCGACCTCGACGACCTGGACGGCCCGCAGCTGATCGCGCGCATGCAGGCCGAGGACTTCAGCCACTCAGACCTGTTCCGGCGCGCCTGCCGCGCGCACGAGCGTCGCCTTGCCGGCGCCGTTGAGATGGCGCTCGCGGCGGCGCACGGCGAGATCGAAGCGGCGAGCGCGGCACGAGGGCTGTTCGACGCCTGTGTTGCGGCCGTCCCGTACGCGCCGGCCGCCGCGTTCCTTGCCAACGAGCAGACCAAGCTGCGTACGATCTCGCCCGGAGGCCCTGCGCCCGCGCGGCGCGACGAGCGCCCGCGAGTGGCGCTCGTCGCAGACGGCATCGGCTCGACGCACGGCGTCAGCCGCACGATCGCCGAGATCCGTGACCGCGGCGTCCCAGGCTTCGAGATCGAGGTGATGGGCACCGACGCCGAGGTCGACCGCCGGCTGGCCTCGGTCGCGGAGATCGACGTGCCGTTCTACCCCGGCCTGAAGATCGGCGTGCCGAGCCTGCCGGGCGTCGTGCAGGCGCTCGCGGACGGCTGCTTCGACGCGGTCCACGTCTGCTCCCCCGGCCCGGCGGGGATCGCGGCGGCGCTCCTCGCGCGCGCGCTCGGCCTCCCGCTCCTGGGCAGCTACCACACCGAGCTCGGCGCCTACGCCGGGCTGCGCAGCGGCCAGGCGCGACTCGTCGAGGCGATGAACGGCGCCGTGACGCTCTTCTACAGCGCCTGCGAGATCGTGCTCTCACCGAGCGCGGCCTCCGACGAAGCGCTCGCCGGGATCGGCATCCCCTCCGAGCGCGTGATGCGTTGGGACCGCGGCGTCGACACGGGCCGCTTCGACCCCGCCCTGCGGCGGCGCGGCGATGAGGACGGCGCGGTGCGGGTGCTCTATTCGGGGCGCATCACCCGCGAGAAGGGCGTCGAGCTGCTCGCCGAGACCTTCCTCGCGGCGCGCGCCCGCGACCCGCGCCTGCACCTGATGGTCGCCGGCGGCGGACCCGAGCAGGAGCGGCTCGCCTCCCTTCTGGGGGGGCACGCCAGCTTCCTCGGGTGGCTCAGCGGCGGCGAGCTCGCGCAGGCCTACGCGGACGCCGACGTGTTCCTGTTCCCCAGCTCGACCGACACCTTCGGCCAAGTGATCCTCGAGGCGCAGGCGAGCGGCCTGCCGGTCGTGGCGGTCGCGGAGGGCGGCCCGCTCTCGCTGGTCGAGGACGGCGTCACGGGCCTGCTGCGGGAGGCGAACGCGACCGCGCTCTCCGAGGCGCTCCTCGAGCTGGCCGCGGCCCCGCTTCGCCGCCGCGCGCTCGCGGCAGCCGCGCTGCGCTCGGTCCGGGGCAGGACGTGGGAGCTGACCCTCGAGCTGCTTGCGGACGGCTACACGTCCGCGCTCGCGGGTCCCGCCGCCGAGCGCGCGAGGAGGGCCGCTTGAGCCTCTCGCTTCACCGTTCTTTCACAGGAACGGCCTCCGCTGCCGGGGAACGAACGGGCATGAGGGAGGTTCCGGTCCACACGCCGGTCCGGCACGCGCGCACGATCGCGGTCGCCCTGCACGGGATCGAGCCCGCGACGTTCGAGCGCTGCGCGGTGATCCGCGACTGGCTCGGCGATCACGGGGTCGACCGCGTCACGCTGCTGGTGATACCCGCGCGGGATCTGCACCCGGTGGGCGAGCGCTCGCCCGAGATGGTGAGCTGGCTGGCCGAGCGCCGCGACGCAGGCGACTCGATCGCACAGCACGGCTTTCAGCACGTCTGCCTGCGCCGCGGCGGCCTGCTCACCCACCGCCCGGGCGAGTTCTCAGGGCTCGACGAGGAGGAGACGCGCCGTGCCGTCCACGCGGGGTGGCGCGTGATGAAGCTCGCCGGCATCGAGCCCGACGGCTTCGTCGCGCCCGCCTACGCCTACACGGCGGCACTCCGTCAGACGCTGCGGCGCCGCTTCCGCTGGTGGGCGGACATGCTGCGCGTGCACCGCGTCGCGGGCGAGGATGACGGAGTGACAGGAACGAGCACCTCGCGCGCTCCCGCCTTCAGCCTCGCCGCCGACGGGCTGGTGGGCCGCGTGCTCTCGCCTCCGCTCGTGCGGGCCGGCGCGATGCTTCCCACCTCGACGCTGCGGATCGACCTGCACCCGGCGGACCTGCGCCACGCGCGCCACATGATGGCGCTGGAGTGGGTGCTGCAGCGCTCGCGCTTGCGCGAGGCGGTCACCTACCGCCAGCTCGCCGGCGCCTAGCTCTTCGCGTTCAGCAGCGACGCGCTGAGCGACTTCACGGCCGGGAGCGCGGCGTAGCCGAGGTGACTCAGCCCGAACACGTCCTCGATCGTGCGCAGCAGAGAGAAGTGGTTGTAGGGATCCTGGGAGCTCGTGCCGCCCTTGACGAACGGCGAGAGCAGCAGCGCACCGACGTCGCCTCCGCCGTGATCGAGTTCGGGCGAGGTGTAGTTCGGGAACGCCGGCTGCCCGCAGCAGGTGCTCGAGTCGGCGAATTCGCCCGTGGAGGGCGCCTCGTCGCTGGTGATCACGAGCAGCCCGCCCTGCTTGTAGGCCTTCGACGCGAGGATCGACGGGACCACGCTTTCGAGCCAGCTCCCCGCGCTCGCCGGTCCCGCCGGCGCCCCGGCCGAGCACGGTGCGGCGTTGCCGTCGTGACAGCGGTCGGGGACGATGTAGGACAGCGCCGGCGCAGCCTTCGCGGGCCCGGCGAGGTCGGACTTCAGCTGCGCGAGGCCGACGTCGCTGGTCTGGCAGCCGGCGGCCTGGGTGATCGCTTCGAAGTAGACGAACGGGTTGCGGTAGGTCGCGTACGGGCCGGCGGCCGCGGCGGGGTCCGCGGCGCCGGGAGCGGGATGCGAGCACGACGCCGGCTGCCCGGGCGATTCGCCGAGCCCTTCGACGTAGGCGCGCCAGGTCAGGTGCTTGGCTTCGAGCTGGCCCGGCAGCGTCTTCACCGAGGGCGGGTAGACGCAGCCGTCACCCAGCACCTGTTCGTCGGGCCCGGAGGATGCCGGTGCCAGCGCCGAGAACGTCGGGCAGTTCGCGGCCGTCTGCGCGGTCGGGCCCTGGCCGCTCAGCAGCGCGATCCCGTTGGGGAGCTGCTCGTGGGCGATCGCGTCGTAACGCAGCAGGATCTCGCCCTTCGCCTCGAGCGTGTGCGCCAGGTAGCGCCCTTCGCCGAGTTCGCCGAACTCGGAGGCGTACGGTTGGTCGGAGAGCACGATCAGAAAGACGTGCTTGATCGAGGTCAGCTTGCGGGCAGGGGCCGCGGGCTTCGGGCTCGTTTTCTTCTTGGCACCGCCGCCGCCTGAGCCGCTGTTCTGCGAGCCGGAGCCGGTGCCGGCTTCCGTTTCGGTCGAGGCCGCGGCAGCCGGCGTCGGTTCGGGTTCGGGTTCGGTTTCAGGCACTTCGCCGGCGCCTTCGCCTTCGTCCGAGGTCGCGGGCGGCGTGGTGCTCGCAGCCGCGCCGCCCGGAACGACAAGCCGCACCGCCCGCGCGGGACGAGCGCTCTCCCCCGCGACCGCGTTGCCGATCAGCGCTCCGAACACCACGAAGACCGCGACCAGGACCGCCGATATGCGCGGGCCGGGCAGTCGCAGCGGCTCGCGTCGCGGGCTCTGCGCACCGGCGTTCTCGGCCGCCGGGGCCACGGCGGCGCCGGCCGCCGGCGTCGCGATGCCCGCCAGCAGCGCGTTCAGGCGCGGGCTGCGCTCACCCGCGCGCGCGCCGCACGTCAGGCAGTAGCGCTGATCTCCGTCCAGCGGCGAGCCGCATTGAGCGCACCGTCGTTCGCCGGCCACGGCACTACTCCGGGGTCTCGGGCGGGGCGAGCAGCGCGTCCATCACCGCGGTCGGCGCATCGCCCCCCGCGAGCGTGTCGCTCGGGCGTCGCTGCATCAGCGTCGCCCCGCACTGCCAGCAGTAGACGGCGCCGCGGCTGTGCGGCGCCGAGCAGCTCGGACAGCTCCCGGCGATGCCGTCGCTCTCCATCCGCAGCAGCCGCTCGACCTCGGCGAGCTCCGCGTCGCGCTCCTGCAGGATCGCCGCGCGCCGCACGAGCACGTCCAGGCGGAAGTGGTCGCGCACCGCCATCTCGTAGGCGAGGCCCCCGAGGTCCCAGTGCAGCTCGGTCACCTCCGCGGCGAGAGCGTCGCGGCGGCGCTCCAGCGTGGAGCGCTCCGCGGTCGCTTGCGAAGGCGCCGTCCCGGAAGGAGCCAGGGGCGTCTCGCCCCGCGCAGGCGCCGGCGAGGGAACGCCGGTGCGGTCGCGTGTGATCCGCATCGCCATCAGCCCGTTTCGACGACGTCGGGCAGTTTCGCCGATTCTTCCTCGAACCTCTTGCCCGTGGAGTGGTGGCTCGGCAGCGTGTTCGATTTCGCCGGTTTCGTCAGCGAGCTCGGGGCGCTCGGTTTGCTGCCGCCGCCGCTCGACGATCCGCCGCCGGAGGAGCTGGACCCGCCGCCCGAGGACCCGGATGCGGTTTCGGAGACGTGGATCACCTTCGCGCCCGGGAAGCTCTTCTTCAGCGCGCCGAGCGCCTTCTGGGCTTCGGCCTGCTTGTGGTAGACGCCGGAGTAGATCACGTAGTCCGCGCCCGAGAGGCTTGCGAATTCTTCGGACTTGAGCGCTCCGACCGCAGTCGCACCCTTGCCGCTCGCGGCTGACTTGGCGGACGTCACGGACGCGACGGTCGTCCCGGTGATCGGCAGCGTCTGCAGCTCGACCGTGTAGCCGCTGGTCCCGCTGGGCCAATCGCCGCTGAAGCTCGCTTCGGTGCTCGTGCCTGCCGACGGGCCGCCCTGCGTGACGACCTCGACCGGCGCCGGGCTCTGCTTGGAGGAGCTGCCGGAGCGCCCGATCAGGACGCCGACGCCGACGGCGAGCAGCAGCACACCCACGCCCGCGAGCAGGCTGACGGTGTTGCTGCGAGGCGCCTGCGGCGCGTCTTGCGGCGCTCCCGGCGGGCGCGGCGGCGTGGCCGGCGGCGAAGCGCTGACCGGCGCGCCCGAGCGCAGGAACTCGCTCGTCTGCGGGCAGCGCTCTCCGCACTCCAGGCAGTAGCGCTGGTCTGGCGCGAGCGGCGAGCCGCAGGCGGCGCACGCCGGTACGGCAGGGCCGCCGGCGGACGGCTGCGGGCTTGCGATCGATTCGGTCGACAGGGTGGTCACCTCCCCGCCCGCACGGGCGACCGGCTCCGGGCACGGGCGCCCACCGCTGGGCGGCGGCTCGGCCCTACATGGTCGAGGCCCCGGGCCGGCCGGGCGTAATTATCTTGTGAAGGCCTACGCCGCCGCGCGCACGGCCGGCTGCCTCGGGCGCCCCCGCGGCCGGGGTCTTTCCCTTGGCGCTCGGCGTCCGGGCGCGTAACCTGCGCACCGGGCCGCCCGCCTCGCGCGTGACCGCACCGATCGAGGAAGCGACGGGTTCTACGGACAGGAGCGCGGAGGAGCGTTGCGTGGCATGCACGGGGCCGGGACCATCAAAAGACGGAGGACGAAAGGCATGAGCGCAGCAGGAAAGGCAGTCACGAGGTGCGGCGCGGGAGCGCTGCTCGCGAGCGCGGCGCTGCTCGGCGCCGGCGCCGCCGCCCAGGCTGCCGGCGCGAGCGCGACGCTCGTGAGCGTTGCGACGGGCAAGGTCAGCCACGCCGTCGGCGCGAACGCCCAGCTCAACGGCAACGTCAAAGCGCCCACGGTCGCGACCAGCGTGTTCTTCAAGTACGGACCGACCCTCGCGTACGGGCACGTGACCAAAGCCATCGCGGTCGCCCCACCGGCCGAACCGAAGACCATCAAGATCGGGGAGCCTGTCACGGGCCTGCTCGCGAACTGGCACTACACGATCTGCGCCACGTTCACGAACCCTGCCAAAGGCGTCGAAACGGTCTGCGGAAAAGACGCCATCTTCAAAGGCAGCAAGAAGGCCACCAAGCTCAAATTCGTCCTCCCCAAGGGCAAGGAAGAGCGGATCTCGGTCGTCTACGGCGGCACGCTCGAACTGGCCGGCAGCCTGAGCGGCGCGAACAACGGCCTGCGCGGGCTCGCGCTGCAGGCGACCCCCTTCCCGTTCACCGACCCGTTCACGGCAGTCGGCGGCACGATCGTCACCGGCCGTACCGGTGCCTTCATCTTCCGGGTCCCGCGCATGCTCCAGAACACCGAGTTCCGGATCCTGACGACCGACACCAAGCCGGTGTACAGCCCGACCGTGACGGTCCACGTCACGCCGCGAATCACGCTGCACGTCCGCTCGGCGGGCAAGACCGGCCTCTACCGTTTCTACGGCACGGTCGCTCCCGCCCGCCCGGGCAGTCAGCTGGCGATTCAGCAGCTCGTTCCGCAGAAGGCGCAGAGCAAGCGCGAAGGCCCCGCCGCCCACGCGGTGAGCTCGACGAAGCTGAAGAAGGCGACGAAGAGCCTCTCGCGCTTCAGCGTGATCGTCAGCCTCAGCGGCACCTTCCACTACCGCGCGTTCGTGAAGCTGGCGGCGAAGGGCGCCGTCGAATCCGGGCACAGCGCGAACGTGCTGATCAAGGCGCCCAAGGGCACGACCAAGCACCAGCGCGCGTAGGAGGGGTCTCCCGCACCGGGAGACCCATCAGGGCACGAGCACCCGGAGGGCGTCGCCCGCATCCACGGGTGCGACCGAGCGGGCGGGGCGCTCAGACGATGCCGCGCTCGCGCAGGAGCGCCAGCACACGCTCGACCTCCTGCTCGACCGTTTCGCCGCCGCTGCCCAGCGTCAGGTGGGGGTTCTCGGGCGGCTCATACGGCGCGCCCACCCCGGTGAGGCCGGAGAGCTCGCCCGCACGCGCCCGTGCGTAGAGCCCCTTGGGGTCGCGCTGCTCGCAGAGCTCGAGCGGCGCGTCGACGAACACCTCGAGGAACTCGAGCTCGTCCGCCGCGTGCAGCGAGGCGGCGGTCAGCCGGTCCGCCGCGTACGGGCTGACGAGGCTGACCAGCGCGACCGTTCCGGACTCCGCGAGCAGTCGCGCCACATGGGCTGTGCGGCGCACGTTCTCCGTGCGCGCAGTCTCGTCGAAGCCCAGATCGCCGTTCAGCCCGTGACGCAGGTTGTCGCCGTCGAGCAGGAAGGCGGGCCGGCCGAGCTCGAGCAGACACTCCTCGACCGCAGCCGCGACCGTCGACTTGCCGGCCCCCGGCAGACCCGTGAACCAGAGCGTCGCGCCGCCGTGGCCAAGCTCGCGCCAGCGCACCTCGCGGGTCACCCGCGAGCCCTGCCAGCGGACGTTCGGGCTGCGCTCGCTCGGGCTCTCACCGGCCTCCTCGACCTCGGTGTCGAGGATCACGCCGGCGGCGACCGTGTCGTTGGTGGCCTCGTCGATAACGATCAGGCTTCCCGTCAGCCGGTTGCGGCGGTAGGAGTCGAACACCAACGGGGAGCTCAGCTCGAGATGCACGCGCGCGAGATCGTTGAGCTCGAGCGTCTGGACGTGTTCGTCCCGGCGCAGCGTTTCGACGTCGATCCGGTACCGGACCTCGACGCTCCCTACCATCGCGGTGCGCGTCGTGTGCTTGACGATGTAACGGCGCCCGCGCTGCAAGGGCTGTTCGCTCATCCAGCAGACGAGGGCCTCGAAGCGGTTGGAGACGGTGGGCTGGTTGTGCGCCCGTACCAGCATCGAGCCGCGCGAGACGTCGATGTCGTCGCTCAGACGGACGGCCACCGACATCGGCGGCGAGGCCTGCTCGAGCGCTCCGTCGAAGGTGTCGATGCTCGCGATCGTCGAGCGCTGGCCGCCGGGGAGGACCACGACCTCGTCGCCGGAGCGCATGATGCCCCCCGCCACCTGCCCGGCGTAGGCTCGGTAGTCGTTGACCTCGCCCCGCCCCCCGTCCCCGCCCTGGGGGCGGATCACCCATTGCACGGGGAAGCGGACGTCGATCAGGTTGCGATCGGAGGCGATGTGGACGTGCTCGAGGTGGTAGAGCAGCGGCGGCCCCTGGTACCAGGGCATCTCCGAGGAGCGCTCGACGACGTTGTCGCCGAGCAGCGCGGAGATCGGGATGAACGTGACGTCGGGCATCTCCAGGCGCGCGGCGAAGCGGTCGAACTCCTCGACGATCTGGTCGAAGACCTCCTCCTCGTACTCGACGAGATCCATCTTGTTCACGCACACCACGACGTGCGGGATCCCGAGCAGCGAGCTGATGAAGGCGTGGCGCTTGGACTGCGCGACGATCCCCTTGCGGGCGTCCACGAGCACGATCGCCAGATCCGCGGTCGAGGCCCCCGTGACCATGTTGCGGGTGTACTGCTCGTGGCCCGGGGTGTCGGCGATGATGAAGCGCCGCTGCGCCGTCGCGAAGTACCGGTAGGCGACGTCGATCGTGATGCCCTGCTCGCGCTCGGCGCGCAGGCCGTCGGTGAGGAGGCTGAGATCCAGTCCGCCGTCACCGCGGCGCTGGCTCGCCTGCTCGACGTGGGCGAGCTGGTCGGCGAGCACCTGCTTGGAGTCGTAGAGCAGGCGTCCGATCAGCGTGCTCTTGCCATCGTCGACCGAGCCGGCTGTCGCGAACCGCAGCAGGTCCGACGGCCGGTCTGAGAGCCGGCGGAAGACGTCGGCCGCCGCGTCGGCCTCGGCGGCCGCGACCGAGGCGCCGGTGGCGCCGTTCATCGCGTGGTCTCGACCGTTCTCGCTCATCGACTCAGAAGTATCCCTGCCGCTTGCGATCCTCCATCGCAGCCTCGGTGACGCGGTCGTCCGCGCGGGTCTGGCCGCGCTCTGTGACCTCCGTCGCGGCGATCTCGGCGACGACCTCGGCGAGCGTGGCGGCATCGGACTCGACCGCCCCCGTGCAGCTCATGTCGCCGACCGTGCGGTAGCGCACGCTGGCCATGAAGGCCTCCTCGGCGTCCGTCATCTCGATGAAGGGGCTGCTCGCGTACAGCATCCCGTCACGCGAGAAGACCTCGCGTTCGTGCGCGAAATAGATGGACGGCACCTCCAGAGACTCCTCCGCGATGTACTGCCACACGTCGAGCTCGGTCCAATTCGAGATCGGAAAGACCCGCGCGTGCTCTCCCTTGTGGATGCGGCCATTGTAAAGACTCCACAGCTCAGGCCGCTGCCGCTGGGGCTCCCACTGCCCGAAGCGGTCGCGAAACGAGAACACCCGCTCCTTGGCCCGCGCGCGCTCCTCGTCGCGGCGTGCGCCGCCGAAGGCGGCGTCGAACCCGTGCTCGGCGATCGCGTCCAGCAGCGTGACGGTCTGCAGGCCGTTGCGCGACGCACCGGGTCCCGTCTGCTCCACGACGCGGCCGTTGTCGATCGAGTCCTGGACGCTCGCGACGATCAGACGCTCGCCCAGTTCGGCCACCCGGCGGTCGCGGAACTCGATCGCCTCGGGGAAGTTGTGGCCGGTGTCGACGTGCATGAGGGGGAACGGGAACGGCGCCGGGCGAAAGGCCTTCTCGGCGATCCGGAGCAACACGATCGAGTCCTTGCCTCCGGAGAAGAGAAGCACGGGGCGCTCGAACTCGGCGGCCGTCTCGCGCATCACATGGATGGCCTCGGCCTCGAGCGTGCGCAGGTGAGAGATCTGGGTGGTCTGCATCCTTGCTCCGCTGGCTGCGCCGGCCCGCTGGCCGGACAACAACTTTAAGTGCACGACGGGCATTGTCAAGCGGGTTCGCTGCGGCGGTGTTGCCACGCCGTGACCTCGACCGGGTGCTAGTCTGCCGCCGCCGGACGGGGGCGGCCCGCTCATCGCCAGGGCGCACCCGATGAGGGGGCAACCCCACGCCAGCGGGGCACCCGTGAAAGGCGAGCGAGCAGTGCAGACCCCGTGAGCACACCGACAGAGCGCACCCGCGAGGACTGGCCCACCGTCGCGATGCTCGGCCTCGGCTGGTTCCCCGACACCGTCGGCGGCCTCGAGCGCTACTTCCGCTCGCTCTTCGAGGCGCTCCCGGAGGCGAGTGGCGTGGTCATCGGGCCGGCTGCCGGCGCCCCGGCGCGTCTGGCCGCTGTCTCGCGGGCCGGCGCCCCGCTGGCGAGCCGCCTGCCGGCGTTCCGACGCGCCGCACTGCGCGCAGGGCGGAGGGCCGAGCTCCTCGACGCCCACTTCGCGCTCTACGCCGCCGGCCCGCTGCTCCTCAGCCGGCTGCGCTCCACCCCGGCCGTCGTCCACTTTCACGGCCCCTGGGCCAACGAGAGCAGCGTCGAGCGCGGCGAGGAGGTGCACGGCCTGCGCCGCGCGCTCGAGGCGGCCGTGCTGCGCCACGCGCGCGCGTACGTCGTTCTGTCATCCGCGTTCCGGCGCGTGCTCGTCGAGCGCTACGGCGTCGCCCCGTGGGACGTCCACGTGCTCCCCCCGGGCGTCGAGCTGGAGCGTTTCTCGCCCGGTGACCGCGGCGCGGCCCGCGCTCGCCTCGGCATCCCTGCCGACGCGTTCCTGGCCCTGACTGTGAGGCGCCTCGTGCCGCGCACCGGCGTGGGCGAGCTGCTCGACGCCTGGGAGCTGGCGGCCGGGGAGCTGCCCGCAGGGGCGACGCTGCTCGTAGCCGGCGAGGGCCCGCTCGCCGGCGAGCTGGGCGCGCGCGCATCGGCGATCGCCTCGCGGCAGGTGCTGGTGACGGGCCGGTTGAGCGAAGAGGACCTGCTCGCGGCCTACCGCGCGGCCGACGTGGCGGTCGTGCCGACGCTCAGCCACGAGGGGTTCGGTCTCGTGGTGCTCGAGGCGGCGGCATGCGGGACGCCGAGCATCGTCACCGATGTCGACGCCCTCCCCGAGGTCGCCCGCCCCTTGGACCCGACCCTGGTGGTGCCGGCCGGCGACGCCTCCGCGATGGCGAGACGGCTCGCCGAGGCGGCCCGCGGCGCACTGCCGCCGCGCGAGGCGGCCCGCGAGTACGCCGAGCGCTTCTCGTGGCCGGCGGTGGCGACCGCACACCGCCGCCTCTACCGCCGCGTAGTCGAGCACGCGCCCGCGGAGCGCCTGCGGGTCGTCTACCTCGACCACGTCGCGCGACTCTCGGGCGCGGAGATCGCACTGCTGCGGCTGCTGCCCCATCTCGAGGGCGTCGACGCCCACGTCATCCTCGGCGAGGACGGGCCGCTCGCGACGCGCTTGCAGCAGGCCGGGATCTCCGTCGAGGTACTGCCGCTCGCGCCCTCCGCGCGCGACCTGCGCCGCGACTCAGCCCGCGCCGGCGGCGTGCCGCTGCGCACGGCGCTGGAGACGGCGCGCTACACGCTGCGCCTGACCCGCCGGCTACGGCGCATCGATGCCGACCTCGTCCACACGAACTCCCTGAAGTCGGGCGTCTACGGGGGGCTCGCCGCCCGGCTGGCGGGGGTGCCGCTCGTGTGGCACCTACGCGACCGCGTCGCCGATGACTACCTGCCGCGCTCGGCCACACGGGTCCTACGCAGCGCGATCCCGCGACTGGCGAGCGGGATCCTCGCCAACTCGCAGGCGACGCTTGACACACTCGGCCCCGTGCGAGCCCGGCCGGCCCAGGTGCTCCCCGATGCCGTCGAGGCTCCTCCCGGGCGCCACAACCGCGCTGCGCAGGACGGCGGCACGACCACGTTCGGGATGCTCGGACGCATCGCGCCGTGGAAGGGTCAAGACCTGTTCCTGCGCGCCTTCGCGGATGCGTTCCCTGCCGGCCCGGAGCGCGCGGTCATCATCGGCACCCCGATGTTCGGCGAGGAGGACTTCGAGGCGTCTCTGCGGAAGCTGGCGCAAGAGCTGGGTCTTGGTGCGCGTGTCGAGTTCCGTGGCTTCCGCGAGGACATCTGGCGGGAGCTGGCTTCGCTGGACGTGCTCGTCCACGCCTCGTTGATCCCGGAGCCGTTCGGACAAGTGGTGCTCGAGGGGATGGCGGCCGGGCTGCCCGTGCTGGCCCCCGACGAGGGCGGACCCGCCGAGGTGATCGAGGACGGCCTCACCGGCGTGCTGTTCGCGAGCCGCGACGAGCGGGCGCTCGCCGAGGCGATGCGTGCGCTCGACGGCGACCCGGAGCGCCGTGGCCGGCTGGGCGCCGCCGCGCGCGAGGCGGCTGGGGCGTACCGGCCCCAGGTGCTCGCCGAGCGCTACGAGCAGGCCTACGCGCAGATGCTCGGCGCCCGCGCTTCCCGCTGAGCGACCGGGCGGGCACGACGGCGACGCCTGCCGCCGGCACCTGCCCGGACGGCCGCGTCGAGCGCTGCGACGCCGCGCTCAAGTAACCCCCGGCGCATGCCGAATAGGGACGCGGACGGGATGCAGCTCGGTGGCTGCGCGGCCCGCTCCTCGAGAGATATGACCGTTACGCGCTCCTGGACCACGATCCTTCGCAGCCTCGCCGGGGCTGTCGCACTCGCCGCGCTGGTCCTCGCGTGCACAGCCGCGACCGCGAGCGCGCGCCGCGACGTCGACCTGGGCGCGCCGACCGGCGCGAGCGAAACCCCGGCGGCGGGCGAAACGCCGCCGGCGGGCGAAGCCCCGGCGGCGGGCGAATCGCCGGCCGGCACCGTCACAGAAACTCCGCCTCCCACTGAACCCACGCCGGTGGTGCGCCACTCGCGCCACGCGCGGCGCTCGAGCTGCGCCATCGCGCTCGAAGGCCCGAGCCAGCTGAGCGCGGACGAAGCCGTTGTCCTGAAGGGGCAGCTGACCTGCGCCGAAGCGGGCGAAGCCGCCGCTCAGCAGGTCCAGATCTTCGAGCGCACCGCCGACACGCCCGGCTTCGTGGAAGCCGCGACGGCGCTCACCGAACCGGACGGGAGCTTCACGGCCACGCTCGCTCCAGCCGAAGCGAAGAGCTTCTTCTACGCGCGGGTGGGCCGCAGCCGCAGCGCCCATGTCGTAACCCGTGTGACCCCGCTCGTGACCCTCGTGGGGCCGGCGCGCGGTGCCGTCTTCCAGGCCACGCGCCACGGGCGCGCCGAGACGCCGATCAGCTTCAGCGGCACCGTCAGCCCGGACGACGCGGGCGCCCTCGTCACCCTCCAGCGCGAACGGCCCCTCGGCGGCGGCCGGTGGCGGCCGGTGGCCACGGCGCAGGTGGGCGACGACGGAGGCTTCGCGTTCGAGCACGCCTTTCGCGCCGCGGGACCGCTCGTGTTGCGGGCGCGCCTCCACCGCCACGCCCACACCCTCGCCGCGGTGTCCGAAGCGCTCAGCTACGAAGTCGCACAGGCGCAGAACCCCGCGCTGACGATCGCCGCCTCACCGCAGTCGCTCGCTTTCGGCGAAAGCGTCACCATCTCCGGCAAGCTCGCCGGTCCGGCCGGCGCCACGGTCACGCTCGAAGGGCGCAGCGACGGCGGCGCGTACGCCGCGCTGGCGAGCACCGCGACGACCGAAGGCGGCGCATACACGTTCACACAGGCCCCGGCGCAGGCCACCAGCTATCGCGTGACGAGCGGCGTCCAGCGTTCGGTGGCGGTGCGCCTGCCGGTCATGTTCGCGCTCGCGGCCACGCCTTCGACCACGAATGTCGCCTCCGGCGAAGGGTTCACGATCTCTGGAACGCTCGCGCCGGCCAGCCCCGGGGCCCGCGTCTACCTGCAGCGGCTCAGGCCGGGAAGCACCACCTGGGCCACGCTCGGATTCGCGACCGTGCTCCCGGACTCGACGTTCGAGTTCGAGGTGCCGGCGGCCGTTGCCGGGACGGCGAGCTACCGCGTGAGCGTCGGGAGGATGCCGGGCCTTGCCGGCACGGCCACGCACCCTGTCGCGGTGACGACGGCGCCCAGCTCCTAGACGAGCGCCTTCACCCAGCCGTCCCTGCGTGGCCGTTCGAGGTCCCCGGCGCGCGCTCGTGGAAGCGACCGCGGCGTTCCACCGCGGCGAGGCGCGCTGACGCCGGGCCACGCGGCGTGCCGGGTTAGACTGGCGGCGGAGCCATGAGCGCATCGCCCGATCGCACGCCGGCGCCGGACGTCGGCGCTCTGCGGATTCCAGAGCTCATCAGCGCGGGGCCGGCAGAGTGCGGCGCGACGCCGCTGCGCGAGATGCTCCGGCGCCTCGCGGTGAGCTCATGAGCGCCTCGACCGAGACCGATTGGCCGAAGGTCCCCGCCGCGGCCCGCGTACCCGACTTCTTCATCGTCGGCCATCCGAAGAGCGGCACCTCAGCCCTCACGGCGATGCTGCGCGGGCACCCGCAGGTGTTCCTGCCGATGAAGGAGCCGCGGTTCTTCGCGCCCGAGTTGCGCTCCCGCCATCGGCACCTCGGGCCGGGCAGGGCCCCCGAAACGCTCGAGTCCTATCTCGCCCTGTTCGCCCCGGCGCGGCCCGGCGACCGCGTCGGCGAGGCGACCCCCTCCTACCTTCGTTCGCACGGGGCCGCCGAGCGAATCGCGGCGGTCGCACCCCGCGCGCGCATCATCGCGATCCTGCGCGAGCCCGCGAGCTTCCTGCGCTCGTTCCACCTTCAGTCGGTCCACAACCACGTCGAGACACAAAAGAGCTTCCGGCGGGCGATCGAGCTGGAGCCCGCGCGCCGGCGCGGGCGCCGCATCCCACTCCTCTCGCAGTCGCCCGAGACGCTGCTCTACTCCGATCACGTGCGCTACACCGACCAGCTGCGGCGCTTCCACGCGCACTTCCCGGCCGATCAGATGCTGGTCCTGATCTACGACGACTACCGCGCCGACAACCGCGGGACGCTGCAGCGGGTGATGCGGTTCCTCGACCTCGGGGAGCTGGAGGGCGAGCCGGCGACGGTCGAGACGCCCACGCTTCCCGGTCTGCGCAACCTCACGCTGCATCAGGTGGAGCGCGCGGTCAAGCTCGCCCGGCGGAACCCCGGGTCCCGCAGTCCGGCTCTGCGGGCCATCAACACCGTGCTGCCGCCGACGCTTCACAGCCGGCGATTCGAGCAGGCCTGGAAGAAAGTCGTGTACAAGCCGCCCCCGCCACCGGACGAGGATCTGATGAACGAGCTGCGCGGCCGCTTCCGGGGCGAGGTCGAGCGCCTCAGCGACTACCTGGGGCGCGATCTCGTGACGCTGTGGGCCTATGACCGGCTCGCCTGAGCCTGAGCCGGCAGACGCCGACGCGGCGCGGACGGTCGCCCGGGGGCCGCGACTGGCCGTCGTCGGCGTGTCCGAGCCGGGGCCGTGCGGCGTGCGCGACCACGGCCGGCTGCTGGCCGACGAGCTCGCGCGCGAGGGGATGCCGTGCAGCCGCCACTGGCTCGAGCGCGAGCAGCCGGCGTTTCGCGGCGCGCTGGCGGAGGCCAGGGCCTGGACGGCGGAGCTCCCGGACGCCGTCCGCGCCGAGCGGGCCGAGGCGATCGTCCTTCACTACTCGTGCTTCGCCACGGCGCACCGGGGGGTTCCGCTGCTCGCGCACCCTCTCGCGGGCGCTCTGCGGCGCGCCCGCCTCCCGGTCGTCGCGGTGATGCACGAGCTCACCTACCCGTTCGGCCGCGAGGGCCTGCGCGGAATGCTGTGGGCGAGCACCCAGCGTGTGGCGTTGGTGGAGATGCTCCGCGCGGTCGACGCCGTCGTGGTGACAACCGAGGAGCGCCGCCGGTGGCTGCGCAGCCGTCGGTGGCTGCCTCGGCGCCCGGTTGCCTTCGCGCCCGTCTTCTCGAATCTGCCGCCGCCTCGTGAGAGCGGCGCGGCGTCCTCCGCCGACGCCTCGCCCGCAGTGCTCGGGATGTTCGGGTACCCCTTCGACAGCTCCGCCGAGCTCGTCCTGCGCGCGCTGCGGCGGCTGTCGGGCCCGGCGGCGCCGGCGCTCCAGTTGATCGGGTCCCCTGGCTCGGACTCGCGGTCGGGCGCGCAATGGCGGCAAGGCGCCGCGAAGATGGGCGTCGCCGAGCGCCTGTCGTTCACCGGAGTCCTCGATCCCCAGCGGCTCTCGGACGCGCTCGCTGCAGTCGAGCTGCTGCTGTTCGCCGACCCGCCGGGCCCGACGTCCCGAAAGGGAACGCTCGCCGGGTCACTCGCCTCGGGCACGGCGGTGCTCGCCCTCGACGGGCCCTCGACGTGGGCCGAGCTGCGCGACGCAGGGGCACTCGCGATCGTGCCGCGCGAAGACTCCGCTCTCGCCGAGGAGGTCGCGCGCCTGCTCGGCGACGACCGCGGCCGCGCGGAGCTTGGCGCCCGTGGCAGGCGCTTCGCCGAGACCGCGATGGGCGTGCGCCGCACGGCGGCTGCCGTGCGGGAGTTGCTCGGGGATCTCCTTGCGGGCATGCACGCTGAGCCCGCCGCGCGTCACTCGCCGCGGCCCGGGCTCAGCCGGCCGTCGGTGTGAGAGGCGCGGCGACCGTCTCCCAGCGAGCACGCGCGGCCGCGTAGGCGTCGCCGACCGCGGCGACGTGGCTCGCGAGCGAGTAACGCGTGGCGACAGTCTGCCGGCCCGCCTCCCCCATCGTGCGGCGGCGCGGCTCATCGTCGAGCAGCCCCCCGAGCGCGTCAGCAAGCGGGCCCACCCTCCCGGCGGGAACTGTGAGGCCGGACACCCCGTGCTCGAGCCACTCGGGAATGCCTCCGGTCGCGCTGCCGACCGCCGGGCGCCCCGCAGCGAAGCCCTCGATCCCGACGAGCCCGAACGGCTCGGGCCAGAGTGACGGCACTGCTACGACGGCGGCTTGTGCGAACTCGCGGGCAAGCTCCTCCGGTCCGAGCCATCCGCGGAAGTCGACCCGGCGGGTGATCCCGAGACGGCCGGCGAGGGCGCGCAGCTTCGGGGCTTGGACCCCCTCCCCGCACACGACGAGCTCGGCGTCGAGGTTCGCGATCGCGCGCAGCAGCGTCTCACCGCCCTTCGAAGGGACGAGCCGTCCGGCGAACAGGATCCGCCGGCGCCGCTCGCCGCCGGCGCCGCCCGCCGCCTCGAGGGTCGGGAAGTACGGGACGACGCGCCGCCGCTCCACTCCGGCGGCGCTCAGGTGAGCGTCCATGGCGTGCGAGTAGGCGATCGCCGCGTCGGCCTCGTGAAGGACCTGCAACTCGCGTCCGGCCCGCCGGAGGTCGGCGGGATAGCTCGTGACGTTCCACCGGTGCGCGCACCCGCGCAGCAAGAGGTTTCCGACGCAGCCGGGACCGTGCGCCCGCCGGCATCCCTCGCCCGCCCGGAAGTAGTGGACCCCGGAGGCGCACGCGAGGTAGCCGTGCGCGCTGACCACGACCGCCGCCTGCTGTCGCAGGTAGGCGAGGACGTCCGGGTCCTCGAGCTGGTTGAGATGGACGACCTCGGGTTCATCGGCAAGCGCCTGATCGAAGCGCGCCGCCATCGCGTCTGTCTTGTAGAGCATCGGGCTGTGATGCAGCTCGACCCCCGCGAAGCGCTCGTCCGATTCGACCCGCGCGACCAGCACCGAGACCCTCACACCGGCCTCGGCAAGGGCCGCGGCGCTGCGCATCAGGTGCGCCCCGACGCCGCCGTCGCGCGCCCAGCGCGGCATCACGATCAGCACGCTGCGCGGCATGGATGTCGAGCGCTGCGCCGCGGCCGGCACGTGCGGCGAGGCGCCTGCAGACGGCGACGAGACCTGCCGGGACTCGGGATCGCTCACGCGGGCGCCCGCCTGGAGCCGGGCCTTCGGAACCCAGGCCGGGTCGAGCCGATTCGGTTGATGGCGACACGCAGCAAGCCTCGGTCCTTTCGCGTCTGGAAGCCGCCCACCGCTACCGGGGGCCCAGCGGCTGATGGTAACTTGGGCTCATGTCCGCAGGGCCCGTAGAGCGCGAGGGGGACGCGCGGCGCGTGACAGGCCCGGGGGCTCAGCGGACGCCCGACTTCTTTCTCGCCGGGCATCACAAGAGCGGCACGACGGCGATGCATGCGATGCTCACGCAGCACCCGCAGATCTTCATGCCGGAGCTGAAGGAGCCCCATTTTCTGGCGACCGACCGGCGCTCGCGCTTCGGCGGCGAAGGCGGGCTCCCGACCACGCTCGAGCAGTACCTCGAGTTGTTCGAGCCGGCACGCCCCGAGCAGCTCGCGGGGGAGGCGTCGGCGTCCTATCTGTGGTCGCACACCGCCGCCTCGGAGATCGCGCGACTCTGTCCGGACGCAAGGATCGTAGGGATCCTGCGCGAGCCGGCGAGCCACCTGCGCTCGCTGCACCTCGGTTACCGGCGGCTGCATTGGGAGGACCAACCAGACCTGCTCGCTGCCGTCGCGGCGGGCGAGGCGCGCCGCGAAGGTCGCGAGATCCCGAAGCGCTGCCCGTACCCGCAGATGCTGATCTACTCCGATCAGGTCAACTACGTGGAGCAGCTCCGCCGCTACCACGACCACTTTGCGCGCGACCAGGTGCTCGTCCTGATCTACGACGACTTCCGCGCCGAGAACCTCGCGACGATGCGGACGGTTGCGGGCTTTCTGGGGGTTGACGACACGTTCGGATTCGAAGCGGTCGACGCCAACAGGACAACGCGCGCGATGCGGCGTCAACGGCTCGACGACGCGATCCTCTCCACCGCTCTCGGAGAGAGCGGTGCGGGGCGCACAGCACGCGCGGCGCTGCGGGCGGTGACGCCGCGCCGCCTACGCCGTGGCGCGGTCGCCGGCATCCGCCGCAAACTCGTGTTCGCCCCCCCGCCGGCTGAGGACGCGCAGACGATGCTCGAGCTGCGCCGCCGCTTCAAGAGAGAGGTCGAGGACGCCTCCGAATACCTGGGGCGCGACCTCGTCGGCCTCTGGGGCTATGACCGGCTCGACTGAGCCGCTGCCCCCCGAGCCACGCCCGAAGGTCCTGTATGTGATGGGCGCCGGGCGCAGCGGGAGCACGATCCTCGGCGTCTGCCTCGGTAACTGCGACGGCGTCTTCTACGCGGGCGAGCTGGACAAGTGGCTGCCGCGGGAGGGCCGGCCTGCCAGCGATCACGAGGAGCGCCGCCAGCTGTGGAGCCGCGTGAGGGAGCGCGTCCCGGGTGCCGAGGCGCTGTTCGGGCGCCGGGCGCACAACAACCTGGAGCGTTCCTCGGCGCTGTTCCGGCGCCGTGCCCGGCGGGTCCGGCGGACGCTCCGCGGAGAGTTCCTGCGCGTAACCGAAAGCCTCTACCGCGCGATCGCCGAGACGACGGGTGCCACTCATGTCGTGGACACCTCGCACTACCCGCTGCGGGCTCGCGAGCTCCAGCGTCTTTCAGACATCGACCTGTACCTGCTGTTTCTGGTCCGCGATCCGCAGGGGGTGGTCGCGTCGTTCGACCGCGACGACGTGCCCGAGCCGAGGTTCCGCGAGTCGAAGACGAACGCCTACCTGTGGCTGACGTACGCGCTCTCGGTGTGGGTGTTCCTGCGCCAGCCGCGAACGCGCCGGATGCTCGTCCGCCACGAGGAGCTGCTCGCCGACCCCGAGCGCGTGTTGCGCGCGATCCTCGACCTCGCGGGCTCGCGAGCCGCGACTCCGGACCTCGACCGTCTGAGCGTCGGTGCGCCGATACAGGGCAACCGGCTGCTGGCGAGCGAGACGACCGCCCTGCGCCGCTCCAGCGAGGCCGAGAAGCGCCGCCGCAGGCCGCTGACGGCCGTGCTCCAGGCACCGTGGTCGGCGGTCTTCGCTCTCCTCGGACCGGCCGGCCGAGCCGCGCTTTCAGGCTCTCCCCCGCCGGTATAGTGGCCTCGATGGAGGCGCCGGCCGATCACAGGATCTCCGGCGCCGGCTCCACTGAGGCCGCGCCCTCCTCGGCCGATCGGCCGTCGGGGCCCGCGCCGGTCAAAGTGCTGTTCCTCATGGGCTCGGGGCACAGCGGCAGCACGATCCTCGGTGTCACCCTCGGCAACTGCGACGGTTTCTTCTACGCGGGGGAGCTCGACAACTGGCTCGTGCGCAAGGGAGCCTCGCTGCTCGGAGGCACCGAGCGGGTCCGCTTCTGGAACGAGGTGCGCGAGGGCGTGGAGGGGGCCGAAGCGGTATTCGGCACCGACGCACAGCGCTACCTCGAACGCTCCTCGGCGATCCTGCGCCCGGGTGGGGCGGCCCATCGCGAGCGCCTTCGGCAGAGTTGGGGGCCGGTCACCGAATCGCTGTACCGCTCGCTGGCGCGGGTCGCGGGCGCCGGCCACATCGTCGACAGCGCCCACTTCCCGCTGCGCGCGCGAGAGCTGTCGCGGCTCGCGGGAGTCGAGGTCTATCTCCTCTTCCTCGTTCGCGACCCCCAGCAGGTGGTCCACTCCTTCGTCAGGCACGTGAATCGGCATGCGGTCGCCGAGCGGCGCTGGCGCACGCTGGTCACCAATCTGGACATGTCCCTCACCTACCTGCTCGGGACGCTCGTGTTCCTGGGCCACCCGCGCGAGCGTCGCGCGCTGCTGCGCCACGAGGACTTTCTGGAAGACCCGGAGGGGGTGCTGCGGGCGATCTTCGCGCTGACCGGCTCACCCGCACAGCCGCCTGACCTCGCGACGCTGCAAACCGGCTTTCCGATGCAGGGCAACCGGCTGATCAAATCGGAAATGGTCTCCTTCCGGGGCAAGCCCGGGCGACCGCCGCGCTTCTCCCGTCTGACGCAGCTCGTGCAGGCTCCGTGGCGCATCGTCTTCTCGATGCTGCGTCCCCGGATGAGAGCCGTAGCGCCCGAACACGGACAGAACGGGCGATGAGCGTCCTGCGTCGCGGCGCCGGGGCGCTTTCACGTCGCCTCGGGCGGCCGGAGCTGCTCGCGGTGCTCGACCCCCACGCGCGGCAGGCCCAGCGCGAGGAGGTCGCGATCCGCGCCGTCCTCGCCGCGTCCCTGCACGGCGCGCCGACATACGTCGACGCCGGGACGAACCGCGGGCAGGTCCTGGGCGAGGCCGCGCGCGTCGCCCCCCGCGCGCATCTGATCGCCTTCGAGCCGGTCCCGGCGCTCGCGGTGGGCTTGCGGGCCGCCTTTCCCGGCCTGGACTGCCGGGAGCTCGCCCTCGGCGCTGAGCAGGGGCGGGCGGAGTTCACCCACTTCCGCAAGCTGGACGGCTGGAGCGGCCTGCGCCGAAGCCCCGAGGTCACCGACGAGCAGGGAGCGCCGGAGACGATCGAGGTGAGCGTCTCGACGCTGGACGTCGAGCTCGCCCGTGTCGATCCCGCAGTGGTGAAGGTCGATGTCGAGGGTGCGGAGCTGGACGTGCTGCGGGGAGGCCGGGAGATGCTCGCGCGGTCGCGGCCGATCCTCGTCTTCGAGCACGTCCCGTCGGCCGCGGCGCTCTACGGGGCGAGCTCTGAGGAGCTATGGGAGCTGCTCAACGGGCTCGGTTACGAGCTGCTCGAGCTGACCGGTTCCCCGCCGCTGACGCGCGAGGGCTTCCTCGCCGCGACCGGCACGGCCGTCAACTGGCTCGCGCGACCGTCATCGCCCGCCTAACCGGTCATAGCCCCACAGCGTCACGAGGTCGCGGTCGAGGTACTCGCTGAGCGCGAGGACCTCGGGGGCCAGCCGCCGGCGCAGGGTTTCGATCAGCCGCTCGTCGGGCTCCGGCGGCTCGCTCCACACCAGGCGTCGCTGAACCGCCGAAAGCGCCCGCCTCCGGACGTGCTGGGGAACCGTCCGCTTCAGGGCGCCCAGCAGCGCGCCGTCGCCGTGCGAGATCGTGTGCAGGAGCTCGTCGGCGCGCTGGGAACGCGTGGCGAACGTCGGATTGGCCTCGAGGGCGGGGACCTCTATCTGCTCCTGGACACCGAGATGGCGCAGCACGGTGCGCAGCGCCGCCTCGTTGTCGGCCCGGAAGTCGTCGTAGATCAGCACGAGCACCTGCTCCGCTCCGAACGCCTCGTGGTAGCGGCGCAACTGCTCGACGTAGCGGACGTGGTCCAGGTAGAGGAGCTCCTGCGGCCAGAGCGAACGGCGCGGGAGATGCCGCCCGCGCCGCCGTTCGCCTTCGAGCGAGAGAGCGCGGGCGAGATCACGCTGGTCCTCGTAGTGCGCCTGCACGACCTGGAGGTGGAAAGAGCGCAGGAAGCTGGCCGGCTCCCGCAGGATCGCGATGATGCGCGCGTCCGGGCGCGCCCGCGCGATCAGCCCCGCTGCGTGCGGCGAGCGCAGGTAGGACGCCGAGGCCTCGCCCGCGACCTGCGCGGGCGACGCCGCGGCGAACAGCGCCAGGTACTCCTCGGGGGTCCCTGGCGCCGTGTACCGGTGGGCCTGGCGCGGCAGCTCAGGGGCGAAGTAGATCGGCTCCTTCATCTCCGGCATGAAGATCTGCGGGTGGCCGCGCAGCATCTCGTACAGCGCCGTCGTGCCGCTCTTGGAGTGTCCAACGAGGAAGAACTCGGGGACGCGGCCCGGGCCGGCCGCGGGCCGGGTCCCCCCGGCGGCCGGCGCGCCGAGGTCGGAGGGAGCCTCCCCGCCCGTCGTCTCAGGCGAGCCGGTCATAGCCCCACAGGGTCAGGAGGTCGCGTCCGAGGTACTCACCGAGCGCGATGACCTCCGGTTCGAAGCGGCGTCGCAGCTCCGCCATCAGCTCCGGGTCGGGCGCCTCCGGCGGCACGTAGGCCCGCCGGCGAAGCATCGCGCCTGCGCGCGAGCGCAGCGGGCGCGGGACGACGCCGGCCGCCCCCCGCGTCACCCGCGTGAGCGTGCTGTCGCCGGCGTAGAGCGAGCGAACGGCCTCGCCGGCCCGCGGCGAGCGCACCTGCACGCTCGGGTTCGCCTCGACGACCTCGACCGGGACCGAGTCCTCGACCCCGAGAAACCGGAATACCCGGCGCACCGTCGCCTCGTTCTCAGAGCGGAAGTCGTCGTAGATCAGCACGAGCATCTGGTCGGCGGCGAAGCGCTCCGCGTAGCGTTCCAGCTGCTCGACGTAGCGGACGCGGTCGGTGTAGCGCAGGACCGGCTCCCGGTCGGGCTGGGCGGCGACGAGCTCGAGCTCGAGCGCGCGGCGCAGGTCAAGCTCCCTCTCGACGTGGTTCTGCACCATTTCGAGGTGCATCGAGCGCAGGAAGTCAGCGGGCTCGCGGAGCACCGCGACGATCCGCGCGTCGGGGCGCAGGCGCGCGATCTCTGAGGCCGCGACCCGCGAGCGCAGATAGGAGGGCGACGCCTCGCCGACACGCTGATCCGGCGCGGCCGCCTCGAACAGCGCCGCGTACTCCTCGAGCGTCTGGGGATGGGTGTCAGGGCCCTGCCGCTGGAAGCGCTCGCGCAGGTCGGCGGCGAACCAGCGCGGCTCCTTGAGGTCCGGCATGAAGATCTGCGGGTGGCGGCGCAGCATCTCGTACAGCGCGGTGGTCCCGCTCTTGGGGTGCCCGACGATGTAGAAGTCCGGGATCCGCAACTGTGCTTGGCGGGACCCCGGACTCCGATCAGGCGAGGCCGTCATAGCCCCACTCGGTGACCAGGTCGCGCCCGAGATACTCGCTGAGCGCGACGACCTCCGGCGCGAAGCGGCGCCGCAGCTCGGCCATCAACTCCGGGTCCGGCGGGTCGGGCGCCGTGTGCACGAGGCGGTGCTGGGCGGCATGTAGCATTCGCGCCCGCGGCCCCGCGGGAACGACCGCCTTGATCGCGCGCTTCAACGTTCCGCCGAGGCGGCCGCGGCCCACAGAGACGGCGTTGACGATCTCGTCGAGCTGCTGCGAACGCATCTGCACCGTCGGGTTGGCGTCGAGTGCGTCGATCGGTGCTGTGTCGTCGACGTCCAGGAAGCGAAGGACCTGACGCACGCTCTTCTCGTTGTCGGCACGGAAGTCGTCGTAGACCAGCACCAGCACCTGCTCGGGCTCGAACGCCTCCTGGTAGCGGCGCAGCTGCTCGACGTACTTGACGCGCTCGGAGTAGAGCAGCGCCTGGGGTCTGACGGAGCGCCGCGGGATGCGCCTCCCGGCGCGCCGCTCGGGCTCGAGCTCGAGCGCGCGCCGCAGGCTCTTCTCGCTCTCGATGTGGTTCTGCAGCAGTTGCATGTGGAGCGAACGCAGGAAGCTGGCGGGCTCGCGCACGATCGCGACGATCTTCGCCCCCGGGGACAGCGCGGCGATGCCGGCGGCCGCGTCATGCGACCACAGGTACAGGGAGGATGCCTCGCCGATGCGCTGGCCCGCCCGCGCCGGCTCGAACAGCGCGAGGTAGTCGCGGAGCGTCTCCGGCAGCGGCCCGGCGCCCGCAGGCTGGAAGCGCCGCCGCAGGTCGGTGGCGAAGTAAGCCGGCTCCTTGAGCTCGGGCATGAAGATCTGAGGATGCGCGCGGAGCATCTCGTAGAGCGCCGTGGTCCCGCACTTGGCGTGGCCGACGATGAAGAAGTCGGGCACGATCCCGACCTCGCCTTCCCGGGCCGGGGCCGTGCTGTCAGTCGACGTGCTCATAGCCCCAGCGTGCCAGGAAGTCCTCTCCGACGTAGTCGCCGAGGGCGACGACCTCCGGCTTGAAGCGCGATCGAAGCGCTGCCATCAGGACCTCGTCGGCCTCGGCGGGCGCCCGGTGCAGGACGCGCTCGTTCAGCGTCCGCACGAGCCCGCGGCGCACGCCGGCCGGAAGCACCGTCTTCAAGGCGCCCTTCACGGCCTGCGAGTTGCGCCCGTGGCCCACCGAGACCGCGTGGAGGAGCGCGTGCAGGCGTGCGGAGCGCACCTCCACGCTGGGGTTCGCTTCGCTGTGCATCACCGCCAGCGTGTCGTCGACCCCCAGGAAGCGCTGCACCCGCCGCACCGTCTCGTCGTTGTCCGCGCGGAAGTCCTCGTACACGAGCACGAGCACGCGGTCGCGGCCGAAAGCGTCGTGGTAGCGGCGCAACTGCTCGGCGTAACGGACGTGCTCGGAGTAGAGCAGCACGCTCGGCCAGTAGGTGTGGCGGGGGATCGAGCGCCCGTGGCGCCGGTCGTCCTCGAGCGCGAGGGCGCGTTCGAAGTCGTGCTCGGTCTCGACGTAGGTCTCGACCAGCTGCAGGTGCAGCGAGCGCAGGAAGCTCGCCGGCTCGCGGAACAGCGCGATGATCTTCGCCTCGGGCTGGACGGCGGCGATCGCGCTCGCGGCGGTTCGCGACCACAGGTACAGGGCCGACGCCTCGCCGACGCGCTGGCCCCGCTCGGCGCCGGCGAACCACGAGCG
This sequence comes from uncultured Solirubrobacteraceae bacterium, assembly GCA_963735435.1. Taxonomy (GTDB): domain Bacteria; phylum Actinomycetota; class Thermoleophilia; order Solirubrobacterales; family Solirubrobacteraceae; genus Palsa-744. The sequence goes on along the minus strand of CAVTKR010000002.1, from coordinate 117,756 downwards.
GTACTCCTCGAGTGTGCGGGGAGTGCCCTCCGGGCGCGGGGGCGTGCGCACGTGGAGCTCGGACGCGAAGAACCACGGCTCCTTGCTCGCGGGCAGAAAGATCTGCGGGTGGTCTCTGAGCATCTCGTAGAGAGCGGTCGTGCCGCTCTTGGCATGGCCGACGATGAAGAAGTCGGGAATCGGTCCGGCGAGAGCCGGTGCGCCCGGTGCGGGAGACGCGGCCATCGCGGACTTCAGTGACGGCCCCTGCCGACCATCGCGGCGGGAGCGCCGAGCCGGCTGCTCACGGCAGCACCGCGCTCGGCGTTCCGGCCGCGATCGCCGATGCAGAGCGGTAGTACTGGTTCTGCTCACGAAGCAGCTCGCGCGAGTCGAACGCCGCCAGACGACCCTCCTGGATCACCATCACGCGGTCACAGATGTCCAGGGTCGACATGCGGTGGGCGATGATGAACATGGTCAGGTTGCTGCGCAGCCCGGTCAGCGACTCCTGGATGAGCGTCTCGGAGTGCGGGTCGAGCGCGCTCGTGGGCTCGTCGAGCACGAGCACCTCGGGGTGCGCGGCGAGCGCCCTCGCGAGGCAGATGCGTTGCTGCTGACCGCCTGAGACGGCGTCGGCGCGCGGCCCGACGATCGTCTCGTAGCCGAGCTTCCAACTCGTCACATCGTCGTGGATCCTGGCCAGACGGGCAGCGCGTTCCACCTGCTCGTCGTCGAGATCGCGAAAGAAGCGGATGTTCTCGGCGACGCTCGCGTGGATCAGACGGGGAGACTGGGGGACATAGGCCACGAGCCGGTGCCAGTCTTCACGACGGAAGTCCGTGACGGGCTCGCCGTTGATCAAATAGCGCCCGCTTTCGGGCGAGCGCAGCTGGAGCAGGAGCTGGATCAGCGTCGACTTGCCGGCGCCCGAGGGGCCGATCACGCCGATCGCTTCGTTGTGGAGCACCGCGAAGCTGATGTCGGTCAACGTCGGTTTGCCCGGGCGGTAGGCGAAATGCACGTGCTCGAACTCGATCGTGTTGATCCTCTCGAGGTGCTCCTCGCCGTCGACGGGGGCGCTCGCGAGATAGCGCTCCGCGGCATTTTGCGTGCGTTCGATGAACGGCAAAGACTGCGAGAAGCCCTGATACGCGGCCTGTACCGACTGTCCGTTGGAGGCGGCGCGGAGCAGAATCAGGACCACGGCTCCGAGCGACGCGGTGTGGCCGCCACCCGCGGCGTCGAGTACCGCGAGCCCCCCGACCAGGAACAGGTAGATGAGACTCTGGTACAGGCTCGGCACGAGACGAGCGATCGTCTGCGCTCGATAGAGCAGGTCGCGCGCGCCGTCGATGAAGCCTTCCATGCGTTCCTGCTGGCGATCGCCGACGCCGAAGACCTGCGTCTCTTCCGCGAGCCGGTTGGCCTCGGCCACTCCCGCCGAATAGCGGACCTGCGCCTCGGAGAGATCGCGCGAGCGGCGTACCGCCACGTTGCGGAGGGGGCGCAGCACCCCGAACATCAGGATCGCGGTCAACAGCACTCCGGCAGCTGCGATCGCGTTCAACGCAACGGCGAAAGCCAGCATCACCAGGAACGTGAGACTCGACGTGACCAGCGTCGTGAACTGCAGGGCGCCGGCGCCGGCCTGCATCACCTGACCCGACATCGTCTCCTGCAGCTGACCCTCGCGGTCGGCCGACTGCACGCTCCACGAGGCCACCGTGAAGGCGCGAAACAGGCGCCTTCGCAGCCCGGCCTGGACGTCGGCGGCGAGGCGCGCGGGGAGCACGGAGAGCGGGATCTGAATGAGCAGGCGGACCGACGCGAGCGCGAACGCGATCAGGATCAGGTTGTGGGTCGAGGCATGCAGGTGGATCCCGTGGACCCGCGTCTTGCCGCCGCCGGCGAGGGCAACGGCGATCTGCGCGACGACGGCCAGCATGGCCGCTTCTGTGAAGCCCGAGACCACCGAGCAGCCCGCGAGCACCGCGATCGTGCGGCGCCGGCCGTCGATCAGCAGGTTGATGCGCGCGCCGACCTTCGCCCGAGGCGCACCGCTCTCGCCCCGGCCCTGCATGCTCGCGCCCCTCATGACGCGACCAGGCTACCGGGGGCCGCCGCTGCCGGCGTGGAGGCCCGACGGCGACCGTCGCCGAGGAACCAGTACGAGCAGACCCCGCCCGCGAAGTAGAGATAGAGCCCGCCGGCCACCCCGATCGAGACCGGACCGCGCAGCGCCATGAAGAAGATCGCGACCAGCGGCGCGCAGAGCCCGCACAGGAGCAGCTGCAGTTCCGGATCCATGACTGTTCGCAGATGTGTCGCTGCCAGCAGGATCAGGCGGATCAAAAAGCCTGCCCACAGCAAGATGCCGAAGACTCCGAGTTCCTTGACGAGGAAGTTGTACTCAGTCTCGGCGGTGATGTTGTGACCTTCGTAGAGTTCCTTGACCTTGCCGCCGAAGCCGGCGACCGAGCCCGCTGTCCCGAGCCCGAAGCCGAACGGCTCGGCGGCGATGTATTTGGGTATCAGGGTCAGCTCGGAGCTCTTGTAGCTCGTCGCTGTGCCCGTGACGCGTTCGGGCGCGATGCTCGTGTACCGGGCGAAGATGCTCGAGCCGAGGGTCGAGACGAAGAACAGGCCCGCGGGAGCGGCCAGCGCGACCACCGCGAGCAGCGCCAGAATCGCCCTCGAGACCCGTCTGCCCGCCAGGAGCGAGTAGCCGACGAACGCGAGCACCGCGATCGCCGTGCCCACGACCTGGAGCCGGCCGAGGCCTGTGACGACCCCCGCCAGCGACCCGAGCGCGAGGATGATCGCGGCCCAGCGTTCCCAGCGCCTGCGCACGATGGCGACCAGGGCGAGCAGCCCCGGCAGCGCGGCGAGCCCGATGCTCGCGCTGAAGCCGCTGTCCGAGCCGAGGCCGAGCGGGCGGACGTGGGCTTCGCCTTCGACGACGTACTTGGGCGCGCCCTTGCCGTAGACACGGCTGTTGTAGCCGGAGCCGAAGCTCGCGATTTCTTCAGGCGAGAGCTGGGTCTGCCCGGTCGAGGCGAATGCGTTCAGCAGCGCGATCACGCCGAGGATCCAGAACATCAGCCGGAACCGCTGGGGTGTGCGGATCAACAGGTATCCGAACCAGAAGAACGGCACCCACTGCAGCTGCTGGCGCCAGCCGCCCAGCGTCTTGAGGATCCCCAACGTGTTCGGGTTGAACGCCTCGACCACGACGAGCACGATCCATGCGATCACCCAGCCGGAGAGAGGCGGTAGACGTAGCGGCGCCCGGTGCACGATCGCTCGGAAGATCATCCCCACCACGACCGCCAGGATCAGGAGGTCCTGGACGCCCGAGGAGAACGTGCCTGCGTGGGCGATGAGCTTGATCGGGCCGTTGAGGCAGCCGAGGAAGATCGCCAGCGCCGTCACGGTGAGCTCGAGCCGCGGAGTCGCGACCAGCCAGCCGATGAACAGCGCAAGCGCGATCCCGCCGAGCACCAAGGGCAGGTTCGGCTTCGGCACCGCGATCGCGATGCCGAGCGAGACCCCCGCGGCGACGAGGGCGACGCCGGCAGCCAGCGCGGCGTCGCGGACCCTTCGGCTTGTGACCGCTGGGTGACCGCCGCCGGCGACGAGCCCCCGCGCCGCCGCGCTCATCGCCCGACCAGAGAGCCGGGCCAGCGTCGTTGGGGGGTGGCGCCGGCGCCGTACTTCGAGATTTCGGCACGGGGGACGCCGTTTGCGACCACGCCGAGGACCGGCGCGGTGGAGGTGCGGGCGAGCAGCTGCTGGAGCTGGATGGCGGCCTGTTCGCGGGTGTGGCCGACGCGCGCGACCAGGACGATCGCCTCGACGATGCCGAGCAGCGGCATCACGTCGCTGACGGCGAGGGGGCCGGGCGCGTCGATCAGCACCCGGTCGTAGTCCTCGGTTGCGGAGCGCACGAGCTCTGCCATCGCACCGCCGGCGAGGAGCGCCGGGGGGTTGGGCACGGGCGGGCCGCTGACCAGCGCCCAGACCACGCCGGGCCCGTTCGTCTCGACCGCACCGTTGGTGGAGGGGGAGCCCGCGATCTGCCCGGGCACGGAATGGACGGCCTGCAGGGCGTCCACGAGGGCGAGGCGCCCGGTCAACACGTCGGAGAGGCCGCGGTCGGGGGCGAGGCCAAGCGCGCGTGCCTGAACCGGACGGCGAAAATCTGCCTCGATCAGCATCACCTGCTCACCGGCTTCGCTGTGCACGAGCGCGAGGTCCGCCGCGATGGTCGACTTGCCGTCACCCGGCTCGGCGCTCACGAACAGGATCGACCGCGGGGAGGAGTGGTGTTCCGCGCCCGGCAGTGTCTCGAGCATCAACGTCGTCTGCAGGCGCCGCAGCGGCTCGACGAGGAACCGTGACGGCGCCGTCCAACCCTCGCGACGCACGATCGGGCTGCGCACCTTCGGAAGCGATGTGAGCACCTCGTGATGGAGGGTCGCTTCGACGTCCGCGACGGAACGAAGCCGGCGGTTCAGGCGGCTCAGGAAGAACGCCGCAAGCGAGGCGAGCACCAGCGCGATCACGAACGCGAACTCGGCGTTCTTCCGGGGGTGCGGCGAGAGCAGGACACTCGACTTCGGCCGCGCGGGCTTGACCTGGCGCACCCCGACGATCCCGAGCTGCGCTTCGAGCTGGTTGATCTTGCTGCTGAGCTGCGCCGCCTGGATCACCGAGCTGCCACCCAGGCTCTTCTGGACAGGCGGGGATTTGGCGCCTTTCGACCCTTTCCCTTCGCTCGGTTCCGCGCTCTGTTCATGCGACGCTTCGATCCGGTTCAGCTGCCGGCGCGCGATGTTGATCGCCGCGAGCACGTTGCGCTGGTGCTGGGCGGTCGACCGTTTGATGTAGCCCGCGGCGACGGTGTTGGCCAGCAGCGCCGCGGCTTTCCCGCTGTGCGATTCCGCCGTGATCGAGATGAACTCGCCCTTTTCAGGCGCCTTCGCTCTGACTTTGCCCTTGGCGGCTGCTTTGTCGATCTGGACAGTCGATTTGCGCAGTGTGCGCTTGGAGCTTTCGACCACCACCGAGTTGATGAGCGCGGCCTGGTTCGAGGAGCTGTTGACCGAGCTTTTACCCGTCGACTTTTCCGCGAGCGGAGATTCGGCTGCGGCACCGAGGTACACCTGCGTGGTCGCCGAGAACTTGGCGGGCTGGTGTTTATAGTAGAAGTAGGTGCCCGCGGCGACGATCAGCGCCGTGATGAGGATCCACCACTTGCGCCTCCAGATCGGAGCGAAGATCGCGGTGGCGTCGGTGGTCTCGTTCATCGCTGCGGATCCGTCCAGCACGTGCTGGCGTAGGCATCGTGGCCATCCTGGCCATGTTCATCCAGCTACGTAATCGGCCGCTAAAGAGTAGCGTGCGCCAATTGTGACGTTCGCATTTGCGAGGCGTTGTGCAGGGGTCGCCCAGCCGCCTGCGAGGCGGCTCGGGAGCGGCCTGCCGGCGGGGCCGAACTACGTCGCGCCGTGCGATTCAGCGTCGCCGCTCAGCCGTGAGGCGCTCATGCGGCGGCGAGCTGCTCGAAGAGCTGATGGTGAGCCGCCACCATCGCCTCCCAGCGGAACTTGAGAGCCGACTCGCGCGCCGCGGCACCGAGCCGGGCGCGCAGCTCCGGGTCCTCGCCGAGCTCGCGCAGCCGCTCAGCGATCGCTTCGCCGGAGGGAGCGAGGAGATAGCCGCTCTCGCCGCTCGTGATCAGCTCCCGCACGCCGTTGACGTCGCTCGCGACGACCGGCAGGCCCATCGCGGCGGCCTCGAAGGTGACGAGCGAGAACGTCTCGTAGCTCGACGGCAGCACGAAGGCGTCGGCCATCGCGTAGACGGGCCGCACCTCGGCGCGGACGCCGAGCCAGGAGATCCGCCCTGCCACACCAAGCTCGGCGGCGAGCTGCTCGTATGCGCGCGGCTGCCCGCGCCCTGCCACGGCAAGGTGCCAGCGTGGCGCGAGCGCGAGCGCCTCGATCGCGTGGCGCAGTCCCTTGTGCTCCCAGTCGCCGCCGACGAACGCGGCGACGAGCGCGCCCTCGGAGATGCCCAGTTCGGCACGCAGCGCGCGGCCCGATTCGGCGGAGGTGCCTGGGGCGAACTCCGCCGTGTCGACGCCGTTGTGGATCGTTCGTACGTGGCGGGCAACGGCGGGGAAGCAGCGGCGCATCTCCTCCGCAACGCCCTCGGACACGCAGAGGAACCACGCGCCGCGGTTGCGCCGCACGCACAGCCGTTCGGAAACGCGCTTGACCACGCCGACCGCGCTGCCGTAGACGCGGTAGGACCGTCCCGGCCGGCCGGGCATCGCGGTGTACACCTGGTGGCAGCAGTGAACCGCGACGGTGTCGACACGGTTCAGCACGATCGCGCCCGTGCTCTGCACGACACCCCGCCGCCGGCGCCAGACCGCGAGCGAGCCCGCGATCGCGAACCAGGGGTAAGCGAGCAGGAACGGGCGGCTCGGCCCCCGCACGCGCTGGAACTCGACGCCGGTGCCCTCGGGAAGCACGCATTTGCGTGCGATCACCGTCACCGGATGCCCGCGGTCGCGCAGCCCGACGGCGAGCTCTGCGAGCTGGCGCTCCATGCCGCCGACCGAGCCGACGTCGTGGGCGACGATCGTGACCGGGACGGGAGCCCGCGGCGCCTCTGCGTGCTCCGCCTCGCCGAGGGGCGCGGTGCTGCCCGGCGCGCTCAAGCCGGCTGCGCCGCGTTCGGCGCGGGGAGCTGGGAGGCGAGGCCGGCGAAGAGCCGCGAGCGCATGGCGGCGTCGGTGTAGTCGCGGACGAAGCTCTCGCGCCCGGCCGCCGCGAGGCGCACCCGGAGCTCGGGCGTGCGCAGGAGCGGCTCCAGCGCGCGGGCCAGCGCCACAGGGTCGCCCGACGGCGCCAGCACGCCCGTGCGCATGTGCTCGATGAACTCGGACGGCCCGCCGGAGTCGACCGCGAGCACCGCGACGCCGCGGGCCATCCCCTCGAGCAGCACGATCCCGAACGGCTCGGGGTCCGATGCGTTGACCAGCACGTCCATGTGCTCCATGTAGGGCCCGGCGTCCGGGACCTGGCCGGTCAGCGTCACGTGACCCTCGAGACCCAGATCCTCGACGAGCTGGGACAGCGAAGCCGCGTATTCGGGGGCCAGCTCGTAGGCGTCGCCCCCGACGATGAGGCAGTGCATCTCGACGCCCTCGGCGCGGAGCAGCGCCTGCGAGCGGAGCAGTCTGTCCTGCCCCTTCCACTCCTCCAGGCGTCCGACGATCCCGACGACGGGCACACCCGGCGGCAAGCCGATGGCCGCCGGCTGCTCCTGAGGCCCAGGGGCAGGCGAGCCCGGCGCGACCGGGACCGTCACGCGCCGCGGGCGCATGCGCCGCTGCGCCCGCTCCGCCGCCGCCGAGCAGCAGAACACGGCCCGCGCGGGAAGCGCCGTCGCGAGCCTGTCGATCGCGCTGCCGTCGGGAATGTTGTGCTGCCACCACAGCACCCGCGAGGACATGCCCGCGAGCATCGCCGCCGGCGCCCCGTAGAGCTGGGTCTTGGCGGACCAGTTGAGGATCAGCGCCGGCCGGCGAGCCCGCATGATCGCACCCAGCCGCCGCACGGCGCCGAGGAAGCGGCGGATCTGGCGCAGGCGACCGACGGGCAGGACGGTGACGGCGAAGCCCTCGGCAGCGAGCTTGCGCGGCCACGGTCCATCCTCGAAGAACACGAGCTCGAACTCGAAGGGCCCTTCGGCGGCCCCGTCCAGGATGCTCTGAAGCATCGTCTCGGCCCCTCCGGCGGCGGTCCCCCACGGGATCGTCACCAGCACGCTGTGGCCGATGGGAGGGGCACTCTCGTGCCCCCGCTCAACAGCCCGATCGGCGGCTGCGCTGATCCCCTCGGACACGCTGAGATCGTAGCCCAAGAGAATAGGTCCTCACCCGCCCCGCCCAGGGCACGGCGGCGCCCCTCGGACGCTGAAATATGCTGCCGCGGCCGGCCGCGAGGGAACGCCGGCAGAGAAGAATGCGCTCCTATTCCGACCAGCCCGCGTCCGCGGACGCCACGACCGTCCTCGCCCACGACTACCTGCTCGTGCTCCGCGGCGCCGAGCGCGTGTTCGCCCAGATGGCCGACATGCATCCCGGGGCTCCGATCCTGACGCTTCTCTATGACGAGGAGGCGACCGGGGGCCGGTTCGCCGGGCACGCGGTGCGGACCTCCCCCCTCCAGCGCCTCGGCGCCGCGCAGCACAACTACAGGAGGCTGCTGCCGCTCCTCCCCTGGGCCGTCGGAAGGCTGAAGGCGCCGGCGTGCGAGGTTCTCCTGAGCAGCAGCAGCGCCTTCATGCACGGATTGAGGGCGCCGCCGGGCGCCGTGCACGTCTGCTACTGCCACGCCCCGTTCCGTTACGCGTGGTACGAGCAAGCCCGGGCGCTCTCCGAGGCCCCGCCGCCGATGCGCCCGGCGCTCCGCGGCGTGCTGGCCGCGATACGGCGCTGGGACCTCGCAGCGAGCCGTCGCGTCGACCGGTACGTCGCCAACTCCCGCCTGACCCAAGAACGGATAGCCCGCTACTACGGGCGCGAGGCGGAGATCGTCTACCCGCCGGTCGACACGGAGCGCTTCGCGCCCGCCGAGCCGGGCGAGCAGCTGCTGATTGTCTCTGAGCTCGTGCGCCACAAGCGGCTCGGCGTCGCGCTGGAGGCGGCGCGTCGCGCCGGCGCGCCGATCCGCGTGGCGGGCTCAGGCCCCGACCACGCGACGCTGGCGCGCGCCTTCCCCGAGGCACAGTTCCTCGGACGTGTGGACGACGCCGAGCTCGAGCGGCTCTACGCGACGGCGCGCGCGGTGCTCGTGCCGAGCATGGAGGAGTTCGGGATCACCGCCGTCGAGGCTCAGGCCGCCGGGCGGCCCGTGATCGCAGCGGCGGCGGGCGGCGCCCTGGAGACGGTGATCGACGGCCTCACCGGGCGCCTGGTCGCCCTCGACGACGTCGAGGCCTTCCGGGCTGCGATCGAAGGCCTCGACCGGCTCGGCTTCGACCAGACCGAGGCCCGTCGCAATGCCGAGCGTTTCTCGATCGCGGCTTTCCGGCGTGGGCTGAACGCGCAGGTCGAGCAGGCGCTGGCCGGCCGGGGCCGGCGCGAGGCGCCGGACGAGCGAGCCTGAGCGCCGCGCGGTCGGGCGGGCTCGGGCACGGTGTGCCGTCCCTCCCACCCGCTCTCCTGCTGAGTAGGCTCCGCTCCCCATGGGCGCCCGACCTCTGCACATAGCGTGGCTGGGCGCCGGCCCGAGCGTCAAGGAATCCGGCGGCGTCCCCGGCGTCGCCAAGGAGCTCGTGACAGGACTCGCGGCGCAGGGGCACCGCATCGACTGCTTCCTGCCTGCGGCGGACCGGGGGCTGCCCGCCGAGTTGCTGGAGCTGGAGAACGTGCGCTTCGTGCGGGGGACGAGCGAGTGGCGCTACGGCCGCTGGTACAGCCGCGGGCCGATCGGGATCTTCCTCAGCGGGCTCCTCACACGCGCCACGGGGTCCCTGCGGCTGCGGCGCGAGGTCCTGCGCCGTCACCGCCGCGACCCCTACGACGTCCTGTACCAGTTCTCGAACATCGAGTCGCTGGCCGTCCCCGCCCGCCTGAGGGGCAAGGTGCCGCTGGTGATTCACCCCGAGACCCACATCGCGGGCGAGCTGCGGTTCCTGTGGCGGGAGCGGCGCCTGTCGCTGCGATGCGAGCCGAAGCGACGCTTCGCGGTCGCCGCCGCGACGATGGCCGTGCGCTCGGTGGTGCAGCGGCGCACGGTGCGCCGCGCCGACCTCTTGATCTGCATCAGCGGCGTGTTCCGCGATCACATCCACCGCGACTACGGCTTCCCGCTCGAGCGCACGGTCGTCGTCCCGAACCCGATCCGCCTCGAGCGCTTCACCGAGCCGCGGCTCGACCGCGGCCTCGGAAGCCCGCCGAGGCTTCTCGTGCTCGGTCGGGTGTCGGCGCGCAAGGGCATCGAGGACGTCGTCGCAGTGGCGCGCGAGCTGCTCTCGCGCGGTTCTCCTGTGCGCGTGCGCGTGGTCGGCGGCGCGACGCTGTGGTCGGACTACCGGCCGCTGCTCGAGGACCTGCCGGCGCAGAACGCCGAATACGTCGGGCGAGTGGCGCCACCGGACGTCCCGGCCGAGCTCATCGGCGCCGACCTGATGCTCCAGGCAGCGAAGTACGAGCCGTTCGGGCTGACAGTCGCGGAGGGTCTGGCCTGCGGCCTTCCCGTCGTGGCGACAAGCGAGGTCGGAGCAATCGAGGGCGTCGATCGCGCCGTCGTGGCCGAGGTCCCACCCGGGGATGTCCGCGCGATCACCGACGCCGTCGAACGCCTGCTCGCCGGACTCGAGGCGAACGCAGGCGGACTGCGAGCTGACGCCCGTCACGAGGCCGAGCGGCTGTTCGCCACCGGGCACGTCTGCGAGGCGATCTCTGCCGCCCTGCAGGCGCTCGTGCATGGCGTGCCCACCTGAGATCGCGGCTACCCTCTGAGGTTGGGGATCATCGCCCAGAACGCGATGGGCAACGCCCGAGAGACCCGCTGAGGACACGCCACCGAAATGCCCGAGAGAACCCGTTTGCCGCGCAGAGGACGAGCGTTCCGGAGAACCGCGGCCGCCTGCCTGCTCGCGGGCGCCGTGCTCGCCTTCGGGGCATGCGGGGGCACCGGTAAGGCGCATACGAACGGGGGTGCCGCGGCCGCGGAAGAAGCCGGCCAGGAAGAAGCGGCGCTGCGCAACGAAGAATCCTCGGAAATCGCTCAGGATCAGGAAGCGCTGGCGGTGATCGAATCGGGCAAGCGCGAAGAAGAAGCCGAAGCGGCCGCGCACCGGACCGAAGCCAGGGCCAGGGCGAAGGCGAAGGCCCGCGAGAAGGCCGAAGCCGCCAAGCGCAAGAAGGATGCCGCCAAGCGCAAGGCTGCCGAAGACGCCGCCAAGAAGAAGAAAGCAGAAGAAGAAGCGGCCAAGAAATCGCCGACTCAGACGGCTACGTCCAAAGCGACCGAAACGCCCAAGGCGAAGAAGCCGGCCACCGAAAGGACGAGCACCTCGATCAACGCGCCACCCACGGCGACGGTGCCGAACGGGTCCGGCTGATGTCGGCGAGCTATGAGATCCGGCGTCGCACCCGCCCACTCGCCGCATTGCTCGCGGCGGGGGCGCTTGCCGCCGCAGCCGCCGGCTGCGGCGGATCCGGAGGCGGCGGCGAAGGCAGCGAAAAGGGCGAAGGCGAACGAGCGCCGGGCGCCTCAGCCGGGATCGAAGCCGGCGAAAACGACACGACGGTGAACGCCGGACAGGCCGAAGCGGCGTCGATCCGCCGGGAACAGGCCGAACTCGCCGCTTTAAGACGCAAGCAGGAACAGGCGCGGCGGCAAGCCGCAGCGAGTGCGGCGGCCAAGAGCAAAGGCTCCGGCCATCACCGTCACAAGGAAGCCGGCGGCGCGGTCAAGCACAAGAAGGCGCGCTCCGAAAAGAAGAGCTCCGCCAAGAAGACCGGCGGCAAGCACGAAACCACCGCCCAGCAGGAAGCGCGCAAGCGCTTCGAAGCCGAAGAAGCGCGCGAAGCCGCCGAATACAAGCATCAGGCGAGCAAAGAAAAATAGGGCGCCGCTCGCGACGCGCAGGCCGGCGGCGGGCGCTCAGAGCCCGCGGCGCCCGACCACGTGCGGGACGGTGCGCAGCAGGATCTTGACGTCGGTCCAGGGGGACCAGTTGGCGACGTAGAGGTAGTCGATCGCCACCATCTCGCGCAGCGGCACGCGGGCCGGGCCGAGGATCTGCCACGGGCCCGTCATACCGGGCATCAGCTCGAGTCGGCGGCGGTGCCAGCCCTCGATCCGCTGGTCCTCCTCGATCACGAGCGGGCGCGGCCCGACGAGGCTCATCTCGCCCCGGACGATGTTGAACAGCTGCGGCAGCTCGTCCAGCGCGCTGCGGCGCAGCAAGCGGCCCACGCGAGTGATGCGCGGGTCCTCGGCGATCTTGAAGAGGCCGTCCATCGCCTCGTTGCGGTGACGAAGTTCGTCCTTCATCTCATCCGCCCCGGGGACCATCGTGCGGAACTTGAGCATGTAGAAGCGCTTGCCGTGCCGGCCGACGCGCAGCTGGCGGAAGAACACCGGGCCGCGGCTGTCCAGCTTGATCGCGATCGCGATCGCGATCAGCAGCGGCGAGACCGCGAGCAACCCGAGCGACGCGCCGGTCACGTCGAACAGGCGCTTGAATTTCGCCGAGGAGCGCGTCAGGTCGAAGCGCCGCACGCCCATCACCGTCACGCCGTGCAGGTCGTCGAACTCAACCGAGGACCCGACGACCTCGAGCAGGCGCGGGACGACGCTCACCCGCACTCCCACCGCCTTCAGCGTGCGGACCAGGTTCAACATCTCGCCGGCGTCGGCGCTGCGGGGCGCGATGATCGCGCGGTGCACGTCAAGCGTCTGGGCGAGGTCGCGGATCTCGGCGAGCCGGGACTCCGAGAACGAGTCGGTCGACCACGGCGCGACCTTGTCGAGGTCGAGATGCGCGACCACGGTCGCCTTGACGCCGCCCCCGCAGGCCAGCTTCGAGCGGATCGTCGCGGCCGACATCTCATCGCCGATGAACAGGCAGCGCTCCGCGGGGGCGATGGCCAGCGCCAGGAGCCGCGCGACCGAACGAAAGAGGATCAGCAGTACCGCGAGCGAGATCCACAGGATCAGCGCCTGGTGGCGCCCGAGCGCGTTCTCCACCAGCAGCCCGCCGAACAGCCACGCCACGACGGTGCACAGCGTCGCGAGCTGGAACAGCTTCGGCGCCTCGTCGAGCGTCGTCTTGCGCATCAGCGTCTCGTCGCGGTCGTAGAGGCCGGTGATCTTCGCCCCCACGAGCAGGATCGGGATCTCGATCAGCGCGGCCCACGTGAGTTTCAGCGGGCGGGCTGAGACCTCGTAGGTGATCAGGAACGCGCCGACGAGCGCGAGGAGATCAGCGAGGGCGAGCGAACGACGAAAGAGCGAGTCACGGCGCAGAGATGCCGCGGGACCGCGGACCTCCGCTATGCCGGGAATGAGGACGCGGCGTCTTCCGAGGCCGAGAAATCCGCGTGCTGGCGGCGCAAGTGGCTGCGCGCCCCATTGCACGCTCGCCTCCGATGGACTCCCCGTCTCGACGCTCATCCCGCTGCACCGCCTCCTTGCTGTCTATCCGCTCCCCGCAGATAGTCGGTCACCTGACCAGAACAAATGTCTAGATTCGGTGATCCCCTCTCAGGCTGGGCATCATAAACACGGGCTGTGGCTAAAGCAAGGCCGGTGAATGCGGGTTCACCCGTCCGGGGGAGCGGCCCCGCTCGGTGCTTGGAAAGCGCTCGGATCACTCGAAATCCGGGCGCGCCGACAGCTCCGACGCGCGCGTCGCGTCGCGCCCGTCGGGGGATACGACCGTCAGCGGCACGGCCTCCGCGGGCAGGTCCGCTGGGGGCGACTTGGCCCACGCCCCCGTCTCCCATGGGCGCCTGCTCAACAGCCACCACACCGCGACCGCGCCCAGGATCCCGCACAGGGTCCATCCGAGCGTTTCCGTGTCAAGCCCGATGTACTTCAGCCCCGAGGCCGTGATCACGAACGTGATCACGGGCCGCACGTAGCGGTCGGGAGCGGTCGAGGAGAACGTCGAGCCGATCAGGACCGCCGGGACGCTGCCGAGAATCAGCGAGACCGTGACGCCGAATTCGACGTGCCCGAAGGCGATCGCGCCGAGCGCCGCCGCGAGCGTCAGGGGCACCGCCTGGGTGAGGTCGGTGCCGACGAGCTGATTGGCGCCGATCATCGGGTAGAGGAACAGCAGCATCACGATCATCAGCGAGCCCGCTCCGACCGAGGTGGCTCCCACGACGAGGCCGCCGATCACCCCGATCAGGATCGTGCGCGCGGGGTGGGGCGTGACATCGTGGATGGCCCCCGTGCGTTCCTGCCCACCGCGGCGGTCGAGCAGCTGACGCAGCACCATCGCCGCGGCACCGACGAGCAGCGCCGCGCCGAGCACGGTCTCGATGTTGGTTTGGGCCGCCTTCGACCCGCCCATCAGGTGCAGGATGTAGGCGCCCGCGAAGGCGGCCGGGACCGATCCGATCACGAGCCACTTCACGAGCTTGAGGTTGGGCGTGCCTTTGCGCAGGTGCACGGCCGCGCCGAACGGGCGCATCGTCACGGCCGCGACGAGGTCGCTCGAGATCGCGGCGGCCGGCTTGACGCCGAAGAGCAGGATCAGCATCGGCGTCATCAGCGCGCCGCCGCCCGCTCCCGTCATGCCGACGAGAAAGCCGATGATCGCGCTCCCCAGCACGATGTATGGGTCGATGTGCATCTCTCTCCAGGGTCCCTCGTGCGGGGCCGCCAAAGACGACCCTCGGCGCTGCCGGCCGCGGCTCCGCCCGCAGAGCGTCGGCACCATAACAGCGTCCCTCGTGTTGTCAACAGACTCGAAGCGGGCCGACGAGCGGAGATTCGCGCCCCGAACGCGCGCTCCGTCGCATCCGCTCGGCGCCCTCGGAGGCGCCGCGCGGCCCCCGAACGCAACCGGCCCGCCCCTTCCTGGGGCGGGCCGGCCGGTCATCCGCGCCGGCCTTCCTGGCCGGCGGTCAGGCAGCTGCTAGATCCGCGTCAGTCTTCGATCCCTTCGAAGCCTTCTTCGGCGGAGGCGAGCAGGGTCTTGGGCAGCGGCTGGAAGTCGTGGTTCTTGATTTCCTTGGCGCCGCCTTTCTTGCTCGTGGCGTACCCGATGTAGTCCTTCGCCGTCTGCGCCTCGGCGGCGTTGCCACCGTGGCTGGCGTAGGCTTCGTAGTTCGTCAGCGCGAGCACGTAGGTGAGACCGCACAGCGCGTACGACTTCGATTCGCGTTTCGCACCGACTTCGTTCCAGTTCGAGTCGACCGACGGCGGCGGGAAGCTGCCGACCCCGTTGGAGTATTCGGTCTTCTTGCAGTTGGATTCAGCCGTCGCGGCAACGTCGCCGTTGGTCGACGGGTCGGTGTACTTCCTTTTGTGGGTCGTGCCTTTGGAGGTGGTTTTCACCTTGTCGCTGGCTTCGAGCTCCATCCAGAAACGCTGCGGGCTCTGACCCGTGAAGCCACCGTTGGCCGCGTTGCGCGCCTGGGCGAGGTCGGCGTAGCCGATCGCGCCCGGAGTTTCAGCGACTTCTTTCAGCACGCCGGTGTTGGTGGTGGTTTTGGCGTGCACGACTTTGGCGGCCGACGGCCACGACTGGTTCAGCGTGGTGGCGCCGACTTTCGTGCCTTCGGCGAGTTCGCCCCAGGTGTGTTCGCCGCCGGTTTCGTCGAGGAGTTTTTCCTGGTCGTTGTTGAACATCGCCTTCTTGAAGATGTGCGTCGTGCCGGAGCTGTCCTGACGGACGACCGGGACGATCGCGTCTTCAGAGGGCACACAGGTGCCTTTCAGTTCGTTGCCGGTACCTTCGTCGGCGACGATCTGGCTCCATTTCGTGACGGTGCCTTTGTAGATGCCCTCCAGCGTGGCCTGGTTGATCGCCAGGCGGTTGGGAGCGATCGACGAGTTCGCGGTGCAGCCCGCCGGCAGGTTCACGACGATGGCCTCGGCGCCCTGCTCGACCGGGATCGTCTCGAGTTTCGAGGCTTTGCCCGCGTCAGCCTGGTTTTCGACGGTTTCTTTTTCAGCAGGGTTCACGGTGTTGTCCGTGCCCACGAAGCCGACCGTGCCGTACAGCTCTTTTTCGGACCATTCGTGGAAGCCCGCACCCGAGCCGATCGAGCGGTAGCCGATCGTCGGACCGCCGGGGCAGCCGGCTTTGCTGACGTTGAAGGCTTTTTTCCAGAGTTCCTCAGCTTCGAGCTGGAACGAGGAGCCCGCGCCTTCGGTGCTCGTGCCTTTGCAGTGGCCCGGAAGCGCCGCGCTCGCGGCACTCGGGACTGCGAATGCGGCCACAGAGGCCGCCGCAACTACGCCCGCCGAGAGAGCTCGGCGCGCAGACATAACCTTCATTACTCCACTACCTCCTGGTTAGCAGGGTCCGTTGCCGACCATGGCGGGATCCATTCCCACCGCGACCGACCTCACCGGCGCGCCATCCCTCGGCGCCCCGCACATCAGTCTGCGTCTCGTAGTCTGGTCACGGTCCGGCTGGAGAGTGTTTACAGCCGGTGACGTATCCGCTTGTTCACAAGTGCGCGCGCCGGGTTCACACGACGTAGACGCGCACTTCACCCGTGGAGCCGCGGACGCAGCGTTAGCAGCCGCTGGGCGCGGCAGACGGTCGTCGCATCTTTGACACAGGCGTCACACGCCCTTCACGCCGGCCGTCAGTGTTTCTTCTTGACAGCCTTGAGCGTCACGATCGCCGTGGTCGTGTGCGCACCGCCCTGGGGGTCGTGCGCGAGGATCGTGAGCTTGGCGCGGAGCGTGTGGATCTTGGTGAGCAGCGCCCTGGCCTTCGAGCTCAAGTGCAGCGAGACCGCCTTGAGCTTCCCGCCCGCGATCGAGAACGACCCAGAGGCGAGGGTCAGGATCGCCTTCTTCTTCTTCGCTTTCGCCGCATGAGGAGAGCTCGCCGCCACGGCGGTGAGGGTCTTGAGCTGCACGCTGCCCGAGCAGGTCGTCTCGCCTGCGGGGCAGCTCAGCTTCAGCGTCAACGAGCCGTTCGGCGCGACGCTGGTCGCCGAGCCGGCGACGGTGACGACCGGTGTGGGTTTGGTTTCCAGGTGCGGCAGAACTCCGCCACCGCCACCGCCGGGCCCCGGCGTCGGCGTCGGGGTGGGCGTCGGGGTGGGCGTGGTCGCCGCCGCCGTTTTGACTTCTTTGTCCACGCCCTGCATCGTCCCGGTGTGGTTCGTCGCAGTCAGCCGGTAGTGGTAGATCGTTCCCGCGGCCAGACCCGAGATCGCGGCGGACACTTCGACTTTCGAGGTCCCGCTGCCCGGCGCGCTCGCGCAGGGAGCCGTCGAGCCGTAGCCGGTCGTCGTGCCGTATTCGAACAGGCAGGTCGTCGCTTCGCCGTGCGGGTCCACGAAGCCCTTGAGCGTCGCCGTCGTCTGGGCCGCGGTCGCGGCGCCCGTTTCCACGGCGGGCGCCGACGGCGGTTCGGGGGTCACGAAGGAGAGCGGGGTTCCTTCGGACTTCCCCACCGCGTTTTCGGCGGTCAGCTCGAATTTGTAGGTGGCAGAGCCCGTCAGCCCGGTGACTTTGGCGGACACCGCTACGGGTGCTTTGCCGTTGCCGGGCGAGGGCGAGCAGGGCGCGGTTTTTCCGGAGGGCAGCGTCGTGCCGTATTCGAACGTGCAGAGTTTCGTTTCGGTCCCTTCGGGGTTCACGGTGCCGTTCAGGGTCGCCGAGATCGCGGTGACTTCGGTCGCGGGCTTCGCTTCGACGGTGGGGAAGCCCGGCGCGCCGATCGCGAATTCGGTGCCTTCCTGGCTGCTTTCCCACGCACCCGCCTTCGCGAGCAGCTTGAAGTGGTAATGCTTGCCGGCCGTCAGCCCCGTCGCGGTCGCGGTCTCGAGCACAGGTTTTTCCGCTTCGCCCGGACTCGTCGGGCATGCCAGCTTTTTCACTCCGGCGCCGGTGAAGGGTTCGCTCGCTTCAGCGACCAGGAATTCGCATTTCGTCAGGCTCTTCATCGGGTTGACTTCCGCCTTGAGAGCCGCCGAGGTCCCTTCCGGCGTGGCCTGTTCGCCCTGCACCTTGGGCGCCACGACCGTGATTTTGCTGCTCACGGTGATCGTCGGCGTCGCGAGGTCGTCGGAGTTGATGTGCTCGACCACGGTCAGCGCGCCTTCCTTCGTGAACTGGTGCTGGACGAGCGTCTTTTCCTGCTGGCGCTTTTCGACCGTCTGGCTGGCCCCGTCTCCGAATTCCCATTCGGTGCCGAGCGCGTTCGCCTGCGTCAGTTCCGAGGACAGGCTGACGGTGTCGGCGATCGGGAACGACGCCAGTTTCGCGCCGCCTGCTTCCGCGGCCGGCGGGGTCGCGGAACCCTGGGGGCAGTTGCCGGCTTTGGCCCCGGGGCCCGGCCCGAGTTCGAGGATCTTCGGCTGGCTTTCCCCGCCGGAGGCCGGGTTGCCGCGCTCGAACATGAATGCGTGCCCTTCGTAGCCCGCGACCAGCGCAGGGCCGAAGTTACCCGGCAGGGACTCGTTGACGGCGCATTCTTTGGTCGCGCTGCCCCAGCTGCCGCCGCCGGCCCAGCCGATCTCCTGGAGCGTCGGGCTGAGGACCATCACGCCGCCGTCTTTGAAGCCGCCTTCCGCCACGTTGCGGATCTGGACGTGGACGTAGACGTTCCCTTCCTTGCCGATCGACATCGAGCCGCCGACTTCGTTCCCGTCTTCGATGAACGCTACTTTTTCGATGAACGGGCATGGCGTTTCTTTGCCGGTGATGCGTTCTTCGCATTCGTGCGCCCGGGGCAGCCAGAAGGCCTGTTTCGGCGCCGTTTCCGAGGACAGGTTGGACGGGAGTTCGGTGATTTCCTCCAGTTCGTCGCCGAGCACGAGGATCTTGCCGGCGGACGTCACGACAGGAGCGGTCAGGCAGCCGCACCGTTCGAAGAACTTCGATTTGTCTTCCCAGACCGTCTTGATTTCGCCTTCCTTCGAGACGGCCCAGACCTCCGGTTCGGGGTGTTCTTCGCTACCCACCCAGCCCGTGATCAGCACCTGCTGGTTGGTGGGGTTGACGGTGATGCCTCCCGGCGCGAACAGCGCGGTGCCCTTTTCGGTGGAGTTGGGCGAGAATTCCTTCTTGCCCACCGGGCTGCCTGTGAGCTTGGCTTCCGTGCTCGGGACCAGGACCCCTTCTTTGGTTCCGCTCGCCGGTTCGATTTTGTTGCTGGGCGTTTCGGTCGAGAAGGCGAGCAGTTCACTGGCCACCTGTTCGCCTTCGTTCTTCCCGGTGACGCGGCCCACGGTGACCAGCACGTAGGCGCGTTTCGTCGTGGGGTCGAACGCGACGCCCTCGGCTTCCTTCAGCGCTTCGTTCGCGGCTTCGTTGGGGCCGAGCAGGCGCGAGGCGACGGGTTTCCAGACGCCGCTGACCTTTTCGAACTTCTGCAGCTGCAGCTCTTCCGGTTCGGTGCCCTTGATGTCGACGATCCAGACGCTTCCGTCTTCGGGGTTGACACCGAAGGCCGCTTCGGGGGCGTGAAGTTCGCTTGCCAGTTCCCCGAAATGGCCGAGGTCGCCCCACGGTGCCGTCGCCGCGTCGCTCGACGCCGCGACGCCGAGGAAGGCTGCTGCCAGGACTGTTGCGAGTACGAGCAGACGTGGCAGCAGGGCGTGGCGCAACGGCATCGGGCTCCGATCGTTTCTTTGGGTTGCGGTACGGCGACGCGCTCGCGCAGCGAGGGAGCGGCGCCCAATTCGCCGTCCGCGGGAAATGGTGGTCGCTGCGCCCGGCGGCGGAGTAATCAAACCGTGAACGCCGCGTTATCCGCTCAGCGCCGGCGTCTTTCCATTTCGCGCTCGTAGCGACGCTGGCTGCGGCTGGTGTTCACGGTCGCCGGGGCGATGCGGGTGCCGCGGCGCGGGCCGCGGCGGCCGCGCAGCGATGCGCCGGCGAACGCCGCCAGAACGACCAGGCCGACGATGTAGGCCGGGGGGATCTCGTGTTCGCTCGGGTGGTAGGCCGACGCGGACGCGTCCACGGACTCGGGCGCGGCCTCCTCTTCCTCTTCTTTCTGCGCGGCCTCGACCGGCGAGGTGACCGCCGAGGTCCCGCTCGGCGGCGTCGGACGCGCGGGAGTCGGCAGCGGCACCGGCACGAAGGCAGGGATGAACGCGACGGGAGCGGCCTGCGGGAGGAACTGGGTGACGGGCGTGTGCGCCGGAGCTGGAGCCGGGGCGGCGGGCGGCGCCGGGGAGGGGCTCGCGAACGGGACGTTGAGGCTCGCCGGCGGCGCGCTGCTCGCCGGCGGCGGCTGCTGTGCAGGCGGCGGCGTCACGGCCGTTTCGGCGACCGCCGGTTTGGCGGCCAGCGGCACCGTTCCGCAGGGCTGGCGCACGCTGCCGCCCTGGATCGTCACCGGCAGCCTGTACTGCAGGTTCCCCGTCTTCAGGATCACGTAGACCGGTTCGCCCGCCGGCGTCGCGTTGAAAGCACAGAACAGGCCGCCTTTGCCGCCTTCCGCTTCTTCGGATTCGGGTTTGCCGTGTGAGTCGTAGAGGACCGCCTGGGGGTTGCTCGAGTTGAGGTTGCGCTTCACGAATTCGCCGTAGTGGCGGTTCGAGGATTCGAAGGTGTATTCGGGCACGATCCCCCGCCCGCAGTTCGAGCCCTTGCAGATGTCCGGGATCGCGACGTAGGGAGCGACTTCGAATTCGCTCTCCTGGTGAGATGCGCGGTTGCCGGCCCGCGGACGCCGCGCGAGGCCTGCGAACGAGGCCACGTGGCTGCGCTGCAGGAGCGTGCCCTGCTCGCCTTCCACCGCTAGTTCTTCGACGTTCGGGATCAGGCGGACGCGCTGTTCGAGGCGCGTGGTCGCGTGTTTTTCGCATTCTTCGTGTTTCGCGACGGAGACTTCCGCCAGCAGGAAGCCGCTCTGGCCGATGAAGCCGCCTGGGCGCGTTTCGTTGCCGACGTTCACGTAGCCGAGCGTGCCCGAGCCGTACGCTTTCGTCGCGCAGCTCGCGCCGGTGAGCGTCTCCTGGACGTCCTGTTCGGGAGCGTCGAAGAAGTAGGCCGCGGCGTTCCCTTCTTCGATCGTGGCCACGAGCTGGCGCGCGGCGCTGAGGCCTTCGGCGTATTCGCGCGGCAGGTCGGCGTTGCCCACGACGATCGCATGTCCGCCGGCTTCGCCGAGCTGTCCCTGCAGGAAGCCGAGCACCCCGGGCGCGAGCTGGCGTTCGCCGGACTGGACGACGCTCGTGTCGATCACGATCACGCGCAGGCCTTCGGAGGTCGAGCAGGTGTGCAGCGCCGACGGAGGACATTTCTCATACGCGTAGCTGTCGCCCGCCGGTTCGCCCGCCGTGCGGCAGTTCAGCGCGCCTGCGAACGCGGCGTCGAAGGCGGCCGGGCTGCCTTCGCCCGAGCCTTCGCGATCGCTGGGGGTGGCAGCCGGGCAGATCGCGAGCGGTGAGATCTCGCCCTGGCTCAGCCGTCCCGCGTAGTCCGCCTCCTCTTCGCCCCATGGCACCGGGAACAGACGCGGCCCGGCGAGTTCGGCCGCGCTCACGCCCGGACCCGTGTAGAAGAACGCACCGACCGCCGGCCCCATTTCTTCGGTCTGTGTGATCGCCCGTCGCAGCCAGACCTCGGGCCCGACGTCCGTGTCGGTGCGGCTCGCGCACGGCGCCCCGCAGGCGGCGCCGCCACCGATCGCGACGGAGTCGTAGCCGGCCGCCGTCGTGACAGGGGCCTTTTCGGGTTCGGCCGGAGCGGTGTCGGGATACCGGAAGATGTCCGACGTGTCGAGCTGCACGACGCGGCTGCTCACGATCCCGCCGACCGCCCACCCCTGCGAGCCGGTCGGGTCGACAAGCACTGCGTTGACGGGGTCGGGGACCTTCGGCGTGTCCCAGAGCTTGTAGTCGCCCGGCGTTTCGCGGGCTTCGTTCAGTTCGTGCTCCTCGTCGCTCCAGCCACTGGGGGTCTGGCGCAGGACCCCGCGGATCAGCGAGTTGGGCAGTGGATAGGGGTTCACGAGGATCGGCGGGGCTCCCGGCGGCGGCGTGGATTCTTCTTCGGCCGGGAAGGTCGCGGGTTCGGCGCTCGTGCCGATCGCGCGCAGGGCGCCGCCTTCGCGGAATAGCGTCAGCGCACCCGGGGCCAGGCCGCCCGGGTAGTTGATGCCCTGCCAGCCCTGGCCGGGGGCGCTGCGCTCGTACACCGCCGCTCCCTGCACTGAGCTCTTCGCCGTGAAAGCCGCGCCGCCGTCCGGCAGCCCGGCCACGGCCCACGGAACGGCGTTCGTGCCGAGCGCGGCGTCGGCGCCTTCGTCTTCGTGCCAGCCGGAGCCGTTGTTGGTTATGACGCCGCCGACGTAGGAGTTCTGGCCCTGTTTGATCAGTTTGCGCCAGACCACGATGGCTTCGGAGCCGGCGAACGCGATCGAGGTGAAGTTCGCCCCGCGCGCGGCGGGAGGGATGCTCTGTTCTTCTTCCTGGACCCAGCTCTTGCCGTAACGCAGCAGCACGCCCTGCTGCCCGACGGCGTAGCCGCGCAGGTTGTTGGCCGGATCGAAGGCGACGCCGAGCAGGTTGCCGCGGAAGTTCACGGGCATCGCCGGGTCTTTTTCCCACAGGCCGGTTTCGCCGCGCCACAGCCACATCTCGCCTTCGCCTTCTTTGCTGTCCCCGACCGCGAAGACCCGGTTCGGAGTCGGCCACGCGACGGAGCGAAGGCGCGGCGTCTGGCGTTTACCGCCCGCCCCGATGAGGCTTTCGGGAAGCCATCCCTTTCCGGGCTGGTAGCGCGCGATCTCACCGTGGTCGCCCACCGCCGTCGCTTCGCTGCTTTCCGCGCCGACCGGCGACCCGGGCTTCGGCGCGAGCGCAGTCAGCGTGAAGCGGAACGGCACCGGCCGCGGGGAGAGCTTGTTCGGCGCGGCGCCTTCTTTGGTGGTGATGTGCACCGGGATCAGCGTGTTGCCGAGCCAGCCGTCGGAGCTGCTGGTGAACGCAGCGCCGTAGGTCGCCCCCGGGTCTGAGGTCGCCTGCGAGCCGAGCGAGTTGACCTTTTCCATGCTGGTGCCGTTCAGGCGCAGGAAGCGGCCGTCGAACCCGCCCGTGACGATCCGTTCCCCGTAGCCCGGACCCGGCCACGCGAAGCCCAGCGAGTAGTCCGTGGGCAGTTCGGGAAGCGGATGCGCTCCGCATTCCTGGCTCGCCTGTTCGGTGGCGCCCGGCGAGCTGGCGGGGATCTGGCACCAGAGGCCGGTGAAGCTGCCTTTCAGTTCGCCTTCCGGGGAGAAGAAAAGGCTCGCGGGCGCGCGCGAGGCGTGCAGCCGCGCGTCGAGCCACACCGCCGTGGGCGTCACGGTCAGCAGCTGCGCCTGGTCGCGGCTCGGCTCGTCGAGTGTTTCGCCCGCGATTTCGATCGGCGCCCCGGGTTCGCCGCCGGGACGAGTGGTGACGGGTGCCCACACCGGTGTGCTCCCGCCGGTCTGGCGCCTGTACAGGGACAGCGGCCCTTCGCCGCCCCCGGTGCGGGCAAGCAGCCACGCGTTCTGCGGCGAGCTGGCGCCGATCGCGAGCACCTCGAATTCGGTCGCCGACGGCGGTGCTTCGATCGTCTCGCGGTGCCAGCTCGCGCCGTCCCAGTGCAGCACCGTGCCCTCGACGCCGCTCGCGGAGGGGACGACGAAGGCGCCCGCCTTCCCTTCGCCTTCCTGCAGCGCCATCAGGACCGGAGCGCTGTTGAGGCCGAACAGCCGCTCGCCGGGCTGCAGCCCTTCTTCACCTTCTGGCACCGCCACTTCTTTGAACACGCCACCCGGGTCGCGCACGAGCACGCGCTGCTCGAGCGATGCACCGCTGCCCGTCGTCCCGAGCATCGCGCCGGCGCCGCCGGCCGTGATCGAAGCGGCGAGCGGGCTCGGCGAGACCTCGCGGAACGATTCCGGAGTGTCCAGCGCGAACCCCTCGAGGGGTTCGCCCGCGCTGTTCTGCAGCGGTTCGGAGAGCGTCCATCCCGAGCCGGGCGAGTACTGCACCGGGCGCCCCCCTCCGGCCGTCGGGGCGAGCCCCCACACCTCATCGGCTTCCTCTTCGGGCGAGGAGCCGAACAGGGTGATGCGGCCGACCGGCGGAGAGTCGTCTGTCTGCGCGACGAGTTCGGGCGCCCCGGCGAGACCGGCGGCGGGCGAGGTGCCCCGGCCGAGCAGGGTCAGCCAGACCCCGGCAGCGGCAAGCAGCACACAGCAGGCGAGGATCAATCCGCGGCGGCGGACCGGCAGGCGGAGCGCGGGCTTCAACCGCCCAGTCCCGTCGAGAGCAGTCGGGCCGGAGCGACGAACGAGGTCGAGATCGCGCCGACGGTCGGCGACGCCGAGGTCTGCGTCGGCAAAGGCGCGAGCGCGTGGGTCTGGAGTTTCAGGTGCTGTGGCCAGCGCCGCGGGTTCAGCCGCAGCTTGAGGCTCCGGTTGCCGGCAGCGAGCGTGCGCATCGAGGTCTGCGCGACGACCTTGCCGCGCCGCAGCGCTTTCAGGCGCACCTTCGCCTTCACCGCGAGGTGGAAGGAGAGGACGAGTTCAGTGCGGTGGACCACCCGCGTGCGGAGGTGCGTGACGAGCGGCACGGGCACCCGCGCCGGTTCTGCTCGCGGCGGTTTCACGAGTTCTTCGCTGCGGGTGAAGGTGGATTCGCCCGAGTCGTTTTCAGGCACTTCGTTCGGCGTTTCCTGTGGCACGCCGGCGTCGGGCGGACGGAAGGCGAGCGGTTTGCCGCCCTCGATTTCCGAGAACACCGGGTCGGCGAGCACGTTCGGTTCTCTCCGTTCGCCTTCGGTGGCAAGGTGCAGCAGCCAGCCGTTCGCCGTCGTCGCCCAGCAGTCGTGTTCGGCGGGGCAGACGACACGTTGCGCGGCGCCGAGTGGACCGTGCGGGTCTTCCGGCAGCGGGACTTCGAGGCGGTCCGAGATTTCGCCGGTTGCGCTTACACGCGCCAGCGAGGCGCGGTCGAGCGGGTCGTGCCCGAGCACATGTTCTTCCTGTTCGAGCGCCAGCCACGCGCTCGAGGTGCCCGGCTCCGCGCCGATCGAGTTCAGCACGTCTTCCGGGAAGGCGACCTGGCCCGGCGGAAGTTCTCCGGTTTCGCCGGGCTGCGGACCGAGCACGCTTTGCCATTCTCCGCCCGGCGGCTTGCGCAGGATCGTCACGCCGGCGGGGCTGCTCCCTGCCGGGGGACCGGGGACCTGGGCGCCCGCGCCGGCCCAGAGCGCGCCGTCCG
This sequence comes from uncultured Solirubrobacteraceae bacterium, assembly GCA_963735435.1. Lineage (GTDB taxonomy): Bacteria > Actinomycetota > Thermoleophilia > Solirubrobacterales > Solirubrobacteraceae > Palsa-744. The sequence continues at coordinate 92,828 of CAVTKR010000002.1, read as the reverse complement.
CCGTGCTGAGCCGCAGGTAGTCGAGCGCGGTCGCGAACTCGCTGCCCGCGTAGAGCAGGTTGTTTTCGGGCTGGACGGATTCGAAGGGACTTTCTTCGCCGCTCACGCCGGCCTTGATCGAGCGCAGCGTGGGCGGGAACTGTTCTTCGCTGACGACGCGGTCGCCTCTGTGCAGCCGCATGCTCTCGTACAGCCGGCCTTCGTAGGAGACCATTTCCCAAACAGGCCGGCCTTCGGCGAGGAAGGGCTGGGGAGCCAGGCCGGCGCCGTTCCAGTTGAGCATGAACGCGCCGATCTGGGGTTCGGGCAGCGGATCGCCACCGAACCAGCAGTCGGTGGCGGACAGGCAGCCGGCCACGTGCATCGCCTGGTAGGAGGTGCCGAGGAACGGCACCGATCCGTAGGAGCCGACGATTTCGATGTGCCGGTGCCCTTCGGCGTCGGGCGCGCCCGGAGCGAAGTGGCACAGCGTGTTGTCCGCAAGCGGTGGCCGTTCGGAGCTGGAGGCCACAGCCTGCCCGGCCCGCCCGTCGGAGACGGTCCAGAACTCGTCGGGGCCGACCCACGCGATGCGCCCGTCGGTGGCCCCGCACTGTTCGGCGAGCTCAATCCACCTGGCGCCGTCGTAGAACCAGACTCCGGGCTTGACGCTGCCGCCGTTGCCCGAGGTGATCAGCGCACCGCGGTTCGGTTCGTAGAACTCGATGTCGCCGATGTGGCCGAGCGAGACCGGGGCTTCGGAGGTTTCCGCCCCGGGGGGCGCCGGCGGCAGCGGCTGTTCGACCTGCCATTCGGCGTTGCCGTCGTTCGCCAGCGGCGCCGCTCCGGCGGCGGGGGCAAGCAGCGCCGCGGCCAGCAGCGAGAGCGCGAGGAGCAGCACCGTCGTCGCGGAGCGTCTCATCGGTGGCGCCTGCTCTTGGCGTGCTTTTGGCTCGCACGATGCACGAAGCGGATCGTCAGCGTCTTGCGCAGCGTGGGGTGGCCTTGGGAGGAGAACGTCACGGTGACCTTGCTGGCCAGGCCCCCGGCACGGAATGCGAGCCCGCGATATCGCCCGCCGAGCTGCAGCTTCAGCGCGACGGTGCTCGTGGCACCATGGGCGGCCGTCGCGGCCTTTGCGACGGTGCGCCGCGAGCCGCCGTGAGCTCGGGCGCTCTTCGCCGGCACCGTGCTGGCCGCGCTCGCAGCGAGCAGACCCGCAGCCGGCACCTTGGCCTTGATCTGCACCGCGCCACTCGCGAGCGAGGAGGCGCTCACGTCCATCCGCCAGGGCGGTTCCGGCGAGGGGTTGCCAGGCGCGGGCGAGATCGACTGCGGCGTCGGTTCGTCGTTGAAGACGATCCTCGGTACGAGGAAGACGTCGGAGCCGTCGACCTTGTTCAGCTGCGCGTTCGGCGGCGAGTTCCCATCTCCGAAGACGAGGTTGGACGCCGTCGAGGAGAAGGACAGCAGCGTCCCGCTTGCGTCGAAGCTCGGCGAGAGCGAGCCGTCTCCCTGTCGCGTGTAGCGGTCTTCGTTGCCGGATTCGATTTCGGGGTGTTCGGCCAGGCCGTGTTCGTAACCGCTCGTGACCCGCGTCAGCGTTTCGTCGCCCAGATCGGCGTCGTAAAGTTCGACCAGCCCGGGCACCGCCGCCTGGGTGCTCACGAACGCGGGGGCCCCCAGCGGAAAAACCGTGCGCCTGGTCGTGAATGCGATCTGCCGGCCATCCGGGGAGATCGCGAGATCTCGTACGTCCGCGTTGGTGGGATCGTGGCGGACATCGCCACTCGCGTACTCGCTCAGCCGGCGGAGCCCGCTGCTCCTGTCAGGCGAGGTCATATCCTCGCGATAGACATCGCTGTTGAATTCGTCGCCGCCGATGCCGAACGCTTCGCCTTCGCTCGTGAGCGGCGCGCTTGCGAGGAAGGCCACGTAGTTGCCGTTCGCGCTCAGCCGCGGCACGTAGTCGCTGGGGGCGCCGCCGTTCCAGAGACCCACGGCGCCCGTGCGCTGGACGGCGAACGGCCCCTGGCAGGGATCGCCGGGCTGGGGCGGAGAGGGCAGTTCGGCCTCCGGGTGCTCCAGGCAGCTGGGGCTTTCCGGGTCTGAGCCGCCCGTGACCCGCCGCGTCGGTTCGCCCGGGCCGTTCGCGATTCTCCGCCAGAGCGGCTCCGCGTACTGTTTGACGAGCTGTTCGCCGCTCAGGGTGCGCGCCTGCTCGGAGATCTGTCCCCCGTACCAGCCCACGGCGCTGCCGTCCGCGCTGATCGCCGCGCCCGGAAGTTCGGGCGGGAGGTACGGCCTCGCGATCGTCCCGCCGCTGAGGGTGAACGTGGGGATCTGCCCGTTCGACCACACCGCGCCGAAGCGGCCTTCTTCCGCGGGCACCGGTTCCAGCGCTCCGGTTTCGCCGTTCACCGCAGGACGGCCCGTGGCGGGATCGAAGCGGGCGCTGACGAGCTCCGTTTCGTCGGTGTCGAGGTGACGGACGGCCACCTGCATCGGCGGCGTTTCGGGTCCGGCGAGATCCGACTGGGCAGTCGTGACGAACACCACCGTGCGCCCGTCCGCTGTGATCGCGCTGCGCCCGGCTGCGACCGCGCCGCGTTCTCTCGCGTCGGCTTCGAGTTCGGATTCGGCGGCCCCCGGGAATTCGTAGGTGAGGCTTTCCGTCGAATGGTCTTTCGCCGAGACCAGCGTGAACGCGCCCGGCTCACCGGCCGCGATCGCCATGTCCCGCACGTAGACCGACGGCGCTTCCTGCGCGACCCCGACTTCGTGGATCCCCCCGTCGGTGAGCGCCGGGAGGCTCGCGCCTTCGTTGGTCGTGAAGCTCACGTAGCGCCCGTCAGCGCTGACCGAGGGGAGCGTCGCGTCGCCGCCCGCCACCTCTTCGAAGGTCGCGCCGGGCGCCGTTGAGCGCCTCCAGACTCCGTGCACGCCGGCAATCGAGCCGTCGAAGACGACATAACGCCCGTCTTCTGAGAGCGCAGGGTCGTGGGCGTATTCGGCCTGGCCGAACGCGCTCGCCGAGAGAATCGTCGCCGAGCCGAACACGTCGGCGTGCGCAACCGGCGCGCCGAGCACGAAGCCGACCACGAGCGCACACAGCGCCATGCGAGGAGCGCGGGCGCTCACAGCCTCACCCTCCTGTGCACCGCCACCCTGTTGCCCGCGCGGTCGCGCGCGGTGACGTGGACCGTGAAAACCCCGCCGCGCCCATACCGGTGAGCCGCGTTGCGGTGCTTGTTCGAGAAGGCGCCGTCGCCGAAGGACACCCGCACTGAAGAGGAGACCAGGCCCGACCCTCGGTCACTGACTCGCACGACGACCGTCCGGCCCCGCTTCGTGATCCTGACGCGCGGGGGCGCGCCGTCGACTTTGACGCTCGATTCGGCCGTGAGGATCTCCTGGCCGTAGATGTCGCGCGCGATCAGCTGGACGTCGTGGGTCCCAGTCGAGACCGAATGCGTGGGGAACGCGTAGGAGAGGCCGGTGGTCGCAGATCCCATCGCCCGCCCATCGAGCACCGGCTGGTAGGTGAGCGGCCCGTTGGCGCTTTCGGCGGCGGCCCATACCACCCGGAGCTGGGCCGGCCTGATCCAGGTTTTGGGGAGCGTGACCGCGAACGGCGCGGGCGGCGCCGTCACCTGGGCGCCGACGATCGCGGCGTTGCCGATCGGACCCTGCTGGAAGGCGACGAGGCCGTCGCCCAGACCCGAGCGCCCGACGGCGATTTCGCCGATCGGCCCGCCGGCGCCGCCGCTCAGGAGCGCAGTCTGCACGGCCCCGTCCGGGAAGTCCTCGCGCACGCCCACGCCCGGCCTGCCCTGGGCGTCGGTGCTCGGCCAGGCCGAGACGCCCCCGTCTTCGGGGTTCACGACGGCGGCCGACGCAAGTTCCGGCGCCGGCCCGAGCAGCGAGCCGGTGAACGGCGTTCCGAGCGTCGAGGAGGAGAGCACCCCCTTGCCGGTCCGCTCGACGACGCGAGGCTGCCCGTTGGCGTCATAGAGCAACCTTGTTTCGCGGCGTTCGTCGACGTCGATGCTCGGCCGCCCGACCGATGCCAGTTTGCCGCCGCCGATCGACGGGTCGGCCTGGAGCGCACCGAGGAACTGCTGGCCCGATTCGGATTCGCCATCCGGCAGCGTGTTCAAGAAGATGCGCGCGCCGGGCAGCGGCGAGCCGCCCGCGTACGGCTGCCGGTAGGCGACCTCGGCCTGACCGAGCTTCGAGATGGCGACGGCGGGCGCGTCGGCGTCGTTGTTGATCGGCACGCCGTTGTAGCTCGTCGCGCTCACCGGCATCACGTAGTCGAGCGAGGAGCCGAAGAGCCGCCGCGCCCAGATGCGCCCGACGCCGCTCGCTTCGGGCTCCTGCCAGACGACCACGCCGCTGCCGGTCGGCCCAAGGGCGATCTGGGGTGCGTTCGCTTCGGTCGGGGGACGCATCGAGAGACCCGGTTCCCGGTTGACGGAGCCGAGTGAGCTCCAGCGTTCGCCGTTGAAGGACGCGACCCGCACGCTCTCCACGACGTCGCTCGGGCGCAGCAGCGGCACGGTCGCGGAGAAGTTGGCGACGCGGTAGACGACGTCGGCCTGCCCGGTCGAGGTCACGGCGAGGTCGGGGCTCGTGCCGGTCGCTTCCTGGATGTCGGGGTCGACGATCGCCGGGCGCCCGAAGGTGCTCGAGCCCGGGGCCAGCTCCGATCCGAGCAGCTCATAGACCGGGTGGCCGTGTTCGGTGGCGAACGGCGTCGCCCACACGACGATCAGCTCGCCGCCTTCGGCCGCCCCGATCCGGGGCCAGCTGGCGCCGAACTGCTGTTCGGTGTCGACCCGCATCGGCGCCTGCCAGCGGCCGGCGGCGAACCGCGACACGTACACGTGCGGAACGCCGCCCACGCGCTTCAGATAGACGAGTCCGCCGGTGCCGTCTTCGGCCATCGCCGCGCCGCCGAACCCGACGATGTCCTCGCTCGGGCCGTCGATCGTCTTCGCCGGCAGGATCACGGCGCCGGCGCGCGCCGCGCTCGCGAGCGAGAACGCAGCTGCCGCCAGGACGACCGCGGTGAGCGCTCGAGCTGGCGGTCGCACGGCTCCTGGAGAGAACCGCACGGCATTCACGAGTTCGCGTTGTTCTGCGCGCCCTGTGACTTGTCGAAGGCGCAGCGGAAGTTCTGGGGTTCCTTGATCGGCTCAGAACCGGCGAACCCGCCCTGGTTGCTGTTGTCGAACACCGTCACGTACTGCAGCGATTCCGGGAACGGGTTCGCGGGCAGCGGGGTCGGGTTCGGCTGGCCCTGGCGCGGATTGCCCGTGGCGCCTTCGCTGACGCCCTCCGAGCCCGCCGCCGCCGAGCCGGCTTCGGTGGTGGCGAGCGTCGAAGACATCTCGCGCTCGTCTTTGAGCCCGCGGGTGGGATCGAGGTCGACGGTCGCTGTCAGCGGCGAGTCGCGGATCGTGGACTCGAGCTTGACCCGGTCGGCGGCGCCGACGAGCTCTGCCGCGCTCGGCAGCCAGCCGCCTTCGGCCTCGCAGGCTTTGCTCGCCCACACGTAGTTGTTCTTGCCGGCGTCCTGCTTGGTGAGCGGGAAGGGCGCAGAGTCCAGACACCACGTTCCGAGGTCGACGGTCGCGGGCGGACAGGTGCCTGCGAGCTGTTCGGGAGTCTGCCCGCCCACCTTCTTGGCGTTGTTGACCGTGGGGATCGCGGCGGCCGGGAACTTGTGGTTCTTGCCGAGCACGAGGATCGCGCCCGCCTTCGGCTTCGTGCTGATCTGGTGCCCGCCGATCGCGCTGGCGACCGCGTGGCGGGCCGCGTCGGCGAGCCCGGTCGTCGAGAGCACGAGCGCGAGCAGCGCGAGCACGAGCGCGGGCGACGGCACGCGCCGGGCCCTACGAGCCTTCGCCGGAGCCTTCGCAGCGGGTACGCCGGCCTTCGGCCTGCGCCGCGGCAGCGGCCGCCTCGGTCGCTGACGGCGGCGGCCGTTCACAGCCCCTGGTTGCCCTCCGTCGCCGGACGCCGCACCTCGCGGAGATCCTCGAGGCGGGCCTCGGAGACGGTCGAGAGGACCGCATCGAGCGCGACACCGGACAGCGTCTCCTGCTCGAGCAGCGCCGCGGCCGTCTCCTCGACGGAGCTCCAATTGCGGTCGAGGATCACCCCGGCGCGCGCCTCCGCGTCGCCGACGAAGCGCTCGACCTCCTCATCGATCAGGTTCAGGGTGGCCGGGCCGACCGAGCCCAGATCCTGGAGCGAGGCGCCGAGGAAGACCTCGCCCCCCTTCTCGCCGATCGTGACGAGGCCGAGCCGGTCGGACATGCCGAAGGAGGTGACCATGGTGCGGGCGAGGTTGGTCGCGGCGTGCAGGTCGTCGCTGACGCTGGTCGAGGTGTGCCCGAAAGCGATCCGCTCGCCGGCCGTGCCGGCCGCGATCACGATCAGCTGCGTTTCGAGCTCGGCGCGAGAGAGGATCGTCTGGTCGCGGTCGGAGAGCATGTGCGCGGCGGTCCCGAGCTGGCGGCCGCGGGCGACGATCGAGAGCTTGCGCGTCGAGGTCGCGTGACCCATGGCCTCGGTGACGACGGCGTGAGAGGCCTCGTGGATCGAGATCAGCCAGCGCTCCTGCTCGGTCAGGATGTGTTTCTTGGCGGGGCCAGCGACGACGCGGTCGATCGCCTCCTCGAGCGTGGCCTGGTCGATCTGCGCACGGCCGTCGCGGACGCTCAACAGGGCCGCCTCGTTGATCACGTTCGCGAGCTCGGCGCCGCTGAACCCGGGCGTCTCGCGGGCGACCTCCTCGAGGGAGGCGTCCGGGCCGAGGGGCCGCTTGACGCCGTGCAGGCGAAGGATCTCGAGGCGCCCGTGCACATCGGGGACGTCGACCACGACCTGGCGATCGAAGCGGCCCGGGCGCAGCAGCGCCGGGTCGAGGATGTCCGGGCGGTTGGTGGCGCCCATCACCACGAGCCCGCCGTCGCCGGAGAACCCGTCCATCTCCACGAGGATCTGGTTGAGCGTCTGCTCGCGCTCGTCGTTGCCCTGGCCGATACCGGCGCCACGCTTGCGCCCCGCGGCATCGAACTCGTCGATGAAGATGATCGCCGGCGCGGCCTTGCGCGCCTTCGCGAACAGGTCGCGCACGCGGGCGGCGCCGACGCCGACGAGCGACTCGACGAAGTCAGAGCCCGAGATCGAGAAGAACGTCGCGTCGGCTTCCCCGGCGACCGCCTTCGCGAGCAGCGTCTTGCCGGTACCCGGCGGCCCGACGAGGAGCACGCCCTTGGGGGCAGCCGCCCCGACGGCAAGGTACTTGCTGGGATCCGCGAGGTAGTCGCGGATCTCCCTGAGCTCGGCCACCGCCTCGCCGGCGCCGGCGACGTCAGCGAAGGTGATCTTGTCGCGCGTGCCCTTGCCCTTCTTCTTGCCCTTGCCGGTGAACTCGGAGAACGCCGCGATACCGCCCGCGCCGCCGTCGCCCATGACCTTCATGAACAGCGAGAAGAGGCAGACGAGGATCAGGATCGGGATCAGGAACTGGACGATGATCTGGCGCGTGCCCTTGTTGGGCTGCTGCTCGACGGTCACCGACGCGCCGCTGTGGCGCAGTTCGGCAGAGAGCTGCTGGGTCTGCGCCCCGGATGCCGGGTAGGCGGCCCACAGCTCCTCGATGCGGCCGCTCGGCGGTTCGGTGGTTTCCGTTCTGCCGGTGGGCTTGCCCTTGTGCTTGCCTTTGGTGAAGAGGACCGGGACGGTCTGCGTCACCGCCGACCCGTTGGCGTTCAGCGCCGGCGCCGAGGGCCGCGTCGTGACCTCGACCCGCGCGTCGTGGTCGAGCAGGATCGCGCTCGCGACGTGGTTCTTGTCGGCCAGGTTCTGGACCGTGCTCAGCGGCACCTCTGTGCCGCTCGAGCTCGGCTTGATCGATCCGAGCAGCAGGAAGAACGTGACCGTCAGCGCAATCGAGGCGAGGAACAGGAACGTACCGAGCGGGTCGCGGAAGAGCACCCGGCGCACGCCGTTGCCGAATGCGCCGAGCCTGACCAGCACCGGGTTGCGCCGGTCAGCCAGACCGCTGCGCACGGCGGCCCGGCCCGCCGGGGTGCCGTGGCCGTTGGAGCCTTTGGCGGCGCCGTTGCCGGCGGCGGCCTTCGGAGAAGGGCCTTCCTCGCCGGCGGGCTCGGGGACTTTGGGGGAGTCGTTCATGGTGTGGGACGCGCGGGCGACTCCACCGGCCCGCCACGAGCGGACGCCGGTGCCGGCCATCCCTCCGCGGCCGGCACGGAGCGCGTCGAGGCCCGCCGGTCGATCTCCCGGAGCGTCACACGGGCACTGATGAATTGCAATCCGCGTTCACAAAAACAACACATCGCTCATCGCTGCCGCGATGCCCGTTTACAAAAGTTTCACATCGACGCTGATTTGACATAAAGGCGATTCCACGCGCGCCAGGCGTGCGTTCACAAAAACGAAACACCGACAAATGGGCTGGGCGTGAGTCTTCGCCGCGGGGTGACGCCGATCGCCGCGACAGCGCATCGACGGGCAAGCATTGCTGTTTCCCCAGAGCGAGCCCTCAGGCTCGCCAACCGTTCCCACAAAAAGGAGTGAACCCGTGCGCGCCCTTCGCACCCTCGTACTCTCTGCCGTGACCGCGCTCGCGCTGCTGGTCCCGGCCTCCGCGCTCGCCCGCCCCCTCATCATCGGCGGCTCGACTTCGGTCCTTCCCCTGGCGCAGAAACTCGCCGCGCTCTACCACAAGGAAAAGAAGCAGCCCCAGCCCAAAGTGACCGGCGGCCAGTCGGACATCGGCATCAGCGGCGTCAACGAAGGCCGCTTCGACATCGGCGACTCCTCGCGCGATCCGATCGTGGGGACCGACCCGAAAGGCCTCGTCTTCACGAAGGTCGCCCGCGACGGCGTCTGCATCATCACGAACAAAACCAACGCGATGACGACGCTCTCCCAGAGCGTGGTGGAAAACATCTTCACCGGACAGATCCGTGACTGGAGCCAGGTCCCGGGTGCGAAGATCTCGGGCCCGATCGACCTGTTCGACCGTGACGGCGCCTCCGGTACCCAGGACGCCTTCCAGCACATCTTCCTGGAAGAAAACGAGAAAATCTCCCCCAGCGCCACGGCCAAGACCTCGAACGGCCTCGAGGAAAACTCGGTCGCCACCGACAAGCAGGCGATCGGGTTCGTCTCCTTCGCTTACACGAAAGGCGTGAACGCCGTCGGCTACAACGGCGTCGCGTGCAACCTGCGCAACGCCCGCTCCGGCCAGTACCTCGGCGTGCGTAACTTCTGGATGGTCACGAAAGGCGCCCCGAAGGGCGCGACCCTGAAGTTCCTGGCATGGGTGACCAGCGGCAAGAAGTCGGTGGACAACGTGATCAACTCGCAGTGGATCGCGGTCCACTAGCAACGTGAGCAGCGGCGCCCGACAGCTGTTCCGCAGTCGTTCGGGCGCCGCATCCGACCGGCGCGCCGAGCTCGTGCTCGGCGCGCTCGGCGTGATCGTCCTCGCGCTGATCGCCGGGATGATCGTCACCGTCGTGATCAAAGCCTGGCCGTCGTTCTCCTACAACGGCCTCGGCTGGTTCGGCCCGGGCTCGGAAGTCGACGCTGAGCTGCGCGCGATGCGCGACTCGGCGCCGCTGGCCGGCCACGGCATCCTCTACTTCACCGCCTGGCCGCTGATCTGGGCGACCCTGCTGACGACGATCGGCGCCGTCGTCCTCGCGCTGTTCATCTCGATCTTCGCTTCGGTCTTCCTGACCGAGTTCGCACCCACGCGCGTGCGCACGACGCTCGACCCCGTGATCCGCCTGCTGGCCGGCGTGCCCTCGGTGATCTACGGCCTGATCGGGATCCTCGCGATCGCGCCCTGGGTCAACGAACACCTGCTCGACAACCCGCGCAAGCAGTCGGTCATCTACGTCGTGCAGCTCAACGGCAACAACCTCACCACCGGGACGCTGATCCTGACGGTGATGATCCTGCCGATCATGGTCGCGATCACCGCCAACGCGCTCGAGTCGGTCCCCCCCTCCTGGCGTGAGGGCTCCGCCGCGCTCGGCGTCAACCGCTGGCGCACGATCCGTCGCGTGTCGCTGCGCGCCGTCTGGCCGGCCGTGGCCGCGGGGACCGTGCTCGCGACCGCGCGAGCGCTCGGCGAGGCGGTGATGCTCGCGATGGTCACGGGAGGCAGCGCCTTTGCCGCCAACCCGCTCGACGGCCTCACCTTCCTCTTCGAGCCCGTGCGTCCGCTCGCGGCACAGATCTTCATCGAGTCCGAAGGCCTCTCGATCTCGGCCATCACGCACACGATCTACGCGATCGGTGCGGTGCTGCTCGTCTCCGCGGCGATGCTCTCGCTCGTCGGCTGGACCGTCAAGCAGCAGCTCGGCAAGCAGGGGGTCCGGGCCTGATGGCCTCGGCAGCCGCCTCCCCCACCCCTCCGACGGCGATCGTGCGCCCGCCGCGTGAGCGCATCTCGAGCTGGCCGCTCGCCGATCGCCTCTTCTACGGGCTGTCCTGGCTGAGCGGCATCGGCCTCTGCCTGATCGCGCTCTTCATCGTCGTCTACATGCTGATCAAGGGACTCGCCTACCTGCGCCCGAGCCTGCTCTGGACCTCCCCGACCGCCGGGTCGATCCAGCAGACCCACGCCGGCGGCATCCTCGACCCGATCGAGGGGACGCTCCTGGTGACCGCGATCGGCACCGTGATCGCGACGCCGCTGGGCATCGGCGTCGCGGTCTGGCTGGTCGAGTACGGGCAGCCCCGCGCCCTTGCTCGCACGGTGGACTCCGCGATCGAGATGCTGGCCGGGGTGCCCAGCATCGTGCTGGCGCTGTTCGGGCTGCTCTTCTTCTCCCAGGGCTTTCTCACCTTCCTCTCCCAGCCGGCGGCTTCGGGGGCGCTCGGCCAGTCCTTCCTCGCGGCGGGTGCGACGCTCTCGCTGATCGCACTGCCGCTGGTGTTCGCCTCCACCCGCGAGTCGCTCGAACAGCTGCCGCCGCGAGTGCGCGAGGCGTCCTTCGCGCTCGGCAAGACGCGCGCGACCACCAGCCGCTACGTGCTGCTGCCGGCGATCAAAGCGAGCATCGCTGCCGGGATCGTGCTGGGCATGGGCAGGATCATCGGTGACACCGCGATCATCCAGCTCCTCCTCGGCGGCAACGCCCAGCTCACCGAACCGGTCGGCCACGCGCCGGTGTTCGGCCTGCTTCGCGGCACCGGCTCCACGCTCACGAGCTACGTCTACTACAACTCCCCCTCCGGGGAGGGCAACGCGCACGAAAAGGCGTATGCGGCCGCGTTCGTGCTGCTGCTTCTGGTCCTCGGCCTGAACTGGATCGTCACACGGCTGACCCGGACGGGCCCCGACGGGACCAGCGAGAGCGGCGCGCGTCTGCGCGGTCGCCTCTTTCGCTATCTGCCTTGGACAGGTGGGAACTGATGGACCCCCTGATGCCGCCCCCGATCCGCCGCATCGCGCTCGACCGCGAACCGACGATCGCCCCGCCGCGCGAGCTCGCCTCCCAGAACGGCGGCGGCACCGCCGTCGCGCAGCGCATCGCGCGCCCGCCGGTCGCGGTCACGCGCGAGCGCATGAGCGTCGACGGCGTCTGGCTCGCCTACGGGAACAACTGGGTCGTGCGCGACGTGAGCCTGCCGGTGCGCCAGGGCGAGGTGCTCGCGATGATCGGGGCGTCGGGCTCGGGCAAGACCACGCTCCTACGCTCGCTGAACCGCCTCACCGAGATCACGGAGGGAGCGGCCCGCGCCGGGCGCATCACGCTCGACGGGACCGACATCCACGACCTCGAGGTCAACGACCTTCGCCGCCGCGTCTCGATGGTCTTCCAGCAGCCCAATCCCTTCCCCATGTCGATCTACGACAACGTCGCCTACTCGCTCGCCGAGCAGCGTCCCGAGCGCGGCCGCCGGCGCCGGCGGCGCAGCGCCGAGCTGAGCCGCGCCGTCGAGGACGCGCTGCAGCGTGCGGGGCTCCTAGGCGAGGTCGCAGGCGACCTCGACCGCTCGGCGCTGCGACTGTCCGGCGGACAGCAGCAGCGCCTGTGCATCGCGCGCGCGCTCGCGGCCGACCCCGAGGTCCTGCTGCTGGACGAGCCCTGCTCGGCGCTCGACCCGATCTCCACGGCGACGATCGAGGAGCTGATCATCGGGCTGCGTGAGAGCGTCGCAGTGGTGATCGTCACGCACAACCTGCAGCAGGCGTTCCGCGTCGCCGACCATGTCGCCTTCATGCACCTCGGCGAGCTGGTCGAGTACGGCCCCAGTGAGCAGGTCTTCGACCGCCCGCGTGAGCAGCGCACCCGTGACTACGTCAGCGGGGCGTTCGGTTGAGACGTGGCGCACGGCTCGCGGTGGCGCTCGCGCTCGCCGCGCTCCCCGCCGTGCTGCTGAGCGCCTGTGAGACGACTCAGGACAAGAGCGCGCGGCTCGAAAAGATCGCCCTGAAGAAGGCGGCCAACCTGCCGCTCGGGGCGAAAGGCCTGAAGATCGCGGAGCCGAGCCATCAGATCCAGGTGCTCGACGCGGTCACGCTGCATTCGAGCGAAGGGACAGCGGTCGCGGTCAAGCTGCACAACCGCTCGGCGAAGGCGCAGTCGGTGGTGCCACTGCTGATCGACCTGAGCGGCGCAAATGGCGCGGGCCTCTACACGAACTCGACGCCCGGCCTCGCGACCTCGCTCGTCTCGGCGTCCTACGTGCCGGGCCACGGCACCGTCACGTGGGTCAACGACCAGATCCAGGCGACCCCGGCGAACGCGAAGGCCGTGAAGGCCGAGGTGGGTGAAGGCAAGCCGGCGAGTGGCGCGGCGCCCAAGCTCGCAGTCACCGGGTGGCACCTGGAACACGAACCGGGCGGGATCACGCTCGTCGCCGGCAAGATCGCGAACCGTTCGACTGTCGGGCAGCGCGAACTCGTCGTGACCGCGCTCGGCGACCGGGGTGCTCACACGGTCGCGGCCGGGCGGGCGGTGATCCCGGAACTGGCCGCTGGTTCGACCGGCTCATTCCAGATCTTCCTCGTCGGTCCCGCCTCCGGCGCGAAGATCACCGTCGGCGTCACACCCTCGACGCTCTGAAGATCTTTTGGGATGGGCCGGTGTTCCGTACCCGCTCCTCGCCGTCAGCGCCGGCGCTGCTTGAGGGTGATCCCCTCGAGCACATGAGCGACCGTCTCGCAGGCGTCGACGGCGGCCTCGAGCGACTCGAAGATGTCCTTCCAGCGGATCACGACCATCGGGTCGATGCCCCCCGCGAACAGCGAGGCGACACCGTCGCGCTGCAGGCGGTCGCCCTCGTTCTCCAGGCGGTGGATCTCCACGAGATGCGGCCCGAGCTCGGTCCCGGTTCTAAGGCACCGCAGCGCCTGCGCGATCTGCTCGCCGGCACCGACCAGCACCTCGGCGAACTCGACGGCCTGCTCCATCGGGGCCTCGACGCCGTAGAGGACCATCTCGGCGGCGGTGTTCTCGGAGTGGTCGACGACGTCGTCGAGCGCGCTGGCGAGCGCGTAGCCGTCACCGGCGTCGAACGGCGCCCGCACCCGGCCGCGGCCGGCGAGCCGGTGGATGATGTCGTGCGTGATGCGGTCGCCGTCCTGCTCGCAGACCTTCAGGTCGCGCGCGAGCTGAGCGTGCTCCGGGTAGTCGACGATCAGGTCGCGGAGCAGCAGGCCCGACTTCTGGATGTTGCGCCCGGACTCCTCGACCAGCTCCATCAACACGGGGTCCGAGGGGCGGCGCAGCAGACTCATCCGGCGAGCATATTGTTCGGCGCCTGACGCGGAGCGACTTTTACGCTTTTTTCACGGATAGATCACGACTTTGCAACTCCTCCCGCGCGCGCGCCTGCGAGCCTGCGCCGTCGTGGCCGTCTACCCGGAGAGCACTGACTACCCGGAGATCCTCTACGCCGGCGAGCTCGAGATCCGCCCCGAGGAGGGGCTCGTGCTCGCCACCGGGCAGGCGCTGACGCTGTCGGTGCGGGAGTTCGAGCTTTTGTCTGCGATGGCTCGCCGACAGGGCACGATCGTCACGCGCGAGGACCTCTACCGCACCGTCTGGGGCGGCGAGCTGCGCCACGGCGACCGCTCGGTCGACGTCTACGTCAGCAAGCTCCGCAGCAAGCTGGAGGCCGCCCTGCCGGATCGCCGCTTCATCCACACGCACCCCGGATTCGGCTACCGCTTCCAACCGCAGCCTTCACGAAATGTTCACATGGGCGGCCCGGGGGCCTGAGGAGACTGTTTCCGGGTTGTGAACGCCGTTTGTTCATCCGGCTCCCGAGGAAGCTGTTCTCAGAACAGCTCTACGGGGTCGCGGTGTGCGCTGGAAGCGCGAAGGACGGCCGAGACCCACCCCCGGCGAGAGCCGGCCGAAACGACAACTCAGCCAAGGAGAAGAAGTGATCAAGAGAAACTTCGGCGCGATCGCGAGCTGCGTGCTGCTCGCCATCGGCGTCGCCGCATGCGGCTCGAGCAACTCGAGCAGCACGTCGACCACGACGGCGAAAGGCGGGGCGTCCTCGACGACCGCCACGACACCGGCGGGCGGCAGCGGCACGATCTCCGGCGCGGGCTCGACGTTCGCGGCTCCCGTCTACGAACAGTGGGGCTCCTCCATCGGCAGCCCCAAGGTCAACTACCAGGCGGTCGGCTCGGGCGCCGGCCTGACGGCGATCGAAAGCAAGGTCGTCGACTTCGCGGGCAGCGACCCGCCGCTCAAGGCCGAAGAATCTGAAGCGATCGCCAAGAACGGCAGCCCGGCCGTGCAGATCCCGATGTTCCTGGGCGCGATCACGGTCTCCTACAACCTGCCCGGCGTGAAGAGCGGCCTGAAGCTGGACGGCAAGACGCTCGGCTCGATCTTCCTGGGCACGATCAAGACCTGGAACGACCCGGCGATCAAGGCTCTGAACCCGGGCGTCTCGCTCCCGAGCACCGCGATCACGATCGTTCACCGTTCCGACTCCTCCGGGACCACGGCGGGCTTCACCGGCTTCCTGTCCGATGTCAGCCCCGAATTCAAGAGCAAGGTCGGCGAAGGCAAGGAAGTGCCGTGGCCGACCGGTACCGGCGGCAAGGGCAACGCGGGCGTCGCGGGCGCGGTCAAGCAGACCGTGGGCGCGGTGGGCTATGTCGAGCAGGCCTACGCCCTGCAGAACGGCTTCACCTACGCGTCGGTCCAGAACAAAGCCGGCAAGTACATCGAGCCGACGCTCGCCTCCACCAGCGCGGCAGGCGTCGGGGTCAAGATCCCGGCCGACCTCGGCGTGAAGGTGATCAACTCGCCGAACCCGACCGCCTACCCGATCGCCTCGCAGACGTTCATCGTCGTCAACAAGGACCTCTGCAAGGCCGGCGTCCCCGGCGGCGAAGAAGCCGCTAAAGGTGTCGCCAAGTTCATCGAATACGGGCTCGGCACCGGTCAGGGCATCCTCGCGCAGGCCGACTACGCGCGGCTCCCGCCCCCGATCCTGGCGAAGTCCAAGGAAGCGCAGAAGTCCCTGCAGTGCAACGGCGCTCCGATCGGCTGAGCGCGTGATCGCGCCTCCACGAACCCACCGGGCCGGCATGGAGCGCCGGCCCGGTCCGGCCGGGTAACAGGGCTCTCGTGGAGGCGGCAACCACAGGCGGCGACCGCGGATTGCTCGCGCGGTCGCCGCTTGCGCGCGTCCCCGACAGGGCGCTGCGCTGGGGGCTGACGATCCTGGCGGGGCTGATCCTCGTCCTGATCCTCTACTTCTTCATCCGCCTGTTCGACGAGTCGCGCCCCGCCTTCGAAAAGCAGGGCGTGCTGGACTTCGTCTTCGAAAACAACTGGAACCCGAGCGCCGGGCACTACGGCGCTCTGCCGCTCGTCGTCGGGACCCTCATCACCTCGACACTGGCGCTGCTGATCGGCGTGCCCGTCGCGGTCGCGGCGGCGCTGTACACAAGCGAGCTCGGCTCACGGCGGCTGCGAGGCCCTCTCACGATCCTGGTCGAGCTGTTGGCGGCCGTGCCGTCGGTCGTCTACGGGCTGTGGGGGATCTTCTTCCTCGCGCCGAAGCTCTATCCGGCGGAGAAGTGGTTCGCGTCGACGTTCTCCTTCATCCCGTTCGTCGGCGGCGGCACGGTCACGATCCCCAACTGCTTCGTCGCCGGGCTGGTGCTCGCGATCATGATCCTGCCGATCGTCAGCGCGATCAGCAGGGAGGTCATGAGCACTGTCCCGCCCGATCACAAGGAGGCGGCCCTGGCGCTCGGCGCGACGCGCTGGGAGATGATCCGCATGGCTGTCCTGCCCTACTGCCGCTCGGGGATCGTCGGCGGCGCGATGCTCGGTCTCGGGCGTGCGATCGGCGAGACGATCGCGGTCACGATCCTGATCGGCGGATCGACGCAGATGGTGCAGAACCTGTTCGGGCAGAGCAACAGCCTCGCGGCCGTGATCGCCAACGAGTTCGGCGAGGCGACCGGCGCCCACCGCTCGGCCCTCTTCGCCTGCGGGCTCGTGCTGTTCATCCTGACGCTGCTGGTCAACGGCCTCGCGCGCTGGTTCGTCGTTCGCGCCGGGCGCGCGAGCGGCCCACCGAGGGCCGAGGAGCACCGCAGCAACCCGAGCGGCGCCGTCCTGGCAGCCGACACGGCGGCGGGCGCATGAGCGCGCCGGGCGCCACAGGGCCGGCCGGCCTGCTGCAGCGCAGCGCGGTCAGCCCCGGCCGCCGCCGCCGCGACAAGATCGCGCGCGGCGCGATCCTCGGAGCGACCATGCTGGCACTGGTACCGCTGGTGCTGATCGTCTACTACCTGCTGAAAAAGGGACTCGGCGCCTGGAGCGGCGACTTCTTCACGACGGACCCCACGGGCAACACCTTCTTCAAGAACTCGAACATCGGCGGCATCAAGTCGGCGATCCTCGGGACGATCGAGATGGTCGCGCTCGCGTCCGTGATCGCGATCCCGATCGGGATCGGCGTCGCGATCTGGCTCGTCGAGTACGGGCGTACCAGCACGTTCGCGAACATCGTCCGCTTCTTCGTGGACGTGCTCACGGGCGTGCCGTCGATCGTGTTCGGGCTCTTCGTCTACATCGTCCTGATCGTCGGCACCGGCACCAGCTACGCCGGCTGGAAGGGCTCGATCGCCCTCTCGCTGTTGATGCTGCCGGTCGTCGTGCGCTCCGCGGAGGTGATCCTCAACCTGGTGCCCAACGGCCTGCGCGAATCGGCGCTCGCGCTGGGGGCGCCGCGCTGGCGCGTGGTCGGGCGGATCGTGCTGCCAACGGCGCTGCCGGGAATGGTCACCGGCGTCCTGCTGGCCGTTGCCCGCGCCGCCGGCGAGACCGCGCCGCTGCTGTTCACGGCCGCCTACACCCACGAAACCACGACCAACCTGGGCTCGTTCATGAACTCGCTGCCGGTCCAGATCTACACCGACGTGACCTCGCCGACCCCGCGGGTCGTCGAACGCGCCTGGGGGGCGGCGCTCACGCTCGTGGTGATGATCCTGCTCCTCAACCTGATCGCTCGACTAGTCTCGCGGAGGAGCCGCCTAGCATGAGCTCGACAAGACCCGAAGAGCCGATGACCGACCTCGACCCGGACAGCACCTCCGAGACCGCTCGCGCCGAGAGCCAAGCTCCCTCCGCGCCGACGGCCCCCACGACGATCGCCCCCCCGCAGGCGCGCCGTCACGCGGCCACCGCACGCTCCGCCGAGGCGGTCGGCGTCAAGCTCGAAGGGCTCCGTGCGTTCTACGGCGACGCCGAGCAGGTCAAGGGCATCGACCTCGAGTTCAAACCGAACGAGGTGACGGCGATCATCGGCCCCTCGGGCTGCGGCAAGTCGACGATGGTGCGCTGCATCAACCGCATGCACGAGGAGATCCCGGGCGCACACGCCGAGGGCCGCGTCCTGCTGGGCGACGCCGACGTCTACGGATCCGGCGTCGACGTCGTCGCTGTGCGGCGCGCGATCGGCATGGTCTTCCAGAAACCGAACCCCTTCCCCACGATGTCGATCTTCGACAACGTCGCCTCGGGCCTGCGCCTCACGGCTCGCCGCGGCGAGCTCAACGAGAAGGTCGAGCGGGCCCTGCGCGCAGCCGGCCTGTGGGACGAGGTCTCCGGCCGCCTCTCAGAGCCCGGCGCGGGCCTGTCCGGCGGCCAGCAGCAGCGCCTCTGCATCGCGCGCTCGCTGGCGGTCGAACCGGCGGTCCTGCTGATGGACGAGCCCTGCTCGGCACTCGACCCGATCGCGACGCTGAAGATCGAGGAGCTGATCGACGAGCTCAAGCAGCGCATCACGATCGTGATCGTCACCCACAACATGCAGCAGGCGGCACGCGTCGCCGACCGCACCGCGTTCATGCTCGCGGGCGAGCTCGTCGAGATCGGCCCGACGCAGGAGATCTTCACCACGCCGAACGACCCGAGGACCGAAGAATATGTCACCGGCAAGTTCGGCTGAGGGAAGCGGCCAGCCACCCGTCGGGACCGTCGCCGAGGAGGCGACCGGGAGCGGCGGCGGCCGCGTGCACTTCCAGGAACAGCTGCAGCAGCTCGAGACGCACGCCCTTGGCGGCCTCGACCTGATCGTCGAGCAGCTCGACCGGGTGCTCGAGGCCCTCCAGCATCGCGACATCGAGCTCGCGCAAATGGTGATCGCCGACGACGACCGCGTCGACGGCCGCTACCTGGAAGTCCACCAGGGCATCCTCTCCCTGCTCGCACTGCAGGCCCCGGTGGCGGGCGATCTGCGGCTCGTGGCGGCCCTCCTGCACATGATCAAGCACATCGAGCGCATGGGCGACCAGTGCGTGAACATCGCCAAGCTGATCCCCCTCTCCGGCTACGACGCGCCCGTCGACCACGACGTGCTCGACGCGATCCTCAAGATGGGCGCGTTCGCGCGCTCGGAGGTCATCCAGAGCAAGGCGGCGTTCGCCGGGCGCGACGTGGCGCTGGCCGAGGACCTCGTCCGACAGGACCGGGAAATCAACCGCCTGAACCGCGACATCTTCCGAGCGGCGATCGAAATCGGCGACGACCCCGACCGCCGCGAGTGGGCGATGCACATGACGCTGGTGGCTCGAGCGATCGAGCGCATCGGCGACAACGCCGTCGACATCGGCGAGCAGGTCGCCTTCGTCGTCACAGGCCTGTTCCGCGAGTTCTCCGACAGCTCGCGCCCGCAGCCCACTTAGGGCTCACGCTGCGGGCGCCGCAACCCACGCCGCGTCGGCCGGGCCTGTGAAGATCGTGTTATCTCGCGTTGCACGAGGCCATCGTCGGCACGCCATCGCTTACACTCACGCCAGATGACGGTAAGCGCCCGCGCCGGAGACTCTCCCGCCGCCCGTCCGGCCCCGTCAACGGCTCCCGACGGGGCCTCCCCCACCGGCTCGCTGCGGATCGCGGTGCTCGACCGCGACAGCGGCTTCATCCAGGTTCTGAGCAAGCGCCTCGACCGCCTGGGCTGGGAGCACCGCGTGCTCGCGAGCCCGGTCCCGGCCGAGGCCGTGGTCTCGATGCGCCTGAGCGCGCTCGTCGTCGACCTCGCTGTGCTCGGCCCGCAGGCCTGGACCTGGCTCGAGCGCGTCTGCGAGGCGCTCCCCGAGCTGGGCATCGTTGTCTGCACCGGCCCCTCGACCGTCGCCCAGCGCGTGCGCGGCCTGCGGCTGGGCGCGGACGACTGGATCACCAAGCCCTGCCACCCGGAGGAGGTGATCGCGCGCGTGCAGAGCGTCGTGCGCCGCCGCCGGCGTAGCAGCAGCCGCGCCGAGGCCGCCCCTGTGACGGCCGGCGAGGTCGAGATCCGCTCCGACCGCTTCCAGGCCTTCGTCGGCGAGCGCAGCATCGACCTGACACGCCGTGAGTTCGAGCTGATCGAGCTGCTGGCCTCGGCCGAGGGCCGAGTGCTCGAGCGCGAGGAGATCTACTCGCGCCTGTGGGGCTACACGATGGTGCGCGGGGACCGTTCGGTGGACGTGTTCGTGCGCAAGCTGCGCCAGAAGCTCGAGAAGGCCTCGCCGAGCTGGCGCTACATCCACACCCACTTCGGCATCGGCTACCGCTTCGCGGCCGAATCGCTCGAGGTCGTCGACCCGAACGACGTGCCGTCGTCGCTACCTGCCGACTGGGACGCCCGCAACAAGGGCGAGGTCGCGGGGGCGCATGAGGACGGCGAGCTCGGCGCTCGCGCCCTCTAGCCGCAGCACCGCGACGCCCCCCTTCTTCAGGTCCAGGTTCGCTCCCGTGAGCGACGCCGCCACCTGCGAGAGGTCGGGCTCGTGCCCGACGAGCAGTACGCGCCCGTCCGGACCGGTCCCAGCGAACGCATCGAGCGCGTCGCCGGCGCCGAAGCCGCCGGCGAGTTGCGGGTGGACGGCCAGACGCTCGCGCTCCTCCTCGTCCCAGGCCTCAGCCGCCAGCTCCGCGGTCTGGGCGGCGCGGACCTTCGGGCTGTAGAGGACAGCGTCGAAGCGGGCGCCCATACGGGCGATCGCGACCCCGGCCGCGCGCGCCTGCTGTTCGCCCCGCTCTGTCAGGCGGCGGGCCGAATCCTCCCGGCTTCCATGCGGCTCGGCCTCGGCGTGTCGGAGTAGCCAGAGCTGACGTGCCATGCGTGTGCCGCTCAGACTACCGCGCCGCCGAGGCCACCTGCACGCAATTTGCGAGTGAAAGCGGCGGCGCGAGCGCCCACCGTGTAGCGTGGATGCCGTATGGACGGCGCTATCGACTACAAGCTGAGCGGCGCCGAGGCTCCCACCGCGCCGGCACCATCGGCGGCCCAGCCCGCGCCCGGTCTCGAGGGACTCGACGACCCCTCGCTCTACATCAACCGCGAGCTCTCCTGGCTGGACTTCAACGACCGCGTCCTGCAACTGGCCGAAGACGAAGAGGTGCCGCTGCTCGAGCGCGTCAAGTTCTGCGCGATCTACACGACCAACCTCGATGAGTACTACATGGTCCGCGTCGCCGGGCTGCAGGACCAGATCGAGGCGGGCGTGCAGACCACGAGCCAGGACGGCCGCACGCCAGACGAGACACTCGCGCTGATCCGCGAGAAGGTGCTCGCGCAGGGCGAGCGGCTGACCGACTGCTTCGAACGCCGGCTGCGGCCCAGACTCGCGGACCACGACATCGAGATCGTCAGCGTCGGCGACCTGGACGAAGAGCACCGCGCCGAGCTCGCGCGCCACTTCCAGAAGGTGATCTTCCCGGCGCTGACGCCGCTCGCGGTCGCCCCGGGCCGGCCCTTCCCCTATATCTCAAACCTCTCCCTCAGCCTCGCGGTCCTGGTACGCGATCCGGTCACCGACCAGACCGTCTTCGCCCGTGTGAAGGTGCCGACCGAGATCCTGCCCCGCTTCGTGACGCTCGCGCGCCCGGGCCAGGCGCCGCTGCTGGTCCCGCTCGAGGACGTGATCGCCAACCACCTCGACGCGCTGTTCCCCGGGATGGAGATCGCCGACTGCGACGTCTTCCGGGTGACGCGCGACGCCGACCTCGAGGTCTCCGACGACGCGGCGGACCTGCTGCAAGCCGTCGAGGACGAGCTGCGCCGCCGGCGCTTCGGCGAGATCGTGCGAGTGGAAATCGGCGCCGGGATCTCAGAGCAGCTGCGAACGGCGCTGACGGGGCTGCTCGGCGTCGAGGAGGAGGAGGTCTTCCCGGTCGACGGGCTGCTGGACATGGGCGCCCTCTGGCAGATCGTGAAGATGCCCGGTCACGCCGAGCTGCGCGAGGAGCCGCTGCCGTCGGTGACCCACCCCCGGCTGGTCCGCCAGGAGGGCGAGCGCCCCGACGTGCTCGGCGCGATGCGCGAAGGCGACGTCCTGGTCCACCACCCCTACGACTCCTTCGCGACCTCGGTCGAGCGTTTCGTCGAGCAGGCCGTCGCCGACCCCAACGTGCTCGCGATCAAGCAGACCGTGTACCGCACGAGCGACGACTCGCCGCTGGTGCCGGCGCTGATCGAAGCCACCGAACGCGGCAAGCAGGCGGTTGCCCTGGTCGAGCTCCAAGCGCGCTTCGACGAGCGCATGAACATCCATTGGGCCAAGGCGCTGGAGGAGGCCGGCGTGCACGTCGTCTACGGCCAGCCGGCGATGAAGACCCACGCCAAGTGCGTCCTGGTCGTGCGCCGCGAGGGCGACGGGGTGCGCAACTACGTCCACATCGGCACCGGCAACTACCACTCAGCGACCGCGCGCCTCTACACAGACTTCGGGCTCTTCACGGTCGATGAGCAGATTGGCGCCGACGTCGCGGACATGTTCAACTACTTGACCGGGTACGGACGGCCGTTGCATTACCGTCGGGTGCTGACCGCGCCCAACATGCTGCGCGACGGGATCATCGCGGAGATCGAGCGCACGGTGCAGGCGCACCGCGAAGGCCGCTCCGCGCGTATCGCCATGAAGATGAACGCCCTCGTCGACGGGCGCTGCATCCGCGCGCTCTACGCCGCCTCGCAGGCGGGGGTCAAAGTCGATCTCAACGTGCGGGGCATCTGCTGCCTGCGCCCGGGACTACCTGGGATCTCGGAGAACATCCGGGTCGTCTCGATCGTCGGGCGGCTGCTCGAGCACTCGCGCATCTACACCTTCGAGCGCGACGGCGAGCAGACCGTCTACATCGCCTCTGCCGATCTGATGCCCCGCAACCTCGACCATCGCGTCGAGCTGGCGGCGCCGATCGACGATCCGCACCTGCAGGAGGACCTGCTCGACACGCTCGAACGGGCCTTCGCCGACAACCAGAGCTCATGGGAGCTGAACGGCGACGGCGCCTGGACCCGCCGCTCGGTGCTGCCTGGCGAACGGCCCCGCAACATGCAGCTCGAGCTCGCCGAGCTGCATTCCGCACGCGCCGCGCACGAGCGCGGCGAGAACGAGCTCGCGCTCGGCGATCAGCTCGCAGCCGGCGCGGGCAGCTCGTCCAGGACCGCTTTGAGCTCGTCCGCCGACTGGTAGTCCAGCCCGAGCCTGTGGTCGTGGCGGTGGCGCACGACGCCCTGCTCGTCGACCACGATCACCGCCCGCTTGGTCCCGAGCGGACCGCCCCAGGCGCCGTACTGCTTGGCGACCTCGCCGCCGCGGTCCGCCAGCAGCGGCACCGTCAGCGAGTGCTTGGCGGTGAACTCCTTGTGGCTGTCGACGTCCTGCGCGGAGATCCCGACGACCGTCGCGCCGAGCGCCCCGAACGCGGCCGGCTGGTCACGGTAGGAGCAAAACTGTTTCGTGCAGACCATCGTGTTGTCGCCGGGATAGAACAGCAGCACCACGCGCTCGCCGAGGTGCTCTGAGAGCCGGAAGCTCCCGTCGGTGCCCGGCAGCTCGAAGTCCGGAGCCTGCTCGCCGACCTGCGGCTTCTTCGCCATTCCAACCCCCTTGCTCGCTGATGGCCCGGGACGGGCCCGCGGCGCAGGATAGTCCCTCCCCGCCGGCGCCCGCCGCACCGCTCACGCCGGGGTCTGCCAGCCACGCAGCGAGGGGTCGAGCAGCGCGCGCCACCACGACGTCACCGGCGGTTCCTCCTCCCATTCCAGCTCCTCGAGCGAGGCCTGCGAGGCACACAGGAACGCGACCCGGCGCTGCGCGCGGTAGTCGGCGAGCCCCTCGTAGCCGCCCATCTCGTGCGCGAGCGCCACGCAGTCATAGCCGAACTCCGCCGCCAGCTCGACGACCGCCTCGCGCGAGGGCAGCAGCGCGACCCCGCCGCCGGTCTCGAGCGACAGCTCGAAGAAGCTCGATGGGGCTCCCGAGACCTCCGTGTCGATCACGACCAGTTCGGCGCCGACGCCGCTGAGCAGCTCGAACAGCTCGACGGGCTTGCCGCTGCGCTCCATCAGGCCGATGCACAGAGCCACGTCGTAGCGACCGTCGAGCCGGACCCCGGGGAGCGGGGCCTGCTCGAAGCGCAGGCGGGCCGGATCGGCGCCGGCCTCCTGCGCCCGTCGCCGCGCCGCATCGAGCGCCGCTGCGTCCTCGTCGACGCCCAGCACGGCCTCGGCGCCCGCATCGAGCGCCTGCAGCGACCAGAAGCCCTCCCCGCAGCGAGCGTCGAGCACTCGGCGCCCGCGCAGCGAACCCCCCGCGAGCGCGAGCAAGGGCTCGAAGAAGTAGCGGCGTTGCTGCGCGGTGCGGTTCGCGGACTCCCCCATGCCTACCTCCCGAGCTTTCGCCGCGTTCGCGCCACGCCTGTGGCGAGCGCTCCGACCCACGGGTTCGAGTGGGGTTCGCCCGCCGGCGCCAGCGCCTCGAGCGGCACCCCTTTCGAGCAGACGAACGCGATCCTGCGACCCGCGAGGTAGTCCTCGACGCCGAGCTCGCCGGCGTCGAAGTCGTGCGCGAGGGCGACCGCGTCGAATCCGAAGCGGCCCGCGAGCTCGGCGACCGCCCGCCGCGTGGGCACCAGCACGAGGTCGCGCTCGACGGCGTTGCGCGGCTCGTTCAGGCGCGAGAGCTCGAACATGGCGCCGCGGGCGCGCGAGATCCCGGTGTCGATCACGACCAGCTCCGGCTGCGCCGAGGCGATCAGCTCGAACAGCGCCAGCGGCTTGGCGACGACGTCCAGCAGGCCGAGGCAGACCACCACGTCGTAGCGCTCGAAGCTCCGGCCGTCGAAGATGTTCCCGACCTGAAACGCGTAGCGCTCGGGCGCCACCCCTCGGGCCCCGAACACGAGCTGGGCCTGCTCGATCGCGGTCTCAGAGCCGTCCACGCCGAGCACGAAGTCCGCGCCCGCCTCGATCGCCTCCAGCGACCAGAACCCTGCGTTGCAGCCGAGGTCGAGCACGCGACGGCCGCGCAGCGTCCCGCCTGCGAGACCCAGCAGCGGCTCGAAGAAGTACCGGCGTCGCTGCTCGGCGCGGCGGACCCGCCAGGCGCTCGCGACGGGCGTGCTGAGCCCCCCCGGCAGCTCGAACCGGTAGTTCCAGCTCGGGAAGGAGTCGATCCGCTCTTTGAGTTGCTCGGCGTCCAACGGCGGCTGGCTCCTTGTCGGCGGGTCGCTTGAGAGGGTTGCCGACGGCGGTCCGCCTGGGCCGCGCGGATGCTAGTGCAACGGCCGGGCACGGGTAGCCTGTGAACATGACCCCAGAGTCCGTTGCGGGACGCCTGCTCGTCGCCTCCACGACGCTCGTCGATCCCAACTTCGCCCGCAGCGTGGTGCTGATCGGGCTCCACAGCGAGGAGGGCGCGCTCGGCCTCGTGCTGAACCGCCCTTCGACGTCGAGTGTCGCCTCAGCCGTGCCGCAGCTCGAGGAGCTGATCGACACCGGCGAGCCCGTGTTCGTGGGCGGCCCGGTGCAGTCGAGCGCGGTGGTGATGCTCGCCGAGTTCGAGGACCCGGCGGCGGCCGGGCTACTGGTGCTCGGACGGATCGGGCTTCCCGCGCCGGAGGCCAGCCTCGAGCAGCTCGCCGCCGCGACCACCAGGCGCCGCGTCTTCGCGGGTTACGCGGGGTGGGGCGAGGGCCAGCTCGACGCGGAGATCGAGGCCGGTGACTGGATCCAGCAGGACGCGCTGCCCGATGACGTGTTCAGCGGCGAGCCGGATCAGCTCTGGAGCAGCGTCCTGGAGCGCAAGGGCGGTCAGTACGCCCTGCTCGCGCGGATGCCGCTCGACCCGAGCCTCAACTAGACCCGAGTCTGAACTAGAACCGGCTACCCTCAGGGGACGGCCTCTGCCGGGGCCGCCGTCCTGACTGCCCGCTCCCCCGGAGTGGGCTCCTTCCCCCCACCGAGGAGTCCGCTTTGCTGAAGCTCGCCCGCTGGTCAACGACCCACCGCAAGTACGTCGTGCTGGGCTGGATCGCCCTGCTCCTGGTCGTGAACGTGCTGGCGCAGTCGGCCGGCACGAGCTACTCCAACAACTTCACGCTGCCCAACTCGGACGCCCAGCGTGCGGCCGACCTGCTGCAGCACAGCTTCCCCACGCAGGCGGGCGATCGCGACACGATCGTCTTCAAGGTCGACTCGGGCACCGTCAACGACCCGGCGGTGCGCGCGCACATGGAAGCGATGTTCAAGGAAGTCGCGAAGAAGCCCCATGTCGCGACCGTGATCAGCCCCTACGGCGGCGCCGCGTCCGGTCGCTCGATCTCCTCCGACGGACGGATCGCCTTTGCGACGGTCGTGTTCGACGAAAAAGCGAACCTGCTGCCCCAGAGCGCGCCGGAAGCCGTCGTGAAGACCGCCAAAGCGGCCGTGAAGCCGGGACTGGACATCCAGCTCGGCGGCCAGGCGATCGAGATGACCGAGCAGCCGGGCTTCGGCATCTCCACGGGCGTCGGCCTGCTCGCGGCGATCGTCGTGCTGCTGATCACCTTCGGCTCGGTGATCGCGATGGGCCTCCCGATCGTCACGGCGCTGTTCGGCCTCGGCACCGGCCTCGGACTGATCGTCCTGTTCACGCACGTCGTGGACACACCCAACTTCTCCTCCGAGCTCGCGGCGATGATCGGCCTGGGAGTCGGGATCGACTACGCGTTGTTCATCCTCACCCGCTTCCGCGAGGCGTTCCGAACGCCCGGGCCCACGTTCCACGACGTGCGCGCGTCGGTGCTGCGCTCGATCGACACCGCCGGGCGCGCCGTGCTGTTCGCCGGTACGACGGTCGTGATCGCGCTGCTGGGCATGATGCTGCTCGGGGTCGACTTCCTCTACGGCGTGGCGATCTCGGCCTCGATCGGGGTCCTGCTCGTGATGCTGGCCTCGCTCACGCTGCTGCCCGCGCTGCTGACGATGGCCGGCGAGAAAGTCGCCTACGGCAGCCGGCGCAAGCGCCGCGCGATGCAAGCGGCGGAAGCCGCTGCAAACGGCGCCGACGGCGCTGGCGGCAACGGCGGCGCCGAGCCGCTCGGCGGTCGCACCTGGCTGCGCTGGAGCCAGTTTGTCGCAGCGCATGCGCGCTGGGTGGCGCTCGGCTCGACGGTGGTGATGCTCGCGATCGCGGCGCCCGCGGTCGCGCTGCGGCTCGGCTCCAGCGACGCGGCGAACGACCCGGCCGGGCAGACCACCCACAATGCATATGAGCTGCTCGCCGAAGGTTTCGGCGCCGGCTTCAACGGCCCGCTGCTGGTGGCGGCGAAGGTGCCGAACATGCAAGCCGCCAAGGCGATCTCCACGGCAATCGAAGGCACGCCTCGCGTCGCCTCCGTCGTCCCGGCGAAACTGAACCCTGCGGGCAACGTGGCGACGATCTCGGTCTATCCGAAGTCCTCGCCGCAGGCGTATGACACGACGCTGCTCGTGCGCGACCTGCGCGACAACGTCCTGCCGCCGGTCGAGAAGAGCACCGGCGCGAAGATCTACGTGGGCGGCGTGACTGCCGGCGCTGTCGACTTCGCGACGACCCTCGGACACAAGCTGCCGCTGTTCATCGGCGTCGTGGTGCTGCTCTCGGCGCTGCTCCTGCTGATCGTGTTCCGCTCACTGGTGATCCCGCTCCAGGCGGCCGCCATGAACCTGCTGAGTATCGGCGCCTCGCTGGGGGTGATCGTCGCCGTCTTCCAGTGGGAGGGCTGGGGCGGGAGCATCTTCGGCACCAGCGCCGGCCCGATCGAGTCGTTCATCCCCGTGATGCTGTTCGCGATCGTCTTCGGTCTCTCGATGGACTACGAGGTGTTCCTGGTCTCGCGCATCCACGAACGCTGGACGATCACGCGCAACAGCCGCCGCGCTGTCGGCGAGGGCCTTGCTCTCACCGGACGCGTGGTGACCGCCGCTGCGGCGATCATGGTGTGTGTGTTCCTCTCCTTCATGCTCGGCGAAGACCGCGTGATCAAGGAGTTCGGGCTCAGCCTTGCCAGCGCCGTCTTCCTGGACGCGCTCGTGATCCGTTGCCTGCTCCTGCCCGCGACCCTGCATCTGCTCGGCGACGTGACCTGGCGCATCCCGGCGTGGCTCGACCGCCTGCTGCCGCACGTGAACATCGAGGGCACCCAGGACGAGCTGCCGCCCGCAGGCTCGAACGGAGCCGGCGACGGACGCGTGGTCGAGCCGGTCGGAGTCGGCGCAGCCGGTGGGGCCTGGAACGGCGGCGATCGGGAGACGGAGGGCTGAGCAGAGCCCTCCGGCGGGCCGTCTTCGGCCTGCTGCTGATCGTCCCCGCGTCCGCGCTCGGGACGCCGCCCGCCTCCGCAGCGCCGCGCCCCGGCCGCTCGGCGCTGATCGTGTTCGTGGACGCGGGCGAGCCGCAGATGGCCTCGTGCGGCCTGTCGGCGGCGACGATGTCGGCTTCGCAGGGCCGCTACAGCCGTGATCAGCTGCTGCTCGACATCGGGCAGGGAGCACGCATCGCGAGCTCGGCCTACAGCACCCCCGAACCCCCGCCGCTCGGGCTGCTCGCGGGAGCCGCCGGCACCGGAACGATCGAAAACTGGACCTCGGTGCGGGGGCGTGCGCGCTCAGCTCCGCAGGAGCTCACCCCTGGCCTGCTCGCGTCGAGCGTTCCCGGGGGCGCGGGTTACGCCGAGGCCGTGACTCCCGTCCCGGGCAGACGAGGCACCTTCGCCGGCGCCGCTCCGTCCGCAGCCGCTGCGGCCGGCACGGGCGGAGCGGTGGCGGCCGTCTCGCTCGGAGCAAGCGCGACGCTGATCGGCAGAGTGCGAGCATTGCTTGGCAGCCGGGCCCTTGTCGTGGCCGATCTCCCCGCGGGCACTGCCGAGCTCTGCGCCCTCGCAGCGCACCGCTCCCCCGGCGAGCTCCTGATTGCGGTGCAGCGCGTCGAGCAGGGGCCGGGCGGCCAGCTCCTATGGCTCGGCGCCGCCGGCCTCCCGGGCACCGCCACCTCGCCCAAGGAGCTGACGTCCGCCACCACCCAGCAGCGCGGCCTCGTCTCCTCGGTGGACATCGCACCCACCGTCCTCAGCTGGCTTGGAATCGGCGTACCGGACGAGATGCGCGGCCGATCGCTCGAAACGGACGGCACGCTCGACGGCCCCGCGCTGCGCCGGTTCGAAGCCCGCCTGCGCGTGGTCGGCCCGCGCCGCCTCTCAGCCCTCGGCTTCCTGCTGCTCGCCTGGGCGGCGCTGCTGATCACCGCGGTCTGTCTCACGCCTGCGCGTGAGACACGTGCGCGCGCGGTGCGGATCGGCGCGCTCGGGGTGATGTGGGCTCCCGTGGCCGTGATGGTGCCCGCGGCCTTCACACCCTCTGCCGGCATCGAATACGCGCTGATCGCCGCGGCGTGTCTGGCGCTCGGCGCGCTCACCGACCTCCTGCTCGCCTGGCCGCGCGCGCTGGTCGCGCCGGCGGTCGCGGCGCCGGCAGCGATCGTCCTCGACTCGCTCACGCACGCGCAGCTGCTCGTGCGCTCGGTGCTCGGCCCGAACCCGGTGCTGGGCGCGCGCTTCTACGGCGTGGGCAACGAGCTCAAGTCAGGACTGGCGGTTCTCGTCCTGTGCGCGGTCGCCGCCGCGCTGTACCCGTCCGCTCGCCACTCACCGCGGCGCGTGCTCGCCTGCGTCCTCGGCGCGGGCTTCCTCCTGGCGCTGATCGAGGGCTCGGCGCGCATCGGCGCGGGCGTCGGCGGCGTGATCCTCGTCTGCGCCGGAACCGCCGTGACGGCCGTGCTGCTCGCGCCGGACGCATCCGTCCGGCGTCGCGCGCTGCTGGCGATGATCGCGCCGGTGGCCGGGCTCGTCGTCCTGGCCGGAGTCGACCTCGCCACCGCGCACGGCAGCGGGCACTTCACGGGCAGCGTGCTGCACGCGCGCTCGGCCGGGGACGTGCGCGACATCCTCGTGCGCCGCTACAAGGCAGCGTGGGGCGAGCTGCACAACCACGCGATGCCTGTCGCGACGGCGCTCGCGCTGATCTGCTCCGGCCTCGCGATCCGCCGGCGCGATCGCCTGCTGGTCCCGGTCGCAGGCGACAAGCTCTGGCTCGCGGCGCTTTCTGGGGGTCTCGCGGCGGGGGTCGTCGGCGCGCTCGTCGAGGACTCGGGCCCGGTCCTGCTGGTGGTCGCAGTCTTCGCGCTGGGCTGCGTGCTGAGTTACGTGTGGGCGCCGCCCGCGCCCAGGACGAGCAGCGCCGGCACCAGGTAGGCGGGGGTGCAGAGCGCGATCACCGCGGTGCTCGGGGGCAGCGAGGGCACGAGGATCGAGACCCCGCCGTCCGGCCTCACGCCGGCCGGCGCGCCCCCCGCGCACCGGCCGGCTCGGCCGAGTCAGTCGCGCATGCCGCGCCGGCGCACGAAGAACACGATCAGCCCGATCACGATCAGCAGCAGGACCACGCCGCCGACGATGTAGCGGATTTTGTGTTTCTTGGCCGGTGCGTTTTCTTTGACTTCGAGGTCGGCCGCCGAGTGCGAGAGCACGATGAAGTGGACGTGCTTGGCGCGCAGCTGGTCTTCGACCGCTTTCGAGCCTTTCTTCGGGTAGCGGTAGAGGAAGAGGTCGCCGTTCTTGGTCTTGATGTGAAGGCTGCGGATTTTGCGGTTGAATTCAGCCGACTTGATTTCGCCTTTGTCGAGCTGCTGTTCGTAGGCTTCCTTGCTCTCATGCGTGTATTCCGGCGTCGTGGCGGCGAGGCCGGAGGCCGGCACAGCCAGCACGAGACACAGCGCCAGCACGGCGGCAAAGGCCAGCTGGCGCAGCGGCGTCGGTACGGTCATTTCTGCTCCTGGAGTCGATTGGCAGGACCGGTACCCCGACGGTCCCGTCCTGCGTCCTGGGGGGTGGACGGTGCGTACCCTAATCGCTACACGCGAGCGGTGTCACGCCTGAAGGCGCGCGGCGCGAGCCGGCTCGCGACCGTCACTTGCGCGCCTGTTTGATCGCCTTCTGGCGCCGGAGCTTCGTCAGCTCGAGCTTGCGCGGGCGGACCGCCTCCGGGGTCACCTCGACGCACTCGTCGTCGCGCACGAACTCGAGCGCCTCGTCGAGCGTCGGGCGGTGATGGGTGTCGAGACGGACCAGCACATCGGCGGTCGAGGAGCGCATGTTGGTGAGGTGCTTTTCCTTCGTCGGGTTGACGTCGAGGTCCTCGGAGCGCGCGTTCTCGCCGATGATCATGCCCTCATAGACGTCCTCCCCCGGGCCGATGAACAGGTTCCCGCGCTCCTGCAGCGTCATCAGCGAGTAGGTCGCGGTCTGCCCGCGACGGTCGGCGACCAGCGCCCCCGTCTGACGCGTGAGCAGCTCCCCGGCCCACGGCTCCCAGCGGTCGAAGACGTGGTGCATGATGCCGGTGCCGCGCGTCTCGGTCAGGAACTCGGTGCGGAAGCCGATCAGGCCGCGAGCCGGCACGAGGTAGTCCATGCGCACCCAGCCCGTGCCGTGGTTGGTCATGTGCTCCATGCGCCCCTTGCGCGTCGCCAGGAGCTGGGTGACGGTACCGACGTGCTCCTCCGGCACGTCCACGGAGAGCCGCTCCACGGGCTCGTTGCGTCTTCCGTCGACCTCGCGCTCGACCACGCGGGGCTGGCCGACCGTCATCTCGAAGCCCTCGCGACGCATCATCTCGACCAGCACGGCCAGCTGCAGCTCGCCGCGGCCCTGGACCTCGTAGGTGTCCGGACGCTCCGTCTCGGACACCCGTAGCGAGACGTTGCCGACGAGCTCCTGGTCGAGACGCGACTTGATCTGCCGGGCGGTCATCTTGTCGCCCTCCAGCCCTGCCAGCGGCGAGGTGTTGACGCCGATCGTGATCGACATCGCGGGCTCGTCGACCGTGATCACGGGCAGCGGGCGCGGGTCGGCGGCGTCGGCGAGCGTCTCGCCGATCGTGACCTCTTCCAGGCCGGCGACCGCGATGATCTCGCCCGGGCCGGCCTCGGCGGCGTCGACGCGTTCGAGGGCGTCGGTGACGTAGAGCTCGGCGACCTGGGCTTTCTCGATTGAGCCGTCGGCACGGCACCACGCGATCTGCTGGCCCTTGCGGATCGAGCCGTTGCGCACGCGGCAGATCGCCAGCCGGCCGACGTAGGGCGAGGCGTCCAGGTTCGTGACGAGCGCCTGGAGCGGGTGCCCCTCTTCGTAGCGCGGCGCCGGGATGTGCTCGAGCAGGAGATCCAGCAGCGGCGCGAGCGTCCCGCTCTCGAGCGTGTCGCCCGGCTCGTAGGAGAGCGAGGCGACGCCGGCCTTGGCGTTGCAGTAGACGATCGGGAACTCGATCTGGTGCTCGTCGGCGTCCAGGTCGAGGAACAGCTCGTAGACCTCGTCGATCACCTCGGCCACGCGCGCGTCGGAGCGATCCACCTTGTTGACGACGAGGATCACGGGGAGCCCGCCCTCGAGCGCCTTGCGCAGCACGAAGCGGGTCTGGGGCAGCGGCCCCTCGGATGCGTCGACCAGCAGCAGCACGCCGTCGACCATCGTGAGGCCGCGCTCGACCTCGCCGCCGAAGTCAGCGTGGCCCGGCGTGTCGATGATGTTCAGCTTCGTGCCGCTGTAGCGCAGCGAGGTGTTCTTGGCGAGGATCGTGATGCCCTTCTCGCGCTCGAGATCCATCGAGTCGAGCACGCGCGTGACGACCTCCGATCCCTCGCGGAAGGCGCCGGACTGCCAAAGCATCGCGTCCACGAGCGTCGTCTTGCCGTGGTCGACGTGCGCGACGATCGCGACGTTGCGGATGTCCTCTCTTGTCTTCAGCACGGCCCGACAGGCTAGCGGCGCGGGGCCGTCCGCCCGGGCGGACGCTCAGAAATCGCGCGTTGGGGGTAGAGGCGCTAACGAGATCTTCACGAGTGAGGGGCTCGACGGGGGAAACCAGAAGCTCACCGGTTGGGGGCCGGATGTGCCAGGGCCGGCATGGATCGCCGGGCCGGCCCTCGCAAAAGCCATCCAGCGGCGAGCAGCCGCGCGAGCAACAGGAGACAGATGACCGAGCCGTTCGAGCAGCGACCGATCACACGCCGCACGCTGATGAGATACGGAGGCACCGCGGCGGCAGGCCTGGCAGCGGCCGACCCGCTTCTGCGCGCTGCGAGCGCATTCGCGCACCCGCTGCGCACACCTGACTCCCTGCCCAACCCGAAGCTCCCGGCGGGCACCGTCAACGAAGCGCTGCCCTTCGACCACATCGTCGTGGTGATGATGGAGAACCACTCCTTCGACAACCTGCTCGGCGCGCTGCACCGCTCGGGGCAGCCGAAGGCGAAGGGACTGAGGATCAACGCCAACGGGATCGCGAAGAACTGGAACCCGAACGCGGCCGGCGAACGAGTGACAGCGTTCCCGTTCACGACCACCGCACAGGGAGACGGCGTCGGGCAGGACTGGAACGCCACCCACACCCAGATCGACGGCGGCAAGATGGACGGCTTCGTCCGCTCGACGGAATCAACGCAGCCGATGGGCTACTGGACCGAGGAGCAGCTTCCGTTCGCCTACTCGTTCGCACGGACCTTCACGAGCGCCAACAAGTGGTTCTGCTCCGCCCCGTGCCAGACCTACCCGAACCGGCGCTTCTTGATGGCCGGCACCGCCTACGGGAACATCTCCACGGACTCGGAAAGCCTCCAGGATCCGCCGCCGCCGAACGGCACGATCTTCGACCGCCTGCACGCGTACGGCGTCAGCTGGAAGAACTACTTCGTCGACCTCCCGCAGACGGGGATCATCCCGTCGGTGATCGAGAAGTATCCGACGAACATCTCGCCCAACGCGCAGTTCCTGCTCGACTGCGCGGCCGGGACGCTGCCCTCGGTCAGCTTCGTGGACCCCGAGTTCGGGGCGCTCGGCGAGGTCGGCGCACCGATCTCGGAACTCCCGGGCCTGGAAGCGCTCGGCGCCAAGATCTCCGCCACCGGCGGCGACCAGGAGAATCCGCAGGACATGTCCTATGGCGAGTACTGGGCCTACCAGACGGTCAAGGCCGTGCTCGACTCGCCGGCGTGGCCCCGGACGCTGCTGGTCTACACCTACGACGAGCACGGCGGCTACTACGACCACGTGCCACCGCCCGCCGCGATCGCGCCCGACTCGATCCCGCCCGTGCTGAAGCCGGGCGACGTCCCGGGCGGCTACGACATCTACGGGCCGCGCGTGCCGGGGATCGTGGCCTCCCCGTACTCGAAGCCGAACGCGGTCACGAACGTGGTGCACGACCACACGTCGGTGCTGGCGACGATCGAGGCCAAGTGGAACCTGCCCGCCCTCACCTACAGGGACGCGAACGCGAAGACCGTCGCCGACTTCCTCGACCTCACCAAACCCGCCTACCTGGCACCACCGCTGAGCTCGATCACAGAACCGCCCGCACCCACCGGAACGGCGGCGAGCGCATGAGGCGCGCGTCGATCGCCGCGGTTGCGGCCCTCGCCTGTTGCCTGATCGCGGCCGCCGCCGCCCAGGCGGCCAGGCCCAAGCCCTTCAAGCTCCCGAAGGTCAAGCACGTGTTCGTGATCATGCTCGAGAACGAGAGCTGGGAATCGACGTTCGGCAGCCCCGCGGAAGACCCCTACCTCGCCCAGGCGCTGCCCGCCCAGGGCGCGCTCCTGGAGAACTACTACGCGACCGGTCACGAGAGCAACGACAACTACATCTCGATCGTCTCCGGGCAGCCGCCCAACGTCCAGAACCAGGCCGATTGCCAGATCTACAGCGAATGGATCGGAGCAGTCACGCTCCCGAGCGGCGTCGAGGCCGGGACGGGCTGCGTGTACCCGGCCGAAGTTCAGAACATCGGCACCCAGCTCTCCGCTGCGGGCAAGAAGTGGAAGGCCTACATGCAGGACATGGGCAACGACCCCAACCGCGAGGCGGCCGCGTGCGGACACCCGGCGCTGAACAGCAGAGACGAAACGCAGAGCGCCGAGGAGGGCGACGGATACGCGGGCCGGCACGACCCGTTCATCTACTTCCACTCGGTGATCGACGAACAGCCCTACTGCGACGCGCACGTGGTCGCGCTCGGCTCACCGAGCGGTCAGATGCCGGCGGCCGCGCTGAAGGGCGAGACGGGGCTCGCGAGCGACCTCAAGCGTGCGGGCCGCACGCCGGCCTTCTCGTTCATCACGCCGAACCTGTGCGAAGACGGCCACGACTTCCCGTGCACGAACCAGCCCTCGGGCGCTTCGGCGCTCGCGGACATCGACGGCTTCCTGGAAACGTGGGTTCCGAAGATCGAGGCCTCGCCCGCCTACACGAAAGGCGGGCTGATCGAGGTGACCTTCGACGAGTCCGACGGTCCTCAATCGGACTCGACGTCCTGCTGCGGGGAGGAAGCGGGACCGGGCTCGCCCCTTCCCGGCATCACCGGGCCGGGCGGCGGACGTGTCGGCGCCGTGCTGATCTCGCCGTTCATCGCGCCGGGGACGACGGTCACGACCGACTACAACCACTACTCCTCGCTGGGGAGCTGGGAGCAGCTGTTCGGCCTGCCGGCGCTGGCGGACGCTGCGAGCGCGCCGCGCTTCGCTCAGGACGTGTTCACGGCTGCAAAATGACCGGAG
Source organism: uncultured Solirubrobacteraceae bacterium (assembly GCA_963735435.1). Lineage (GTDB taxonomy): Bacteria > Actinomycetota > Thermoleophilia > Solirubrobacterales > Solirubrobacteraceae > Palsa-744. The sequence goes on along the minus strand of CAVTKR010000002.1, from coordinate 57,406 downwards.
GGGGTCCGCCCGCGCTCCGGGCCGGAATCCGCTGGGGGGGTCGGCCGGAGCTCCGCGCCGGCGTCCGCGCTAGGAGCGCACGGCGCGCAGCCCGGTGCTCAGCCCGAAGCGCGCGAGCGCCGCGGGGTAGCGCTCGGCGTCGGCGATCGTCTCCCGCAGCGCGGCTGCGAAGCGCTCGATCTCCTGCTCGGAGATCGTGAGCGCGGGCAGGGCCTTGATCACGTTCATGTGGTGGCCCGCGACCTGGCAGAAGATGTGGTGGCGGTGAAACAGCGGCACCGTGATGAGCTGTGAGAAGAGACCCGGCTGGCGCCGCTCGACGCGCTCCCACAGGCGCCGGCCGACACCGCCGGAGGGCGGGCCCAACTCGATCGCCCACATCAGGCCGAGTCCCCGCACCTCGCGCACGACCTCGAACTCGTCGGCCAGCGGGCGCGTCAGCTCGAGCAGCATCTCGCCGAGCAGCGCGGCCCGCTCGACCAGGTGCTCCTGATCGAGCACGCGCAGCGTCGCGAGCCCGGCGGCGGCGGCCAGGTCGTTGCCGCCGAAGGTCGAGCCGTGGCGCACCGCGCGCTCCATGCCGTCGAAGACGGCGTCGAACACCCGGCGCGAGACGAGCACGGCGCCGATCGGGACGTAGCCGCCGGAGAGTGCCTTTGCGACGCAGATGAGGTCCGGTTCGAGCTGCCAGTGCTCGAGCGCGAGAAAGCGCCCGGTGCGCCCGATCCCCGTCTGCACCTCGTCGCAGACGAACAGCGCGCCGGTCTCACGGCACAGCCGCTGCGCCGCCTGCAGGTAGCCGGGAGGAGGAAGGTTGACGCCCTTGCCTTGGACGGGCTCGAGGACGACGGCGGCGACGTCGCCGCGTGCGAGCTCGGCCGCGAGCGCCTGCTCGTCGCCGAACGGGACCGCCACGCAGTCGGCCAGGAGCGGCCCGAACCCGGCGCGGAACTCCTCGTTGCCGTTGAGCGAGAGCGCGCCGAGCGTGAGCCCGTGGAACGCGTGCTCGGCGTAGAGCACCCGCCGGCGCCCCGTTGCCGCGCGCGCGATCTTGATCGCCGCCTCGATGGCCTCGGTGCCGCTGTTCGCCGGCACCATCGCATCGACGCGCCCGCCCGCGCGCGCGAGCAGCTGTTCGGCCAGCACCCCGCTCAGCAGCGTCACGCCGAGCTGCGGCAGGTTCCCCGTCTGCGCGTCGAGCGCCTCGTGGAGTGCCCCGATCACCTCGGGGTTGTTGCGCCCGACCGCGAACACTCCGTAGCCGCCGAACAGATCCAGGTAACGCTCGCCGCCGCTGTCGATCAGGTGCGCGCCCTCCCCGCCCGCCCAGACCTTGTCGAAGCCGAGCGTGCGCAGGATCCGCCCCATCTGCGGGTTCAGATGGCGATCGTTGAGCTCGAGCTCCTCGCCGGTCCGGGACGCGATGATCTGAGCGATGCCCGGAACCGGCGCCGCGTCGGGACGCCCCGTTGCGGGGTCCGGTGCGCCGCCGGCGTGGCCCTGATCCGCCATCGCCCCAGCGTAGCCTTCCGCCCAAAGGTGGACACCGCGACCCGTTTGTGTCCATCCTGCGTATGAATCCTGACCTTGGTGTTGCGCAACCGTCGCGGACCCCTTACAATCAACCCCACCCGGCGGGGAAGGCCGGTTGGATGCATGCTGGAAACCGAGTGAAGGAGGCAGTCCCACGATGGTCACGACCACCGCTCCCACAGTCGGAACGCGCACGGCGACCAAGGGCGCCGACGTCCAGCACCTTTTCGAACGCTGGCAGCAGGACGGCGACGAAGCCGCCCGCGAGCAGCTGGTAGCCCGCTTCCTGCCTCTCGCGCGCAGCCTCGCGCGCCGCTATGGACGTTCGTCCGAGCCCTTCGAGGACCTGCTCCAGGTCGCCTCGCTCGGGTTGCTGAAGGCGATCGACCGCTACCAGGCCGACCGCGGCCACCCCTTCCAGTCCTTTGCCGTGCCGACGATCCTCGGCGAGATGCGCCGCTACTTCCGCGACTCCGGCTGGGCGATCCACGTTCCCCGCGGTGCGCAGGAGCGCGCGCTGAAGGTGCGCGACGCGCAGGAGCGCCTCTCGAACCAGACCGGCCGCGCGCCGAACGTGGGCCAGCTCGCCCAGTACCTCGAGATCGACGTCGAGGAGGTCATCGACGCGCTGCAGGCGATCCGCGCTTACGAGACGGTTTCGCTCGACGCCCCGCGTGGCGGCGGCGAAGATGACGTGGTCCCCTACGGCGACACGCTCGGCCACGACGACGAGCGCTACGAGCTCGTCGAGCTCGACGCGACGGTCAGCGCCGCCCTGGCGCACCTGCCTTCGCGCGACCGCGTGGTCCTGCAGCTGCGCTTCGTCGAGGACCTGACGCAGACGGAGATCGCCGAGCGAGTCGGCATCTCCCAGATGCAAGTGTCTCGCCTGCTGCGCCGCTCGCTGGAGCAGCTTCGCGCCCTCACGGACGCGCCGGGCCAGGCGCGCTAGCCTAGACGGACAATGCGGCGCGGTGTGTGGAGCACGCGTGGACCGCTTCCGGGAGCTGGCCTGGAGCTGGATTTCGCGCTGAACTGGAACCGGCCAGCGGACAGATGGCCGGATCTCCCAACGTCCGGCTGAGGCTCACCAACAGAGCCGAGAACGTCCTGCTGGTGCGTCAGGCGCTGAGCGGGCTCGCCGAGGCCGTCGGTCTGGATGCCGTCGCCCTCAACGACATCTCGACCGCGGTGACCGAGGCGAGCAACAACGTGGTCCTGCACGCCTACGAGGGCGAGGAGGGTCCGCTCGAGGTCGAGCTGTCGATCGTTCCCGGCGGGGTCGACGCGGTGGTCCGCGACCACGGCGTCGGGATCCGCCCCGGGGTCAAAGCGGCCGAGGAGCTCTCCGGCGGGATCGGCCTGCCCGTGATCCAGGCGCTCAGCGAGAGCGTCGAGTTCCGCGACCTCTCGACGGGCGGGACCGAGGTGGCGATGCACTTCGAGGCCGCGGCGTCGAACCCGCCCGAGCAGACAGACGGCGAGGAGGGCGCGATGCTCGAGGCGATCGACCACGCCACGCCTGGCGACGTGACGCTGATGACCGTCGGCCCCACCTCCGTTGCGCGCGGCGTGGTGCCGCGGGTGCTCTCCACGCTCGCCGCGCGCGCGTACTTCTCAACGGATCGAATCTCCGACACCCAGATGCTCGCCGACGCGCTCGTGGCCCACACCGACGGCGAGGTCCTCGCGGGGCACCTGAGCATGGGAGTCACCGTCGCCCCGCGCAACCTCGAGATCAAGGTCGGGCCGCTGCGCGCGGGCCACGCCGTCTCGCTGTTCGGGGAGGCCGCGATCGACGGGCTCGGCCCGGTGCTCGAGCGCCTGACCGACGGGCACGCGGTCTCGCCGGCGGGCTCGGCCGAGATCCTCGACGTGCGGCTCGCACAGCGCGGCTGAGCCGGCGCGGCAGCGCGGCTGCCGCGGCGGCGAAAGCGCGGCCGAGCCGGAACGCGGCCCCCGTGCTGCTCAATGTGGCTTGCCGGCCGGTCCGCGTCGGGGCAGACCGGCCGACATGCCACTCCTTGTCACCCTCGTAGTGACGAAGACCGCAGGGGGCGCGCGGCCATCCGTCGGCAGGGCAACACCGGTACTACGGTTGTTGCCCACAAGGCAGCGCTCTAAACAGGCGAGCTAAAAAGTTCGAGTCCGCGCGCGGACCGTCTCGCACGGGCGGGCGAGGGCGGGATGCGCCGCGGGTCAGACGCACGACCGCTGCCGAGTTTTGGTTTGGCAAGCCACCCTTTCGGGCATTTCTGAGGTGCGCTCCCATGTCACCACCGGCACGGGGTGGCGCGCTTCCGAGACAGAAAGCGAGGTGCAGCGTGTTGGCACTGGTTGCGCTGTTGCTGATACTTGCGATCTTCGGTGGGCTGGGATTCGCCGTCCACGCGTTGTGGATCATCCTGGTCGTCGCCCTGATCCTGTGGCTGCTCGGCTTCTTCCTCGGCGGCGTCGACGGGGGCCGGCGGCGGTGGTATGGGCGCTAGCACCCATCCGTTGAAGGAGGGGCTGGACGGCAGCGCGGCGACGGCGCTGGATGGGGCCCTGCCCGAGGGACTCCCGCGCCCCCGCGGGGACGTGTGGGAGATCCCGTTCGCGGCCGGGGACCTCTTCGAGCTGCGCCAGCTCGTCGCCGCCTGGGCCACGAAAGAGGCCCTTGGAAGCGAAGCCACGGAAGATCTCGTGCTCGCGGTGCACGAGATCGCGAACAACAGCATCCGCCACGGCGGCGGGGTCGGCATGTTGCGCCTGTGGCGGACCGGCGAGGAGCTCGTATGCGAGATCCAGGACGCGGGCTACATCCGCGACACCCGCGCCGCGCAGCACCGCCCCGGACGGCTTGCGAGCGCCAGCCGCGGGCTCTGGATCACCGACCAGGTATGCGACCTCGTCGAGATCTTCAGCTCGCCGCGCGGCAGCCAGGTGCGGATGCACAAGCGCCTCGATTGAGGACGCGGTGCGCGCCTGGCGCCCCCGGCAGGCTGTCATAGTCCCGACACTCCGGTGCCGTTAGAATTGGAGACATGGGGGCGCCTGAGCAACTCCGTATTGAGCCGCGTCAAGAGACCGACCGCGTGGTTCTCGCTCTGACCGGGGAACTGGACATGGCCAACGCTCCGCTGCTGCAGAGCGCGATCGAGGAGCCGTCGCTGGCCGAGACCAAGACGGTGGTGCTCGACCTGCAGGGCCTCACCTTCCTGGACTCGACGGGGCTTCGGATCATCCTCTCCGCTCGCGAGCAGTGCTGGCGGCGCGGGCAGGAGTTCGCAGTCACGCAGGGCTCCCAGCAGGTGCAGCGGCTCCTCAGCGTGACCGGCGTCGGCGAGCATCTGCGCACGCTCGCCTCCGCCGACGAAGTCCTCGCCTAGACCCTTCGCTCACCCGAGCTCGGCCAGGCGCCGCTCCAGAAAGCGCCGCTCGGCCTCGGAGCGCACGAGCTCGAGCGCGTGCGCGTAGGCCACGCGCGCCTCCTCGGCGCGGTCGAGCCTCCGCAGGAGCTCGGCGCGGGTGGCGTGCAGGTAGTGGTAGCCGTCGAGCTCGAGATCCTCGGTCGCGGCCAGGCCGGCGGCCGGTCCCTGCCACTCGGCGATCGCCACCGCACGGTTCAGTGCGACGACCGGCGAGCCGGTCAAAGCGGCGAGCTCGTCGTAGCGGGCCGCGATCAGCTCCCAGCTGGTCTGTGCGGCGCAGTGGAGCGCGGCGATCTCGGCCTGAAGGAGATAGGCGCCGGGCGGCGCCGAGGACTGGAGCGCGCGCGCCCGCGCGAGCGAGTCGAGGCCGGCGCGCAGGCGGCGCTCGTCCCACAGCGTGCGGTCCTGGTCGGCGAGCAGCACCAGCTCGCCGTCGCGCAGGCGCGCGGGGCGCCGCGCCTCGGTCAGCAGCATCAGCGCAAGCAGCGCGAGCACCTCGGGCTCGTCGGGCATCATCTCCGCGAGGCTGGAGTCGAGCCGGATCGCCTCGTCGGCCAACCCCGCGCGGCCGTCGTAGCCCTCGTTGAAGATCAGGTAGAGCACCGCTAGCACGGCGGCCGTGCGGTCGGGCAGCAGGTGCGCCGGCGGCACGCGAAACGGGATCCCGGCTGCGGAGATCTTGCGCTTGGCGCGGACCAGGCGCTGGGCCATCGTCGGCTCGGAGACCAGGAACGCACGCGCGATCTCGGCCGTGGAGAGGCCGCCGAGGGCGCGCAGGATCAGCGCGACCTGGGCCTCCAAGGAGAGCGCCGGATGCGCGCACGTGAAGAACAGCTCGAGCCGTTCGTCGCGAAAGGTCGTCTCAAGGTGCTCGTCGGGGAGCTCATGCACGGCGTCGGGGATGTCGGGCAGCTCGCCGCGAGGCTGAACCTTGCGATCGCGCCGGATGCGGTCGATCGCGCGGTTGCGGGCGGTCACGATCAGCCAGGCGGCCGGGTTCTCAGGCGTGCCGTCGCGCGGCCAGCGCTCGGCGGCGATCGCGAAGGCCTCCTGGGCGGCCTCCTCGGCGCGGTCGAAGTCGCCGAGGAAGCCGACCATGGCGGCGAGCACCCGCCCCCACTGCTCGCGGAAGACCTGCTCTATCAGAGGGCCACCAGCGGCCGGACCTCGACGGCTCCGCCCATGCGCGCGGCGGGGATGCGCGCGGCGAACTCGATCGCCGCGTCGAGGTCGCTCGCCTCGAGCACCCAGTAGCCGCCGAGCGCCTCCTTGGTCTCGGCGAAGGGGCCGTCGGTGGTGAGGGTGCTGCCGTTCTGCACGCGCACCGTGGTGGCCGATTCGGCCGGCTGCAGCTGCGCGCCGCCCTTCAGGCCAGGCGTCTCGTTGAGCTGCATGTACTCGCGCGTGAGGGCGGCCCGCTGCTCCTCGGAGAGGTCGTCCGGGGTGCCTTCGCTGTAGATCTGGATGAGGTAGTCCATCGTGGCTCCTTTCAAGAGTTTGACGCAGCTGGGACGAGGCACACGCGCCGCGATCGACCTTATATATATTTTTATTTATATATTTATATAATTATATTTCGTCATGGACACCAGCAATGCCTTCGACGTCGTCGCCGATCCCGCCCGCCGCGCGCTGCTCGACTTGCTGCTGGCCGGGCCGCGGCCGGTCGGCGAGCTGGCCCGCGAGACCGGGCTCAGCCAGCCCAACACCTCCCGCCACCTGCGCGTGCTGCGCGAGGCCGGGCTGGTCGAGCGCACCGCCGAGGGCCAGCGCCGGCTCTACGCGCTGCGCGGCGAGGGCTTCGCCGGCGTCGCCCGCTGGCTCGCCCCCTACGTGGTGCTCTGGCGGCAGGGCCTGAAGGCGCTCGAAACCCATCTGGAGGAGCACGATGCCTGAGCACGCGGTACTGCTTGAACGAGACGGACGCTCGGTGCTCCGCTTCGAGCGCGAGCTGAGCCAGAGCCGTGAGCGCGTGTGGCGCGCGCTGACCGAGCGCGACGAGCTCGAGGCGTGGCACCCCACGCCGTTCGAGCTCGCAGGCGATCGGGTCGAGTTCCTGCCCTCCCCCGGCGCGCCCGACTTCGGCACAGGCCGGCTACTCGCGCTCGAGGAGCCCGCGCTGATCGCGTATGAGTGGGGCGAAGACGAGCTGCGCTGGACGCTCTCCGAGCGCGGGGACGGCTGCCTGCTGACGCTCGAGCACAGCTTCGGTGACCGCTTCAAGGCCGCGCGCGACGGCGCCGGCTGGCACCTCTGCCTGAGCGCGCTGGGCGCGCTCTTGGACGGCACCGCTGTGCCCGAGAAGGGCAGCGCGCGCGAGCTGCCGGGAGGATGGAGCGAGCTCAACGCGGACTACCAGCGCCGCTTCGGGATCGCGCCGGAGGACGCCACGCCGGTGCCCGAGCGCTGAGGGCGCCGCGACGGCGGCGCGTCGCTCTGAGGATCATCTAGCCTGCCCTGCGTGGCCGACTGGAGCACGATCGCCTCGCTCGGAACCGCTGCCGGCACGCTCGTCCTGGCGCTCGCCACCTTCGGCTCGACGCGCTCGGCGAACCGGGCCGCGCGCGCCTCCGAGGAGGCGCTGCTGGTCGGAGTGCGCCCGGTGCTGTTCAACGCGCGCCAGGACGATCCGCCCCAGAAGGTCGGCTTCATGGACGACCACTGGCTGCGCCTGCGCGACGGGCTCGCGGCCGCCCAGGAGGAGGACGGGAAGCTCTACTTGGCGATGCCGCTGCGCAACGTGGCGCAGGGCATCGCGGTGCTCCACGGCTGGTACCTGCACACCCAGCGCGCCGGCAGCGAGGTGCCGCCGGAGCCGATCGAGGAGTTCCACCGCCACAACCGCGACCTCTACGTCCCCGCCGGCGACGTCAACTTCTGGCAGGCGGCGATCCGCGACCCCCAGGACCCGCTTTACCGGCCGCTCAAAGCGGCGATCGAACAGAGCGCAGGGATCAGCGTCGACCTGCTCTACGGCGATCACGAGGGCGGCCAGAGGACGATCACGCGCTTCTTCCTCGCCCCGCGCGAGCACGCGGTCGACGAGGAGCCCTGGCTGCGGCTGTGCGCGGTCGTGCGGCACTGGAACCTCGACCGCGCCGACCCGCGCTAGGCGCGTCTAGAGCTGTGCGTCGGCAGGCCCGTCCAGCGGCGGTCCGACCGGCGAGGCGTTGACCATGCCGCTGCGCGCCCCGTAGAGGAGGCTCGCAGCTTCCTCCTCGATCACGGAGGGGCTCACGCGTGGCCTGTCATCGGCGCGCGCGGGACGCCGCGTACGACGCGTGAGCCGCCGCAGCGCCCTGCGGGCCGGGGCTCCGCGTCCCCTGCGGGGGAAGTTCGGCATCGTCCTCAGCACATCCGGGAGATTGCCCCCGCGCCGTGCGGCGAAACGCCGTTCACCGGATCTCAACGAGGTCCTTTAATCGCCTCGGCCCCCCGCGATGCGGGGGGCCGAGACGGTCGGGGACAGAGACCACTCAGGCCGCGGTGCCGCTACATCGGCCCGAGCAGCGGTGAACCTTCTTCGCCTGCGTTGCACTCGTAGGGCTTGAAGAACGAGCTCCCGAGCACGCATCGCCACATGCTCTGGTTGGTCTCGCTCGGCACCCCGGAGAAGCCGGGGTTGCCCGCCGACTGCATGTACGACGGTCCGGTCTGACGGGCTTTCATGCCCTGTTCGAACGCGTAGCCGTCGGCCAGCAGCTCGGCCTCGCTGTAGGAGCCGGCGATGAAGTCGACCCCGATCGGGTCGCCGCCCGTGCTGCTGTTCTGGGCACCGAAGCCGGCCGGAACGCTGAGCACCGGGTAGCCGGCCCGGTCGGCGATGCCCACCAGCGGGCTCCCGCTCGGCACCATCATCGCCGAGTAGTCGTCCGCCGGTTCGGCGGGCGTGCCGTTGTTGAGCACCGTGTCGATCACGGCCTTGCTTTCTTCCTTGCCTGTGGCGAGGTTGGCTTCGTAGGTGGACTTGATGGCCGGTTCGTTGTATTCGACGGCCTGCGCGCTGAGCAGGGAGCCCTGCCCGAACTTGAGGCCCTCGACCGGGTTTTCGCTGTTGTATTCGGTCACCGCTTTCAGCGATTTCGGCCCGCTGGTCGAAGCCAGGAACGAATCGAGATCGCGGTGGAACTCATACGGGATCACGCTCGGCGCTTTCGCTGCCGCCCCGGGCGTGACCGTCGTGTTTTTGGCACCGAGCGTTTCGAGCTCGGTGACGGCCGCCGGGTACGGCGCGGTCGTGCTCGATACGACGGCGATCTTCTTGCCTGAGAGCGCCGTGGGCGAGAGCCCTGCCGTGTAGCTGGGCAGCGGGTTGGGCTGCCCGGCAGTGGCCGGGTCGCTCGGGTCGGGTCCGGCGAGCACTCCGAGCGCCGTCGCGACATCCGAGACGCTCTGGCCGATCGGCCCGGGCGCGTCCTGCGAGGAGGCCACCGGCATCGTCCCGGTGCGGCCGATGAGCCCAACCGTCGGCTTCAGTCCGACCACGCCGGCGTTGCCGGCGGGAGCGATCAGCTGAGCGCTTTCGGTCGAGGTCTCCGAGCCGATCGCGATCGGCGCGTAGCCCACTGCCACCGCTGCGGCCGAACCGGCGGAGGAGCCGCCGATCGACTTGTTGGTGTCCGACGGCAGCAGCACCTGGCCGCCGAGCGAGGAGTAGCCCTGGGGCATGTTCGGGTCGAAGAAGCCCCCGAGCTCGGTCGTGTTGGTGTCACCCAGCACGATCGCGCCTGCCGCCTTGAGCTTCGCGACGATCGTCGAGTCGCTCGCGGGCATGTCGTCCTCCAGGGCGATCGAGCCACCGCTCGTCGGCAGTCCTTGTGCGTCCATCGAGTCGTTGACCACCACCGGGATGCCGGCCAGCGGCCCGAGCGTTCCTTTCTTTTCTTCGGAGTTGCGCTTGCGGCCGCTCGCGGTCGCTTCTTCAACCGCGTTCGGGTTCAGGTCCCGCACCGCCTGCAGCGCGGGCCCATCCGCGTTCGTGAGTTCGATGCGGCGGAGCTCTGCCTTGACGAGCTGCCTCGAGGTCAGCTGACCCGAGCTCAGCATTTCCTCCAAGCTCGCCACCGAGGTGGATTCGAGCGAGAACGGCAACGTCAGGCGGAGGTCGTTGAACTCTTCGTGGACCGACTGCGCGTCCGGGTTGCAATGCCCGCGCGAGGCGAACGGCTCAGCCGGTTCGGTGCGCGCGCAACGGTAGCTCGCCGGGTCGACTGTCGCCGGTGCGCGGCGCAGTTTCGTCGACTGTTCGATCACGTATCCGACCCCGATCATGTTGAGCTCGTCGTACGCGCCACCTGCGACGCCCACGCCGATCGGCCGGCGCTGCGTCGGGGTGTAGCCGCCGGGCACGACCATCAACGGCATGCCCGCCTGCGGCGCGCCCGGGACCGAGCCGACGACGGCGATGACAGGACCGCCACCACCGCTCGGTTCGCTCATCATCTTTTCGATCGCCGCCTGTGTGGCTTTCTTCTGTTCGGGCAGGATTTCTTCGAATTCTTTCTGGTTTTTCCCGCCTGGCGTGTCTTCCGCTTCGGCCTCTTTGGCGTGCGTCGAGTTGCCGTCCTTCAAGGCCTCCTGCGGGTTGGTGGCGTCGACTTCGATCTCCTGGACGAGGCTTTTCACCGGGGCTTTCAGGCCGAGGTGGGCGTAGTACTCGTCGATCGTCGCGTGCGCCTCATAGCCCGAGGGCAGCGCGCGCGTTTTTTCCGCCGTCGTCTGGGCGTCCGGCACCATGATCGCGCCCGCTTCTTCGAGCGCTTTCACAGCGTTCGCCGTCGCTTCCTGCGTCGGCGTGGGCGTGCACGGGGTCGGCGAGCAGGTCGTCGCGTTGAAGCCGATCCGCTTGCCTTTCACGAATTCCATCGACAGTGCCGAGGAGTAGTCGGGCACGGTTGAGAACGGAGCGGGCAGCACGTCGTTGTTTTCGAGGAAGTGCGGTCCCTCCATGCCTTCGAACTCTTCGTTGTTTTCTTTGTCCGTGCCGGGGATCTCAGCGAGCGACTGCAGCGTGATCGCCACGTCGGAGACGGTCTTCTCCATCGGCCCTGCGGTGTCGCGCGAGACGTCGATCGGCGCGATCCCGAACCCGGGCACGAGGCCGAGCGTCGGTTTCAGCCCGACGATCTCCTCCGCGGTGGAGGGGCTGATGATCGAGCCGCCGGTTTCGGTGCCGATCGTCAGCGTCGCGAGGCCCGAGGCCGCGGCCGCGCCCGACCCCGACGAGGAGCCGCTCGGACCCGCGATCGTGTCGTTCGCGTTGAGCACCTGACCGGTCAGGTTGCTGAAGCCGGAGGGCTGGCTGCCGAAGCTGTTCGCCCACTCGGACAGGCCCGCCTTGCCGAGGATCACCACGCCGTGGGCGCGCAGGTTGCGCGTGACGCCGGAGTCCTTTTCGGGGAACGATTCACGCAGCGCCCAGTCGCCTGCGGAGGTGTACATCGGCGTCGCGTCGATGATGTCCTTGAGCAGGATCGGCAGGCCCATCGCTGGGCCGAGGTTCTTGTGTTTGGCGCGTTCCTTGTCCATGAGTTTGGCTTCAGTGAGCGCGTTCGGGTTGATCTGCGTCACCGCGTTCAGGCCGGGCCCGGCCTTGTTGAGCGCCTGGATGCGGGCCTCGTAGGCCTTGACGAGTTGGACAGAGGTGAGTTTGCCTTCCTGCATCAGCTTCTCGGCTTCGATGCCGGTCAGCGTTTCGAGGTCGAGCGGCGAGGCCGCAGCGACGGTGCCACCGAGTGCTGCCAGCAGGCAGCAGGCAGCCAATGTCGCGACGGCCAAGAGCCGCCGGAACGAGGGAACGTTCACGTGGAGTCCTTCCTTAGATGGAACCGGGGGAACTGCTCGGACGGCCACGATTCCACGCCTAAACCGAACCTAAATCGGCCCCCGGTCCAGAGTTTCAGACCGGCTCTTTATGCGTTTGTCCAGAAAGGCAAACGCTGTTCATCTTTCTCACATCTTCGGTGATGAAGAGAAAAGAATGCCCCGGCCGCGCGGCCTCTCTCGTCAGAAAGCCTGTTGCGACCGGGGCGCGCAACGGTGAGGGTGCGACCGTCAGGGGGGACGACGGCCGGGCCACCAGGTGCGCACCTTTCACACTAGGGCATCCCGCAGCGAACCAGATCCCCCATTTGTGCGGTAACGGCCCTAGCCGAGAACGCCCAGCGCAAGCGAGTGGAATTCGCCCGCCGCGATCGCGGTGGCGCCGCTCAGGCCAGGGACGACGGTCGGCTTCGTGCGCGAACGTCCGGGCTGGCCGAGCAGCAGGCGCTTGTCGAAGCCGAAGGCGAGCACCTGCCCCCGCGAGATCACGAGGCTGTAGCGGCGGCCGGCCGAGATCGCGCTCGCGCTCACGCCGATGCGGACGGGGTTGAGGACACAGCCTTCTCCGCGCCGGCTGAGAGCTGTCGGGCGCACACCGAGCTGCCCGTAGCTGTCCCCGCCCCACGCGATCACGCTGCCGTCGGAGAGCAGCGCGAGGCTGTGGTCGGCCGACGCGGAGATCGCGCTCACGCCCGCGAGGCCAGGGACCTGGAACGGCGCGCTGCGGTCGACGGTGGTGCCGTCGCCGAGCTGGCCATGGCCGTTGCTCCCGGCTGCCCAGACGGTTCCGTCGGAGCGCAGCGCCAGCAGGTGACCGCCGAGCGAGGATTCGCCGCCGAGCGCGATCGCGCGCACGCCGGTCAGCCCCGCGACGGGCGTGGGCACGTCTTTCTCTTCTGTGGTCCCGTCGCCGAGCTGGCCGTCGCTGTTTTCGCCCCAGGCAAGGACCGTGCCGTTCGCGAGCAGCACGGCATCGTCGGCGCCGCCCGCGGCGACCGCGACTGCTCCCTCCACGTTCAGGAGCAGCGGCACGAGGCCCGGCTGGTTGCCGGTTCCCCTGCGACCGTGGGCGGTGGTGCCGTTGCCGAGCGTGCCCCACGCGTCGCCGCCCCAGGTCGCGACACGACCGTCCGAGAGGAGCGCGATGGCGTGAGCCCCGCCGGCTGCGATCTGCGTCACCCCGGTCAGCCCGTGCACCTGCACCGGGACCGCATGCGTCACTTTGTCGCCGTCGCCCAGCTGCCCGGACAGGTTGCCGCCCCACGCCCAGACGGTGCCGTCCGGCATCAGCGCGTAGCTGGAGAAGTAGGTCGAGACGATCTGCACCGCGCCGGCAAGCGAAGGCTCCGCCTGCACCGGGAGCTCGGGGCGGCTCTGCAGGCCGGTGCCGAGCTCCCCGTGGCCGTTCATGCCCCAGCCGACGAGCGACGCGTCGGCCTGCCCCGCCAGGACGAGCGTCGCGATCACTGCCCCCAGTGCTGCCGTCACCCTCATCATTGGAGGTGTCGGCGTTCTGAGGATCCTCAAGAAGTGAATCCGGCGCGAGTCGTCCAGCCGTTTAGTCCGCTGCAGTGCTCACCCAACCGTGGGATTTAGGACGGCCGGTCGGTTTGCCACGCTGTGGGTATGAGGGTTTGCAGCTTCTTCGGACACCGGTGGGAGTGGCGCAAGAACACTTGCTCCTGCTGGTATGAGTGCAGTCGCTGCGGGCAGCGGCGGTAGACGCTCGGCGCCCCTAGGCGTCGCCGGCCAGAACACGCGCGACGAGCTCGTGCGCGTCTCCGTTGGCCGCGGCCGGGACCCACTCGAACAGCACGGTCCCGATCCGCATCCGCATGTCCTCGATCTCGGCTGCGAGGGCCACCAGGCGGCCGCTGCGCATCCGCCGCTCGCCCTTGACATGCCCGATCAGCAGACGCGAGTCCGACCGCGCTGTCAGCCGGGCGATGCCGAGCTCGCGGGCGCGGTCGAGCCCCGCCAGCAGCGCGCGGTACTCCGCCTCCGCGGCGGCGGCCACGCCGATCGCCTCGGCGTGCGCGGCGATCCGCGTCCCTCGCGCGTCGTCGAGCACGTAGCCGATCGCCGCCGGCCCGGGCGCACCCCTGGCGCCGCCGTCGGCGTGCAGGACGGCGAAGCCCTCGGACGGCGGCGCCGAGGGGCGCGTTGGGACGGCGTTGGCCTTCGCCAGCGCGCGGCGCTCCGCGTCGCCGGAGGCCTGCCCCTTGCGGCGCGGCGAGCGGCGGCCCTGCGGCCTGGAGGACGTCCGGCCCACGGTCGGGATTCTCGCCTGATCATCGCCGGCGTGCGCGGAGCGCAGCGTAGCGGCGGGTGCGAGCGGGCGGCGCTCGCCGGCGTGCGCGGAGCGCAGCGTGCCGGCGGGTGCAAGCGGGCGGCGCTCGCCGGCGTGCGCGGCTGACACCACGCCGGCTTGGCGCGCGCGCTCGCGGCCCGGGGCGCTACGCCGCGTCGTATTCGTCGGCGCGGCGGATCCACAGCGGCTTGACCCGGCTCTCGTTGCGGCCCTTCGGGGTGCGGTCGAGCAGTCCGTAGTAGCCCATCGCGACCTCGAGCCCTCGGGCCGTGCTCACATAGGTCCGGTAGACCTGCCCGTCCTCGAGGGCGTAGACGCTAATGCCCGGCCCCTCGGTCACATAGCCGGCCGGGTCGGTGCCGCACAGCTCCGCGTTGCGCACGACGGTGGGCGGCAGCTCGCCTTCCAGGAACCCCTTCAGGTCATCCGGACTGTTGAGGAAGCCGAGCTCGCGGTTGAAGTCGTCGCCGGTGGAGACCCAGTCGATCCCCCACCCCATCCGCTCTCTGTAGGCAAGCAGCCGCTCGAGCGGCGCGCGCGAGGCGAGGATCAGGTTCGCGTCCCGGGCCCGCATGTGCGGGACCTGGGGCGAGAGCGTGTCGGCGATCGAGGTGCAGACTGGGCAGCCGCCCGTGTACGGCGGCCCGAACATGAAGTGGTAGACGAGCAGCTGGGAGCTGCCGTCGAAGAGATCGGCGAGCGTCCGTGTTCCGGCCGCGGTGTCGAACCGGTACTCCTCCTCCACACGGACCCACGGCAGTTCGCGGCGCTTGCGCGCGAGCTCGTCACCGCGGCGCGTCAGCTCCTTCTCCTCGCGGAGCAGCTCATCGCGCTGTGCCTTCCACTCCTCCTGGCTGCCGACCCTGTGTCCATCCATCGCTGCCACCTCCGTCTCGTTCGGGGTTGGTAGGGCTTTTGTCTGGCTGGTATATAGTTAGCAGAATGGCTAACGATCCTTTCAGCGCACTCGCGCATCCCCTGCGTCGCGAGATCGTCGAACGCCTCAGCAGCGGACCCGCGACCGTCGGGGTCCTCACGCGCGACTTCGCCGTTTCGAAGCCCACCATCTCCCGCCACCTGCGGACGCTGGAGGAGGCGGGCGTCGTGAGCCGCTTGATCGACGGCAGGACGCACAAGCTGTCGCTGCGTTCCGAGGCGCTCGCCGAGACCGCGGATTGGATCGACCGCCAGCGCGAACGCTGGGAGCGGATGTTCGACGTTGTCGGCGAGTACCTGGACGAGCGAAAGGAGCAGGCGTGACAGAGACGGACAGCAGCACCGTGCGGATCGAGCGGACCTTCGCCGCGTCGGCCGAGGAGGTCTTCGACGCGTGGACGAGCGCAGAGGTGATGCGGCGCTGGTTCCACGTCGAGCCGGACTGGGAGACGCCGGTCGCGGAGGTCGATGCGCGGGTCGGCGGGAAGGTACGGATCGTGATGCGCAGCCCGGAAAGCGGCGATCACGGCGCGCGCGGTGAGTACACCGTGCTCGACCGGCCGAGGCGCCTGGAGATGATCTGGGCCTTCGACGACGACCCCGCCAACGAGCAGCTGATCGAGCTCTCGTTCTCGGAATCCGACGGCGCCACCACCGTGCTCTTCGTGAACACGGGCATCGTCAGCGAGGAGCGCAGGGAGAGCCAGGACCGCGGCTGGAACGGGTGCCTGGACCAGCTCGAACGGGCGCTGGTGGGCTGATGGGCGCGCGCGACGCTACGCCGGCGCCCTCGGTTCAGAACGGGGCTGAGCCGGCGCGCCGGATCGCCCCGGGCGCGCTGCTCGTTGCCGTCGCGGCCGCGTGCTGGGCGGTGACGGCGAGCCGGATGCAGGGGATGGACATGGGACCGGGGACCGATCTCGGCGCGCTCGGCTGGTTCGCGGGGATCTGGGTGACGATGATGGCGGCGATGATGTTGCCCTCGCTGGTGCCGATGGCCCAGACGCACGCCCGGGCGAGTCGCCGCGCAGGCGCGCCACGGGCGGCGCTCGGCGCGACGCTGTTCGCCGCCGGCTACCTGCTGGCGTGGCTCGGCGCCGGCGTTCTCGCCTTTGCGTTCATCAAGGGCATCGGGTCACTCTCGCTGCCGTGGCTCGCGTGGGACCGCGGCGGGCCCTACGTCGCGGGCGGCGCGATCCTCGCCGCTGCCCTCTACGAGCTGACACCGCTGAAAGCGCGCTGCCTGCGCCACTGCAGGCAACCGGCGCTGCTCGCCGCGCGCTGGCGCGCAGGCGCACAGGGCGCCGTGCGGACCGGGCTGGAGCACGGCGGCCTCTGCATCGGCGCGAGCTGGGCGCTGATGGGCGCGCTGTTCGCGGTCGGGGTGATGAACCTCGCTTGGATGGTCGTGATCGCGGCGCTCGTGGCGGCCGAGAAGCTGCTGCCACGAGAGGGGATCGCAGTCGCGGGCACGGCGGCGCTGGTCGCGACGCTCGGGCTGGCGGTGGCTTTCGTCCCCGCGCAGGTGCCGTGGCTCACGATCCCGATGTGAGCTCGGCCGCGGGCGGGTAGCATCTTCCTCGTGAGCGACGAGAGCATCGCGAACCGGATCGAGCGCCTGGTCGCCGAGGAGAAGGAGCTGCGCGCACGCGAGCAGCGAGACAGCGCCGACACCGAGCGCCTCCAGGACGACGCCGGCCGGCTGGCCGACGTCGAGGTCGAGCTGGACCGCTGCTGGGATCTGCTGCGTCAGCGCCGGGCGCTGCGCGAGACGGGCGGCAACCCCGACGATGCCGAGGCGCGCGACGCCGGCACCGTCGAGGGGTATCTGCAGTAGGCGCTCAGCTGCCGCTCCTATTCCGCGTTCAGTAGCCGTAGGCGCCGCCGCCCGAGGAGGCGGCTTCGCCCTGCGTCGAGGTCTGTGTGCCGGCGCTCGCCGGCGCGGCCGAGCCGATGGTGACAACACTCCAGGTGCCGACGTCTTTGAAGCCCTGGCCCTTTGTTTCGCCGGGCTGCTTGTCTGAGGCGAACGTGTAGAGCGGCTCGCCCCTGTAGGCCAGCTGGGTGGTGCCGTCGGGGCGCCTGACGGTGGTGATCGCGCCGACTTCGCTCGACGGCGCGGTGCCCGCGGTGGGCATCAGCGGGTGCCAGACGGCCGTGCAGGCCGAGCTCGTGCAGATGAACCTGCCACCGCGCTCGGCGCTCAGCGCGTAGAGCGTCATGCCCTGTCCGTTGACGAGGACCTTGCCGAGCGAGGTCGAGCCGGTCTTGACGTTCACGGCCGACGCGCCGGTCGTCTGCGCGGCGGGCTTCACGGCCGACGCCGTCGTGGTGTTTGTGCTCGAGCTGCTGCCGCAGGCGGCAAACAGGAGCGAGGCCACAGCGAGGGACGGGACGGTCAACTTGGCGAGAAACCGCATCTGTTCACTTCCGATCTTGGGGGGTCGAACGGCGGGGGGGTCCGTTCTGTTCCGGTCGCTCTAAGAGACTCCCGGCGGCAGCAGTTCCTTCCGGGCTGCGAGCTCAGGCGTTGACGTCGAACCCGAGCTCGACGTCGCTGGCCGCCTGCCCCCCGCGGATGCCCCAGTTCTCACGCGGCGCCTCGCGCACCAGGATCGAGACGTGATCGCGCGGGATCCCGAGCGGCTCGAGGCTCTCGACGATCGTGCTGTAGAGGGCGCGCTTCGCCTCGAGCGAGCGCCCCGCGAACGCGTCGATGCTGATCTGCGTGAAGCGCTCCGGCTGCGCAAGGCCCAGCGGTACCGCGAAACGGTGCGGCGGGTGTGCGACGAGGCGAAGGTGGCGGTCGCTCTGCGGGATCCTGAAGGCGCGGATCAGCGCTCCGTGGACCGCGTCGATCAGGGCCGTCTCCTCAGCCTCGGAGGCCTCGCGACGGGTCTCGATCAGGACGTGGGGCATGCGGCGAGCGTAGCCGCTGTCACGTCCGGGCTTCGCGTCTTGTCTTACGGGCAGTTGCAAGAAACCCCCCGAAGGAGGAACACCATGCAGGCGAGGATCAAGAACCCCGCACTCCTCATCCCCGGAGCCCTGGAGGCCCTCGAACAGCTCGGAAACGCCTCGGCGTCTACCGGGATCCCCGAGACCACGCTCTACCTGGTGCACCTGCGTGCCAGCCAGATCAACGGCTGCAGCGTGTGCGTGGACATCCACTCCCGCGAGCTGGAATTCGCCGGCGAGAGCGGCGAGCGCATCAACATGGTCGCCGCGTGGCGCGAGGCGCCGTACTTCACCGACGCCGAGCGCGCGGCACTGGCGCTCACCGAGGCCGCGACTCGCCTCGCGGACAACCCGGAGGCCGTGCCGGACGAGGTCTGGGACGAGGCCGCCCGCCACTACGACGAACAGCAGCTCGCAGCGCTGGTGCTCGCGATCGCCGGCATCAATGCGTTCAACCGGCTGAACGCGTCCACGCGCCAGCTCACGGGCGGCTGGGTGCGGCAGATCGTCGAGCGGACCGCGCAGGCGGCCTGAGAGCAGGGTCGATTCGGTTTGATTCGGTGATGCGCGTGTTGCAAGTGGGCGTGAGATCGACTCCGCGGATGCGGCCGGCGGCGGCATGAGCGAGCGCGAAGTGCTGCTCGACGAGCTGCGGCCGGTCGCCTTCGCGATCGCCTACCGCATGCTCGGCACGGTCTCCGAGGCCGAAGAAGTGGTGCAGGAGGCGCTGCTGCGCGTGCACCAGACGCTTGAGTCCGGTGAGGAGATCGAGAACCCGCACGCGTTCGTCGCAACGGTGACGACGCGGCTTTCGATCAACGCGCTGCGCTCGGCGCGAGCTCGGCGCGAGCGCTACTACGGCGAATGGCTGCCCGAGCCGATCATCACCGACGGCGAGGACGATCCGGCCCGGCACGCCGAGACGGCGGACTCGCTGTCGGTGGCGATGCTGGCACTGCTCGAGCGCCTCTCCCCCGAGCAGCGGGCCGTGCTGCTCCTGCACGACGTGTTCGACTATCGCTACGCCGAGATCGCCGAGATCGTCGGTAAGAACGAGGACAACGTGCGCCAGCTGGGGACGCGCGCGCGACGCCACCTGGAGGAGAACCGCCCTCGGTTCCAGACCACGCGCGAGCAGCGCGATGAGCTGGCGCGACGCTTCGTTGCGGCGGCGCAACAGGGCGACCTCGCCGGCCTCGAGTCGATGCTCGCGGCCGATGTGCAGCTGACCGGCGACGGCGGCGGGAAGGTGCCGGCCCTGGCGCGCTCGCTGCACGGACGCTCGCGGGTCGCGCGCACGCTGATGACCTGGTCGCGTCTGGCGAGCCGGCTGCCGGGCGCCTCCTGGCACGCCGTCGAGGTCAACGGCGGGGCCGGCGCCATGTTCATGGACTCCCAGGACCGCGTGATCAGCGTGGTCGCCCTGGACATCGCGGGCGGCGAGATCAGGAACATCAGCTCGATCGTCAACCCCGAGAAGCTCGGGCACCTCGGTCCGGTCGGAGATTTCAGGCAGCTGCTGCGGGAGGATCGGAGCTGAGCACGCGGTCGGGCGCGCGGGTCGAGCGCTTGACGAAAGCGCACCGTGTCGTACGTCGATTGGACGCATGATCGTCCCCCTGTTTCGGCGTCGCGCCCGGGGGTAGAGCGTCGTGGTCGGTCGCGGACGACCGCTCGGGACGCCGCTGCGCAGAGCGCGGGGGCGGAGATGAGGTCGTCTGTCGCCCGCAGCCCTTTGCGCGGACCCGCGAGGGGCATGACCCGACGACAGAGAGGACCACAAAGATGAGCAGTTCCCACCGCGTCAAATGGACGACGCTGTGTACCGCGCTCTGCGCGGCGCTGGCGATGACGGCGATGATCGGAGCACTCGGCAGCGAAGTGGCCGCGGCGAAGACCAAGCGAAGCGCCAACCCTGCCACCAAGCTCGCGAAGCAGGCCAAGAAGGGCCAGAAGCAGCTCAAGCACGAGCTTGCCAAGGGCGAAAAGCAGCTGAAGAAGGAAGCCGCTGCGGGCCAGAAGGCGCTTGAAGGACTGCAGAACGGCGGCGGTCTGCCCGAAGGCGCGCCTCAGGAAGAACTCGAAAAGGGCAAGAAGCAGCTCGAAGAAGCGCTTGCGGGCGGCAAAGCACAGCTCGAAGAAGCGCTCGCCAACGGCAAGAAGCAGCTCGAAGAAGCCGCGAACCCCAAGCAGCTGGAAGAAGCGCTCGGGAACGGCCAGAAGCAGCTCGAAGAAGCGCTGGCGGGCGGCCAGGCCAAACTCGAAGAAGCTCTGGCCGGCGTCGAGGCGCAGCTCACCGAACAGCTCTCTGGTGGCCAGAAACAGCTCGAAGAAGCGGTCGGGAAAGTGCAGGAAGGGCTTCCTGCGCCGCCCGCGGGCGGCACGACGCAGCTGGAAGAAGCGGTCGCGAAACTGAAAGAAATGCTCCCTGCGCTGCCCAGCGTTCCGGGGCTGCCGGGCCTGGGGCTTCCCAGCCTGCCGTGACGCATCTGCACGCTTCGCGGGCCGTCCAGGTAGGGCGGCCCGCCGAGGCTGCGACAGGTATCAGTCGAGGTTCTCGAGGATCTCGTTCGCGCGCGACCACTGCTCAGGCGGGACGACGAGGTAGATGTCGCCACGGCCGAAGCGATCTAGCGGATGGTCGGCCGCGCATGCGGCGTCGAGACCCATGTTCCGGAGCTGATCGCGCCACGCCAGCGCCGTCTGCTGCTCCTCGAAGGTGGTGACGGTCTCCCAGTCCTCGACGCGGGGGTCGCCGATCAGGACGGGCGGGTCCTTTGGGGGGCGGCGGCGCCAGCGGATTGACATTCGTAGAGAGTAGGTGGCACGGGATGGTCGGGCGGCTGTGCTTCGCAGATCCGGACAGCGCGCTTCGAACGCCGACTCACGCTCTTTGGCTGGCGCTACGACCTCCTGGTCTGAGAACGCAAGGCGCCGAAGTCCTGCTCGACGCCGTCACGCATCTTCCTCGTCCTTGCGTGGCTCCCGCTCCGCGGCGGGCACGTCCTGCTCAGGTTCGTCCAGTCGCGCTTCGTTGTCCTGCGCAGCCTCGTTCTCGAGCGGCTCCTCCGCCGGCCCCACGGCGTTGAGCGCCGCAGCGCGATCGTCGTAGGCCGTCACCCGCACGATCTTGCGGTCGCGCAGACGGTAGTGCCAGACCACCTCGGCCTCGATCTCCGCGCCACTTGCTCGGCCGATGGCGTGATGCTTGGCTACCAGCAGCACCGAGCCATCGTCGGCTTCGGTGATCTCCTCGATATCGAACCGAGCATCTCGGTCGAAGGTGGAGAGCCAGTCTCCAAACCAATCGCCGACCGCTTGAAGCCCCGTGAAGGTCCCGGCGCGGATGCCGAACGGCACCACCATCTCGACGTCCTCGGCGTAATGGGACATGGCGCGCCGGAAGTCGCGTTCGTTGGTCGCCGCGTACTGGTCGAGCACCACCTCGACGTTCTCCTGCGACATCGCCTACTCCCGTTCCTCGGCGAGGCCTTCGCCGTCAGCACGAGCCTCCTCAACGTCGGGGTACGGCTTCGACATGTCGTAGACCGCGCCGGGAGCGTAGTAGCGCATCGTCTCCTTAACACTCGAAAGCCCCCGCATCAGCTGCACCAGGTCGGGGGTCGTGGACTCCTCAAACATCGCCCACCCAGTATCCCGCGCCCACGGGGCGGGGCGCCGTATTCCACCGTCGGCCGCCCTGGGACACCCGCGCGAGGCGGGTGCGCGCGTCTCCCATGAACGCTCCCCGGACCGGCCGTCACGGCTATCGCCGCGACGGCCGCCCAGAGACTGATGAGAGAGAGAATTCAGGGCAACATCGAGGGGACCCTGTCCTTCGCGACTCATAGTGCCGCGACGGCCACGCCACCTCGTTGGCCAACGGTCCAAGGTTTCGAGACCAGACTCCGCCGGATGACACGGTCCCTCGTGCGAGAGTCTGAGGGGACTCATTGGACCCCGAGCCGGCCTTGAGTGACGAAAGGCCCCACCGGAGCAGGGCCAATCGATATCGGGGCGGATGGCGGGGGTTGGCTTGGTGCAGGTTTGCGGGTTTTTTGGGGCGTGGGCGGTTTCGTGCGCGATCGGAAAGCGCGTGTCGCGCTTCACTCCGAGCCTATGAAGTCCTCTGCGAGCGCGATGAGCTCGGCTGTCGCCTCGCGCGCCTCGTCGATGCTGGCGTCGGGGACAAGCATCGGGTGATACGAGGCCACGTTGCGCCGCGAGCGCGATGCTTCCAGGCGGTCGAGTAGCTCGTCGGTCTCGTCCTCAAGCTGAGCCAGCGCCGTTTCGATGCGCAGCTGATGAGCGCCATCGCCGCCGCTGACCCGCAGGCCAGCCGCCTGCAGGATGGCATCCGCGGCGGAGACCACGGCGTTGTGCAGCAACACCGACCTCGACTCGCTGCTCACGTCGGCGTCGGCGTCCGCCTGGAAGGTCTTGGCCTGCTCGAGGTACGTCCTCGCGTCGGTCCGGTTCGCGTGGACCTGTTCCACCCGCGCCTCGGTCATGACGCCGCGACCTCGGCGAGGTCCCCGACCAGCGGGAGCGTTGGTGACTCCGTCACTTTGCGGGCGAAGCTCGAACGGCGCGCCTGGCGGAACTCGTCCGGGCGCATCACCATCAGATCGATACGACGCCCGGTCTGCTTCTCGACAGGCCGCACAAGCCGACGCAGCTCGCGCAAAGCCGCGTCGCCGATGACCAGGACGTCGATATCGCTGTCAGGCCGACGCTCACCGGACGCCCAGGAGCCGTAGATGACGGCCGCCGTCACATCGGTGCGATCGAGGATCGACCGGAGATCGCCCTCCAAGCCGACGGCCCGCCGGAGGAGGTCGGCCAACGACCCGTAAGCCGCATCGTCGGTGGCCGCCGTGAAGCGATAGGGCCGCGCGGCGTCGTCGCGGCGGATCACGCCGGCGGCCTGCGCTCTTGCGAGCTCACGATGAACCGATGACTGTGGAGCTCCCACGGCCTTGGCCAGCTCGTGCAGCGTCCAC
Source organism: uncultured Solirubrobacteraceae bacterium (assembly GCA_963735435.1). Taxonomy (GTDB): domain Bacteria; phylum Actinomycetota; class Thermoleophilia; order Solirubrobacterales; family Solirubrobacteraceae; genus Palsa-744. The sequence goes on along the minus strand of CAVTKR010000002.1, from coordinate 34,430 downwards.
GAGCGCTCCGGCTGCAGGAGGATCAAGCCGAGCAGCCGCACCTGCATCTCGGAGCGGAAGATGGGGAGCAGCGACGGGACGGTAGTTCGCATTACTGAGAAGTCTATCCAAGAAAAGCGAAGTACGTCGCCGGCCCGGGCCACATCTCAGGATCTTCCTCGGGGTCCTGGCGCCCTGGGGCCCTCCCTCGCCCCCCTCCAACAACCAACCAGCCTCTAATCGGGGCGAATGGCGCGGGTTGGCTTGGGGGGCGAGTTTGCGGGGGACGTGGGCGGTTTCGTGGGCGGTCTGGCTACGGCTCGATCCGCGTTACGGTCTCCACGCGGTCGACCGAGCGATCGAACGACAGGATCGCCCCGACCCCCGTCGCCTCTGCGCTGGCAGCTAGGTAGGCCTCCGCGAAATCGATGCGGTCGAGCTCGTAGACCTCGAGCGCGCGAAGCAGGAGCGGAGGGTCGACGACGGCGACCGACGGGACCGCGATCGCCGCGCGCATCAGCTCCGCTACACGCGGGCGCTCGACCTCGTAGAAGGATTCGAGCACGTACACGCACTCGGCCAGCACGAGATCCGTCAAGAGGAGCTGGTCATCGCCGGACAAGGCGGCGGTCGCCCTGGCGGCCATGTGCGGGGGATCTCCCGTGAGATGGCGGATGAGGACGTTGGTGTCGAGGAACGCCCTCAGCGGCGCTTCTCCGCGCGGGCGCGTCTTGTCCGCGCGAGGACCTCATCCCACGGGGTTCCGCGCTTGGCCTCGGGCACCGCGATCGAGCCTGCCATCGCGAGGAAGTCCGGGGTCTTCGCGAGGATCGCGCGGCTGCTCTCGACCCGGAAGACGACCTCGTCTCCCTCGTGGAGCTCCAACGCATCGCGAACCCGCTTCGGGATCGTGACCTGGCCCTTTGATGTCAGACGTGCTGAGGCATCCACGGCATGGCTCCTTACTCTTTGCGAAAAGTAAGTATAGCACTCGCTCCGGCGAGCTTGCCTGTTCGAGGTACGTCCTGGCATCGAGCCGGCTCGCGAGAGCCGCTTGATCCGCGCCTGGATCACCCTGCTCGGACCTCCGCCAAGTTGCCGGCCAGCGGGAGGTTTCGTGAGCGGACCCGGGCGCGGACGTCGGCGAGTCAGGGCGCGTCGAGCGTGACCTGCACGGTGACCTTGCCGTCGTCCGCGACGTCGGCGCGCGCGTTGCCGCTTCGTTCGGTCCCGCGTAGGCGCAGCTTCACTGGCGCGCCGTCGCGCAGGTTTCGCCACCAGAGCTTGCGCTCCGGCCACATCACGGGGATCGTGAGACGATCGCCCTCCAGCTTGTATTCCACCGGGAGCGTGTGCTCCTTGCCGCTGCGCCGGCCCGTGACGGTGATCAGCGTCACCCGGCGGCTGACCAGCGGGTGCAGGGGCGAGCTCACGAGCACGCGCACGAGCTGGTTGCCGGTGCGGTTCCAGATCGCGAACGGGCGATGGCCGGGCGGGGCGTCGCTCACGTGTGTCCTGTCCCGTCGGCGCGCATCCCACTCCACGTTATCCCCGGCTCCCCGCGGTCTCGCGTCGCAAGGCCGAGCGCAGACGCGATCACGTCGAGCGCCGGCCCATCCGCCGAGCGCGACACGGAAATCATCAGCCGTCGTGGCTGCGGCCAGTCGATCTCGAGAAACGGACAGCAGGCGCGCTCGATGTCCACCGCCTCCCGGATCAGCGTCTCGTTGACGAGCTCGCCGAACTCGACCACGAGTCGTCGGGGAGAGCGCTCGATCAGGCGTGCGCCCTCGCCGACGCGGCGATAGCGCTCGAGCTGCGAGCGCAATCCAGCCTCGTCAAGCCCGCAGCTCGGCGCCATCGGCAGCGGTTCCATACCTCCACGGTACGACGTCCCGGGACGACGTCAGCCTCGATCCAGCGAGCGACCCCGGGCTCGTTCGCCGGTGAGGGTCCTCCCGAGCAGCGCGGGCTCGCCCCGACCCTCCCGTCGGGCTCGCGTATCGATGATTGCCGGGACGGGAGCACGAGCAGAGCGATCAGGACCCCGGCGGACACGACAGCGGCCCCGGTCGCAAGCGCCGCGCCCATCCCGCTCATGAAAGCCGCACGCGCCGCAGCAGCGAGCGCGACGCCGAGAACGCCGCCGGCGTGCCCCGCGACCGTGAGGGCTGCAACAGACGCCTTGCTCGCGACCGCCCAGGCCGCCCGGCGTGGCGGTTTCGTGGGCGGTCCCGCCCCAAATCGGATCGCGGCGGCAAGAGAGCACTCGGTGGCGGGAGCCGCCGAGTCCCAATCCCAGAGCCAATCTCCGCGCCCTGGGCCCTCCCCCGCCCCCTCCAACAACCAACAACCCTCTAATCGGGGCGCCCGGATTTGAACCGGGGACCTCACCGACCCGAACGGTGCGCGCTACCAGGCTGCGCCACGCCCCGATGCATCGGGCAGTATCGCACGCCGGCGCGGGCGCCCGTGCCGGAGACGTCGACTCGATCCAGCCGCTCACCCGGCCTCCCACCAAAGGCCACGATCCATCCCCCCTGTCCGAAGCTCCGCGCTCGGGCATCACACACGCCGCCGCGCGGCCGAGCACGCACCGGCGCCCCGGAGTAATGTCATCCGGGTCAGGCCGGGACGTCGCGGCTCACGTCCTGATGTCGCCGGCTCGCTTGGGGGAAAGGAGCGGCGTATGTGGCGCCTGAAGGTCTTGCTTTCCAGCTTGGCGGCTGTGGTCGCGATCGGCATCGCGAGCGCGCCGGCCGCCTCGGCCGGGAAGCCCTGTAAGCCGGTCAACGGCGTATCGCGATGCGTTTTCGGGATCGAAACGACACCGGGTGCCGAACCCGAACCGCTCACGGTCGGACAGACCGTCGAGGCCGAATGGTGGGGCCGTGGCTCCTACTTCAACGCGGGCCGCTATTCGTTCCTCTGCAAAGACGTCATCTTCAACGGCTCCGTGGCGGGCTTCAAGGCCGGAGGCCCCCTGCTCACGACGCCCACCGCGATGTTCCAGGGCACGGAAGCCGGCGGGGTTTGTAGGACCGTGATGGGGGCGGCCCAGATCAGCGCCGATGCCTCGGGCTGGCAGTTCGGTCTCTCGATCAAGGAACTGGGACCGGGCCAGTACCTGGTCACCGACCAGCTGAAGTCGACGACCGGCTCGCCCATTCGCTTCACCGCGGTCTACACGGAGCCGGGCATCCCGACGGTGACCTGCACGTTCCGGGCGAAGTCCGTCAAGGGCACTTGGGCGTGGGCTCCGAAAGAAGCGATCGGCGGGACCACTCCAGCCGGGCCGTTCGCGCTCGATACCGAAGCGTCGAATTCGGCACAGTGTCCGGCGAAGGGCACCCTCGAAACGAGCTGGCGGTTCTTCGCCTCGCCACCCGCGGGAGGCTCACTGCCGCTGGTCCTCGCGATTCACTGAGCCGGGACTTAGGGTCAGAGCGACGAGGGGCCGGGCCACCACGGCCGGCCCCTCGGGGCCCGAGCACTGAGCGCCCGATCTTTCGCGCGGCTATCGTCGCCCCATGCCGACGCCCGTGGCCGAGATCCTCGCCGAGGCCGACCGCCTCCTCGAACCGGCCCGGTTCGAGGACTCCTGCGTGAACGGCCTCCAGGTCCCCGGCCCCGCCGACGCAACCAGGCTCGCAACCGGGGTTTCAGCCAACGCCGAGCTCTTCGAACGAGCGGCGCAAGAGCACGCGGACCTCCTGCTGGTCCACCACGGTCTCTTCTGGGGTCCGGGTATCCGCACCATCGACGCCGTCCTCGCCGCCAGGCTGCGACTTCTCTTCGACGCGAACATGGCGCTCGCGGCCTACCACCTCCCCCTCGACGCCCATCCGGAGCTCGGCAACAACGCCCTCCTCGCCCACGCCCTCGGCGCCGAGCACATGGTCCCCTTCGGCGCGCACCGCGGCCAGACGATCGGCTTCCTTGCAACGCTCCCCGGCGACGGCCTCGACCCCACGGAGCTCATCGCTCGCGTGGGTGCGGTGACAAGCCGCCCGCCTCTTTTGCTGGGCGACGGCCCCGACGCCGTGGAGCGCCTCGCGATCATCTCCGGCGGCGGGTCGGACTACGCGCAGGAAGCGGCGGCCGCGGGCGCACAGGCGCTCCTCACCGGGGAGCCGGCCGAGCGGGTGACCGCCACGGCCCGCGAGCTGGGCATCCATGTGATCGCGGCGGGCCACCACGCGACTGAGACGTTCGGCATCAAAGCGCTCGGCGAGCTGCTCGCCGGCCGGTTTGGGCTGGAACACGTCTTCATCGAAGTGCCGAACCCCGTCTGAGCGCCGACCCCACCGGAGCGCCGGACACCTCGGCCGACCAAGCGACGCTTGCTCGCAGCACCGCCCCGCGCGAGAGTGGCCTGCCCCCCAACCCGGCGCGCCGGCGAGCGCCAACGCCGGCCCGCCCGCGAGCGACGTGCGTCGCAGCACCGTGCCGCGCGCGAACCATCAACCGAACGCACCGGCTCGCAGCCACCACCAGTCGTCCCGCGCGAGAGCAACCAGCCGCAAACCCCCCTATCCACCCAGCCAAACCCCTCCCTGCAACCTCTACTATCAAGAGAGCAATTTCCGAGGAGTCCAGGAGAGGGGAAGCGCCAATGGAGGCAGCGACACAGACGGGATCGAAGACGATCGCCGGGCTGATCCCGCGTACCGTCGCCGAGCACGGCGACAGTGTCGCGATCCGCTACAAGCGCGACGGCTCCTGGCGCGAGGTCAACTACACCGAGCTCGGGCAGATCGTCCAGGAGATCGGCAACGGGCTGATCGAGGTGGGTCTCAAGCCCGGCGAGCGGATCTGCATCCTCGCCAACACGCGTCCGGAGTGGACCTACGCCGACATGGCCGCGACCTCCGCGGGCCTCGTTGTCGTGCCGATCTACCAGACCAACTCGCCCGAGGAGTGCCTCTGGGTGATCTCGGACTCCGAAGCCTGCGCGATCGTCGTCGAGGACGAGAGCCAGCTCGAGAAGATCGTCGCGATCAAGGACCAGGTTCCGAACCTGCGCACCGTGATCATCATGGACCCGCCGGCCGCCACGGCGAGCGCCAACGGCAACGGCGCGACCCCCGCGGAGCTTCCACTGAACGCCGTCCCCCTCAGCGACGTGCGCGCCCAAGGCCAGGGCAAGCCCGCCGACGAGCTCGAAGCCCGCCGCGCGGCGGTGAAGCCGACCGACGCCTTCACGTTCATCTACACCTCCGGCACGACCGGACCACCGAAGGGCTGCGTGCTCACGCACGGCAACTACGCCGCGATCGTCGACATGGTCGGCGAGGCCGGCGAGATCCAGGGCGACGAGGTCATCTACCTGTACCTGCCCCTCGCGCACTCCTTCGCCCTGCTGATCCAGCTTGCCGTGTTCGACCTCGGCGGCACGCTCGCCTACTTCGGCGGCGACACCAAAGAGATCATCCCCGAGCTGCAGGAGGTCCACCCGACCTACCTGCCCTCGGTGCCGCGTGTGTTCGAGAAGATCTACACGCTCGCCCACGGCGCGATCGAGACGCTGCCGGCCGCCGAACGCGAGGAAGCCGAAAAGGCGATCGCGCTCGGGGTGCAGGTGCGCAACATGCTCAACGACGGTACGCCCGTTCCGCAGGACATGCAGAAGGCCTTCGACGAGGCCGACGAGCGCTTCTTCGCCAACGTCCGCGCGATCTTCGGCGGACGGGTGCGCCACGCCACCAGCGGCGCCGCTCCGATCGCCAAAGAGATCCTCGAATTCTTCTGGGCCTGCGGCGTGCCGGTGCTCGAGGGCTACGGGATGACCGAGACCGCCACCGCGGCCACCACCTCGACGGTCGCAAACCACAAGTTCGGCACCGTCGGGCGCGCGCTGCCCGGTGTCGAGCTGAAGATCGCCGAGGACGGCGAGATCCTGATCAAAGGCCCCAACATCTTCGACGGCTACCACAACCGAGCGGATGCGAGCTTCGGCGCCGTCGTCGACGGCTGGCTGCACACCGGCGACCTCGGCTCGATCGACGAGGACGGCTACCTCTCGATCACGGGGCGCAAGAAGGACATCATCATCACCGCCGGCGGCAAGAACCTCACGCCCGCGAACATCGAGAACGACCTCAAGCAGAGCCGCTGGATCTCCCAGGCGGTCATGCACGGGGACGCGCGCCCCTACCCGGTCGTCCTCCTCACACTCGACGAGGAAGAGATGCCCGTCTTCGCCAAGGAGCACGGCCTCCCCGAGGACCTCCCGGCGCTCTGCAAAGAGCCGGCGGTGCTCGCGCTGATCCAGGGCGAAATCGATCGGGCCAACGCGAAATACGCCCAGGTGGAGCAGGTCAAGAAGTTCTGCATCCTCGACCACGACCTCTCGCAGGCAACCGGCGAGCTGACGCCCACGCTGAAGGTCAAGCGCAACGTGGTCAACGAGAAATACGCCGATCTGTTCGATGCCCTCTATGGCGGCTGAGCGCGGCCGGCCCGACGAGCTGAAAGCGAGCACCTTGCGATCTGACCCAGCCGACAACGGCGGACTCTTCGTCGGGCGCCGCCCGGGCACTGCGCCGGTCCACTACCGCGACACGCCGGAGCGCAAGGGCGCGACCCGCCAGCGGGTGGACGGCTCGTTCGCGAACACGCTGTTCGCGGGGATGATCGGCCTCTCGATCCTCTGCTGGGGCCCGATCCCGATCGCCTGCCTGTGGGTCGGCTCCGAGGCCAACTACCTGACCGGCAGCGTCGGACTCGGGATCCTGCTCGCGTTCGCCGCGCTGTTCGGCCTGCTCTTCGGCGCGCTCGCCCTCCTGAAACGCATGGACAACGCATGGATCCTCGTGCGCCGGGCGGCCGGCTATGACCAGCGCACCGGCGTGATGGCCAGGATCTTCGGAGCCACGGCGCTGGTCGTAGCCGTCGCGTTCGCCTTCTGGTTCGTCGTGATCCACGGCCCGGGCTCGAGCATCGTCTCGGGCGGCAACGGGGTCGGCGGCTGAGCGTCTGACCTCGGCGCGCCGCGGGCCCTCGCGACGCACGCACACTGCTAGAACGGGCGATACATGGGCCTGCTGGACTACTACAAGCAGTTCGAGGGGATGTCCGAGGAGGAGGTCAACGCCGGGCTGCGCGAGGAGGCGGCCGAGCGCCGCCGCAAAGCGCTGACGAAAGTCGAGACACTCGACCTCTCGCACACGACCTGGCCCGAGCTGCCGAACCCGCGGATCGTCAACGCGATCACCTTCGTAGCGCGACGCGGGCTGCACCACTATCCCTACCTGCGCGGCACCGAGCTGCGCAACGTCCTCGCCGAGCGCCACGGCGTCGATCCGAGCCGGCTCGTGCTCGGCAACGGCGCCGCCGAGCTGCTGAGCGCCGCTACGCGCGCCTTGCTCGCGCCGGGCCAGAAGCTCGCCACCCGCTGGCCCTCCTACCCGCTCTACCCGCTGATGGCGCGCCGCGCCCACGGCCAGGCCGTTCCGGTCGACGGCGGCATCGACGAGCTGATCGACGCGGCGCGACAGGACCCCGAAGTGCGCGCGGTGGCGCTGGCGAGCCCCAACGACCCGACCGGCGAGCTGACCCCCGTCGCGGACCTCGAGCGCCTGCTCGCCGGCCTGCCCGACGGCGTCGTTGTGCTGCTCGACGAGGCGCTCGTCGACTTCGCCGACGCCCAGCCGACCGATGCCTCGCTCGCGCTCTTCGAGCACCACCAGCGCCTGCTGGTCTTCCGCAGCTTCTCCAAGGCCTGGGGCCTCGCGGGCCTGCGCGTCGGCTACGTGATCGGCGCGCCCGGCGCCGGCGAGCTGCTCGCCGAGCTCGAGCCCGACCTCGGCGTCTCGGAGCTCTCGCAGGCCGGGGCGCTCGAGGCCGTCCACAGCTGCTCGGAAATCCTGACGGGCCGCACCGCCGCGATCTCCCGTGAGCGCCCGCGCGTCACGCAGGCGCTCACGGGCATGGGCTTCGATGTGGACCCGAGCCAGGCGAACTTCCTCTGGGCCGCGCATCCGGCCGTGAGCGGCGCGGAGCTGGCCGCGCGGCTGGCGCAGACCGGCGTGCTCGTGGCGGCGGGCGACGCGCTCGGCGAGCCCCACCACGTGCGCATCGCGCTGCGCTCCGAGCAGGCCAGCAACCGCCTGCTCGACGCGGTCAGCAAGGCTGTCTAGTAGGCCGGCCAAACCGCTCCGGGCGGCCCGGACCAAGCGCCCGGCAGGCCTCTCCAACAGGCCCGGACCAAGCCCTCCAGCACCCCGGACGCCGGGCCCCGCCGCAACGACGGGGCCCGGGTTCCCGGGGGATCGCTCAGCGAGCGCGGTGGTGGAACGTGACGACGGCAGAGCGAACCGCCGCCACAACACCGCCGAGTTGCTGGACGTTGAGGCGCGCCCGGAGCACGTGCCGGTGTCCGAGCAGTCGCTTGCCGGCGCGGTTGAGCCTGAGCGTCACGGTCTTGCTCTGGCCCGCCGCCAGGACTACGCTGGTGCGCCCGACGACGAGGACGACGCGCTTGGCGTGGTGCCGCGCCGCCTTGCCACCGTGGCGTGTCTCGGTCACGGTCAGCCGCAAGACCAGCCGACAGGTTGCACCTGCCTGCCCTGCGCACCGCACGCGCGCCTTCGCCACACCACCCGAGGTGCTGAGGTGCACGAGCGAGGCGCGACCCGCGGCGACTGCGACCGGGGGGGCGCCGCCGGGGACGGCGGCTGTCACGAGCGTCTGATCGGCACCCACGAAGGTCCCGAAGTCACTGACCGCGACCGCCCGGTAGTGGATCGTCGTGCCCGCCGGCAGCCCGCTCAGCTGCGCCGAGAAGGGCGTCGGCGCGCTGCCGGGAGCGATCCGCTGAGCTGCGGTGCTCTGCCCGTAGGCGGTGCTCGTGCCGAACTGGAACGAGACCGCGACAGCCGCACCGCGGGGGTTCACGCTGCCTGAGACCGTCGCCTGCGACGTGTCGACGCCGCTCGCGGCGCCGCTCACCGGGGCTTCCGGTTCGTAGGCGGTGGCGAACAGCCCCCGCGTGGTCGTGCCCTGGGTCGTCAGGAAGAACGGCGTTCCGAGCACCCCGCCCTGGCAGGCCGCGCCGTCGCCGTTGAACGGCATCGCGATGCAGCCCGAGGAGATCGGCTGGCGGATGTCGGCGTTGCTCGTCGGCGTGATCGCGGTTTCGCCGCTGTCGGTGACGAAGCTCGCCGGAGTCGCGAAGTGCCCGACGACCGCGTCTGTCGCGCCCGCGCCGATGTCTTCACGGAACGTCACGTAGGGCGTGTTCCCCGAGAACGTGATCGAGGGCTGGGTCGCGTCGCCGCGTCCGGCCGACAGCGGCCTGCCGCCGTTCGCCAGTTCGAAGTGGGCGGTGGCACCGGAGCCGACGAGGTGGGAGACGAACACCTGCTTCATGCCCGCGACCTCCTCGTCCCAGGCCACCCACGGCACCGTCGGGTTGGCCGGGTTCATCGTGCCTGCCGCGACCTGCGGTTTCTCGGCGTTCGCGGTGGGGTCCCGGTTCAACGAGCACTGCTCCTCGTTCGCTTTCGATTCCGCGCACTTGCCGAGGCCCTGCGTCCCGCTCCTGTCGAGCGTGGCGCTCAACCCGCTGCCGACCACGTCCCAGTGGAACCCGCCGGTGGCGCCTTCGCCGTCGCTCACGGCCTTGGCCGCGAAGACCTGTTCGTTGTTGTCGAGTCCCTTGCCGCTCTGGCCGACCTCGTACCAGACGACCCAGGGCACGCCGTCGTTCATCCCGGCGAACGCGATGTCGGGCTCTTCGCCTGCCCGCGACGGGTCGACGTTGAGGCTCGGCTCGGTGCCGTCGCGCGGGACTCCGGTCTGCTGCCAGCAGAAGCCGCCGATCGCGGGAACGTGCCCGTCGACGGTCACGCCTTCCGGCTTGACGTTGTCGCAGTTCGCGGCACCCGGCCCGATTGGCCGCTCGACGAAGACCTGATCGACGCCTTCGAGGCCCGAGAACTCCTGGAAGCTCACCCACGGCCCGGGCTTGGACGGGTCGACCGCCGAGCCCCCGGCGACCGAGGGGTTTTTGGCCGACTGGTTCGTGTCGATATTCAGCGAGGGGACCTGCACTGCGCCGCCGCCCACGCCGCGTGCCTGGCCGCCGAAGATCCATTTGCCCTGGTTCGCGTCGCCGGTGTTGTCGAAGCGGCTCGCGAAGATGTTGTCGTTTTCGAAGTCCTTGCCGGTCGTGTTCTCGTACCACGTCGCCCAGGGGACGGTGCGTTCGCTGCCCGCGAAGTCGATCGACGGCACCTCTCCGTCCGAGCTCTGGTCGAAGTTGAGCGAGCCTGGGAACTGCGGCAAGGCGCTCGAGCGACCGCCGACGGTGCCGCTGCCCCTGGTAGTCCATGCGCCTTTGGCGAAGGAGCGCGCGAAGACCTGATCCCGCGGGATCACTGTTTCCTTGGACTCGCGCTGCCGGAAGATCGCCCACGGTACAGCGGCTTTGCCGCCCGTGAGCGCGCCGCCGACGACGTCGGCGTTCGCCGGGCCCTCGGCGCTCACGCTCAATGTCTTGTCGATGCCGGCGGCGAGGTCGTCGTTCACCTGCACGCCCGAGGGGAGCGGCTGGAACGCCAGCACCGAAGCAGTGCTCGCGAAGAGGACCACCGCGCCGGCAAGGCCGCCTCTGAGGAGGCCGCGTCTGAGCACAGGAATCCGGCGTTCGCCGCCGGGCGGGGCACCCCGCCGTGCGATGGAGAACGCGCGGCGAGCGGAGAAGCGAGTAGGCATGAGGTCTCCTTGCTGGTTCGTTTGCACTTGGCTCACGAGTGCAGACAGGCCGACCCCCGCGTTCCTTCCAAGATCGCAACCGACCCCCGCGCTCCCGCCCACCAGCGCCGAGCCCGCCACGCAAACGCCCCCTGCGCCCCGCCCACCGGTGCCGAGCCCATCAAAGCCCCGCACCCAACCGCCCCCGGCCCACCGGCCCACCGGCGCCGAGCCCAGCAAGGCCAGCCACGCAACCGCGCCCCGCATACCGAAAAACCCCGCCAGACGCCGACCGGTCCTAGCCCCCCGTCAAGACATCCCGCAACTGCCGCCGCGACGAAATATCCAGCTTCCGAAAGGCCCGCCCAAGATGCGTCTCGACCGTCTTCTCGGTGACGAACAGCGCCTGCGCTATCTCGCGGTTCGTCCCACCCTCGGCGGCGAGCCGCGCGACGCGCAGCTCGCTCGGCGTCAGCGAGTCGGTTCCGGTGCGTCCCGTCGGCGCCGCCCGTACCCCGACCGCAGCGAGCTCGACGCGCGCCCGGCTCTCCAGCGCCTTCCCGCCGCACCGCGCCGCCTCCGCGAGCCCTTCCAGCAGAGGCTCTCGCGCAGCGGTGCGTTTCCCGGCCGCGCGCAGGGTCGCGCCGAGGTCGACGAGCGCGCGGGCGTGCTCGAACCGTGCAGGCGAGATCGCGAGGGCCTCCACCGCGGCTTCCAGTCCGCCCGCCCGCTGCCCGCCAGGCCCGACCAGAGCGTAGCTGCGACGCGCGATCCCGATCGCGCGCGCGGCCCCGAACGACTCCGCGCGGCTCACCTCATCAGCGGCCAAAGCGACGGCCTCCTTGTGCCGGTCGAGCTCTGCGAGCGAGAGCGCGGCGGCCGAGCGCCACGGCAGCAGCGCCGGGTTCTCGCCCCCGAACGCTGTCTCCAGCTCGCCCACACCGAGCAGCTCCTGCAAAGCGGCGGGGTGGTTCCCGGCTGCGGCCCGAAGCACCCCCGAGGCGTAGCGGAGCTGAGAGCCGGACGTGAAGTCGTCGTCGTACCACACCCCCGTCCGCTCGATCAGACGGCGCAGCGACTCGGGGCTCTCCTCGCGCTCGAGACCGGTCAGAACGGCCGCCGCCACCGCCAGCACGAGGAACCTCGCGCCGAGCACTAACCCGACCCGGCCTGCCGCAGCAGCGCGCCGGTGGTGCCTTCGAGGATCTTGCGCCAGCCGCCGACTTCCTCGGTCTCCTTGTCGAAGTGCGCGACGACCTGGCGTACGCGCGTTCCGGAGATGTCCAGGCCGTGCCGCTCGGCGACCTCCTGGTAGCGCTCGTATTCGCCCGCGAGCTTGCGCGTCACCGACTCGAAGCCGTGGCGGGCGATCTCCACGCGCGAGGTGAAGCTCATCATCGAGGTCTGGAACATCAGTTCGTCGGTCGGCTCGGGCTCGATCAGCACGATGTCGACGCCCGGGTAGCGTGCCTCCCAACCCTTCGCGAGTTCGTGCAGTCGCTGGTGGGCCACCAGCTTGAAGACCTGGTAGCCGATCTGCGCGAAGCCCATGTCCGAGACGCGCCGCGCGCGCTCGCCGCGCAGCGTCTTGACCGTGCTCTCGAAGTCGTTGACGAACGGCACGATCGGGTTGATCACGATCACCAGCTTGCAGCCCGCCTCCACCGCCAGGTCGAGGTTCGTCGTCGAGACGATGCCGCCGTCGATCAGCTCGCGCCCGCCCACCTCCACCGGTGCGTAGACCATCGGCAGCGCGCCGGACGCGCGCACCGCGGTCGAGATCGGCACCTCGTCCATGCCCTCGACGCCGAACACGACGCGCTCGCAGGTGTCGAGGTCGGTCGCGGTCAGATAGAGCTCGCAGTCGAGCTCGCGGAAGTCGTCGGTGCGGCCAGGTTCGCCCAGCACCTCCTGCAGGTAGCGCTCGATGCCGGCGCCGGTGTAGAGGCCGGAGGGGAGCACGTCCGCGAGCCCGAGCGCGAGGTCCATCGCCGAGACGCCGCCGCGCGTGCCCGCGAACTGCTTGAGCGCCGAGAGCGCTTTGAACGGCACCGAGGCGCCCTTCATCGCGAACTCGAGCAGGTTCGGCCGCAGCAGGTCGCCGATGTCGATGTCTTTGAAGGGCACCTTGCCCTTGCGCGTGACCACCTGCATCATCTCCTCCGGCGTGACGCCGTTGGCGCACAGCGAGGCGATGAACGAGCCGGCCGAGGTGCCGACGTAGACGTCGAAGTTGTTGACGGTGCTGTTGACCGCGAGCAGGTCGAGCGCGCGCAGGGCGCCGATCTCGTAGACCCCGCCGGTGAAGCCGCCGCCGCCGAGGACGAGTGCGGTCTTGTCGCGGCGCGGCCGCCGCCGGCGGTCGAAGGACTCCGTGCGGCCCACGCCGCGTGGCGCCATCGAACGCTGCCGCCGCTCCTTGGCTTTGGAACCCGCGCTCTTCTTGAGGCTCGGTTCCAGCTTGACAACCTTGCCCATCGTCAACATTCTAGTTCTGCGTGGCCCTGAAACGACCTGCGCCGAAACGGCTTGTACTTGTTTGGGGTTGTGCCGTCCTGGCCCTGGGGGCTCCGGGAGCTGCAAGAGCCCACGCTCAAAGTGGCCTGGGTGGTTTGCAATCTGACCTTAAGCACCAGCTCGCGCTGGCGGGCCCGAGCGACGGCGCCTACGTCTACGACATCACCGCGAAAAAGGTGCTGTTCTCCGAACGCGCGACGACGATGCGCGCGCCGGCCTCGGTCGAGAAGCTCTACACCGCCACGGCGGTGCTGGCCCGGATGGGCCCCGCCGCACGCCTGTCGACCACGGTCTATGGGGTCGGCCAGCTGCTGCCGGGCGGCACCTGGGAAGGCAGCCTCTATCTGCGCGGCGGCGGCGATCCCACGTTCGGGAGCCAGAGCTTCATCAGCGCCCACTACGGCGGCGTCGGCGCGAGCGTCAACAGCCTTGTCTCAGAGCTGGTCCGCACCGCGGGCATCCACCACATCACCGGCTCGATCTACGGCGATGAGAGCTTCTTCGACTCACGCCGCGGCGAGCCGTCCAGCGGCTATGCGTATCGACCCCTTCCTGGAAGGCATCCTCAGCGGCCTCGCCTACAACCGCGGCTCGGAACTCGGCCGCGGCGCCCACGCGCCCGCGGTCTACGCCGCGCACGCGCTCTGGGGGGCGCTGAAAGCCGACGGCGTCAGCATCCGCGGCGGCAGCGGGGCAGCGAGCACGCCGACGGGCGCGCTCCCGCTCGCCTCGGTGGCCTCCCCCACCGTTGCGCAGCTGCTCGATCTGACGTTGCCCCCGTCGGACAACTTCTTCGCCGAGACGCTAGTCAAGGACCTCGGCGCGCTCTACGGCGGCGGCGGCACCACCGCGCGTGGCGCGGCGGTCGTCGCGAAGGCGATCTCATCGATGCTCGCCTTCAAGCCGGCGGTCGTGGACGGGTCCGGGCTCTCACGCGCGGATCGCACCTCGCCGTATGAGGTGGTGGAGCTGCTGGCCGGTCTCGCAGGGACACCGACCGGCCAGGTTCTGCGCTCGAGCCTCGCGGTCGCCGGCAGGACCGGCACGCTCGAAAAACGCATGCGCGGGACGTCGGCCGCCGGGCGCTGCCAGGGCAAGACCGGCACCCTCACCGGCGCCTCGAACCTCGTCGGCTACTGCCAGTCCACCGGGGGCCACCTGTTGGCGTTCGCGATCTTCAACGACGGCATCTCAACGACCGCCGCGCACATCTTCCAGGACCACATGACGATCTCGATCGCCAGCTGGAAGGTGTCCCCCGCGGAACTGGCGCGCGCGAAGGGCTAGGGCGTGCCCGAGAGGCAGAGCACGTGGACTCTGAGTTTCGTTTCCCCGAGCGCGGCTGAGTTGGCGCTGTTGTATCCCGGCCAGCAGAACCATCCGGCCAATCTGGGCATGCGAGATCGGCCCAAACGGCCCGTCGCCCGCTCGCGTGAGCCGGCCTGATCCCGGGCCGTCAGGGTGCAGACCGGCGCCGTGACGGCGGCCGTCTCCGCTAGGGTTGCGACCTGCCGCTGCCGCACGGCGGCGTCGGCCGCGCGAGGCAGTGGACGACGAGACGACGCGGCGCACCGAGCGATCGGGGCGCGAGCAAGGGGGGAAAGCGATGGGGGCGGTAGCCGGCTGGCGATGGGCAGATCGTCGACGGGCGGCCTCAGCGCGTCTCGGCGACGCCGATCGCGGTCGCGTCAGCCGACCCCTGAGGTCCGCTCAGGCTCGACGAACATGAGCCGGCCCGACCGGGCCCGCTCGAACCAATGAAGGAGGCTGGCATGTCTGGATCACCCGTGAAATCGACCTCGCGCCTGGCGAAGGTCTTCCTGGCCGTGGCGCTGATCTCCTTGATCCCGGTCGCAGGAGCGTCCGCGCGCCACCATCATGCGCACCCTGCGGTGCTCCCGCCCGCCGGCAGCGGCGGCGCGCGGTTCTGGATCGCGTTCGACCCGGCAGGCCGGGAAATCGGTCCTGTCCAGTTCCTCCAGAAGCAGGTGCAGATCGTCAACACCACCTCGGCCGCCAACGCGTTCACGATCTTCTACAAGCCCTCGCACGCCGCTGCCATCGTCTTCTGCAAAGGCGTGCTCGGCGGGGCGGAAATGACGGTCTGTGGCGCCCAGCCCTCGCAGCACCTCGAAGGGGGCTTCTTCCAGGTGGTCGCGGCGCGCCCGGTCGTGATGGGCGGGCGCAGCGAAGTCCCCACGCTCAGCTACCAACAGCAGCCCGACGGGACGTTCGGGGCCGAAGTCGCCAAAGGGACGATCCAGAACATCCCATTCAACTGGCAGCAGGGCTGTGCCCCGTTCCCCGGCGCGGGGTGCCCGTCGGTCTCGGTCGACCAGGCCAAAAAACCGACCGCGAAGAAAGGCTGAAACGGAGCCGGTCCTATGGCGCACATGCCGGCGGGACCAGACGCCGCCACCGCGTCCCGCGCTTCTGGCGCGGGACGCTAGCCGAGCGCGTACGCGAGCGTGATTTCGGCCGTCAGGTTGCAGCTCGGCGCCGACGCGGCGGCCTTCTTCGCCGCGTGACGCCTGTGCTTGCCTTTCGGCCGGTGCACGACAGATTTGGCCGGGGCCGCGGCTGCCGCGGGCGCGACCGCGGTCTGCGAGCCCGAGCCGGATGACGCCAGCCGCGCGACGCCGAAGTCGGGCTGTTCGCCTTCGTAGGGCGCGTAGCGCGAGTAGCCTTCGCCTTCGACGAATCCGGAGCATTCGATCGAACCGCCGTCCTCGACGGTCGTGACCGGGACACCGAGAGCGACGCCCTCCTTTTCGGCGATGAACTGGGCCTTGGACTGCCCGTCGGAGAGCGCCTTCGCCTGGCCTTCCCGGTAGACCGCTGTCGCCTGAGCCGCCGTCGCGTTGGAGGGGATCGGCGTGACGCCCACGCCCTCGACGTCGACCACGCGCGAGGAGGTGGACCCGGCGGGGCCTTCGCCGGCAGCCACGCCGATCAGCGCCGCGACGATCGCCACGGTGACGGCGAGTCCGGCGACGATCAGGAGTCGCTTGCGCCTCACGACGCTGACACTACCCTGATCGCGGCGCCCCCATGTGGCGGATCCGCGGATGTAGGGGCTAGCCCGCTCCGAGCAACGCGCGCAGCCCCGCCTCGTCGAGCACCTGCACGCCGAGCCGTTGCGCCTTCTCGAGCTTCGAGCCGGGGCTCTCCCCGGCCACGACGTAGTCCGTCTTCTTTGAGACCGAGCTGGTGACCCGGCCCCCCGCCGCGCCGATGCGCTCGGTCGCCTCCTCGCGCGACCAGTCCGGTAGGCCCCCGGTCAGGACCAGCGTCTTGCCCGCGAGCGGACCCTCCGAGGGCGGCGGGCCCTCTTCCTCGAAGCGCAGGCCGATCTCTCTGAGGTCCGCGATCAGCTCGAGCATGCGCTCGTCGTGGAGCTGGGAGCGGATCAGGACCGCCATCTTCTCCCCGACGCCTGGCACCTGCTCGATCCGCTCCTCCTCGGCTTCGAGCAGGGCGTCGATCGTCCGGAAGAACTGCGCGAGGTTGCGTCCGGTCACCTCCCCCACCTCCTCGATCCCGAGCGCGAACAGCACACGGGCGAACGGACGCTGCTTGGAGGCCTCGATCGCCGCCAGCAGCTTGCCCGCCGAGATCGCGCCGAAGCCCTCGAGCTCGACGAGCTGCTCCTCGGTGAGGCGGTAGAAGTCGGCCGGCGTCTTCACGAGCCCCCGTTTCTGCAGCTGGTCGACCTGCTTCTCGCCCAGGCCGTCGATGTCCATCGCGCCGCGTGAGACGAAGTGCTTGAGCAGCTGCCAGATTCGCTCCGGGCAGACCCGGTTCGGGCATTTCGTGTAGATGCTGCCCTCGACCTTGACCGTCGGCGTGCCGCAGAACGGGCAGATCTTCGGCGGCTCGGGGAGCGGCGGGCGCCGCTTGTGCTCAGCGACGTGGGGCGCCGGCGAGACCACCTGCGGGATCACGTCGCCGGCCCGCACCACGATCACGTCCTCGCCCGCGCGGATGTCCTTGCGGACGATGTCCTCCTCGTTGTGGAGCGTGGCGAGCTTTATGGTCACCCCGCCGACTTCCACCGGCGCGAGCACGGCGTAGGGGCGCATGTCGCCGAACTTGCCGACGTTCCACATCACCTTCTCGAGCTTCGTGACCGCCGTCGTGGGCGCGAACTTCCACGCCACCGCCCAGCGCGGGTCGCGCCCGACCGAGCCGAGCCGGCGCTGCAGCGCGAGCTCGTCCACCTTCACGACCGCCCCGTCGATCTCGAAGTCGAGCTCGCCGCGGCGGCGCTCCCAGGCGAGGCACTGCGCGACCACCTCGTCCTCGCTGTCGAGCACGGCGATCCCGTCGTTGACGCGGAAGCCGTGCGCGCGCAACCAGTCGAGCCCTTCCGAGTGCTTCTCGAAGCTGAGCCCCTCGGTCACCCCCACCTGGTAGCACCAGATCGAGAGCGGCCGCTTCGCCGCGTCGGCGGGGTCGAGCTGGCGGACCGTCCCGGCCGCCGAGTTGCGCGGGTTCATGAAGGTCGATTCGCCCGCTTCGGCGCGGCGCTCGTTGAGCGCGGTGAAGTCGCGCAGCGACATGTAGACCTCGCCCCGCACCTCGACCAGCGGCGGGGCGTCCTCGATCCGCAGGGGGATCGCGCCGATCGTGCGCAGGTTGTGCGTCACGTCCTCGCCGATCTCGCCGTTGCCGCGGGTGGCGCCGCGCTCGAGCACGCCGTCGCGGTAGACGAGGCTGATCGCGAGCCCGTCGATCTTCGGCTCCACGACGTAGGAGAAGCGCGGCTCCTCGATCCCCTCCCGCGCGAGGTGGTTGCGCATACGCTCGACCCACGCCCGCAGCTCCTCCTCGGAGCGCACGTTGCCGAGCGAGAGCATCGGCTCGAGGTGCTGCACTTTCTCCAGCCGCCCCACCGGCTCTCCGCCGACGCGCTGCGTCGGGGAATCGGCGCTCAGCAGCTCGGGGTGCTCGCGCTCGATCCCGCGCAGCTCATCGAGCAGGCGGTCATAGGCGTCGTCGCCGATCTCGGGGTCGTCGAGAACGTAGTAACGGTGGGCGTGGTGGTTGAGCTGCCTGCGCAGCTCCTGCACCCGCTTGGCGAGCTTCGCGGGCGTGCGCGAGGCGGTCCCGCTCACGGCGCTGCGTCGGGCGCGAGCGGCTCCAGAAGACCGTCCAGGTCGAAGCCGCGCAGCGCCTCGAGGCCGGTGTGGTAGGTCAGGTCGAAATGCAGCGGCGTGACCGCGATGCGCCCGGCGTGCACGGCCGCGAGGTCGGTTCCGGGCTCGTCGTGGAAGCCCGGGTAGGCGCCGTAGATCCAATAGCGGCGGCGGTGCTCCTCCTCGCTCTCGAGCTTCAGCTCGTCGCGGTAGATGCGCTTGCCGAGCGTCGTCACATCGACGCCACCGGGGGTGCCCGTCGGCACGTTGACGTTCAGCAGCGTGCCCGGGGCCAGCGGCACCTCCTCGAGCCTGCCGACGAGGGCGGCGATGAACGCAGCGGAGATCTCAAAGCCGAAGCCGCCGTCGAAGGTGTAGTCGAGCTTCGCGCCGCCCGACTGCTGGGAGACGGCGATCGCCGGCAGCCCGAGCACCACGCCCTCCAGGGCCGCCGCGACCGTGCCCGAGTAGGTGATGTCATCGCCCAGGTTCGCGCCGTGGTTGATGCCGGAGACGACGAGCTGTGCCTGGAAGTCTTCGATCAACCCGAGGCTCGCGAGCCGCACGCAGTCGACCGGCGTGCCGTCGGTCGCGTAGCCGCTCGTGCCGTCTGCGAACGGCCGCTCCTCGACCCACAGCGGCCGGCGCGTCGTGATCGAGCGCGCCATCGCAGAGCGGTTCCCGTCGGGCGCGATCACGGCCAGGTTGACGCCGTCGAGCGCCGCGAGCGCTCGGCGCATCGCCTGCAGCCCGTCGGCCTCGATCCCGTCGTCGTTGGTGAGCAGCACGTTCAGCATCCGGTTTCTCAGCATAGGGGCCGCTTCGGTTGCGGGACGTGAAGATATGCTGGCGCCCGATGGTTGGAACGAGGGGGCATCGCAGGTCGGGCCAATGCCTCGCCGCGATCCTCGCCGCGAGCTCGCTGGCGCTGATTGTCGGGGTCGCGGCGCCGGTGGCCCGAGCCGTGAGCGCGCCGGACCGCCAGGCGACGTTGGCCTACCTGCAGGCCAAGTACGAATACGACGTCGCCGTCGGCGCCGCGGCGAGAGGCGCGATCGGGGGCGCGACCGCCTTCGCCGCAGGGGTCGAAGCCGGCTGCCGAAACGCGCTCGCTGGACTCCCGGCTGAACGTGTGACCTTCACCAAGCCGGAACCGCGCGCCGAGGGCCAGGCCGCCCGTCGCGAGCACGACCGCACGGCCGTCGAACTCGAGCTCTCAGCCGGCACGGAGGCCGCCTACCACGGCGCCCGCGCCGGAGCGCAGGCGAAGCTCGCAGCAGCGGTGGCACCGCTGCGCTGGAGCGACCCGCGGATCGCGTCCGCCGTCGCGTCCTACCTCGCGTCCGAGCAGTCCCCCGAACCGGCCCCGCCCGGGCCGGCCGAAGCCTGCGCCGACCTGCGCAGCTGGACGCAGAGCGGCTTCCGCGACCTGGCCCAGCGCACGAAGACGATCGACGCAGCGCGCGAAGCCGAGATCGATGCGCTGAGTGAGCCCTCGGTCGAGACGCTGTTGAAACCGTACGAGGACCCCGCGGCGTCGGCGCTCGTGCGGCGCACCGCGCGCCTGCAGGTGACCGGCACGCTGCCGGCCCTCAAACGGCTGGCGAGGACCGAACTGAAGCTTCGAGAAGCCGTCGGCATCGAGGTTCCGAAGGCGCTGCGGCCCCCGAAGATCACGAACCTCGCGAAGGGCGGGACCCATTCGGGTCTCGAATACCGCGTCAGCGAGGAAACGCCGGAAGGCTTTCACCGCCCGGGCTGCCGGCTGCAGGTCACCGTCTCCTACCTCCCGCCGCGCGCGGCCGAACAGTCCCTGATCATCCTCGGTACGTCCACGCCGGGGCTCTGCGTGGCAGGCCGGGCGATGAAGCGCTCGCCCGAACTCGAATGCGAATACGGCAGCCTCACGATCGCGCAGCCGCTCGACCGGCGGGTGCGGTCAGTCCGCCTGCGCCTGGCCGACGGGCGCGCGCTGACCTCCCGGGCGATCGTGCTCAGGCCCGCCCACGGATCCCCCGCGCAGCTCTACGTGCAGGCGATCGAACGACTCTCCTCGCCGCCCGTCTCGCTGACGGAGCTAGACGCGAGTGGGAGCGTCGTCGCGGTCGTCGCGGTGCCGAAGCACCGCACGTGCCCGAGAGCCGAACCCGAAGAACCGCTGTCCACACCGCTGGTCGCCGGCGTCACGCCGGTCGGAAGCAGGTTCACGATCGAAGCGCTCTCGTTCGTCGGCGTCGAAGGCCGAGCGCACTCGAGCTTGTTCGTGCGATCAGGCTTCGAGGACAGCAGCGAGGTCACCTTCGGCGGAGGCGCCGCAAGGCGCGGCTTCGACGCGTCTCTGCGCGACGGGTGCGAACCCGGCGAATGGTCGCTCGTCTACGGGATCCTGAAGCCGCCGGCCGCGAGCGCGACGGCGAGCACCCCCGGGGGCACCGTGACGCTGACGACCGTCCCCGTGTCCCCCGCCCTTCACCTCGGCGGGACCGTGCTTGCCTACGGCGCTTTCGCAGGGTTGCCCTCGGAGGTGACCGTGCGCGATGCAGCCGGGAGGGTCATCGAGAACGAAAGCCTTGCGAGACGGGCGACCGAGCACCACGAGTTCTGCGAAGGCTATGCGGAAGGGTGAGAGGTACGAGGGCGCCGGAGCCTGATCAGACGTGAGCGCGAGCCGCAGGGCGTCGGCGCTGCCTCCCAGCGCGCGCGCCGGCCACAGGCCGGGAGCGCCGCCTCCTGGGGCGAGCGAGCGCCATCACGAGCACGCCCATCGCGGCCTCCCGGGCGCGCTCATACGAGCGTCGTTGAAAGCGCGATTCGCCGCTGGAGCAGCCCGCCGCGCGCGCGTCCTGCCACGCCCGCCAGCGCTGGAGCGCAGTCGCTGCGACCGGCTCGCGCCGGGATAGGTCTCGGCAGAGGTCGAGCACGCACGGCTCATCGCGGCGCGCTGCGTTGCATCCCAGGCCGGGCGGACAGCAGAGTGACATAACCTCCTCTCTACCCGAGCGGAGCACCACCAACGGCTGGGACGTCGGCCTTCTGACCGTGTGAGCTGACAAGTCTGGGTGCGTATCCGTCCATTGGCACGCACCGGAGCTGTGCTGGAGCCCACCGCGGCGCCGACGATGAGGCGATGAAGCCTCGCACCTCGATCACAGTCCCGCGCGGCGGAGGCGTCGTCGTGCTGGCCGTGACGGTTCTCTGCGGGCTCGCCCCCTCCGCGAGTGCGACGAACGCGCGCCTGGCCCCTGGAGGGACCGCGCGCTATCTGCACGCCTACCGAGATTGGGCGCGCACGTTCCAGTCGAACGAGAGCGCCTCGAACGTCTCGCTCGAACGTTTCGCGACGGCCCTGAAGACCGAATGCACCGGCGTGCTGTCAGCGCTGTCAACGGTCGCCGACAGCCACGCACTCGACACCCAGTTGGAGGCGATCGTCGAGGAGCTCGACGAAGCCGAGACCGACACGATCTTCGTGCCCGATGCCGACGCCACGCGGGCAACGCTGAACAGGCTTGCCCTGGTCCGCTTCGAGGACAACCGGCTCACCCGTGCCCTCAGCCTCACCTACCGCGTGCTCGCAACGCGCGCGTCGTTCGTCCCACCCGTCTGTGAAGACATGAAGGCGTGGGCAACGAGCGGCTTCACGCACCTCTCCGCCGCCAGCGCCAGGCTGGCGGCCGAACGCAAAGACATAGTCACCACGCCGGCGGGCGGGCTGCTCCTCTTCGTCCCGGGCGTCCTGAGCCGCCAGCCCGAGGCTGTCGTGCGTCGCGAGGCGAACCGCACCGCCAAAGCGGTGGAACGCACGCTTGGCCGTATCGGATCGAACTTGCCCAGCCTGGAACTGCTCGAAGCGGTCGGCGTGGCCAAGGGGCCTCCGCCGAGCGGATCTCACCCCTCCTCGTAGCTCACGCCCGCCAGCGCCAGCCCGTGCGCCGGGACGGTGCGCCCGGCATGCGACCGCGGGCGCCCCTCGAGCAGCTCGGCGAACTGCTCGAAGGGCATCCAGCCCCGCGCAACCTCGAGCATCGTCCCCACCAGCACCCGGTTCATGTGCCTGAGGAACATGTCCGCCTCGATCCAGAACTCGAGCAGCTCACCGTGCTCGCGCCATTCCGCGCGGGCAACGGTGCAGTTGAACCACGTGTGCTCGGTTTCGCTCGGCGTGAAGGCTGTGAAGTCGTGCCGACCCACAACTGCTCCGGCGCAGGCGGCCAGCAGCTCGCGGTCGAGCGGCCCGGTCCACCAGTAGGTGCGCTCTCGCTCGAAGACGCTGCGCGTCCGGCGCGCCAGGATGCGGTAGCAGTAGCTGCGCGTGCGCGCGTCGCGGCGAGCGTCGAACTCCTCCGGCGCCGGTTCGCTGCGCAGCACAGCGACATCGGGCGGGAGCAGCCCGTTGAGGCGCCCCGGGTCGACCGCCTCGTGGGCGTAGCTGGCGACCTGGCCCCACGCGTGCACACCGCGGTCGGTGCGACCGGCGACCCTCAGGCGCAGCGGCCGGCCGTCGGTGCCCTCGGGGCCGAGGACCCTCTGCAGCGCCCGCTCAAGCTCCCCTTGGACGCTCCTCTCCCCCGGCTGGCTTGCCCAGCCGGCGAAGCCGCCCCCGTCGTACTCGATGGTCAGCTTCGTCTTCACGCCGGCTCAGGAGCGGACGACCCGCCCGCCGGCTCAGACGAGCTCGATGAAGACCATTTCGGTCGCGTCCCCGGAACGCTGACCGATCTTCAGGATCCGCGTGTAGCCGCCGGGGCGGTCGGCGTAGCGCGGCGCGACCTCGGCGAACAGCTTGTGGACCGCGAACTTGTCCTGCGCCAGCGTCGAGAGCGCCTGGCGGCGGGCGTGGAGGTCGCCGCGCTTGGCGAGCGTGATCAGCTTCTCGACCTCCGGTTTGACGGCCTTCGCCTTCGCCTGGGTCGTCTTGATCCGCTCGTGCTCGATCAGCTCCTTGGAGAGGTTCATCAGCAGCGCCTTGCGGTGGGCGCTGTCGCGGCTGAGCTTGTTGCGGGTCTTCTGGTGGCGCATGGAATCGAGAAGTCTAGGGGGTCTAAGAGGTCCAGGGCGACGAGGGCCAAGCGATCCAAGAACGCAGGGAGCGAAGTGTGCTCAGCACACGACCGACCGAGGACGCAGGAGCGGGCCGGCCCTCGTCGTCCTGGTCAGTCTTGACGCAGGTTGAGCCCCCGCGCGTGCAGCGTTTCGATCACCTCGTCGATCGACTTTTTGCCGAAGTTGGGGATCGCGTTCAGCTCGGCCTCCGACTTGGAGATCAGGTCGCCGACGGTCTGGATGCCGGCGCGCTTCAGGCAGTTGTACGAGCGGACGCCGAGCTCGAGCTCCTCGATCAGGATCCCGTACTCCTCGCCCTGCAGCGAGCCGGGCGCGCCGACCCCACCGGGGCCCACGGCCAGGCCGTGGCCGTCGAGCTGGCCGCCAGGAGCTGCGCGCAGCTCCTGGATGCGGTCGGCGTCGGTGAAGATCGCAAGTTTGCGTCTCATGTCTCATCTCCTAACAACGCTTGGCCAAGGCGTGATCGCCTCGCCTGGCCCTCGAGATGGCGGGGGCTCCGGGACGCCATTGTGCGCCCCATCACAGTGTGGGCAGCGACACGCAAGAGATTTGATCGAACGGCGCAGGGCCCCGGCTTTGCCGCAATCAGAACCACATCGCGCCCAAGTCGCGGATTAACGTTGAACGCAACAGAAGAAGACGACCTCGCCCCCGATCGGGTCGGGGATGCGCCGAAAAAACTTCCCGGATTCGAACGAAGATGGATTTCAGACGGTCTTCCATGACAAAGCCTCCTGTCGCTTCGCAGTTAGAACGGGGAGCCTCCAACTTCTTGCAGCACACTTGGGAGAAACTTTGGCGACAGGGAAAAGATAACTCAGAGACGCGGAGGGCTCAGAGATATCGCAGAGGGGTCGCAAGTTTTTCACCCTTCTCAACCCAAGCGCAAGAATGTCCGAGTGCTACACCGTTCTTCGCTTCTCGGGCCACGGAACACGACGGAGACCACCCCACTGGCCACACCCCCTCACTTATGCTCCACGAGCTCCATCTACTCGCTACCCACCACTCACTCTGCCAACCCGGGCCTCCAAGGCATGTTCAGATTGTCGGCATATCTGATATACTGACTCTCTGACATTCTGATCGGAGACACTCGCTTGAATTCCGCCCGCATCGGCAAACGAGGGCACAATCGTCGTACCCGCAGAGCTCCGGCGCCGCTTTGGCCTGGAAGAAGGTTCCTACGTCACCGCCGAGCCGCGAGACGAAGGGATATTGCTTCGCCCCGCCATGCTCGTCCCCATCGAAAAGTACACTCCAGAGCGCAAAGCAGAATTCCTACTGACCAATGCAACAAACCGCGCCGACTACAATCGCGCCCGCCGCGAGGTCAAAAAGCTTGGCCTCGACCCCGATTCCATCTCACACCGTCGCCCCAAGTAATGCCATCATATGGACAGGCTCTTTCTCGACGCCAATGTCCTCTTCTCCGCCGCCTACCGTCCCAACGCCGGACTTCTCCGTCTATGGAGATTGCCCAGCGTCGTACTCTGTTCCAGCCGCTATGCACTGGAAGAAGCACGTGCCAACCTCTCCACCGAATCCCAACGCACCCGCCTTGCCGAACTATCCGCGGCGCTAGAGTTGTTTGAGTCCGAAGGTGTCGAATTGCCCACAGACCTTTCGCTCCCGGCCAAAGACGCGCCAATCCTGCTCGCCGCGATAGCCGCCCGCGCCACCCATCTAATTACAGGAGACCTCCGCCATTTCGGTCCGCTCTTCGGCAAGAAGATCGCTGGCCTCATCATTCTTCCTCCTGCGGATTACCTCCACCGTACTACCTCACGCTGACTTCGCTATCCTACTCGCCAGGGCGCTTACTGAGATTGTGAGTTCTCCTCCTACTCATTACTCACCTTTCACTACTCACTCCTCCCAAACCGTCTCACCAAACTACCAATTTCCCCGCAACCCCTTTCATCTACCACACTTATTTTGTCTCAATTCGAATGATCCAAAATAAGTACTGTACCTTGACAGTAATCTAAATCTCTGCTACCATTCCCCATGGTCATAACGCAAAGACCGCCCGCATCCCCTCACTCTCCTTTTCCGCGTCTCGTCTCTGTGCTCTCTGCGACCTCTGCGTTAAGAAAAACACGCGCAAAGTCCCCGACTGACTTGTTTGCCTCCCGATTCATACCTACCCTGTTCAACTTTCAACTGTCGACTGTCAACCCACTCTTCTAAGTCCCATCGAATCACATCTTTTGCAGACCCCCACCATCTAACCCTCATCGAATCACATTCTTACAAAAAACAGGGGGAGGGGTGGGTTCCCCGCGACGTCCAAAATTCCGCCCAATCACTTCCTCTTTTTTTCACAGCGAGTAAACATCCCGCACACAGAAACCCCCATAACTCCTTTTCGTTTCATGCGCTTACTTACGATTCTCTGGATACCCGGGGTACACCGCACCCGACGCTCCTGATCCGCCATTCTCCTCTGCGTCACCTCTGCGACCTCTGCGAAGCTGTGAAAAAACATCCTTGTGGCTGCTTTCCGAACATCCCGACGCCCACTTTTTTGCGTTCCTTGAATGTTTGCCGATTCGCGTCGTTGCTTTGCGTGCTCGATTATCCCGCAGGAGCCGGGTCAGGTGCCCGTCCGAGCCGGATCCCTTGCTGCATGTTGTAGGTGAAGCAGGCCCAGAGCATTTCGGCTCGTACTTTGCGCAGTCCGCGCACATGAAATTGCCGCAGGCCCAGTTTAGTTTTGATCCAGGCATGCACAAACTCGGCCACCGGACCACGCCGCCGGTAAATCGCTTGTGCTTTTTCGCTGGCCATCTTTTCCCGGAACGCACCGAGCGCCGCGTTTTCCTGTTTCCGTTCGACCGACCGCCCGTGTTTTTGATTCGCGCCGCAACACTCCGCCCGCAACGAACACTCGGCGCATTCTTCGGCGGCCGCCTGGTACTTATAATGAGTCACACCGCCGCGCACCCAGTGGCCTTGGTAGTTCAACGTCTGGCCCGCCGGGCAAATGTAACGGTCTTCTTCCGCCTCGTAAATAAATCGCGTCGCGTCAAAGCGCTTCGCATTCGTCCGCGCTTTCGACGCGTCATCGGCCAGACTGCCCACGAAATCAATCCCTTTTTCCGCCATGCCCTGAATGTTTTCGCCGCTCGTGTAGCCGGCGTCGGCCACCATTCGTTCCGGCTTTCGTCCCCAGCGCTGCTCGATCCGCTCCGCCGCCGGCAGCAACTGCTGATAGTCGTTGCCTACTTGGGTGATTTCCGCGTCCACGATAAATCCGTGCCGCGCGTCGGTCGAGATCTGCGCGTTGTAGCTCGGCGCAAAACCGCCACCGGCCTGCTTCATCACTCGCGCCTGCGGATCGCTCGTGCTCACCCGCGCCTCGCGCTTTTCTTCCACCGTCTTTTTTACCTCGCGCAACTTCTCCAGTTCGGCCAACGCTTCTTCCAACCGTTCTTGCTTCTCTTGCGCGGCTCGTTCCCGCGCCGCTTGCTGATGCCGGTTCGCCGCCGACTCGGCCAGCGGATCCCGCAAAGCTTGCACCTGTTGCCGCGCGCGCTCCAAATGTTCCCGCAGCGTCTTCTCCCGATGAAAGCTGCCGCTGCTCGCCCCGGCTTTGATTTTCGTCCCGTCCTGCATCACTTCTTCCAGCGTGATCAGACCTTTCGCGCTCAGCACTCCCAGCAAATTGGTGAACAACTCATCCAACTCCTCGGCCTTTTCCACACGAAAATCCGCCAGCGTGTGATAGTTCACCGCTTCCATCCCCGTCAGCCACTGAAACGCGGGATCGTATTCACATCGCCGCGCCACTTCTCGCGCCGCTCCGATTCCGCGGCTGTAGGCATAGACCCACAAGCTGATCAACAGTTGCGGATCAATCGCAGGACGCCCGCCTTCCTCCGCGCTGCTGGCGATGGCTTCGTAAAATCGGCTCACATCCAGCCGCCCCACCATCTCCCAGATCGCCCGCGCCTGATGGTCCTGCTCAATCAGCCGCTCGACGTCCACCGCGCGCCAACTCATCTGCTCCCGGTTCACATATCGAATCAACCGCTGCTTGGTGTTCGTATTTTCCTGGTTCATGTGCCAAACATAGCTGCCCTCAAATTATTTTCAAGTGGAAATTTCAGAGAGGTTTTTTCACAGCTTCAGCATCTCTGCGTTATCCTTTTCCGTTGTTCCAGGCCGGATCCTTTCGCTACCTCATTATCTCCTTACTTCACTTCGTTGCTTCTTTGTCCAGTGCTACCATGCCCTCCGCTTTCAGGAGCCACACATGCCTAATTCTTTTCTTTCCAGCCTTCTGCGCGCCATCGTTCTCGCATCTTTCGGCGCCTCCGCCATCTCCGCTCAAACCACACCGTCAGCCGCTCCGCTCCGCGTTGGCATCGCGGGGCTTGTCCACGGACACGTCAGCGGCTTTCTTCAACAAAATCTCCATCGCACCGATATCCAGATCGTCGGTGTCGCCGAAGCCGACAAAAAGCTCTCTGAATTCATCGCCCAGAAATTCGGCCTCGCTCCGGACCTCTTCTTCTCGGATGTCGAGGACATGCTCGACAAAACCAAACCTCAAGCCGTTCTCATTTACACAAGTACATTCGATCATCGCGCCGTAGTCGAAACCTGCGCCCGCCACGGCATCCCGGTCATGATGGAAAAGCCTCTCGCCGTCAGCAATGAGGACGCTCGCGCCATGCAAGCCGCGGCTCAGCGCGGAAAAATCCAGGTCCTCGTAAACTACGAAACAACCTGGTACCGCAGCAATCGCGCCGCCTACGACATCGTCCACGACAACTCCATCGGTGAAATCCGCAAAGTAGTCGTCCACGACGGACATTCCGGCCCGAAAGAAATTAACGTCGAGCCCTGGTTCCTGAGCTGGCTCACCGATCCGAAACTAAACGGTGCAGGCGCGCTCTTCGATTTCGGATGCTATGGCGCTGATCTCATGACCTGGCTCATGGACAATCGCCGCCCCGACACCGTCACCGCCGTCACGCAGCGCATCAAGCCCGAGATCTACTCGCAGGTCGATGACGAGGCCACAATCATACTGACCTATCCGAAAGCTCAGGCAATTCTGCAAGCTTCCTGGAACTGGCCCTTTGATCGCAAGGATATGGAAGTCTACGGACAGACCGGCTATGCTATCACCGTTAAGCGCGATGCCGTCCGCGTCCGCCTCGCAAAGCAGGAAGAGAAACTCGTGGACGCCAAGCCACTCGATTCGCAGGAAAGCGATTCCGTGAATTATTTAAGAGCAGTAGTTCTGGATGGAATGAAGCCGGAAGGACTCTCGTCGCTGGAAACAAACACGATCGTCACTGAGATTTTAGATGCCGCCCGTCAATCCGCCGCCACCGGCAAGACGATTCATCTGCAAGGATCAAAATGACGAGCCGCCTTTGTAGGGGCACGATTCATCGTGCCCTCTTCGCACTCGCCCCCAGACCATCTACTTGGCGTGAACGGGACTATCAAGCACGTCGCGCACTTTTTGAACAAGCGCTCCCGGCGTAAACGGCTTCTGCAAAAAGGAAAGCCCCGCCTCCAGCACTCCGCCTTGCGCCAAAACGTTATCCGTATAACCGGACATATAAAGCACTCGCGTTCTAGGATGACGCGCAGTAATCCGCTGAGCCAACTCCCGGCCGCTGGTTCCCGGCATGATAATGTCCGTCAACAAAAGGTGAATCTTCGCGCCCTGCTTCTCGGCGAACTGTTCCGCTTCCTTCGTACTCTTCGCGGCCACCACCGAATATCCCTTGGCCGAGAGAATCCTGCTGGCCAGTTCGCGCACTGCCTCTTCGTCTTCGACCAGCAAGATCGTCTCACTACCCTTGCCCGGTGCCTGTACGTCCACTACCTCCGCCTTTGCTCCCGCTGGCGCCGCGACGCGTGGCAGATACACCTTGAACGTCGTCCCTTTGCCTGGCTCGCTGTACACCCAGATGTATCCGCCGCTCTGCTTCACGATGCCGTAAACGGTGGACAGCCCTAGCCCGGTTCCTTGCCCGCTCTCCTTCGTTGTGTAGAACGGCTCGAAGATATGAGCCACGGTCTCGGGGCTCATACCGGTCCCGCTATCGGAGACCGCCAGCATCACATACGATCCAGGTTTGACGGAAACATGATCACGCGCGTACGTCGAATCCAACTCCACATTGACCGTTTCGACCGTCAACCGCCCGCCTTTCGGCATGGCGTCGCGCGCATTCACTACCAGATTCATGATCACTTGCTCGACTTGAGCCGGATCGGCTTTCACGTGCCCAACATTGGCGCCGCACCGCGTCACCATTTCAATGTGTTCGCCCATCAAGCGGCCCAGCAGTTTATCCAGGCCCAGCACGATGGCGTTCAGATCGATAATCTTTGGCTGCAGCACTTGTCTTCGGCTGAAAGCCAGCAATTGGCGAATCAGCGTGGATGCGCGCTCAGCCGCGTTCTCAATTTGTTGAATATCCGCGCGCAGATCAGGCTGCATCGCGGTGCGTTGCTCTGCCAGCTCCGCATACCCTTTGATGATGGTCAAAAGATTGTTGAAATCGTGGGCAATGCCACCTGCAAGACGGCCGACCGCTTCCATCCTTCGCGATTGCTGCAGTTGATTCTCGAGTAGCTTTCGCTCCGTGATGTCGACGATGATTCCTTCCATCACAGGATGGCTGTCGCTCCCCGAAACAACCACTGCCGTGTCGCTTACCCAAATCACCGAGCCATCTTTGCGAACGATCCGGTACTCCGCCTGAAAACGTTCACCGCGCAAACTCGCTTCCTCGGCCGCCTCGATAACGGCGTGATCCTCTTGAGGAATATGGCGGGTCCAATCGCGAGAGTTGGCAAGCCATTCGTCCTGTGAGTAGCCTGTGATTGCTTCGACTTGCGGGCTGATGTAGTGCCATTGGCCGTTGATGCCGAGTTCCGCGATATAGCTGATCGCGGCGACCTGCTCCACTAGTGTGCGGTACTTATTTTCAGCGTCGGCTCGTGCTTTTTCGGCTTCCTTTCGCGCACTGATATCGTGGCCGACGCATGCGGTAACGCCATTGGCGAGCGAGGTGATCGCCATCTCCACGGGAATGATGGTTCCATCCCGCCGCCGCAGATTGATTTGCCCGGACCATTTACCTTCCGGCCCAAGGGATTTCCGAACCTGCTGCTCAAATAGTGCGACGTCGCGCTGATCATAAATTTGCCGCCAGGTGAGTCCCAGCATGGTCTCCGGACTCTCGTACCCCATCATTCGCGCGAAAGCCGTATTGACGTAAATGTGTTTTCCGTCTTCAGCCAGGATGGAGATTCCATCCGCTGCGGCATCCATGGCCAGCGCCTGCCGCCGCACCGTCTCCGCAGTTTTTGCTTCCCGGTATCCGCTGAAGCCAATTCGCGCAGCGAAACACAGAATGGAAACGCCAAGAAGCGAGAATCGAAGAATGCGCCACTCGGAAGGGAATTGCGCGACCTGTACCAGAACAATCAGCGGGGCCAGCGCAAATATCGCGTTGGTGAGAAGTACTCCGCTAAAGGAACTTCGCCGCGGTTGGCGTGCGGACTGTACGGCCGGCGAAGGCTGCCATCTCGCGGCCCAGATTGCGCACCAAATAAACGGCAGCGTCCAGCAAAGATCGAGCAGTGAGCCGGATTGCGTCCTGTGAATGGACTGACGGTAATCAGCAAAGGCCGAGCTCGCCATGAAGAAAGAGAAATAGAGGGCAAAGCCCACATATAGATTGCGGATGGGAAGCGTACGGGCCCTGAGAATCTGAAAGCAGGCGAGCGCGAGAATGGTGAACTCTTCGCCAAACTCCATCCAAAGCCCGCGCGATATGGCCCCTTGTTGCTGGAGTTGTGGCGACGGAACATAGTAAAGGCCAAGGAATATAAAAAAGAAGACGATCGCGATTTGCGTGAAATCCAGGAGAAACTCGGGTTCAAATCGGTCGGAATCCTTCTCTTGGTCGAGGAACATCACCATCGCAAGGAAAATCCCGTCCACGCTGAAGAGGAATTGCACCGCGGAACCTGGCGCTGGACTCGTATGCAGAACCAGTTCGTAGTACATCCAGCCCAGGTTTGCGACGCCCCAGGCCGCCATTCCGCAACCCACTAACGTCCAGAATGGGCGGGCCATACCGCGCGCGCGTCGCGAGGTCCCAAAACACATCACTGCGGCTAGAGCGCTGGCCGAAACCTCGAGCAGATTTGCGATTAGAGTGCCTGCGGGTGACACCCCAAGAATAAATGCTTGCGCAAGATGAGCGCCGACAAGGGTGGCTGCAAGAATGAGGAGCTTTCGGGGCATTCCTGCTCGTTCTCTTTCAGTTTTATAGATGGATGATGCTAAGGGCCCAGTTTAACCGAATTAGTAGACGTCTACCGCGCCGATTCCGGGTTCGTGTCTTGGCATGCACGGGGCTAACCGGCCGCGAAGGTTGCTCCGCTGACCGCATCTGCGTAGAGACTGTACTCCGCCTGCCGCCGAAGATTTCTCACTTTTTGCGTGGCGCTACATTTTGAATCGTTTGAATGCAACACAATCATGTCGTTCATCATCAAGCATGCAGCCAAGAGCCATTCCCAAGCATCCAACCTCCATGGCTACTGCTCAACCAAATCCAAGTATTACCCCGCGCGAGATAATGAGTGCTTGGGGAAAAATCCTTGGCGGCAAAGCGCCGATGCTTTCCATCGAGATCACGCGAGAGTGTCCGCTCAGTTGTCCCGGTTGCTACGCGTACGGCGATACGCACCTCGGCGATGGCAAACTCCTTACCGAGCTGAACGATTTCCGCGGCGATGCGCTCGTCAATGGCGTCCTGGACTTGGTCCGGAAAAACCGCCCGATGCACGTGTCCTTGGTGGGCGGAGAGCCGATGGTCCGCCATAGAGAGTTGAGCGCTATCCTGCCCGCGTTAAGCGCTATGAATATCTTCTCGCTAGTCGTCACGAGCGGCGTAATCCCTATCCCGATGGAATGGATGGATCTGCCGCGTGTTCGCGTCACCATCTCTGTCGACGGCTTGCCAGAACATCATGACATCCGGCGCAAGCCTGCGACCTATGAGCGCATCCTAAAAAATATTGACGGCCGTAAAGTGAACATCCACTGGGTGATCACCCGTCCTATGCTCGAGCGCCCCGGCTATTTGCAAGACTACGTCTCGTTTTGGAATGCCCGCCCAGAAGTCGATCGTATTTGGGTGAGCCTGTATACGCCTCAGATCGGCGAAGAGAGCGCGGAGAAGCTGACGCCGGAAAACCGGCAAGAGATTGCTCGAGTATTGCCGCCTTTGGCGCGGGAATATCCCAAGTTTCTAATGAACGATGGCATCGCGAGGGCCTTCCTCCATCCTCCAGAGAATCCTGCCGACTGTCTTTTTGCAAAAATGTCAGCGAACTACTCTGCGGATTTGGAGACGCGCGTCGAGCCTTGCGTTTTCGGTGGCACGCCCAACTGCGCGGAATGCGGATGTGCGGCGAGCAGTGGCCTGCATTGGATTCGCAGTGTCAAAGTTGCCGGCCCGCTCCGCGTCGGACATTTTGTGGGCAGCTCGGTTGGCGTCGGCTCGTTCGTGAACCGTTTGCGTCGTCGCGAAAAGGGGCCCTCGCGCTGGGACTCGAACGGTCCTCGCTCTGGCAAAAAGCCTGAACTCGTTCAGATTGCGACCTGACAATCTAACTTAGTCCGTCTTTGTCCCGATGGAAGTCTGCAGCGCTTTCGCTACTTCACCTGCGATGTCGTCCTGGACTATCAGTATGTCGCCGAACGGGCGATCGTAGGACTCCGACCAGACCACGTACCCGTTATCTGCACGAATCAACCGTGCGTCGACCCGCAGCCTCGCGCCTGACTTGCGCACGCTTCCATCGAGAACATAAGCGACGCCCAGCGTTTTGGCGATATCGGCGATGGTTGGCTGCGAAGGCCCATCGGAGCGCGGCCAGAGCTTGCCTTTGAAATAGAACGAGGACGTGGCGGATGGTACGCGGAGGCCGGGGATTTTGCTGAGTTTGTCGATCAGCTCCTCGGTCATACCGTCGGCGAAGGGCTCTTCGTTCATGGCATCCGTGAGGTCGAGAAACGGGATCACGGCGATGGATTTCTGTGGCTGCGCAGCAAGTGGGCCGACTGTGCCATTGGTGGATGAAGCTGAGCTATTGTTCTTCGCGAACTTGCCATAGACGACGAGAGCGACGACGAGCAAAAGGCAAAGTGCTGCGCCGGCGGCCAGTGTCAAGCCAACCTGAGGGCGGGAGCCAGATTTTCTCGACTCATCGGGCGCATTGGTCGTCGGAGATGGTTGTTCACTGACCGAGGCGAGCGCCTGTACATTGGTTTGGGCGCCGGTCTGCGTGACCGGCTGATCCGTCCAGGGACTGACCGTCGCCACCATTCGATAGCCAAGCCGCGGCACGGTCTCGATGTACGTGGGCTGCTTTGGGTCGTCGCCGAGCAGGCGGCGTAGCGACGTCACAGCCTGATAGACGGAGTCTGGAGCGACGGCGACGTCAGACCAGACTTGGTTGAGCAAGTCATCGATGCTGACGACCTCCCCAGCATGGTCGGCAAGGCACACCAGCAGTCGCATCGTCCGCACTTCTACCCGAGAGGTTTCTCCATTTCGTGAAATCTGGCCGGACGCGGGATTGACGCACCAGTCGCCGATACGAAGCGTTGTTGCGGGCGGACGTTCCATGCAGGACCGATTATTACCCTCTGCGCCGAAAACCTAGTAACACGATACAACGTGCCCGGCCTGCAGGCAGCGGAGCACACCCAGTATACCAACAAGGTCGACAAGCGATGGCCAAGTTCCGGCCAGTCTTCCACTTGGCCACTATTCCCGAGCCACGCTACCCCAAATGTGCCCTCTTTTCAGAACTATTCAGGGTGTTTCAGAGAACGCTCAGGACTTCTCGATCCTCGCTTGGATATTGTGGCACTGCTGATTGCAAACAAATCTGCGGAGAAGAAGGAGGTTATTGGATGACTGGAGATTCTTTGGCGGGGCCATTGGCGGTTCCACTTCGAAAAAGAAGCGC
>CAVTKR010000001.1:0-980317 GCA_963735435.1 uncultured Solirubrobacteraceae bacterium | reverse complement strand
GCTCATCGTGGCGGCATGGAATGGGTTGATCCCGTCGCTGCAATCGTCGTCGGCCTCGTGGCTATCGGTGTCGCCATCGTCACCCGGAGAACTGCGACGCCGAACCGGCGATCGGCGCACGCCTAAGTGCCGTTAGGGCGCTGGCCATGCGGCAGCTCCCGCCGGCGCCCACGGCCGTCGAGGCGACCGCCCGGGAGCCTGTCCGTCGTCGCTGGTGGCGCCGGACCTAGGCCGCCGCCGGGCATAGACCCCAAGGCCAACTAGTACACCGCCTACGACGATCGCTACGACCGCCGCGTTCGTCGGGTTGCGGAGGAGGGTCCAGAGCAGTTGGTCCCCCGTCGTTTTCTTCGCCATGTGTCAAAGCCTCGCCAACTCGGTGTCGGCGATGATCTGACCACGGGGGGACGCAGACCTCAGACGGCGGGGCGGGGGCGACCTTGCTGGTCGTCGTCCCCGTCGTCGAGCACGGACCGGATGAACTGGCCGGCGGCCTGCAACGCCGGCGGGAAGCCGACAAGGCCCCACGGTGCGTAGAGGGCGGTGGCCCCTTCGTCCCTAGTCCGTCGGCGCAGGGTCGGCGGTGACCTCGTTGGGCGTGACGCCAGCAATGCCAGCCGCCATCAACGCATCCTCGAGCGTCTCGTTACGTCGCCGGGTCCGCTCATCATCACTTTCAGTGATGATGATGCGGGCTCCCTGTCCCGAACTTGTTTTCTGAACCTCCGTGACCATGCGGTCATTGTACCGCGCCACCGAGTGCGAACCCGAACTTGTCTGCCATCCTCTGCAAGGAGTCGATGTGGGCCCGGACGACCTGGTCCGTGGCGGTCACGAAGAAGTGATCGTTGACGTCAGCGATCACCGTCAGCACTCCCGCGACCGATCCGTCGAGGTGTCGGATGGGTGCCGCGACGACGACCTGGGCGTCGTGGAACAATGCTTGCTGTCGCGGGGAGAGACCGTATTCGTCATTCGATACCGCGTCTCCGACCAAGGCGACTACAGCGCCCCTCCGGTAGCTCTCGCCAGTAGCCCCCTGGCCGATCTCGAAGCATCGAGGATCGTCGGCATCACGCACTAGCTCGGGATAGTACGGCGCGAGCTTCCGCATTTGCGGGTTCCACACAAACACGGTGAGCCGGTAGATGCTGGGGATGTCACCGTCAGCAATCGTCTGGGTGGTGTATGGACCAACAATGAGGACCCGCGAGATCAGCAGCGCTAAAGCATGCGTCTCTGAAGCCTGTCGGTCTGCTTGGTCATCATGCCGGCGGGTTGCTAAAGCCGCGATGGCCGCGCCCGCAACCCATGCCCCGAAAGTGATTTCCCGATGCGTGCGATCCAAGCGCCGTCGTGGCCAGACTCGGAAAGATTGCGAACACGGTCGGCACCGCTACGAGTGCCAGGGCAATCGTCACTGCAAGCATTGGATTGTTCTGGACGTAGGACCATAGCCGGCCCAACCAACTGGCCCGCTGGTGCTTCGCCGCGACGCCGGGTGTCGGAACCAGCGTGGGGACGGTGTCGGAACCGGCGTGGGGACGGGTGTCGGAACCGGCGTGGGGACGGGTGTCGGAACCGTTCCGCTCCTAGTGTGCTTGGTTCTCAGGAACGGGATTCGAGAACGATCGGCGCGAACGGCAGCGAGTTTCCTCCGCAGTCGCGATGATCGCCCTTCGCCACCCACCACGCATCAAAGGGTAGAGCGAAGTGACTCCCGACCGGGACTAGTCGTCGAGGTCTTGGACATAGCTGACGCGCCACGACCCCCGCTCGAGCCTCGACCTCGGTGGCGGGACCAAGGGGGCTATCGGTGCGGAACCGTGAGCGAGGGGCCGCGACGACAACGAGGATAGGTCGGCTGCGACCGTTCGACGCGAAGCGACCCCGCGACCTTGCCCGGACATGTGCTCGGAGGTCGGCCAAGCACGTTGCACGAACCGATCCGGCTGGTCTGTCCTAGCGTTTGCTGTGCCAGGTGATGGCGAACCCCATGCCGTCTGCTGCAACGTTGCCGGTGTCGGCGGCACAGTTGAACTCGAGCCCTGGCCGACAAGGGTTGGCACCGGTATTCCTGCCGAGTTCCCATTTGGTTAGGGTCCAGTTCGAGGGTGGGGTGAAAACGTTGCTGAAGCTCGAGTCGGCGGTGCCGGATGCCGCACTGCAGGAATCCCAAATCTGCAGACCGAAGTTGGACAGCGGACCCGGCTGGGAGTGGCCCGGAAAGGTCGATGATTCGGTGATGCACTCAGCTGTCCGGGGATCCGTGCGGACAGGTAGCGCACGAGTGTCCCCGAAGCCTTCGGCATCCGCGGGTCCGCGGTCTGCTGAGTTGAACTGAAGGAGGGTGTAGGTCGCGGATGTCCGAGTGGCATCGAGTGTGACGAGAGCCTCAACCGCCTTGCCGGGCTGCACGGGCATGATCTGCCCACCGATCATCCTGAGCGTGAGTATTTCCGACGGCTGCTGAACGGGGAAGTGCTCCAGGAACGCCTGGTAGGTGGGTACGCCGTCGATGCATCGCGAGTTGGTCCCGATCTGATACAGATCCTCCACCTGCGAGCCACCGAGTCCCACCCAGGTCGACGAGGCGGAGTTTTCGCCCGGCGAGCAGGTCACCGTCGGCACAACCCACCCACCGAACACCTGGTAGAAGGCGCCCCGCGGAACCTTCACGACGTATCCAGCCCAGTTGGATGAGACGTACACGTTTGGCGTCGCAGCAGACGCTGACACGCCGGCCAGCAGCACCACCACGATCGCCACACCCGCCATACTTGAACGCGTCAATGCCTTCATTTTGCTTCCCTCCCGGTCGCCCACGGCGAGCCTAGTGCTGCACGGGAACGCCCGCCCGGGGCTCACCCGCCAAGATCGCATCATGCTCGGGCGAACTACCCGGCGATGGCCGCCGAGGGCGAGGGAGCGAGATCCCTGGATGCAGGCGCAGCGAGAAGGACGTGCGCTTTCGTCCGCGTCCGCGGGATCCGCGGCGAGTCATGCCGGTGCGGCGGAAGATGCGCTTGTCATGGTGTGTTCCCCTTGCTGGTCAGTGGTGGCGGACAATCTGTCCGCCACTCCGTTTCGTGCTGACCTGCCTAGAGAACCTTGCGCACTCTGCCTAGGTGAGAACACCCCGAGGACTGGTCGCGGTACGAGTAGGGAGCTAGGACCCTGACCCGGACATAGGGAACGCTCCGCGCTCGGCTTCGTACTGCACCAGCCCTGCCAGGCGACGCTCGCTCCGGGCCATACTGATTGGGTGGCAGACGCGACGGATGCGGGACGTAGGGCTCTGCTGCTCATCGACTTCCAGAATGACTTTCTCTCTCCGACTGGGCGGATGCCGGTCGACCAAGACCAGGTCCAGCCCGTCGTGGAGGCGGCTCTGGCTGCAATTGAAGAGGCGCAAGCCAATGGGGACCTGATCGTGAGGATCGGCAACGAGTTCCGGCCGAGCGACGTGATCGGCAACCTGTTCCGTCACCGGGCCGCGATCAAGGGCAGCCTCGGGGCGGGTTGGGACGCCCGGATTGACCCGCCTGGCGCCACGTACCTCCCGAAGTGGAAGCCGAACGCGTTCTGCAACCCGAATCTGGCGATCTTGCTCGCGGAGAGGCGAGTGGACCAGGTACGACTGGCGGGTCTCTACGCCAAGGCATGTGTCAGCGCGACAGCCAAGGGGGCGCATCAGCGGGGACTCTCAGTTCAGGTGATCGGCGACGCGACTGCGTGCAGCAGCAACAAATCCCGCAAGGTCACGCTCGACAAACTGCGTCGTCTAGGCGTCGAGGTCGTCTGACTACCGATCGAGAACGTCCTGAGAACGGTGTCGGACACGGGAACAGTGCGGCCAGGACCGGAAACGACCCTGACCGGGGAATCGGGCGCACCTGCGAGCGGGCGCCCTAAGTGCCGTTCGGGCGCGCTGTGCCTTGGCCCGATGTGGTGTCGCAGCCTCCTTCTGCGAAGTTGGGAGCGGCGTCGTTCACGGTCGGCGACGAGCCCGGAGCTGGGCTGCGGTGTTCGCGTTCAACTTGGCTGCGGTCGCTGACGCTGTGGTTTCAAGCGAGGCCAGGGTTGACGTGCTCATCGCCGCGATGCAGGTGTCGTCATCGAGCACAACGACATCAGACCATCGATCACTGCCGCTCATCCAGCCTTCCTCGCCGAAGACCTCGCCCGGCCCGAGAACCCAAGCCCGGGCACCTCTGACTTCCACCCGGCCGGTGAGCACGACATAGGGGTTCCTCGCCGTTCCGCCCCGTTTGATGACGTGATCGCCAGCGGCGCAGGTGAGGAGTGTCCCCCGGGCCGCGCACCTCTCGATCTCATCGTCGGTGCAACCCGCGAAGATCGACCTCGCAGACCGGGCGTCGACCGCTGCGACCCGCAGCGCGGCGTTGAACTGCTCGTCGCCGTCAAGCGCCGCGTTGCGCACGGTGGGAGAACCCTGGGCCGCGGCTCGCAGACAGGAAGGTACGTCGTCGCCGAACGGTTCGAGGCCCCGGACGAGGGCGAGGGTGGGAATGATGTACCCGGACTCCTCGCTGTAGGTCTGGCGAGACGCATACGGGCGCTGCCCGAACTGCGCGTAGTACGACACCAGGTGGGGCTCAGACGCGCCGAAGGACAGCAGAATGCCGAGCTCGTCCGAGATCGGGGTGACGGTGTACGCCAAATCGACATAGACCGACCCGCCGCGATGGCTCGGAGCGACCATCGTCCGCTCGCCGATGGACATGATCTCTGGAGGTAGCTCATCCAGGAACGGCCCGAGCTGATACTGGCGGACCTGTCGATCGCTGAACCCGTCGCCGCCCCAGCTCAGGCGACACGCGGCTACCACCTCGCCCTCGTCAGACGCATACGCGATGCGGCTGTGATCGTCCTCCGGGTCATCTCGGAGCACCTGGCGGGCATGATCGGCGCTGTCTCGGTACCGGCCCATCTCCTCGACATACACCGAGTACCAGAACCGGAACACGGCCTCGCGCTCCTCAGGTGTGCGCGCCTCGGCCATCGCGATCATCGCGTCACCATGCCCCACATACTGCTCGAAAGAACACCGCGCCGCGACCAACCGCGGCCCACAGATCAACCCACCCACACGCTCCAGCTCGACGGATACCCAACGGGCGATCGGGCCACGCCGATGTGCCGTTCGGCGTCAAGGCGGGGAGTGTGTAACGCGCCGTTTCCTGAGTTCGCTCCGGCTCGTTTGCAGACACGCGACGGCTAGGCGCGATGTGTTCCTGTCTTGGCTGCCCGCATGGAGGTGTAGACGGCACCGCAAGCAAGCAGCACGGCCACTATGAAGGCCGCTGCGCCGCGCTTTGGGTGCCGCGACACGAGTAGCGCCCCGACTATGGCAATCACGACTGCCAGCACCGCCAGCGCGATCGTCAACGGATCGAGTTTGAAACGAGCAGATGGCACCGAGGCTCCTCCGGATCAGTAGCGCGTGCAGCCTTCGTTCCCCAGTCCGACCAGTCGACTCTATGCCGCGGTGCGCTACTCCTAGCAGTTGGCCACGGTCCTCAGTCTTACCGACCCACGGGGCGCCGATGTGCCGTTCGGGCGCGGGCTGGTAGTGCTCAGATGGCAAGGCCGTTCGGCGATGAGGGCGTTGGTCAAGTCAGCCGGTCCGTGCCTGGCAAGTGAGTGCGGTCGTGGAGAACGGCGCTGGAGGCGAGTCTTAGTCCGACTCCAGCGAACGCCTCAACGACTCGATAGTTCGGGCCCGCTCACTTCTCGCCATCAGGGCCGCAACCGGTCTCATCAACCGCATCAGCCCGAAGAGCTCACCCTCCGCAATGTGAACAACAATCGTCTGGTCCCGGTCCGCCTCGAGGATGTACTCCGGTCGCGCCTCCATCAGGTCAGAACCGAACCAGCGGAGGGTCTCGCGAAAGCCGATCCGCGTCGGTGGCTCGAATTCGGTGACTTTCCCGCGGAACGTGCCCATCCTCGTGGCGTCGATGTACGCCGTTCCCAGGCCGAGAGGGCCGTCGGAGGTTTGCCCGGACCGGCGAAACAAGCCCGTGCGGCGCATCCACGTCCTGTAACCATCCAGGTCGGCCAAACGCGCGAACACGTCGCGGATGGGCCGGTCGATCATCGTGCGCGTCTCGTACCGAACGATGGTGCTGGCTCTATTCGACATCTCCCCCTCCGTCTGCCGCCTGAGCCGTAGAGGCCCAGGAGTGTGCCACAACATCTAGCCGGTTCGCTCCGAAGCCCCACACACCTGGCCTGAACCGGCTTCGGTAGCGGCGAGGGTGCTCCGCTGTGGACGAACGAAGAACTCTTTCTCCCGGCCGGTGCATGACAGGCGCTCGGGCACGCCGATGTGCCGCTAGGGCGCGGTGGGATCCGTGCCCGCAAGCCTGAGCAAGCCGCGGCCGTCGGGGCGTTCAACGACCGCGTAGATCGTGTAGGTCTGGTCACTACGAGCTGTGGTCCGCGCCCAGGCGAAGACCTCCTCGGCGTCTGCATCTGTCAACTCGAACTCGGTCGACTCGAACGCACCGGGCGCCGCCAGCCGTCGCCAGAAGTAGACGCGGTACGCGGGGGGACTGTCTTCCGAGATGACGTCGCGTGGATCGACCGGTACAGCCTGCACGCCGAGAGTTTGCCAGCCGGAGTGCGGTGCACGCCGATGTGCCTATAGGCGCTCGTATCATGTGCGCCTCGAGGGCCGGTTACGCGCGAGAGCGTCGTTGAGCGCCGCTACGTGCCGCTGGACTACTCCTTGGGTGCCGGCCGAGGTGACTGAGATCCGCTTCCCGTCCACGGTCTTTAGCCAGACGCCGTGCATTGCGTTGGCCTGGGGCCCGTCGTAGAAGGACACGGCGTCAGCGATTCGGACGCGGCGCGTCCGTGCTCCCGTGATGATGACCTCGTCGGGCGTGATGGTCGTGCGCATCCGGACGGCGAAAAAGGCCAGCCAACCGCCTGTCCCGAGGGTGCAGATACCCACGACCGCCTCCCATCCTCCCTTCGAGAGCAGGCCACCCACAACGGAGGCAATACCCGCTCCGACCAGTACCAGGCTCACGACTACGAGAACGACCCGGCCCGAAAGTGCCGGCCGGATCACCTGGACGCCCTGATCGGTCACCCCACGCCCGTCGACCGTGGTTTCATCGAGGGGAGGATAGTTCGCGCCCTACAGCCGCTTGGTTCGATTGTCCGCTCCGAACCGGCGGTCGGGCGCGACCTCGAAAAGCGCCTAGGTGCGGATCGGGGCGCTTCATTGTCTCGCCCACTGGTCGATGATGTCCGGGTGAGCTACGACCAGCACGATCGACAGGAAGGGCGCCGCCCCGGATGAACATGGAACCTCGCTCGGCGCAAGAAGACTCGAACTCGGCCTACGTCGGCACCCTCCCCTATGTGATCACCCATTTCTTCGCCGGGACCAACGGAAACGTCGGCACGCTCTGCCTGTTCGATGACACGCTGCTGTTCCTGTGGTGGCGGCGCACCAGCATGCTCCACGGTCCACGGCCCAGCCAGGGGCTTCTGGACCTCAAGAACCAACTCGCCAACGACGTTGACCACCACGGTTTGTCATTGGCCACCAACTACACGGGGGCTATGGAAGCGTGGCCGTGCCAGCACGTTGAGCACGCAAAGATGACCCGAGCCGCGTGGGTCGGTCTCTTCCGCGACGCGTCGAAGGTCAGGCTCTCCGTTCCGGGCCGAGCCGGAGATCCGATCTTCTACGTTCGCCATGGCGGTCGAAACGGGGATCGCGGGACACCAGCCGAGGCGGCGGCCTTGCTCGGCACGATTTTCGGACCCCGTCTAGAGGTTCGTCGGGACCTTTAGACGGTCACTCAACCGAGCGCCCAACCGGCGTTAGGGCACGCCGAAGTGCCGTTAGCCGCAATCGGGTGGCTTTCGTGTCAGGCTTCGTGTTGAGGACGCCGCGAGCCTCTAGGAGGTCATCATGTCTAAGTTCTTGTTCCAGGCGAGCTATACAAGCGAGGGACTCACCGGTCTGAAGCAGGCGGGCGCAGCGAGTCGCGTTGCGGCGATCGCCGAGATGTGCAGCAGCGTTGGCGGCAGCCTGGAATCCTTCCACTTTGCTTTCGGCGACATCGACGTCTTCGCCATCTGTGACCTGCCCGACGACGAAACGGCAGCTGCGGTGGCGTTCACGATCGGCGCCGCCGGCGCGGTCAAACTCGAGACCGTCAAGTTGCTGACTGTCGAGCAAGCGGACAAGGCCATAGGCCACTCGGTCGCGTACCGCCCGCCCGGCTCCTGACCGCTTCCTTTTCGCTCAGCGTTCGGCTGGGCTCGGCCCGGCGGAGCGGTGGCACCTGAATCGTCGCCGATGTGCCGTTATGGCGTGGCTCGGGTCCGGTCGAACCCCAATAGCTCGGCGGCAGGGAGCTTCGCATCGGGTTCGAAGGATGGCTGGTACCAATCCACATCGGACTTAGCCTCGATGTCGCCCCGCTCGTTCACCCTGTGCTCGATCGTGTAGAGGTTGTGCGGGACCTTCGGAAGACCGTAGGAGTACCAGCGCCAGATGACGCGGCGCCCGCGGCGGATGCAAAAGACGCGCTCATTGAACTCCCATCCCTCGGGTGAGGTGACGACGAGGCACTCGTCCTCGTTGAAGGTGACGACGAGGTCGTCACCTGACGCCTCGGCGGCTACGACGACGTGCTGGTTGTCGTAGGGCCTTCCAAACCAGTCACCGAACACTCGGAGCGATCCAGCCCGGAGGCGGCTCAGGTGTGCTTGGATCTGGCCGGCAGCTCCCCCGGCCCCTCCTGCGTCCATGAACACCAACATGACAGAAGGGAGGGACCCAGCGTTGCATCGGTGGTGCGCTGACCCGGGCCAAGCGATAGCGCCCTGGTGGCACCGACGTGCCGTCATGCGCTAGCACCGGGGGCCCGGATTCGGCGATCGGGAATACCACATACCCGGAGCCGGACGTGTGATCGGCGCGCGTGTGGACCGCTGCGACTGCGGCGATCCTGCGACAATGATTCTGTGGAGAAGCGGTGGTGCTGGCGATGCGGCACCGAGCGGGGTTACCTCGACGAGGCCGAGGCACGACAGGTCGATGAGCTCCGCGAGCGCTTCCTCCGCCAACCGGTGGGGGTCCCGGTGAAGGGGTTCGAGCGCAGTCGAGCGCAGCTGACCCCGGCCGTCGACCGATACGCGGAATTCACGGGCGAGGATGTGGGCACCAATCTGAACTATTGGTGGCACGTGGTGTTGAAGCACCGATTGAGCGAAATCGGTCCTCCGTGCCCTCGGTGTGGTCGACTCCTCCGAACGCCGCGTGCGCGCATCTGTGCCAACTGTGGATGGCCGAACTCGTAGGTCGCGCTGGCGCGCTCGCGACCAGCGATCGGCGCACGCCGATGTGTCGTTCGGGCGCGGCTTGTCTCGTGCTGAGGCTCGCGATCGGCGATACTTCTCGCGGTGCCAATTGCGGTGCGTTTCACGCCGGTCCAGGCCGCGGCCTCACTGTGGGACTACGGCGAGGATGATCTCATCGCGCCAGCCCGCGCCCTCGATGAGCGGCAGCTTCAACAGGCGTGGGCTCTCGCGGCGCGGTACCACGACCCGACGTACCCGCTTCCGACGGCACGCAGCGTGACGCTCAACCTTGTCATCGCCTTCTCCGTCGTCACCATCTTGGAGGGTGAACTCCGACCTCTCGCGAGAGATCGGCGCCGTGTTCAGTCATCTAAGCCTGACGAACTCCGGAATCCACCCCCGGTGCCCCCATCCCAACTGGCCGAGGTGATCCCGTCAACACGGGACCACGGACGCTGGAGCCGCCTACGTCGGCTGCGACGCCCTAACCGGCGATCGGGCACACCGAAGTGCCGTTCTGTGCGGGGCGGCGAGCTGGCAGAGCCGAACTAGGCCGGATCAGCGCGTCCTGACGAAAATGCCCGGTGCTCCGTCGCCGGGATCGAGCAATCTGAGCGTCAATTCGAAGTCGGACACGTCCGGCCGAACACCGGAGGTTTCCATGGCAAAGGGCTACTGGGTCAGTGTGTACCGCACCATTTCGGACCCTGAGAGGCTGAATGCCTACGACAAGCTGGCGGGTCCGGCCGTCCGAGCTGGTGGCGGGCGGGTCCTGTCCCGTGGCAGCCGAGTCGTCGCCCACGAGGCCGGCAACACGCAACGCGTTCTGCTGATCGAGT
The DNA here is from genome assembly GCA_963735435.1 of uncultured Solirubrobacteraceae bacterium. GTDB lineage: Bacteria > Actinomycetota > Thermoleophilia > Solirubrobacterales > Solirubrobacteraceae > Palsa-744. The sequence goes on along the minus strand of CAVTKR010000001.1, from coordinate 970,121 downwards.
TCGACAGTTTCGAACAGGCCGTCGCGGCATACGAGAGCGAGGCTTACCAGAAGGCGCTGGTGACCCTCTCTGACGGCGCCGAGCGTGACTTCCGCATCATCGAAGGCATCGACTGACCGACGGGCCCAGCTATCGCTGAGCATCCGTCACCCGATGCACACGGCGCATACGAAGTCGTGCTCTGCCGCAACCGATGTCGGGGCCGGTCGCTCGTCATGCCGGCTGACGCGATCGGTTTGCCAGAGTGAGCGTTCGCACACTCTCCCTCACTCCCCGCCAGAGCGCCGAAGTGCGGTTGGGGCGCGAGCATTTGCACCCTCTGGTCCCGACCCGTCGGTTCCGGATCCGCGAGCCGCCTGATGGTCACGTCAGCATGGCGGGCTGCCGGGGTTTGGGAGTCTCCACTTGTCCTTCAGCGGGGCGGAAGCGTCGCGGATGCCCAGTGCGCGAGGTGGGGGCGCCAAGTGATGGTGGGGCACCCTCGACTCGCGGCGACTCGTTCGAGCCGCTGATGAGCGCGCCCACGCGCCGGTGTCTTCGGCCAGTACTGGTCCGGCGCACGCGCCTACCTGACGGCATCGGCAGAAAGGGCCCAAACCGGTCGCTCCGTGACCGGTTTTGCCGCTTACGGTCCTGGGGTACGTGTACGTCATCCGAGTACTGGAGGAATCGACATGCCTGAACGCGACGGCTACATCCCCGGCGTGCCCTGTTGGGTCGACTCGAGCCAACCCGAACCCAAGGCCGCGGCCGAATTCTACGGCGATCTGTTCGGGTGGGAGCTCGAGGACGTGATGCCCGATGGAGCCGGCGCCAGCTACTTCATCGGTCGCATTCGCGGCGGTGACGTCGGCGTGGTCGGCCCGCTGCCCGACGGAGCGCCCCCGCAGGCAACGTGGAACACCTACATCTGGGTCGACGACGTGGACGCCACCGTGGCCCTGGCCAGAAGCGCCGGCGGAGAGGCGACCGAGCCGATGGAGGTGATGGATGCCGGCCGGATGGCCGTGGTCACCGACCCCGAAGGGGCCACGTTCATGCTCTGGCAGGCCAAGGGCAACCGGGGGTCGCAGATCGTCAACGAGCACGGCTCGGTGAACTTCAACAACCTCGTGACGGCCGACCTGAAGCAGGCCGAGGCCTTCTACGGCGCGGTGTTCGGGTGGAAGGCGCTGACGTTGCCTTCCGGGATCATGTGGACGCTGCCCGGATACGGCAACCATCTCGAGGAGTCCACACCAGGACTTCGGAAGCAGATGGCCGAGATGGGCGCACCCGATGGATTCATCGACGTGGTCGCGGCCGTCGAGCCCATGGCCGGCGGCGACTCGGCGCCCGCGCACTGGACGGTTACCTTCGGTGTCGACGATCTCGATGCGGCCGTGACGAAGGCCCAGCAACTCGGCGCCACGATCGTGACCAAGCCGCACGATGCGCCGTGGAGCCGCCAGGCCGTCATCGAAGACCCGCAGGGCGCGAGCTTCGTGACGTCCCAGTTCGTCCCAGAGAACCGCGACGTCGAGGCGTAGGTTTACGTCGACGCGACTGACTCGCTCACACGCATCGCTCGACTCGTCTCGACATCGTGACCGGTGGAGCAGGCGTCCCATCGCCCTCAAGCGGGTCACGACCAGCCGAGCTCCTGTCGGGCCGTGACGGCGTTCGGGGCGGCGCCGAGGGCTGGACTCCTTGCCCAGGGCCTCCGGGCCCGCGTCCCGCTTTCCCGACCGAGTCTGCTCTGCCGCTAACGATGGTGGGGGCCGCTGTTCGACGCGAATCGAGGGCCCTCAGCGGGCCCTCGCAGCGCTGTGACCTGGACTTTACTGGAGCGGACGACGAGATTCGAACTCGCGACCCTCACCTTGGCAAGGTGATGCTCTACCAACTGAGCCACGTCCGCGTGGCCTGCCACCATACCAAGAGCGGTGGGGATGGCTCAAAGGCCGGCGGCGTCGACCTCATCCGGTGTGAGCTCGGCTCACCCTCGCTCGCACCAGCTGGGCCATCTCCTGAGCGAGGGGACGGTCGATGATGAAGCTGAACGTGACGCTCTGGCCCTCGGTGATGAAGATCAGCGAGGCGGTGCGATCGTCCTGCCAGCCCTGCACGACGAGGTCCTCGGTGATGCGGCACCGTACGCACCTCGGGCACCCACTCGTGCTCGTTGACCAACACGAGGCGCTTGTTGGTGAGGGCGGCGGCACCCGCCTGGTTCTGGTAGCGACCACCGACGAGGGACTCGACGACCTCGTCGGCCTCGAGCACCATCGACAGGATGCCGAGTGAGACCCGGCCGGTCCGCAGGGCGGCAGCCGAGAGGCGCTGCGACGCGGGTCCCAACTGGTACGGGTCGATGACCTCGGCCGGGGCCGCGGGCTCGGGGGGCGCCATGGGCACCGGCGGCGCCGTCGGGTCGCCGTGTTCGGCGACCGGGACGATCGCCGGTGGCGGAGGCGGCGGGGGCAGGGTGCCGTTGGAGCCGACTGCCGGTGGCGCGTGGCCGTTGGATGCAACGAGCGACGGCGGCACCGGAGGAGCGATGCTCGGCGCCACGGCGACCGGCACCTGAGGCGCCTCGATCGGCGGAGGAGGCGGAGGCGCCACGACGGGATCGGGGTGGGTGCGGGACTGGGAACCAGGCGCTGAGGACCCGTTGGAGCTCACCGGCTCGTCGAGTGCCGGCTCGGCGGCCGACATCACGAAGCTGCTCTCGCGATCTGAGCCCTCGTCCTCGCTCGACTCGATGGCATCGGCCGACGACTCGAGCAGCGTCGAGATCCCGGCCGCGGCCGCGACCTGGACCGGCTCGACTGGCTCGACCTCGGGCTCGGCTTCCGACTCGGGGTCGGGTTCAGCCGCGGGAGGCGGAGGAGGAGGCGGCGGCAGCTCGGAGACGACCGGTTCCGGCTCGGTCGCAGGCGCCGACTCGACCTCGGGCTCCGCCTCGGCCACGACCGGCTCAGCCTCAGCCACGACCGGCTCAGCCTCAGCCACAACCGGCTCGGACTCCGCGACTGGTTCGGGCTCGGGCTCCGGCTCGGGCTCGGCCTCGGCCTCGGGCTCAGCCACTGGCTCCGCTTCCACCTCGGGCTCAGCCTCAGCCACAACCGGCTCAGGCTCGGGCTCCGGCTCGGCCTCAGCGACGGCCTCGGCCTCGGGCTCAGCCTCAGCCACAACAGTCTCAGGCTCCGGCTCGGGATCGGGCTCGGGCACGGGCTCAGCCTCAGCCACAACCGGCTCAGGCTCAGGCTCCGGCTCAGCCTCAGCGACGGGCGCGGCCTCGGGCTCCTCGGCGACGACAGGATCGGCCTCGACTGGGGCGTCCTCGGCGTCGGCGACGGGCGGGGGCGGCGGTGGAGGAGGCGGCGGCGGCGGGACCGAGTCGTCGAGGGGCACCAACCGGGTGCCACACATGACGCAGAACTTCGAGGTCTGCGGATTCTCGCCCCCGCACTCGTCACACGTCATGATCCACCTTCCGATGACCTCTCCTCGCGCCGACCCAGGTCTGGGCGGGCAGGAACCTCTGGCTCCGCTTCTCTTCCATCGGCCGAGATTCCCGCCGGATTAGGAAGGGGCCAGCGCTCGCTCGAGAAGAAGCCGGGCCGCCGGCTCGAGGTCAGGCCCGCCGCCTCCTGGCGGCCCTGCTCACTCATCTTCACCAGGGTCTTTCGCAGCACGTCGACGGTCTTGTCCTCGCCCAGCTGACCACCTACGTCGGCCAGCTGGGTCTCGAGGAACACCAGGCAGAGGGCATCTTCGTGGGTCTGGGTCGCCGGGTCGGTGCGCAGGTCCTGCTTCCGGATGATCCGTTCCACCCGCTCGATCACCTCGGGTCGGTAGCCGCAGCCCGCCAGGATCGCCGAGACCTCCTCGGCGTGGCGAGCCTTCAGCTGGGTCCGCCACCTGAGGTAGCCCGATCGTCCTTCGGGATAGTCGCTTCGGGGCAGCGACCAGCGCCGCAGATGGTGAGCTCGGGCGGCCAGAAGCTGAGCCTCGTCGGCATCTGGGTCGAGGCGCCGCACCCACGCCGTCATCATCTCGGCGTGAGCCTGCTCCTTCGGCCGGACCACCCCGTCGATCACGAGCGTGTTCGGATCGTCGGCGTTGGCGGCGTCGATGGCGGCGATGGCCCTGTCGAAGCGGTCCGAATCGGCGAGCTCGGCCTTCCGGCATCATTCGCCCTGAGGCACCTCGGCCGGTCGCAGGTCGATCCGCAGGGTGAGGATGCCGTCGACCAGGCTGGCGTCGGCGTCGCCGATGATGGCGAAGTCCTGATAGTCGAGCTGCGCCTGCTTGATGAACTTCGTGCGCTCCTCACCGGCGACCGGTGGCAGCGGGCGATTCTTCACGGCGTGCGCTCGGTCGCGGAACCGTCCGATCATGGCGTCGAGATCGAGCGCCGGTGAGTCGCTCACGATGCCCCTTCCGTGCGACGGGGCAGGCTCGGCCCGCTCCCCTCGCTGTTGCCGTTCGAAGCACCGTTGCCGTTCGAAGCACCGTTGCCGTTGCCATTGGCGGGGAGGGTGGCCTCGGCCTGGGCGGCGGACTCGAGATCCTCGAGGGTCACGATGGTGAGCGGCTCGTGCGCCAGTCCGTCGACCCCGTCGACCGGCTCCCCCAGGCCGATCGCCTGGCCGGTCCCTCCGGTCGGCGTCGTCGCCGCCGGGGCGACCGGTCCCAGGATCCGCACCCCCGACTGGGGATCGCGACCGGTCGACGCCGCGCCAGCGGCGACGATGCCCGCCGCCGGTGTGGCTGGTCCCGGAGGCACCAAGGCCGACAGCTCGTCAGGCGCGGCCGCCACTGTGGACGCCACCGTCGACGCCGCGGCCAGATCGGCGACGGTGACTACGGGGGCCGGGGCGATGGCCGGGCCCGTGGCGGGGACCGCCGTCGTGACGCCGGTCGCCACGTCCAGGCCGGCCAGCGCGTCGAGGGCGGCGGGTCGAGGCCCGGCGGCGGTCGCGCCCACGGGCAGCGGCTTGGTCTTGCGCCAGTAGAGGAACGTCAGCGCCGATATCGCGGCGCCCACGGCCACCAGGCCGGCGACGACCAACCACAGCTTCTGCGTATCGGTCAGGCCCCCGCCACCGCCGCGCTCTTGGGCTTGGCCGTCGTCGTGGGGCTCTTCAGCGCCGGCAGCGTCGTGGTGATGGCGAAGGTCGTCGTGGTGTCGATGCTGGTGCTCGGCGCCGCCGTGGCGGTCGTCGTGGACACCGGCCTCGTCGTGGAGGTCCGGGGCGCGGTCGTGGTCGTGCGGTGGATCGTCGTCGGCGACGTGGGCGGCGGCGGTGCAGTGGTCGGCGCGGTCGTGGGTGCCGTGGTCGGCGCCGTTGTCGGCGCCGTCGTCGGGCGCCGCGGTCACCTGCGTCGGTGAACCCGTCGCGCCGGCGGACCCGCCCGACGAGAACACGGCCAGGCCGATGGCCGCGACGAAGACGGTGACGACCAGGAGGCGCACCTCGACGCGACCGACTCTCGACATTTCGGCTGGTACCACCACTTCGATTTCGGCGACTTCGTGCCTTCGGCGCCCGGACTCGGCTGCGGATCTCGGATCGAGAAGACCGGGCCCATCGGACAGGGTGCCCGAACCGACCGGGACCGACCAAATCTATCCCTGCGCAGGGCTCAGGGGTCAGCGCTGGTGGTGGGGACACGAGTAGGTGGTTCGGCCGCCGATCATGCGCCGCTCCAGCGGCGTGCCGTCGCGGGGGCACAGGCCGTCCGGGTCGCGCATGATCTGCAGATCCCCCATGTGCGAACCGCCCCGGTCGGTGAGCACCCGGAGGGTCGTCCGCAGGTGGTGGTGCAGGCGGCGCTGCTCGGGCCCGCTCAGCGATCCCGCCGGGCGCGCCGGATCGAGCCCGGCTCGCCAGAGGATCTCGTCGGCCAGCAGGTTCCCGATCCCCGCGATCCGCGACTGGTCGAGCAACCGGGCCTTGAGCGGGGCCGAACTGGCGCCGAGGGCATGGCGGAGCTGCGCCGGCGTGATGGCCATGGCGTCGGACCCAGACGGACTCGTCGGGATCGATCTCGACGCCACCGAGTCGCCGGGGGTCGCGCGAACGTGAGCTGTCCGCCTTCGGCGAAGTGGACGACGAACCGATCCCAGGCCGGATCGTTGAGCTCACGCGTGTACTCCAGGCGGGCGATCGCCGGCTGGCCGTCGACGAACAGCGCTCCGGTCATGCCGAATCGAAGTCCGAGGGTGGGGCCATCGTCGATGTCGAGGAGCAGCAACTTGCCGATGCGTCGATCGGCCGCGAACGACCGCCCGACGAGCACGTCGGTCAGGGCCGTGGCATCGGTGCCGCCCTTGAGGAACCACGGGTCGGGCGCGTCGACGCCCACGACTGCGCGCCCGAGCGTGGTGGCCGCCAGCTGCCGGTACTGCTCGACCTCGAGGATCTCGGGCACGTCAGCGAGCCGCTCGATCCGAGCGGCGACGACCCGAGCCGGTCGCGCCGGTCAGTACCGCCCGATGGGGGTGGACCCGAACGAGCGCACGAGCACGGGCTCCATGGGCGGCTCGCTCAGCACGGGCGCCGGCGCGTCGGTCGATCGGCCTCGTCGGCCTCGCGGTTGGGCACCAGGCGGAAGGTCGGGGCGGTCCGATCATCCGCACCCGCTCGTTCTGGCGCTGCTCGATGCTGTTGATGACCTTCAGCAGCACCACGGCGGCGAACACCAAGAGGGCCTCGGCCATGGCCAGGGCCAGATAGAGGATCCCGACGCTCTGGTGGCTCGTCGCCGAATCCGGCGGCAGGGTTCCGCAACAGCGAGAGCTGGATCTGGGCCAGCACCACGACCGGCAGCGCCACCAGCGAGGTCACCAGCCACAGGCTGTTGGTCGTCGGCACCGACGTGCTGCCACCAGTCCGTCGACCACGGAAGCATGTCGGGGTCCGAAGCCCGCCACGTGTCGTCGAGGATCCGCTTGGGCACGATCAGGTTGACCCCGGGGATGAGCCAACCGAACAGAGCCCAGCGCCGGTGCAGCCGGGTTCCCACCACTTCGAGAGCTTCGAGGTTGCGGTAGACACGATGGGTCCACGCGATCACCAGCACCACAGCCAGCGCCAGCAGCGTCAACTGGACGACGGCCAAGTTCGATCCCCACCGTTCCAGCGACGCCCAGTCGGGCGACGCACTCGCGGTCGCCGAGCAGCGGCAACGAGCCGTGCAGGTCGCGCGCCACGATCAGGCTCAGCGCCATGATGCCGAGCGCGCACCCGGCCACGCTGGCGACCACGAGACCGAGGTGAAGGTCAGCAGCGTCGTCGAGCGATACCACGCAACACCTGGAGGGCCGGGGCGAGTCCACACGCCGACGCTACGCCCCTCGGGAGGGAGCGGCGCCAGACCCGACACGTCGAGCCCGCAGCACGAGCAGTAGTTGTCATGGTGGCCGACACCGCCGGCGCACCGGGGGCAGGACCGAAGGCCGGGGGCGACCACGCGGCGCGATGATCGGTGCCGGTTCGCGCTCGGGCGGCCCGAATCGCGGTTGGTGCGTGCCAGCCAGGTTCGGCATCCGACAGGCCGGACAGAAGCGGTCTCCGGCGTCGATCGTGGCGCTGCAGCTGGCGCAGATCATGCTCTGCTATCGGCCCCCGTCCCCCACCATGAGGGAAAAGTGGGTCCGACGGCCCACCTCGCGAGGGGCATCCGTACGGCGCAGGGCGGGAGCGCGGCAAGTGGCGTCAGGCGTCGGCGCGCACGTGCGATCGACCCTCTGGATCGGCTAGGACGAGGGCGGGCCGATCGCCTCGAGGGCCTGGCTGAAGTCGGCGATCACGTCGTCGGCGTGCTCGAGGCCGACCGACACCCGGATCGTGCCCGGCGCCGATGCCCGTCGGCGCCAGCTCGTCGGGCGTCAGGCTCACGTGGGTCGTCGAGGCCGGGTGGGTCACCAGCGTCTCGGGACCGCCGAGCGAGGTCGCCAGCTGGGCCACCTGGGTCGCCCTCGACGAACGCGCCGCCCGGCCTCGAGCCCGCCGGCGAGGTCGAACGTGCAGCAGGCCGCCGCCGATCGTCATCTGCCGCTTGGCCAGGTCGTGCTGGGGGTGCGAGTCGAGACCCGGGTAGCGCACCGTCGGCCACCGCCGGGTGCGCCTTCGAGGTGCTCGGCGAGCCGCTGGCGCGGTCTCGGTCTGCTGGCGCAAGTCGCACGGCCGAGCGTGCGCAGGCCGCGCAGGCCGTTCATGGCGTCGAACGGGCGAGGCGTTGGCGCCCTGCAGCACGGCGAAGGACCAGAGCCAGTCGATCAGCTCCGCGCTCGCCGGCGACGACGCCGAGCGTGGCGTCGTTGTGGCCGGCGATGCGCCTTGGTGGCCGAGTGCAGCACGAGGTCGACGCCGTGGTCGAGCGGCTGCTGGACGAGCGGCGTGGCGAAGGTCGAGTCGACCACGCGTGAACGGCCCCGCGATGGCGCCCAGCTCGTCGAGGTCGACGAGGTCGAGCCGCGGGTTGGCCGGCGTCTCGGCGAAGCACCAGCATCGTCTTGCCCGGGCCGGACCGCGGCCGCGAACGCGCCGGGCTCGGTGGCGTCGACGAACGTGACGTCGATGCCGAAGCGGGGGCACACGGTCTGGAAGAGCAGCTGCGTGCCCGGCGTAGAGCTGGCGCTGGGCGACGATGTGGTCGCCCGGCGAGCACAGCGCCAGGACCGACCGCCGCCACCGCGCCCATGCCCGACGCGAAGGCCCGCGCCGCCTCGGCGCCCTCGAGCTCGGCGACGGCGTCCTCGAACGCCTACACCGTCGGGTTGCCGTAGCGGCTGTAGAAGCCGCTCGGCGCGCGGCGATGGTCGCCATGCGGCGGCGCCTCGGCCGACCGTCGGCGTCACGAACGTCGTCGTCGGCCCACAGGATCGGCGCCAGCGCGGTGCCGTTGTCGGCCCGGCCGGCGCGGATGGCGCGCGTCTCGGGGTGCAACGCGCGCTCGGGTCGGCTCGGTCGGGCTCGTCGCTCATGGCTGCACGTTGCTCGTTCTCGCACGTCGGCGAGGAACGCGGCGAGCGGCAGCGCCGACCTGGTCGAGTCTCGATGAGGAAGCCGTCGTGGCCGTGGGGCTGTCGATCTCGACGTACTCGGCCGGGTCGCCCTGCGCGGCGCAGGACGTCACGGAGCTGCTGCTGCTGGTACGGCGGGTAGAGCGTCGTCCGGATGCCGATCGCCATCACGAGGCACGGGCACGCGCACGCGGCGCAACGCCGGCGCCGATCCCGCCGCGGCCGCGGCCGACGTCGTGGAGGTCCATGGCCTTGTTGAGCACGAGGTAGCGAGTTGGCGTCGAAGCGGCGGACCAGCTTGGCGCCGTGGTAGTCGAGGTAGCCCTCGACCTCGAAGCGCTGCCACGAGGCTGAAGCCGTCGTCGATGCGGGTCGAGCCAGCTCGCGGCCGAACCGGTCGGTGAACACCTCGTCGGTGCGGTACGTGATCTGCGCGATCTCGCGGGCGATGGCGAGGCCCGCGTGCGGGCCCGTCGCCCGGCGCGGCGTCGTAGTAGTCGCCGCCGCGCCAGTCCGGGTCGAGGCGCGATCGCGCGCCGCGCCCGATCGCGCTCCACGCGATCTGCTGCGCGGTGGCCTGCGGCGCACGTGGCGATCGGGATCGAGCGACCGCACCCGCTCGGGGAACATGACGCCCCACTCGAGGGCCTGCATGCCGCCCATCGATCCGCCGACGACCGTCAGCCAGCGCCCGACGCCGAGGTGGTCGGCGAGCGCGGCCTGGGTGCGCACCATGTCGCGGATCGTGACGACCGGGAAGCGCGAGCCGTACGGCCGGCCGGTCGCCGGGTCGATCGACGGCCGGTCCGGTCGAGCCCTGGCAGCCGCCGAGCACGTTGGCGCACACGACGAAGTAGCGGTCGGTGTCGATGGCCACGGCCGGGCCCGATGAGCCCGTCCCACCAGCCCGGCGCCGGATGGCCGGGCCCGCTCGGCCCGGCGGCGTGGCGGTCGCCGGTCAGGGCGTGGCACACGAGCACGGCGTTGGCCGCCGTCGGCGTCGAGCGTGCCCCACGTCTCGTAGGCGACCGTCGACGTCGCGCAGCACGCCGCCGCCCTCGAGGGCGAACGGACGGTCGGCCGGCCAGGTGCACGAACTGCCGCCGACCCGACGGGTCGCCGGGACGCCACGCCCCGCTCGGCGGCAGCGGTCGGCGCTGCAGCGCGGCGCTCGGCTGGTCGGGCTGGTCCATCGTCGTCTCGGTGCGACGCGGCGTCGGCCTTCGGGTGCGGGCGCCGCACGGAGCGCGGCACGGCGGGCGAGCCCGGACACTTCGTTGCCGCCGACGGCAGCCGCGTCGACCACATCCCCGCCGAGCCCGAGGGCGGGATGGCACCTTGGGTGTCCGTCCCAGGTTGCCGGACCTGGCTCGAGGTCGCCGGGCCACTCGTGATGTCGTCGGCCAGCATGATAGTCGAGCCGGCCGCTCCCGTCAAGCGAGGCAGGTTCTGCGGCCCGGTAGCGCCTCGTCGAGCGCCTGGTGCGCGATCGGCCCACCAGGTCGGTGAACTCGTCGAACGTCGACCAGCCGGTCGAGGTGGTCGCGCAGCGTGCCGGCCGGGCCAGGACGCCGAAGGCCGTCGGCCATCGCCGCGGTGGCGGCAGAAGAGCCCGATCAGCGGCGACACGATCAGGTCGAAGCCGAGCTCGTCGCAGCTCGGCCGGCGTCAGCAGCGGGGTGCGTGCCGGTCTCGACCATGTTGGCCACCAGCGTCACGCCGGTCAGAGCTTCGCGGCGATCGCGCGCCAGCTCGTCCACCGACTCGGGCGCCTCGACGAACACGGCGTCGACGCCGAGGTCGGCCGCCGCCGGGCCCGCTCGATCGCCTCGTCGAGCCCGAGCGGCGCCCGGGCGTCGGTGCGGGCGGTGACGTGGAGGTGCGTGCGACGGTGCGAGCAGCGGCCCGCAGCTTGGCCAGCCACTCGTCACGCGGCACGACCTGCTTGCCGGCCATGTGGCCGCAGCGCTTCGGCCACACCTGATCCTCCAGGAACGACGCCGGCGGCGCCGGCCGACTCCCACAGCTCCACGGTCCGGATCGTGTTCAGCGGCGTTGCCGTAGCCCGTGTCGGCGTCGACGACCACCACGGTGTCGGGCACCGCCGCGCACACGCGGCGGGCCACCTCGGCCATCTCGGTCTGGGTGAGCAGCCCGATGTCGGGCAGGCCGAGCAGCGTGCCGGCCACGGCGTAGCCGGACAGGAAGACGGTCTCGAAGCCGGCCCGGGCGGCCAGCAGAGCCGACAGCGGATCCCACACACCGGGCATGAGCACCGGCTCGACCCTCGCGCCGACCGCGGTCGAACGTCGTCGCGCACGTCCCGTTCACGTCGAGACGCTAGCGCCCGGCGCCGGCTCGACGACACGACTCAGCGCCAGGTCGGCAGCCGGCCGTCCACCAGTCCCGGATGACCCGGGCCGGACCGGTAGGCCTCGGTCATGGCCTGGCCCAGCTCGACCAGCGCGGCCCGCCAGCCGTCGGCGTCGGCGCGGTCGGCCTGCTCGTGGGCCTCGGCGGCTAGTCGTGCCCCGCGGCCCACGGCCTGTCGTCGACGGGAAGCGGCAGCTCGAGCACCTGGGTGGCCGACAGCTTGAGGGCGTCGCGCGACAGCGCCGAGCCCCGGTAGTGGGCCAGCGCCCAGGCGCTGACGGCCGGGGCGGCCAGCACCGCGGCGATGGCCCACAGATCGCCGGGACCGTCGACCAGTCGGGCGGGTGACGGCGATGGTGGGCACCGACGGCCACCAGGTTCCGTCGAGGTCGACCACCGGCTTCGAGCACCCGCGTCTGGGTGGCCAGCACGACCTTCGGGCACCAGGCGGGCGTCGGCCCAGCGCGCCAGTCGGGGATCGTCGCGATCGAGGGCGGCCAGATCGACGACCGGAGCCCCCCACCGCCTCGACGCGAAGCGTGTCGACGTGGCCCCCCATCGGCAGTGCAGCGGATCGATGAGCCCGGCCGTCACCAGGCAGGCCTCGGTGGGACCGATCGACGCGTCCGGGTCGCTGTCGGAGACGAAGGGGAACCACGCCGTAGAACTCGTCGCGGAAGCCGGCGGTGGCTGCCGCGATCGAACCGAGCCGGCGCCGCGCATCGACGCTGGGCATGATTGGCGCGCCGGGCTCGGCCAGCAAGCGGCTCCACGGACGGCCGCCCGCCAGATCGGCAGCATCGACCGACGCCGGCTCGGCCGACGTGAACGAGCGTCCTCGCCACCGTTCGATCGCCGTCGCCGCCTCGGCCCCTCGCACGAGGATGGGGGCGCACACGTCGACCGCGGCCTCGAAGGCGTCCCCGGCCCACCAGAGCCCGACGAGGGCGCACCCCTCGAGCACCTCGGCCCGCGCCGGCTCGGCGTCGCGGGTGGCCAGCACCGCTTGGGGGACGATCAGCGCGACCCGTCCCCGCCGGCGCCACGGCTCGGCACGCCTCGACGAGGAACAGCGCCGCCGAATCGACATACGGCGTCACCACCGGGCCGAGTCGGGCCCGCAGCCTGGCCAGCTGCGCCGGTCGACGGGCCGTGTCCCGCCCGAGCTGGCTCTGGAACGGCGGGTTCCCCACGACCAGATCGAACCCCGTCGCCGGCCGATCGGGCCACGCCGCCGGACCGACGGCCAGGCTGTCGGCCACCACGACGTGGCGCGCCTCGGCCCGGACCCCGCCCTCGGCGGCCCACCCCTCGAGCGTCGCCCTGGTGACGGCCACCGCCTCGGGATCGATGTCGGTCCCCCAGACCAGATCGGCCACCACCGTCGCCCGGTCGTGGCCGTGGGCCTCGAGTCGACGGGCCGCCGCCAACAGGAAGACGCCCCCACCCACGGCCGGATCGCACACCGTCGGGCGGCGAGGCGGAGCCAGGTCGACCCCCCGCGTGGCCAGTCCGACCAGACGCTCGGCCACCGAGGACGGGGTGTAGAAGGCGCCGATGGCGTGACGGTGCGCCGGGTCGAGACCGGCCTCGTAGGCCGGGCCCAGTCGATCGAGGGCGCGGGCGTCGGGCGAGGTCGGGGCGGATGTCACCGCCGATCAGTCTTCTCCACCGACACGACGTCCACGGTGACCCGACGCCACGCTGCTCCCGCTTCTGGTGGCAGCCGATGGCGTAGTACGCCCTTGGATGCCGCCAGAAGGTAGAGGGTCGGGGCGATCCGGATCAGACGCTGACGGCGCAGTAGCTCTTGCCGCTGCCGGCCAGGAGCATGGCGATGTTCAGGTTGCCGTCGAAGCTGTGGGCCGGAGACTCGCTGATGATGATGGTCACCGACTGGTGCGGCGGAACCGAGCCGTCGGCGGCCGCACCACCGTTGAACAAGACGTGCACGTTGTTGCCGGTCACGTGGTAGCTGCCGGGCTGGCCGCCGCTGTTGGTCAGCACCACGCTGCCCGAGCCGGGGCCGCCGCTGCAGGACTGCTTGTAGACGAGGGCCGGCGCGCCCACGGTCGTCTGAGGGATCTGCTTGACGGGGGTGGTCTGCGCCGGCGCCGCAGTCGTCGGGCGTCGCGTTGGCCACCGTCGAGGTCGGGGCCACGGTGGTGGGCGTGTCGGCGACCGTGCTCGTGGTGGTCTGGAGCGTCGTCGTCGGATCCCCGGTGGTCGAGGTGTCGTCGTGGCGCAGGACGGTCCGGCGCGGGGTAGCCGTGTTGACCTTCTTGGAGCTGCCCGAGCCGAGCACCAGCACGCCCACGACCAGAGCGATGATGACCACCGCTGCGGCCACCAGGATCAGCCCGGTGTGCTTGCCCCCACCGCTGGAGGCCGGAGCGTCGTCGTCGGCCGTCTGCACGCCGTAGGCCACCCCGGCGCCGCCGGCGGCGGCCGCGGCCGCAGCTGCCGGCACGGTCTCGTCATCGTCGGCGTCGTCGACGACTTCGGCCTCGCCGGCGGTCGTGTCGGCGCCGGCGTCCTCGGTGTCGGCGGCGGTGTCGGTATCGGTATCGGTCTCGGTCTCGACCAGCGCAGCCGCGGCGAGGCCGGCCTCGTCGTCGGCTTCGTCCGTTTCGGTGTCGGCGTCGACCAACTCGGTGTCGGCCTCGTCGGTGTCGGCGTCGACCAACTCGGTGTCGGCTTCGTCGGTGTCGGCGTCAGCCGCGTCCGCTTCGTCGACGACCTCGGGCTCAACATCAGCCTCGTCGGCCTCGACCTCAGCCGTCTCCGCCTCGTCGACCACCTCGGGCTCAACATCAGCCTCGTCGGCCTCGACCTCAGCCGTCTCCGCCTCGTCGACGACCTCGGGCTCAACATCAGCCTCGTCGGCCTCGACCTCAGCCGTCTCCGCCTCGTCGACCACCTCAGGCTCAACATCAGCCTCGTCGGCCTCGACCACCTCGGTGGCGGCGGCTACACCGGCGAAGGTGGCAAAGGCACCTCGTCCGCTGGCATCGTCGGGATCGAGATCTTCGACCTCAGGCTCGATGGCGGCGGCCTCGAGATCCCCGCCTTCGGAGAACTCGTCGGCATCGACCAGCTCGTCGGCCACCAGCACACCGGCGGCGTCGGCATCATCGACGGCCTCGGGCTCGACCTCATCGACAACCTCGGGCTCGACCTCGTCGACAACCTCGGGCTCGACGACCTCATCAACGACCTCGGGCTCGACGACCTCGTCGACGACCTCGGGCTCGACCAGCTCGGCGGCGGGGTCCTCGGCCGAGTCAGGTTCGGCGTGGGCCGGCACGTACTCGTCGTCGACGGGCGCCACCTCGGCGTCGGCGTCGGTCTCTTCAGCGTGGGCCGGAGCCTCGGTGACGGCGTCCTCGGCCTCGACCGCGGCGGCGGCTTCGATCTTGGTGCCGCACTCACCGCAGAACAGTGCGCCGGGCACGAGGACCGAGGCGCACGAGGGGCAGGCGTCGACGTCTGCCGCCACGTCGGCGTCGACCACCGGTGGCTCCTCCATGGGAGCATCGACGAAGCCCTGGTCGACGGCGACGGCAGTCGATGCATCGGGGTCGGCCGGGGGATAGCTCTCGAGGGTCGAGGCCGCAGCGGCCGAACCCTTCGACCGCTTGCCGCCCGAACGTCCGAGCGAGAAGAGCGTGCGGGGTGCCTTGCCGCCCTTGCCATTCGCGGAATCTGCCATAGCTCCTGTCCCATCCCACTGAGATCGCACTCGACCTATCGGGACACCTGTCGGCACGTCATGTGTGGGTCTAAGAGCCCTACCGAGCGAATTTCCTGAGCGACCTGATCCACGCGGCCCCGGGCGCTCACGGGCCGACGGTGGCACCGCGCCGCCAGGGCCCCGCCGGCGGCCGCCATGGTTTTCAGGGCTATCCAGGGCCAGAGATGGCCAGGGACCGGGCCACGGCCGGGCGGCGGAGCTTCCAGATGAACCCGTCGTAGAACACGTGCAATCCGCCCAGGGTGAAGAAGACCACCAGGTAGATCTGCCTCGATCCCGTACCAGTCGAGGAGGGTCACCAGCCCGACGATCGCCCCCAGATAGGCGATGAAGAAGCCCCAGGCGACCGGTGCGGGCCCGGATGCCCGACCGAGGGGTGCCGGTCGGTCGATCGCGGCACCGGGGCTCGGTTGCTCCGGCGCCGGCTCACTGCCGTAGCGGCGGCCGAGGCTCTGGTGCACGATCACGAAGTACTCGATGGCGTGAGCCCCGACGTAGCCCATCAGTCCGGCGATCAGGTCGACGAGGATCCGTGACGAACAGCAGGGCGGTCGTCCCGACGTACATCCACTTTGCGGGGTTGGCCCGCTCGTGGCGCCGCCACTCGGTGATCACCCAGGCCACGGCAGGGCCACGACGGCGAGAACGGCGGGGATCAGGATCACGACCGCCGCCGAGTGGAATCGCAGCAGGGTGCGCACCGCCAACTCGTTGGTGCCGTTGAGGCCGAGGCGGTCCAGCCGGCTGGGTGTGGCCGGATCGGCGGCGACCCAGATGAAGCCCAGCGCCAGCCAGGACAGCAACATGGCCCGCTCGAGGCCGCCTTCCTGCTGATCGGCCTAGGACGTGTTCCGGCGCCGCGGGATGATGGTGCTGAGCCGGTCCCGCGCGACGGCGGTCAAGCGGACCCGTGACGGCGTGGTGGTCACGCTGGAAGGCGGCCGGACCGTCCGCGGCTCGCACTGCCTGCTCACGGTGGGCATGGTGCCTGCCACCGGGACCTGGGCCTGGAGGAGGCGGGGGTCACCCTGGACAGCCGGGGCTACGTCAAGGTGGACCGGGTGTCCCGGACCACGGCGCCCGGCATTTACGCGGCCGGCGACTGCACCGGCCTGATGATGCTGGCCTCCGTTGCGGCCATGCAAGGCCGGACCGCGATGTGGCACGCGCTTGGCGACGCGGTGAACCCGCTTCGGCTGGATCTGTGGCCGCGACGATCTTCACCGACCCGGAGATCGCCACCGTCGGGGTGCCGCTAACGCCGTCGAATCGGCCGCCGAGGCTGCGGGTCGAGGAATCAAGCTGCCGCTGGCCACCAACGCCCGCGCGAAGATGCAGGGCATCGACGACGGCTTCGTGAAGCTCTACGGCCGGCGCGGGACCGGGATCGTTCTCGGTGGGGTGGTCGTCGCGCCACGAGCGAGCGAGCTGATCCTGGGCGTGTCGCTGGCGGTGGAGCAGTCCCTGACCGTGGATCAGATGGCCCACACGTTCGCGGTGTACCCGTCGCTGTCGGGCAGCCTGACCGAGGCGGCCCCCGCCGGCTCATGCTCCCGGCCAGTGGCCGCCGCTGACCGCCAGCCCCAGCAGCTCCATCTTCACCGCCTGCCTAAGACATTCGGTACCCGGTCAGCCGGTCGCGGCGAGGCTGGGGATGGCAGGCTCGCACGGCAGGGCGCCGGCGACCGTGGTGCCGCGGCCCGGCGCGGAGCTGACGGTCAGGCTGCCGCCTAGGGCTGCGAGCCGGTCGCGCATGCCCTGCAGGCCCGAGCCGGTCACCGGGCCGGCCAGGTCGAAGCCCGCGCCGTCGTCGGTCACGAGGAACGTGAGCCGCCCGCCTGCCTGCCGCAGCTCCACGGTCGTCAGCGACGCCGCCGCGTACTTCGCGACGTTCTGCAGAGCCTCAAGCACGCAGAAGTACACCGTCGCCTCGGCCTCGCGGGGCAGCCGCCCGACGCCGTCGGCGTCGACGTGCACGGGCGTGGGCGCGCGGTCGGCCTGCGCGCGCAGCGCCGCCGCGAGGCCGCGGTCGGCAAGCAGCGGCGGGTAGATCCCCCGCGCCAGCGCGCGCAGGTCGTCGATGGCGGCGCGCAGGCCGTCGCGCAGCTGCCCGGTGAGCTCCCTGACCTGCTCGGGGTCGTCGGCCGCGGCATCCAGGACGGCCAGTCCCACGCTGAGCGCGACCAGCTGCTGCTGGGCCCCGTCGTGCAGGTTGCGTTCGATCCGCTGCCGCTCGTCGTCCTGGGCGCGCACCAGCCGCCGCCGCGAGGCGCGCAGGGCGTCGATGGTGGCACGCAGCTCGGCGGTGAGGCGGACGTTGCGGAGCGCGAGTCCGGCCTGCGAGGCAAGATCGGTCAGCAGCTTGTCCTCCGCCGCCGAGACCGGGTCGCTGCGCGCCTTCTCCAGCGTGATCGCGCCGAGCAGGTCGCCCTGGTGGTAGACGCCCGCAGCCCGGGCGACCTGGCTGACCCGCAGCAGCCGGGCCGTATCGGCAACCCCGGGGCCGGCGAGCACGGCGGGCGGCGCGGCAGGTTCGGCGCCCTCCGGCCAGACGGCCCGGGACACCAGCCCGTCCCCGACCACGACGAAGACCTCGACGCGCACCGCGCTGGTCGCGCCGGCGAGCAGCGCGGCCAGCCGGCTGGGCGCGGCGTCGGCGTCGAGCTGGCCGGCCATGTCCTGGGCGAAGCCGGCGAGCACCTGATACGGGGAGCTGCGCTTGCCGTACACGAAGCGGTTCGCGAGCACGGCCGCCCGCTGGCGCACCGGGTGGAACAGCACCGCCACCACGACCGCGGCCGCGACGGTGAGCACCGGTCCGCCTGCGTAGCCCGCGAGCGTACCGATGCCGACCACGATGCCGGCGTAGACAGCGGTCAGGGCCGCGGACAGCAGGCCGTAGCTGACCGCGCGGGTAATGATGACGTCGATCTGGTACAGCCCGTACTTGAGCACCGCGACCGCGATCGCGATCGGGAAGCCGGCCAGCCCGATCACGGTGGCGGCCGCCTCCGCCGCCGCGGTCAGCACCGCCGGCCAGGTCCCTGCGATATGCGACGTCGCGATCACGACCAGCGCACAGGCGATCATGGCGGCCGTCGTGAACGCGATCCACTTGATCTGCTGGCGCTGCTCGCGGTCGCCGGACCGGTACCGGGTGATCATGGCCGCCGTCGACGTCGCCTCCACGGCGAGGAACACCGCCCACAGGGCGCTGATCGTGCCGATCACCAGCAGCGGCCCGGGCAGCGACCGCACGCCAAGCGGGTTCTGGACGACCACCGAGACGCCGCCGGGGGCGGGCAGGCCGATGGATCCCGGGTGAATCGCAGTCTCGATCAGGGTCAGCGCGATCAGCAGCAGGCAAAGGGCGCCGGCCGGCCGCCACCGCCGTGACGGCAGGTGCCCGGTCGGGAAGAGCAGGAACATGAACGCGATCCCGCTGACGAGCAGGACGAACGAGCACTCGGCCAGCAGGCCGGCCAGGGCGGCGCCCGGAAGGGTGCCGGGGTTCTTGGTGCCGATCACCGCGTAGGCGGAGGCGAGCGAGACGACGGCGGTGGCCATGCCCCCGCTGAGCAGGAACCAGCCGACGACGTTGCCCGCGCGGCGGACGATCAGCGCTCCGAGGGTCGCGTACAGGATCGCCGCCAGCACCGCACCCGCGTTGGAGATCGCGTCACTGGTCGCCAGGTACCGCCAGGCGAGCACATTCCCCGCGATCCCGGCCACGGCGACCGCGACGACCAGCACCCACGCGAGCCCGGCGGCCACACGCTGCCGGCGGCTGACGTCGGTCATGAGGCGCGGCGCCCCGACCAGACGTACAGATAGGCCGGAATGGCCAGGATGAGCAGGCCATCGGTGGCGTGCAGCGCACCGAAGATCACGTGGTCGTCGGCCAGGCCGGCCAGCAGGCTCTGCAGGAACGACGTCATCAGCACGAGCAGCACGGCGCCGACGACGGCGCGCGTGCCCGGCCGGGCGATCAGCGTGAGGATCAGGATGATGATCGCGGCTCCCGCCATCGCGAACCCGAGCATCCGGTGCGGGTCCATCGCCGGGTCGCCCGCGCCGTGCAGGAGCTTGAACGTCCCGAGCCCGGCCAGGAAGATCTGGACGACCCCGGCGGCCAGGAACACCGCCAGCGCCCAGCGGTAGACAGCCAGCGCGCGGCCTCCCGGCGTGGCCGTCCCTGGCGGGCTGCTCGTGCCGGCCGCTGTCGTCGTGCTCTCGTTCATCTCAGGCCCCCTGCGGTCCCGGCCGCGGGCCAGGAGGAGGCCCGCGGCGCCGATATCACCGGACGCTAGGCCTCCGGCGCCGCGCGGCCCACGGTGCCAGCCACCGGACCCGGGGTGAGGCTGACCGCAGGCGCACCTGCGGCCTGCCTCCTACCGCTCGGCAGGCGATCGGGCTCACACTGGGGCTATGCGCGCTGTCAGCTGGGTGTTCGCCGTGGTGGGCGGCTGCGCGCTGATCGTCGCGGTGGTGGGCAACCTGGCCGGGGGTGACCTGGCCGGGGCCGGCTGGATCCTCGTCGGCCCGGCGCCGATCTACGCGGTTGGCCTGGCCGGCGCGTTCCGCGGCCGCGGGCACCCGGTCGCCGTCTGGCTGCTGGCGGGCGGCAGCTTGTTCATGCTGAGCAGCTGCCTGGGCGACGTGCTGCTCCCGCACGCCGGAGCGGCCGCGGGCTGGGTCGCGTTCGCAGCCTTGTGCGCGGACACCGCATCCGAAGTCGCTGGGATCGGGCTGATCGGCCTGTTCCCGACGGGCAGGCCGGACCGTGCCTGGCAGCGCGCGGTGCTGATCGCGGCGGGCGGCCTCGCGCTGCTGGTGCCCGTCCTCGTGCTGGCGTCCAGCCCGGCGTCGCCTCGGGACCCCTTCGCCGACCCGGGCGCAACTCCGCCTGCCAGCCCGATCTTCCTGGCGTGGGCCCGGCCCGCGTCGGCGGCCGCGAACGTGGCCTACCAGGCGTTCGCCGCGGTGGCGCTCGTCGGGGTGGTCATGTTGTACCTGCGGTACCGGCGCGCACCGCAGGCGCAGCGGCGGCAGATCCGGCTGGCGCTGATCGGCATGGCCAGTGCCATGGCGGTGTTCGCGGCGCTGATCGCGCTGGTCTGGACCGGCGGCCAGGGATTCGGCTGGGCCGCCGTGGCTCTTCGTGCTCTGGATCATCGGGCTGTCGCTCGTGCTCGGCTCGCTCATCGGCCGTTTTCCGAGCCGAAGAAGACCCGTCCGCGATCGACGAGCGGAGAGGACTCCGCACGCGAGGGAAGGGCTCGGCTCCAGCGCGTTGTGCCGTTGCGCGAGTTGATCGCGAAGATCCGCCCCGGCGCCCCGCGGCCGCTGTCGAGGACCGTGACGTAGACGGTGTTGGACGTGACGGCCGGGGAGGAGGCGGAGAGGCGCCCGAGTTTGCGCTTCCAGATCAGTTTGCCGGTGTGCTTGTTGGTCGCGGCCAGGACGGCGTGGTCGCCGAGCTGGAACAGGCGGCCGGCGTAGATCACCGGGGGGAACTCGAGCAGTTCGTAGGCGTTGCGCTCCCACAGCTGGCGGAACGGGGGCCGCAGGCTTTCGGGGGCGGGGAAGAAGCGCGAGTGGTCCTTCGTGTAGCCGTAGTTGGGCCAGGAGAAGCGGTCGGGTGGGCGTTTCGGCAGCGCGGTCGGCGTCGATTCCGCGGTGAACGGGGCGTTGGGGTGGTAGACGCTGCCGGTGCGGTGGCGCTCGTAGAGGTAGATGCCGAGTGCGACTGCGGCGAGCACGACGACGACGCTGCCCGCGATCACCCAGGGCAGCCGCCGCCGGCGCGAGAAGAGGCGCTTGCGACGCGGGCTCACGGTTGCCCTGCCTGGCTCGCGCTGAGCGGGGCGAGGTCGCTGCTCAGGCGGCGATTCTCGTGGAGTCTTCTCTGGCCCGGGCGGCGGCGCTCTGCTCTGTCGAGGCACGGGCGCGCCGCGACCTGTCGGCGGACGCCGTGCGCCTCGCGCGCGCCGACCGTCGCCCGGCGGCGAGCGCTGCCACGAGCCGCATCGCGCCGGCCGCGACGATCCAGAGCGAGACGAGCACCAGCGGCGGCAGCGTCAGGCCGGAGACGAGAGCGAGTGCGTCGTGGTTGGCGCTCAGCGACCAGTTCCACAGCAGATAGTCGCCGACGGTGAGCGCAAGCACGAAGACCGACGGTCTGCGGGACACGACCAAACCCTAAAGCGGTAAGGGGACAGACTGCGATCGCAGCGGACGCTCGGTCGAGCGCGGACCTATGATCGCGGGCCATGGGCGAGGCACCGTCGAGGATCTTCACGCCGGACGCGCTGGACGGCGTCACGGCCCTGATCACCGGCGGGGGCACGGGCCTCGGGCGCGAGAGCGCGTTCGAGCTGGCGCGTTGCGGAGCGAAGGTGACGATCGCCGGGCGGCGCGAGGAGGTGCTCGGCGAGGCGGTCGCACGGGCGCGCGAGGAGCTGGGGGAGGCGGGCGAGCGGATCAGCTGGGTCGCGGGCGACGTCCGGGAGCCCGACGGCGCCGAGCGCCTGGTGCTGAGCGCGCTCGATCGCCACGGCCGGCTGGACGTGCTCGTCAACAACGCCGGCGGGCAGTTCTTCAGCCCGGCCGAGCTGATCGCGTCAAAGGGCTGGCGCGCCGTCTGGCGGCTGAACGTGGGGGGGATGCTGAACATGTCGGAGGCCGCCCACCGGCTGGCCTTTGCGCCGGCCCGCGCGGGGAGGGTGATCAACGTCACGCTCTCTCCGCACCACGGCATGCCGGGTATGGCGCATTCGGGCGCCGCCCGGGCAGCTGTTGAGGCGCTCACGAGGGAACTGGCAGCGCGATGGGCGGACTCGAATGTAGCGGCCGTCGCGGTCGCGGCGGGTCACTTCGCGACCGAGGTGACGGCGAAGTACCCGGAGAGCGTGCGGGCCGGCGCGTCGCGCACGGTTCCGATCCAGCGGCTGGGGGAGCCGATCGAGCATGCCTGGCTGATCGCGCTGCTCTGCTCGCCTTTGGGGGCGGCCTTCAACGGCTCGACGGTGACGCTCGACGGGGGGCGCGACAACTGGTTCGGCCCGTGGCCACCGCCTGGGTTGGCGGACGAGTCCGGGGAGGTGCCGGTGGAGGAGCGCGGTGGGGCGCAGCGGGCCACCGGGCCGGGGCTGCGCTGAGGCCGTCATGAGTCCGGCGTCTCGGCAAGTCCTATCCGGTGAGTCCGTGGGGAGGTTGCTGTCGGTCAACGTCGGGATGCCGAAAGATGTGTCCTGGCAGGGCCGGACGGTCTTCACGGGCGTCTTCAAGGAGCCGGTCGGCGGTCGGCGGCGCGTGCGCAAGCTCAACATCGACGGCGACGGGCAGGGGGACCTCGCGGGCCACGGTGGCGAGCAGCGCGCGGTGTTCGTCTACCAGATCGAGTCCTATCGATACTGGGAAAAGGAGCTGGAACGAGACGATCTCGTCCATGGGCAGTTCGGGGAGAACCTCACCGTTGAAGGGCTTGCCGACGATGTGGTGTGCATCGGCGACCGCTACCGGATCGGCACCACCACGCTGGAGGTCACCCAGCCGCGGGTGACGTGCTACCGGGTCGGGATCCGGATGAAGGATCCGCGGATACCCGCGCTGCTGGTCTCCCACAGACGTCCCGGCTTCTACTTCCGGGTGATCGAGGAGGGCGAGGTCGAGGCGGGCGACGAGATCCTCAAGCTCTCAGCCGGGCCCGAGCAGATGCCGGTCGCGGAAGTCGACGGCCTGCTCTACCTGCCCGGGCACCAGCGCCAGGATCTGCTCCGGGCGCTGCGGATCCCGGCGCTCAGCCCGGGCTGGCAGGAGTCGTTCCGGGCGCTGCTCGACCAGGAGCCCGGTGCCGGCAACGCGGGCCTGGCCGCGGCGAGCCCGCCGCCGGCGTGGGCCGGGTTCCGGCCGCTCACGGTCACGGCGATCACGCACGAGAGCGACTCGGTGAGCTCGATACGTCTGGAGTCATCCGACGGCGCTGCGGTCCCCGCGGCGCTGCCCGGTCAGTACCTCACACTGCGCGTTCCGCGCGGTGGGAGGGAGCGTCCGCTGTTGCGGAACTACTCGCTCTCCGGGCCGCCCGGCGCCTCCTACTACCGGGTCAGCGTCAAGCGCGAGCCGCAGGGTGCGGCCAGCGGTTACCTCGCAACGGAGCTGGCGGTCGGGGACGAGATCGACGTCGCTGCCCCGCGCGGGACGTTCATCCTCGACACGACGGATACGCCGGTCCTGCTCGTGAGCGCGGGGGTCGGCGCGACCCCCGTCCTCGCCATGCTGCAGGCACTCGCGGCGGCTCGCTCCGCGCGAGAGGTCTGGTGGCTGCACAGCGCCCGCAACGGTTGCGAGCACCCGTTTGCCGCCGAGGCACGGGATCTGCTTGCCTCGCTCCCGAACGTGCAGCGGCGCGTGTACTTCACGCGCCCCAGGCCGGAGGACGTCGAGGGCGAGGACTTCGACCTGTCCGGTCGGCTCACGGCCTCGGCGCTTGTCGCGCTCGAACCGCCCGTTGATTCGCAGGCCTACCTGTGCGGTCCCGTCCCGTTCATGGACGAGATCAGCGCGGGCCTGGCCAGCCTCGGGATCGAGGCCTCCCATATCCGCACGGAGCCCTTTGGGCCCGCTGAGAGTCAGACGCCGGGCATCGCGCCGGTCCGGGCGCGCGCGCCTCACCCGCCGCCGGGCGAGCCCGGGGCCGGCCCCACGATCCAGTTCGCCCGGAGCGACCTCGCGATCCCGTGGAGCGGGGACTACGGAAGCCTGCTCGAACTCGCCGAGGCCTGCGACGTTCCGGTGCGCTGGTCGTGCCGAACAGGGGTGTGCCAGACGTGTGAGACGACGATCATCGCGGGGGGCGTCGGCTACAGCCCCGATCCGGTGGAGGCGCCGCCGGACGGGAGCGTGCTGCTTTGTTGCTCGCAGCCTTCCGGGGACATCGTGCTGGACCTGTGACGGGCGCTGCGCTCGGCTGGCTGCCGGGGCGTGCAGTGCCACGGTCTGAGGCCGCGATGCGCTTGGGGGGCTGAGAGCGGCGAACGAGAATCGAACTCGTGTCATTGCCTTGGAAGGGCAAGGCTCTACCATTGAGCTACCGCCGCGCGCACCGATCCGCCGCGGCGGGCGGTTCGGCGACGGTGACAGTTTGCACAAACCACCTCGCACTTGTCGATCTCGCGCAGGACGTGCGTCCCATTTGTGGGTCCGCAGGCCCGCCGAGACGTCGAATTCCTTGTCGGCGAGATGATCGAACTCGAGAACGATGGGATCTGACTCCCCGCAGTCGGCGCACGGATGTTGGCGGAAGAACTCGATGAGGAACCGCATCCGTTTCTCGACCAGCAGACGTTTCCGCTCGGTGTTGGCGGCGATATACCTCTCGCGGTTGGCGAGGTAGTGCTCTCGTTTGTAGTCAGCCCGGCACGGACGGCAGTAGGTGTCCCGTTGCCCGAGGCGGCGACGCCGCCACGCAAACTCGGTGGCGGGCTTGTGCTCTCCACAGCGACAGCAACGCAAGGTGAGTATCTCGTCCCGTTCCGATGACACGAACATATGTTCGCATCGACATCGGACGACGCGAAATCGCCTTGGCCCTAGAATCGGTGCAGCCACGGGGAGTGGCGCAGTCTGGTAGCGCACCCGGCTGGGGGCCGGGCGGTCGCAGGTTCAAATCCTGTCTCCCCGATCGAGTTGTGGTTGGTGTTGGAGGGGGCGGGGGAGGCCAGAGGGTGCGGGAATTGGCTCCGGGATTGGGATTCTGCCGGGCGCCAGGGCGGAGAGCTCATTGTGAGCCGCGAGGCGATGTCGGTCCGGACCGCCCATGAAACCGCCCACATTGGAGGGCGTGGGCGGTCGGGGCGTCGGGCCGACGGACGTCCGCTCGTGGGAGGCGACCAGCTAGAGCGTGTCGGGGGGCGAGCGCTGCCGGCGGGCGTCGATCGTGCGTACGGCCTGTACCCTGGGCACGTGGGTCCGGTGACCAGCTCTTGAAGCGGCTGCTGAGCAGATCCAAGTGGTCGTGGCTCTGCGGCATCGGCATGAGCTTCCTGATCGCGGCCGCGCCGGCCGCCGGACGCGAAAGCAGCCAGCTCAGGTGGATGGGACACGAATGGAGCGTCAGCGATGGCCGCATGGCGGGGGTCGCACGCGCCAAGCCCTCCAATGTGAGCGTGGACGCCAATGGCCACCTGCGCCTGTCGATCACGAAGTCCGGCAAGCGCGTGACGGCCGCGGAGCTGTTCTCGAACGACGACATGGGTTTCGGGACCTACCAATGGGAGATCGAAGGGCCGGTCGACAGGCTTGATCCGCACGCCGTCCTCGGGCTCTTCCCCTACGGGCCACAGCACGGCTTTGGCAGCGACGGCGAAAACGAGATCGATGTCGAGTTCTCGAAGTGGGGAGGCACGCTCTGCGGCGGCGCCTGCAACGCCGACTTCACCGTGTATCCGTCGACAGGGAACGGTGTCATCGGGCCCACCGAAGACAACTACGCGATCGACCTGCACGGCGCCAATGTCGTTACCGCACGCATCCGGTGGAGTGCGACGGGACTAACCGAGACTGTTATGTCGGGGCTGCAGCCGCTCGGCACAACCCAGAACGTGCTCGAGACCTGGACCTTCGAACCGCACGACTACCTGGTCCGCATCCCCCAGCACTCCGCGCCCGTCGGGATCAACCTCTGGTGCTTCAAGAAGAAGGTCGCGAGCAGCCAGCAAGTCACGATTCTGAGCTTCGAACACGTCGCGTCCTGACCTGCCCCTCAACTGCGTGTGCGCACGGGAGCGCCGCTAGCTCGCGGAGCGGACCGGGTGAGCGACGCCGCAAGTCTGAGCGAGGCGTCCGCGCGCGAGGCTGGATCTCCTTCCCGAGCGGGCCGTACCACGACCCGACCCGGTCCAGAACAGCGAAGAGGCGGGCGCTATGTCTCCGGTCGTGTCGCGGACCGATGCAACCCTCCTCGTGTTCGGCGCTCGAGTGGGGCGCACCATCGCATCGGCACGCTTGCGCGCGGACGGTTCGAGCGCCGGCCAAATCTCCGTGCCGTGGCGCGTTCGTCACGCCGGCATCTGGCCGGAACGCGAGGCACCGGCCGGCAGCACTTCGGTGGGGATGGCGCTGTCGACGAGGACGGCGGCGCTGGCGGCGGCGGTGGCGAAGGAGTCGGTGTTGAGGACTCGGCTGCGGGCCGATGCGCCATCGAGCAGCAGCGCCAGTTGCTCGCCGAGCTGCTCGGGGTTGGTGGCGCCGGCCTCGCGGGCGGTATCGGCGAGCCGGGCGGCAAAGGCTTTCTTGTAGTCGCGGGCGAGCAGACGTGCCGGGTGGCCCGGGTCCTGGATCTCCACGGCCGCCCCGATGAACGGACACAGGGGCGAGTGGATACCGAAGACCGCGAGGAGTCGTTCGCGGGGCGTGAGGTCGGTGCGGTCGAAGATCTCGGGCAGGATGTCGGGATCGAATCGGCGTAGGTACTCGGCGATCAGATCGTCCTTGCCCGGGAAGTGCTGGTAGAGCGTCCGCTTGGACACCTTCGCCACCGCGCAGAGCTGGTCCATGCCGGTGCGGTTGATGCCTTGTTCGCGGAACAGTTGCTGCGAAGCGCTGAGGATGCGTTCTCGTGCGCCCCTGCCGCGGCGCAGGCCTCGCGGCCCCTTCTCCAACTCTGTCATAGGTCTAGCGTAGCCCAACTGGGTACCGATCGGTGTGCGTAGCCTGCAGCTGGTACGTTAAGTACTCAGACCGGTGTACATAGAACCGGAACCTCGATCGGATGGAGTCCTCATGGGAAAGCTTGACGGCAAGGTCGCGGTGATCACAGGCGCGACGAGCGGTATGGCGCTGGCTGGCGCCAAGTTGTTCGTCGAGGAAGGAGCTCATGTATTCATTTCGGGCCGGCGCAAGGACGTGCTGGACGAGGCCGTCGAGCGGATCGGACGCAACGTGACCGGCGTGCAGGGCGATTCGGCGGATCTCGACGATCTGGACCGCTTGTTCAAGACGGTCGAGCAGGAGAAGGGCACGGTCGACGTGTTGTGGGCAAACGCCGGGGCGGGCGAGCAGGGCAGGCTCGGCGAGGTCACCGAGGAGCACTTCGATGCCGCCTTCTCGCTGAACGCGCGCGGCACGCTGTTCACGGTTCAGAAGGCGCTGCCGCTGTTCAACGATGGAGGCTCGATCTTCATGACCGGGTCAAACGCGTCGCTCCGCGGCTACCCCGATTGGAGTGTCTATGCAGCGAGCAAGGCCGTGCTGCCCGCCTACGCGCGGGTGTGGGTGTCCGAGCTGAGGGACAGGAGGATTCGAGTGAACGTGTTGACCCCTGGCCAGGTCGCCACGCCGATGATGCTGGCAGTGCTGCCCGCGGAGGTGAAGGCGGAGTTCGAGTCCGCGATCCCGCGGCGAGAGATGGGCCGCCCCGAGGAGATCGCGTCGGTCGCGCTGTTCCTCGCCTCGGACGACTCGAGCTACGTCAACGGCATGGAGCTGGTCGCCGACGGCGGCACGACAGTGATCTGAGCGCGGCGGCTGTGCTCGTCAGCGCGGCGATCCGACACCTGGTCGCCGGCGACCCTTCGATACCACGCTGAGCACGCCGGCACGACCCCCCACGACCACTCATCCATGGCCAACAAAGGAGCAACGTCATGAGCACCATCAGCATCATCGGCTCGGGCAACATGGCCAGCGCCATTGGCACCCGGGCGGCAAAGCACGGCCACACCATCGAGCTCATGAGCCGCAACACCGCCAAGGCTCACGCGCTTGCCGAGGAGATCGAAAGCGGAGCCACGGTCGGCACGTTCGGCGCAACGCCGGCGGGTGACATCGTCATCCTCGCCGTCCTGTACGCCGCCGCGGTTGACGTGGTCGCGCACTACGGCGATGCGCTGGCCGGGAAGATCCTCGTCGACATCACCAACCCGTTCAACGCCGACGTCACCGGACTCGTGACCGCCGAGGGCAACTCGGTCTCCCAGCAGATCGCCGCCGCCGCCCCCGAGAGCGCGCACGTCGTGAAGGCGTTCAACTCGATCCTCCGCGGCGTCCTTGCTGAAGACAAGCCCCTGGACGCGTTCTTCGCCGGCGACAGCGCCGAGGCGAAGGCAGGCGTCGCCGCGTTTCTGGAGAGCATGGACATGCGGCCCCTCGACGCAGGAGGGCTCGAGATGGCCTACGTCCTCGAGTGGGCCGGCATCCTCCTCGTGGGCCTGGCACGCAACGGTGCCGGCTTCGACATCGCCTTGGGCGCCGAGGTGCTCTGAAGGCCCTCTCCAGGGCTGAACGTAGCCACGGTGGCATTGATCAGCCGGCTCCAGCCGGCGGACGACGAGCGCGAAGCTCCGACCGGCCTCCCATCCCGACAGGCGAGCCTCCCGAGCAGATCGGCGGCCATCAAGGCCGGCGAGGACAGCGGCCTCTGGATCGGCTCGTGTCGGCGCGATCCCGCCCGGCAGGGGTGCCGGGCGGTCGCAGGTTCAAATCCTGTCTCCCCGATAAAACGTTCCGGAGACGTCCTGAGGCGTCTCGGGTCGCCGCGAACGTAGCGAAAGGCTCGTAGCCGCCGGACAACAAACGAGCCGTTGATGTCGAGGCTCGGCTCCCGTCGCTCGGTGCTTCATCAAGGAGGCCGGCGACAGCACAGCGACGCGTCGGTACAGCCGCGCAGAGCGCTGTTCATCCCGATCGGTGGATGGCGCCCTCGGGCGCGTGCCGCACACTGCCCGGGTATGTCGGGGCACCTGCAACCCGTTCGCATCGGGCAGCGGACATAACGCGGCGGGAACTGCTGCCATTCTTTTCTTCGAGCTCAGCAGCCTCGAGCTGGGGCTCCTGCTGTTCGGCCTGGTGCTCGGAGCCACGGCCGTGGGCGCCCTCCTGGGCCGGCGAGCGCGCCACCTCTCGGAGGGCCTGAAGGAGCCGTTTGGTGTGCTTCAGGGCGCCCTACTAGGCGTTGTCGGTCTCCTGCTGGCGTTCGGCCTGTCGCTCGCGGTCGCACGCTACGAGGACCGCCGGGCGAACGTGGTGACGGCAGCGAACGCGATCGGCACCACCTACCTTCGGGCGCAGACGCTTCCCGAGCCGATCAGGAGCCGCTCGCTCGCTCTGCTCGTCGCCTACACCCGTAACGCAGTCACCGTGTCCGACGAGGTTCCCGGCAGCACCGCCGCAAAGGCCGCCGCTGATCACGAGGCGCAGATCGAGCGCCGTCTCTGGGCTCTGGCCGCGAGCGCGCTCGACGGCGCGCCACGGGCGAACCCGCCGAAGCTCTACGTCGAAACGCTGAACGAAACATTCGACGACGAGAATGCCCGCGTCATCGCGCTCTCCAACCGCGTGCCGACCGCGGTATTCGTGCTCGAGCTTCTCGGCGCGGCGTTCGCGCTCGCGCTGCTCGCGGCCTATATGGCGATCGCAGGTCGCGGCGTGGCAGCGATCGTGCTCGCCTCGGCGCTGGTCGCGTTCCTGCTGCTCGTCACCACTGACCTCGACCGTCCGACGCGGGGGCTGATCCGTGTGCCGGACACCGCCCTCGTCGAGCAGCTCGCGACGATGACGGAAGCACCGGCCGCAGGCGCTCCCCGCGCGGCGGTCGACCGATTGGTGTCATTCAGTGCTTTAGATGTTGGATGACCTGGTTCGCCAGCGGTGAGCCCAGCCCAGACGCCATGTCGAATCCGGGCGTGGCCGCGCAGCACGACATGCCTCCGCGAAGCCACGCACGAGTCGACCAGTGACCTCGAGAAGCGACCCCAAACTGTGAAACGCGGCAGCCAACGATGACCGCTGGGGCCGCCCCCGGTGTCGAACCGATACGTAGCTCGACGCTCGCACCTTGCGAGGCAGGCCGCCGCCGAACGTCGCTGAGCCGGTGTTAGCTTCGGGAGGCAACGGCGACGGTCGGCCCCGCCGAATGTAGCCCCCCATCGACGCGCTCGCGGGCTTGCCCGGCGATAGGGTCCTAAAATGGGCAAACTGGGTGGCGCGACGGCCGTCCTACTAGGGGTCGGCGCAGTCGTCTTGACCAGCGGGTGCTCTGCTCTCGACAGCGCGTCGCGCGTCTCGGGCGACAGCTTCGCGCAGTACGTGTCCTCGGCCCGTCAAGTGCACCGCCACGCGCCGCCGACGGCGCCCCCGAGCCGGCTCAGTCAATCTTGATCGAGCGAGTTCTGCTCAGGCTCGAGCCGCGGCCCGGAGGGCTCGAGCTCGAACCACACGTGGGTCGTCCCCTCGTGCGCGCCCCAGCGGCTCGACTGCGAGTCGATGATTCGGAGGCGGCCTGCTCGCGGTACATCGCGAGAGAGAGCGAGGCCGGGAACCTGCAGGGCTGTTGCAATTCCTCCAACGCGACGTAAGTGCGACCCCCGCTCGTCGCCAGCGGGACCGGAGCGCGGAGTCCTGTTGCGCCTGGGCTACGAGGTCTCGATCGGCCCTGGACGGCCGAGGTGGAAGCCCTGAGCGAAGTCGACTCCGTACCCCTCGAGCAGTGCGAGCGTCTCGGCGTCCTCGACTCCCTCGGCGATCGTCTGGTAGCCGAAGCCCTCGGCCAGGCCGACTATCGCTTTGACCAGGACCTGATTGGCTGAATTGACCTTCAGGTCGCGCACGAAATCGATGTCGATCTTCAGATATGAAACGGGTACGGACTTCAAGTAGGTGAAGCTGCCAAACCCGGTGCCGAAGTCATCGAGGGCGACCTGGCACCCGATCTCAGCAAGGCCATGCGCGAATGCCTGTCCGGCCTCGATGTCCTCCATCAGTGCCGTCTCTGTTATCTCAAAAATGAGATTTGCCGGATCGGTGCGCGCATCGCGCAGTTCACGCTCGATCAGGGGGAGCAGATCGAGGTTGCCGATCGAGGCCGCCGAGAGGTTTGCCTCCACGCGCTGACCACTCGCCGCCAAACGGACTGCCTGGCCGATCACCCAGCGGTCGATCTCGCCGATCAGCCCATACTTCTCAGCGACAGGTAGAAACGTCCCGGGCGCGACGATCTCCCCGTCTTGCCCGATCAGTCGGAGCAGCAGCTCCTGACTCGGCTGCCCCCCTGCCAGGGGAACGATTGGCTGCGAGTAGAGCACGAGCCGATCTTGGTCCAGCGCATCCCTGATGCGACCTACCCACGCCAGCGTGTCCAACTCACGGCTGGCTCGGTCCTCGTCCGCTTGCTCGATGGTGGTGTCGCGGAATACCACAACCACGCCAGTAACGCTCGCCCCGCTCTTCAGAGGCGCGGCCGAATACGCGACGGGACAGATCGTGCCGTCTTTGCGCGTGAAGACGTCATGAGTCACCCGTACGGCTCGCCCTTCGGTCCTGACCTTGAGCAGCTCACAGTCATGCTCGGGGTAGGGCGAGCCGTCTGCGTGCTGGGCGTGAATCGCGGCATGCATGGGCTTCCCCCGCAACCCCTCCTCGCTCCAGCCTAGGATCTTCGACGCGGCCGAGTTCATGAACGTCAGGCGGCCCTCATCATCAAGTACGTAGAGCCCCTCCACCATCGTGTCCATCACCGCGGCGCGAAAATGCTCCGCCTCTTGGCGCTCGGTGACGTCGGTCACGATTACACCGACTCCAATGATTTCTTCCTCGGCGCGAACCGGGTAGTAGCTGGCGAGCCAAAACCGCGAGCCCTCCTCACCCACCCTCTGACGCGCGACTTCGAGATTCACCACTGCCTCGCCCGTGTCCAGCACCCCGCGGTATACGTGCTCCATTTGGCGCCACACGTCCGGGACCACTTCGGCGACGGTCCGCCCGATCTGCTCGTGCAGCGGGGTACCGTTTACCTCCGCTAGCTTCTCGTTCAAACGAACGATGCGGAACTCGCGATCGACGAACGCGAAGCCCACCGGCGCGGCTGATTGGAGCGTTTCCATGAGGGTCAACGTCTCCGAGGTCCGGCGCTCCGCCTCGCACAGCCCCGTCACATCTTGCACGGCACCAACGAGTCGCTGACGGCGACCATCACGCTCTTCTGCCGTGGCCGGGTAGGAGCGCAGTACGTGGACGGTTCCGTCGGGCCACACGGTCCGGTAGGTCGGTCCGGGCAGCCTCCCCTCGCGCCTGGCGAGGTCGATCTCACCCTCGACCCGCTTACGGTCGTCTGGATGTACGCGCTCGATCACATACTCAGGGGTGGGTGTGACCGAATCCGGCTCGAGGCCGAGGAGGCGCCACATATTGGTCGACCACAGCAGGACGTCAGTCTCGAGGTCCCACTCCCAGGTGCCGGTCTGCGCGAGCTGCTCCGCTCGTTCCAGCGTCCTGGCCTTGGGGCGCAGGGGACCGATGCTGTTCGCGAGGAGGCCTTCGCCATCGCTCCGGCGCTGTGATCGCTGTCGTGTGGTGTGCGTTGGGCGGATGCGAACCTCATGGTCTACAACGGCTGAAGAGCCGCTTTACATGAGCAAACGCAAGGAAACCTGCTCGACCGTCCGAGAAAGAGGGTTTGGACGACGCCGGGCCTTTCACCGGCGGCCTGGCGCTCCCCCCGGGGTCAGCGTGGCCTCCGGCGACGGTCCTCGATGCTGCCAACTGCGTCCACAGGACGGACTCTTTGGCTCAAGAACGCCGCTTGTCGCGCCGATTCGCACTCAGCATGCCCGACCTGGCTCTCGATAAGACGGGTCGCGCCGGTGCCAGTGAGCAGCGTCGTCGTGCAGACGCTCATCGACGTCACCAGGCCGACTCCCGCGTGAAGCGGCGCGCAGCCGCAGACGAGGTGGCGCATCTGCGCCAGCAGCTGCGTTTGGCTGCGCGTCTGACGACGAGTCTCGCTGCCAAGAGCGACGTCGGCGAGCTCGCACGACTCGTGGTCGATCAGCTGCACGAAACGTTCGCCTTCTACCTGGCGGCGATTCAGCGGCTCGACGAGGACGGCGTGCTTCGGCTGATAGCGGGCGGCGGTCCGCTAGCGGAGGTGATGACCGAGTTCCTGCTCACTGAACAATCGATCTTGGACGGCGTCAACGGCAGGGTCGCCCGCTCAGGAGCTACGGCTCTCATCAGCGACACGAGGGCCGATCCCGATTACATCGTTCGCGATCCTGACACGGACCCGCGCTCGGAGCTGGCGGTTCCGATTCTCGTTGACGGCGCGATCTGGGGCGTGCTGAA
Source organism: uncultured Solirubrobacteraceae bacterium (assembly GCA_963735435.1). Taxonomy (GTDB): domain Bacteria; phylum Actinomycetota; class Thermoleophilia; order Solirubrobacterales; family Solirubrobacteraceae; genus Palsa-744. Next base: position 936,855 of record CAVTKR010000001.1, on the reverse strand, counting down.
CATCGAAGAGACCGAGCCCGGTGCCTTCGGAGAGGCGGATGCCGTGCTCGTGGAGGCGATCGCCGCGAGCCTCGGCATCGCGGTCCATCGCGCCCAGCTCATCGCCGATCTCGAAGGCGCATTCACGAACACGCTCGCGGTCCTCGCGAGCACCGTCGAGGCTAAGGATGACTACACCGCGACGCACGGCGAAGACGTGGCCGACCTCGTCGAGCGTGTCGCGCTGCGGTTGTCGCTGCCCGCGCGTGAGGTCCGCGACGCACGCTATGCCGCGATGCTCCATGACGTCGGCAAGATCGCGATACCCAGCGAGATCCTGCTCAAGCGCGGCCCACTCACCGATCAGGAGTGGCAGGTCATGCGCACACACGCTGAGATCGGGGGCGAGCTGGTGGGACGCATCGACGCGTTCGCGCACCTGGCCGCGGCAGTTCGCGCAAGCCATGAGCGCTGGGACGGCGCGGGCTATCCCGATGGCCTCGCCGGCGAGGCCATACCGCTCGCCGCGCGGATCATCGCCGCCTGTGACACCTACGACGCGATCGTCACCGATCGTCCCTACAGGCCCGCGCGTTCGTCACATCAGGCCTGCGCAGAGCTGCGCCGGGTTGCCGGAACCCAGCTCGACCCAGTCGTCGTCGAGGCCGTCCTCGACAGCCTCGTGCGGGACTAGGTCGCCGAGCACCTCATCGAACGCCCTTCGCCGCCGCCTCGTAGCGGGCGCTTCGCCCGCCTCCGTCGCGCGTTATCCCGCTGGCGGACCTCCTACGGGCATAGCCATCAGACGTATCTGAACCGGCGAGCGTTGCCATGACGTTGCAGCCGAGCGGCTCTGGAGCGGCGTGTCGAGGTCTGCGATGAGTTTCGCTGCTCTCCGTCGTTAGACGAGGTCGGAACAGCAGACCTCAACAAGGAGACGCGACGATGCAGATGACGATCGCAGACAAGACGGTGCTGGTGACCGGGCCAACCGCAAAGCTCGAAGCTTCGCCACGTTCTCCTGCGACATCGGCTACTCCTTCAGCCCGACGGCTTTGAGGGCCTCCCGGCGGCTCTCGTAGCCGTCCATTCGCAGAGCCTTCTTTCCCCGGACCGTCCAGACATAGGCCCAGGTGCGCTCGACGCGGACGCCGCTCGCCTTGCCGTGGCCCAGCAGACGTGCGACCACCACGACCCGGTCGCCCGCATCGATGAACTCGCGCGGCTCGAAGCGGATGTCCTCCCAGAACTTCCCGAAGCTCGCGATGTAGCGTCGGACGGCGTCGATGCCCTCCGCCGACACAGCACCGGGGAGCGTGCTCGACTCGAACATCGCGATCTCCGGGTCGAACAGGTCGATGCCCGTCTCACCATGCAGCCACCGGTCGTAGATCCTGCGGATGATCTCGACGTTCTCCTGCGACATCGGCTGGTCCTTCAGCCCGAAGGCTTCGAGGGCAGCGAGGCGCGCGGGGATCTTCCGTTCTGTCCGAACCACTCAAAGGCGGCCCTCAGTGTTCCGACGTTCGTTTGGGACATCGCCCACCGAGTATCCCGCAGACCCTTGCCGCTGGGTCTCATCGGTCAGGCTGGCCGGGATTTCTGGCCTTCCGGCCAGTGCGGGGCGGTCTCGTGAGCCTGGCGAGTATCGCCACGACGGCGCCACGGTCCGCGGCAGGCTCCGTCGAGAGAGCGGTCGGTGTGGGGCTTTCGTCAAGGCTCTGTGTCCTTCCTCACACCGCAGCCGTGTCCTGGATCACACACAGGCAGCCGCGGTGGAGTGAGTATGCGTAGTGCGACGAAGACGGACCAGCCCAGGCGCGTCGCGCCAGAGCGTGTCGACACCGGGTTCGGCGCGAGCAGCGACCAACACGACAAAAAGGGGGAAATCCCGTGGCTCGACGTGGTGTGCCTCGCGCGGGAACATCGCCCGTGCCCGTTCTGGAAACACAGCGCGGCGTTGCGGTCCCCCGCGAGTGCCGTGGCCGCGTGCGGACGCTGCGCGAAGCATGGACGTGTCGGACCGGTCGGCGCCTTGCGCTGGCGCGTCCACTGCGGCACGCTGCTTTCTGCTCGGGTCGGCCCTCGGGGCTCGATCGCCTCACGGTGCCGACACGGCGTGACCGGGCTGCGCGCGTGCGCGAGGAGATGCTCGCGGGTTCTTGGTCTTGTGTCAGCTCGCTCGGTGGGCGATGATGGTGCCGTTGCACTGGCGAAACGGTTCGTGCGACGTGGCGGAGACGACTGCGATGGCGATCACAGACGAGTCGGGCGCAAACCACGGTGGGAGGAACCTTCCCCGTCAGGATCTCGCGGCGCGGATGGCCAATGTCACTGAGAAGTTGGCTGACGCAGCGGAGCAGCGCGATCAGGTCTCACCGCAGCAACGGGACGGGCCGGGAGAGACCCGTTACGCGACGAGCGATGACCTGAGCATCGCCTATCAGGTGAGCGGCAAAGGTCCGAACCTCGTGTTCATCCCAGGCTCGTTGTCTCACGTCGAGCTTGGATGGGAGACGCCGCCGATGATGCAGATGTTCCGCCGGCTCTCGCAGTTCTCACGGATGATCACCTTCGACAAGCGCGGCACCGGGCTCTCGGATCGGAGCACAGAGCTGCCGACGCTCGAGGAGCGGATGGATGACGTCAGAGCCGTGATGGATGCGGCCGAATGCGAGAGTGCCGCGATCGTGGGCATCTCGGAGGGAGGGCCGATGGCGCTGCTGTTCGCCGCCACCTACCCCGAGCGGGTCACAGCACTCGTCCTGTGGGCCACCTTCGCCCGTCTGACCTGGGCGCCGGACTACCCGCAGGGTGTCGACCCGCAGATAGGCCACGATTTCTGCGACCAGATCGAGCAGAACTGGGGTCACGGCGCCATCTGGCCGCTGATCTCCACGCAAGACGCTCCGGATGACGAGCTCACCCGCCGGCACCTCGCTCGCATGGAGCGAAGCTCGGCGACGCCGGCGATGGCGGCCGCGGCCAACCGCTTCTCGCTGCTGATCGACGCCCGTCACGCGCTGAGTTCGATCTCGGCGCCCACGCTCGTGGTGCACAGGACGCAGGACCCGCTGGTCGGTGTCGAGCACGCGCGCTACATGGCGGAGCACATCCGAGGCGCGCGGCTGAAGGAGTTCCCGGGAACGTTCCACGAGAGCTACCTCGACAAGGACGAAGCGATACTCGATGAGATCGAGGAATTCCTCACCGGCACCCGTCAGGACCACGAGATCGATCGCGTGCTCAAGACGGTGCTCTTCACCGACATCGCCGGATCCACGCAGCGAGCCGCGAGCATTGGCGACCGGCGCTGGCAGGAGCTTCTGGACGCTCACGACTCCGCCGTTCGCCTGGAACTCCAACGCTTCCACGGCCGAGAGGTCAAGTCCACGGGCGATGGCTTCCTCGCGTGCTTCGACGGGCCGGCGCGGGCGATCCGCTGTGCGACCGCGATCGGCGAGAGGACCCACACGATCGGACTGCAGGTTCGGGCCGGCCTGCACTCGGGCGAGTGCGTCGCCCGAGGCGAGGACTTCGCCGGTGTGGCCGTGCACATCGGCGCACGCGTCGCCGGCCTTGCCGAGCCCGGCGAGGTGCTCGTCACCAGCACGGTGCGAGACCTGGTGACCGGTTCGGGCATCGAGTTCGCCGATCGCGGCCTCCACACCCTGAAGGGAGTGCCGGGCGACTGGCAGCTGCTCGCGGTGACAGGCTGACAGCCGCTACCCGCGGCCGGCAGCCTGGATGGACGCCCCGATGATCACGACGCCTCGGCAGCAGTTCGAGGTGAGCCTGACGTTCCGCTCGACGCGATCGCGGCCGAGACCGCTGCTCGTCACGCTCAGGAAGCCGACCACGACGCGCCGGGATCCGGTTCGCAAAGTTCTCGTCGGGTAGTGTTCTCCGAACTGAGAGAAGGGCCCGCAAGGAGGTCTTTCCGAGTGCGCCAAACCTGCCGGCGGCACTGTCATCGGTCGCCGGTTTCCTATCGCCCGGATCAGCCGACGCCTTCGAGCGCCGTTCCCGGTCCACCCAGAGCTGCGGGCTTCTCTGCGTGGCGCTGACCGGATTCCAGCCGGCTCTGGGCGCCGCCCTCGCCCCGGTCGACCATCAGCAGTACCTGCTGCAGGCGCGTCAGATGCAGGCGCTCTCCTTCGCCGTGCATATCCCGCTGGTGGCGTTCGCGATCTCGTTCCCGGCGATGGTGCTGTTCGTCGAGTGGCTGGGCTACCGCACGGGGGATGGGGTCTATCTGACGCTCGCGCGGCGGTGGTCGCGGATCATGCTCGCGCTGTTCGCGGTCGGTGTGATCACGGGCACCGTCCTGAGCTTCGAGATGGGCTTCCTGTGGCCGAACTTCACGGGCACGTTCGGCAGCGTGTTCGGGCTCGGTTTCGCGATCGAGGGCTTCTCCTTCTTCCTGGAGGCGATCTTCATCGGCATCTACCTGTACGGCTGGGGGCGGCTCTCCCGGCGCGCGCACCTGCTGTCCGGGATCCCGATCGTGATCACGGGATTCACCGGATCGCTGACGGTGATCTCGGTGAACGCCTGGATGAACCATCCGAGCGGCTTTCGCCTGCAGGGCGGCCACGTGACCCACGTCCATCCGCTCGCCGCGCTGTTTGGCAACTCCTACCTCTGGCACGAGCTGATCCACATGTACATCGCTGGCTACATCGTCAGCGGCTTCGTGCTCGCCGGCGTGTACGCCTTCGGACGCCTGCGGGGCCGCTGGGGGCGCTACGAGCGCATTGCGCTCACGATCCCGCTCACGGTCGCGGCCCTCGCTGCCCCTGTGCAGATCCTGGTCGGCGACTGGGCTGCGCGAGACGTCGCGAAAACGCAGCCGGTCAAGCTGGCGGCGATCGAGGGCCTGTACAAGACGACGAACGGCGCCTCCGAGCACATCCTCGGTTGGTACACCGACAACGAAGTGAAGTACGGGATCGCGATCCCCCATCTCCTCTCCTTCCTCTCCTTCCACTCGTGGAATGCGAAGGTGCAGGGGCTCGACACGGTCCCGGCCCGGCAGCGGCCACCGATCAACGTCGTGCGGTTCGCGTTTCAGTCGATGGTCGGGATCGGGACGCTGCTCGCGCTGCTCGGCGTCGTGTACCTGGCCACGTGGTTCCGGCGCAAGCGCCTCCCCGAGTCGGTCTGGTTCTACCGAGCGCTCATCCTGGCCGCGCCGCTGTCGGTGGTCGCGCTGATCGCCGGATGGATCGTGACGGAGGTCGGTCGCCAGCCGTGGGTCGTCTACCACGTGATGCTCACCGCCGAAGCCGTCACCAGCGCCCACGGGATCCCGGTCGGCTATGGGGTGCTCGCGGCCGCCTACCTCGTCGTCGCGTGCGGTCTCGTGTGGGTGCTCCATCGCCTGGCGCGCAAGCCACTCGAGCTCCCGGGCGCCGAACCGCCATCGGCCACGACCGGGCTCGCCGAGGCTTAGCCGATGCTTCAGGCGCTGCCACTGGTGTTCGTGCTCGCAGGGATGGCGCTCTACGTCACGCTCGGCGGCGCCGACTTCGGCGCGGGCTTCTGGCAGCTGTTCTCCGGCCGCGGCCAGGAGTCCGAGCGGGTGCGCGAGCACGCCCACCACTCGATCGGCCCCGTCTGGGAGGCCAACCACGTATGGCTGATCTTCGTGATCACGGTGTTTTGGACGGCCTATCCGACGGCGTTCGGCTCGATCGCCTCGACGCTCGTGGTGCCGCTGTTCATCGCCCTGCTGGGGATCATCTTCCGAGGGGCTACCTACGCGCTGAAGGAGGGCGCGTCGAGCGAACGCGAGTCGGCGCTGATCGACAGCACCTTCTCGATCTCCTCGATCCTCACGCCGTTCGCGCTGGGTGCCGCGATCGGCGCGATCGCCACCGACCGAGTGCCGGTCGGCAACGCCGCCGGGCATCTGTTCTCGAGCTGGTTGAACCCGACATCGATCTTCATCGGCGTCCTCGCGGTGGCGAGCTCTGCCTATCTCGCCGCGGTGTATCTCGCCGCGGACGCCGCGCGCGATGGGGACCGGCAGCTCGAGGACGACTTTCGCCGTCGCGCCCTGGGGGGCGGGGTGGTTGCGGGAGCCGTGGCACTGGCGGGCATCTTCATCGTGGGCGCCGACAACCATGCGCTGCTCCGCTCGCTGCTGACCGGACGCGCGCTGCCCGCCGTGATCGTGTCGGCTCTCGCCGGCCTGGGGACGCTCGCACTCGTCTACGACCGCCGTTTCGAGCCGGCGCGCTACTGCGCCGCGCTAGCCGTCGCCGCGATCATCGCCGGATGGGCCCTGTCGCGCTGGCCGACGATCCTCCCGGGTCTCACGGTCGACGAGGCGGCAGCGGGCCACGACGTGCTCGTCGCCGTCGTCGTCGCGGTGCTCGCGGGAGGGGCGATCCTGTTTCCTGCGCTTGCGCTGCTGTTCGGAATTGCCGTCCGCGGACGCTTGCGAGGTGCTGAGCGGGCCGACTCGCTGACCGCGGCAGGGGAGAGTCGCGGGATGCGGGCGGTGACCCTGACGCGCGCGGCGATCGCGTTCCTGATCGCAGGCTTCGGCTTGCTCAACGTCGCCGACGCATCGTGGGCGCACGCGATCGGGGTCGTCTGTTTCCTCGGTTTCCTTCTCACGGGCTTCCGTGCCGTGACCCACATGGCTCTCGACGGCCCGACGCTCGAATGAGCCCCGAACGGTTCTCCGACAGCGAGGCGCGGCGGCGGCGTCGCCGCGCGGTGCCCGCTCCTAGCCCGCTGTGGCGGCCGCGGCGACCTCGTGTCCCGCGATCCCCAGCAGCCAGAGGTAGACGATTTCGTTCTCGAGCTCGGGCAGTGAGACGGTGCGGCCCTGGCGTACGTACTCAGTCGCGAGCTCGAGCACGGCGAGGATGCTTGCCCGCGGGACGATGTCGGGGACGGTGGGCAACCCCGGCTGCTCCGTGGCGGCGCGCTCGGCGATGGCGCGAAAGAGGCGTGCGAAGCGCCCGAGCGTGCGTTCGCGCTGGGCGAGGGCCTTCTCACCGGCGGCCATCACCTCGACGGTGCAGGCGCGCGCGGCGTCGGGGCGATCGCTCCAGAACCTCAGGTAGGCGCGGATACCGTCGCGCACGGCGTCGACGTAGCTCACTTGGTTCGTCCCCACGGCCACGATTTCGGCCAGCAGCTCACTCGTCGTCGCGTCGTACGCGGCGATGAAGCACTCTTCCTTGTTGGCGAACTGCGCGTAGAACGTGTCGCGTGAGACGCGCGCGACGCGGCTGATGTCACCGATCGTCGTCGCGCCGTAGCCCTTCGTTCCGACCGTCGCGATCACGGCGGAGAGGATGCGCTCGCGCTGGTGGCTCGCGACCTGCTCGCGAGAGAGCCGGTGGGGCCCCCGAGGGAGGCGGTCGGTGGTCTCTTGCGTAGTGGTGGACACTCTGGTACCTTACTCGAGATTGGAGGACTGAGCAATCCGCCACTGGCGGATGGTCGGGATCATTCGGAGGGAGAGGACGAATATGGGGACGGGCTCTGCGCCGTGCGGGAACGACGGCCACGTCAGAGGCACGCGGTTCATGAGGAACCGATGGCTTGCGTTGCTTGTCGTGGTTGGGGCTGGGATGTGCCTGCCGGCTTCCGCCCTCGCGTCCTACAAGGTGTCGTTGACCCGGACCACCGGAGGCGTCGCGAACATCTCCGGCCAGAACTTCGGCGACGTCGGATATGGCGTCGGTTACGCGCAGGCGCAGGACGGGATCTGTCTGCTCGCTGAAACGTTCCTGACGGTCGACGGTGAACGGTCGGCGTTCTTCGGCCCGAACGGCACCTTCAAGAACGAAGCCGAGGGCGGTGTGGTGTTCACCAACCTCAACTCGGACGTCTACTGGACCTCGGTCAAGAAGAACCGCGTGGTTCAGAAACTGATGAGACTTCCCTCGCCGCAGGGCCCCTCGGCCGAATCGCACGCGGTGGCGAAGGGCTACGCCGCCGGCTACGACGCCTACCTCAAGGCGATCGGCGGCCCAAGCGGAGTCACAGACCCGAAGTGCAAAGGCGCGGCGTGGGTGAGGCCGATCAAGCCTCTCGACGTCTGGCTGCGGATCTACCAGATCGACGACCTCGCGGGTAACTCCGCGCTGGGTCCGGCCGCCGAGGCGAATCCTGCTTACGGTCCGCCCTCGCCGGCGGCGAAGAAGCACGCGCGCACGCCCAGCATGTCGCTTGCCGAAATGGCGAACATCGGCCACAGCAAGCTGCTCGGCTCGAACGGGCTCGCGGTCGGCGGCGAAGACGCCACCAACGGTGGCGGTGTGGTACTCGCCAACCCGCACTTCCCCTGGCACGGCTCGGAACGCTTTTGGGAGATGAACGTCGAAATCCCAGGCTCCTACCACGCGGCCGGCGCCGGGATCTGGGGCTTGCCCGGGATCAACATCGGCCACAACCAGGATGTCGCCTGGACGCACACCGTCTCTACGAACACCACCGTCTACTTCTGGTACCTGCCCTCGGCCGGCCCGGAAAAATACAGATACAAGGGCCAAACGACGAAGCTGAAGAAGAAATCCATCACCGTGCAGGCGCTCGAAGGCGGCAAACTCGTGCCGCGCACCGCGACGCTCTACTACAGCAAGTACGGGCCGGTGTTCTGGGAGGGGGCGCTGCGAATCGCGGTTGTCGACGCCAACGCGAACAACCTCCGTGGCCCGGACCAGTGGCTCGCGATCAGCAAAGCCGAAAACGCCTCGCAGGTGCTCGATTCCGAGCGCACGATTCAGGGCGTGCCCTGGGTGAACACGATCGGCGCCGACGATGAAGGCAACGCGTTCTACTCGGAGGTCGTCGTCGCATCGAGCCTGACGAAAGCCTTCGTCAACTCGGCTTGCAACCTCGTTCCGGGGTCGCTCAGCGGCCCGTTCAACGACGACGGCTCCTGCGAAGCGCCGGAAAGCCCGGGTGCGATCGTGCCCGGCATCCTCGCGGGCAGCGAAGAGCCGTCGCTGGTCCGTAGGGACTACGTCGAGAACTCGAACAACTCGTTCTGGCTCGCGAACGCGAGCAGCCCGCTGACCGGGTTCGGACCTACCCTCGGTGGAGAAGAAGTGAACCCGGGGATGCGCGCGCAGACGGGGATCGACATGGTCGCCCAGCGCATGGGCACGAACAACGGCGGCGTTCCGACCGACGGGCTCGGCGCGACGCCCGGCTTCACGGCCCAGACGATGCAGGAATCGTGGACCAAGTTCCGCTCTCTGCCGGCTGAGCGCGCGCTGCCGGGTCTGCGCGAAATCTGCCACAACGCAGTGAGCGAATCGAGCGGCGTGATCAACGGCGTCAACGTCAGCGAAGCGTGTCCAGTGCTCGACGCCTACGGCGCGAGCGCCACGCTCGAAGACAGGGGTGCCTGGCTGTTCCAGGAATGGTTCGGACGCGCCTACACCGCGGCGGGCTTCTGGGTCCACCCGTGGACGGTGAGCGACCCCGTGTACACGCCCAACACGCTCAACACGTCGCTGGCGTCGAGCAAGGAAGCGCTCGCGGCTGCGGTGAGCTCGATGCAGGCGCGCGGCATCCCGCTCAACGCCGACACGGGCGAGGTGCAGCGCGCCCCGTCGGCCGGCGCGGCGCCGATGCCCGGTTGCTCTGACGGCGGCGAATGCTTCGCAGCCAACGGAGGGGTGTTCCCGACACCGACCTCGAAAACGACGGAAGTGACGGGCGGGACGAGCCTGGTGATGTTCACGGAACTGCAGAACGGTCACGACCCCCTCTCGAAAGCGCTGCTGGCCTACTCGCAGTCGGAAGACCCGACGTCCCCGTACTACGAAGACCAGACCCAGCGCCTGTCCAAAAACGAATGGATCACGCTGCCGTGGACGCCGGAATCCGTCGCGGAAGACGCGATCACGCCCACGCTCAACCTGAACTAGCCGCGAGGAGGGGGTGAGCGCAGCTCACCGGATGAGGCCGCGCCCGAGCAGGACGCTCGGGCGCGACCGTCCGTCCGCACGCGGCTCTGAGCTCCTGTTGCTGAGGGCCGGTCCTACGCGCACGGACGGACGTAGGCGTTAGACGTCCGGTCAGAACACCCGTTCGCGGCGAGATCAGCTGCGCATCGGGGGGCCGCAATCATCCTGATTCGGTGATGACAGCTCACTAGGCTCGAGATCAGCCTGCGTCCGACCGCAGCGACGTCGATCGGAGCTGTTCTGGGCCGCGCACACCGACCCGACGGACGCCTGGCAGAGCGAGTATCGGTTCACCGGCGCCTGACGCAGCCCGTGGCTTGACCACAGCCCCCCGCGGCGCGTCGCTATTCGTAGGCGAACCGGTCGGCGGCCGACTTCTTGCTCTTCTTGTTGGCGACCGCCGCGACGACATCGACTGCACCGGCTTTCAGGGTCGGCGGGGCGATTGCGACGCAGCTGGTCGTCGACGAGCATTCAGCCGATGTCGCGAGCGCCTTGCCGAACCAGATGGTGGTGCCGGCACCGGGCGCGAACCCGCTGCCGCTCACGGTTACGGTCGAGCCTCCTTTTTTGGCTCCGCCGGCTGGAGCCACGCCGGTGACCGTCGGGTTTTCGTACTTGTAGACGCCCTTCTTGGAGACCGCGCTGGTGCCGTTGGGCGTGACCACTCGGAGATCGACGCTGCCGACGGTTCCCGGTGGTGCGATCGCGGTGATCGAGGTCGGGTCGTTGACGGTGAACGACGTCGCGGGGGTGGACCCGAACAGGACTTCGCCGGAGCCCGCGAAGCCGGAGCCCGTGAGCGTGAGCGCCGTCCCGCCGGCCGCGGGGCCCTTCTTCGGCGCCGCCTTGGTGATCGCGGGAGCAGGACCGGCAGGGACGTATTCGAACCGGTCCGCGGGTTCGATCGGGCTCGTCCCGTCGGGCGTCGTGACGGTCACGTCGACGGTCCCTGTCCCTGCTGGGGTGGTGGCGCTGACCGAGGTCGGCGAGTGCACGATCAAGCCGGCGGCGTTCGTCGCGCCGAAGCTGACCGCGGTGGCATCGCTGAGCCCGGTCCCAGTGATCGTCACCGAGGTCCCTCCTGAGGTGAGCCCTGCAGAGGGCGCAACGCTCGTCACCTTGGGCTTCGGGGGTTCGAGGTCGACGAGCAGGTTCGAGATTTCGTGGCGGTTGTCCAGCCCGCCCGTGCCGCCGCTGAAGCCGAGGTAGGCGCTGGAGGGGAGGGTGAGTGCCTGGTCGATCAGCTCGAGCCCGTTGACGGAGATCGTGATGTGCCCGCCTGCGGTCACGACCTTCACCCGGTTCGTCGCGCCCTGGATGGGCACCGCGAGGTTGGCGGTCGCCAGCCAGTTGAGCACGCTTGGTGTTGTGGGGGACGTCGGCCCGTCGCTGAGGCCGAGGAAGTTGTCCGACGGCGCGCCGGGGTCCTGGAACTCGTCGAGCGCGATCGCGTCACCGGGGATCCCCGAGAAGCCGAGCCCCCCGCCTTCGGCGCCGAGCGCGGTCGGGACAGCGCCGCGGCTCGAGTCGGCGATGACCATCGCGAGGCCGTCCGCGCCCGAGCCGCCGCCGACCGTGGCTTCGTATTCGACGGTCATGCTCCGGGGGTCGATCCTCTTCGGCCAGAAGGCGCTGCCGGCAAGGAACGAGCTCGCGGGGGTCAGCACGAGCCCCGTGTCGGACATCGTGGAGCTCCCGTTCAGCTGCCAGCCGCCCGCGGTCGGGTCCGGCACGCTCGTGGACGGCGTGAAGGTGTTCGAGAGCTGGATCGTGTTCGCGCCCGCCGCGAGGGCAAAGGGCGGGACGGTCCACCGCCCTTCGGAGGCGTTCAGCGACACGGGCACGCCGCCGTTGACCGACGCCGTCGCGGTCCAGCCTTCACCGGTCGGCGCGCTCTCGGCGACGCTGCAGCTTTCCCCTTCGATCGCTTCGGCGAGCGTGGGGGAGGCGTTCGCTCCGCCGCCGAGCGGGCCGGCGGTGAACTCAGACGGGCAGCTGCCGCTGACGGCGAACGTCTGCCCGAGCTGTTCGGAGCCGCTTGGCGCATGAATGCCGACGCCTACGTTCAGGCTGGCCGCCGGCGGTCGCGTGTACGTGTTCGTGAACTGGACGCTGTTGACGCCCGCGAGCAGCGCGAACGCCGGCACTTCGAATTTGCCTTCGTTTTCGGTGAGCGCGATCGGTGCGCCCCCGTTGACCGAAGCGGTCGCGCTCCAGCCGAGGGTGCCGGGCGCGCTCTCGGCGACGCCGCAGCTCGTGCCGGCGAAGGCACCCGTGAGGGTCGCCGTGGCAGATCCTTTATCTCCGAGCGGGGCGGTTCCGAAGCTGGACGGGCATGTGCCTGAGAGGACGAACTTCGCCGCGGACTGTTTCGATTCTGCAGGCGCGTCGAGAGTGACCCCCACCTCGAGGCTCGACGGGGGCGGCGTCGCGCCGGTGACGACGACGTTCGAGATCGCGTGGCGGTTGTCGATGGCGCCGGTGCCCGCGCTGAAGCCGAGGTAGGCGCTGGCCGGAAGCGAGAGCGGCTGGCTCAGCGCCTGCGTGCCGTTCACGTAGACCGTCGTGATGCCTGCCGCGTTGACAATCTTCACGTGGGTAGTGGCGTCCTGGATCGGCGCCGAGAGGTTGGCGGTCGCCAGCCAGTGCAGCACGTCGGGCGTGCTCGGCGACGTGGGCCCGTCGGTGATGCCGGCGAAGTCGTCGGACGGCGCCCCTGTCCCCTGGAACTCGTCGAGTGTGATCGCGTCGCCCGGGATGCCGGAGAAGCCGAGCCCGCCGCCTTCTGCTCCCAACGATGTCGGGGTGGCGCCGCGGCTCGGGTCGGCGAAGAACAGCGTCAGGCCGTCGGCTCCGGTGCCGCCGCCGATCGAGGCGTCGAATTCGACCGTCACGTTTCGCGGTTCCGTCGCTTTGGGCCAGATCGCGTCGCCGTGCTGGAAGTCCGTAGCGGGCGTCAGCACGACTTCGCTGCCGTTCAGCGTGGCCGACCCGTTGAGGGTCCAGCCGCCGGCCGACGGGTCGGGCAGTTCGGTCGGAGCCGTTTCGGGACCCGCGACGTGGACGATCGGCGCCACCGACGGTACCCCGGCCGAGTTGACGACGAACAACATGTAGTAGCCCGGCGGAGCGATGCTCGTATCCGTCGGTGCCGTGACGTCGAGGCTGCCTTCACCGGCCGTGAACTGGACCGGCACGTAGCGCTGGCCCATGTTGTTCGAGTGCGTGACCGCGCCGAGTTTGACGAGCGCCACCTTTCGGATCGACGTCGCGTCCGGGGTCGACACGGTGAAGTGGGTCCCCTCCGTGAGGGCCTTGGGCGTCGAGGTGATGCTTGGGCGCGGTGCGAGTTCTCCTGACCCATCCTTCTTGAACAGATAGGGCGGGGTGAAGATCTGCGCGTTCTTGTTGAGGTAGCCGACCGCGTCGCATTCGCCGCAGATGCCGCCGCCGCCGGAGAGCACGCGTCCGTCCGGCAGCAGCAACGCGGTCGAGTGGTACTGGCGTGTCATCTGCTCGCTCGAGAGGGTCTTCCACTGCCCGGTTTCGGGGTTCCACAGCTCGGCCGCGTACACGCCGGCGTTGAGGTCGACGAGTTCGGCTCCCGAGGAGTTGCCCCCGGTGACGAGCACGCTGCCGTCGGCGAGCACGGTCAGGTTGTTCTGGCGCCGGCCGTAGGCCATGTCGCCGGTCGGTGTGGCGGTCGGGGTCGGTCCGTTGACGTCGATGACGTCGGCGGTCTTAGTCGACGGCCCGCCGCCGGCGACGAGGATCTTGCCGATGTCATACAGCGCATGGCCGCCGTAGGTGCGGTTGATCGGGTCGCGTTCGCCGAACTGCTTCCAGGAGCCGTTGCCGCTGGGATTCAGCTCTCGCATCTTCGGGTCGGGGCCGGAGTCGAACGCCTGCCCGTCGGGCGCGACGTCCATCCACGGGTACAGCGGCAGCGCGAGCGACGCGTGCGTCAGCTGGCGGAGCGATCCGTCGTTCTGTCGCACCTCGGGGATCGGCGGGCCGCCGGAGGTGATCAGCATCTCACCGTTGCCCATCTCGGTGACCGACGGGTACCAGCGCGGGTAGGCCATGTCCGGGCTTTCCAGCCAGGTGTTGTTCTCCCAGTCGAACGTGGTCGTCTTGACGATCCCGTCGAGTTTCTGGTTCTTGTTGCCGCCCGCCACGAAGAGGTTTCCTTCTTCCATCTGAGCCAGCCCGCTGCAGAAGATGTTGAAGCCGTTTTCGAGCGTGACGCTCGTCTGGCTGCCGGTCGTCGGGTTCCACAGCGTCGCTTCCGTTTTGTTCTGTTCGGCGAAGCTCTCGGTGGCTTTGGTGCCGACCGAGGCGTAGGCGAGCACCTTGCCGTTCGGCATCAGGGCGGCCCAGATCGGCACGACGGGCCATTCTTCGACCGCACCCCATTCGCCGACTTCGGCGGGGTCGCCGGCGGTCACGCCGGCCGCCCGGGCAGCGGCGGCGGCCGTCCGCTTCATCGAGGCGTGCGACATGCGCGTTTCGGCGCTCGGCGTGAGTTCGACCGCGTCCTCGGCGGCGTGCCCTTCGGGCGTCAGCACCGACTCACCAGCCGCGCCGCCCGGAAGCGCCAACACCGAGATCGAGCATGCGCCGGCGAGCACTGCCACGCAGCGTCTGAGCCGCACGTTCATATGGCTCGAGCCCCTTGCATCCCTCCTGCGAACCCCCTGCGGATGGATCGCGACAACGTTACTCCGCGGCGAGCGGCGGTGGCCGCGCGCCTCGGCGGCGATGACGGGCACCGGCGAGCGGCAGTCATCACCCGTACCTCATGCACGAGGGCTCGGCCGGGCTCCGGACGGTGGGCAGCGTGGCGTTCACGTCGGGTTCCACCCGCCGCACTTCCACGGGCCACCCGCCGGTGTTGAACCGGGCGACGGTCCGGGAGTGCTCGAGCGCGGGGGTGACGATCGGGAAGTTCTGCTGCGCGTCGTCCGCGAGCATCTGCGGGGTGCTCACGACGTAACTGACGGTGCGCCAGTTGTCTGCAGAAATCGCGGCGCTGGACTTTGGGATCCTCACCGACCTCCCAGTAGTACTGGGCGTCCTTGAAGGCGGGGTCGCCGGACGGGCGGCGCGTGGAGCGCGTTCCACAGGTAGTTGTCGATGATGAGCCGGCTCCCGGGAGGGACCTCGTGTCGTATCCAGTTGACCGCGGCCGTCTGTCCGGCGACGGGGTCGCCCGTCCACAGCGCCTCTTCCGAGCGCTGATAGGCGACCACGAGGAGCAGCACCGCGGCTCCCACGGCGAGCGCGACCGCGGGCATCGACACGCGGCGGCCGTAGCGCCGGGCGAGCGCCTTCCCGGCGCCCCCCACGACCAGCGCGAGGCTGAGGGCCAGCAGCGGGAGCAACGGCAGCAGGTAGAAGGGCGAGACCGTCGCGCCGCGCCCCAGGAACACCCACAGCAGCAGCACGGCCAGGCCGATGCCGGAGACGATCGCGTTGCGCCTCAGCACCGTGACGGCGAGCAGGGCCGCGCCCGTGCCGCCGATCACGAGCAGCGGTTCGGCGTGCGCCCAGGCGAGTGTCGTGTGCCAGAACTCACTCGAGGTTTCGAGCAGACCTCCGTTCCGTCCTCGAGTGCTCTGCCATTGGACGGAGCACTCGAGGCTCACGTGGGGGCTCGACCCGCCGAGCAGTGTTCCCGGCCTGAACAACTCGCCCTTGAGTGCCGCCAGCAGCAGGTACATCGAGCAGACGCTGAGGGAGAGCGCGAGCCATCCGAAGACGGCGAACAGCCTGCTCACGGGCGGTGCCCTGCGCACCGCGATCAGCAGCAGCGCCGGCGCGACGGCGATCGCCGTCTCCTTGGAGAGCACGGCGATCCCGATCGCGACCCCGCTGAGCCAGAAGCGCGTGAGGGTCGGTCGCGTGCTCAGCAGGTAGAGGCTCGCCAGGATCCAGAACGTCGCGACGTTGTCGAGCAGGATGCGCCGGTGGTAGTAGATCCCGTAGCTCGAGAGCGAGAACAGGCTCGCCGCCAGCACGCCCACCCAGACCTTGCCGGAGGCGCGCCGGCCGATCGCGAGCACGAGCACCGCACTGCCGAGTTGGTAGAGCAACATCAGCACCCGTCCGGATGCGAGTCCGGTGCCGACCCACCCGAACGTGAGCAGCTGCCAGATCGCGATCTGGATCCAGCCGAGCGGTGCGTGGTCGTAGATGTAGGTGTAGGGGGTGAGCTGCCCGAGGTGGAAGACCGACCACGCCTGGGCGAGGTAGGTCCCCTCGTCGTCCTCGATGTAGGGGTAATGCAGCATGTTCACGCCCTGGGAGACGACGACCAGAACGACGACGAACGCCACGGCCCACCACAGGCGTGGATCCCCCGGAACCCTGAAGCGACTGCGCGGCGTCGCGAGCGGGGCGAGGCCGGATGGGCCCTCCGCGACGACGCCGGTGCTCAAGCGGTCTGCTCCCGCGACGCCTGTGCGGCGGCCATCAGCGCCGGTTCAGAGACGACGCCCGTCAGCGCCGGTTCAGGGACGACGCCCGTCAGCGCTGGTTCGGGGACGACGCCCGGCCGTGGAGCGGGCACCGTCGTCGCCGTTCGGTGAGCTCCGCGGTGCTCGGTCTTCTCCCAGTCGGATCGTCCACGAGCGAGCCGCACGATCGCCCGCGCGGCGCTGTAGCCGATCAGCCACTGGCAGGCGAGGTAGGTGAACGGCATCCGCGCCACCAGATGGACGGGGACGCGCTCGCCGTACAGCCGCCCGAACTCGATCAGGCCCAACGTTCCCGCAAGCAGCTGCAAGCCGACGACGTACAACGGCGTGAGGGTGATCATCGCCGCGAGCACGGGGAGCTTCAGGTAGATCAGCGCCAACGGGATCAGCGGCACGAACGTGATCAGCAGCCCGTCGAGGATCGGCTGGCCGAAGGTTGCCGCGGCGAGCGCGCGGCGCCGCTTTCCGCGGAGCCGGCGCCAGTCTCCTTTCAAGAAGATCTGCAGGAACCCCTGACACCAGCGAGTTCGCTGCTTGACCAACGCGCGGCGGCTGTGTGCGGTCTCCTCCCGGGTCACCCAGCGGCTGTCGTAGACGACCCGGATCGGCTCCCCGAGCGCGCTCAGCCGCACGCCGATGTCGGCGTCCTCGGTGAGGCAGGACTCGTCCCAGCCGCCGACGCGCTCGACCAGCTCCCTGCGCATCGACACGGTGTTGCCGCCAAGCGGGACCATGCCGATGCTCGCGTTGAAGTGGAGTCTGCTCCTGAAGTAGAAGAAGTACTCGACGCAGTTGAACGCTGAGAACCAGTGCTCCTTGAAGTTCATCAGCTGCACGCCGCCCTGCACGACCCCGACGCGTTCCTCGAGCATGACCGTGTTCATCACGTTGAAGATGTCGGGGTGGACGTCGTCCTCGGCGTCGAACACGGTCACCACGTCGCCGTGTGCCGAGGCGAATCCGACGTTCAGGGCATGCGGCTTGTTGAACGGTGCCTCGTCGTAGATGACGAGTCGCGCGCGGCCGGGCCCTACGTGTCCGGTGTGCCTCTGGACCGCCCCGAGCGTGCGGGGGTCGTCGCGCTGGCAGATCACGATGATCTCGAGTAGCTCCGGCGGGTAGTTGGCGTCCGCGACCTGCGCGATCGTCTCGCCGATCACGAGCTCCTCGTCGCGCGCCGGGATCAGCACCGTGAAGCTCAGTCGCGGCTCCCTGAAGCGCTGCGGTCCCGCCGTGGCGCGGAGTCGGGCAGGCCGATCCCACGCGCTCAACATCAGCCACAGCGTGAAGAGCCCGTACGTGGTGAGCGTGACGCTGACGAGGGATAGCCCGATCGCGAAGGCCGTCATCTCCGGCCGCCGGCGTCGCCCTGCGGGCATCTGCGTCGAGGGTCGCCAGCCGCGCGCGTCCGCGCGTCGGGCGCCAAAAAACAATCCATGTCCATTCTCCACACCTTCCGGTCGCCTTGACCAGGGTCCCCCGTCGAGGTGCGAAGGACAACGTATCGAATAAGTTGAATTTCTGACTGCTCGCGACCGCGTCTCATTCACATTTCAGACACGTGTGCAGCCGCTGCCTGCTCGGGTCCGACTACCGTCCAAAGGTCTGTCCCTGCAACGGCGTCCTCGCCCGACCGGCGCACTGCGCCCTATAGTTGGCGCGGTGACTGGTGTTCGAGGCGGTGTCGGACGGCAGAGCGAAAGTTCGAAGCGGGTGGGCGTGTCGGCCTCGATCGCTCGCGCAGCGCTGGCGCTGTTCGCGCTGGCCGTAATCCTCCTCGGGGTTGTGAACGCCCCCGCCGCAGAGGCACGGGCCGCAGCCGCGCACAAGATCCTGTTCGGGCTCGGCACCGAGGCGGACGGCGACCGCAGCGGGACCCTTGCCAAGCAGGCTCCGCTCGGCATGCTGAGCAGCTGGTACAACGGCCCGTCCGATTTCGGCTGGATGTCCGGCTGGGAAAAGTCCGAGGTGCCTCGCGACTACGCCGCCGGGTACGACATGCACCTGATCGTCTGGTCCGGCGAATCGCGCTCCACGTTCTCGACGCCGTTCGGGACCGCCTGCGGGAAGCCCTACGCCGTGTCGCCGGCGTTCCTGACGGACATGGAACGCCTCGCCGAGATCTTCCGCCCGGCGTCAGGCCGCACCCTGTACGTGACGCTGTTCACGGAGCTGGAGACCTACGCCTGCAACGGCAACGAATGGTCGGGCAGCCCGCAGACCACGGCGTACTACGAAGCGCTCGAGTCGCAGTACACCGCGGCGATGGGCATCTTCCACCGGCTCGCTCCAGGCAGCCTCGTGTCTTTGGGCTGGGGGGGCTGGCAGGCGCGCTGGAACGGTCCCTCGACCGGCGCCGGAAGGTCGCTCTTCAAGCACTTCGCCGGCGTGATGCGCGCTTCGGACTTCGAGAGCTTCCAGATGTTGAGCTCCGACACCGACACCGCCGACATCCTCGCGATGACCAAACAGCTGAAGCGATACGGCCCCGTGATGCTCGCCTACTACCGCCCGCCCGAAGGCGGCGTGACCGTTACGCGCGAACACCTGAAATCGGTGCTGGCGCCGGCCTTCCTGGAAAAGCTGAGCGGTCTCGGCCTGTTCGCGATGGGGTTCGTCAGCGAAGAATGGTTCGCGAGCGACCCGACGAGTCTCGGCACGGTGGAGGGCGCCGTCAAAGGGTTCGGCTGCCGTCCCTGCGCGAAGCCCGCTCGCGTCGCGCGGTCGAAGAAGACGGGCGGCTAGACAGTCAGCGACGGTCGAGCAGCTCGAGCACGCGAGCCTCGACGACCGCCCGAGCCTGCCACGGATCGGGCGGGACGCCGTCGAGGTGGAGGGCGTCGCCCTGCCGGTAGCGCTCGAGCACACGCGGGTCGATGTAGGCGTCCCGTGCGACGGCAGGGGTGTTCCCGAGGGCCGCGGCCGCAGCGCGAGAAGCGCTGCTCGCGGCCCGTGAGGCGGCCGGCCGCTCGGCGGCGAGCGCCGTCGCTGCGATCACGGTGGCGTTCCAGGTGCGGTACTCCTTCGCCGAGAACGAGCTCGCTGTCACGTGTCGCAGGAAGTTGTTCACGTCATCGCCGTGGATGCGTGTCCAGCCGTGCGCTCCGCGGAACGCCATCAGCTCGCGCGGCCCGGACCGGCGCCGGCGAAGGGTCGCAACGGCGGGCACCGCCTCGTGATCTGTGACGGCGAGGCGTTGTCTCTTCCCCGCCTTGCCCACGTAGTCGAAGACGGCGCGCTCGCCGTCGACCGCAACCTGCTCGCGTTGGAGGGTGGTCAGACCGTAGTGATGGTTTTCGCGCGCGTATCGGTCTGACCCGACGCGGAACAGTCCGACGTCCAACAGCCGCAGTGCCAGCGCGAGAACCCGGCTGTGGCCCATCTGGCGTTCGCGGGCAAGCTCCTCGGCGACGCGGGAGCGCAGTGCCGGCTGCACCCGGGCGAAGGCCTCCATGTCCTGGAACTTCAACTCGTCGCGGTCCTGACGCCACTTCGCGTGGTAGCGGTACTGCTTGCGACCGCGGGCATCGACTCCCGTCGCCTGCAGATGAGCGGCCGGGTCCGAGCTCACCCAGACGTCCGCCCAAGCGGGCGGGATCGCAAGCGCCGTGATGCGATCCAGAACGCGGTCGTCCTGCACACGCGATCCTTCGGCGTCGAGGTAGACGAAGCGGCCTGCGACCTTCACCCGCGTGAGTCCCGGCTCGAACCCGTGCACGAGTCGCAGAGCTCCCGCGACGCCCGACATGGGCGGCAGGCTAGGAACCGAGCGCCGCGCCATCAATGACCACCGGCCCGGCGAGCTCACGCGCCGAAGCGACGCGCGAGCCGACGCTCATCCCGAAGATCCTGGCGTGACCGCGGCGGAGTTCCCGCCGGCGCTTTCGCGCCGTTGGCTTGCAGCCATCCGTTCCCGCTGCGGCACCACCGTGTACTTCGGGTCCTTCGCCGAAGCCATCCCTCCGGCGAAGATCCCCAGCCGGGTGAGCAGCGAGCCGGCAAGGAGCATCGCCCCGGCCGCACCGGCGGCAGGACGTGAGCGACCGCCGGCCACCGCCGCGAGCGCCGCGCCGGCGGCGGCCAGGCCCTTGGCGGCGCGCAGTCGCCGGCCCGCGGTCCCCTCGTGCAGCGCCTCGGCGACCATCCCGAGTTGCCGCTCCATCTGAAGCTCGAAGCCGAGCTCGACCAGCGCCCCCGCGACGGCGAGCCGCCGCGCGGGACCGTTCTCGCTCAGCGGCGCCGCGAGCAGGGCCGCGCCGGCGCCGGCACTGGCGGCCGAGCCGACGAACAGGAACGGCAGCTCGCGGTGGGCGCCGTGCCACGCGGGCACGGCGGTGTCGGCGATCAGCGCCGCCGTGTAGGAGGCGACGCCCGCGCCGAGCAGCC
This sequence comes from uncultured Solirubrobacteraceae bacterium, assembly GCA_963735435.1. GTDB lineage: Bacteria > Actinomycetota > Thermoleophilia > Solirubrobacterales > Solirubrobacteraceae > Palsa-744. The sequence continues at coordinate 916,064 of CAVTKR010000001.1, read as the reverse complement.
CCGCGCCGAGACCGGCGGCCCGCCCGGTGCGGGGCGCGACGCCGGTGAGATCGGACGCGGCTGAGACGAACGTCAGCGGCGCGTAGCCGACGATGATCCACACGCCGATGCTCATCGGCGAGCTCGGCTTCACGACGCGCAGCATGTTCAGAAACCGGGCGGGCCGCCCGAGGTCCTTGACAAGGGCGCCCAGCGAGATCGCGATCGCGCCGGCCGCCGTCACCTTCGACGCCCGGGCGCTCACCGGACGTCCGGTGAACTGCGCGCCTGCCGCGAGGATCGAGGACGCGCCCGCCAAGCCGCCGGTGAAGAGGTAGCCACCGATCTCGCGCTCCTCCCAGACAGGCGGGTTGATGATCGGCTTCTCGTAATAGGAGGAGAAGGGATGGCCTGCGCTCTCGCGCCGGCGGCGTCGCCGCCCGGAGCCGGCGCTGTTGCCGTCGACTCCGGACCACGTGCGCGCTTCGCGGCCCGGCCGGGTACCGCGCTGGCCCTCGCGCGTGACCTCGGCGTCGCTCATCGTCCGCGGCCGGCGCCCGTGAACGCCGCCACACCGGCGAGGAGCAGCCCGCTCGCGGCGAGCCCGACGCGCCGCCACATCGCAGGCAGGTCGCGGGTGGTGACGATGGGGTCCGGCGGTAGGCCGTAGACCTCGGGCTCGTCGAGCAAAAGGAAGAACGCGCCGTCGCCGCCGACGCCGTCATCGGGGTCGCGTCCGTACAGCCGCGCCTCGGGCACGCCCGCCTCGTGCAGCTGCTTCACCCGGCCGTCGGCTCGTACGCGCAGCTCGTCGAGATCTCCGAACTGGATCGAGTCGGTGGGACAGGCCTTCGCGCAGGCGGGCTCCTGGCCGTTGCCGAGGCGGTCGTAGCAGAGCGTGCACTTGAAGATCCGCCCGTCGTCCTCGCGCTTGTTCAGGACACCGTAGGGGCAGGCGGGCACGCAGTAGCCGCAGCCGTTGCAGATGTCGGCCTGGACGACGACGGTGCCGAACTCGGTGCGGAAGAGCGCCCCCGTCGGGCACACGTCCAGGCAGGCCGCGTGGGTGCAGTGCTTGCAGACGTCGGAGGCCATCAGCCAGCGGAAGCCCTCGCCGGCGTCGGCGTCGTCGCGCTGGAAGTTGGCCTCGTGTCCGCCGACCGGCACCCGCTGCTCGACGAATGCGACGTGACGCCAGGAGTCGGCGCTGAGACCACCGGTGTTGTCGAGGGAGTCGCCCAGCCAGTTCAGGCCGTCTTCCGGGACGCCGTTCCACTCCTTGCAGGCGACCTCACACGCCTTGCAGCCGATGCAGATCGACGTGTCGGTGAAGAAGCCGACCCGCGGCGGCGCATCCTCGTAGCCGACGTCGGCGGCCGGACTCGGACCGTCGGGGACCAGCTTGACCTCGGTCCAGGAGGGGCTCACGGCGCGGCTCCGGTCTCGGCGTTGATGCCGGCGCGGCGGCGGTACTCCTCGACGAGCTCGAGGCGGGCGGCGCCGCGGGGTCGCCGGCCAGGACGGACGTCGACGGTGAAGGCCTTGACCTCCTGGATGTGCGAGTTGGGGTCCAGCGCGATCGAGGACAGCTCGTTCGCCGAGTCGCCGGTTGCGTGCCCGTTGGGGCCCCAGTGGTAGGGCATCCCGATCGTGTGGATGACCTGCCCGCCGGCGTGCAGCGGCGTCATGCGGTCGGTGACAAGCACGCGGGCCTCGACCGCGCCGCGGGCGCTGACGAGAGTCGCCCAGCCACGATGCTCGAGACCGCGCAGCTCAGCGAGCTCGGGCGAGACCTCGACGAAGAACTCGGGCTGCAGCTCGGCCAGGTACGGGACCCAACGGCTCATCCCCCCGGCGGTGAAATGCTCGGTCAAGCGGTAGGTCGTGACCATGAAGGGGTAGACGTCCGCCCCCGCTGTGTCCGGGTCCGGGTGATAACGGTTGTCCTCGTGCTCGTAGACCTGACGGGCCGGGTTGCGCTGCTGGGTGTGCAGCGGATTGCGCACCGTCGAGTCCTGGGGCTCGTAGTGCGTCGGCAGCGGCCCGTCGGCGAGCCCCGTCGGGGCGAACAGCCAGCCGCGTCCGTCGGCCTGCATGATGAACGGGTCGTCCCCGGCGATCGCGTCGGGTCCGAGGGCACCCTCCGGTGGCCGGTAAGACGGCGGCTTCTCGGCCTCGAAGTCAGGCGTGTCGTGGCCCGTCCATCTGCCCTGCGCCTCGTCCCACCACACCAGCGCCTTGCGCTCGGACCACGGCTTTCCCTCTGGGTCGGCCGAGGCGCGGTTGTAGAGGATGCGGCGATTGGCCGGCCACGCCCATGCCCATTCGGGCCCGGTCCAGTTCTGCTCGCGTGCAGGCTTTCGACGCGCCGTCTGGTTGACGCCGTCGGCGTAGGAGCCGCAGTAGATCCAGCAGCCGCAGGAGGTCGAGCCGTCGCTCTCGAGCTCGGTGTAGGCCGAGAGCATCTTCCCGTCTGCGTTCCAGCCGCTGATCTCGGCGAGCACCGTGTCGGCGAGCGGATCCTCGAACGGGCCCTCGGTCGGGTAGTCCCAGGTCAGGTCGAGCGCAGGGCGGTCGCGCTCGTCGCTCATGGTGTCCTGGCGGGCGGCGAGCCGCTCGCGGATCAGGCGCCCGAGGTGGAAGGTGAACCACAGGTCAGAGCGCTGGTCCCCCGCCGAGTCGACCGCTTTGTGATGCCACTGCACCATGCGCTGGGTGTTGGTGAAGGTGCCGGACTTCTCGGTGTGCGCGGCGGCCGGCAGGAAGAACACCTCGGTCGGGATCTCCTCGGTGCTCATCTCCCCGCTCTCGATCTCGGGGCCGTCCTTCCAGAAGGTCGCCGACTCGATCAGGGAGAAGTCGCGCACGACCAGCCAGTCGAGCTTCGACATTCCCAGCCGCTGCATGCGGTTGTTCGCCGAGCCGACTGCGGGGTTCTGCCCGAACAGGAAGTAGCCCTTGACCGTGCCCTCGACCTGGGCCATGACGGTGTCGTAGGTCGAGTGGCTGCCGGTGATGCGCGGCAGGTACTGGAACGCCCAGTCGTTCTCGGCCGTGGCGGCGGCCCCGAAATAGGCCTTCATCAGCGAGACCACGTAGTTGCGCATGTCGCCCCAGAAGCCCTTGTCGGGTGCGTCGCCCGCGATGTAGGAGTCCAGATCTTGGTGGCGGTGGGCCTGGGGGGTCGGGATGTAGCCGGGGAGCGTGTCGAACAACGTCGGGATGTCGGAGGAGCCCTGGATCGAGGCGTGCCCGCGCATCGCCATGATCCCCCCGCCAGGACGGCCCATGTTGCCGAGCAGCAGCTGCAGCACAGCGGCGCAGCGGATGTACTGCGAGCCGATCGTGTGCTGGCTCCAGCCGACCCCGTGCACGAAGGCAGTCGTCCGCTCGCGTCCGGAGTTCTTCACGAACAGCTCGCACACGGTCCGGAAGGTCTCGGGGTCCAGGCCGCAGACCCGCTCGACCATCTCGGGCGTGTAGCGGGCGTAGTGGCGTTTGAGGATCTGCCAGACACACCGCGGATGCTCGAGCGTCATGTCGAGCGTGGGGGTGCCGCGGTCCTTGAAGCGGCCTCCGGCGCCGCCCTCGGCGCTCGAGTAGGACATCTCGGAGAGCTGGTCGCGCTGGCCGGCGGCGGCCGCCACGAAGGCGCCTTCGTACTGCCAGGAGGAGGGGTCGTATGCGCCCTTCTCCTGGTCGAAGCCGGAGAAGATCCCGCCGGCGTCGGCGTCCTCGAAGTCCTCGTTGATGATGACCGGCGCGTTGGTGTAGTGAAGGACGTACTCGCGGAAGTCCGATTCCGTCGAGATGACGTGGTTGATGATCGCGCCGAGGAACGCGATGTCGCTGCCCGGGCGGATCGGCACGAACATGTCCGCGAGGGCAGAGGTGCGGCTGTAGTGCGGGTCGACGTGGATCACGGTTGCGCCGCGTGCCTTCGCCTCGACGACCCACTGGAAGGCGACCGGGTGGGCCTCCGCCATGTTGGACCCCTCCATCACGATCAGGTCTGAGTTCTGCAGGTCGCCGGGGAGGGTGCTCGAAGCTCCGCGCCCGAGAGACGTTCCCAGGCCGACGACGGTCGAGGAGTGACAGACCCGCGCCTGGTTCTCCACCTGGATGATCCCGAGGCCCGTGAGCAGCTTCTTGATCAGGTAGTTCTCCTCGTTGTCGAGCGTCGCGCCGCCGAGGGCCGCGATCGACATGCAGCGCCGCACCTGCGCGCCGTCGTGCTCCCACTCCCATCCCTCGTCACGGGTGGCGACGACGCGGTCGGCGATCATCTCCATCGCCGTCTGCAGGTCCAGGCGCTCCCACTCGGTCGCGTGCGGAGGGCGGTAGAGGACGTGCTGCTCGCGCGCCTGGCCGGTCGTCAGCTGCAAGGTGGCCGAACCCTTCGGGCACAGCCGCCCGCGACTGTGCGGCGCGTCCGGATCGCCCTCGATCTGGATCACCCGCTCGTCCTTGACGTAGACGTTCTGCGCGCAGCCGACGGCGCAGTAGGGGCACACCGACTTGACGACGCGATCTGCGGTCGCGACCCGCGATCGCCACTCACGCGTCCCGCGCGACCTGACGGCGGCGCCGCGGCCGGTGACGTCCCCGCTCGTCAGCTGCCGGCTCGCCGGCCACAGATCGAGCAGGCGACGGCGGGCGCTCACGGCTGGGGCTTGGTCAGCTCGCGGCCGGCCCGCTCACGCACCCAGCCGGGCACGGTGGCGTTGGTCGTGGGGTTGAAGACGGGCGGGTTCGACAGGTGCTGCGGGCTCTCCGGCACCCGCGGAGTCGCCGCCGGCTCGTCGGGATGCGGATCGTCCGAGCCGTCGGCCGGGACCCCGGTCGCGATCAGGAACGCCTCGCCCGGTGCGATTCCCAGCTCGCCCGCCGCCGTCTCGTAAGAGTGTCCTTGCGAGAGCAGTTGCGTGACCTGGGCGCGCGTCGTCATGCGTCCTTGATTATGCCCGCTCGGCGACCACGCAAACGATGAGAACCAGCTCGGTGCGCGGGCTCGGACGCCGCCGGCCGGCTCGACGCGCGGGTTGGGCGCGTCAGCTCCCCAGGTGCGCCCGCACCAGTGCCTGCATGAAGTCCTCGTCGGCGGGCCAATGCACGCCCTGTCCGATTTCGGGCATCACGCTCTGCAGCGAGACGAACCCGTGCAGCCCGGTCCAGAGCTGCAGCGCCACGCCGAGCGGATCGGGGTTCCCCGGCAGCGCGTTCGCCGTGACATCGACGAGCGCCTGCAACGCACGTTTGCCGGGATCCTCCTCGGGCGGGCGCTCGCCGCCGCCGAAGCTGCCGGGCGTTCCGAAGAGGACCCTGTAGAGGGCCGGCTGCCGGCGCGCGAACCTCACGTAGGCGGTGCCCATCGCCGCGAGTTGCCGGCGCGCGTCGCCCCGCTCGCTCGCGGCCGCTTCCTCGAGGACCGCGATCAGTTCTTCGAACGCCTCGTCGCAGACGGCCCGCAGCAGCTCCTGCTTGTCGGCGAAATGCAGGTACAGGGCCGTGGGGGAGACGCCCGCACGCGCGGTCACGGCCCTGATCGAGAGTTCCTCGGTGCTGCCGTGCTCGACGAGCAGCTCGACGGTCGCCTCCATCAGGGCGGCACGAAGCCGCTCGCCCTCTCCGCGTGGATTGCGCTTCCTGGGACCGGTTGCCGCGGCCATCGAGACACGATCGTAACAAATGACTTGACACACGTACATCTACGGATGTATATGTACGAGCGTCACACATCCTCCCTCCCTCACGAGGAGCCCCTCATGTTGCAGCGGATCGCCAACCTCGCACTCGCGCACCCCCGACGCCTCGCCGCCGCTCTCCTACTCGTGTTCGCCGCCGTCGCGTTCATCGGTGGCGCGGCGAGCAAGACGCTCGACGCCCGCCACGACTTCGCGGATCCCGGTTCGCAGTCGACGACCGCGCGCGCGAAGGTCGAACGCGCGACGGGCGGGCAGCCTGCCCCGGGCGTCCTCGCGCTCGTCGACAACGGACCGCAGAGCGCCGCGGCCGCCAGGGCGCTCGCGACACTGCGAGCCGATCCGGAAGTCGCTCGCGTCACCGCCCCGGTCTCCTCCCGCGACGGGCGCTCCTCGATCGTGGCGGCGACGCTGCGAGCCTCGAGCGAAGAACACGCGGCGGTCGATCGCATCAAGCGGGCGTTCGCGGGCGACCGCGATGTGACGCTGGGTGGCGGCTCGGTGGCGGGGCGAGAGGTCGACAAGCAGGCCACGAGCGACCTCGGGCTCGCCGAGGCGCTCGCGTTCCCGCTGCTCGCGATCCTGGCCTTCTTGATCTTCCGCGGCATCGCGGCGCTGCTGCCGCTCGCCGTCGGGGCAGCCGGTGTCTTCTCGGCCTTCGCCGCGCTGCGCGCGGTCAACGTCGCGCTGCCGCTGTCGGTGTTCGCGTTGAACCTGGTGATCGGCCTCGGCCTCGGGCTGGCCGTCGACTACAGCCTGTTCATGGTCTCTCGCTTCCGCGAGGAGCTGGGCGCGGGACGGGACGTTCCCGAAGCCGTCAGGGCGACGATGCGCAGCGCCGGACGGACCGTGCTCTACAGCGCCGTGACCGTCGCGGTTGCGATGAGCTCGCTCACTGTCTTCCCCCTTCGCTTCCTGGAGTCGATGGGAATCGGCGGGGTGATCGTCGCGCTGACGGCCGCCGCCTCCGCGCTCACGATCCTGCCCGTCCTGTTCGTGTTGATGGGGCGTCGCATCGGGCGCGTGACGCCGGGCGATCCGCGTAAGGGCCGCTGGTACGCGCACGCGCACCGCGTACTGCGCCACCCCGGGCTGGTCGCGGCGATCACCGCCGGCGCGCTGCTGCTGCTCGCGTTGCCGGCACTCCGAACCCATTGGAGCGGGGTCGATGCGCGTGTCCTGCCCGCCTCCGCCAGCGCCCGCGTTGTCGAAGAGGCAACCTCGCGGGACTTCCCCCAGGTGACCGCCGACCCCGCCTACGTCGCGATCAGCGCGGGGCCGCAGGCCGGATCGAGCCTCGCGACCTACGCGCAGCGACTGCGGGCGATCCCCGGCGTCGCGTCGGTCGGCGCGCCGCGATACGTGGGCGCCGGCACCTGGGAGATCGCGATCACGACCTCGGGGGAGGCGATCGCTCCGCAGGCGCAGCAGGCGATTGCTGCGGTTAGAGCCGCCCCTGCGCCGCACGCCGCGGCGGTCGGCGGCTCCGGCGCCGAATTCGCCGACCAGCGGGCGGCGATCAGCTCCTCGCTGCCACTGGCGCTCGTGATCCTCGTCCTGGGCACGCTGCTCGTCCTCTGGCTGATGACGGACTCGGTCGTGCTGCCGGTGAAGGCGCTCGCGATGAACGCGCTGACAGTCGCTGCCGCCACCGGGCTGCTCGTCCTGATCTTCCAGGACGGCCGCCTGCGCGGACCGCTGTCGTTCTCGACGCAGACCGGGATCTCGCAGAGCAACTACCTCGTCCTCGCCGCGATTGCGTTCGCGCTCTCCACCGACTACGGGGTGTTCCTGCTGACGCGGATCAAAGAGGCGCGCGAGGAGGGGGCGCCCGACGAGGAGGCGGTGGCGCTGGGGCTGCAGCGAACGGGGCGGATCGTCACCGCCGCGGCAGTGCTGCTGGCCGTCGCGATCGGTGCGTTCGCGACCTCGCAGGTGGTGTTCCTGAAGGAGATCGGTGTCGGCGCGGTCGCCGCCGTGCTGATCGACGCCTTCATCGTGCGGGCGCTGCTGGTGCCGGCGCTGATGGGTCTGCTCGGCCGGTGGAACTGGTGGTCGCCGGCCTGGCTGCACCGGCTGCACCAGCGGATCGGGCTGAGCGAGAACGCCGGCGCCAAAGCCGCTGCTCGACCTCGCACCGGGCGCGTGCGAGCGGAGGGCGCCTAGCTCGCTAGGGGCGTGTCGCCTGGAAGCTGGCTCGCTCCTCGATGAGCGAGAGCCAGCGGGAAAGTCCGTCGTGCCGGCTGAGCAGCTCTGGCTGCTTTTCACGGCAGTTCGCGAGCTGCGGCGCGAGATACAGGTCCGCCAGCGTGAGCTGCTCGCCCGCGAGGAACCTGTCTGTAGCGAGTAGACCCTCGGCGCGCCCGAGGGCGGTGCCCGCTGCCTGCAGCTCGGCGTCGCTCGGCTCGCGGTCACGGGGGATGCCCAGGACCACCTCGCGGAACAGATAGTCGCTGCAGATACCCATCCACATCCTCATCAGCGTCCGCTCGCCGAGCGTCGGAGGTTGCAGCGGGGGATCGGGGAACGCCTCGTCGAGATAACCGGTGATCGCCAGCGACTCGAACACGAGCCGTCCGTCATGCTCGAGGATCGGCATGCGCTGGAACGGATGGAGTGCCGCGTGCTCCTGACTGCCGCGGGCGACTGGAACGAGCTCGTAGTCGAGTTGCTTCTCGACACACGTCATGCGGGCCGTGCGCGTCCAGGTCGAGATCGGGTATCCGTGGATGCGCAGCGCCGGCACGGTCCGACTGTAACGGCGCGCGGCCCGCGGCCGTCGCCGGCGACACCCCCGAGTGCGGGTGAGCGCCGCCCCTAGCCGGCCCGCGCCGCTCGCATCAGCTCGCGCACCGGCCGCGCGTGGTCGAGGTCGGTGAGCGCATCGAGGAGCGTCCGTGCCCTGTCGCCACCCAGCACCGGCTCGGCGAGCACGCGGAACTTCTCCGCCAGGCGCGCGCCCTGGGCGCCGAGGTCCGCCTCGGGCGCGTTCACGTCATGCGCGGCGGACAGCCGGCTGCCGTCGCGGAACCGCACCTCGACGTGGCTCGGCGCTCCGGGCTCGCCGTCAGGCGTCAGGGTCACGCGGGAGCGGAGTGCCACGACCTCGGCATCGGCCGCATCCGCGTCGCCGATGCTCGCGGTCGAACGGTCGAGGATCGTCATCGCAGCGAGGTGGGGGAGGCTGAACTTGACCCCCAGGCCGGTCGCGGGCTCGGGGATCACGCACGTCCCCAGCTCGACCTCGCTGACATGGATCTCCACCTGCTCGACGTCTGATGCCCCGAACGACCGCTCGCGCTTCAGCTCGAGCAGCCCCTCGATCGCGGAGTGTGTGAAGAAGCAGGACGCGTGGTGCTTGAAGAGGTTCTCGCGCAGGTGCCAGCCGTCGGCGAGAGCCGCGTCGGCGTTGGTTTCGCCGCCCGAGACCGCCGCGAACCCCTGCTGTGCCTCGATCGCGCCCGGGTTGGCCGTGAAGCCGCGCTCTGAGAGCAGCGCGGCCAGCAGCCCGCTCTGACATGCCCGTCCGGCATGCAGCGACTTGGTCATCGTGCCGAAGTTGCACTTCAGTCCCGCCGCCTGACTCGCGGCGATGCCGAGTGCGTGCGACGTCGCCTGTGCGTCGAGGCCGAGCAGGCCCGCGCAGCCTGCTGCGGCCGCGAACGTGCCGCCCGTCCCCGTCGCATGGAAGCCGCGTCGGTAGGGCTCTGCACCCAGCGCCACGGCGAGCCGGCAGGCGGTCTCGTAGCCGGCGACGTAGGCGCCCACCGCAGCGCCGACCGAGAGGTCGCGCTCCTCCGCGAGAGCGAGCACGGCCGCGAGCACGGCGACCGACGCGTGCCCGAGGAACGCGAGGTTCACGTCGTCGAAGTCGAGCGCGTGCGAGGCGGTCCCGTTCACCAGCGCCGCGTCGAGTGCGCTCATCCGCGCGTCGTGTCCGACCACGGTGACGGCCTCCGCACTGCCCGCGTCGCGGTGAGGGAGAACGTCGAGCAACGCCGCGGGCCCCTCCTCGCGGCAGCCGCCGAGGGTGACGGCGAACCAGTCGAGCAGCGACTGGCGCGCCCGCTCGCGGATGTCGTCCGGGAGCTCACCCGGCGAGGACGCGCGTCGCGCCAGGCCGAGTGTCAGCTCGGCTGTCGCCGTCGGGGAGCTCATGTCTACGCCGGGGCGCCCACCTCGGAGGAGAGCACCCCGACCGCCGGATGCTCGGCCCAGCCCGGGTCGCCGCTCGTCACGAAGCGGACCCATGCCCCGTGCATGCGGTCCGCGAGCTCTTGCGGACCGCCCGCCGCGCCGAGGACGCGGTCGTCGGCGCCCCCGTACCCGGGGTCCCGCATCGCGTCGAACACGAACGGGACGTCGATCGCGTGCGCGGCGCCGAGCCGGCCGCCCAGCGCACCCGAGCGCCAGGCGAAGCGGTAGCCGAAGGTGCGGCGGTCCCCCAGCGAGGCGTGGCGCTCGCGCAGCGCCCTCGTCGGCGCATGAAACGCGACCTCCGTGATCGCCTGGGCGGCGAGCTTGCCGGGGGTCGCGTCCGGTTCACTCGAGCGAAGCCGCGCGAGCAGCGCCTCGGGCTCAGGCGTGAGCCGCGCCGCGAACGCGTCCAGCGCCTCGGCGGGGAAGTCGTCGAAGCCCGGCACCCCCGCGAGGTAGAGGAGTCCCTCCTCGCTCGTGTCGCCGATCAGCAGATCCACCTTCGCGCCGCGTCCGATCGCGGTGATCGGGTCCTCGTCGACGACGTCGCCGTCGCGGACCGGAGCGACCCAGAGCATGCCGCCGGTCGGGTCCCGGTCCTCGCTTGTGTCGAGCGCGATCTCGCCGGGCCCGATCGCTTCCTGCACGTCGATCACCTTCGCGACCGGGACCTCGCTCATCGCCGCGGCCGTTGGCTCCTTGCCGGCGCGCTCGGCGACGGTCGCCGCCACGCGCGCGGCCTGCTCGGGCGAGTAGGTCAGCTCGACACCGCCGCTCATGCTGATCGCGCGCTGGAAGAGCCCCGCCGAGCGCTCGCTCCCGAGCAGCCAGCCCAGCGACATCGCGCCCGCGGACTGTCCCGCGAGGCACACCCGACCGGGGTCGCCGCCGAATGCTGCGATCTCCTCCTGAACCCATTCCAGGGCGGCGAGCTGGTCGCGGAGCGCCACGTTGGTGTCGCCGCCGGCGAAGTGAACGAAGCCCTCGACGCCCAGCCGGTAGCCGACGGTCACGAGCACGATGCCGTCGCGCATCCACGCTGAGCCGTCATAGAGGCGGGGCGAGCCGGCGATGAACGCTCCGCCGTGCAGCCACACGAGCACCGGCAGGTGCCGCGCTCCCGGGTCGGGCGTCCAGACGTTGAGCGTCAGCTCGGGATCGCGGACTTCGCGTGACCCGAGCAGTGGCTCGCTGTAGAGCCCGGGCAGAGTTCGCTCTGGCTGGGGGAGCGGTCGGCCGAGCGTGCCGCCGTCCCGGACACCGTCCCATCGCGGCGCCGGAGCGGGCGCCTGGTAACGCAGCGCTCCGACGGGAGAGGCCGCGTACGGGATCGCGCCGAACAGCACCCCGCTCTCGCCCACGGCGCCTCGCACGGCGCCCCGTGAGGTCTGCACAACCACCGCTCCGTCCACGACGCGGACGGTATCCGAATCGCTGGAGCGCTCTGCGTCAGAGCAGCTCGCGGCGCACGAACGTCAGCTTCACGACGGGGAAGCAGGCGACCGGCTCATAGCCCTGGGCGGCGAGACCTGCGACGAGGCTGCGCGCACGCGCGACGCTTGCCACGTGATGGAGCTGGACGGAGAAGACCTCGACCCCGAGGGCCCGCAGGTCCAGCGTGGGCAGCAGGTCGTACTCGCCGCCCTCGACGTCGAGCTTGAGCAGCTCGATCCGGCTGTCGCCGAGCTCGGCCATCAGCGAGGGCAGGGTGCGGCCCTCGAACTCGACGTAGCTCTTGGAGTCGTAGAGGCTGGCGGGAGAGACCGATTCGCTGTTCGGGTCGTGCGTGAGCTGCATGCGCATCGGTCCGTCGCTCGTTGCGATCGCGAACTCGTGCGCCGTCAACCGCTCGTCGCCGCCGGCCTGCTCGAGCGCGCTGCGCACGTAGTCGGGTACGGGGTCGATCGAACGGACGCGGATACCCCAGCGCTCGATCAGATCCATGTCGTAGCTGATGTCCCCGCCGGCGCCGACCGAGTAGCAGGTCCAGTCGGGGCGGATCAGCCCGCCAGGTAGGACCCAGCCGCCGTAATCCGGATCGCCGGCCATGACGAGTCCGTCCAATTCGCGCAGCGGCGTCCGTTCCATCTCGTGCTCGAACCAGCGCCGGCGCACGCCCGCCTTGATCTTGGCCGGGTGCAGGCGGCTGCGCGGGTGGCGCGTCTCGGCGGCGGGCTTTTCCTTGGTGTGGAGGAGCATCGGAACGCCGAAAGCCACGAGTGGGCCTCGGTAGGAACACCATCGGCTGCGCGCGAGGGATACATGAGTGAGAGCGCTTTCACGGCGGACCCGACCGGCCTGGTGCGGATGCGAACAGATGCTGCGCCGAGCCCAGCTCGGACCCTCGCCCCTCAGTGGCGCGGGCGCAGAACCGGCTCGCTCGTTTGCTCGTCCTCGCCGCTCTCGGCCGCGGGGTGCTCTACGAGGGCGATCACCCGGCTCGCCATGAACCGCGCGGTCCGGACGGGCTGACCGGTCCGGGTGACCTCGGTCACCTCGACGATCCCCCGTGCGTTGACGATCTCCACGCGCCGCCCGGCGCGTGACGCGGCGATCTCATACGTGCGCGAGCCGTCGTCGGCGGACACCACGATCTCGACGCGATCGCCCTTCACCGTCAGAGCGTACCGCCGCCGCCATTCCGCGTCCGTCGCTCCGCGGATCTATCCTGCAGTCAGTCGAGCCGCGGCTCTCGTTGGCCGCGAAGGGGGAAACCGGTGAGCAGGACTTGACGGGCGGCCTGTACGCACTCGCTCACGCCTGCGTGCGCCGTCGCTGGATCGTGCTCGCGGTGTGGCTCCTCATCACCGCCGCCCTTGTGATCGCGTCGAAGGGCTTGGGCGAACGGACGAACAACAACCTCTCCCTGCCGGGCACCGGCAGCAACACGGCGAAAGAAACCCTGAGCCGCTCGTTCGCGGACCAGGCGAACGGCTCGAGCCCGATCGTGTTGCATGCGACCAAGGGCAAGCTCACTGAAAAGCCGCTCTCGGAAGCCGTCGACCAGGCCGCGTCCGACCTCGCGAAGGCGGATCACGTCGCGGCCGTCGTGAATCCACTCACGCCGCAGGGTGCGACGGCGCTGAGCAAGGACAAGGCGACGGGCTACCTCTCAGTCACGCTCAACGTCAGCCCCGGCGAACTCACGGAGGAAGAAGCCCAGGAAATCATCGACGCGGCGGCCAAGCCCGCGAAGGCGGCGGGGCTCGTCGTGGAGACCGGTGGGCAGCTCGGGGAAAAGGTCTCGAAGCCGAAGACCGAGTCCAGCGAGCTCGTCGGGATCATCGCCGCGTGCGTGATCCTCGCCTTCACGTTCGGCACCGTCGTCGCGATGCTGCTGCCGATCCTGACCGCGATCTGCGCGCTGCTCTCCACGCTCGCGATCATCCGCATCCTGGGGCACGCCGTGAGCGTCCCGACCGTGGCGCCCACCCTCGCCACGATGATCGGGCTCGGCGTTGGCATCGACTACTCGCTGTTCATCGTCACGCGCTACTTCAGGTGGAGCAAAGAAGGTGTCGATCGCGACGAGGCGATCGCGCGCGCCGTGGCGACCTCCGGCGGCGCGGTGGTGTTCGCCGGCTCGACGGTGACGATCGCGCTCATCTCGCTCGCGGTGGCGAACATCCCGCTCGTGACGACGATGGGGCTGATGGCAGCGATAGCCGTGGTGGTCGCGATGCTGGGGGCGGTCACGCTTCTCCCCGCCCTGCTTGGCGCCGTCGGTGGTCACGTCGAGGCGCTGCGAGTCCGGCGGCCCTACTCCGAAGAGGCCGCGAAGAAAGGCGTGTGGGCGAAAGTCGCCCACGAGATCTCCAAACATCCGGCGCTCAGCGGGCTGCTGGCGCTCGCCATCCTGATCCCGCTGACGATCCCGCTGCTCTCGTTGAACCTCGGCCAGCAGGACACCGGTGCCCTCTCCAGCTCGACGACGGCGCGGAGGGCGTATGACCTGCTCTCTGAGAACTTCGGCGCCGGGGTGAACGGTCCCCTGCTGGTCGCCGTCTCGCTCGGGACGCCCGCTCAGGCGCCTCCGACCTCGGAAGGCGCTGGTCAGTCCGGCGGCTCCGCCCCTGCCGGTGGCGGCGGGGGAACCGGAGGCACGGGCGGTGCGTCGGGCAGCTCGGCCCAGGGTGCGTCCGGCGGCTCGAGCCAGAGCGCGTCCTCGGGCGGCCAGTCCGACCCTCGCGCCGAAGATCCGCGCCTTCGCACGTTGCAGAGCGACGTCGCGGCCAACCCAGATGTCGCCGCGGTCACCCCGGTACAGATCGACAAGGCCGGGACAGTCGCGTTCTTCAACGCGATCGCGAAGCAGGGGCCGTCGGAGAACGCGACCGCAAGCCTCGTGGAATCGTTGCGCAGCACCACGATCCCGAAGGCCGAAAGCGGCACCAACCTGCGCGCCTATGTGGGGGGCAGCACGGCCGGCAACGTCGACCTTGCGTCGAAGATCTCCGCGAAGCTGCCGCTCCAGATCGCCGTCGTGATCGTGCTCAGCCTGATCCTGCTGATGATCGCCTTCCGGACGGTGGTGGTGCCGCCGCAGGCGGCGCTCATGAACCTGCTCTCGATCGGCGCTGCCTACGGCGTGCTGACGGCGATCTTCCAGTACGGCTGGGCAAGCGGCGCGATCGGGCTGAGCGAAGCGGTGCCGATCGTCTCCTATGTGCCGCTGTTCATGTTCGCGATCCTGTTCGGGCTCTCGATGGACTACGAGGTGTTCCTCGTCAGTCAGATCGAGGAGCACGTCCAGGAGGGACAGGACAACCGCACTTCGGTCGTCTCGGGTCTCGTCACGAGCGCGCGCGTGATCACGGCGGCGGCGCTGATCATGGTCTTCGTGTTCGGGAGCTTCCTGCTCAACGGCAACCCCACGGTCAAGCAGTTCGGCGTCGGTCTGGCCGTCGCGGTCCTCCTCGACGCGACCGTCGTGCGGTGTCTGCTCGTGCCGGCGCTGATGATCCTCGTCGGGCGCTGGAACTGGTACATGCCGGGCTGGCTCGAACGCGTCACGCCGCGGCTCGAGATCGAGGGCGCGGAGTTCTTCGCGGAGCGGGATGCCGCCGCCTCGCGAGAGACGCCGGTTCCGGCTCAGACCGGCTGAGCCGCGGACTCAAAAAGAAGAGGCGCCGCGTCTCGTCGAAGCCGCGGCGCCTCCCGTGAAGCAACTCCGAGGGAAAAGGGAGCTTGCCTCTGAGTCGCCCACGACCGTCCAAAGGGTGAACGACTATGGAATGTTTATCAGCAGGACGTGCGACCCACAAGAGGTTGACCGTCGCGTACCTCGACGCACGGTAGTTGAAAGCGTTTGGTTGCCAATCGACACGGGTCGACTACCTCTTTTGGCGCCGGCGCGCCCGCGCTGCGCGGACGACGCGGTTTGCAGTCACCTCGTAGAGGTCGATGATGTGAGCGGCGGTGGCTTCCAGGGCGAAGACCGGGACCTGCTGCCGTGTGTCAGCGCTGCAGCTTCGCTGCTCGCCGCTGGGCAGCCGGGACAGGCCGAGCCGCACGCGCGCGTAGAGCGCCAACTCTGCTTCCGATTCGAGGTCGCGCTGGGCGATCCGGGCGATGGGCACGCGCGCATCGGCCAGCCGCTGCTCGAGTGAGCCGCCTCCTAAAGCGAGGCATCGAACCGCCTGGCCGAGGAGGTCGACGCGAACGCTCAGCCTCCTCCAGCGCTCGCCCGGGTCGGCCATGGGATCGCTCAGCGCTCCACTTCGGCGTCGCGGAGAGCGCGCTTGCGGGAACGGTCACGAAGTTCGACGATGTCGTGGGCGATCGCCTTCAGCGCCTCGTCGGTGACCTCGAACCCGCCGCTTCGATCGGGGAAGTTCTCAGCCAGGTCGGTGCGCATCAGTGCGTGTCGAATCCGGTCGAGCAGCTGGCGATCCGAGGAGTGCGGGAGGTCGTTGCGGGAAAGCCTGCCGAGCAGCGTTCCGGCCTCGCGGACCCGTTCGCCCAGCTCGCCCGCGCTGACCGCGAGCGCGCGCACGGCCGCGTCGAGAGCTTCCTGTAGCGATTGCTCGGTGGCCAGCCCGTCGCGGCGCTCGATCTCTCCCATCATCAGGACTCCGCACTTTCAGCGCGGCGCGAGCGAATGCATCTTCGCTGCCGTTGGGTGGCCGGTGGCTGGACTGTGTGCTGTGGCGTTCCTGCCACAGCACACAGATCCACCCCCGCTCGGCGGTGGTACCTGGAACGGTGATGCCGCCGAGCACCCGGGCGTCGAGGGAGGGTAGGAGCTCGACGCCCAAGATCGTGATCGCGCGCCGCGAGGCGCCATGAAAACTCCCTCTTTTGCGTGTGACGGGCCCTGAGGCGTAGCCTGAAAGACGCCGGGATCGAATCAGCATGTGATCGCATTGTCAAGTCATCGCGTGTTAAGCCCTATATTCAAAGGGTTTGACAGCAGTCGGACGATACGCAGCCCTCCTGATAACCCTCCTCCTGAACTCAAACGGTATATAACAAGCGGACGGGCCGGGCGCGAGCCCCGACACCCGCGCTCCGGCCCGTGCCTGGCATTCGGGCGGTCCCGCCGGCCCGTACCTCCCGATCCATCCCACCATCGCCGGGTTGACAGCTGGGTACACCTACGCGGCGCGATCGCGGACGGCGAGGGCTGTCGGGCGCTGGGACCGAGCGTCTCGCTCCTCACGAGCGTCGAAAGGGGCCGCCGCCAGGGCCGCCGCCTCGGTGTTTCCTGCTCAAAACTGAACGAGACTGGTATCTAAAAGTCGAGCGCGAAAAGGCTTGTCACAACCCATGATCTGTCGCTTACTATCAAGCTTCTATCAACCTTTTCGGGGAGATATGGCCGGCCGCGTCGATGATGTAGACTCGGCGCGATGAAAGGCAACAGTCGCAATTGTTGAGGGGGCATGGGCGACAGTCGAGGCATCAAGAGTGAGGGTCCCGCGCGGTTCGAAAGGGACGGCGCCGGGGTCGTCCTGGAACGGACGCAGGCGCGGGCGCCGACTCAGCGCGAGCGCCTGATCCAGGCGATGATCGAACTCGCCGCGAAGCGCGGCTACCGCGAGGTCACGATCGCCGCGTCAGCGCTCGCGCCGGGGTCTCGAGCGCGACCTTCTACGAGCAGTTCGAGAACAAGGAAGCCTGCCTCGTCGCGGCCTACCGCGAGAGCGCCGAGCGGGTGCTGCGAGCGACGAGCCGAGCCACGCGGGAAGTGCTCTCGCACGCGCGACAGCCGGCGCGACCAGCTGCGTCGGCGGTCGAGAAGCTGATGCTCGCGATCCAGAGCGAGCCGGACGCCGCCCGCGTCGCTGTTCGTCGAGGGCCTCTCGGGCGCCCCGCGGCTGCGAGAGGAAAGCCTGCGGGTCCTCGCGCGGATGGAGTCCCGCACCGAAGAGGCGATCGACTCGATCTCGTCGGTAGACGGGGTCGATCGACCTGCCGGCGATCGCGCTCGTCGGAGCGGTGCGCAACATCGTCTCCCGGCGACTGCGGAGCCACGGCGAAGACCAGATGCTGCGCATCGTCGACCCGCTCGTCGATTGGATCATCGAGCTACCGGCTGCCGCGCGGCCCGACACGCTGGACGAACAGCGAGCGCTCGCTGATGCCCACGACCCCGCTGCGCGTCGAGGGCCTCGAGCGATCCAAACGCATCGACCCGCAGCCGCCTACCCAGAGGCCGCCACGGCCTGACGCGCGGGCGAGGTGATCCGCAGCCAGCGCACGCGAATCATCGCGGCGACGGCGGAGGTGACGATGGCCAAGGGCTACGCCTCCACGACGGTGGCAGACATCGTCGCGGCGGCCGGTGTCGCGAAGGACGCCTTCTACGAGCACTTCGAAGACAAGGAACACGCGTTCCTCGAAGCCCAGCAGCACCCGACCCAGTACATCCTCGACCGTTGCGCAGAAGCGTACTTCCAGGTTCCCGACTGGCCCCACCGGCTGTGGAACCACCTCGAGACGCTGGTCAGCCTGATCGTCGAGAACCCGGCGATCTCTCACCTGCGCCTGGTCGAGTGCTACGCCGCGGGCCCCGCCGCCGTGAAGCGCGCCGAGGAAATCACACGGGCTTTCAACATCTTCCTGGAGGAGGGGTACGTGTACGTCGACACGCGGTCCCTCACGATCTCACCTCTTCTCCGAGGCGATCACGGGCGCGATATTCGAGGTGATCCGGAGCCACACGGCAAGCGGTGAAGCCTCGCGTCTCGTCGGCCTGGTGCCGCAGCTGACCTACCTCGGGCTCGCGCCTTTCATCGGGGCGGCCGAGGCGATCGAGCTGGTCGAGGGATCGCTCACGATCCAGCGACCCTCGACGCCTGATTGACCCCCGGTAAACGGCAAAGCTTGGGGGCCTGAGGGGCCTCAAGGCGCGGTGTCGCGAGCGAGCAGCTGCTCGATGCCGTGACGCGAGAGGTCGTCGCTCGCGGCTACGCGAGCACGAGCGTGACCTCGATCGCAGCAGCGCGCCGGTATCACGCGCGCTGCGTTCTACAAGCTCTTCGCCGACAGGAGGAGTGCGTGCTCGCGGCTTTCGAGCACGCCGCAGGGCGTTTGCGCGACGCAGTGGCGAAGGCGGGCGAGGGGGCGGGTCGAGGCGGCGGATCGCCGCGTGCTGCGTGCGATCGTCGCATTCGCGCGCCGTGAACGCGATCTCTTCCTTCTGGTCGCCGAGGTCGCGATGACCGGCGGGCCGCTCCTGGTGACGCGCCGCTACGCGCTGATCGAGGAGGTCTGTGCGGTCGTCGAGGCGCGCTGGGAGAGGAGCGCGCGCGGAGCGCTGCTTCCCGACCTGCCGGCGCTGCTCGTGATCGGCGGCGTGATCCGCTATCTCAGTCTGGCGTTGGGACGTGGCCCGGTCAAATGGGAGCGCGAGGCGCGTGATCTGGAGTCGTGGCTCGACGGCTACCGGGTGCCGGCTCGAGAGCGGCGGTGGACGTCGATGGAGCCGACCCCCGCGGTGCTGGCGGCGGCAACCGGCCGCGGGCCCCGCGTCAAAGCGGCACGGCTGCTTCCCGCTCGCGGTGAGGCCATATCGGCGGCCGCCGCCGACGCAGCCGAGCGCGAACAGATCCTGCATGCCACGGCCGAGGTGCGTCAGCCGAAAGGGCTATGCACGCGACGCGCTGTCGCCGAGATCGCCGCGCGGGCCGGGGTCTCACGGGAGGGCTTCTACCGGCAGTTCGACAGCAAGCAGGCGGCGCTCGACGCCGCGGTCACCCTCCTGTTCGAAGAAGCGATGGCCGCGATGGGAGGGCGCCTACTTCGCCGCCGGCATGCCGTGGCCGGAGCGGATCTGGGAGAGCTCGAGAGCGCTGACGGCGGTCCTGGACAGCGCTCCGGAGCTTCACGCACGTCGCTTTCATCGACGCGTTCGCGCCCGACGCGCGCGAGCGCGCGCCGCGCCGACGAGCTCTTTCTCGGCTTCACGATCTTCCTGACGGAGGGCGCGGAGCTGGCCCGCGACCACGAGCCACCGCGGATCGCATCGCGGGCCATCACGGCGGCGATGATCGAGCTGGGCGCGAGCTGCGCGGCTGCGGGCGCCGTACGTCGATCTGTCCGGGTCTCGTTCCGCTCGGCGTGATCCTGACGATCGCGCCATACGTCGGGATCGAGGCGGCGAACGAGTTCGTCGAGGCGAGGCAAAGCTCCGCAGAGCCGCGCGAAGCTTGACAACAATTTTCGGCCCGGTTACATTCGGTCAACCTGCTTGGAGGGAGCGGCTGGAGGAGGGGTAGGTGAGGTCAACGACGTCCGTGAAACGGCGTGGTCGCAGTTCGCTGGGCTGCTGTATGCTGGCCGCTCAGGTTCTAGATGGCACCCAGCGCACGCAAGCCGACCCTCACCAGGCGGGCAGCGCGAGAGGCTCAGGCGGCGGATGCTGCAGCCGGCACCCGTGGCAAGCCGGCCCAGCGCGAGCGCCTGATGAACGCGATGATCGAGCTGTCCGCGAAGGCCGGCTATCAGGCCGTGAGCATCGCGCAGGTCAGCTCGCACGCGGGCGTCTCGAGCGCGACGTTCTACGAGCAGTTCGAGGACAAGGAAGACTGCCTGCTGGCTGCCTACGATGTCGCGCGCGAGCGGGTGCTGCGTGAGGCAGCGAGGGAATGCCCCGCCCGTTGGGCCGATGCCGCGCGCGCCTCGCTGACCGATCTGAGCGAGAAGCTCCAGGACGACCCGGACGCGGGGAGCATGGTGTTCGTCGAGGCGCTCGCAGGCGAAGCGCGGATGCGCCACCACCGCGAGACGGTGCTCGAGCGGGACGAGATCTCGGCCGGCGCGTACCTCGCCGGGCAGCCCGCGGGTACGGCACCACGCTGGACATCCCGGTCGCGGCGCTGGAGGGCGCCCGCCGCTACATCATCTCGCGCCACCTGCGTACGCACAGCGTCGATCTGCTTCCGGGCGTCGTCGAGGACCTCGTCACGTGGATGGACTGCTACGAGGTCCCGGCGGATGCTCCGCTGTGGAGCGCCGGGTCGCAGGCGCTGCTCTCTGCGGCGGAGGCGCGTCGTACGGTGAATCTCCCCGAGCAGGTGCTGTTGCCGCCGCCGCGGTTGCCGCGCGGGCGTCACAACCTTCCCCCGGCCATGGTCGCGCGGTCAGCCGCCGGGCCAGGATCATCGCCGGCACCGCCGAGGTGATGATGACCAAGGGCTACGCGAACGCGAGCGTCACGGACATCGTCGCGGCAGGCGGGGATCGCGCGCGACGTCTTCTACGAACACTTCGAAAACAAGCAGCATGCGTTCCTGGAGACGCAGCAGTTCGTGACGCAGGCGGTGCTCGAAATCTGCGGGAGCGCCTACTTCGGCGGCAAGGACTGGCCGGAGCGCGTCTGGCTCGGCCTCGGCTCGCTCTGCGGGCTGATTGCCGCCTTTCCGGCGCTCGGCTACGTGCGGATCGTCGAGTGCTACGCGGCGGGTCCGGTCGCCGTGCGCGGAACCGAGGAGCTGCTGCAGGACGTCGGCCCTGTTCCTGGAGGAAGGCTATTCGTACGGCGAGCCGCGACCCGGAGCGCTTCCGAAGATCGCTTCGCTCGCGATCGCGGGAGCCGATCTTCGAGTTGATCTACCGTCTCGTCGCGCCGGCGAGGCGGAGGCGGTTCCCCGGCATCTGCCGGTGATGGCCTACATCGCGCTCGCGCCGTTCATCGGGACGGAGAGCGCCCGTTGAGCTCGTCGAGAACTTCCGGAACGCGAAATGAGGAGCGATGGCGACGCCGAACCTGAGCTCGAGCCGGGATCCCGGCTCCGTCGCGTCGCCTGAGAGCGCGCCGAACGAGCCGCAGGCGGGAGCCCAGCAGCAGCGTGCCCGTCTCCTCGCCGCGATGGTCGAGATCGTCGCCGACGGCGGATTTGCGCGCACGAGCATCGGCGAACTCGCGCGGCGGGCCGGGGTGTCGCAGAGGCACCTTCTACGAGCTGTTCGCGGACAAGCAGAGTGCTTTCTCGCGCCTTCGACGAGCAGGAGCAGCGGCTCATGTGCGAGCTCCGCGCCGGGGAGGAAGCTTGCTGGTCGGGCAGATCTCGAGTTCTTCATCGACGCGTTGGTGGGGTACGCCGCGGAGCATCCGCGGGCTTACGAGTTCCTTTTCCACGAGGCGCTTCTGGCAGGTCAAGCCGCGAGCCGCCGGCGCGATGACCTCGCGCGATGGATTCTCGCGCGGGCGCGCGAGAGCGAAGCACACAGAGACGATGAGGCGGACGAGCTCGATGTGCCGGCCGGGCTGATCTTGGGTGCGGCTCTGCGGCTCCTGACGATGTATACGAAGCGCGACTCGCTTCCGCTCGAGCAGCTGCGCGCAGAACTGCGGACTCTGATCAGCAGCTACCGCGTCCCTCGGGGGGCGTCGAGATGGAACGAGCTGCGCGGGGTGCCGGGGCTCGAGGGTTCGCTCGCCGACGGCCGCGAGGCGGAGGCGGTTCGCCGCTCGGCTCCGAAGGGCCGCCACGGCCTCTCGGCCGAGGCGCTGCGGGCCCTGCAGCGCGAACGGATCGCGTACGGGACGGCTACGGCGATTCGCGAGAAGGGCTACGCCGAGGCGACCGTGAGCGACATCGTTGCTGCCTCGGGCGTCTCGCGCGACGTCTTCTACTCGGAGTTCCACGACAAGCACGAGGCCTTCAACGAGGCGGCCAAGCTCGTCTTCGAACAGCTGCTCGCGCGGATGGCAAGCGCCTACTACGGCTCGGCCGCACCGTGGCCGCGCGCGGGTGTGGGATGCGGGCAACGCCTTCGTGGCGCTACCTCGAAGGCCATCCGGTGCTCGCGCACTTCCTCTTCGTCGGGACCAGCGCGCCCCAGCCCACAGGTCGATCTCGTCAACGAATACGTGCTGGCGTTCAAAGTCTTCATCGAGGACGGCTTCCAGCAGCGAGCTCACGGCAAGGACGTGCCGCCGATCGCCTCCGAGCTGCTCGTCTGCGGCGTCCTCGCCGTCGTCACCTACCAGATTCGAGATGAGCGGCTCAGCGAGTTGCGGGGCCTGATTCCCGCCATCGTCTACACGGTGATAGCGCCGTTTCTGGGTCGCGACGAGGCCGAGATGTTCGTCGAGGAGCAGATCGCCGCCGCGTTGGCCAGCCGCTGACGGAGGCCGCAGGCCGCTACCAACGACTCGCGTGCCGACACGTTGTAGCGGCAGTTCCACATCGTCGGACGCGCCGCTCGCGATGTGGAAAACACCAGATTTTTCGGGGGTTTGGAGTCGCCGGACGCGATCACGGCGGGTTGGATGACAGAAACACCGACCGCGTGGTTTCAACGATCGACATACCGATCTGTTTCTGGCCCTGAGTTATGGGGGTCTTGACGTCCATCAGCGGCCTGTGCTTAGATGACATGCGCGTTCAGAAACATTGGGGGAGGAGGGGAGCAGTAGCCGTGTCAAGTTCGCAGGCCGACAACGTTCGGCGGGGACGCGCAAGTTCACCGGCGGGTCCCGCGCGATTTCAGCTGACCGATCTGCACCGTGCGCGCATCCATCTGCGCGACCGCGGTGACGCTCAGCGAACGAGGCTACGCCGCGACGACAGTCGCACAGGTAGTCGAGGCCGCGAAGGTCTCGCGCAGCCGCTTCTACGAGCTGTTCCGCAGCTGCGACGACTGCATCGCCTCGCTTCTGGATGAACTCGCCGCGCTACGTCAGTCGTGAGTTGCGCGCGCGAAGAGTTGCGGAGCTGCGCTGGGAGGAGAGGGTCCGCGAGGGCCTTTGGGTGATCCTCTCCTGCCTCGAGCAGCAGCCGCTCCTCGCTGAGGCGTGCGTCCAGCACGCTGCCGGTGCGGCCGGCGAGGCAGCCGCCCGGCGCGAGGAGATCATCGCCGCGCTGGTGCGCGAGGTTGACGCAGGCCGCGACGAGCCTGGTCCCGTACAGGCGTCTGCGATGACGGCTGAGGGAGTCGTGGGCGCAGCCGTGAGAGTTGTGTACTCGAGCCTCGCGGCGGGAGCGCGGGGACCAGCGATGACGGATCTGTTCAACGAGCTGACGGGACTGATCATGCTGCCCTACCTCGGCGCCACGGGCACCGGATTGATCCAGGCTCGCCCGATGCCCGAGCCGCTCAACTTCACCGAGCCCTCGCCGCTCGACGCGGCACTCGACGAGACGTCCGACGGGATCGACCCGCTGCAAGGAATCACGATGCGCCTCACGCACCGAACGGCGCTGGCACTCACCGCGGTCGCCCAGAACCCGGGGGCCACGAACAGGATGGTCGCCGATCACGCCGG
Organism: uncultured Solirubrobacteraceae bacterium; assembly: GCA_963735435.1. Taxonomy (GTDB): domain Bacteria; phylum Actinomycetota; class Thermoleophilia; order Solirubrobacterales; family Solirubrobacteraceae; genus Palsa-744. The sequence goes on along the minus strand of CAVTKR010000001.1, from coordinate 892,469 downwards.
CATCGCCGACCCCGGCCAGTCCTCGAAGCTGCTCGCTCGCCTCGAGCGTCTCGGTCTGATCCGTAACGAGTCGGTGACCGAAACGAAGTGGGAGCTGAACTCATGGGCCCTCACTCCCGCCGGACGGCGCGTCGTCCAGCTCTTCGGCGCCCGCGCGCAGGACGCGCGCCCCGTCTACCAGCCACCCGTGCTCGCGCACTCGGAGGCTTCGTAAACCGTGACCTTCGAGACGCTTGACATCAAGTCGCGGCCCTGTCCGAGAACAGCAATCTTGACGCGCGCCGTCAGCGGTGTGATCGTTCGTTACACAGGTGGGTTCCCGTGTCAGCCGGGCGGAAGTCAAGTTCCGAGCGGCGAGCACAAAACCTGCCGGAGGGAAGCCACGGACGGGGAGAGGAGATCACCACGAAAGGTAAGCCACGGCCAAGATCAGGCACAGGCGACCTTTCTCCATCCGAAAACACCCGCGGCTCCGAAGCATCTGGGGGCCGTCACCAAAGACGTTCGCAGCCGGCTTACGGGCCGGCGAGAGCGGGTCGGGGGGCGATGTGCTCCGGACGGCCGCAGGAAGCAAAAAGAGAGGCGCCCGAGCGGCTTGACCGCGCGGACACCTCGCTCGTACAAGTCAAGGATAGCAAGGAGAGGATCTAAGTGAGACATCTGAGGAGCGCCAAGGGAAACCTCGGCACGTGTCTCGCTGGGGCCCCGCCTCGCTCTCCGGCGACACGTCGGAGCGACTCGCAGCAGAGGGGCTCGGGCGGGAAAACCAACATGGGAGTGGAGACCAAGTGAGACACGTAAGGATCCTCGCGCTCTGTCTGATGGCGATTTTCGCCATGAGCGCAACGACGCTCGTTATCGCCTCGCCGGCGTCGGCGAGCTGCGACGAAACCTGCCAGAAAGAAAAGCAAGAAGCGAAGGAAGCGAAGGCCGCCGAAAAGGAAGGCGCGAAAGAGCAGAAGGCGCTCGCCAAGTGGGAAACCAAGCGGCTGGGCGATCCCTTCGGTACGAACAGCTACGGCGCCTTCAAAGCGTGCGAATACACCGTAAACGAAGAAGTGCCAGTACTCGAACGACCGACGGACTGCTTCATCGGAATCACCAACGGTGGCAAGAACGGCGGCTTCTTCGAATACGGCAAAGTCAAAGTCCCGCTGAGCAAGTCCATCGCGCTTCAAGGATACTTCAGGGGCGCAGGATCCGAAATCGAAGTCTACCCGGCGGTTCACGGCTACAAGACGCTCGACGCGCCGCCGCTGCCGGTCGACGAAGGGATCAACGTCCTGACGCCGCGGATCCAGGAAAACAACGAATGGCCTGCGGCTCTCAGCGAAAGCTGGAAGCAAGCGGTCGCCAACAAGGAAACCGCGATCTACGCGACGGTGGAAATGGCAGGCACGGAATGCTTCTACACGCCGGGGAGCTGCCTCGACACCGAAAACCTCATCTTCGAAGAAGGGACGGCGTTCAACCTCCCGCTCAAGGTGAAGCTGACGGGTCCGTGGCTCGAAAAACTCGAAAGCGGCCCCTGCTACATCGGTAGCGACGAAGCTCCCGATTCACATCCACCTCACCACCGGTGGGGCTGGCTTTGGCGGGGACATCCAATTCAACACGTCGTTCACCATCACCACAACGCACCAGAGCCGTCTGGTCGACGTCGGCTGGAAAATCGACGAAGCGTCGGCGCCCAAAGGCTGCGGCGGTGCTTACGAAGCCGTCCTCGACCAGACGCTCTCGAACGTGCTCGAAATCCACCCGTGGAAGAGCGGCATTCTCGAGCTGAAGGGCGACCTGCACGATGGCGCGATTCCAGTCGGTCGAAGAAGAAGGGGTCAGGAAACACGAACTGCCCTGAGTGAAGGACGGTCAGTACCAAGAGGTACGGGTGGACCCGTCGCTGCGGCGGCGGGTCCACTCGAACCGACTACAAGGCGGCGTCGCGGCCGCACGTGACAATGGTGCCGAGGGCCGAGGGGCGTCCTGCCGGGCCGGAGAGAGGAACTCAACACATGAACCGGATCACCGTCTTTGTAACTGGACTGGTAGCTGCGCTCGCGGTGGCCGCCATGGCTTCGGCGGGCGCTTCGGCGGCTGCGCCGGAATATGGCCGCTGTGTGAAACTGAGCAAGAACGCGGAAAAGAAGTACGAAGGCAAATATCTGGACAAGGGTTGCACGACTCCTGCTGGGGCGAAAGAAATTGAAGAAGCCAAAAAGAACAAGTACGAATGGCACCCCGGTGGCGAAAAACTGCACCAGACGAGCACGGGCGGGAAAGCCGTGCTTCAGGAAGTCGGCAAATACGCCGTCGGCTGTGACTCGGAGTCGAGCACCGGCGACTACGTTGGCACCAAAGAAGCCAACCACCTCTTCGTGACGTTCAAAGGCTGCAAAGTGCCGCCGTTCATCTGCACCTCGCCCGGGCACGCGGCCGGCGAACTGGAAACGAAAGAACTCGAAGGGCACTGTGGTTTGGCAGAACAAAGCCAAACACGAAGCGGCTCTCGAGCTCTACCCGGCCAAAGGCGAAGAAAAGTTCATTGCCTTCAGCTGCGGCGCTCTCACGGTTGAAGTGCGTGGCGCGATCCTCGTGCCGTTCTCCAAGCCGAACAAGATGGGCACGGCGTTCAAGCTGAAGTACAAGGAGAAAAACGGCTTCCAGGAACTGCGGTACTTCGAAGGCGAAGAAGGCCTCGTCAACGCAGAACTCGAAGCCAACTTCGAAGGCAAAGGCTGGGCGAAAGCCGGCCAGTCGATCTCGACCGAAATCCACAACGAAGAATCGCTCGAGCTCAACACCTACATCTAGGCGCGAACGGGACGCGCCCCAAGAGGTCGGGGCGCGTCCCATACGGAGGCGGAGGGGCACACCATGGGCAGTCGGCGAGACAGGGATCCGGCTGCACCCAGTGAGCGCTGATGTGCCTGTTGTTAGTAGGCCGATCGCGGCGACGCCAATCGCCGCGATCGGCCTTCTCCGCGAGGGGCCGCCCCGCTCGCGTCGCGGCTGACGTAGCTGCCGGGCGCGGGCTTTCGGCGTCGCAGGCGTCTGCCTGCTTGGCTCACGCCCCGCGGGAACCCGCGTAGGGATGCGTGTTAATCGCACCTCGGCGAGGCTCCGTCCTTTGCCGACGTCTCCGAGATGCCGACACGTTGTCGCCGCAACCCGTGGGGCTTGGAAGCGCGGTCTTCGACGGTAGTCACGTCTGGAAATCGGCCGTGATTTCAAGCGTTTTGCGCCCTGACTACAAGGCGTCGGGCTCGAGAAATCATAAACACCGACCGCGCTGTTTCAGCGATTGCCATACCGAATCAGTTCTTCGCCCACGATCATTAGCTTGTTGACGATGTGACGATTTGTGTGCTTAGATGACAGAGTCGTTCAGGGGCGCGAGAGAGAAGGGGAGTTGGAGGGCTGTGGAGAGCGCGGAGCTTCAGCAGATCAGGTTGGGGTGCCCGAATTCGGAGGAGGCCGTTCGGTCGGGCGCTCAGTTCGGCCGCTCGCGTCGCGGGGCCGTTCGACCGCGCGCGGCGCGCCTGCTCGGTCTGAGGGCTTCGCCGCGAGTCTTGGCCCGGATCGCGCTCGCGACGACCACGGTGTTCGTTACCGCCCTGCTGTTCACGGCGCAGGCTGGCGCACTGCCGGCCCAGGCGCGCGTGTTCAGCGGCTCATTCGGAGCGCCGGGCGCAAACCCGGGGCAACTCTCGAGCCCGTCGGGAGTCGCGATCGACGAAGCGAACGGCCTCGCCTACGTCTCGGACCCCGGCAACGAACGCGTCGACATCTTCAAGCGCGGAGGCCCCGCACAGTACGGGTTCGTCTCGTCGTTCAAGGTCAAACTCGCCGGCGCGATCGCCGTCGACAACTCCGACAACCCTTCGGATCCAACCCGGGGCGAGGTCTACATCGCCGGCGCCGGGGATGCCGAAGAAGCAGAAGAAGGGGAAGTCAACACGCTCTACGTGTACTCCCCCTCCGAAGGGCAGGTCGCGAGGAAAATCCACATCTTCAAGTTCAAAGAAAAAGGCGGCGAAGAACGCGAAGAAGAATTCGAAGAACAGATCTCCGGCGTAGCCGTCGACGCCAGTGGGACGCTGTGGGTGTACTGGGAAGAAGAAGGCATCATCGACGCCTTTCACAAAGCCAAGAGTGGCCACGAAAAGAGCAAACTCGAATGGGAACCGCAGCTCCGGCGCAGCATGGAAGAGCGCTTCGAATGCTATGCGCGCCCTGCGTTCGCGGTCGCGCCGGACGCCAGCGCCTTCTACGCAGGCTATGAACGCCCGAACGCAGCCGAAGAATGCCCCGGGGAACATGAAGAAACGCCGGACCCGGCTGTGGTCGCGAAGCTCGACGGCGGGGCGCCCTCGCCGACCACGCTGATCGCCGAACTCGACCGGCACAACACGACGGGTGCCGTGACCGAATCGACGACCGGCGACGTCTATCTCGACGACGGCAGCTCGCTTGCTTCCTACGCTCCCAACGGGACGCTGATCCAGCGGTTCGGCGAAGGTCACCTTACGGGTGGCGCGGGGGTCGCCGTCGACGCAGCGACCGGCGAAGTGCTCGCACCGGAGGCGGGCCAGGACGCGGTCCAGGTATTCGGGCTGGACGGGACGCAGCGCGCGCCTGCGGCGGACTCGGTGACCTCGGTCAACCTCGCGCCTCGGTCAACCGAACTGCGGGCCGAGATCGATCCCGGCGGGCTCGCGACGGAAGTCCGTTTTCAATACGGGACCCGCGACTGCACAGAAACTCCCGCAGCATGCTCCGAAGCATCCGCGGGTACGCTCGCGGCGGGCTTCGGTGACGTCGGAGCGCACGTCGAGCTCGAAGGCCTCCAGCCGGCGACTGCCTACTACTACCGCGTCCTCGCCACGAACTCGCTCGGGACCGTAGAAGGAACTCCCAACCCGACAACCTTCACCACGCTGCCGTCGCCGGGCGTCATGCCCGATGGACGCGGATGGGAGCTCGTTTCGCCTCCCAACAAGCACGGCTCCACGGTCGAAACGGCCTCCGGGCTTCGCGCCGGAACGGTCGAGGCATCCCTGAACGGCGACGGCCTCGCGTGGCTGGCGGCAGGACCCGTGGTGAGCGAACCGGAAGGCAACCGCAGCTTTGAACTCTCACAGCTCATGTCCTCGCGCGAACCGGGCGGCTGGGCGACACGCAGTCTCGAAACCCCCCACACCAAGGGCTGGGGGCTGCTCCTGCCTTCGCCGAGCGAGTACCACTTCTTTTCCCCGAACCTGAGCACCTCGCTCGTCGAGCCGACCGAATACGACCTCGGCAAGACGGAAGGCGTCATCGAACATCCGGCGCTATCGCCGCTCGCGACCGAAAAGACGATGTACATCCGTAGCGGGAGCTCTTCGCCCGGCGAATTCCAGCCGCTCGTGACCGCAAGCAACGACACCGCGGGAACCGAGTTCGGCGGAGGGCTCGACTTCCTGGGCGCCACCGATGACCTCAAGCATGTGGTCTTCCACTCGAAGGTCGGCCTGACCGCGACCGCGCCGAACGCAGCCGGGCTCTATCTGTGGCAGCAGGGCGCCCCGCTCTCGCTGGTCAGCGTGCTCCCCGACGGGACGCCTGCACCGGACGACGGCTTCACCGAACCGTCGCTGGGGTCGAGCGAAGGACTGAACGATCGCGGCGCGATCTCCCAGGACGGTGGCAGGGTGTTCTGGACAGAGGGCAAAGGGTTCGGTCTCTACATGCGCGACACCGTCCGTGGCGAGACGATCCGGTTGAACTCCGCGCAGGGACACGACGCCGTCGAAGCGGGCCCGGGCGGTAACGCGGTCCCTGAACCGCCTGCCGACGAAAGCGATCGCGAAGTCCGCTTCCAAGCGGCCAGCGCCGACGGCTCAAAGGTCCTCTTCACCGACACCGCCCGGCTGACCGAAGACTCGACGCAGGAACCGAAGGGCGAAGAATCGCCCACCGACCTCTACGAGTTCGAACTCACGAGCGAAGAACCCCTCCGCGGACGCCTGGTTGATCTCTCGAGCGGCGCGACGGGCGCGAGTGCCGATGTGCTGAACCTGGTCCCGGGAAGCTCCACGACAGGGTCGGCCGTCTACTTCGTCGCCAACGGCGTACTTGCCAACGGCGCCACACCCGGACGTTGCTCGCGAGACCCCGAAGGCAACGCCGCGTCGGCTCCGGGGGCGATGTGCAACCTCTACGTCTCGGAAGCCGACCCGGCGAATCCCGGCGAGCACACGACGCGCTTCATCGCGTCGCTCTCAGAAGAAGACGCGGCCGACTGGGGCGCCGGCGTGACCTCGCGACTGGCCCCGTCGCAACTCAATGTGAGCGCCGTGACATCGAGCGTCTCAGCAAATGGGCGCTATCTGGCGTTCATGTCAGATCGCCCGCTCACCGGCTACGACAACCGCGACCTCGCGAGCGGGCAGCCCGACGAGGAGGTCTTCGTCTACGACTCGTCCGATCGCCGGCTCTCGTGCGCCTCCTGCAACCCCGGCGGAAGCTCCTCGGAATGGCGGCGGCCTCGTAGCGCCTTCGACACCGAACTCGCCGGCGAAGGCGTCGGCCTCCTTGTCGATCGCTCGGAAATCTGGCACGCACGTTCCTTGGCGGGTTCGCTGCCCAACTGGAGCTTCAACATCAACGGCAAAAGCCAGCCGGCCGCGCTCTACCAGCCGCGCTATCTGTCCAACGACGGGCGCCTGTTCTTCAACAGCGCCGACAACCTCGTCGCGGCCGACACGAACGAAAAGGAGGACGTCTACGAGTACGAGCCCAAAGACGTGGGCTCGTGCACGGAAACGGGCGGCTGCATAGGGCTGATCTCGTCGGGCACCTCCGACAGGGAATCCTCGTTCCTGGACGCGAGCGAGAACGGTGACGACGTCTTCTTCGTCACCGCCGGCTCGCTGGTCGCCGCCGACACCGACCACTCGCTGGACATCTACGACGCCCACGTGTGCACGGGATCAGAGCCCTGCTTCACCTACCCGACCTCTTCCTCGCCTGAATGCGAATCGGCGGCCGCCTGCCGGCCGCCGAGCTCCGACCCGCCGCCGGTCGAACAGCCCGCACCGAGCACCACGTTCAAAGGGCCTGGGAACACGGCGACCGTGCACGTCTTGCCCTACAAGACGACAACCGCCGCCGAAAACGACCAAGCCGCTGACGAGGGCGCAGAAGCTCGCGAAGGCGCTCAAGGCCTGCCGCAAGCGCCATCCGCACTCGAAGAAGAAGCGTGCCGCTTGCGAACGCGCCGCACGCAAGGCGTTCGGCGCTCACCCGACCCACAAGAAGGTCAAGCGATGACGCGCGGCCTCCTCCGCAAGCGTCTCTTTCTCCTTGCCGGTCTGGCGATGCTGGTGTTCCTCCTCGGGGCCGCCCCGGCGCTTGGCGCGGCCCGCTGGCAGCTCTCCTCCCGCGCGGCACCGACGAATCTCGCTCCGGGCAGCGAAGGCCTCATAAACGTCGCCGCCGATGATCTCGGCACGGTGGGCGTCAGGGGCGCCAGCACGCCGATCACCATCACCGACGTGCTCCCAGTCGGCTTGAAAGTCACCGATGCGAGCGCGATCGACCCGCGCTGGGCGCGGAGCCAATCGGTCGAAGAAAAAGAAGAAGACTGGAAATGCTCGGTCGCAGAAGAACGGATCGTCACCTGCACAACAACGCTGAGCCCTCCGCCCTATGAACGGCTTGAAGTCGAAATCCCGGTCAAGGTCGACGAGCCGTCGGGCACGGAGGCATCGCTGCCCAACGAAGTTGCCGTTCACGGTGGCGTAGCGGTCGGTGGGGGCACCGTCCCGCCCGCGACGCTCACTCGCAATGTCCAGATCAGCGACGCGCCCGTCACCTTCGGCCTCGAAGACGACGGCTACGCGATCACCGCCGAAAACGAAGACGGCTCGACGGACACGCAGGCCGGCTCGCACCCCTTCCAGCTGACGAGCAGCCTGTTCCTCAATCAGGTGCTCGAAGAAGTGCAGCAGCCCGGACAACCACGGAAGCTCGCGCCAAGCGCGCCCGCACTGACCAAAGACCTGACCTTCAACCTGCCCCCGGGCCTGCTCGGCAACCTCACGGCGGCAGGTCAGTGCTCGGACGCCGACTTCTCCTCGCTGGCGGGCACGGCCGGAGGTGTACGCAACCTCTGCCCGGCTGGCTCGGCGATCGGCGTCGCGGTCGTGACAATCCTCGCGCCGAGCCCAGTTGGATACAAAACCCTCGCGGTTCCGCTGTTCAACCTCGAACCGGCCCCCGGCGAGCCGGCACGTTTCGGCTTCGAGGCGGAAGCCGTGCCGGTCGTGGTCGACACCGCTGTCGATACGGGCGGCGACTACGGGGTCACGGCGACTGTCACCAACGCGACGGCGGCGGCCCAGGTGCTGGGGACCGAAGTCATCTTCTGGGGCTCGCCTTCCGCCGAAAGCCACGACAACTCCCGCGGCTGGGCCTGTCTGCGCGAAGGGCGTCTCAAGTTCGACGGCGAAGCCTGCGCCGCAGCCGAGCCCGCGCCCGCACCTGCCGTTCCTGCGCCTGCCGACCGCGTGCACCGGGGGTCTCGGCACGAGCCTGAGCGGGCTGGCCTGGACGGGCGAGCAGCTCACGGGCGCGGCAGCGTTCCCGGGCGGCCTCGCACAGCCGCTCGCAACCCTCACCGGCTGTGGAGCTCTGCCCTTCGCGCCCTCGCTCACAGCCTCGCCGGAACAGCCGGCGGAAGGCGGAGCGCCAGGCGAACCAGTCTCTACGGGCAGTACGCCGACGGGGATCAGCGTCGACGTGCGCGTAAAGCAGGACGGGACTCTCAGCGAAGGCGCACTCGGCGACGCCGACGTGCGCAGCGCCACGGTGACGCTGCCCGAAGGCATGGTGCTCAGTCCCTCGGCGGCGAACGGTCTGGAAGCTTGCAGCGAGGCGCAGGTCGGCTATCTGGGCGAAGGGAGCCCTGACCCGTTGGCGGCCGGTACACCCGAGCCGCTGCGGTTCGCGACCGAACCGGCTCAGTGCCCGGATGCGTCCAAGGTCGGGGTCGTTCGCATCAAGACGCCGCTGCTCGAAGAAGAACTCACCGGCAGTGTCTACCTTGCGGCGCAGGACGCCAACCCCTTCGGGTCGCTCGTCGCGCTCTACATCGTGGCCGAAAACGAGAAGCTCGGGCTGCGCGTGAAGCTAGCCGGCGAAGGCCGGCTGAACGAAACGACGGGACAGGTGTCGACCACCTTCACGAGCACCCCGCAGGTCCCCTTCGAAGACCTCAAGGTGACCCTCTTCGGTGGAGCCCGCGGTCCCCTCAGCACCCCGGCGCTCTGCGGCAGCTATTCAGCGAGCACCTCCTTCGAAGCTTGGTCGGGAAGCGCGGCGTCGCCTGTCTCACCGCCGTTCTCGATCACATCGGGGCCCAACGGGGCGCCGTGCGCCAACCCGCTCCCGTTCGCGCCCTCGTTCTCGGCGGGCGTGACGAACCTGCAGGCCGGCTCCTTCACCGGGTTCACGCTGACGATCCGGCACTCCGACACCGATCAGCCGCTGCAGGCTCTCACGGTCCACCTCCCGCCCGGGGACGCCGCGATGCTCGCCTCGATCACGCCGTGCCAGCCGCCGCCGCCAGGCCAAGAATGGTCCTGTGGCGCGGACAGCCTGGTCGGGCACTCCACTGCGTGGGCCGGTCTGGGCGACGAACCCGTGACGCTTCCCGGGACCGTCTACCTCACCGCCGGATACGGCGGCGCGCCCTTCGGGCTGCTCGTCGTCACTCCGGCCAAGGCCGGCCCGTTCGACCTCGGAAACGTGGATGTCCGCTCGAAGATCCTCGTCGACCCGACCACCGCCGCGGTCACCGTTGTGAGCGATCCGTTCCCGACGTTCGTCAAGGGCGTGCCCGCTCAGATAAAACAGTTGAACGTCGCGATCGACCGGCCGGGCTTCGAGTTCAACCCGACGAGCTGCGCGCCGATGCAGATCACTGGGACGGTCTCCGGGGCCACAGGCGGATCGGAGGCGGTCTCATCGCCGCTGCAGGTCGGCGGCTGTGAAAACCTCCCGTTCGCCCCAAAGCTCACCGCGTCGGTCTCGGGCCAGGGCTCGCGCATCAACGGGACGAGCTTCACCGTCCGCGTCGACTCGAGCGGACTCGGGCAGTCCAATATCGCGAAAGTCCGTCTACAGCTGCCTGTCGAGTTGCCTTCACGACTGAGCACGATCCAGAAAGCCTGCCCGGAGGCGTACCTTCAACGCGAACCCGGCGACTTGCAATCCAGAGTCGGTGATCGGCTCGGCGACGATCCACACGCCAGTGCTCAAGAACCCGTTGACCGGCCCCGCCTATCTCGTCTCGCACGGCGGCGCTGCGTTCCCGGACGTCGAGTTCGTGCTCCAGGGTGAAGGCATCCTGCTGGTGGTCGACGGGCAGACGGACATCAAAAAAGGCGTCACCTACTCGCGCTTCGAAGCTGCCCCGGACGCGCCGTTCACAACGTTCGAAACGGTGCTGCCGGCCGGTCCGCATTCGGCGCTCTCGGCGTACGCCAAGGGCAGCGAACCGCTGGACCTCTGCTCGAGCACGCTGCTCATGCCGACCGAAATCGTCTCCCACAGCGGGACGGCGCTCCAGTCGACCACAGTGATCTCGAAGACGGGATGCAGCGGCGTCAAGTCCTTCAAAGCGACGCGGGCGCAGAAGCTGAAGAAAGCGCTTGCTGCGTGCCGCAAGAGCCACAAGCACAACCGCGCCAAGCGCCTCGCGTGCGAACGCAAGGCGCGACGCGCGTACGGGTCCTCTTCCCATGGCAAGGGCAAGAAGCGCCATAAGAGCCGGCGACACAAGCCGGGACGGTGAGCCCGAGGCGACAAGCGGCGCGGGCTCGTGCCCGCGCGCAGAACTTCGGAGCGCTACTGGCTGCTCTGACGGTCGCGGCGGGAGCTGGTGGCTGCGGCGGCGCGTCGGTCTCCAGCGCGCCGTCCTCGAGCACCGCCGTCCCCGCCACCCCCACGGCCAGCACACCCCGCGCTGTTACTCGGGAAACCGTGACAAGTCCGGCTGCTCCCGCGACGTCGAGCAAGCGAACGCCTCCAGCGCAGACCAACACCTCAACAGGGGCGAGAGTCAGCCACCGCCCCCGCTCCGAACGCCGGCCGCAATCCTTCGTCATCTCGCGACGGGCTGGTCCGGCCTGAGGACCCGCGCAAAGGAAGCAGCGCAGAAGACTCGGAGCAGGAAGGCTCTCAGGCGCGCGCTCCGTGCGCGCTGCGAGAAAGGCGCGACGCTTCCGGCGGGCCTCACTGGAATTTGCCGGCGGCTCGGGATTCGGTAGGGCCCGCTTCGGGGTCGCTTACGACCTGGCGACCGCACGCCGGCCGCCGTGCGGTCAGACGGACCTCCCCGATCTCGCGGAGACCCGCGTCGCGCAGGCGCCTTACCGGCCATCGTGTCGGCGTCGACAGCTTACTCGTGGCGGTGTCGTCAATCCGGGCGGGGAAGCGTGGCGACCGGCGAAGAAACGACCACGTGGCCTGTCCTGCCCGAACAACCAGAACCACGTTGCGCCGTGCGCAAGGACCCGCGGCTCTCTGACCGGGTTCGGGGTGGTCCAGATATCCGTTCAAGCGGGCAGGCCGCCACGAACGCGGCCCCCGGCGCCCGCCGAAACGTACGGTGAATCGGGTGAGGTCGGGGCAGCTGTCGCAGACGTAAGATCGAGGCGCCACCCCGACCTGTGCTCGTCCGCGCGCGAAAGCGAAGGTCGCCTGCCGCTGGCCTCGTGCGCCCCTGCGGTTGCTTGTCCGCCTGGCGCGCCCCCGCCCCACGGTCGGCTCGCGGTCGAGGGCCAACTTACGTAGTGAGTGGGCGAGCGGCGAGAAGGCCTCGGGTGCCGTCGACCATCGCCCCATGGCCTGGGCGGCCAAGCGATGTCCCCCCGTGCGCTGTTTGGCCGGACCCCGATCGTCGGACGATGGGGTACGGGGCCACCTTCGCAAAGGCCCCGTGCCCTATGCCCGCGTGAAACGCCAACTCCTAGGCGAGGGCGCGCCTCGGTGACCTCGCTCTGCTGAGGCGCGCCCCGCTTCCGCTCGCCTAGATGTAGGTGTTGAGCTCGAGGGATTCTTCGTTGTGGACTTCCGTTGAAATCGATTGGCCGGCTTTTGCCCAGCCTTTGCCTTCGAAGTTGGCTTCGAGTTCAGCCTGGACAAGGCCTTCTTCGCCTTCGAAGAACCGGAGTTCCTGGAAGCCGTTTTTCTCCTTGTACTTCAGCTTGAACGTAGTCCCCATCTTGTTCGGCTTCGAGAACGGCACAAGAATCGCCCCGCGTACTTCGACCGTCAGCGCGCCGCAGCTGAAGGCGATGAACTTTTCTTCGCCTTTGGCCGGGTAGAGCTCGAGCGCCGCTTCATGTTTGGCTTTGTTCTGCCAGACCACGCGGCCTTCGAGTTCTTTGGTTTCAAGCTCACCCGCCGGGTGTCCGGGCGAGGTGCACACAAACGGCGGCACATGGCAGCCTTTGAACGTCACGAACAGGTGCGTGGCTTCTTTCGTGCCGACGTAGTCGCCGGTGCTCGTCTCGGATTCGCAGCCGACGGCGTATTTCCCGACTTCCTGAAGCGTCGCTTTGCCGCCCGTGCTCGTCTGGTGCAGTTTGACGCCGCCAGGATGCCAGTCGTACTTGTTGTGTTTGCCTTCGGCTTTCTGTTCGGCAGTCGCTTCCTTGGTGCACCCCTTGTCCGTGAAGTGCCCTTCGTACTTCTTTTCCGCGTTCTTCGCCAGCGCCACACAGCGTCCGTATTCCGGCGCTGCCGCCCACGCACTTCCCGCCCCGAGCGCTATCACGGCGAACGCGGCGACCGAGCACAGTCCGACAAACCTCATGGCTTTCATCAGTCACTCTCCCTAGTCTTGGATGCGCCACATCGCACCGCCCCTCAGAACCAAAATGGCGCCTTGTTTGGGTGTCGCAGGCGCTGCCGGCGAGGCCACGAGGTCTGGCCTATCGCCCCGCCGGCAGATCACCTACTGGCTAGCGAGTCCTCGCTCAGACTTTCCCTAGTTCAGCTTCTTTCTTGACCGTTTTGGCGTTTCCGTCGTGTAGGTCACCTTCGAGAACCACGATGCCGGTCTTCCAAGAGGCTTCGCTCTGGCCTCCGGGGTACAGCACTTCCAGCGCATGGTTGAGCGCCTCGTCGACGTACGATTCGTAGGCGCCCCCACATCCCTGCGCACCCGCCGCGATTGGGATGTGCCAACCGGTGTCCACCAGTCGACTCCCGTGAAGGAAGATGTTGGTGAAGTTGGAGTTGAACGACGTTTGGCCGGCGGCACCCTGGCCTGCGGTAGTGAGGTTAATATGAATCGGGTTTTCGTCGCTGCCGACGTAGCACGGGCCGCCGCCCAGTTTTTCGAGAAACGGCGCCGTTAGTTTTACCTTCAACGGCAGGCGGAACGCGGTGCCTTCTTCGAAGAGCAGGTTTTCGGTGTTAAGGCAGTCCGGGACGTCGAAGCATTCTGTGCCGGCCAGTTCGATTTTGGCCTGCGCGCCCGTTTCGTGGTTCTTGACGGCTTGGCTGAACGCTTCCCTGAGGCTCTGGGGCCATTCAGATTCGTCCATGATCGCAGGCGTGATCACGTTGATCCCACCTTCGACGTCAAGTAGCGGAGCAGCCAGGGTTTCTGCCCCGACCGCCGGGCTAACTTCGACATTCGGATTGACGTTTTTGAAGCCGCCCTGGAGCAGGATCCGCTTGTTTAGGGCGACTTTTACGCTGCCATACTGAAAGAAGCCGCCTTTCTTTCCTCCGAGAGTTACCCCCGTGAAGCAGTCGGAGATTTCTGGGTTTTCGTACGGGCAGTTGTGATAGGCCCGGAAGTCGTTGACCCCCCACGGATCGCCGATGCCCTTCGCTAGCGCCTTTTCGCGGAGCTTCGCTTCCTTGGCTTCCTGTTTGGCCTTCAGTTTTTCTTCTTTGCATTCCGTGTTGCACGAAGCCTGAGCGGGCACGGCGACCACGCCCGCTGTGGCAGCGAGCGCAAAGACCGCCACTAGGCACAGCCCCAAGCATCCTCAGATGTCTCACATGTCAGCGCGACCGACCATATGAGCCGCAGAAACGGGCCATGCGGATCGCTCGTGCCAGGATTTGCGCCAGTCGCGCTGCGGGCCGGACTGCGAGCGGCGACGTCGGGGGACGGCCTGAAACCGGCCTCGGACGCGTCGTCCGCGGCCGCCTGGCCGCGAGGCGACCGCTTGACGGTAAGAGTGACCACTGTCTAGTTCGCGGGCGGCCGTGTGAACACCGTGTCCGCACGGTGCACGGACGGCGGTCCGCTTGAACCAGGCCGCGAGACCTAACAGCCGAGGAATGCGGGCCGTAGGGGTTGCTTTCCGCGAAAACGCGATGGTATGGTGATCCACGCTCCCGAGGGGAGCTGGAGGGGGACAAGTGTCGTGCAGTTTCAGCGCGGCGCTCCGGACGAGCGAGTCGCGCATCGCTGAGGGAGAGGCGAGCAGGTGGCCGTAGGGGTGCGTCAGCGCCACGGTCGACGCTGCCGGGGCGGCCGCTGCGACTGCTCCTGGGAGGCGTTCGTCTACTCGCGCATCGACGGCAGGAAGATCCGTAAGACCTTCCCCTCGCAGGCGGCTGCCCGCGAGTGGCGCGCCGAGACGGCCGTTGCGGTGAGAAGGTTGCTTGTGCGCGCGCCGACGAGGGTGACGGTGGAGCGCGCCGGGGAGGAGTGGCTCGAGCGCGCTCGCGACGGCCTGGTCAGGACCCGCTCGGGTGACGATTACAAGCCGGCCACGATCAGAGCGTACGAGGCCGCGTTCCGGCTCCGCGTGGGTCCCGCCCTCGGCGCGAAGCGGCTCTCGGAGGTGACGCGCAACGACGTCCAGGATCTCGTCGACGAGTTGGTTGCCCAAGGCCAGAGCCCACCGACGGTGGGAGTGACGATCTCGGCGCTGCGCGTGATCTACAAGCGTGCGCTGGCGCGCGGGGAGGTCGCGGTCAACCCCGTGAACGGCGTGCAGGTGCCGGCAGCCCGCGGACGGCGCAACCGGATCGCCACGCCGGAGGAATGTGCAGCGCTGCTCGCCGCACTCCCGCCTCGCGACCGCGCGCTTTGGGCGACCGCGATGTACGCGGGGCTCCGCCGCGGCGAGCTGATGGCGCTGCGGATCGCCGATCTCGACCTCGAGCGCGAGGTGATCACCGTCTCGCGGGGCTGGGACACGCTGGGCGGCGAGATCACGACGAAGTCGCGCCGCGTCCGGGTCGTCCCGGTCTCATCCGCGCTGCGCACCGAGCTCGATCGCCACCTCGCCGGGCTCGGTTGGAGCGAGGGGCTCCTGTTCGGCATCCGCCCGTCGCGGCCCTTCAACAGCACACCTCTGGCAAAGCGCGCTGAACGATCGTGGAATCGGGTCGGACTGCGCCGGATCACGCTGCACGAGTGCCGCCACACCTTCGCCTCGCTGATGATCGCCGCCGGCGTGAACGCGAAGGCGCTCTCGGCCTACATGGGGCACGCGAACATCTCGATCACGATGGACCGCTACGGGCATCTGATGCCCGGCAACGAGCGCGAAGCCGCCGTGATGCTGGACTCCTACCTGCTCCGAGATGCGCCAGTCGCGCGCCAGAACGGCGACCAGAACGGCAACGGGCGAACGCCCGGCGGCCCGTCGCCGAACGCTCCGCGCAGCCCGGCAGAGGCGCTGGCGCGGCTGGTTGCCGCGCGCAGACGGGCGCTCGGACTCTCCCAGCACGAACTCGCCGTACGGGTGCGTGCTACCGCTTCTCAGATCTCACGCATCGAGAGCGGCGAGGAGGTGCCGTCGATCGAGGTGCTCGGGCTGCTCGCCGGCGGTGTGTGAACCGCAGGACCGAGCCGGCCCTCAGAGCGCGGCCACGTGGAACGTCTCGTCCATGTAGGCGTCGGCGGCGGGCGCCGCCTCCTCCGCGGTCGAGCCCTCCTGACGGGCGTGCATGTAGGCCGCGTACCAGTCCCACCAGTTGTGCGCCGCGTGCGTTTTCTCGTAGCGGTCGTGGTGCTCTGAGGTCTCCTTGAGCAGACCAGCCAGCTCTGAGATCTCCATCGTGCTCACTCCCAGACGCGGCCCGGGAGCCGTTCGGTGATCTCCTGGAGCACCCAGCCGTTCCCGTCGGGGTCGGAGAACGTCGCCCAGCTGACGTACGAGCGCCCCTCGGGGTCGCGCCCGAGCTCGCGGGTCGGCGGGGCCGGGTGCAGGAACCCGGCGCCCGGGCCGTGGAACACCTCGCTCACCTCGGCGCCGTGCGCGATCAGCTCGGCGCGCGCCGCTTCGATGTCCTCGACCGCGAGTAGCAGCCCCTGCACCGAGCCGGGCGCTGCAGTGGAGACACCCTTGCCGAAGTTGATCGAGGCTTCCGAGAGCGGCGGCGTGATCTGCACGATGCGGAAGGTGTCGCCGTTGGCCAGGTCGGCGTCCAGGCGCCAGCCGAGTCCCGTGTAGAACGCCTTCGCGCGATCGATGTCCGCAACCGGCAGCGTGATCGCCTCGAACCTCATCGCCGTCCCGACCGGCGTCGTTCGCGCGCCGGCGTCCTCACCGGCAACTTCTGCACCGCTCATCTCGGCCTCCGTTTCAGTCGTTCACCAGGGTCGTGCTGGGCGTCAGCTCGACGCGGACCCCGCGATCGAGCGCCGCAGATCCTTCAGCGCTGCTTCGTAGATGTCTGAGAAGCTCGGGAACGGCTGGATCGTGTCCCGGAGCACGTCGAGCGGCACCCGCGCGCGGATCGCGAGCGTCGCCTGCTGCAGCCACTCGCCCGCCTCGGGCCCGAGAGCGTAGGCGCCGGTCAGGCGCTCGCCGTCGCTGAGCAGCGTGAGGAAGCCATTGGATTCGGCGTACTGATGCGTGTAGGTGGCGGTCCTCGACACCCCTGAGAGGGCGGCGCTGCCCGTGAACGGCGCCTCGCTCGCGCCCACGGCGGCGGCCTGCGGATCGGTGTAGGTGACGCGCGGCACGGCGTCGTAGTTGGCCTCGCGCGGTTCGCCGAGGAGGTTCGACGCGACCACCTCGCCCTGGTACTCGCCCACGTGTGTCAGCTGCAGGATCCCGGTCACGTCGCCGATCGCCCAAAGACCCTCAGCCGCTTTCATCCGTCCGTCGACCTTGATCCCGTGCGGGTCGGCCTCGAGACCGACCGTCTCCAGTCCGATGCCGGCCACGCGCGGGCGCCTGCCGGTCGCGACGAGCAGGCGGTCGCCTTCGAGCGTGCGGCCGTCTCCGAGCTCGAGCACGAAGTTCTCGCCCTCGCGGCGCGCCGCCGTGGCCGTCGCAGAGAGCACGAGCTCGATGCCGTAACGGCGGAGCGCCTCTGCCAGCGCTTCCCCGAGCGGCGCGGGCTCACGTGCGAGCACGCGGTCGGACATCTCGACGATCACGGCCTCGCCGCCGAAGCTCTTGACGACCTGGGCGAGCTCGACCCCCGCGGCGCCGCCGCCGAGCACGAGCATCCGCCGCGGGACCTTCTTCATGCCCGTCGCCTCGCGGGTGCCCCACACGCCTTCCAGCTCGCGCAGGCCCTCGACCGGAGGGACGAACGGATCCGCCCCCGTCGCCACGACGATGTTGGGTGCCGTGTAGCGCACGCCGTCCACGTCGATCGCGCCCGGGCCGGCGAGCTTGCCGGTGCCTCGCACCCTGGCGATCCCGCGGTCGGCGAGCCAGCGCGCTTCGCCGGCGTCGGAGTATTCGCTGACGATGTAGTCGCGCCATGCGAGGGCGGCCTTCACGTCCACCTCCCCTTTGGCCCCGGCCGCCCGTGCGCCCGCGACCGCCTCGCCGGGTCGCAGGAGCGTCTTGGACGGGATGCACGCCCAGAACGAGCACTCGCCGCCGAAGCGCTCGCGCTCGACGACGGCGACACGAAGCCCGCCTTCGGCGATCGCCCCGGCACAGTGCTCGCCCGGGGCCCCGCCGCCGAACACGATCGCGTCGAAGTTGGTGCCTTCGGTGTCGCTCATCCCCCTGCGACGAGACTACCTGCCCTCGCGCGCCGGCGGCCCTCGGGGCGGGGTGAATACGATGCGGCGCCGTGGCGGCACCGGCTGGGCAAGACCTCTCGTGGGCGGTCGTCTTCGACCTCGACGGCGTGCTGATCGAGTCGGAGGGCGTATGGGACTCGGCTCGGCGGCAGCTCGTCAGCGAAACCGGGGGCACCTGGCGCGATGAGGCGACGCGCGCGATGCTCGGGATGAGCGCGCCGGAATGGTCGAGCTACATGCACGAGCAGCTCGGTGTGCCGCTCGCACCCGAGGAGATCGACCGCCGCATCGTCGAGCGGGGGCTCGAGCAGTACCGCTCCTCGCTGCCGCTGCTGCCGGGCGCCGCCACGGCGGTGCGTGCGCTCGCCTCCTCCTGGCCGCTCGGGCTCGCGTCCTCTTCGAACCGCGTGGTGATCGACGAAGTGCTGCGGCTGGCGGGGCTCACGGAGGACTTCGCCGTGACCGTCTCCGGCGAAGAGGTCGCGCGCGGCAAGCCCGCGCCTGACGTCTACGAGGCGGCCGTCGCGGAGCTCGGCGTGCCCGCCCGGCACGCGGTCGCGATCGAGGACTCCTCGAACGGGCTTCGGTCCGCCGCGGCGGCCGGCTTGCACGTGATCGCAGTGCCCAACCGCGAGTTCCCGCCCGACGCCGATGCGCTCGCGCTCGCTGAGGTCGTGCTCGGATCGCTCGAGGAGCTCACCTCGGCGACGATCCGCTCGTTGCAGCGAGAGCGGAGCTAACTCAGGGCGAGCTCGGGGGCGTCCTCGCGCGCGGCGCGCTCCGGTCCGCCGGCGCGATCGCGCAGCACGACGAGTGCGCCCCGCTCCGGGCTGAGGGTGATCCCCCGCCGGCGCGTGCGTTCGCGCTCGGGCGAGCCCGGCGCGACCTCGCAGTGCGAGAGCACGGATCGGAGCACGATCCTCATCTCCAGCAGCGCGAAGCTCGCTCCGATGCAGCGCCTGCGACCGCCGCCGAACGGCAGCAGCGTGTAGGTGCCCGGCGGCTGCTCGAGGAAGCGCTCGGGGCGGAACGCCTCAGGTTCGGGGTAGATGCTCGGATCGTGGTGGACCAGGTAGGCGTTGGCCATCAGCACCACGCCCGGCGGGTAGTGCACCCGGCCGATCTCGACAGGCTTCTTGACGAGCCGGGGCTCGGCGTTCGGGAGGACCGGGTGCATCCGCATGATCTCGTTGATGGTCGCGTTCAGGTAGTCCTCGCTCTCGCCGGCGTCGATCTCAGCCGTGAGCCTTGCCATCGCGACGGGCTCCCGGGAGAGGAGCGCGAACCCCCACGCGAGCTGCGAGGCCGTCGTCTCGTGTCCGGCGACGAGCGCGGTCACCAGCTCGTCGCGCACCTCCTGCGCGGACATCTCCGAGCCGTCCTCGTGACGCGCCGCGAGCAGCATCCCGAGCACGTCCTCAGCGTCGTCGTGCTGTTCGGAGCGGCGCTCCTCGATCAGCGCGTACACCTCGGCGTCGACGAGCGCGCCGACCTCGTGGCGCCGCGCGATCGACGGGATCGCCCGCGCGACGGCGGCGGGCAGCGGCGGCAGCAGCGACAGCGGGCTGTCGGCGAACGTCAGCAGCTCCGTGAGAAGCTCGCGCAGATGGTCGAGCCGCGCCCCGCGCACGAGCCCGAAGACGGCGCGCAGGATGACCTCGAGCGTCAGCCGCTGCAGGCGCGGATGGAGCGCGATCGTCTCCCCGCGCGGCCATGAGTCCAGCTCGCTCTCCGTGAGCTCGGCCATCAGGCCCGCGAGCCGCTGCATGCGCTCGCCGTGGAATGCGGGCAGGAGCAGCTTTCGCTGCTCGAGATGCGGGCCCTCGTCCAGGAGGATCACCGAGTTGGGCCCGACGACGGGTTCGAGAATGCTCGCGCCCTCGCCGGGGTGCAGGACGTCGGGCGGGGCCTGGAAGACCTCCTTGATCTGATCGGGGTCGGAGATCACCACGAACGTCGGAGCTCCTAGGAGCCGCATCGTGAAGGCGCTCCCGTGGCGGCGCCGGGCACGCTCGAGGAAGGGCGTGGGCCGCTTCCAGTTGCCGAGGGTCTGAAGGATCGCGGGCATTCGCGGTCCGGGCGGGAGGGTCTCGTTCATCGCTGCTCCTCCGGGGCGGGGTTATATACTGGCGAGTATATCTACTTACGAGTATATGAGTGATGGCGATGCCGCGCGGTGAGTTCGATCGCGGCGAGCGCAAGGCTCAGACCCGCGCTCGCCTGCTCGATGCCGCCGCGCGCGTCTACGCACGGCGCGGCTTCGACGGCGCCACGCTCGACGAGGTCGCGGCCGAGGCCGGGTTCACGAAGGGCGCCGTCTACAGCCACTTCGGCAGCAAGGAGAAGCTGCTGCTCGCGCTCTCCGAGCAGCAGCGCGCCGCGCAGCTCGCCGAGCAGCGCGAGCTGTTCGATCTCGGCCGCGCGAGCCGCGAGCGCCCGCTCGCGGGCAGCGACCGATGGATGGAGGGCCTGCGCGAGGAGCCCGAGCGCTTTCGGCTGTTCGTGGAGCTGTGGGTCCGTGCCCAGCGCGACGAGCGGCTGCGCGAGATGCTCGCAGCCGGCGTCGAGGACCTCCGCGAGATGCTCGAGGGGTTCTCCCGCGCCGGCGCCGCAGAGCTCGGTCTCGAACCCGATCCCGAGGCCGAGCGCGACGTCGCCAACGTCTTCGTCGCGCTGACGATGGGGATGGGCCTGGTGGCGCTCATCGACGAGGATGCGGTCTCGCCGTCGCTGCTCGGCAACGCGCTGTCGCTGTTCATTCGGGCGCTGGAAGCCGATCCCGAGGCGCGCAAGCAGCTCGCCGGCGAGGTCGGCGCGAGCACCTGAGCACCGGCCGATCCGCGCTCGGGGATCAGCACCTCCGAGGACTGGCGGCCGCCCTTCCGGGTATCCAGGAGGCAAAGAGCCAGTCGAGCCGCGGGTAAGGGCGGGCATCACTCCGTTTGTCAGCAGAGAGCGGCTGGACGGACCCGCCGCTGGCACTTTCCTCCCGGAGGCAGGAAGGCTTCAGGCAGCGCAAAAACCCACTTGAGCAGGGGAAAGTAATGTGCAACAATTGACACAAGCCTGCGGACGAACCGGACTGCCTGAGCCGGGCCCTTCGCAGCGAGGGGCACCGTCAAGGCATCAGCGGAGAGACCGCAGGCCCGACAGAGAAACAGCGCGGCGCAGCGTCGTCGCGCCACCCATACAGACATGGAGGCAGCGATGAACGAGCCGGATCTCACGAGAGACGAGATACGGGATGCGACGTCGGCCTGGTGGTTGCTGGTGGTGATCGGTCTCGTCGGCATCGCAGCCGGCGTGATCGTGCTGCTGAAACCGGAAGACAGCCTGTCGTTCCTCGCGGTCGTCGCAGGTGTCTTCATCCTTGCCAGCGGCATCTTCGACGTGGCGATCTCCTTCAGTCGGCATACGCCGAATCGGGGCATGGCTGCCATCGTCGGGGTGTTGAGCGTGGTGATCGGCGTCCTGCTGATCAGACACCCGATCGGGGGTGTGCTGTTCGTGGCGCTGCTGATCGGGATCTGGCTGATCGCCATCGGCGTCGTGCGATTCGTCGAAGCGTTCGACAGTGACCGGCGCGCGTGGGGCATCGTGGTGGCA
The DNA here is from genome assembly GCA_963735435.1 of uncultured Solirubrobacteraceae bacterium. Taxonomy (GTDB): domain Bacteria; phylum Actinomycetota; class Thermoleophilia; order Solirubrobacterales; family Solirubrobacteraceae; genus Palsa-744. Next base: position 870,847 of record CAVTKR010000001.1, on the reverse strand, counting down.
CTGATCGAGGTCGCAGCCGGGGTCGTGATCGTCGCCACGCCGCCGATCGGCTTCGCCACCCTGGCGCTGCTCACGGGGATCGCGTTCATCTTGAACGGCGTGGCGATCTTCGCGCTCGGCTGGATCATGCACACGGTCCGTCACGAGGCCGAGGGCACGGCTTACCAAGCCGGCGCGCCCGCTTAGCCAACGCGCACTGAGGCGCGGGCGCGAAAAACGCGCCGGGCCCCGGGGCCGCGAGCTCCGGGACCCGGCGCCTGCCGTGCGGACGCGAGGGCGGCGACCTCGAGGTGAAATCACCGCCGCTGCGCGCCGCGTCCGGGCAAGCCTGCGCCCCCTCGCGTCACAGCTCGGGTCAACGCTCCTGTGCGATGACCTCCTCCAGCGTGCGGCCGCTGAGCACCGAGCGTGGGGCCTCGGCGACGACGTCAGATCCGGGTCGAGCCTCGTCGTCGCGACGCTTGAGGAGCAGCCATTGGGGCTTCCCTCCGCGCCCGGTGCGCTGCAGCGCGAAGCCGCCGCGGAGCTTCTCGCCGTGCAGGACGAACACGGCGTGACCGCGCTCGAGGGCCTCGGGCCACGCCACGCGCCCGCCCTGCTCGTAGGGGCCGCGATCCCACACGATCACGCCGCGGCCCTCGCCCCCCGGCCCCTCGAAGTCGTTGTGCGAGAGCTGGTGGTCCTCGACCTGGACGGCGAGCCGCTTCACCGCGGGATCGAGCGATGGTCCCTTCGGGACCGCCCATGAGCGCATCACCCCCTCGACCTCGAGGCGGAGGTCGAAGTGGTGGGTGCTGGCGCTGTGCTCCTGGACGACGAAGACACCGGCGGCGACGCCGCGGATCGCGAACTGCTCGTGACCCTCCACGCGCGCATCGCTGACGTCGAGCTCGCCCACCGCCGCGCCTGCGGGGCCTGCGGCCAGGTAGTCGAGCAGCTCCTGCACCGCGCCCGCCGGTCCCTCCGCATGGGCGGCCACCAAGCCGTCCGGTTCGTTGCGCACCCAGCCGCGCACGCCTGCGGCGAGTGCCCTCGAGCGGGTGCCCTCACGGAAGCCGACGCCTTGCACCCGCCCCGAGATACGCACCCGCACGGCGCGCTCGGTCCCCGGGCGCTGTGCTGCTCGCTCTCCCGTCACGTGGCGCCCAAGCTACCGAGCAGCGTCGCGAGCAGCTCGCGGGCCCTTGCGTAGATTCCGGGAGCGCCGCTCTCGCGCGGGCCGGCGACGTTCAGGGCTCCACCGGGCGCAAGCTCTGCGAGCAGCGCAATCGCGCGCCCGTGGGCGTCTGGCGCGTCGAGGTCCATCACCCCGAAGGGGCGGTCGAGCTCCTCGGCCGCGGCGATCGTGAGCGCCGTGCCCGACGCGGGTTGCGCTCGGCCCCCGGGGATGAGGACCAGCGTCGCGTCGCTGTCGCGGACGTTCCAGCGGGTGCGCTGTGAGGTCTCGGCGGCGGGGGTCGGGCGCAGGTCCGGATAGCGCGCGAGCAACCCGGGCGGCTCGGTCATGTCCTCCGCCCACCCGCCACGCGGACACCAGCCCCCGTAGGGGAGCCCGAGCTCGATCGCGGTGTCGAGTGCAGCCCGGTCGACTCCCGTCTGTCCGCCGGAGATGACGCGCCCGATCGCTGCCATGCCGGGAGTATCGCCGCGCTCGGGGCGGGGGCGGAGCAGCGCTCGCTCTACAGCGAGCGCTCGGCGCGCTTGTAAGCGATCTGGAGCAGGTCGGAGCCGAACAGCGCCGTCAACGACGAGGCGATCCAGCGCGTGGGCCGCGGTGCCACCGCGAGCCCCGCGGTGAAGGCGGCCGCGATCCACATGCCCACGCAGTAGGGGCAGATCAGCAGCTCCCCGAGCGCGCGGCGCATGCCGCGCCCGCGCGCTTCCTCCTCGACCTCGCCGGGCCCGCCGTCCTCCTGGTAGCGCGTGAACGGCCGGCGCAGAGCGCTCGTGACCCGGTCCTTGGTGATCAGCCGCGAGAGCTTGTGCGTACCGACGGTCACCAGCAGCAGATCGGCAGCTCCGATGCGCTCGGGCAGTTCACGGCCGCTGCGTCGCATCCACTCCGCGAACGCGACGCAGAGGGCGCCGAACAGCCCGGTCAGCGTCGCGTAGCCCGCGATCGGTCGTTCGGACTCCTTGCGGGCTCGCTCGGACTCCGACCCGCGCAGATCCCGGCCATCGACGTTCTCTGCGGTGGCGGCCATCTGCTCTGAACTACCCGGCGGGCGCAACCGCAACCAGCGCGTCGGGATTGGCGGGTGCCCGTGGGCGGGTACTCAGTCCTGGCCGCGGCGTCATCGACGGCGCCAGAGCGACATCTCACCGGCATGAGCGTCAGCAGCCTCTCGAGGCGTGGGGAGCATCCCGGCAACGTACGGACACGGGAGCCAGGAATGACCCTGTCATGCCCGAGCTGCGGCCTGGTCCTGGCCCTCAAAGGACCGCAGGTCGAGTACTGCCCGCGCTGCATCGCCAGACGCCGGCAGCCCGTCCCGCTGATCGCCGAGGCGCGCAAAGGCGGGCATCGCCGCACCGAGCCCCCGAACGGCGCCGACCCCTGCGCGCGGCGGCTGCGCCCGCGCGATGCCCCTGGGTAGCGCGGTCGCTGCGCGTAGGCTTGGCCGATGCCCCTGCAGAGCACAGAGCCCCAGCTGACCGACCTGATGCACCTCGGCCGCCCGGAGACGATCGGAGCCTGGCGGGTGGGCGACGTGATCGTCGACCCTGGACCCGCATCGTGTCTGCCCGCGCTGCTCGGAGAGCTCGATCGCCACCCGCCGCGCGCGCTCGCGCTGACCCACATCCACCTCGATCACGCGGGCGCGGCGGGCTCGCTCTGCGCCCGCTACGAGCAGCTCGATGTCTGGGTGCACGAGCGGGGGGCGCCGCATCTCGCCGACCCGAGCCGGCTGCTGGCGAGCGCGGGGCGGCTCTACGGCGATCAGATGGAGCGCCTGTGGGGCGAGGTCCTGCCCGTCCCGCAGGAGCGCATCAGGGTGCTGAGCGGCGGCGAGCAGCTGCCGGAAGGCCTGCGCGTCGCATACACCCCCGGGCACGCCTCCCACCACGTCGCCTATCTGCACGAGCCGACCGGCTGGGCCTTCACGGGCGACGTCGCCGGTGTGCGCATCGCGGACGGCCCGACGCTCGCGCCGACGCCGCCGCCGGACATCGATCTCGCCGCGTGGCGGAGCTCGATCGAGATCCTCGCCGGCTGGCGCCCCGAGGTGCTCGCGATCACCCACTTCGGCGCCCACCGCGACGTCGAGGGTCAGCTCGAGCGGTTGCGCGCGTATCTCGACGCGGCCGAGTCGGATGCCGCCCAGCTGAGCGAGGAGGCCTTCGCCGCCGCCTTCCGCGCACGGGTGGCCGCGGGTACCCGTAGCGGGGTCGCGGCGACCTACGAGCAGGCGATGCCGCCGGGGCAGAGCTACGCCGGCCTGCGCCGCCACCTGGAGCGCTCCGCGTCCGCGCGGACCTAGCACCGTCGCGGGAAGGAAACCGCGGGCGCGGGGTCAGAGGTTGCGCTGGGCCTCGCCTTGCCAGGTCCCGCACCGCCGGTGCTGCGCCCGACCGCAGCAGTCGCCGCCGCGTCGTGCCTCGCCCCTTCGTAGGTACGCCCGCGGCGGCGACGCGGTCAGGCCGCGCGCACGCCACGCGCCTGCGCGGCAGCGATGCGCACCGCCAGGATCGCGATGTCGTCGCGGGCCCCCTGGGTCAGATCCACGAGACCGAGCAGGGCGGCGATCGTGTCCCGGGCGGACTCCGGAGCGGAGTCGACGAGGGCAGCGATCATCTCCTCGGAGCTGAGAAACCTCGCCGGCGCGTGGGCCTCGGCGAGGCCGTCCGTGTAGAGCGCCAGCGAGTCGCCGAGCCGCAGCACGGTCGAGTCCTCGCCGATCTGGGCATCCGGGAAGATCCCGAGCAGCGTGCCGCCCGTGCCGAGCTCCTCGGTTCCGCCGCCGCCGCGCGTCACGAGCGCCGGCGGATGCCCGGCTGCCGCCACGGTCAGCTCGACGCCGTCGGGGGCGAAGTCGAGCCGGGCGAGGATCGCTGTCGCGAAGCGCCCGCCGAAGTCGTGTTCGAGCATCGCTTTGTTGACGCGCTCCAGGACCTGCGCCGGACGGTCCGCCTCGCGGGCGTAGGCGACCGTCGTGTGGCGCAGGAACGCGGTCATCACGGCCGCCTCGGCGCCCTTTCCGCAGACGTCCCCCACGACGAGCCAGCAGCCGTTGCGGTCGGCGAAGACGTCGTAGAAGTCCCCGCCGACTTCGCTCCCCGCCCCCATCGGGCGGAAGAAGCACTCGAGGTCGAGGCCTGGAACCGCCGGCAGCGCCGCCGGCATCAGGCTGCGCCGCAGGGTCTGGGCGACCCGGGCGCGCTCGGCGTAGAGCCGGGCGTTGTCGAATGCCAGCGACGCGCGTCCCGTCAGGTCCTCGAGCACGCGCAGCTGCCCGCGCTGGGGCGCGCCTGCGTGCACGAAGGACATCACGCCGAGCAGCCGCCCGCGCGCGACCATCGGCACGACCGTGGCCGAGCGCGAGGGTGAGGGCGCGTCGCTGCCCGGCAGCACGCTGGCCGTCACGATCGCCTCACCCGAGGCCGCGGCGGTGCTGCCGTCCACGTCGGCGACGACATGCGACGTGCGCTCCTGCAGCGCCCGCGCCACGGGCAGGCCGGCGAGCCGCTGTGGTCGCTCGTCCGGGCGCATGCGTTCGACGCGCGCCGCGACCTCGGCGTCGACGCCGGCGGCGACCGTGGTGGTGATCGCTCCGTCCTCGTCGACGAGGTCGATCACGCACAGCTCCGCCAGCTCCGGCAGCGCCATCGCCGCGATCCGCCGCAGGGTCTGCTGCGGTTCGAGCGAGGTGTCGAGCTTGGCCGTCGCGGCGATCAGCAGCTCCAGCCGGCGGCGGTCTTCGCGCATCCGTTCGAGCGCGAGGTGGACCGCGGTGGTGGTGAGGACGGCGAGCACCGCGCCGACGCAGGCGAACGCGGCGAAGTTCGTGTCCACCGATTCATAGGCGAGGGGCGCGAAGAACGCGAGCAGTCCGATCACCGAGGTGATCAGAAAGCGCCTTCGCGGCTGGAACGCCGCCGCGTGACCGATCGCGAAGAAGTACAGGAGCGCGAAGGGGCTTTGTGCGCCACCGGTCGAAGCGCACAGCACGACGATGATCGTGATCCCCCAGAGGTCCGCCGCCCAGGCCAGCTCCAGGCTCGAGCGCCCGCGGGAGATGAACCAGACCAGGGCGAGCGCCGTCAGCATCGCATCGCCCGCGACGGCGGCGGCGCCGGCCGGCGAGCTCACTTCCGGCAACAGGAACGACGTCGCGATCAGCGAGCCGCCGATCACGTACAGGCCCGCGGCGCTCGCGACCGCGAGCCGCGTTTCTCCTCCCGGCCTTGCGCCTCCGGTGATTCTCCTCTCGGCCTTCAACGTCAGTCCCAATTCTCTCTCGGGCCGTTGCTTCTCCGCCGGCAGAGCCTGAACGGTCGCCCTCACCCAGACCAGCCTAAAGCCACCGGCGCGGGGATGTGGCCGCTGGGCGCCTTCGCCCGCTGTTCAGGCGCCGGTGCCGAGCGAGCTCAGACCGCTGGTCGGCAGCTCATACGTTTCGGAGCCGGCCGGGGCCTGCACGGCCGGCTGGGGGCCGAAGTCGAAGAATTCCTCGTCGATCTTGGTTTCGATGCGCTGTCCGCCGAGGCTCAGGGGCATCGCCAGCGAGAACCTGCGGATCAGCTTCTTGGAGTCGACCCACGCCTGCACGGGGATCGTGCTCGCCCCGGTGGCCGAGACGATCGCATCGATCGCCTGCGTGGCCGCCGGAGAGTCGGCGCCCGGGATCTTGTGGAGGTCGATGGTGCCGCTGTAGCGAGTCGTCTCGACGCCGCGGACACGCTCGGTGCCCGTCACGAGGGCGGTGCCGCCGCTGGCTCGCAGGTATTCGAGGAACTGCGCCGGGTTCGACTGGCCGCTGCTCAGCGCGCTCGGGTCGAGGCCGAGCTTCTTCTCCGCCGCGGCGAGGTCGAGCTCGAGCCAGCTCGCCCCCGCGGGCAGCTTGCCGGCGAAGGCCTCCGAGTTCATGAACATCTTGCCGGCGACGAAGCGCTCGGTGATCGTGCCGCCTTCGCCCAGGCCCCCCGCGGCTGCGCCGGGGACGCCGTTCAGCTGCATGGCGAGTTCGCCTTCCTGACCCTTGAACTGCATGTGCCCGTTCGAGTCGATCGTGATCTGCTGGGGCACTCCACTGACCGTCACCGCGATCTTCATCGCGACGCGCGCGCCGTCGGCGTTGTTGGTCGTCTCGGCCGCGTTCGCGACGGGGTCGAGCACAGCGCTCGCGCCCCCCGAGCCGCAGCCGCAAGCCAGCGCGCCCGCAGCGAGCGCGGCGGCGATCGGGGGCAGGGTCTTTGCTGCTGCGCGGAGCTGCATACGGAGATGATCGTTCCCCGCGGTGCGCGCCATTAGTCGTGGGCGCGGGTGCAAGACGAATGTCCTCTCGCCTCGGCTCCGCACGGTAGGCGGGACCGGCAGACTCGCCGCCATCGAGCAGCTGCCGCTCGCGTCGACGGTTCGAGCTACAGCGTCCGCCTCATGCACGGGCCCCCGCCTGCGGATCCAGGCGCGACATCTTCACTGCCGCCTCGAGCCGGGACGCTGCGCCTCCCATGTAGAGGCCCTTGACCGGCGACACGTCCGCGTAGAAGCGGCCGTGGCCGATCTTCACATGGGTCTCGCCGGTGAGCCTCCGGTTCGTCGGGTCGGCCCCCACCCAGACCGGCTCCCCCTTGCTTCCCGCGCCGGGCAGCAGCGCCTCGAGCCAGGCGTGGGTGTCGACCTCGAGCGAGTCGGATCCGTCGTCCTCCGGGGCCGCCCACAGGTAGCCCGAGACGTAGCGAGCGGCGATCCCCCGCCGCCGCAGGAGCACGAGCGAGAGGTGGACGAAGTCCTGGCAGACGCCCGCGCCCGCGTCGATCAGATCGCGTATCTCAGAGCCGACGTAGGTCGCGCCCGGGCGGTATTCGAAGCGCTCCGGGATCAGCTCGCAGATCGCTTCCAGCGCGCCCAGCGGGGTCTCCCCGGCGATGTCCCGGTCCAGCTCCTCGATCCCCTCCACCGGCGGCTGGTCCTGCCACGGCAGCAGGAACTCCCCGCCCGCGTCGAGGTAGCTCTGGCTCGCGAGGCTCTCCCAGCTGCCCTCGGGTGGCTCCGGCTGCTCAGAGGTCACGACGCGCGCCCGCACGTCGATCGTGAGGTGGTCGTGGCTGGTCGGGATCCCGAACTCGATCACCTCGGTGCCGAAGTAGTCGAGATGCCGGCTGACCCTGGCTTCCGGGTCGATGCGGGTGTGGAACTCGTCGCAGCGCTGGGTCGAGTTGGTCGCCGGGCGCACCCGCAGCGAGTTGAGGTTGTCGGTGACCGGTGCGTCGTAGCGGAACTCGGTCAGGTAGCGGATCTCGAAGTGCACGGTGCTCTCAGGCTCGATCGGCCGTGGCGGCCCCGGCGAAGTATCGCTCCGCGACGTCCTGGTCGATGCGGGAGAGCTCCTGCTGGGTCTGTTCGCAGATGCCGGTCAGCTCCGCGGCGTCGGGCAGCGCGCGCCGCTGGAAGTCGAGATCCGCCGCGAGCCGGCTGACACGCAGCACCGGCTTGGAGTTGCGCGGACCGGCGTCGGCGACCATGAACACCTCGTGAAGGGAGTCCACGCAGGCGGCCACGCTGTCCGGGTAGGCACGCTCGAACAGCAGGAACCGTGCCACCGGTCGCGCGTTCGGGGGCGCGGTTACGGCCCGCAGGTAGGCGTGGAAGCCGCCGACGGCCTGCAGCAGGATCAGCGCGTAGACGTCCGAGCGCTCTGCACCGGGCGCGGCCTCGGATGAAGCCGAGCGTGGGAGCGCCACGCGCAGCATCCTCAGCACCATGTCGGCGGTCTCGATCAGACCTCCGGCGTCGAGGAACGACTTCGCCTCGTCGCGCAGCATCGAGCGGGCGGAGACGCCCCAGATCAGGGCGGTGCGCTCCTTGACGTACTGCGAGGCGACCGCCGTGCCGGTCGGCGCAGCCCGGCCCTGCCGGGCGTCGCCGCGCAGGTTCAGGCTCGTCGTGTTGATCGCCTCCCACATCTCCGCGCTGATCACGTCGCGCACGGTGCGGGCCCCCTCGCGCGCCCGCTCGATGGAGGCGAGCATCGAGCCGGGGCGCTCGGGGTCGAGCGCGAGCTGGTCCAGCGCCCCGGGTCCTGACCTCGTCTCCTCGCCGTCGCCCAGCATCGCGAGCAGCCCACCCGAGCCGAAGCTCACCCCCGGCAGGCCCTCGCTGGTCGTCTGCAGCTCCGACTGGGAGACGGCGTCGACGGCGCGCGCGGTGAACTCGGCGCGCGCGAGGTTGCGCCCGAGCCAGTAGAGCTCGTGAGCGATCCGTGCGAGCATCAGCGCGTCGCGCGGCCCTGTTGTTGTTGCTGCTGCTGGGGGCTCCAGGCGCCGTAGCTGAGGTCGGGCAGAGCCGGCGGCTGCGTGTCGGCGACCGGGATGCCGTTGGTGCTCGAGCGCTCCGTCTCGTCGGAGTCCTCGAGCACCCAGGTGTCCTTGGAGCCGCCGCCGCGCGAGGAGTTGACGATCAGCGAGCCCTCCTCGAGCGCGACGCGCGTGAGTCCTCCGGGCACGATGTCGATGCGCTCGCCGAAGACGGCGAAGGGGCGCAGATCGACGTGCCGCGGCGCGAGCGTTCCGTCTTCGCCGACGGTCGGCACCGTCGAGAGCCGGACGACCTCCTGCGCGATCCACCGGTCCGGGTTCGCGACGATCACCCCGCGCATGCGCTCGATCTCCTGATCGGAGGCGTGCGGGCCGATCACCACCCCGCGCCCGCCTGACTCCCCCGTCGGCTTGAGCACGAGCTCACCCAGCCTCGAGAGCACGTGCTCCAGCTGATCGGGCTCTGAGAGGAGGTACGTGAGGACGTTCTCGAGGATCGGCTCCTCGCCGAGGTAGAAGCGGATCATGTCGGGGACGAACCGGTAGATCGCCTTGTCGTCTGCGACGCCCGTCCCGAAGGCGTTGGCGACCGCGACGCTGCCGGCGCGGTAGGCGCGCACCAGTCCCGGAACGCCGAGCAGCGAGTCGGCACGGAACTCGAGCGGGTCGACGAAATCGTCGTCCAGCCGCCGGTAGACGGCGTGCGCGCGCTCGAGCCCCCGCGTGGTCCGCATGTAGAGCACGTCGTCGCGCACGACCAGATCGGAGGCCTCGACCAGCTCCACGCCCATCTGCCTCGCAAGGAAGGCGTGCTCGAAGTAGGCGGGGTTGGCGGGACCCGGCGTCCACACGACGACCGTCGCCTCGCTCTCGGCTGAAGGAGCGACCGCGCGCAGCGCGCGGAGCAGCAGCTGCGGGTACTGCTCGACGGGCCGCACCCGGTAGGAGGCGAACAGGCCCGGCACGAGGCGTGCCATCGCGGCGCGGTTCTCGAGCACGTAGGAGATGCCCGAGGGGATGCGGACGTTGTCCTCGATCACCTTCCAGCTGCCGTCGCTGTGGCGCACGAGGTCACAGCCCGCGACGTGCGTGTAGACGCCGCCCGGCGGGCGGATGCCGTGGACCGCGCGCGCGAAATGCGAGCAGGAGGCGACCAGCCGCCACGGCACGATGCCCTCGCGGACTATCTCTCTGGCGTGGTAGACGTCGTCGACGAAGTGGTTCAGCGCCCGTATCCGCTGCGCCAGCCCGCGCTTGATCGAGCGCCATTCCTCGCCGTTCAGCACGCGGGGAACGAGGTCGAGCGGGAACGGCCGCTCGTGGGGCCCGGGGCCTGCGGCGTCCGCGCCGGCACCGGTCTCGAACGTGATCCCCTGCTGCATGAACAGCGCATCGCGGCGACGGCCGGCCTCGGCGAGCCCCTCTGGGCCGAGACGATCGAGCCCGGCGATCAGCGATGCCGCGGCGCCGCGCGGGCTCCCGTCGGCTTCGAAGAGCTCGTCCAGGAACGGCGGGCGCGGACGGTAGCCGCCCAGGGACGGCGTCTGCGCGGGCGAGCTCACCCCCCGATTCTCTACCCCGGTCCTCCGCGTTTCCTTCGACGGTTGGAGAAACGGCCCGACCCGGCGCAGGTCAGGTGTCGCAACCCCGCGCTCAGTCCGGCCAGCGCCCGTGGCGGTCGAAGTACTCGCGCGCGGCGTCCTCGCGGTCGCGCTCGCGCTCGCCGGCCGCCCCGGCGCGGAACAGCCAGTTGATGAAGAAGATCGCGATGCCGGCGCTGACGATGCCGGCGCCGCCCTCGAGCTCCGCTTCGCTGCCGAGCGCCATCACGACGAGGCCGGCGAGGACGACGGCGCCTGGGAGGACGTAGCGCAGCAGGACCATCGGCCAGGAGGGAGGGGGCGGGGTTGGGGAGTCGTTCATGTGTCTCCTGGAGTTCTAGCGATCTACGCCGGCTGGGCCTCGGCCTCGGCCGCGATCACCGCCGCGGCGCGCTTCGCCGCACGCTGAGCGCGCGCGCCGGTCGAGGCCGCCCCGATCGCGAGCACAGCCGCTCCGCAGGCGGCGATCACCCACCAGGCGGGGTGGCTCGCACCGGCGAGCCCGTGGCCGGCGGCGCCGGCGGCGGTGCCGACGATCGAGCCGATCACCGCCACGCCGAGGGTCTGGCCGACCTGACGGCTGGTCGAGGCGACCGCGGCGGCGACGCCGGCCTGGCTGTTGGGCATGCCGGATACGGCGGTGTAGGTGATCGGCGGGTTCATCGCGCCGAAGCCCATCCCGTAGATCGCGTAGGCGACGAGCAGCAGGCCGAGCGGCGTCGTCGCCGACAGGCCGGTCAGCAGGAGCGGCGCGATCGTCATGCAGACGCCGCCGAACAAGAGCGCCGGGCGTGCCCCGCGGCTGCCGACGATCCGCCCCGAGAGCGGCGCGAGCAAGCCGGCGAGCACCGCCATCGGCAGCGTGCAGAGGCCGGCCTCGAGCGGCGAGTAGCCCCGTACCTCCTGCAGGTAGAGCGTGTTGATGAGCAAGAAGCCGGCGAACCCGGCGAAGGCGCACACCGCGATCATCGTCGCCCCCGCGAACGGCGGGCTGCGGAAGAAGCGCGGCTCGATCAACGGCTCGCGGCGGCGCAGCTCGTAGGCGACGAGGAACGCGAGTGAGGACGCTGAGACGACGAACAGCGCGATCGTCTGCGCGGAGATCCAGCCCGCGGTGGGCGCGTCGATGATCGCGTAGGTGACTGTCGCGAGCGTGAGGATCACGAGCACCTGACCGACCGGATCGAGCCGTCGCGGGCGTGCGGCGCGGGACTCCGGCACGTAGAGGGCGGTGAGCACCACCGCCGCGAGCGCGATCGGCACGTTGATCCAGAAGATCGCCCGCCAGTCCACGGCCTCGGTCAGCGCGCCGCCGACGATCGGCCCCAGCGCGAGGCTGATGCCGACCGTGGCGCCCCACGCGCCGATCGCGCGCCCGCGCTCGCGCGGGTCGGTGAAGACGTTGGTGATGATCGACATCGCGACCGGGTTGAGCATCGAGCCGCCCACGCCCTGCAAGGCGCGTGCCGCGATCAGCCAGCCCAAGGTCGGCGCGAGGCTGCACGCGAGCGACGCGCCCGCGAAGACGCACAGGCCGGTCTGGAACGTGCGCTTGCGCCCGAGCCGGTCGCCGGTCGAGCCGGCAAGCAGCAGGAAGCTCGCGATCGCGATCGTGTAGGCGTCGACCGTCCACTGCAGGCCCGAGAGCGAGGCGTGAAGGTCGCGCCGGATCGAGGGCAGGGCGACGTTGACGATCGTGTTGTCCATCGCCACGATCAGCAGGCTCGTGCAGCAGATCGCGAGGATCGCCATGCGCCTGCCGTGGCTCAGCTCACCTGTAGCGTTCACCAGTCCTGTTCTAGCGTGAGGGCGCGAGGAGGCCGAGGATGGCGAGCATCGACGAGATCGAGATCGCGGATGAGCCGGAGCGCTGGGCGGCGCTCGGGTTCGATGTGGACGGCGACATCTGCCGGCTGGGCAGCGTCAACGTGCGCCTGAGCGGCGCGCAGGAGGGGGAGGGCCTCAGAGGCTGGTCGCTGCGGGACATCGCCACCGAGGATCTCGACGGCCTCAGCACGGCGCGCTCGGGCGCCGTGGAGCGCGACCCGGCACCGTCACATCCGAACGGCGTGCTCGCGATCGACCACGTGGTCGCCTTCTCTGGAGACCTGGACCGCACGGTCGCCGTGTTGCAGGGTGCCGGCCTCGATCTGCGACGGATCCGGGAGGAGCCGACGCCCGCAGGCGCGCCGCGCCAGGCCTTCTTCCGGCTCGGGCGGGAGATCCTCGAGGTCGTGCAGGTCCGCGAGCGCGCACTCGAGCGCAGCGGGGGTGCCGGCGCGCCCGCGCGCCTGTGGGGCCTTGCTCTGCTCGCCGAGGACGTGGACGGGGCGGCGGCGGCGATCCCCGGGTCGGGCCGGCCGCGCGACGCGGTTCAGCCGGGGCGGCGCATCGTGACGTTCGGGCCGCGATGCGGGGCTGTCGGTCCCCGTCGCGCTGATCAGCGCGGAGGCGGCGGCGTGAGCGAAGAGCGCTGGCGGGCTGTCGACGACTTCATCGAGGGGGCGCTGATCGGAGAGGATCCGGTGCTGGAGCGCGCTCTCCGGGAGAGCGCGCGAGCGGGACTGCCGCCGATTGCGGTCACGGCCAGCCAGGGCCGGTTCCTGAACCTGCTGTTGCGGATCCATGGAGCGAGCAGAGTGCTGGAGCTCGGCACGCTCGGCGGTTACAGCACGATCTGGCTCGGTCGCGCGCTCCCGCCGGACGGCCGCATCCTGACACTGGAGCTCGACGCCGGCTACGCGGCCGTCGCGCGCGAGAACCTCCGCCGCGCAGGGTTGGCGGAGACGGTCGAGGTGCGGGTGGGGGCCGCCCTTGATTCCATGGGAGAGCTTCGGCGCGAAGGCGGGGAGCCGTTCGACGCGGTCTTCATCGACGCCGACAAGGCGCGGACGCCCGAGTACTTCCTCGAGGCTCTGGAGCTGGTGCGCCCGGGAGCGCTGATCGTGGCGGACAACTCGGTGCGGGGAGGTGCGGTGGCCGACCCCGACAGCGCCGACGCAGGAGCGCAGGGCATGCGCAGGTTCATGGAGATCGCAGGCGCAGAGGGGCGCGTCAGCGCGACGACGATCCAGACCGTCGGCGCGAAGGGCTACGACGGCTTCACGCTCGTGCTGGTGGAGTCCTAGACAGGCTCAGCCGGCGAGGATGCTCGCCGCCGTGCGGTGCGCGAGCGACATGATCGAGATCATCGGGTTCACGCCCGGAGCCGTCGGGAAGGCCGACGCGTCGCCGACCCACACCCCAGTGGTGTCGTGGAGCTGCCCATGGCCGTCGGCGACAGAGTCCGCCGGGTCAGAGCCCATGCGGCAGGAGCCCATCTGGTGCGCCGTGAAGGCAGCCACGTCGTTGGCCGCCAGCGAGCCCTCCTCGATCTGGGCCAGGAAGGCCTCGAAGTCCTCGCCCTCGCGCCAGCTGATCGCCGGCCGCTGGAAGAAGGTGATGATCTCCTTCGCGCCCGCCGCGCGCTGCAGGCGGGCCAGCTCGGCGATCGCGCGGCGGAACAGCCGCGCGTCGACGTCGTCGGCGAAGGACCAGCGCGTCACCGCGCGCCCGTGCTCGTCGATCACGACCTGCCCCTCGCCGTGGTCGCGGGCGACGGAGATGAACGGGGCGATGTTCGCGAGCTGGGACATCGTGCCCTTGTGGGCGGCACCGTCCTCGAAGGGGAGCGACATCGCCACGATCGCCGGCGCGACGGTCGTCGCCTCGATCAGGAAGCCCCAGTCCCCCTCGAGCTGCTTGAACTGATCTGAGAGCGCGGACTGGATCTGCCCGATCCAGCCCTCGATCGGACTCTCGTAGACGCCGCCGACGAGCGCGGCGGGGTGGAGGCGCAGGTGGCGCCCGACGGCGGGCCCGCCGATCCCCGAGCGCAGAAGCAGCGCGGGCGACTCGATCGCGCCCGCGGCGACGACCACGGTGGGTGCGCTCACCTCGAGTGCGGTCGTGCTGCCGTCGGCGTTCGTCACGGTCGCCGCGACGCCACAAGCGCGCCCGTCGCGAGTGAGGATGCGATCGGCCCGTGCGCCGACGACGAAGCGCGCGCCCTCGTCGGAGGCGTCCTGCAGGAACGTCTTCATCGTGGACTGCTTGCAGCCCTTCTGGCAGCCGGTGAAGCAGTAGCCGCAGGTGCCCGGGTCCTCGCAGGCGGTGTCGGCGTTGCGGGTCAGCGGGCGATGGGGATAGCCGAGCTCCTCGCACGCCGCGATCAGCCGTTTGTGCGTGCGGTTCTGGGAGGTCGCGGTGTCGTTGACGCCGAGCCGGCGCCAGACGGCGTCGATGTGCTCCTCGTAGGCGGGGTCGTCGATCCCGTCGACTCCCATCGCGGCCCACTCCTCGCGGATCGGCTGCGGCGTGCGAATGCAGTTCATGTAGTTGACGACCGTGCCGCCGCCAAGCGTGGAGCCGGCGAGCACGGCGATCTCGCCTCCCTCCGAGGCGGCGAGGCCGCCGCCGAGGTAGAGCTCGAACATCCCCGGCAGCTCGAGCTGGCGGAAGTCCGACTCGTTGCGGTAGCCGCCCATCTCCAGAACGAGGACGGAGCGCCCCGCGCGCGCCAGCTCAGCCGCGATCACGCCGCCGCCCGCGCCTGAGCCGACTATGCACACGTCCGCCTCGAGTGTGGCCGTGTCGCCGGCGAGGCTCTCGACGCGAAGCGTCTTCGGCGCCTGCTCGGGCGACGGCGGAGCCGAGAGCGCTCCCGGGTAGCCGATCGCTTCCCAGTTCGGGTTCTGGCCCAGCTCGTCGGGCAGGCCGTAGAAGAACAGGAACGTCATCGCCCGCAGCTGGCGGATGCCGAGCTTGGCTTCCGGTGAGGAGTCGGCGATCGCGTGCAGAAGCGCCGTCCGCCCGTCGAGGTCGGCTGCAGCGAAGCCGGCCGCGGCGATCGCGTCGAGCATCTGGCCGAAGGCCTCGACCTCCTCGGACAGCGCCGTCTGCGCGAGCAGTCCCTCGATCTGGGCCGCGACGCCGAGATCGGATGCCGAGCGTGCGTAGAACGCCTCGCCCGCTGCGCCTTCGCCGCCTTCGAGCGAGGGCGCGAACGTGTCGCAGACCTCCTCGAGCGTGCGGCGCCGCGTGTCGCTGAGCACCCCCACCGTTACAGCCATCTCTCCTCCTCCGCTCGGGCTTGACAACTATAGTCCCGGCCCGATGGCGAGTGGCACGCTGAAACTCGGTTTGAACACGGGCTACTGGGCCGGGGGGCCCCCGCCGGGCGTCGAGGATTCGATCGCCGAGGCCGAGCGGCTCGGCTACGACTCGATCTGGACGGCCGAGGCCTACGGCTCGGACTGCCTCACGCCGCTGGCGTGGTGGGGCGCGAAGACCGAGCGCATCCGGCTCGGCACGGCGATCGTGCAGATGTCTGCGCGCCAGCCCGCCGCGACCGCGATGGCCGCGATGACGATGGACTATCTGTCGGGCGGGCGCTTCATCCTCGGGCTCGGTGTCTCGGGTCCCCAGGTGGTGGAGGGCTGGTACGGGATGCCGTTCGCGAAGCCGCTCGCGCGCACGCGCGAGTACATCGGGATCCTGCGTGACATCTGGGCGCGCAAAGGGCCGGTGACGGCCGACGGGGAGCATTACAAGCTCCCGCTCCCCGGCGGCACGGGGCTCGCGAAGCCGCTGAAGTCCTCGATCCACCCGCTGCGTGAGGACATCCCGATCTATCTCGGCGCCGAGGGCCCGAAGAACATCGCGCTTTGTGCCGAGCTCTGCGACGGCTGGCTGTCGATGCTGTTCGCTCCGGCCGAGCAGGAGCACTACGCGGGCTACCTGCGCGAAGGCTTCGAACGACCGGGCGCGCGGCGCAGCTTCGATGACTTCGAGGTCAACGCGACCGTGCCGTTCATCGTCTCCGACGACGTCGAGGCGGCGGCCGACGCGCTGCGACCCTTCTACGCGCTGTACTTCGGCGGCATGGGGGCGAAAGGCACGAACTTCCACGCCAACGTGGCGATCCGGATGGGGTACGAGAAGGAGGTCGACGAGATCGCCGCCCTCTACCTCGAAGGCAAGAAGGACGAGGCCGGGGCGAAGGTTCCGCGCGAGCTGATCGAGCAGATGTCGCTGATCGGATCGCCCGAGAAGATCCGCCACGACCTCGATGCGTGGCGCGAGTCGATCGTCACCACGCTGCTGGTCTCCGGCGATGCCGCCACGCTGCGGACCGCCGCCGAGCTCGTCCTCGGCTGAGCCGGCTCGAAACGCTGCACCGGCTCGACCTCCGGCGCCCCGGTGCGCCGCCGCGCGGGGTCCCGATCTGGGCAGACTGCCTATTTGTCTATTCGTGCTTCGACTGTTTCCGGCTGTGCTAGGGGCGGCCGATGTTCTCCCCCGAATGAGTGACTCGATCGCACACGCGTTCCCGAAGGCGGGACCCGCCCTTGACGCACCGGTCCGCACGGTCGCGCAGGAGGCTTCTGCACACGCGCCGACGGCCGGCCAGAGCGCCCCGGCCTCCTGGCTGATCAGCGACGTGATGGATCGCGAGCGGATGCTCGACATGGACCGGATGGTCGCGCCCGTGCGGCGCAAGTCCTTCGTCGTGATGGCCGTGGCGCTCGCGCTCTGCGGGCCCTGGCTGGGGTGGTGGACGATCCTGCTGCTCGCGGTCGCAGCCGTCCTGTTCGCGCTCGCCGAGAAAGCGATCGAGCACGTGCGCCGTCCCGAGTACCTCCTGTTCACGGCGTGGGCCGGGTCGCAGCTGCTGATCACCCTGGCCGTCGTGCTGACCGGCGGCCCGCACTCGCCCGCGATGGCCTGGTTCGCGATCCCGATCGTCACGCTCAGCGCGCGCTTCCCGACCCGCGGCGTGATCCTCGGCGGCGCTGTGACCGTGCTGATGATGGCCGGCGTCGGCTTCGCGAGCGGGGCGCACGCGATCATCGACAACCCGCCTCTTCTGATCATGCCGCTGGCGCTGGTGACCGCAGTCGCGATCCTCTCCACAGCGCTGATGAGCTCGGACATCTCACACCGCAGCGAAGCGGTGATCGACCCGCTCACAGGGATGCTCAACCGCAACTCGCTGAAGGACCGGACCTTCGAGCTCTCGCAGGTCTCGCGGCGCACCGGCGAGCCGGTCGGGCTGGTCGTCGGCGACCTCGACCACTTCAAGGAGGTCAACGACGGTCACGGCCACGCGACCGGCGACGCCGTCCTTCAGGACGTCGCATATGTGCTGCGCAAGCAGCTGCGCGCGTTTGACCTCGCCTACCGCATCGGCGGCGAGGAGTTCCTGGTGCTGCTGCCCGGCGCGAACCTCGAGCAGACCGCCGCGATGGCCGAGCGCCTGCGCCGCGGGGTGGAGGCCGACACCGTCGCCGGCGGGCTGCGCGTCACGATGAGCTTCGGCGTCTCGGCCTCCGCGCGTGAAGGCGCGTTCGACTACCAGAGCGTCTGCGAAGAGGCTGACGCCGCGCTTTACGAGGCCAAGCGCCAGGGGCGCAACCGCGTCTGCAGCGGGGCCCCGGTCGCGCCCGCTGCGCCGCACGCCGTCGCGGCCTGAGCGCGCGCGAGGTCACGCCCGGCCCCACAGCGCCGCATGGCGGCGGGGTACCGTAGCGGCATGAGCGCGCGCAGCCCGGCCGCGGTCAAGCGGATGACCCTGATGGCCACGATCCTCGGCTCGGGGATCGCGCTGCTCGACGGCACAGTGGTCAACGTGGCGCTGCCCACGATCCAGCGCGGGCTCGGCGGCGGGCTCGCCGGGCAGCAGTGGATCGTCAACGGCTACCTGCTGACGCTCAGCTCGCTGATCCTGGTCGGCGGCTCGCTCGGGGACCTCTACGGCGAGCGCAAGGTGTTCGCGATCGGCGTCGGCGGCTTCGGCGTCGCATCGGTTCTGTGCGCCGTCGCGCCGAGCATCGCCTTCCTCGTCGGCGCACGTGCGCTGCAGGGCATCGCCGGCGCGCTGCTCGTTCCCAGCTCGCTGGCCGTGATCGTCAACACCTTCTCGCCCGAGGAGCGCGGCGCGGCGATCGGGAGCTGGACGGCCTGGGGGTCGATCGCGACGGCGCTCGGGCCGCTGGCGGGCGGCGAGCTGCTGTCGATCGCCTCCTGGC
Organism: uncultured Solirubrobacteraceae bacterium; assembly: GCA_963735435.1. Lineage (GTDB taxonomy): Bacteria > Actinomycetota > Thermoleophilia > Solirubrobacterales > Solirubrobacteraceae > Palsa-744. Next base: position 852,699 of record CAVTKR010000001.1, on the reverse strand, counting down.
GCTGGATCTTCGTGATCAACGTCCCGCTCGTGATCCTCTGCCTGTGGCTGATCGTGGCCGTGATCCCGCCGAGCGCGCCGCGCGTGCCCGGCGCCCGGCGGATCGACATCCCCGGCGCGGTGCTCTGCGCGATCGGTCTCGCGGGCCCGGTCTTCGCGCTGATCGAGCAGCCGCGACTCGGCTGGTCGAGCCCGGCCGTGATCGTCCCGCTCATCGGTGGCGTCGCCGTGTTCATCTGCTTCCTGCTCTACGAGTGGCGTGCGAGCGACCCGATGCTGCCGCTCGGCCTGTTCCGCCGGCGCAACTTCTCGGCGGGGAACATCGAGACGTTCTCGATGTACGCGGGGCTCTCGATCGTGTTCTTCTTCCTCGTGCTGTTCTTGCAGCAGATAGGGGGCTACACCCCGCTGCAGAGTGGCCTCGCGACGCTGCCGGTCACGATCGTGATGTTCCTGCTCTCGCGCCGGTTCGGCGCGCTCGCCGACCGCTACGGGCCGCGTTTCTTCATGGGCGCCGGGCCGCTCGTGGCCGCGGTCGGGCTACTGCTCTTTCAGACAACCGGCACGACGCCCGCTTACCTGCCCGAAGTCTTCCTGCCACTGGTTGTGTTCTCGCTGGGCCTGTCGATGACCGTCGCGCCGCTCACCGCGGCGGTTCTCGCCGGCATGGAAACCCAGGCCGGCATCGCCTCCGGCGTCAACAACGCCGTCGCGCGCGTCGCCGGGCTGCTCGGGACCGCCGCGGTCGGCGCCGCGGTCGCGGCCTCGTTCGTCTCGACGTTCACCTCCCACCTCGGCTCGACGCCGCTGACGCACTCCGGGCGCGCCGCCGCCGCCGAAGCCAAGCGCCTGGCTCTCGGTACGCCCTCGGTGCAAGGCGTTCCGCCCCGCCAGGCACACGCGATCACGGCAGCAGCCGAAGCCGCCTCGCTTCACGCCTTCCACGACGGCATGGCGATCGCCACCGTGCTCGTCGCGCTCGGCGGCCTCGTCGGCTTCGCCTGGATCCGCAACCCGCGCCGCACGGAGACCGACGTCAAGGCCGGCGACTGTGGCGGCGGGCAGCTGGTCGGCAGCCCCAAGCTTCCCGAGGAAGCTGCCGCCCACGCGGGTTAGCTGCCGCTAGCAGGTGCGCGCGTACTCGCGCATCGCTTCGATCAGCGGGCCGAGCCTGCGGCCGCGCTCGGTCAGCCTGTACTCGACCGTCGGCGGGCTCGACGGGATCACCGTGCGCTCAACGAGCCCCGCCGACTCGAGGTCGCGGAGGCGCTCCGAGAGCATCCTCGGAGAGATCCCCGCGACCGCGTCGGCGAACTCGTTGAAGCGCAGCGCGCCGCTCAGCGCCGCGTACAGGATCGAGAGCTGCCAGCGCCGCTCGAGCAGGGAGGCTGTCTCCCTGACCTCGAGCGGCACCGGCTCGCATCTACGAGAGGGGCGCGACATCGCGTGCCGGCTCCAGGGCGCGGTCCAGCACCTCTTGAACCGTCATCACCGGGTGGAACGTCATCTGCTCACGCACCGCCTCGGGGATGTCGTCCAGGTCGCCCCGGTTGCGCTCCGGGAGGATCACGTCGGTCAGCCCGGCCGCGTGGGCGGCGAGCACCTTCTGCTTCAGGCCGCCGATCGGCAGCACCCGTCCCTGCAGCGTGACCTCACCGGTCATGCCGACGGTGTGCTTCACCGGACGCCCGGACAGCAGCGAGGCCAGGGAGGTGACCATCGTCACGCCCGCGCTCGGACCGTCCTTGGGGATCGCCCCGGCGGGGATGTGGACGTGGAACTCCTTGCCCTCGAATGCGTGGTCGTCGATGCCGAGGTCCTCGGCGTGGCCGCGCACGTATGAGAGCGCGATCCGCCCGGACTCCTTCATCACGTCACCCAGCTGGCCCGTGAGCACGAGGCTTCCGTTCGAGGAGCCGCCGTTCATCGCTGTCGACTCGATGAACAGAACGTCGCCTCCGGCGCCGGTCACGGCGAGCCCGGTCGCGACGCCCGGCGTGGCGGTTCTCGCGGCCGACTCCTGGAAGACCTTCTGGCGCCCGAGCGCGTCGCGCACGGCCTCCAGGTCGATCTTCACTCCGACCACGCTCGGCTTCGCCTCCGCACTTCCAGTAGCGCCGTTCTGGTCGGCGCCGCCGGCAGCCGGCTCGCTCGCGGCATTCGCCTGCGCGGATGCGATCTTCGTCGCGGTCTTGCGCAGGATCGTGCCGAGGTTGCGCTCCAGGTTGCGGACGCCCGCCTCGCGGGTGTACTCGGTGATGACCGTCTTCAGGATCTCGTCGGAGACCTCGACCTCGTCCTCGCGCAGGCCGTTGCGGTCGCGCTGGCGCGGCCACAGGTAGCCCTTGGCGATTGCGAGCTTCTCTTCGGTGGTGTAGCCGTCGAAGCTGATCACCTCCATACGGTCCAACAGCGGACCGGGGATGGTGTCGGCCACGTTCGCCGTCGCCAGGAACATCACCTGGCTCAGGTCGAGCTCGACGTCGAGGTAGTGGTCGCGGAACGAGTGGTTCTGGGCCGGGTCGAGCACCTCGAGCAGGGCCGCCGAGGGGTCACCGCGCCAGTCGGCGCCGACCTTGTCGACCTCGTCGAGGAGGATCACCGGGTTCATCGTCCCCGCATCGCGGAGCGCCCGGACCAGCCGGCCCGGCAGCGCGCCGATGTAGGTGCGCCGGTGTCCCCGGATCTCGGCCTCGTCGCGCACGCCGCCCAGCGACATGCGCACGAACTCGCGTCCGGTCGCCTTCGCGATCGACTCGCCGATCGAGGTCTTGCCAGTGCCCGGGGGGCCGATCAGCGTCAGGATCGCGCCCGACTTGGGGTCGGCCTCGATCCCGCGCTCCTGGCGCAGCTTGCGCACGGCCAGGTACTCGGTCACACGGTCCTTGACGTCCTCGAGGCCGGCGTGGTCGGCGTCCAGCACTTCGCGTGCCGCGACCGGGTCCAGCCGCTCGTCGGAGCGCTTGTTCCACGGCACCGCGATCAGCCAGTCCAGGTAGGTCCGGATCATGCTGGACTCACCCGTCTGGTCGCCCATCCGCTCGAGGCGAGCGAGCTCCTTCAGAGCCTGCTCGGATACCTCCTCGGGCATCTCGGCGTCCTCGATCTTCGTGCGGTACTCGTCGGCGACCGAAGCGTCGTCCTCGCCCAGCTCCTTGCGGATCGAGTCCATCTGCTTGCGCAGGAAGTACTCGCGCTGCTGCTTCTCGGCGCCCTCCTGGACGTCCTCGCGGATGCGCTTGCGCACCTGCAGCTCGGCCAGGCTCTCGCGCTGCAGCCTCACGGCCAGTTCGAGGCGCTCGGTCACGTCGAGCGTGCGCAGCAGCTCGACCTTCTGCTCGTAGGAGAGCGTGGGGGAGTAGCCGGCGGAGTCCGCCAGCGCGCCCGGCTCCACGATCGCGCGCAGGAACGCGGCGATGCGGCCGTCGTCACCGCGCAGCTCGAGGATCTCCTCGACGGTGGCGCGGTACTCGCGCTCCAGCTCGCGGGTGCGGCCGTCCACGGGCACCTCGTCGGGGCGCTCGTCAACCTGCACGCGCAGCTCGCCGCCCGGGCCGGTCTCGGCCGCCCCGATCAGCGCGCGGTGCTCGCCCGAGAGGGCGACGGCGCGGCCTCCGCCCGGAAGGCGGATCTTCTCGGAGACCTCGGCGATCGTGCCGACCTCGAGGAACTCGTTCTCGTGACGCGGGACGAGCACGACGCGCTCGTCGTCTCCGACGTCGATCGTCAGCGTGATCCCCATGTTGGGGAACACGACGGTGTCATCGAGGGGGATCAGGCGCAACCGCTCGCCCTCGGGCTGAGGAGGCGCTGAAGTCTCGTTTGAAGGTGTGGGGGTCATAAGGGTTCTCGCTCCATATGAGGTTACGAAAGTATAGGTAGTATAGCGCCGATGGTTGCGTAGTCAAGTACTTCATGGCGATGCCGGAAACCCGCATTGCAGAGCCAAAATGGGGTCTGTGAGGGGACAGGCGGGCCGCGGTCCGCATAATGGCTGTGACTCGCTCATTTCCCCCAGCGCAGAGGAGCCATCGATGCCGAGCTACACCGTCGTGAACCTGCTGGATCTCTCAGACAGCGTCGGCGATCGCGCGCCGCAGATCGAAGGGCGTTTCGCGCGCAGCGCCCTGGAATCGCGTGACCTCGGGGTCAGCCATTGGCGCTACGAGCCGGACTTCCGCAGCCAGACGGCCCACAAGCACGGCGAGCAGGAGGAGGCCTACGTGGTGATCGGTGGCTCGGGCCGGATCCTGCTCGACGGAGAGGTGATCGATCTCGGGCGGTGGGACGTCGTGCGGGTCGCGCCGGAGGTCGTCCGCGCGTTCGAGTCAGGACCGGAGGGGCTCGAACTGATCGCCGTCGGCGGGCCGCGGCCGGAGGAGGGCGACGGGGAGCGGGCCGGGGCGGAGTGGCCTGAGGGGTAGTGGGAAACACTCGCCGCCCGATCGGGGTCGGCGTCGCCGGGCGGCGCTAGCCTCGATCCATGGCGAGCGAGCGCAGCCACCTCGTGACGGGTCAACGGCCGGCCACCGATCAGCCGTCGAACGCTGAGGCAGAGGCGCAGCCGCTCTTCGGCACGAAGATCCGCGCGACGGTCGCGGAGATCAAGGCGCTTCGAGAGCGGAGACGCGGTGAGGGACGATACGAGGAGCGTGAAGACCGGCCGCTGTTCGGCACGCAGATACGCGAGACGCTCAGCGAGATTGCCGAGTTCCGGGCGCGCAGGCGGGCCGCGAGAGACATCGCACGCGACGACTAGGCTCGCCCGGGTGTCCGAGAAGGCCGTTCGGATCGCGATGCAGGTCGCGGTCAGCCTCGCGCTGCTGGGCGCCGGCCTCCTGGTTCTCCTGACCGGCCACGGCGACGCCGACCTCCAGAAGGCCGCTGGCGGCTGGGTCGGCGTCGTCGTGGGTTACTGGCTCAAATGACCGAGACCGACTCCTAGAGCCCCAGCCCGAATTTCGAGCAGGTCGCTTTGAAGGAGCTGCTCGGGCTCGCCGAGAGCTGGTTCAGCACGTTCTGCAGCGCGGGCGAGTCCTCGAACATCCCGATGTGGCCGACCGGGTCGGGCGGGCACTGGGTCTGGATCGTGATGTTCGTGACGGCGGAGCCGCTGAGGAACGCGTTCGTGTAGGGCGTGACGTTGAACAACCGTTCCGAGACAAAGGATCGGTTTTAGGAGGAGGGGGGTCTCGTGGCGGCGTCAGTCCTCGAAGCTGACCTCGACGTTCTCCTGCTCCACGCGTTCCTCGATCTCCGCGGTGTCGGTGAGGGCGCGACGGTCGGCCTCCAGGAGGGGTGAGGAGAAGAAGCTGCGGGGCCACAGCCTGCGCGCTTTCACGACGTTGATCTCGGCGGCGAAGATCGTCATCTGGGCTCCGAGGTAGAGCCAGGCCAGCAGCCCCAGCACGACCGCGAAGATGCCGTATAGCGGGGCGGTCCGTTTGAGGGTGTGGTCGACGTAGTAGCCGCCGAGGTGCTGGAGCAGCTGGAAGAAGATGGTCGCGGTGATCACCCCCGGGGCCAGTTCGCGCCAGCTGGGGTCCGCGGAGGTCAGCAGCTTGAACGCGACTCCGAACAGGATCAGGTTGAACGCGAAGGCGACGACCACCCCGGCGAGCACGGCGGCTGTGCCGTGACTGGCGGCGCCGACGAAGCCGGCCGCGGTGGTCGAGGCCACCGCGAGCGTCCCGAGCACGGCGAACATCGCCAGTCCGCTCAATCTCGAGGTGAGGAAGTTGGAGCGTTCCTTGATCGGGACCGCCCAGATGCGGTCCATCGCGTTGTGCGTGGCGCTCATGATTCCGAGGCCTGCCAGCAGCGCGCCGACGACCCCGATCGCGAGCGCCGCCGGGCTGCCTTTCAGCGCGTGCAGTTTGAGCGAGTCGCTGAGGACCGGGAACTGGCCGAGCGTGCCGTCGAGGATTTCCTTCTGGAGTTTGGGGTTGCCTTCGAGGACGAACCCCAGCACCGTGACGAACACCAGCAGCAGCGGGAACAGCGAGACGAAGCCGTAGTAGGAGATCAGCGCGGCGAGCTGCCCTGCCTGGTCGTCGCCGAACTTCTTGATCACCGCGGCGATGAACCGGACCCCCTTCGTCCCCTGCTGGCGGTGGTCGAGGTCTTGGAGTCGGTCGTTGATGCTCATCGCGCGGCGCGCCTGACGGACTGGACGAACTGGGAGGGGGGTCTGATCGCGCTTCGGAGCGACATACCGATGTGTCTACCCGATCCACAGGACACGCGCCCCGCGCGGCCAGCCCGTTCTCGCGCGACCGCGCCGAGGCGGTGGCCGCCGTCGCGGCGGCCAAGCGTGAGGTGCTGCTGCGCGTGCACCGGCACAGGCTTCGGCGCGAGGACCTCGAGGACGCCTACGCGCAGGCCACTCTCGAGCTCGTCCTACTCGCGCGCAAGGGCCGGCCTTTTGCGAGCCGCGCGCATCTCGCAAATTCGCTGGAGCAGCGGTTCCTCGCACGCGTTCAGGACAGGCGCCGGGCTGTTTCCGGTCGCAGCCCGATCGCGGCCGCGCTGGAGGGCGCGGTGCCTTTCGGAGCGGGCGAAGACGGCATCGAGATCCCGGATGAGCGCGCCGATCCGCTGCGGGTGGCGATCGCGCGCGACGAGCTCGCGCGGATGCGGGGCCACCTCTCCGCGCTGACGACGGACCAGAGGCTGCTTCTCGAATCGCAGCTGTCGGACATCACCGGCGAGGAGCTGTGCGCGAGCCAGGGGTGGACGCGCGAGAAGTACCGCAAGGTCGCCCAGAGAGCGCGGGCCCGCATGCGGTCGCTGATGGCCGAACCCGATGCTGTCCCACTGCCGGCCGCCGGGTCGGAACAGGCGCCAGGAACGAGCCGATGACAATGACTCCCCCCACCCATCGGCCCGTTCCCGGGGCCGCCGGCAGCCGGACTCATGCACGGCTGCGTCGGCGTGCCTCTTCGAGGGACAACGGCCGGCGCCCGGAGTTCTGCCCGCTCCGTGCGCCGGCCGCCTCCGGCGCTCCGACGCTGCTCGTGAGATGACCGCTCCCCGCCGCCATCTCGGGGACGAGGCGCTGCCCGGTGGGACACCGGACTGGGCCGACTTCGACGGCGATCTGCGCGAGGCGCGGGAGGACCGCGGCGCCGAGCTTCGCAGCGACGGCGACCTCGACGCGGAGTGCCTGCGTATCGACTCCCACGGCGATCTCGACCGGGACGCCACGCTCCCCGATGACCGCTTCCCGAACGCCCCGGCTTTCCGGCACCGCCGTCGTGCACACATGTTCTCCGCCGCCGGAGCGGGCCTGGCGGTGGCGCTTGCGCTGGCGATCCATGCCGCGACCGACGGGCCGGCGTACCGCTCCGCGCCGGCACGCCCAGCTCCGTTCGCCCGCTTGTCGCGGACCGTGAAGCCGCACCGCCCAGCCCGACGCATGAAGTTCCCTGCGCACGCCGACGCGCGTCACAGGCGTGTCTCCAGCACCGGGCGCGTCCCCCATGCCCGCCTCACGGTTCACGCCACGCCCGTCGTCCACACCGTCGTTGCCTCATCGCGCGGGGCGTTCGGCCCGGCGGGGAGCACCGCCGAGTTCGGGTTCGAGCGGTGAGTCCCGTTCGCTCAGGCGTCGAGGTGCGAACGCATCCGATCTGGCGCCTGCGGGTCGCGCGCGAACTCCCTCGCTACGCGCTGCTGGCCCTTGCAGGTTTCGGCATCCTGGCCAGCGCACGCTTCGCGATCGCGCCGCCGCGGCCCCAGGCCGGAGCCTCGCCGGCTGCGTCGGCGCCCGCGGTCGACTCCTCCGCCGAGGGCTTTGCCGCGCTGTTCGCCCGCCGCTACCTCACGTGGAATGCGGCCGACCCGTCGCGAGATCAGGAACAGCTCGAACCGTTCACGGGCTCACAGCTCGAGCCCGGAGCGGGCTTTCTGGCACCGGCGACCGGGGCGCAGCAGGTCGAATGGGCCGAAGTGGTGGAGAGCCGCGAAGCCGCCCCGGGTCAGACGGTGTACACCGTCGCTGCCGAGACTCGTCCTGCGGGGCTGCTCTATCTGACGGTCGGCGTGACTCGCACCCGAGCGGGGCGGCTTGCGCTCACGGGCTATCCGGCGCTCGTCGGGCCGCCGGCGAGCCAGCCTGCCATCGCGTCTCCGGTGCTCCGTGCCGTCGAAGATCCGAATCTTCAGCTCGTGGTGAAGCGGGCGCTTACGAACTACCTCGCCGGTGCCGGCGCCGACCTGGCGGCGGACCTGACCAGCGAAGCGGCGGTCTCCTCGCCGACGCTGCCGCTCGAACTCGTGACGGTCAGCCGCGAGGGCTGGGTCACGGGGGGCGGCTCGATCCTCGCCATCGTCCAGGCGCAGGAAGAACGGGGCGCTCGTTACACGCTCACCTACGAACTTGACGTGACAAGGGCGCAGGGCCGCTGGGAGGTATCCGCGATCCAGACCGACCCCGATGCGTAGGAGCTCACTCCCTCGCCTGTCGCGTCACGCGGGCTCGATCTGTCTGGCGTTCTGCCTGGTCACAGCGCCGCTCGTGGCGCCGGCTTCGGCGCGCGGCGCTGTCAAGAGCGCGGCGGGCGCCGGACCGAGCGCAGCCGCCCCTTCATCCGAACACGGAGCCAGCTCGCTCGAAAACGCCGCGGCGAAGGCCGGAAGCACCGGCCGCGCTGTGGCAATGAGTCTCATCGGGCTCGCGCTCGCAGTGGCGGCAACGGTGCTCGCGTTCCGCCGCGACTTCAAGGAGGCGGCGGGTGTGTTCGCCGTCGGCATCGTGGCGATCCTGCTCGCGACCCCGACGGGTGTCGCGCTCTTGAAGGACACCGTCACATCGCTGTTCGGCGGGTCGTGACGCAGATCCGCTCCTACCGCCGGGTGTTCGACCTCGAGCGTCGGATCTACAGCGTCGACCGCATGCGGCTCAATCCCTCCGGCGTGCCGCTGCGTGGTGTCGTCTATCTCCTTTGCGCAGTCGCAGTCTCGGTGTTCGCCGCGCGGCTGCCGGTGCTGAGTGCACTCCTCGGGGCGCTCCCATGGTTCATGCGAGACGTGCTCGCTCCGGCGGCCTTCGCAGCGGCGCTCACTGTCGTTCGAATCGACGGACGAGCGTTCCACCACGCGGCCAGGTCGCTCCTGGCCTACCTCGCCTCGCCGCGCCGAACGGTGGCGCTCGGGCGGCCCTCGCCCGCCGGGCGTCGCTGGCGCCCGGCGGACCTCCTGCTGCTCCCTGACGGCTCAGATCCGCACGCGCGGAGCTTCCGGTACAGCGGGCCGGGCGCGGTTTTCGTGATGGTCGCCCACCGAAGCGATGTCGGCACCCACAGCCTCGCGCTCGGCAGACGTACTCGGTCGGGCGCGCGCCTGACCGCGAAGCGCGGCGGCCGTCGGTTGGCGCGAGGGCGCGTCGTCCACGTCGATGCGGGCACGATCCTGCGTATCGACGCGCACCGCGAAGGTGACCCCGGCGCTGGTCCGCGCCTTGGCGGGCTTCGCAACGGCGATGCGCGGTGAGGCCGCCGCTCACCTTCGTCTATGGCAACTGCGTGTTCGCTCACGGGGTCGGCGATCCGTGGGCGGCGTTCGCGGTCGCACTCGGTTCATATGCCTGGCTCGAGAAGGAAGAGAAGCGCGCCCGGATGCTCGCGCTCGTGGGTGCGATCGAGGCCACCGAGGCCGACGTCCAGATCCTGAGGGTCGCCGGCCGCTGGGATCCAGAGTTCTACGGCGCAGACATCGAGGCTCCGGCAGACCGCGTCGCTGAGTGCGAACGCTACGTGGAGGCGCAGCGGGACGAGCTTCGGGACAGGGCTTCGGTCGTGCCTTCGGTCTACCTGCTCGTGAGCCTCACCGAGCCTCAGCTCGATCTGGCGGCCTACCTGTCAGCCGCGGCATCCCGCCCGTACGCGGATCTGGGCTCGCGGCTCAGGCGGGCGGCCTCGGCGGCTGACCGGCGGACGCTTCCGGCGCGGGAGCTCGAGCGTGTGAGGGTCAAGGCGGATCGGGTCCAGGCGCGCCTCTCGGACTTCCTCCCGGTGCGCCCTGCCAGGGGCGTGGAGTTGCAATGGCTCACGCGGCGCGCGTTCTGCCGTGGGCTCGGCGAGCCCGCCGTGGACGGTCTCCATGTCCCGCGCGCGCTCGCATTCGAGCGGAACGGCGAGGCTGTCCTGGCGCCGCTGGAGGGAGACGTGCTGCGCTGGCTCGACTGCGAAATCGACCAGGGCGTAAGGACGCTGCGTGTCGAGTCCGAGCTCGGGACCAGCTGGCAGTGCCAACTGGTCCTCGGAGCGGTGCCCGAGCAGCTCGAATTCCCCAGTCCGCGCGCCGAGCTGCTCTTCGCCCCGCCGGAAAGCCTGCCGTTCGAGATCGACCTCGCCGTGACGGCACGCTTCCTGCCGAACGACCTTGCCTTGCGGCTCGCGAGACGCAAGATCCAGGACGCCGATCAGATCCTGCGCGCCGAGGCGGTCGGAGAGCAGGGGGTCTCCGACCTCGGCTATGAGCGCACGCAGGAGGCGCGCGACCTCCTCGGATACCTCCAGGCGTCGAGCCGGCCGCCGCTCCTGCGAACCACCGTCACCGTCGCGATAGGAGCGGCGAGCGAGGACGAGCTGGAGTGGCGGGTGGAGTCGGTGCGGCGGGCATACGGGGAGGTGCGCCTGCACCGCCCGCTCGGAGAGCAGCTCCAGCTCTTCGTCCAGCACCTGCCCGGTCAGCGGACCCGTGTCGCCGGCTTCGACGACGTCTTCACGGCGGAGCAGCTCGCCGCGATGATGCCGACTGCCACCCACCGCACGGGAGCCCGGCGCGGGTTCTATCTCGGCCACACGCTCAGCGGGTCGCAGAGGCCGGTGCTCTTCAATCTCGCCGAGGGCTCCGAGGACGATCGGAACGCGACCGTGCTGTCGGTCGGCGCGCTCGGGTCCGGGAAGACAACCCTCGCGCAGAAGCTCCAGTACGAGGCGTTCCTGCAGGGCGCCCGGGTGATCGACTGCGATCCGAAGGGCGACCATCGGTTTCACTTGCTCGAGGACGTCGCGCCGCACGTCGAACCGCTGACGCTCAGGCCCGATCGCTCGCTGCGCGGCATGCTCGACCCGCTGCGGATCGCGCCGGTACACCTACGCCAGGAAGCGGCCGTCTCGTTCCTCCGTGACCTGCTGCCGGGCCGTGCCGAGCCCGCGTGGGAGACCGCGATACTCGCGGCGGTGGACCGGGTGCTCGCGCGGTCGGCCGCTCCGACCTGCTCGGAGGTCGTCCGAGCGCTGATCGACGGGGATGCGATCGAGCAGCAGGTCGGCTCGACGCTCGAGATCTACTCGCGCTCAGGGCTCACCCAGCTCGGGTTCGCGGATCCCGCCTGCCCGCCGCCGGCAGTCGGCACGGCGCCGGTGACATATCTCGCGATCCGCGATCTGCCGGGACCGTCGCTCGGCACGAGCCGCGTCGAGTACTCCCAGGCCGAGCGGGTCGGGGAGCAGATCGTCCGTCTGATCGCGATGCTCGCGATGCATCTCGTTGCCGCTGAGAGGGCTCGCCTGAAGGTCTTCTCCTTCGACGAGGGCTGGCGCCTGCTCGGCGACCCGATCGGGCGAATGCTGCTGGCGTCCTTGCAGCGAATGGGACGCTCCGAGCGGGCCGTCCCGATCATCAGCACCCAGCTGGTCGGCGACGCGCTCACCGGAGAGCGTCAGTCCCTCGAGAGCCTGATCGGCGCGACCTTCGTCTTCGGCGTCCGCTCACAGTCGGAGGCCGCCCGGGCGCTGGCCCTTCTCGGGCTTGACCCTGAGGACCGGGAGATGCGAAACACGCTTCTCTCCTTCGAGGCGGGCCGTTGCCTGTTTCGCGATCACCGTGGCCGCATCGAGGCGGTTCAGGTCGATCTTGTCGTGCCGTCGCTGTTGAGGAAGCTCTCAACGACCCCTACGGCGCGTTGACCGGCCCGGGCCGAACAGCAGGTTTCCTGTCCGCGATCGGCGTGCTGCTCCTCGCGCCCGCTCCAGCATGGTCGGCCGCGGCAACGGGGCACCGGCGCACCGCCGCACCGGCCGGCGCAAAGAGCCGGCATGCCGCGGCGCGTGCACCGTCCGGCGGCTCGCTGGTGGCGCCCGGTCCGTCGCCGGCTCGGCAGCCGGAAGGACCCGAACGCCCGCAGGCCGATCCACTCGTGAGCAACGGGCTCGGCAGCCCCGCGTGCGGCTCGCCGCTCGACATAGAACTCGGCGCCGAGGATCGCCGCGATTGTGAAACCTCCGGGTTTACCGCGGCCGGGGCGCCCACCGGGAACTTCGGGCTCGACGTCCACATCGACACCGGCCTGGTCCCGCTAACCGGCGGCAGCCTGCTCAGCACGGTCCAGGACCTGTTCGTCGCGCCTCTATGGCTCGCTGTCGTCTGGCTGGTCCACGTCCTCGTCGTGATGCTCGAATGGTCGTTCGGGCTGAACCTCCTGGAGGGCGCCTCAGCGCGGAGCCTGCAGTCGACGCTGACCCACGCGGGCCAGGTGCTGACCGCGCCTCTTCTGGCGCTCGGCCTTTCGATCGCGGCGGGCCTCATCGCCTATCACGGCCTCGTCCGCCAGCGGGTGGGCCAGACCCTCGGCGAGGCCCTCGCGATGGTCGCGATGATCGCGGGCGGGACCTGGCTGATGGTCGATCCCGCCGGCACGGTGGGGGCCCTGAGCGCGTGGAGCGGGGAAGCTGGGCTCGGGACGCTCGCGGCCGCGGCGGATGGTGAACCCGCCTCGCCCGGTCGCGCGCTTGCTCAGAGCATGGGCGCCGTTTTCGCCGCGACGGTCGAAGCGCCGTGGTGCTATCTCGAGTTCGGCGACGTCGCCTGGTGCCGTGAACCTGGACGCCTCGAACGCAGCCTGCACGCGGCCGGGTTGCACCTTGCCGAGCGCGAGCAGCAGGAAGCGCATTGCTTCGGCTCGAGTTGTCCTGGCGGCTCGCGCCTGCTGGCGAGCGCCCGGCTGCTGCGTGAAGCGCGGACCAACGGCGACGAGTTCCTGGCGCTCGCGCCGAACGGTCCCGCGCGCAACTCCATCAACGACACCTCCTCGTTGTTGCGGACCGTGTGCCACTCGAGCGACGCGACCTCTTGCGAAGGCCCGGGCGCTTCGGAGGCCGAGTTCCGCACGAACGCCGGCACCTGGCCTCGCGTCGGAGGCCTCATGTTGATTGTGATCGGCGTCCTCGGGATGCTGCTCTTGCTCGGGTGGATCGGGCTGCGGCTGCTGCTCGCGGCCATCCTCAGCCTCTTCTACCTCCTGCTGACTCCCGGCGTCGTGCTCGTGCCGGTGCTCGGCGAGGCAGGGCGGAGCGCTTTCCGTGGCTGGGCCGCACGGCTCTTCGGCGCCGTCGTCGCGAAGCTCGTCTACGCGTTCCTCCTCGGCGTCGTGCTTGCGGTGATGGCGGTGCTGGAGGGGCTCAGAGGGCTCGGCTGGTGGGCCGACTGGATGCTCCTCAGCGCCTTCTGGTGGGGGGCGTTCGTGAAGCGCCACGAGATCCTGGCGCGGGCTCCGAGCGCCGCGAACCGAGCCACTGTGACGGTGAAGGCGACGCGAGCGCTGAAGCTGCGCCGAGAGCTGCGAGAGCTTCGCGACGGGAGCGAGCGCCACCGGCGAAACACGGACTCGAGCTCGGGGGGCGAGACACCGCCCCGGCGGGTCGCGCGTCGCTCGGCTCTTCCGGGTGTTCCGGCGTCCGGCGGGAGGACTGCCTCGCCCCGGCGCGACAAGCAGGCAACCCGTCTGCTCACGGTCCGAAGGCCTCCGTCCGGGCCCGCCCGCGGCAACGCGCTCGCGACGCTCGCGACCAAGCGTGCCCAGCTGGCGCGCATTCAGCGAGCCAAGAAGGAAGCCTCGGAGCAGGGTGACCGGGCTCGCATGGCGAAGCTCTCGATCAGAGAGTCCCGCGTACAACGTGAGGTCGCGGAGCAGACCGAAGGAACAGCGCAGCGCGGCCCTGCTCGTCACCTCCGCACTCCGGTAGCCGCTCTGGTGGCTAGCGTCGAGATGCTCGATCGGCAGGCGGAGCTGCCGGCGGCGCTCGAGCGCCGGGAGGGAGAGGCCCATCGCGACTACCCGGCGCTGGCCGGTCTCGTCGGGCTGACCGGTGAGCGCTACGCCGGGCTCGGTCCCGGGAGCCAGCGCCGGGCCCGCCTCGAGATCGATCGGGAACTGAGCGCCAGGCGTACGGAGCGAGGTCTGAGCCGTATGCGCTACGCCGGGACGGCTGACAGTGGCGAGCAGCGGGCGGGTGTCGGCGCAGGCGCGCGCGAGCGCAGCCCGCATGCTCTGAGTCCCGAGCGTCGCGAATCGCCCGTGATGGAAGATGCGCGCGCGGTCGCCGAAGGACGCAAAAAAGAGCTCGGGTTCGGTCGGCCGTGAGGGTTGCTGCGGCGGGTGCGGCGACGCGGCTGGCGACGCTCGCCGCCGGTGCATTCGCGATGGCCTGGGCGGCGATCGCCTGCCTCGCCGCCGTTGGTGGCGGTTCCACGGCGCAACTGCCGAGCGCCGAGCAAACGATGGCGGACGCGCCTGTCGCCGACATCCCGAGCGACTATCTGGAGCTCTACCGCGCCGCGGGCGCTCGTTACGGCATCGACTGGGCAGTGCTCGCCGGAATCGGCAAGGTCGAGTGTGACCACGGGCGGGATCCCGATCCGTCGTGCCGGCGCGAGGGCGCCGTCAACCAGGCGGGCGCCGGCGGGCCGATGCAGTTCCTCGCGGCGACGTGGGCCGTCTACGGAGTGGACGGCGACGACGACGGCCGGCGCGACCGCTGGGACGCGGCGGACGCGATCTACTCGGCAGCGAACTACCTCCACGCGGTCGGCGCGCCGGCGAGCTACAGCCGCGCGATCTTCGCCTACAACCACTCCGCGTCGTATGTGAGGTCCGTGCTGAGCTGGGCCACGAGGTACCGCAAAGCGGCTTCTTCAGCACGTCCTGAAGTGACAGAAGAGGACGGTTGGGCGCAGACCGTCCGGGATCGCACCTCCACTCCCGTGGAGTTGATCGAAGGCAGCATCGCGCGCCTGGCCCGCGGAGACGGGCACGTGGCGTTGATCCCGACGCGGGTGCCCGCATCGGTGCAGGCGATGTTGATCGGGGGCAATGAGCTCCAGTCGCTCCCCTATGGTCCGGACGGCCACCCCGATCCGCGAGGCGCGCCGGACGAGGATTGCTCCAGTACCGTCAATTACGTCCTTTCCCGGGCGGGCCTGCGTCCCATCGACGAAATCGTTCGCGACAATCCGCTCGCGCAGGACTACGTCGGGTGGGGCGTCCCGGGGCCCGGCCGGTGGGTGACGATCTACGCCACGGACATCCCGACGCCGCACGTATTCCTCGTCATCGCCGGCTTGCGCCTGGACACCAGTCACGCCGGCACCGACGTCGGTCCCAACCGCAACCAGGACGGACCGCGCTGGCGCATCTTCGACGGGATTCCCACCTGGGCCCACTGGTCGGTCAGGCACCCCCCGGGGCTCTGAGTTGGCTCGGGTCGCCCGAAGTCGATCCGGGTAGTGTCCACGCCATGCCCGACCGCGAGGTCGACTTCCTCCTGATCGGTGGCGGCCTGGCCGCCGGCAACTGCTCGCGCTGGCTGCGCGAGGAAGGCGCCGAGGGCTCGATCCTCCTGGTCGGCCGCGAGCCGGACCCGCCCTACAACCGGCCGGACTGCTCCAAGACCTACCTGCGTGGTGAAAAAGAGCGCTCCGAAACGTTCTTTCGCCCGGACGAGTTCTGGGGCGAGCAGGACATCGAGCTGATGACGCGCACGAGCGTCACCGCGCTCGACGCCGAGGCTCGGAGCGTGAAGCTCTCGAACAAGGAAGAGGTCGGGTTCGGCAAGGCGCTGATCGCTACCGGCGCCAACGTGCGCCGGCTGAACGTCGAGGGCTGCGACCTGGAGCAGATCCACTACCTGCGAACGCTCGGGAACTCCGACCACATTCGTGAGGGCGTCGCCGACGCGGAGCGGGTCGTGCTGATCGGCGGCTCCTACATCGGGTGCGAGGTCGCCGCCTCACTGACGATGCTCGGCAAGCGCTGCACGATCGTGATGCAGGAGGAGGTGGTGCTGGAACGCGGGTTCGGGAAGGACGCCGGCCGCTTCTTCGAAGGGCTGCTCACCGAACACGGCGTCGAGATCCACGGTCAGGACGAGCTCGAGCGCTTCGAGGGCGACGGTCGCGTCCAGCGCGTCGTGACCAGGGGCGGGCTCTCACTCGACGCAGATGCCGTGGTGATCGGCGCCGGCGTGACGCCTGACGTCACGCTCGCCGGCAAGGCGGGGCTCGCCATCGGCGAGAAAGGCGGCGTGCGCTGCAGCTCGCGCCTGGAGTCCTCGGTGCCCGGCATCTTCGCCGCGGGAGACATCTGCGAATACGACTCGCCCGTGCACGGTGGGCAGCCGGTGCGGATCGAGCATTGGGACGTCGCCTTCAACCAGGGCAAGACCGCCGCGCTCAACCTGCTCGGCAGGGACGTCGCCCATGAAGTCGTTCCCTACTTCTTCTCAGACCTCGGCGATTGGGGTGGGCTCGAGTACGTCGGGCCGGCCTACGGCTGGGACGAGGAGGTCCTGCGCGGCTCCCACGACGACGGCAGCTTCACGAACTTCTACCTGCAGGAAGGCGTCGTCAAGGCGGCCCTGACCGTCGGGCGCTCTGATGACCTCGAGCACGCGAGTCGCCTGCTGGTCGACGGAATGCGCCTCGGCGAGGAGGATCGCCGCGCGCTCGCGGACAGCGGCCGCGACCTCGCCGCCGTCGGCGCTTGACTCACCCGTCGGGCGCGCGTAGGGGGCGAGATGGCGGTCACGACGAGGTTCACCCTCGGAGCCGAGCACCTGCTCCGCCGCCCCGGCGAGTTCGACTGGGCGACGATCACGCTGCTCGCGCTCGTCGTCTACGCCGATCTGGTCCTCGGCCCCGTCCTCGGCTGGATCTGAGCCGGGCGGTCATGCGGCGCGGCGATCCTGTTCCTCGTCGGAGCCGACCTGCTGCTCGACGAGAGACAGGCGGCGCTCGCTCGCCGCGACGTGGGGCCGGAGTTTGCGCGGACGGCTCATCGTCCAGCCCAGCGCGGCCAGCAGCAGAACACAGAGAACGATGTTGAACGCAATCGCGATTGGGAGAGACATCGAGTTCTTCCTTTCGTTGCTTTCCGTTTCGTGATGCAGCTTCGGCGGCCGGCCTCAGGAGGTGCTTGCCGTTCCCTGAGAGCTCTGTGAGACGCGCCTTCGTTCCGCAACCCCTTACCCGTCAGGCCACGGAGGCCGTTAAAGTCCTCTCACATGGTCATGCCCCTGACCGGAAGGGTCGTCGTATGAGGTGAGCACCGGGCGCCTCGCCGCCGCCGAGCTCGACGCGTTCGCCCTCGTCCTCGGCCTCTGGTCAGGCCGCCGCCTCCTCGCGCGCGGCGAACCCGGTCTGCATCCGGTTCAGCTCGTGCGAGGAGATCACCCGGTCCACGAGCCCGTACTCCCGCGCCTGCTCGGCTGTGAAGTAGCGGTCCCGGTCCATGTCGTCGTGCACCTGGTCGACGCCCTGGCCGGTGTGGCGGGCGTAGATCTCATCCACGTGGCGGCGCAGCTCCAGCGTCTCGCGGGCGTGGATCTCGATGTCGGAGGCCTGGCCCTGGAAGCCGCCGGAGGGCTGGTGGATGAGGATGCGGCTGTTCGGGAGCGCCATGCGCTTGCCGGGTGCGCCGCCGGCGAGCAGCAGCGAGCCCATGCTCATCGCGACGCCGAAGCAGATCGTCTGCACGTCGGGCTTGACGAACTGCATCGTGTCGTAGATGGCGAGGCCCGAGTAGACGACCCCGCCTGGCGAGTTGATGTAGAGCGAGATGTCCTTCTGGTCGTCCTCGCTCTCGAGGTGAAGGAGCTGAGCGACGACGAGGTTGGCGACCTGATCGTCGACCGGCGTGCCGATGAAGACGATGCGCTCGTTGAGCAGGCGGGAGTAGATGTCGAAGGAGCGCTCGCCTCGCGGGCTCTGCTCGACGACCATCGGGATCAGCGTCATGGTGGGCTATCCTTTCGACAACTAGACGGTTGTCGGATCTACGATAGCAACCAAACGGTTGTCAAGGAGAAGCGATGACGCTGATCGACCAGGAGCTTTTCGAGCCCGAGACCGAGGAAACGCCGGCCGTGCGGCGCGAGATCGACGTCGAGGCCTCGCCTGAAGAGGTCTTCGAAGCGCTCGTGACCGAAGAGGGACGTGAACGCTGGCTGGGGGAGCCCGACCGCGAGATCCACGTCGAGTCGATGGACGCTCCGAGCCGCCTGACCTGGTGGTGGGCCTCCGAGGAAGAGCCGTTCACGCGCGTCGACTTCGAGATCGTCGCGCTCCCGGCGGGTGAGCACGGCCTCGAGGTGACGCGTGTGCGGGTGACGGAGTCTTCGCCACGCTTCCCGATGGCGGCGCTGGCGGCGAGCTTCGCGCTGGTGGCCGCTTGAGCGCGCGAGCGGCGCGTCGCGAATCGGCCGTGCTCGACGAGGTCTTCGGCGCGCTGGCGGACCCGACGCGCCGGAGCGTGGTGCAGTCGTTGCTGCAAGAGGGCTCGACGAGCGTGCCGGCGCTGAGCGCTGAGCTGCCGATCTCCAGGCAGGCGGTCGCCAAACACATCGCCACGCTCGAGCAGGCCGGCCTGCTGGAGCGCCTCCCGGGGAGCGGTCGGGAGGTTCGCTACGGCTTGCGCGGCGAGGCGATCGCCCCCGCCGCGGAGTGGCTGAACGAAGCCGGCCAGGCGTGGGAGACGAGGCTCGGGCGGCTCAAGCGAGCCGTCGAGTCGCCCTGATCGCTCAGGCCCGGTAGGGCACGATGTGGATGTGGCGGCAGCCGATGAGCCGCCAATGCCGGTTTCGGCGCAGCAGCCGCATCACGAGCGTCTTCAGCCCCGGCCCGTTGCAGTGGACGGTGCCCCAGCCGTAGACGAGAGCCACGTGGTCCTCGCCCGCCCCCGTCCAGATCACGTCGTGGCCGTGGCTCGAGTAGATCCAGTCGCTGCCCGCCCCGCCGTGCAGCCTGTCACGCTCGGTCGTGTGCTGGCCGGAGGGCTGGTAGTCGCCCCAGATCACGTCCCCGTCCTGGCCACCCCAGATCGTGTCGTTGCCGTAGCCGCCGAGCAGGAAGTTGTGAACGCCCGCGAGCCCGACGAGCGCGTGGGCGAGCCCGTAGCTGCCCTTGTCCATCTTCAGGCACTGCACTGACGGCCAGCCGGTGTGATCGGCCATCGCGCTTGCTGCGCGCGGCGCGTGCCCGGCGAGCGAGGCCGTCGAGTCGCAGTAGGCGACGTACAGCCCGTCTTCGAAGTGGCCGTGGGCGACAGGCGCCGGCAGCGGCCCCGGACTGAGCTCCGGGCCCGAGGACAGGGCTTCCGTCGTGGCGGGTGCTTCTTCGAGCGGATAGCCGAGCGTGGTGAAGGCGCCGGTCAGGCCATGCGAGACGCCGGCGGCGTTCTCGGCTGCCACGCGCCAGACGTAGACGGTCCCCATCTGCAATCCGCTTGCTTCGGCGCTGACCGGGCCGAGCTGAGCGCCAGGAGCTGAGAGCCTGCACGGAGCGCTCGCTTCGAAGTGAGGCGCGATGCCCCATTCGAACCAGCATCCTGCGAGCGCGGACCCGCTTTCGATCGAGCCCGCGAGCGTCGCGGAGCTGAGGCTCACTTCCGAGGCGTTTCCCGTCGTCATCGCGGGCGGCGCTTCCGCTCGCGCGGCCGCGGCGCCGGAGAGCGCCGTGGCGAGGAGCGCACACAGGACGGCGGCGCGCAGGCGCCTAGGGGCGCTCGCAGCGGACAAGCGGGACCTCCTGACTCGACGATGCCGAGCCGCCGACATTACGCCGCCCAGCGCGGGGGGTTTGACTTTCCTGTGAAGCCGGCCCGGGCCCGTCGGTTAGACTTGCGCCGTTCGAGGTCGGTGGTCAAGGGAAGCCGGTGTGAATCCGGCGCGGACCCGCCACTGTGACCGGGGACGCCATCTCGCAAGCGCCATAGGGGGCGCGAGCCACTGGCCCGCAGCACGCGGGCCGGGAAGGTGCGAGAGGGTAGCCCGGGAGCCAGGAGACCTGCCGTCGACCGAAGCCCAAGAAGCCCTCGTGGAAAGGGGTCGGCTCATGCAGTCATCTCGCAACCTCACCGGCGCGCTGATCGGCGCGCTGCTCATCTCACTGGCACTCCTGCTCCCGGCCGCGGCGCTCGCCGCGCCGATCACCGTCAACCTGCGCGTGGAGGGGTCGGAAAAGACGCTGTTCGAAGGCCCGATCGCCGTCGAATCGATCCCGAACCCGCCCGGTCTGAGCACCCCCTCGAGCGGCGGCGCGCATCAGTGTGACGTCGCGAACAACGGCTCCAACGGCGGGTTCGTCTCCGCCGGTGCGAGCCCGACGGCCGCGCTGGCAGACGCCGCGCAAGCGACCGGGCAGACCTTCGACGCAGGCTGGTCGAGCGAATTCAACGACTTCTTCGTCTCGCAGTTCGGCCCCGACAAAAACGGTGGCGAAGCCGAAGGCTTTCCCTCCTGGGGCTACGCCGTCAACTACACGACCGCAAACGTGGGCGGCTGCCAGTTCCAGCTCGCCCCGGGGGCCGAAGTGCTGTGGGCCTACAACTTCTTCAACCTGCCGCACCTGCTGCGGCTGACCGGGCCGGCCAGCGCGAACACCGGCGCGCCGGCGACGTTCCATGTCAGCGACGGTCAGACGGGCGAACCGGTCGCGGGCGCCGCCGTCGGCACGCTGGCAGGCGGCGCGGTCACCCAACTCCCCGGCAGCGGCACGACCGACTCGGCGGGCAACGTCTCGCTCGTCCTCTCAACGGCGGGATCGGTCGCGCTGAAGGCCACAGCGCCCAGCTCGGTTCGCTCGAACGGTGTCTCGGTGTGCGTCCACGCCGGTGAAGACGGCACGTGCGGCGCGGGCACGCCGAAACCCGGCGAAGCCGTCAAAAAAGTCCTCCCGGTTGTCACGACGCCCAGCCTGGCCCGCATCCTCGGGATCTCGAGCGGCTCGGTCTTCAGTCGCAGGCACGCGCCGCGGATCCTGCGCGGGGCGGTCACGGTGGGGAGCGGCCAGACCCTGCGGGCTGTGCAGATCCGCCTCGAACGGCGCGTGGGCAAGCGCTGCTTCTCCTTCAGCGGCAAGCGGTCGCGGTTCGTCGCGGCGCGCTGCGGAAAGGCACGCTTCTTCTCGGTCGGCTCCTCGCAGTCGTTCAGCTACCTGCTGCCGGCGCCGTTGCCGCACGGGCGCTACGCGTTCGACATCCGGGCGCTGGGCGGAGCCGGTGGCAAGACCGGTCTCGTGACCGGCACGAGCCATGTTCTGTTCAGGGTCAAGTAGGGCACTCGGCGCTCTGGGGCTCCGCGCTCCTGGCGGCGGCTGGCGGGGCGGCCTTCGTGTCGCCCGGCGCCGCCGCCGGCTCTGCGCCGCGTGCCCCCGTTGCAGGCGCGAGCGCAGCGACCGTGCGTGTCATGGTCGTGGGCGCCGGCAACGTCGTGCTCTCGCCGCCGCGCTCGATCAGCGCGGCGGCGACGAGCGTGCGCGCCGGCCGCAGGAGCTGCGGCGTCGCGGGCGGCACGCCGCTGGCAGCGCTCGCTGCGCTGCACCTCGCGGGCGGGCCCGGCTTCGCGATCCGGGACTACGGGCACTGCACCACCGGCACAGGCGCTTCGGGCCAGCTGTTCGTCTACTCGCTGGACGGGGAGACGAACCACGGCCAGAACGGATGGGAGTACAAGGTCAACAGCCGCTCGGGCACGACCGGCGCGGGCGATCCCAGCGGTGCACAGGGCGACGGGCGGCTGCTCGCGCCGGGCTCGCAGGTGCTGTGGTTCTGGTGCCAGGCCTTCGCCGGCGGCTGCCAGCGCAACCTCTCGCTCTCGGCCGCCTCGTCGGTGTCCCGCGCGGGCACGGTGCGGGTGCGGGTGACCGGCTATGACAACTACGGACGCGGGACGGCCATGCCGGGAGCCCGCGTGACGCTCGGCGGTGCCTCGGCGACCACGAGCGGCTCAGGGATCGCGACTCTTCGCGCGCCCTCGCGTGCCGGCAGCTACGCGCTCTCGGCATCGCGCGCCGGCTCGGTCCCGGCGTTCCCGCAGAGCGTGACCGTGAGATGAGCGCCCGGGCCGCCCTGCCCGCATTGCTGGTCGGGCTCGCCTGCGTGCTCGCCCTCGGGGGCTGTGGACTCGGCGCCGGCAGCACGCCCGGGGGGGTGCAGATGTCCGTGACACGCGACTTCGGGGCGCAGGTGCTCCACCTCGTCCCGCACCCGAAGATCAGCGGTCAGGACACGGTCATGAGCCTGCTGCTTCGCAACTTCAAGATCCACACCCGCTACGGGGGCGGCTTCGTTCAGGGCATCGGCGGCGTCGAAGCCGGCGAACCGAGCGGCAGGCCCCACGACTGGTTCTACTACGTCAACGGCGTCGAGGCTCAGAAGGGCGCCGCGGCGACCGACGTGCACGCGGGCGATCGCATCTGGTGGGACCTGCACGACTGGAGCGCGACCGAGGACGTGCCCGCGGTGGTCGGCTCCTACCCGGAGCCGTTCCTCGACGGGATCGGCGGCAAGCGCCTGCCGGTCCGCGTCGAATGCTCGCGTGAAGCCGGCAGCTCCTGCCGCGCCGTCGCGACGCGACTGCAACAGGCCGGGGTTCCCGCGGCCACGAGCGCGCTCGGCGCGGGAGGGGGCTCGCAGCTGTTGCGCGTGCTGGTCGGGCCCTGGCGGGAACTGCGTGCCGAACGCCTGCTGCAGCCGATCGAACAGGGCCCGCGCGCGAGCGGCGTCTACGCGACCCCGAACGCGGCGGGTACGAGGATCACGCTGCTCGACCAGGAGGGTCGCGCGGTTCGCACGCTCGGTGCCGGCACCGGTCTGATCGCGGCGAGCGCCGGCCAGGAACGGGTCCCGATCTGGGCCGTCACGGGGACCGACCCCGCCGGCGTCGCTCTGGCCGCCGGCTCGCTGGGCGAAGCCGCGCTGCACGACCGCTTCGCGCTCGCCCTCACCGCCGCCGGCCCCCAGCCGCTGCCGGTGGCGCCGTGAGCGCCCTCGACGCAGCCGGAAGAATCGCCTACCGGCGCCGTGCGAGCCCGCTCCACGCCGCCCGCGCGACCGTCGTGGCGGCCTATGGCGGCGCCCTCGCGCTCTCGGCCCTGCTGCTCGAAAACCCGATCCTGCTGAGCGCGCTACTCGCCGCCGTGCTGCTCGCCGCAGCCTTTGCCGGCGTCGGGCGCCAGCTCCTCGGCGCCGCCCGCGCGAGCGTCCTGCCACTGCTCATCGCCACGGTGCTGATCAACGTGCTGGTCAACCGCGGCGGGCTCACCGTCTTCGCGCGGCTCGGCGAATGGGGCGTGCTCGGCCAGGTCGACCTGACGTTGGAGGCTGTCGTCTACGGCCTCGTGTTCGGGCTGCGCCTGCTGGTGGTCGCGCTCGCCTGCCTGCTGGTCGTGTGCGCCGCGGACCCCGACGAGCTGCTGCTGGCACTGCGGCGCGTCTCGCCGCACTCGGCGCTCACCGCCGCGCTCGCGACGCGGATGGTCGGCGTGCTCGGCCAGGACGCGCGGCGACTCGCCGAGGCCCAGCGCTGCCGCGCCGACGGCGGTGCGCGCGGGACGCGCGCGCGGGTCGCCGTGCTGCGCGCGACCGTGCAGGGCGCGCTGGACCGCGCGCTCGACGTGGCGGCCGTGCTCGAGATGCGCGGCTATGGAGCCGGCCGGCGCGGACCGGGCGCCCGCCGCCCGCGCTCCCGGCACGACATCGCGTTCGCGTGCGCCGCTGCCGGCGTGCTCGCGATCCTCGCCGCCGCCCGGGCGAGCGGCGCAGCCGAGTTCAGCGCCTACCCGCTCGTCTCGATGGCCAGCGGCGCAGCGACGATCCTCGCGGCGCTGGCTCTGCTCGCCGTGGCGCTCGCGCCGTTCGCCGACCGGCGGGGGATCGAGCCGTGAGCGCGCTGCGCTTCGAGCACGTCGGCTACAGCTACGCCGGGGCCTCTGCGCCCGCGCTGCGCGATGTCAGCCTGACGATCGCGCCCGGCGAGTTCTGCGTGCTGGCCGGGCGGTCGGGGTCGGGGAAGTCGACGCTGCTGAGGGCCGCCGCCGGCCTCGTGCCGCATTTTCACGGCGGCTCGTTCTCAGGTCGCGTCGCCGTTGCCGGGCTCGACACGCGCGAGGCGACACCGGCGGACATCGGTGCGCTCGCGGGCACGCTCCTGCAGGACCCCGAGACGCAGGTCGTGATGAACACGGTCCGCGCGGAGCTCGCCCTCCCGGTTGAGAACGCCGGGCTGGGGGCAGGCGCCATCGCCCGCGCGGTCGAGGAGGCCGCGCTGGCGCTCGGGATCGGCGAGCTGCTCGACAGGCCCACCGCCGAGCTCTCGGGCGGCGAGCTGCAGCGCGTGGCCCTCGGTGCCGCGCTCGTATCGCGCCCTCGACTCGTGCTGCTCGATGAGCCGACCTCCCAGCTCGACCCGGTCGCCGGCGACGAGTTGATCTGGCAGCTGCGAAGGCTCAACCAGGAGTCCGACACGGCCGTGCTGCTGATCGAGCACCGCCTCGAGCGCTGCCTGGGCGCCGCCGATCGGGTCGTGGTGATGGACGCCGGCGCGATCGCCTTCGACGGCGACCCGCGCGGGTTCCTCGAATGGGCTGTGCGTGAGGAGCCCTCGCTGCAGACGCCCGCGGCGCGGCTGATCGAGGGCGCCGGGCTCGCTCCGCCGCCCACCGGGGTCAAGCAGGCGCGGGCGACGCTGCGCCGACGCGGCCTGCTGCCTGCCCCGCCGAAGCCGGGGGAGGGCGCCGCGTCCGCCGCCTGCGAGCCCGGACCCGCGCTCTGGCGCCGGCGCCGTGGGAGGGGCCCCGAACCGGCGCTCGAGCTGCGCGGCGTCTGGCATGAGCTGCGCGAGGGCCCCGCGGTCCTGCGGGGCGTCGACCTCTCGCTGGCGGCGGGGGAGACGGTGGTCCTGATGGGGCGAAACGGAGCGGGGAAGTCGACCCTGCTGCGCCACGCAGGAGGCCTGCTGGCAGCGACGCGAGGAACGGTCCGGGCCTCAGGCCGCGTGGCGCTGCTGCTCCAGAACCCGAACGACTACCTGCTGCACGAGCGCGTCTCCGAGGAGGCCCCGCCCGAGGCGCTCGAGCTGCTCGGTCTCGGGCCGCTCGCCGACCGGCATCCGCGCGATCTCTCAGGCGGCGAGCGCCAGCGCCTGGCGCTCGCCATCGTCCTCGGCGGCGCAGTTCCCGCCGCGGTGCTCGCGCTCGACGAGCCCACACGCGGGATGGACCGAGCCGCCAAGGCCGAGCTCGCGGAGTGGCTGCGCGCCCGCGCCGTCGATGGCTCCGCCGTCCTCGTAGCGACCCACGACGCCGAGTTCGCGGCCACCTTCGCGCGCCGCGCCGTGCTGATGGCCGACGGCCGCGTGATCGCCGACGGGCCCGTGGAGGAGATCCTTGCCGGCGGCTGGTACTTCGCCACCGAGACCGCACGCATCCTCGACGGCGCCGGCGGTGCCCTGCTCCCCGAGCAGGGCGCTGCGCTCCTGCGCGCCGCGCGCGAGACGCCTGCGGTGCTCGAGGAGGTGGCTCCGCGCCGATGAGCTGGCAGCTGGCCTCGTTCGGACTCGTGCTCGGCTCGCTCGGCGCCGCGTTCTGGTGGTACGAGCGCAGCCGCCCGCCCGCGAAGCTGATCGCCGTGGTCGCGACGCTGGCGGCGCTGGCCGCGCTCGGCCGCGACGCGTTCGCCGCGGTTCCCGACGTGAAGCCGATCACCGCGATCGTGCTCGTGAGCGGTCTCGCCTTCGGCGCGGGCCCCGGCTTCGCTGTGGGCGCGACTGGCGCGCTGGCCTCCAACATCCTGCTCGGCGAGGGGCCCTGGACGCCGTGGCAGATGCTCGGCTGGGGCCTCGTCGGCGTGCTCGGCGCGATCCTTGCGCGGCCGCTGTCGCTGCCCAGGGGCCGGCGCGGGGAGGCGATCGCGATCGCGATCGCGTGCGCGATCGGCGCGGAGATGTTCAACCTCGTTCTGGACTTCTACACGTGGACCGGGACCGGCAACCACAGCCTTGCCGCGTTCGGCGTGGTGCTCGGTGCCGCGGTCGCCTTCGACCTCACGCACGTCGGTGCCTCGCTCGCTTTCGGGTTTGCGTTCGGACCGGGTCTGCGGCGGATCCTCACGCGGGTCCGCGGCCGGCTCGAGGTCCGCTGGGTGCAGGAGCCGCCGCGCCGCGCCGGCCCGCTGCTCGGCGGCCCACCCGCGGCGGTGCTCGCCCTGCTGTGCGTGCCCCTTCTGGCACTCGGCCTGACCGCCTGCGCGAATGCCTCCAAGCCCGCGCCGGCGCGCGACGCCCGGGTTGCGATCGCGCGCGAGTTGTCCTACCTGAAAGGGGCGCAGAACGCGGACGGCGGCTTCGGCGGCGCGCCCGGACAGCCGAGCAGCGAGCTCTACACGGCGTGGGCCGCGATGGGGCTCGCAGCGGCCGGACGCGACCCGGCCACACTGGCCCGCAGCGGCCACTCGGTGCTCGACGCCCTGCGCGGCGAAGCGGCGAGCCTGCACGGGGCGGGCGATCTCGAGCGCACGATTCTCGCGCTGCACGCCTGCGGCGCCCCGGTGCGCTCGCTGCCCGGCGGCGATCCGGTCGCGCGGCTGCTCGCCTACCGCGTCTCGGACGGCTCGTTCTCACACCTCTCGAATCTCACCGCCTTCGCGATCCTCTCGCTGCGAGCCGCGGGCTACGGGTCGGGCTCACCCGAGATCTCCGCCGCCGGACGCTGGCTCGCCCGCCAGCAGGAAGGCGACGGCAGCTTCGGCTACGCGGCCCGCGGCGGGGGAGGGGACATCGACGACACCGCTGCGGCGCTGCAGGCGCTGCGGGGCGCCGGGTCCGCCTACGGGCGTGCCCTTGCGCGCGGCGCCGCATTCCTGCGCCGCTCCCAGAACCTCGATGGCGGCTTCCCGCAGCAGCGCGGCGGACCCTCCGATGCGCAGTCGACCGCCTGGGCCGTCCAGGCGTTCGCCGCGGCAGGGGTGAAAGCCGGAAAGGTCACGCGTGCCGGCAGCCGCTCCCCGCTGGCCTATCTCGAGACGCTCGTCGGGCCCGACGGCAGCGTGCGCTACTCGCGCATCGGCGCCCAGACACCGGTCTGGGTGACCGCGCAGGCGCTGACGGCCTTCGCCGAGCGCCCGCTGCCGATCCCGCCCGCCTAGCCGGTTTCAGGCCCGCTTAAGCGGCATCTCTACGCTGGTCGGGTGTCACAGCAGGCAGTTATCGACCGTCCGCGCCGCGTCGCCGAACCCGAAGGAGCCTCTTCGGGGAGCCCGATGCGGGCCCTCGCGCTCGCCGGCGTGCTCGTGCTGGCGCTTGCCGCCGTATGGGCGATCTTCGCGCTGGTGCCGTCGGTCCACCTCAAGGACGCGAGCACGCTCTACAAATTCACGACGCTCGACAGCACGCGCACCGAAGGGCCGCTGAAATTCCTGCTCCACCTGCTCGACCCGTCGCTGTTCATCCTGTGGGGGATCGCGCTGGTCGCCGTCGCGCTCGCGGGCGAGAAGCCGCGCACAGCGCTCGCGGTCGCTGCGGTGCTGACGCTCGCGCCGCTGAGCGCGGAGCAGCTCAAGCCGCTCCTGGCCCACAGCCACGACACGGTCGGGTACGTGACGATCAACGGTGCGTCATGGCCGAGCGGGCATGCGACCGCCGCGATGGCGCTGGCGCTGTGCGCCGTGCTCGTCGCGCCGCGCCGCGTGCGCCCACTGGTCGCCGTGCCGGCCGCGGCCTTCGTGCTCGCTGTGAGCGTTGCGCTGCTCGTGCTCGCCTGGCACGAGCCGAGCGATGTGCTCGGCGGCATTCTGCTGGCCTCGCTGTGGATGGCGCTCGCGGTCGCCGCGCTGCGGGCGACCGAGCCTCGCGCGCCCGCGAACGGCTAGGACGCCTCGTGGGCGCCAGGCGCCCACAGGTGCTCGGCGCCGCTCTCGTTCGCGGCCCGGCTGAGGATGAAGAGCAGGTCTGAGAGCCGGTTGAGGTAGCGGACCGCCTCCGGGCTCGCATCCTCGACGGCGATCGTGCGGCGCTCCGCGCGGCGGCAGACGGTGCGGCAGACATGTAGATGCGCCGCCGCCGGGGTGCCGCCGGGGATCACGAACGAGCGCAGGGGCGGCAGCTTCTCGTTGACCTCGTCGCACGCCTGCTCGATCCAGGCGGTGTAGTCGGGCGTGACCCGCAGTCGCTCCCGCTCCTCGTCCTCCGAGGCGGGGACCGAGAGGTCCGCGCCCACGTCGAGCAGGTCGTTCTGCACGCGCGCCAGCCACTCGGCGAAGCGCGGAGGCATCCCGTCTGCCAGCAGCGCCACACCGACCTGGGCGTTCAACTCGTCGATCGTGCCGTAGGCCTCGACCCGAGGGTGCAGCTTCGACACCCTGCTCATGTCGCCCAGGTGCGTGTCGCCGCCGTCGCCGAGCTTGGTGTAGATGCGGGTGAGGTTGACGGTCATGCGTTCAGAGGATTGTAGATCGCACGCCCGCGGCGGCTCCTCGTGGGAGCAAATGTAAAGACGAGCCGCCGCCCTTCGTCCGGATCGGATAGCTTTCCCGCCTCTCAGATGCGGATCGGAGTCCCGAAGGAGACCGCCGCCGGCGAGCACCGTGTCGCGCTCGTGCCGGAGGTCGTCAGCAAGCTGCAGGCCAAGGGCCTCGACGTACTCGTCCAGAGCGGCGCCGGCGAGGGCGCTCTTCTCAGCGACGAGCAGTTCGCCGAGGCCGGAGCGACGATCTCCAGCGACGCCGGCGAGGTCTGGCGCAGCGACATCGTGGTCACGGTCGCGCCCCCTGACCCCGAAACGATCCGCGGCCTCGGGCAGGGCTCGATCCTGATCGGCTTTCTCGCGCCGCTCACCGCGACCCAGACGACGAAGGCGCTCGCCGACGCCGGCGCGACGGCCTTTGCGATGGAGGCGATCCCGCGCATCTCCCGCGCACAGGCGATGGACGCGCTGTCCTCGCAGGCCAACGTCGGCGGCTACAAGGCGGTGCTGCTCGCATCCGAGGAGATCGGCCGCTTCTTCCCGATGTTGATGACTGCGGCCGGCACGATCCCGCCGGCCAAGGTGCTCGTGCTCGGCGTCGGCGTGGCGGGGCTGCAGGCGCTCGCGACCGCGAAGCGGCTGGGCGCGCGCACGACCGGCTACGACGTGCGCCCAGAGGTCGCCGAGCAGGTGGAGTCGCTCGGCGCGCAGTGGCTGGACCTCGGTCTCGAGGCCAGCGGTGAGGGCGGCTACGCGCGGGAGCTGACCGAGGAGGAGCGCGCCGAACAGCAGCAGGCGCTGACCGACGCGATCAAGGGCTTCGACGTCGTGATCACGACCGCGCTGGTGCCAGGCCGTCCCGCGCCGAGGCTCGTCACGGCCGAGGCGATCGAAGGCATGAAGCCAGGGTCGGTGATCGTCGACATGGCAGGTGAGGCCGGCGGCAACGCCGAGCTGACCGAGCCGGGGCAGACCGTCGTCCGCCACGAGGTCAAGATCGTCTCGCCGCTGAACCTGCCCTCGACCATGGCCGAGCACTCCTCGCAGCTCTTTGCCCGCAACGTCCAGGCGCTGCTCGACCTGTTCGTCGGCGAGGACGGCGCGCTGGCGCTCGACTGGGAGGATGAGATCGTGAAGGGAGCCTGCGTCGTGAAGGACGGGCAGATTGTCAACGACGGCGCGAAAGCCGCTGTGGAGGCCGCCGGCTGATGCTCGCGAGCGTGCTGACCACGAACCTCGCGATCCTCGTGCTTGCAGGCTTCATCGGCTTCGTCGTGATCTCGAAGGTGCCGAACACGCTGCACACGCCGCTGATGAGCGGCACCAACGCGATCCACGGGATCGTGCTGCTCGGCGGCCTGATCGTGATCGGGCTGGCCGGCAACGACACCTTCAACAAGGTGATCCTCGTGATCGCGATCATGTTCGGGACGATCAACATCGTCGGCGGCTTCCTCGTCACCGACCGCATGCTGGAGATGTTCAAGGGGAAGCCGAAGGCCAAGGACGAGGAGCCGGCCGAGAAGGACGGGGGCGGCTCGTGACCCCGCTCGCGACCTCGTGGGTGCAGAGCGAAAGCTTCATCTACGTCCTCTACATCATCGCCTTCGCGCTGTTCATCCAGGGGCTGCGCGGGCTGGCCGGGCCGACGACGGCCGTACGCGGCAACCGCATCGCCGCCGTGGGGATGGTCATCGCTGTCGTCGCGACGTTCCTGAACCCCAGCGAGGGTGAGTGGGGCCTGATCGTGCTCGGGATCGCGCTGGGCGCCGCGGTGGGCGTGCCGGCGGCGCGCCAGGTGAAGATGACCGCGATGCCGCAGATGGTGGCGCTGTTCAACGGCGTCGGCGGCGGCGCGGTGTTCCTGATCGCCTGGGCGGAGTTCCGCCGCCATGGCTCGACCTACGGCGACCACACGATCCACGTCGTCGGCAACCTCGGCACGCTGACGATCAGCGGCGGCGCGGTCGCCACCTACGTCGCGGTCTTCTCGGTCTTCGCAGCGATCGTCGGCTCGATCTCCTTCTGGGGCTCGAACATAGCCTTCGGCAAGCTCCAGGAAATCATCCCCGGTCGCCCGATCACGCTCGGCGCGGGCCAGCAGGTCGTGAACCTGGTGCTGCTGGTGCTGGCCATCGCGGCCGGCGTCGACCTCTGCGCCGGTGCCCACTCCGAAGCGCTCTTCATCGGCATGCTCGTCTGCGCGGCCCTGCTGGGCAACTTCCTCGTGCTGCCGATCGGCGGCGCGGACATGCCCGTCGTGATCTCGCTGCTGAACGCGTTCACCGGCCTCTCCGCGGCGGCGACCGGGATCGCGCTCAACAACCCCGCGCTGATCGTCGCCGGCATGATCGTCGGCGCGTCCGGAACGATCCTGACGAACCTGATGGCGGTCGCGATGAACCGCTCGATCCCGGCGATCGTCGCGGGCGGCTTCGGCGGCGGCGGCGCGGTCGAGGGCGCCGAAGGTGCGGGCGAGCACGCGGGCGCCATCAAGTCGATCGGCGCGATGGACGCGGCGATCCAGCTCGCCTACGCGAGCAAGGTCGTCATCGTGCCCGGGTACGGGATGGCGGTCGCGCAGGCCCAGCACGCCGTTCGGGAGCTGACGAAGGAGCTCGAGAAACGCGGCGTGGAAGTGACGTTCGCGATCCACCCCGTCGCCGGGCGCATGCCGGGCCACATGAACGTGCTGCTGGCCGAGGCCGATGTGCCCTACGACCAGCTCAAGGAGATGGAGGACGCCAACTCCGATTTCGTCCGCACCGACGTCTCGCTCGTGATCGGTGCGAACGACGTCACGAACCCGGCGGCGAAGAACACGCCCTCCTCGCCGATCTACGGGATGCCGATCCTCGAGGTCAACGAGAGCCGCTCGGTGATCGTGATCAAGCGCTCGATGAACCCGGGCTTCGCGGGGATCGAAAACGAGCTCTACTACGAGCCCGAGACCTCGATGCTCTTCGGCGACGCCAAATCCGCGGTCGCGGACATCACCGCGGAGCTCGGCAACATCTAGCCCGACCGGTGGGACGCGAGCGCGTCGTCTGGATGCCCGGCGGCGTCCGTACCGAGATCCACCTCACGAGCGAGGACACCGGGGGCGCCTTCTGCCTGCTGCGCGACGAGCTCCCGCCGGGCTGGGCGCTGCCGCCGCACCGACATGCCGGCGAGGCCGAGACGATGCACGTGGTGAGCGGCGAGATGGGCGTGGAGATCGACGGCGAGGAGCGGATCGTGCGGGCGGGGGAGACGGCGCACGTGCCCGCCGGGGCGCTGCATTCGACCGCCAACGCCGGGCCGGACGTGCTGCGCCGCGTCGTGATCTTCAGCCCCGCGGGGATGGAGCGCTTCTTTCTCGAGGCGGGGGCGCCCAGCGCGGCCGAGGTCGATGCGCGACTCGTCCTCGACTCCGCGCTGAGACACGGCTGGGAGTTCGTCTCAGCCCGCTGAATCGCCGGGCTCCTCTGCGAGACTGCCTGGCGTGATCGCCCGCGATCAGGCCCTTGCCGCCCTCCAGAGCGAGGAGTTCGACGTGGTGGTCGTCGGCGGGGGCATCACCGGCGCCGGCGTCGCCCTCGACGCCGCCTCGCGCGGTTACAGCGTCGCACTGCTCGAGCGTGCCGACTTCGCGTCCGGGACCTCGAGCCGCTCCTCGAAGCTCGTCCATGGCGGACTGCGCTACCTGCAGAACTTCGACCTCGGGCTCGTCCGTGAGGCGCTCCTCGAGCGCCAGCTCATGGTCGCGCTCGCGCCGCATCTCGTGAAGCCCCTGCCGCTGGTGGTGCCGGCGTTCGAAGGCGCCAAGCCCGACCGGCTGGTCGGCGTCGGCCTGAACCTCTACGACGTGATGGCCGTGGAGCGCGGGCGCTTGCGCGGCCGCCGCGCCCGTCGCAAGGGCGAGGCGCGCAACGCGGCCGAGCGCGCCGAGCCCGGCGAGGCACCTGAGACGGCGGACCCCGACGAGTCCTGGAGCCCGGCGCGCCATCGCGTGATCTCCGGCGAGGAGGTCGTCGAGCTGCTGCCGGCGCTCGCCGGGCGCGAGCCGACCTCCGGCTACCTGTTCTACGACTGCCAGACCGACGACTCCCGGCTGGTGCTGACCGTGCTCGGCGAGGCCGAGCGCTTCGGCGCCGTGTGCGCGAACCGGCTCGACGTCACCGGCCTGCTGGAGGACGGCGGCCGCGCCAGCGGCGTGCAGGTGCGCGATCTCGAGTCGGGCTTCGAGTTCGAGGTCAGGGCGCCCAACGTCGTCAACGCCACCGGTGTCTGGGCCGACCAGCTGCGTCCGCAGGAGCTGCACGTCGAGGCAGAGCTGCCCTCGATCCGCCCGAGCCGCGGCACCCACATCACGATCAAGCACTCAGACCTGCCGCTCGTGGGCGGCGCGATCGTGCCCGCCGGGAGCGGGCGCTCGATCTTCGCGCTGCCCTGGCTCGGGCACGCGCTGATCGGCACCACCGACAACGACTACGAGGGCCCGCTCGAGCACGTCGAGCCCTCCGGCGATGACATCGCCTACCTGCTCGAGGCGGTCAACAGCTTCTTCGGCTCGGACTTCGGCCCGGACCGGCTCACGGGCGCCTTCGCCGGCGTGCGCCCGCTGATCTCGACCGGCGACCCGAAGAAGTCGGTCGACATCTCGCGCAAGGCCGAGCTGTATGAGACCTCCTCGGGCATGATCACGATCACCGGCGGCAAGCTCACGACCTGGCGACGGATGGCGAAGATGACCGTCGACCGGCTCGTCCTGCGCGAAGCCCGCGAAGCGGCTTGCCGGACCCACGAAATCCCGCTCGGACAAGCGATCTCGCCCGATGAGCTGCCGCGGCTGGAGGGTGTTGCCGAGGACGCCTATCAGGCGCTCGCATCGCGCTACGGGCACGCCGCGTTTCAGGTGCTCGAGATCGCGGGCGAGCGCGGGGAGCTGGCCCAGCCGATCGTCGCGGACTGCCCCGACCTGCTGGCCGAGGTCGCGCTCGCTGCGCGCCACGAGCAGGCGCGCAGCATCGGCGACGCGCTGCTGCGCCGCACCCGGCTCGGGCTGCTGGCCGCGCGCGATCTCGGGGCCGAGGGCGACGCGGTGCGGCGGGTGGGGGAGGTGCTCGCGCGCGAGCTCGGCTGGGACGAGCGGCGTCTGGCGGCCGAGCTCGAAGCGTTCGCGGCCGAGTCGGCCGCAGAGGGGATCGCCGGCGCCCCGGAGCCCGCCCGTTGAGCGCCCCGCCGGTGCGGCTGCTCGCAGGTGGCTCAGAGCTTTTCTGGGAGCCCACCCACCCACGCCGCCCGCTGCTGATGGGCATCGTCAACGCCTCGCCGGACTCCTTCAGCGACGGCGGCCTGCATCGCGGGCTCAACGCCCAGGTCGCGCCTCGGGGAGCAGCTGCTCGCCGACGGGGCGGACCTTCTCGACGTCGGCGGGGAGTCGGCCTCGACCGGGACGCCGGCGGTGCAGGCGGAGGAGGAGATCGCGCGGGTGGTGCCGCTGATCGAGCGCCTCGCCGGCGATCTCGGCGCGTTCGTCTCGGTCGACACCTACAAGCCGCAGGTCGCGCGCGCCGCCGTGCAGGCGGGGGCGCGGATCGTCAACGACGTGAGCGGGCTTCGCGACCCCGCGCTCGCCGACGTTTGCGCGGAGACCGGCGCCGGGCTCGTGCTGATGCACACGGCAGCGGCACCCCGTGAACGCCGTCAGGACCCCGATCTCTACGAGGACGTCGTCGCCGAGGTGCTCGCCTTCCTGAGCAGGCGCATCGAGCTCGCGCTGGCCCGTGGCGTGGAGCGCGACCAGCTGATCGTGGACCCGGGCCCGGACTTCGCGAAGACGCCGGCGCAGACGATCAGACTGCTCGCCGCCGCCGGTCGGCTGCACGAGCTCGGCCGGCCCGTCCTGATGGCGATCTCCCGCAAGGACTTCGTCGGGGCGCTGACGGGCCGGCCGCCGCGCGAGCGGCTCGCCGGGACGCTCGCCGCGCTCGGCCACGGGGCCGAGCACGGCGCCCACATCTTCCGCGTCCACGACGTGGCCGCCGCCGCCGACTACCTCGCCGTGCGCGCCGCCCTCGGCGGCGAAGGCGAGCTGGACGAGACGTTGCGGCTCACTGAGGAGATCCGCTACAGCCGCTAGGCTGTCGGCCTCAAGGGGGTGCCCGCCGCTGTCCAACGCCGCGGGACGCCAACCGCCCATCCATAGAAAGAGAGACCAAGATGGCAGTGCTCGACCGCTCCGAGCTGGAAGCGAGCCCGCTCGCCGACCTCCACGCGATTGCCGACCAGATCGGCTTGGACGGCTTCAGGAGACTTCGCAAGGCCGATCTGATCGACGCGATCCTCGGCGAGTCCGGCTCCGGCAACGGCGACGCCGACGCCGACGCCGACAAGGAGGAGCGTCCGTCCTCGCGCCGGCGTCGGGCGCCGCGACTGCGCCGCGGGCGCTCTGAGGAGAGCGAGGAGGAGCCCGCTGCTTCGGAGGACTCCGCGTCTGAGGAGGCAGAGGAGGACAGCCCCGCGCCCGCGCGTGCGCGCTCGCGGCGCGCCAAACGGGACCCGGCGCCCGAGCCCGACGAGGCCGAGCAGGCCGAGGCGGCTGATGAGGAGAGCGCTCCCGCTCCGCGCTCGCGCTCGCGACGCGGCGGGCGTTCGCGCGGCGAGGGCTCGCGGCGCGGCGGCCGCGAGGAGTCCGATGAGGACGACTCGGCGCGCGTCGCCGAGGGCGTCGTCGAGGTGCTCGGCAACGGCTCCGCCTTCCTGCGCGTCGACCCGCCCGAGCCCTCCGACGACGACGTCTACATCTCCGCCGCGCAGGTTCGCCGCTGCGAGCTCGTCTCCGGCGACCGCGTCGCCGGTCCGGTGCGCACGCCGCGCCGCTCGGAGCGCTACCCCTCGCTGGTCAGGATCGACACGATCAACGGCGACCCCGCCGACTCGGTCTCCGACGGCGCGCGCTACGAGGACCTGCCGGTCGCGTGGCCGGCCGAGCGCCTCGCGCTCGGCTCGAAGGACAAGACGCTCGAGGGCATCGAGTGGCTCACCCCGCTCGGCCGCGGCTCGCGCGCGACGATCGCCGGGCCGCGCGGCGCCGGCAAGTCCGAGACGCTGCGTCGCCTCTACGAGGCCCTGAAGGGCACCGAGGGCCTCGAGCTGAGCCTCGTCCTGCTCGGCGTGCGCCCCGAGGAGATCGCCGACTGGCAGGCCGGCGACGATGCGGCTCCGATCGCGGCCGCGATGACGTTCGCCGCCTCGGCCGACACCCAGGCTCAGGCGCTCGACCGCGCGCTCGACGCCGCGCGGCGCATCGCATCGCGCGGCGGCGACGCCGTCGTGCTGGTCGACGGGCTGGACGGGCTGCACCCCCACGCCGCGCGCCGCGCGATGGCGGCGGCGCGCAACCTGCGCGAGGCCGGTTCGGTGACCATCATCGCGACGTCGACCGCTCCGGTCGGCGGCGAGACGACCGTGATCGCGCTCGACGGCGCGCTCGCGGCCTCCGGCGGAGAGCCGATCCTCGACCTCGGCACCGGCGGCACGCTGCGCGCGGAGCTGCTCGTGGGTGAGGACGGGGCGGAGGCGATCCGCAAGGCGCGCTCGGCCGCGCTCGAGTAGGACGCCGGCGGTCTAAGCCGCGGCGTCGGAGCGGCGGTAGGCGACCCGGCCCCACGAGGGCTCGGGTGCCAGCTCGATCGGCTCGCCCGGGCCGGACGAGTTCGGCTGCACGTAGGCGAAGGTCCCGGTCTCGTCGTCGAAGGCGACGCTGAGCTCGCCCTCCTTGACGCGCTGGTCGAGCCAGGCGCCACGGAACACGAGCCGGCGCAGCCAGTGCACGAGCGAGCGCTCGGCCGGACCGACCAGCTCCGGCCAGCAGTCGTTGACGTGTTCGCCGAGCGCGGAGGCGGGGTCGATGATCTCGCCGTTGACG
Organism: uncultured Solirubrobacteraceae bacterium; assembly: GCA_963735435.1. Lineage (GTDB taxonomy): Bacteria > Actinomycetota > Thermoleophilia > Solirubrobacterales > Solirubrobacteraceae > Palsa-744. The sequence goes on along the minus strand of CAVTKR010000001.1, from coordinate 816,273 downwards.
GCGAGGTTCACGAGGTCTTCGAGCTCCTCGTTGCCGAGGCGCGCCGCCGACGAAGCCGAGCTTCAGTGCGGCCTGCTCGCAGCGCTGCGAGAAGTCGGCCTCGTTGAAGGTGAACCGGAGCTCGCCATATTCGAGGACGAAGTCCTCGCCGGAGTCGTAGTTTTCGCGTCGCGCGGTTTCCATTGCGGCTGCCGAGTCGTTCCGGAGGCCGAAAAAACGGCTCCTCGTCGGGATCATACGGCTGGTTCCTGCCCTGGCGACTGCGGTGCATGGGATGTTGCATGCACATCGATCGGACGGACCGCTCGGCCGGCCGCCTGGAAGCGCCGGCGGCTGGCGGCGCAGGTACGCTGCCGGGCGATGGCCCGGCTGACCCAACATGGACTGCGCAGGGTGCTGGGCACCAGCGCGCTGTTCTCGACCGCCTACGGCAACGTCGGCTCGTCGATCTACTACGCGCTGGGCCTCGTCGCCTCCTACGCGCTCGGGCTGACCCCGATCGTGTTCGTGATCACGGGCGGGATCTTCTACCTGACCGCCGCGACCTACGCCGAGGCGACCGCGATGTTCCCCGAGGCCGGCGGCTCCTCTTCCTTCGCGCGCCACGCGTTCAACGAGCTGTGGTCGTTCTTCGCCGCGTGGGCGCAGATGCTCAACTACACGATCACGATCGCCATCTCGGCGTTCTTCGTGCCGCACTACCTCGGCGGGCTGTTCTGGCCGGCGCTCCAGCACTCGCCCGGCGACATCGTGTTCGGGATCGGCGTGGTCGGTGTGCTGTCGGTCGTCAACGTCGTCGGCGTCAAGGAGGCCGCGGGCCTGAACATCGTGCTCGCGGTCACCGACCTGGCGACCCAGCTGCTGCTGGTCGTCGCGGGCGTCGTGCTCGTGCTCTCGCCGCACGTGCTGGTCGAAAACGTCCACCTGGGAGTAGCGCCGACGTGGAAGAACTTCTTGGTCGCGATCCCCGTCGGGATGATCGCCTATACGGGCATCGAGACGATCTCGAACATGGCCGAGGAGGCCGTCGACGAGACGCACACGATCCCGCGCGCGATCAAGGCCGTCGTGGCGGCCGTGTTCGCGATCTACGCGCTGCTGCCGATGGTCGCCCTGTCGGCGCTGCCGGTGACCAAACAACCGGACGGCAGCTACAAGACGCTGCTCGGCACGAGCGAGGCCCAGGGCGGGTACGCGGGCGACCCCGTGCTCGGCATCGTCAAGCACCTGCACCTCGGGGCGCTGCAGTCGATCGGCGAGATCTACGTCGGGATCCTCGCCGCGACGATCCTCTTCATCGCCTCCAACGCCGGCATCATCGGCGCCTCGCGGCTCGTCTACTCGATGGGCTTGCACCGGCAGGTCCCAGACAGGCTGAGCCGATTGCACCCGCGCTTTCAGACGCCTTGGATCGGGATCCTCCTGTTCGGCACGATCGCCTGCCTGACGATCATCCCCGGGCAGGCCGAATTCCTCGGCAACATGTACGCGTTCGGGGCGATGCTCTCGTTCACGATCGCGCACGCCTCCGTGATCCGGCTGCGCGTCAAGGAACCGGACCGGGAGCGTCCGTATCGAGGGCCGGGGACGCTGCGGTTCAAAGGCCGCGAACTGCCGCTGTTCGCGGTCCTCGGCGGGATCGGGACCGGGCTCGCGTTCGTCGTCGTGACGATCCTGCACCTGGGCGTCGCCGCCTCCGGCGTGGGCTGGCTGATCCTCGGCATGGTCGTCTACGTCGTCTACAGGCGCAGGCACGGCCTCGACCTCAGGACGACCTCCAAGGCGCCGCGGCGCGAGCGCCCGCCGCAGTTCACCGAGTTCGACTACCGCACCGCGCTCGTGCCGATCTTCGGCGGCGACGTCAGCGGCGGCGCGCTGGCCGCGGCGGCAAAGCTGATCGGCGAGGACGGGGTCGTGTACGCGGTGTTCGTATTGCCGGTGCCGAACCAGCTGTCCCTCGACGAGGGGCTCCTCGAGGAGGAAGCCGAAGGGCGCTCGGCGCTCGAGAGCGCGCGCATCAAGGCGCGGCGCATGGGGATCAAGATCCACACCGCCCTGATCCGCACGCGCAACCCCGGCTCTGCCCTCGTCGAGCAGGCCGAACGGGTCGGCGCCGAGGTCGTCTACTGGTCGACCCTCCACGCGCCCGCGGGCGAGCAGAAGATCGGTCCGACGGCCACCTACCTGCTGACGAAGCGACCCTGCCGGATCATCATCGAGACCGAGAACCGCACCGCCAAGGAGCGCGAGGCGGCCGCCCTTCCCGCCTGAGGAAGCTGCACACCGCGCACGGCCGCTCCGCGCGCCGCTTCACGCTGCAGCGCCTGGCATCCTGGGTCTGATGGGGGCACGCGCCCTACCGCAGCTGCTGCTTCGTGCCGAGCGACCGTCACGCTCGCTCGGCGTGCTCGTCTCGCTCGCCTCGGTCGCCGCGACGACGCTGCTGCTCTACCCGCTGAAGCACATCGCGCCGGTCCAGACGCTCGGCGTCGTGTACCTGCTGCCGGTGCTCGTCGTCTCGATCTTCTGGGGTCTCGGCTTCGGCGTCGGCACCGCGATCATCAGCGCCGCGGCGTTCAACTTCTTCCACCTGCCGCCGCTCGGGGACTTCACGCTGCGCCACGGACGCGACTGGATCGGATTGGCGGCGTTCATCGCGGTCGCGATCGTCGTCGGGCTCGTCGCCGAGATCGCAAGGACGCGCGCGCAGGAGCTCGACCAGCGCCGGCGCGAGGCGGCGCTCGCGAGCGAGCTCGCGCAGCTGCTGCTGGGCGCCGAGCACCTGGGAGATGCGCTCGGGCCGGCGGCGGAACGCCTGGCGCAGGCGCTCGGCACGAGCTCGGCGCGCATCAGGCTTGGGGACGAGCCGGCAAGCGAGGAGGCCGTCCAGCTGCCGCTGCAGGCCGGCGGAGAGACGATCGGAGCCCTCGAGTTGCCCTCCGGCGTGCCGGCCTCCCAGCGCGAGCGGGCGCGCGAGCGCGTGGTGCCCGCGCTCTCCTCGATCCTCGCCGCGGCGGTCCACCGCGAGACGCTGCGCGCGGAGGTCGTCGAGACGGCCGCCCTGCGGCGCTCGGATGAGATGAAGACAGCCGTGCTGCGCTCGGTCTCCCACGACCTGCGCACGCCGGTGACGGCGATTCTGGGCGCCGCCGGCACGCTCGACGCCGAGCGGCCGCAGGCCGAGAACGTGGCCGAGGTCCGCGAGCTCGTGCTCGACGCGGGCACGCGGCTGTGGGTGCTGATCGAGAAGCTGCTGGACCTCTCGCTGCTGCAGTCCGGCAGCAGCGAGCCGCGCGTCGGGTGGTGCTCGCTCGAGGACGTGCTGCACGAGGCGGTCGAGATGACCGGCGCGCCGGCGGACTCCATCCAGCTCTCGATCGACCGCGAGCTGCCGCCGCTTCAGGCCGACCCGGCCCAGCTCGAGCGCGCGTTCGTGAACGTGCTCGAGAACGCGGTCCGCTACTCCGAGGGGAGTCCGGTGTCGCTGCGCGCCCGTGCCGTCGGCGGGCGCCTGCGCGTGCGCGTCGTGGACCGCGGGCCCGGCATCGCGCCCGCCGAGCAGGAGCGTGTGTTCCTGCCCTTCTACAGAGCCGACACGCCCTCGGGCAACGGTCATCACGGCTCAGGTCTCGGGCTCGCGATCGCCCGCGGCTTCGTCGAGGTCAACGGCGGGCAGATCGCGATCGAGTCCCAGCCCGGTCAGGGCACGAGCTTCGTGATCGACTTCCCGGTGTCCTGATGGCGGGCGAGCGCATCCTCGTCTGCGACGACGACCCGCAGATCCAGCGCGCGCTGCGGCTCGTGCTGCGCGAGGCCGGCTACGAGGTGACAGTCACGGGGGCCGGGGAGGAGGCGCTCGACCGCGCCGCGGTGATCGGACCGCACGCGGCGATCGTGGATCTGATGCTGCCCGACAGCGACGGAATCGAGGTCTGCCGGCGGCTGCGCGACTGGAGTGAGATGCCGATCATCGTGCTCTCGGCGCTGGGCGAGGAGGCGGTCAAGATCAAGGCCCTGGAGAGCGGCGCCGACGACTACGTCACCAAGCCGTTCGGCCCGGGCGAGCTGGTGGCGCGGGTCCAGGCCGCGCTGCGCCGCGCCGGGCGCGGGGCCAGCGAGCCCACGATCGAAGTGGACGGGCTCGTGATCGACCTCGCCGCACACGCCGTCTGGCTGGACGGCGAGGAGGTGCGTCTGACGCCGATCGAGTTCTCGCTGCTGCGGACGCTCGCTCTGAACGCCGGCCTTCTGATGACGCACCGCCAGCTGCTGATCGAGGTGTGGGGCCCCGAGCACGCCGACGCGACGCCGCTCCTGCGCACGCACATCGCCAACCTGCGCGGCAAGCTCGGCGGCAGCGGACGGCGCTCGGTCATCCGCACCGACGCCGGCGTCGGGTACCGCTTCCGCACGCCCTGATCCCAGCCGAGCGCTGTGAGCCCCTGGCTCGCGCGCGGCCACCCGGGCCACGCGAACCCGGGCCCCCTATATCCCTTGATAAAAAAGACATGCGCGCGCGCCGTTTCTTGATGCGATCTTGACGCTCCCGGATCTAGCGTCATTCACATGGCGCGCCTCTCTGAGCACGGGCTGCGCAGATCCGTAGGCGTTCCGGGCCTTTTCGCCACCGCTTACGGCAACGTCGGGTCCTCGATCTACTACGCGCTCGGGCTCGTGGCCGCCCACGCCCTCGGCCTGACGCCGCTCGTCTTCATGTTCGCCGGCGGCCTGTTTGTGCTGACGGCGAAGACATACGCCGAGGGCGCCGCGATGTTCCCCGAAGCCGGCGGGTCCTCATCCTTCGCGCGCCACGCCTTCAACGACGTCGTCTCGTTCTTCGCGGGCTGGGCGCTGAGCCTCGACTACATCATCACGATCGCGATCTCGGCGTTCTTCGTGCCTCACTACCTCGGCGCGTTCTTCCCCGCGCTCACCCACAACCCGGGCGACATCATCGGCGGGCTCATCACGATCGCGCTGCTCGCGGCGCTGAACATCCGCGGGCTCGGCGAGTCCGCGAAACTCAACCTCGTCCTCGCGGTCACGGACCTCTGCACGCAGGTGCTGCTCGTGCTGCTCGGCGTCGCGCTCGTGCTCGACCCCAAGCTCCTGATCGATCAGGTCCACCTCGGGGTGGCGCCGTCCTGGACCCAGCTGATCTTCGCGCTGTCGGTGGCGATGGTCGCCTACACGGGGATCGAGACCGTCTCGAACATGGCCGAGGAGGCCAAGGACCCCGGCCACGACGTGCCGAAGGCTGTCAACCTCGTGCTGATCGCGGTGCTCGCGGTCTACGCGGGCATCTCGGTCGTCGCGCTCTCGGCGCTGCCGGTCGTCCACCACGGCATCGGCTACTCGCCCGCGCTCAAAGAACACTTCACCCACGCCGGCTACGCGACCGCGCTCGGCGGCCACTACGAAAACGATCCGGTGCTCGGGATCATCGACAAGCTCGGGCTGCACGGGGCCACGCTCACGATCGCACGCGACTACGTCGGCGTGCTCGCCGCCACGATCCTCTTGATCGCCACCAACGCCGGGCTGATCGGGATGTCGCGGCTGTCCTGGTCGCTCGCCGAGCACCGCCAGCTGCCCGCGATCTTCTCGCAGCTGCACCCGCGCTTCCGCACACCGTGGTTCACGATCATCTTCTTCTCGCTGCTCGCCGCGCTGCTGATCCTCCCGGGCCAGACCACCCTCCTGGGCAATCTCTACGCATTCGGCGCGATGCTGTCGTTCACGACCGCGCACGTTGCGGTCGTGGCGCTGCGCATCAAGGACCCTGACCGCGCGCGGCCCTACCGGGCGCCGTGGAACGTTCGGATCCGGGGCAGCACGATCCCGCTGACGGCCGTGCTCGGCGCCATCGGCACCTTCGCCGCTTGGTGCTCGGTCGTGGTGCTGCACGGCGAGGCGCGCGCGATCGGGCTGCCGTGGATGGTGATCGGGATGATCGGCTACTTCGTCTATCGACGGCGGCAGGGCCTCGATCCGTGGCGCTCCTACAAGATCGCGCGCCCCGAACGCCCGCCGGACTTCGAGGAGCTCGAGTACCGCACCGCGCTCGTGCCGATCTTCGGCGACGACGTCTCCGCCTCGGCTCTGCACGCGGCCGCCAAGCTGATCGGGAAAGAGGGGATCGTCTACGCCGTCTACGTGCTGCCCGTCCCGAGCCAGCTCTCGCTGGAGTCGGGACTCGAGGAGGAGGAGCTGCACGGGCGCTCGGTGCTCGAGAGCGCACGCGTGCAGGCGCGGCGCGCGGGCATCAAGATCCGCACCGGGTTGATCCGCACGCGCAACCCCGGCTCCGCGCTCGTGGAGGAAGCCGAACGCGTCGGCTCGGACGTCATCTACTGGTCGACGATCCACGCCCCGCGCGGCGAGCAGGGGATCGGCCCGACCGCCGCCTACCTGCTGAAGGTGCGCCCCTGCCGCGTGATCATCGAGACCGACAACCGGGCCGGCGTCGCCTCGAACGGCGCGGGTCCGCCCGCCGAGGCGGCCGTCGCGACGGCGTGAGCCTCGCCGCCGTCGTGACGGTCAGCCCCCGAGCGCGGACCGCAGCGCCTCGTCCAGCTGCGGGTGCCTGTACGGGTAGGAGAGCATCAGCGGCTTCGCCGGCACGGCGCGTACCCCGGTCGTGACGATCTGGGCCATCTCGCCGTAGATCGCGCTCAGCGCGAACCCCGGCACGGGCAGCACCGCGGGGCGGTGCAGTGCGCGTCCCAGCGCGCGCGAGAAGTCGCGGTTGGTGACGGGCACGGGGGCCGTCGCGTTGACCGCTCCCTCCCAGCGCTCTTCGCCGAGCGCGGCGATGAACATCCCGACGACGTCCTCGGCGTGGATCCAAGGCATGTACTGGCGCCCGCCGGCGACCGGCCCGCCGATCCCGAGCTGGAAGGGCAGCAGCATCTTCGCGAGCGCCCCGCCGGTGCGGTCGAGCACGACGCCGGTGCGGATCCGCACGACCCGCATCCCGAGCTGCTCGGCCCGCGCGGCCTTCGCCTCCCAGGCGACGCAGACCTCCGCCAGGAAGTCGCGCCCGGGTGAGGCCTCCTCGTCGATCGGCTCCGAGCCGCGGGCGCCGTAGTAGCCGCTCGCCGAGGAGGACACGAGCACTCGCGGCCGCGGCTCGGCGTCGCGCAGCGCGGTGACGAGGTTCTCGGTGCCGGTCACGCGGCTGTCGCGGATCGCCCGCCTGTTGGCGGGGGTCCAGCGCTCTGAGACCGGGGCGCCCGCCAGATGGGCGACCGCGTCGCGGCCGACCAGGGCCTGCACCGGCGCCGGTTCCTCGACCGGGTCCCACCGGTAGGTCTCCACCTCGCCGAGCGCGTGCTGGGCGCGCACCGGTTCGCGGCTCAGGATCGTGACCGTCCAGCCCTGGCGCCGCAGCTCGTCCACCAGGCGGCGGCCGATCATTCCGCTCGCCCCCGAGACGGTTATCGAGGGCATCTCAAGCGCTCCTCAGACCCGGCCGTCGGCCGGCCCGCCGGCGCCCGGCGAGACCGTGTCGCCCTGCGCGTAGCCGACCTCGAGCCCTGCCTCGGCCGTGCCCGCCAGCCGCGCCTGCTCGCCCACGGCGGCGGCGACCGCGGGCGCCACGTCGCGGTTGAAGACCGACGGGATGATGTAGTCGTCGCGCAGCTCCTCTTCCGGCACGATCGAGGCGATCCCGCGCGCGGCGGCCATCTTCATCTCCTCGGTGATCGCCGGCGCGCGCACGTCGAGCGCGCCGCGGAAGATGCCCGGGAAGGCGAGCACGTTGTTGATCTGGTTGGGGAAGTCCGAGCGGCCGGTGGCCATGATCCTCACGTGCGGCGCCGCCTCCTCGGGGTGCACCTCGGGGGTCGGGTTGGCCATCGCGAAGACCATCGCGTCGTCGTTCATCCGCGCGAGCGCCTCAGCGGGCATCACGCGCGCGCCCGAGAGCCCGACCAGCAGGTCCACGCCATCGATCAGATCCGCGGGGGCGCCGGAGCGGCAGTCGGGGTTCGTGACCTCGGCGAACCAGCGCTTGACGGGGTTCATCGAGCCGTCCAGGTAGTCCTCGCGCCGCACGTGCAGCCCGCCCCTCGAGTCGGCGCCGACGATGCTCCTCACACCCGCCGCACGCAGGATCCGGGTGACGGCGATGCCGGCGGCGCCGAGCCCGATGATCAGCACGTTCAGGTCCTCCAGGTTGCGCCCGGTCAGCTTCACCGCGTTGAGCACGGCGGCCATCACGACCACCGCGGTGCCGTGCTGGTCGTCGTGGAAGACGGGGATCTCGAGCTCGGCGATCAGCCGCTGCTCGATCTCGAAGCAGCGCGGGGCCGAGATGTCCTCGAGGTTGATCCCGCCGAGACCGGGCGCCATCAGCTTGACCGTCTGGACGATCTCATCGGTGTCGGTCGTGTCGAGGCAGATCGGGAACGCGTCGACGCCCGCGAACTCCTTGAACAGGCAGCACTTGCCCTCCATCACCGGCATCGCCGCCTTCGGGCCGATGTTCCCGAGCCCGAGCACGGCGGTGCCGTCGGAGACGACGGCAACCGTGTTCCGCTTGATCGTGTACTGGAAGGCCTTGTCCTCGTCCTCGGCGATCGCCAGGCACACGCGCGCGACGCCCGGCGTGTAGACCATCGAGAGGTCGTCGCGGGTCTTCAGCGGGTGCTTGTTGGACTGTTCGATCTTGCCCCCTACGTGGAGCAGGAAAGTGCGGTCGGTGGTGTCGATGACCTCGGCGCCGTCGACGGCGCCGATCGCGTCCAGGATGCGGTCCCAGTGGTCGCGGTCGGCCGCGTCGACGACGATGTCGCGCAGCGCGCCGGCGGCGTCGCTCTCGACCACGTCGACAGCCCCGACGATGCCGCCCTCCTCGCCGATCGCGCTCGTGGTACGACCGAGCACGCCCGTGCTGTCGTCGAGCTTCACGCGAATGGTCAGGCGGTACTGCGCGCTCGGTGTGGCGCTCACTGCGGGACTCCCTCCTTGGCTGGCGGCACGGCATCTTCTCAAAGATTCCCTCGCAAGCCGCGTACAAAGCCGCGGACGCCGTCCGGTGCTCGGAGGCGGCGTCGCCCGGCCGGGACGACGCGCTGCGTCCTGGGACATAGAGTGAGAGCGATGGCGGCCGGGACCAAAGAGCGCGCGGGCGGAGCCGGCTCGGCGCGCCCGGGCGCCGGCGCCGGCGATCGCCGGCTGTTCCTGATCGACGGCCCGAGCCTCGTCTACCGGGCGTTCTTCGCCCTGCCCGAGTCGATCGCCACCTCGACAGGGGTGCCGACCAACGCGATCTTCGGCTTCGCATCGATGCTGGTGAAGATCGTGACCGAGTACGGGGTCCAGCCGACGGTCGTCGCGTGGGATGCGGGCACCTCGGGGCGCAGCGAGCTGTTCGCCGAGTACAAGGCCTCGCGGCGCTCGCGCCCGGACCTGCTCAAGCAGCAGTGGCCCTCGATGGCGCCGCTGGTGGAGGCGTTCGGCTACACCAACGTCACGATCGAGGGCTACGAGGCCGACGACGTGATCGCCTCGCTCGCCGAGCGCGCGCTGCGCGCCGAGCCGCCGGTGCCGGTGATGATCGTGACCGGCGACCGCGACGTCTTCCAGCTGATCGACGAGGACGGGCTGGTCAAGGTGATGGCGACCTCGCGCGGGATCACCGAGACGAAGATCTACGACCGCCGCGCGGTGGTCGACCGCTACGGCATCGGGCCCGAGCTGATCCCGGACTTCTACGGCCTGAAGGGCGACACCTCGGACAACATCCCGGGCATCCCCGGCATCGGCGACAAGACCGCCAGCGAGCTGCTGCAGTCGTTCGGGACGCTCGAGGAGGTGCTGGCCAACGTCGAGCAGGTGAAAGGCGCGAAGCGCAAACAGAACCTGATCGAGCACGCGGAGGACGCGCGCATGTCGCGCGAGCTCGCGACCGTGCGGCGCGACCTGGACGTCGATCTCGACGTGGCGCTCGCGGCGGGCCTGGAACCCGACCGCTCGCGGCTGCGCGAGTTCTTCCGCGAGTTCGAGCTGCGCGACCCGCTGCGGCGGCTCGAGGAGGCGCTCGGCGACCCCGATGCCGCGGCGCCGGCGAGCCCCACCGAGGTCACGCTGACGGCCTCGCTGCGCGCCGGGGCGCCGGCTGACATCGCCGCGCTCGGCAAGGAGGACGACGAGATCTGCATCGTCGTCGAGGAGATCGAGGCGCCCGAGGGCGAGCTGTTCGCCGAGGGCTCCCCCTGGCGCTTCGCCGCGGCCGCCGGCGGAGAGGCGATCGCCGGAGACTGTGACGGCCCCGAGGAAGTGGTCGCGGCCTGCGAGGGGCGGCCGGTTCTCGCGCACGACGCCAAGGCGCTGCGCACCGTGCCGGGGCGCCTCGCGCACGACACGCTGCTCGGTGCCTACCTGCTCGAGCCAGCCAGGCGTGGTTATCCATTCGACGAGCTCGTGCAAGAGCGCGGGCTCGGCAGCGACCTCGATGACCCGCTTGCGGCGAGGGCGGTCATGCTCGGCGCGCTGGCCGATTGGCAGCGCGAGCAGATCGCCGAGCGCGGCCTGGAGGCGGTGATGGCGGAGATCGAGCTGCCGCTCGTGCCGGTGCTGCGGGAGCTCGAGCTGCTCGGCGTGCGCCTGAACCTCGATCGCCTCGCGGGGATCACCGAGCGGGTGGCGGAGGAGATCGGCACCCTGGAACGCGAGATCTTCGAGCTCGCCGGCGACGAGTTCACGATCGGCTCGCCGCAGCAGCTCGGCGAGATCCTCTTCGAGCGCCTCGGCCTGTCGCGCAAGCGCCGCGGCAAGACCGGTTACTCGACCGACGCGCGCGTGCTGCAGGCGATCCGTGCCGAGCACGAGATCGTCCCGAAGATCGAGCGCTGGCGGGAGCTCTCGACGCTGATCAAGACCTACCTCGACGTGCTGCCCGAGCAGGCCGACGCCGAGTCGCGTATCCACACGACGTTCCTGCAGGCGGTGGCGACGACGGGGCGCCTGTCGAGCACGAACCCCAACATGCAGAACGTCCCGATCCGCACCGAGCTCGGGCGCGAGATCCGTGGCTGCTTCGAGGCCGAGGCCGGGAAGGTGCTGATCTCCGCCGACTACTCGCAGATCGAGCTGCGCGTGCTCGCCCAGGCGGCGCAGGAGGACGCGCTGATGGAGATCTTCAAACGCGGCGAGGACGTGCACACCGCCACCGCCTCGCGGGTGTTCGGCGTCACCGCCGAGGAGATCGACCCGGGCATGCGCTCGAAGGCGAAGATGATCAACTACGGGATCGTCTACGGGCTCTCGGACTACGGCCTCGCGGATCGGTTGAACATCCCGCGCGAGGAGGCCAAGGAGTTCATCGACGCCTACCTCGATCGCTTCCCGCACGTCGCCGAGTTCATGGCCGCCACGATCGAGCGGGCGAAGGAGGAGGGCTTCGTGAAGACGCTGTGGGGGCGGCGCCGGCAGATCCCCGAGCTGCGTGCGCGCAACTACCAGGTGCGCACGCTCGGCGAGCGCCTGGCGGTCAACACGGTCGTCCAAGGCACCGCCGCCGACATCATCAAGCTCGCGATGGTCCGCACCCATGCGGCGCTCGCGGAGTCGGGCCTCGAGACGAAGCTGTTGCTGACGATCCACGACGAGCTGCTGTTCGAAGGCCCGCCGGAGGAGGCCGAGGCCGCGAGCAAGCTCGTCGAGCGCGAGATGGTCGCCGTGTGGGAGCCGAACGAGCCGCCGCTGGCGGTGGACATCGGCTCCGGGCAGAACTGGCTGGAGGCGAAGTGACCCGCAGCCTCGCGATCCTGCTCGGCGCGGGCGCCGGCGCGCTCGTCGGCATGCAGGCGCCGATCAACTCGCGGCTCGGCAAGACCGTGGGCGGGGTGCAGGCGGCGACGTTCTCGTTCCTCGTCGGCAGCGCCGCGCTCGTGGCGATCAGCTTCATCCTGCGCGGCGGGCTGAGCTCGCTCGGCCACGTCGGCAAGGTGCCCTGGTGGGCGCTCGTCGGCGGGCTGCTCGGCGCCGTCTACGTGTTCGTGGCCCTGGAAGCCGTCAAGACGCTCGGTGCGAGCGGGCTCACGGCGGTCGTGATCACCGGTCAGCTCACGATGTCGGTCGTGATCGACCGCTTCGGGCTGCTCGGCGTGGCGAAAGCGCCCGTGAGCGTCCACCGCGTGCTGGGGATCGTGCTGCTGATCGCGGGGGTCGCGCTCGTCGTGCGGAAGTGAGCGGGCTGCCGGCGCGCCGGGACAGGGCGCTGTTCGAGGTTGGCAGGCGGGCCCGGCGAGGCGTCAGCTCAGCGCCTCCGGGAAGCCTGTGCGCCAGCTCTGGTGCGCCGGCTCCCATCCCAGCTCGCGCTTGGCGCGCTCGTTGGAGGCGCCCTGCGCGCGCGTCATCACCGTGACGCCGTACTCGCCGGCGACGAGTCGCGCCAGGAACGCGGGGACGCGCATCGGGCGCGGCGCGCCGGCGGCCCTGGCGAGGGCGGGAAGCCACTCGGCGACGGGCGCCGGCTCGTCGTCGACGACGTTGTAGAGCCCCGCCGGCGCGTCCAGCGCGAGCACCGTCGCGGTCGCGGCGTCGTCGACGTGGACGAACGACCAGACCCCGGTGCCCGAGCCGACGACCGGCATGCGCCGGCGGCGCAGGTCGGAGACGATCGAGCCGTCGGGGGCGATCGCGCTGCCCGGGCCGTAGAAGTAGCCATAGCGCAGCACCGTGCCGCCCGCATCGAGCGTGGTCGCCTCGAGCGTCTTGACCGCGTTTGCCGTGCGGGCGAACGGCGCAGGGGGATCGAGCACGAGCGGATCCTGCTCTGAGTGCACCGCGCCGTCGCGGCCGCTCTCGTACATGAACGCGATGCTCTGGGCGATGAGGCGCTCGACACCGGCGCCGCGCGCGGCCCCGGCCAGGATCCGCGACGCCTCGCTGCGCAGACGGTCGTTGCGCTCGAAGTCGCGCTCGATCTTGCGCGGGTCGATCCGCTTGGGCAACGCCGTCAGCTGATTGACGACCGCGTCCGGGCGCGTGTGGGCGATCGCATCCGCCACGGCGCTCGCGTCGAGCGCGTCGGCCATCGCGGGGTCGGCTCCCGCCGAGCGCGCCTGCGCGGCGCTCTGCGGGCTGCGGCACATCGCCGTCACCTCGTGCCCCGCTGCGAGCAGCGCGGGCACGAGCCGGCGCCCGATCACTCCGGTCGCGCCGGCGAGGAAGACCCTCACGGGGCGGCCGCGAGCCCCGGTGCGCCGCCGGCGGGCGCACCGTTCGCGAGCGTCCCCTCCGTGGCGGCGCCGTTCGTGGGCGAGGGCGCGTCGGCGCCGGCGGAGACGCCGGTCTCCAACCGCGCGCAGGCCATGCCTTCGCTGAAGCCCGCCGCGCCGAGGCCGAACGCGGCGTTGAAGCGCGAGCGCAGGTTCTCGACGGCGATCAGATGCACGAGCTCGACCAGCGGCGCGTCGCCGCCGAGGCGCTCGCGCAGGTCTTCGAGCAGCTCCGTAGCGACGACGACGGGGGTCCGTGTCATCGCGACGGCGAGGTCGAGCACCAGCCGCTCGGTCTCGTCGAAGTGGTCACTGTCTCGGTAGCGGTGCAGATCGAACATCTGGTCCTCGTCCACTCCCTTGGCGCGGGCCTCGAAGGAGCCGATGTCCTGGCACATCTCACAGCCCTGCATGACGGCTGACTTCAGGACCGCCAGCGCGCGCAGGTGCTCGTCCACGAGCGGGCGGCGCGCGACGCTCTTCTCGAGCTGGGCGTACCCGACGAGCTGGCCGAAGCGGTGCGCGCGCACCGGGATGTCAGGCGTCAGCAGCGCCTTGCCGGTCATGCGGCGCACTTCGCGGCGGGCAAGCGCGTAGGTCAGGCGGATCAGTGGCCTGCGGCGGGCGGAGACGCCCTCGACGACGGTCATGGTGTGCTCCTTTCGGGGCGCGGGGAGGGGGAGACCGAAGTTCGTGCGAGTGGGTTACCCGAGCGCGGGCCGGCCATTCGCGGACCGTTCTCGGCGCGGTCGTCCTCGCGGGCTGCGAAGCGCCACATCCAGGCGAGCAGCGCCGTGCCCGCGAGCAGCGAGAGGAAGTCGAACCAGCCCGTCCACTGCGGGTGCGCGGAGCTCGCGTCGACGAGGTGGTTGACGGTGTGCAGGGCGAACTGGATCGTGGAGATCGCGAGCACGGGGACGCGCCAGGACGGCCGGCGGATCGCGACGAGGGCGCCGGCGCCCATCGCGGCGCTATAGGTGGCGACGTCGCGGATGTAGTGGCGGTTGATCTCTTCGAAGGGGCCGATCGCGGTGAAGAACGTGTGCGGGGCGATCGTCATGAACACCGCCAGCACGAGGTTGTAGGCGGCCAGGACGATCAGCCCGGCTTCGAGGACGAAATCGGCCGCGCGGGGTTGCTCTGTCATGGCGGCGACGATATGTTCTGGATGGTCCATCGTAAAGGACCAATTCGAGCCTCGAAATGGGTACCAATACGCCAGCCGCCGGACCGCCGTTCCCGCTCGTCCTCGACGCGCACGGCGAGGAGCTGCTGCTCGAGCTGGACCGCAGCAACGGGACGCCGCTGCGCGCGCAGCTCGAGGACGGCCTGCGCGAGGCCGTGCGCAGCGGGCGCCTCGCGGCGCACGTGCGCCTTCCTCCGACTCGGGCGCTGGCGAGTGACCTCGGCATCTCGCGGCGCCTCGTGGTCGACGCGTACGCCCAGCTGCTCGCCGAGGGCTATCTGGTGGCGCGGCGTGGCGCCGGCACGTTCGTCGCCGACGGCGCCGCCCCGTCCGAGCCACCGGCGGCGTCGCGGGCGACGCCGCCGCTGCGCTTCGACTTCTTCCCCGGCTTCCCGGACCTCGCGACGTTCCCGCGGCGGCTGTGGCTGCGAGCGCTGCGCGAGACACTTCGGGACGCGCCCGACCGGGCGCTCGGCTACCCCGACCCGCGCGGCGCCTCGGCGCTGCGCCGCGCGCTGGCCGGCCACCTGCGCAGGGTGCGGGGGGTGGCAGCCGACCCAGACTCGATCGTGGTCTGCTCCGGCGCGGCCCAGGCGCTCGCCCTGATCGGCGCGGAGCTGGCCGGGCGCACGGTCGCGATCGAGGACCCGGGGCTGCCGGCACATCACGCGATCCTCAGCGCGGCCGGCGCCCGGCTCGTGCCGCTCGAGGTCGACGCGGACGGCGCCCGCGTGGAGCTGCTGCGCGCGATCGCGGCGGATGCCGTGATCCTGACGCCGGCGCACCAGTCCCCGACCGGCGTGGCGCTCTCACCCTCCCGGCGCGCGGCGCTGCTCGCGTGGGCGGGAGAGACCGGCGCGCTCGTGGTGGAGGACGACTACGACGCGGAGTTCCGCTACGACCGCGCGCCGCTCGGCGCGTTGCAGGGGCTCGCACCCGAGCGGGTCCTCTACACCGGCACCGTCAGCAAGACGCTCGCGCCCGCCCTGCGGCTGGGGTGGATGGTGCTGCCCGCGCGGCTGCGCGACGGGATCGCCCAGCGCAAGCTGCTCGCCGATCACGGCTCGCCCACGCTCGACCAGCTCGCGCTCGCGCGGCTGTTCGAGACGGGCGCCTACGACCGTCACCTTCGCGGTGCGCGCCGCCGCTACCGCGCGCGCCGCGACGCCCTCGTCGCCGCGGTCACCGAGCACCTTCCGGGCGCCTCGGTCACCGGCCTCGCCGCCGGGCTGCACGCGACAGTGCGCCTCCCTGCGCCGGTGGACGGGATCGCTCTGGCGCAGGCGGCCGCCCGCGAGTCGGTCGGCGTCTACCCGCTGGGGTACGCCTACGTGACCCCGCGGCCGCGCGACGACGGGCTCGTGCTCGGCTACGCGAATCTGCCCGAGCCGGCGATCGAGGAGGGCATCCGGCGCCTGGCCCGGGCGCTGGCGGCGCTCGAAGAGGCCTGACGCCGCGCGGCCGGACCCACGCCCGGGACGAGCGGAGGGCCCGCCCGGCGCAGCGGCTGAGCGCTAGGCGCGGACGCCGGCAACCGGCGAGGGAATCGCGCGCCCGGCGATCCTGCCGGCTCGGCTGGGGCCCGGCCCCGGGCCCGCCGAGACATACGAGGGCGGGGCGATCGCCAGGTACTGGTCGAACGCCCACCGCGTGAGGCGGCGGGACTCGAAGGCGCGCACGATGTGGGTCACCGCGCGGCTCGGCGTGATCTGGCCGATCGCGCGCTGTGCGTTGAGCAGCCAGCGGAACTTGCGCTCGTGCGCATCGGAGAAGGCGCCGTAGCCCAGCAGCGCCTGCTCGCGCGAGCGCTGACCGGTCACCACCGCGCGCAGCTCCCGTCCGCACGCGAGGCCGAAGTAGAGCGCGGTGCGGATGCCCTCGGCCGTGAGCGGAAGGCAGTGTCCCGCCGAGTCGCCCGCGAAGAAGACACCGTCCTCGGCGGCGCGTCGGAGCTGGTGGGGGATCCAGTTGCCCTGGTAGCCCTGCGGCGGCAGACCGAGGTCGCCCGCGAGCCGGACCGTCGGCTCCTTGACGTGGTGGGAGGGCCAGAACGACCCGACGCCGACACGCAGCTCCTCCCGCGCGGGGAAGCTCCACGCGTAGCCCGCGCGGACATAGGAGGGATCGATCCACAGCTCCATGTCGCGCCCGGTGCCCGCCGGGTGCACCTCGAGACCGCGGGAGAGCTTCGCGTCAGGCGGTTGGATCGGCGCGGCGTTGGAGAGCACGCGTCGCCAGCCGAGCGCGTCGACGATCAGCGGGGCGCGCAACTCGCCGCGGTCGGTGACGACGGTGTCGCCGCGACGTCCCGTCACGGTCGCCGTCTCGAACTCGGCGTCGCCGGAGCGATCCCAGAGCAGCGCGCAGAGCTCGCGGTAGTCGAAGGTCGAGAACGACCAGGGCAGCTGCCAGCGGGCCGTGCGCCACGGGGTGTGGACGACCAGCTCGTCGAAGCTCTGGCGCTCGGAGGCCGTGAGGTCCATCGCGCGCAGCCACTGCGTCGGGATGCCGCAGGCCGAGGTCTGGCGCTCGCCGATCTCGTAGCGGTCCAGCACCAGAACCCTGGCGCCGGAGCCTGCGAGCTCGCCCGCGACGGCGAGCCCGGCGAAGCTCGCGCCGCACACCAGGACGTCGCAGTCCTGCTGCAGGGCCGTACGCTCGACTCCCCGCTTGGTCGCTCTCACAGGCATAGGCCCCGGCAATGATAAGGCTGCGCTACGCTTCGGCCGGTGCAAACTGTGATGGACAACCCGCAGGCGCGGGTCGTTGACGGCTCCAACGGGCTCCTGCTGGAGATCGACGGGCAGATCGTCCCCAACTACGACGCGACCTTCCGCGAGATCGAGGAGGGCGAGGTCGTCACCGGGAACGTCGTCCGGATCGACAAGGACGAGGTCCTCGTGGACATCGGCTACAAGTCCGAGGGCGTCATCCCGGCCAACGAGCTCTCGATCCGCAAGGCGGTCGACCCCGCCGACGAGGTGCATCTCGGCGAGGAGGTCGACGCGATCGTCCTCACCAAGGAGGACCAGGACGGGCGCCTGATCATGTCCAAGAAGCGCGCGCGCTTCGAGAAGGCGTGGCGCCGCATCGAAGCCGCCGCCGAGTCCGGTGAGCCCGTCGAGGGCACCGTGATCGAGGTCGTCAAGGGCGGGCTGATCATCGACCTCGGGGTGCGCGGCTTCCTGCCGGCCTCACTGGTCGACATCCGCCGCGTGCCGAATCTCGACGAGTACATGGGCACGAAGATCGAGACCAAGGTCATCGAGCTCAACCGCTCCCGCAACAACGTCGTGCTCTCCCGGCGCGCCGTGCTCGAGGAGGAGCGCAAGGAGGTCCGCCAGCAGATCCTGGACCGCCTGCAGCCCGGACTCGTCGTCGAAGGCCAGATCTCGAACATCGTCGACTTCGGGGCGTTCGTGGACCTCGACGGCATCGACGGCCTGATCCACATCTCCGAGCTTTCCTGGTCGCACGTCAACCACCCGAGCGAGATCCTCTCGATCGGCGACACGGTCAAGGTCAAGGTTCTGGACATCGACCGCGACCGTCAGCGCATCTCCCTGGGCCTAAAGCAGACCCAGGAGGACCCCTGGCAGCGGATCGTGGACACCTACAGCGTGGGCGACGAGCTCGCGGGGAAGGTCACGAAGGTCGTCACGTTCGGCGCGTTCGTCGAGATCCTCGACGGGGTCGAGGGCCTCGTCCACATCTCCGAGCTGGCGCCGCACCACGTCGAGAGCCCGCGCGAGATCGTCCACCCGGGCGACGAGATCCGCGTGAAGATCCTCGAGATCGACTCCGAGCGCCGCCGCCTGTCCCTTTCGGCGAAGCGGGTCGAGGACCAGATCCTTCCGGTCTCGCGCCCCGGCGGCGCCGAGGAGCCCGACGCCGAGGCGCCCGCCGACGGCGCGCCGGCTGCCGAAGCTGCGCCCGAGGCTGCGGAGGTCGCGCCCGAGGCGCCGGCTGCCGAGGCGCCCGCCGCGGAGGCGGCGCCCGAGGCGCCCGCCGCGGAGGCCGAGCAGCCTGAGGCCGTCGCCGAGACGGAGGCCGCGGCTGAGCCGCAGCCCGAGGTCGCGCCCGAGGCCGTCACTGAGCAGTCCGCCCCCGAGGCCACTTCTGAGCCTGAGGCGCCGGCCGCGGAGGCCGCGCCGGAGCCGGCCGCCGAGGCCGCGTCGGAGAACGGGGATGAGCCCGCCGGGGAGAACGTGGCCGGCGACGCCGTCCCGCTGCCCGACGCGGCAATCGCCGAGGCCGAAGCGGCCGGCGGACCCGAGCAGGACTAGCGCCGCCGCGGGCGCGCGGGATCGCACGGAGCAGGTGCCGCAGCCGGTTCCCTTCGTCGGGCTGACGGGCGGGCTCGGCGCCGGCAAGTCGACCGCCCTGGACGCGCTGCGCGAGCTCGGCGCCGAGACGATCTCCAGCGACGCCGTCGTGCACGAGCTCTACGGCTCGCCCGAGCTGCGGGACGCCGTCGTCGCGCGATGGGGGTCTGAAGTGGCGCCCGGCGGCGTCGTCGACCGCCCGGCCGTCGCGCGCCGCGTGTTCGCCGACGAGGACGAGCGCCGCTGGCTCGAGCAGCTGCTGTGGCCGCTGGTCGGGGCACGGGTGGCCGAGTGGCTGCGCTCCGCCCGGGAGCGCGTTCCGGCGCCACCCGCCGCCGTGGTCGAGGTGCCGCTGCTGTTCGAGGCCGGGCTGCAGGACGCCTACGACGCGACGATCGCGGTCCTGGCCGCCGAGGACGTGCGCTCCGAGCGCGCGTCGGCGCGCGGCCACGAGCACGTCGGCGAGCGCGACGCACGCCAGCTCAGCCAGGAGGAGAAGGCGGAGAAAGCGACGTTCGTCGTCCGCAACGACGGCACAGTCGACGAGCTGAGAGCGCAACTGTCGGACGTGCTTGGCAATCTAGGTACATGAGCCACGTCGCCACCGGCGCGCACGTGACCCGCCAGCGGCGCGGGACGGGATGGGTGCTCGCGCTGGCCGCGGCGCTGCTCGTGGCGGTGATCGTGTACCCGCTGCTGAGCGGCGGCGTGCACCGCAACGCGCTGCCGCTGACCGACGCCTCGATCATCCGCGAACAGGCGGCGGACAAGCACCTCGATCCCGCCCTGGTCGCGGGCGTCATCTACGCGGAGAGCAAATTCGAACCGACCACGTCCTCGGCGGGCGCCGAGGGCCTCATGCAGATACTCCCCGAAACGGCTTACTACCTGGCCAAACTCTCGGGCGGCAAGCGGTTCACCGCGGCGGACCTGGCGACCCCGGCCATCAACGTCGCCTACGGCAGCTACTACCTGCGCTACCTCCTCGATCACTACAACGGCAACGAGATGCTCGCAATCGCCGCGTACAACGGCGGGCTCACGAACGTCGACCGCTGGGTCGCGCATGCGCGCGAATCGGGCGAAGCGATGACGATCGGGGCGATCCCCTTCACCGAGACGCGGGAATACGTGCAGCGGGTGCTGGCGGCGCAGGAGCAGTACCGCAAGACCTACCCGCGGGAGCTGGGGATCTCCTAGCCGCGCCGACCCTCGGGTCGCCGGGCCTTTCCGGCAACGCAGGGGACGGAGACGAGCGGCGGACCCGCGAAATCGCGGACGGCCCCTGGCCGCAACCGTCGCTACCGTAGTCCGGTGCCGCCCTTCAAGCTCGACAGCGTCTTCACCCCGACCGCGGACCAGCCGCGGGCGATCGAGTCGATGGCCGAGGGGATCGTCTCCGGCGAGCGCTTCCAGACGCTGCTCGGCGCCACCGGCACCGGCAAGACGATGACGATGGCGGGCGTGATCGAGGCGGTGCAGCGCCCGACGCTCGTGATCGCCCACAACAAGACGCTCGCGGCGCAGCTCTGCAACGAGTTCCGGACCTTCTTCCCGGAGAACGCCGTCGAGTACTTCGTCTCCTACTACGACTACTACCAGCCCGAGGCCTACGTCCCGAGCCGCGACCTCTACATCGAGAAGGACTCCGCGATCAACCAGGAGGTCGACCGCCTGCGCCACGCGGCGACAGCGGCGGTGTTCGCCCGCCGCGACGTGATCGTCGTGGCGTCGGTGTCCTGCATCTACGGCTTGGGTTCGCCGCAGACGTACGAGATGAACATGCAGATCCTCAAGCGCGGCGAGGAGATCGATCGCGACGCGCTGCTGCGAAAGCTCGTCTCGATCCAGTACAACCGCAACGACAGCGTGCTCTCGCGCGGCACGTTCCGGGTCAGGGGGGAGACGCTCGAGGTGTTCCCCGCCTACGCCGAGACGGCGTTCCGCGCGACGATGTTCGGCGACGAAGTCGAACGCCTCCAGCACTTCGATCCCCTCACGGGCGAGCTGATCGCCGACGATCTCGAGCACGTCGCGATCTGGCCGGCCACGCACTACAACGTCAAGGAAGGGACGATCGAGGCCGCGGTCGAGGCGATCGGCGCCGAATTGAACGGGCGCTGCGAAGAGCTCGAGTCCGAAGGCAAGCAGCTCGAGTCCCATCGCCTTCGCCAGCGCACGCAGTACGACATGGAGATGCTGCGCGAGGTCGGGTTCTGCTCGGGGATCGAGAACTACTCGCGGATCCTCGACGGGCGCGAGCCGGGATCGCGGCCCTACTGCCTGATCGACTACTTCCCCAAGGACTTCGTCTGCTTCATCGACGAGTCCCACCAGACGGTGCCGCAGATCGGCGGCATGCACGAGGGTGACCGCTCGCGCAAGCAGACGCTCGTCGACTTCGGGTTCCGGCTGCCGAGTGCGCTCGACAACCGCCCCCAGACGTTCGAGGAGTACCTGTCGATCACCCCGCAGCTGATGTTCGTCTCGGCCACTCCCGGCGAGTACGAGCGCACACGCTCGACGCGCGTCGTCGAGCAGATCGTGCGCCCGACCGGGATCGTCGACCCGACGGTCGAGGTGCGCGAGACCAAGAACCAGATCGACGACCTCATGAACGAGGTGCGCGTGCGCGTTCAGAAGGACGAGCGCGTGCTGGTTACGACGCTGACCAAGAAGATGAGCGAGGACCTCTCGCAGTACCTGCTCGAGATGGGCTTCAAGACGCGCTACCTGCACTCCGAGATCGACACGCTCGAACGGATCCAGATCATCCGCGACCTGCGCCTCGGCGAGTACGACGTGCTGGTCGGCGTGAACCTGCTCCGCGAGGGGCTCGACCTTCCCGAGGTCTCGCTCGTCGCGATCCTCGACGCCGACAAGGAGGGCTTCCTGCGCGGCGAGACCTCGCTGATCCAGACCATCGGCCGTGCCGCCCGCAACGTCGACGGCACGGTGCTGATGTACGCGGACAAACAGACCAAGGCCATGCGCGCTGCGATCGACGAGACCGACCGCCGCCGAGAGATCCAGCTCGCCTACAACGAGGAGCACGGGATCACGGCCGCGACGATCGTGAAGGGGATCTCCGACATCGCCGAGTTCCTGCAGGCGGAGTCGAAGGTCCCGCGCGGGCGCAAACGCCGCACCGCCAAGCGCGGGACGGCGGAGGAGCTGCCTCAGCACGAGCTCGAGAAGATGATCGTCGAGCTCGAGGAGGAGATGCTCGCGGCGGCGGATGACCTGCGCTTCGAGTACGCCGCCCAGCTCCGCGACGAGCTGCGCGAGCTGCGGCGCGATCTGCAGGAGATCCGCGCCGAAGAGGCGCCGCTCCCGGCCCAGAAGGGATCTGAGACTTCCGCCGGGGACATGCCGTAGGATCGGCCCGTGCCGCTGGACCGCCAGGCGATCGAACGCCGCGACTTCCCGATCGGCCGCCGTGGCTACGACGCGGCCGCCGTCGACGCCCATCTGAGGGCGCTCGCGGCCGAGTTCGAAGAGCTGCAGCGCGCAGCCACCACCGGCAAGCCCGACCTGTCGATGGCATCGACGGCCGGGACGCAGGTGCAGAGCATCATCGAGGCCGCGGAGTCAGCGGCAGCCGAGATCGAGCGCGGGGCGCAGGAGAGCGCCCGCCAGGCTCGCGACGAGGCGGCCAAAGACGCCGAGCGCACCCGCGCGGAGGCGATCGAGAAGGCGCGCCTGCACGTCGGGGCCGTGGCGCAGGTGACCGCCACGCTGCTCGAGCGGGTCGGCTCGATGGATGCCGAGGTCAACGCGCTGATCGGCAGCCTGCGCGCAGGGGCCGGACGTCTCGCCGCTGACCTCACGGCGGTCGAGGGCGGGATGGCAGAGCTCTACGGCGCCGCCTCGGGCCGGGAGCCCGGCAGCGAGGACGAACCCGTCGCCCGCGTCGAGCCGGCGCTCGCCGAGGCCCCGGCTGCCCCCGGGCCCGAGCAGTCCGTCGAGTCGCCGCAGCAGTCGCTCGGCGCCTTCGAGGCCGCCCTGGACTCCGCGCTCGCCACGCCCGCCGGCGAGGCCCCGGTGGCTCAGGAGCCGCAGATCCAGGCCGAAGCGGCCGGCGCCGGTGCCGATCTCGACGGCGCGCGGCTGATCGCCCTGAACATGGCGCTGAACGGAGAGTCGCGCAGCGACACCGAGCGCTACCTCGCCGAGAACTTCGAGCTGCCCGACCGGCTGAAGCTGATCGACGAGGTATACGCGGCGATCGAAGGCTGAGCGCCAGGACGCCGCCGGCCTGCGCGAGCCGGCGTCCGCGGTCGCTCGTGTGCTGAGCACACTTCGCTCCCTGTGTCCTTGGCTCGCTTGACCGGCGACGCCCTGACCGCCGGCCTGCGCGGGCCGGCGTCCGCGGTTGCTCGTGTGCTGAGCACGCTTCGCTCCCTGTGTCCTTGGCTCGCTTGACCGGCGACGCCCTGACCCGTCCGGCCTGCGCGGCCGGCGTCCGCGGTCGCTCGTGTGCTGAGCACACTTCTCCCTGTGTCCTTGGCTCGCTCGACCGGCGAGCCCTGGCCCGTCCGGCAGGCAGTCCCACCCGAACATCTGTTCGCCGTCATAGAATGGCCCGACGATGGCAACGGGCAACAAGATCGTCGTCTCGGGGGCGCGCGAGCACAACCTGAAGGACATCTCTCTGGAGCTGCCGCGCGACGCGCTGGTGGTGATCACCGGGCTGTCCGGATCGGGCAAGTCGAGCCTCGCGTTCGACACCGTCTACGCGGAGGGTCAGCGCAGGTATGTCGAGTCGCTGTCGGCCTACGCGCGCCAGTTCCTGGGCCAGATGGACAAGCCGGACGTGGACTCGATAGAGGGTCTGTCGCCGGCGATCTCGATCGACCAGAAGACGACCTCGCGCAACCCGCGCTCGACGGTCGGGACGGTGACCGAGATCTACGACTACCTGCGCCTGCTGTGGGCGCGCGTGGGCAAGCCGCACTGCCCGATCTGCGGCCGGCCGATCGTGGGCCAGTCGGCAGAGCAGATCATCGACCAGGTGATGGAGCTCGCCGACAGCACGCGCTTCATGGTGCTGGCACCGGTCGTGAGGGGCCGCAAGGGCGAGTACGGCAAGCTGCTCGACGAGCTGCGCGCGGACGGCTTCGCGCGCGTGAAGATCGACGGCGCGATCCGCATGCTGGAGGAGTCGATCGTGCTGGACAAGCGCTACAAGCACGACATCGCGGTGGTGGTGGACCGCCTGGTGATGCGCCACGACGTGCGCAAGCGCCTGGCGGACTCGATCGAGACGGCGGTGGGCCTCGCGGACGGGCTGGTCGAGATCGAGATAGTGGGGAGGGGCTCCGGCCTTTCGGCCTCCGCCGAGGGTTCTCCGCGCGAGGGAGACCAAGGCCCTGGGCGGGCGGCGCACGCGACCGGGGCGAAGGGAGCGCGCGCGGCGGCGATCTCGATCACGCCTGACATGGAGCCCGAGGAGGGCACGATCTTCACCTTCTCCGAGCGCTTCGCGTGCCCGGAGCACGGACCGTCGCTGGTCGAGCTGGAGCCGCGGATCTTCTCGTTCAACTCGCCGCACGGCGCCTGCGACCGGTGCACCGGGCTCGGCTCGATGATGGAGATCGACCCGGAACTGGTGGTCCCGGACCCGTCGCTGTCGATCAACGAGGGCGCGCTGGCGCCGTGGGCGGGCAGCAGCTCCAACTACTACGAGCAGCTCACCGAGGCGATCGCCGAGGAGTACGACGTCGATCTCGACACACCCTGGGAGGAGCTCGACGGCGAGGCGCGCGACGTGTTCCTGCACGGCACCGGCGGCGAAGCGGTGCAGATCACCTACCGCAACCGCTACGGCCGGCGGCGCTCCTATGCGACCCGCTTCGAGGGCATCATCGGCAACCTCGAACGCCGCTACCGCGAGACGGACTCGGAGTTCTCGCGCGAGAAGATCGAGGAGTTCATGTCGCTGCGGCCGTGCCCGGTCTGCGACGGCGCACGCCTGCGCCCGGAGTCGCGCGCGGTGCTGGTGGCGGGCACGCGGATCGAGGACTTCACCACGCTCTCGGCACGGCGCGCGCTCGAGTGGCTGGAAGAGGTCGAGCTCTCAGAGACCGACCGTCACGTCGCGCGGCTGATCCTGCGTGAGATCTCCGAGCGCCTGCAGTTCCTGGAGAACGTCGGCATCGGCTACCTGTCGATGAGCCGCGCGGCCGCGACCCTGTCCGGCGGCGAGGCGCAGAGGATCCGCCTGGCGACCCAGATCGGCAGCTCCCTCGTCGGCGTGCTCTACATCCTCGATGAGCCCTCGATCGGGCTGCACCAGCGCGACAACTCGAAGCTGATCGCGACGCTCGAGCGCCTGCGCGACCTCGGCAACACGGTGATCGTCGTCGAGCACGACGAGCAGACGATGCTCGCGGCGGATCACCTCGTCGACCTCGGCCCGGGCGCGGGCGAACACGGCGGAGAGATCGTGGCCCAGGGCACCGCGGCCGAGGTCAAGCGCGTGAAGGGCTCGCTCACCGGCCAGTTCCTCTCCGGCGCGCGGCGCATCGACGTCCCCGCCAAGCGGCGCATCCCGAGCGGCTACATCGAGATCACGGGCGCCTCGCAGAACAACCTGCGCGACATCGACGTGCAGGTGCCGCTCGGCGTGCTGACAACCGTCACCGGCGTGTCAGGGTCGGGAAAGTCGACGCTCGTGAACGACGTGCTGTTCAAGGCCGTCGCCAACCGCCTGCATCGGGCGCGCAAGCGTCCGGGCGCGCACCGTTCCATACACGGCGTCGAGGAGCTCGACAAGATCATTCAGGTCGACCAGTCGCCGATCGGGCGTACGCCGCGCTCGAACCCCGCCACCTACACGGGCCTCTTCGACGTGATCCGCGACCTGTTCTCGAAGACCCAGGAGGCGCGTGCGCGCGGCTACAAGCCGGGCCGGTTCAGCTTCAACGTCAAGGGCGGCCGTTGCGAGGTGTGCCGCGGCGACGGGCAGATCAAGATCGAGATGCACTTCCTGCCCGACGTCTACGTGCCCTGCGAACAGTGCCACGGCAAGCGCTACAACCGCGAGACGCTCGAGATCCGCTTCAAGGGCAAGAGCATCGCCGACGTGCTCGACATGCCGGTCGAGGAGGCGCTGAAGTTCTTCGAGCACATCCCCAAGATCCGCCGCCGCCTGGAGACGCTCCACGCGGTCGGCCTCGGCTACGTCCGCCTCGGCCAGCCGGCGACCACGCTCTCGGGCGGCGAGGCCCAGCGCGTGAAGCTCGCGACCGAGCTCTCGAAGATCGCGACCGGCCGCACCCTCTACATCCTCGACGAGCCGACGACCGGCCTGCACTTCGCGGACGTCCAGCGCCTGCTCGAGGTGCTCCAGCGCCTGGTCGCGGCCGGCAACAGCGTGGTGGTGATCGAGCACAACCTCGACGTCATCAAGAGCGCCGACCGCATCATCGACATGGGCCCGGAGGGGGGAGAGGAGGGCGGCCTCGTGGTTGCCGCCGGCACCCCCGAGGAGGTCGCAGCCGAGCCGGGCTCCCACACCGGCCAGTTCCTGGCCGAGCTCGTGGAGCCGGGGGCGATCCGGGCCTCGCGCGCGCCGCGCAAACGGCGCGCGAAGCTGGCGGCCGCCGCCTAAGCGGCCGGGCGGCGCCGCTCGCGGCGCGCGAACGTCCTGGCGGGCGGGTCAGGGGGCTCGACCAGCTCGGAGCGCTCGGCCATGCGAGTAGCTCCGAACGAGCGCGGCCCGCTCGGCGACGTCCGGCACGCCGCAGCTCTTCCGTAGATCACGAGCGTGAGGCCCACGCCCGCGCGGGCGGGAAGCGTTGCGATGCGAGCCGGCACGCGGCGCCCGAGCCGAGGCGTGCCGCCGCCGGGTGCCTCAGGAGGCCCATGACACCCCTCTTTGCCCCCTCCGGCAAGGGCGCGAAACAAGGCCACACGCTCCTACCCGCCGCGCGCTCCTCACCTGCGAAGCTGCGGCCGTATGAGCGCGTCGCGGGCTGTGGCTCCAGAAGTGGCGCTGGTATCAGCGCAACTCGCTGCCGTGGAACCGTCTCGCGATCCACCGCGCAGCTGATGCGCCGCGGCGCGTTCGCACGCTGGCCGCTCGAGGGCAACGTGCTCGAAGCGCTGCGTGAGGGGCGCCTGGAGGTGGGGGAGGGCGCGCTGTTCGAGCCGGGCGTGTGGATCACCGCGCCCGCGCCCGCGCGGGTGCGGATCGGCGCGGGCACGTTCCTGAACCGCAACGTGATGGTCGCCGCGCAGGAGCTGGTCGAGATCGGCGCCCACTGCATGCTCGCCAACGGCTGCTTCGTCTCGGACGCGAGCCACCGCTTCGACGACCTGCAGCTGCCGATCACCTGGCAGGGCTTCGAGAGCAAGGGCCCGACGCAGGATCGGCGAGAACTGCTGGCTCGGGGTGGGGGTCGTCGTGACGAGCGGCGTCACGATCGGCGAGCGCTGCGTGATCGGCGCCAACAGCGTCGTGACGCGCGACATCCCGCCCTACTCGATCGCCGCGGGTGCGCCCGCGCGCGTGCTGCGCTCGATCGAGTACGGCAGCGCGATCCACGGTCCCGGCGCCCACGGCGAGCCGGTAGCTTGAGCGCCGTGGAGCTGCTACGACGCGATGCGCTGCGCCCCGACGAGCCGTCGCTTCACGAGCGAGCCGGTGGACCCGGCGGCGATCGAGCGCGCGCTCGACGCGCGCTCGCTTCGCGCCCAGCGGCGGCAACCGCCAGGGCTGGCGGGTGGTGGTCGTCACCGCGCCCGGAGACCCGTCGCGCGCTGCGCGACCTCTACCTCCCGCACTGGCGCGCCTACCTGGAGCTCACCGGCGGCGCGCAGATGCTGGCGGATCCGGACGCCTTCGATGCGAAACGCACGCGGATGATCCAGCGCGCGAACGAGTACGCCGAGCACCTGGACGAGGTCCCGGTCCACCTCGTGCTGGGCGTGCAGCTCTCCGACCTGGCGGTCACCGACGAGGGGCTGGGGCGCACGAGCATCGTCGGCGGCGCCTCGATCTACCCGTTCGCGCAGAACCTGCTGCTGGCGCTGCGGGGCGAGGGCCTCGGCGCGTCGATGACCACGCTGCTCGTGCCCGCGGAGGCCGAGGTGCGCGAGCTGCTCGCGGATCCCGCAGGAGGTCGCGCTCGCCGCCCACATCGGCGTCGGGCACCGCGCGGAGGACTGGCCGCGAAGCCTCGCGCGCCGCCCGGTCGCCGAGTTCGCCTTCGCCGAGCGCTTCGGCGAGCCCTTCGGGAGCTGAGCTCCCGCGGGGGGCCGGGCAGCGCAGCCCCGGCCCCCTCAGGGAGGAGGCAGCGCTTATTCGGCCGGCGGGACCGGCACGCCGTTGAACGGCGTCGTGCCCGTTGCGACGTGGTAGCCGGCGCCCGTCACCTTGTTGGCGTATTCGAGCTCTTTGGCGAGGTCGCCGACGCCGTTGCTGCCGGGCGTCGGAGCGAACTCGACCGTCGAGAGCACGCCGAGCGCGTCGCCGTTCGCGTCCATGTAGCCGCTGCCCGAGTCGCCGGGGATGCCGGGGGTGACCGTGTAGACCTGCTGGCTCCAGCCGTCGGATTCTTCGGTTTCGCCGAGGCTGAGCCCGGTCTTCGGGCTGAGCACGCTGATGCCGAGCCGCAGGATCGAGTTGCCGTAGGTGTAGACCTGGTTGCCGGTGGCGGCGACGCTCGTCGAGAGCCCGTCCGGGCCGCCCCAGAACGGGAACCGTCGGATTCACGTTGCCGACCTGGTTGGAGGCGATCTTGATCAGCGCGAGGTCGTTGTAGGCGCACGTCGCGGCGTCCTTCTCGCCTTCTTTCTGCATCGAGAGCCAGGAGTTGTAGGCGAGCGTGCCGATCAGGGTGCCCTGTCTGGATGCCGCCGTTGACGATGTCCCCGGAGTAGATCTTGGTCCCGATCGGCAGCGACTTGGTCGAGCAGCCGTCGGTTTCGGTGTCTTCGCCGGTCGAGGAGCAGTGCGCGGCCTGCCCGAGGTAGACGTTGCCGGCGGCGTCCTTGTAGACGAAGTTGGCGGTGCACTGCGAAGCGCCTTCCAGGAACGAGGAGGCGTTCGTGAACGTCATCACGCCCGGGTGGATCGTCGCGCTCCCCGCGGGCGCCCAGGCGCCGGCCGGCGACACCCCGGCGGACAGCGCGATCACGAGCGCGCTCACGAGAGCGGCGAGGACCCCCCCTCGCGGGGGGCAGGCGGACAGATGGCGGTGATGCATCGGCGGGCTCCTTTGTCTTCGTGGACGACAGAGGCGCCCAGGCTGACCCTCTGCCGTACAGCTGACGCGTCGGGGGTCCACGCGCCGTGTACGGCGATACCCCGCTCTGACGCGGTGTCAAACATCGAGCAGCCGATTTCGATCGTCGGGGCGGGCGCCTCCTCCACGATCCTGACGCCGCAGCGCAAATCGAGGGCGGTGCAGATCGTCGCCAAAGGCGCCCCTGTCTCGATCAGTGGCGTCACGATCGAGGAAGGGCTCGTCGCGGAACCGGCCGGGGAAGCCGAAGGCGGCGGCATCCTCAACGACGAAGGAAGCCCGCTGACTCTCGAACACTGCGTCATCACGAACAACGAAGCGAACGCGGACGGGGGCAGCGGCCAGGAAGGCGGCGAAGCCAAGGGCGGCGGCATCCTCTCGACCGGCTCTCTCGAGCTCGTCGACGTCACCGTCACGGGAAACCGCGCCAGCGCGCGCGGGGGAAGCGGACACGAAGGAGGCGAAGCCGAAGGGGCCGGTGTGTGGAGCATGGGCGAAGCGACGTTCAGCTCCGTCACGCTCGCGGCGAACACGGCGACAGCCGACGGCGGCGCGGGCCCGTCGAACGCTCTCCAGGAAGGCGGGACCGCGGAGGGCGGGGGCGCCTTCATCACCGAGGGAGCGGGTCCGACCGTCTCGCTTGCGGGGCTGGAAGTGCGAGGCAACGCCGCGTCGGCGGCAGGCGGCCCAGGCGCCGAAGGAGGGTTCACTGAAGGCGGTGGCCTCGCAATCGTGCTGAGCGGCCCGAAAGGCACCGCGGCCGGTCTGGAGGCCTCGGCGCTCACAGTGTCGGGCAACACCTCGCTCGCTCCCGGTGGGAGCGGCGCGGAAGGTGGCGTCAGTTCAGGGGGCGGAGTCCGGCTGACCGCGAACGCACCTTCCTCGATCGTCAACGCGACGATCACGGGCAACACGACGGGCGCGCTCGGCACGGAACCCGGCGACGGCGAGGGAGGCGGGCTGTGGGTCTCGGGTGAACCGGGCGCCACGACCGTCACGAACTCCACGATCGACGGCAACGTCTCGCAGGCGCCGCCGAAAACGGGCGGTGGCGGCAACCTGCAATCGCTCGCTTCGGTGAAGCTCCGCGACACGATCGTCAGCGGCGGGGTCGGCCCGGAAGGGGCCCAGAACTGCGCGGGGACGATCGAATCGCTCGGCCACAACATCGAGGACCGCAACGAATGCGGCTTCCACGCCGCAGGGGACAAAGCCGGCGTCGATCCCCAGCTCGGAGCGCTGCAGGCCAACGGCGGCCCGCTGCCGACCCAGGCGCCGGCGCAGTCGAGCCCGGCTGTCGGCGCGGGCGCCGAATGCGCGAGCCCCGACGCACGTGGGGTCCCCCGCCAGGCCGTGTGCGGCATCGGCGCTGTCGAGCTCGCGCTGCCGTTCGCGCTGACCGGCGGCGCCACGGTGGTCGGCAACTCGGCGACGATCTACGGCGAAGAGACGAGCCTCTGGTGGGACGGTTTCGCCGACTTCCAGTGGGGTCTCACCTCTGCCTACGGGCAGGAAACGACGCACGTGGCGAACGGCCCCATGATCCGCGCGGGGACCTTCGGCTTCGACCTCACCGGGCTCAAATACGGGACCGTCTACCACTACCGCGCGTTCGCGATGAACCAGGACGGGACGGCGGCTGGAGCCGACGCGACGTTCAAAACGGGCCCGGCGCCAGCCCGGTCTTCTTCGCCCGTCCTCAGCGGGCTCGCGCTCACACCTGCGCGCCTGCGCGCCCAGCACGGCCGCGGCGCGAGCCTGGCCGCGCGCCGGGGCGCGACCCTCGCCTACAAGGAGAGCCAGGCGGCGAAGACCACGTTCACGGTCCTGCGACCGAAGCGCGGTTACCGCGCGGGTGGGAAGTGCCGCGCGAGCCGGCCCCGGCACGCAAAGGGCCGGCCGAAGCGCTGCACGCGGTACGTGACGGTCGGCACCTTCACCCACAGCGACACCGGCGGCGCGGTGCACCTGCACTTCACCGGCCGTGCGGCCGGGCACGCACTCGCGCCGGGCAGCTACCGGCTGCGCGCCCGGGCGCGCAACGGCGCCGGGCAGAGCTCGAAAGCGCTGACGATCTCCTTCAGCGCGATCCGCTGAGCGCCGAGCGCAGCTCTTCGAGCTCGCCCGCGTCGATCTTGTAGGTGTGCTCCGGGCCGGGATAGCGGCGCGTGCGCACGTCCTCCGCGTAGGCGGCGACGCCGTCGTTCATCTCCTGCTGGAGGTTGGCGTAGCGCTTGACGAAGCGCGGCCCGAGGCCGTCGCGGATTCCGAGCAGGTCGTGGAAGACCAGCACCTGGCCGTCGGTCGCGGGCCCGGCGCCGATGCCGATCACCGGCACCTCGATCAGCGGCATCAGCTCCTCGGTGACGGCGCTCGGGATCGCCTCGAAGACGATCGCGAAGCAGCCGGCGTCCTGCAGCGCCAGCGCCTCGTGGCCGATCCGGGCCGCGGCGCTCGCCGTGCGTCCCTGCGCCTTCCAGCCGCCGAGCGCGGTCGAGGTCTGCGGGGTCAGGCCGACGTGGCCCATCACCGGGATGCCGGCGGACACGATCGCGCGCGCGCGGCTGACCGAGGTCTCGCCGCCGCCCTCGAGCTTGACGCAGTCGCAGCCGGCCTCCTTGACCATCCGCATCGCGGTCGTCACCGCCTGCTCGTCGGAGACCTCGTAGGAGCCGAACGGCAGGTCGCCGATCAGCAGCGGGGTGCGCAGCCCGCGCCGCGCGGCGCGCGCCAGCACCAGCATGTCGGTGAGCTCGACCGGCGTGGTGGCGCTGAAGCCGAGCACCGTCGTCGCGGCCGAGTCGCCGACCAGCACGAGGTCGACGCCGGCGAACTCCGCCGCGCGCGCGCTCGGGTAGTCGTAGGCCGTGACCATCACGATCGGGTCGCCGAGCCGCTTCTTCTCGTGCAGCAGCGGCAAGGTCATCGGCAGCCGTTCGGCCGGCGGGACATGATCGCCTGTGGTGTGGATGCCTGGGTGACTGGACATGGTTCTCGGCTTCCTCTCTGAGTCTGGTTGACGCCCTACGTGAGCAGGGTCGCCACCTCGTCGTCGATGGTGATGATGCGGTTGGTCTTGGCCTCGACGTGGACGACCCTCGGCTCGTAGCGCTCGAGGTCGGCCTCGTCGTAGGAGGCATAGGAGATGACGATGATCGTGTCGCCGTGGTGGACGAGCCGGGCGGCCGCGCCGTTGACGCAGATCTCGCCCGAGCCGCGACGGCCGGGGATCGTGTAGGTCTCGAAGCGGGCGCCGTTGTCGACGTCGACGACGTGGACCTGCTCGTGCTCGAGGA
Organism: uncultured Solirubrobacteraceae bacterium; assembly: GCA_963735435.1. Classification (GTDB taxonomy): domain Bacteria; phylum Actinomycetota; class Thermoleophilia; order Solirubrobacterales; family Solirubrobacteraceae; genus Palsa-744. The sequence goes on along the minus strand of CAVTKR010000001.1, from coordinate 783,984 downwards.
TGTCAGCGGCCTCCAGCAGGTCGGGGTCGATCGTGATCGAGCCCACGTAGTGCAGGTCGCTGTCGGTCACCGTCGCACGGTGGATCTTGGACTTGAGCATCACGCGCTGCATGTCTCGCCCACCTTCTCTGTCGGGGTTGGATCGCCGGCCGGCGCTGTGCTCGCGAGGACGACGTTGTCGATCAGGCGCACTCCGCCGACGCGGGCGGCGACGGCGAGCAGCCCTGTGTCCTGCACGTGCTCCAGCGGCTGCAGCGTCTCGCCGTCGACGAGCGCCACGTACTCGGGCTCGACCTCGGCCCGCTCGAGCTCGGCGCGCACCGCAGCCAGCAGGGCCGGCGCGTCGCTCTCACCGGCCGCCGCAAGCCGCTCGGCCGCCCGCAGGCCGGCGGACAGGGCGAGCGCGCGCCTGCGCTCGGAGGGGGAGAGCAGCGCGTTGCGGCTGGACATCGCAAGCCCGTCCGGCTCGCGTACGGTCGGGAGCGCCTCGATCGCGACGGGGAGATTCAGGTCCGCGGCGAGCCGGCGGATCACGACCACCTGCTGCGCGTCCTTCTGACCGAAGTACGCGACGTCCGGCAGCGCCATGCACAGCAGCTTGGTGACGACGGTGGTGACGCCGCGGAAGTGCCCGGGCCCCCGCGCCTGGCCCTCCAGGCGCTCGGTCACGCCGAGCACCTCGACGGCGGTCGCGAAGCCGTCCGGGTAGACCTCCTCGACGGGTGGCGCGAACAGCACGTCGGCGCCACGGGAGGCGGCGAGCTCCGCGTCGCGCTGCTCATCGCGCGGGTAGCGGTCCAGATCGCCGCGCTCGTTGAACTGGGCGGGGTTCACGAACAGCGAGACCACGACCACGTCGCAGTCCTCGCGCGCGCGCTCGATCAGCGACAGGTGTCCCTCGTGGAGCGCGCCCATCGTCGGCACGAGCCCGACCCGCAGTGCGGCGCGGCGCGCGGGTGCGAGCGCCTCGCGGAGCTCGGCGACGGTGCGCACCAGCCTCATCGGCGGCGGGCAGGGGTCGTTTGCTGGGGGCTCATGCTCGATCCAGCTCCTCACGGAGGCGGCGCGAAATGAAGATCAGGACTCTTCTGAGGTCCATCCCGGGAATCGCCGGTGACGGCCTGAGCTCGATGATACAGACGGCTCCACGTGACGCAAGTGCGTGAGGGGGTGGGGTGTGTGATGATGGTCACAGACCATGGTGATCCTGATTCTCGTCGTGTCCGTGATCGTCGTTGCGGCCCTGTCGATCGGCCTCGGCCGTTGGCTGCAGCGCAAGGGCACCGCGATGGAACAGCACCGCGACAAACGCCCGCCCGAGCCCTAGGCGAGCAGACGGTTCGGCGCCGGGCGCGCGGACGGCGCTCCGGGGACTCAGGGCGTCTCGCCCGCGCGCAGCCGCCCCGGGGACTCAGTCCGTCTCGCTGCGTCGACGCGCTTCGCGCCCCGCCCGCTCGCTCAGCTCGGCCAGCTCGTCGTCGGTGAACGCGGGCCCCTCGTCCGCGAGCGCCGCTCGTGCGCGCTCGATGTCGGCCTCCTCGACGTAGATCGTGCGCCCGCCGGAGGAGCCGAACTCCGGGTTGCCGCTCGAGAGCTGCGAGACGGCCGAGATGCCCGCGGCTGCGAGCCGCTGGACGATCAGCTCCGCCTGCGGTTCGTTCTGCGCGCCCGCGACCGGTCTCAGCACGGCTACCAGGCGTCCACGTTCGGTCGCTTCTTGGCCGGGCGCGAGCGCCAGCCGGGCGGCTCGGGGTCGAACAGCGTCGCGACCCAGCGCCGCGAGTCGGCGGGGTCGATCACGTCGTCGATCTCCCCGTAGGCGGCCATGTTCACGCCGCGCCCGCGCTCGTAGGCGGCGGCGACGGTCTCCTCGAATACGCGCTCGCGCTCCTGCTCGTCCTCGATTGCCTCGAGCTCGCGGCGCATGCCGAGGCGCACCGCGCCCTCGAGCCCCATGCCGCCGAACTCGCCGGTCGGCCACGCGACCGTGAAGAGGGGGGCCTTGAAGCCGCCGCCGGCCATCGCTTGCGCGCCGAGCCCGTACCCCTTGCGCAGCACGATCGTGCCCATGGGAACCGACACGTTGGCTCCCGCCAGGAACATCCGGGCGAAATGGCGCACGGTCGCCGTGCGCTCGGCGTCCGGGCCGACCATGAACCCGGGCGTGTCGCACAGGAACAGCACCGGCAGCTCGAACGCGTCGCAGAGCTGCAGGAAGCGCGCAGCCTTGTCGGCGGCGTCGGCATCGATCGCACCGCCGAGGTGAGTCGGGTCGTTCGCCACGACGCCGAGCGGTTTGCCGTCCATGCGCGCGAGTGCCGTGACCATCCCGGCCCCCCACCCGTCACGCAGCTCGAGCACCGAGCCCTCGTCGAAGAGCGCGTCGATCACCCGCCGGACCTCGTAGACGCGCTTACGCTGCTCGGGGATCAGCTCGCGCAGCAGATCCTGGTCGGCGACCGGGCCCGGCGCGGCGGGGCGTCCTGTGAAGTAGGAGAGATAACGCCGAGCGAGAGCCACCGCCTCGGCGTCGTCGGCGGCGCGCAGGTCCACCACGCCGTTGGCGTGCTGGACGTCGATCGGGCCGACCTCACCGGGATGGAAGACGCCGAGCCCGCCGCCCTCGATCATCGCCGGACCACCCATCCCGATGCTCGCGTCCTCGGTCGCGATCACGACGTCGCAGCAGCCGAGCAGCGCGGCGTTGCCCGCGAAGCAGTAGCCCGAGGCGATGCCCACCAGCGGGACGAGACCGCTCAGTTCGGCGAACAGCGCGAAGGCGCGGCAGTCGAGCCCCGCGACGATCGGCATGTCGACGTCGCCGGGGCGTCCGCCGCCGCCCTCGGCGAACAGCACGACCGGCAGGCGACGCCGCTCGGCCACCTCGAACAGGCGGTCCTTCTTGGCGTGGTTGCGGTGGCCCTGTGTGCCGGCGAGGACCGTGTAGTCGTAGGACATCGCCACGCACGGCTGGCCGTCGACGGACGCGACCCCGCCCACGAGCCCGTCCGCGGGCGTGCGTGCGATCAGCTCCTCGCGGCTGCGCCGCTGCTCCTGGGCCGCGAACAGCAGCGGGCCGTACTCGACGAAGCTGCCCTCGTCGACGAGGTCGTCGAGGTTCTCGCGTGCAGTGCGGCGTCCATGCTCGTGACGGCGTGCGACGGCGTCGGGGCGCGCAGCATCGAGGCCGACCTCGTGGCGCTCGCGGACGGCTCGCAGGTCGGCACGCTCGCGGCCCGCGGCCGTGCCGAGGGGCTCCTCGCCGCCCGCGGGGACGGGCGCCGTCTCGACCGCGCCCGGCTCGAGTCGCACCAGCAGCTGTCCCTCCTCGACGGCGTCACCGATCGCGACGGCCAACTCGGCGACGACGCCGCCGGCCTCCGCCAGGACCTCGTGCTCCATCTTCATCGCCTCGAGGATCGCGACCGGGGAACCGGCCGCGATCCGCTGTCCCGGCTCGCCGCTCAGCGCGACCACCACGCCCGCGAAGGGCGCCTTCACCGCCATCTGGTCCGTCGCCGCCATCTGCAGATCATCGCCCAACGGCGATTGCGCCGCCGCGAAGCCAGGAACTAGCATGCGCCGATGAGCTCGACGCCCCAGGCGCGAGGTGCCGAGGAGCGCCGCGAGGCACTCAAGGCAGTGCTGGCGCAGGCGCGCGCGTGCACGCGCTGCCCGGAGCTCGCCGCCACGCGCAAGACGGTTGTCTTCGGGGCGGGCAACGCCGACGCGGATCTGATGTTCGTGGGGGAGGCACCCGGCGCGAGCGAGGACGAGCAGGGTCTTCCGTTCGTGGGGCGAGCGGGCAAGCTGCTGAGCCAGCTGCTCGAGGAGATCGGGCTTGAGAGAGAGCAGACCTTCGTGTGCAACGTTCTCAAGTGCCGGCCCCCGGGCAACCGCGATCCTCAGCCGGTCGAGATCGAGAACTGCCGCTCCTATCTGCTGAGTCAGGTCGAGCTGATCGCGCCGTCGATCATCTGCAGTCTCGGCAACTTCTCGACCAAGCTGCTGCGCGGCGACCCGACGGGGATCACGCGCCTGCACGGCCAGCCGCAGGTGATCGAGCTGGGGAGCAGGGCGGTGCGTCTCTATCCGATCTACCACCCGGCGGCGGCCCTCTACACGCCGCGCATGCTCGAGACCCTGCGCGAGGACTTCGCCCGCCTTCCCGACCTGCTGGCGATGGGCCCGCCCGATCAGCCCTCGCCCGAGGCTGAGCCCGAGCCGCCGCCTGCCGCCGCTGCACCCCTCGGCGAGGCCGAGTCGCAGGAGCGGGCCGAGGCCGACCAGCTGGGCCTGTTCTAGGACGGCAGTCCAAGAGGCGTCCAGGATCTGTCCAGTCGAATCGGCTGGCAAAAACCCTGCAGAGAAGGGCCTTTTCGGGGTATGTCGAAGAATCTCAACGAGGGCCTAAAGTCGTCAGCCGATGCTGCCGATGAAGGTCCTGTCTCCATCCCTCCAGGAGTAACGACCGGCCCGCGCACCATTCTCCCGCGGGCCGGTCTTTTTTTGCCCTGAGCGGCGCCCGAGGCCGGCATGGAGCGCCGGCCGAGCTGCCCCGCACGGCAGCCTCTAGAGTCGAGGGATGGCCACCCGCAGCCTTCAGACGAGCGGCCCCGCCGAGACCGAAGCGCTGGGCGCGCAGCTCGCCGCCGGCCTCGCCGACGGCGACGTGGTGCTCGTGCGGGGGGAGCTCGGCGCGGGCAAGACGACCCTGGTGCGCGGCGCCGCGCGCGCACTCGGCGTAGCCGATCCGGTTACCAGCCCGACCTTCTCGATCGGCCACCGCTACCGCGGCAGTGCGGTGACGGTGTCCCACCTCGACCTCTACCGCCTGGCCGGCCTCGGGGAGGAGGAGCCGGAAATGCTCGCCGACTACGTGGGCCCAGGAAGGATCGCCTTCGTCGAGTGGCCGCCGGAGGCCGAGCCCGAGCTCGACGCGGCGCGGCTCTCGATCACGCTGGCCCACGGCGGCGGCGATCTGCGGCTGGTGGAGGTCGAGGAGCCGGCGGCAGCGGAGACGCGGCGGTGATCGTGCTCGGGATCGACACGGCGACCAGCGCGACGGCGGTCGCCCTGCGCCTCGCCGACGGCACGACCGCCGAAGCCCGCGACGACCCGCCCGCCGGAGCGCATCCCGGTCATGCCACGAGACTGCTCGGGATGGCCGCGGAGCTGCTCGACGGCGCGGGCATCAGCGCGCGTGAGCTCGATCGCGTCGCGATCAGCTCCGGGCCCGGCGCGTTCACCGGCCTCCGCGTCGGCGTCGCGACCGCGCGCGCTCTCGCACAGTCCCTGGGCGCCGAGCTCGTCGCCGTACCCAGCCTCGCGGCGCTCGCGCGCACCGGCCCGTCCGGGCGCCCGTTGCTCGCCGTCATCGACGCCCGCCGCGGAGAGGTGTTCGCGGCCCCGTTCGACTCGGCACAGGGGCCGCAGCTCGTGCCCGCCGCCGTGCTTGCTCCCGCGCGGATCGGCGAGCTTGCCGGGGAGGACGCGATGGCCGTGGGCGACGGGGCGAAGCGCTACCGCGCCGAGGTCGAGGCGGCGGGCATCGAGGTGCCGCCGGATGAGGCCCCGGAGCATCTCCTGCGCGCCGCCGCGGTCTGCGAGCTCGGGCTCGAGCTCGACGCCTCGGACTTTCAGAGTGTCGTCCCTGACTACCTGCGTCGCCCCGACGCCGAGCTCACGCTGAACACGGGAGGCGCCCGGTGAGCGAGCGCTCCACCTACCCGCCCTCGGCCGACCGCCCGCCGCCGATCCAGATCCGCCCGCTCTCCTACCCGGACCTGCCGCAGGTGATCGCTGTCGAGCGCCGCGTGTTCCCGACGCCCTGGTCGCTCGCGATGTTCGTCCTCGAGCTCTCCAAGCAGTCGGGCGTGTGCCTGGCCGCGTTCGACGGTCCGCGGCTCGTGGCCTACATGATCTGCTCGCGCTACGACACGGTCTGGCACATCATGAACATCGCGGTCGACCTCGACCATCAGCGCCAGGGCCTTGCGACCGCCCTGCTGAGCGAGCTCTACGACCGCGTCGGCGACCCCGACGCGCGGTTCACGCTGGAGGTACGCCGCTCCAACGGCGTCGCGATCCACCTCTACGAGCGCGAAGGCTTCCGGGCCGCGGGGATGCGCCGCCGCTACTACCAGGACAACGGCGAGGACGCGCTCGTGATGTGGAGGACGCCGGCGACGCTCGCGGGCACGCTCGACGACGTGCCGAACCCGGGACGGGTCGAGCTCGATTGACGATCCTCGCGCTGGAGACCAGCTGCGACGACACGTGCGCGGCGGTGCTCGACGACGGCGGTCGGGCGCTCTCGAACGTGATCTCCTCGCAGACCGAGCACGAGCGCTTTGGCGGGGTGGTGCCCGAGATCGCCTCGCGTCACCACCTCGAGCTCGTCAACGCGATCGTTGCCAAGGCGCTCGAGGACGCCGGCACGGGGCTCGACGAAGTCGGGCTCGTCGCCGCCACTCAGGGACCGGGCCTCGTCGGGGCGCTGCTGGTAGGGCTCTCGACCGGCAAGGCGCTCGCGGCTGCCAGGGAGCTGCCGTTCGCGCCCGTCGACCACCTCCAGGGCCACGTCGCGGCCAACTTCCTTGCCAACGGCTCAGCCCCGTTCGAGCCGCCGTTCGTCTGCCTGATCGCGAGCGGCGGTCACACGATGCTCGTGCTCGTCTCCGAGCAGGACGGCTTCGAGGTGCTCGGCAGGACGCTGGACGACGCCGCCGGCGAGGCCTTCGACAAGGGAGCGCGGATGCTGGGGCTCGGGTTCCCCGGCGGCCCGGCGCTGTCGAAGCTCGCGCAGGACGGCGATCCCGCAGCCTTCGCGTTCCCCGGCTCGCCGGGTGAGGCCTCGCGCGCACGGCCGCGCAAGGCATTCGCCGAAGGGCTCGACTTCTCGTTTGCCGGCCTGAAGACGGCGCTTCTCTACACGACGCGCGAGCTGGGGCCCGAGCAGACGGCGGCGCGGGGCGCCGACCTGGCTGCTTCGTATGAGGCGGCGATCGTGGAGAGCCTGCTGGTACGCGCGCGGCGCGCTCTCGAGCGCACCGGACTCGACCGCCTGGCTGTCGGCGGCGGCGTGGCGGCGAACCGCGAGCTGCGGCGCCGTCTCGGCGAGCTCGAGGCAACCGTTCACGTTCCGGAGCCGCGCCTGTGCACCGACAACGCGGCGATGATCGCGAGCGCGGCGCGCTACGGGCGGGTTCTGCCCTACCCGCACTACCTCGGGCTCGACGCCTACGCCACCGGCGAAACGGCCGGCTAGCGCGGCGTCAGTCGATAATCCGGGCGGACCTCCCGTGCCGCTGATAACCGTCTACTCCAAGCCCGACTGCCACCTCTGTGAGGAGGCCATGGAGGTGCTGCGCCGTCTCCAACGCGAGTTGAGCTTCGAGCTGGCCGAGCTCGACATCACCGAGGACGAGCAGCTCCACCGGGCCTACTTCGAGCGCATCCCGGTGATCGCGCTGGACGGCGAGGAGCTCAGCGAGTACTTCGTGAAGGAGCCGCTCGTGCGCGAGCGTCTAGAGTCACGGCGATGAGCTACGGCGAACCGACGGGGGCGGTATCGACGCCGCGCGACGGCGCTGCTGGGTCCAGCGATCGGCTCTCGCTGGGTGTGGCAGCGCGCCTGTCGCGCTACCTGCAGGTGCTCACGCAGGCCAAGAAGATGGGCAAGGAGACGATCTCCTCGCAGGAGCTCTCCGACTACACCCACGTCAACTCGACCCAGATCCGCCGCGACCTGTCGGGCTTCGGCAAGTTCGGAAAGCGCGGCGTCGGCTACAACGTCGAGGCGCTCGTCTCGCAGATACGCAAGATCCTGCGCACGGCCGGGCAGCACAACATCGCGCTGATCGGCGCCGGTCATCTCGGGCGCGCGATCGCCGGCTCGGAAATCTTCGCTGACCACGGCTTCCGCGTGGTCGCGATCTTCGACAACGACGCAGCGAAGGTGGGCACCGCGGTCGGCACCCAGAAGATCAGGGGCATCGACGAGCTCCGCCAGGTGGTCGAGGACGAGGACATCGTCGTCGGCGTGCTGGCCGTGCCGAACCACGCCGCACAGGGCCTCGCCGACGAGCTCGTCGACGCGGGCGTGAAGATCATCTTCAACTACTCCGAGTCGCTGCTCGACGTGCCTCCCGAGGTGACCGTCCACACGTCGAGCCCCGCCGTCGACCTGCTCTACGCGCTGTACTTCTACCTGACCTGACCGCGCCGCCCGACCGGGCATCTTCGACACAGACAAAACGATGAACACCGAGGATCTGGACAGGGCCGAGGAGCGCTTCGCCGCCGCCGAGGACTTCACGGTCGGACTCGAGGAGGAGTTCTCGATCCTCGACCCCGAGACCCTCGAACTCGCGCCCCGCTACGAGGAGCTGCGCGCGGCCGCGGACGCCGAGGCCGGACTGCGCGACGCCGTCACCGGCGAGCTGATCTCCTCCGAGATCGAGATCATCTCGGGAGCGGGAGCGAACCTCGCCGAGGCGATCGCTCGCCAGCGCGAGCGGCGCGCGCACATGTTCGCGCTGGTGGCGCGCCACGCCGCCGCGCTCGGCTCGACGGGAACGCACCCGTGGGCGGACTACCGGCAGCAGCCGATCATCGACACCGAGCACTACCACCGGGTCGAGGAGGGCCTCAAGTACGTCGCGTGGCGCAACAACACCTTCAGCCTGCACGCACACGTCGGCGTCAACGGCATCGACCGCGCCGTGAAGGTGTGCGACCGGCTGCGGCCCGTGCTGCCGCTGCTGCTCGCGATCTCGGCCAACTCGCCCTATCTCGACGGGCGCGACAGCGGGCTGCACTCGGCGCGCACGCAGAGCTTCACCAAGAGCTTCCCGCGCTGTGGCGTCCCCGACCCCTTCGGCGGCTGGGACGCCTACCGCAGCTATATCGAGTTCCTGATCGAGACACGCTCGATCGTCGAGTTCACCCAGGTCTGGTGGTCGGTGCGCCCGCACTTCAGCTTCGGCACGGTCGAGGTCCGCATCTGCGACGCCCAGGCGACCGCGCAGGAGTCCGAGGCGCTGGCCTCGCTGATGGTCGCGTGCATCGCGCAGGCGATGCGCGACGTCGACGAGGGCGTCCCCTTCGAGCACCCGGCGCCGCGGCTGGTCGAGGAGAACATGTGGCGGGCGATCCGCTACGGGCTCGACGGGCGCATGATCGACCTGCCCGCGGCACGGGAGTACCCTGCGCGCATGGCGATCGACCGGCTGCTCGAGTGGACGGAGCCCGTTCGGGCCGAGCTTGGCGCGGAGCCGTCGTTCCCGGAGCGCAACGGCGCCCAGCGCCAGCGCGCGATGATCGCGGCCGGCGCGAGCCGCGAGGAGGTCTTCGCGGCTTCGGTCGCCGAGACCGCGCGCACGTACGCAGGGGAGGTGCGGGTGTGAGCGGGCCGCCGCCGCCCGGCGCCGAGCCGAGCGAAGAGGAGCTCCGCGCCGCCTACGAGGCGGAGCTCGCGCGCATCACCGCGACGGACATGATCGCCCAGGCGGCGGTCTCGCTTCTGAACATCGGCGCGCGAAGGATGGGCCCGCCGCCTGCCCCGCCCGGCGCCGAGCAGCCGCCCACGCCGCCGGGCGGCGAGCGCGACCTCGAGCAGGTGCGCGACGCGATCGACGCGGCGATGGCGCTGCTGGGTGTGCTCGAGCGCCGTGTGCCCGCCGAGCAGCTGCGCCCGCTGCGCGACGCGCTCTCGCGGCTCCAGATGGCGTACGCGGCGGAGGTCGGCGGCCCCGGCGAGCCGGGGAACGGCGAGCAGGACAGCGACGGCGGCGAGGACGGGCCCGGCGGTCCTGGGGGCGGCGGCCCCGGTGGCGGTCCCGAGTCTCAGCCGGGGCCGGGGCCGGGCCGGCGAGGGAGGCTCCGAGCGCGGGCCGGGACCAGCGCAGTCCAGCGGCCGGCTGTGGGTCCCGGGCCAGTAGAAACCCGCGAGAAAGCCGGCATCGGGTTCCGGCAATCGGTCTTGCGAAGGCGCCGCGAGCGGGCAAGCGACCGCGGCGCACGATAGACTCCGCGCGCGTTTTGCGCCGGGTGCATGCTCGCCCCCGAGCGAACCGGCCTACATACGTGCGCGCGAAGGTCCTCGCGCGGCACTTCTAATCAGACCGCGGAGGATTTCTGTTGAGCAGCTTTCTGACGAACCATGGGGTCGTCGTCGCCCTCGTTTGCGCACTATGCGCCGTGGCCTACGGCCTCGTTACCACGCGCTCCCTTCTGGCGCTCTCGCCAGGCAACGAGCGGATGCAGGGCATCTCCCGAGCGGTCCAGGAAGGCGCGCAGGCGTACCTGAACCGGCAGTACGCGACGATCGCGGCGGTCGGGGTGGTGCTGTTCATCGCGCTGATCTTCATCCAGAACATCGCCGTCGCCTGCGGTTTCCTGATCGGAGGCATCCTCTCCGGCTCGACCGGATACATCGGCATGAACGTCTCGGTGCGCTCCAACGCGCGCGTGGCTGAGGCCGCGCGAGGCGGCGTCCAGCCGGCGCTCAACGTCGCCTTCCGGGGCGGCGCGATCACCGGGATGCTCGTCGTCGGTCTCGCGCTCTTCGGCGTGGCGGGCTACTACGGCCTGCTGACGGCGGTCTTCAACGACAGCCCGAAGACGGCGGTCGACGCGCTCGTCGGGCTTGGCTTCGGTGGCTCGCTGATCTCGGTCTTCGCGCGACTCGGCGGCGGCATCTTCACCAAGGCCGCAGACGTCGGCGCGGATCTGGTCGGGAAGGTCGAGGCCGGGATCCCCGAGGACGACCCACGCAATCCCGCGACGATCGCCGACAACGTCGGCGACAACGTCGGCGACTGCGCGGGCATGGCGGCCGACCTCTTCGAGACCTACGCGGTCACCGCGGTCGCGGTGATCCTGCTCGGCGTCCTGACCTTCCACGAGGCGACCAAAGTCGCGCTCTACCCGCTCGTGATCGGCGGCGCCGCGATCATCGCCTCGATCATCGGCACCTACGCCGTTCGCACCAAAACCGAAAACGTCGAGCGCGCCCTGCTTCAGGGGCTGCTCGTGTCGGGTGTGATCGCCGCGGCGGCCTTCGCGCCGATCACCTACTGGCTGATGCGCGGCCTGACCTTCAGCCACGTCGGGAGCACCGTCAACACGCCGTCGTGGGGCAAGTTCTACCTCTGCTCCCTGATCGGCATCGCCGTGACGGCGCTGCTGTTCGGACTGACGGAATACTACACCTCGACCCGTTTCAGCCCGGTCAAGAAGACCGCCAAAGCGTCGGTCACGGGCCACGCGACGAACATCATCCAGGGCTTCTCCTCGGGCCTGCAGGCGACTGCGCTGCCGGCGCTCGTGATCGTGCTCGGCGTGCTCGGCGCGTGGAAGCTCGCCGGCGGCGGTGTCACCGGCATCTACGGCATCGGCGTCGCGGTGATGGGGCTGCTCTCGCTGACCGGTCTGATCGTCGCGCTCGACGCCTTCGGGCCGATCACCGACAACGCGGGCGGCATCGCCGAGATGGCCGACCTGCCCGAGGACGTGCGCAAAGTCACCGACCGCCTCGACGCGGTCGGCAACACGACCAAGGCGGTCACCAAGGGTTACGCGATCGGCTCGGCCGTGCTCGCCGCGGTGGTGCTGTTCGCCGGCTTCCAGAAAGAAATCGAAGCCAAGATCGGGCACGCGATCTCCTTCGGCATCAACGAACCGCCGGTCCTGATCGGATTGCTGCTGGGAGGCCTGATGGTCTGCCTGTTCGCCTCGCTTTCGATCGAGGCGGTGGGTCGCGCCGGCGGCGCCGTGGTCGAGGAGGTGCGCCGCCAGTTCCGCGAGCACCCCGGGATCATGGACGAAACCGAAGAGCCCGACTACGCCCGCTGCGTGGACATCGTCACGCGCACCGCGCAGCGCGAGATGATCCTGCCTTCGCTGCTGCCGATCGGCCTGACTCTGATCGTGGGCCTGATCGACGAGCAAGCGCTGGGCGGCCTGCTGATCGGCGTGATCGTCGTCGGCTTCTTCTTCGCGGTGATGATGACCGCGGGCGGGGGCGCGTGGGACAACGCGAAGAAGCTCATCGAGGACGGCGCCTTCGGAGGCAAGGGCTCTGACGCCCATGCCGCCTCGGTCACCGGCGACACCGTCGGCGACCCGTTCAAGGACACGGCAGGCCCTGCGATCAACCCGATGATCAAGGTCGCGAACATCGTCGCGATCCTGATCATCCCGCTGATCACCTGATCGGATTCCGATGGGCCCCGCGCGCCCGGCTGGTGTGTGGGGCCCTCCTCAGATGGGGCCCGCACGGTGGGCCGCGCGCGGCCCTAAGCTCACGGTGAGATGAACGGGCGCGGAGTGCATCGTGGTGGAACCTTCGTGCTGTCGTTCGCGATGCTCGCAATCGGCGTCGCGCTGCTCGTGCAGTCGGTCGTGAACCAGGCCAGCCCGTTGTCCGGGCGGTTTCTGATCGCGATCCTGTTCATCGCCGCCGGAGCGGGGCGGATGTGGGTCGAGGCACGCAGAAGCAGGGACACGTGAGCGCCGAGGGCCCCACCAGCGACGGCGTGCCCGGCGCCCCGGAGGCGGGCGAGGGCCCGCACCCGGACCACGAGCGCCTGCCTGCCGAGCTTGCCGCCCGCTCGCGCGTGATCGTCAAACGCAGCATCGGCTCGCCGATCCTGTTCACGATCGTCTACTCCTCGCTCGCCAGCGCGATCTACTTCTCGCTGGGGGTGATCGCCGGGCACGCCCTCGGGCTCACCCCGCTCGTCTTCCTGATCGCCGCGGTGATGTTCGGCCTCACCGCGATGACATACGTCGAGGGCGCGTCGCTGCACCAGGACCGCGGCGGCTCCACGGTGTTCGCCCGCTACGCGTTCAACGAGCTCGTCAGCTTCATCGCCGGCTGGGCGATCCTCCTCGACTACGTGATCCTGATCGCGATCACGGCGTACTCGGCCACGCAGTACCTGCAGGTCTTCTGGGACCACCTCGGGGACGAGGGCGCGGCACTCGGGCTCTCGCTGATCTTCATCGCCGTCGTCGTGCTGAGCAACATCCGCGGCTTCGGCACGCGGCGCGCGCGGCGCGTCGGGATCCTGCTGGCCGGCGACATCGCGCTGCAGGCCTTCATCGTCGTGCTCGGCCTGATCCTGTTCTTCGATCCCAAGGTGTGGCTCGACCCGATCCACCTCGGCACCGCTCCGACGTGGTCGAACCTGATCTTCGCGCTGACCGTCACGGTGGTGGCGTTCACCAGCCTCGAGTCGGCCTCCGGGCTCTCGGGCGAGGTGCGGATCAGCCGCTTGGGACTGAAGCGCCTCGTCTGGAGCACCACCGGCACCGTCGCGTTCCTGTACGTCGGCATCGCGCTGGTCGCGATCACGGCCCTGCCCGTACACGGGTCGCACACGGCGCTCGGCGGCCGGTATGAGAACGCACCGATGATCGGCGTCGTCTCGGCCGTTCACCCGCACTGGCTCGAGCAGACGCTGCGCTACCTCGTCGCGGGCATGGCGACTGTGACGCTGCTGGCGGCGGCGAACTCGGCGATGCTCGGGCTCTCACGACTGGCCTACTCGCTGTCGACCAACCGGCAGATCCCCAGCTCACTCGGGCGGCTCCATCCGCTCCGCTCGACTCCGTATGTGCTGATCATCATCGCGGGGGTGATCGCCGCGGGTCTGGTCGCCTCCGAGGACCTGAGCTTCCTGATCGGCATCTACGCGTTCGGTGCCACGCTCGCCTTCACGATCGCGCACCTCTCGATCATCAAGCTGCGCTTCACCGAGCCCGAACGCGACAGGCCCTACCGGATCCCGGCGTCAGTGCGGATCAAAGGCGCGTCGGTCCCGATCCCGGCGGTCGTGGGAGCCCTCGCCTCGGCGGCCGGATGGGTCGCCGTGATGGTGGTGCACGAGCCCGCGCGCTACGTCGGGCTGGGCTGGATGCTGTTCGGGATCGCGCTCTACGTCGTCTACCGGCGCGCCGACGAAGCGCCGTTGCTCAAGCGCGTGACGGTCTCGCCACAGGTGCTCCGCGCCGAACCCTCACACGAACGCGACTACGGCTCGGTGCTGGTGCCGCTGTTCGGAACAGAGCTCGACGACGACATCGTCCAGACCGCCGCGCTGCTCGTCGCCGGCGAACAGACCGACGCGGCCGCGATCGACAACGCGACGATCGAGGCGATCTGGATCTTCGTGATGCCGATGTCGCTGCCGCTCGACGCCAGCCTGCCCGAAGCACAGCTGCAGCACGCGCGTCAGGTGCTCGCGCGCGCGAAGGCGGTCGGTGAGGAGTACACCGGCGTCGAGGTCGCGACGGCGACGGTCCGCACGCGGCGCGCCGGCTACGCGATCGTGGACGAGGCGCGCCGGCGTGGCGTGGAGGCGATCGTGCTGGGCGCCGAGGAACCCTCGACGATCCGCGGCGGCGCCCGGTTGGGCGGGCGCGGCGGGCTGGAGGGGTACGTCGGGGACATCACGAAGTACGTCGTCCGAAAGGCGAACTGCCGCGTGATCGTGACCGCCCCGGCGGCGAAGGACTCGGCCGTCGAGGTCGCCCGGCGAGCGCACCGGAGCGGCGCGCCCATCGTCTAATCTCCCGCCTATGGAGATCTCGACGACCAGATGTTCGTACTGATCGTGGGTGCCGGCCGGGTCGGGTCGGCCGTCGCGAAGTCGGCACTCGCAGCCGGCAACGAAGTCTCCGTGCTCGACCAGGACCCGCTCTCTCACGAGCGGCTCGACGCGGGTCAGACACAGAGCTGGGAGGACTCCGGCGGGCAGTTCACGGTCGGCACGGCGCTGGAGACGGACGCCCTGATCGAAGCCGGGATCGAGCGCGCGGACGCGTTCATCGCCGCGACCTCCGGCGACAACACGAACCTCGTGATCGCGCAGATCGCCCAGAAGCGCTTCGGCGTGGACAAGACGATCGTGCGCGTGATGGATCCGGCCCGGGCGGACTGGTACGGCGAACAAGGGATGCAGACGATCTCGCCGACCAAGCAGGCGATCCAGATGTTCGAAGCGACGCTGATGGGGGAGGAGGGCTGATGTACGCGATCATCGCGGGCGCCGGTAAGGTCGGCCGCAACCTCGCGCGCGAGCTTCTCGCCAAGGACCACGAGGTCACGGTGATCGAGAGCTCGCGTCCCACCTACCTCGCCAACGAGGAGGAGTTCGAGCACGCGGTCCAGTACGGCGACGCGACCGAGCTGTGGGTGCTCGAGCGGGCCGGCATCCAGCGCGCCGACCTGGTGATCGCCGTCACCGGCGACGACGAGGACAACATCCTGGTCTGCCAGGTCGCCAAGGAGAAGTACCTCTGCGACCGCGTGATCGCACGCGTCAACAACCCCCGCAACCACGACCACTTCCGGCTCCTGGGCATCATGCCCGCGGTCTCGGCCACGGATCTGATCCTGCGGCTGATCGAGCACGAGGTGCCGCGCTACGGGCTCGTGCACCTGCTCGCGCTCGAAGAGGAGCGCCTGGAGATCATCGAGCTCGAGGTCGCCTCCGAGGCCCCGACCGTCGGCCAGCGAGTGTCGGACATAAGCCTGCCGGAGGGCAGCCTGATCATCTCCGTGCTGCGCGGCGGCACCGGCTTCGTGCCGAAGGCCGACACGACGATCGAGGCCGGCGACGAGGTCCTGCTCGTGCTCGATCCGGGCCTCGAGGAGGCGATCACCGCCTTCTTCGCGCCGAACGCGCACCCTGCGTCGCTGTAGCCGCGGCGACGGGCGCCTCGACTATCCTTGGGGGCGCCTTCCGGGATGGTGTAATTGGCAACACGCGACACTCTGGATGTCGAATTTGGGGTTCGAGTCCCTGTCCCGGAGCTTCTCGGCGCCCCGTGCATGCGGGGCGTTTCGCGTTCTCGGTGGTTTCAGGCGCCCATTGGGATTCGCCTTGCGGATGCCGGAGTCGCGCCAGAAGCAGAGAGACTTCCGCATAGCGGTCGCTGTGTCGGCTGTTGCGATCGTCCTCCTCGCGTTCTCAGGCGTCACGGCCGCTGTCATCGCCTTGATAGTCGGGACGGCCGCGCGCTTCTTGTACGGGTTCATCGCGCACCGTCGCTGATGTCGGCCTGCGAAGAGTGGGCCGCGCGGTTCGAGGTGGACGCCTGCTCCTACAGCCCTGCGGCTTTGGAGGCCTCGTCGCGGTGGCCCCCGACCGGGCCGCCGCTTTCGCCATGTGCGACGCTTCGGCGATGCCGTGGGTTCCCGAGCTGTTCTCGGCGCCGGCGCTCGAGCGCTTCGAGGAGATGGCCGTTCGGGACCGGCCCGGCACGGTGCCGTTCTTCGCGGGCCTGCTCGCCGGTGAGATGGATGCCCTGATCGGCTCGTTCTCGGGGGTTCCCGAGCTGTACCTCCCCGTGCAGGGGCGGGTCAGGGGCAGGCGTGCCTTCGAGCAGTACGTGAGCGAAATGACGGAGTGGTTCGAGCGTCGCAACGCCACGGTCGAGCCGGTCGCGCTGCTGCTCACCGAAGGTCGCGGCTGCGAAGAGACGGTGATGCACCTCGACGGCGAGGGCGGGCGCGTCGCCCTCCCGATCGCGGTCGTCTCCGATCATCGCGACGGCACGCGGCTCGACGAGATGCGCGTCTACTTCAGCAACTGGCAGCTCTCGGGCGAGCATCGCCTGCGCACCCCGCTGCTGCAGCGCGATCCCTCGCTTCACTGCGACGACGTCGTCGGCGCCTACCAGCGCGCGCTCGCGGTCGGGGACGTCGAGGGGGTTCTGGCGTCGTTCGAATCCGACGGGTATGCGCGCGAGCCCGCGGGCGAGGGTCACATTCACTCGAGCCCGGAGGGCCTGCGCGCCTTCTACGCGTCGCTGTTCTCCAACGGTGGCGGCATCCCGCTGGAGCACTGCGCGATCGTGGATGACGGCCACACGTGCGCGCTCGAGTACAACGTCGCGCGCTGGGGGACGAGCGAGCTGCCTCCTCAGGCCGGAGTGGCGGTCTACGTGCGCGGTGAGGCGGGCCGGCTCGCGGCGGCGCGGATCTACGACGACGTCGACGTGCCGATCGCGCGCTGAAGGGCCGGGCGGTGAGCGAGGCGGACGTCGCGGTCGTGCTCGAGGCGCTCCGCGTATGGCGGCGCACCGGCCAGCCGGCGTGGGACCTGATGCTGCCCGAGGCCGAGGTTCACGACCACGACCTGATGGACGCAGGCGAATACCGCGGACGCGAGGGGGTGGAGCGGTGGCTCTCCGACTGGGAGGCGGCGTGGTCGGAGTTCGGGATGGATGCCGAGGAGCTGATCGACGCCGCCGACGGCCGGGTCCTCGCCCTGGTTCGCATGCACGCGACAGGCCGCGAGAGCGCCGTGACCGTCGAACGCGACGACGCGATCCTCTACGAGCTGCGTGACGGGTTGATCGTGCGGATCGACTACTTCAACGACCGTTCCGAGGCGCTCGCAGCGGCCGGACTGTCCAGCTAGTCCCTTCGCGGGAGAATCCCATCCATGGGCGATGAGATCACCTGTGCCTCCTGCCAGGCCGAGAACCCGGCCGGCGCCTCGTTCTGCATGTCGTGCGGGAAGCCGCTGCAACGGCTCTGCCCGAACTGCGCGGCGGAGGCCCCGGCGGGCGCCAAGTTCTGCGGAACCTGTGGCACCGCGCTCGCGGACGGCGCGCTGCCCGCCGCGGAGACAGCGCCCGTGCCGGACGAGGGCACGCCGGCAGAAGCCGAGCAGCGCCGCACGGTGAC
Organism: uncultured Solirubrobacteraceae bacterium; assembly: GCA_963735435.1. GTDB lineage: Bacteria > Actinomycetota > Thermoleophilia > Solirubrobacterales > Solirubrobacteraceae > Palsa-744. Next base: position 766,277 of record CAVTKR010000001.1, on the reverse strand, counting down.
GGTCCTGTTCGCCGACCTCTCCGGCTACACCTCGATCTCCGAGCGGCTCGACCACGAGACGGTGAAGGCGCTGGTGGAGCGCTGCCTGACGCGCCTCGCCGCGGAGGTCGAGCGCTACGGCGGGCGCGTGGACAAGTTCATCGGCGACAACGTGATGGCCGTCTTCGGCGCTCCGCAGGCCCACGAGGACGACCCGGCGCGCGCCGTTCGCGCCGGACTGGGCATGCAAGCGGCGATGGCGGAGCTGCGCGAGGAGCTGGGCGCGAGGTTCGGGATGGAGCCCGAGCTGAGGGTGGGGGTCAACACGGGCGAGGTGCTCGCCGGGCGCATCGGGGGCGCGTACACCGTCGTCGGCGACGCGGTCAACGTCGCCGCGCGCCTGCAGGCGGCGGCGCCCGTCGGCGGCGTCCTGGTCGGCGAGCGCACGAGACGTCTGAGCGCCGGCGAGATCGTCTACGAGGCGATCGAGCCGCTCGCCCTGAAGGGCAAGTCCGAGCCTGTACCGGCATGGGAGGCGGTCGAGCTCGGTGCCGACGCCCACGCCACGCAGGGCAAGAGCCGGGCCACGCCGCTGATCGGCCGCGACGAGGAGCTCGCGCGCCTGGAGGCCGCGATCGAGCGCGTCTCGCGGGAGGGCGGCGCGCACCTGCTGACCCTGATCGGGCAGGCCGGTGTCGGCAAGTCGCGGCTGCTCCTCGAGTTCCAGCAGCGGCTCGCGGCCCGCGAGACGCTGCCGCTCCTGCTCAGCGGACGCTGCACGGCGTTCGGGCAGAGCGGCTCCTACGGGCCCCTGATCGAGATGCTCCGGGGCGCCTGCTCGATCTCCGAGGGCGACGACCCCGCGACCGCGCGGGCGAAGCTGGGACAGCGGCTCGCGCCGCTGCTCACCGAGCGCGAAGACCCAGCCGAGGCGGAGCGGCGCATCGCGCCGCTGGCGCGCCTGTTCGGGGCCGGTGACGGAAGCTCTGCCGCCTCCGCCGAGGATCAGCAGAGCGCGCGCGAGGGCTTCTTCGGCTCGGTCCGTGCCGTCGTCGAGGCGCTCGCGCGCGAGCGGCCGGTGGTGCTTGCCTGGGAGGACATCCACTGGGCCGACGAGGGCTCGCTCGACCTGATCGAATACCTCTCGCGCTGGCTGCGCGCGCCCGTGATGCAGCTCTGTCTCGCGCGCGATGACCTGCTCGAGCGCCGCCCGGACTGGAGCGTCGTGCGGCGGACCGTGTCGACGACGTTTCTCGAACCGCTCCCGGCCGATGACGCGAGGCGCCTCGTCGAGTCGCTGCTGGCCGCGGCGGGAGCCGCGGCGGATCGCCCGGCGGAGCTGGCCGAGCGCTCGGGCGGGAACCCGCTGTTCGCGGAGGCGATGGTGCAGCGGATCGCCGAGGACGGCGACGCAAGCGTCGAGCTCCCCGACACCGTGCAGGGCCTGCTCGCGGCGCGGCTGGACTCGCTCGAGCCCGCCGAACGCCAGCTGGTCGCCGACGCCGCGGTGCTCGGCCGCACCTTCTCCGAGGCCGCGCTCGAGCCGCTCGCCGGGATGCCCCGCGCGCAGCTCGACACCGCCGTCGCGGCGCTGCTGGAACGCGGGATCCTCGTGCCCGGCGAGCAGGGCGAGGACGGCGGAGCGCGGCGGCTCGCGTTCAAGCACGTCCTGATCCGCGACGTCGCCTACGAGATGCTCCCGAAGGCAGCCCGCGCGCGGCGCCACGCCGAGGTCGCGACGTTCATCCTCGAGCGCCCCGGCGGCGGGGAGGGCTCGAGCGCTGTCGTGGCCGAGCACTTCGCCCGCTCAGTGGCCTACGCGGCGGAGGCCCACCTGCCCGCTCCCGAGCAGGAGCGCCTGCGCGACCACGCCCTGCGCTACGGCGAGGCCGCCGGGGACGCCGCCGCGTCGCTCTACTCCAACCCTGAGGCGCTCGGCCACTACGGCGCGGCCGCGGCGCTGGCCGGCGAGGACGAGGCTTCCGCGCAGCGGATCGCCGAGAAGACCGGCGACATCGCGTTGCGTCTCGGCCGCGTCGAGCCGGCGATCGAGGCGTGGGAGCGCTGCCTCGAGTACCAGGGCCGCCAGGGGGACCCCGTCCACGTGGCCGAGCTCCACCGCAAGATCGGCGCGGCCTTCGCGCACAAGGGCGAGCGCAAGCGAGCGATCGAGCATCACCAGCAGGGCATCAACCTGATCAAGGACCGCGAGCCGTCGCTGACGCTCGTGCGCCTCTACGAGGACGCGGCCTGGCTCTACGTGCAGGTCGGCGACAACATGCTCGCGATCTATGCCGCGGAGAAGGCGCTGCGCCTGGCGGAGGCGCTCGGCGAGGCGCGCGCGGCGAGCCGCGCGCACGGGATCTTCGGCCGTGTCTTCGGGCGCATCGGCGACGCGGCCAAGGCGCGCGAGAACCTCGAGCGCGCGGTCGCGCTCGCGCGCGAGTCCGACGCTTCAGAGACGGTGCTCGCACTCCAGGCGCTCGGGCACAACCTCGAGCACACCGAGGGCGACCACGACGGCGCCCGCGCGCGCTACGGGGAGGCGCTCGCCCTGGCCGAGCGGATCGGCGACGTCCCGGCGCAGATCGAGCTGCGGGCGGCACTCGGCCAGCTCGCCTTCGAGCGCGGCGACTGGGACGAGGCGCGGCGGGGCGCCGAGGCCAGCGCCGAGCTCGCCGAACGCGAGGGCCTGGTGGGCAAGCTCTGCCTTCCGAACGTGCTGCGGGGCCGCCTGTGCATGCACGCCGGCGACGCCGAGGCGGCGCGCGCGCTGTTCGAGTCTGCCGGCGAGCTGGCTGAGGAGGCCGGCTGGTCGGAGGTCGCGGCCGCCGCCTTGATGGGGTTGGCCTCCGCACAGGAGCAGGGCGGCGACGACGCGGCGGCGCGCGCGACGTTGATCGAGGCGCTGCGCGTGTGCGAGCGCGCGGGGCTGCTGCCGCAGTCGGTGCAGGCCAACGCGCGGCTCGCCGCCGCATGGCTGCGCGCCGGCGACGCCGAGGCCGCTCGGGAGGCCGCGGCTCGCGCCGTCGAGGGCGCCGAGCGGGTGCACGATCCCGCCGCTGTCGCGGCTGCCGCAGAGGCGCAGACGGTGCTCGGCGGACCGGCCTGAGCCGCTCGAGGACCCCGATTCCGCACGGAAACGGACGAAATGTCCGAACGCCGACAATTTGTGCCCGCAAATTGCGAATGTTTTTTTATGTATTCACGACCAGTTAGCGGAGCTTTGGGTAGCGATGTGCTTATCTGCCCACTTCTGAGGTACGACGGAACGTCATAGCTCTCCAGCAAGGGGCGCCGGAGCGACAGCGGTCGCTGACGTGCGCAGGGAGGTCTAGTTCGGCATGATCGCCGCGCTGCTCACAGCACTTGTGCTGGTGCCGAGTCTTTCGGTGTCTGGCAAGACAACACTGAATTGGACCCCCGCCGGGGAATCCGGGGTATACCGGGTGCAGGAAGAAGCCGAAGGCAACCGTCTCGGCGGCGTGCGGGTCGAAGGCACCTCTTACACGCCCGAAGCGCACCCCGGCGAAACCGTTTCGTACCGCGTGCGCACGGTCCCAGCCGGCGAATGGTCGAACAGCGTCACGATCACGTTCCCCAGCCGCAAAGGCGGCAAACAGGGCGAAGAACCCCACCAGGAAGAACCGCCGACGGAACCGCCGGTCGAAGAACGGCCGAAAAAAGAACGGCCCAAAAAAGAACGGCCGGGCGAAGAACCCCCGCTCGAAGAACCGCCGCTTGAAGAAGAACCCCTCGAAGAACCGCCCGTGGAAGAAAAACCGGGGAGCTTCCTCGTCGGGATCAACGCCGGCTACTGGGGCTCGAGCGAACCGGGTGACGTCAAGCACGTCGGCACGGTGGTGCGGCTCGACACCCCGCCCAAGCTGACGCCGTGGGAAGCCGTCGGTCTGAAAGTGATCGCCGACGAGTCCGGCCCGTACTCGAGCTCAGGCGTGAGCGGGCTCAACCACGGCGCCTACGTCGAAAAGGTCGTCAAGTTCGTGAGGGAAAATCCCCACGTCTACGCGGTCGAGGTGCTGAACGAGCCCGGCGGCAACTGGTTCTGGGGCAGCAGCTCGGAATCGTCGGCCAACCGCGAAAGCTACGCGCACCTGCTGATCGAAGTGCACGAAGCGCTCGTTGCCAACTTCGGCTCCGCGCGGCCGCTCGAGCTGGCCTCCTGGGACGGCGGCCACGACTCCTCGAACGCGTGGGGCGAAGCGTGGTCGAAGAACACGACCGCGCTTGCCGACGTCGACGGGGTCACGAGCCACCCGTACGGGGGCACCGGCTCGCGCTCGAGCGCGATCCTGGGCAACCGGCACCTCGTCGAAGCGGCACACAGCGCCTCCCACAAGCCCGTCTACATCACGGAGGTCGGGTTCCCGACCAAAGGCCCGACCGGCGACTCGCTCCAGTACACCGAACTCGAACAGGCCTGGGCGCTGTTCCAATTCGCGCTCTGGGCGCGCGGCACCGGCTATGTCCAGGCCGTGACGTTCTACGGCTACCGCGACGGGACCGAAGGCGGCGGCTACGGCGTCGAGACGCACGCCGGCGTCAAGAAGCTTGCCTTCACGGCGGTCCAGGATGCCAAGGAAAGCCTGCCGTGCACGGTCTGCATCGGAGGATGAGGGCGACCGCGTGAGCGCGCCTACGCGGCGCGCTCGGCGGGCGGCTCAGAGGAGCGCTCGCCCTCATCCCCGGAGTGCCTTTCGAGGAACAGCAACATGCGCTCGTCCTCGGCCGGCGAGAGCTGGCTCGCCGGCTCGGTCAGATCGCGAACGAAGCGCCGCCACTCGCGGTCGCGGCGCGCCTGCGCGCGCGAGACTCCGCGCCTCCCGAGGCGGGCACGGAGCGCCGGTCGCTTTCCCCTCCCGAGGCCGGCACCGGGCGCCGGCCGCTTTCCCCTCTCGAGGCCGGCATGGGCCGCCGGCCGATTTCTCCTCCAGAACATCGTCCCTCCCGAAATCGATGCCGTGCGCGCGAACCTACCCGGTAGGCGCCTCGCGGTGCAAGGCCGCGCGTCGCCGCCGCCACGCAGGGTAGATATATGGGCATGAGCAGATCAGCGGCTCCACCGGCGGGGCGAAGGCAATGACCAGGCGCCGGTCCCAGCGACGCCACGTCGTCCTTCACGGCGACCGCCTCGCGTATCGCGTCGCGGGGGAGGGGCCGCCGATCGTCCTGATCCACGGCATCACCTCCGACGCCGGCGTCTGGGAGCGGGTGATGCCCGGGCTGGCGCGCTCGAACACCGTGATCGCGCCGGATCTTCCCGGCCACGGCTCCTCTGACAAGCCGAAGGGCGACTACTCCCTCGGCGCCCACGCCTGCTCCGTGCGCGACATGCTGCTGGCGCTCGGACACGAGCGCGCGACGCTGGTCGGCCACTCGCTCGGCGGTGGCATCGCGATGCAGTTCTCCTACCAGTTCCCGGAGATGTGCGAACGCCTCGTGCTCGTCGACAGCGGCGGGCTCGGCCGCGAGGTGAGCCTGCTGCTGCGCGCGGCGTCGCTGCCCGGATCCGAGCTCGTGCTGCCGCTGCTCGCCGCCTCGCGCGTGCTCGGGCTGGGCGCCCGCGTCGGCGGCGCGCTCGATCGCGTCGGTCTGCGCCTGGGCACCGACCTGGAGCAGATGGCCCGTGGCCACAACACGCTCGGCGACGGGGCGAGCCGCGCGGCTTTCCTGCATACGCTGCGCGCCGTCGTGGACCCGGCGGGCCAGCGCATCAACGCCAGCAACCGCCTCTATCTCGCCGAGCGTCTGCCACTGCTCTTGATCTGGGGCGAGCGGGACTCGATCATCCCCGTCGCCCACGGCCGTGCCGCGCACGAACGCCTGCCGACCAGCCGCCTCGAGGTGCTCGAACGCTCCGGGCACTTCCCGATGCTCGACGAGCCCGAGTGCTTTCTGGAGGTGCTGCTCGACTTCATCGCCGGCACCGAACCCGCACTCGCAGAGGCCCTCGGAGCCACCGGCTGAGGATCCGGGCTGACCCGGCCGGCGCTCAGGCTGCGGCCTGCGTGGCCCAGTCGCGGTAGAGCTCGTAGTAGCGGCCTTCGGCCGCGATCAGCTCGTCATGCGTGCCCTGCTCGGCGATCTGGCCGTGCTCGAGCACGACGATGCGCCCCGCCTGGCGGATCGTCGAAAGGCGGTGGGCGATCACGATCGCCGTGCGCCCCGCGAGCAGCCGGCGCAGTCCCTTCTCGATCTTGGCCTCGGAGTGCAGGTCGACATTGGAGGTCGCCTCGTCCAGCACGAGGATCCGCGGGTCGGCGATCAGCGCGCGGGCGAACGCGATCAGCTGGCGCTGGCCGGCTGACAGCTGCGCGCCGCGCTCGCCGACTTCGGTGTCGTACCCGCGCGCGAGCTCGGAGATGAACTCCTCCGCGCCGACGGTCGCCGCCGCCTCGCGGATCTGCTCGGGGGTGGCGCCGGGGCGCCCGAAGGCGATGTTCTCGGCGACGGTGCCGGAGAACAGGAACGCCTCCTGCGGCACGATCCCCATCTGCGAGCGCAAAGAGCGGCTCGACACGTCGCGCAGGTCGTGGCCGTCCACGAGCACGCGCCCGGAGGTCGGGTCGTAGAACCGCGCAACGAGCTTGGCCATCGTGGACTTGCCCGCGCCGGTCGCGCCGACCAGCGCGACCGTCTGCCCCGGCGGGATGTCGAGGCTCACGTGCTCCAGAGCGAAGATCTGCGGGGAGCCCTCGTCCCCGCGCCTGCGCTCGTAGGCGAAGGACACGTCGTCGAAGGTCACCTCGCCGCGGATCTCGCCCAGCTCGAATGCGTCGTTGCGATCGGTGAGCGACGGGCGCACGTCGAGCAGCTGGAAGATCTTCTCGAGCGCGGCCATGCCCGACTGGTAGGTCGCATAGAGCTGGGAGAGCTGCTGGATCGGTTCGAACAAGAATGAGAGCGCCGCCACGAACGCGACCACCGTGCCGGTCGTGACGTGGCCTTCGATCGCCTGCAGCCCTCCGTAGACGACGATCAGCGCGACCGCGAGGCCGGAGAGCATTTCGACGCTCGGGAAGTAGGCGGCGTTCAGCTTGACCGTCACCATGTTCGCGCCCTCGTTGTCGCGGTTGAGCGCCTCAAAGCGCGTCGCCTGCGCGTCCTCCTGGGCGAAGCTGCGGACCACGCGCACGCCGGAGAGGCTCTCCTGCAAGTCCGCGGTGATCGCGCCGATCGTCTCCCGGGTGCGGCGGAACGCGCCCGCCGAGACGATCCGGAACCACAGCGAGCCGGCGAGCAGGAGCGGCAGCGTGAGGAACGTCAGCAGCGCGAGTTTGACGTCTAGGTAGAGCAGGATCCCGACCGTGCCGAGGAGCGTCAATCCAGACTGGAACAGCGTCACCACCGAGTCGGTGACGAGGCTGTCGAGCGCCTCGACGTCGTTGGTGATGCGCGAGATCAGCACCCCCGCCGGGCGACTCTCGTAGAAGCCGATCGGCAGCGACTGCAGGTGCTCGAAGATCTGCAGGCGCAGGTCCGCCAGCGCGCGCTGTCCGACCCAGCCGACGAGGTAGGTCTGCAGGTAGGTCATCAGCCAGACGAGCAGCGCCGAGACGAGGAACGCGATCACGACCACGAAGAGCGTTTTGGAGTCGCCCTTTTCGATCCCTTTGTCGATCGCCGCTTTTGCCAGCAGCGGCGGCGTCAGCGTCGCGGCGGTCCCGATCAGCAGCGCGACGAGCATCGCGAAGGCCTGCTTGCGATACGGCTTGATCAGCCGCAGCAGGCCGCGCAGGCTGCGCGCGCGCGAGCCACGGGCCGCACGTGCGCCGTCCCATTGCGGTCCTGGGCCGCGTCCCACCATCGGACTCACAGGCCGCTCCCCTGGGGCTCGAGCGGCTTGCGCGTCATGAACACCTGGTCGGGCAGGCCCTTCTCGACGATCTCGCGGTAGAGCTCGGAGGCCTCCAGCAGCTCGTCGTGGTCGCCGTGGGCGACGATGCGGCCGTGGTCGAGGACGACGATCTCGTCGGCCAGCGAGATGGTGGAGAGGCGGTGCGCGATCACGAACGTCGTGCGCCCGGCCATCGCCTCGTCGAGCGCGCGCTTGATCTCCTGCTCGGTCGATGCGTCGACCGAGCTCGTGGCGTCGTCGAGGATCAGCACGCGGGGGTCGGCGACCAGCGCGCGGGCGATCGCGATGCGCTGGCGCTGGCCGCCGGAGAGCGACAGGCCGCGCTCGCCGACGCGGGTGTCATAGCCCTGCGGAAGCTCGCCGATGAAGCCGTCGGCCTGGGCGCGGCGTGCGGCCGCTTCGATCTCCTCGCGGGAGGCGTCCGGACGCCCGTAGGCGATGTTCTCCGCGACGGTGGCGGAGAACAGGAACGGATCGTCGCTGACGATCGCGACCGCCTGGCGCAGCGGGCGCAGCTGCAGGTCGCGTACGTCGGCGCCGTCGAGCAGCACCTCGCCTTCGCTCGTGTCATACAGGCGCGATATCAGCGAGACCAGGCTCGACTTGCCCGAGCCGGTGCCGCCGACCAGCGCGACGGTCGTGCCTGCCGCCACGTCCAGGTCCACATCGCAGAGCGCCGCGCGCGTCGGTGATGCCGTGCCGTTTGGCGAGGCTTCCAGCTGGATCGTGCCCTCGCGACCGCCCGCGTGCACCGCGCCGAAGTCGTCGACTTCGTCGTAGCGCAGCGTCACGTCGCGCATCTGCACGTGGCCGCTGCCGGGCGGAAGCGGCGACGCATCCGGCGGCTCGACGATCCGCGGCTCGCGGTCGAGCACCTGGAAGATGCGCGCGCCGGAGGCGGTGGCCCGCTGCGCGAGCCCGAGCGTGACTCCGAGCGAGCGCATCGGCCCGATCAGCATGTTCAGGTACAGGTAGAACTGGGTGAACTGCCCGAGGCTGAGATGGGAGTGGATCACGGCTTCGCCGCCGATCAGCAGCACCGCCGCGAGGCCGAGCTGCGGCAGGAAGCCGATCACGGGGTTGTAGACCGCCTCCAGGCGCGTGGCGACCATCGACTGGTTGAACACCCGCGAGACGCTGTGGCGGAAGCGCTCGAGCTGATGGGACTCGCGGGCGAAGGACTTCACCACGCGGACGCCGGAGATGTTCTCCTCGGCATCGGCTGTCAGCTCGGCGATCCGCTGCTGGACCTCCTGGATCGCCGGGCGCGCCGTGCGTCCGTAGCGCTGGGAGATCACCACGACGAACGGCACCGGCACCAGCGCGATCACGGCCAGCTTCGGTTCGATCGCGAGCATCGCGATCCCGGCGAGGGCGATCGTGAGCCCGGCCTGCAGGATGAACACGAGCCCGTAGCCGAGGAAGAAGCGCACCGCCTGCAGGTCGACCGTCGCGCGTGACATCAGCTGTCCGGTCTGCTGGCGGTCGAAAAAGCCGAGCTCCAGGCGCTGCAGGTGTCCGTAGAGCAGCTCCCGCAGGTCGAATTCGATCCCGAGCGAGACGCGCCCGGCGATCATCCGCCGCAGGTAGGTGAAGCCCCACCGCACGAGCACCGCGGCGACGATCACGATCGCGATCGTCTTCAGTTCGCTGCGGTCGTGTGAGCGCAGGACGAGCTCGTGCAGGCGGGCGTGGGTGGCACCGCGCTTGATCGCTTCGACCGCGAGGCCCGTCAAGTAGGGGATCAGCACGGTCATGACCATCGCGAACGACGCGAGCGCGGCGGAGACGGCGACGCCGCGCCGGTAGGGACGAAGGAAGCCGAGCAGTCGATAGAACGTGGTCATAGTTGTGCAGTCAACGATTATCGCACGGAGTCGATGCGTCCGCCCGTAACCTGGATGCGTGCCAGAGCCGAAGTCCTCCGAGCCCTCCGCCGGCATCGGCGCGGGGCTCTGCGACGGCTGCACCCATCAACAGATCGTCCGGAACACGCGCGGCTCCAGCTTCTCGCTGTGCCGTCGCTCCCGTGAGGATCCAGGGTATCCGCGCTACCCGCGCGTCCCGGTGCTCTCGTGCCCCGGCTATGAGCCGCGGGTGGTCTCTCGGGACGTGACGGGCGGCGAGGGCCAGTCGCCCTCGACTCGCTGAGCCGCGCGTGGTCTCTCGGGACGCGACAGGCGGCGAGGGCTAGTCGCCCTCGGCTCGCTGAGCCGCGCGTGGTCTCTCGGGACGCGACAGGCGGCGAGGGCTGGTCGCCCTCGGCTCGCCCTTCGCGCTCAGACAGCGGCGGCGGCGGCGGGCTCGGCCTGCCCCTCGCCGTCGCCTCCCGGCTCATACGAGGAGACGAAGTCGCGGCTGCGGATCAGCGCGAACGCGGCGATCGCACCGAGCAGCGCGATCCCCGAGGCGATCAGCAGGATCGACGTCAGGGCGCCCGTGAAGCCGACGCGATAGGCGTGCAGCACCGACTCGCGCGCCGCGGGGCCGAGCTTCTGGGCGATCGGGCGCACCGCTCCGGAGACGAGGGCTTTGGAGAAGCTCGGCGAGTGTGCGAACGCGTGTGCCCCGCCGCCCTGGGTCGCGAGCGCCGCGCTCGTCTTGACCACGATCTGGTGCTGGAAGACGGCACCCAGGCCGGCGACGCCGGTCGCGATCCCGACCTGGCGGAAGGTGTTGTTGATGCCCGAGGCCATGCCGCTGCGCGAGTGGTGCACGACGCCGACGGCCGTCGAGGCGAGCGGCGGGTTGATCATGCCGATGCCCGCACCGGCGAGCAGGAAGCCGGGGACGAGCGTCGTCCAGCCGGAGCCGGCGTCGATAGCCGTCATGCTCAGGAGGCCGCCGCTGACGAGCAGCAGCCCGCACCCGATCAGCAGTCTGATCGGCACCGACACGGAGAGTTTCCCGGAGATCGGAGCGACGATGAAGGAGATCAGCGTGATCGGCAGGAAGCGCAGGCCGGCCTGCAGCGGGTCATAGCCCAGCACGTCCTGGATGTAGAGCGTGAGGTAGAGGAACATCGAGAACATCGAGGAGGAGATCGCGAGGGCGACCAGGCTCGCGCCCGTGAAGGCGGGCTTTTTGAACAGCGACAGGTCGAGCATCGGGCGCTCCTGGCGGAGCTCCGCGATCAGGAAGATCACGAGCAGGATCACCGAGGCGAGGAGCAGCGAGACGATCTCGGTCGAGCCCCAGCCCTTTTCGTTGCCCTTGATGAGGGCGAGCACGAGCGTGAACAGGGCGCCGGAGAACGTGACCAGCCCGATCCAGTCGACGCCGCGTGCGTTCGGGTCGCGCGACTCCTGCACCTGGCTCATGGTCAGGAACACGGCCGCGATGCCGATCGGCACGTTGATGAAGAAGATCCATTCCCAGCCGATGCCCTGGGTGATCACGCCGCCGATCACCGGGCCGACGGCCACGGCCGCGCCGATCACGCCGCCGTAGATCCCGAACGCGAGGCCTCGTTCGGGGCCGTGAAAGGCGGAGGCGATGAGCGCGAGCGAGGTCGCGAACATCATCGCCCCGCCGGTGCCCTGGACCGCGCGGAAGATGTTCAGCTCAAGCGGCGAGCCCGACAGCCCGCAGGCCGCGGAGGCCGCCGTGAAGACGATCAACCCGAGCACGAACACGCGCCGGCGGCCGACGAGGTCCGCGAGCGAGCCGGCGGTGAGCAGGAACGCGGCCAGCGTCAGCGAGTAGGCGTTCACGACCCACTGCAGGTCGCTGAAGCTCGAGTGCAGCGAGCTCTGGATGTCCGGCAGCGCCACGTTGACGACCGTGATGTCCAACAGGAGCATGAAGATCGCCACCGAGACGGCGATCAGCGTCCACCACTTGCGCTCCACCGCGACCTCCTGTCAGCGCGTCGCGTGCCTCCGCGCGACGCTGGATGCGCCCCACTATATGAAGCAGGTGCCGGCGCCCCCGCGGGCCGCTCGGTTGCCGCCTAGGAGGGCCGCAGGTTGCGGTCCAGGAACGGAACGACCCGCTCCCAGAGCCGGTGCGCGGGCTCGGGCCGGTACGAGGGCCTGTAGTCGGCGAAGAACGCGTGGCTCGCGTCCTCGTATACCTCGGCTTCGATCGTGTTCCCGCTGGCGCGGGCGGCGTCGGCGAGGGGCCCGGCCAGCTCCGGCGAGGGGTTCTGGTCTTCCGCGCCGAACGCGGCGTAGAGCGGACACGAGAGCTGGGGCGCGAGGTCCAGCGGCGGGGTGGGACGCTCCGGAGTCGAGCGCTCATCGGGCGTCGCTTTGTCGATGAAGCCGCCCCAGCAGTCGACCGCCGCGTCGAGCTGTCCGCGCGCGGTCGCGAACAGCAGTGAGTAGCGCCCGCCCATGCAGAAGCCGATGGCGCCGACTTTGCCGGTCGAGTCCTCGCGGGCGCGGAGCACCTCGGCCGCGCCGTCGAGATCGCCGAGCACGCGCTCGTCGGGCATCGAGAACAGCCGCGCGAAGATCGCATCCCAGTCGCCCGCGGGCGGCGGGCCGCCTTCGCGCGTGTAGAGGTCGACGCCGATCGCGACGTAGCCGATGTTCGCGAAGCGGTTGACGACGTCGCGGATGTGCACGCCGAGGCCGCCGGCCTCGTGGATCACGATCATGCCCGCACGCGCCCCTTCTTCGACGGGCGCGGCGAGGTACGCGTTGACGTCCTCGGCGCCGTGGCCGGGGTACACGAGGTCATGGCCGAGGATCCCCGACGGATCTGTGACCGCGCCCGGGACGCCCTCGGGGCTCGGCTGCGGATGCGCCTCCCCGCTCATCTGAGCGCGAGCCTAACGGCTTGAGGATCCGGCGGTCTCAGCGGGCGGGAAGGAGCCTTCGCTTCTCGCGTCGAGCTCGCGGATCTTGCGGCGCACGCGCTTGCGCGTCTCGGTCAGCTCCTCCTGGAGCTTCGCGAGCTCCGCGGCGCGGCGGCGCACCAGCTCGATCTGGCGGTCGATGTGCCCGCCCGCCTCGACGAGCAGCTCGCGGCGTCGCGCCGGTGCCACGTCCTCGCGGCGCAGCTCGGCGCGCACCTCGGCGCGTGCCTCCTCGACGGCGAGCAGCTCTTTGAGCTCCTCGAGGGTGAGCCCGAGCAGCTCTTTCAGCCGCATCACCTCCTGCAGGCGCGCGACCTCCTCGCCGGTGTAGACACGATGGCCGCCTGACGGCCGCTCGCTCGACTCGGGGAGCAGGCCGAGTTCCTCGTAGTAGCGGATCGTGCGCGGGGTGGTGCCGACCAGGCGGGCGAGGTCGCCGATGCGAAGGGTTCCCGCGCTGTCCTTCTTGCGCGCGGCCATCAGACCGCCACCGACTCGCCCGCGAGGGCTTCGTCCTCGGCGAGGAGTTCTGCGAACGGCTCCTCCTCGTCCTCGAGGGTCTCGGCATGCGCGGGGCGCAGCAGGCAGACCCCGGCCCCGATCAGCGACACGATCGACAGCGCCCAGAGCGCGATGTGCATGTTGTGGATGAAGGGATCCAGGCGCGCGGGGGAGAGACCCGTCGCGAGGCCGGAGAAGATCGCGAACAGGGTCGCTTTCGGGATCCCGGAGGTCACGATCGCCATCACGAAGGCGATCGAGAGCACCGCGCCGGTGTTCTGCAGCAGCGTGCGCGCGCCGGCGGCGATGCCGCGGCGGTGCGGCGGGACGGTGCCCATCATGGCAGCGGTGTTGGGGCTGTTGAACATGCCCGAGCCGATGCCGACGAGCGCCAGCCAGGCCGCGCTCTGCCAGTAGGCGCTGCCGGCCTCGAGCGTCGTCATCAGCCCGAGCCCGAGCGCGCTGACGACCATGCCGATCGCGGCGAGCGAGCGCGAGCCGTGGCGGTCGGCGTAGATGCCGGCCAGGGGGGAGGCGACCAGCATGCCGAGCGCGAGCGGGATCAGCTTCACGCCGGCGAGCACCGGGTCATCGCCCTGGGCTCCCTGGTAGTAGAAGACGAACACGAACATCAGCGCGAAGCGGGCGAGGCCGTTGATGAAGGCGGCGGCGCTCGCCGCGGCGAAGAGCCGGTTCTTGAAGATCGTGAGGTCGAGCATCGGCGCGCGCGAGTGTTTCTCGATCGCGACCCAGGCCGGCAGCAGCACGGCCGCCGCCGCGAGCCCGACGATCACCACGTCGTTGTTCCAGCCGGAGAGCCCGCCCTTGGAGACGCCGAGCACGAGGCCCGTGAGCCCGGCGATGAAGGTCAGGTTGCCCGGCACGTCAAAGCCGCGGACCGTGTCGGGTTTGGCGAGCTCGTGCAGCACGAGGGCGCCCCAGGCCGCGCCGGCGAGCGCGAAGGGGACGTTGAACCAGAAGACCCAGTGCCAGGAGATCGAGACGAGCGCGCCGCCGAGCACCGGGCCGAGCACGAGGCCGATCGCAGCGACCATCGTGTTCGCGCCCATTGCCAGGCCGAGTTCGCGCTTGGGGAAGGCGTCGGTGACGAGCGCGGCCGCGTTCGCGAACAGGAACGCCGAGCCGACGCCCTGCAGCACCCGCCAGACGATCAGCTCGGTTGCGCCGGAGGAGAAGCCGGCGCCGAGGGAGGCGAGCGCGAACAGCACGAAGCCGCCCACGTAGGCCCGCTTGCGGCCGAACAGGTCGCTCAGGCGGCCCGCCATCAGCACGAGCACCGTCGCGGCGATCAGGTAGGCGAGGATCACCCAGACCAGAGCGAGCAGGCTCGCGTGCAGCGAGCGCTCGAGATCCGGCAGGGCGATGATCAGCGTGCCGGAGTTCGTCGCGGCGAGCAGCATCCCGAGACTGGTGCACGACAGGGCCCACCAGCGGTAGTTCTCGTCGTCGGCTTTGACGCCGATCCGCCTCAGCCTTGCCCGCTTCGCGATGGTCTGCACTACGCGATCCTCCAAATCCCAAAAAAATAAAAACCTGACGTGAACGTAAAGATCACAATAGCAGGACGGGAGGGCTGTTCCGGGGCTTGAAGGCGCTGCTAGAACCTATGTATGGCTACTGACGAGAAGCGTGTGGTGAAGACCGACGAGGAGTGGCGCGAGGAGCTCACGCCCGAGCAGTACGACGTGCTGCGCCGGGCCGGCACCGAGGCGCCGTTCACCGGCCATCTCACGCACAACAAGGAGTCCGGCGACTACACGTGCGCCGGCTGCGGCGCTGTGCTGTTCAGCGGCGACACCAAGTTCGACTCCGGCACCGGCTGGCCCAGCTTCACCGAGCCCGCCGTCGCCGAGGCCGTCGAGCTGCGTCCCGACAACAGCCTCTTCATGCGTCGCACCGAGGTGCTGTGCCGCACCTGCGGCGGCCATCTCGGACACGTGTTCGACGACGGCCCCGGGCCGACCGGCCAGCGCTACTGCATCAACTCGGCGGCGCTGCAGTTCGCTCCCGAGGACGCCGCCGCCGGCCAGGACGCCTCCGCGCAGGACGCGCCCGCGGCCAGCTGATCATCTAGCCTCTCCCGCATGGTGATGCAGGAACAGGCGCGGCGGCTCTCGCAGCCGCTGCGCTGGGGCCGGCGCGAGAAGACCATCATGGGCGTGGTCGGCGCGCTCGTTCTCGCCGTCGTGATCGCGCTGATCGTGTTCGCGGCCTCGAGCGGCGCGCCCGCGCGGGCGGACTGCATCGACGTCACCTTCCCGAGCACCTTGGGGGCCGCGCGCGTCCACGCGTGCGGCGAAACGGCGCGCCGCGTCTGCGACTCTGGCTCATACCGCGGCGTCGAAGACAAGATGCAGGCGGCGTGCTCAGCCGCGGGCTTCCCCTACAGGCCGCCCGCGCCCGCTTCCTCCGCCGGCTAGCCACCGCGCCGCTCGGCGTCCCGCGAGGGCGCCGTCTCGACAGGTGTCGAAACGCCGGCCTGAAGTGTTGGCCAGTCTGGCCCTACCCGCCGCGATCGCGGCCTTTTTACATACAGCCCACTGTCATTGGTGCCGGGTCTGCACACGTCGGAGCCGAAGCGCCTGTCCACCAACTGTAGGAATTGGAGGCACATGGGAAGCTGGGCTGCATACCCACATTGGCTCGTAGCGGGCGACAACGCGTGGCAGATGACTGCCGCGACGTTCGTCGGCCTCATGAGCCTTCCCGGTCTCGCCGTGCTCTACGGCGGGGTCATGCAGAAGCGGTGGTCGGTGAACAGCATGATGCTGACCTTCGTTGCGTTCGCTCTCGTGCTCATCGCATGGGTCGGATGGGGGTTCAAGATGGGCTTCGGCTCGCCGATCGGCTCAGGACACTCGTTCTTCGACACGTTCTGGGGCAAGTCGGGGACGGTGCTGTCGGCCGGAGCTGAGGAGGGCCAGGCGATCATCCCGTCGATATCGACGGGACCGGCGTTCCATTTCCCGATGGGAACGCTCGTCTACTTCCAGTTCGTGTTCGCGGCGATCACGCCGATCCTGATGCTCGGATCGGTGCTCGGGCGCGTCAGCTTCAAGGCGTGGATCCCGTTCGTGCTGCTGTGGATCACGTTCTGTTACACGATCAACGCCTTCCTGATCTGGGGCGGCGGCTACTTCGCAGCTCACGGGGCGCTGGACTACTCCGGTGGCTACGTCATCCACTTGGCCGCGGGTATCTCGGGCTTCGTGGCGGCGGCGGTGATCGGGCCGCGCCTGCAACGAGACCGTGAGGTCGACGCGCCGAACAACCTGCTGATGGTCGCGGCCGGGGCAGGTCTGCTCTGGCTCGGCTGGAACGGGTTCAACGGCGGGGACTCCTACTACGCGGGAGCGAACGCGTCCGCTGCGATCGTCAACACCAACCTCTGCACGGCTGTCGCAATGCTCGTGTGGATCGCCTGGGACTACATCTTCCGCGACAAGCCGTCCCTTATCGGCTCGGTCAACGGGATGATCACGGGCCTGGTGGCGATCACGCCATCGGCAGGGTTCGTCACCGGCTGGGGCGCGATCTTCATCGGCTTGATCGCATCCACGGTCGTCTGGATGGCGATCAGATTCGTCAGCCGAATGCCCGTCTTCCGAAACGTGGACGATACGTTGGGGGTGATCTATACGCACGGATTCGCCGGACTCTGCGGCGGCTTGCTCGTCGGCTTCTTCGCGAATCCATCGCTGGTCGAGTATCCCGGCGAAAAAGGGACTCCAGCGCTGCCGGGTATCGAAAGCGTGTTCCACGGCGGGAGCTGGACCTTGCTGCGCTGGCAGGCCGAGACCGGCCTGTGGGTGATCCTCTTCAGCGGGATCATGACGTTCGTGCTGTTGAAGATCGTCGGCATCTTCCTTCCGCTTCGTCTCTCCGACGAGGAGCTGGAGATCGGCGATCACGCGATCCACGGCAACGAGGTCTACCCCTCGGACGTGCCGACGCTCGGCGGACCGCACGCCCCGGGTTGGTCGCCCGGCGGCGGCGCTGTCCAGCCGGCCGGAGCCGGAGCCTAGGGGGCCGGGGCGCAGAGGCCCCGACAAACCGTTGGTCTGCGCGTCCCGCCCTCGGGCGGGCGCGCAGGGCAGCGAACGGTGGACAGTCGACGGCCCCGCCCTCGTGGCGGGGCCGTTGCTGTGCGGGGGGCGGTGACGTGCCAAGCTTCCGCGCGCGATGTCCGAGCAGAACCTGGAGGCCGTGCGACGGGGAATCGAGGCCTACAACGCCGGCGACTCCGCGCGTTTCGCCGAGCTCGCGACCCCCGACTTCGTGTGGAACCCGGCCCTGCCGGGCGCCATCGGGAACGGGCCGTACGTCGGGCTTGCCGGGATCGAGGAGTACTTCGCCGAGACCGGCGATACGTGGGAGCGCCTGACGGTCGAGCCCGATGAGCTGCTCGCCGCCGGCGAGATGGTCGTGTTCCTCGGCAGGGCCGTCGGGCGCGGCGTGGGCAGCGGCGCGGACGTCGAGATGGCGCTGGCGTTCCTCGCGCGGTTTCGCGGTGGGAAGATCGCCGAGGTCTCCACGTATTTGGACCACGCCGAGGCGCTCGCGGCGGCGGGGATGCGCTAGGCGCTGCTTGCCGCGGTAGCGACGCGTTGTCGCTGCGCCGCAGGTAAGCTCCGGGCCCGTCGCGTCAGCCAAGGAGGGTGGGATGAAGGGCCTGTTTGCAGTTCTCGCGGTACTCGGGGTGGCGCTCGCCGCCGCGGTCCCTGGGGCCGCCGGCGTCTCGGCGAGCTCCGTGGTCGGTCCGAAGGAACGCGTGGCCGGGAAGACCTACTCGCAATGGCTCACGGCCGACTGGCAGTCGTTGATGGCTCATGGTCGTCTGCAAACGCAAGCGCCCAAGGAAGGCCTGAAATGCCTCGCGCAAGGACGGGGCAGCAAGGTCTGGTTCCTGCAGGACGCCTACGAAGGCCTGGCGCCGGTCACGGTGACGTGCGCGGTGCCGGCCGGCCGCTACCTGTTCCTCGAAGGCCCGGGGTTCGAGTGCTCGACGATCGAGCCCGCCCCATTCCACGCGACACGCGCGGGGCTTCGAGCGTGTGCGGCCTCCTTCGCCTTGAAGGGCTCCGCCGTGAGCGTGGACGGGAAGGCGCTGAGCCCTTCCTCCTTCGCGGTCGCAACGCCGGTCTTCCACTTCACGATCCCGGCCACCGGGAGCGTCCTGAAGACGACGGGGCACACGAGCGGCGTGGGCGCGGTGCACTCAGATGCGCTGATGCTGCGCCCGCTGGCTCCCGGGCCGCACACGATCGTCCAGGTCGAACACTTCGCGAGCGGGAACTCGGTGCAGACGACCTGGCAGCTGACTGTGGGGTGAGGGGCCGGCTTCCGCTGGGCGGGGCCGCGATCGGAGGTGCTCCGCGCCCGCGCGGTGCCGCTGCCCCGCATTTCTCCTCACCAGTCGAGTTCGGTCCCGAGCAGTTCGAAGAGCCTCTCGTTGTGCGGTGCGAAATGCTCGGCCAGGCATGCGCGCAGGTCCGGAGCGATGTCGTCGTATTGTGCCGCCCGCCTGCGCGGATAGTGCCCGAGATCGTGCGCGGGGACGCCGAGGAAGTCACAGGTCCGTGCCAGCGCGCCGCCCGGGTCCGCGGACAGCTCGCCTGAGCCCATGATCAGGAACTGATCGCGCGGGAACTCGGCGAACCAGCGCTCCAGCTGTTGCGCGTAGTGCCCGCGATGCAGGTAGGCCGTCTGTCTGAGCCTGACCGTGTCCGTCTTCGTCAGGGAGGTACCGCTGCCTTGCAACATGCTGTCGAGCTTGTCCCACGTCGCGAACTCGCGCGCGATCGCCTCCTCGAAGCTGGCCCACTCGATGCCCAGGAACGCGCTGTTGTGATTGTGGGCCGAGACCGCGCGGTCAACGGGTTCTCTCAGCAGAACGATCAGCCGCGCCTCCGGGAGCACTGCGCGCATGCGTCGCGGGGCGGCAGGATGCAGCAGGTAGAACGGGCTGGTCTCGCCGGCGATCGCGGTGTATCCCGCGCGGCGTCCCGCGCGCCAGAGCTCCGCGGCCGTGGGAAACCGACCGCGGTACCACCCAGCGCCGCGCTCGTAGGCCATGTCGAAGAAATGGACCTCCTGCTCGCGGGAGGGGAGGATCCCCGGGGCTGCGGTCAGATACGAGTACAGCGACGTCGTGCCCGACTTCTGAGCGCCGATGATCGCAAACGCGGGAAGCGGCCGCGCGGCGCGACCGATGTCACGCGTCACCTGCCGAACTCGATCGATGTGGGTCTGAGGCGCCATGCGACCTGATAAACGCGGGCGCCCAGCAGATGTTGGCTACAAGTCGAGATCGCGATGAGCTGCACACATTGGCAGGGCCCCACATGCCGGGATCGCGATGAACTGCACATTTGGCTGACGGTGCGGGCCGCGGCGCGGCGTCCTCGCGGCCGCGTTGTGCAGCGTCACCGGCAATGTTCTCCAGCGCCGTCGAGCCGGTGTGCCGGCGCGATCGGGGCAGCGGAGGGCGGCGGTACTACCGGGTCATTCTGCGACGACGCGCGCCGTCCTCGCCGGCGAGGACGAACCACGGGCTGCTGCTCGTGGCGGGCGAGCGGCTTTCGACCGCGCCCCGCGACAGCCCGCTCAGGCGGTGCTCTCAGCCGACGATGGCACGCCCAGCCCGATCGGGCACGAGACGCCCGTCGAGTGGTTCGGGCAGTACCCGCCGGGGTTCTTCGCCAGGTACTGCTGGTGGTAGTCCTCGGCGTAGTAGAACGGGTGGGCGTCGTCGGCCGGGGCGATTTCTGTCGTGATCGCGCCGTAGCCGTCCGCGGAGAGCTTCTCCTGGTACATCGCAAGCGACGCTTCCGCGGCCGCCTTCTGGTCCGCTCCGTCCCACAGGATCAGCGAGCGGTACCCGGTGCCGACATCGGCGCCCTGGCGCATGCCCTGCGTCGGGTCGTGGTTCTCCCAGAACAGCTTCAGCATCTGCTCGTAGCTCGTCTTCGAGGTGTCATAGGCCACCAGCACGACCTCGGCGTGGCCGGTGCGACCGCTGCAGACCTCCTCGTAGGTGGGGTTCGGCGTGGCGCCGCCCGCGTATCCGACCGCGGTCGTGTAGACGCCCTCTGCTTCCCAGAAGATCTTCTCCGCTCCCCAGAAGCAGCCCATCCCGAAGACCGCGGTGCGGACCCCCTCTGGGAACGGCGGCTTCAGCGGTGTGCCGAGCACGAAATGACGGTCGGGAACGGCGATCTCGCTCTCGCGGCCCGGCAGCGCGTTGGAGGGATCGATCAGCGTTGTCTTGTCACTGCCAAAGAGTCTCATGTGTTCAGGCTAGCGGCTGGCTGAACCCCTGACTGGGCCCGCCGGCCCCGTTTCGGACGGGCTGGGCGTCGCGCCGGCGAGAAGGCTCTCGGGCTGGCATCGCGGATGTAGAGTCCTCGCGATGACACAACGCGAGACGGGCGGGGGCGGCGGGCTCGTCGACTACGAGGTGAGCGGCCGCGTGGCCCGGATCACGCTCGACCGGCCCGAGCGTGGCAACGGCATCACACGTCAGCTGGTGCAGGAGCTGGCGGCCTGCGTCGAGCGCGCCGACCTCGACCCCGTGGTCCACGTGATGCTGCTCTCCGGGAACGGACCCGGCTTCTGCGGCGGGTATGACCTCGTCGAGAGCGCGCAGGGGATGGGGACGGCGGAGGGCTCAGAGGGCGGACCTCCCGCGGGCTCGCCGCTCGATGCGGCCGTGATGGCCGCCAACCACGACCCGCGCGGCACCTGGGACCCGATGGTCGACTACGCGATGATGAGCCGCAACGTCCGCGGCTTCATGAGCCTCTTCCACGCGGGCAAGCCGGTCGTCTGCATGGTGCACGGCTTCTGCGTGGCGGGCGGGACCGACATGGCGCTCTGCTCGGACCTGCTCGTGATCGAAGACGAGGCCAAGATCGGCTATCCGCCGGCGCGCGTCTGGGGGTCGCCCACCACGTCGCTGTGGGCGCACCGGGTGGGCGCGCAGCGCGCCAAGCGGCTGCTCTTCACGGGCGACTCGCTCTCGGGGACCGAGGCCGTCGAGTGGGGACTTGCGATCGAGGCGCCGCCCGCGAGCGAGCTGCGCGAGCGCACCGAGATCCTGGTGGAGCGGATCGCGCGCGTGCCCGTCAACCAGCTGATGCTGATGAAGCTGCTCGTCAACCAGACCCTCTACGCGCAGGGGCTCCACAGCACCCAGGTGCTCGGCACCGTCTTCGACGGGATCACGCGCCACACTGCCGAGGGCTACGCGTTCCAGCAGAAGGCGGCCGCCGAGGGCTTCCGCGAGGCCGTGCGTGAGCGCGACGAGCCGTTCGGCGACCTCGGTCGCTCGACGTTCAAAGGCTAGGGCCGGGCTCACATGCTCGTGACGGCCGGCGCCCGCGCTTTGCGCCGCACCCGGGCGAGGGCTAGAATGCCTGCTTCGCGCGGATGTAGCTCAGCTGGCTAGAGCGTCGCCTTGCCATGGCGAAGGTCGAGGGTTCGAATCCCTTCATCCGCTCTCACTGCGCCCCGGCGGCGTTTTTACAGGGCCGCTGCCGGGGCGTTGGTGTGCCTGGAGCGCCTGGGTTCGCGGTCGCACGCCGCCCCCGCGGGCGGTCAGGGCGAGGGCGTGCTCGCGGGCCGTTTTGGGACGCCGCGCTTGCCGGTGCCCCGGCGCGCCGGACGCCGCGCCGCGGGCGCGCCGTGCTGGCGGTGCGGCCAGTCGCGAAGGAAGCGCTCGGCCGCGTCGGCTTCCAGCGGCCGCGCGAAGAGGTAGCCCTGCCCGCTGTCGCAGTCCTCCTCCTGCAGGAGCGCGAGCTCCTGGCTGCGCTCGATGCCCTCGGCCAGGGTCTCGATCGAGAGCGCCTTGCCGAGCTGCACGAGGGTGCGCAGCAGCGTCTCGCCTTCGGGGTTCTCGGCCAGCTGCGAGATGAAGGACCGGTCTATCTTCAACGCGTCGACCGGAAAGCGCTGGAGGTGGGAGAGCGAGGAATAGCCGGTGCCGAAGTCGTCGATAGCGATCCGCACGCCGAGCTCCTTGATCGCGCGCAGCCGCCGCGCGGTCTCCTGTGCGTTGCGCATCAGCGCGGTCTCGGTGATCTCGAGCGTCAGGGCGTGGGCGTCGATGCCGCTGGTCGCGAGCGCTCGCTCGACGACGCCTACGAACTCATCGCCGTCGAGCTGCCGGGCTGAGACGTTCACAGCGACGCCGACAGGATGCCCGGCCTCACGCCAGCGCGAGCCCTGCGCGCAGGCCTGTTCGAGCACCCAGCTGCCGACCGGGACGATCAGGCCGCTCTGCTCGAGCTGGGGGATGAAGTCGTTGGGCTGCACCAGGCCACGGCTCGGACTGCGCCAGCGGATCAGCGCCTCGACGCCCGTCGGGATCATGCCGCGCAGGTCGAACGTGGGCTGGTAGACGAGGAAGAACTCCTCGCGCTCGATCGCGCCGCGCAGGTCCTGCTCGAGCGCCGCCTGACGCTGGACCACGTCCTGCATCCCGGACTCGAACGTCATGCAGCGGTCCCTGCCTTCGACCTTCGCGCGGTGCGCAGCGATCTCGGCATCGCCGAGCAGCTCTTCCGCGCTTGCGCGCACGCCGGTCGCGACACCGATGCTCGCGGTGACCGCAAGCCGGGTGGCGCCGAGCGCGAACGGTGTCCTCAGTGCTTCGAGCAGCCGCTCGGCGATCAGCTCCGCGCCGGCGTCGAGCGAGGCTTCCTCGGCCACCACGATGAAGTCGTCACTGCCGAGGCACCCGAGGGCGTCGCTGTCGCGGACGAGCCCGTCGAGCCGCGCCGCGACGCTTCGCAGCAGCTCGTCGCCGACGATGTGCCCGAGGGTGTCGTTGACGACGGTGAAGTTGTCGAGGTTCACGTGCAGCGCCGCGACCGGTCCGCCGTTGCGGCGCGCTCGGCTCAGCATCTGCTCGGCCCGGTCGAGGATCAGCGTTCGGTTGGGCAGCCCGGTCAGCTGGTCGTGGGTGGAGAGATAGGCGAGCTGCTCGCCGCGGCTGTCGAGCTCCTCCTCTACGCGGGTACGCTCCTGCTCGAAGACCTCGCACATCCGCACGAGCGTCACGTCGAGCGTCGCCTGGGCCATCGCCAGCGCCCGCCTGCCGGCGCGGTCGGAGGCTCCATGATGTGCCGCGGACTCACGCAGCACGTCGCTGACGCTGTCGCGCCAGCGAAGGCAGCGCTTGGTCACCTCGTGCAGCGGCGCCGCGTGGTGGGCGGCCAGCTGGCCGAACAGCTCGAAGGCTTCCTGTGCGGCGTCCATCCCGTCCTCGGGGCGTCCGCCGGACATCCATTCGGCGACCGTCACGGTGGCGATCGTGCAGATTCGCTCGAGGCTCTCGTCGACCTGCGGGTCGATCTCGCCGTGCGCCTCGGCCGTGCGTTCGACGACCAGCTCGAGGACCCGGTCCGCGCGCTCGCGGAGCGTGGACCCGATCAGCCGGACCTCCCGCTCGACCTGCTCTCTCTCTTCGTTTGCGAAAGCGGGCACGGGTCTCACATCCCCCGTGCGACGCTGAGCTGATCCTTCATCTCCCAGCAAGCGTCGGCCAAAGCCGAACCGCACTTGAGTCCTGTTTCGGCCGCCTCGTACAACCGTGCTAAGCCGAAAAGCCTCGAGTCGAGGGTCGAATCCGGGTTCGGCCGCAGGACCTCGCTCGTTGCTGCCGGCGCCCAGCCGCTTGTCGCGGCTACCTCGCGGGCCGGTGATCGTTGCTCACGACCGCGATGCCGGCCGGCTTGCGGGCGACGTGCCTCGCCGCGCGCGTGCCGCGCTCGCGCTGCTCCCCAACTCCTCCGAGGACCACGGCGAACAGGATGAGCACTGCAACAACCCCGAGGACGATTGCGAGTCCCGCCGGCCCTCCGCTGCCGCTGGCGGCTGGGTGGTGCGCACCGTCGGGCGCGGAGAATCCGCCCGCAAACGCGGTTACGGGCAGCACAAGCATCGTCACGAGCGCGCCGCCGAGGGCGAGCCCGATGCGGCTTTGGGGAACCATCGAGGAGCGACGCATTTCAGTACCCCTTTCTGCGTGGTTGTTGTCGGTCGAGCATCGTCGCGACGCAGTGGTGTGTCTGTGCCATGCCGCACAGGGTTTTGAGTCCCCACGGCGCTGTGAAGCTCTCGAAAGCGGGTCACGCGCTCGTGCGATTCGCCGGGCCGGCGCGCAGGACGAGCGCCTCGCGTACGTCGGAGGCCCTGATTCGCTCCCGTTCCGCGAGGTCGGCGATCGTGCGCGCGAGCTTGAGCGTGTGGTGCTCGCCGCGAGGGCTGAGGCGGCCGGCTCCGATCGCCTCGCGGAGCAGCCGCTCGCCCGCCGCGTCCAGGCGCGCGAACCTCGCGAGCATCGCGCCTTCCATCGCGGCGTTCACCGAGACCCCGTCCGCGACGAGCCGGGCGCGCTGTCGCGCCCGCGCCGCCGTCACCGCGGCTCGCGCGCGGGCGCTGCTCACGGCCGCCGGGTCGCGGCCGAGCGCGCTCGCGGGGGGATCGAGCGCGACCCGCACGTCGATCCGGTCCACCAACGGGCCGCTCAGGCGGCGGGCGTGCCGTTCCAGGTCGCGTTTGGAGCAGCGGCACGCGCCGCGCGCTCCGCACGCGCAGGGGTTCGTCGCACACACCAGCAGAAACCTCGCCGGGAGCTCGTGCAAGCGCCGGGCGCGCGCGATCCTCACGCAGCCCTCCTCGAGGGGCTGGCGCAGCGCCTCCAGCGCGCCGCGCGAGAACTCGGTCACCTCGTCGAGGAACAGGACGCCGCGGTGAGCGAGCGGCAGCTCGCCGACCCAGCCGTTGCCGGCGCCGCCCAGCAGCCCCGCAGGGCTCGTCGTGTGGTGGGGCGCGCGGAACGGCGGGCGGCGCTCGAGCGAGCGCGATGCGCCCTCTGCGAAGCCGCGGATGCGCGCGACTTCGATCGCCTCCGCGCCGTCGAGGCGGGGCAGGATCCCAGGTAGCCGGCGGGCCAGCATCGTCTTTCCGACCCCCGGCGGGCCGCTCAGCAGAAGGCTGTGCCCGCCGGCCGCGGCGATGAGCAGCGCGCGTACCGCCGCGGCGGCACCGCGCACGTCGGCGAGCTCCGGCTCGTCCCGGCCGGCGGGGGTGGTGTCATCGAAGCGTGGCGGCAGCGGATCGGCCGGACCGCCGCGCAGCAGCCGGGCCGCGCTCTGGAGCGAGCGCAGCGGCGCGACCTCGAGGCCCTCGACGAGCGCGGCCGCGTGGCCGGCGGGCGCCGCGAGCGCGAGGGCATCGAGCCCGCGCCGCCGCGCCTCGTCGGCGACAGCGAGGGTGCCGTAGGCGGGACGGACGCTGCCGTCCAGGCCCAGCTCGCCGAACATGCCAATTCGCGCGAGGCCCTCGGCCGGCACCTGGCCGGTCGCGGCGAGGATCGCGCAGGCGAGCGCGAGGTCGAGCCCGGGTCCGGCCTTGCGCAGATCGCCGGGCGCGAGGTTCGCGGTGATGCGACGGCGCGGCCATTCGAAGCCGCTGTTGCGGATCGCCGTCTGGATGCGCTCGCGGGCCTCGCGCACCGTGGCGTCCGCGAGCCCGACGATCGCGAACGCGGGCAGGCCGGAGCGGACGTCGAGCTCGACCACGACATGGCGGGCGGTCGGCCCCTCGAGCGTGAACGTGTGAGCCTTGGCGACCATCGCACGGACCGCGCGGCGCGCGGCGGACGGTCGAGGCTCTCAGGCGCGTGCGACGGGACGCGCGGGCGGGGTGGGCGGGCTCTTTGAGGATGGCCGGCCCGGGCCGGAGGGAGCGGCCCGGGCCGAGCGGCCATCCATGGCAAGCCTGTTAGAGACCGGCGGGGTGACGGGCGACGAAGCCCGCTGTGGAGGTCATGCTGCCCGACCAGCGGGTGCCGGTCTCCGAGAGCGCAACGGTGTCGAAGCGTTTGCCGTCGACCACCATGAAGGCGTGTTCGGAGTTCGCGTAGATCGTGATGTAGCGCCCCGGACCGGGATCTCCGTAGGACTCGAGCGCGGTCGAGTCCTCGGGCGAGCTCAGCAGGCCGCCGCCGTGCAGCGCGTATGAGACCGAACCCGAGCAGTCGTAGCCGTCGGAGCTGAACGAGCCGTGGCCGCCGCCCCAGACGTAGGGACGGGTTGCGATTTCATCGCCTGCGGCGATCACCTCGTCCACTATCGACGATCCGCCGGACGAGCTGCTTTCGCCGCCGCCTTCGGAGGAGTGCAGCACCGCGTCGGAGGGCTTGAGTTCGCCCTCGCTGTTGATGCCGAGGACGGCCCACGTTGCAGGGCCGACGACACCGTCGACCGTCAGTCCGTGGCGGGCCTGCAGGCGCCGCACGGCCGCCTCCGTTTCAGGGCCGAATTCGCCGTCGGGGCTGATCTTGAGCGCTTTCTGCAGCCGTTCGACGGCGTCGCCGCCAGCTCCGCCTTCCGACGAGCCGGCCGACGCGGCAACGGCATGGTGATGGTGGTGGTGGACCGGGAGCGCGGAGGGGGGAGGGGTGAGTTCTTCCTCTTCGTGGATCCCGAGCACGCTCCACGTTTCGGGGCCGACGGCGCCGTCCACCGACAGGCCGTGGCGCTCCTGTAGGCGCCGGACAGCAGCCTCGGTTTCGGGTCCGAAGTTACCGTCCACCGGCAGCTTCAGCGCGCTCTGCAGGCGTTCGACGGCGTCGCCGCCGCCGGAGCCTTCGGAGCGCTGCACTGCGTCGTGGGTGGTGCCTTCCGAGCTGGGGGAGACGCTCGCCATCGAGGCGCTGATGCCCGACCCGCGCAGAGCGCTCCAGGTCTGCGGACCGACGATGCCGTCGACGGAGAGACCGTTGCGTTCCTGGAACTCCCTGACCGCTTCTTCGGTTTCAGGGCCGAAGATGCCGTCGGCGCCGATCCCGAGCGCGTTCTGAAGCAGCTGCACCTGGCGGCCTTCGGCGCCTTCGGTGAGCACGACCACGTTTTCGGTCGTGGTCGTCGGTTCGGGGCCCGTCGCAGCGGCAGCGCTGGCGCCCCCGGCCGCGATGCTCGCGGTGGGGCCGACGGTCAGCGCCGCGAGCGCACCGAGCGAGACGCGCTTGGCACGCGAGCTCGCCGGCACGAACTGCAGCTCGGCGGCGCGCCGCCGGGCGCGTGAGCGGCCCAGCGAGAGCTGCCAGGGCTCGTCGTCTGCGAGGTCGCGCAGGCGCGCCGCCCGCTGCGGGTCGAGCAGCGTCCCGATCCCCGGCACCTTGGCCGCGGATGCGTAGGCGCGGCCGCTCGTGACAGGGCGACGGCGCCCGGCGCGTTCGCGGCGGGCAAGAGAGCGTTCAAGTGAATTCGTCCAGGGCTCGAGATCTGCAAGATCACGCGGGCATCCCGACATGCGAGGCGTCCTTTCTCCATCTCCGATTTGCGCCTACGGGGTTAGCTGTCGGGCTCGCGTGGAAATCCACGCTACGCCACACTTGTGGCGATTCGCCCCTGCAACCGAAGCTGCCTTGGGTCCCCCGATCCTCCGCCCCGTGGGGAAGAGGACTCGGCACGAACGGGCGGCAAGCTAACACATTTCTCTGCAATTTGCGTTACAGGGGCAGGAGCGCACGATTCGTTGCCGACGAGAGGGCGATTTCCGCACGTTGCGGGCGTTCGCGACGGAACAGCGGAACGCTCTCGTTCTTTTGGGCTTGGAGAAGGGGCCTGACGCGCGAACCTAAAGACCGCAACGCGCCTTCAACGAGCGTGGTATTTTCGCGGGCGATGGCTTCCCCCCGGCCACGGCGCGGCGCTGTTGTGAGGCTGCTCGCCGTACTCGTGGTCCTCGCGCTCGCCGGGGTGATCGCAAGCGGTTGCGGGTCCTCGAGCAAGAGCGGCACGCAGGGCAGCACCACCGCGACCAGCGCCGCTGATGCAAGCAAGCTCGAGTCCGCCGGTGTGCTCGAACCTGTCCGGCAGGCACCGCCGCTACAGCTCAAGAACTACCTTGGCCAGCCGGTGAACATCGACAGCTACCGCGGCAAAGCTGTGCTCGTCACGTTCGTCTACACGCACTGCCCGGACGTCTGTCCGCTGATGATCGGGAATCTGCACAACGCCCAGGCCCTTCTGGGCAAGGAAGCCGCCAAAGCGCAGATCATCGCGGTGTCGGTGGATCCGAAGGGGGACACGCCGAAGACGGTCGCCCATTTCCTCGCCCTGCACGAGCAGACCGGAAAAATGCAGTACCTGATCGGCGACAAGAAAGAACTCGCCGCGGCATGGAAGGCGTGGGGGGTCGGCGCCGAACGCGACGCGGGGAACCCCGATCTGATCGAGCACTCCGGCCTCGTCTACGGCATCACCGGCTCCGGCAAGCGCCTCGCGATCTACTCGGCCAACTTCAAGCCGTCTCAGATCGCCCACGACGTGCCGCTGCTGGCCGCCGGCTGAGGACACGGAGGTGAGCAGGAGGGCGCGACTGGCTGTGACCGTCGCGCTTGGCTGCGCCGCGCTCGCGGCACTCGCGATCTTCGGGTTCAAATCGAGCGGCAGCACCACCGAGGCCAAACGGGCCCACGAACTGCCGGCCGAACACCTCTCCGGCGCGTCCGTGACGCTCCCGGCGCTGCTTCACAGCGCGCACGGCCACCCGGCGGTGGTCGTCTTCTGGGCGAGCTGGTGCGGACCGTGCATCGACGAGGCGCCGGCGCTGGAGCGCTTCTCGCAGAGCCCCGAAGGGAAGGGCAGGATCGTCGGCGTCGATTGGAGCGATGCGCGCTCGGGCGCGACGGCGTTCATCCATCGCTACGGCTGGACCTTCCCGACTCTCCGCGACGGCAACGGGACCGTCGGCAACGACTACGAAATCGCGGTGCTGCCAACGATCTTCGTGCTCGACTCGAGCGGACGTATCCGGCGCACGCTGCGCGGACCGCAGACCGAAGCCTCGCTGGGCCAGGCGCTGCGCGCCGTCGAAACCGCCTGAGCGGTGCGCCCGCTGGGCGCAGGTAGTAGCGTTGACGCCATGGGGGTGGATGCCGAGGAGCTGAGGCGCGTGCGCTTCCTCGAGCCGCTGAAGGAACGGGCGCTGAAGAGCCTCGCCCACGGGATGAGCGAACGCACCGTGGCGGGCGGAGAGGTGCTCGTCGAGGAGGGCGAATCCGCGATCGCGTTCTTCGTTGTCCTGGATGGCGAGCTGTCGGTCCTCGTCGGCGAGAAGGAAGTGAGCCGGCTCGCGGCCGGCGATCACTTCGGCGAGATCGCCCTGATCGTTCCCGACGCGCGTCGGTCCGCAACGGTTCGGGCGCTGGGCCCGGTGCGGGTGGGGGCGCTCAGCACCTGGAACTTCAAAGGGTTCGTCGCAGAACACCCGGAGACGCACTGGCCCCTGCTCGTGACCCTCGCAACGCAGGTAGCCGGCTCAGGCGGCTAGAGCTCCCGGGAGGCGAAGATGAACCAGGAGCAGACGGTGCTGGTGACCGGCGGGTCGGGCTTCCTCGGCGGCTGGTCTGTCGTGGAGGCGCTGCGCGCCGGCTACCGCGTCCGCACGACAGTGCGGAGCCTCGCCCGTGAGCAGGAGGTGCGGGCGGACATCGCAACGCAGATCGACCCGGGCGAGCGGCTCGAGGTGGTGCAGGCCGACCTCCTCGACGATGAGGGATGGGCAGAGGCGGTCGCCGGCGCTCGCTATGTGCTGCACGTCGCCTCCCCGTTTCCCGAGGCCCAGCCGAAGGACCCCGACGAGCTGATCGTCCCCGCGCGCGATGGAGCGCTGCGCGTGTTGCGCGCGAGCCTGGACGCCGGCGCTGAGCGCGTCGTCATGACCTCCTCGGTCGCGGCGGTGCGCAACTCGCGCGACGGCGCGTTGGAAGGACGGCGCGAGATGGACGAGTCGGACTGGAGCGATCCCGGCGATCCCCAGATGACCCCCTATGCCAAATCCAAGACCCTGGCCGAGCGCGCGGCGTGGGAGCTGGTGGGCGAGCGCGGTGCCCTCGACCGGCTGGTGACGATCCAGCCGGGGGCGATCGTGGGCCCGCTGCTCGGCGACGACCGCTCCTACTCGTTGCAGGCGATCGGGCGGCTGCTCGAAGGCGGCATGCCCGGGCTACCGCGGATGGGCTTCTCGTTCATCGACGTCCGAGACGTCGCGGCGCTCCACGTGCTTGCAATGAGCGCGCCGGCCGCCGGCGGGCAGCGGCTGATCGCCGCGAGCGACTTCCTCTGGTTCTCCGACGTGGCGCAGATCCTGCGCGAGGAACTGGGCCCGGATGCCCGCAAGGTGCCCACGCGCAAGATCCCGAACTTCGTCGTGCGCGGGATGGCGCTGCTCGATCCCGGCATCAGGTCCGTCGCCAGCGAGCTCGGACACGAATCGCGGTTCTCGATCGAGAGTGCCAGGACCCGGACGGGCTGGGAGCCGCGGCCGGTCAGGGAGACGATCGTGGATTGCGCGCGCAGCCTGCTCGCGCACCCGGTCTCCTCCGGCGCAGCCGCGTAGGGCCGTCCTCACGGGCACCCCGCCCGCCGGGGCGGGCGGGGTCCGCGCCGGTGTCGCCTACTTGACTTCGAGGTCGAAGACGGGCTGGAACTGCGCCCAGCCGGTCGCTTCGAATTTGCTGTTGTAGTAGATGCTTTCGGGCAGCGGATCGGCTCCAACTGCGGGTACGCCGCCGTTCGCCGGCGGTTCGCCGATGAATTCGCCGCCGCTGAATTCCTTGTAGGCCGTCTGCAGGCCGACGTTGACGACTTTGCCGCCGCATGCTTCGCAGCCGTTGGTGAGCAGCACGATCGCCTTCACCGGCAGCGGTTTGCTGGACGTGAACTTCTTGAACGTGACCGTCTGCAGGTAGCCACCGACGTCGCAGTTGGGGCCGAACCCCTTGCCTTCGCTGGTCGCCGGGCAGCTGACGTTCGTCGTCGGCCGGTAATGGAGCTTGACGGTCGCCTGCGAGGTGGCGACCAGTGCTCCCGGTTCGTTTCCGGGGCCGACTTCGTAGATGTTCGCCGCCCACGTCTGTTTGAAGCTCTTGCTCGGCTTCAGCGTGAAGCAGTTTTCGAGCTGGTATTCGCCGTGTTCGCAAGCGAAGACATCGAGCTGCGTCGTCAGCCTCTTGACCACGCGGCTGTTCGTGATGACCGTTTCGATCTGGCCGCCGAACTGGCCGTGCCCCGAGAAGCCTTCGTAGTCCTGCGAGTAGGTGTCTTCAGTCGCTTTGCCGTTCACGCTCGCCGGCACCGTGTTGAGGTTGTTGTATGCGACCTCGTTTGCCGCGCCCGCGCTGGCGACCGCCACCAGGGCGAACGCGAGCAGGACGACAAGGGCGCTCGAGAGCTTCCCGAGACGTTGCATCATTGGTCCCCTCCTATTGTTCGGGGCGCGCTCCGCGCGCCCGCCGGGCACCCCGCCCGCCGATCCGCACAGACTCGCCAGCCGCGATGCGGACGCAAGTCTCTGCGACCGAGGCATCCAGGTCAAATAGCTTTTCGCTCCGCGGCATAAGCCCGGATGATGGAAATCTCAGGCCGGCGGCGCGCTTCGGGGGCGCGATGAGGTCGCGAGGGGATGGGTGCACGCGTCCATCTGCCGCCCTGAGGTGCCGCCTCCGTCCACCTAGGCCGTGCACCGCCTCGCTGCCGCCTTCGGCTCGCGGGCGCGGAATACTGGATGCCGATGCCTCGCGCTCCGGACCTGGCGGGATCTGCGCTCGACGGCCGCTACGAGCTCCTGGGGGTGCTCGGGGAGGGGTCGTTTGGGCGTGTCTACCGCGGCCGTGACCTGCGCCTCGGCCGCCTCGTCGCGGTCAAGGTGATCAAGCCCTGGTGGGCCGAGGACGACGCCTGGGCCGAGCGCTTCCAGCGCGAGGCGCAGCTGCTCGCCCGCGTCAGCGATCCCGGTGTCGTCCGGATCTACGACTTCGGCGAGGCCGAGGAGGGCCCCTACTACGTCACCGAGCTGGTCGAGGGTGAGAGCCTCGCCGACCGCGTGAGCCGCGGTCCGCTTGCGCCGGAGGACGCCCGGGCGATCGCCCAGCAGCTCTGCGCGGCGCTCGCCGGCGCGCACCGGGAGGGGGTGCTGCACTGCGACGTCAAGCCCGCCAACGTGTTGCTGGGCGAGGACGGCAGAGTGCGGGTGGGGGACTTCGGGGTCGCGCGCCTGGCCGAGGGCACTTCACAGGCGCCTGCCGCGACCGTCGCGGGGACGCCTCTGTACATGTCCCCCGAGCAGGCGCGCGGTCTGCCGACGACCGCCGCCACCGACGTCTACAGCGCCGGCGTCGTGCTCTACGAGATGCTCGCCGGCAGGCCGCCGTTCCGGCACGGCTCGGTCGTCGAGCTCGGGCTGCGCCACCTCCAGGACCCGCCGCCCCCGCTGCCAGCGAGCGTCCCCGCGCCGCTCCGGGCCGTGGTCGAGAAGGCGATGGCGAAGGCGCCGCTCGACCGGTACGCCGACGGCGGCGAGATGGAGCGCGCCTTGAGTGAGGCGGCTGCCGGTTCGCTCGCCGGGACGCCGGTCGCTTCGCCCGAGGTGGACTCGGACGAGGGCGGTGCCACCCGCGTCTTCGACCGGGCGGCGCTGGCGACGCAGGCGCTCGATCGAGGATCGGGCGGCACGAAGGTGCTGGGCCGCGGCGGCGGTGGGCAGCCGCCGCCCGTGACGCCGAGGACGCCCCGCCGTCGCGGCGGGCCGCGTCGCAGGCGCGCCTGGATTGCCCTTGCGGTGGTGCTCGGCGCCGTCCTCGCGCTCGTGGTTGCGCTGCTCGCGAGCGCCGGCACGGCCAAGACGAAGGTTCCCGATCTGCGCAAGCTTCCGCGAGGAGGAGTCGAGGCGCGGGCCAAACGCCTGCACGTGCGGCCCGTCTTCGCAGAGCGCCACTCCGAAACCGCCGCCGGGATCGCGCTCGCGCAGACCCCGGCGCCGGGAACGCGCGTCGACGAAGGCTCGCACGTGCTGGTGGTGATGAGCTCAGGCCCGCCGCCGGTGGCGGTTCCGAACGTTGTGGGCAAGTCCGCCTCGACAGCCGAGGGAACGGTCGCCGACGCGGGCCTGCGCTACTCGCTCACCCGCGTCGCCGCCCCCGGGTCCGCGCCCGGCACGGTCGTGCGGCAGTCCCCTTCCTCGCCCTCGAGCGCCCCGCGCGGCTCGACGATCGCCCTGTCCCTCGCCGAGACTCCCGAATGGCGCACGCTCACGCGCTTCTCCGGTACCGACGACGGCAAGTCGGTGCCGTTCCGGATCCTCGGCGACCGCTGGCGCGTGGTCTACGACATGAGCTTCAAGGGGACGTGCCTGCTGATCGTCGTTTGCGGGGGTCCGAGCGCGCAGGCGCACGCGGTGGATGGCGGCGGTAGCGCCGGAGGCTTCGACCTGGGCGAAGGCGAAGAAGAGAGCCACGTCTTCACGAGCGGTCCGGGCGTCTACCAGCTCCAGATCTCGGGCGGCCGCGACTCGGCCCGGTGGTCCATGACGGTGCAGGACTACTACTGATCGACGGCGGCGACCGAGCGCTCAGCCGCTCGCCGCGGCAGCCAGCTTGGCGAGCACGGCAGCCTGGCGCTCGAGTGTCTCTTGGTGGCCGTCGAGCGCATAACGCTCGGCCAGCTCTCGAGGGTCGAGGTAGCCGATGTGCGTTCCGTCGGGGTCCTGCCAGATCAGCATTCGCAGCGGCAGCTCGATGCCGACGCGGGGATCGGCCGCCATCAGAGGAGTGCCGACGCTCGGGTTGCCGAAGATCAGCAGGACGTTGGCTTGCAGCTCGACGTCCGCTTTGCGGGCGCCGGCCGCATGGTCGATGCGCGCGAACACCGTGAGCCCGTGTGCGTCGAGCGCCTCGTGCAGCCGCGCCTCAACCTGCTCGGCGTCGCCGTTGGCCGTCATCTCGACCACGTAGGCAGCCTATCCGCGGCGCTCAGGCGCGTGTTGAGAGGCGACGACCGGAATCGAACCGGTGTAGACGGCTTTGCAGGCCGCTGCGTAGCCACTCCGCCACGTCGCCTTGGGGCCATAAGGGTATCTGGCGGGCGCACGAACTCGGGTGCGACCCGCTCCTTGAAGGCGTCGAGCGGCCCTATGGACGGCTGTAGCGGATTGTCCGCTTCCTGACGCCGTTATTGACAGGTTTGCTGGGTATTGTTACGGTCCGCGGCGCGGAGGGGCTGTGATCGCTTAGAGGGGGATCGGGCTGTCCTGCGCGGATTGCCAGCGTTGGCGATTCCTACATACATGGCCCTGGAGGGGGTCGATGGCCGGGCGGAGCCCGGCCGGAACGACACGAATGGAGTCAGACATGGATGCAAGGCCCCGCAGGGCTCTCAGCGCTGCTGTTGCGCTGGTCGCCGTCGCGGCAATGGCGGCAATCGGTGCCGGTACCGCCGGCGCGGAACTCGTCTACAACAACGTCTCGAGCCCGCTGCCCGGGAACTACGCCTCGATCGGTCTCGAGGCGACCTCGTCGACCGAATTCGGCGGCGAGATCGAACTGGCCGGCACGGCGCGCTCGAAGCCGACCGTCACGGTCGTCATGAGCAGCTGGGCATGTGAAAAAGGCAGCGTGTCCGCGGGCTGCGAAACCTCTGCGAAAAGCAAAGGTTTCAAGATCCCGGTGACGATCAAGGTCTACCCCGTCGGGGAACTGGAAGAAGGCCCGATCGCCACAAAGACCAAGACCGTCAAGATGCTCTACCGGCCGTCGACGAACACCGAAAAATGCGACCCGGAACGGTGGTACGACGCCGCTGAAGAAGCCTGTTACCACGGCTTCGCGTTCCCGATCTCGATCAAACTCGGCATGCTGAAGAAAATGCCGAGGCGCTCGGTGATCACCGTGTCCTACCCGCACTCGAGCGGTCCCGCGCAGTCGCTGAACGTCGCGACCAGCGAACCGTCCGAAAAAACGCTCTCGCTCGGCGCTCAGCCGGTCGAAGAATGGTTCGTCAACTCGACCTGGTCCGGCATGTACTGCACTGGGACCACCGGCGCCCTGGGTGGCGAGGGTGGCACCTGCTCGACCGAGGCCGAAGGCACCAACTACCAGCCGGTCCTCTCCGTCAACGCCAACTAGGCGAGGCGAAGACGACTGAGGGGGCAACGGAGGCCCCGTCCCGCTTACCGGGACGGGGCCTCCGGCCTTTTCGGAGGCAGGTCTGCCAGACGGCACCGCAACCCCGCGCCGGGTGCGGTGTCTATAGCCGTATCCGGCGCCCGGGTCTCATCGCACGGCGCCGCGCACCGGTCTCTCCCCGACCCGGAGGATGATGTCGCTCCGACGCAAGCTTCAGCTCGTGCTGCTCGGCGCCGCGCTCGCGGTGTCGACGTTCGCTCCCGCGGCGGGTGCGTCGAGCGCTCAGAGCACGTTCTTCGAGGCTCCGGCACTGCTCCTGACGGCGAAGACGCGCCCGGCGGCTCTCGCGACGCTGGAGCGGCTCGGGGTGCGCTCTCTGCGCGTGGAGCTGAGCTGGCACACGGTCGCCCCCGGCTCCAACAGCACGCGCCGGCCGGCCTTCGACGCAACCGATCCCGCCGCCTACAACTGGGCGCTGTATGACCCGCTGATCGAAGCCGCCCGCAGCCGCGGCTGGCAGATCCTGCTGACGGTCACCTCGCCCGTACCGCGCTGGGCGGAGGCCAGCCCGCGTCCGCGCTCGCTCACCTACCGCCCGAGCTCGGTGGAATTCGGACGCTTCATGACCGCCGTCGGACGTCACTACGGGGGCCAGGTGCAGCTGTTCTCGATCTGGAACGAGCCCAACCACCACGAATTCCTCGAACCGCAGTTCAATCGCAACGGCAGCCCCGCCTCGCCGCGGCTCTACCGCTCGCTCTACCAGGCGGGCTACGCCGGCCTGCGTGCGGCCGGCATCTCCAGCCCCAAGGTCCTGATCGGCGAAACGGCTCCCGAAGGGGAAACGCGGCCGCACACGCCCGTGCGCGGGACGCGCCACAACATGGCACCGCTGCTGTTCCTGCGCGGCGCGCTGTGCCTGAGCGCCTCCTATCACCGCACGGGCTCCTGCGGGCGCCTGCCGGCAAGCGGCTGGGGGCTGCACCCCTACAGGAGCGGCGCGAGTCCCTACCTCGTGCCCAGCAATCGCGAAACGGTCACGATCGGCTCGCTCTCGCGCATGACACGAGCGCTCGACGCTGCTGCGCGCGCGCGGGCACTGCCAAATCATCTCCCCCTATACATCACCGAGTTCGGGATCATGAGCCGCCCGAATCCCTACCAGGGCGTTCCCGTCGGCCAGCAGGCCGAGTACGACGCGATGGCCGAGCAGATCGCCTACCGAAACCCGCGCGTCGCGTCGTTCTCGCAGTACCTGCTCAAAGACGACCCGATGCGCCGTCGCAGCGTCGGCTTCCAGACCGGGCTCGAGTACTACAGCGGCAAGAGCAAGCCCCTGCTCACGGCCTTCCCGGTGCCGATGACCGTGACGCGATACGGCTCGCGGTACTCGCTCTGGGGGCTCGTGCGCCCGGCCGGGGAAGCGACCACGCTCACCGTCGAAGTACGCCATCCGGGCTCGTCGCGCTTCGTAACGCTCGCGGAAGTCCACACGAACGCGCTGGGGTACTGGTCGCTCAGCTCGACGGTCGCCGGCGGGGCCTGGCGGGTGCGCTGGACGAGCCCGACCGGGACGCGCTACACGGGGCCGCCGATCCGGGCATATCGGCGTGTCGTGCGTTGATACCCTTGGCTCCTTCCCAGGGCGATTAGCTCAGCTGGGAGAGCGCCGCCTCGACAAGGCGGAGGTCACTGGTTCGAGCCCAGTATCGCCCATAGCCGCCCGCCGCTGAGCGACCGCACGCTGCACGGTTTCATCATCGAGGCCAACGGCGGGAGCGGGACAGAAGAAGTCACGCAGGGGGAAACGCCCGGCGCGCGTCTTGGTCGCGACGCGCGATCAACGACGTCGTCGACTGGCAGCTCACGCTCAAGCGGATCAGCTAGGGATCGCTGTCGGGCAAGTCTTCTGACGCACACCTGTCACCACGCCGCACTCCACTCACCCGAGTGACACGACCGACGTGCTGAGGCCCGGGATGTGCTCAAAATGGCGCTGGTTGGCGGTTGCGACTCTCCAGCCGGAGGCGATCGCGGTGGCGGCAACTATCCGATCGTGGGCTCCGACGTCGCGGCCGGCTGCAGCCAGTTGCGCCCAGATGCGGGCATGGACGCGGGCGGCGAGGAGATCGAACGGCAGGGCCGGGAAGGCGTCCAGCGTCGTCTCGACGAAGGCCTCGCGTCTGGCGCGGTGCTGCTCGGAGGCTCGGTGCACGCCATGGAGCAACTCGGATGCGGTGATCGTGGCGATCCCCACCTCCTCTTCGGCGCCGATCGTGTCTTGAAGGCGATCGGCGACGGCCCGCATCGCGACGGTCTGGGGCAGCTCGCGGGTTGCGCGCTCGAGCTCGACGAAGACGGTCGTGTCTAGGAGCGTGCCCACGGATCTGCAGGCGCCGGGCCGACGCCGTCGAGTACGGCTTTCATGTCCGCGGCGAACTCCTCATCCGGAGGGGCGATTCGGGCGAGGATGTCCACGGCTTCTCGCAGCGGGCGTCCACGAGCGGCTGTGCGAGGGCGGTCCTCATCGGGGTGGAGGATCAGAAAGGCGGGACGCTCGCGATTCATGACGACGACCTTCTCGCGGTGCGCGACCGCTTCGCGCGCCCGTCGCGGGATGCGCACTTCCTCGGCTTTGATCTCGGTCATCGCCTGAAGTCTAGCACGAGCCGTACGGAAAGGTACGGATCAGTACAGGAGGCGGACACGAGCTTCCTGACCGGCGGACGCCGACAGTCGCAGCGTTCGGCTAGATCTGGCTCTGCGAAGCCAAGTGTCGCACCCGTTCGACCGTATCGCCCCCTGACAGGCGAGTGCCGAAGGGCCCCGGGTTTCCGGGGTCTTTCGCGTTGTTCGAGCGGTGCGGATGCCCCCTTGCCCGTAGGGACGCGTCTATGCGAGAGTGCGCAGCGAGGATCGGAGTCTTTCGGGAGATGGGGTGGGGAGATGAAGGAGCCGTCGGCGGTGGGACGCATGCGAATCCTGGGGCTTGCTGTGGTTGGCGTGTTCGTGTTTGCGGGGATGGTGGCTTCGGGTGCATCCGCGGCGCCGGAATGGAAGGGCTGTGTCAAGACCGAACCGAAGGACACGGGCAAGTACACGGACAAGCTGTGCACGGTTGAAAGCCCGACCAGCGAAGGCAGGTACGAACTCGCTCCGAGCGTCGGCAAGGGCAAGGGCTTCAAGATCAAGGGCGGGCCGACAACTCTGGCTGTGGTCGTGCCCTTTGACTGTTGCGTGACCCTGTTCGAAAGCGGCCGCTTGCACTACAAGTGCAAGGCGATGAAGGGTGAGGGCAAGCTCGGGCTGCCGAACCTGATCAAAGAAGCGGTCATCGAATTCAAGGGTTGCAAGCTCGGTGCAGCGCTCTGCCAGACGGGCACCAAGAAAGGCGTGATCGTCACCAACAACCTCGCGGGCGAAATGATCGACATAGAAGGAGGCAGCGGCGTCGGATCGCTGCTCGAAGCCGAAGGCGGTCCAACGGCACCATTGGCGACGTTCAACTGCACGGAAGCCGGCACGACAATCCTGCGTGGCTCGGTGATCGCCGAACACACCGGAGACGTCGGCGTGATCAGCAAGGAATCCCAGGAGCACTTTGTCGTCGGGGAAGGCCTCGGCGAAATCGAAGGACGACCGATAAACCACCCCGAAAGGCGGATCCACTACAGCCCGCTCGTCAACCTCCCGACCAACGGGAGCGGTGGTGCGACGGGCGAACGCTTCCTGAGCTACGAATTCATGGAAGTCGAAGGGACCGAAACAAGTCCGCCGTACCCCTCGGGCCTGGAAGGCGCCGCCGACGACAAGGGCGAAGCCCTGATGATCGTTCCTTGAGAGCGCGTCGTTCGAGGTACTGCCCGGGGGGTGGCTGAGCGCACGGCGGCGTATCGCGCGAGGACCCTACGAGCTGCCGCTGAGTCGCGCGAGCAGCTCGATCATTGCGTCAAGCGCGGCCTCCAGCGGCTTGGTGTCGCGTTTGACCTGGGTGAGGAGCAGGCCGCCCTGCAGGGCGGCCAGCAGCGCGAGGGCGAGGGTGTCGGGGTCGGTGTCGGGCGCGAGCTCGCCTCGTGCTTGCATCTCTCGTAGACCGCTCTGGATCTCGGCTTCCCAACGTTTGAAGCCCTCGGCGACGTGGGCTCTTGCGTCGGGATCGGTCTCGGCCAGCTGGCCTCCGAGAGAGCCGATTGGGCAGCCGCCGCTGCAGTCGTGCTCGCGCTGGGACGCGACCAGGAAGTCGCGCCAGGCTCGCAGGCCCTCGAGGGTGCTGAAATCGAACGTCTCCTGCCCCCCGACCATTGTGTCGGCCTGGTGGTCGACGACTGCCCGGATCAGGGCAGGCTTGTCGTCGAAGTAGTGGTAGAGCTGCGAGCTCGAGACGCCCGCCGCCGCGCGTACGTCCTCGGTCGTCGTGTGGGCGACGCCTTGCCGGAACATCAACCCGGCCGCGGCGTCGACTATGCGCTGACGGGTCTCCTGGCCCTTGCGCGTCAACGGGCGAGAAGAGGGGCTAGTCGTGTTCATATCGCCGATTCTACCAGCGGAATGGATTGCGCCATCCATTCCATGCTAGAGTGGAACGAACGATCCATTTCCAGGGTCACGACAACCACTCAGAGGAAGAACGCGATACATGTCACTTCAAGGCAAGACCGCGCTTATTACCGGCGGCACATCCGGGATGGGTTCCGCCACCGCACTGGCGATGGCCGAGAAGGGCGCGTCGGTGATCATCACCGGCCGCGACGAGGCGCGCGGCGAGAGCGCCGCAGAGGAGATCCGCGCGGGTGGACACGACGCGCAGTTCATCGCCGCTGATCTCTCGGAGCTGTCCGAGGTGGGCCGCGTCACCGACGCGGCGGGCGAGATCGATGTCCTGGTCAACTGTGCCGGCGTTGCCGCGATGGGACCGACGGCCGACACGGACGAGGCGGCGTTCGACGGTTTGTTCCATATCAACGTCAAGGCGCCGTTCTTTCTGGTCGCCGCACTTGCCCCGAAGATCGCCGCACGCGGCGGGGGATCGATCATCAACGTCTCAACGATGGTCGCGAGCTACGGCCAGCCAGGCTTGGCTGCCTACGGCGCCTCGCGCGCCGCGGTCGAGCTGCTCACCAAGGCGTGGGCCGCCGAATACGGGCCGCAGAACGTCCGCGTTAACGCGGTCGCTCCCGGTCCGACGTTGACCCCGGCGCTGGAGCCGAGGTTGGAGATGGCCAAAGAGTTTGCCAAGCAGATTCCGCTACGCCGCGTCGGTGAAGTGCACGAGCTGTCCGACGTCATCGCATTCCTCGCGACCCCCGCGGCCGGCTACATCAACGGCGCGATCATCCACGTCGACGGCGGCCGCACCGCGATCTGAAAGGGAGAGGGATGATCCCGTCACTCCCACACCCACCCCCGCGTTGTCAATAGCCGCCGCCAGGTCGGCGGCGTCTTCGGCACAGCCATCGTCGTCCTGATCCTCTGCAAGGCAGCCCGTGGCCGGCGACCCGACGCAGTGCTGCCACTTGTGTTGGGTAGCGGCCGCCGCCTGCGCCGCTGCCCTGACCTCCCTCGGCCTCACCCCCCGAGGCCGGACCGAGGGGAGGACAGGGGCTGTCGGTTTAGCGCCCTGAACGCAGTCCCTGAGCGGTGAGGGAGACCGTGAAAGGCCCGCCAACCCCCCAAACGGCGCGATCTCGAGAGACGCAAAGTCTGAACAGCCATACCCCAGATCACCAATGACCATGTCTGTACCGAAGGAGCCAAAAACTCAAATGCAAACCACCGCAGGAAAGACGATCCTTATCACCGGCGCCAATACCGGCCTCGGTAAGGAGTTGGCCAGGCAGCTGGCGCTGCGCGAGGACTTCGAGCGGATCTATCTCGGCTGCCGCAACGCGGAGAAGGCGGTGCGGGCAAAGCAG
The DNA here is from genome assembly GCA_963735435.1 of uncultured Solirubrobacteraceae bacterium. GTDB lineage: Bacteria > Actinomycetota > Thermoleophilia > Solirubrobacterales > Solirubrobacteraceae > Palsa-744. The sequence continues at coordinate 725,205 of CAVTKR010000001.1, read as the reverse complement.
GACCTGGAGAAGGTCACCGGGCACAAGGTCTTCGAGGTAGTGATCATCGACCTGGAAGACCTTGCCTCGGTAGGTGCTGCGGTGGCCGCGATCGGCGCTCCGTTGAACGCGCTCGCAATGATCGCCGGCGGCATCGGCGGACCCACGCCCGCATCGTTGACGCAAGACGGGGTGACTGAGCTGTTCGCCCAGAACCTGCTCGGTCACGTGGTTCTGCTCGAGAATCTGTTGGCAGCCGGGCTGCTCACCGATGTCGCGGTCCTCGCAGGCAGCGAGGGGGCGCGCGGAATCCCGAAGCTGCGGATCGCGCGACCGACGTTCACCGATCAAAGCTCACAGGAGTTCGCGTCGGTGATCGATGGCTCGTCCTTCGGAGGCGGCAAGTTCGACGTGATGCTCTCCTACAGCCAGATCAAGTACCTCGGCGCGCTGTGGATGGGCGCGATGGCCCGCATGCACCCCGAGCTCAGGTTCATCACGATGTCGCCGGGAAACACCGCGGGCACAGAGGTGCTGCGCGACCAGCCCGCGCCCGTGCGGATCATCGCCAGCCGGATCCTGCTCCCGTACCTCGCGCCTGCCCTTCGCATCGGGCACAAGCTGGACGTTGGGGCCGAGCGATTCGTCAAAGGCGTCACGGACGAGTCACTGCTTAGCGGCGTCTTCTACGCAAGCGCCGCCAAGACGATCACCGGACCGGTCATCGACCAGGCCGAGATCCTTCCCGACTTCCGCGACCCTGAGATCCAGGACCACGCATACGAGGCGATCCAGCGGTTCGTACCGAGGGTCGCTACCAGACGATGACGAGGTGCGAAGGCTCTGTTGTGACGGTCTCACCGTCCCGCTCGATCCGTCGCGGTGTATCCCGCATCTGTCCGATATTTGACCTACCTGAATGGCCGCTGAGCGTCGAGTCGCGTACAATGCCTCGCTCTGGAGAGGGACAGGCCGACCGGCCTGGCAAGGAAATCAAGGAGGGAACACATGCGTCGTATTGCTATCGCCGCTGTAGCGGCGATGATGGTCGCGCTCGCCATCACGGCGAACGCTTGGGGCTCGGCAGCTCAGCATTTCGGGCCGTATGCAAGCAACTCACCTGACGAAGGTACGTGCGGCAACACGTGGGCGGAAGACACGTTCGATCGGCTCTACACCGTCAAGACGAAGCCGAAGAACGGCGCGTACAGCGTCGTCGAGCAGTTCAAGAACGGCACCTTCACGACGCTCGCGGGGCCGAGCCCAGGGGCCTGTGGAACCAACCCCGGAGGGACGCTGAGCGGCGCCGTCACCGGCAAGATGCAGGGCTCGTTCTCGCTCGTCGTGAGCGGGGGAACCTATGACGCAGGGGCGACCTGCTCGACCCTCTGCTACACGTCGGAATTCGTCGCCGACTTCTTCGGAGCCGGTGCGACGTACGAAGTGACGTCATACGACCTCCACTACAAGGCGAAGAAGCACGGCGTCTGGAAGAACGCCTCCGCAGACAAGGGCGGCAACTCCGGCGACATCACGGGCTGAGCGCCGCCGGTCTCTCGCGGCGGAAGGCGGCGGTTATCCGCCGGCCTTCCGCCGCCGCCGGACCGCAGGAGGCCGCGGCGGGCTGAGCGGCGAGCCGAAGAGCCTGCAACGCGGCGCTTTTGGCGTCGCGCCGACCGGGTCCGAACGCCGCGTTCGTCGCGGATGCGGCTGTGTTGCGGGCGCGACCAAGAGCGCTCGTCGACCGCTTCGACTAGGGCGTCCTGCGGCGCCGCGCCGGCCACAGTGGCGCGTCACACAGCCGGATGATTGACAGCCGTCAGCGCCCGCGGATAGGCTCGCCATCACTGCGAGTTGGGGGGGATGCTGGCGCGCGCGGGTCTCGACGGGTCCGTCCCCAGAACCTCCCTCGCAATCAAAAAGGGGGAATCATGATCCGCAGGCTCATGGCCACATCCGGACTGCTGCTGGCGGTCGCCGCGTGTGCGGTGCTGCCGGCCGTCGCTCAGGCCGCACCGCACTGGTACGTGAACGGCAAACTTCTCACGAAAAAAAAGAACGTCAAAACCGAAGCGGGTCTTACGATCGGCCCGGTGCCGGGAACCACGATCACCGTGAGCTGTAAGTTCAAGGACGCCGAGACGCTCGAAAACCCGGCCTCGGGCGGGCCCGGGACCGACGTGATGAAAGTGTTCAAAGCCCTCAGCTGCGGGCCGAACCCTTGCCCGGTCAACTCCGCCGGAGTCCAGGGCGCCTTGAAAGTCAACTCGCTCGGACTGCCATGGGCGACGAAACTGGTGGAAGTGCCGCCGATCGCAGATGAAATCGCGGGCGTCACCCTGGAATTCACGTGCAAAAAAACGGGCCCGCTGTTCACGCTCACCGGGACGCTCTCCCCCTGGGTGAATACGAACCAGCTCGAATTCACGACCGGTACGGGCACGCTCAGCGGCGTGCAGGTCGTCGGGTTCGACAACTTCCTGCCGCCGAACACGGTCGAAGCCAAAAACCCGTAGCGCCGGAGCGGTAGTTCGGCGCTGAATCGCAAGGTCGTGGGTGCGGGGCCGAGTCCGGCCCCGCACCCGCGCCGATCTCCTCTCGAAACCGCCTAGCCGCAGCGCCGTGGCTGACCCGCAGCGCGAGGCCCTGAGCGGCTGACCGGAAGCGGTTCCTGAGCGAGCGACGGCGCTCCTGCAGCCCGATGGATTTTGAGCCCCGTTGGCGAGCGGCCGGTGCTGTGCTGAAATACGGCCCAGCCATGCAGGGACGACGTCTCACCCAGGGAAGGGGTCGCGCCTGCGCCCGCCGACACGCGTGGCATGTGCGTGTCACCGCGCTCGCAACAACCGCCGTCTTGTGCGCCTGCGGGGCCGCCGCGGCCAACGTCAGAGCGCCCTCAGCCCGCGCAGCGCGCTCCAAGCTCACGCAGAGCACCCTGATCGTCCCGAAAGGCAACGAAGCCTCGCCGTTCGGCACGGCGCGCCAGCTCGCCCTTCCGGCCGGCTGGCGCGGCGAAGTGTGGGCGCGCGTCAGCGGCGCGCGCTTCGCCGTGTGGACGCCGCAGGGGCAACTGCTCGTCAGCGCGTCCGGCAGCGGCCAGGTCGTTGCGCTCACGCCCTCCCCGGGAGGAGGGGCAGCAGCTCAGAAAACGCTGATCAGCGGGCTCACCGCGCCACAGGGGCTCGCCTTCGACACGGTCGAAGGCGTCCAGTACCTGTACGTCGCGGAGTCGAATCAGATCGACCGCTATGTGTGGGGTGCCGGCGGCACGCTCGGCACGCGCACGGTCCTGATCAAAAATCTTCCGGACACGAGCAAAACCGGCGACGACGTGCACAAACCGAAGAGCATCGCGATCGGCCCCGATCACACGATCTACGTCGCGATCGGCAGCGCCTCGAACGCGACTCCGGACGAACCCGGCGAATCGCCTCCGCGCGCGAGCGTGCTTTCGTTCAGCCCCCAGGGCACCAACATGCGCGTGTTCACGAGCGGCGTGCGCAACGGCGAGGGGCTGTCTTTCGCGCCCGACGGCACGCTTTGGACAGCTGTCAACGAGCGCGACGAAATCGCGTACCCCTTCCACCAGGCCTACGGCGAATTCGCCGACGCCTACGGGCACGTGATCAAACAGTACGTCAACGAGCACCCGCCCGATGAGGTGGCGCGGCTGACGTCAGGCCGCAACCTCGGCTGGCCGTACTGCAACCCGGATCCCGACAAGCAGCCCGGCAGCGCAAAGAGCCACTTCAACTACGTGCGGATGCCGTTCGACAAGGACGAGCAGACGAACGCGAGCGGCGCTGCCCTGAACTGCTCATCGCTCGCGCCGATCGAGGTCGGCATCCCCGCGCACAGCGCCCCGCTCGGATTGAACTTCTTGGAGGGGTCCACGATCCAGGGACGTCTCTCGAACGGCGCGGTGCTCGCAGTCCACGGCTCGTGGGATCGGACGCCGCCCCGCCCGCCTGCCGTGCTCTGGATGAAGTGGCAGAAGGGCAAGGCGACGCTCGGGAAGGCGGCGACGATCGTGGAAGGCTTCCAGGAAGCATCGGGCTCGCGCTGGGGTCGACCCGTTGACGCGGTACCGGGCCCGGACGGCTCGCTGTACGTCACAGACGACACCGCGGGCGCCGTCTACCGGCTCGGTCCGTCGGTCGGTCAGTAAGCCTCCGGACGACCTCCGCGCCCCGCGGCGCGACGCATCAGCCGGCGGGCTGCTGCTCGGCGTCCGCCTCGGGCGAGCCGCCGCCCTCCTCGACCTCCGCCGCGCCGACCGGCGCCAGCGTCCACACTGCGAGCTTCGCCTCGCGCCCGCGCACCTCGAACTCGCCCACCCAGACGAGGTCGGCGCCCTCCTCATGCATCCGTTCGCGCGTCGATTCCGCGACGAAGAGCATCGTCCCGCTGTTCTTGGTCATCCCCTCCAAGCGCGAGGCGGTGTTGGTGGTGTCGCCGATCGCCGTGTACTCGACCCGCTCCTCGGAGCCGACGTTCCCGGCCATCACTGGCCCGCTGTTGAGCCCGACGCCCATCACGAAGCGGTGCTCGAAGCCCTGCTCGCCGATCCAGTCGTTGAAGCGCGCGAGCCGCGGGCCGATCATCTCGCGCGCCGCGCGCAGCGCACGGTCGGCGTGGTCGGGTTGCTCGAGCGGGGCTCCGAAGACCGCCATGATCCCGTCTCCCATGTAGGCGATCAGCGTCCCGCCGGCAGCGAGGATCGCCTCGGTCATCTCGTTGAGGTAGTAGTTGACGACGTCGATCACCTGAGCGGCCGGCTGCGACTCGGAGAAGCTCGTGAAACCGCGTAGGTCGGAGAAGAGGACGGTGCAGTCGCGCTCGACCCCCCCGAGACGCAGGTTCTCGTTCGCGCTGGCCAGAACCTCCTCGACGACCCCCGCTGGGACGAAACGGGAGAAGACGTCTCGGACGCGCTGGCGTTCGAGCGCTTCGTTCATGTAGAGCACCGCCAGCGTCCCCAGCGTCCCCAGCGCGAGCGCGAGGAGGGGGTAGACGAAGGAGAGGATCAGGCCGCTGTTGAACGCGAGCTGGGTCGCGACCGTGAACACGACCGCGAGCAGCAGCGCATCGAGCAGCGAGCGCCAGCCCCGCAGCCGCAGGCTCCCGAGCGGCACGAGCGCGCCGAGGAGGCAGATCAGCAGTACGTCGAGCCAGCCCGGCGCGAACCTGAGCGGCGCGCCGCGCAGCAGCGTGTCGACCCCGTTCGCCCAGATTTCGGCGCCCGGCATCTGCCCCCCGTTGGTCGTCGGCGTCGCGTGGATGTCCCCGAGGATCGGCGCCGAGACGCCGATGATCACCGTCTTGCCCTTGACGGCCTGCGGGTCGAAATGGCCGTCCAGCACCTTGGAGTAGGAGATCGATTTGATCGTTTCCGGCGGGCCGACGTAGTCGATCGGGAGCGTCCCCTCTTCGAACTGACTTGCCGGGACGTGATGGCCGCTGGTCACTTCGGCTGTCACGACTGGGAAGCTGCGCAGACCGTTGTACGAGTAGCCCAGCTTCCTCGTCACACCGTCGACGTCGACCTCGATCTGAGGCCTCAGTCGGACGTCGCCGGCCCGCGCGCCGATTTCTCTCAGGATCGACGGCGTCGCACCGAACAGCACGCGCGCCTGCCCGCCCGGTTTCACCTCGTCCGCCGCGAGCACGATTTTCCCCCGGGCCCGTTCGATCGCTTCGACGAGCGCCAGGTCATCGGCTTCGGTGGTCCTTTCGGTGAACTCGAGGTCGATCGCGATCGTGCGCGCGCCCGCGCGGCGGAGTTGGTCGATCACCTCGGCGTCATCCCTGCGCGGATAGGGAAAGCGGTGGCCGTCTCGCGCCAGTTCTTGCAGGGTCGTGTTGTCGATCCCCACGAACACGATGTTCTGCGGCGGATGGCGGTTGCCGCGGATGGAGAAGCGTGCGTCGATCGTCTGCAGCTCGCTGCGGCGCAGCAGGTGGGTGGCGTAGGCGGCGACGCCCGCGCCCGCTGCGAGGAGGGCGACCAGGATCAGCATGCGGGTGCGTCGTCGCGTCGAGCGCATCGCCGCTACAGCCTGACGACCGTACGGGCGCCGGCGGGGCCCGCCGCCGGCGCGCCGCCGAGCAGCCAGTCCGGAGCGTCCTCGAGCGCGGCCTCTGCGGCGCGCCGCCCGGCGTCGCGCGCCGCGTCGATCTGGTGGAACTCGAGCAGTCCGACACCGGCGAGCGGGACCTTGAGCGTCATGTCGGCATGGCGTCGCGCAGACTCATCGGTGTTGGCGCTGCTCAGCAGCGCAAGGCGTGCCATCGTCTCGGTCAGCGGCGGCAGGCGCCGGCGCGCGGCTTGGCGCGTCTTTTCGTCCTCGTGCGGCTCGACGGGCTCCTCGGCGTTCTTGATGTCCACGGCCAGCACGGGACCCTCGCCGGACGCGCTCATGGGGGCAAGCGGCAGGTTGTCAAGGAGAGAGCCGTCGACGAGCAGCGCATCCTCGCGCCGAGCTGGAGGGGCGATCAGCGGCAGCGTGATGCTGGACGCGACGGCTCCGGCGAGCGGGCCGTGACGGTCGATGACGAGCCGCCCGCTGCGCAGGTCGGAGCTCGCGCAGTAGAACGAGCGCGAGAGCTCCTCGAGGCGTGTCTCGCCGAACACGCGGTCGAGCATCACGCGCGCCTTGGTGCCCTTGATCAGCGACGCGCGCGGCACCGTGTAGTCGTTCAGAGGGTTGCGGCGCACCCACTCCTCGTAACAGCATGCGTCGATCGAGGCGCTGTCGTAGCCCTGGGCCAACAGGCCGCCGACGAATGCTCCCATGCTCACCCCGCCGACGCGATCGACCGGGGCGCCCGCGCCGAGGAGCACCTCGAGCACTCCGAGATGAGCGAAGGCGCGTGCACCCGCACCCGCGAGCACGACTCCGAGCGAGCGCCCGGCGAGCCGTCGTGCGACGCGCGCGACGTCGGCTCGGCGCTCGCCGTCGCGGCCGATCGTGAACGTGGCAGGCGGGTCCAGAGCCTCGATCCACGCGGACAGCTCACCAGAGCCGGCTTCGACGCCGTACCCCACGAGATCCGCCCCGCGAAGGCGCCCAGCCAGCGCCTCGCGCTCGCCCTCAGCGACTCCCGACCCGGGGACGACGGCCAGGATGCGGTCGGCTCGGGCGAGGCAGAACTCGTCCCATGGCGTCGGCTCGGAGTCCTCGCCGCAGAGCATCAGCACCTGGTCGTGATCGCGCTCGCAGCGCTCGATCACAGGTCCGAACCGGGCCGCAGTCTCGGCTCGAGAGAGCTTCTCCCCGGTCTCGGGCGACCGGCCCGCCTGCACCACGGCGACGCTTCCGTGCAGGCACAGCGCGCGGCTGAGCTCGTCGGCCAACTCGGTCAGCGGAACCCCTCCTCCGGCGGCGTGGAGCGCGATCGTGACCGGACGCGAGCGCTTCTCGACCCGAATCGCGCGGCTCGCCTGCAGCTGTCCGGAGAGAGCGCGGGTCAGCGCCAGCGCGAGCTCGGGCTCTTCGGCCAGCAGAGCGTCGAAATGCGCCTTCTCGATCTTGAGTACCTCTGTGTCGCGCAGCGCCCGGATCGAGGCGCTGCGCGCCGAGCCGCTCAGCAGCGCCAGCTCCCCGAGCACGGCGCCCCGTGTCAGGGTGTTGATCGCGTGCGTCTCGGATCCCTCGCTGAGCACCTGCAGATGCCCCACACGAACCACGTACACGCCGTCTGCGGGGTCGCCTTGGCGGAACAGCCACTCGCCCCGACGGACGCTGACATCGCCTGCGAGGGCTGCCACACGCTCGAGCAGGGCGTCCGGCAGCGATGCGAAGAGGTGGACGTTGCGCAGGAACTCGGCGTCGCTCTGCGCGGCCGGCGCCGCCTGCGCGCCGGTGGCGTCCGTGAGGCTTGGCAGCTCGGCGACCCGCGCCCATTCCAGCGCTTCGCGGTCCGGCTCGGCCGGGGTCACAACGACCGTCTCGGCGTGCTCGTCCTCATGGGAGAGCGCGAGCGCCAGGCAGGCGCAGGCGCCCGCGAGGAAGCACGCGGCCGAGAAGAGCCATCCCTGCTCGAAGACGGCGCGGGCCTGTGACTCGCCGACGATCGCGATCAGGATCGCGACCCCCAGCGCGGCGCCGATCTGCGTGGCAACCGAGTTCAGGGAGGTGGCGACTGCGAACCGCGGCCCGGGAACCGATCCGACCGCGACGCCGCTCAGGGTCGGGAACGCGAGACCGGAGCCGACGCCGAGGATGACCATCCCGGGCAGCCATCCGCCGAGGAAGTCGGGCGAGGAGCCGAGGGCCAGCGCGAAGTAGGCCATGCCGGCCGCCCAGACGAGTCCGCCGCCGACCATCACCGGCCGATGTCCGACGCGCCGGACGAGGTGGATGACCGGCGTCGCGAGTGCCATCGCGACGAACGGCTCGGGGGTGAGAGCGAGGCCTGCCTTGAGGATCGAGTAATCCCACACCTCGGTCAGGAACAGGACGTTGCACAGCGCGTAGGCGAAGAAGCCGCCCGCCATCAGCAGGACCGCGCCGTTCGAGAGCTGGAACTCGCGGATGCGCAGGAGAGCCGGGTCCACGACCGGCGTGCGCGCGCGTGTCGTCCGGAGCGCGAACCACCCCGTCAGGACGACCGCGGCCAGGAGCGCGCCGAGCACGCGAACGTTGCCCCAGCCCCATTCGGCGCCCTTGAGGATCGCCAGCACCAGAAACGCGATTGCGCCAGCGAGGACGAGGCCGCCGAGGAGGTCGGGCAGGCGCCGCCGCCCCGGCGCGCGGCTCTCGACGAGCACCCTCCGCGCGAGCACCAGGACGACGGCGCTGAGCGCGACGTTGACGACGAACACCAGCCGCCAGCTCGAGGCCGTGATCAGCGCGCCTCCGACCGGAGGACCGAGGCCCGCTGCGAGTGCCGCGACGGCTGAGCCGAGTGCCACCGCGTGCACGCGGTCGTGCGCACGGTGAGCCTCGAGGACGATCGCGAGGGCGCTCGGCACGAGCAGTGCGGCCCCAGCCGCCTCGAGCACGCGTGCGACGATGAGCAGGTTCAGCGAGGGCGCGACCGCGCACAGCGCGGAGGCCGAAGCGAACACGAACAGCCCGATCGAGAACACGCGCCGGCGGCCCAGCAGGTCGGCGAGCTGTCCGCCGCCGATCAGAAACGCGGCGAAGACGATGTTGTAGGCGTTGAGCACCCATGACACGCTCGACAGCGAAGCGCCCTGGAAGTCGCTGGCGATGTTGGGGATCGCGATGTTGACGCTGCTGCCATCGGCGGCCGCGAGGGAGCTCCCGAGCACCGCCACGAGGAGAACGGCCCGCGGAGCCGAAACCCGGCGCGCGCGCAGGGGCGCGGCGCCGCGCCCCGTGCGCGCCTGCGCCGCCATCAGCCCGTTACCAGTAGGGCGACCGCCGCCAGCGCGAGCAGGTGGGTGCTCTGGTCGACGCCGAGGCGCACGACCGTTGTCGGCGGTCCGCTCACGTGCTTGACGTGCCGGATCCACCAGCCGACGAGCAGCCCGTCGTCGACGATCACGTGCGGGAGCCAGACGAGCGCCGCGGCGCCGATTGCGACGCCCACCCCCGATTCGATGCCGATCCACACGAGCACCGGGATGAACGCTGCCGTGTACATGAGGCCGTGAAGCATCAGTGCCCGGCGGTTGACCGAACTGCCGGCGATCAGGCCGTGCTCCTTCTGGTTGGCCTGCCAGTCGGTCTGCAGCACGAAGTCGCCGAGCAGATGCGAGAGCACGAACGCGCCGAACAGCGCCGACCAGCTCACTGCATCGCCCCGTCGCGTCGCCGCTGCGCCGCTGGCCATTTACGGATCGTCCCCCCCAAGATCAGGTCGGCGAGTCTATGCCAAGGCGGCGGCACCGGCCTGGCGCACAGATCCTCGCGCGTTCGGATCGAGCGCGCCGTCGCCCGATGTCCAGTCCCTCAGACCAGATCTTCAGACACGTGTCGATAATAAACTGTCGATCCTCTGACCAGGCTGGGGTAGGCTGCTGAGCACAGAAGGCTTCTAGACGGGCCCGGCCGCGGGCCCGCGTTGTCGGAGGGGGCACCGTTTCGCAACAGGTTCGGAGCGCTCGCTGCGTGCGAGCGACAGACGGTTTGACTACGCCGGGCCGCAGGCGCATACAGCTGCGCGCGCTGCTCTGGGTGCTGCTGGCGGCCGGCATCGTGCTCGCGCTGCCCTGTGCCGGGGCGGCGGCGTCGAGCGACGCGCTCCCGGCTGCCGAATCCGTCCTCGAACCCAACGGTCAGCTGCCGGCGGGCGGCGAGGAAGGAGAAGGCCGGTTCGGCGGTTCCCTCGCCGTCTCGGCGGACGGGACGACGGCGCTCGTGGGCGCGCCGGGCGACGGCGGGCTCGTGGGCGCCGTGTGGGCCTTTACCCGCAGCGGCTCGAGCTGGACCCAGCAGGGGCCGAAGCTCACGGTGCCGGAACCCTCCGGCGAAGAACCCGGCCTTTGTCTCGATGAACCGGGCGAATGCGGGATCGGCGCGTCGGTCGCGATCTCGGCGGACGGCGACACGGCGCTGGTCGGCGCTCCGCGCGAGCGCGGCGAACTCGGGGCTGCCTGGGTCTTCACGCGGTCGGGTGCGGCGTGGACGCTGCGCGAACAGCTGACCGCCGGCAGCGAAGAGCGCGGCGGTGGGCGCTTCGGCACGAGCGTCGCGCTCTCAGCTGACGGTCTGACAGCTCTCGTGGGCGCACCGCGCGACAACGGCGAGCGAGGCGGTGTATGGGCCTTTCACCGCACGGAATCGGGCTTCGTCCACGACGGTGCAGAGCTCGTCGCGGTGCTCGGCACAGAGTCCGGCTTCTACGGCCGGGCGGTCGCGCTCTCAGCCGACGGAGGCACGGCGCTGATCGGCAGCCCAGGCGCCGAAGGTCACGTCGGATCAGCCTGGGCCTACACCCGCACAGCCACGGGCTGGCCCCGCATCGGCACGCAGCTTGCGGCCTCCGGAGAGAGCGGAGCGGGGCGCTTCGGCTCCAGCGCGGCGCTGTCCGCCGACGGACGTACCGCCCTCGTCGGTGGGCGAAGCGACGCTGAAGGCGCGGGCGCCCTCTGGGTCTTCACCAAGGGTGAATCGGGCTGGTCTGGGCAGGGCGGAAAGCTCACCCCCAACGACGAGAGCGGCCATGGCTCGTTCGGTTCCAGCACCGCCGTGTCGGCGAACGGAGACCTGGCGCTGATCGGGGGGCCGCGCGACGGCAACCCACTGGGCGCCGTGTGGACGTTCAAGCGCGAAGGAGCGACCTGGTCTCAGCAGGGCGCGAAGCTGGTTCCGCCCGAAGCCGGGGCCGCCGGCTCGTTCGGCGGGCGGCTCGCCCTTGCCGCCAACGAGTCCGTCGCGCTCGTCGGGGCTCCGCGCGACGATGCGAACGCAGGTAGCGCCTGGGCCTTTGCCGGGACGGCTCTCCCGCCACCGTCGGTCAGCGAAGTCGACCCGGCGTCGGGACCGGTGTCCGGCGGCACCGAGGTCACGATCACGGGCAGCGGCTTTCTCGTCGGTGCGACCGTGGACATCGGAGGCGAAGCGAGCTCTGTCGAAGTGATCTCCGAAACGGAGATCAAAGCCGTCACTCCGGCCCACGAAGCGGGAAGTGAGCAGATCGTCGTCAGCGACCTCTACGGCAGCTCGGAAGGGGGACCGGCCTTCACGTTCGTCGGGCCGGAAACCGCCGTCGCGCCGCCCCATGACGCCGTCACCCCGTTGCAGGGCGTGCTCGCCAGCATCACCACGCCGGCGCCGGCGGCCACTCCGACCCTCGGGGTGACCGGCAACCTGCTGCCGGTCTCAGGGCGGGTACGGATCAAAACGCCGGGCGCAGCGACGTTCGTCCTCATCGGCACCTCGATCCAGGTTCCGTTCGGGACAATCGTGGATGCGACCCTCGGCAAGGTCTCGATCACGACTGCGAGCGCAGCCGGCGGGACTCAGACCCAGAGCTTCTACGAAGGTGAGTTCAAGCTCACCCAAGCCCGCAACGGCACGGTGCTCGCGACCCTCCTGGGCGGGAACTTCTCCAACTGCCCTCGCGCGGCTCACCGCGCGCGCAAGGGCAGGGCCACAGCCGCCAAGAGCAAGCCCCGCCGCAAGCTCTGGGCCGAAGGTAACGGCGGCAAATACTCGACCAAGGGCAACTATGCGACCGGGGCCGCGCTCGGGACCCGCTGGGAGATCGAGGACCTCTGTGGCGGGACGCTGATCCGGGTCCTGCTGCATCGCGTGTTCGTCACGAATCTGGTGACACATCGTCACGTCACGGTGTCCGCTCCTCACAGCTACCTGGCGAAGGCTCCCTGAGCCACAGCAGCTGAACACGGCGCGACGCGCCGGGGTGCCAGCGCCTCGTTGCCGCACCGGCGGGCCGGTCGCCGGTGAACGCGGCCGGAACGAAAGCTCCGTTGCAGACCTGGCGCCGCGATCGACGTGCGCCGAGGTCTCCCACGATGCGGCCTCGCGCATTGACCTCGATCTTCGCGCTCGTACTCGTGCTCGCGGTGCCTTCGCTCGCGAACGCGGAAGCCTCACACGTCGTGGGGCCGGGCGAGTCGCTGTCCTCGGTGGCGGCTGCGGACGGGCTCAGCGTGAGCCGGCTCGCGGCCGCCAACGGGCTGTCCTCCGAAGCCGAACTCGTGGCGGGAAGCGTTATCGCGATCCCAGCCGTGGAAGCGGAATCCGGGCTCGTGAGCGGATCGGAAGCCGAAGTGCCCTCCGAAGAAGCGACGACCGCGGAGATCGGCGACGCCTACCTCGTCCAGCCCGGGGACACGCTCTCGGCGATCGCGGCACGCTCAGGCATGAGCGTCGAGAGCCTTGCGGCGCTCAATGGCCTCGATCCCGAAGGGCTACTGCTCGCCGGCACCGTGGTCACGGTCGGGGGCGAAGCTGCGGCACCCTCCGAAGCGGCGACGGTGCCCGCGGTCGACGCCGCGCCCTACCCGACCGAAGAAACCATCGCCCCCTCCGAAGTGGGCGCGATCGCCGAAGAGAACGGCGTGCCGGGCTCGTTCGCCGAGGCGATCGCCAACCAGGAGAGCGGCTTCAGCAACGCGTTCAGGTCCGGCTCCGACGCCCGCGGCGTGATGCAGATCCTGCCCGAAACCTGGAGCTGGATCGGCCGCAACCTCGCCGGATCGGAACTTGACCCGGCATCGGCCTCCGCCAACGTGCGCGGCGGGGTGCTGATGCTGCGTTGGCTTCTCGACGAAACAGGGGGAGACCCCGGGCTCGCAGCGGCGGGCTACTACCAGGGCCTCGAATCCGTGCGCAGTCACGGCGAGCTGCCCGAAACCGAACAGTACGTCAGCAGCGTGCTCGCGCAGCAGGCGAGCTTCGCCGGCGAATAGCCGGCGCCGAGTCTAGGAGCCGTTGTTCGAGTAGGCCTGGTATGCCCGGCAGGGCTCGTTGCGCAGGCTCGGGCACGGCGGCAGCGTGCTGGGGATGCTCGCCCCGGGGATTACCGGCAGCGTGATGTTCGAGGGCGTTTCGGGCCCGAACCCGACCGTGACCTGAGCTGTGCCGCCTTCGGGCTGGGTCTTGGAGAACGACCACACCGGCTGGTTGCCGTTCGGCGCCGAGATCGTGACCCTGATGTGGGAGCCGGCCCGGTAGGCGTGGCCCTCGTAGTAGAGCGGGATCGTCACGGGGACGAATTCGCCCGAGGGCACCGGCTGCACGTCCGCGGCCCGGAAGGTCGGGATCGGTTCCAGCGCGGTTGATTCCTGCTTGAAGACGTTTTCGGAGTTCGTCGAGAGCTTGCGCTCGCTCGCGCGCAGCCAGCCGTTCTGGACGAAGGTCTCGTTGCCGTCGGGGCGCACTTCGCTGACCGTCGCCTGCAGGTCGACATCCGCCGTGGAGGACTTGATCCAGAGGTTGACCGCGCCGGCGCCGACCACCGTCGTGTCGGCGCTGAGCGGCGCCGAGACGTAGGAGACAGCGTCCCCGGCGGTCGGCTGGGCCCAGTTCCATTCCCACTGCGAGGCAACGCCCCACAGCCCGCCCGGTCCTGCGTCGGCGGAGTAGTCGCTCAGGGGCCCGGCGCTCGCGTCGGAGGTGTAAGAGTCGCTGCCCGGCGCCGCCGCGGGTTCATCGCCCAGTTCGCCGTTCGGCGCGAGGTACCAAGCCTGCGCCGTGGTGCCCGGGACCGGAAGCGAGGAGAACGTCTTTTCATAAGCCGGGTAGGGGTTGCCCGCCACGTTCGTGTGGCTCGGAGATTCGCCGGCGCCGTTGTCGAAGAGGACACGGACCTCCGGGAGCGCCGAGAACGCGGCGGCCGCTTCGGAGTACTTCGGCACTTCGGCGATCGGGTCCGCGGGCAGTTTGACTTCGTCGCCTTTCGGCAGCCCGAGCGCCGCTTCGTAGATCGTCGGTGCCGCGAATTCGACGAGCGCTCGCTCCTTCGCCGGCGCCCTGTGCGCCACGTAGATGTTCAGGAAGTCGTTGAGGCGGTTGAACGTGGCGGGATCGAGCGAGTCGATGTGCGCGCCGTTCGTGAAGGTGAACCACTTCTGCGTCGTGCCGGTGAAGTGCTGCACGAGGTTCGCGCAGTGCCCGCCGGTCTGCTCGTCCTCGAACTGGCAGGCCATGAACGTCGGGACGTCGATGTTGTGAACGAACGAGTCCGGGTCGAGCGCGTCGGCGACCGCCGGGTTGTAGGTCGCGTTTTCTTCGGTTTCCTGATGCAGGTCGGTCGCCTGTTCGTGCAGATCCTGGTTGCTTTCGCAGGTCGCGTCGCCTTTCTGGATCTGTTCGTAGGCCCAGTGCTCGCCCGTGGTGGGGCCGGCAGGCTCCGCCTGGAACTGGCGTCCTTCTCCCCAGGGCACCGCGAAGCCGGTGTTCAGGATGCCGCCCGGGTAGAGCGTGGAGGCCGTCGCGTCGATCACCGACAGCGGGGCGATCGCCGCGAGCTTCGGCGGTTTGAGCTGGGCGGCGAAGAGCTGGCTGATGCCGCCGTAGGAGACGCCGAGCATCCCGACCTTGTGATGCAGCACCCACGACTGTTTCGCGATCGTCTCGATCACGTCGTAGGCGTCGAGGTTCTGCAGCGGTTCGAAGTAGTCGAAGGCGCCGCCTGAGCAGCCCGTGCCGCGCATGTTGACGTCGACGACGGCGAAGCCCATCAGGTTCGCGACCTGGGCGATTCCGCTTTCCGGGCCTTTGGGGTTCGCGTAGCCGTACCCGGCGTATTCGATCAGGGTCGGAACCTTGCCGGGAGCGCTTCCGTGCACGAGGGCCCTGAGCTTCGCCTTCACCTTGGCGCTGCCGATCAGAGGGGTGGCAGAGCCGCCCGGGAGACCGGGCGGGTGGACGTCGATCGCGAGCTGGGTGCCGTCGCGCGTGGTCAGGTAGCCGTAGCCGCTGCTCGGGATCGTCTGCTTGTAGACGCTGGGGTCCCACGGTTTCGGCCTCTGGCCGTAGACCCTGAACGGCGCCGATTCTTCGGCGGGCGAGCTCAGCTTCACCTTGTACTTCTTGCCGGGGGTGACGTGGCGGAACAGCAGGCCTCCGAGCGCGTCGGCGTTCTGCACCGCGAGCGTTTCGCCGTTGCTCCCGAGCAGTGACATCTGCGCGCCCGGTTCGAGGCCGGTGACGTAGACCTGTTCGACGCTTCCGTGCGCGCTGAAGGCGGACGCGCTCGCGGCGAGCGCGAGCATCACGACTGGGACGAGCAGCGCGGCGATGAGCGTGCGAAGTCCCTGCACGCTTCGGCGGCGCCCTCTCCCGGCCTCCCGATCCCTCTCCCTCATCCCCACCTCGACGAGCATTAAACACCACTTCGCCCGCATCCGCATCTTCGCCTGCGGCGGGCGCGATGCTCAGGCGGCAGGAATGTCGGTGAGGGCGTGCTCCGGTGCGAGAACCTGTGTGACGGGGAGGCCGAGCCCAGTCACCTTTCGGGGCAGGTCGAGATGCAGCCACCGCGACAGCCGCGCGGGCAGCATCGAGATGATCACCTCGTCGAAGCCGATCAGGTTGAGCGCGTCCTGGATCGCCGCGAGCGGCTCGTGCGAGCCGACCATCCCTGTGATCTCTTCGCCCGTGGCGGCGGCGTGGAGCGGGAGCGCGGCGGTGAGGCGCGCCTCGGCCTCCGCCACGCCGTGGTCCTCGGGGTCCACGACGCGGTGGAGCCCCCGTGGCCGCGCCGGCACCAGCAGCGTGAACGTGCAAGGCCCTTCCTGCGCGCGGCGCGAGACGGCGTCGATCAGCTGCGGGCTGTCGGCGGTCTGATGCGCGACGATGAGGACGCGGGCTCGGCTGATGGGGCGCATGCGCTAGTCCTTTCGGTGATCTTGCTCGGTGACCATCCAGACGCCGCGGACAGCGTCTTAGTTCCCGCCGCAGCCGGGTGTCAGGAAGTTGCTCCTCAGCGCCCGGCGCCGGCGGGCCGGCCGCGCGAGTGCCGCACGAGGCCGGCGCGCTTCAGCCAGGCGGGGCGGGCGGGGGGCAGCGCCGCGAGCGCGCGGAGCAGGCCGCCCGGCCCGGAGGTGGGGGCAAGCGCGCGTCGCAGCGCCCCGCGTCCGCCGGCGCGCGCCGGAGCGCCGTCAGCCCCCGAGCCGAAGCGCCGCTCGCGGACGGCGCCCACATATCCCGCGGCACGCACCTGCCCGTCGCTCGCGAGCCGGCGCTCGAGCTGGGCGAGCGTGAGTCCCGGCTCGGCCTGCCCGAGCCGCACCAGCGCGCGCCGCAGCTCGGCGACCGCCGGATCCTCCTCGGGGTCCGCTGCCCTCCGCCGGCGGTTGCGAAGCAGCGCGTAGGCACCGCCGCAGAGGACGATCAACGCGCCGAGGCCCAGCGCGAGCGTCAGCAGCGGCAGTCCCCCTCCGCCTGCGCCCGGCCTGCGAGCCCGTCGCGCGTCGGCGGCGGAATGTCGGTGGCGAGGATGGGTGGCCGACCCGCCGCCGAACACCACCGTGCGCGAGACCGCGGTGTTTTCGGCTTCGCCCGCGGCGGCGGCTGTCGGCGGGGTGGGATCGAAGGAGACCCAGCCGATCCCGCTGAAGAAGACTTCCACCCAGGCGTGGGCGTCGGAGGCTCGTATCTGCCAGGTGCCGGGCTGGGTTCCCCGCACGCTCGGCAGGAACCCGACGCCGATGCGCGCGGGGATGCCGTCCATGCGCAGCATCAGCGCCATCGCTCCTGAGAACTGCTGGCAGTAGCCTCGGCGCTCGCTGAAGAGGAAGTCCTCGAGCGGGTAGCGGGTCAGCGGAACGGTGCGGTCATAGCCGTAGGTGCTCTGCAGGTAGCGTTCGATGTGCTGGGCGACGTCGTAGTTGGATCCCGCGCCCCTCGCGAGGCCTCTCGCGAGCGCGAACATCGGCCCGTAGGGGGATGCTTCGAGCAGCGCTCTGGTGCTCGGATCCGACGCCGGCGTGAGTCCGGGTGCGCTCGGCCCGACCAGGCGCGCGCCCGCCGGCGCCGCGAGCGCCTCAGCGCCGAGGTTGGGCGCGACGAGGGCGCTGGCCCCCACCGCCGGCAGGTCGAACTGGGCGTAGGGGAGATAGGCGCGCGGGTAGGTGCGGGGCGCTCTGCGCGCGGCCTCGGCGCTCGGATGCGGGTCATAGGACACGACTTCGTATCTGGCTCCGCTGGCGGCGGCACTGGGCGTGGAGGTGGTGCCGTCCGCCTGCTCGGCTGGAGCCGGCGCGACCTCGTCGAGCGAGCGGATTCGGGTCGCGAGGCCGCCGCCGCTGGCCAGCAGCGTCGAGCGCAGGCCTCTCACTTCGACGGTCGCGCTCTCGACCCAGCGGCTGGCCGCCGCGGGCGGCACGTCCAGGGCAGTCAAGCCGGGCGGCTCTGAGGAGCGCAGGAAGCGCAGGCCGTCGAAGCGGTCGAGCGAGGTCAGCCGCAGCAGTTCGGCGCGCGGCTCAGAGACGACCAGCATCGGCGCCTGCGTATGCGGTGTGCGATCGGGGCCGTAGAGCTGTGCCCACTGGAAGGTCACGCCTCCGATCGCGGTGCTCGCCGCGACCGCGGAAGGTTCGCGGTAGTGGATCCAGGGCCCGTCCGCGCGCAGCACGGCCTGCACTGCCAGCGCCACCCCGGCACAGGCGGCGAGCCAGCAGAGCGCGCGTCCCACCTCGGAGGCGGCGGTCAGCGGCGCGAGCAGGGTCGCCGCGAGGAGCGCCATCAGCACGACCCCGTCGAACGCGGGCACCGACGCAGGCGCGTTCGCGGTACCCGTCACGAAGATCGCCAGCAGCGCCGCGAGCGCCAGCGCGCGGCGCGTCGCGAGCAACGTCCGCGAGGGCCAGAACCACGCGCACCCGGCAAGCAGGAGCACGGCCGGGACCGGGAGCAGCACGGCCACCTGCGCCCACCGGCTTTCACCCCGGTAGGGCCAGAGCCATCCGCTCAGCTGGTGCGTCCCCGTGGAGACCCTTTCCGCCAGATGGTGCCACTGCCCCGGTGCGAGCAGGTGCGCCGGCACGTGCAGCGCGAGCATCGAGAGCGCGAACGTGCCGAGCACGAGCACGAGCCGCAGCAGCGCAAGCGCGGGGCCGCCACGCCCGAGGTGTCCGGTCGCGGCCAGCAGGGCGCAGCCGCCCGTCACGCAGGCGGCGACGAGGACGGCGCGCCCGGCGGGCGGCGTGGCGATCAGCGTCGAGTAGCGAACTGCGGCGAACGCGGCGAGGCCGAAGAAGGCGAGCAGGGCCAGCCCCATCTGCTCGCCGCTCGCCGGGGTACCGGCCGAGGCGCGCAGGCGTGCGGGGGTGCTGCTCACGCCGCCCGCCTCTCGCGCCCGGAGCCGATCGCCTGCACCGCGCAGCCGGCGACGTTGAAGAGCACCTCGTGGCCCGCCTGCGGAGCGGGCGAGACCGCGCAGCTGACCGAGAGCTCGGCGGGCGCACGGCGCGGACCCGGATGCACGAGCACGATTCGCCTCGCGTCGCGGACCAGCTCCCATCGCGGCGCCGCGCCTGGCGTCACGAGGGCGAGTAGCTCGTGCAGCCGCGCCCACGCCTCGAGCCCCGGGCCGAGATCCTCGACGCGCGGCTGGTCTCCCAGCAGCACCGAGCAGCCCCCCGCGGTGGCCAGCGCGAGGCACAGCGAAGCCGCTGCTCGGACGGCCATGTCCAGGGCAGGCTCGCTCGCGGCGGATCGGGCGTCGAGCACCAGGGTGAACGGGCGGCGATCCTGATCGCCGCGCAGGCGCCGCTCCATCGCCGTGCCCGTGCGGGCGAGCGTCAGCCAGTGGATGCGCGACGCCGGTGATCCCGGTATCCACTCGCGCAGGCCGTCGAGCTCCATCCCGGCGGTCGGCGAGAGCATCGGCTCCGGCAGCGCGGCGAGGCGCTCGAGCTCGCTCCGGCGCAGCCTCTGCACGCGCGGCAGCACGAGCAGCTCGCGGGGCTCGCTTGCCCGCTCGCGAGCGCAGAGCCTGAATGGGTCCGACCAGGCCGCCGTCGCGGGGCCGACCGTTGCGCGCCCGCGGCGCACGCTTCGCAGGCTCTGCTGCGCCGAGCGCCGGCGCCAGTCCAGCGGCGCGGGCGCTGCTCCGGGCAGCACCCGCAGCGTGCCGCGGCAGGCTGCGGCGAGGCCCCCCTCGACCCGCGCCGTCACGGTCACCTGCTCGCCCTCCTCGACGCGGTCCGCGGTGAGGTCGAGCTCGACGCGCGCGCCACGCGACGCGGCGGAGACGAGGATCGCCGCGGCGAGGGCGACGAGCAGCAGGGTGACGCCGGGGACGTAGAGCGCGGCGACCGCGAAGGCGGCGGCGAAGAGGCACATGCCTGCGCCGAGGAGGCCGAGCTGAACGCTGCGGCTCACAACGCCGGCACCGCGGCGAGGCCGTCGTCGATGATCTCCCGCCTCGCCGCGTCAGGCAGGCCCGGCACGAGCATCAGGCGGTGGCCGAGCACCACTTGAGCGAGCGCCTGCACGTCGTCGGGGAGCACATGGTCCCGGCCCTCGAGCGCGGCCTGCACGGTCGCCGCCTGCAGGAGCATCAGCGCCGCCCTCGGGCTGGCGCCGAGCTGGGTCCGGGGGTCGCGCCGGGTCGCCTCGGCGAGCGCGACGACGTAGCGGCGCAGCGGCTCACCGGCGTGCATCTGAGCCAGCGAGTCCTGCGCGGCGACGACCTCGGCGACCGTGCTGACCGGGCTCAGCTCGAGCACGCGGTCGCCGCGGGCGTGCTGCGCGAGCATCGCCGCCTCCTGCTCGGCGGAGGGGTAGCCAAGCGACAGGCGCACCATGAACCGGTCGAGCTGCGCCTGGGGGAGGGAGTAGGTGCCGTCGAACTCGATCGGGTTCTGCGTCGCGATCACGACGAAGGGACGCGCGATCTCGTGGGTGACCCCGTCGACCGTCACACGCCGCTCCTGCATGCACTCGAGCAATCCCGACTGTGTCTTCGGCGAGGCTCTGTTGATCTCGTCGACGAGGACGATGTTCGAGAACACCGGACCGGGGCGGAACTCGAAGCGGGCGTCGCGCTGGACGTACACGTTCGCGCCGACGAGGTCGGAGGGGAGCATGTCCGCGGTGCACTGAACGCGCGCGCAGTCCGCATCGATCGAAGCGGCGAGAGCGCGCGCGAGCGCCGTCTTGCCGACGCCCGGGTAGTCCTCGATCAGCACATGCCCACCGGCCAGCAGCGCGATCAACATCGAGCGCACTGCTTCGGGCGGGACGCGCACGGCGCTCGACACGTTCATCGCCACCCGCGTCCCCAGCGCGCCCAAGTCTGCTGGCCCCCGCTGGCCGACCAGATCCATGCCAGCAGCAATCGTAACCCTGTCGCTCAGCGCGCACGCCGCCAGACTCGGCGAAGAGCCCGGCGGCGCGCCAGAAGCTCCGAACAGGCCGGCTGAGCGGGTTTCCCCGGCGCCTCGCCAACCTTCGCGGCGTTGCTGCGTTCGGTCTGGTGGGTAGGCACGCGCTCAGCTATCCGCTGATCGTCGATGCACGCGCGCCTACAATCACTCGACGCAACGGGAGAGAGTCGATGGATGACGAGCACACCGCACGGATGGCGAGAAGAGGACTCAGACGGAGCTCCGCACGGCGCCTCGCGTTCGTGACGGTGCTGGTTCTGGCGGCCTTCGCGTTCGCCGCCGTCAACGCCCAGGCCGTGATCGTCACGGTCTCTGGACAGCGGATGGGTCTCGAACTGCTCCCCAGCGTCGCCGCCCGCCCGGGAGCGGCACCCGCGCTGCGAACGGCGACCAAGCCGGCCAAAAAACACCTTGCGCTCGTCTATCACGACGGCGGCCCGGTGATGCCTTCGAACACCAACTACGCGATCTTCTGGGATCCGTCGGGCGGCGCCGCGTTTCCGGCGGGTTATCAGGCGGGCCTCGAAAGGTGGTTCACCGACCTCGCCCACGACAGCGGTGGGCTGTTGAACACGGATTCGGTCCTCACCCAGTACGGCGATGAATTCGGGCACACCGCGAGTTACAACTCGCACTTCGGCGGCGCCTACATCGACACCGACCCCTATCCGGCGAACGGATGCACCGCGGCGCCCAAGTGCCTCGACTCGGCTCAGATCCGCGCGGAGCTGGTCTCGTTCGTGCAGGCCCATGCGCTGCCGAGCGACCTCGAACACATGTACTTCCTGCTCACGCCGAACGGCGTCGAAAGCTGCACCGACGAAGCCGAAAAGGTGTGCTCTGCGGGAACCGGCACGCAGCAACGCGTCTACTGCTCCTACCACGAATTCATCGAACTGGCCAAAGGCGTGCTCGTCTACGCCTACACCCCCTACATGGCCGGTCTCAAATGCGGTGATGAACAGAACAGGCCGAACGGCAACCCCTCCGACGAAGAGCTCTCCGGCGGACTCGTGCACGAGCACAGCGAGGCCGTCACGGACCCCGAGCTGAACGCCTGGTTCGATGAAGGTGGCAAGGAGGTCGGCGACAAATGCCGGGTGTCGGACCCGAACGAAGAATTCGGTCCGCCGCTCGGCCAGGCCTCCAACGGCTCGAGCTACAACGAGGTCCTCGACGGCGATCGCTACTGGTACCAGCAGGAGTGGAGCAACGAAGCCGGCGGCTGCGCGCAGCGCAAAGCGACCATCCCGACGATCAAGAAGATGACGCCCAAGAACGGACCCGAAACAGGGGGTACCGCGGTGACGATCACGGGTACCGGGTTCGTCGGTCAGGTCAGCGTCCGCTTCGGCGCGACGCCGGCGGAACAGGTCACCGTCGAATCGGCGACCACGATCGTCGCCGTCTCACCCGCGCACGAAGGCGGGAAGGTCTATGTGACCGTCACCGCCGCCGGCGGTACGAGTGCGGCCGAAAGCAACAAGGCCAAATTCAAGTACAAGAAGGTCAAGCCGCCGAAAACGCGCTGAGGGCCGGCGGCTGGAGCCCCGGACCGCCGCGCACGGACCGGATCACGCTCCGCAGCGGTGGGATCACGGCGCCGGCGCGGTTTCCTCCGCCGACCGGTGGCGCTGCGGGATGGCACTTCGCAGTGGTGGCGTCAGGGTTCCCGGCGCGTTTTCTTCCGCCGGCCGGATGGCGCTCCGGGATGGCGCTCCGCAGTGGTGGCGTCAGTGCGCCGGCGCGGTTTCTTCCGCGGCGCGCGTTTCTTCTTCCTCGAGCTTGCGCCGGCGCTTTTCTTCCACCTTGCGCTTGCGCCGTTCGGCCCGTTCGGCCCGTTCTTCGGGCGTTTCGGGGAAGCTCGAGTGGCCTTCCGGCCGCGTTTCTCCGAGTTTCGCCTTTCTGCGTTCGTGGCGTTCCGTCAGTTCCTGTTCGCTCGGCGGCGTCCTGGAGCCGGTTTTCGGAGGCTTGGGAGCTTCCTGCTCGAGCCGGCGTTCTTCGTCCGCACGTTCGTTGGATTCGCGCCGGAGGTGTGACCGCTCGTGGGAGGCGGTGAGCTTCGCTTCGCGTTCACCGCTCCGTTCGTGGTGTTCACGGATCACGCGTCCTGCCCGCTGCGATCCCTCGCCGGAGCCGGACCCGCCGCGCGCCCTGGCGCTGTGGTCGGCGCCGTCCTGCTGGAGGGCCGTCCCAGGTGCCGCCGCCGCTGCGTTTTCGCTCGCCGGCAGCCCGCTGTCGGTCTGCAGGCCCTTCGCCGCGCCCCCGCCGGGGCGTCCCCCGCCGGCAACCCCGCCCTCGAAGGCCGGGAGCGTCGCGCTCCACCCGTTCGTGCCTCCGGGTTCCTGGGCTGAGGCCAGCGCACCGGCCCCGACGACCGCGGCGGTGCCGGCTGCCTGGCCCTGAGAGCTGCTGGGCGCCTCGAGCGCGGAGACTCCGACGCCCGCGCCGGCGCCCAGGCAGACCACTCCTGCGGCCACCTTGCAGGCGAGCAGCTTCACCCCGCCCCCGGCGAGGTCGGCCGCCGTCCCTGCGACTGAAGCGCCAACGGCCGCACCGCCGGCGACGGTCGCAGGCTCCGATGCCCCCGCGCTCATCGCTTCCTCGAGCGCGTGGTACTTGAGTGCGAGCGAAGGCGCGACCGGGAGCAGGGCGCCGAACTGGCGGCGCTGGCGGGCCATGCCGTCGGCGAAGCGGCGGCACTCCGGGCACGAGCGCACGTGCCGGCGCAGGCGACCACGCAGCAGTGCCGCGCCGCGGGCGGATGCGAGCTCTTCGCGGATCTCGTGGCAGTCGGCGTCTCGCGCGCGCCGGTCGGAGATCAGCTTCGAGCGCGCCTGGTACACGTAGGCCTTGACCTGGTCGGCGCGCACGCCGAGCACCCCGCCGATCTCCTGCTGGCTGAGCCCGTGAACCTCTGCCATGACCAGCGCCGCGCGCTGGTTCTCGGGTAGTTCGCGCAGCCCGGCGAAGACCTTGCGGACCTCGTCCTTGACCTCGATCTCCGCTACGGGGTCGAGCCCCGGGTCGACCTCGCCGTTGAGCTCGACCACGGGCCGGCGCCGGCGCAGCGTCGTCAGGCAGTCGTTGCGGGCGATCGTGAAGAGCCAGGGGCGCAGCGTGATCGGTCGTGCGTCGCCACGAAGCGCCCGATAGGCCGAAGTGAAGGTCGCCTGGACGGCGTCTTCGGCGTCCTGGCGCGAGCCGAGCATGTACATGCAGAACGCGAGCAGTTCGCGGACGTGCCGGTCGTAGAGCGTTTCGAAGGCCGCGGTGTCGCCTCGCCGCACGCACGCGACGAGCCACTCGTCAGATGCCAGCGCGAGTCGCACCTTTGAGCCCGCCTTCACAACACCGCCGCGCTCAGACATCCACCACCTCCCTCGGTCCCCTCGTAGGACTCGATTCCCTCACAAAGCTACTCATGTATACCCGACTACGCAACGTCTGTACCCGCCATCCAGGGGTCGCGCGAACAGGCGCACACCACCCCATCAATGCGCAACGCAGGAGCGCTCGAAAGGTTGGAGGGGGGCGAGGACATTCCTCGCCCGTGCGCCCTTGCCGCGGCGAGGGCTCTGCCGGCGCGCGAGCACGCTGCCTCCTGCGCGGCGGCTAGGTGCGCGGCAGGTTCCCCGGCAGCGGAACCTCCTGGGGCGGGCGCCCAGGCCCTGGCTCGTCCCAGTCGCTCCATGCCGCTCCGTCGCGCCCGACGTGCTCGCC
Organism: uncultured Solirubrobacteraceae bacterium; assembly: GCA_963735435.1. Lineage (GTDB taxonomy): Bacteria > Actinomycetota > Thermoleophilia > Solirubrobacterales > Solirubrobacteraceae > Palsa-744. The sequence goes on along the minus strand of CAVTKR010000001.1, from coordinate 700,724 downwards.
GGCCCCTCCGAGCGCGAGCAGGATGAGCTGCTCGCGTCCCGCATTGACGAGCTGCCGGCGCAGGCCCGCCGCCACACGGACGGCGCTGTCGGGGCCGAGCACCGTCGGCTCGTGCTCCACGAGCAGCGTCAGCTCCCCCTCCAGCACCAGGTAGACCTCCTCCTGGCGCTCATGCGAGTGGATGCGGCCGCGCTCGCCCGGTGCGAGGAGGACCAGGTTGATGCCGAAGCTCGTGACACCGAGCTGCCGGCGCAGCGTCTGGAAGCGCTGCTCGCCGCTACGGTCGAGCGCGACGACGCTCACCGCCTGCTCATTCACGCGGACCCGTCCGGGCGGTCACGAGCCAGGTGGAGGACATGGCGCTCACGCCGTCGGGGCCGGCCATGTCCGCCATTCCCTCACGCAGGGCTTCGTCGACGCGCCCGTGCAGGTGCTCGGCGCGCTCGCCGGCGAGCCTGAGGATCTCACCTGCCGGGCCCAGGGCGGTCACGATCTCGATCGCCGCGTCGAGATCGCCGCCCATCCGCATAGGCAGATCGCAGCGATGCAGCGTGACGTCCTCGAAGCCGGCGCGCTGCATCACGTCACTGGTCGTGTCGGCGTCGGCCATCGAGAACGGCCCCGGGCCGCACGTCGGCTCGTCGTACTCCTCGGGGCGGCTCACGATCCCCTCGACGATCGTCTGCGCCCGGTAGAGCCAGTCGTTGTCCTCGCGCCGCCGCCAGACCGCCATCGCGATCCGTCCGCCGGGCGCGAGCGCGCGGCGGACGTTGCGCAGAGCCGCGACGGGGTTGGCGAAGAACATCGTCCCGAAGCGGGAGAACGCGAGATCGAACGGCTCCTCGGGCTCCATCGCCTGCACATCGGCGACGGCGAAGACCGCGTTGGTGATCCCGTGATGCTCGGCGGCTTCGCGCGCGTGCTCGATGAACCGGGGCGCAGCGTCGACCCCGACCGCGGTGCCGCCGGGGGCGACGAGGCCCGCGAGGCGCTCGGTGGTGTCCCCGAAGCCGCAGCCGATGTCGAGGACGCGATCGCCCGGCTGCGGCGCCAACAGGTCTATCGCCGCCTCGCCGTGAGGGGCGAAGCTCGCTTCGATCACGTCCTGGAAGTGCAGGAAGCGATCGAACAGCGGTCCGTCCCAAGCCCGGATCGCCTCCTCGTTCGCCTCGTCCGCGGTCGCCTTCTGCTCGATGTCTGCCATCTCGACCCCCCGGTTCGCTCTGATGGTCGCGCGACGGCGCGTTCGCGCCGCCGTCGGCTTCACGGTAGCGGCCCGGCGGCGCACTGCGTCGCCTGTCCAAACCGCGCGCGACGATGCTGGCCAGTCGGCCGTTCAGAGCCGCGGCCCCGCGCCCGATGATGCTCCCCATGTACCCGTCAGAGGTGATCGCTCCCGTCGGCCCGCAGATCATCGGTGGACCGACGCTGATCCCGGCGCCGCGCGAGGGCGAGACCTACCGGTTCAAGGTCCAGGACGGCCCCGCCGAAAAGCACGTCTACGTCCAGATCGCAGCCGCCCTGCGCGCCGCCGCCTTCGAGGAGCCGCTGTGTTCCGCGATCGAGACGAAGGGCGAATCGGTGCTTGTGGCGCTGCTCGCCCGCGGCAACGTCCCGACGCGGATCAAGATCACCTCCGCCGGTCTCACCGAAGTCGGCATCGACCGGCGCGCACGGGCCTGCCGGCTCTGAAGCGCGCGCCCGCGGCCCGAACGCGGGGGCACCGAGAGAGAAATGCCCCCGCGCCCGGGGTCTAGCCGCGACGGGAGGACGGAGGCTGCCCTCCACTCTCGCCCTGGACTTGGCCGGGCCCGCTCGAGAAAGGTCCGGACGTCGGAGCCCCGATCTTCTCCAGGAGTGGAGACTCAGTCTGTTCCGCATCGGCTTCGCCGTCCAATAGGACTTACCGGCCGAGTCATACGCGGGCCTTATCGGAGGAGTCGAACCTCCGGTATTGTTGGCCGGTACCGCTTGCCCTAGGAGGACGATGTCGTTCAGACGAGGCCACCTTGAGTACTTCGTCGCCGTCGCAGAGGAGGGGCAGGTCACGAGTGCAGCGCGCAGGCTCGGAGTTGCCCAGCCCGCCGTGTCGCAGGCGATGGCCCAGCTCGAGTCCGAAACAGGCCTGCAGTTGCTGGAGCGGCACGCCCGCGGTGTGCGGCTGACGCCAGCAGGCGAGTCCTTCTACGCCAAGGCCCGGCTCGCGGTCGCCGCGACCGGGGACGCGATCAGCGCGGCACGCTCGCTCGCCCGCGCCCAGCAGGGCACGATCGAGTTCGGCTTCGTGGGCGCGCCTCCCAGCATCGAGGGGCGGATCGAGATGGAAGGCTTCGCGATGGCCCATCCGGACATCGAGGTGCGCTACCGGGACCTGGCCTTCCCGAGCCGCTCCACCTCCGCCTGGCTCGGCGAGGTGGACGTGGCGGCCTCTCATCTGCCGCCGCCCGACGAGCGCGTCTGGAGCAAAGTGATCCGCCGCGAGCCGCGCGTGGTGCTGATTCCCGCCGAGCATCCGCTCGCCGCGCGCGAACAGCTCGACGTCGCCGAGGTCCTCGACGAGACCTACGTCAGCTTCGACCCCTCGGTGGATCCCGAGTGGGCCGGCTTCTGGTGCCTGGACGACCATCGCGGTGGGCCCCCGGCGCGGCTCACCGGCGATCACGCGGGCAACCCGCAGGAGGTGCTCGCGGCGCTCGGCTCCATGAGTGCGATCACGGTCGTCCCCCTCGCGGCGGCGCGGGTGCTCTCGAACGTCCTCGATGGGATCAGCGCGATCCCCCTGCGTGACGCCGCACCGGCGCAGATCGCGCTCGTCGGCCACCGCGACCACCGCAACCCGCTCGTCGCCGCGATGCTCTCCTACGCCGACGTGCTGGCGGCCGCCGCCCGCGAGGGGAGCCCCCCCGGCGCGGTCGCCTAGCCTTCGGGGCTGGCCGGCGCGGCTGCCTGGCCCGGATCCGGGGCCAGGCAGGACGGGGCCGCGCCTTCGATCACGAGCGCCCGCATCGCGATCGGCCCGGAGGGCAGTTCGTATGCCCTGAGCAGGAGGGTGTCGCCAGACGGGATCGCGTCGGGGTTGATGCGCACGCTGTAGGAGCCGTTTCCGCCCACGGGTTCAAAGGTCTCGCGCGACTGCTCGGGCGTCAGATGTGCCGGGTGAAGATCGGCGCGGCTCGTCGGGCAGTCGCTTCGCGCGGGCGGGATCCGTGCCGGGACGCCGAGCTCCTCCAGTCGTTCGTTCGCCGGCTCGACGCCGACGAGTTCTCTGATCGTCACCGTGATCGTGCCGTCCGGGTTGGTCACAACGGCGTAGGCGCTCGTGCCACCGCCGCGCCCGAGCGCGATCACGAGGGCGGCGAGCGCGAGCGCGAGCGCGAGTGCGACAGCGGCCAGCGGCCCGCGCCGGAGGAGCCGCGGGGGCGCCTGGGCCAGGGCGGGCGGCTCGGCGAGCACGGCTCCGTGCTGCTCCACCAGTTCGGCCCACAGGCGGTCTTCGAACCTAGACACGGCCACCTCCTTCCCGGCGTAGGCGCGCGTGAGTGCGCGCGAGGCGCACGCGCAGCGCTCCTGTCGAGACGCCGAGCTCGCGCGCCGCCTCCGCGGGAGTCAACTCGCACAGGTCGACCAGCTCCAGCGCTTCGCGATCAAGGACGGACATCGGCGCCAGCCGCTCCATCAGCTCGCGGCTCGATCGCTCGACGTCGATCCACCACATCAGCTCCTTCGTCTCCGCGCGGTCGAGCAGCTGCTGGGCGGAGCCCCGGCTGTCGGGCCGGCTCTCGCGGGGATCGGATTCACGGTAGCGCGCGTACACGCGCCTGGCGACACCGATCGCCCAGGCCCGGTCGCTCGTGCGGCGCGGATCGTGTTCGTTGAACGAACGGATCGCGGCGACGAACGTGTCCGCTGTGAGATCCGCGATGAGCTGGGGCTCGGCGCAGCGCCTCGCGAAGTAGGCCGCGACGGCGCCGAACTGCGCTCGGTAGACGCGCTCGAACTCCGCCAGGCGCGGGGGAAGGGGCTCTGGGCGTTCTCCCCGCTGCCCTTCCGCCGCGGAATCATTCAGACTGTCGGACTGTTGGTCATCGCTGTCGTCGGGGCGGAGGGGGTCTTGTCGCATGCCTCAGGCCACCGGTGCGGGCGATTTTACATTCCGAGATCCGGAACTGGTCCGATGAGGAGATTTCGTGCCTAGTCCCACGATCCGAATGATCGAAACCGACGTTCATCCGAGCCTACATAGAAAGGACCGATGAAATGGGACCCAGAAGCACCGGGCCGCGGCGTTGGCTGCGGCCGAGCTGGCTGCTGCCGCGCGCGGCAGCACCGGCCGCCGCGGCCGGGATCGCGGCGGCGCTGTTGAGCGGGGGAGGTGCGACCGCCGGGGCCGCGCCGGAGCCCGCGCCCGCCTACGCAGCACTCGGCGGCACCGAACCGACCGGGCTCACTCTCGTCACGCCGCAGTCGGCGCCCGTCGCCGGGCCGAGCTGGCCTGCGAGCCCACCCGCGGTCACCGGCGGATCCTGGCCGACGACGTCCTCGATCCGGCGCTTGAAGCTCTCCGTGCCGGGAGTCTCGGCGTGGATCGCGAGATCTGAGGCCGGCGGCGTCTGCGTGCTGGCCTACGACGGCCGGCCGGTGGAAGGGGTCGGGTCGGTCGGAGCGACGTGCTCGACGCCCGCGCGCTTCGGGGCGGGTGCGAGCCTCGAGATCACGGAAATCCCGGGCGAGCCGGGTCGCGTCGTGGAAGCGGGTGTGGAGCCCGACGGCGTGACGGGGGTCCGAACGACCCTCGCCGACGGCTCGGTCACCACCACGCCCGTCGAAGCAAACGCCTGGGCGCGAAGCGGCAGCCAGCCGGCGGCGCCCGGCTCGGAACCCATCGCGACGACGGGAGGTTGAGGACGATGAGAAGGGCACTTGTCTCGACAGCGGCAGCGGTCGCGTTGCTGCTCGCAACAGGAGCGCCGAGCGCGTCGGCGGTCGAATGGGCGCACCACGTCGGAATCGGCGGTGGCGGCAACGCGTTCGGCCCTTTCGTGCGGCTCGATGCGTCGGAAACGGTCGGCTACGGGAGCGGCCTCGGCTGCGCCGGGATCCGCAATTTCGGCTCGGTGTGCGAGACCTCGCCGGGTGAATTCGTCGTCGTCACGACCGGCGGCGACGTCAGCTCCGAACCGTACATCCACAACCACTCGACCTTCGGCAGCTTCTTCAACGGCTACTACTACTCCTGAGCCGCCGGCTCAGGCCGCGCCGGCCTTCCGCGGCTCCTGACTGGGCTGCGGGAGCCGGTAGCGGCGGCTACGCGGGCAGCGTTCGAGCAGACCCATCTCGAGCAGGGTCAGCACGTAGCGGTGGGTCGTGCTCGCGCTCAGCCCGAGCTCGCGCGCCAGCTCGAGGATGCCGCGATCTGGCTGTTCGAGCGTGAAACACGACAGGATCGCAAGCCCGCGCAGGAGTGATCGCGACAAGCGCCTGTCGCAGTCGTCGAAGGATCGGGAACGGCCACCGGAATCGCCTCGGAGCGAACCGTTGGTCGGGGCAGAGAGGGTCGAGCTGATCAGGGTCGCCAGCGAGGAGGCGTTGTCCCCCGAGGCGGCACGCAGCACGTCGTCCACCTGGGCGGGGGAGAGGGTTATGGCGATGGGGAGGTTCGCGGCCTGAGGCATCGGCCGATCCTCGCAGCAGCAGACAGCTGTCCGCAATCGGTGTTTCTAGATGTTCAGCAGGTCGTGTTTGGCCTGGTCGAGGATGCCGACGACGCGGTAGAGGTCCGGGGTGTTGTGCCGGGTGCGTACAACCGACCCGACAGCGACCTCGACGCCGTCCTCGTTGACTTCGCGCTTCTGGAGTTCGACGATCGTGATCACCGTCCCGACGTGCAGGCTGTCGTCATCGCCGAAGTCGTTTTCGAGCGCCTCCATCTGTTCTGAGGCGCAGTTGCCGAGGATGGTGCCGTCGAGTGCCATCAGGGTCCTCCTTGAGGGGGTCGGTGTGTGAGCTGAACACTCCAGCAGCTCGATCGGGCCCGGTACGCTCCACGCGCGATGCCGCTGACCGTGACCTTGCCAGACGGAACCGAGCTGGAGCTCGCCGACGGCGCGACCGGCGCGGACGCTGCCGCCGCGATCGGGCCGGGCCTGGCAAAGGCGGCGCTGGCGATCGAGGTGACCGAGGCCGGCGGGCAGCCGGAGCTCCGCGACCTGTCGCGGCCGCTGCCGGGCGGCGCCCGGATCTCGATCCTCACCGAGCGCAGCGGCGAGCGGGCGCTCGAGCTGATCCGCCACGACGCCGCGCACCTTCTCGCGACCGCGGTGCTGGAGCTCTACGAGGGGGTGAAGATCTCCATCGGCCCTCCGATCGAGGACGGCTTCTACTACGACTTCGAGTTCCCCGACGGGATCGTTCTGACGGAGGGCGAGTTCCCGAAGATCGAAGAGCGGATGCGTGCGCACGTCAAGGCGGCGGAGCCCTTCGTGCGCGAGGACGTGACGGTCGGCGCGGCGCGGGAGCGCTTCCTCGCCGAGCGCCAGGACTACAAGGTCGAGCTGATCGACGATCTGCTGGCCGCCTCCGAGACCGGCGCCGCCGGCGGCCATCCGACGCTCGAGACCGTCTCGCTCTACAGCAACGGCCCGTTCACGGACCTCTGCCGTGGCCCGCATGCGCCGAGCACCGCGGCGGTCAAGGCGTTCAAGCTGAGCTCGGTCGCGGGCGCCTACTGGCGCGGTGACTCGACGCGCACGATGCTGACGCGCATCTACGGCACCGCCTTCTTCTCGAAGGCGGCGCTGGCGGAGCACCTGGAGCGCCTGGAGCAGGCGAAGGCCCGCGACCACCGCAAGCTGGGACCCGAGCTGGGGCTGTTCCGCTTCTCGGAGGTCTCGCCGGGTGCAGCTTTCTGGCTGCCGGCGGGCACTCAGGTCTTCAACTCGCTCGTCGCGCTGTCGCGGCGGATGGGTGCGGAGCGCGGCTACAGCGAGGTCAAGACGCCACTGATCTACGACTCCGAGCTCTGGAAGACCTCGGGGCACTGGGAAAAGTACCGGGACGACATGTTCCTGCTCGAGGCGGTCGAGGGGCGCCAGATGGGCGTCAAGCCGATGAACTGCCCCGGGCACTGCCAGCTCTACTCGATGACGCGGCACTCCTACCGCGACCTGCCGCTGCGCTACGCCGAGCCGGGCCTGCTTCACCGCAACGAGGCATCGGGCGTGCTGCACGGCCTGCTGCGCGTGCGCCACTTCGCCCAGGACGACGGGCACATCTTCTGCACCGAGGACCAGGTGCAGGACGAGGTCCGCGGCTGTCTGGAGATGGCGTTCGCGACGTATGAGCTGTTCGACTTCGAGGTGCGCCTCGAGCTCTCGACGCGCCCCGCGCAGCGGATCGGCGACGACGAGCTCTGGGACCGCGCCGAGCTGAAGCTCACGCAGGCGCTCGAGGAGATGGGGCTGGCGTTCGAGCTGAACCCGGGCGACGGCGCGTTCTACGGGCCGAAGATCGACGTGCACATGACCGACTCGCTCGGGCGCTCGTGGCAGACGGGGACGGTGCAGCTCGACTACTCGATGCCGGCCCGCTTCGGGCTCACCTACACCGGCGCCGACAACGCCGAGCACACGCCGGTGATGATCCACCGCGCGATCTTCGGCTCCTACGAGCGCTTCATCGGGATCCTGATCGAGCACTACGCGGGCGAGCTGCCGCTGTGGCTCGCTCCGCTGCAGGCGATCCTGCTCCCGGTGTCGGACCGCTTCAACGACTACGCGGCGCAGGTCGCCTCGGAGCTGCGCGAGGGCGGGCTGCGGGTCGAGGTCGACGACCGTTCTGAGTCGGTGGGGCGCAAGATCCGCGAGGCCGAGCTGCGCAAGGTGCCCTTCATGCTGATCGTGGGCGAGCGCGAGGAGCAGGATGGAACGGTGTCCGTGCGGGCGCATCGCGACGGCGATCTCGGCCCGAGCGCCGTCTCCGACTTCGCCGAGCACCTAAAGGGGCAGCTATACTCAGCGGCGTTGACGTCCCACAAAACCTCACAGCGCCCCTCATAGCTTCAGCTTGACGCGCGGCCACCACAGCTAGTGCCGGTTCCCCGCAGGTTCGACCGGCGCCCGCCAGAGCGGGACACGACGAGGATCAACGAGCGGATACGCGTGCCCGAGGTGCGCGTGATCGACGAGGAGGGCAAGCAGGTCGGCGTGATGAAGACGCCGGATGCGCTCGCGCTCGCGCAGGAACGCGACCTGGACCTGGTGGAGGTCGCCCCGGAGGCGCGCCCGCCGGTCACCCGCATCCTCGACTACTCCAAGTACAAGTACGAGCAGGCCCAGAAGGTCAAGCAGGCCCGCAAGCACCAGCAGCAGATAACGGTGCGTGAGATCAAGTTCCGCCCGAAGATCGCCGAGCACGACTACGACACCAAGAAGCACCACGTCGAGCGCTTCCTCAAGCACAAGGACAAGGTCAAGGTCACGATCATGTTCCGTGGGCGCGAGGTGACGCACCCCGAGCGCGGCACGGCGATCCTCGATCGGCTCGCCGAGGAACTGCAGGAGCTGGGCGTCGTCGAGCAGCGCCCGATGCAGGAAGGGCGCAACATGACGATGATGATGGCGCCATCCAAAGCCGTTCTGGCCGGGCGCCTCGAGGGCGAGGTCACCGACGAGGGCGGCTCGCCCACGCCGCCGCCCGAGATCGCCGGGGAGGCCAACCCCGAAGCCGCCGAGGTCGCCCAGAGCGTCGATCCGGCCGAGTCGCCCGCCGGCGAGCCCGAGGCTCCCGGGGCGCAGGACTCCGCCACCGGCCGAGCAGCCCAGCGACGAGGCCGCGTCAGCCGCCTGAGCCGGGACCGTTCGCGGCTCTGAGGGCCGCGTCGAGCGCGGCCCCTGCCCGCAAAAAATCCATCGCACCGGGACCGCGGCGCTTCCGTGCCATAATCAGCCGCTCGCCATGCCGAAGATGAAGACACATTCGGGCGCCAAGAAGCGCTTCAAAGTGACCGCCAAGGGCAAGGTTCGCGCCCGGCACGCCTTCACGAGTCACATCCTCGAGAAGAAGTCGCCCAAGCACAAGCGCGCTCTGGGCGCTCCCGCGATCCTCTCCGACCACGACGCTCCGCGCGTCAAGAAGCTGCTCGGGGTGGGCAAGTGACCCGGGTCAAGCGCTCCGTGGGCGCCCGCAAGAAGCGGCGGGCCACGCTCGAGCGGACCAAGGGGTTCCGGGGCGAGGCGCACTCGAACTACAAGCGCGCCAAGGAGGCGCTGCTGAAGGCCGATGCCTACGCCTACCGCGACCGGCGCAACCGCAAGCGCGACTTCCGGCGCCTGTGGATCACGCGCATCAACGCCGCCGCGCGCCAGAACGGCATGAGCTACTCGCAGCTGATGCACGGCCTGTCGCTGGCCGGTGTGCAGCTCGACCGCAAGATCCTCGCCGACATCGCCGTGCGCGACGCCGACGCCTTCCGACGTTTTGCGGAGCTCGCCCGCGAGGCGTCGGCTGCCTGACCGAGAACCGGCAACCGACGAGACAGCCTCCCGGGCGTCGCTCCTGACAAGGACGGCGCCCTTTTTGTTTGCTGAAACCAGACACCGACCACAGACATGACGACCATCGCCTCCACCTCCAATCCCCGCCTGAAGGGCCTGCGCAAGCTGCACACCAAGCGCGGGCGCGCGGTGAGCGGGCGCTTCGCCGTGGAGGGGGAGGACCTGCTGGCGGCGGCCGAGCGCGCGTGCGTGGAGCCGCTGGAAGGCTTCCGCCTGGCCGGCAGCGGACTCGGCCCCGCGTCCTTCGCCGACGTCGAGGGGCGGGCGCTCGCCGAGGCCTCTGTGCTCGGCTCGGGCAGCCGCGTGATCGGCGTCTACGCCCAGCGCTGGGCCGCGCGCGCAACTGGGCCGCTGTGCGTCTACCTGCACGGCGTGCGCGACCCCGGCAACGTCGGGACGGTGCTGCGCTCCGCAGAGGCATTCGGTGCCTCCTGCGTCGCGCTCGGACCCGGTTGCGCCGATCCCCACTCCCCGAAGGCCGTGAGGGCCAGCATGGGCGCGATCTTCGCGGTGCCGCTCGCGCGCGCCGGCCACGGCGCCGAGCTGCCGGGGCGCAGGATCGCGCTCTCCGCGACGGCTTCCCAGACGCTCGCCGAGGCGCTCGCAGGCGCCGAGGAGGAAGTCACGCTGCTGATCGGCGCCGAGCGCGAGGGCCTGCCGGAGACGCTCGTCGCCTCCTGCGAGGCTCACGCGCGCATCCCGATCGCGACCGAGTCGCTGAACGCGGCGATGGCGGCGACCGTGGCGCTGTACGAGACGACCCGCAACGAGAGCCGCAACTCATCTAGGGTGCCCGCGTCATGAGCGATCGGATCGCGGAGCTGCGCAGCGAAGCCGAGGGGGCCATCGCAGCCGCCTCCGATACGGGCGCGCTCGAGGAGCTGCGGGTGCGCTACCTCGGGCGCAAGGCGGAGCTGCCGCAGATGCTCCGCGAGGTCGCCTCGCTCCCGCCCGAGCAGCGGGCGTCCGTAGGGAAGGCGGCCAACCAGGCGCGCCAGGCGCTCGAGAGCCTGATCGAGACACGCACCTCCGAGCTGGCCGGGGCCGAGCTCTCCTCGCAGCTCGCCGAGGACCGCGTCGACGTGACGCTGCCCGGCGCGCCGCCCCAGCCGCTCGGCGCACTGCACGTCCTCAGCCAGACGCGGCGCGAGCTGGAGGACATCTTCCTCGGCCTCGGCTTCACCGTGATGGAGGGGCCCGAGGTCGAGACCGTGCACTACAACTTCGACGCGCTGAACCACAGCCCGACGCATCCGGCGCGCGCGCGGACGGACACGTTCTACGTCTCCGAGGACGTCGTCCTCAGAACGCACACCTCGCCGATGCAGGTCCGCGCGATGGAGCAGCACCCGCCGCCGCTCTACATCGTCGTGCCCGGCCGCGTCTACCGGCGCGACCTCGACGCGACCCACACCCCCCAGTTCCATCAGATCGAGGGTCTCGCGGTGGATGAGGACATCACGCTCGCCGACCTGAAGGGGACGCTGCTGCACTTCGCCCGCGCGTTCTTCGGCGACGAGCGCGACGTGCGGCTGCGCCCGCATTTCTTCCCGTTCACCGAGCCGTCGGTCGAGGTCGACATCTCCTGCTTCAACTGCGGCGGCAAGGGCTTCCTGCGCGACGGCTCGCGCTGCCCGTTGTGCAAGGGCGAGGGCTGGCTCGAGGTGCTCGGCGCCGGCGAGGTCGACCCCAACGTCTACGCGCACGTGCCCACGACCGCCGCGAACGCGCCCGGCTATGACCCCGAGAAGGTGCAGGGCTTCGCCTGGGGGCTGGGCGTCGACCGGATGGCGATGCTCAAGCACGGCGTGCCCGATCTGCGGGTCATGTTCGAGAACGACCTGCGCTTCCTGGAGCAGTTCTGATGCGTGCACCGCTGCCGTGGCTACGCGAGTACTGCGACCCCGGCCTCGACGTCGCCGCGATCGAGGAGCGGCTCACGATGACCGGCACCAAGGTCGAGGCGATCCACCACGTCGGGCCGCCCTCCGGCGAGGGGTTTGTGGTCGGGCGCGTGCTCACCGCCGAGCAGCACCCTGATGCCGACCGCTTGAAGGTCTGCACTGTCGACCTCGGCGAGGCCGAGCCGGCGACGATCGTGTGCGGCGCGCCGAACGTCGAAGCCGGGCAGACGGTGGCGGTGGCGCGCCCGGGCGCGGTGATGCCCGGCGGCACGAAGCTCGGGAAGGCCAAGCTGCGCGGCATCGTCTCAGAAGGAATGATCCTCGCGGCATCGGAGCTGGAGCTCGAGCCCGAGGGCGATCGCAGCGCCGGGATCATGGTCCTGGACGGGCTGACGCTTGACGCGGAGTTCGCGGCGGGCACGCCGCTCGCAGAGGTGCTGCCGATCGTCAGCGAGGTGCTCGAGCTCGAGATCACCCCGAATCGTCCCGACTGCCTCGGCATCTACGGCGTCGCCCGCGAGCTGCACGCGGCCACCGGAGCGCCGCTCGCTCCGGCTCCCTGGCGCGATGATCCCGGCTCGGCGGGAGCGCTCGACGCCGCCGCCGTCGAGGTCCGCTGCCCCGAGCTCTGCCCGCGCTTCACCGCCCGCGTCTTCGAGAACGTCACGATCGGGCCCTCGCCGCTGTGGCTCAAGGCGCGGCTCACCGCGGCGGGACAGCGCCCGATCAACAACGTCGTGGACATCACCAACTACGTGATGCTCGCGACCGGCCAGCCGCTGCACGCGTTCGATCTCGATCGCGTTGCCGGCGCGCGCCTCGTCGTGCGCCGGGCGAGCGACGGCGAGAAGATCGAGACGCTCGATGGCCAGACTCGCGTGCTCGACGGCGAGATGGTCGTGATCGAGGACGGCGAGGGCCCGACCTCGATCGCCGGGGTGATGGGCGGGGCGCGCTCGGAGGTGGAGCCGCAGACGAGGAGCGTCCTGCTCGAGGTCGCGACCTGGAACGGCCCGAACATCCATCGCACCTCGTGGGCGCTCGGTCTGCGCAGCGAGGCCTCGGGGCGCTTCGAGAAGGGCCTCCAGCCCGAGCAGACCCTCGAAGCCCAGGCGCTCGCGTCGACGCTGATGCTCGAGATCTGCGGCGCGACGCTGCTGAGCGGGACGATCGACGTCGGCGGTGAGGGGCCGGCACTCCAGCGGATCGAGCTGCGCGAGCACCGGGTGCAGGAGATCCTCGGCCTGCCCGTCGCCGCCGCTCGCCAGGCCGAGATCCTCGCCGCGCTGGACTTCGCGGCCGAGCCCTCCGGCGAGGGACTCCTCGCGACCGTCCCGGCGCTGCGCCGCGACGACGTCACCCGCGAGATCGACCTGATCGAGGAGGTCGCCCGCATCGACGGGCTCGAGCGGCTGCCCGCGACGCTGCCCGCGCGGCGTGGCGCCGCGGGGCTGCTGACCCACGCCCAGCGCGTGCGACGCTTCGCCGAGGACGCGATGGCCGGTCGCGGCCTGTATGAGATCGTAGGCTGGAGCTTCACCGAGCCCGGCCTGCTCGACCGCCTCCTCCTGACCAAAAACCACCCGCTGCGCGCGGTTGTCGCGATCGAGAACCCGCTCTCTGAGGAGCTCTCGATCATGCGCCCCACGCTGACCGGCTCGCTGCTCGACGCAGCACGCCACAACCTCGCGCACGGCGCGGGCGAGATCGCGATCTTCGAGTCGGGAACCGTCTACCGCGCCGGCGACGCTCCGACAGGTGCGGATGAGCACCACGCGCTCGGCGTGCTGCTGAGCGGCGCCCTGACGCCGCGCTCCTGGCGCGGCGAGCGCGCCGAGGCGGACTTCTACTCGGCCAAGGCGCTGCTCGAAGGACTTCTCGACGGGCTGCACGTCGGCTGGTCGGTCGTGGCGGCCGAGCCCGAGCGCTGGCCCTTCCTTCATCCGGGCCGAAGCGCAGCCGTGCTCGCCGGCGAGGACACGCTCGGCTTCCTCGGCGAGCTGCATCCGCTCGTCACCGAGGCATGGGATCTGCCGCGCAGCGCCGCCTTCGCGGTCGACCTCGGCAAGCTCGCGAGCGTCGCCCCGGAGGCGGTGCTCTTCGCACCGTTCGGCGCCTACCCGGAGCTGCGCCAGGACATCGCGGTGACGCTGCCCGCGGAGGTGAGTGCGGCGCGGGTGCTCGACGCGGTGCGCTCCGCCGCCGGGGCGACGCTCGGCGACGCGCGGGTCTTCGACGTCTACAGCGGCGAGCAGGTCGGCGCCGGGCGGCGCTCGCTCGCCCTCGCGCTCAGCTTCCGCTCGCGCGAGGGCACCCTCACCGACGAGGACGTCGCGCCGTTGCGCGAGAAGATCGTCGCCGCGGTCGCCGGTCTCGGAGGTGAGCTGCGTGGCTGAGCAGCACGTTATGGCCGGTGCGGCGCGGGTGATCGTGGCGGGCGCGACCGGTTTCGCGGGCGCCCTCGCCGCCGACCTGCTCTGGCGTCACCCCGCCTTCGAGCTGGTCGCCGTCACCGGGCGCTCGGAGGTCGGCCGCCCGCTGGCCGAGCTCTACCCGCGCTATCGCGTGCCGCTGACGATCGAGCAGCTCGACTCGGCGCTGTCGAGGATCGGCGCCGGCTCGCTCGATGCGGCCATCGTCGCCTACCCGCATGCGGCCGCGGCGCCGACGGTCGCCGCGCTCCGTGAGGAGGGCGCCCGGGTGATCGACCTGAGCGCCGACTTTCGTCTCTCCTCCATCGAGACCTACGAGCAGTGGTACGGCCCGCACCCGAAGCCCGAGCTGATCGACGACGCCGCCTACGGGCTCACCGAGCTGCACCGCGAGCGGATCGCGTCCGCCGGCATCGTCGCGAACCCCGGCTGCTACCCGACGGCGACGGTTCTCGCGCTCGCGCCGCTGGCGCGCGCGGGGCTGATCGCCGATGTCGTGGTCGACGCCAAGCAGGGGATCTCCGGCGCGGGGCGCGCCTTCGACGAGCAGACCCACCTCTCGATGGCGGGGGAGAACATCCTTCCTTACAAGGTCGCCTCCCACCGGCACACGCCCGAGATCGAGGAGCAGCTCGCGCTCCTCGGCTGCGACGTGCGCGTGCAGTTCCAGGCCTCGCTGGTGCCGCTCGACCAGGGCGAGATGGCCAGCTGCTACGTCACGCCGACGCGGGTCCTGAGCGCCGAGGAGCTGCGCGAGCTCTACGCCGACGCCTATGCCGATGAGCCCTTCGTCGAGGTCTCGGCGACCGTGCCCGGGACCCGTGAGACGCTCGCGACCAACTACTGCCGCCTGTTCGCCGCGGCCGACGGGCACACCGGCAAGGTGCTCGTGTTCTCCTCGCTGGACAACCTCTGGAAGGGGACGTCCTCGCAGGCGGTCCAGAACCTGAACGTGATGTTCTCCCGTCCCGAGGGGGAGGGGATCTCGTGAGCTCCACGCGCACCGAACCCTTCTTCCGCTCGCGTTGGGTCCCGCGCCCTTCGCATGTCACCGAGCTGTCTCCCGGCGCGGGCCTGCCCGCCGGCTTCCGCGCAGCGGGCGTTGCCGCCGGGTTGAAGCCGAGCGGACGCCCCGACGTGGGACTGCTCGTCTGTGACGCCGAGGAGCCTGTCAGCGCCGCGCGCTTCACCGCCTCCGGCGCCGCCGCTGCGCCGGTGCTGCTGAACCGGGAGCGCTGCCGGCTCGACGCGCTGCGCGCCGTGCTCGTGAACTCCGGCTGCGCGAACGCGGCGACCGGCCGGCGCGGCCTTGAAGATGCCGCGAAGACCCAGGGCGCGGCCGCCGCCGCGACCCAGGCCCGCGCGGAGCAGGTCGCCCTGGCCTCGACCGGAGGGATCAGCCAGTACCTCGACGTCGACGCCGTGCTGAAGGGCGTCCTCGAGGCGCGGGGGCAGCTCTCCGTCGAGGGCGACGGCTCCTTCCAGCAGGCGATCCAGACCACCGACGCCTTCGAGAAGCGCGCGAACCTCGAGGTCGAGCTCCCCTCCGGCACAGTGCGGCTGAACGCGCAGTGCAAGGGCGCCGGCATGATCTCGCCGCGCTTCGCGACGATGCTCTGCTTCGTCGAGACGGACGCCGAGCTCTCGGCCGAGACGGCCGATCTGCTGCTCGGCGTCACGGTGAAGCGCTCCTTCGACCGCGCGACCGTCGACGGCCAGCTCTCGACGAACGACACGGCGCTGCTGCTCTGCTCGGGCGCATCGGGAGTGCGCGTGGCAGCCGAGAGCGAGGACGAGCTGCGGTTCGGCGAGGCGCTCGACGCGCTGCTGCGCCAGCTCGCGGTGATGATGGTCGTCGACGGCGAGGGAGCGGCGCGCGCGGCGCGCGTGATCGTCCGTGGCGGTCACGCCGAGGGCGTGGAGGCGGCCGCTCGAGCTGTCGCGAACTCCCCGCTCGTGAAAAGCGCGCTGCACGGGGGGGACCCCAACTGGGGACGCATCGTCCAGGCCGTCGGCGGCGCGCTCGTGGACACCGCGCCGCTGCTCCTCGACGTGACGATCGAGGGCATGCAGGTCTGCTCGGCCGGCGCCGCGATCCCATACGACGACGCCGAGCTCGACCGGCTCGTCCAGCGCGAGGAGGTCGAGTACGAGGTCGGCCTGCCCGGCGAGGGCGCCGAGACCGAGGTCTTCTTCTCCGACCTCTCCCAGGATTACGTCCAGTTCAACTCGGCCTACACGACCTGATGCGCGACGTCGGCACACTGCTCGAGGCGCTCCCCTACATCAGGGAGTTCCACGGCAAGACGATCGTGATCAAGTACGGCGGCGCCGCGATGGAGGACGAGCGGCTGCGCGAGGAGTTCGCGCGCGACGTCGTGCTGCTCAAGTACGTCGGCCTGAACCCGATCGTGGTGCACGGGGGAGGCCCCGAGATCACCGCCTACATGGAACGGCTCGGGCTGCCGGTCGAGTTCGTCGGCGGCCTGCGCGTCTCCAGCGAGGACACGGTCGAGGTCGCCAAGATGGTGCTGGTCGGCAAGGTCAACAAGGAGATCGTGCTGCGCCTGCAGCGCCACGGCCAGCCCGCGGTCGGCCTCTGCGGCGACGACGGGTCCCTGTTCCGTGTCACGCGCCGCGCTGCCCCCGGCGGCGAGGACATCGGCTTCGTCGGGCGCATCGAGCGCGTCAACGTCGGCGTGATCGAGCACGTGGCGAGCGACTACATACCCGTGATCGCGTCGGTCGGCGCCGACCGCGAGGGCAACTCCTACAACGTGAACGCCGACGAGGCCGCGGGCGCCGTGGCGGGCGCACTGGGCGCCTACAAGGTCGTCTTCCTCACCGACGTGCCGGGCTGGCTGTCGGACGCGGCGGACCCGGCCAGCCTGATCTCCCATGCCGGCTCCGAGCGCGTCCGCGGCGCGCTCGACGCGCTCGACGGGGGGATGCGCCCGAAGCTCGAAGCCTGCCTGGAGGCGATCGACGCCGGCGTGAGCGCCGCGCACATCCTCGACGGGCGCACACCGCACTCGCTGCTGCTTGAGCTGTTCACCGACGCTGGGATCGGCACCAAGATCGAGGAAGGCTCATGACCCTCGCCGAGCTGCAGCGGATCGAGTCCGAGCGCATGATCGGCACCTACGCGCGCCTGCCCGTCGAGTTCGTGCGTGGGGAGGGCCCGCTGCTCTGGGACGAGGAGGGCAACGAGTACCTCGACTTCCTCTGCGGGATCTCGGTGACGAGCCTCGGGCACTGCCACCCCGCGGTGGTGGCGGCGGTGCGCGAGCAGGCCGGGCGGCTGATGCACGTGAGCAACCTCTTCTACACGGAGCCGGCGATGCGGCTCGCCGAGCGGCTCTCGCGGAGCGAGCCTGGGCGGCAAGGTGTTCCTGTGCAACTCGGGCGCGGAGGCGAACGAGGCGGCGATCAAGCTCGCGCGCAAGGCGCGCCGCGCCGGCGATGTCGTGGTCGTCCACGGCGCCTTCCACGGCCGCACCTACGGCGCGCTGTCGGCGACGCCGCAGGAGGCCAAGCAGGCGCCGTTCGCGCCGCTGGTGCCGGGCTTCCGTGCGGTCGAGCCGGAAGCGGCGGCGATCGCCGCCGCGGTCGACGCGGGCACGGCGGCGGTGCTGCTCGAGCCGATCCAGGGCGAGTCCGGCGTGCACCCGCTCGACACGGAGCTGCTGCGAGCCGCGCGCGAGGCCTGCGACGCGCACGGAGCGGCCCTGATCTTCGACGAGATCCAGACCGGGATGGGGCGAACCGGGACGCTGTGGGCCTACCAGCAGGCGGGCGTCGTGCCGGACGCGATGACCGTCGCGAAGGCGTTCGGAGGGGGAATGCCGATCGGGGCGCTCGTCACGGGCGAGCGCCTCGCCGACGTGCTCGAGCCGGGCGACCACGGCTCGACGTTCGCCGGCGGGCCCGTCGCTTGCGCCGCGGCTCTCGCCGCGCTCGAAGCGACCGACGATCCGGCGCTGCTCGCCCGCGTGCGCGAGCTCGGCGAGACGCTCGCCGAACGCCTGCGCGAGCTTCCGCACGTCGTCTCGGTGCGCGGCCGCGGTCTGATGCTCGCCTGCCGGCTCGACGTCCCGGCGCCCGAGGTCGTTCGCCGGGCTCTGCTCGAGCAGCGGCTCGTCCTGAACGCGACCGGCGCCGACACGGTGCGGATGCTGCCGCCGCTGACGATCGGTCCCGAGCACGTCGAGGACGCCGCCGCGCGGCTCGGCGCGGTGCTGCGCGGCGCCGTCGCGGAGGCGGCGAGATGATCAGGCGGCTGGCGGGCGGCTTCGAGCTCGACGACGACCCGAGGCGGCTGGACGTCGACGCGATCCACGCCTTCATCAGCGAACGCTCCTACTGGGGGCGGGGACGCAGCCGTGAGCGCGTGCTGGGCACGATCGAGGGCTCGCGGCGCGTCGTCGGCCTGTACCTCGGCTCCCAGCAGATCGGCTTCGCCCGTGCGATCTCCGACGGGGTCACGATGGCCTACCTGGCCGACGTCTACGTGACAGAGCCGCACCGTGGCCGCGGCCTCGGCGTCGAGCTCGTCCGCGAGATGATCGAAGGCGAGGGCGCCCCCGACGTCCACTGGCTCCTGCACACGCGCGACGCGCAGGAGCTCTACCACCGGCTCGGCTTCAGGACCGGGCCGCTGCGCTACCCGCTGATGGAACGCGCGCGTCCCGTGATCGCCGACGGGGCGCCCTCCCGGAGCCCCGCCGCCGGGTAGCCTTCGCCGCCGTGAGTCGCCAGGAGCAGATCGAGCACGCCCGCACGGCCTCCTACGAGGCCGACCCCGAGCAGGTGCACCGCGTGCTGCTGCTCTACTCGGGCGGTCTCGACACAAGCGTGATGCTGAAGTGGATCCAGGACCTCTACGGAGCGGAGGTCGTCTGCCTGACCGTCAACCTCGGCCAGCCGGGCGAGGACTACGAGGTGATCGAGGGCAAGGCGCGGATGCTCGGTGCCGTCGAGACACACGTCGTCGACGCGCGCGAGGAGTTCGCGCGCGAGTACCTCGTCCCGGCGATCAAGGCGAACGCGATCTACGGGGAGGCCTACCCGCTGTTCACCTCGCTGGGCAGGCCGCTGATCGCGAAGCTCGCCGTCGAGCAGGCGCGCGCGAGCGGCTGCGACACGATCGCCCACGGCTGCACCGGCAAGGGCAACGACCAGGTCCGCATCGAGGCCACGATCGCGACGCTCGCACCGGAGCTCAAGGTGATCGCGCCGGTCCGCTCCTGGGCGATGGGACGCGAGGAGGAGATCGCCTACGCGCGCGAGCACGGCATTCCGGTCAAGGGCGGCACCGAGGTCGCGCCGTACTCGATCGACGACAACCTGTGGGGGCGCTCCTCGGAGGGTCGCTGGATCGAGGACCTCTCCCGTGCGCCCGAGGACGACGTCTTCCAGCTCGTCACGCGGCCCGAGCTCGCGCCCGACGAGGGTGAGACGCTCGAGCTGTCCTTCGAGCGGGGCGTGCCCGTCGCCCTGGACGGCGTGGCGACGGGGCTCGTCGAGCTGATCGAAGCGACCGCGGAGGTCGCCGCCCGCCACGGCGTCGGCATCATCGACCACATCGAGGACCGCATCGTCGGGCTGAAGGTGCGCGACATCTACGAGGCGCCGGCCGCGACCGTCATCCTCGCCGCGCACAAGGAGCTCGAGCGCCTGGTAGGGACGATCCATCAGAACCAGTTCAAGCCCGATCTCGATCGCCAGTGGGCCTACCTGGTGTATGCGGGGCTCTGGTGGGAGCCGCTGCGCGAAGACCTCGATGCCTACATGGACCGGGTGAACGAGCGCGTCACCGGCACGATCGGGCTGAAGCTCTACAAGGGCCACGTGCGCGTCGTGACCCGCGCCTCGCCGAACGCCGTCTACGACGCGTCGCTGGCGTCCTTCGCCGAGTCCGGGGGCCTGTTCTCGCAGACCGCCTCGCCCGGCTTCATCGAGCTGTTCTCGCTCCAGTCGCGCATGGCCTGGCGGCTGCACAACGAGCGGCGCGGTGCGTAGGCGCCGCGCGAGGCGCGCCCGGCGCTACCGCTGGCTCGGGCTGCTGGCCTGGCGCGGCGCCCGTCAGGCCCGTCGCCACCGCTGGCTCGGGCTGCTCGCCTGGCGCGGCACACGCCTTTACCTGCGCCGGCGCCGCCTCGCCCTGAGGCTCTCGTTCGCCGCGGCCGTGGCGCTCGGCGGCGCGCTGCGCGCCGCGCGGGCACGCCGGCGGCCGGTGCCCTAGCTCAGAGTCGGCTCGCCGTCACGGCGGTCTCGATGCCGTCAATAAGATCGCGCCTGCCGATATGCCGAATCGACTTCGAAACCTGCGCCGGGGCGTCGCGCAGCGTCTGCGCCGCTCGGTGCTCCTCGACGCCGACGACGACGCGAGCACGTGGCTGATCCTGTTCGGCGGGCGCAACAACAAAGTCGGCATGCCGCCGTTCGAGTTCTTCCGCGTGGCCGCCGAGGTGCCGACGAAACGGCTGTTCGTGCGAGACCTCGACGACGCGTGGTATCACCGCGGCGCCGGTGAGGCGGGAGCGACGATCGAGGAGGTCGCCGGCTCGCTGTCGGCGGTGCTCGCCGAGCGCGAC
Source organism: uncultured Solirubrobacteraceae bacterium (assembly GCA_963735435.1). Classification (GTDB taxonomy): domain Bacteria; phylum Actinomycetota; class Thermoleophilia; order Solirubrobacterales; family Solirubrobacteraceae; genus Palsa-744. The sequence continues at coordinate 680,241 of CAVTKR010000001.1, read as the reverse complement.
TCCGGACGGGTGGTCACGGCGGGTCTGTCCGCGGGCGGCTACGCCGCGCTGCTGTTCGGCGCGCTGCTGGGAGTCGACACCGCGCTGGCGTTCGCGCCGCAGACGGTCGTCGACCCGCACGTGCTCACCGAGATGGGCGACAAGCGCTGGACTGAGCCGCTGTTCGAGCTGGAGCGCAAAGGCGCGCTCGATGAGAACTGGCTCGACCTGCAGACCGCGCTGCCGCGTGCGATGACGGCGCCGATGAGCTCCGAGATCTACTACGACCCCGGCTTTCGCCTGGACAGCATGCACGCCGAGCGCATCGCTGACGTCGACGGCGTGCACCTTCACGTGCGTGAGGGCGCCGGGCACAACGTCCCCAAGGCGATGCGGGAATCGGGCGAGCTGGGGCAGGTGCTGCACCGTGCGCTGGGTGCCGAGCCGCCCCCCGGCTGATCGCGCTCAGCGAGCCGGCAGCCGGCACAGCCTCTCCTCCTCGCGCGCCGCTTTCAGGCGCAGCGCGCTGTGCGGCCCCGGCGGCGCCCGTCGCTCCGGCTCAGAGCGGGCTCGCCATCACGGCCGTCTCGGTGCGGATCGTCGCCCCCTCCTCGGCACTCATCGCGGCGGCGAACTCGTCGACCTTGCGCGCGGGGCCGGTCACCGTGAAGGCGGCCTGGCTGCTGAGCAGATGGGGGTGCTCGACGAGCTCGTAGGTCACCCCGAGCTGGCGTGCCCACTCCGCGAGCGACTGCTCGAATTCCTCCCTGATCCACCGTCCGAGCGTCACCACGTAGGTGCGCGTGACCGTCGCGTCCGCGGCCGCCGCCGAGGCGTCCCGCACCGACTGCGGGGCGTCCGGATCGACCCACTGCCCGAGCTCCTCCGACCACACGGTCAGGGACAGCTCGGCGTCGAGCCCGTCGCGGGCCAGCGCCTCCTCGAGCTTCGCGCGTGCGTCCTCGATCGCCGTGCGCGTGGCGGCGTAGGCGAACAGCTTCTCGCCGTCATGGGTGACGACCACGTCGGGGCCCACGGCCGCCGTCGCGTCGTCGGCCGCGTGCGCCTCCCGGCGTCTTGCCAGGAGGCCGTGCAGTTGCCCGCCGCCGGCGGCGCTCAGCTCGCCCGTCAGCCGCCAGTCACGCTCGTCGGGATCGACGGACATGCCGCGAGGATATTGGTCCCAGGTGCACGGCGGCGCCGTCCGCTCGCGGCAATACCTTCCCACTGGGCATGATCGAGGAGAGCGAGACACCGGGGACGGGCCCGCCGGGCCGGATGGGGGACTCCGACTTCCTGGCCGAACGGCGGGCACGCCGCGCCACCGAGACCGGCGAGGCGGCCCTGCAGCGCCGGGCGGAGGCCGCCGAAGCCACTGTGCAGACGCTCGAAAGCCACGTCGCGAGCCTGCAACAGCGGCTGCGCGACGCCGAGGAGGAACGCCGCCGCATCGGCGAGCTGCTCGACGCCGAGCGTGCGCACGGCGCAGAGCGCGAGAGCGAGCTGCGGCGCGTCAAGCAGCGCGAGTACGCCGAGCAGCAGCTTCGCGTCGAGGCGGAGGATCGCCTCTCGGGACTCGAGCGCGAGAGCCGGGAGCGCGACGAGCGGCTCACGCGCCGCGTGGCCGCCGGCGAGCAGGACAGCGGCGAGCTCGCGCGGCGGATCGAGGAGCTTCGGCGCCAGCTCTCCGAGGCCGAGCAGAGCGCCGCCTCCGAGCGCGCCGGCCTGGCCCGCGCGGAAGCCGAGCTGACGGCGCGGGTCGGCCGGCTCGAGCGCCGCGCCCAGGAGATCGAGCGCGGCCTGCAGGCCGAGCGCGGCGCCCGCGAGCGCGCAGAACGCGAGTTGGCGGCGATCCGCGACGGGCACCGTCGCATGGAGGGGCTGCTCGGGGAGATCCGGGCGCTGGTCAAGCGGCTGGCGGCCCTCCTCGGCGGTCTTCGCAGCACCGAGGAGGCTCGACCCGCGGCGCCGCCGCGGCGCGCCGAGGAGCGCCCGGTGGCCTCCGCCGGCCAGCAGCGCGGGTTGGAGATGGCCGAGGCGCTGGCCGCGGCCGTCGAGCGCCTGCGCGAACGCGCGCTCAACGCGCCGCCGCTCCCCGAGGATCCCGGCGGTCCGCCCGCCGCTCCTGCTGCGGATACGGCCCCGCTGCCCGCAGACCCCGGCGCCCCCCCGGCCACGCCGGGCGCGCAGCCGCTGCTGCCCGGCGAGCCCGCCGCGCCGCAGGCCTCGCCGGGCCCACGCTCGCCCCTGCCCCCGCCGGCTCAGGCCGCGCCCGGGGAGCACCCCGCCCAGCACGCGGCGACTGTCGTCGCCGGCGAGCAGTCCCGAGCCGAGACGCCGGTGGAGCAGGCCGCCGCGGTGAGCCGCAAACCCGACCTCGCCCCTCAGGGGCAGGTGCCGGCGCCGCCCTACGAGGTCCCTCTGCCGCTGCCCGGGCAGCCCGCAGGCCGACCCATCGCGCAGGACGCCGGACGGGGTCCGCGGCACAAGCACAGCCAGTCGCTCCTGCGGCGGATCCGCAATCGCCGCAAAGAGCGGCGAGGCGGTTGAGCGGGGGCCGCAGGCCCCCGAGCCTCCGCCGCCCCGACGCCTAGCATTGGGCCGACCGGTGAGCACTTCCTGCGCCCATCTCCACGTCCACTCCGAGTACTCGCTGCTCGACGGTGCGTGCAAGATCGAGGCGCTCGCCGAGCGTGCGGCGGCCTTCGAGCAGCCGGCCCTCGGCCTGACCGACCACGGCGTCATGAACGGCGCCGTCGAGCTCTACAAGGCGGCTCGCAAGCACGGCGTCAAGCCGATCGTCGGCTGCGAGATCTACTTCGTGGACGACCACACCGCCAGCGGCCAGAACCGCACGGAGCGCAACCATCTGACGTTGCTCGCGTCGAACGACGCGGGCTATCGCAACCTGGTCAAGCTCTCCTCCGCGGGCTTCCTGGAAGGCCTCCAGCGCGGCAAGCCGACCGTCGACCTCGGCCAGATCGAGCGCCACTCCGAGGGCGTGATCGCGCTGACGGGATGCCTCGCCTCGCGCTTCTGCCAGCGGCTGCTGGAGGACCGGCCGGCGGAGGCCCGCGCCCACGCCGACGAGCTGCTGCGCGTGTTCGGCCCCGAGAACGTCTACTTCGAGGTCCAGAAGAACGGGCTCGCCGATCAGGAGAAGTGCAACGAGGGCATCGTCAGGATCGCGCGCGAGGTGGGGGGGAGCCTCGTCGGCACCGGCGACGTCCACTACCTGCGCCGCGAGGACTACGACCACCACACCGCGCTGCTGTGCGTGCAGACGAAGAGCACGCTCGCGGCGCCGAAGATGACCTTCGAAACGAACGAGTTCTACCTCCGCGACAGCGCCGAGATGCACGCCGCGTTCGCCGAGTGGCCCGAGGCGGTGGCGAGCACGCTCGAGATCGCCGAGCGCTGCAACGTCGAGATCGAGCTCGGCAAGCAGCTGATCCCGAGCTACCCGACCCCGGACGGCGCTGACGAGAAGGCCTACCTGCACGAGCAGGTCGAGCTCGGCCTGCGGCTGCGCTACGGCGACCCCGTGCCCGCGGCGGCCCGCGAGCGCGCCGAGATGGAGCTCGGCGTGATCGACAAGATGGGCTTCAACGCCTACTTCCTGATCGTCTGGGACTTCGTCCGCTACGCCAAGGAGAACGGCATCGCGGTCGGCCCGGGACGCGGCTCTGCCGCCGGCTCGATCGTGGCCTACTGCCTGTCGATCACCGACGTCGACCCGCTCGAGTACGACCTGCTCTTCGAGCGCTTCCTGAACCCCGAGCGCGTGTCCATGCCGGACATCGACATCGACTTCTCGGTGCGCGGGCGCGAGCGCGTGATGCGCTACGTGACCGAGAAGTACGGCCGCGAGTCGGTGGCGCAGATCGTCACCTTCGGGAAGATGTTCCCCCGCGCGGCGACGCGCGACGCGGCGCGGGTCTTGGGCCTCGACTACGGCACGGGGGACCGTTTGGCGAAGCTGATCCCGGACCCGATCATGGGCCGCGCGCCCTCCTTCGAGGAGTGCCTGAAACAAGGTCAGCCGCTGCGCAAGGCCTACGACGAAGACCCGCAGGCGCGTCAGATCGTCGACGTCGCCAAGGGGCTCGAGGGGATCGTGCGCAACTCCTCGATCCACGCCGCGGCGGTCGTGATCGCCGACCGCCCGCTGACCGACATCGTGCCGCTGCAGCTCGCCGACGCGGGCACCGACGAGAACGGCGAGAAGGTCTACCGGACCGTCACCCAGCTCTCGATGAAGCCGATCGAGGAGATCGGCCTGCTGAAGATGGACTTCCTGGGCCTTCGCAACCTCGACGTGATCGAGGACGCGCTCGACATCATCGAGCGCTCGACGGGTGAGCGCCCGGACATGACCACGCTGCCGCTCGACGATCCGAGGACGTTCGAGATGCTCTCGCGCGGGGACTCGACCGGCGTGTTCCAGTTCGAGTCCGAGGGCATGCGCGAGGCGCTGCGAAAGGTGCGCCCGACGGAGTTCGAGGACCTGATCGCGCTGAACGCCCTCTACCGGCCGGGCGCGATGGACCAGATCCCGGTCTACGCCAAGGGCAAGCAGAACCCCGGCGCCATCTCCTACCCCGATGAGCGTCTGCGTTCGATCCTCGAATCCTCGAAGGGCGTGATCCTCTACCAGGAGCAGGCGATGCAGATCTCCAAGGAGCTCGCAGGCTTCTCGGGGGCCAAGGCCGACGACCTGCGCAAGGCGATCGGCAAGAAGAACCGCGCCGCGATGGCGGAGCTGAAGCCCGAGTTCGTCGCCGGCTGCCGCGAGTCGGGCACCTCCGAGCAGGTGATCGAGTTCCTGTGGACGACCAACGAGCGCTCGGCCGACTACTCGTTCAACCGCTCACACGCGGCTTGCTACGCGCTGATCGGCTACCGCACGGCCTGGTTGAAGGCGAACTACACGGCCGAGTACATGGCGGCGCTGATCTCCTCGGTCATGTCGACCAAGGACAAGGTCCCGTTCTTCGTCGCGCGCTGCGAGGAGATGGGGATCGAGATCCTGCCGCCCGACGTGAACCTCTCAGACCACGAGTTCACGGTCGTCGAGGGCAACATCCGCTTCGGTTTGGACGCCGTCAAGGGGGTCGGCTACCAGGCGGTCGAGGCGATCAAGAACGCCCGCGAGGGCGGCGAGTTCAAATCCCTCTGGGACTTCTGCGAACGGGTCGACAACCGCACGGTCAACAAGAAGGCGATCGACGCGCTCGTCAAGTGCGGCGCGTTCGGCTCGACCGGCGCGACGCGGCGCGGGATGCTAGAGGTGCTCGAGAAGGCGCAGGCGAAAGGCCAGCAGGTCCAGCAGGACGCGATGATCGGCCAGGGATCGATCTTCGATTTGGAAGAGGGTCAGGCAGGCCCGAGCGCGCCCGGCAACGCGTTCGCACACGCCCACCCGCCGATCCTCGGCGAGGAGTTCGAGCAGAAGGAGCTGCTGGCCGCCGAGAAGGAGGCGATCGGGCTGTTCATCTCCGAGCACCCGCTCAAGCCCCTGAAAGAGGTGCTCCGCACACGCACCGACTGCCCGCTCTCGGCGCTCGCGGAACGACGAGACAAGGACCAGGTCACCGTCGGCGGGATCATCACCGAGACCAAGCGGATCCGCACCCGCAACGGCGACTACATGATGTTCGCGACCCTCGACGACCTCGCCGGCGCGGTGGAGATGCTGGTCTTCGGCAAGGCGCTGGGCGAGTTCGAGTCGGTGCTGGTCGCCGATGAGATCGTGCTCGTGAAGGGCCGTGTGGACCACAAGGAAGCCGGCAGCACCTGCGTGATCGTCGGCGAGGTCCAGCGTTTCGCCCCGTCCGCCGAGGAGATCGAGCGTGCGCGCGAGAAGGCGAAAGCCTCGGCGCGCCAGCGCGAGGCTGCGGCGCAGCCGCTGGACCTGCCGCCCGTCCGCGCGCAGGACCTCTCGCCGAAAATGATCGAGTCGCTCAAGCAGGTCTGTCAGGACTTCCCGGGACCGGCCGACGTACGCGTGATCGTCGAACTCGAGGACGGCGCGCGCCGGCGGCTGCGCCTGGGCGACGAGTTCCGCGTCGAGAACTCCCCGACGCTGCGCGCCGAGCTGACGAGCATCCTGCCGGCGGCAGTCTCGCCGAGCGCTCAGCCGGTGGCGGGCGCCCCGGCCGCGGCGGCCGGCATAGCCGTCTGAGCCTCAGCGCCGCCGCGCCTTCAGGCCGCGCTCGCGCAGCCGCCTGGTCAGCTCGATTTCGGCCGGACCCGGGCCGTCGCGTTTCTCGCCGGGCGTCTCGAGCACGCAGGCAAGCCGCTGGATGCCCGGCGCGGAGAGGAAGGCGGCACAGCCCTTCTCGCCCAGCTCGCCCGCACCGACGTTCTCGTGGCGGTCGCGATTGGAGCCGAGCGGCGTCTTCGAGTCGTTGTAGTGCAGCGAGCGGATCCGGCCGGTCCCGAGATCGCGGCGAGCCTCGCGCAGCACGCCGTCGGCGCCCTTGGGGGTGCGGATGTCGTAGCCCGAGGCGAGCAGGTGGCAGGAGTCAAGGCACACCCCGAGCCGCTTCCCGCCGCCCGCCGCGTCGATGAGCGCGGCCAGCTCCTCGAAGGAGCGGCCGAGCGTTCCGCCCGCCCCCGCCGTGTTCTCCAGATGCAGCTCGCACCCCTCGCTGTCGGCGAGCGCCTCGGCGATCGTCTTGCCGGCGCGCGCGATCGCCTCCCCGACGTGGCCCTTCAGCGCCGAGCCGGGGTGAAGCACGACGCCGGTGGCGCCGATCCCGTGCCCGACGCGCAGCGAGTGGGTCAGGGAGGTCAGCGACTTGGCGCGGATCTCCCGGTCCTCGCTGGCGCAGTTGACCAGGTAGACGGCGTGGATCAACACGGCGCGGACAGGGCTCGCCGCCATCGCCTCGCGGAAGGCCGCAAAGTCCTCCTCGCCGTAGGCGGTGGGGCGCCACATGCGCGGCGACTGGTTGAAGATCTGGATCGCCTCGGCGCCGCGCTCGACGCCGCGTTCGACCGCCCTGTAGAGCCCGCCGGCGGGGGAGACGTGGGCGCCGATCAGCATCGGCGGATTATGGCGGTGGGCTGCCCGGAGGGGCTCGGGCCGGATCGACGGTACCCGCGGTCGCGCTCCCTCGGAAGGAGAACCGGCTCACCTCGAGATGGTCCTGCCGTAGCGCCCGGATGACATAGGGTCGAGGGGGTGAAGGCACGCTTCGCCCCCTCGCCCACCGGCGCGCTGCACATCGGCGGCGCGCGCACGGCCCTCTTCAACTGGCTGCTCGCCCGCCACGAGGGCGGCCGGCTGGTGCTGCGGATCGAGGACACCGATCGCGAGCGCTCGACCCCCGAGAACATCGAGCAGATCATCGACGCGCTGCGCTGGCTGGAGATCGACTGGGACGACGGGCCGATCATGCAGACGGCGCAGACCGAGCGTCACCAGGAGGCGCTGCGGGCGCTGCTCGACAGCGACCGCGCCTACCGCTCGGAGGCGACCGCCGACGACGTGAAGGCCTACAAGGAGCGCCACGGCGCCGACCGCGGCTACCGCGGCGAGCCCGGCGAGCGCGGCGCGGTGCGCCTGCGGGTCCCCGACGACGGCGCGACGGTCGTGCACGACGCGGTTCGCGGTGACACGCGCTTCGAGCACGTGCACATGGACGACCCGGTGATCGCCCGTGCGGACGGCTCGGTCCTCTACAACTTCGCGGTCGCCATCGACGACCTCGACGAGGGCATCACCCACGTGGTGCGGGGAGAGGACCACCTCTCGAACACGCCCAAGCAGTTGCTGGTGATCGAGGCCGCCCGCGCGGCCGGGATCCACGCCGACACCCCGCTGCCGCTCTACGCACACCTGCCGCTGCTGCACGGTCCCGACGGCAAGAAGCTCTCAAAGCGCCACGGCGCGGCCTCGGTGCAGGAGCTGCGCGACGCGGGCTATCTGCCGGAGGCGGTGCGCAACTACCTGGCGCTGCTGGGCTGGGGTGCGGGCGACGACGCCACCGTGCTCTCGACGCCGGAGCTCGTGGAGCGCTTCACGCTCGAGCGGGTGAGCCGCAACCCGGCGCGCTTTGACGAGAAGAAGCTCGAGTGGCTGAACGGGATCTACATTCGATCGCTGCCCGCTCCGGAGCTCGCGAGGAGCCTCGAACGCTTCTACGGCCGCGAGGGGCTCGAGCGTGCGGCCGAGATCAGCCAGGAGAAGATCCACACGCTCGCGGACTTCTGGCCGCTCGCCGGACCGCTGCTCGAGCAGCCCGTCGACGACCCGAAGGCGCGCGAGCGCTGGCTCGACGAGAAAGGGCGCGTGCTGCTCGCGAAGGCTCGCAGCGCGCTGGAGGGGGTCGATCCGTTCGAGGAAGCCGGCATCGAGCGGGCGCTGGGCGATCTGATCGAGCGCGAAGGCGCCAAGCCGCGCGAGGTCTACCAGCCCCTGCGGGTCGCGATCACCGGTACGACGATCTCACCCGGGATGTTCGAGAGCCTCGCGCTGCTCGGGCGAGACGCCGCGCTGCAGCGGATCGACGCTGCGCTTGCCGCGCCGGCTCCTGCGCGCTGAGACGGCGCCGGACGCTCGCGGCTGCCCGCAGGGCGGGCCCGAGGCGATGCCGAAAAGCCGCATCGCAATGCGGATCTCATGCGGACCTAAAGTTCGGCTCGCACCGTTGCCGATAGGGATCGAGAAGCGGACCGACCCCGGCCTGGACGGCCGGTGAACCCAAGGAAGGGGAAACAAACCGAATGCAGGCGACGGCAGCGGCCAAGAAGGCCCCGAAGAAGAGCACGAACGTACGCGCTGTGCCAGCGGCCAAGCGTGCGAACGCCCCTGCGCCGAGCACCCCCACTCGCTCCGGGCAGGCCGGCGAGCGCCACCAGAACGAGGGCCACGGCCGGCGGTTGACGCTGGCGTTTGAAGCACTCGAGGCGTTCCCCGCCCTCGCCGAGTCCCGCAATCGCCTGCTGTCGGTGATCGCCAAGGAGAACGTCGCCACGGCCGACGTGGTCGCGGCGGTCGAGTCCGACGTCGCGCTGATCACTGCGGTGCTGCGCCTCGCCAACCGGGCGCAGAACACGAACGGCAAGGTCGACACCGCCGTCGGCGCCGTCGAGCTGCTCAGCCCGCAGACCGTGCAGTCGGTCGCCAACCACGTCCGGACCTTCGACTTCTTCGAGCGCGCGAGCGTCTGGGACGCCGCGCCCGAGCGCTTCCGGCTGCACGCGCTGGCGACCCAGCACGCGGCCGACCGCCTGGCAGCCGAGGTCGGCTACGAGAACCGCGACCGCCTGACCGTCACGAGCCTCCTTCACGACGTCGGCAAGCTCGTGCTCCTGCACGCCTACCCGGGCTATCCCTCGCAGGTCCACAAGGGCGCCCGCACACCCGAGGAACGTGTACACGCCGAGCGACGCGAGCTGGGTGTCGACCACGCACTCGTCGGCGGCGTGCTGATCCGTCGCTGGGGGCTTCCCGCCTCGCTGGCGACGCCGATCGAGCGCCACCACAACCCCGACGCCGAGGGCGAGGCCGCGTTCATCCGCCTCGCCGACATGCTCGCCCACTACGAGCAGGGCGGGCGCGTCAGCCCGAGCGAGCTGCTGCACACCGCCCGCGCGGTGGGGCTCGGTCCCCAGGAGCTGCGGCGCGTGATGTACGAACTGCCGAGCGCCAACGTCCAGCGCCAGCGCCACGTCGACCCGTGCCCGCTCTCCACGCGCGAGCTCGGTGTCCTGCAGCGCCTGGCCGAGGGCAAGGTCTACAAGCAGATCGCCCACGAGCTGACGCTCTCGACGAGCACCGTGCGCACCCACCTGCACAACATCTACGGCAAGCTCGGCGCCGTCGACCGCGCCCAGGCTGTCCTCATCGCCACTGAGCGCGGCTGGCTCTGAGGCGGGTCCTGGGCCGCGCGGGCGCGATCCTCGCTTCGCAATCGCGCTGCCCAAGGCCCGCCTGAGGGCCGGCCACCACTCACGAAGTTCAAGCTCATCGCGATCTACGAATCGTGATGTGACCCAGGGCCGCGGGCGCCCGGCTCCTCTCGGGGCGCCGTCCTCGTTTTGTGCCCGGCGAGATCTGACCCGCCGGCGACGGCGCTTGCGGTCACTTCCGTACCATCGCGGGCAGCGATGATGTCGATCACGACCAAGTCCCCGTATGCCGTGCTCGCGCTCGCCGAGCTCGGGCGCAGCGGCACCACGGGCGATCCGGTGCCGATCGGCGAGCTCGCGCGGCGGCGCGACGTGCCGGTGCAGTTCCTCGAGCAGCTCTTCGCGGTGCTGCGCCGCGCCGGCGTGATCAGCTCCCAGCGCGGAGTGAAGGGCGGGTACCGCTTCGCGCGCCCGCCCGAGACGGTAACGGTGCTGGAGATCGTCGAGCTGCTCGACGGTCCGCTCGGCCGCGACTCCGACGGCGTGTTCGCAGACGCCGCCGCGGCCGCCCGGCGGGTGCTCGCGCAGACCTCGATCGCGGATGTGATCGAGCGCGAGACCCGCGAGGCGGGCGCCAGCATGTACCACATCTGAGAGGCTCGCCTCGCGCGCCCGACGCCGGCGCCCAGAAGCGCAGGCTGCCTGCGCAATCCCACGCCACGTTTGCTACATTCGCGAACGATTGGCTCATGGGCTCGAGGAGGGGCTCCCAGGCCGCCAGGGAACGGGCGGGAGGGGCTTCCGGGGCCCGGCTCCGGACAGAGGGAGGAATGATGAGAGGGAAGAAGGGACGCTCCACGCGCGGTGCGCTGGTTGCGCTCATGGGGCTCGTGGCGGCGCTGCTGTGCGTGTTGCCGGCCGCTGCGAACGCCGGCGAACCGAACTACGTCGCGATCGGCGACTCGTACACATCGGCGCCCGGCGTGCTGCCGACCGAAGAAAACGAAGCGGCCGAAAAATGCGGGCGCTCGGTCAAGAACTACCCGCATCTGGTCGCCGCGGCGCTCAAACTGAACCTCACGGACGTCAGCTGCGGCGGCGCGACGACCTCCGATGAGACCGAAGAACAGATCAAAGGCGTGACCCCGCCTCAGGACGACGCTCTGAGCGCATCGACCGAAGTCGTGACGATCGGGATGGGTGGTAACGACGGTGGCCTGTTCGGCGACCTTCTGAACGGCTGCACCCAGACCGACGCGATCGAACAGCTGCCCGGCAAGGCGCCGTGCAAGGAACACTTCCAGACGTTCGTCACCGAAACCTTCGCGGCGGACAAGCCCGCGGAGGAAGCGGCCCTCGTGCACATCAAAGAACTGGCGCCGAACGCGAAGGTGTTCGTCGTCGGCTACCCGGACATCACGCCCAAGCACGGCACGTGCTTCTCCCAGTTCCCCTGGAAGGAAGGCGACCTGAAGTGGTTCCGCAGCGGCGTCCAGAAAGTCGGCAACAAGTCGATCAAGGAAGGCGCCAAGGCGAACGGCGCGACGTTCGTGGAAACGTTCAAGAAGAGCGAAGGCCACGACGCGTGCCAGGCACCCGGCGTGCGCTGGATCGAACCGCTCATCGGCTCCCTGACCGGGGTGCCGGTACACCCGAACGCGACCGGTGAGGAAGAGGACGCGTTCGACGTCCAGTACGCGATGCTCAAAGCGGGCGTCCGCTAGACGGCCTCCTCATGCGGGCCGGGCGCGCCGAAGCAGGCGCGCCCGGTTCTCGCCTTTGACGGCATGGGCAGCCGGCGCATGCCGTCGCCGGCGCCTGCGATCCTCGCTCCCACGATGACGGCAACCCACCGCGCATGAGCCCGCTCGCCCTCGCGGCGGCGCTCGGACTGGCCCTTGCGCCATCGGGACTGCCGTACTCGAGTGCGCCCGCCGGCGTCGTTCAACGCCAGCCTGCGGCCGGGAGCTGCCACGCCTCGGGCTCGGGGCTCAGCCAGCTGCCCGACCGCCGCTGCACGCCCGGGGCGGTGAACCCCGCCGTCACGCCGGCCAGCCTCGCGAGCACGATCTGCGCCGCCGGCTGGACGGCGACGGTGCGCCCGCCCGAGCGCGTGACCGAGCCCGAGAAGCTCGCCAGCCTGCGCGCCTACGGCGAGAGCGGCGCCTCGCGCTATGAGTACGACCACCTGGTCCCGCTGGAGCTGGGCGGAGCGGTCAACGATCCGCGCAACCTCTGGCCCGAGCCGGATTACGGCACGCGCCGAGGCTTCGATCTGAACCCCAAGGACAAGCTCGAGACGGCGCTGAAGCACCGCGTCTGCGAGGGGCGGCTCACGCTCGCCGAAGCACAGCGGCAGATCGCCTCCAACTGGGTCGCAGCGATGCGCCGCTACGGCCTTCAGGCGGCAAGCTCGGCGAGCCCCTGATCGGCGAGCGCGCCGCGGGACATGGTTCCCCGGCGCCGTGAAATGCTGTCGCCCCGTGGCCACGCCGAACGCAGACGCGAGCGCGCGCGCCGCGAAGCACCCACTCGTGCAGGACCCTCGGCGCCCCGAGGTCCAGTACGCCCACCACACGATCTCGCTGGACCTCTTCCGCGGCGAGGTTGCGCGGCTCACCGACGCCGGCGGGCTCCGTATCTGTGACGTCGGTGGGGGTGCCAAACCGCTTTTGAGCGCCCAGCGCGTAGCCGGCAAGGCGATCGACTACGTCGTGCTCGACATCGACCCGGAGGAGCTCGCGCTCGCCCCGCCGGAGTACGAGAAGGTGCAGGGCGACATCCTCCAGCGCGAAACGGTGGAGCGGCTGCTGGCGCAGGGAGGGCAGTTCGACCTCGTCATGAGTCGTTGGGCGGCCGAGCACATGCGAGACGGGCGCACCTTCCACGAGCACGTGCTCTCGCTGCTGCGCCCCGGCGGCGTCGCCCTGCACCTGTTCCCGACGCTCTTCGCGCTCCCGTTCACGGTCAACCGATTGCTCCCCACCGGGCTCTCGGAGGGGCTGCTGCGCGGCGTGACCGAGCGAACCGTGAAGTTCCCCGCGCACTACTCGTGGTGCCGTGGCCCCACTCACCGACAGCTGGCGCGGTTGCGCGGCGTAGGCTATGAGATCGACCGCTACGTCGGCTTCTTCGGCCATGGGTTCTTCGCGCCGGTGCCGCCGCTGAACGCGGCCTACAAGCGCTTCGTCAAGGAGCTCATGCGCCACCCGCGCCCGGCTCTGACCTCGTTCGCGCTGGTGGCACTCGAACGACCCCGCGACTGAGGGCCCGTCGTTCTCAGGCGGCGACGTCTACGAGCTCGTAGTCGTCGAGCGCGTCCTGGCTCGCGATCAGCGCGCGACGGTAGGTGAGCGCCCAGCCTCCGCGCGGGCGGCGTTCGGGCGCGGACTCCCGGGCCCACGTCTCCCAGCGCCAGAACAGCAGCCAGCGTTCGACCACGCGTCCGGGGCCGGACGGGCCACTCGGCTTCTCGAGCAGCCGCAGCGGACGGCGCTTGCGCCGCCCCAGGGGGGTGGTTGAGCTGGACGCGTTCATTCCTCTCTCCGTTGCGCAGCTTTGAGGAGGTTTCCCGGTTCGAAACGAGGCCACACCTGAGCGTTCAGGTGCGCTCGTTCCAAGGCTTCCCGCCTCCTCCTCCGACCGGAAACCGCACGAGCGGACCGTTTCAGACGGGACACCTGCGGTTAATATTGTCAACTCGCAGCATTCCTGGTCAAACCTGCAATGCACAGACGGCGAAAAAAGGCATTTCCTCTGGCGGTGGCGGCACTGGCCACCGGTGCGGTCGTGCCCGCCGCCGGCGGTGCCGCCGCGGCCGGCGACGGCTGCGTGGCGCCCGAAGTGGTGGGCGTGAGCCTTGCGATGGCGCGCCATGCGCTGGGCTCCTCCGGCTGTGCCGTGACCGTGCGCCAGCTCCCCGCCCACGGCAGCTTCGTGACGCCCGCCAGCCCCGATGGACGCCAGCTCGTCGCGCGCCAGAGCCCCCGCGGCGGCGGGCGCGCGCGGGCGGTCACCGTGTTCCTCGACCCGCTCTGCGCGCAGCCGGCGCTGCCGGGCCCGAAGCACGCCGGGGCCGAACAGAGCCGCGGGCCTGCCGAGCTCATCGCCGCGCTCTACCTGCAGGGCGGGCCGGTGAAGACCAGCCCGCACTGCCGCAACGCGCGGCCCGAAGCCGGCACCGTGAGCATCTCGACCGCCGCCGGGCAGCCCGTCGCCACGCGGCGCGTGCGCGGCGGGCACTTCGCGGTGTTCCCGCTGGCGCCCGGTGGCTACGTGCTGGCGGGGACGCTCTCAAAGAGCCCGGATGGCGGGCAGGTCACGGTGCCACCGACCGCGTTCACGATCGCCGCGCACCGCACGACGCACGTCAACGCCGTCGTGCGCGTTCCCTGAGCCGCCGCCGCGCCCGTGGCCCGCGTTCGGTGAGCCGCAGGCGGGGCGGCGCCGGGCATCCTTGCTCGGATGCCCCGCGCGCCGCCCGCGGCGTGGGCTTGCGTCCCGGCGTCCGCGCCCGGTGGGCCTTGTACCCCTTCGGGGCACAGGCGGCCAGTGCACGTAAGCGCCGAGACAGCCCTCCTTGCGTTCCCATCCCTGGGTCCGTGGGGACCTCCATCCCCGGCGCGGAAGTCTAGTGGCGACCCGGACGGAAAACGCCGGTGTGCGTGCCCGGCGCGATCGCGGCGGGCGTGTCATGCTGGGGACATGCCGCCCTGCTCTCACCTCGACACGATCACGGTCACCGAGCTGCCCGCCGAGGTGGCGGGCTGCGAGGACTGCCTGCGCGAAGGCGGGGTCTGGCTGCACCTGCGGATCTGCCTCGAGTGCGGCCACGTCGGCTGCTGTGACGACTCGCCCAACAAACACGCCCGCAAGCACGCGGGCACTGACGAGCACCCGCTGATCCGCTCGCTGGAGCCCGGCGAGGAATGGTCCTGGTGCTTCGTGGACCAGGTCGGCATGGTGATTCCGGAGGTTCACGGCAGCACGCGCATTCCGCCCTCGCCGATGTTGAGCTGAACGTGGCCGAGGACGGGCGCCAGCGGCACCCGGCGATCCTCGCCGTGGACGACGAGCCCGCGGTCCTGGCCGCCGTCGCGCGCGACCTGCGGCGCGGGTTCGGCGAGAACTACCGGGTCATGCGCGCCGGCTCGGGTGCGGAGGGGCTGGAGCTGCTGGGGCAGATGCACACGCGCGGGGACCGCGTCGCGATGCTCGTCGCCGACCAGCGCATGCCGGGCATGGACGGGACCGACTACCTCGTCAAGGCGCGCGCGATCTTCCCCGAGGCGAAGCGTGTGCTGCTGACGGCCTACGCGGACACCAACGCGGCGATCCAGGCGATCAACGAGGTCGCGCTCGACTACTACCTGCTGAAGCCGTGGGATCCGCCGGAGGAGCAGCTGTATCCGGTGGTCGAGGACCTGCTGACGACCTGGGAGGCCGGGGCGGCACTCGAATCCGGCGGCGTGCGGGTGATCGGCCACCGCTTCTCGGCCGCCACCCACGAGCTTCGCGACTTCCTCGCGCGCAACCGGATCCCGGGCCGCTGGCTGGACGTCGAACGCGACGCCGAAGCGCGCGAGCTGATCGCCGTTGCGGGCGTGCAGGAGGACCGGCTGCCGGTCGTCCTGCTGGAGGACGGCAGCGTGCTCGAGCAGCCGACGGTGCTGGAGCTGGCCGAGAAGATCGGCGTGGCCGGGCAGCCGGCGGCGGACCACTACGACCTCGTGATCGTCGGCGGCGGGCCGGCAGGGCTGGCGGCGGCCGTGTACGGCGCCTCGGAGGGGCTGCGCACGGTGATGGTCGAGCGCGAGGCGCCCGGCGGTCAGGCCGGGCAGTCGAGCCGGATCGAGAACTACCTCGGCTTCCCGGCGGGGCTGTCCGGATCGGATCTGGCGCGGCGGGCGACAGACCAGGCGCGCCGGCTCGGGGCCGAGCTGCTGACCGTCAACGACGCCTCCGCGCTTCGCGTCGAGGGCGCCGGGCGGATCGTCGAGCTGACAGGCGGCGCCGAGCTGAGCGCGAACTGCGTGCTGATCGCCTCCGGCGTCTCCTACCGGATGATGCCCGCGCCGGGCTTCTCCGAGCTCACCGGCGCCGGCGTGTACTACGGCGCCGCGCTCACGGAGGCGCGCTCGTGCTCGGACCAGCACGTGGTCGTGATCGGCGGGGCGAACTCGGCGGGGCAGGCGGCGGTGTACTTCAGCGGCTACGCGAAGAAGGTGTCGATGCTTGTGCGCAGCTCCCTGGAGAAGTCGATGTCCCACTACCTGATCGAGCAGATCGCGGGACTGCCCAACATCGAGGTCCGGAGCGGCACGCAGGCGATCGCCGCCCACGGTGAGGACGGCCGTCTGGCGAGCCTCGACATCCGCGGCCCCGACGGCGAGGTCACGACCGAGCCGGCCGACGCGTGCTTCATCTTCATCGGCGCCGCGCCGCGCACCGACTGGCTGGAGGGTGTGCTCGCGCGCGACGAGCGCGGCTTCATCCTCGCGGGCGCCGAGGTCCGCGATCACGGCTGGCCGCTGGAGCGCGACCCCTACGTGCTGGAGACGAGCGTGCCCGGCGTGTTCGTGGCCGGCGACGTGCGCTCGCGCTCGATCAAGCGCGTGGCAAGCGCGGTCGGGGAGGGCTCGATGTCGGTCTCCCTGATCCACGAATACCTGGCGAGCGCATGAGCCGGCCCACCGTCGAGCAGCTGCGGCCGATCGACCTCTTCGACGGGGTCGACGACGAGCACCTCGCCGAGTTCGCTGCGCACGCGGAGCTGCGCGACTGCCGCCCCGGCGAGCTGATCGCCGAGGAGGGCGGGAGCGAGCGCCGCGTGTATCTCCTCCTGGAGGGCACCGCGGAGACCTTCCGCGAGATCAACGGCGGCCAGGAGTCCTCGGGCGACCACGTCGCACCGACCTACCTCGGCGCGATCGGGGCGCTGACCGGCTCGGGGCTCGCGGTCAGGGTCCAGGCCAAGACGGACGTGCGGCTGGCCCAGATCGACGACGAGGAGTTCCTCGAGCTGGCGATCGAGAACCGCTCGGTGCTGCGGCTCGTGCTCGAGCGGGTCCGCCCGGTCGTCGGGCGGATCACCGCGATCGAGCAGAACCGCGAGCGGCTGGAGTCGCTCGGCACGATGGCGGCCGGCCTCGCTCACGAGCTGAACAACCCGGCTGCGGCTGCCAAGCGCGCCTCGGGCGAGCTCGCCGAGGCGCTCGACGTGCTCAGCTCGACGATCGGCCTGTTCGTCGAGTCGGGCGTATCGCGCGAGCAGGCCGAGCAGCTCGTGCAGATCCAGCGCGCCGTGCTGGAGGCTTGCCGCGCCCGCGCCACGATCTCCCAGCTCGAGCTCGCCGACGCGGAAGACGAGCTGA
The DNA here is from genome assembly GCA_963735435.1 of uncultured Solirubrobacteraceae bacterium. Lineage (GTDB taxonomy): Bacteria > Actinomycetota > Thermoleophilia > Solirubrobacterales > Solirubrobacteraceae > Palsa-744. The sequence continues at coordinate 663,028 of CAVTKR010000001.1, read as the reverse complement.
CCGGTGCGCTGGAAGACGCCGGCATCGCCGACGCCTACCGGATCGTCGAACCGCTCGCGCAGGCCGGCTTCGACGAGCGCCAGCTCCAGCGGGTCAAAGAGCTGGCGGGTCCGGCGACGGAAGCCGCGGTGCGCTGGATCGCGGCGTCCCTGCTCGCGCGCGAGCTGGCAGCCGAGCTCGCCGAGTCCACCGAGCGGATGAGCAAGCTCGTCGGCGCGGTGAAGATGTACGCCTACATGGATCGCGGGGGCCTGGTCGAGGTCGACGTCCGCGAGGGCCTCGACACGACCCTGACGATCCTCGGCCACAAGCTCAAGCACACGACGATCGTCCTCGAGCGCGACATCGACGAGGACCTGCCGCGCTTCCAGGCCTACGGCGCCGAGCTCAACCAGGTCTGGACCAACCTGCTCGACAACGCGATCGACGCGCTCGGCGAGTCGGGCACGATCACGATCTCCGCGCACCGCGACGGCGACTGCGTCGAGGTCGACATCGGAGATGACGGGCCGGGCGTCCCGCCCGACGCCCAGGAACGGATCTTCGACCCCTTCTTCACGACCAAGGAAGTCGGCAAGGGCACCGGCCTCGGCCTCGACACGGCGCGGCGGATCGTCGTGGACCGCCACCACGGCAGCCTGACGCTCAGAACCGAGCCCGGCCAGACCGTGTTCCGCGTGCGCCTGCCCGTGACGCAGAACGCCGAGTGAGCGACGCGCCGGCGGGCATCCGCGTGCTCGCGGTCGACGCGCAGCAGGGGCAGGCGCTGCGCATGTCGGTGCTGCGGCCCTCCCAGCGGCCGGGGGAGTCGATGTACCCGCGGGAGGGCGATCCCGCGACCGCCCACTACGCGGCGCTCGGCGCTGAGGGCACCGTGCTCGCGGTCGGGAGCGTGATGGAGGAGGGCCACCCGCACGAGCCGCGCGAGGGCGACTGGCGCGTGCGCGGGATGGCGACCGAGCCCGAGCTGCGCGGGCGCGGCCTCGGCAAGCTCGTGCTCGCGGCGCTCGAGGCTCACGCGCGCGAGCGGGGCGCGCGGCGGCTGTGGTGCAACGCGCGCACGGGTGCGCGCGCGTTCTACGAGCGGGAGGGGTGGTGCGCCGAAGGCGAGGAGTACGAGATCGAGGGGATCGGGCCGCACTTCCTGATGGCCAAGACGCTTGCCTGAAACCCGGCAGACACCACTGGATTCGAGGCCGTGGGTATTGTCGGGGGAGATGTCCCGAATCCCGATCAACATTGCAGAGCTTGTCGGTGGGACGCCGATGGTCGAGCTCCCCGGCGCGCTCGGCCCGCGCACCGAGGGAGCACGACTCTTCGCGAAGCTCGAGGCGCACAACCCCGGCGGCAGCGTCAAGGACCGCATCGGTGTGGCGATGATCGAGGCGGCCGAGGCCGAGGGGCGCATCGAGCCGGGGCGCACGACGATCGTCGAGGCGACCAGCGGCAACACGGGGATCGCGCTCGCCTTCGTCTGCGCCGCCAAGGGCTATGACCTCGTGCTGACGCTGCCGCAGGGGATGAGCAAGGAGCGTGAGAGCCTGCTGCGCCTCTACGGCGCGCGCGTGGACATCACCGAGTCGCTCGGCGGCATGGAGGAGGCCGTGCAGGCCGCGCGGGAGCTGGCGCGCCGCGACGACGTGTTCCTGCCCGACCAGTTCACGAACCCCGCCAACCCCGAGGCGCACCGTCGCAGCACCGGCCCGGAGATCGCCGCCGCGATGGACGGCGACGTGGACGTGCTCGTCGCGGGCGTGGGCACCGGCGGCACGATCACCGGGGTCGGCGAGCATCTGCGCGAGCACTGCAACGCCGATCTGAAGGTGGTGGCGGTCGAGCCGAAGGGCTCGGCGGTGCTCTCCGGCGGGCGCCTCGGCCCGCACCGGATCCAGGGCATCGGTGCGGGCTTCGTGCCCCCGGTGCTCAACCGCGAGCTGCTCGACGAGGTGATCGCCGTCTCCGACGACGACGCGATCCACACCGCCTGGCGCTGCGCGCAGAGCGCCGGCATCCTCGCCGGCATCTCCGGCGGCGCGGCGCTGTTCGCCGCGCTCGAGCTGGCTTCGCGCCCCGAGTCCAAGGATGCGCGCATCGTCGTCGTGCTGCCCGACTCCGGCGAGCGCTACGTCTCGCAGTCCTTTTTCGCGCCCTAGCGGACCGAGCCGGCCTTGGCCGCCCGCCCAAGGGCGTGGCTGCCCGCGACGCGGAGAACCCACCTGACCAAATAAAAAGGTTGTCGGCGCAAGGATCGTCGCTACGCTTTGCGCATGGCCCGTTTTGGCGCCTTCGCCCGGGTGGGCGGCGAGGTCAAGCGCGACGTCCTCGCGGCGCGCGAGCGCGACCCGGCCGCGCGCGGCGTGCAGCCCGCCGAGATCGTCGCCACCTGGCCCGGCATCCACGCGCTTCTCGCCCACCGCGTGGCGCATGCCATGTTCGTCGCGCGCGTGCCGCTGCTGCCGCGCCTGATCGCGATGCTCACGCGCACCCTTACCGGCATCGAGATCCATCCCGCCGCGCGCATCGGTCAGGGCCTCTTCATCGACCACGGCACCGGCGTCGTGATCGGCGAGACGGCAGAGATCGGGAGCAACGTCACCCTCTACCAGGGCGTCACCCTCGGCGGCACCGGCTTCGCCACCGGCAAGCGCCACCCCACCGTCCAGGACAACGTCACGATCGGCTCCGGCGCGAAGCTGCTCGGCCCGATCACGATCGGTCACGGCGCCAAGATCGGCGCCAACAGCGTCGTCATCACCGACGTGCCTCCGAACTCGACCGTGGTCGGCAACCCCGGGCACCCGGTGCGCGTCGAAGGCCGGCGCGTCGAGGGTCCCGACGCCGACTGGATCCACCTTCCCGACCCGATCGCCGAGGCGATCCAGGCGCTCTCCGGGCGCATCGCCCAGCTCGAACGGATGGTCGCCGAGCTCTCCGACGAGCCGCCGGCGCCGGTCGCGGACGTCAAACCGCTGCGCGAGGTCCGGGGGCCGAACCCGGCCGGGGGGTAGCGGACCGGGTCGGCTCTCGCCGGGGGCGCGCCCGTGTCAGGAGCCGCTCCGACCGTAGTGACCACTAAAGTGGTCATATGGCCCGACGCGTGACCGCCACCGAGGCGAAGGCGACGATCCTCCGTCTGCTCGACGAAGCAGCCTCCGGTGAGGAGATCGAGATCACCAAGCACGGCCGCCCGGTCGCGCGTCTCGTCCCGCCTCTCGGCGCACGGACGTTGAAAGGGTCGTTCACCGGCATCGTGAGGACAACGGCAACGGACGAGGAGCTTTTCACCACGGACCTCCCGTGGAAGATGGCGTGAGCTCGTCGATGGTGCTCCTGGACACGCACGTCGTGCTCTGGTGGTCGGCCGAACCGAGTCGGGTCAGCAAGCGCGCACGGACGTTGCTCGAAGACGCGGAGGAGCTCGCTGTCGCCGCGATCTCGTGGGTGGAGCTCGCCTGGATGGCCCGAGCCGAGCGCGTCGCTCTCAGCGTTCCGGCCCGCTCGTGGCTCCACAGCCTCGCGGCTCAGCTGCGCACGATTCCGATCAGCCCGGCGATCGCCGACACTGCGATGGCGGTGCCGTCTTCTTTCCCGGGCGATCCGGCCGACCGCCTGATCTACGCGACCGCGCGCGAGCACGATTTGCCGCTGGTGACCAAGGACAGGGCGATCCGCGAGAGCGGGCTGCCCGGCGTGCGCACCGTCTGGTAGCCCGCCCCTCGCGCCCGCCGGCTGCCGCGCCCACATCTATCCTCAGAGCCGTGTCGGCCAATCCCCACGCAGAGCACCTCGCCGAGCTGCTCGAGGACCTCAACGAGCCCCAGCGCGAGGCCGTCACTCACGGCGAGGGGCCGCTGCTGATCCTGGCGGGCGCGGGCTCGGGCAAGACGCGCGTCCTGGCCCACCGGATCGCGTTCCTGATCTACACCGACCAGGCGCAGGCGGGCGAGATTCTCGCGATCACGTTCACCAACAAGGCCGCGAGCGAGATGCGCGAGCGCGTCGAACGGCTGCTCGGCCACGTCACGCGCGGGATGTGGCTGATGACCTTCCACTCGGCCTGCGCGCGGATCCTGCGCGCGGAGGCCGCACGGCTCGGCTACACGCGCCAGTTCACGATCTACGACCAGGCCGACTCGCGGCGCCTGGCGAAGCGCTCGGCCGATGCGGTGGGGGTCGACCCCAAGCGCTACACGCCGGCGGCCGTGCTGAACCAGATCTCCGCGGCCAAGAACAAGCTGATCGACGTCGATGACTACCGCTCGCAGGCGGCTTCGCCGTTCGAGGAGATGATCGGCGAGGTCTACGACATCTACCAGCGCGATCTCGTGCGCATGAACGCGATGGACTTCGATGACCTCCTGTTCCGCACCGTGAACCTGCTGGAGCTCTTCGAGGATGAGCGCGAGCGCTACCGCGACACGTTCCGCCACGTGCTCGTGGACGAGTACCAGGACACCAACCACGCGCAGTACCGGCTGCTGCAACTGCTCGCTGGTGGCGGGGCGGCGCCGAAGCGCGGCGCCGGGTCTGAGAACGGCGCGCCCGCCTACTCCGGGCCGGTCGGGCATCGCAACCTTGCGGTTGTCGGCGACGACGCGCAGTCCATCTACGGCTTCCGCGGCGCCGACATCGAGAACATCCTGCGCTTCCAGGACGACTTCCCTGACGCGCGCGTCGTCAAGCTCGAGCAGAACTACCGCTCGACCGAGACGATCCTCTCAGCGGCGAACGCGGTGATCGCCAACAACCGCGGCCAGATCGGAAAGCGCCTGTGGAGCGAGCTCGGCCAGGGCGATCAGATCCAGGTGCGCGCGCTCCAGGACGAGCACGCCGAGGCGCGCTACGTCGTCGGGGAGATCCAGCGCCTCGTCGACGAGGGCGCTTCGCGCGCGGAGATCGCGGTCCTCTACCGGACCAACGCAATGTCGCGCGTGATCGAGGACAACCTCGTGCGCAGCGAGATCGGCTACCAGGTGATCGGCGGCACGAAGTTCTACGAACGCGCGGAGATCAAGGACGCGATCGCCTACCTGACGCTGCTCGCGAACCCCTACGACGTGGTCAGCTTCACGCGCGTGGCAAATTCACCGAGGCGCGGCATCGGCGCGACGACGCTGGCGCGGGTGACCGCGCACGCGGCGACGATGGACGTGTCGGTGTGGGAGGCGGCCGCGTCCCCGCGCCAGGTGCCCGGGCTCGGCGCGGCGGCGGTGAAGGCGCTGGGACGCTTCATGGCGAGCATGGCCGAGCTGCGCGCTCTGACCGGAGCGCAGCCGCTGGGCGGGGAAGATGATGATGATTTTGGGGATGGGTTCTCGCAGCTGGCAACGGGGGCGGAGCGGGAGGAGACCGAGCGTGGCGAGGATGGGGTTCCGATCGCCGAGCTGCTCGAGGCGGTGCTGGCCCAGACCGGCTACGTCGAGGCGCTCGAAGCCGAGCGCTCGATCGAGGCGCAGGGGCGGATCGAGAACCTCGAGCAGCTCGTCGAGGTGGGTCGCGAGTTCGACGGCGGCGAGGGCGAGGCGGAGCTCGAGCGCTTCCTGCAGGAGATCGCTCTCGTGGCCGACGCCGACGCCCGCAGCGACGACGAAGGTCTCGTCACGCTGATGACGCTGCACAACGCGAAGGGGCTCGAGTACCCCACCGTCTTCATCACCGGGTTGGAGGACGGCGTCTTCCCGCACTCGCGCGCGATCGACGAGGGCGGCCTGGAGGAGGAGCGCCGGCTCTTCTACGTCGGCGTCACGCGCGCGATGCGCAAGCTGTATCTGACCCACGCCCGGCGGCGCGCGGTGTTCGGGGCGCAGAGCTACGGGATGCCGAGCCGCTTCCTGGCCGAGATCCCGGGCGACCTGCTCGAGGAGGGCGGGGACTTCCCGTCGGCCGCGGCTTACACCCCGTCACTCGCCCGCGGCGCCGCGACGAGCTGGAGCGCGCCGCAGGCGCCCGGGCGGCGGGAAGCGCTGCCCGCGGAGGAGATCCAGGCCTTCCGCCTGGGCGAGGACGTCGTGCACGCCGCCTTCGGCGACGGCGTTGTCACCGCGGTCGAGCCGGACGGTGTGATCGTCGTGCGCTTCGCCGGCGACGGCTCGGAACGCAAGCTGATGGCCGAGTACGCCCCGGTGAGCAAGCGCTGAGCAAAATGCGCCGCGCGCGGAGCGCATAGCATCAGGATCGTGGCGGCGAAGCTCATCGACGGCAAGGCGATCGCGGCGGGCGTGCGCGCGCGCGTGGCCGAGGAAGTGGCGGCGTTCACGGCGCAGCACGGACGCGCGCCCGGCCTCGCGACGGTGCTCGTCGGCGACGACCCGGCCTCGGCGGTCTACGTCGGCGGCAAGCAGCGCGCCTCGGCCGAGGTCGGGATGGTGCCGGTGGACAGGCGCCTGGGCGCGGACGCAAGCGCCGATGAGGTGGAGGCTGCGGTGGTCGCGCTCAACGAGGACCCGGCCGTGAACGGCATCCTCGTCCAGCTGCCGGTGCCGGATCACCTCGACGGGCGCGCCCTGACCGAGCTGGTGCGGCCCGAGAAGGACGTCGACGGCCTCACGACCTACAACGCCGGCATGCTCGCGCTCGGCACGCCGCAGCTCGTCGGCGCGACGCCGCTCGGCGTGATGGTGCTGCTCGAGGAGGCCGGGGTCGCCCTGGAGGGCGCCGAAGCGGTCGTCGTGGGGCGCTCGAACCTGTTCGGCAAGCCGATGGCGCAGCTGCTGCTCGGCGCCAACGCGACCGTGACCGTCTGCCACTCGCGCACGCGCGACCTCGCCGCGGTGTGCTCGCGCGCCGACGTGCTGATCGCCGCGATCGGGCGCCCGCGGATGATCGGCGCCGGGCACGTGAAGCCCGGAGCGGTCGTGATCGACGTCGGGACGAACCGCATCAGCCCCGAGGACGCCCGCAACAAGAGCGGGCTGGTCGGCGACGTCGACCACGCCGCCGTGGCGGAGATCGCCTCCGCGATCACTCCCGTGCCGGGCGGCGTCGGGCCGATGACGATCGCGATGCTGCTGGGAAACACGCTGCAGGCCGCGCGGGCGCAGGCCGAGCCCGCTCCCGCCGGGAGCCGCGCGTGATGAAGCTGCGGGTGGGAGAGTGGGTCACGATCGCCGGCATCGGCTGCACGATCGCCTCGCTGCTGCTGCCCTGGTACGAAAGCTCCGGCGTCAACCTCGACTTCTGGGACACGTTCGGGGGCGCCGCAGTCCTGATGCTGGCCGCCCTGGCGGCGGCGAGCGCGATGGTCGTGGCCGCGCTCTTCGAGCGCGACAGCCCCGCGCTGCCGATCTCGACCGCGGTGTGGAGCGTGACTCTGTGCTTTCCCGGCGCGATCGCCGCGCTCGTGCGCGTGCTCGAGCGCCCCGACCACGCCACCGGGCTGTGCGCCGGGGCCTGGATCGGGCTCGCGGGCGCAGTGCTGATGCTCGTGGGCTCGTGGGTCGCGATGAGCGACGAACGGACCTCGCGCTACCCGCCGGTCGAAGTCGAGCCGCGCCCGAGGCCGTAGCCGGGCGTCGTCTGTGACCCGGCCGGCGCTCCGTGCCGAGTCCGCGCGCGCCCGCGCGTAGACTGCCACCCGTGATCGACCGCGACGAGGTCCTGCATGTTGCCCGTCTCGCCCGTCTCGCCCTGAGCGAGGAGGAGATCGAGCCGATGGCCCGCGAGCTCTCGGCGATCAGCGGCTACGTGGCGACGATCGGCGAGCTCGACCTGGACGGGGTCGCGCCGACCTCGCACGTCGTCCCGGTCACCGGGCGCCTGCGCGAGGACGTGCCGCACGAGTGCCTGCCGCGCGAGGTCGCGCTCGAACAGGCTCCCGACGCGAACGACGAGGGGTTCCTCGTCCCCAGCCCGCAGGCGTGATCTCAGGCCCGCATAGCGGCGCTACCCTGCGCTCCCTGCCTCCTTGGCCAGCTTGCTCGACGAGCCAGAGATGAGCGAGAACGACCTTCTGTCCCTGACGGCCGCGCAGGCCGCCGAACGTGTCGCGGGCGGCGAGGTGTCCGCCGAGGAGCTGTTCTCCTTCTATCGCGAGCGCGCTGCCGCGGATCGCGCGCAGGGGCAGGAGGGGCTCAACTGCTTCACGTGGGTGGCTCCTGCGGACGGCGCCGCGGCGCCTTCCGGCGGCGCGCTGTCGGGCGTCCCGCTCGCCGTCAAGGATCTGTTCTGCACCAAGGGCGTTCCGAGCCAGTCCGGCTCGAAGATCCTCGAGGGCTACGAGCCGCCGTACACGGCGACCGCGGTCGACAGGCTCCAGAAGGCCGGCGCGGCGCTGCTCGCGAAGACGAACCAGGACGAGTTCGCCATGGGCTCCTCGAACGAGAACTCCGCCTACGGACCTGTCCGCAACCCCTGGGACCGGACGCGCGTGCCAGGCGGCTCCTCGGGCGGGAGCGCCGCCGCCGTCGCGGCCGGGCTGGCGCCCTGGGCGCTCGGCACGGACACGGGCGGCTCGATCCGCCAGCCGGCTGCGCTGTGCGGCATCGTCGGGATGAAACCCACCTACGGCTCGGTCTCGCGCTACGGCATGATCGCCTTCGCCTCCTCGCTGGACCAGGCGGGTCCGCTCACGCGCGACGTGCGCGACGCCGCGCTGCTGCTCAGAGAGATGACCGGCCAGGACCCGTGCGATGCGACCTCGCTGCAGCTTCCCCAGCCCGTGGCGCTGCCGAGCGCCGAGCGCCTCGACGGCGTGCGCATCGGCGTCCCGGGCGAGCTCACCGGCGAGGGCATCGAAGCCGGCGTGCTCGAGTCCTTCCGCGCTGCGCTGGAGACCGCGGTCTCGCTCGGGGCCGAGATCGCGGAGATCGCGTTGCCGCACGCCCCGCACGCGCTCGCCGCCTACTACGTGCTCGCTCCCGCGGAGGCGTCCTCGAACCTCGCGCGCTTCGACGGCGTCCGCTACGGCCTGCGCGCGCCCGATGCCCGCGACCTGCTCGACATGTACACGCGCACCCGCCACGACGGCTTCGGCCCCGAGGTCAAGCGCCGCGTGATGCTCGGCACCTACGCGCTGTCCTCCGGCTATTACGACGCCTACTACGGCCGCGCGCAGCGCGTGCGCACGAAGATCGCCGAGGACTTCGCGAAGGCGTTCGAGAAGATCGACCTGATCGCGACGCCGACCGCCCCGACCGTGGCGTTCGCGCTCGGCGAGAAGACCGGCGACCCGCTGGCGATGTACCTCAACGACTACTGCACGGTGCCGATGTCGTTGGCCGGGATCCCGGCGATCTCGATCCCCTGCGGGCTCTCCGATGGCCTGCCCGTCGGCCTGCAGCTCGCCGGACCGGCGTTCAGCGAGAACGCGCTGCTCGACGCCTCCCACGCGCTCGAGCAGGCGCTCGGCTTCGACGGGAGCGTGGCGCGTGGCTGAGCTCGAGCCCGTCATCGGCCTGGAGATCCACATCCAGCTCGCGACGGCGACGAAGATGTTCTGCGCCTGTGACGTCAGCTTCGGCGACCCGCCGAACACACACACCTGCCCGGTCTGCCTCGGCCTGCCCGGGAGCCTGCCGGTCGCCAACGCCCGCGCGGTGCATTTCGGGCTGATGATCGGTCTCGCGCTGGGCTCGGAGCTCGCGCCTCGTTCGATCTTCCACCGCAAGAACTACTTCTATCCCGACCTGCCGAAGGGCTACCAGATCTCCCAATACGACGAGCCTCTCTGCCGCGGCGGGAACCTCGGCGAGGTGCGCATCCATCGCGTGCACCTGGAGGAGGACGCGGCGAAGCTGACCCACCTCGGCGAGAGCGGGCGCATCCACGGCTCGGACGCGAGCATCGTCGACTTCAACCGCGGCGGCACGCCGCTGGCGGAGATCGTCACCGAGCCCGATCTGCGCGCGGCCGAGCAGGCCGGCGAGTGGCTGCGGCTGCTGCGCACGACGATGCGCACGCTGGGAGTGAGCGACGTGAACATGGAGGAGGGCTCGCTGCGCTGCGACGCGAACATCTCGCTGCGCCCCGCGGGCAGCCGGGAGCTCGGCGTGAAGACCGAGCTGAAGAACATGAACTCCTTCCGCTTCATCGAACGCGGTATCCGCGCGGAGATCGCGCGCCAGCAGAAGGTGATCGAGGGCGGCGGCGCGGTGGTGCAGGAGACCCTGCATTTCGACCCCGGCTCCGGCGCGATCACCTCGCTGCGCTCCAAGGAGGAGGCGCACGACTACCGCTACTTCCCCGAGCCGGACCTCGTCCCGGTGGCGATCGACGAGGGCATGCTCGACGCGGCGCGCGCCGACATGGTCGAGCTGCCGGCCGAGCGCGCCGCGCGCTACGAGCGCGATCTGGGCCTCAGCGCGGAGAGTGCACGGCTGCTGGCGTTCCGCGGCGAGCTGGCGGGCTTCTTCGACGCGGCACTCGAGGCAGGCCCGGAGGTGCCCGCCCAGACACTCGCGAACTGGGTCGGAGTCGAGCTCGCGGGCCGTCTCGAGGACGGCGTCGACCCGGGGGAGTCGAAGGTCACGCCGGCCGCGCTCGCGGAGCTGGTGGGGATGGTTGCTTCCAAGCAGGTCAGCGTCGGCGCCGGACGCCAGGTGCTCGAGCGCCTGCTCGCCGACGGCGGCGAGGCGGCCGCGATCGTCGAGTCCGAGGGCCTCGCGGCGTTGGACGGCGGCGATGAGCTCGCGGCGATCGTCGCCGCGGCACTCGAGGCCAACCCGGACGCCGCCCAGCGCGTGCGCGAAGGCAACGCCAAGGCGATCGGCCCGATCGTCGGCCAGGTGATGCGCGAGACGCGCGGGCGGGCCGACGGCACCGAGGTCTCGCGGCTGATCAACGAGCAGCTGGCCTGAGGGCGGCGCCGAGCGGGGTGGAGACGTTTTGGGCTGACGGGGTCGATCTTCCCGGGCTCCTCTGAGGCCCGCAAGGAGCGCCGGCCGATCCCCTCCAGCCGGCACGGAGCGCCGGCCGATCCCTTGTGTCACGGCGCGTCTAGTCCGCGGCGCGACATTTTGGACTCCCGGCCAAGGTGGTGAGCGCCCGCGCGCGCCAACATGGCGGCCATGAGCACTCCAACCTCCTCCAGCGTGTCACCGCCTCGGCGCTTTGTCCTTTTGCCCGAGGTGGTGTCCGAGGCCGGCCGGCGCGGTCCTAGGATCCGCCGCTACCGGCTGACCAGTGTCGGGTCAGGGGCGTGTCGTTCCCGCTCTGGCCTGCGCGGCCCGGACATCGCGACGGCACGGACGGCCCGCGATCCAGGTCCGCCGGGCCGTTTGAGCTGACGGCCCCCGACGCGACGGCGCGCGCTTCCCTCGGCGAGCGTCCCTCAGCGTGCGGCCGGACAGGGAATCCCTCTCTGTTCGGCCGTATGCCGTTAACGGCTCTGTAGAGCGCATCGGCCGGCTTCGGGATACTCGGTGCACGATGTCACAGCAGACCGTGGAGATCGTGCGAACACTCGTCGCTCACTGGAACGCGGGAGATCGCGACGTTTTGCGCTCTCTCGAGTATCTCGACCCTTCGGTAGAGCTCGAGGGTCCACTCTCGTCCCTCGCCGCGGAGCCCTACCGGGGCCACGGCGGCATCGAACGGTGGATGCGGGATCTCGATGAGCATTTTGACGTTTGGGAAATCGACGTCGACGACATCCGTCAGGTCGGCAAACGTGTCGTCGTGACGGCGACCATCAATGCCCGCGGCCGTGCGAGCGGCACACCTCTGGAGATTGGCTCAGCGTGCATCGTCGACTTCGGGAGCGACGACCGGGTCACCCGCGTCCGCATCTATCCCGAGCTGCAAGAAGCTCTCAAAGCCGCGGGGTTGGGTTAGCGTGAACGGGCTCCGCACCCGTTAACATCACCGAGTAGATGAACGAGTCCTCACAGCGCTCTTTCGGACGTACAGCGGTCGCGGTCCTGATCGTCCTCGTGTGCGGCTGGCTGCTGCTCGGCGTGATCGGCCACGTGCTGTCGTTCCTTTTCAGCACGTTGCTGCTCGTGGTCGCGGTGGTGGCCGTGATCTGGGCGCTCCGCGTCTTGCTGTAGCGCGGTCGCGACACCATGGCCTACGTCGTGATCGCCGTCTGCTTCGGGATCTCCGGCGGGATCGTCGGCAAGATCAAGGGCAGCTCGTTCTGGATGTGGTTCCTGATCTCGGGGGCCGTGCCGTTCTTCGGGCTGTTGGCCGCGATCGCCTACCGCTTCGAGCGCGACGAGCTGCGCCGCCAGTGCCCGAACTGCGGGCGCGTCACGAAGATCTACGACGCCGTCTGTGTGCGCTGCGGCGAGGAGCTCGACTACCCGGAGGTGGCGGTCCAGCCCGAATCCTGGCAGCGCGCCGAGGTCCCGCCGCGCTGACGATGGGTGGCTGAGCCGGCGCTCGGTGCCGGCTCAGGGGGTGGCCGAGCCGGCGCTCGGTGCCGGATCAGGCTTCGGGTTCCCTAACTCGAATCAGGGCGGCCTAAGCCGGTCTGGCCCGTATGTTGTGGGCATGAGCACCGACGTGAACGTCGCCAGCCGCCGCGGCGACTCGCTCTTGGCAAGGATCATCCACCGCTTCGGCTTCGCGGACGAGCGCGACTTCCTGCTGCGCGTCGTTCAGCCCGGACTGGTCGGCCTGATCGACGGGACGATCTCCTCGCTGGCCCCGATCTTCGCCGCGGCGATCACCTCGAGCTCCCACACCGCGTTCGTCGTCGGGCTGGGGGTCGCGCTGGGCGCCGGGATCAGCATGGGCTGGTCGGAGGCGGGCTCGGACACCGGCGAAGAGACCGGCCGAGGTTCGGCGGTCGTGCGCGGGACCATCACCGGCGGGATGACGATGCTCGGCAGCATCTTCCACACGCTGCCGTTCCTGATCTCCGATCTGCAGACGGCGTTGATCATCGCCGGGATCGTCGTGGCGATCGAGCTGTTCGTCATCGCCTGGATCCGGAACCGCTTCCTCGGCGTCTCGATTCGCGGCTCGCTGATCTTCGTCGGGACCGGCGGGCTGATCAGCCTCGCGATCGGCGTCGCGCTCGGCGTCTCCTAGCCACCCGTCCGCGCCCGTATGCAGAGCGCCGCCTCCGCCGAGCCCGCGCAGGCGGTCGAAGAGCCCGGCGAGCCGCGACGCACCGCGCCGGTCGAGCTGCTGTGGGACCTCGTCTTCGTGTTCACCGTCACGCAGGTCTCGACGCTGCTGCGCAAAGACCTCACGTGGGCCGGCTTCGGCCGCGCGATGCTCGTGCTCGCGCTCGTGTGGTGGGCGTGGTCGGCCTATGTGTGGGTGACCAACGCCCAGGACCCCGACGGCCCGGTGCTGCGCGCCTCGCTGCTGGCGGCGGCCGGGGTGATCTTCATCACCGGCCTTGCGGTACCGCATGCCTACGACAGCGAGGGGGTCCTGTTCGCCGTCACCTACGTGATCGTGCGGCTCGGGCACCTCGCGCTCTACGCGGAGGTCTCCCGCCGCGGCAACGCCTCGTGGCGGGCGATCGTGGGCTTCGGCGCCTGGACCTGCGTCGGCATGGCGCTGCTGCTCGCCGGGGCGTTCCTGGACGGCGGCTGGCGCGTGGGGCTCTGGACGGCGGCGGCGCTGATCGACTACGCGGGGCCGGCCTGGCTCACGCGTGAGCGCCTGCGCGGGCTGCAGACGGTCGCCGTCGAGCACTTCGCCGAGCGCTACGGGCTGTTCGTGATCATCTGCCTGGGCGAGTCGGTCGTCGCGATCGGCGTGGGGGCGCAGGCGCACCTGCTGGACGCCGAGATCGTGGTCGGCGTAGCGCTCGCCCTGATCATCACCGGGGAGCTGTGGTGGGCCTACTTCACACGCTTCGCGGCCAGCGCGCAGGAGCGCCTGCGCCACGTCGCCGACCCCGTGCTCGTCGCAGCGGACGCCTACAGCTACATCCATCTGCTGATCGTGGCCGGGATCATCGTGTTCGCGGTCGGCGCGCGCGAGGCCGTCGCCGATGTGACCGCCGAGCTCGCCGATCCCGCGCGTCTGGCGCTGTGCGGCGGGATCGCGCTCTGGATGGCCGGCGGCGTGGCTTTCCGGCTGCGGATCGCCGGCAGTGTCGGCTGGGCGAAGCTCGCCGCGGGGGGCGCCTGCCTGATGTGGTTCGCGGTCTCGGGAGGGGTGCCGGCGTGGGTCCTCGAGGCGGTGCTCGCGTTGATCCTGCTGGTGCTGCTGGCCTGGGAGCAGGGGCACGATCCCGCCGAGGCGCTCGCGTGAACGGCCGTTACGCGGTGTCCGCGGCGGACAGGTGCACCACCGAACAACCGGTGATCTGGACGGTCGAACTGCCATCGGTGCACGTTGCGCGGATGGCCGGCGGGTGCCCAAGCCTCCCGAAAACCCGCTGGTAGACTGGCATTCAGCGCGGGGAGGCCTCCCCGCAATTTGTCGTTTCCGACCCTTTGGAAGGAGGTCGAGATGCGGGCTGTCGATGCACTGATGGAATGTCTTAAGGCGGAGGGAGTCGACGTCGTCTTCGGCCTCCCGGGCGGCGCGAACCTGCCCACCTACGACGCGCTCGTCGACGGCGGCGTGCGCCACATCCTGGTTCGCCACGAGGCCGGCGGCGGGCACGCCGCCGAGGGCTACGCGAAGGCGACCGGCAAAGTCGGCGTCGCGTTCGCGACCAGCGGCCCCGGCGCCACCAACCTGATCACGCCGATCACCGACGCGATGATGGACTCGGTGCCGTGCGTCTTCATCACAGGCCAGGTTCGCACCGAGCTGCTCGGCACCGACGGCTTCCAGGAGGCCGACACGATCGGCATCACGATGCCGATCGTCAAGCACTCGTTCATGATCCAGAGCCCGCAGGAACTGCCGCGCGCGATCCACGAGGCGTTCCACGTCGCCCGCAGCGGGCGGCCGGGCCCCGTGCTCGTCGACATCCCGATGGACCTCTCCCGCGCGGAGATCGACTACGAGCCCGTCACCGACGTGCGCCTGCCCGGGTACCAGCCCCGCGTCGAGGGCAACCAGAAGCAGATCCGCCAGGCGGCCAAGGCGCTGGCGGCGGCGCAGCGACCGGTGATCTACGCGGGCGGCGGCGTGGTCAACGCCGAAGGCTCGCCCGAGCTCATCGAGTTCGCCCGCAGCGACCGCTTCCCGGTCACCTGCACGCTGATGGGACTCGGCGCGTATCCGGCACCGGATCCTCAGTGGCTCGGGATGCTGGGCATGCACGGCACCCGTGCCGCGAACTACGCGATGGACGAGGCGGACCTGATCTGCGCCGTGGGCGCGCGCTTCGACGATCGCATCACGGGCAAGCTCTCCGAGTTCGCCCCGCGCGCGAAGTTCATCCACATCGACGTCGATCCGGCGGAGATCTCCAAGAACGTCCCCGCGCACATCCCGATCGTGGGCGACGCCAAGCACGTGCTCGCGAAGCTGCTGGTCGAGTACCGCGCGATCGGCGCCGACCCCGGCCGCCTCGACGCCTGGTGGAGCCGCATCGAATCCTGGCGCGAGAAGTACCCGCTCTCCTACGAGGACAGCGCCGACAACGAGATCAAGCCGCAGTTCCTGATCCAGGCGCTGTGGGAGGCCACGGGTGGCGAGGCGATCGTGACCAGCGACGTCGGCCAGCACCAGATGTGGACGGCGCAGTACTACGACTTCCCGGCTCCGCGCCGCTGGATCAACTCCGGCGGCCTCGGCACGATGGGCTTCGGCCTGCCGGCCGCGATGGGCGCCGCCGTCGGCTGCCCCGATCAGATCGTCTGCTGTGTCGCCGGCGACGGCTCGGTGCAGATGAACGCACAGGAGCTCGCGACCTGTGCCCAGAACGAGATCCCGATCAAGGTGTTCATCATGAACAACGGCTATCTGGGCATGGTCCGCCAGTGGCAGGAGCTGTTCTGGGACGGCAAATACAGCCACGTCGACATGGGCGAGTTCCCCGACTTCGTGAAGCTCGCCGAGGCCTACGGGGTGACGGGTATGCGCTTCACGGACAAGACGACGCTCGTGGAGGACATCAAGCGCGCGATCGCGACCCCCGGCCCGGTGTTCGTGGACGTGCGGGTCACCCGGGAGGAGAACACCTACCCGATGATCCCGGCCGGCCATGCCGCGCGCGAGATGGTGGGGTGAGCGCAACCATGGGCGAACCTGGAACCAAGGAGCCACTCAGCCTCGAGGAGCTGGACGCCGCGACCGGCCTGCGCACGGGTCGCAAGCACGTCCTCTCGATCCTGGTGGAAAACAAGTCGGGCGTGCTCACCCGCATCGCGGGCCTGTTCGCGCGCCGCGGCTTCAACATCGACACCCTCACGGTCGGGCCGACCGAGGATGAGGAGATCTCGCGCGTGACCCTGACCGTCGACGGTGCGCTGCACCCGATCGACCAGGTCACCAAGCAACTGCACAAGCTCGTCAATGTCCTCAAGATCCGCGACCTCGAGCCCGGTGAAACCGTCGCGCGCGAGCTGGCGCTCTTCAAGGTCACCGCGGACGGGCCGCAGCGCGGGGAGCTGATGCAGATCGCCGAGATCTTCCGCGGCAAGGTCGTGGACGTCACCAAGCGCGCCGTGATCATCGAGGTCACCGGCACGACGGACAAGATCGAGGCGTTCGAGACGATGGTCCGGCCGTTCGGCCTGATCGAGATGATGCGCACCGGCGAGATCGCGATCTCGCGCGGGCGCACCGAGACCTGAGCCGCCGGGCTTGCGCAGCACCACCGCGCAGAGACCGCCCTTCGCGCTCGACGAGCGCGAGGAGGGCCGTCTCTTCGCGCGCCTGGAGGAAGCCGCCAGGCGGGCCCGCGTCCGCGGTGAGGGCACGTTGGCGGCGCTCACGGTGCGGCTCGACGCCCCGGCTGACCCCTCGGCGGTCGCGTTCGCATCGCGCCGCGAGGGCGAGCCGTGGTTCTGCTTCGAGCAGCCCGACCGCGCCGGCCGCGCGCTGGCGACGCTCGGCGAGGCGCTCGACCTGAGCGCGGCGGGCCAGGGGCGCTTCTCGGAGCTCGCCTCGCGCTGGCGCGAGCTGACCGGGCGCGCGTTCCAGGACCAGCCCGACGGCTCGCACGCGGCGGGCCTCGTCGCGGTCGGCGGCTTCAGCTTCGCCCCGGACGGCGGCGCCTCCCCGCACTGGCGCGGGTTCGGTCCCGCACGGCTGGTCGTGCCGCAGGTGAGCCTCGCGCGTGCCGAGGGGCGCACGACGATGACGCTCGCCGCGCTCGTGCAGCCGGACGACGACCCTTCGCGGCTGTTCGCGCGCCTTGCGGGGCGTGCCGAAGCGCTGCGCCAGGAGCCGCTGCCTCTGCTGGACCCGGCGCCGGCGGGACGCTTCGAGGTGATCAGCGCGATGCCGCCCGAGCACTACGAGCAGGCCGTCGCGCGTGCCACCGAGCTGATCCGCTCCGGGCGGATGGAGAAGATCGTGCTCTCGCGCGAGGTCCAGGTGCACGCACCGGCTCCTTACGATCCCGCGGCCGTCTTCGGCGTGCTGCGCGAGGAGTTCCCGTCGTGTTTCGTCTTCTGCGCCGGTCGCGGCGAGCACGCGCTGATCGCGGCGAGCCCGGAGCTGCTGCTGCGCCGCGAGGGCCAGCGGGTCTCCACCGTCGCGCTGGCCGCATCGATGCGCCGCAGCGCGGACCCCGCGGTGGATGCGCACCTCGGTGAGCAGCTCCTGCGCGACCCGAGCTACCGCGAAGAGCACGCGATCGTCGCAGGACGCATCGAGCGCACGCTGCGTCCGCATGCCGTCTGGGTCGCCGCTGCGCCCGAGCCGGCCCTCGCCCGGATCGCCAACATCCAGCACCTCGCCACGCCGATCCGCGCCCAGCTGGCCGAGCCGATCGACGCGCTCGAGCTGGCGGGGATCATGCACCCCACGCCTGCGGTCGGTGGCGAGCCGCTCGCCGCCGCTGCACCGCTGATCCCGGCGCTCGAGGGACTCGACCGCGGCTGGTACCTCGGTCCGCTCGGATGGACCGACACGGCCGGAGACGGTGAGTTCTGCGTGACGTTGCGGTGCGCGCTGCTGAGTGGGGCTGTCGCGCGCTGCTACGCGGGTGGCGGGATCGTCCGAGACTCGGTGCCGGAGAAGGAGCTCGCCGAGACCGAGGTGAAGCTGCAGGCGCTGCTGCCGCTGCTCAGCGGCTGAGCGCCGCCGCCACCGCGTCCCACATGCGGGCGTGGACCGCGACGTTGCGCTCGCGCTCAGAAGGAACTTCGATGATTCCGGAGCCGGGTCGCCGCAGAGCCTGCTCCAGGGCCGCGCGGAAGCCGGAACCCGTCGCGACGCGCTCGTGGTGCAGGCCGTAGAGCGCAGCGGCCCGCGCGAAGTCCAACCCCGTCGGCGTCGCCACATGGCGGGTGTAGAGATCGCCGCCGCCGCCGTCGTCGTCCGGCTCATGCCGGGCGTAGGGGGTACGCGAGACCGGCAGGAAGTCGAAGATGCCCCCGCCTTCGTTGTTGATGAGCACGATCGTCAGCTTCAGGCCGAGCCGCGAGGAGGCGAGCAGCCCTCCGAGATCGTGCGCGAGCGCCACATCGCCGATCAGCAGCACGACCTGCTCGCCAAGCTCCACGTACCGCGCTGCGGCGGCTGCGCCGAAGGCCGCGGAGACCGTCCCGTCGATGCCGTTCGCGCCGCGGTTGCAGAGCACCTGCGCGGGCGCGTCCAGCGCCGGCCATACGGTCTCCACGTCCCTGATCGGCATCGAGGAGGAGACGAACAGGATCTCTTCTCCGGCTTTCAGGCAGGAGAGCTCCGCGGCGACCCGGGGCTCGCTCAGCTCTTCGCCGCCGAGCACCTCTTCGAGCGCCGCTTCGGCGCGGTCGTCGTCGTCGCGCCAGCCCGCGAGCCAGCCGGCGTCCGGGACCTCCGGCAGGCCGTTGACCGCACGCTCGGGCTCCAGATCGAGGGTCGCGGAGAGCACCGAGGCAGGGTCCTGCCACGCCGCCTCGGGGTCGAGCGCGACCTGCGGCACGCCGTCGAGGCCGGCGAGCCACGTGCGCAGGGGCTTTGAGACCGGCAGGTCGCCGATGCGCAGCACGAGGTCAGGCTGCCTGCTCGCCGCGAAGCCGGGGTCGCGCAACAGCGCGTCGTAGTGGGCGACCGCGGCCGGCCCGCGCCGCGCCCCGGACATCGGGTCGGCCAGCACGGGCCAGCCCTTCAGCGCCAGATCCTGTGCGTAGGCCTGGATGCCGGGGCGCTCGCTGCGCCCGGCGACGATCAGCGGACGCCGCGCCGCGCCCGCCAGCTCCTCCAGGCGACGTTCGGCCCATCCTCCGCCTCTGGGCGATGCGAGGCGCTCGACGTAGGCGGCGCGCGCGGGCCGTCCGCTGCCGTCGGGCGGCAGATCGCCGTCGGGAACGAGCGGCTCGCGCAGCGGGAAGTTGAGGTGCACGGCACCGGGGCGCCCCTCGAGCGTCGTCGTGTAGGCACGGCAGGCGAGCGTGCGGATCCACCTCAGCGCCGCTGCGCCGGCCTGCGGCGGCAGCTCGACCTCGAAGAACCACTTGACCGCGCTGCCGTACATCTTCAGCTGATCCACGGCCTGGCCGGCGCCGTTCTCGCGCAGCTCCGCAGGCCGGTCGGCGGTCAGCAGCAGCAGCGGCACGCGGGCCTCTCTCGCCTCGACGGCGGCGGGGAGCAGCTCGGCGGCGGCCGTGCCCGAGGTGCAGGCCACCGCCACCGGGGTCCCCAGACGCTTGGCCCAGCCGAGCGCGAAGAACCCAGCTGCACGCTCGTCGACGTGCGAGTAGCAGCAGAGATGCTCCTCGCGGGCGAGCGCCAGCACCAGCGGGGCGCTGCGCGACCCCGGAGAGGTGCAGGCGGCGCGCATTCCGCAGCGCGCGAGCTCGTCGGCGAACGCGCGCAGCAGCACGTGGGTGTCGTTGTTCGCGGTCATAGGATCGTCCCGTGCCAGCGACGCTCGTCCTGCTCCACGGCTTCGGCGGCACGCACCGTGCGTGGGACGGCGTGATCGAGCGCCTGGACCCAGAACGCTACCGGCCGCTCGCGCTCGACCTCCCGGGACACGGATCCGCGGCCGCGCACCCGCCGCCGATCGGCTTCGATGAGTGCGTCCGTGCCGTCCTCGACGCGGCTCCCGAGCGCTTCGCGCTCTGCGGGTATTCGATGGGCGGGCGGGTCGCGCTGCACGTGGCGCTCGCCGCGCCTGAGCGCATCACGCGTCTGGGCCTGATCGCCGCGAACCCGGGCATCGAGGACGCTGCCGAGCGCAGGGAGCGCCTCGCGGCCGACGAGCGGCTCGCGCAGCGGCTGGAAGGCGAACCGTTCGAGGACTTCATCGAGAGCTGGCGCACGCAACCCCTGTTCTCGCAGGACCCGCCTGAGGTTGGTGAGCTGGCGCGCGCGGACCAGCGGCGCAACGATCCGCGCGTCATGGCCGCGGCGATGCGAGGGCTCAGCGTCGGCGCCATGCAGCCGCTGTGGGACCGGCTCGGCGAGCTGCGGATGCCGGTCGCGCTCATCGCCGGCTCGCGCGACGAGAAGTTCACGAGCTTGCTCGAACGTGCGCAGCGCCTGCTGCCCCGGTGCGAGCTCACGGTGCTCGACGGTGGCCACGCGCTCCCGCTCGAGAACCCCGGTGGTGTCGTCGCGGCCCTAGATCGGCTCGACGCCCAGCCCGGGGGCTGACGGAAGGTCGATCGCTCCGCGCCGGGCCGGCAGCTGGTTCTCGATCCCGTCGAAGAGGGCGAGCGTGGCCAGGCCGCAGTGCGGGAGCGGGCCGCGCGAGGCCAGCGCCGAGGCGGCCTGGAGCGCCGCGGCGATTCCGAGCGGGCCGTCGAGCGTGGAGGCGAGGTAGACCTCTGCGCCGGAGGCGCGAACGAGCGCGGCGGCGGCGACGAGAGCGCCGATCCCCCCACACCTGGAGATCTTCAGGCAGACGGCGTCAGCGATCCCCCCGCCGAGCGCGCCGCGCTCCCCTGCGGTCTCGTCGATCGAGACGCGCACCGGCACGCGCTCACGAACGGCGCGCATCTCGGCGAGACCGTGAACGGGCTCCTCGACCAGCTCGAGCCCCGCGGGAGCCAGCGTCTCGATTGCGCGGACGGCTTCCTCGACATCCCAGGCGCCGTTCGCATCGAGGCGGATTCGCGCCTCGGCTCCCGCCGCCGCCCTCACCGCTGCGACCCGCCCTGCGTCATCGCCACCGCCCACCTTGACCTTCAGACACTCGAATCCTTCGCTCACCGCGCGCGCGGCCTGCTCCGCGGCGCTTGCACGATCGGCTCCGGTGAGCGTCGCGTTCACCGGGACCCGCGGCGCCGGCCGGTCGCTGAGCAGCGCGGCGATCGAGCGCCCGGCGCGCCGCCCCGCGCGGTCCCACAGCGCCATGTCGATCGCGGCGAGCGCCGCCGGCACGTCGGCGCGGGCGCGGCACGCCTCGAGCAGGTGATCGCCGCGGACTTCACCGGCCTCCTCCAGCGCGTCGACGTAGCTCTCGAGCGCCGGCCACACGACCTCCATGCCGGGGCCGTCGTAGGAGGGCAGCGGCGCGGCCTCGCCATAGCCGCTGACGCCGTCCTCGCCGGTCAGCGTGGCGATCGCGAGCTCGCGATCGGTCACGATGCCGTGTGCGGTCTGCAGCGGCTCGGTGAGCCGCACGGTGCGACGACGCAGCTCGAGCTTCACGGCTGGATCCCGCCGGCGGCGAGGATCCCGGCCGAGTACAGCAGGCAGAAGACGAGTTGCAGCATTCCCGTGCGCGCGAGCGCGCCGTTCAGCGACGGGCCGTCGGCGCGGGTGCGCACCACGCGCGTGACGGCGAGCGCGAGCGGCAGCGAGAGCCATGGCAGCAGCAGCCAGGCGTTCATCGAGCCGAGCGGCCAGGGCAGCGGAGCGGTGATGAACGCGGCCGCGAGCATCGCGGTGTAGAGGCCGCGCGTGCGCTCTCGCCCGAGCCGCACCGCGAGCGTGCGCTTGCCCGCGCGGCGGTCGGTCTCGATGTCGCGGACGTTGTTGACGACCAGGATCGCGCTCGCGAGCAGCCCGACCGGGACCGCGCACACGAACGCCTCCCACGGCAGCTGCTGGACCTGGACGAAGTAGGAGCCGGCGACGGCCACGACGCCGAAGAAGAGGAACACGAACAGCTCACCCAGCCCCTCATACCCGTACGGGCGCGGGCCGCCCGTGTAGAGGACGCCGGCGAGGATCGACGCGGCGCCGACGGCGAGCAGCTCCCAGCCTGCGACCGCGATCAGGTAGACCCCGCACAGGACCGCCAGCCCGAAGGTCGCGTAGGTCGCGATCAGCACCTGGCTGGGCGGCACAAGCCCTCCCGCGGTCACCCGGACGGGTCCGAGGCGGTCCTCGGTGTCCGCGCCGCGCCGCGCGTCGGAGTAGTCGTTCGACAGGTTCGTGCCGACCTGGATGAAGACCGCGCCGAGCAGCGCGGCGAGGAACGTCAGCGGGTGGAAGGTGCCGTTGCCGAGCGCGAGGGAGGTGCCGACGAGGACGGGCGCGATCGCCGCCGGCAGCGTCCGCAGCCGCGCTGCCATGAGCCAGATCCGCACCGCCGAGGGGCGCGAGCGCTCGAGGGTCGCGGGGGCGCCCATCAGGCGCGCCGCGGGAACTGCGAGAAGTCAGGCTTGCGCTTCTCCTTGTACGCGTCCCGGCCCTCCTGCGCCTCGCTGCTTTCGTAGAAGAGCAGGTTGGTGTCGTGGGCGAGCTGCTGGATACCCGAGAGGCCGTCCTCGGCTGCGTTGAAGCTCGCCTTCAAGAGGCGCAGCGCGAAGGGGGAGAGGGCGAGCATCTCCCGGCACCACTGCACGGTCTCCGCTTCCAGTCGCTCGAGCGGAACGACCGTGTTGACGAGCCCCATCTCGAGCGCCTGCTGCGCGTCGTACTGGCGGCACAGGAACCAGATCTCCTTCGCCTTCTTCGGGCCGACGAGGTTTGCGAGCGCCCCGGCGCCGAAGCCGCCGTCGAAGGAGCCGACCTTGGGCCCGACCTGGCCGAAGCGCGCGTTGTCGGCGGCGATCGTCAGATCGCAAACGACGTGCAGCACGTGTCCGCCGCCGATCGCGTAGCCCGCGACCATCGCGACGATCGGCTTCGGCAGCCGCCGCATCTGCACGTGCAGGTCCGTGACGTGGAAGCGACCGACCTTGGCGAGACCGTCGCCCTCGTCCTGCAGGTAGCCCGTGTCACCGCGCACGCGCTGATCGCCGCCCGAGCAGAACGCGTCGGGACCCTCGCCGGTCAGGACGATCACGCCGACCGACTGGTCCTCGCGCGCGCGATCGAGCGCGTCGGAGATCTCGATGATCGTCCGCGGGCGGAAGGCGTTGCGCACCTCCGGGCGCGCGATCGTGATCTTCGCGATCCCCGCGTCCTCGCCCGCCGAGAGCTCGTAGCGGATGTCGGAGTAGGAGCCCTCGCCGGGCTGCCAGACGGTGCTCATCGGCGCGAAGGCTAGCCTGTTGCGCCATGGAGACCGGCGCATGGCTCGAGCGGGCGGCTGCGCGCGCCCCCGGGCGGGTGGCGGTCGAGACGCCGAGCGGCTCGTGGACCTACGAGGAGCTGCTCGCCGGGGCACGCTGCGGGGCGGCCCATCTCAAAGAGCTGGGCGCTGGGCCCGGCGACCGGGTCGCGATTGCGCTCCCCGCCGGCCTCGAGTTCGCGCAGGCGCTGCATGCCTGCCTGCTCCTCGGCGCCGCGGTCGTCCCCGTCGACATGCGTCTCGCGCCGGGAGAGCGCGAGCGGATCGCCGCGGACGCGGCGGTGCTCGTAGAGGAGGCGCTTCCGGGGGCGGGCGAGCAGCTCGCTCTCGGCGTGCGACACGATCTCGATGCGACGGCGCTGATCGTCCACACCTCGGGCACGACCGCGGCCCCCAAGCCCGTGGAGCTGAGCTACGGAAACGTGCTCTGGAGCGCGCTCGGTTCGGGCGTCGCGCTCGGAACGGCGGCCGAGGAGCGCTGGCTCTGCACGCTGCCGCTCTCGCACGTCGGCGGCCTGTCGATCCTGATCCGATCGGCGATCTACGCCACCACGGCGGTGGTGCACGAGCGCTTCGAGACCGATCGCGCGCTCTACGCGATCCGCGAGCAGGGGATCACGCTTGCGAGCCTCGTCGCCACGACGCTCGGGCGGCTGCTCGACGCCGGGCTGGAACGGCCGGGGGCGCTGCGCTGCGCGCTGACGGGTGGAGGCCCTGTCGCGCCTGCCCTGCGCGAGCGCGCGCTCGCCGCGGGCGTTCCGGTGAGCCTCACATACGGGCTCACCGAGACCTCCTCGCAGGTCACGACGCTCCCGGCGGCAGCGCTCGCAGATCCGGCCCACACCGCCGGCCCGCCGCTGTTCTGCACGCGGCTGCGCATCGCCGCCGACGGCGAGATCCTCGTCTCGGGGCCGACCGTGGCTCGGTCGTCTTCGACCCGCGACGGCTGGCTGGAGACCGGCGACCTCGGGCGCGTGGACGAGCGCGGCTGGCTACAGGTGCTCGGCCGCAAGACGGACACGATCGTCACGGGTGGCGAGAACGTCGCCCCGGCGGAGGTCGAGTCGGTGCTCGAGGCGCACCCGGCGGTGATCGAGGCGGCAGTGGTCGGTCGCCCGCACGCGGAATGGGGAGAGATGGTCGCGGCCTGGGTCGTCGTGGAGCCGGGCGTCGCGGTGGACTGGGACGAGCTCGTCGCGCACTGCCGTGCGAACCTGGCGGCTTACAAGATCCCCAAGCAGTTCGAACGCACCGGCGAGCCGCTGCCGCGGACCGCTTCAGGCAAGCTGATCAGGAGGGAGCTGGCGTGAGCTTCGATGCCGAGGCGTACAGGGAGCAGAGCCTCAGCGGCTGGGAGGCGGCCTCGGCCGGCTGGATCCGCAACAGGGAGACCATCCGCAAAGGGGCCGAGCACGTCTCGCAGGCGATGATCGAGGCGGTCGCGCCGCAACCGGGTGAGCGCGTGCTGGAGCTCGCCGGCGGGCTGGGGGAGACAGGGCTGTTGGCCGCGGAGCTTGTCGCCCCGGTCGGAAGCGTCGTCATCTCCGATCAGGCGGAGGGAATGGTGAACGGCGCCCGCGAGCGCGCGGAGGAGCTCGGCGTGTCGGGCGTCGAGTTCAAGGTCCTGAACGCCGAATGGATCGACCTGCCGCTCGCCTCGGTTGACATCGTGCTCTGTCGCTACGGCTTCATGCTGATGGCAGACCCCGGCGCCGCGCTGGCCGAGACGCGGCGTGTGCTGCGGCCGGGCGGCAGGCTCGGCCTCGCGGTGTGGGACCACGTGCAGGCGAACCCCTGGGCGGGAGTGCCGGCGGCGGTCCTGGCCGAGCACGGCCTCAGCGGCGGGGCAGGCCCGGCCACGGCTCCCGGACCCTTCACGCTCGGCGACGAGGCACGGCTCCGCGAGCTGCTGGCAGATGCCGGGTTCGCGGAGATCGCGATTCAGCCGGTCGAGATCATGCGACGGCACGCGAGCTTCGAGGACTTCTGGGAGCTGACGCTCGATCTCTCCGGCAGCTTTCACGATGCCGTGATGTCCCAGGCCGAGCCCGTGATCGCCGACATCAGAGCCGAGCTCGAAGCGCGCCTGGCGCCGTTCGCTGCGCCCGACGGCAGCCTCGCGGTGCCCTCGCGCACGCTCGTCGCGCGCGCGGAGGCCTGAACGCGTGCTCCGGATCGCGGCTGCGTCTGGCTGAGCTTGCCCGAAGCGGCCCGGTCCGGTTCGCGGCTGCGTCTCAGATACGCTGGCGCGCATGATCTACGACGACGACGCAGACCTCAACCTCCTCGACGGCAAGACCGTCGCCATCATCGGCTACGGCTCCCAGGGTCACGCCCACGCGCTCAACCTCAAGGACTCCGGGGTCGACGTCGTCGTCGGACTGCGCCCCGACTCGGCATCGGTTGCGAAGGCGCGTGAGCAGGGCCTCGAGGTGCTGCCGGTCGTCGAGGCCGCGAGCCGCGGCGATCTGGTGATGATCCTGCTCCCCGACGAGACGCACCACAAGGTCTGGGAGGAGGAGATCAAGGACGGCATCGCGCCCGGCAACATGATCCTCTTCGGGCACGGGTTCTCGATCCACTACGGCGAGGTCGACCCGCCGGCCGGCGTCGACGTCGGCATGGTCGCGCCGAAGGGTCCCGGGCACCTGGTCCGCCGCCAGTTCACCGAAGGCAGCGGCGTCCCCGGCCTGATCGCCGTGCAGGACGCGACGGGCAACGCCCGCGCGCTCGCGCTGGCATACGCCAAGGGCATCGGCTGCACCCGCGGCGGCGTGATCGAGACGAGCTTCAAGGACGAGACGGAGACCGACCTCTTCGGCGAGCAGGCCGTGCTCTGCGGCGGTGCCTCCGAGCTTGTCCAGGCGGGCTTCGAGACGCTCGTGAATGCCGGCTATGACCCCGAGATGGCTTACTTCGAGTGCCTGCACGAGCTGAAGCTGATCGCTGACCTGATGTACGAGAAGGGTCTCGCGGGCATGCGCTACTCGATCTCGAACACCGCCGAGTACGGCGACTACACGCGCGGCAAGCGGGTCATCACCGACGAGACCCGCGCCAGCATGAAGAAGATCCTGGAGGAGATCCAGTCCGGCGACTTCGCGCGCGAGTGGATCGCGGAGAACCGCGCCGGCCAGGAGAACTTCAAGCGCATGCGCGCCGAGCAGGCCGACACGCAGATCGAGCACGTCGGCTCTGAGCTCCGCGAGCACATGGACTGGATCAAGCCGTCGTTCTGAGCGGCCGAGCGGTGCTCGCCTACGTCTTCTGGCACCGCGCGGCCGACGGCGTTCACGCGGATGCGTACGAGCGAGCGCTCGTGCGCTTTCACCACTCCCTGACGGAGAACCCCCCGGCCGGCTTCTGCTCCTCGGCGACGCTCCGCGCGGCCGAGCTGCCGTGGCTCGGGGGCGAGGGTCTCGGCTATGAGGACTGGTACCTGGTCGAGAACTGGACGGCGCTGGGCGTGCTCGAGGCGGCGGCCGTCTCGCGCGGGCACGCGGGCGCACACGACGGCGCGGCGCGGGGGATGGGGCGCGGTACCGGCGCCGTCTACCGGCTGCTGGAGGGGACGGCGAAGGTCGAGGACGTGCACAGCGCGGTGTGGGTCACGCGCCCGGCAGCAGCCGGCGGGCCGCAGATCGCCGAGCTGCTCGAGGACGGTTTCGACCCGGCGGTCACGGCGCTCTTCGGACGCTGCCTGGTGCTCGGGCCGGCACCGGAGCTGTGCCTGCTGAACGCCGAGCGCGATGCCGGCACGGAGACCGGTGTCGCCGCGACACGGCTGCCCGCGGGCTGGCGCGCGCAGAGCGCCGCGCGTGAGCCGCTGGTCGGCTGAGCGGCCGCTCGCTCGCGCGGAGAGCGCGCTCCAAAGCCGAGCCCTCGCGTTCGCTACACTCGCCCCCTCGCCGCGACTGGCGCTCGGGTGGAGTCAACCACCGGGGAGCGGCGACGAATCACCTGCCGCGCGCCTGGGCACCCTTCACAACTGCGACCCCGAGGTCCGAAGGAAGCGAGGAGCCCACATGACGACGAGCACCGAGCAGCCCCCGACCCTGACGATCCCCGACGAGCTGAGGCCGGCCGACGGCCGCTTCGGGTGCGGCCCCTCGAAGGTGCGTCCCGAGGCGCTCGCCCGGCTCGCCTCCGACGGCGCTGCCGTGATGGGCACCTCCCACCGCCAGAAGCCGGTGAAGGCGCTGGTCGGCCGCATCCGCGCCGGCCTGCACGAGCTCTTCTCGCTGCCCGACGGCTATGAGATCGCGCTCGGCAACGGCGGCGCGACCGCCTTCTGGGACGCGGCCGCCTTCGGCCTCGTTCGCGACCGCTCGCTGCACCTCACCTACGGCGAGTTCTCCTCGAAGTTCGCGGCTGTCACGAAGGGCGCGCCGTTCCTCGGCGAGCCCACCGTGATCGCAGCCGACCCGGGCGCGGCGCCCGACCCCGCTGCGATCGATGCCGAAGGTGCCGATCTCGTGGCGTGGGCGCACAACGAGACCTCCACGGGCGTGATGGTGCCGGTCGTGCGGCCACCCGGCGCAGGCGAGGCGCTGGTCGCGATCGACGCGACCTCGGGCGCGGGCGGATTGCCGCTCGACGCCGGTCAAGCCGACGCGTACTACTTCGCGCCGCAGAAGGGCTTCGCCTCCGACGGCGGCCTGTGGCTCGCGCTGCTCAGCCCTCCGGCGCAGGAGCGGATCGCCGAGCTTCACGCCTCTGAGCGCTGGATCCCCGAGTTCCTCTCGCTGAACACGGCGCTCGAGAACTCGGTCAAGGACCAGACCTACAACACGCCGGCCGTCGCGACCCTGTTCCTGATGGCCGAGGAGATCGAGTGGATGCTCGGCCTCGGCGGCCTCGAGGGGTGCGTCGCACGGACGCGGGCGAACTCCGAGGCGCTCTACGGCTGGGCGCAGGCCAGCGACTACGCGACGCCGTTCGTCGCCGAGCCCGCCAATCGCTCGCTCGTGGTCGGGACGATCGACTTCGACGAGGCGCTCGACGCAGCCGCCGTCGCCGCGACGCTGCGGGCGAACGGCATCGTCGACACCGAGCCCTACCGCAAGCTCGGGCGCAACCAGCTGCGGATCGGGATGTTCCCCGCGGTCGAGACGGCGGACGTGCAGGCGCTGACGGCGTGCATCGACTGGGTCGTCGAGAGGGTCGGACGATGAGCGCCGCGGCCCAGAACGGTGGGCGGCCTCGTGTCCTCGTCAAGGAGAAGATCGGCGACTCCGGGGTCGAGCTGCTGCAGGAGCACTTCGACGTGGACCTCGGCATCGACTGGGACGACGCCGAGCTCGGCGAGCGGATCGCCGCCTACGACGGCATCGTGATCCGCTCGGCCACGAAGATGACAGCCGAGCTGATCGACAAGGCCGAGCGCCTGAAGGTGATCGGCCGCGCGGGCGTCGGCGTGGACAACGTGGACGTGCCGGCCGCCACGCGGCGCGGCATCGTCGTCGCCAACGCTCCGGAGTCCAACGTCGTGACCGCGGCGGAGCACACGATGGCGCTGCTGCTCGCGCTCGCCCGCAACATCCCGCGCGCGCAGGCGTCGCTCGTGGAAGGCAAGTGGGAACGCTCGAAGCTCTCGGGCGTCGAGCTCTATGAGAAGACGCTCGGCGTGATCGGGTTCGGGCGCATCGGCCAGCTCGTCGCCCAGCGCGCGCGCGGCTTCGGGATGCGTGTGCTCGCGTTCGACCCGTTCGTGAGCGCGGAGCGCTACCGCGAGCTCGGTGTCGACAAGGCGGATTCGCCGACGGACATCTACGCGCAGGCCGACTTCATCACGATCCACCTGCCCAAGACGCCCGAGACAGAAGGCTTCCTCTCCGACGAGCAGTTCGCCGCGATGCGCGACGGCGTACGCGTCTTGAACGTCGCGCGCGGCGGGCTGATCGACGAAGCCGCGCTCGAGCGCGCGCTCGACTCGGGCAAGGTCGCCGGTGCTGCGCTCGACGTCTTCCCGTCGGAGCCGATGACCGAGAACCCGCTGTTCGGCCGGCCCGAGGTCGTCGTGACTCCCCACCTCGGCGCATCCACCGCGGAGGCCACCGACCGTGCCGGCTACCAGAGCGCCGAGCAGGTCGTCGCCGCACTCGACGGAGGCGTCGTCTCGACTGCGGTCAACATCCCCGCGATCGGAGCCGAGGACATGGAGGTGCTCGGTCCCTTCCTGCCGATGGCCACGCAGCTGGGGCGGATCGCGATGAGTCTCGCCGAGGGCAGCTCGGTCGAGCGGATCGAGGCGGCGTTCTTCGGCGGCATCGCCGAGTTCGACACGCGCCTGCTCGGTCTTGCCGTGATCGTCGGTGCTCTGCAGGGCCGCACCGAGGAGCAGGTCAACCTCGTGAACGCGCCGACGATGGCCCA
This sequence comes from uncultured Solirubrobacteraceae bacterium, assembly GCA_963735435.1. Lineage (GTDB taxonomy): Bacteria > Actinomycetota > Thermoleophilia > Solirubrobacterales > Solirubrobacteraceae > Palsa-744. The sequence goes on along the minus strand of CAVTKR010000001.1, from coordinate 633,288 downwards.
GCAGCGCGGGATCGTCTTCGAGGAGAAGGCGGTCTCCGAGGCCGAGGACTACAACGAGCTGATCCGGGTGACGGTCGTGGCGGGTGACGAGCGCGTCGCGGTCGCCGGGACCGGGATCGGCCCGCACCAGGTCCCGCACCTCGTCGAGGTGCAGGGGCGGCGGCTGACGATCGAGCTCGAGCGCTATGTGACCGTGTTCCGCTACGAGGACCTGCCGGGCATGATCGGCCGCGTGGGCACGATCGTGGGAGCGCACGGCATCAACATCTCCTCCGCCGCCGTCGGGCACACGCCCGACTCGGTCGACGGCGACGAGCGCCGCTACGCCGCGATGGTCGTGACGACCGACGCGCCCGTCGGGCCCGACGTCGTCAAGGAGATCGTCGCCTCGGAGGGCTTCGTCGACGGCTGGTCGGTCGACCTGGGCTGAACGCTCGCACGCGTGTGCGTGCGCTCACACACCGGCGCGGGCAGGACCGGTTAGGCTCGCCGCCATGCATGCGGTGGTGATCACAAAGCACGGTGGGCCGGAGGTCCTGCAGGTGCAGGAGCGCCCCGACCCGTCGCTCGGTCCGGGCGAGGTCCGCATCGAGGTCGCCGCCGCCGGGATCAACTTCGCCGACGTGATGGCCCGCATGGGCCTCTACCGGGACGCGCCCAAGACGCCGTGTGTGGTCGGCTACGAGGTCGGCGGCACGATCCTCGAGCTGGGCGAGGGAGTGGAGGGTCTGGCGCCCGGACAGCGCGTGCTCGCGGGCACGCAGTTCGGCGGCTACTCATCCCAGGTCGTCGTGCCGGCCGACGACGTCGTCGAGCTGCCGGACCGTCTCAGCTTCGAGCAGGGCGCGGCGATCCCCGTCAACTACGCGACGGCGTGGGCGGGCCTGATCGGCTACGGCAACCTCCAGCCCGGCGAGCGCGTTCTCGTGCACTCGGCGGGCGGTGGCGTCGGGATCGCCGCGACGCAGATCGCCAAGCGCTACGGCGCCGAGGTCTTCGGCACGGCCTCGCCCTCCAAGCACGATCGCTGCCGCGAGATCGGCGTCGACCGCGCGCTCGACTACACCAAGCCGGGCTGGGAGAAGGGGATCGGCAAGTTCGACATCGTGCTCGACGCGGTTGGAGGCAAGAGCTTCCGCACGAGCTATGACCTGCTCGCGCCGGGCGGGCGGCTGGTCGCCTTCGGCGCCTCCTCGGTCGTCTCCGGCGAGAAGAAAAACATCCCCACCGCGCTCAAAGCCGTGCTGCGGATGCCACGCTTCAACCTGATCAAGCAGATGCAGGAATCGAAGGCCGTGATCGGGCTGAACATGCTCACCCTCTGGAAGGACCGCGGCACGCTGCGTCCCTGGATCGAACCGCTGACGGCGATGCTGGCTGACGGCACGATCGACCCGGTCGTCGCGGGTGCCTTCCCGTTCGAGCGGGCCGGCGAGGCGCAGACGATGATCGTCGAGCGGCGGAACCTCGGCAAGGTCGTGCTGACGCCCTAGCTGCGTTGGTCGCGCCGCAGCCGGGCGCCGACGGCGGCCCCCGCGCGGCGTGTCGTCTGTTCTCTGACGGGCGGCCGTCGCGCCGTTTCCGAGGCGCGCGGATTGGGCATCACCCGGACGGAGAGGCGGTCGCGGGTGTTCCCGTTCAGGCCGCGCCCTCTGCGAGGAAAGGGGTCCCGCAGGAGGGTGTCAGCTGTCGCTGGGGGATGCCCGCGGGCTCGTCTCTCAGGTGTGAGAGACCAAAGACCCGAAAAGGAGCCGAGTATGGATCGATGGCGGAAGCTTGCGGTCGCGTTGCTCGCGACCCTCTTCTCCAGCGGGATGATCGCCGGCGTCGGCACGCAGGCTGCGCTTGCGGCTGAAGGCGAACACCCGCGTGTGGAAGAAGCTGAAGAAATCAACAAGGAAAAGACCGAAGAAGCGAAGGAAAAGAACAAAGAAGAAAAAGAAGAAATCCGCGAAGGAAACAAAGAAAAACGCGAAGAAACCCGCGAAAAAAACAAAGAACGCCTCGAACGCGCCCAGGAACGCGGGGAAGCGCGGCTCGAACGGACCGAAGAAAAGAACGCCAAGCGGATCGAAAAGGCTGAAGCAAAGGAAAAAAAGGAAGCCGAAGCCGCCGAACACAAAAAACTGAAGGAAGAAGAAAAGAAAAAACGCGAAGAAGAAAAAGCTAAAGCCGAAGAAGAAAAAGAAAAAGAAGAAACCGGGGGAGAAGAAGTCCCGACTCCCTGAGGGGGCACGTCGCGGGACCGCGCCCGGACGGGCGCGGTCCGCGTCCCCTCGCGGCCGCGGAGGAGGCCGGCGCGATATGCGCGCGCGCCGCGCCACGTGACGCAGCCCCGGTGCTAACCTCCGCCTGAATGTCGCAGCAGTTCTCGCTTCTCGCCCTTCTCCTGCTCCCCCTCCGGGGGGAATAGCGCGTGGCGGCCGCGTAGCCGCATACCCAGCAGAGAGGAACGGCAAGCGAGAAAGAGAAGGAGCATCAGCGACATGAGCAGCCACACCGACAGCCACGCGAAACGCGACCCGGCGAACCGGGTCCTGATCTTCGATACGACCCTGCGCGACGGCGAGCAGTCGCCCGGGATCTCCCTGAACAGGCAGGAAAAGCTCGAGATCGCCCACCAGCTGGCCCGGTTGGGCGTGGACGTGATCGAGGCCGGCTTCCCGATCACCTCACCCGGCGACTTCGAGTCGGTTCAGACGATCGCGCGGGAGGTCGAGGGCCCGGTCATCTGCGGCTTGGCGCGGACGAGCAAGCAGGACGTCGAGGCAGCCTGGAACGCGGTGCAGGATGCGGAACGCCCGCGCATCCACACCTTCATCGCCACCAGCGACCTGCACATCGAGCGCAAGCTGCAGACGACGCGCGAGGACGTGATCGGACAGGCCCGCGCAGCGGTTGCGCAGGCCAAGGAGTACACCGACGACGTCGAGTTCTCGCCCGAGGACGGCTCGCGCTCGGACGTCGAATACATGGCCGAGGTGATCCAGGTGGCGATCGACGAGGGCGCCACTACGATCAACGTCCCCGACACCGTCGGCTACACGATGCCCGGGGAGTACCGGGCGATGTTCCTGAGGCTCTACGAGCTGGTCCCAGACCTGCGCGGCGTGACCGTCTCGGTCCACTGCCACGATGACCTGGGGCTGGCGGTCGCCAACTCGCTGGCCGGGGTGGAAGCCGGCTGCCGTCAGGTCGAGGGTGCGATCAACGGCATCGGCGAGCGCGCCGGCAACGCCTCCCTGGAGGAGGTCGTGATGCTGCTGCACACGCGCGAGCCGGCCCTGGGGCTGTGGACCGGTATCGACACCAAGGAGATCGCGCGCACGAGCCGCCTGGTCTCACGCATGACGGGCTACCCCGTGCAGCCGAACAAGGCGATCGTCGGACGCAACGCGTTCGCGCACGAGGCAGGCATCCACCAGGACGGCGTGCTGAAGGAGCGCGCCACCTACGAGATCATGGACGCGACCACGGTCGGGCTGAGCAGCAACTCGATCGTGCTGGGCAAGCACTCGGGCCGGCATGCGTTGCGCAAAGCGCTCGAAGAGATGGGCTTCGACATCGACGGGCAGGCCCTGAACGTCGCGTTCAAGCGCTTCAAGGAGATCGCCGACCGCAAGAAGCAGGTGACGGCGATGGACCTGGAGGCGCTGGTCACCGACGAGCTGCGCGAGGAGGTCCCCGGCTACACGCTGGAGTGGTTCGAGGTCGAGTCCTCCTCGCGGCGCTCCCCGCACGCGCGCGTCGGGGTCGGGCTGCCCGACGGTGGCGAGGTCACCGGTGACTTCGTCGGCGACGGTCCGATCGACGCCGTCTTCCAGGCGATCAACGCCGCAACAGCGACCGCTCCGGTGTTGAGCGAGTTCACGATCGGCGCCGTCACGGAGGGGCAGGACGCCCTCGGCGAGGCCTCGGTCGTGCTGGAGCTCGACGGCGCGACCGGCGCCGGCCAGGGCATCTCGACGGACATCATCGACGCGGCCGGACGCGCGTACGTGCGCGCGCTCTCGGTGGCGCGGGCGCGCTCGCTGGCGCCCGAGGCGCTGGGGCTGCCCGAGCCGACGCCGTAGCCGGCCGGGATGCATGCGCGCCGCCGGGCGAGCGCGCGCGCATGCACCCGATCCGAAGCGAAGAGCCGCGCGTCCGGGAAGAACCAGGCGCCTCGCGGTGTCGTGTTCTCACATGTCCAGCCTCACGCCCGCGGGCCTGCCCGCGTTTCATGCACAGATGGCGCCTCACGGTGACGCCGACAGCCGGTTCGCATCCCGCTCCGGCGAGCGGGTGCTCGCGACCATGCTCTTCACCGACATCGTCGGCTCGACTGAGCTGGCGGCGAGCCTGGGGGACGCCCGCTGGGCGGAGCTGCTGTGCCGCCACGACGACGTGCTCGGAGAAGAGGTCGAGCGGCACGGCGGCCGCGTCGTCAAGTCCCTCGGCGACGGGGCGCTGCTGCTGTTCGACGGCCCGAGCCGGGCGCTCGGCTGTGCGCTGGCCGTGAGCGAGCGGCTGCGTGAGCTGGGCCTGCGCGTGCGCGCCGGGCTGCACGCCGGGGAGTGCCAGGTGCTCGCCAACGAGGACATCGGCGGGATCGCCGTTCACATCGCGGCGCGGATCACGGCGCTGGCGGGTGCCGACGAGGTGCTGGCGAGCGGCACCGTTCGCGACCTCTCGATCGGCTCCGCGTTCGCACTCGAGAGCCGCGGCGAGCAGCTCCTGAAGGGTGTCGAGGAGCCCTGGCGGGTATACGCAGTGGCAACGACCTGAGCGCGCTGGCCGCATCGTGCGGCGTTGCCCTGGTGTTGTGCTTATCGTGACCGCAGGCATCCGACGGGAGGAACAGATGGGGACCGCATCGCGAAGGGCAGCCAGGATTCGCTACGCCGTGATCGCAGCGGCCGCCGCCGCGCTGCTGGCGCCGGCTCTCGCCTCCGCGGCGCCCGCGCGACCCGACGCGCAGGGCGTCTCCGACAACCGCTCCGCGACCAGCGAGCCGCACTGGGCCTGCGCGCATGGACTCTGTGACGCCATCGTCGACCCGCGCCCGTCGAGCGCCGCGGGGCTGCGCTCGGATGTCTTCAACCGTAAGAAACCTGAAGGCGGCGGCGAAGAAGGCGGCATCGACCCCGAAGAACTGCGCCAGGCCTACGCGATCCCCGCGAGCGGGGGCGCCGGCCAGACGGTCGCCGTGATCGAGGGCTTCGCCTACAAGCAGGCCGAAAAAGACCTCGCGAAATTCCGCACCCGCTACGGCCTAGGTCCGTGCGCCGCCGAAAGCGGCTGCCTGACGATCGTCAACTCCGAAGGCAAGGCGCCCGCAAACCATGGCTTCACCGAATGGGAACCGGAGGACGCCCTCGACCTCGACATGGTCTCGGCGGCGTGCCCCGAATGTCACATCATGCTCGTCAGCGCCGAAGAAGAAGACTGGAACTCGCTGGGCGCCGCCGTGAACTACGCGGCCGCCCACGGCGCCACCGAGATCTCCAACAGCTACGGCCTGGCTGAAGAAACGTGCGGAAGCGAATGCGCCCATGCCGAAGCGGACTGGAACCACCCGGGCATCTTCGTGTCCGTCTCCTCGGGCGACTACGGCTACGACAACGAATACGTGTTCGGCGAATCGCCGAGCTTCCCGGCGGTGCTGCCGACGGTCACGGCCGTGGGGGGGACCGCGCTGAAGAAAGCGGGCGGAGCCCGCGGCTTCAAGGAGAAGACCTGGGGCGAACGCGGTCTCGGGCTCGGCACGGGCAGCGGCTGCAGTACGACGTGGGCCAAGCCGTCCTGGCAGAAAGACGCGAGCTGTGCCGGGCGCATGACCAACGACGTGTCCGCCGTCGGCGCGTGTGCGACGCCGGTCTCGGTGTACGACAGCACCGAAGGCGGGTGGATCGACCTCTGCGGCACCAGCGTCAGCTCGCCGCTGCTGGCGGGGATCGAGGCACACGCGAGCGCGAGCTCGCGGGCCCTGCCGGGCGGCGAGGCCTTCTACACGGAGGCCGCGCTGTTCGACGTCAAGGGCGGCAACAACGGGCGCTGCTCGGTCAAGTACTTCTGCCACGGGCTGAAGGGCTATGACGGGCCGACCGGCAACGGCTCGCCCGACGGTCCGCTTCCGTAGAGCACGGCTCACCCCGACGGACGTTTGTCCGTGATAACGTACACGCGCATGACGCACGTACGCGAGCAGGTGCGCGCCCCGCGGACCGCGCAGGTCGACCCCCTCGACCCCGCCGTCATCGGCGCGCGCGTGAAGGCCCTGCGCGAGGCCGAAGGGCTGTCGCTGCGGGATCTCGCGGAGCGCAGCGGCGTGAGCGCGCCGATGCTCTCGCAGGTCGAGCGTGGCGAGACCAGCCCGACCCTCACCGTCGCAGGCCGGATCGCCTCCGGACTGGACCTCCGCCTCTCGCAGCTGCTGCGCCTCGACGAGCAGGGCTCCGTCACCGTCGTGCGCGCCGGCGAGCGCAGCCGCGGCGGCAATCCGCGCCGCGGACACCGCTTCGAGATCCTCACCTCCTCGCAGCCGGGCCAGCGCGCCGAGCTATCCAGGCACACACTCAGCGCGGGCGGATCGACCGGCGCCGTTGACGACCCGCCGATCCACGAGCCGGGCAGCCGCGAGACCGCGCTCGTCCAGGAGGGCCGCGTCGTACTCGTCTGCGACGGTCGCCGCCATGAGCTGGACGAGGGAGACACCGTGACCTTCGACGCCGACCTGCCGCACCACTTCGAGAACCCCACCACCGCCGACGCCGTCTTCCTGGCGGTCGTTTCGGCCGGCCTGAGAAGGAGCTGAGCAATGGCCAAGACGATGTACGACAAGATCTGGGAGGCCCACGAGGTGGGAGGTGAGGACGGCGGGTTGATGTACGTGGACCTGCACCTCGTACACGAGGTCACGAGCCCGCAGGCCTTCGACGGGCTGCGCCTGGCGGGACGCAACGTCCGCCGTCCCGACCGGACGCTGGCCACGGCCGACCACAACACGCCGACCGACGGCACCCCGGTCGCCGCGCGCATCAAGGACGAGCTCTCGCGCGTGCAGGTCGAAACGCTCGAGCGCAACTGCGCGGAGTTCGGCGTCCCGGTCTACTCGCTCGGCTCCCCGCGACAGGGCATCGTGCACGTGATCGGGCCGGAGCTCGGCGTCACCCAGCCCGGCATGACGATCGTGTGCGGCGACTCGCACACCTCGACCCACGGCGCCTTCGGCGCGCTCGCCTTCGGCATCGGCACGAGCGAGGTGGAACACGTGCTCGCGACGCAGTGCATGGTCCAGCACAAGGCGCGCTCGATGCGGATCCTCTACACGGGCGAGCTCGGTTTCGGCGTCAGCGCCAAGGACCTGATCCTCGGGACCCTGGGCCGGCTCGGCGTGGGCGGCATGACCGGACACGTCGTCGAGTACGCGGGCGCGCCGATCCGCGCGCTCTCGATGGAGGGCCGGATGACCGTCTGCAACATGACGATCGAGGGCGGCGGCCGCGCCGGCATGGTCGCGCCCGACGAGACGACCTTCCAGTGGTTCACCGAAGGGGAGCGGCCGGGTGCGCCGCAGGGCGCCGAGCTCGACCGCGCGGTGGCCGCCTGGTCGCAGCTGCCGACCGAGGACGGCGCCTACTTCGACACTGAGATCGAGATCGACGCGGGGGCGATCTCGCCGCAGGTGAGCTGGGGAACGAACCCGGGGATGGTGCGAGCCGTCACGGAGAAGGTGCCTGCGCCGGAGGACTTCGACGCTCCAGCCGACCGCGAGGAGACCGAACGCGCGCTGCACTACATGGATCTCGAGCCGGGCACGCCGATCGAGGAGATCGCGCTCGACCGCGTCTTCATCGGGTCGTGCACCAACTCGAGGATCGGCGACCTGCGGGCGGCCGCGGAGATGGTGGCCGGGAAGAAGGTGGCGGCGAGCGTCGATGCGATGGTCGTGCCGGGCTCCCAGCAGGTGCGCGCCCAGGCCGAAGCCGAGGGTCTCGACAGGGTGTTCCGCGACGCCGGGTTCGACTGGCGCGTGGCCGGCTGCTCGATGTGCCTCGGCATGAACCCCGACATCCTTCAGCCCGGCGAGCGCTGCGCGTCGACCTCGAACCGCAACTTCGAGGGTCGCCAGGGCCGCGGCGGCCGCACGCATCTCGTGTCTCCGCAGATGGCGGCCGCGGCCGCCATCGAGGGGAGGTTCGTGGACATCCGGGAGTGGTCGTGAGCGACGCGCACTGGCAGCGCGCGGAGCTGGCCGAGGAGTTCCTGGAACACCGCCAGCAGCTGCTGCCGCTGCTCGACGTGCAGGAAGACCTCGTGCGGCGGATCTTCGAGCGCCGCGGCCGCCGCGTCGAGCGGTTCCTGGACGTCGGCTCCGGCGACGGCGCCTCCTCGGCCCTGCTTCGCTCGATCTTTTCCGGCGCGGAGGCCGTGCTGGTCGACTTCTCAGAGCCGATGCTGGAGCGCGCGGGCGCGCGTCTCGGTGCCGGCGGATGGACCGCCGTGCGCGGCGACCTCTCGTCCCCCGCCTGGCAGCAGGGTCTGCCCGAGGGCAGCTACGACGCCGCCGTCTCCTCGTATGCGATCCACCACCTGACGAGCGAGCGCAAGCGCGCGCTGTTCGCGGAGCTGTTCGCGCTGCTCGAGCCGGGCGCGATGTTCGTGAACATGGACGTGGTGAAGATCGACGGACCGCTGGAGGGGCTCTTCGACGAGGAGATCATCGCGCGCGCGGCCACAATGCACCCGGGAGACAGTCGGGAAGAGCCCTTCGATGATCACAGCGAAGACCGCCCGGATCCGGCCGAGGATCAGCTCGCCTGGCTGCGCGAGGTGGGGTTCGCACCGGTGGAGCTTCAGTTCAAATGGGCCGAGGGTGCGATCTTCGGCGCGGTCAAGCCAGAAGAGAGGGTCTAGCCGACCCGCACGGCCGGCACTCAGTCCCAAAACAAGGCGCGTCGAAAAGGCGCGCCGCTCAACCCAAGGAAAAAGCGATGGAGAAGATCGAGACGATCACCGGCCAGGTCAGCTTCCTCGACCGTGCCAACGTCGATACCGACCAGATCATGCCCAAGCAGTTCCTGAAGCGCGTCGAGCGGACGGGCTTCGGCGAGTTCCTCTTCTACGACTGGGCCAAGGAGCCGGGGTGGGACCTGCCGGCGAACCCGATCCTCGTCGCGGGCGAGAACTTCGGCTGCGGCTCCTCGCGCGAGCACGCTCCCTGGGGTCTGCAGGACTACGGCTTCCAGGCGATCGTCGCGCCGAGCTTCGCCGACATCTTCTACTCCAACTGCACGAAGATCGGGCTGCTTCCGATCGTGATGAGCGAGGAGGACTGCCGCGCGCTCGCCCACGCCGGCCACGGGCAGGTCGACCTGCAGGCTCAGGAGGTTCGTTTCGACGGCCGCGAGGTGGCGTTCGAGATCGACCACGAGATCCGCCGCCGGCTGCTCGACGGGCTCGACGACGTCGGCGTTACGCTGAGCTTTGAAGCGCAGATCGCCGACTACGAAGCCGACCGCGCCGACGGCGCCGCGCTGGCAACCGGTGCCCACGACGGCGCTGTGAGCGGTCCCTCGCTCCCGATTCCGCTGGACAGCGAGCGGGCCCAGGCCCTCGCCGAGGAGTGGGTGGCGGCGTGGAACGCGCACGACCTCGACGCGATCATGGCGCTCTACGCGCCCGGCGTCGTGTTCCAGACCCCGACGATCATCGACACGCTCGGCATCGCTGACGGGACCGTGCGCGGCGCCGAGCGCCTGCGCGAGCACTTCGCTCGCGGCCTGGAGCGGCTGCCCGACCTGCGTTTCGAGCTGGATTCCGTCTACGCCGGCGTCAGCTCGCTGGCGATGACCTACCGCTGGGCGGACGGCACGCCGGTGTGCGAGCTGCACGAGTACGGCTCGGAGGGCCGGATCGAGCGCGTCCAGGCGCTGTATCGAGGGCTGGCGTGGTGATCGGGCTCCCCGCAGCGCCGGACTGCTAGCGTCGCGCGCCGTGCCGCACCGCATCGTCACCCTGCCCGGAGACGGGATCGGGCCCGAGATCATGGCCCCGACGCTCGAGCTGCTCGGCGGCCTCGGCGACTTCGAGTTCGAGGAGCACGTCTTCGGCGGAGCCTCCATCGACGCTCACGGCACGGCGCTGACCGACGAGGTGCTCGACGCCTGTCGCGGCGCCGACGCCGTGCTGCTCGCCGCGGTCGGCGGACCGAAGTGGGACACGACCGACCCCGACGCGCCGCGCCCGGAGCAGGGCCTGCTCGGACTGCGAAAGGGCCTTGGTCTCTACGCCAACCTGCGTCCCGTCAAGCCCCTGCCCGCGCTGTACGACGCCTCCCCGCTTCGCCGCGAGAGGATCGAGGGGACGGACCTGCTGGTCGTGCGGGAGTTGACCGGCGGGATCTACTTCGGCGAGAAGACGCGCACGGCCGACAGCGCGTCCGACCTCTGTGCGTACACGGTGGAGGAGATCGAGCGGATCGCCCGCGTCGGCTTCCGCGCCGCGCGCTCGCGCGTGTCGAGCGTCGACAAGGCCAACGTGCTGGAGACGAGCCGCCTCTGGCGCGAGACCGTGATACGGGTCCACTCGCAGGAGTTCCCGAATGTCGAGCTCGAGCACGTGCTCGTCGACAACGCGGCGATGCAGCTGGTCTCCGCGCCGCGCCACTTCGACGTGATCCTGACCGAGAACCTGTTCGGCGACATCCTCTCTGATGAGGCCGCGATGCTTACGGGCTCGATCGGGATGCTGCCCAGCGCCTCGCTGGGAGCGGAGGGTGAGCCCGGCCTGTTCGAGCCCGTGCACGGCTCCGCCCCCGACATCGCGGGTCAGGGGATCGCGAATCCGCTTGCGATGTTTCTCTCGGCGGCGCTGATGCTGCGCCACGGCCTCGGCTTGGAAAGCGAGGCGGCGGCTGTAGAATCGGCCGTGCAACGCGCACTGGACGGGGGCCTGCGCACCGCCGATCTGGGCGGGGAAGAGGGAACGGCGCAGGCGACTCGAACGGTGCTTGACAACCTCGACTAGGAGCACGGAAAAAGTGGACCCCACCGATCTCATCTGGATGAACGGAGACTTCGTCCCCTGGGAGGAGGCCAAGGTCCACGTCCTGACCCACGGCCTGCACTACGGCACCGGGGTCTTCGAGGGGGTCCGCTGCTACGACACCGAGCTCGGGCCGGCCGTGTTCCGCAACGCCGAGCACGTCGAGCGCCTGCTGCGCTCGGCCGAGCTCTACTACATGCCGGTCCCGTTCACCGGAGAGCAGATCCGCTCGGCCACGCTCGAGCTCGTTGCCCGCAACGGCATGCGCTCCTGCTACATCCGCCCGATCGTCTTCCGCGGCTATGGCCAGATGGGGCTCAACCCGCTGGACTGCAACGTCGACGTCACGATCGCCTGCTGGGAGTGGGCCGCGTACCTCGGCGAGGAGGGCAAGGCCAACGGCATCCGTGCCAAGGTCTCCTCCTGGCGGCGTATCAGCCCCGACTCCCTGATCCCGCACGCGAAGGCCTCGGGCCAGTACCTGAACAGCGTCCTGGCCAAGATCGAGTCGACGAAGGCCGGCTACCAGGAGGCGATCCTGCTCGACGACCACGGCTACGTGTGCGAGGGCACCGGCGAGAACATCTACATCGTTCGCGACGGCGAGATCGTGACGCCGGGTCAGAGCAACTCGATCCTGGACGGCATCACGCGGCGCTCGGTGATCCAGGTCGCACGCGACCTCGGCTACACGGTCTCCGAGCGCGACGTCGGCCGCGCCGAGCTCTACCTAGCCGACGAGGTGTTCATGACCGGCACGGCCGCAGAGCTCGTGCCCGTGGTGGAGATCGACGACCACAAGATCGCCGGAGGCGCGCCGGGAGAGATCACGAAGGTGCTGGGCGCGGCCTACGACGACGCGATCCACGGGCGCTCCGAGCGCTACCGCGAGTGGCTGGACGTCGTGCAGCCCCGCGACCTGGAGACACCTGCGGGCGAGGCGCCGGGCGAGCGAATTACCGGGGCGACCGGCTAGGCGGTGACGCCGAGCGGCCGGTCGCAGATCCCGCCCGCCGCCCAAGGCCGGCACGGAGCGCCGGCCGACCCTCTGCGATTTTCGCAAGCCTGAAAGGAAGTCCCGAATGAGTCCCGACCCCACCCGCATCGAGCTCTACGACGCGACCCTGCGCGACGGCATGGGCGGAGGCGGCATGACGCTCACCGCCGCCGAGAAGCTGCGTGTGGTGCACGCCCTCGACGAGCTCGGCGTGCACATGATCGAGGCCGGGTTCCCCGCGTCGAACCCGAAGGAGCAGGAGCTGTTCTCGCTGCTCGAGTCCGAGCGACTGACGACTGCCGAGATCGTCGCGTTCGGCATGACGCGCCGTCGCGACACGCCCGCCGCCTCCGACGAGGGGCTGAAGGTGCTCGCGGAGTCCTTCGCCCCCGTCTGCACCATCGTCGGCAAGGCCTCCGTCCTGCACGTGGAGAAGGTGGTGCGCGCCAGCCGCGAGGAGAACCTCGCGATGATCGCCGATTCCGTCGCCTTCCTGGTCGGCGAGGGCAAGCGCGTGCTGCTCGACGCCGAGCACTTCTTCGACGGCTTCGCGCTGGACCCCGGCTACGGCCTCGACTGCCTGCGGGCGGCCGCGGACGCCGGGGCCGAGCGGCTCGTGCTGTGCGACACCAACGGCGGCTCGCTGCCGCCGCAGATCAGGACGGCGCTCGCGGTGGTCCGCGAAGCACTCCCGGGGGCGGCGCTCGGCATCCACTGCCACGACGACTCGGGCTGTGCGGTCGCCAACTCCCTGATCGCCCTGGAATCCGGCGCGACCCAGGTCCAGGGCACGGTCAACGGGATCGGCGAGCGCACCGGCAACGCGAACCTGATCACGATCATCGCGGACCTCCAGCTGAAGATGGGCGTCCAGGTCCTCGCCCCGGAGCAGCTGGCGCGGCTCACCGAGACCGCGCACTTCGTGGACGAGCTGCTGAACCGTGCCCCCGATCCGGCCCAGCCCTACGTGGGCAAGCACGCGTTCGCGCACAAGGCGGGGCTCCACGCCGCGGGGATCCAGGCCGACGCCAGCACCTTCGAGCACGTCGATCCGGCCGAGGTCGGCAACCTGCGCGACGTGCTCGTCTCCGAGCTCTCGGGCAGGGCGACGATCGCCGAGAAGGCCGCCGAGGCCGGGATCGGCGGGGGCCCGGAGCTCGCGCAACGGGTGCTCGGCCGCGTCAAGGAGCTCGAGCACGACGGCTTCCAGTTCGAGGCGGCCGACGGCTCGCTCGAGCTGCTGATGCGCAAGGAGGCCGGCGAGTACGAGCCGCTGTTCCGCCTGGAGTCCTGGCGCGTGCTGGTCGAGAAGCGCGCCGACGGGAAGGTCGCCACGGAGGCGACGATCAAGGTCTGGCTCGGCGGCGAGCGCTTCGTACGGACGGCCGAGGGCAACGGCCCGGTGAACGCGCTGGACGCGGCGCTGCGCGACGCGATCGGCGAGCTGCACCCGCACCTGCGCGACATCGAGCTCGTCAACTTCAAGGTCCGGATCCTCGACGAGAGCCACGGCACCGGCGCGGTGACGCGCGTGCTGATCGACGCCTCCGACGGGCACGAGGTGTGGGGCTCGATCGGCGTCTCGGAGAACCTGATCGCGGCGTCGTGGGACGCGCTGGTCGATTCGCTCGAGTACGGCATGCAGCCCGGCCGCCGGCCGCCGGCGGGGGAGGGCACGAGCGCCGTCCCGGCGGGCGGCGAAGCGCAGTGAGCTCCGAGACGGTCCCGCTCGCCAAACCCGTCCTGGGCGAGGAGGAGGAGCGGGCCGTCGTCGAGGTTCTGCGCTCGGGGCGCCTCTCGCTCGGTCCGAAGCTCGGCGAGTTCGAGCACCTGTTCGCCGAGACCGTCGGGGCCCGCCACGCGAGCGCCGTCAGCAGCGGCACCGCCGGGCTGCACCTCGCGCTGCGGGCGGTGGGGGTGCAGGACGGCGACGAGGTGGTGACGAGCCCGTTCTCGTTCGTGGCTTCGGCGAACTCCGTCGTGTTCGAGCGCGCGCGGCCCGTCTTCGCCGACATCGACCCGGTGACCCTCGATCTCGATCCGCAGGCTGCCGCGGCGGCGGTGAGCGGGCGAACGAGCGCGCTGCTGCCGGTGCACATCTTCGGCTACCCGGCCGACATGGAGGCGCTCGGCGCGCTCGCCGAGCGCCACGGCCTCGGCGTCGTCGAGGACGCCTGCGAGGCGCTCGGCGCGCGCTACGCCAACGGGGCCGTGGTCGGTTCGCTCGAGAACCCGGCGGTCTTCGCCTTCTATGCCAACAAGCAGCTCACGACCGGCGAGGGCGGCATGGTGACGACCGGCTCGGCAGAGGCGAAGGAGCGGATCGACTCCGAGCGCAATCAGGGCCGAGCGCCGGACATGGACTGGCTCGACCACGACCGGCTCGGCTTCAACTACCGCCTCTCGGATATCGCGTGCGCCCTCGGGGTCGCGCAGCTGGGCCGTCTGGCGGAGATGCTGGCCGGCCGCCGGCGCGTCGCCGCCCTCTACCGGGAGGCGCTCGGTGACGTCGAGGGCCTGGCGCTGCCGTGCGAGGAGCAGGGTGAGCTGCGGCGCGGCTGGTTCGTGTTCGTGGTCCAGCTGCCACGCGCGGCCGACCGCGACGAGACGGTGCGGGCGCTTGCCGCGCGCGGCATCCAGAGCAAGCCGTACCTGCCGGCGATCCACCTCATGAGCTACTACCGCGAGCGTTTCGGCCACCGCGAGGGCGAGTTCCCGGTCTGCGAGGACGTCGCGGCACGTTCGCTCGCGCTGCCGTTCTTCCCGGAGATGGCCGAGGGACAGGTCGAGCGGGTCGCATCGGAGCTGCGCGCGGTGCTCGCCGGCGCCCCGGCGTAGGATCCGCGCCCGTGTCGCGCTTCCACGAGCCTCAGGACCCCGACTTCGAGCGGCTGAACACGTCGCTCGGCTTCGACCGTCGCCTCTGGCCGCAGGACGTGGCGCAGTCGCGTGCGCACGCGGAGATGCTCGCGGCGCGCGGGATCGTCTCCGAGGCGGACCGCGACGCGCTGCTGGCCGGGCTCGATGCCGTCGAGGCGGAGCTGCGGGAGGGCACGTTCGGATTCGACGAGGGCGACGAAGACATCCACATGGCGATCGAGCGGCGCCTGACCGAGATCGCCGGCCCGGTCGGAGGGCGCCTTCACACGGCGCGCTCGCGCAACGACCAGGTCGTCACGGATCTCGCGATCTACACCCAGGAGGCCGCCGAACGCGCAGGCTGGGGATGCTCGGAGTTGATGGCGACGCTGCTGGAGCGTGCGCGCGAGCACGCCGACTGGGCGATGCCGGGCTACACCCATCTGCAGCGGGCGCAGCCGGTCTACCTCGGCCATCACCTGCTCGCGTACTTCTGGATGCTCGAGCGCGACCGGCGGCGGTTCGCGTTCGCGCGGCGCGAGGCCGGGCGGCTGCCGCTCGGCTCGGGCGCGCTGGCCGGCGTCAACTTCGACACCGATCGGGCGATGCTCGCGGAGCGGCTCGGCTTCGAGGAGGTGGCGCCGAACTCGATCGACGCCGTCTCCGGGCGCGACTTCGTGCTCGACTACCTGGCTGCGGCGGCCACGTGCGCCACACACCTTTCCCGGCTCGGCGCCGAGCTCGTCCTCTGGTCGAGCAGCGAGTTCGGCTTTCTCGAGCTGCCCGACGCCTGGAGCTCGGGCTCCTCGATCATGCCCCAGAAGAAGAACCCGGACGCGGCGGAGCTGCTGCGCGCAAAGGCGCCGCGCCTCGCGGGCCATCTGAGTGCCATGCACGGCGTGATCCACGCCCTGCCTCTGACCTACAACAAGGACCTGCAGGAGGACAAGGAGCACCTCTTTGACACCGACGACACGCTCGGGCTGATCCTGGCTGCCGCGCGCGGCATGATCGCCGGCGCACGCTTCGACCGTGGGCGGATGCGCGAGGCGGCATCGGATGAGCTGATCGCCGCCACCGACGTCGCCGACCTGCTCGTGCGGCTCGGGATGCCCTTTCGCGAGGCCCACGGCGTCGTCGCGGGCCTGGTCCGGACCGCGGTGGACTCCGGTCGCGCCCTCTCGGATCTGAGCAAGCAGGATCTCGCCGCGCAGAGCGAGCTGCTCGCCGAGCACGAGCTCGAGTTCAGGAGCGTGCTCGCCTCGGACTCCTGGCTCGAGTCCAAGGTGTCCGAGGGCGGAACCGGCTCAGCGCGTCTGGCCGAGCAGATCGAGCTCGCCGAACGGGTCCTTGGTGGAGCCGCTCCCGCCTGATTTCTACGCTCGGCCCGTTCTGACGGTCGCGCCGGAGCTCGTCGGCTGCACCGTCGTTCACGGCGAGACCGCCGGGGTGATCGTCGAGACCGAGGCCTACCACGAGGAAGAGCCGGCGTGCCACGCCTACGTCGGGCTCACGACGCGGACCCGGATCATCTTCGGCCCGCCCGGGCGGGCCTACATCTACCGCTCCTACGGGATCCACGCGCTGCTCAACGCGGTCTGTGAGCCCGAGGGGGTCGGCGCGGCGGTCCTGATCCGCGCGCTCGCTCCATGCGCCGGGATCGAGCTGATGCGCGAGCGCCGCGGCGTCCAGGAGGAGGCCGCCCTGTGCTCCGGCCCGGGGCGGCTCACGCAGGCGCTCGGGATCGAGCTCGACCTGAACGGGATCGCTCTGGACGGCGAGATCGCGATCCTCCCGCGGGAAGGGCCTGCGCCGGCTGTGCTCGCGACGCCCCGAATCGGGATCACCAAGGCCGTTGAGCTGCCGTGGCGCTTCTCGGCGACCGGCAACCGCAACGTCTCGCGCCCCTGGCCGTGGCGCGAGCGGCGCGGAGCCGCGCCTGCTAGCCGTTCGGGCTGACGCCGCCCGTCGGAGACGGAGAGGGCGTCGAGGGTTCGCTCGGGGGCGTCGCTTCGTGCGTCGGCGCCGCCGGTGCGGGGGCTTCTTTCGCGGGCGCCGCCGGGGCGCCCCCGCCTTCGCCGCCAGCGGGCGTTTCTGTGTGCCCGGCGCTCGATTCGGGGGTCGCGGATCTCGGCGTCGAATGCGAACTGCCGCTCGAGTGCGAGCCGCTGCCGGACGACGAAGAGGCGGCTTCTTCAGAGGAGCTGCCGCTCGATTCGGTTTCGCTTTCGCCGCCGCCCGCGCCGCCTGAGACCTTGCCCTTGGCCGCGGCTTCTTCGGAGCGGGTCTTGTCGATCTGCAGCGCCGAGCTCATGAAGTCGTGCCAGATCAGCGCCGGGAAGGTGCCACCGAGGACGGGCCCGCCGTTGAAGTCGTGTTCCATCGGGATCAGCTTGTCGGGGTAGCCGAC
This sequence comes from uncultured Solirubrobacteraceae bacterium, assembly GCA_963735435.1. GTDB lineage: Bacteria > Actinomycetota > Thermoleophilia > Solirubrobacterales > Solirubrobacteraceae > Palsa-744. Next base: position 615,994 of record CAVTKR010000001.1, on the reverse strand, counting down.
CCAGACCGCGACCGTGTACTTCGAGTCCCAGCCCACGAACCAGGCGTCGCCGTAGTTGGAGGTGGTGCCGGTCTTGCCCGCCGCGAACTGCCCGAGCGCCGCGGCCTTGCCCGTGCCGTACTGGATCACCGTTTCGAGCATCGAGGTCTCGGTCTGCGCGATCGAGGCGGGGAGCACGCGCTTGACGTGGACGCGGTTGACTTCGTGGTGCGCTCCGCTCGGCAGCGTGTGACCGGCGGCGTCGACTTCCTGGATCCCGACGGGTTCGCCCGCAAGGGCCATCGAGCCGGTGACGCGCTCGCCGCCGTGGGCGAGCGTCTCATATGCGTGCGCCATGTCGATCGGCGTGACGCCGACCGTGAGGCCGCCGATCGTCATCGCCGGGTTCGTCGAGAGCGGGGTCGTGATGCCCATGCGGTGTGCGAGCAGGGCGATCTTGTGCGTTCCGACCTTCAGTCCGACTTCGGCGTAGATCGAGTTGTCGGAAAAGGCGGTCGCCCCGGTCAGCGTGTTCGATCCGGAGTACGCGCCTTCGTCGTTGTGCACGACGAATTTTTCCGTGCCGCGAGTGTTGGGGACGACGAATTCCTTGACCTTCGAGCTCCACACCGAGTCCGGCGAGATGCCGTCCTGGAGCGCGGCGGCGAGATCGAAGGCCTTGAACGACGAGCCCGGCTGGCGCTCGCCCTCGGTTGCGATGTTGAACGGGCTTTGGTTGTAGTCGCGCCCGCCGACCATCGCGCGGACCTCACCTGTCGAGTTTTCGATCGCGACCAGGGAGGCGGTCGGGCCGCCCGGATAAGCGAGGTAGTTGTTGACCGCCTGTTCGGCGGCGCGCTGCATGCCGAGGTCGAGCGTGGTGCGGATCTTCAGGCCGCCCTCGAAGGCGCGCGCGGCGCCGAAGCGTTCGACGACCTGCTGGCCGACCCAGCTCTCGAAGTAGCCGGTGTCCACCCCTTCCACAGTCGGCACCTCGGGCGCCTGCACCTGGTGCGGGGAGGGCAGCGACTGCTTGACGCTTTCCTCGTACACGGCGCGGGAGAGGTAGCCCTGCTGATACATCTGGCGCAGCACCGTGTTGCGCCGTTCGAGCGCGGCCGCGGGGTGGGTGGTCGGGTTCCAGGCGGTCGGGTTCTGGATGATCCCGGCCAGCAGCGCCGCCTCCCAGGGCTGGAGCTGCTGCACGCACAGTTCGTGCCCCGGCATCCCACAGCCTTCGTGGTTGACGTCGTGCCCGAAGTAGGTCTGTGCGGCAGCCTCGATCCCGTAGGCGCCGTTGCCGAAGTAGACGGTGTTCAGGTAGGCCGTGACGATCTTGTCCTTCGACCACTTGTGGGCGAGCTGGTAGGCGAGCGCCGCCTCCTTGAGCTTCTCGAAGATCGTGCGGTGCGACTGCGCCTGGAGGAAGTTCTTGATCAGCTGCTGCTCGATCGTCGAAGCGCCCTGGACGCTGCCTTTGTGCAGGACGTCCTGGACGAAGGCGCGCGCGATCCCGCGCACGTCGACGCCGCTGTTGGTGTAGAAGCGCTTGTCCTCGATCGAGATCACCGCCTCCTTGACCATCTGCGGGATCTGGCCGGGGGTGAGGATCACGCGGTTCTGCTGGCTGAGCACGCCGATCGGGTGGCCGAGATCGTCGAGCAGCTGCGAGCTCTGCGCGTCCTTGATCTGCGAGAACCGTTCGAGCGAGGGCAGGTCCGAGGCGACCGACACGAACAGGCCGAAGACGAAGGAGACGAGGCCCAGCAACGCGACCGCGAGCAGGATCGCGGCGAGCCGGATGCGCTTCAGGCGCGGCTTCGGCGCAGCGAGTGAGTCGGCAGGGATGTCGGGGGAAGCGGTGGCGCTCATGGGCAGCGTCTGGCGCGGGACCCCCTGAGCGCGAGTGAGAGCACCCGGACTGCGTGCACCCGGCGGCGCTCGCCCGCGATGTGCGCGCGGCATCGACGGCCCCTCGCGCCGGCGAGAGTCTAGCATTGCGCCCGATGTCAGATGACACCTCCGCGGCCTCGGAGCTTGCCGCCAGGCTGGCCGCGAACGCGGTCGATTCGCTGCCCGCGGGGGCGCTGGCGGAGAAGCTCGCCGAGGCCTCGGAGCAGGGCCGGCCGCTGCGCGTGAAGCTCGGCATCGACCCGACCGCACCCGACATCCACCTCGGCCATGCCGTCGTGCTCGGCAAGCTGCGCGAGTTCCAGGACGCCGGGCACCTCGTCGTGCTGATCATCGGCGACTACACCGCGCGGGTCGGCGATCCCTCCGGGCGTTCGACGCTGCGGCCGATGCTCAGCTCCGAGGAGATCGACGCGAACGCCGCGACCTTCCAGGAGCAGGCGATGCGGATCCTCGACGACGATCCTCGCCGGCTGGAAGTGCGCTTCAACCGTGAATGGCTCGACATGCCGATGACAGACCTGCTCGGGCTCGTTCGCACCACGACGGCCGCACAGATCCTGGAGCGCGAGGACTTCGCCAAACGATGGGAGGCGAAGGAGCCGATCTCGATCCTCGAGCTGCTCTACCCGCTGCTGCAGGGGTATGACTCCGTCGCCGTCGACGCCGATGTCGAGCTGGGGGGGACCGACCAGAAGTTCAACCTGCTCCTCGGGCGGGACATCCAGCGCCACTACGGCAGGCCCCAGCAGGCCGTGATGACGATGCCGATCCTGGTCGGAACGGACGGGACGCGGAAGATGTCGAAGTCGCTCGGCAACCAGATCGGCGTGACCGACGAGCCGGGGGAGATGTTCGGCAAGACGATGGCGATCCCCGACGAGGCGATGGCGGAGTACTACCGCCTGCTCGTCGCCCCGCGCTCGCCGGATGGCGCGCCGTCCGACGTCGGTGCGCTCGCCGGCAGTTCGGCGCGGGACGCCAAGCGACGTCTCGCGCGCGAGATCGTGACCTGGCTGCATTCCGAGGAGGCGGCGCGCCACGCCGAACGCGAGTTCGACCGCGTCTTCGCCGAGAAAGAGCTGCCGGAGGAGATCGAGGAGGCCCAGCTGCCGAGCGAGGGCACGGTGCACGTGCCGGCTCTGATCGCCGGGGAGTTCGGGATCTCGCGCTCGGAGGCCAGGCGCCTGCTGGAGCAGGGCGGCGTCTGGCTCGGGGAGCGCCAGCTGAGCGCCGGCGACCAGGACCTCGACGTCGCCGCGGCCGACGGCGAGGTGCTGCGCGTGGGCCGGCGGCGCTTCCGGCGCCTGCGCCGGGTCTGAGCCGGCCGGGACGCGCCGTCGGGGGCGCAGCAGATTCGCCGCTCGCATGATTCCGCCTGGCGGCCCGCTACGCTGCGCCCAGCAGCAGGCACGCTCACGCGGCCGGGTCCGCACGAGCGGTGGTGCCCTTTGCGCCGAGATGCCTGCGCGCTATACTCCTTCGTCGGTCCTCAGCCGCCCAAGGGCGCTGGGCCGGATCGGTTTCCTCTGAAGGACGACCCTTCGAGAAGGCTCGACGGTCTTTGAAAACTCAACAGCATGCGCATCTGCGATCCGAGATCGGATCGTGGTGTGCGTCCAGGTTCGACCCGTCCGCGGGAGCGTCTTGAACGTTCGCGTGGGACGGCAAAGAGTCAAGTAGGGAAGTACCCCGTCATGGTTCGAGACCACGTGTATAGGTCTCGGCCGCCGGCGCCTCAGGGCGCAGGCACTCCATGACAGGCTTTCTGTGAAGTTCTTCACGGAGAGTTTGATCCTGGCTCAGGACGAACGCTGGCGGCGTGCTTAACACATGCAAGTGGAGCGACGAACCAGGGCTTGCCCTGGGGCAGAGCCGCGAACGGGTGAGTAACACGTGGGTTACCTGCCTCGATGACCGGGACAACCCGAGGAAACTCGGGCTAATACCGGATGTGCCCGCAAGGGGAAAGGAAGCTTCGGCCTCCGCATCGAGATGGGCCCGCGGCCCATTAGCTTGTTGGTGAGGTAACGGCTCACCAAGGCTTCGATGGGTAGCTGGTCTGAGAGGACGATCAGCCACACTGGGACTGAGACACGGCCCAGACTCCTACGGGAGGCAGCAGTGGGGAATCTTGCGCAATGCGCGAAAGCGTGACGCAGCAACGCCGCGTGGGGGAAGACGGCTTTCGGGTTGTAAACCCCTTTCAGTTGGGACGAAGCCTCGGCGGTGAACAGCCGTTCGGGGTGACGGTACCTTCACAAGAAGCACCGGCTAACTACGTGCCAGCAGCCGCGGTAATACGTAGGGTGCAAGCGTTGTCCGGAATTATTGGGCGTAAAGAGCGTGTAGGCGGCCCGACCAGTCCGCTGTGAAAGTCCAGGGCTCAACCCTGGAATGCCGGTGGATACTGTCGGGCTAGAGTCCGGAAGGGGCGAGTGGAATTCCTGGTGTAGCGGTGAAATGCGCAGATATCAGGAGGAACACCAATGGCGAAGGCAGCTCGCTGGGACGTGACTGACGCTGAGACGCGAAAGCGTGGGGAGCAAACAGGATTAGATACCCTGGTAGTCCACGCTGTAAACGATGGCAACTAGATGTGGGGGGTGTCGACTCCCCCCGTGTCGAAGCTAACGCATTAAGTTGCCCGCCTGGGGAGTACGGCCGCAAGGCTAAAACTCAAAGGAATTGACGGGGGCCCGCACAAGCAGCGGAGCATGTGGTTTAATTCGACGCGACGCGAAGAACCTTACCTGGGCTTGACATGTGAGTGACCGGTGTGGAAACATGCCTTCCCTTCGGGGCACTTTCACAGGTGGTGCATGGCTGTCGTCAGCTCGTGTCGTGAGATGTTGGGTTAAGTCCCGCAACGAGCGCAACCCCCGTCGCATGTTGCCAGCATTTAGTTGGGGACTCATGCGAGACTGCCGGTGACAAACCGGAGGAAGGTGGGGATGACGTCAAGTCCTCATGCCCCTTATGTCCAGGGCTACACACGTGCTACATTGGCGCATACAGAGGGTTGCGATACCGCGAGGTGGAGCGAATCCCTTAAAGTGCGTCTCGGTTCGGATTGCAGGCTGAAATTCGCCTGCATGAAGGCGGAGTTGCTAGTAATCGCGGATCAGCATTGCCGCGGTGAATACGTTCCCGGGCCTTGTACACACCGCCCGTCACACCACGGGAGTGAGCAACACCCGAAGCCGGTGGCCTAACCCTTTTGGGAGGGAGCCGTCGAAGGTGGGGCTCGTGACTGGGGTGAAGTCGTAACAAGGTAGCCGTAGCGGAAGCTGCGGCTGGATCACCTCCTTTCTAGGGAGCACCTGTCTGGTGCCCCGGTCTTCAGCGGCCTCTGACCCGAAGTGCCCTAGTGGCGCGGGAGGACAGAGGTGTCAGAGCGAGGCCGGGCCTAGCACGTCGACCGAACCTGGCTGGATCGCCACCGGGCGCTCGAGCCCTCTCCTACTTGTGGGCGAGGCGAGCCGGCGGCACCAAACGACGCCAGCATGCTGTTGAGTTTTGAGAGACCGGCGTCCGCCGGTCCGCGTTGGACGCGTCACAAGGACGCGACCGCTATGGCGTGGAACGGCCGGCGTTACAAGCCTCTCCACGGTCCTTGAAAACTGCACAGAAGCCACATCAGCCGCCATCGATAAGCGGCGGCTGAAACGGGTATCACCGGGTCCGCACGGACCGGCGAGCTCTCCTCGTGAGAGCGGACCAGACCGGACGGGCCTGATCACCGTCAAGATAGTAAGGGCACATGGTGGATGCCTTGGCACCTAGAGTCGAAGAAGGGCGTGAACGGCTGCGATAAGCCACGGTTAGGCGCTGAATAGCCATTGACCCGTGGATTCCCGAATGGGGAAACCCAGCGCTGGTAATGCGGCGTTATCCCCGGTTGAACACATAGACCGGGCGAGGACAAGCAGGGGAAGTGAAACATCTCAGTACCCTGAGGAAAGTAAATCAACCGAGACTCCCTGAGTAGTGGCGAGCGAAAAGGGATCAGCCCAAACCCGGCAGATGTAAGCGGACACGCGTTGTCTGTTGGGGGTTGTAGGGCGTTTGTTCCGGGCCGTGTCCGGCCCGGCAGGAGTTACAAAATCATGTGGTAGTCGAAGCGTGTGGAACCGCGCACCAAAGAGGGCAACCGTCCCGTAGACGAAACTGCATGGTCTCCTGTCAGACGTTCCTGAGTAAGTCCGCACCCGTGAAACGCGGACTGAACCTGGGGGGACCACCCTCCAAGGCTAAGTACTCCTAGGTGACCGATAGCGGACTAGTACCGTGAGGGAAAGGTGAAAAGTACCCCGGAAGGGGAGTGAAATAGTACCTGAAACCGCGTGCCTACAAGCGGTGGGAGCAGACTTGTTCTGTGACCGCGTGCTTTTTGCATAACGAGCCGGCGAGTTACTCGTCTGCGGCAAGGTTAAGCGATGAGCGGAGCCGTAGCGAAAGCGAGTCCTAATAGGGCGTCATAGTCGTAGGCGGTATACCCGAAACTGAGCGAGCTACCCATGGGCAGGCTGAAGCGGGGGTAAGACCTCGTGGAGGGCCGAACCGACCTAGGTTGAAAACTGGGCGGATGACCTGTGGGTCGGAGTGAAAGGCTAATCAAGCTCAGTGATATCTGGTTCTCTCCGAAATATATTTAGGTATAGCCTCGGATAAATTGCGTATTGGCCGTAGAGCACTGTTTGGATTAGGGGCCCTACCAGGTTACCGACTTCAGGCAAACTCCGAAGACCAATTACGTTTACTCCGGGAGTCAGTTGCTGGGGGATAAACTTCAGCGTCAAAAGGGAAACAGCCCAGACCGCCAGCTAAGGTCCCTAAGTACTAGCTAAGTGGGAAACGATGTTCGAGTGCATAGACAACCAGGAGGTTGGCTTAGAGGCAGCCATCCTTGAAAGAGTGCGTAACAGCTCACTGGTCAAGTGTTCGAGCGCGGACAATATAACGGGGCTCAAGCTAGTCACCGAAGCTGCGGGTGTGTGAGACCTTCGGGTCGATCACGCGGTAGGAGAGCGTTCCCAAGCCAGTAAAGCGGCGGCGTAAGCCAGCCGTGGAGGCTTGGGAAGTGAGAATGCCGGCATAAGTAACGAAAGAGGGGTGAGAATCCCCTCCGCCGATTGCCCAAGGATTCCTGAGTAAAGTTCGTCTGCTCAGGGTTAGTCGGGACCTAAGGCGAGGCCGAAAGGCGTAGTCGATGGCCAACAGGTTGATATTCCTGTACCACGTCGCTTCCGTTTGACCGATGGGGGGACGAGGAAGGCTAAGGGAACCCAGGCGATGGTTGCCCTGGGGTAAGCATGTAGGGGTGGTCCTTGTCAAATGCGGGACCGCATAACCTGAGGTGCGATGCCAGCTGGCTCTAAGCCGGCGAGTCCCTGACGCCATACCTCCGAGAAAATCCTCTAGGGAGGAAGCGCGTGCCCGTACCAAAACCGACACAGGTGGGCAAGTAGAGAATACTAAGGTGATCGAGATAACCCTCGTTAAGGAACTCGGCAAAATCGCCCCGTAACTTCGGGATAAGGGGCGCCCTAGTAAGGTGAAGCTCTTCGCGAGTGGAGCCTGAGAGGGCCGCAGTGAATAGGCTGAAGCGACTGTTTACCAAAAACACAGGTCTCTGCTAAGTCGAAAGACGACGTATAGGGGCTGACGCCTGCCCGGTGCCGGAAGGTTACGTGGAGTTGTTAGGGCTTGACCCGAAGCAGCGAAGCTAAGCCCCGGTAAACGGCGGCCGTAACTATCAGTTGACCGAGGTAGTTGTAAAACCTGGCTATATGCTGGAACATCCGAGTATCCCGCACTACGAGTTCCGTCCCAAGTGGGCGGTACCGTGAAAATGTGACGGGTGCGGACAATCAGCAGGAAAGGCCATGCATCGAGGCCATACCGGCCTCACTCGGTAGCTTCTTGTCCGGATTCGCGATGGGAGAGGCAAGCTTCATGGTTGTCTGCCGCAACGCGGTGAGCTCGCCACGAGGCTTCAGACTCTCAGCCGCCTTCAACGTCTCGCAGCACGACCGCGAGCCGCTGGATCTCTTCCGAGAGACCCTCGGCTGCGGGACGATGCGGCGGCCGGCAACGATGGCTGGTACTGGGAGGTCAACCGCAAGGGCGACCTTCGGAGACCGCATCGTGCCGTTCTTCGACCGGTTTCCGGTCGTGGGAATGAAGGCAGCTCGACTACGGGCTCTGGAGAGAGGCAGTTTGCCTGCTCTCGAGCGCCCCGGTCAGCGATCAGGACTACCACCAGGTTCTTGCTCTCCGGGAACGGATGAACCGCGGTGGGAAGAGACGCCACCGGATGGATGGAATCCTCAGAGACTATACGCCGGGCCTGCGATCTAGAGCGATCGCGGGATGAGATAGTCCGCTCTCATGGGCGACCATGAGAGGTCGGCAGAAATGTCCGGCCCGCCTGCGCGAAGTGCGCAGGTAGTAACAGAAGGAACGGTCCTAAGGTAGCGAAATTCCTTGTCGGGTAAGTTCCGACCTGCACGAATGGCGTAACGACTTCAGCGCTGTCTCAACGAGGAGCTCGGTGAAATTGCAGTCTCGGTGAAGATGCCGAGTACCCGCGGCTAGACGGAAAGACCCCGTGAACCTTTACTACAACTTGGTATTGGGATTCGGTGCATTTCGCTCAGGATAGGTGGGAGGCTTTGAAGCGCAGGTTGCGGCCGGCGTGGAGCCAACCTTGAGATACCACCCTTGATGTATTGGATTTCTAACAGCGCTCCGTGAATCCGGGCGCTGGACAGTTCCAGGCGGGTAGTTTGACTGGGGCGGTCGCCTCCCAAAATGTAACGGAGGCGCACAAAGGTTCCCTCATCACGGTTGGAAATCGTGTGTAGAGCGCAAAGGTAGCAAGGGAGCTTGACTGCGAGACTGACAAGTCGAGCAGGTGCGAAAGCAGGTCTTAGTGATCCGGCGGTAGCAAGTGGAAGTGCCGTCGCTCAACGGATAAAAGGTACTCCGGGGATAACAGGCTTATCGGGCCCAAGAGTCCACATCGACGGCCCGGTTTGGCACCTCGATGTCGGCTCGTCGCATCCTGGGGGTGGAGTTGCTCCCAAGGGTTGGGCTGTTCGCCCATTAAAGCGGTACGCGAGCTGGGTTCAGAACGTCGTGAGACAGTTCGGTCCCTATCTGCCGTGGGCGTTGGAGAGTTGAGAGGATTTGTCCCTAGTACGAGAGGACCGGGATGAACGCACCTCTGGTGTATCTGTTGTCCTGCCAAGGGCATAGCAGGCTAGCTACGTGTGGATCGGATAACCGCTGAAAGCATCTAAGCGGGAAGCCGGCCTCAAGATGAGCTCTCCCATCCCCTAGAGGGAGTAAGACCCCTGGTAGACCACCAGGTTGATAGGCCGGATCTGGAAGGGTGGTAACGCCTGAAGGAGACCGGTACTAATGGGTCGAGGGCTTGACGGATTTTTTGTTCCGTCCCCCATGCAGGGGACGAGTGATACCCGTGGCTTCTGTGCAGTTTTCAAGGCCCGTGGAGGGTCTTGGCCTCTCACCGTTTTCCGGTGGCTTTAGCGAGGGGGAAACACCTCTTCCCATTCCGAACAGAGCAGTTAAGCCCCTCAGCGCCGATGGTACTTGGCCCGCAAGGGCCTGGGAGAGTAGGACGCCGCCGGTTTCTTCAGCGATCGAGCCGCCCGCGCAAAGCGCCGGCGGCTCGTCGTCGTTGTGGGACTAGCCTGCGAGTCGCACGGAGCCATCCTCGCCCACCGTCCAATGCGGGTTGTGGGCGACCTCCCACGGATGCCCGTCCGGGTCGACGAACAGGCCGGAGTACCCGCCCCAGAACGTCTCCGCCGGCTCCCGCCCGACGCGGGCGCCCGCGGCACGCGCCTGCTCGATCACCGCATCCACTTCCTCGCGCCCACGCGCGTTGTACGCGAGCGTCACGCCGCCGTAGCCGCCGGTGTCGGCCACCGCGCTGTCCTCCGTCAGCTGCTCGCGACCCCACAGGCCGAAGACCATGCCACCCGCCTGGAAGAAGACGACGTCGTCCGCCGGCTGGGCGCCCGTCCGCCAACCGAGCGCTTCGTAGAACTCTCGCGCCCGGGCGAGATCGTCCACTCCGAGTGTGACCAGGCTGACCCGCTGCTCCATCGCGCTACCTCCTCGAGTGCTGAGGCCGCAGGCTACCGAAGGCTCCGGGCCGAGCTAGGAGCTCGCCCGCACCGAGAGCTCCGCGAGGTTCCCGTCCGGATCGCGCACGTAGAGCGAGTCGATAGGGAACGCTGCTGCCCCGGTGCGACGCACCGCCCCGATGTCCTGAACCGTCAGCACGAGGTGGTCGAGCGAGCGGACGCGCACAGGGCGAAATCCACCGGCCGCTGAGCGCTCTCAGATCGCCTGGCCACCGCCGCCGCCCCGCCGGCAGTCGGAGCCGGCAGGGCGGGTGTGGCGTCGGCAGCCCGGGCGCGTCTCCGTGCGCGCGGCCTGCCACCCACGGCTGGCCGAGCTTCGCTGCTCGGCGCTCGGACCCTGCGTTCCCTCCTTGCGCGAGGGGCCGGCCGTAGAAGGTGGGGGAGATGCACTCGTGCGCCGCCGGCTCGGGCGAGCCCGGACGGCGTGCGGGCCGCCGCGTGCGCAGCGGCGCCCGGTGCGGATGGACCGGCTGAGAGTGCCCGTTCCGGTCGACCTCCCAGTCGACGAGTACGTCGTCCTCGAGCAAGAGGAACGAGCGGGCCAGGTCCAACGCTCCGAGCGTCCGCTGGGCAAGTGGCGATGTCCGCAGTGACGAGAACATGTGTTCGTACCGTAGGAACGCGCTCGGACGGAAGGTGTGCGAACATGTGTGCGCACCGGAGGCGATCGCGGAAATGGCTCTGTAGAGCCGTTCACCAGGCCCCCGATTGCAACGGAAGTTGCACAGGACGCTTCCGGTACGGGGCTCGCGGAGCCCAGATCGAGGGCTGAGGGCGACCATGCAGGTCCCCGGTCGCCCGGCTCGAACTTGACACTTCAGATGGCTGTTACCCTCTCCGAACGCCGCCGCTTCGGCCCCATCGTGGCCCGCTCGCGGCGCCGCAAGCTCATGGAGAAGTTCGTGATCGAAGGCGGTGCGCCGCTCTCCGGCACCATGGTGCCGGCCGGGAACAAGAACGGCGCGCTCCCGATACTGGCCTCGTGCGTCCTCACGGACGAGCCGGTCGTGGTCCGCAACGTGCCGCGCATCCGCGACGTCGACGCGATGCTCGAGATCCTTGCCGGCATCGGCGTCGAGGTCTCCTGGCGCGGCCCGAACGAGGTCGTCGCTGTGCGCCGCGAACGTCCACGCCGCCGAGATCGACCGCGAGCTCGCCGAGCTGATCCGCGCATCGTTCCTGCTCGCAGGCCCGATGCTGGCCCGCTTCCACCGCGTCGTGATGCCGCCGCCGGGCGGCGACGTGATCGGACGCCGCCGGCTCGACCCGCACCTCGACGCGTTCCGCGCGATGGGTGCGAGCGTCGAGGCCAACGGCCAGATCACCCTCAGCGCGCCCAATGGCCTGCAGCCGAGCGACGTGTTCATGGACGAGCCGTCGGTGATGGCGACCGAGAACGCGCTGATGGCCGCCGCGCTCACGCCCGGCACGACCGTGATCGGCAACGCCGCCTCCGAGCCCCACGTGCAGGACCTCGCGCGCATGCTCGTGAAGATGGGCGCCGACATCCAGGGCATCGGCTCGAACCTGCTCACCGTCCACGGCGCCGAGCGCCTGCACGGCTGCGAGCACGATGTCGCGCCGGACCACATCGAGATCGGCAGCTTCATGGCCCTCGCGGGCGTCACCGGCGGCGAGCTGCGCATCAAGAACACCGTCCCTGACGACCTGCGCATGATCCGCCTCGTCTTCGAACGCCTCGGCCTGCGCTCGGAGCTGCAGGGCAACGACCTGTTCGTGCCCGGCGGCCAGAAGCTCGTCGTCCAGGCCGACGTGGGCGAGTACAAGAGCAAGATCCAGGACGGCCCCTGGCCCGCGTTCCCGGCCGATCTCACCTCGATCGCGATCGCTCTCGCCACTCAGGCCGAGGGCTCGATCCTGATCCACGAGTGGATGTTCGAGAACCGGCTGATCTTCGCCGACAAGCTGATCCTGATGGGCGCCGACATCGTCATGTGCGACCCGCACCGCGCGATCGTCACCGGCCCGCGCCGTCTGCGGGGCGAGCGCCTGGAGTCGCCCGACATCCGCGCCGGCATGGCGATGCTGCTCGCCGCCCTCTGCGCGGAGGGCCGCAGCGAGATCGGCAACATCCGCCAGATCGACCGCGGCTACGAGCGGATCGACGAGCGGCTGCGCGATCTCGGCGCCCACATCGAGCGCGTCGCGACCGAGCCGGTCCCGGCATAGCGCCAGAGTCGCCCCTGCGTTCCGTGCGGCCCCTGCTGTCGTGTCACCGGCGCCGCCCGCGGGCCCGAGGCCGAAATGCGCCCCCTGTCCATGTGCCCGCCTCCGGACCGATCTCCCCGGCCCCTGAGTAACCTCGGGTCGGCATGATCCACCCGATTCCCAGCGGCACACGCGACGTGCTGCCCGACGAGACGCGCGAGGCCCGCGCCATCACCGACGCCCTACGCCACGTGTTCGAGGCGCACGGCTACGGCGAGGTCTACACGCCCGCGCTCGAGTACGAGTCCGTGCTGGCGCGCGCAGCCCTCGCCGACGCGCAGCCCGCCTACCGCGTGTTCGACGAGAACGGCGCCGTGCTCGTCCTGCGCTCCGACATGACGGTGCCGATCGCGCGCGTCGTCGCGAGCCGCTACGCCAACGCACGAGCCGCCCCTGCGCTTCTGCTACTTCGCCCACTGCTACCGGGGCGTCTCGCCGGCGCGAGGCCAGCCTCGCGAGCTGCTCCAGGCCGGCATCGAGCTGATCGGCTCGCCCGCGCCGGACGGGACGGCCGAGGCCCTGACCGTTCTCTGCCGCGCCCTCGACGCCACGGGCCTCAAGGACTACCGGGTCGGCCTCGGTGACGCCTCGCTGTTCCCTGCGCTGATGGCGAGCCTCGACGTGCCAGAGGAGGCTCGGGACGGCCTGCTGGAGGCGCTCGTGCTGCGTGACTTCGTCGAGCTCGAGCGCCGCATCGGCGAGTCCGGCATCTCCGGCGAGGCCGCCGAGCTGCTGCTCGACGTGCCGCAGCGGCGCGGGGGCCCCGAGCTGCTCGCGCAGGCGCCGGCCGAGGCCGCGGAGGCCGTCACCGGCCTGCGCCAGATGCTCGAGCTGCTCGCCCCCGACGTCGCCGCCAGGGTGATCGTCGACCTCGGCCTCGTGCGGAACATCGGCTACTACACCGGAGCCGTGTTCGACGTCTACGACCCGGCGCTCGGCGCCCCGCTCGGCGGCGGCGGCCGCTATGACGATCTGCTCGGGCGCTTCGGACGGCGCCTTCCGGCCGTCGGCTTCGCGCTCGGCGTCGACCGCCTGCACCTCGCGCTCGCGGGCGAGGAGCGCGGCACCGGAGCCCTGCTCGCCAGCGCGCTCGGCGACGGACTCGCCCACTCCGCCCCGGCGGACGGCGTCGCCGCCCGGAGCACCGAGGCCCCGGAGGCCGCGCTGTGAGCGCGCTCGGGGGCCTCACGGTCGCCGTCCCGCGCGGCGCGCTCTTCGACGGAACCGTCGAGCTGCTCACCGCGCTCGGCGTCGACACCGCGGAGCTGCGCTCGAACGACCGCAAGCTCCTCTTCGAGGAGATCGGCGTGATCACGATGCGCCCCTCGGACGTCCCGACGTACGTCGAGGCGGGTGCGGCCGACCTCGGCATCACCGGCAAGGACGTGCTGCTCGAGCAGACGGCACAGCGGGCGGGCGAGGACGGCCGCAAGGTCTACGAGCTGCTCGACCTCGGCTACGGTCGCTGCACGATGGTCCTCGCCGGCGAGGCCGGGCCGGACCCCGCGGCCGAGGCGCTGCGAAGGCTCGGAGTCATGCGCGTTGCGACCAAGTACCCCCGCATCGCCGCGCGCCACCTGGAAGAGACCGGCCGCCAGGCCGAGATCGTCGAGGTCAAGGGCTCGGTCGAGCTCGCTCCGTTGACCGGGATCGTCGAGGCGATCGTCGACCTCACCGCGACCGGCACCACGCTGCGCGAGAACAACCTCGTGATCCGCGAGGAGATCGTCGAGTGCACCGCGCGGCTGATCGCGAACCCGGTCAGCTACAAGCTGAAGGCGGCCGAGATCGACGAGCTGCGCCGGCGGCTTCGCGAGCTCCCCGTCCCCGCAGAGAGCTAGATGGACCTCATGACGCTCAGCGCGGCCGACGTGGCCGAGCTCGGCGGGCCCGTCGCCGCGGCCGGGCGACTGCGTGAGCTCATCCCCGCGGGCGAGTCCGTCGCCGAGCAGGTAGCGGAGATCCTCGCCGAGGTGCGGTCCCGCGGCGACGCCGCCGTCCAGGAGCTCACCGCCCGCTTCGACACCGGCGGCCGCGCGCCCGCCCCGCTGCTGGTCGAGCCCGAGCAGCTCGACGACGCGATCCGCCGGATGCCGCTCGAGCTCGTCGCCGGCCTGCAGGTCGCGATCGCCAACGTCGCCGAGGTGGCCGACGCCGGGGCCGGCGAGGACGCCACGCTGGAGCTCGCCCAGGGCCAGCGGCTGCGGCTGCGGGAGATCCCCGTCGCCTCGGCCGCCGTCTACGTGCCCGGCGGCCGCGCCCCCTACCCCAGCACCGTCGTCATGGGCGTCGTCACCGCCCGCGCGGCCGGGGTGATCGACGTCGCCGTCTGCGCGCCCCCGGGGCCCGACGGCGAGATCGACCCGGCCGTGCTCGGCACCTGCCGCCTCTGCGGTGTGGAACGCGTCTACAGGATGGGCGGTGCGCAGGCCGTCGCCGCACTCGCATACGGCACCGACACGGTCGCGGCCGTCGACGTGATCGTGGGCCCCGGCAACCTCTACGTCCAGGAGGCCAAGCGACAGCTCTCCGGCCTCGTCGGCATCGACGGCTTCGCCGGCCCCTCGGACCTGCTCGTCGTGCTCGGGGCGGCGTGCGGCGAGCACGAGATCGCCCTCGCCGCGCTCGACATGCTCGCCCAGGCCGAGCACGGCAGCGGCAGCCTGGTGGCGGCCGTCTCGCCGTCCGCCGAGCACATCGAGCGCCTCACCTCCGAGCTGCAACGCCGCGTCGTCGAACACCCCACCGTCGGCGACGCCGCCTTCGCGGTCGCGACGGTGCAGGACGCCAAAGCGGCGATCGCGCTCGCGAACGCCTTCGCCGCCGAGCACCTCGAGCTGATCGGCGAGGACGTCGAGGCGCTCGCGGGAAGCGTCCGCTCGGCGGGGTGCCTGTTCGTGGGCGCGGAGAGCGCGACGGCCTTCGGCGACTACGTAGCGGGCTCCAACCACATCCTCCCGACCGCGGGCGCCGCGCGCTTCGCCTCGGGCCTCACGCCCCGCCACTTCCGCCGCCGCATGACCGAGCTGCGCGTCGGCGATGCGGCCGCCAAGCTCGCCGCGGCCGGGGCGCCGATCGCCCGCGCCGAGGGCTTCGAGGTTCACGCGGCCTCGATGGAGGCACGGAGCGCCGGCCGACCGCTCGAAGGCCGGCAAGGAGCGCCGGGCGACCCCTCCGAGATGGACATCAAGGAGAATCCGTCCCCATGACGCGCACCGCGACCATCGAGCGAAAGACCGGCGAGACCGACGTGCGGCTGTGGCTGTCCCTGGAAGGGACGGGGGAGGGGGCGCGCAGCACCGGCGTCGGCTTCCTCGACCACATGCTCGACCTGCTCGCGCGCCACGGCCGCCTGGACCTCGACGTCGAGGTCAGCGGCGACCTCGAGACAGGTGCGCACCACACCGCCGAGGACACGGCGATCGTGCTCGGCCAGGCGCTCGACAGCGCCCTCGGCGACCGCGCGGGCATCGTCCGCTACGGCGCCGCGACCGTGCCGATGGACGAGGCGCGTGCGAGCTGCGCGATCGACATCTCGGGCCGGCCGTTGACGGTCTTCGAGGCGGAGCTGCCGCCCGGCGCGACCGGCGGCTTCGAGCACGAGCTGACCGAGGAGTTCTTCCGCGCGGTGGCGAACTCGGCCAAGCTGACGCTGCACCTGCGCGTGGAAACGGGCAGCAACGCACACCACATGATCGAGGCGGCGTTCAAGTCGTTCGCCCGCGCGCTGCGCGAGGCGGTCGCGATCGACCCGACGGAGAGCGGCGTGCCGAGCACGAAGGGCACGTTGACCTGATGAGCCTGCTCGCCGAGCCGGTCGAGATCGGCATCGTCGACTACGGCATGGGCAACCGCCGCTCGGTCGAGAAGGCGCTCGCTCACGTCGGCGCGCGGCCGCTCTTGAGCTCGGACCCCGACCGCCTCGCGGCCGCCCCGGGGATCGTGCTGCCCGGCGTCGGGGCGTTCCCGAAGGCGATGGAGAACCTGCGCCGTCTCGGCCTGGACGAGATGCTGCGCGAGCGCGGGCAGGCGGGCACGCCCGTGCTCGGCGTCTGCCTCGGCATGCAGCTCGCGTTCGACTCCTCCCAGGAGCAGGGCGGCGCCGAAGGCCTCGGCCTGATCGGGGGCGAGGTCCGCCCGCTGCGCGCCGACGGTCTGAAGCTCCCGCACATCGGCTGGACCGAGGTCGAGCTGCGCGCGGCCGACTCGCCGCTGGTGCGCGACCTGCCGCACCGCTGCGCCTTCTACCACGTGCACTCGCTCGCGCCCGTGCTCGAGGATCCCGAGGACCTTCTCGGCACGGCGGTCTACGGCGAGCCGTTCGTCACGGCGGTGCAGCGCGGCTCGTTCTTCGGCGTCCAGTTCCACCCTGAGAAGTCCTCGGCGGCGGGCCTGCGGATGCTCGCCAACTTCGCCTCGTTCTGCCTCGCGGGCGCCGCGCTGCGGTAAGTGAACCTCTACCCGGCGATCGACATCCTCGCGGGCAACGCCGTGCGCCTGGCGAAGGGCGACTTCGACGCCCGCACCGTCTACGACGCCGACCCGGTCGCGGCGGCGGCGGCGTTCCTCGACGCGGGCGCCGAACGCCTGCACGTGGTGGACCTGGACGGCGCGAAGGCCGGCGCGCCGGTGAACCTCGAGAACCTGCGCGCGATCGCCGAGGAGACCGGCGTCCCGGTGCAGTACGGCGGCGGCCTGCGCTCCGCGGAGGCGATCGCGGCCGCGCTGAGGGCGGGCGCGGCGCGCGTCGTGATCGGCACCGCGGCGATGACGAACCCCGAGCTGGTGCGCGACGCCCTGGCCGAGCACGGACCCGAGCGCGTGCTGGTGGGGATCGACGTGCGCGAAGGCGGGGTCGCGACGCACGGCTGGCTGCAGGCCTCGCAGGTCTCGGCGCCCGAGGCGCTGCAAGCGCTGCACGCCGGCGGCGTGCAGCGCTTCGCCTTCACCGACATCGACCACGACGGCATGCTCGACGGCCCGGATCTCGGCGCGGTCGCGGATGCCGCGCGCGCGGTTGGCGACGGCGAGCTGATCGTCTCGGGCGGGATCGGCACGCTCGAGCACCTGCGCGCGCTCGCGAGCCTGCGCGCCGAGCAGGGTCTCGAGTCGATCGAGGGCGTGATCGTCGGCAAGGCGCTCTACGAGCGCCGTTTCACGGTCGCCGAGGCACAGGCGGCGCTCGCGAGCTGAGCCTTGCCGGGCCCGCCGACGGGCTACCGTTCCCCGCGTGCACTACAAGCGCGTGATCCCATGCCTGGACGTGGACGGCGGGCGCGTCGTCAAGGGCGTCGAATTCGTCGACATCCGCGACGCCGGCGACCCGGTGGAGCTGGCCTCGCACTACGACCGCGAGGGAGCGGACGAGCTGATCTTCCTGGACATCACCGCCACGCACGAGAAGCGCGACACGATCGCGCGCCTGGCGCGCAGCACCGCCGACGAGGTGTTCGTCCCGTTCACGATCGGCGGCGGCGTGCGCTCGGTCGCAGACGCGCAGGCGGTGCTGGACGCGGGCGCGGACAAGGTGTCGGTGAACTCGGCCGCACTGGCGAGGCCGGAGCTGATCGACGAGCTGGCAGAGACCTTCGGGTCACAGTGCGTGGTGCTGGCGATCGATGCGAAGCGCCGGCGGGAGGGAGATTTTTTTGATTTGGATAATGGGTGGGATGCGTATGTCGCCGGGGGTCGCAAGCCGGCGGGGCGCGATGCGGTGGCGTGGGCCGAAGAGGGCGTCGCGCGGGGGGCGGGGGAGATCCTGCTCACGAGCATGGACCGCGACGGCACCAGCGACGGCTATGACCTCGAGCTGACGGCAGCGGTCAGCGAGGCCGTCGGCGTGCCGGTGATCGCCTCGGGCGGCGCCGGCACGCTCGAGCACCTGGTCGAGGCGCTTCAGGCCGGCGCGGACGCCGTCCTTTGCGCGTCGATCTTCCACTACGGCACCTTCACGATCGCGCAGGCCAAGGCGCACCTGGCCGCTGCGGGGATCCCGGTGCGCGAGGCGGCGTGAGCGCCGTGCACCCCCTGCAGAGCGCCGAGCGGGTCCTACACCGCCTGACCGGGCTGCCCGGCGGCCCCGAGCTGATGGCGCAGGCACGCCGGCGCGAGGACGTGGCGCTGGTCGGCGGGGCGGTGCGCGACATCCTGCTCGGACACTGGCCGCGCGAGCTCGACGTGACGGTCCGCGCGGGTGCCGCTGAGCTGGCGCAGGAGCTGGCCGCCTCGGTGTCGCCGAGCGAGCGCGCCTACGGCGAGGCGGTCGAGCCGGTGCTGCACGATCGCTTCGGCACAGCCTCGGTGGCCTGGCGCTACGGGCGCATCGACATCGCCGAGCGCCGCGCGGAGTCCTACCCCGCGCCGGGTGCGCTGCCCGAGGTGCGCCCCGGGAACTTCGAGGAGGATCTGCGCCGGCGCGACTTCACCGTCAACGCGATCGCGCTGCCCCTGCACGGCGCCGAGAACGAGGGCCTCGTCTCGGTCGAGGGCGCGCTCGACGACCTGCGCGCCGGGCGCCTGCGCGTGCTCCACGAGCGGAGCTTTCTCGACGATCCGACGCGGATGCTGCGCCTGGCGCGGTACGCAGCAAGGCTGGGGTTCGAGATCGAGCCACGCACGCGCGAGCTGGCGGCGGAGGCGATTGCGAGCGGGGCGCTGGAGACCGTGTCCGGCGACCGGATCGGCTCCGAGCTGTGGCTGGCGGCGCGCGAAGCCGATGCTCCGTCGGCTTTTCGGGCCCTGGACGCGCTGGGTGTCCTCGCGGCGCTGGGCATGCCCTCGCCATTCGATGAGGAGCTTGCACGCGAAGCAGCCCTGCTGTTGCCCGCCGACGGTTCCCCGGACGTTCTTCTGATGGGCGTTGCGCTGCGTGCGGCGAATGACGGGGAGCGACCGTTCGCCGCCGAAGCGCTGATCGAACGGCTGGGCTCGACCCGCCAGCAGTCGAGCGCCGTCGCGGAAGCGGCGGAGAGACCGGGCGGCCTCGCGCGGCTGCTGCACCACGCGACGCCGGCAGGCGCCCACACCGCCTTCGATGACCACTCACTCGAGACGGTCGCGATCGGTGGCGCGCTTGCCGGGCGCGAGTCCGCGGGCACCCTGGAGACGACCCGCGACTGGCTTCAGACCCAACGCCACGTGAAGCTCGAGATCGACGGGCACGACCTGATCGCCGCGGGCGTGCCGGAGGGGCCCGAGGTCGGCGTCCGGCTCCACCGCGCCCTGGTGCGCAAGCGCGAAGGCCTGGCGAACGGGCGCGAGCAGGAGCTGCGCGCCGCGCTCGAGGCCGAGCTGCCGGCGCCCGATCGGATCGAAACGTGAGCGAGGATCTCGCCATCGAGCTTCGAGGGGTCCGCGTCCTCTTCACCGAGCGCGCCGACGGCAACATGTCGAGCGTCGGCGGCGAGGGCGCGGAGTCGGGCGCGGAGAACCGCGACCGCCTGCGCCGGCGCCTCGGCCTCGACGGGCTCGCACGCGGCTACCAGGTGCACGGCACTCGCGTCCTGATCGCCTCCTCGGGCAACGACGGGCGTCCTCAAGGCAGGCTCGAGAGCTCCGACGGCCAGGCGACGGCCGCCCCCGGCGTCGGCGCGATGGTGCTCGCGGCCGACTGCCTGCCGGTCGCGCTCCTCGCGCCGCGCGCCGTCGCGACGGTCCACGCCGGGTGGCGCGGCCTCGCTGCCGGTGTGCTGGAGCAGGGGGTCGCAACGCTGCGCACGCTCTCCGACGGCCCGATCACCGCCGTTCTCGGCCCGTGCGCGGGCCCCTGCTGCTACGAGGTCGGCCCGGAGGTGCACGAGGCGCTCGGCGCCGGCGTCACGAGGAAGGCGACGGTCGACCTGCGCACGATCGCCCGCGCGCGGCTGCAAGCCGCCGGCGTCGGCGAGGTCACCGAGCTGGGCGGCTGCACGATCTGCGACGAGCGCTTCTTCTCCCATCGTCGCGAAGGCCAGGCCGCCGGGCGCCAGGCGGGGGTCGCGTGGTTGAGCTGATCCGGGGCCTCGACCCGGCGCGGGTCGCCGCGAACCTGGCGATGGTCCGCGAGCAGCTCCGCGAGGCGGCGCCGGGCCGCGAGGTGCGGGTCCTCGCGGCCACCAAGTACGTGCCCGACGAGGAGCTGCCCGCGCTGGCCGTCGCCGGCGTGGAGCTCGTCGGGGAGAACCGCGCACAGGACCTCGAGCGCAAGGTCGCGGCGCACGGCGAGGAGTTCGAGTGGCACTTCATCGGTCAGTTGCAGAGCCGGCGGGTGAAGGCGATCGTCCCGCACGTGACCTTGATCCACTCGCTGGCCACGGAGTCGGCGCTGGCCCAGCTGCGCGCCCACCTCGACATCGCGCGTCCCGGCCTGCGCGTCCTGCTCGAGGTCAACGTCGCGGGGGAGGAGGGGAAGGCGGGGATCGCCCCGGCGGAGATCGCCGGCTACGTCGCGAGATCTCCCGTCCCCGTCGCCGGGTTGATGACGATGCCCCCGTTCGCGAGCGATCCGGAGCAGAGCCGCCCCTGGTTCGCCGCCCTGCGCGAGCTGGCCGCCGAGCACGGCCTCGCCGAGCTGTCGATGGGCACCTCGCAGGACTTCCGCGTCGCCGCCGAGGAGGGTGCAACGATCGTGCGGATCGGCACGACCCTGTACGATCGGTGACCGCCTCGGCGGTGGCGAGTCCCTAGCATCTGCAGGGAAACCCGCTCGCCGGGCGAACACGCAACAAGAGATGGCTTTCAGGGACTCCTGGCACAGCGCGCTCGTGTACTTCGGCCTCGCCGAGGAGTATCACGACGACGACTACGACGATGATCCCCCCGCAGGCGCGGAGGCGGACCTCGAGGACCGCTACCGGGACCGTCCGAACGTCCGCCGGCTGCGCCGCCGCCGCGACGAGTACGACGACATCTTCGCCGAGGACGACGACGACGCTGCAGCCGCCCCCGGCCGCCGAGGCCGCACAGCGGTGCTGAAACCGGTGGCGAGCCGCACCAACGGCGACGTGCGCGTGCACCTCGTCGTCCCCAAGTCGTTCAACGACGCCCAGCAGATCGCCGACAAGTTCAAGGACTCCGTCCCGGTGATCCTCAACCTCCAGAGCTCCGAGACAGATCTGTCAAAACGCCTGATCGACTTCGCCTCCGGCCTCACCTACGCGCTGGACGGCGGCATGCAGCGGATCGCCGACAAGGTCTTCATGCTCACCCCGCGCAACGTCGAGATCTCCGCGGAGGAGCGGGCGCGGCTAATCGAGAAGGGCTTCTTCAACCAATCCTGAGGCGCGATGGCCGGCGCCTCGCTGGCTAGGCTGACGCGACTATGAACATCGGCCTGATCGGAAGCGGCAACATGGCGCGCGCGATGGCGCGCGGGTGGGCGCGGCCCGTGCTCTGCACCGACCCGATCGCCGAGCGCGCGAAGGCGCTCGCGGCGGAGGTGGGCGGTGAGGCGCTGGCCACGAACGCCGAGGTCGCGCAGCGCGCCGATCTCGTCGTGCTCTGCCACAAGCCCGCGCAGCTCGCCGCGGTCGCGCAGGAGATCGCGCCGCACGCCGAGGCCGTGGCGTCGATCCTCGCCGCCACGCCGCTGGCGACGCTGAAGGAGGCCTACCCCGGCAAGCCCGTCTACCGCTTCATCCCGTCGCTGCCGGTCGAGGTCAAACAGGGCGCGGTGGTCCAGGCCGACGGACCGGCGCAGGACCCGGCCACCGACAGGGCGGTCTCAGAGCTGTTCGCCGAGCTCGGCACGCTCGTCGTGCTTTCTGACGCGCTGGTTGACGTCGCGATGGGGCTGATGTCCTGTGCGCCCGCCTACGTGGCGCTCGTGGCCGAGGCGCAGATCGACGCAGGCGTGCGCAAGGGCATCCCGGCCGCCCAGGGCGCGGAGCTCGTCGTCCAGACGCTTGCCGGTACCGCGGAGCTGCTGCGCCGGAGGGACAACGACACGATGGCGATCCGGCGCGAGGTCGCATCGCCCGGCGGTGTCACCGCCCGCGGGCTCGATGCGCTCGAGCGTGGCGGGATCAGGGCCGCGTTCAGCGATGCGCTCGACGCCGTGCTCGAGAGACGCTGATGCTGCTCGCGACCGCACGCACCGAGATCGCAGGCGTCCTGTCGGCGATCATCTACGTCTACGAGATCCTGATCATCGTGCACATCGTGGTCCAGCTCCTGTTCGCGGCCGGCCTGCGACCCCCGTACTCGCGTGCGAGCAACGCGGTGCTCCAGTTCCTGCGCGAGACGGTCGAACCGTTCCTGCGTCTCTTCCGCCGCCTGCTGCCGGGCCTCGGAGGCTGGGACTTCAGCCCGATTCTCGCGCTGATCTCGCTGCAGCTGATCAACAGCATCGTCGTCGAAGGCGTCATCCACGGCTGAGCCGCGGGCGGATAGGACGCACCCGGCTCGCGCCTGGCTCTACGCGGGCGGCGTGGCCCTGCTCGTCGTCGCCCTCGACCAGCTCACCAAGCACCTCGTCCGCAGCGACATCGTGCCGGGCGAAGAACACCGCTTCCTGCCGGGCATCGAGCTGGTGAACACGCGCAACCGCGGCGTCGCGTTCGGCTTCCTGCCCGGGAGTCACGCCGGCGTGACGATCCTGATCGCGGTCGCGCTGCTGGTGCTGGTGGTCTACTTCGCGCGCCACCTCGACACGCCGTGGATCTGGCTGCCGACCGGGATGCTGATCGGGGGCGCGCTGGGCAACGTGATCGACCGCATCCGCGGCGGCTCTGTGACGGACTTCGTGAAGCTCCCGCTCGGCTGGCCTCCGTTCAACCTCGCGGACGCCTCGATCACGCTCGGGATCCTCGCCCTGGTGATCGTCGTCGACCGCAGGCGTGCGCGCGAGGAGAAGGCGCCCGAGGCCGCTCCGTGAGCTTTCAGATCGTTCACGAGGACGAGCACCTGATCGTGATCGACAAGGGTCCGGGGCTCGTCGTGCACCCGGGTCGCGGGCACCGCGAGGACACGCTCTCGCAGCTGCTGGCCGAGAAGCTCGCGGGTGGCGAGCCCGAACGGGCCGGGATCGTGCACCGCCTCGACAAGGACACCTCGGGCCTGATGGTCGTCGCGCGCAGCGAGGAGGCGCTGCGGCGCCTGCAGGCGGAGCTCTCCGCGCGCGAGATCGAACGCGAATACCTGGCGCTCGTCGAGGGCCGCCCGCCGTCGCGCACCGGCACCGTCGACGCCCCCATCGGACGCGACCCGCGCGTGCGCACGCGCATGGCGGTCAGCGGCGCCGGGGCGCGCGAGGCGCGCACACGCTTCACGCTCGAGCGCGCGCTGGCGACCACCTCGCTTCTCAGCCTCCTGCTCGAGACCGGCCGCACCCACCAGATCCGCGTGCACCTGCAGGCGATCGGCCATCCGGTCGCCGGGGACCCCGAGTACGGGCGCGCCGGTCTCTTCGGGCTGGAGCGCCAGTTCCTGCACGCTTCGCGCCTGGCGTTCGAGCACCCGATCGAAGGCGGGCGCCTGGAGCTGCGCTCGCCGCTGCCCGAGGACCTGAAAGCCGCGCTCGAGCGCGCGGAGCAGATATCCTGAACAGGTCCGATTCAACCCGACCCGTGTGAACAAGCGGATCGCGGCCCTGCCCGGAGCGAGCACACGCTCGAAATCCGGGTCCGCGACCGGCACACGGCAGATAACCCAAATCAATAAAAAAGGGAGTGGCAACGTGGCCGAAGTCGGCATTGCGGAGCTGCTGGAGGCCGGCGTCCATTTCGGTCACCAGACGCGCCGCTGGAACCCCAAGATGCGCCGCTTCATCTTCGGAGAGCGCGGCGGCATCTACATCATCGACCTGCTCAAGACGCAGGCGCTCTTGGCGCAGGCGCAGGAGTTCGCGAGCACGCTCTCGCACCGCGGCGGCACCGTGCTGTTCGTCGGTACCAAGAAGCAGGCGCGCGACACGATCAAGGACGTCGCCGAGGCGGCGGACATGCCCTACGTCAACCACCGCTGGCTCGGCGGGCTGCTGACGAACTTCCAGACCATCAACCAGCGCATCCGGCGCCTGCACGACCTCGAACGCTACGAGACCGAGGGCCAGCTGGCGCTGCTGCCCACGCGCGAGCGCATGTCCGCCCAGGCCGATCTCGCGAAGCTCCGCGCCAACCTCGGCGGCGTCAAGAACATGCAGCGCGTCCCCGACGCGATGTTCGTGATCGACCTCAAAACCGAGGCGATCGCCGTCAAAGAGGCCCAGCGGCTGCGGATTCCGATCATCGGCCTCGTCGACACCAACTGCGACCCGGACGGGATCGACTTCATCGTGCCGGGCAACGACGACGCGATCCGTTCCTGCTCGCTGATCACGCAGGCGATCGGCCAGGTCGTCTCCGAGGGTCACTCGGTGTTCCGCGCCGAGGAGGAACGCGCCCGCAAGGAGGCCGAAGAGAAAGCCAAGGCCGAGGCCGAAGCGCGCGCCAAGCGCGAGGCCGAAGAACAGGCCAAGCGCGAGGCCGAAGAACAGGCCAAGAAAGAGGCGGAGGACAAAGCGGCGGCCGAACGCGCCGCGGCGGCGGCCGCCGCCGCGCAGCCGCCGAGCGAGTCTCAGCCGGTACAGCCGCCGGCCGACCCGGCGACGCTCGAGGAGGGCAGTGAGTCGGTGACGCCGATGAACGCCTCACCCGATGCCCGCCAGCCGGCGAAGGAGACCTCAGCGGCCCCCGAGACGGTCGCCGAAAGCGCAGAGGGTGCGGCGAGCGAGCCCGAACCGCCCGCCGCGGCAGCCGAGCCCGAGCAACCCGCCCCGGCGGCTGAGCCCGTGGCCGTCGCAGGGACCACCGAGAACGCGCAGGCCGCCGAGGCTGGGCGGGATCCTCAAAAGGAGCAGAAATGAGCACGACCGAGATCTCAGCCAAAGACGTGAAGGCTCTGCGCGACCGCACCGGCGCGGGGATGATGGACGCGAAGAAGGCGCTGACCGAAGCCGAGGGCGACGCCGACAAGGCGGTCGAGCTCCTGCGCGTCAAGCAGGGCAAGAAGATCCAGGACCTCGGCGAGCGCGACGCCACCGAGGGCACGATCCAGTCCTACATCCACCCCGGCAACAAGGTCGGGGTGCTGATCGAGGTCGACTGCAACACCGACTTCGTGGCCAAGAACGACGACTTCATCGGCTTCGCCCGCGAGGTCGCGCTGCAGATCGCCGCGACCCCGACCGTCAAGTACGTGACCCGCGAGGAGGTGCCGCAGGACGAGCGCGACGCAGAGTCCCGGATCTACGAGCAGGAAGCGGCCGACAAGCCGGAGAACGTGCGCGGCAAAATCGTCGAAGGCAAGCTCGACTCGTGGCTCGAGACGATCGTGCTGCTCGAGCAGGTGCTCCACAACCCCAAGCACGAGGGCAAAACGGTCCAGCAGCTACGCGACGAGCTCACCGCCACCACGGGCGAGAACGTCGTGATACGCCGCTTCACGCGCTACGCCATCGGTTCCTAGCGCGTGGGCGGCGACGCGCCGCGCGCCGGGCTCCGTCCCGACGGATAGTCTGCGACCGCTGATGGCCCCTGCCTTCAAACGCATCCTGTTGAAGCTCTCCGGCGAGGCGCTGATGGGCGAGCTCGACTACGGCACCGACCCCGAGCGCGTCGCCGCCGTGGCGCGCCAGGTCGCCGACGTGCAGGCGCAGGGCGTCGAGGTCGCGATCGTCGTCGGCGCCGGCAACATCTACCGCGGCATGAAGGGCGCCGCGGCCGGCATGGACCGCGCGACCGCCGACTACATGGGCATGCTCGCGACGGTCCTCAACGCGCTGCCGCTGCAGGACGCGCTCGAGCACCTGGGCGCGCACACGCGCGTGCAGTCGGCGCTCGGCATCTCCGAGGTCGCCGAGCCCTATATCCGCCGCCGCGCGATGCGCCACCTCGAGAAGCAGCGGGTCGTGATCTTCGCCGCCGGCACCGGGAACCCGTTCTTCACGACCGACACCGCCGCCGCGCTGCGCGCCGCCGAGATCCACGCCGAGATCATCCTGATGGCCAAGAACGGCGTCGACGGCGTGTTCACGGCCGATCCCGCGCTGGACCCGACCGCGACGTTCATCCCGGAGATCACGCATCTGGAGGCGATCGAGCGGCGGCTGCGGGTGATGGACGCGACCGCGCTCGCGCTGTGCATGGACAACGGCATGCCGATCAACGTCTTCAACATGGACGACGACACAAGCCTGCCGCGGATAATCTCGGGCGTGCGCGTCGGCACGCTGGTTACTACACCCGGAGGAGAGCAGGATGGCTGAGAACCTGATCGACGAACTGCTCGAGGACGCGAAGGACCGGATGCACAAGTCCGTCGAGTCCGCCCAGCACGAGTTCTCGACCGTGCGGACGGGCCGCGCGAGCCCGTCGCTGCTCGATCGCGTCGTCGTCGACTACTACGGCGCGATGACGCCCCTGAACCAGCTCTCGACGATCTCGGCGCCGGAGGCGCGGCTGCTGACCGTCCAGCCCTACGACAAGTCCTCGATCAAGGCGATCGAGAAGGCGATCAACGAGTCCGATGTCGGCCTCACACCCTCCAACGACGGCAACGTCGTGCGCCTGGTCGTCCCCGAGCTGACCGAAGAGCGCCGCAAGGAGCTCGTGAAGGTGGTGCGCAACCTGGCCGAGGAGGGCCGCGTGGCGATCCGCAACGTGCGGCGCGACACGATGCACCAGCTGCGCGAACTGAAGTCCGAAGGCGAAGCGTCATCTGATGACGAGCACCGCGCCGAGGTCGAGCTGCAGAAGCTGACCGACGGGCGGGTCGGCGAGCTCGACAACGTGCTCAAGATCAAGGAAGAGGAGATCCTGGCGGTCTGATGGTGCCCGCCGGGCAGCCGTCCTCGGCGGCCGGCGCGGATGCGTCCGGCGGCAACGCGACCGCCGGCGAGGGCTCTTCGCGCGCGCGTTACGTCGCGATCATCACCGACGGCAACGGGCGCTGGGCGAGCGCGCGCGGCCTGCCGGTCAACGAGGGCCACAGCGCCGGCGCCGACACCGTCAAGGAACGTCTGCGCGACGCCGCCGAGCTCGGCGTCGAGGAGCTCACCGTGTACTCGTTCTCGACCGAGAACTGGTCGCGCCCGCAGCGCCGAGGTGCAGGGGCTGATGGCGATGTTCTCGCATCGCATCGCCGGCGAAACACCAGAGCTCGACCGCGAAGGCGTGCGGATGCGCTTCATCGGGCGCCGCGAGGGCGTCGCGCCCGCGCTGGTCGAGCAGATGGAGTGGGCGGAAGGGGTGACGGCCGCCAACAGCCGCATCACGCTGTACGTCGCCTTCAACTACGGGGGACGCGCCGAGATCCTCGACGCGATCGCGCGTTACGACGGCGGGGGCGAGGAGGCTTTCCGCCAGTGCCTGTACGCCCCCGAGATGCACGACCCCGACCTGATCATCCGCACCAGCGGCGAGCGGCGCCTGTCGAACTACCTGCTGTGGCAGTCCGCCTACTCCGAGCTGGTCTTCCGCGACGAGCTGTGGCCCGAATTCACCCGCCAGGCCCTCGAGGAGTCGCTGGCCGAGTACGCGGCGCGCCGCCGGCGCTTCGGTGGCCGGTGAGGCGCCGCTGATGGCTCAGGAGACGGACGGGCCGTCGCGCCCCGAGCGCGGCCGGCGGCGGACAGACCGGGCGGGCGGGCCGTCGACCCACGCGGCCGGGACCGAGCGCGGCCGCCGCCGCGCGGACCGCTCGCGGCGCAAACGGCGCCGCCGCCAGCGCGCCTCCTCGGATCTATACAGGCGGGTGCTGGTCGCGATCCCGGCGATCGCGGTCGCGCTCTTCCTCGTGCTCGAGGGCGGGCTGATCTTCACGGTCGGCCTGATCGTGCTCGGCGCGATCTGCATGCACGAGCTCTATGCGATGTACGGCCGCGCCCATCCCGTGCGGCTCGCCGGCTTCATCGCACTCGCGGCGCTGCTGCTCGCCGCCCAGTACGGCGACCAGTTCCAGGTGCTGCTGGTGGCCGCCCTGGCGCTGCCGATGCTGTTCGGGCTGACGCTGCTCTCACCTCATCCGAGCGTCGGCGGCATGGCGCTGACGCTTCTCGGCATCTACTGGATCGGCTTCGCCCTCGCCCACGCGGTGCTGCTGCGCGGGCTTCCCCACGGCGAAGCGATCGTGATCGACGTGCTCGTCGGCACCTTCCTCGGCGACACCGGGCGCCTACCTCGGGGGCAGGATGTTCGGCAAACGCCCACTGGCGCCGACGATCTCGCCGAACAAGACGGTCGAGGGCCTGTTGATCGGGATGGCCTTCGCGGTGATCGGGGTGTGGATCGCCGGGCGCTACGAGGAATGGCTACCGGGCACGCACGCGCTCGTGCTCGGCGCGGCGGTCGCGCTCGCGGCGCCCGTCGGCGACCTGTTCGAGTCGTTCGTCAAGCGCGACGCCAACACCAAGGACTCAGGCAGGCTGTTCGGGGCGCACGGCGGCGCGCTCGACCGGCTCGACGCGGTGCTGTTCACCGCGGTGGCGGGGTACTACGTGTGGGCGGGGTACGTGCACTAGGCCCGCCGGCCCCGCCGTGCTCGCCCTCAGGATGCCGTTTCGCGTTCCGCGACCAGCGCCCGCAGCTGATCCCCGACCTCGTTGGAGATCCGCTTCAGATCCCATTTGCTGAGGGTGATCAGGTGCATCGGCGAGGTTGCGACGACATCGGCCGTGCGCTTGCCCCCGGAGAGCATGCCGATCTCCCCGAACACGTCGCCCGGGCCCAGGGAGCCGATGACCTCGCCTCCCTTGATCACGTCGGCTGTGCCCGCCTCGATCACGATCAGGTCGTAGGAGTAGTCGCCTTCATGGACGAGTCGCTTCCCGGCGGACACCGACGTCTCGCTCGAGAACACGCTGAGAGTGTCGAGCGCCTTCTCGGACAGCGACGAGAACAGCGGAATGGTCTTCAGTCGATCGCGATCCATGAGCCCCCTTTTTCGCCGTGCGTGCGGACCGGCCGGCGCAGCCTGAAGGCGGCGTGCCGGCCAGGTTGCACCCTACAGCCAGGACGACGGGACGGTGGGCTCGCGCCGCCCAACAGACGGCGACGATCGAGAACCCGGCGGCGATCCGTGCGCCCGTTTCGGGCTGTCGATGAAGACGTCGGCCGTGTCGGGTGTCTCGGCTTGCGGCGGGCCCCACGCCGGTATTAGATTTGAGCGCATGGCACCCGAGTTCGACCACCTGAGCGAGGCGCTGGACGAGGCCACCGTGCCGATCGTCGCGGAGCTGCGCACGAGGCTGGAGGTGACGCCCTCGGAGAAAGACTGGATCGCGATCGACACGGCCCTTGCCAAGGCTGCTGTGATCGGCGTCAAGCGCGGCGCCCGCGAGCTCTCCGAGCAGGTCGACGAAGCGATCCCTTCCGACCGTGAGCTGACCTTCGACCTCGAGCTGGACTGCGAGGATCGCTGGGCCAGGCGCTTCGGCGCCCGGCGCTAGACCGGCGCAGAGCGCCGGGAGAACAGTCGCGGCCGGCCGCGCCGCCGATGCGGCCTGTCCGCATCGCGCCAGGGCGCAACAGCTAGTAGGCCACCTCGAGCGGCCGTTCGGCCGGGTGACGGTCGATCTCGAACCAGATCCGGCTGAGCTCCTCGCCGCCGGCCTCGAGCTGCCAGCGGTCGGCCAGCTCGTCGAGCAGCAGCTCGGCGTATTCGGCGTGGTCTGCGTGACGGCGGATCGTCACGTCCAGCTCCTCCAGCGCGCCGATCAGCTCGATCCGCACGACGTCCTCGGGCATCCAGACGCGGATCTCGACGGTCCCGCCGGGCGCGCGTTCCACGGCCTGCGTGACGACCTCGCTGCAGAGCAGCATCACGACGTCCCGGAGGTCGGGAGAGGGGTGGTCCACCTGCGCTACGACATGACGCGCCGAGCGCGGCGTGTGCGGGTCGAGCGGCATCACGATCGCAAGGTCCGGCCGTCGGGGGTCGCAGGGCATCGCTCCATCGGATGCCCGATTTGCCGCCTTTTCATGCAGTCCCTGCACGATCTGACCAGACGATCCCAAGTTCGAGGCGGTTTGCGGGCATTTGCAGCGGAAACACCGTAGGATGCCGCGTCAAGCCCCGTGGAGGGGGAACGGAGATGGAGGGAACCATGGGACGTACCGTTCGGGCCTTGCTGGCCTGTGCAGTGCTCGCCGTGTGCCTGGCTGCGGCCGGGCCGGCGTTTGCCAAGAAGACCGTGTGCAGCAGTGGCTGCACGTACAGCAGCATCCAGTCGGCGATCAACGCCGCCGGTGAAGGCGCGACGATCTCGATCGGGAAAGGCACCTACGTCGAAAACGTCGTCGTGAACAAGCCGGTCACGCTGACCGGTTACGGCACGGGGACGGTGATCGAGCCCGCGAGCTCCAACCCGGTCTGCGGAGGCGGCTCGCTCTGCGGCGGCACCGCGAGCAACGTGATCCTCGTCGAAGCGAACAACGTCACGATCTCGAAGCTGAAGGTCGAGGGCGACAACCCCGGTCTGACCAGCGGCGTCGTCGTGGGCGGCAAGGACATCGACGCTCGCAACGGCATCATCACCAACCACCTGGCAGGCAAATACAACGGCCTGACGGTCTCGAAGGTGACGGTCGCCGACATCTACCTCCGGGGCATCTATGCCTCCTCGGGCGGCACGTTCAACTTCAACCACGACACGGTTGAAAACGTCCAGGCCGAAGAAGCTTCGATCGCGATGTTCGCGTTCGAAGGCTCGGGCGCGATGGAAGACAACAAGGTCAGCGGCGCCAACGACGCGATCTCGGCGAACTGGTCGAAGGGCACCTCGTTCGTCGGCAACAAGATCACGAACTCGGGCAGCGGCATCCACACCGACAACAACGGTGGCTCGGGCGGCAGCGCGGACCTGATCAAGGACAACAAGGTCTCCGCGTGCAAGACCAACGGCTACGGCGTCTGGGTGTTCGCGCCCTACGTCTCGGCCACGCTCGAAGGCAACAAGGTCAGCGGCTGCGCCGTCGGCCTGGCCGCGTTCGGCAGCCAGGTCTCCGGCCAGGGCCCGGCGTTCATCGCCAACAGCGTCGACGGAACCGGCGCGACGGTGACCGAAGGGACCACCGACGGCGCCTACATCACGACGGACTTGCTCGGTTTCGAATTCGGCGACGTCACCGCGACGCTGTCGAACAACTCGATCAAGAACTTCGGGACCGGCGTGCTCGTGACGCAGACCAGCCCGTCCGGCGAAGACAAAGCCGGCGGTCAGGCCACGGTGAGCGGCACCGGCAACGTGATCAAGGACAACGGCACCGGCGCCACCGGCGAACCAGGCACGTCCGTGAACCTGGCGAACAACTGGTGGGGCTGCAAGCAGGGTCCGGGCAACAGCCCGAAATGCGACAGCGCGACGGGAACCGTCGCTTACACGCCCTGGCTGACGGCCAAGCCGTAGGCCTGGGACTCCGAGCGAGTGGCGGGGGAGCCGTGCTGGCGGCTCCCCCGCCGGCTCGCGCGGGAGCGCTCGCGGGCGTCAGCCCGAGAAGCAGCCCGGCAGGCCGCTACGGCGAGGACCGCGGCGAGAAGCCAGGCGAGGGGGAGGGATATGAGGATCAGGGAGAGGATCACTCTGCACGAGAGGATCCCGCCCGGCGATGAAGGGAGCCTGAGGGTTTTCTGAAACCCAGCTAAAACCTCGCGCCGTATGATCGGGGCGATGGCGACGGCGGGTGAAGCAGGCGGCGCGGAGGCCGGCGCGGAGCGCCGGCCGGGCCCCGGTGGTCTCGCGCCGCGCGGGGGGCGGTCGCGATGACGGCGCGCAAGCGTCTCCTGGTCCTCGGCTCGACCGGGTCGATCGGGCGCCAGGCGCTCGACGTCTGCGGTCGCAGTGATGAGTTCGAGCTCGTCGGGCTCTCCGCCGAGAGCTCGTGGGAGCCGTTGATCGAGCAGGCGCGTGCGCACGGCGTGCCGCGGATCGCCCTCGCCGACCCGGATTCCGCCGCCCGCGCGAGCGAGAGCTGGACCGAGGGGCAGGTGCTGGCCGGTGCGGACGGGCTCGTGAAGCTCGTGGTCGAGTCCGGTGCCGATCTGGTGCTGAACTCGCTTGTCGGCTCTGCGGGGCTCGCGCCGACCGTCGCGACGCTCGGGGAGGGGATCGATCTCGCCCTGGCCAACAAGGAGTCTCTCGTAGTGGGCGGGGAGCTCGTCACAGCGCTGGCCGAAGCCACCGGCGCGCGGATCCTGCCGATCGACTCCGAGCACACCGCGCTCCACCAGCTGATCGCCGGACAGCCGCCCGGCGCCGTCACCGGCCTCACGATCACGGCAAGCGGTGGCCCCTTCCGGGGGCGCTCGCGCGCGCAGCTTGCCGACGTCACGGTCGAGGAGGCGCTCGCTCACCCGACCTGGACGATGGGCGGCAAGATCACGATCGACTCCGCCACGCTCATGAACAAGGGCCTCGAGGTGATGGAGGCCCACCACCTGTTCGGCACGCCGTACGAGCGGATCTCCGTGGTCGTCCATCCACAGTCCCTGATCCACGGGCTCGTCGAGCTCGCCGACGGTGCGATGCTCGCCCACCTGGGCCCGCCCGACATGCGGATCGCGATCTCCTACGCGCTCCACGGCGGCGAGAGCGCCCCGCTGCCGATCGAGCCGCTCGACCTGGCCGCGGTGGGGAAGCTGACCTTCGAGCCGGTGGACCTCGAGGCGTTCCCGTGCCTGCGCCTCGCGCGCGAGGCCGCTGCCGCGGGCGGCACCGCGCCGTGCGTCCTGAACGCCGCCAACGAGGTCGCCGTGCACGCCTTCCTGCAGGGCGGGCTGCAGTTCCTCGGCATCCCCGAGGTGATCGAGAGCACCCTGCAGTCGCTCGGCAGCCGGCCGGTGCTCGACTTCGAGTCGCTCTACGACGCCGACCGCCGCGCGCGCGAGCTCGCCGGCGAGACGGTGGCCGCGCTCAGATTCTGAAAAGGCCGGTCGCCAGGGCGCGGCCGGCACCGTCGCACGAACCGGCAGGAGCCCCGCGATACGCGTGCCACACTGAGCCGAGCCTCATGACCTGGGTCCTGACCATCTTCGGCATCGTCATGCTCGTGATCCTCCACGAGCTCGGCCATTTCACGGCCGCGAAGCTCGTCGGCATGCGCGTTGAGCGCTTCTCGCTGTTCTTCCCGCCAACCCTGCTGAAGGTCAAACGCGGCGAGACCGAGTACGCGATCGGCGCGCTGCCGTTCGGCGGCTACGTGAAGATCACGGGTATGAACCCCGAAGAAATCGGGGATCTGCACCCGGACGTCTCGCGCCGCGCCTACTACAACCAGCCGACCTGGAAGCGCGTCGTGGTGATCCTCGCCGGGCCGGCCGTGAACATCCTGATCGCGTTCGTGCTGTTCGCGGGCATCCTGCTGGTGGGCAACTTCAACGGCGCGGTCGTGCTCTCGAACCTGAGCGGGCACAGCACCACGCAGATCACCGACAAAGTCGCGCACGTCAAAGACGGGACGCCCGCGGCGGCCGCGCTTCGCAAGGGCGATCGGATCGTGAGCGTCGAAGGCGGGCGCGCCACGCCTGCAGGTGTCGTCGAAGCCACCAAGAAGCACCGCTGTGCCGGCAAGCAGGTGCAGGGCTGCGTCACGAGCACCCCGGTCCACCTCACCGTCGAACGCGACGGGCGTACCGTGGCGCTGTCGGTCTATCCGCGCTACGACGCCAAGGAAAAGCGCGCGCTGATGGGGTTCGAATTCGGCGGCAGGCCGATTCCGGTCGGGCTCGGCGGCGCGAGCGCCGGTGCGCTCGCGGCGATGTGGGGCACCCTCAAGGAAACGGTCTCGGGCCTCGGCCGCGCGCTGACGAGCTCAAAAGCACGCGGCGAAGTCCACAGCGTGATCGGCATCACCGAGGCCGCCCAGGAATCGGTCGCCGCGGGCGCGGGCTTCGGGCTCGTCTTCCTGGGCTTCTTCTCGCTCGCGCTGGCGATCCTCAACCTGTTCCCCTTCCTGCCCCTCGACGGCGGCCACATCGTCTGGTCGCTGGCGGAGAAGCTCCGCGGCAAGCGCATCTCGGTCGGCGCGATGTACCGCTACAGCTCCGTCGGGATCCTGCTGATGCTGTTCCTCGTGATCAACGGCTTCAGCAACGACATCGGCCACCTCGGCGGCTGACTCAGCCGCCCGGCGCGCGCACGCACACCCAGCTCTTGACGAGCCCGAGCGCCCGCTCGGCGCGGGCGGGGCCGAACAGCCCTTCGAGCTCGGCGCGCGAGAGCAGCGCGATCTCCTCCCACTCAGCGGCGGCGCCGAGCCGCCAGTAACGGCGGCGCAGCGAGGCCGGCAGCCAGTGGGCGCCGGGGAGCAGGGAGTGGGGCTCGATCGGGAACGAGCGCGCGGGCGTCTGCACCATCCAGCCGCGCCCGACGCGTCGTGCCTCGGCCGCGAACGCCGCGCGGCGGGCGGGGGGGACGTGCTCGATCACGCTCGAGCAGTAGACGAGGTCGAACTCCCCGTCTGCGAAGGGCAGTCCCTCCGCGGCGTCGGCCTGCACGAACGGGCCCGGGTAGGCGCCCTGCGGGGCGATGTCCACGCCCGTGATGTCCAGCGAGGGCTCGAGTGCCCGCAGGCCGAGCGCGCCGCAGCCGAGGTCGAGCACGCGGGCAGCGTCTCCGAGCGCGGGAAAGAAAGCGCGGTGGCGGCGGGCGCGGGCGCGCCCCGCGAGCGGGGCGGCGAGGCGCGCGAGCGGCCCCCGCGCGGTGGCGTAGACGTCGACGTCCGGCACGCGGCGCGAGCATAGCCGCCGCCGGGCGGGGGCGAGCGAGCATCTATAACCTCGGCAGCGGTGTTCGATCACGTCGGCATCCGCGCGTCTGACTGGGCCGCTTCCGAGCGCTTCTACAACACAGTCCTCGAGCCGGTCGGGATCGAACCCGACGCCTCGCGCGAGGGCTTCGCGCGCCGCCAGGAGTTCATCCTGAGCGCCGCCAACGAGGAGCGCCCGCCGACGCGCAACGTGCACGTCGGCTTCGTGGCGCCGAACCGGTCGCTCGTCGACGCGTTCTGGCAGGCGGGCACCGGGGCGGGCTACCCCGACGACGGCGCACCCGGGGAGCGCACGCGGTACAGCGAGGACTACTACGGGGCCTTTCTGCGTGACCCGGACGGGAACAGCGTCGAGGCCGTCGATCACAACGACACCCGCCGCGGCGGCTGCGTCGACCATCTCTGGATCGGGGTCCGGGACCTCGCGGCGTCGGAGGCCTTCTACGCGACGATCTCGCGCCACGCCGGGCTCCGCGTGGGGCGTCGCTGGGAGCAGGGGGTGCAGTTCCGGGGAGCCTGGGCGACGTTCTCGCTCCTCGCCGACGGGCGGGAGCCCACCGAGAACCTGCATCTCGCCTTCCCGGCCCCCGACGAGCAGACGGTCCAGGGGTTCCACGCGGCAGCGCTCGCCGGGGGATACCGGAGCAACGGCGAGCCCGGCGAGCGGCCGCAGTACCGGCCCGGCTACTACGCGGCATTTGCGCTGGATCCCGACGGCAACAACATCGAGAGCGTCTTCCACGGCGACCCGTCCGGCTGAGTCGCGCGGCGAGCGCAACTACAATCCCCCCGTGGCCTCAGAACGCCAGATCCTGGTCGGCTCCGTCCCCGTCGGCGGCGGCGCGCCCGTCGCCGTGCAGACGATGACCAAGACGGAGACCGCCAACCTGCAGGCGACGATGCGCCAGATCCGCACCGTGGCCGAGGCCGGCGCCGACATCGTGCGCGTGGCAGTGCCCCGCGAACCGGATGCGGAGGCCCTGAAGACGATCGTCGCCGAATCGCCGATCCCGGTGATCGCCGACATCCACTTCAACCACACCCTCGCGCTGAAGGCGATCGAGGCCGGGGCGCACTGCGTGCGGTTGAACCCGGGCAACATCGGCGGTCCCGAGAAGGTCGCCGAGGTGATCGAGCTCGCCAAGCGGACGGGGACCCCGCTGCGCGTCGGGGTCAACTCCGGCTCACTGCCCAAGCATCTGCGCCAGCTCGAGTACGACAACCCCGTAGAGGCGCTCGTCACGGCGGCGGTCGAGACGGTCGAGCTGATGGAGCGGCTGGACTTCACGAACTTCAAGGTCTCGATGAAGTCGACTTCGGTTCCGAACACGATCGCCTCCAACCGGGCGCTCTCGCAGAAAATCCCCTACCCGCTGCACCTCGGCGTGACCGAGGCCGGTACGAAGTGGTCGGGCTCGCTGAAGTCCGCCGTCGGGCTCGGGACGCTGCTCGCGGACGGGATCGGCGACACGATCCGGATCTCGCTCTCGACGTTCCACGCCGAGGAAGAGGTGAAGGTCGCGTGGGAGATCCTGAAGGCCCTGAAGCTGCGCGAGAAGGGGCCGGTGCTGATCGCCTGCCCCACCTGCGGGCGGCTGCAGTTCGACATGGACACCGTCGTGGCCGAAGTCGAGCAGCGCCTGGAAGCCTACGAGGACCCGATCGAGGTCTCGGTGCTCGGCTGTGCGGTCAACGGCATCGGCGAGGCGCGCCACGCCGACTTCGGGATCACGGGCGCCAAGGACATGGGGATGATCTACTCCAAGGGCGAGCCGCTGAAGAAGGTGCCCACGGCCCAGCTCGTGGACGAGCTCTTCAAGGAGATCGACCGCTGGTACGCCGCCGGCAAGACCGTCCAGCGCGACGACGACGCGGCCGCCGAGGCGCGCGCCTGGCTGGAAGAGAACGAGGACGACTCGCAGATGACGCCCGAGCGCATCGCCGCGATGGAGGCCGCGGCGGCCGAGAACGACGAAGCCGCCGCGCAGGTGCTCGACGGGATGCTCGCGGCGTCACCGCAGGGGGAGCCCGCGGGCGCGGGCACGACCCAGGGCAACGGCGCGGGCGTCGTGCTCGACGAAGACGCCTCCCCCGTGGCGGGGCGGCGCTTCCAACGCGGCTGAGACCGCGGACGATCCCCTCGCTTCGTGCGGGGACCGCCTCAACCGAGAAGCTCTAGGGCCCTTCGACGTCGTCCAAGAAGCCGAGCAGCAGCCGCCTGAACGCACGCGGCTGCTCCAGCGGCGCCAGGTGCCCGGCGCGCGCGATCGTGGCGTGGCGGCCCTTTGGCAGCGCCTCCGCCATCTGCTTGGCGCCCTGGACGAAGTCGGGCTTGTCGCGCGTGCCGGCGGCGCACAGCGCCGGCATCTCGAGCTCCCCGAGCCGGTCCATGCGGTCCTCGAGCGGGTCCTCACCGAGATCGGCGTCCGGCGTGGCGGCCTGGATCAGGAACGCACGCCGCTGCATGGCGGCGATCCGCTCGCGCAGCTCCTCGGAGGCGCCGGGGAGCGTCCAGCCCTCGACGATCGCGGACACGGCGCCCTCGACGTCGCCGGATTCCAGTGCCGCCTCCTCGGCCTCCCACACAGCCGCCAGCTCCTCCGAGGGCTCGTCCTCGGCGCCCGGGGCGGGGGAGGAGATCAGCGCGAGCGAAGCGACGGCGGAGGGCGCGACCGCGGCCACCCGCAACGCGATCGCGCCGCCGTAGGAGTTCCCGACGAGCGCCACCGGCTCGGCGCTCACGACGCGAAGCGTCTGCAGCACGTCCTCCCAGGGCGACTGGGGTCCGGGCTCGAGGCCGGCCTCGCCGAAGCCGGGGAGGTCGAGCGCGAGGGCGCGCCGCCCCGAGTCCGCGATCGGCGCGAGATGCTCGCGCCACATCGTGCGGTCCGCGATACCGGCGTGGAGCAGCACGACCGGCGGCCCCTCCCCGACCGCGTCGAACGGCAGGATCATCGGCGCTCGGCCGCCCGCCCAGGGCAGAGCGCACCCCGCGCGCGGAGAACCACGGCGGAGCCGGCTCTGCCGGCGGAGCCCCTCATCTGCCTTCCTACCCGGCGGCCGCGAACCGCTCCGCGATGCGGTTCCAGTCCACCACGTTCCACCACGCGTCGATGTAGTCCGGGCGGCGGTTCTGGTACTTCAGGTAGTAGGAGTGCTCCCACACGTCGACGCCGAGCAGTGGCGTCTTGCCGTCTGAGATCGGCGAGTCCTGGTTCGCGGAGCCGACGACCGCGAGGCCCGAGCCGTCTTTGACGAGCCACGACCAGCCCGAGCCGAACTGGTTCACGCCGGTTTCCTTGAGCTTGGCCTGGAAGTCCGAGAACGAGCCGAACGCCGAAGCGATCGCGTCCGCGAGCGCGCCCGAGGGCTCGCCGCCCCCGTCCGGGCTCATGCTCTCCCAGAACAGCGAGTGGTTGTAGTGGCCGCCGCCGTTGTTTTTCACGGGACCCTTCACCTCGCCGAGGCTGTCGAGGTTCTGCAGGACCTCCTCGATCGGCTTCTCAGCCCAGTCGGTGCC
Organism: uncultured Solirubrobacteraceae bacterium; assembly: GCA_963735435.1. Classification (GTDB taxonomy): domain Bacteria; phylum Actinomycetota; class Thermoleophilia; order Solirubrobacterales; family Solirubrobacteraceae; genus Palsa-744. The sequence continues at coordinate 577,457 of CAVTKR010000001.1, read as the reverse complement.
CTCCAGCGCGGCGTTTGCCTTGTCCACGTAGGCCTGGTGGTGCTTGTCGTGGTGGAATTCCATCGTCGCCTTGTCGATGTGCGGTTCGAGCGCGTCGTAGGCGTAGGGCAGCGGTGGGACTGAGTAAGCCATGGGGCTCCCTTCATCGGGGTCAGCTCGCGGATCCTGCTCTCGGCGCTGTTCTATCAGAGGCGCAGCGGCCGCCATCGGCGCTCGAAGTCCCGCCCGGAAGGCGACGTCTAGGCTTCGGGGATGCCCGCTGCACGCCCCAGCGTCGAAGGCAACCGTCCGGGCCGCCCGGCGGCCGCCTCGGTCGAGGACGCGCTGGCGCTCGCCCGCGCCCGCTTCCTGGCGGGCGAACGGATCGACGTGCAGGCGATCGCGCGCGAGCTGGGGCTCGCCCGGGCCACTATGCACCGTTGGTTCAGAACCCGCGAGCTGCTGCTCGGCGAGGTCATGGCCGAGGTGGGCGAGGAACGCCTGGCGGTGCTCCGGGCGCGCGTCGGCGGCCATGGCGCGAAGGCGCTGCTCGACAGCTTCGACGCGTTCAACCGCGAGCTCGCGGCGGCCGAGGGCCTGCGCACGCTGCTCGTCTCCGAGCACGACCTCGCGCTGCGCCTGCTGACCTCGAGCACCGGAGTCGTGCAGCCGAGGATGGTCGCGGCCGTTCAGGGCATGATCGAAGCGGAGATGCGCGCTGGCTTTGAGACCTCGCTGGAGCCCGACCTGCTCGCCTACGCGATCGTGCGCCTCGCCGAGGCGTTCCTCTACCGCGACGCCGCCGCGGGGTCGGCCGGGGACACCCAACGGCTGCGCCGGATCGAGGCGGCGCTGCTGGGCCTGGACTCCCGGTGAGCCCGGGGGGCGGGGCCGGCCGGCGGCCGAGCTGCTCTCATTTAGCATTTGAGTCTTTTCTGTAGATCTGACTAGAATAGGCCGGCAACAGCGGCAGGGGATGCCGAGGCCGCGTCACAACAAGGAGAGGGGATCAGGATGGGAGAGAAGGAGATGGGCGGCGTACGCCGTGCGACATTCGCCGTCGCGCTGGTGGTCGCGCTGAGCGCGGCGCTCGCGCTGGCCGGCGTGGCTTCGGCCAAGACCGCCAAAACCGTCTGGCTGTGCAAGCCGAACAACAAGTCGAACCCGTGCCTCACGAGCCGGGAAGACACGGTCGTGACCTACGAAGGCGAAACCCGCCACGAAACAGTCGTACCGCAGGCCAAGACGCACAAACCGGCGGTCGACTGCTTCTACGTCTACCCGACGGTCTCCGAACAGGAAGGCCCGAACGCCAACCTCGAAATCGAACCGCAGGAGACGCAGATCGCGATCGATCAGGCCTCGCGGTTCTCGCAGGACTGCCGCGTGTACGCGCCCATGTATCGCCAGCTGACGCTGAAGGCGATCAACAACCCTGAAGGCGTCAGCCAACAGGACCAGGTGACAGCGTTCGAAGGCGTCTACGCGGCGTTCCACGAATACCTCACCAAGTTCAACAAGGGCCGGCCCTTCGTGCTGATCGGCCACTCCCAGGGCTCGGCGATGCTCGAGGCGCTGATCTCGGCCGCGATCGACTCGAACGCGGCGGTGCGCAGCAAAATGGTCTCCGCGGTCCTGCTCGGCGGCCAGGTGCTGGTCCCCGAAGGACAAGGCGTCGGAGGCACGTTCCAGCACGTCCCCGCCTGCACGGCGGCGACCGACACCGGCTGCGTGATCGCCTACTCCTCGTTCCTGAAAACACCGCCCGCGAACGCGTTCTTCGGGCGGCCGAACAGCGCGCTGTTCGGTGGTTCGGTGCCCCCGGGCTCCGAAGTGCTGTGCGTGAACCCGGCGCTCTACCAGCAGAACGGCTCCGTCGGGACGCTGATCCCGGAGGCGCCGACCACGCCGTTCCCGGGCACGATCGGGGCAGGTTCGCCGACCCCGAGCGCCTCGACGCCGTGGGTGCAGACGACGAACCTGGTCACCGCGCAGTGCAAGCACGAAAGCGGCGCGACCTGGCTGAACGTCGCCTTCAAAGAAGGTGTCAGCCAGACCGTCCAGGAAGATCTCGCTGCGCACAACGAAGAAGCAGAGGAACTGATCGGACCCGAATGGGGTTTGCACCTCTACGACGTCAACATCGCGCTCGGCAACCTGGTCAACACGGTCGCGATCCAGTCTCAGGTCTACGAGCTCGAACACTAGAGCCCGTCCAGAGCAGGCCTGAGTAGCGCAACAGACCCAGAGCCGTCCGGTCCCTCCCCGGGCGGCTCTGGGCTGTCTGCCCAGGCACTGCTTCAGCGCGCGAGGGGTCTCGCTCGCCGTCCGGGCCGACCTGCCTGCGTTCGGCGTCAGATACGCTCGCGGCGATGACGCGCCTGAGTCAGTACCTGCTGCCGACGGAGAAGGAGGCCCCGGCCGACGCCGAGGCGATCTCGCACAAGCTGATGGTGCGGGCGGGCCTGATTCGCCAGCTCGGCTCGGGCATCTGGACCTGGTTGCCGGCCGGCTGGCGCTCGCACCAGCGCGCTGTTCAGATCATCCGCGAGGAGATCGACGCGATCGGCGGGCAGGAGATGCTGATGCCGGTGCTCCAGCCCGCGGAGGCCTGGCGCAAGACCGGCCGCTACGAGATCGATGCGCTGTTCAAGCTGCAGGATCGAAAAGGCGCGGATCTCGTCCTTGCGATGACCCACGAGGAGGCGGTCACGACGCACGTCGCCGGCATCGTGCGCAGCTACCGCGACCTGCCGCTGATCCTCTACCACGCCCAGGTCAAGGAGCGCGACGAGCCCCGCCCCCGCGCCGGCGTTCTGCGCACGCGCGAGTTCATCATGAAGGACTCCTACACCTTCGACCGCGACGCCGCCGGCCTCGACGCCCGCTACGAGTTGCACGTCGGGGCATACGACCGGATCATGGAACGCAGCGGGCTGCGCTGGTATCGCGTCGAGGCCGACGTCGGCATGATGGGCGGCACCGGCGCGCACGAGTACATGGCGCCTTGCCCGGCGGGCGAGAACGACGTGGTGCTCGCCGAGGGCTACGCCGCGAACATCGAGGTCGCAAGCGCCGAGCCTGCACCCGTGACGCTGCCCGAGGCTCCGGACGCGCCGGAGGCCGTCGCCACGCCGGGACTCACGACCGTCCGCGACGTCGCCGCGGAGCTCGGGCTCGCCGAGGGCGCGCTGCTGAAGGCCTACCCGGTCTTCGCGACACCCGCCGAGGACGGCGAGGAGCGACTCGTGCTGGTGATGCTGCGCGGCGATCACCGCGTCAACGAGATCAAGCTGGCCACCGCGCTGCGCGCGAGCCCGCGCCCCGCGCGTGCCGAGGAGATCGAGGCGCGCATCGGCCCGCCCGGCTTCATCGGACCTGTAGGGCTGGGCGAGGACATCGAGATCGTGCTCGACAGCGCTGTGGCGGGCGGCGCCCCCGGCGCTTACGTGACGGGCGCCAACCGGCCCGACGAGCACCTGCGCGGGGTCGTCCCCGGACGCGACTTCTCCTTCCGCGAGGCAGACGTCCGCACGGTCGAGGCCGGCGACACGATCGGCGGCGCTGCGGTCACGATCGAGCCCGCGATCGAGATCGGCAACATCTTCAAGCTCGGCACGCGCTACTCGGTGCCGCTCGGTGCGAGCTACCTCGACGAGACCGGCGCCGAGCAGCCGATCTGGATGGGCTCCTACGGCATCGGCCCTGCGCGCATCGTGGCGGCCGCCGTCGAGCAGTACTCGGATGAGCACGGCATCTCCTGGCCCCGCTCGCTCGCGCCCTTCGATGTCCACCTCGTGGCACTCGGGAAGGCCGGCACGCCGGAGCGCGAGGCCGCCGATCGCGTCTATGAGGCGCTGCGCGGCGGCGAGCTCACGGTGATCTACGACGACCGCGATCTCGGCCCTGGCGAGAAGTTCGCCGACGCCGAGCTGCTGGGCTGCCCGCTGCGGCTGACCGTAGGGCGCAAGTCGCTCGAGTCCGGCGAGATCGAGGTTCAGATCCGCCGCGGTCGCGAGCAGGGCGCGCCGTTGGACCTCGGCGCCGAGCCCGAGGCGCTCCGCGCCGCCGTCGAGACGCTGTGGCGGGGCCTCCCCTAGAGCCTCCGGCCGGGCCGGGCAAGAGCGCGGCGCCGGACGGGGGACGCGCCCGCTGGCGCCCGCCGCGGCTGACGTTCCGCCGTCTGTCCGGCCTCGATCGCTCCGGGCCGCCGCCGCCACAGACAGAGGCCGGCGCGCCGCTGAACCCGTGGACGGTCCCCAACGCGATCGGCTTCCTGCGCCTGGCGTTGATCCCCGTGTTCCTGATCGTCGCGCTCTCCAGCGAGGACGGCCAGGACGCGCTGGCGGCGGTCCTCTTCGCCGTGATCGGCTGGGGGGACTATGCCGACGGGATCGCGGCGCGAGTGACGCGCCAGTACAGCCGGCTCGGGGCGTTGATGGACCCCGTGACCGACCGTCTGCTCGTGGTTTCCGGCGTGGTCGTGTGCTGGGACTTCGAGCTGCTGCCGCGCTGGGCGCTGGCGGTCCTCGCGGCGCGGGAGGTCCTGATGCTGGTGCTCGGTCGCTACGCGCAGAAGCGCGGTGTCGAGCTGCGCATCAACTGGCCCGGGCGGCTTGCGGTCGCCCCGGTCATGGGCGGGCTGTTCTTCCCGATGACCGGCCTGGTGAAGCTCGGCGAGGTGCTGCTCTACGTGGGCCTCGCGCTGGCGCTGGTGGCGACCGGGCTCTACATCCGCGACGGAGCGCGGCAGCTGCGGGAGCTGTCTCATGAGTGACGATCCGGCGCCTCACCGACTCTCAAGCTCAGCCTGACCCTCCTGGTCTATACTGCTCGCTCCGCCGCAAGCCGCATCCCGCCCGGGAGGCGCGGCCCGGCCTCGAGAGGGAGACATCAAGAGATGGACGAGACCTTCCCTGACCTCGGTTCTCTGACGGACGTCGAACTGAAAGACGTGATCCGCCAGCTCACCGAGGAAGAGACCGAGATCTCATACAGGCGGCGGATCCTGCACGGCAAGATCGACATCCTGCGCGCCGAGCTCGTCAACCGGCTGCGCAACAAACACGACGACGGCGACATCGCGATCAGCGGCGAGGACGTCCAAAAACTGACCGACATCCTCGCCCAGCGCCAGCCCGAGGGCACCGAGTGAGCGCTCGCCGCTGCTCGTGGGCCATGCCTGGCCCGGCATGGAGCGCCGGCCGATCAGACACATCATCCGGGCGGCCGGCGCGCCGCCCCGTGGCATAGGCGGCGGGCGATGGCGGTGCACTGCACCGAGTGTGGCTTCCTCAACAGCGAGGGAGCCAACTACTGCCAGCGCTGCGGCGCGCTGCTCGGTCCGACCGGCGAGGCTGTCACGGCCGGCGCCGAACCCAACACGGCGACCTATCGCATCGACGACACCGGCGAGCTCGTGCCGGTGGAGATCGGCGAGGTCACCGCGCGCGGGCCGGCGCTGGTGATCCGCGCCGGCGGCGGGCGAGAGGGCGAGAGCTTCCCGGTCGAGGGCGAGCGGCTCAGCATCGGCCGCCGGCCAGACTCCTCGGTGTTCCTGGACGACGTGACCGTCTCACGCGACCACGCGCTGCTGATCCGGCGCGGCGAGGACTGGTACCTGGACGACTGCGGCTCGCTGAACGGCACCTACGTGAACCGGTCGCGGATCGACTCGCAGCGGCTGGACGAGGGCGACGAGATGCAGATCGGCAAGTACAAGCTGACCTTCCACGCGCGCTGATGGCATCCCAAGCGAGAAGCAGTGAGGCCGAGCGGCTCGAAGAGGAGCTGGCCGCCGCGTCCCCCGATTCGGGCACGCGCCCCAAATCGCTGACGATCGGCGCCGTCTGCAAGGCGCTCGCGCAGGAGTTCCCGGACATCTCGATCTCCAAGATCCGCTATCTGGAGGACCAGAAGCTGCTGACCCCGCGGCGGACGCCCGGGGGCTACCGGCTCTACACGCCCGGGGACGTCGCGCGGCTGCGGACGATCCTGCGCATGCAGCGCGACGAGTTCCTGCCGCTGCGCGTGATCCGCCAGGAGCTCGCCGCGGGGCGCTCGGGCGACGCCGCGATCACGACCGGCAGCCCGGGCTCCCGTCCCGCCAGCCGCGACGGGAGCGCGCGCGCGTGGCGCCCCAGCGTCAGCGTGCGCGAGGCCACCGGCGCGCTGTACTCGCTCGACGACGTGCTCGAGGAGACCAAGGCCGAGGCCAAGCTCGTCAAGGAGCTCGAAGAGTACGGCGTCGTCAAGGGCGAGATGCGTGGCGGCGTGCGCTACTTCGACGAGACCGAGCGGGAGATCATCGCGGCCGTGGCCGAGCTGGCACGCTACGGCGTGGGCGGGCGCAACCTGCGTGTGTTCCGCTCCTCCGCCGACCGCGAGGCGAACCTGCTGCAGCAGATCCTCGCGCCGGCGCTGCGCTCGCGCAACCCCGAGCGGCGCAAAGAGGCCGTGGACGCGCTGGAGAACCTCGCCGCAGTCGCCACGCACCTGAAGCACCTGCTGCTGATCAGGGACCTGCGCAAGATCGTCCGGTGAGCGAGCCTTCCTCCGGCCGGCGTCCGGACCAGCGGGCCGGCGAGGACTCCTCGCAGGCGGCCAAGCGCCTGCGAGGGTTGATTCGCGAGATCCCGGACTTCCCGAGCCCCGGCATCCTCTTCGAGGACCTGACCCCGCTGATGGCCGACGCCGGCGGGCTGCGGCTCGCCGTCGAGGAGCTTGCGGCCCGCGCCCGCGCTGCGCGGCCGGACTTCGTCGTCGCGGCCGAGGCCCGCGGCTTCCTGCTCGGGCCCGCGCTCGCGCTCGAGCTGGGCGCCGGATTCGTGCTGGCGCGCAAGCCGGGGAAGCTGCCCTACGAGACGGTGAGCGCGGAGTACCTGCTCGAGTACGGCGCGAACACGCTCGAGATCCACAGCGACGCGCTCAGGCCTGGCGCGCGCGTGCTGGTGCACGACGACCTGCTCGCGACCGGTGGCACGGCGCATGCGCTGTGCGCGCTGGTGGAGCAGCTCGGCGGGGAGGTGCTGGGATGCAGCTTCCTGATCGAGCTCGCGTACCTGAACGGGCGCGAGCAGCTCGCCGGGCGCGAGGTCCACTCGCTGCTCCTCTACGACTCCTGAGCGCGCCTGCAGGCGCGCTGGCCCTAAGCTTGGCCGCGATGCAGACCGCCCGCGCCAGCCGCCGCATCGCCGCGCCGGCCGATGAGCTGTGGCGCATCGTGAGCGACCCCTGGCACCTGCCGCGCTGGTGGCCGCGCGTCGAGCGCGTCGAGGACGTCGACGGGGGCGCGTTCACCGAGGTGATGAAGACGAAAGCCGGCAAGACCGTCCGCGCGGACTTCGCGGTCGTTCACGAGGAGCCGGGGTCCGGGACGCTGGTGTGGCGACAGCAGCTGGAGGGCACGCCCTTCGCAGGCGTGCTCTCGCATTCGGAGACCGAGCTGCACGTGGTGGCCCTCGAGGAGAGCGCCCAGGCCTGCGAGGTGACGATCGAGCTGCGACAGGAGCTGAGCGGGCGCCCGCCCGTCGAGGCGCAGGCGCACCCGCCTCGGCTGAGGCGCACACCGAGCTTCGGAGGCTGGCTGCTGCGCCGCGCCGCCTCGCGTCAGATCGAGGGTGCGCTCGACGGCCTGGAGTCGATCAGTGGCTGAGCCCGCAACCGTGCCCGACATGCGCTGGTGGGGCTGGGGGGAGGATGCGCACGCCGGCGCGCTGCCCCCGCATGCGCGGGCTTTCCTCGACGAGCACGTCGGCACCGCCGCCGCGCCGCGGCCGCCGGTCGCGCTCGGGCAGGTCCATCTGGAGCCGTCCGCGCTGGCGGCGGACGATCATGCCGCGCTCGCCGCGATCGTCGGTGCCGAGCACGTCCGCGACGAGCACCTCGAGCGCGTGCTGCGCGCGGCCGGAAAGGGCTACCCGGACCTCGTGCGCCTGCGCGCGGGCTCGCCCGAGGGCGCGCCGGATGCGGTCGTGCTCCCCGCTTCGCACGAGGAGATCCGTGCTGTGCTGGAGCTGTGCTCGAGCCGCTCGGTGGCGGTGGTCCCCTTCGGGGGCGGCACCAGCGTGGTCGGCGGCGTCGCGCCGCTGCGGGGCTCGCACCGGGCCGTGATCGCGCTCGACATGCGCCGCCTCGGCAGCATCCTGTCCCTGGACCCGGGCTCGATGACCGTGACCGTCGGCGCGGGCATGCGCGCGCCCGCGCTGGAGCGCGAGCTGGCATCGCACGGCCTCACTCTGGGCCACTACCCGCAGTCCTATGAGTACGTCTCCCTCGGCGGGTGTGCCGCAACCCGCTCGGCGGGCCAGGCGTCCACCGGCTATGGCGCGATCGAGAAGATGGTGCTGGGGCTGCGCCTCGCGGCGCCCGCCGCGGAGATCGGTCTCCCGGCTCTGCCCGCAACTGCTGCCGGCCCCGGCGTGCGCCAGCTGCTGGTCGGCTCAGAGGGCACGCTGGGCGTGATCAGCGAGGTCTCGCTGCGCGTGCGCCCGGCGCCCGCGCAGCACTCCTATGAGGGCGTCTTCTTCGAAAGCTTCGAGGACGGCTGGCGGGCGCTGCGCAAGCTCTCGCGCGAGCACGCGCTGCCCGACGTCGCGCGTCTCTCCGACGAGGGCGAGACGCGTATGTCGCTCGCGCTCGCCGGGGAGGGGGGCCTGAAGGGGAGGCTCGGGCGGCGCTATCTGGATGCGCGCGGCTACGGCGCCGGTTGCCTGGCGATCGTCGGCTTCGACGGCGGCGCCTCGGAGGTCGCGGCCCGCCGCCGCCGCACGATGCACCTGCTGCGCCGAGCGGGCGGTCTGGCCGTGGGCTCCTCGCCCGGGCGGGCTTGGCGCGAGGGCCGTTTCGCAGCCCCGTACCTGCGCGACGATCTGCTCGGGCTGGGCGTGATGGTCGAGACGCTCGAGACCGCGGCGCAGTGGTCGAACCTGGGTCGCCTGCACGCGGATGTCTCGGCCGCGATCAGCGCCGCGCTTGCCGCACAGGGCACGCCCGGCCTCGTGATGTGCCACGTCTCACACGTCTACGAGAGCGGCGCCTCGCTGTATTTCACCTTCCTGGCCCGCCAGCGGGAGGGGGCGGAGCTGGAGCAGTGGTGGGAGGCCAAGCGCGCCGCTTCGGAGGCGATCGTTGCGGGCGGCGGCACGATCACCCACCACCATGCGGTCGGCCGCGACCACGCGCCCTGGATGGAACGGGAGATCAGCGCGGGAGGCCTCGAGGCACTGGCGGCGGTCAAGGAGCGGCTCGACCCGGCCGGGATCATGAACCCGGGCAAGCTGCTGGGCGCTGTGGCGGAGGCCTAGAGCCCGAGCACGCCGCGCAGAACGACCGGCCCCGGCCGGCTGGGGCGCGTGTTGGTCTCCCGGGTGAGGAGGATTTCGCGGTATTTGGCGGCGGTGTTGGGCAGCAACGCCGCCCCCGAGAGCTTGTGGTCCGCGCCGACGTGGGGTGCTTTGCTCAGCGCCAGCGCGCTGCTCGGCGAGTTGTAGAGCCAGATCGCATAGAAGTCTTTGCCGGTGTTCGCCGGGATGTGTTCGGCCTGGATCACAAAGGCTTTTTTGCCGCCTTCGGAGACGAGCTGGATCGCTCCGGTGCTGTGGCTCGAGGGGTCCGGTGGGTGCAGCGTGATGCGCCCTTCGGGTTTCACTTTCGAGGCGGCCGACGTTTTCGTCGTGGTCGTGGTTTTGCTGTGCGAGGAGCCTCCGTCGGTCACGACCACGATCACGACGACCACGGCGGCGACGATCGCGGCGAGCAGCAGAGCGCCGCCGACGCGAGAGCTCGGCCTGGCGTGCTCCGTCTGCGCGGAGGCAGCCTCGGAAGCCGGCGCGGAGCCCGCCTGCGAGAGCGGGTAGCCCGCCGCGGGTGCGGCCTCGGCGCCCGCGTCCTCATCGCTCCCGGGCGGCGGCGGGATCTCCGGCAGCGTTCCGGGGGCCAGCGTCTCGAGCTCCGGGGCGAGCGCGCGCGCCCAATCGCCGGCCGGCTGGGAGCTCGCGAGCAGTGTGCGGGTGCGCAGGCGCGCGCCCGCGTCACGCTGCTGGCCGAGCAGGTACTCGCCGATCTCCTCGCGCTGCCCCGCATCGAGCTCGCGTGCCTGCGCGGGCGCGAGCACCGCGAGCGCCGCATGTGCACGGTCGTGGACGGCCTGCGGAGGGATGCCGAGCAGTCCGGCCACCTCCTCGTGGGTCTTGCCCTGGCGCAGCAGCACGGTGAGCGCAGCGCGCTGGTCGGGGGGAAGCTCTTGGACGCTGCTCATCTGCGATGTGCGAGTGGTCGGCCAGGCGGCGCCGAACCGCTCGGTAGAAGCCCTTAGGCTATCGTGGCGGCGCGATGGCCACGCCGGGCACCGAGCAGCTGCGCGAGGCGATCAGGGGCTTCGATCGTCTCTACGGACTAGAGCTGCTGAGCGTCTCGGACACCGAGGTCACCGCCGTCGTGACGGTGCGGGAGGAGATCAAGCAGCCCGCAGGGCTCGTCCACGGCGGTGTCTACGCGTCGATCGCGGAGTCGATGGCGTCGCTTGCGACGCACGTCGCGGTCGCCGCGCAGGGCGAGATGGCGGTGGGGCTCTCGAACAGCACCAGCTTCCTGCGGCCGATCACGAGCGGCACGATCCACGCGCGTGCCATCCGGCTGCACCGGGGGCGCACGACCTGGGTCTGGGATGTGCAGTTCAGCGACGACGACGGTCACGTGTGCGCGATCACGCGCATGACGATCGCCGTCCGCCCCGTGCCCGGCGCATAGCGCCGCCGGACAGCCGAACCCTGCCACGCCCGCTGCGAGCGCCGGCGCACCTGCGCAGCGGGCGCTCAGCTGGGAGGCTGAGCGGTCGACGGGCGCTGAGAGGGCAGCGGGGTCGAGCCGAAGCCCGTGTCTCGGAGCCGCGGGGGCAGCGCTTCGCCGGGGCTCCCGGGCCGGTTGATCGCGACGATCTGCTGAGCGGCCGCGCGCGCGAGGGATGGGTCGCGCGCGAAGATCCCGACCACGACACCGCCGGTCGGGATCGTGATCACCCGTCCGGCTTCGGTGCTCTGCGCGGGGACCCCGCGGACGACGGCACGCCGGGCGGGCGCCTGTCCGCCAGGGAGGAAGCTGTTGTCCGGGTTGGTGACCACGCGCAGCGGCGGCGTGCACGTGCCCTGGCCTCCCTGCAGGCAGTTCCCGTACTGGACCGTGAAGGCACCACCCGGGTCGGGGTTGACTTCGGTGATCTGAAGGCCCTGGAAGCTCCCACCGGCCCAGTAGACGGGGAACGACGCGACCACCAGCTGCTCCAGCTGATTGTGCGGGATCGGCTTCGCCTGGATCGTGTCGCCACATCCGGCGAGCGCGGCGCCCGCGGCGAGCAGCAGGAGCGCGGCCGTGGCCGTTGTGCGCACGCCGGGACGCCGCGGCTCGCGGCCGGGGTGGGCGGGCGCGCTCCTCACCCGCGGTAGGCGTTCGTGATCGGCATCCGGCGGTCGCGCCCGAATGCGCGCGTGGAGATCTTGATCCCGGGCGGCGCCTGGCGGCGCTTGTACTCGGCGAGATCCACGAGCCGGATCACGCGGTCCACGTCGCTCTCCGGGAGCCCCTGCGCGATCAGCTGCTCGCGGCTCTGGTCGAGCTCGACGTAGCCCTCGAGGATCCGATCGAGGACCCCGTAGACGGGCAGGGAGTCCTCGTCGCGCTGGTCGGGACGCAGCTCCGCCGACGGCGCGCGCGAGATGATCGTGCTCGGAATGGGCGCGTTCGCGCGTGGCGGCTCGCCGGGGGCCGCCTGCGCCCCGGCAGGCGAGTTGCGCCACTCGCAGAGGCGGTAGACGAGCGTCTTCGGGACGTCCTTGATCACGGCGAAGCCGCCGGCCAGGTCCCCGTAGAGCGTCGTGTAGCCGACGGACATCTCGGACTTGTTGCCCGTCGCGAGCACGAGCCAGCCGAACTTGTTCGAGAGCGCCATCAGCAGATTGCCGCGGATGCGGGCCTGGAGGTTCTCCTCGGTGATGTCCGGCGTGCGCCCCGCAAACGGCTCGGCGAGGTCGCGCTCGTATGCCTGCATGATCTCGGCGATCGGCAGCTCGATGCGCTCGACCCCGAGCGCGTCGGCGAGCGCGCGGGCGTCGCGCTGAGTCGACTCGGAGGAGTAGGGGGAGGGCATGATCGTGACGGCGACGCGCTCGGCTCCGAGCGCATCGGCGGCGATGCAGGCCACGAGCGCGGAGTCGATCCCACCCGAGAGGCCGAGGACGACGCGCTGGAAGCCGTTCTTCTCGACGTAGTCGCGTAGCCCGAGGCAGAGCGCGGCGTGGACCTCGGCCTCGGGTGGCGCGAGCAGCTCGGCGAGCGGCCCACCCGCGCCGGCGGTCTCGCGTTCTCTCGCCGCACCGCCGGGGTCGGGCTCGGGGTCGGCCAGCCGCCTCACGCCGGCGCTCGAGCGCCGCGCAGCGGCCCTCATGCTCGGGTCGCGCAGACGGGCGGCGCCGGCAGCCGCGAGGTCCAGGTCGCACACCAGCAGCTGCTCGCGGAACTGCGGCGCGCGGGCGATCGTCTCACCGTTGTGGTCCAGCACGACCGAATGGCCGTCGAAGACCAGCTCGTCCTGGCCCCCGACGAGGCCGCAGAAGGCGACGCAGGCGATGTTGTCCCGCGCGCGCTGGGCGAGCATGCGCTCGCGCTCGATGCCCTTGCCCGCGTGGTAGGGGGAGGCCGAGATGTTGACGATCAGCGTCGCGCCTGCCTGGGCCTCCTCGCTGGCGGGCGGCCCCGGCTCCCAGATGTCCTCGCAGACGGTGAGGCCGAGCGTGTGACCCTCGAAGCCCATCACCGCACCGCCCGGACCGGACTGGAAGTAGCGCTGCTCGTCGAAGACGCCGTAGTTCGGCAGGTAGACCTTGCGGTAGATCGCGTGGATCCTGCCCGCGGCCAGCACGGCGGCCGCGTTGAAGACGTCCTCGGCGCGCTCGGGAAAGCCGACGACCGCGACGGCGCCCGTGGCGCTCCTCGCGAGCTCCTCCAGGGCCCGGCGGGCGTCGGAGAGGAAGTGCTCCTTGAGGAGCAGGTCCTCCGGCGGGTAGCCCGTCACGGCGAGCTCGGGAAACAGCACCAGCTCCGCCCCTGCCTCCACGGCGCGGGCGAAGTCGGCCTTGATCAGCTCGACGTTGCCCGCGATGTCCCCGACCGTCGGGTTCATCTGGGAGAGGGCCAGACGCACTTAGGCGCTCGGTTCGTGGCGGGCGTTCACGGCCGTATCCTCGCAGCAAGCCCGCCGGAGGCGGGGCCGCGAGCCGCGCTCAGCCCGCGCTCGCGGGCTTCGGTGCGGAGGCCCCGCGCGCGCTCGTCTGCGAGCGCTTCTTGGCAGCGGCTTTGCGTTTGCCGCGCGCCCCGGCAGGCGCCAGGCCGGCAGTGCGGTACAGCGAGGCGATCGCCCATTTCAGGTCGTCGGCGATCGCATCGAGCTCGGGCAGCGCGTCGTAGTCGCCCAGCAGCCCGAAGCCGAGGTGACCGTTGTAGCTCATCACGGCGATCCCGAGCGCCTGGCGCGCCGCCAGCGGCACGACGGGGTAGAGGCCCTGCAGCTCGCGCCCGAGCAGGTAGAGGGGGAACTGCGGGCCCGGAACGTTCGTGACGACGAGGTTGAAGAACTGCTGGCGGGCCTGCAGTCGCGCGGCCTGGCTGAGAATCGTCGGCGGGGCGAAGCCGGCGAGGTTGGTGAGCACCTGCGCGCCCACCGCCTGGCCTGACTTCTTGAGCTCGTCCATCGCCGCCGCGATCGAGGTGAGCGCCTCGGCCGGGGCGGTGATGCCTACCGGCAGTGGCGCCCACATCGCGGCGACCTGGTTGCCGAGCGCGCCGCGCTGGGCCTTCGTGCGCACCGAGACCGGGACCATCGCCTTCAGCACGAGGCCGTCGGTGTCGGTGCCCTGCCGGCGCAGGTAGCGCCCCAGCGCGAGCGTGACGGCCGTCAGCACGGCGTCGTTGAGCGTGCCGCCGAGCGAGTCCTTGATCGCTTTGAAGCGATCGAGGTCGGCGTCCACGAACGTGTAGCGGCGGTGTGGCCCGATCTCGACGTTGAACGGGCTCGCCGGCGCCGGGGAGCGCACACCGGCCAGCGTGGTGGCGCCGAGGTTCACGAGCCCCTCGCGGACCTGGCCGACAGCCCGCCGCGGTGCGCGCAGCAGCGCGCGGCCGCCGCGCAGCATCTCGCTCGGCACCGTGGAGCGCTCGACCAGCGCCTCGCCCAGGAGCTTCGCCGAGCCGGGCAGCGGCTGGGCGCTCCACGGCTCGCCGGGGGCGACCGGTGCCGGCTCGCGCGCGGTGTCGAAGAGCACGGTCGTGATGTCCACGCCGGAGATCCCGTCGACGAGCGCGTGGTGGGTCTTCGCGATCACGGCGAAGCGATTACCCGAGAGGTTCTGCACCAGCCAGATCTCCCACAGGGGCTTGTCGCGGTCCAGGCGCTGTGAGAACAGGCGTCCGGCGAGTCGCTTCAGCGCGGCGTCGTCCGCGGGCTTCGGCAGCGCGGTGTGGCGGATGTGGTAGTAGGGATTGAAGTGCGGGTCGTCGGTCCAGACGGGCCGGCCCTGCCCGAGCGGCACGTGCGCGAGCCGCTGGCGATAGCGCGGCACCAGGTGCAGGCGCGACTCGACGTGATCCACGAACTCGTTGTGGGTCGGCGCCGATCCCTGGAACACCATCACCGACGCGACGTGCATGTGAGCGGTCGAGTGATCCTCGAGGTGCAGGAACGTGGTATCGAGCGCCGTCAACCTGTCGGGATTGGCCATCGCAGCGATTGTCGCTGATTCGGCGGTCGCGGGCAACGCCGGCGGTTCGGCCTCGAAACCGGGCTCGGGAGAGCCCTCGAATCGCACCGTCGCGGGATTGTCATAAGTCCGTGCGGCAGCCCCCATCCATCGGCAAAACCCCTGCAAACGGGGGATTTTGTTGCGGCTGCCACTTGGGCGTTGTGTGACGTGGCTCACAGAAGAACCGGGGTTCGCGCGCCTAGCATCGCCGAACAACTGTTCGACTCGCCGAATCGCCTTCGTGGATGAGGGCGAACGGGGGAACCACTGCCGGCGCCGCTTCAGGCGGGCGCCGGACGGGGCGAATCCGCTGCCTCTGCGGCGGTAACGCCCGGATGGTGCACGGCCCGTATGGCCGTTCACCGCCGGATGTGAGCCCGACAGCTAACCCCGCAGGCGGACCACAAGGAGGTCCCAAAATCTCAGCTTTCGTCCCAGCGACGCCCGCTACCCCTGCGCCCGCATTGGCGCCGGTCGGCGTCGAAGCAGCGGCGCCCGTCATCTTCCCCGCGCCCCTGCCCACCGCGCTGAAGGTCCGGCGCGAGGCGCTCAACGTCCTGGCCGGCCACACCGGATCCGTCGCCGGCACCCTGCTCGAAGCACACCGGCCCGCCCGTTCCGGGCGCGTCGTGGCGCTGCAGGCGCTGGCGGGGCGCGGCTGGCACACGATGGCCCTCGCCCGCACCGGCGGGCGGGGCCGGTTCCGCTTCAGCTTCCGTCCGCAGCGCCTCGGCAGCAGGACGCTGCGGCTGCGCTTCAAGGGCGACTCGACGGCGCACTCCTCGCGCCGGCGGCTCGGTCGGCTGAACGTCTACCACCTCGCCGGAGCGTCCTGGTACGGCGGCGGCGGCGGTATGGCCTGCGGCGGCGAGCTCACCAGCTCGACGCTCGGCGTCGCCAACAAGACGCTGCCATGCGGCACCATGGTCACGCTGCACTACGGCGACCGCACGGTCCGCGTCCCGGTCGTGGACCGCGGCCCCTACGTCGCCGGCCGCGAATACGACCTCACCGAAGCCACCAAGCGCGCGCTCGGCTTCGGCGACACGGGCGACGTCTGGAGCACGGACTGATCGCAGCAGCCGCATGCGCGCGGCGGGCTCGAGGGCCGAGGCCGGCACTCGAGCGCCGGCCGGTCCCTCCTGAGCTCCCAGGAGAGCCCGCAGGCCCCACCAGAGGCCGGCACGGAACACCGGCCGGCCCCTCCTGACCAAAACAGGCGCCCCCGCACGCTGGGACGCTTCGTGCAGGGGTTGGGTTTCCGCGCCACGCTCCGTTCAATCACCTGGATGTCTCCCGGATCTGAAGGCGGCCAGACGTGGCTGGAGAACCTCGGCGATTGGGCGTGGCCCGGGCTCGGCTCGAACGCCGCGGCCGCCGAGGCGCTTCCGGCGCCCTGGATTCCCACCCATCCGCCCGCGCGTGCCGCCGAGCACGGCGAGCCGGCGGCGCTTCCCGCACCCTGGCTGCGCGCACGGCGCCTGCTGATCGTCGCGCTGCTGATCGCGCTGGCGGGCGTCTCGCTGGCGCTGGCGCTCCAGGGCCAGCTGGGCTTTGGCGGCCATGAGGCCGTCGCGCCCGCGCGCGTCGCCGCCGTGGGTCCGCCGAGCCTGCTGCCCTCGCCGGGGCTGCGCAGGATCAGCGTCGATGCCGCCGGCAGCGAGATCGCTCACGTCCTGTACCCGTCGGCCTCGCTGCGCCGGCAGGGCTCCTTCTACGTGTACGAGCCGCCGTCGATGCGCTCAGCGCGCGCCGCGAGCGCCGCGCGCTACCCCGTCCTCTATCTGCTGCACGGCAACAGCCAGCACGCGACGGCGTTCCTCGAAGTCGGGCTCCAGGAACAGCTCGACGCCCTGATCCGCACGCACGCGATCCCGCCGCTGATCGCCGTGATGATCCAGGGTGGCGGAGGGGCGAACAACTGGCGCAACATCAACGGCCAGTACTACGAAAGCTACGTGCTCGAAGTGCAGGAGATCGTGGATCGGATGCTGCCGACGGTCGCTGCGCGATCGGGCCGCGCGATCGCGGGCGTCTCGATGGGCGGCTACGGCGCGATGGAGCTCGCGCTCGACAATCCCGACCGCTTCAGCGTGGTCGAGAGCTGGCTCGGGTTCTTCAACGGTCTCGAAGATCAGCTCGCGATCGACCGGCCCGCGATCGGCAAGCTCGGCCTGAGCGCGTTCGTGTACGGGGGCGAGCAGGACAAGATCGCCGATCCGAGCGAGGACGCGCCGTTCGCAGCGGCGCTGCGCGCGGAGGGGGCCGACGCCCACAGCGCCCTCTACCCGGGGGAACACAACATGGAAACCGTCGAGGCCCACCTTCCAGCGATGCTGAGCTTCGCCGGGCGCGCGCTGGCCAGCGGAACGCAAGGTGCGAACACCGGCCATGGCAAGAGCTGAGCGCCGCCGCCGCGCCGCCGTGACCGGCCTCGCGCGGCACGCCCCCGCGCGGCGCGCCGGGGCGCTCGGAGCCGGGGCGCTCGGAGCGGGGAGCCTGGGGGCATTCGCGTTCGGTGCGCTGGCCGGCGGATCGGTCGCGCTCGGAGCCGTCGCGATCGGCCGCCTGGCGATCGGCAGAGCGTCCATCGGCCGGCTCTCGCTCAGCCGTGCCCGCGGCGGGGAGATCGTGCTGGACTCGCTGGAGGTCGGCGCCCTCAAGGTGGGCACGCTCACGGTGGAGCGGCTCGACGGGCCCGCGAGCCCGGACTGGCTGCGCAGCCAGTAACATCGTCGGGGCGTTCGGCGAAACGACCCCGGAGGTCCCGATGGCGACGGTGGGCAGCGACATCCGCAACGTTGAAGTCACCGACGAGGAGCTGTGGCATGACGGACCGCCACACGAGACGTTCAAACGCCTGCGCTCCGAGTGCCCCGTGCACTGGACCGAGACGATCCCGGAGTTCCCCGAGGAGGCCGGCTTCTGGTCGGTCACGACGGCCGACGACGTCCACACGGTCAGCCGCGACTTCCGGACCTACTCATCGGAACTCGGTGGCATCACGGCCGCCGGGGTGATCCCGCTCGAGCTCACGCGGGCGATGTTCATCGGCATGGACCCGCCGAAGCACGACCGCGTCAAGGCGCTGTTCCAGGCCGGCTTCACGCCGAAGCGGATCTCCGACCACGAGGAGCAGATCCGCGAGATCACGCTCGAGGTGCTCGACCGCCTCGACGGCCGCGAGCGCTGCGATCTCGTCAACGATGTCGCCCAGCCGGTGGTCGCACGGGTGATCGGCAGCTTCATGGGGATCACGCCGGAGGAAGACGCGATCTGGGCCGAGCTGATGAACGCCACGCTCGGAGGCGGCGACGAGGACCTGAACCCCGACGGCATCGACGCGATCATGGGCAAGTTGGTGCCCGAGATCTTCGAGCGCTGCGGCAAGCTGATCGCCGAACGCCGCGAGCACCCGACCGATGACCTCACGAGCGTGCTCGTGCACTCCGAGGTCGACGGCGAGAAACTCGAGGAACACGAGATCGTGATGGGCTTCTTCCTGCTGATGGCCGCCGGCAACGACTCGACGAAGGCGACCTACTGCAGCGGCATGCGCGCGATCATGGAAGACCCCGAGCAGCGCGCGCTGCTGATCGAGGACTCCTCGCTCGTGCCCGACGCCGTGGAGGAGGCGCTGCGGATGTTCCCCGCCTTCGCCCACTTCCGTCGCACGGCCAGCTGCGACACAGAGCTGCACGGACAGCAGATCAAGGAGGGCGAGAAGGTCGTCATGTGGTACGTGTCCTCGAACCGCGACGAGTCGCGCTACGAGGAGCCGGATCGCTTCGACCTTCGCCGCAAGGCCGAGCACCAGGCGTTCGGCGCCGGCGGGCGCCACTTCTGCCTGGGGACAGCGCTCGCGCGCCTGGAGCTGCGGATCCTGATCGAGGAGACGCTCAAGCGCTACCCGCAGGTCGCGATCGACGGCGCTCCGGGCTTCGTCGAATCGCCGTTCATCAATCAGCTGAAGACGCTTCCGGTCATCCTGAACGGCTAGCCGGCGGGTGCCTGCTCGCGCCGGCGGTCCCGAGCTGAGGACCGAGCGGCTGCTGCTGCGTCGCTGGCGCCCGTCCGACCAAGACCCGTTCAGCCGCATGAACGCCGATCCGGCCGTGATGGAGTTCTTCACCGGCGTGCAGTCGCCGCAGATCAGTGCCGAGATGATCGCGAGCTTCGAGCGCACCTTCGAGTCCCGGGGATTCGGGCCGTGGGCGGTGGAGCTGCTCGGCGAGTTGCCGTTAGCGGGCTTCGTGGGGCTGCTGCCCGTCGGCTCTGACCTACCGTTCGCGCCTGCCATCGAGGTCGGTTGGCGGCTGACGCCGCAGGCGTGGGGGAGGGGCATCGCCTTCGAGGCGGCGACGGCCGCGCTGGACTTCGGCTTTGAGCGGGCCGGGCTCGACCGGGTCGTCTCCTACACCGCCGCCTCGAACGAGCGCTCGCGGCGGCTGATGGAGCGGCTCGGCATGAGCCACGATCCCGCCGAGGACTTCCGGCACCCGAGGATCGCGCCGGGGCACCCGCTCGCCCCGCATGTGGTCTACCGGCTCGAGCGCCCGGACTGAGCGAACTCGACGCGACGCCGCCTCACAGCGTCGCGTCGAGCCTTCGCCCGCCGCGGACGTCGACAACCTCCGTGGCCGGCTCAGAGCTAGGTCGGGATGTTTTCTTCTTCTTCTTCTTCTTCCCCTCCTCCGGCCCCGGGGCCGCATACGACACCGACGATCGTCCCGGTGCCGGCATGGCCCGGGTTCGGGCGGTAGCCCGGTTCGGTCGCGATCTGCACGACACCGACGATGTCGCCTGAGATCACGCGCCCGTGCTTCGTGATCGAATGCGAGACCACGGCTTCGATGAACGGAGGCAGCGAGCCTTCCGGCGGTTCTGAGCTGTTGCCCGGATCCGTCGTCCAGGAGCCGCCGCAGCCGCCCTGGACTTCGTTCGCGAAGCCCTTGAAGGACGCCGGAGCCGGACCGGCCGAGAGCGCGTTGAGCTTCCACCACTGCGCGCCCCAGAAGGTGACGTGCGTGCCGACGGACGCGTTTTCATCGCCCACGACGAAGTTCTGTGCCGCACCGGCCGGTGCCGCGAGAGCGAGTGCCACGCCGCAGGTTGCTGCGACGAGGGTGAGGCAGCGCGCGGGACGCGAGCGAGATGAGTGATTGGCGAACATCCTTGTTGACCCCCTGTAGTTGTGCCCAGCGAACGGTAGTCGCGGCCGCCGGGAACGCAATCGGACGTTCGGCCAGGGATCTGGACGGCGCGGGCTCTCCTCTCGAGGCGGCCAGATCCGCGCGTCGATGGGCGACGGAGCCACGGAGCCGGCCGCTTGACGTCCATGCGAACATACGTTCGCATGACACCTAGGCCGTGGAGACCGGCGGCGGAGCTGGAGAAGGCCCTCGAACGGGGGGACCTGCGCCACGCTGTCGCCCTGGCCGAGGAACTGCGCCTGGAGCGCGGAAGGCCGATCGAGCTCGAGACGGCGGCCCGCTTCCTGCCGCTGATCGCCACGGCGAGTCCCGGGGAGTACGACGCCTACGCGCTGCGCTGGCTCGGTCGCTGGGTGGCGGAGACCGGGACCGCGACGATCGAGAAGGCCGCCGAGGTGGCCGCGTCGCTGGCGGATCTGCCGGTGGAGCCGCGGATGCTCGAATCGATCACGGGAGCGCTCTGAGAGCACGAGGCGGCGGCGGTGGCGCGTACCGCGCTCCGGGGACTCGGCCCGCCTCCTATCGTGACGGCCATGTGCGGGCGCTACACGAACACCGCGGGCCCGGAAGAACTCAACGATCGCTTCCACGCGCCGATTGCCGGCACGGAGGGCACGCACCGCTACAACGTCGCGCCGACAGAAGAGGTGCTGGCGGTCGTCCAGAACGACGGCGTCCGGCGCGCCGAGCTGATGCGCTGGGGCCTCGTCCCGTCGTGGGCGACCGAGATCAAGGGGCCGCTGATGATCAACGCGCGGATGGAGACGGTCGCGGAGAAGCCCGCCTACCGGCGCCTGCTGCCTCGCGGCGAACGCCGCGCCCTGCAGCTCGCCGACGGCTACTACGAGTGGCTCAAACCGGAGCGTCGCGGCGAGCGCCGCCAGCCGTTCCACTTCCAGGTCGACGGGGGCGCGCCGTTCGCGTTCGCCTCCCTGTGGACGCCCGCGAAGGTGCAGGGAGATTGGCTGCACAGCATCACGCTGCTCACCTGCGACTCGGCCCCCAACCGGGTTGCGGCCGCCATCCATGACCGCATGCCCGTGATCCTGGCCGACGAGGAGACGCAGAACGCGTGGCTCGACCCGTCGCTGGGCGCGGAGGAAGCGCTCGCGCTCTGCGGCGCGCTGCCCGAAGCGCGGCTGTCCGCGCATCCGGCGAACCCGGCGGTCAACAAGGCCGGGGATGACGTGCCGGAAGGGCCGGAGCTGCTGGTCGCGCCCGCCTAGCCGATCGAACGTGGTCAGGCCGTCAGCCTGGTGACGGGCTGCTGGAGGCGCGGAATCAGGTCTCGCCGAGGAGCCAGCGCCGCGGGTTCGCCACGAAGATCGTGTCGAACACCGCGTCGTCCATGACCCCCATCTCGCGCAGCGCCGGCACGACCTCCTCGAAGACGAGGGTCATCGACCAGTTGCGGATCGCGCCCTGGCTTTCGAACGCCTCGGCCGCCTCGGGTGGGAACCAGTCGATCGAGGCGCAGAAGTCCTGGGAGACGATCAGCCGCTCGGCGTGCCCGCGTCGCAGCAGCTCGGCGGCGGTCGCGTTGCGCTTGTCGATCGGCAGGTACATCTCCAGGCCGTAGCGGTCCAGCCCGACGTAGACGCCCTTGGCGAGCAGGCCCTCGATGTAGCCGACGTCCTCGCTGTCCCCGCAATGCGCGATCTGGACCCGATGAAGAGGGACGCCCTCCTCCTCGAAGATCTCGACCTGGCGCGGGCCGGTCCCGACCGCCGGCATCGAGTGGGCCATGATCGGCGCGCCCGTCTGGATGCTCGCGCGCGCGCAGGCGCGGTGGATCTTCTCGACGTGCTCGGTGACGCCTGCGGCGTCGGCCGCGCACTTCAGGAAGGCGGCGCGGATGTCGGTGCCCTGGCAGCCGCGTTCGATGTCCTCGACGAAGTGGTCGGCCATCACGTCGACGTCGCGGTTCTCGAAGTAGTGGGGGAGATAGTCGTAGCTGTAGATGCCGGTGCAGGCCACGATCCGAACGCCGGTCGCATCGGCGACGCGCTTCATGAAGCGCACGTCGCGCCCGCCGAACATCGCTGTCGCGTCCACGATCGTGCGCACGCCGTGCTCGGCTGCGGCGCGGACCGCGACGAGCGCTGCGTCGAGCTCGAGCGCCTCGTCGTAGCGCCCGGGCCACTGCTCGGCAACCGCCTCGTCGCGGAAGCGGACGTGCTCGTGGCCGAGCACGATCCCCAGTTCGCCGGCATCGACCGGACCCTGCACCGTCTGCACCTGCGCCACCGCACCCTCCTCTGTCGTTGATGTGAGCCGCGCTGTCTCTCTCAGCGCAGCGGCGCGCCCCACTCGGTTTCCTCGCGCAGCTGCTTCTTCAGCAGCTTGCCGCCCGGGTTGCGCGGCAACGGCTCGCCGCGCGTGGCGAGGTACTGGGGCACCTTGAAGTCGGCCAGGTGATCGCGGCAGTACGCGATCACGGCGTTCACGTCGAGCTCGCCGCCGCCGGCCGGGACGATCACCGCGCCGACCTTCTCGCCCATCATCTCGTCGGGCACCGCGACGACCGCGGCCTCGCCCACGCCGGGGGCGCCGGCGAGGGCGTTTTCAACCTCGATCGAGTAGACGTTCTCGCCGCCGCGGTTGATCATGTCCTTCTTGCGGTCGACGATGTAGAGCAGCCCGTCGGCGTCCAGGCGCGCGAGATCGCCCGTGTGCAGCCAGCCGTCGACGAAGGTCTCGGCGGTCGCCTCGGGCTTGTTCCAGTAGCCCTGAACGACGTTCGGGCCTCGGACCAGCAGCTCGCCCACACCGGTGTCGCCGTCCGGCTCGTCGATCGCCAGATCCACAACGGGCATTGCGAAGCCGACCGAGTCGGCGTGGTCTTCGGCCTCCTCGTCGGGCAGGAACGAGGTCAGGGAGGAGGTCTCGGTCAGCCCGAAGCCGTTGCCGACGCGAGCGTTCGGGAACGCCTGCTTGATGCGGTGCACGAGGCTCTCCGCGATCGGCGCGCCGCCGTAGGAGATCCAGCGCACACGGCTGACGTCGAGCTCGGCGAAGCGCGGATGGTTGACGACGGCGTGGTAGATGGCCGGCACCGAGACGAGCTGGTTGACGCCGTGCTCGCCGACGGCTGTGAAGAAGCCGTCGAAGTCGAGCGGGCCGGAGAGGATCTCGACGCGCCCGCCCAGCTCGAGCAGCGGGATCAGCTGGCTGTTGCAGCCCGTGACGTGGAACAGGGGGACCGAGACGAGCGTCGAGATCTCAGGGCCTTCGGAACGGTCGATCGGGTTGCAGCGCAGCGCGTTCTCGCTGTTGGTCAGGAAGTTCCCGTGCGAGGTCATCGCGCCCTTGGGGAACCCCGTGGTGCCGCTGGTGTAGAAGATCGCCGCCAGGTCGTCGTGCGAGAGCGTCTCGGGTTCCACGGCGTGGCCTGCGGGGAGCGTGGCGCCGTCCTCGAACGTGAACTTCGCGCCCGAGTCGCCGACCACGTATGCGACCTCGTCCTCGGTGAAGCGGGTGTTGACCGGCACCACCACGGCGCCGAGCATCTGCGTCCCGAAGAACGCGAGCACCCAGTCGATCCCGTTGCCGAGCCGCAGCGCTACGCGGTCGCCCCGCTTTACCCCGCGCTCGCGAAGCCCTCCGGCAACGCGCGCGGCGCTCTCCCACAGCTCGCCGTAGGAGATCTGCCCGCCGCCGACCTCGAGGATCGCGGTCGCCCGCGGGTCGCGATCGAGGCTGGCCGCGAGCATCGCGACCAGGGAGTCGGGACGGCCGAGGTACCGCGCGCGGCCATCGGCGCCGCGCTCGACCCCGTCTTCGTCGAATGGGTTACGGCCGCGTGGTAGTGGCTCGGGCAATGCGCTCTCCCTCCTCTGGGCTGGAATGCGGGCTCGCTGAGCCCGCCCGCCGTGCTCCTCCGGGCAGAGCCTACGCCGAGCGGCGCCGGCGTGGTGCGTGCCTCGCCGCTCGTGGCGGCGGGCTCGAGGCGGACGCCGTCGCGAACGGTTGAGAGCGCGAATCCCTCGCGCTGATCTGAGCCCTAGGCCGAGCCCGCGACGGCCGGCTCGCCGGGCGCGCCGGCGGCGAGATCAGCTCCAGCACGGCGAGGATCGATCAGGATCTTGGCGTGACGCTCGGGGTCGCCCAGCGCCGCGAACGCGCCGGCGACACCGTCCAGGCCCACCGTCCCGGTCAGCAGGGGGCGGGCATCGACCTTCCCCTCGGCCAGCATGTGCAGGGTGTCCCGGAACTCCAGCGGCGTGTAGCCGATCACGAACCGAAGGTCGATCTCCTTGTTGACGGCCATGGAGGGCCTGAAGCGATCCTCGCCCATGCAGACGCCGACGACCACGATGCGGGAGAACAGCGGCGCGGTGCCAAGGAGCTGCTCGATGATGCCGGGAACGCCGACGCACTCGAACGCGACGGGCGCCGCGGGCTTGATCCCGAGCGCGTCGATGCCGCGCCAGATCCGGTGCCAGGCGATCGGCAGCCGGCGCAGTTTCTCGGTCGTCCCGAGCGCCAGCTCCGCCGCTTCCTCGATGCTCCGCAGGTGCTTGCCGTGGTCGGCGGCGGAGAAGGGCTCGGACTCGCGCGGGTCGACCGTCGTGGTCGCACCGCAGGCCTCGGCGAGCGCGCGCCGGCCCGGCGAGGGGTCGCTCGCGACGATCGTCCTGACGCCCTTGGCGGCGAGCATGCAGATCACCGCAAGCCCGATCGGGCCGCAGCCGATCACGACCGCCACGTCGCGCCGGCGGATCTCGCTGCGCCGGACGGCATGCCAGGCGACCGCCATCGGCTCTGTCAGCGCGCTGAGGTCCGGGGAGAGGCCGTTGGGCACCGGCATCGTCAGCGCCTCCTGGACAACCGCCTGCTCAGCGTAGGCTCCGGGCGCAGCCGCGGACAGGCCCACCGCCTGTATGTGCCCGCGCGTTCGCAGCAGCGGCAGCGCGACGACGTGGGTCCCGGTCGGGATCTTGCGGCTCCCACCGGGACCGTGCTCGACCAGGACACCACTGAACTCGTGCCCGAACACGACGCGCTGCTCGGAGCGCATGAAGCCGTCGTAGCCGGCCTCGAGCAGCACATCGGCCAGCTCGTCGCAGTGCTCGCGCGCGTGGAGGTCCGAGCCGCAGATGCCGCAGCGCAGCACCTCGATCAGGACCTGTCCGCGCTCGGGCTGCGGCGCGGGCATCTCGGCGACCTCGAGCTGCGCCCGCGCGCAGGCGACGGCTCTCACGTCTCGTGCCCCATCGTCCTGATCCTAGAGGTCCCCGTCGCCTTCGAACCAGCGCCCCGCGATCTGATCGATCGTGCCCTTCGTTCGGACGGTCATCTCCCCGAGAACGCGCACGAGGGCGCGCATATCGAGCTCGGAGTCGCTGACGCCGCCCGCCGGCAGCCAGTGCAGCTCGCGCGCATCGAACGCGAGCGCATCATCCTCGCCCGCGAGCGCGACGGCCTTGCGGCGAGCAGCCGCGGACGGCTTGGAGCCCAGCAGCATCACCTGCGGCTTGCCGTGAAGCCGTTTGCGCGTGCGGGCATCGAACGGCTCGGCCGCGGCGATCGTGCTGACCTCCCCGCCGGTGCGTAGGAATGTCGCGACCGGATAGCCGAGCAGGCTCGCCAACTCACCTTCGATCAGCTCGACGAGTGCACGCTCGCCGCGGCCGTGCGGGCAGCTGAACACGACGTTGCCGCTCGCCCTGAACGTCGCGACGTCGGTCAACCCGATCGCCTCGAAGTGGCCGCGCAGCTCCTCGTTCGTGAGCCGCCGGTTACCGAGGTTCATGCCTTTCAGGAACGCGGCGTGAGTGGGCACCGGATCAGGCTAGCTCGCCACCGGCTTCTCGGCGAGCGACGGGGCCGCGGTCTCCGAGACCGAAAGCCCCGCGCTCATCGCCGGCTCAGGAAACGAGTTTCCCGAACGTGTTCCATTCCTCTTCTCCGTGGCTGGAGGTCGCGAATTCGAAGTCCGCCGCAAAGGTCGCCTTCTTGGCGCATTCGGGCGCGGAGAGCGCCTTCACGAGCTTGAACTTCGCTTCGCTGACCGCGATGTCGACTCGTTTCCACTGAGGTTCTTGATTGAATTCAGGCAGCGTCAGGGCGGCCTTCATTTTGCTCGCTTCCCACAGGCACAGGTCGCCGCCGCTGTACGCGGCGTCGATGAAGATCGATTCGCTGGTCGATCGGCGCTTGAACGTAGCCTTGCCTTTCGATCCGGCGAGTTCGAGGGTCGCGTTGTCCGGGTGGAAGTACACGAACGCCGTGGAACCCAGGCCGCTGGTGTTTTCGCACGCGTGGGACCCATACAGCGCGCCGTAGGCGACCGAGTCGAGCTGGATCTTGTCGGTGGCTTCGAGATCGGTCTGGTCGACCCCGGTGAACCCCTCGGCCGGGAAGGATTCTGCTTCCGTGCAGGTGACTGCGCCGGGGCTCGTTGCGATCGTCGCGTCATGGGTGACCATCCGAAAGTGATCGCCGGGCGCGAGCTGGTGGGCTTCCCCGTTCCATGTGAGTTCCAGTTTCAGCGGTTTGGCGGCTGCGGCTCCTGCCGTCAGCGCGCCGAGCAGCAGCATCGCGGCGACTGCCATACCGAACGTCTTGACGCGTCCCATGGTGCCCCCTTGAGCACAGGAAGTGAACAGGCGGCGCCGACGGCAGCAAGCGATGCGCCGACGCTCGATGCGACCCTAATCCGCCGGGCCGACGATGTCGAGGGCCCTCCCAGTATCTTCACCCGCGAGAGCGCGGGGCCCGGGCGCTCCGGGGGCCGCTCAGGCCGCGGTCGAAGCGCCGACGCGATCCGCGAGGATCGCCGCGAGCCGCGCGCGGTGGCGCTTGCCCCCGCCGAGCAGCGCCGCGTCCATCTGCGCGCGCTTGTAGAGCCAGTGGACGTCTGCCTCCCACGTGAAGCCGATGCCACCGTGCATCTGGATCGCCGAAGCCGTCACCTCGCGCCCGGCGGCGGACGCGGAGGCCTTCGCCATCGCGGCCGCCTCTGCCAGCGCCTCGGGATCGGCGTCGGCCGTCCACGCCGCGAAGGCCGCGGTGGAGCGCGCCCGCTCGGTTTCGAGCAGCATCTGCGCGCAGCGGTGCGAGACCGCCTGGTAGGAGCCGACGGGCACCCCGAACTGCTTGCGGTCCTTGACGTATTCGACCGTCATGTGCACCGCGCGGTCGCACACGCCGACAAGCTCGGAGCTGACCGAGACCAGCGTTCGGCCCAGACCGGCGCAGGCGCTGCCGTCGCCGATCGCCTCGCCGGCCCCGGGGTTCACCCGCGCGGTGGAGCGGGTCGGGTCGACGGACTCCACAGGGGTCACCTCGGCTTCCGCGGCGCCGACGATGCGCCCACTGCCGTCGTCCTCGACCAGCACGAAGACGTCGGCCTCACGACCGCCGATGACCAGCTCCGCGACGCCGTCGCGCAGCTCGCCCAGTGCGCCGATCGTCTCGCCCGACGCGAGCCCGGGAAGCCAGCGGTCTCGTTGCTCTGCGGAGCCGTCCTGCTGGATCAGCGTGGCCGCCATCGCGCTCGGCAGGAAGGGGACAGGCGCCAGCGAGCGCCCGAGCTCCTCGCAGAGGATCGACAGCTCGACCTGGCCGAGGCCCTGGCCGCCGTGCTCCTCGGCGATCGCGATGCCCGGCCAGCCGAGCTCACGCAGCTCGTCCCAGAGGGCTCCGTCGGTGGTGCTCAGCTCCGCGTGCTCGCGCACGCGCTCCGGCTTGGCGCGGTCGGCCAGCAGGTCGCGGGCCGTGCGCTGGATCTCGCGCTGGTCGTCGCTCAGGCCGAAGTCCATCAGGCGGCGACCTTCAGCCGGGGCAGGCCGAGCACGCGCTCGGCGACGATGTTCTTGAGCACCTCGGTCGTGCCGCCCTCGATCGTGTTGCCGCGGGCGCGCAGGAACTCGTAGCTCCAGCTCGTGCCCGACGTGAGGGCGGCCGGGCCGACGATGTCGACGGCGAGCTGCGTGAGGCGCTGGTTCGTGTCGGACCACAGCCACTTGACCAGAGAGCCCTCGGGACCGGGCTGGCCGTAGCGCTCGACGTCGGTGAGGCCCTTCCAGGCCAGCAGCCGGATCGACTCGCAGCGCATGTGCAGCTCGGCGAGCTCATCGGCGTAGAGCGGGTCCTCGAGCAGGCCGCGCTCGGCGGCGACAGCGATCGTGTCGTCCAGGAGCTGGCGCAGCCTGATCTGCAGGGCGAAGCCGAGCCCGGCGCGCTCGTTCATGAGTGTGGTGAGGGCGACCTTCCAGCCGTTGCCCACGCCGCCGACGACGTTGGCGTCCGGGATCCGCGCGTCCTCGATGAAGAGCTCGTTGAACTCCGCCTCGCCGGTGATCTGGCGCAGCGGGCGCACCTGGACGGCGTCCTGCTCCATGTCCATCAGGAAGTACGTGAGCCCCTTGTGCTTGGGCACCTCGCTGTCGGTGCGCGCGACGAGCATGCACCACTTCGAGTACTGCGCCCCGCTGGTCCAGACCTTCTGCCCGTTGATGACCCATTCGTCGCCGTCCTTGACGGCACGGGTTTTCAGCGCGGCGAGATCTGAGCCCGCCTCCGGCTCGGAGAAGCCCTGGCACCAGATCTCCTCGGCGCTGAGGATGGGGGAGAGGTAGCGGTCCTTCTGCTCGTCGGTGCCCCACACCATCAGGGTGGGTCCCCCGAGCAGCAGCCCGAGCACGTTCGCCGGCAGCGGCACGCGCGCACGGCCGATCTCCTCGAAGTAGATCGCGGACTCGGTCAGCGATGCGCCGCGGCCGCCGTACTCGGTGGGCCAGGCAGGCGCCGCCCAGCCGGCGTCATACAGTCGTCGCTGCCAGTCGCGCCGCCAGCCGTAATGGGCGTCCTCGCCGCCGGCGGTGGGCTCCGCCTCCGGGCGGTTCTCCGAGAGCCATCCGCGCAACTCGTCTCGGAACGCGATCTCCTCGGGGCTGAAGGTCAGATCCATGGGCGGCACAGCCTACCCGGGTGAGACATCCGGCGCTACGTGACCCAGCCGGACCGGAGTCAGGTGATCTCGATCGGGGTCCCGAGTCCGATCAGCGACCACAGCCGCGCGACATCGGCGTCGCGCATGCGCACGCAGCCGTGCGAGGGCCGCCCCGGGATCAGCTGCGGTTCGTTCGTGCCGTGAATGCCCACGACACCTCCGCCCGGCCATTCGCTCAACGTCGGCGCGTAGGCGCTGGTGGCGAGGGCGAACGGCCCGTAGATCGGGTCGCCGACGGCGCGCAGCTTCTCGAGCACGTAGAACTCGCCCGCCGGCGTCACGGTGCTCGGCTTGCCGACGCCGATCCTCGTGCTGAAGATCGACTTGCCTTCCCGGAACAACGTCGCCGTCAGCGTCCCCCGGTCGACGAGCAGGTAGCTCTTGACGACGTGCAGCGAGCCGAGCGCCGAGCGCGGCACCCAGCCGCGGCGCCCGTTCGGCCGTGCCGGGACCTCGATCTGCAGCCAGCTCTGCCCGCCGCGCCGGCGCGCGGAGGCCAGCACGAGGTAGAGCTCGGCCTGCTGGTCGGGGGAGAGAAAGCGCAGTCGCCCGACCGGGTTCGAGCGAGCCGAGGGAAAGGAGCGGATCACGCTCGCCGTCTTGGTGTACGCCCAGCGGCTGAGCGTGTGCAGGTTCGAGAGCCGGGTCAGGACCGGTTGCGGCGCGGCTGAGGCGGCTTCGGGTGTCGCGGCTGCGCGTGCGCCGGCGGGCGCGGCCAGCGCGGCCGCCGCGCAGGCGGTAAGGCAGATCAGCCGCGCGAGCCGCCGGCGTGACTGATCCGGGAGCAGCGCGAGCATGTCTTTCGAGCTACCCCGTGAAGTGCGGGGTCACGACAGCGGAGTGGCAGCGCACGACGGTCAGGCTGCGCGTGGCTTTCGCCGCTTTGCCCCCGGCGCTGACCGGCTTCATCGTGATCGTCGCCTTCACGTGATGCGGGCCGACCTTCATCTTGGAGACGTCGATGCGAATCGAGATCAGGCCCTTGTGTGCCGCGGAGGCCCCCAGCGTGCGCAGGCGGTGGCCGTCGATGTAGAAGACGACGCTTTTGACCCCTGAGGACTTGACGCTCGCGATGACGCTGCTGCGCACGCAACCCTGCGGGCCGCGCAGCGACGGGACGGTGGCCGAGGCGAAGCCGAGGACGCCCGATTTGCTCGTTGAGGTCGAACTCGCCCCCGAGGTGCCGAGCACGCCCGATTTCGGGGTCGGCGTGGTGGAGGGCGTGTTGGGCGGGTTTTCGTTGCCGCCTTTCGGTTCTTCGGGCGTTTTTTCTTTTTCTTCTTTTTCTTTTTCTTCTTTTTCCTTTTCAGATTCTTCTTCGGGTTTCGGCGTCACCACGACTTCATTCGATTTCTGTTCGGGCAAGGAGCCTTCGCCTTCTTCGGGTGTGCCCGTGATCCCTGCGACGTTGACCAGCGAACCCGCCGCGAGGTCCGCGGCGGTGATCGTGTGTGCGCACACGACCGTGAAGCTCCCGAGCGGTTCGACCGGCCCGCTCGGAACGCCGCCGACAGTGCCGAGATCGCAGACCGCGTCGGAGAAGTTGCTGAACGTCAGCGGCGTGTTGCCCGTGTTCGTCACCACCATCTCGTAGAGCACGGTCTGGCCGACCTTCCCGGTGAGCGGTTCGCTCGTGAACGGGCCGCCGAGCGACTGGAGCTTTTCGATCGCGAACGCCGGTTTCGGTCCGCACTTCACCGATTCGTGGATGTCGAAGCCGCCCTTGTTTTCGTTCGTGTTCCATTTCGAGCGGATGTCCACGGTCGATGGCCCGACGGGCGCGGCGATCGGAATCACAGAGGTCGCTTCGGTGCCTTCGAACGTGAACGTTTTCGTGGGGAAGGCGATGAACAGCCCGGAGGAGCCGCGCTTCATCACGACCATCTGGACCACGGAGTTCGGCGAGCCCTCGACGGCCTTGAAGCCGAAGTAGTGCACCGTGATGCTGTCGCAGTCGATCGCCACTTCCGCGTTGTCGTCGACTTTGTGGCCGTGGGGGAGGGCATGGCGGATCGCTCGCGCGGCGCGTCTTTCTTCGGTACGGGCCCTGCCTTCGGCGGCCTGTCGGTCGCGCCGCGCCTTGTTTTCGGCGCGCTGGCGTGCGAGGGCCTGCCTGCGGGCGTCGCGTTCGGCGTGGGCGACAGCGTGCTGAGCGGAGCGCTGCGCGGCCGTGCTTTCTTCGGCCGGCGCTTCGGTCACGCTCGCCAGGCCGGCAGGGGCCAGCACGGCGAGACCGAGGATCGCGATGATCGCGAGCCCGAGCAGCCGGTTTCGCTTCACGCGGGCTGAGACGCGGGTGCTTCGACGGGCACGCAGACGTCGGGGTCGGCGCGGGGAACCTGGGGAGCCCGATCTCATTCCGTGTTGCCTATCCAGTCCCACTCCATGGGTCGTCTCCTCCTCTTGGCGTCGCCGCATTCATCCCGTGTCTCGTCCCGCAGCTTCCCCCTCCCGGAGATGCGGCTTTCGCCGTTTTAGTGTCCCGCTCGCATCGTCCGTATTGATCCCCTTTCGAGGGGGATCTTCAGGTGAGCCGGAGGGTGATGGTGCGGGTGATGCAAGGCTCACCCGTTTTGTCGCGCAGACCGATATGATCCCCTGCATATGGGGGATTTCGAGAGCATCACGGTCGCCGTCGGGCGCTTCGACGATCTGATCGCCCGCGGCCTGCGGGGCCTGATCGACGACGACGAGCGCCTCGAGCTGATCGCCGAGGACGTCACGCCTGCCCAGCTGCCCATGATGCTGCGGAGCCGCCGGCCGGATGTTGCGATCCTGGATGCCGGACGGCTGCGCAGCCCCGCCGAGGTCCGCTCGATCGCAGTGGGCCATCCCCAGACGCACCTGCTGCTGCTCGCGGAGCGTCCGACGAGCGTCGAGTCGGCGCAGCTGCTCGCGTTCGGCGCCTCGGCATGTCTGGGAAGGGCGACGCAGTCGCGCGACGTACTGAACGCGATCCACCTGGCCTCGCGGGGCCTGCAGCTGACCCCGCGCGACGGGGACGGGCTCGGACGCGGTGCCGGGCTGCTGACGGCGCGTGAGGTCGACGTGCTCGGCGGCCTGCAGCGCCGGCGCTCCAACGCGCAGATCGCCGCGGAGCTGCACGTGAGCGTCGAGACGGTGCGCACGCACGCGCGCCACATCTACCGCAAGCTCGGCGTGTCCTCGAGGCGCGAGCTGCTCGCCCCGTCGGCGCTCGGGGGAGACGGCCGCCAGCGGCGCTAGATTTCGCCGGTGGCGAGCGAGCGAGGAAGCCTGCGCGTCGCCCATCTGGACGCCGACGCCTTCTACGTCTCGATCGAGCTGGGACGGCGTCCCGAGCTGCGCGGACTGCCGGTCGTGGTCGCCGGAACCGGACCGCGCGCGGTTGTCACCACGGCGAGCTACGAGGCGCGGCGCTTCGGCGTCGGCTCTGCGATGCCCGCCGCCCGCGCGCGCCGGCTGTGCCCACAGGCCGTGTTCCTGGCGCCCGACTTCCCGACCTACCGGGACGTCTCGGCGCGGATGATGGCGATCGTCCGCCGTCAGGTCGAGCACGTCGAGGTCGTCGGCCTGGATGAGGCCTACCTCGACCTCTCGGGGCTGTTCTCGCCGCGCGCGGCGATGCGCCGGCTCGTGGCCGAGATCGCATCTGAGATCGGGCTGACCTGCTCGGTGGGGATCGGGGAGAACAAGCTGATCGCCAAGGTGGCATCCGACGCCGAGAAGCCGGCGGGCTTCGTGGTGCTGACCAGGGAAGAGGCCTGCGAGCGCTTCGCCTCAGAGCGGCCCGGCCTCGTGCCGGGCATCGGCCCCAAGACCGTGGCCAAGCTCGAGGCGATGGGTCTGACGACGCTGGGCGCGCTCGCCGCGGCCGACGAGCGCGCGCTGGTCGAGCGCTTCGGAGCAAACCTGGGACGCGAGCTACAGCGGCGCGCGCGGTTCGAGCACGAGGGTCCGGTCTCGAACGCGCGCAAGGTCGTCTCGGAGTCGCGCGAGCGCACGTTCGACACCGACCTCTCCGACCAGGGCGAGATGCGCGCCGTGATGCGCGAGATGGCGCTCTCGCTGTGCGAGAGCCTCGCCCGCCATGGGCGCAGCGGACGCACGATCGCCATCAAGGTCCGGCTCGACGACTGGACGACGGTGACGCGGGCGCGCACGCTGGCGTCACCGACTCGCGATGCCGAGACGGTCGCGGCCGAGGCGTTGCGCCTGCTCGCGGCCTACGCGCCGCCGCGGCCGGTGCGGCTGCTCGGCGTGCGCGTGGCCGGGTTGCACGCGGAGGGCGGCGCCGCCGGCGGCGGCGAGGACGGCCATGCGCCGCAGCTGGCGCTGCCGGTGTGAGGCGCGCGCCGCGGGATAGGATCGCCGCATGACAGCCGTCGAGATCGGCACGGGCGCGCTGGCCGTCGAACGCAGTGGCGCGGAGGGCGGTCCGCCGCTGCTGCTGATCATGGGCATGAGCGGAACCGCGCTGCACTGGGGCGAGCCGTTCCTGGAGGAGCTGCGCAGGGACTTCGACGTGATCGCCTTCGATCACCGCGGCGTCGGCTCGAGCAGCCGCCTCGAGGGCGAGATCACGACCGCCGAGATGGCGGCCGACGCCGGTGCGCTGCTGGACGTGCTCGGGCTGTCCTGCGCGCATGTCCTCGGCATCTCGATGGGCGGCATGATCGCCCAGGAGCTGGCGCTGGCGCGACCCGAGCTGGTGCGGACCCTGACGCTCGGCTGCACCTACTGCGGCGGCCCGGACGCCGTGCTCACCGACCCCGGCGTGGTCGAACGGCTGGGCGAGGCGATGTCCTCGGGCGATCGCGAACGTGCGATCCGCATCGGCTGGGAGGTCAACGTGTCGCCGGCGTTCGCCGCCGACGAGCAGGCCTGGCAGCGGTTTCGCGCCATCGCCGCCGAGCGCGCCGTCGCCGTGCCGGTCGTGCTCGCGCAGATGCGAGCGTGCACGACTCATGACACACACGCGAGGCTCGGCGAGCTCGAGATGCCGACGCTGGTGGCCCACGGCACGATCGACGAGATGCTCCCGGTCGGCAACGGCCGGCACGTCGCCTCGCTGATCCCCGGCGCGGAGCTCGAGATCTTCGAGGACGTCGGGCATCTGTTCTTCTGGGAGCAGCCCGAGCGCTCGGCGGAGCTCCTCAGAGCTCACGCGGCCGTACACGCCTGAGCGACGTGCCGGGCGAGCGCGCCGAGCCGATCCTGGTCGAAGCGGACGGGACGCGGCTGAGCGGCGAGCTGAGCGGCGAGGGTCCGGGCGTCGCACTGCTGCACGGCCTCACGGCGACGAGACGCTACGTCGTGATGGGGTCGAACACGCTGCAGCGCTCCGGCCGGCGCGTGCTCGCCTACGACGCCCGCGGCCACGGGGCCTCCGCGCCCGCCGCCGAGGGCGATTACCGCTACCCGCGTCTGTCCGCCGATCTGGGCGCGGCTCTCGACCAGGGCGGGTTCGAGCGCGCCGTCCTGGCCGGCGCGTCGATGGGTGCGCACACCGCGGTGCGCTTCGCGCTCGACGAGCCCGGCCGCGTAGCGGGGCTCGTGCTCGTCACACCGTCCTTCGACCCGGCCGCGGCTCGTTCGCCCGCCGAGCTCGAGCGCTGGGACGCACTCGCCGCGGGGCTGCGCGAGGGGGGCATCGAGGGCTTCGTCGCCGCGTACGACCTCGACGGCGTCGCCGAGCCGCTGCGCGCGACGGTCGAGACGGTGTTGCGGCAGCGCCTCGCGGGGCATCAGCACCCGGACGCGGTCGCCGATGCGCTGGAAGCGGTGCCGCGCTCGGCGCCGTTCGAGGACCCGGCCGAGCTGCAGCGCCTGGCGGTGCCGACGCTGATCGTCGGCAGCCGTGACGAGCCCGACCCCGGCCACCCGCTCGCGGTCGCGGAGCGATGGGCGAGCTGGATCCCGGGCGCGCGGCTCCTCGTCGAGGAGCCCGGCGCCTCACCGATCGCATGGCAGGGCGGCAGGCTGTCGAGGCTGATCGCAGAGCTGACAGACGAACGTATGTGATAACGTACAGACCATGCCGGCACGCGATTGGGACGGAACCAGCTACGACCGCATCTCCGGCGTGATGCAGTCGATGGGCCTCGAGGTCCTCTCGCGGATGGAGCTGACGGGCGAGGAGACGGTCATCGACGCCGGCTGCGGATCCGGGCGGGTCACCGAAGCGATCCTGGATCGCCTGCCGCGCGGGCGCGTGATCGGGGTCGACGGCTCGCCGTCGATGATCGCCGCGGCACGCGAGCGCCTCGGCCCGGGACCCGAGCTGATCGTGGCCGACCTGCTCGAGCTGGAGGTCCCCGAGCCGGCCGACGCGATCCTCTCGACCGCGACCTTCCACTGGATCGGCGACCACGAGCGGCTGTTCGCCCGGCTGCGCGCGTGCCTGCGCGACGGCGGACGCCTGCTCGCCCAGTGCGGCGGGGAGGGGAACATCGTCGAGCTGCGCCGCCGCGCGATGCTCGTCGGCGCGCGCGAGCCTTTCGCCGAGCACCTGGAGGGCTTCCGGCCGCCGTGGAACTACGCGGCGCCCGAGGAGACGCGCCGGCGGCTTCTGGGCGCCGGCTTCACGAGCGCCGAGTGCTGGCTCACGCCCGCGCCGCAACAGCCCGAGCACGCGCGCGAGTTCCTCGAGACGATCGTTCTGCAGCCGCACGTCCAGGCGCTCCCGCCCGAGCTGCGCGAGCGCTTCATGGACGAGGTCCTCGCCGAGCTGGGCGAGCCAGTGGTCGTGGACTACGTGCGACTGAACATCGACGCCATCGCCTGACGCGGCGCGCGGGGCCCGGCTCTACACTCGGGCGCCGATGAGGTCTCGGTTCCTGGCTGCTGTCTGCGCCGCCGCGGCCGCGCTCGCGAGCGCTCCGGCGGCCGGCGCGGCCCAGGCCGTGCTGCGCGTGAACGACACCGCGGATTTCGGCCTGAGCGAACACCCGGAGCTGTGCGGCGGGAGCAACGGCCCGCTCGAACGCATCTGCACGCTGCGCGCGGCGCTGGAAACAGCCCGCGCCCTCGACGGCTCCGCCTCCGGCGCAGCAGGCGTTCTCGTCTTGCTGCCGGCCGGCCACTACGCGCTTGAAAGCCGTCGGCCGCTGGTGCTCGGCGACCAGCTCGGCGAAGCCTGTGCCGGGCCCGCCGGTGCGAAGGTCCTCTGCCCGCTCACCCTGCAGGGCGCCGGCGCCGGCGCGAGTGTCATCGACGGCGCGGGTACGACCGGGCTGCTCGCGATCGCCAAGGGCGCCGGACCGATCGCCGTGACTGGAGTGACGCTCACGGGATCGCGCTCGGCGGGCGGCGCGATAGAAGATGAAGAAGGGCCCCCGGTAGTGGTCCGCGACAGCGTGCTGCAGGGCAACGGCGGCGCCGGCGCGGCCCGGATCGAGCACGCCGCGATGACCTTCCTCGGCAGCGCGATCGAAGCCAACAGCGCGGCTGCGGGCGCGGCGCTGCAGGTCGGCGCCGGCAGCCTCACCCTGGAGCGCTCGAGCGTCACCGGCAACACCGCCTCCTCGGCGCTGGCGGTCGCCGAAGGCGGGAGCGTCGAGCTCATCGACACGACCGTGGCCGCCAACGCGGCCGCCGCTGCGCTCGCCGCGGAACCGGGCGCATCGCTGGATCTGCGCTACTCGACCCTCGACGGCGGCGGTGGGACAGCGCTCCGCGCGGCGGGAGCCCAGTCGATCTTCCTGGAAGGGACGATCCTCACCGGGGCCGCGGCGCTCGTCTGCGAAGGGTCTGCGACCGTCGCGACGCCGGCTGCGAACCTCGTGCACGGGGCCAGCCCCGGCTGCACCTTCGCCGGCGTCGCCCCATCCGGCGCCGATCCGCTCCTCGGCGCTCCGACGCCGAACGGGCTGGTTACGGTGCTGCCGCTGCTGCACGCCAGCCCGGCGGTGAACGCCGGCGGCGCGTCGTGTGCGGGCAGCGACGTGGAAGGCACGATGGTGGACGAGCGTGGCACGGCCAGGCCACAGGGGGCGAGCTGCGACGAGGGTGCGTTCGAGAGCGCCGCCGATGCATCGGTCTCCCTCAGCGCGAAGCCCGCGACCGCCGGCTCGGCGTTCGCGCTCAGCGCGAGCGTGAGGGACGCCGGGGGTGACGCCCTGAGCGGCGTGAGCGTGACGATCCCCCTGCCGGAACTCGCGAACCTGATCGCCGCTCCGATCGGCTGCACCGCCTCCTATGGCGCGGGGACGCTCGTGAGTTGCCCGCTCGGCGCGCTCGCGCCCGGGGCGACACGGACGGTGACGGTACAGGTACAGCCGCTGGCGGTTGAAACGCTCCAGCTCGGCGCGAGCATCCAGGCCGACGAGGCCGACTACGACCCCGGCGACGACAGCGCCTCGCTTTCGGTCCCCGTCGCGAGTCCGGCGCCGGGGCACCCCTTCGCCGCGCTGCTGTCGCGGACGCTGCGTGTGAACCGCCATGGCAACGCGCTCGTACGGATGCGCTGCGTCGCGAGCGCCGCCGGGACGCCGTGCGCGACGAGCCTCGGGCTCTACGGGCCACACGGCCCGATCGCGGCGCGCGCGGTGCCGCCCGCGCGCCGGTTGGCGGGCGCCAGCACGATCTTCGGCGCGGGTCGCACCGTCACGGTCCTGATCCATCTCTCCAAGCGCTCGCGGCGCTCGCTGCACCTGCGCCGCAGCGCGAACGCGCGCCTGGTGCTCGCGACCGGGGCCGCGCCGGTCAGGCGTTCGGTGCTGGTCGTGAAGCTCGTGCGGACGCGCTAGCGGAGGGCCAACGGCTCGTCCTCGGCGCCGGGTCCCTGCTCGGCCCCGGCGGACAGCGCGGCGTAGCGGCCGCCCGCCGCAACGAGCTCGTCGTGGGTGCCGCGTTCGACGATCCGTCCGGCGTCGAGCACGAGGATCTGGTCGGAGTCGCGCACGGTCGAGAGGCGATGCGCGATCGCGATCGTCGTGCGCCCGCGTGCGAGCTCGTCGAGCGCCTGCTGCACGGCGCGCTCGGTCTCGGTGTCGAGCGCCGAGGTCGCCTCGTCGAGGATCAGCACCGGCGGATTGCGCAGCACCGTGCGGGCGATCGCGATGCGCTGCTTCTCGCCGCCCGAGAAGCGGTAGCCCCGCTCGCCCACTTCCGTGTCGTAGCCGTCGGGAAGGGACGCGATCAGATCGTGGATCTGAGCGGCGCGCGCGGCCTCTTCGATCTCCTCGTCGCTCGCCTCCGGGCAGGCGAAGCGGAGGTTCTCGCGGATCGAGGCGTGGAACAGGTAGGTCTCCTGCGAGACGAGCCCGACGGTTTTCGCGAGCGATCCCAGCGTCATGTCGCGGATGTCCACGCCGTCGATGCTCACGCACCCCCGCTCGGGCTCGTACAGGCGGGCGACGAGATAGGCGAGCGTCGTCTTGCCCGAGCCGGTCTCGCCCACCAGCGCGGTGCGCGTGCCGGGCGGGACCTCGGCGTCGATTTCCGAGAGCGTCCAAGGCCCCTCCGGGGAGTAGCGGAACCACACGTCCTCCAGGCGCACGTCGCCGCGGACGTCGGTGAGAGCACGCGCGTCGGGGCGCTCGACGATGTCCACGGGTAGATCCAGGTACTCGAAGATGCGCCCGAACAGGGCGAGCGAGGTCTGCACTTCCAGCCCGACCGAGAGCAGCGACTGGATCGGGAACAGCAGACGCGTCTGCAGCGTGGTGAAGGCGACGACCGTGCCGACCGAGATCGGGGGCCCGCCGGCGAATTCGATGCCCCCGAACAGGTAGACGAGGGCCGGCATGATCGCGAAGCTCATCTGCACCGTGGCCATCCGCCAGCGGCCGGCCATGCGGGCGCGCACCTCGAGGTCGGCCAGTTCTCCGGACTCGTCGCTGAAGCGCCTCACGAGCTCCGGTGAGCGGCCCATCGTCTTGCCGAGCAGGATGCCCGACACAGACAGCGACTCCTCCACCAGGCTCGACATGTCCGCCAGGCGGCTCTGGCGCACGGATTGGATCCTCCGGCGCTCCTCACCCACGCGCCGCGTCAGCCAGACGAAGAACGGCAGCAGGATCAGCGAGAACACCGCCAGGCGCCAGTCGAGCAGGAACATCGCGACGACCGTCGCGACGACCGTGGTGACGTTCTGGACGATCGAGGTGGCGGTTGAGGTCACGACGCTGTCGATCCCGCCGATGTCGTTGGCGATCCGCGACTGCACCTCGCCGGTGCGCGTGCGCGTGAAGAAGGCCAGCGACATCCGCTGCAGGTGCGCGTAGACGGCGGCGCGCAGGTCGTGCATCACCCGCTGGCCGACCTGGTTGGAGATCCACGTCTGCGCGACCCCGATCACGCTCGTCACCACCGACAGCGCGATCATCCCCGCGACGAGCTCGACCAGCAGCGCCGTGTCGTGCTGCGGGTAGGCCGTGTTGATGATTTCCCGCAGCAGGAACGGGCTGATCACCCCGAGGCCCGCGGACAGGAAGATGAGGCTCAGCAGCAGTCCGAGCCGCTGCCGGTATGGGTTGAACAGCCGGGCGATCCGGCGCAGCGAGACAGGCGCGGCGGGGATGTCCTCGGGACGTTGCTCCGGCCTCGACCGGTGTCCCTCCCCCGAACGCCCCGTCGAGAAAGGCTGGGCGCTCACCGTTTTGACTGTAGCGGCGCCAACCGGCGGCTCCCGGCGCCCCTTGCGCGCCAGGAGGCTCGCCCTCGTCCTTAGAATCTCCGGTACGTGAGCGTCACCTCGCTTGAACTCGGCCCGGAGCAGATCCGGGTGCTCGGCTGTCTGCTCGAGAAGCAGCGCACGACGCCGGACGTCTATCCGCTGTCGCTGAACTCGCTGCGGCTGGCCTGCAACCAGTCCACGAACCGCGACCCGGTCGTCGACTACGACGAGGCCACGATTCGAGACGCGCTGCATCGACTCGAGCGTCGCGGCCTCGTGCGCCTGGCGAGCGGCGCGGGCAGCCGAGCCGCGAAGTACCGCCACCTGCTGGCCGAAGCGCTGCCCATGGACCGGGCCGAGGAGGCAATTCTCTGCGTGCTGATGCTGCGCGGCCCGCAGACGCCCGGAGAGCTCAAGCAGCGGGGCGAGCGTATGCACCCGTTCGACGGCCTCGGGGAGTTGCACGCGACGCTCGAGCGGCTGATCGAGCGACGCCTCGCCGAGCGACTGCCGCGGCGGCCGGGTCAGAAGGAGGAGCGCTACCGCGAGCTGCTCGGCGGAGAATCGGATCATCCAGTCGGCGACGCCGCCGACGAGCCGGCGCTGCGCGCGCCGGTCCCGGTGCCCTCAGAGAACGGGGCGACGCAATCGGACGGCCTGGCAGAGCGCGTCGCGCGGCTGGAGCGCGAGGTTGCGGAGCTGCGCGAGCTGGTCGAGAGCGGTGAGCGCGCGTGAGCCATCTGCTGCTCGCGGCCTCGGCGTCGGACACCGCAACTGGCGTCGGCATCCCGGTCGCGGTCGCGGCCGGGCTCGTGTCCTTCCTGTCCCCGTGCGTGCTGCCGCTCGTGCCCGGCTACCTGTCGACCGTGATCGGCGTGACCCCGCACGACCTGCAGGAGGGCGTCGGGATCAGGCGGGTTCTGGTGCCGAGCCTGCTGTTCATCCTGAGCTTCTCGGCGATCTTCATCCTGCTCGGCCTCAGCGCGACGGTGATCGGGCACTCGCTGAACTCACACAAACAGACGCTGCAGCAGGTTGGCGGCTACCTGATCATCGCGATGGGCATCGTCTTCCTCGCGACGCCGTTCATCTCGCTGCTGAACCGCGAGTGGCACTCCGAGACGCTGCTGCGACTTGCCGGCCGGGGCGGCCCGCTGCTCGCGGGAGCGGCGTTCGCGATCGCCTGGACGCCGTGCACGAGCATCACGCTCGGGGCGATCCTCACGCAGGCGGCGATCTCGAGCTCGGCAGCCCACGGCGCGCTGCTGCTCGCCTTCTACTCGCTCGGGCTGGCGATCCCGTTCCTTCTGATCGCGGTCGCCTTCGACCGCATGACCAACGCGCTCACGGTCGTCAAGCGCCACTTCCCGGTGATCATCGGGGTCGGGGGGCTTGTGATGATCGTCCTCGGGGTGCTGATCGTGACCGGCGAGTTCACGACGCTCAACAACCACGCCCAGGAACTGACGAACGAACTCGGGCTGCCCTCCACGAACGTGTGAGGGTCCCGGCCTTGACCGGCGCACCGAGCGGTGCGCCGGTAAGGCTCAGGTTCCTAGTGCCCGTACCTCGGGTCGATCCAGAGCTGGACGACCTGGTAGTCGTTCGATCCTCCGGCGGGGGCTTCGAGCACGATTCGCATCGGCTGCCATTCCTGCGTGCCGTACGGCTGCAGGTTGACCGGATCTGCCGCCGTCCAGGCGGTGCCGGCCCCATGGATCTGACCGGTGTTCTTGGGGTTTTCCCAGGTGGGAGTGCCTTCGTAGGCGACACGGAAGCTGATGCCGCCGCCGCCGGCCGCGTTGCGCATCACTGCGCGCGCCCGCGGGTAGTCGTGTGTCACACATGTCCGCGGGCTGTATGCCTTGGCGCCCGCCGGCAGGTCCAGGACCGTCACGGCCTGGCCTTCCACGAGTGTCGTCAGCAGCCGCGCGCCGCCTGTCAACTCCCAGGACCCCGACTGGAAACCCGTCGAGCCCGTGCCCGGCGCCGGGGTGTACCAGTTCGTGTCCTTCTGCGACAGAAACGGCTGTGTGAAGGCCCCGCCGCCGCACGCGGACGTGTCGAGCGAGGATGAGGAGTAGGCGGCCGAGGCCGCCGACGGCGCCACCAGAAGGGCGCCGATAGTAGCTGCGAGCCCGAGGGCCCGGTAGCTGAAAAGGCGATTCATCATTAGTACGCACCTATCTGGGTGTGCACCGGCAGCCGAGCTGTCTCGCACAGTGCGAGACCCCTAGCTTTGCGTCCCCGGCTCACGCCGGGTTTGCCCTTTTCAGTTTGGGGTTTACGGCCTTCTCATCGGCGGGGAGCGCGAAC
Organism: uncultured Solirubrobacteraceae bacterium; assembly: GCA_963735435.1. Classification (GTDB taxonomy): domain Bacteria; phylum Actinomycetota; class Thermoleophilia; order Solirubrobacterales; family Solirubrobacteraceae; genus Palsa-744. The sequence goes on along the minus strand of CAVTKR010000001.1, from coordinate 535,601 downwards.
CCCGGAGCGCCAGGCCCTCCATCTGGACATCTGTTCGCCCGGACAGGCGTTCCAACCGGCGCCGCAGGCCTAATGAGGGCGCCCGGATCGGCCGAAGCTTTCACATGCAGCTCGACCCCTCAGTCGAGGAGCAGGATCGCCTGGCCGAAACGCTGCGCCTCGAAGGCGCCCGCATGGGCGTGTCTGAACTGCGCGCTTCGGCAGGGCTGGCGCTGGCGTTCTTCGCCGGCGTCGGGCTCGTCTGGGCACTCGACCCGCCGCATGTGTTCCACCCGCTCGCCGCCGTCCTGTCGGTGCTCGTGTTCGCGGTGGCCACGCGCGTGCCGATCGACACCCCTTTCGGGTTCACGGCACCCACGCAGCTCGCGTTCGTCCCACTGGTGTTCGCATTGCCCGTCGCGCTCGCGCCGTGTGGGGTCCTCGTCGCGCTGCTCGCGGCGGGTCTGCCCGACGTCTTGCGAAAGCGCACGCCCGCCTCGCGCCTGCTGAGCGCTCCGGGCAACGCCTGCTTCGCGCTCGGCCCGGCGCTCGTGTTCGCGCTCGCCGCGACGAGGCCCGAGGCTGCAGGGGCGGCGCTCCTGATCGCAGCACTGCTCGCCGAGTTCGCGGTCGACTTCCTCGCTTCGAGCATGCGCAACGCGATCGCCCGCGGGGCGAGCTTCTCCTCGCAGCTGGCTGAGTCGTGGGTCTACGGCATCGACGCCGCGCTGTCCGGGATCGGCTACCTGGTCGCGCGCGAGGTGCCCGAGCACCCCGCCTACGTGCTGTTCCTCCTCCCGCTGCTCGGCCTGTTCGCGTTCTTCTCGCGCGAGCGGCGCCGGCGCCTGGAGAGCCTGCTGGAGCTGAACAACGCCTACCGCGGCACGGCGCTCGTGCTCGGCGACGTGGTCGAGGCCGACGACGGCTATACCGGCGAGCACAGCAAGGGCGTGGTCGCGCTCGCGCTGGAAGTCGGCGAACAGCTCGGCCTCGACGGCGAGCGCACGCGCAACCTCGAGTTCGCCGCGCTGCTGCACGACGTCGGAAAGATCGCCGTGCCGAAGGAGATCATCAACAAGCCCGGGCAGCTGAGCCCGGAGGAGTGGACGGTCATAAAGACCCACACGGTGGAGGGCGAGCGGATGCTCTCCCGCGTCGGCGGGTTCATGCGCGAGGTCGGCATGGTCGTGCGCTCCCACCACGAGCGCTGGGACGGCGGCGGTTACCCAGACGGGCTCGTGGGAGAGGCGATCCCGCTGGAAGCCCGCATCATCACCTGCTGCGACTCGTGGAACGCGATGCGCACCGACCGCTCCTACAGGCGGGCCCTGTCGGCCGACGCGGCGATCGAGGAGCTGCGATCCGGCTGCGGCACGCAGTTCGACCCGCGTGTCGTCGATGCTCTGCTCGCGCTCGTCGCACCCGCCGAGAGCACCTTGCCGGAGGGCTCGCTCGCGGCCCGCGGCGCCGAAGCGCGCCTGGCGCCCGGCCCTGTCGGCGCCACGTCCTGACTCGGACCGATATCGAGGAAGCGCGCCTACGCCGGGGCGCCGCCCGACGCGCGAGCCGATCGCGTGGCCCGCTCAACCCGCCGAGGCGCCCGCCGTGGTGCGTCCGCGCTGGGCGCGGAAGCGCGCTTCCCAGGCCTCCTGGTTGCGCTTGGCGTCGAGCACGAAGGGCGAGTAGCCGATCGCTTTGACGATGCCCTCGTTGATCGCCGCGTCCGGGGCGGGGAGGGGGCGCATCACGTCGACGAAGAGCACGACGCGCGTCTCGTCGGTGTCGTTCCAGACCTCGTGGTTGAAGGTGTCGTCGAAGATCATCGACTTCCCCTCTTCCCAGTGGCGGAAGTCCTCGCCGACGCGGATGCGGCAGCTCTCGGCGTCCTCGGGCACGATCAACCCCAGGTGGTAGCGCAGCACTCCCTTGTAGGGCCCGCGGTGGTCGAGGATGTGCTTGCGAGGACTGAGGATGGAGATCATCGCCGTCTTCATGCCCGGGATCTCGCGCATCAGTGCGGCCGTCCGCGGGCACATCTCGACCCCGAGCTTCGCCTCGAAGCCGTACCCGTAGATGAAGAACGTCTTCCAGCGATCGTCATCGGTGATCTCGAGCTGGTCCTTGGAGATCTCCTGGAAGCTCGCCAGCGCCTCGCGGTCCTGAAGCAGAGCCGCGGCCTCGTCGCGGATCACCTCCCAGTTGTCCTCGATGTGCTCGACCCAGGGGAAGCGCTCGAGCGGGAAGAACGTCGCGTCGCCGACGAGCGAGCGCCTGCCGATGAAGCGCTCGATCGGGGCGAGGATCCGCTCGCCCACGCGGATCGTGAGATCCACCGTCCGGTCCCAAAGCGTCTTGTGCTCCACGTTTCGCACCTCGCATCCCCCCAGGGTTGACCGCACCAGCTTAGTCGCGCGCCGGACCGACCCCGGGCTGCGGAGTAGGCTCGTCCTCCCGAGACAAGGAGGCGCGATGAGACGTGGGTTCCTGTTGGGCGTCGCCGCTGCGTTCGGCGCCCGCGCGCTGATGCACCGGCTGCTGCTGGCGCAGTTCCAGCGCGATCTCGCGGCGCTGAACGCGGGCGACTACGGGCCGTTGCTCGCGAACTACGCCGATGACGCGGTCCTGCACTTCAACGAGGGGCCGCACCGCTGGGCCGGGGAGCATCGCGGCCGGGCCGCGATCGAGCGCTTCCTGCAGGAGTTCGTGGGCGCCGGCCTGAAAGGCGAGATCCTGGGGCTGTGGACCGGCGGCCCGCCATGGGCGATGACGATGGCCGTCCGTTTCGACGACGAAGCGCGAGCCGGCGGCGAGCGCCTCTACGCGAACCGCGTCGCGATGGTGATCCGCACGCGCTGGGGGCGGATCGTCGAACAGCAGGACTTCTATGAGGACTCCGCGCGGATCCTGGGGCTCGAGCAGGCGCTGCGCGAGCACGGCATCCAACCCGTCGCAGCCTGAGGAGATCGAGCGCTCCGGCCGATTGCGGGGCTGTAGGTGGGTTCCCGCACCCCTCTGACGACAACGGCCCCCGGCGGCTTTCGCGCGCCGGGGGCCGTTCCCAATCAGGAGGGAATCCAGAAAGTCGTTCGTTTATGCGGCCTCGCGCAGCGCCGCCAGCTCAGGGCTCTCGGCGAGCTTCTTGAGCGCACGCTGCTCGAGCTGCGACGCCCGCTCGGCGGAGAAGCCGAGCCGCTTGCCGATCGCGGTCAGAGTCTGGGGCTCCTCGCGACCCGTGCCGAAGCGGAGGGTCAAGACCTTCCTCTCGGTTTCGGGCAGCGACTCGATCGCACGGTGCACGATCTCCTCGCGCTCGTGCTCCCAGGCCGTCTCCTCCGGCGCCTCGGCGTCAGAGGGGAGCAGGTCGCCCAGCGCGGTGTCGCCGTCCTCGCCGATCTGCTGGTCGAGGCTGACGAGCGCCGCACGCTGGTGGCGCACCTCCTCGACCTGATCGACCGGGAGGCCGGTCTCGGCGGCGAGCTCCTCGAGCGTGGGCTCGCGGCCCAGCCGCACGGACAGCTCGCGCTCGACGCGCCCGACCTTGCGGGAGCGCTGAGCGACGTGGACGGGCAGGCGGATCGTGCGGCCGGAGTTCTCCAGGCCGCGCTGGATCGCCTGACGGATCCAGAGCGTCGCGTATGTCGAGAAGCGGAAGCCCTTGCGCCAGTCGAACTTCTCGCTCGCCCTGATCAGGCCGAGCATGCCCTCCTGAACCAGGTCGGCCAGGGGCAGGCCCTGGTTCTGGTAGCGGCGGGCGTTCGAGGCGACGAGGCGCAGGTTGGAATTCACGAGCAGTTCCTTGGCGTGCAGGTCACCGCGCTCGATGCGCTTCGCCAGGTCGATCTCCTGGGCGGGCGTGAGCAGCGGGTAGCGGCGCGAATGCGCCAGCAGCTGGTCGACTGACTCGGGGATGAACGTGTCGGGCGTCCCTGCCGTGTCAACAACGCGCTCGATCGGACTGTCGAGACGGCCAGGGGCCGCCGCGGTCTCGTTCTCGGCCTGCGCCGAGGCCTCCTCGGCGGGTGCCGTGGGCTCGAGCTCTAGTGTGGTGTCAGTGGGGGAGTTAGGCATAAGGCGTCCTTCTAATCCGATACTTGGAGTCGGAATTATACGCCGAGGTAGTTGTCTTGTCAATTATCCTCGTTGGAGTGGTCGAGATAGCTCGTTCGACGTCGGGCACAGGCTCCCCTGCCTGCCTCAGTCAACCTAAAATGCCCAGCCAAACGTGGGATAAAACCCCGCACAGAGCCCAAAAGACCGCTCTCTGCCGCGGTTCTCAGCCCTATCGGCAGCCGCTTGAGCGCGCAATGAGCGCCTGCGGCTAAGCTCGGCGCATGGACGTGGCAGATCTCAGCGGGCGCGTGGTGGCGGTCACCGGCGCCTCGTCCGGCATCGGAGAGGCGACCGCTCGCGCGTGCGCGCGGGCGGGAGCGGCGGTTTCGCTGGCCGCCAGGCGCACCGAGCGCATCGAGGCGCTGGCGAAGGAGATCGAGGAGGGGGGAGGCCGAGCCCTCGCGACTACCGCAGACGTGGGAGAGGAGGACCAGGCGCGGATGTTCGTCGAGCGCACCGCCGCCGAGCTGGGCCGCCTCGACGTCCTCGTCAACAACGCCGGCGTGATGCTGCTGGGACCGATCGCCGGTGCGCCGACCGAGGAATGGCGGCGCATGGTCCACGTCAACGTGTTCGGCGTCCTCTACTGCACCCACGCCGCCCTTCCGATGATGAAAGAGCAGGGCTCGGGGCACATCGTCACGGTCAGCTCTGTCGCGGGGCGCTTCGCGCGACCCGGCTCGGGCGTCTACAACCTGACCAAGTTCGGCGTCGGCGCCTTCTCCGAGGCGCTGCGCCAGGAAGTCGCCCTGGAAGGGATCCGCGTCACGCTGGTCGAGCCGGGATTCGTCGCCACCGAGCTGCAGGGGCACAACCGCCCGGAGATCCAGGAGGCGATCCGCAACATCGTCAACAACGAAGACCCCCTGCGCGCCGAGGACATCGCGGACGCCATCCTCTACGCGATCGCCGCGCCGCCGAACGTCGCGGTCAACGAGGTTCTGATCCGCCCGGCAGGGCAGGTTCGCTGACAGCCTGGGATACCTGCGGCTCTCGCTGCGGGCGCCCGCGAGGGTCAGCGGGGCGAGGTCGGCCTGTGCTCCGGCGGCCCCGGGGCGATCTCCAGCAACTCGGACCCGGCGTGGTCCACCTGGAGCGTCGTGTGCTCGAGTCCGAAGTGCTCGTGCAGGAGCGCCTCCATCTCGCGCCGCGCGCGATGGCAGTCGGCCTCGCGGGCGACGAGCACGTGGGCCGAGAGCGCCGGAAAGCCGCTCGAGACCTCCCAGACGTGGAGGTCGTGCACCTCGACTACGTCTGAAAGCCCCACGAGCGCGCGGCCAACCTGCTCGGGATCGAGCTCGGCCGGCGCTGCCTCGAGGAAGATCCGCCCGGTCGCCCACACGAGCCGCGAGCCCGAGCGGATCATCAGCGCGGCGATCGCCAGCGAGGCGATCGGGTCCGCGCGCTCGAAGCCGAAGATCAGGATCACCCCGGCCGCGAGCGCCGTGCCGAGAAACCCGTAGAGGTCTGTCACCACGTGCTGGAAGCTGCCCTCGATGTTGAGGTTCGAGCGGTCCGCGCGCGCGAGCTGCCAAGCGGCCACGACGTTCAGGACGGCGCCCGCCACCGCCACGCCGAGGACCAAGCCGGCGCGGACGTGAGGCGGGTCCACGAGCCTGTGGATCGCCTCGAAGACGATGAAGGCGGCGACGACCAGCAGCGTCACGCCGTTGGCCTGCGCGGAGAGGATCTCAAGGCGCCTGAATCCGAACGTGAGCGCGCCTGCAGCCGGGCGCGCGGCGAGGCGAATCGCAAGGAGCGAGAAACCGAGCGCGCCCGCGTCGGTGAGCATGTGCCCGGCGTCTGAGAGCAGCGCGAGCGAATCGGCGATCACGCCGGCCGCGATCTCGCCCACCATCACCACGAGGATCAACGCCAGCGCACGCCACAGCCGCGTGGCGTCGTGCGCCGCCCCGTGCGTGTGGAGGCCGTGATCGTGGGGCACGGGCCCAAGATACGGGAGGACCCGGGTCTAGGCTCCCTCAGATGGCCCAACCCCAAGCCGACGGCCGAGACGGCGGCGCGCGGCGCACGACGCTCGCCTCGATCGCTGTCGCGGCGCTGCTTGTTGCCCTGAAGCTCGGCGCCGGCCTGGCCACCAACAGCCTCGGGCTGATCTCCGCCGGGATCGAGTCCAGCGGGGACGTGCTCGCCGCGGTGCTGACGTTCTTCGCGGTGCGGCTCGCGGGCCGGCCGGCCGACCCCGGCCACCCCTACGGCCATCGCCGTGCGGAGAACCTGGGCGCGATCGGCGAGGCGGGGATCCTGATCGCAGGCGCCGTGTTCGTGTCGATCGAAGCCATCAAGCACCTGATCGAAGGCGGCGCTGCACCCACGATCCGCTGGTACCAGTTCGCGGTGATCGGCGTGGCGCTTGTGCTCGACGTGAGCCGCACGACCGTCTCGCTGATGGCCTCACGCCGTTACGACAGCCCGGCGCTCGGGTCCAACGCCTGGCACTTCGCGGCGGACGGGGTCGGCTCCGCAGCCGTACTCGCGGGTCTGCTCGCGGCCAAAGCCGGCGTCCAGGAGGCGGACTCGGTGGCCGCCCTCCTCGTTGCGGGCATCATCCTGGCGGCGGCCGGGCGGCTGATCGGCGTCAACGCCAACGTGCTGATGGACCGCACGCCCGACGAGGCGCGCGCGGAGGCCGAGCGCGCGATCGACGCCCTCGGCGGCGAGATCGAGCTGAGCCGCCTGCGGCTGCGCGAGTCGGCGGGGCGGTTCTTCGCCGACGTGGTGGTGAGCGTTCCTGCGGGTCGTCCCGTCGCCGAAGGCCACGACGCCGCGGACCGTGTAGAGCAGGCCGTCGAGCGCGCGCTGCCGGGCAGTGACGTGGTGGTGCACGTCGAGCCGCGCCGCAGCGGTCTCGGCCTGCGCGACCGGGTGCTCGCGATCGCGCTCTCAGAGCCGCAGGTCAAGGAGGCGCACGACATCACCGTCTACGAGGACGGTGCGCGTGCGAGCGTCTCGCTGCACCTGAAGTTCCCCGATGACCTGGACCTGCGCAGCGCCCACGAGATCGCCGAACGCGTCGAGGCGGCGATCCGCGAGCGCCCGGGCGTAGAGGACGTCCAGACGCACCTCGAGCCGCTCGAGCGTCCGCTGCAGGCGCTCCCGGCCGCGGCCGCCTCCAGCGACGGCGCCATCCGGGAGGCCTCGGAGCTGGTGCGCCGGCAGACCGGGCGCGAGCCCGAGCGCGTGCGCCTGATCGCGACCGACGCCGGGCCGGTCCTGTTCCTCACGCTCGCGGGGCGGCAGGGGGAGTCGCTGGCCGACGCGCACCGGCTCGCGAGCGAGCTCGAGGACGAGTTGCGCGCCCGCGTCGGCGGCCTCGCCGACGTCGTGATCCACACGGAGCCGTGATCGCGGGGGAAGGTTTCCGGCCTCCCGGCATCTGAACCCCTGCCACGCAAACCAGCTCTGGAGGTAACAGTGAGGAACCCGGTCATAGTCGGTTGCGCGCTTGCGGCGGGCGCCCTGGCGGCGGGCTGCGGCAGCAGCAGCACGACGACGAACACCACCGCGAGTGCGCCCGCTCCCACGGCCACGCAGGCCGCCAGCAAGGCGGCTGCGTCGTCGAGCAGCCCGAACGCGGGCAGCGCGACCGGCACCACGATCGGCGTCAAGCACTCCAAGCTCGGCACGATCCTCGCCGCGGGCCCCCACCGCATGACCGTCTACCTGTTCGAGGCAGACAAGGGCGGGCAGTCCGCGTGCTCGGGCGCATGCGCGGCGGCGTGGCCGCCGGTCACGACGGGGGGCCGCCCGCAGACGAGCGGCTCGGCGAGCGCCTCGCACCTGGGCACGATCACGCGCTCCGACGGGAGCAAGCAGGTCACCTACAACGGCCATCCCCTCTATTTCTTCGCCGCGGACAAGGACGAAGGAGACGCCTATGGCCAGGGCTCGAAGGCGTTCGGCGCCGGCTGGTACGTGATGGCGCCGAGCGGCACCAAGATCGACGACGACTCCCACTCAGGCGGTGATGCCGGTGCGTCCTGACAGGCAACTCCCGCGACTCTCCTACGCGCTGCTCGCAGCACTCGTGCTCGCGGCGGCCGTGGCCGGCGGCGCTCTGGCGAGCGCTCCGGCAACGGTGAAGACGAGCTCGAACGCGAAGCTGAAAGAGACGGTTGTCGTCAACCCGGCGGGGCACACGCTCTACGCGCTCAGCCCGGAGACGACGCACCACCTGCTCTGCCGCGAAGCGTATTGCCTTGAAATCTGGCCGCCGCTGCTGCTTCCCCACGGAGCGAAGCTCCGCGCGGCGCACGGCGTGCAGGGCAAGCTCGGGCTGCTGCGGCGACCGGGCGGGAAGATGCAGGTCACCCTGCGCGGCAAACCGCTCTACCGCTTCGAGGAAGACCACAAGGCCGGCGAAACCCACGGCGAAGGGCTCGAATCCTTCGGTGGCACCTGGCACGCCGTCACGGCCTCCGCGTCGGTGACCGCGCCGGCGACACCGATGACGCCGGCGACACCCCCTCCGGCGGCTGACCCGGTTCCCGCACCGGCTCCCGTCACCGCACCGGCCCCGGCTCCCGCGCCGACCCCGACACCGGCTCCGCCGTACACGCCGCCGCCCTACAAATATTGATGGAGTTGCTCGCGCGGCGGGCGCCCATACCGCCCCGTCCGGGCGTAGCATGGGGCGCGCGGCGCCCGGGTTCGCGGGAAGGATCGCGCTCTCCCCGGTGTCCTTGACAGCGACATCCCCAAGACTGGAGGACAGATCGTGAGGAACAACGCACCAGCCTCGCCCAGGGGGCGCCGCCCGACGGCGCGCTTCTTTGCGCTCCCGGCGCTGATCGGCCTCGTGGCGCTCGCGGGCTGCGGCTCCAGCAGCTCCTCGACGACGAGCGCGACGACAGAATCGACCCCGGCGGCGACGACGCCCGCCACCACGGCGTCGACACCCGCGAGCAGCGCGCCCGCCTCCGGCTCCAGCAAGCTCAGCCTCTCGGCGAACCCGAGCGGGCAGCTCGAATACAACACGAAGTCGCTCACCGCGAAGGCCGGGAAGGTCACGATCAGCTTCACCAACATGGCGCCGCTGAGCCACAACGTCGCGGTGGAATCCTCATCGGGGCAGCAGCTCGGCACGACGCCGACGTTCAGCGGCGGCACCAAGACGCTGAGCCTCGAATTGAAACCCGGGACCTACAAGTTCTTCTGCACCGTGCCCGGCCACAGGCAGGCGGGCATGGAAGGCACGCTGACGGTCCAGTAGTCCCGCTCAGCGCGGGCTGGGAGCCGGTTGCGCCGCCGCCACGGCGGCGCGCCGGCCCGCCTTGTCGCGGTAGAGGGCCTCGTCGGCGGCGCGGATCAGCTCGGCGACCGTCGTGTGCATGCCGCAGGCGACGCCGACGCTGAGCTCGATACCGCCCTCGAGCCCGATCGCGCTGAGGTCTGCCGCGGAGGCAGCCTCGCGCAGCCGCCGCGCGGCCGCAGCGCCCGCGCCGTCCTCGTGACCGGTCAGCGCGACGATGAACTCGTCGCCGCCGAAGCGGCCGTAGAGATCCTCGGTGCGCAGCGCGTCGCGCATGCAGTCGGCGAACGCCTTCAGCACCTGATCGCCCGCGTCGTGACCGAGCTCGTCGTTGACCTGCTTGAAGCGGTCGAGGTCGATCATCAGGATCGTCAGCGGCTCCTCGCGCCTGCGCGAGCGCCCGGCGATTCGCACCAGGCCCTCGTCGATGCCGCGGCGGTTCAGCAGGCCCGTGAGGGTGTCGGTCCGCGCGCGATCGGCGAGCTCCTCGGAGAGCTCTGTCAGGCGCGCGCGGTCTCCGAGCACGCGCAGCACCAGCACCATCAGCGCGCCGGCGAGCAGCGCGAGCAGCGCGAAGGCCACCCAGGGCACGACGGTGGCGAGCCCCGAGATCGATTGGTAGAGCCCGGCGTTCGGCACGTCGATCGCGAGCCGCCAGTGTGTGCCGGGCACGGCGGCGGTCGCGTAGGTGTGACCTTCGGCGTGCTCTGTGAGGGAGCCGGCCGCGGGGGCACGCTGGAGGGCGAGCGAGAGCCGCGGGTTCGCATCGGCGAGCACCCCCCGGGCCGAGTGCGGCGTGGCGGCGATCAAATTGCCTTCGCCGTCGCTGAGGTACACCTCGTGCCCGGGCGTGGTGCTGGTGCGGTCGACGAGGCTCTGCAGTTCCCCACCTGCCACGGGGTAGGCCGCCGCGAACACGCGTCGCCCGGAGGCCGAGCTGAACGGCACGAGCACTGCCACGATGCGGCCTTTCAGCCCCGGCACAGGAAGCACACCCGAGACGGTCGTGTGACCCTCAATGGCTTCGCGCCCGACGGTCGATTCAAAGCCGATGTCGCGCCCGGTGACGGCCCGCGAGTAGGGAGCCTCCGTCAGCGCGTCGCCCCGCGAATCCAGCAGCACGGCGACGTTTGCACCGAATGCGGAGGCGACGGCTGCGAAGCGCCGTGGCGCGGGTCTGGGGCCGGAGAGCAGGAGCTGGCCGGAGCGCATCTGCCGCCGCTCCTGCTGGGTCAGATAGGTGCTGACGAGCTGCGCTGATGCCGCCGCGCGGAGTGCGAGGTTCGCACGCAGGTGCTCCCGCGATTCCTGCTGAGAGCGAACGACGAGGGCCGCCACGGCGCCCAGCGAGATCACCAGGGCGACGCCTGCTGCGATCAGGATGCCGGCGTCGCGGCCGTTCCTTCGGGGAACCACCTGATCTGGATCGGAACCAGGGCTCCCGACTTGAGCGCCTGTGTTAGGGCTCTGACCAGTTTCCCCGGCGCGCAGAGAGCGCGTGCGCGGCCAGGGCGGTCGCTGCTGAGAGCGCGAGCGCCAGCCCGAGTGCCGCGGCGACCGAAGCTTCGAGCGCCAGCAACCCGCCCGCGAGGGCTCCGAGGAACATCGCGGCGACCGAGGCGACGCGGCGCGCCCGCAAAGGCGCCGGGGCGCCATCACCGGCCAGGCCGGCGAGCGTTTTGGTGAGCACGGTCGTCGTCAGCTCCGGCACGGCGAGCCGCTGCGCGGTGGCGTTCTGGATGCCCATCGCGATGGCCAGCACGGCGGTGATCGCATAGCGGGCTCCCTCACCGAGCCCTGCCCCCGCAATCAGGGCGATCACGAGCGCCGCGCCGACCAGGAGCGACTGCACCGTGCCGGCGCCGCGCAGGACGTGCCCCCGGTGGGCCGCCAGGCGCGCCCCCATCGCGGCCCCGGCCCGGGCGCCCGCAAGGAACGCGGCCAGCGCGATCAACGAGCTCGCGACCGACAGCCCCGGAGCGCCGGCGATCGCGAAGCCGACGAACACGACGTTGCCGGTCATGTTGGCGACGAACACGTGCCCGAGCTTGAGGTAGCTGACGGCATCGACGACGCCGGTCAGGACGGTCAGCACGATCAGCATCGGGACCAACGGCCCTTGGCGATCGCCCGGCGGCGGCAGCAGTGCCGCGAGCACTCCGGGACGGGCCATCAGTCGAGCTCGACGACGTAGTCCTCGACCGGGGCGCGCTCCGGCACGCGCTGCTCCTGGACAGGGTCTCCCAGGTACAGCAGCCCGACCGGCGTCTCCTGCGGCGTGATCTCGAGCAGCTCCCGGGCGCGCGGATCGTCCAGCAGCGGGACCGTGCGCCAGTATGCGGCGAGCCCTCGCGCGTGCGCGCCGAGCAGCACGATGTATGCCGCCACGGCGGTCGCGAGCAGATCCTCGCGGTCTTGGGCCTCGTCACCGGTGGCGAGCGCGCTCACGGCCACGAGCGTGGGGGCGCGGCGCAGCTTGACCGCCGCGCCGGGCGAGCGTTCCTCGGCCAGCTCCATGAGCGCCCCACGCGCACGCGGCCCCAGCACACGGAAGCGCCAGGGGTTCGTGAGGTGGTGGTTGGGAGCCCAGCGCGCGAGCTCCAACAGCTCGCGCAACGCGGCGGGCTCGACGGGCTCGGGGCCGTACGCCTTGTGGGTACGCCGCGTGCGGATAGCCTTCTCGACGTCCACGCCCCCTCACCCTAGAGACAAGCCGATCACGACCGCGACCCGCGCTCCGCGCCCGACAGCAAGCCGGACTTGAGCCTCGCCGAAGTCGTCTGCATAGCGCTGGCGGGCATGGCCGCGGGCACGATCAACACGGTCGTGGGCAGCGGCACGCTGATCACCTTCCCGGTGCTGCTCGCCTTCGGCTATGCGCCGGTCACGGCGAACGTCTCGAACACGATCGGTCTCGTGCCTGGGTCGGTCTCCGGCGCGATCGGCTACCGCGCCGAGCTCGCGGGCCAGCGCTCCCGCGCGCTGCGCCTGGGCACGATGTCCGTGCTCGGAGGCGCGACAGGGGCGGTGCTGCTGCTGGTGCTGCCCTCCTCTGCCTTCAAGGAGATCGTGCCGGTGTTCATCGCGGTCGCGGTGGTCCTGACCGTGCTGCAGCCCCGCATCAACTCGCGGCTCGCCCGCCGCCAGGGAGAGCGCCACCCGGCGCACCGCGTGTTGACCGCGGCCGCCGTCTACCTGACCGGCGTATACGGCGGCTACTTCGGCGCCGCGCAGGGGATAATTCTGCTCGCGATCCTCGGCATCGCGCTCGAGCAGAGCCTGCAGCGCACGAACGCGCTGAAGAACGTGCTCGCGGCGCTCGTGAACGGCGTCGCCGGGCTGTACTTCATCTTCGCCGCGCCGCACGTGGCGTGGGGGCCCGCGGCGTTGATCGCCGGTGCCTCGATTGTCGGCGGCCAGCTGGGCGCGCGCTACGGGCGGCGGCTGTCGCCCGACGCGCTGCGCGCGCTGATCGTGATCGTCGGTATCTCGGCGATCCTGCAGCTCGTGCTCTAGGTCTGCAAGGGGCGCCGGCTCGTCAGAGGATCTGCGCGGCGATCAAGAAGGCGTTCAGGCCGGTGATCAGCGCGGCCATCGCCCATGCGGCGGCAGTGGTGAGCCGGCGGTTCACGTGGACGCCCATGACGTCGCGCCGGCTTGTGAGCATCACGAGCGGGATCAGCGCGAACGGGATGCCGAATGACAGCACGACCTGACTCAGGATCAGCGCGCTGGTCGGGCTGACGCCCACGGCGAGGACCGCGATCGCGGGGATCATGGTCACGAGGCGCCGCACGTACAGGGAGATGCGGACCTTCACGAACCCGGCCATCACCACCTGCCCGGCGTAGGTGCCGACGCTCGAGGACGAGACGCCGGAGGCGAGCAGTGCGACTGCGAAGGCGACGGCCGCGCCGCCGCCCACGAGCTCGGAGAGCCCTGAGTGCACGCCCTGGATCGTGTCGATGCCCGTGTGCCCGCTCGTGTGGAAGAGCTGGGCGGCGACGGCGAGCATGCTGATGTTGATGATCCCCGCGACGCCGAGGGCGACGATCACGTCGAAGCGCTCGAAGCGCAGCACGCGACCGCGCTCGGCGTCGTCGCGCGTCGGCATGCGGCCCTGCGTGAGCGCGGAGTGCAGGTAGATCGCGTGCGGCATCACCGTCGCGCCGATGATGCCGACGGCGAGGTAGAGCGAGTCCGTCCCCGCGAGGTGCGGCACCAGCCCCGCGGCGGCTTCCGACGCGGATGGTCCGATCTTCAGCGTCTCATAGACGAAGCCGAGGAAGATCACGCCGAGGATCCCGGTGATCGCGACCTCGAAGCGGCGGAAGCCCTTGACGCGAAGCTCGAGGAGCGCGAACGCGATGAACCCGGTCATCACTCCGGCGACCACCAGTGGCACCCCGAACAGCAGGTTCAACGCGAGCGCGGCGCCCAGGAACTCGGCGATGTCGGTCGACATCGTGATGATCTCCGCCTGCACCCACATCATCCACGAGACGGCTCGGGGGTAGTGCTCGCGGAAGCTCTCCGGAAGGTTGCTGCCGGTGACGATCCCGAGCTTGGCCGAGAGGTACTGGATCAGCATCGCCATCAGGTTGGCGAGCACCACGACCCAGAGCAGCAGGAAGCCGAACTTGGCGCCACCCGAGAAGTTGGTCGCGAAGTTGCCGGGGTCCACGTAGGCGACCGACGCGACGAACGCCGGGCCGAGCATCGCCAGCGTCGCCCTGAGCCTGCCTTTGGCTAGCAGCTGCTCGAGCGCGCTCGGAGTATCGAGCGCGACAGCGCTGCCATCGGTGCCCTCGAGCACCAGCGGGCGGGGGGGAGGACTCAAACGGCTCCTCCGGGGAGATCCACGCGCATCGCGCGGGCCAGCGCGTCGCCGAGCGCGAGCGTGCGCTCTCCGAAGCGCACGAACAGCGGACCGCCGAACGGCTGGCGCTCGACGACCTCGAGCTCCTCACCGAGGGAGACGCCCTGCTCGGCGAGGTAGCGCAGCATCTCCGGGTCGGAGTCCGAAACCCGTACGAAGCGCCCGATCGCTCCGATCGGAAGCTCGTCGAGCCCGGCCGTCTCGGCCTCGTCGAGGTCGAACTCGACGGTCGGAATCGGGTCGCCGTGCGGGTCGACGGTCGGGTTCCCGAGCTTGGCCGCGATCAGTTCCTCGAGGTCGTCGGAGAGCACGTGCTCGAGCACCTCGGCCTCGTCGTGGACCCGATCCCAGGGCATCCCCAGCACCTCCGCGAGGTAGCTCTCGAGCAGCCGGTGATGGCGGATCACCTCGAGGGCGATGCGCCGGCCCGCGGGCGTCAGCCGCACGCCGCGGTAGGGGATGTGGGTGATCAGGCCGAGCTCGTCGAGGCGCTTGAGCATCGCCGAGACCGACCCCGGCGTGATGCCGAGCCGCGTGGCCAGCGTCTTGGTCGAGACGGCCTCTTCGTGGCGTGATTCAAGCGAGAAGATCGCCTTCGTGTAGTCCTCGACGGCCGGGGTGCGGACCGCTTCGTTGGTCGCCATGGAAATAGAATATGGCATGCCAAACTTTTCTTCAAGGGCTCAGCTGGACATGACATGCATCGCCCCGCCGGGGCGAGGGCTTTAGCTCCGGCGGTGAGTCGTCCTTCTGGGTGCGGTTCAGCCCGGCCGGCGTCTGCGGGCGCCGGCCGGCCGATCCAGGCGAGCGGGCGCTCTCAGGCCGCGGCGACGGGCTCGCGCACGAACCCGGCGATCAGCTCGGCGGTGCGGGCGGGCTGGTCGATCGAGACGAACGTGTAGCTGTCCTCGATCCGCTCCAGGCGGGCGTTCGGGATCTCGCTCGCCATCCGTTCCGCGTTGGCGAGCTTGAAGAAGCGGTCCTCGGGCGCCCACGCGAGCAGCACCGGGATCTCGAGCTCTTTGAAATGGGCGGCCGCCTCCAGCGTGTGCTTGGAGTCGAACCCGGACAGGATCTTCGCCACTCCCGCGCGCACAGCCGGGCTCTCCCGCACGGGCGCGACCCAGGCGCGGCAGCGCTCGTCGTCGAACTCGCGCATCAGCCAGCCGTAGGCGAGCGGTGAGCGGCGGATCGCGGCCACCCGCATCGAGAGCGCGATGGCGCCCAGCACTGCTGTGGAGCGCCCCGCAAGGGCGAGCGGCTTGAAGGCCGGGGGAGGGAAGTCCTCGTAGGCGTCGCAGGGGGTCAGCACGAGCCGCCCCACGCGCTCTGGGTGACGCGTCGCGACGAGCTGGCAGATCGCGCCGCCGGTGTCGTTGCCGACGAGCGTCACGTGCTCCAGCTCGAGCGCGTCCAGGAACTCCGCCACGATGCGGGCGAGCCCGGGAGGGGAGAGGTCCGTGCCGGGCGCGAACGGCTCGTGCTCACAGCCGAGCGGGAGGTCCGGGACGATCACCCGGAAGTCGCCTTCGAGGCGGCTGGCGACGTCGCGCCAGAGCTGTCCGTCGACCAGCAGGCCATGCACGAAGACGATCGGTTCTCCCGAACCGCCTTCGCGAAAGCGGACGGGACCGTCGGTCAGCTGCACGCGGTTCTCGATCATCTTCATCTCCTCCTTCTTGGGAGTGGGGGCTCGGTGGCGTGTCGCGAGGAGTGACATACAGACAGTATGTATCTATCATATTCGGGCGATGGGCGTCGACCAGGAGGAGCAAGGGGAGAGGGGACGGCAGGCCGAGCGCTCACAGGCGACGCGGGCCGCGCTGGTCGACACCGCGCGGACGCTGTTCGCCGAACGCGGCTACGCCGGCGTGGGCACCGAGGAGATCGTGCGTGCGGCGGGCGTCACCCGCGGGGCGCTCTACCACCACTTCGACGGCAAGCTCGAGCTGTTCGCCGCGGTCTACGAGCAGGTCGAGTCAGAGCTCGTGCAGGGCATCGCCGCCGCCGTCGACACCCCCGACGCCGAGCCGCTGGAGGTGCTGCGCGCCGGCTCGCAGGCGTTCCTGGACGCGTGCGAGAGCGACGTGGCGGTACAGCGGATCGCGCTGCTCGACGCACCGTCGGTGCTCGGCTGGGAGCGCTGGCGCGAGATCGGGATGCGCTACGGGCTCGGGCTGGTGCGCGGCACGATCGAGGCGGCCATCGAGGCGGGGCAGATCGAGCCCCAGCCGGCCGAGCCGCTCGCACATCTGCTGCTCGGAGCGATCGACGAGGGCGGGCTGCTGATCGCACGCGCCGACGACGGCGGAGCCACGAGGGCGCAGGTCGGCGCGTCGCTGGAACGGGTTCTGGCGGCGCTGACTGGCTGAGCGCGAGCTCAGGCGCCCGGCGCGGGCGTGGTGGGGGTACTCGTGCCGGTCTGGCTGTGAGCGGTGTGGAGCCCGACGTGGGTCGTGGCGAGCAGATGGGTGATCCGCCCGTGCAGCGCCGTCAGACGTGCGCTCTCGTTGCTCTTGCTGAGCTTGTGCGCCGCGACGCGTGCGTCGAGTTTGCCCTTGACGGTGGCGAGCAGGGCTTCGGTCAGGCCCGCCGCGGACTTGCCGGGCGTGGCGTCGGCGACCTGGGCGAGCGTCTTGCCTGTCTTCAGCTGCTTGATCAGTTCGTGACGCGTCATGCCGAGGTAGGAGAGCGCAGCGGCACGCAGCGCGCCGTGGCGCCGGCCGCCAAGACGGGCGTGGCGGGCCAGCTCGGTCTTCGGCGTCCTGTTCACGATCGCTTTGACGCGCGTTTCGAGAGCCGCTCCCGACGCCGAGGGGAGTTTGGCCTTGACGGCTTCGACGATCGCGGCGACCAAGCCCGCTTCGGACTTGCCCGGTGTCGCCGCGGCGATCTGCGCAAGGGACTTGCCCTGATGCAGCTCTTCGGCGAGCTGCGCCGGAGTGAGGCCGAGGTAGGTCGCGGCGGCCTGAGCGATGCCGCGCCGGCCTTGGCCACCACGCGCGTGAGCGCGGGCGTGCCGCGTGCCGCGTGCGTGCTTCGGAGAGGTGGTCGCGCCGAGCGCCACCGCCGTGCCGCCCGCGAGAATCGCGGCCAACGCCACCGTCAGGGCCAAGCGTCGTCTGAGGATCCGTCCCATCAACCGCGATTGTTGCGCACGGGCCTTAAGGCGCGTTCAGGCCCAGATAAGGAGGCGACGGCGCTCGGCGGGCTAGCGGATCGCCTCGGGCGGGATCCGGGCCTCGTCCATGACCACCCGGCTGCCTCGAATCGGGACGTCCTCTGAGAGCAGCCGCGCTCGCTGGTCGGCGCCCTTCGGCCACGTGCCGTCGCTGCGCACGACCCGCCACCAGGGCACGTCAGCGGGCATCTGTGACAGCGCGCGCCCGGCGTGGCGGGGGGCGCCGGGTGACAGGTCTCCATAAGTCGTGACGAAGCCCTCGGGGACACGGCGGATGCGCGCGTAGATGGTCTCGTAGGGGAGCGGCACGGCCGGCGAATTATCGGAGGCGAGGCGGATCGTGTCGATCCGGGCGCGTGCCGTTCGTCTCAGCCCGACGAAGACAATGGGCCGCGCAAGGCCCCCGACTCAGGAGCGACTGTGACCGGCACTTCCACCGAAGGAATCAAGATCGTCCTGCATCCCGTTTCGGATCTCGAGGCCGCCAAGCCGGTGTACGCCGCGCTGCTCGGCATCCAGCCGCAGGCGGACTCGCCGTACTACGTGGGTTTCGACGTCGAGGGCCAGCACATCGGGCTCGTGCCGGATGGCGGCCCGCAGGGCATGACCTCGCCGGTCGCGTTCTGGGGCGTGCCGGACATCGAGGCCAAGTTGGCCGAGGCGACCGCGGCGGGCGCCACCGTCAACGAAGCGCCGCACGAGGTCGGCGGCGGGCGCGTCGTGGCGACGCTGACCGATCCGGACGGGAACGTCCTGGGCCTCGTCCAGGACAAGTGATCCCGTCGTGACGACCGGCGGCCGGCGTCACTTCTTGCGCCGGCCGCTCTCGTTCAGCTCGACCGCGGCTTTGACGAGCGCCTTCAGCGCCTCCTCGTCGATCTGCTCGCCCTCGCCGATGTCGATCGCGCGCCGGGTGTTGCCCTCGAGGCTCGAGTTGAAAAGGCCGGCGGGGTCAGCGAGCGAGGCGCCCTTGGCGAAGGTCAGCTTGACGACGCTCTTGTAGGTCTCACCGGTGCAGATGATCCCGTCGTGGGACCACACCGGAGTGCCACGCCATTTCCATTCCTCGACGGCCTCCGGGTCGGCCTCCTTGACGAGCGTGCGGACCTTGGCGAGCGTTTCGCCGCGCCAGTCGCCGAGCTCGGCGATGCGTGCGTCGATCAGCTTGGAGGGAGAGTCCTGGGCGTTGTCGGGCATTGAACCTGGCTCCTATCGGATGGTTGGCCGGATCTGAGTATCCCCGCTGGTGTGGGCTCTCCTAGGAGACGTCTGAGCGTGGCTCAGATCGACGAGATGGCCGCAGATCCGCTCCCATCATGGACTTCGGTGGCGAGTTGGCGCTGGTTACACTCGCCCGATGCGGCTCTTTCGTGCCGGCCTGGCGATCGGCTTCTGCGTCGCGCTCACCGCGGTCTTCTACCGGGTGTACTTCGCACCGCCCGTGGGCTGGACAGAATGGGTGCTGCTCACACTGGGTGTCTCAATGCTGGGCGGAGCTGCGATCGGCGAAGCGTGGGCCGTGCCATTGGCGCTCGCGGTCAACGTCGCGCTCTCGCTGCTCCTGGTCACCGTCGTCGTCGCGTTCGGCCGCTGGGGGCATCCCGCCTTTCTCCTGGTGCAAGTGACTCTCAGCACCGGAGCGACTGCCGCCGCCGTTCGTCTGCGCGGAGGTTTCGCTGGGGCTTTCGCTGGACGCGCCTAGGTGGCGGCGTCCTGCCGCTCTTGACAAGCGATGGTCGGTGGAAACATGTTGGGAGAGATGTCGAATGACACCTTCGGCCAGAAGCACGGACGTCCGGACCCGGCCGATGCGCGGCGTAGCCGGTTGCAGGCTCTTCTCTTCTCCGTCTGGTACGCGCTGAGCGGCATCGCTGACGTCGTCGGGGCCCTGCTGGAGCCCCTCCGCTACTGGCGCTGAGCCTTCGGGCTCGATAACCGATGGTCGGGCCCGCGGTCGCTGACGAGCGGGAGGCCGAGCAAGAGACAGCCGCGATCCGACGCTGATCGGTAGCCTCGGCGCCGATGGTGCGGGTGTTCGTGGGGGCGGCGCTGGTAGCTGCGGGGGTCGTCGCGTTCATCGAGGCGCACAGCCACAAGCCGCTGCCGTCGACCGACATCACGAAGCGGTTCAAGGGCGACGAAGTGCTCGGCGTGCTGAACCTCTACAGCCGGGACTCACGCTGGTCCCGCACCGCCTACGACTTCGCGCACGTCGGCGGGGCCGTCCTGGTCGTCGTCGGCGCTCTGCTGATGATCATCACGCTGGTCGCGCTCGCCCGACGCCGCGTCTGACGGCCGCCTGATTCTCCCGCCATCCTGTACCGCTCGATAATCGATGGTCGGTGTCCGATTTGACGGCAATACGTGAGGAGCTTCTGGATCGCGGTCTGGAAGACATGCTCATGCTCTCGGAGATGGCCTCGGTCGCAGCTCGAAACCTCGATGAGACGCCCGACTCGGCGCGCGTCATGGAGGCAACGCTCAATAGCGTCGCCGAGCTGGTCGCGTCGGGGCAGGCGATCGTCGGAGACGTCGTTCGGGAGTCCGATGGACTGCTGGGAGTCGCATCCTGGGGACTTGGTCCAGGTGAGACAACGAGGCGCATTCAATCCGAGTGGACTGCGATCGGCCGACTTGACGCTCTCGGGCACGTCTGCTGGCTAGAACTGACGGATGCTGGACGCTCCGAGGCACGCCGTCTCCGCGCTCGATAATGGATGCTCGGAAAGCGCAACTGGTCGCGTAGCCGGTAAGGGAATGTTTCCGGTCCCCAACGGGAGAAGGGCTGCAAGTAGACCCGGAACGTCCACCAGGCATCTCGCCCTCGCTCGATAATCGATGGTCGGTGTCCGGTCGATACTGATCGCGTGGAATCGTGCGAGGACTACTGGGGCGAGCATCCGGATGCCACCGATGAGGACGTTCTTTCCGTCTGCCGGGCGTGGTTGACGTACCAGCGCGAGACTGCTGGCGACACCAGAGCGCATGGCGACCATCCGTGCTGGTGGGGTGCTCAAGCCGTCCACGAAGTGTTCGACCTCCCGCTGCTGTGGAGGGTGATCCGTTGCATGTGCTCGGTGGTCGATCCGGGCGATGAGCACGTCGTAGAGATGATCGGCGTCGGGCCGATCGAGGATGCGCTCGGGATCGATGGCGGTGGCGCCATGAACCTGATCGAACCAGCGGCCGCAGCCAATCCCGTGCTGCTGACGGCCCTTGAGAGCGTGTGGCTGTGGGAGGCGCCTGTTCGGCCCCGGATCGATGCGCTGCTAGAGCGGCACGGGCGTGGGCGTCAACGCTGAAGCGCGATCACGCTCGATAATCGATGTTATGTGAACCCGGAACAGCTCTCGGTCCCGCGCCGCGTCCCTCCGCGAGCCCTCCCGCGTGGCGTTGAAGCTGCGGGACACCCTCGCCCGGGACCTGTCCGAGGTGCTCGCGATCGAGTCCGAACCGGACGTCGCACGCTGGGTCACGGTCTGGCCGGCCGAGCGTCACCGCCAGGCGATCGACGATCCTGACGAGGCGCACATGGTCTTCTACAGGCGCGGTGTCGTAGTCGGCTATCTGCTGCTTGCCGGCGTCTGCTCCCCGGAACGTTCGGTCGAGTTGCGCCGGATCGCCCTGAGGGCTCGCGGCGAAGGGCTCGGCTTGGCGGCACTCGACCTGGCGCTCGGCTTCGCGTTCGATGTGCTCGCGGCAAGCCGTGTCTGGCTCGACGTGCTTCCGGACAACTCGCGCGCGTTGCGGCTCTACGAGCGCGCCGGGTTGGTGGACGACGGACCGGCACCGGCGCCGCACCTCCTCCCTGACGGCTCGTCGACGACTCTCCGGCTTATGTCAATCCGGGCGCGGCGCTGGCGCGATCGTGAGCATGCAGCTCATAGCATCAGCGCCGAACCCGAAATTTGAGGAGGCGAACTGGATGGCGAACACTCTCTACACGGCCGAAGCGCATGTGACGGGCGGGCGCGCCAACGGCCACGGACGTTCCGGGGACGGCAGGCTCGAGGTCGACCTGCGCCTGCCCAAGGAGATGGGCGGCCAGGGCGACGGCACCAACCCCGAGGAGCTGTTCGCGGTCGGCTATGCGGCGTGCTTCGAGGGCGCCCTGGGCGTCGCAGGCCGGCGCGCCAAGGTGGAGACCGGTGACGTCGCGATCGACTCGAAGGTCTCGCTGTCCCCCAACGGCGAGGGCGGCTTCGACCTCTCCGTCGGGCTCGACGTGTCGCTGCCGAGCGTCGAGGACGCCGAGACCGCCAAGGAGGTCGTGCGCCTCGCGCACAAGGTCTGCCCCTACTCCAACGCGACGCGCGGGAACATCGACGTCGCGATCACCGCGAACGGCCAGCCGATCGACTGAGATGAGCGCACCGCGGTGCGCGTGTTGAGCTGGAACCTGTTTCACGGACGCTCGGTGCCGGCGTCCAGGCGGGACCTGCTCGAGGAGTTCGGGACACTGCTCGCCGGCTGGAGCTGGGATGTCGCGTTGCTGCAGGAGGTGCCACCCTGGTGGCCGCCGGCTCTGGCCGCCGCTGCGGACGCCGAGCAGCGGACCGCCCTGACATCGCGCAACTTCGGCCTCCCGCTGCGGCGCGCGCTCGCCCGCCGCGATCCCGAGCTGATGAAGTCCAACGGCGGCGGCAGCAACGCGATCCTCGCGCGGAGCCCGATCGCCTGGCACAGCTCCGTGCGGCTGCGCCGGCGGCCGGAGCGCCGGGTCGCGCAGATCGCCCGGCTGGGCGACGGCACCGTCGTCGCGAACTTCCACGGCAGCACGCGGGTGCCGCTCGCCGAACGCGAGCTCGAGCGGCTGGGTGTACTCGCGCTCGCGGCCGCCGGCACTCCGCCGGCTCCGGTGGTCCTCGGCGGCGATCTGAACCTACGCGAGCCTCGTGTGTCCGGGATGGAACATGCGGCCGCGCGCGACGTCGATCACGTCTTCGTGGCCGGTCTGCGGGTGCGCGCCTCGGAGGTGCTCTCCGCCGAGTGGAGCCACGGTGGACGGCGCGTGACGCTCTCAGATCATCCGCCGCTCGTCGCCGAGCTCGCGGCGGGCTGAGCGCTCAGCGACCGAACGTGCGCAGCAGGCGGCGCGCGCCCTCGGGCACCGGGGCGATGCGCGAGCGCGTCTCGGCGATACCGTCGCGCAGCTCCCTGTCCCCCACCTCGACCGGCAGCATCGTGTCCTGCAAGGCCCCCAGCTGGTCGTCGGCCTCGGCACTCGCGATCACGACGTCCTCGAGGAGCCCGCGCAGACCGTGACCGGGCGCCGCCTCGGGAGCGGGCGGGAACTCGCGCGCCGGCAGTCCAGAGCGTGCCGCGAACTCGGTATAGGTGCGCCGGAGCCTCCCGTAGGCGTGCTGCACCGGGCCGAAGAGATCGTCCTCCAGCTGCTCGGCGGCGCGTTCGTCGAGCAGCTCATACGCCGCCGCCGAGCAGGCCGAGCGCCCCGTTCAGCCGTTCCGCGGCGCCTGCGAGCACGTCGAGGATCTGGCGGCGGGCGTCGATCGTCGATTGGGCCACGCGCGGAAAGCTACCCTGCTGGCCCGCCGCTACCCGCGAGATCGGCGATCTCGATCGCGCGGGCGAGGACGTCGTCGAGCATCTCGGGCGTCAGCTTGCCGGTGAAAGTGTTCTGCTGGCTCGGGTGAAAGCAGCCGAGCAGCGGCCAGGGCCAACCGGCGGCCTCCGCGCCGTGGCCGAAGCGCGGTCGCGGCCGCGCCGCGGGCGCATCCGGGCCGTTCAGGGCGCGGCGCAGCCGCAGCCCCGCGTCCCAGGCGAAGGCGCCGAGGCAGACGACGACCGCGACGTCGGCGAGCAGCTGCAGCTCGCGCACGCTCCAGGGCAGGCATTCGTCGCGCTCCTGCGTCGTGGGTCTGTTGGCCGGCGGCGCGCAGCGAACCGCGGCCGTGATCCTGACGCCGTGCAGCTTCAGGCCGTCTCCCGCGCGGACGGCCTCCGGCTGGCTCGCGAGACCGGCGCGCCACAGCGCCGCGTAGAGGAAGTCCCCTGAGCGATCGCCGGTGAACATCCGTCCCGTCCGGTTCGCGCCATGGGCGGCGGGCGCCAGACCGAGCAGAACGATGCGGGCGCGCTCGTCGCCGAAGCCCGGCAACGGCCGTCCCCAGTAGCTCTCGTGCGCGTAGGCTGCGCGGCGCTCGCGTGCCACCTGCTCGCGCCAGGCGACGAGCCGCGGGCAGCGACGGCACTCGCTGACGGCGGCATCGAGTGCTCCGATCGTCTTGGCGGTCACAACACGCACGAGGCAGTAGTACCATCGCGAGAAGGATGCAGACCTGGATGTGGATCGTCCTGCTGGCTGGGCTGATCAAGCTGCCGATCGCCGCGCTCATGCTCTGGATTCCGTTCCGCTACGACGAAGCGAACCAGGCACAGGACGTCTCGGATTCGAGCGAAGAGGACGGCGGCTCGAAGGCTCTGCCTGCCGGCCCGCTGAACCCCCATCCGCGCAGCCCGCTGCCGCGCAACCCACGCCGCGGTCCCCACGGCTCTCCCTCCCCTTCCGCACCGCCGCGGGTCCGCAAGCCGCTTCGCGTCGCGAGGCCCGTGCGGGTCGGACGCCGCTAGCGGTTCTTCCTGCGCTGCTGACGCGCCGCCCTGGCTTTCGCCCTGCGGTTGCGCCTGCGCACGGCGGGGTCGTGCCCGCGTTTGCCCTCCACGAAGTCCTCGGCACCGGCCGGGGCAACGCGCCGGGCATCTCGCACGATCACGAACCCGATCACCGCCAGCAGCACGACCGCGGCGCCCGCCGCGATCAGGATCGTTTTGCTCGAGTTTTTGCTTTCCGTTTCTTCGGTTTTGGTGGTCGAGGTCGTTTCGGTCGGCGTCGTTTCCTGGCTCGCCTTTTCCGAGAGTTCGTTGAAGGAGTTGGGTTCGAGCGATTCCGCGGCGAGCGCCCCCGCGGGCGCCAGCAGCGCCCCGCAGGCGAGCAGGAGCACGCTCAGCAGCGCCGCCGCGCTGCGGCTGGATCGGTGGACGGCCGCCATCGCGGCGAGGATACCTGCTGGCGCCAGGGCGCAGGACGGACGACCGCCACGCGGGCGCGCCCCCGCGGCGCCGCCTAGAATGCCCGCGGATGGCACCTAAACAGCGTCAGGTCAGGATGGAGCAGCGCGGCAGCCTGCAGGCGATCCAGGCCCTCGAGTCGCGCTCCGACGAGGAGCTCGAGGCCGAGACCAAATACAAGGCCGCCGCACTCGCGATCCTCGGGGCGCGGGCCTCGGAGCGCTTCGACGCCGATGCGGCGCGCAGCTACTTCCAACGCGCGATTGCCGCAGCCCGCCCGCAGGAACGGATGCAGCTGCGGCGCATGGCGGATGCATCGCTGGCGCTGGCCGAACGCCGCGCCGGTGATCTCAAGCAGGCGGTGGAGCGGCTTGGGCAGGAGGCGCCGAGCGGGCGCCAGCTGTTCGCTCTTCGCGCGATGGGGCTGTTGCTGCCGCCTGGCTCCGCCGGCATCCTCGCCCGCATCCGCGGCATCGTCTTGATCATCCTGCTGATCATCGTCCTGCTGGCGATCGGCGCGGGCATCGTCGAGCTGATCTCGCTGCCCTTCGGTGGCATCAGTCTCGCCCCCGCCGTGCTGCTCGGGCTGTTCGTGGTGATTGCCGTGATCGCTATCGCAGCGGCGATCGGCAGGCGTCGTCGCGACCGTGCGCGAGCTGCGTCGGGCTGAGCCCCGGGCGGCCACTAGGCTTGCCGCGTGCCTGCCCCGGTCTGCCTGATCGTCAACCCCTCCGCGGGCGGCGGACGCGCGGCGCGGATCGCTCCTGAGGTCGAGAGCGAGCTACGGGACCGCGGGCTCACAGTCCGTTGCGTGCACACTCTCGATCTGAACCACGCGCGCGAGCTCGCGCGTGAGGCGGCCGCGAACGGCGAAACCGTTGCGGCACTGAGCGGAGACGGCCTGGTCGGCGTGCTCGCGGAGACCGTGCGCGAGATCCCGGGAGCCGTGCTCGGCGTGCTCCCGGGCGGACGCGGCAACGATCTCGCGCGCGTGCTCGAGATCCCCAACGACGCCGCGGGTGCCTGCGGCGTGGTCGCCGAAGGCAAGGTGCGCGCGCTCGACCTCGGGCTGGTCGAGCCGCTCGGCGACGGGCCCCCGCGAGCGTTCGTCGGCATCGCCTCTGTCGGCTTCGACAGCGACGCGAACCGGGTCGCCAACGAAGCGCCCTCCTGGCTCGGCGGGCTTGTCTACGCATACGGCGCGCTGCGCGCTTTGATCTCGTGGCGCCCCGCGCGTTTCGAGCTCGAGCTCGACGGCGGCGAGCGTCACACGTTCACGGGCTACTCGGTCGCGGCCGCGAACTCCCGCGCTTACGGGGGCGGCATGTACGCGGCCCCGGACGCGATGCTCGATGACGGCATGTTGGACGTCGTCGCGATCGAACGCGTGAGCCGCCTGCGCTTCCTCATGAACCTCCCGCGGGTGTTCAAGGGGACGCATGTGGAGCTCCCCTCGGTGAAGGTCTTCCGCTCGTCCCAGGTCAAGATCTCCGCTGACCGCCCGTTTCAGATGTATGCCGACGGCGACCCGGTCGGCGCACTGCCCGTCCGCGTGATCGCGCTGCACGGGGCGGTCAGCGTCCTCACGCCGGCAGGCGGGGCCGCCGCGCTCTCCGCTCGGCCCTCGCGTGCGGCGCCCGGCGACGGCGCCCCGGTCTGATGCTCCTGGGCGCCAAGGTCGCGGTGGCGCGCAGCGCCGGCGCGCTCGCACGCCTGCGGGGCACCGGCGCGACCAGCCTCCCCGGCCGTGTCCTGATGGCGCTCGAACCGCAGGCGATCGGGACGCTCGGAGCTCGCCTCCCCCAGGGCAGCGCCGTGATCTCGGCGACGAACGGCAAGACCACGACCGCCGCGATGGCGGCCGGTGTGCTCACGGGCGCGGGTACCCGCCTGGTCCACAACCGCGCCGGCGCGAACATGGCCGGGGGCGTCGCGACGACGCTGCTGGAGGCGACCCGCGGCGGGCACATCGACGGCGAGTTCGGTCTCTTCGAGGTCGACGAGCTCTGGCTCTCCTCGGTCGTCGCCGAGCTCTCGCCGCGCGCGATCGTGCTCGGGAACCTGTTCCGCGACCAGCTCGACCGCTTCGGCGAGCTGGAGGCGATCGCCGACAGCTGGCACGAGCTGCTCGCATCCTCCCCGGCGCGCGCGATCCTCAACGCCGATGACCCGCTGCTCGCCGATCTCGGCCGCGAGCGCGACGCGGATGCGGTCGTCTACTTCGGGGTCGACGACGACACGCTCGCGCTGCCCGGGTTGGGACATGCTGCCGACGCGAAGCACTGCCGGCGCTGCGGGAGCCCCTATGTCTTCGACGCGGTCTACCTCGGCCACCTCGGCCACTACCACTGCCCTTCCTGCGGCGCCACGCGCCCGGTTCCCCAGATCGTCGCGGGCGACGTCGAGCTGAAGGGCGTGCGCAGCGCGGAGTTCACGCTCACGACGCCGACGGGCAGCGCACGCGTGCGGCTCGCGCTGCCCGGCCTCTACAACATCTACAACGCGCTCGCGGCGGCGGCGCTCGGCTGCGCTCTGGATCTCCCCCTCGAGACGATCGTTGCCGGGCTGGAGGCGACCCGACCGGCATTCGGCCGCGCCGAGACGTTGCGGCTGTCCTCGCCGAACGGCGGACACGGACGCCGGAGATCGCGAGCTCGCGATCCTCCTGGTCAAGAACCCGGCGGGAGCAAACGAGGTGCTGCGCACCCTCGCCCTGGAGCCGGGGCGCCACGACCTGCTCGGCGTCCTCAACGACCGGATCGCAGACGGCCGCGACGTCTCGTGGATCTGGGACGCGGACTTCGAGCTGCTCGCCGACCGGGTCGCCACGGCGACGTGCAGCGGCACCAGAGCCGAGGACCTCGCGGCGCGCCTGAAGTACGCGGGCGTCGAGCCGAGCCGGATCAGCGTCGAGCCGGATCTGCCGCGGGCACTCGACCGTGCGCTCCAGGCGGGCGAGCACGAACGCCCGCTCTACGCGCTTCCGACCTACACCGCGATGCTCTCGCTGCGCGAGCTCCTCGTAGCGCGCGGCGCCGCGGCGAGCCACTGGTCATGACCGCGCAGGCGCTGCCCGGCCGAAGTGATCTGGCACGAGGTCGAGTGCGGCGCGCTACCAGGCCGACCTGCCGCTCTGGCGCGAGCTGGCCGCCGCGGCCGCCCCCGAGGTGGGCGGCGCGCGCGTGCTCGACCTCGGCGCCGGCATCGGCCGGGTGACTCTGGATCTCGCCGCCGCCGGCCACAGCGTCACCGCCGTCGACATCTCGCCCGCGCTGCTGGAAGAGCTCGCCGCGCGCGCGGGGGCGCTGCCGGTCCGCACCGTCGCCGGCGACATCCGCGAGCTGGCGCTCGACGAACGCGACTTCGACCTCTGCCTCGTCCCGATGCAGACGATCCAGCTCCTGCGCGGCGCGGCCGAGCGCCGTGCCGCGTTCGCCGGGCGCGGCGGCGCATGTCCGGCCCGGCGCGCTGCTCGCGTGCGCGATCGTGACCGAGGTGGACGCCGTTCGACGCCCTCGGCGGCGACCTCGGGCCCTCGCCGGACAGGCTGGCGCGTGGCGAGCACGTCTACTTCTCGCGGCCGCTGAGCGTGCGGGTGCTCGAGGAGGCGATCAGGATCGAGCGCGAGCGCGTGGTCCTGCCCGGCGACGGCAGCGGCGGCGCGCGCTGGCGCGAGCAGGGTGAGCGCGACCTGATCGAGCTGGCGATCGTGACCGAGCAGGGACTCTGGAAAGAGGGCGCGGCGGCGGGCCTGCGGCGAGAGCCCACGCGGGTGATCTCGGAAACGCAGGAACACACCGCCAGCGAGGTGGTGATGTTCCGTGCCTGATGTCCTGCGGGTGTGCGCCCTGTATCCGGACCTGATGAACATCTACGCCGACCGCGGCAACCTGATCGTTCTGGAGCGCCGCTGCGCCTGGCGCGGGATCGGTTTCGAGTTGACCGCGTCAACCCTCGGCGAGCCGCTCGACGGCGAGCGCCACGACCTCTACTACATCGGCGGCGGCCAGGACCGCGACCAGCGCCTGTGCGCGGAGGACCTGCTCTCGATGAAGGCCGGCGCGCTCAGGCAGGCGGCCGCGCGCAAGGCGATCGTCCTGGGCGTCTGCGGCGGCTATCAGCTGCTCGGGGCCTCATACACACTCGACGAGGAGCGCATCGAGGGCGTAGGGCTGCTCGACGTGGAGACCGTGCGGGGCTCGGGCGCGCGGCTGATCGGCAACGTCGCGATCGAGCCGCTCGGGTTCGGCGGGCAGATCCTCGCCGGCTTCGAGAACCACGGCGGGCGCACCACGCTCGGCACGGGCCAGGAGCCGCTCGGACGCGTGCTCGAGGGCCACGGCAACGACGGCCGCAGCGGCCACGAGGGCGCGCGCGCCGGCAACACGATCGGCACCTACCTGCACGGCCCGCTGCTGCCCAAGAACGTCTGGTTCGCGGACTGGTTGATCGCGCAGGGGCTCGGTGTGGAGGCCGCCGAGCTCGCCGCGCTGCCGGACGAGATCGAGGATGCCACGCACACGGCCGCCGTTCGAGCCGCCGGCGCCTGAGCCCGGCGGGAGGCCTACTCGCGCAGTGCGGGCGTGTGGGTGATGCCGACGATCAGCCCTTCGGGCGCCTGCAGCCGTGCGACCGTTTGGCCCCATGGCTCCTCGCGGGCCGGGTGCAGCAGCTCGAAGCCCGATCGCTCCAGCTCCTCGGCCGCCGCCGACACCGCGTCCGGGCTCTGGACGTCGAACTCGATGCTGGCCTGCGGCACGGGTCGGTCGGCGGGCCACTCGTTGGTCGCGAAGCAGGCCTCTGCGACCTGCGAAAGGGGCCAGACGCCGAAATGCTTGCAGCCGTCGAGGGCGCCGGTGTGCCGGTAGCCGCCCTCCTCACCCTCAAGCGGCAGTCCGAGCGCGCCGGAATAGAGCTCGGCGCTGGCAGGCGGGTCGGGCGTGATCGTGGCGATCGTGGCGAGGAACTCGACCTCCATGGGACTCAGGAGGCAACGGCGAAGCGAGCGAAGCGCTCGGCCAGCCGCGCCGGCACGAGCGCGCGGACGCGCACGCCCTCGGCCGTGTCCTCGCGGCTGACCTCACCGGCCAGCTCGTGCAGCTCCGCGAGGCTGCCGCCGTCGGCGTAGGGAACGAGCAGGTCGAGCGAGCGCAGTGTGTGCGCCAGCTCCGCCTCGATGCGCTCGGAGAGCTGCTCCAGCCCCTCCCCCGTCGCGGCGCTCACGAGCGTCGCCCGCGGATAGGCGTGGCGCAGCTCCTCGCGCTCCTCTGCGCTCAGCAGGTCGGCCTTGTTCAGCACCAGCAGCCGCGGCTGCTCGCCGGCGCCGATCTCCTCGAGCGTCTCCTCGACGGCATGACGGTTCACGGCGGCCTGCTCCTCGCCGGCGGAGGCGTCGAGCACGTGCAGCAGCAGGTCGGCGCGCTGGGTCTCCTCGAGCGTCGCGGCGAAGGATTCGACGAGTTGGTGAGGCAGCTTCTGGATGAAACCGACGGTGTCGGTGAGCAGGTAGGCGCGCCCGGCGATGCGCAGCGTGCGCGTCGTCGGGTCGAGGGTGTGGAAGAGACGGTCACGGACGCCCACCTCGGCGCCGGTGAGCGCGTTCAGCAGCGTCGACTTGCCCGCGTTCGTGTAGCCCACCAGCGAGATCGTCGGCACGGCCGCGCGCTCGCGCTCGGCACGCTGCACCGCGCGCGTGCCCTTGACGTGCTCCAGTCGCTTTCGCAGCACGGAGATGCGGTTGCGCGCCAGACGGCGGTCGGTCTCGATCTGCGTCTCGCCCGGGCCCCTCGTGCCGATGCCGCCGCCGAGTCGTTCGAGGTGGCTCCACAGCCCGCGCATGCGGGCCATGTTGTATTCGAGCTGCGCAAGCTCGACCTGGAGCTTGCCCTCGCTGCTGTTGGCGTGCGAGGCGAAGATGTCGAGGATCACGCTCGTGCGATCGATCACCGGCAGCCCGATCGCCTGCTCGAGGTTGCGCTCCTGGCGCGGGGTCAGCTCGTCGTCGCAGGCGATCAGGTTCGCGTCGCACTCGCGCGCAAGGGCCTTCGCCTCGGCGACCTTGCCGGGGCCGAGGTAGGTGTTCGGGTGCGGTCGCTCGCGCCGCTGCGCAAGCTCACCTACGACCGCCACGCCCGCGGTCCGAAGAAGCTCCCCGAGCTCGGCGAGGTCGTCGCCCTGCTCCAGCGCTCCTACGCACAGCGCACGCTGCACCGCCCGCTGCGCGGGCTCCGATCCGTTCCTTGACGCGCTCTGCGTGCTGCGACCGCTACGGCTCCTGTCCATCCACCATCCAGTCTAGGGCCTCCCGACGTCGCTCCGTGACGATTCTGAGTCCGACCGGGGCGCCCCGGCGTGACGCTAGGCGCGCAGCTTGCCGAGCCGCTGCACGGCCTCCAGCAGCCGCTCGTCGGGCGTCGTCAGCGAGATCCGGAACCAGCCCTCGCCTGCGGGGCCGTAGATCGCTCCCGGCGAGATCACCACCCCGGCCTCCTCGAGAACGTGCTCGGCGTAGGCGGCCGAGTTCTCAAAGCCGTCGGGCACCGGCGCCCACACATAGATCGTCGCGTGCGGGCGGCGCACCCGCACACCGAGCTCTTCGAGCGCGTCGCACACGAGGTCGCGGCGGCGCCTGTAGAGCTCGACCATCGAGGCCACCTCGGCGTCCGCTTCGGGCGACATCGCTGCCACCGCCGCGAGCTGGGTCGCCTCGAACAGCCCCGAGTCGATGTTGGTCTTCAGCCGCCAGTAGGTCTGCAGCGCCTCGGCGTTGCCGAGCACCATCGCGCAGCGCCAGCCGGTCATGTTGAAGCCCTTCGAGAACGAGTAGACCTCGATCCCCACCTCCTTGGCGCCGGGGGTCGCAAGGAACGACGGCGCCTCGTAGCCGTCGAAGACGATCTCCGAGTAGGCCATGTCGTGCACGACGAGGATGTCGTTGGCGCGGGCGAAGCCGACGACCTCCTCGAAGAACCCGTCGGGAACGACGGCCCCGGTCGGGTTGTTCGGGTAGTTGAGGTACATCAGCTTCGCCTTGCGGGCGACGTCGTCGTCGATCGCGCCGAGATCGGGCACGAAGCCGCGTTCGGGCTCCAGGGCCGTCAGGACGGGCTCGGCGCCGGCGAGCCAGGGGCCGCCGGTGTAGACGGGGTATCCGGGGTCGGCCGCGAGCGCGTAGTCGCCGGGGTCGAGGAAGGCGAGGTTGAGGTTGAAGATCGCCTCCTTGGCACCGATCGCCGGGATCACCTCGCTGTCCGGGTCGAGGTCGACGTCGAAGCGGCGCAGGTAGAAGTCGTGGACCGCCTCGCGGAAGTCCTGGCGCCCGCGGTTGGACGGGTATTGATGCGTTTCCGCCTCGCTGACCGCCTCCTGCATGGCCTCGACGATGAGCGGCGGCGTCGGACGGTCCGGGTCGCCGATGCCGAGGCTGATCACGTCGACGCCGGCCGCGCGCTTCTCGGCGATCTTGCGCTCCAGCTGGGCGAAGGCGTACGGCGGGATCTTCTCGAGGCGGCTACTCGGTTTCATGCAGCTCCTTTTCGAACTCGTCGCTGACCGCGCCGGCGAACACCGGCCGCGCCCAGCCTGTCAGGTGAACTTGCAGGTCTGCCCCGACCTCGACCACCAGCTCCCCGCCATCGAGGACGACAGTGACGGCCGCTGGGCGCGCGCCCGCAGCGAGGCCTTGCAGGTAGGCCACGGCGGCGCCCGTGGCACCCGTGCCGGATGAGAGCGTCTCCCCCACTCCGCGCTCGAAGATCCGAGCGCGGATCTTCGCGGGCTCGAGCTGCGTGTACCAGGACACGTTGGTGCGATTGGGGAACAGCTCGGAGCCTTCGATCGCGGGGCCCGTGGCCGGGAGGTCGATCGACTCCAGCTCCTCAGGGCTTCCGAGCGCGATCGCGCACTGCGGGTTGCCGATCGAGACGTGGCGGAACTCCCAGTCGCGGCCCGCGCTCGACACCTTCCCGCGGCCGTCGGGCGGCCCGCCGGGGAAGTCGCCGGAGCTGAGCGCGGCGCGCCCCATGTCGACGCGACAGCTCGTCGGCGCCCGTGATCGACGGACGGATCGTCCCCGCGGCGGTGGAGATCGCGAACTCGTCGCGGTCGGTCCAGCCGCGGCGGCGCAGATAGAGGATTGCCTCGCGAGCGCCGTTGCCCGACAGCTCCGCCTCGGACCCGTCCGGGTTGAAGATCCGCAGGTCGGCGACGTGGCGCGGCTCGGTCGGTGGCGAGAGCAACAGGACGCCGTCGGCGAAGATCCCGAAGTGCGGTTCGCACAGCCGCCGCACGCGCGCGGGGGTCAGCTCGAACGGCAGCTCGTCACGCTCGACGATCAGGTAGTCGTTGCCGAGGGCCTGCCACTTCTCAAAGCGCATGGTCATGCGGCGTCGGAGTCTAGGATCTCGCCCGCCACGGCCGCCGGGTCGCGGCCGGTCACGTCGATCACGCGCACCCCGGCGAGCTTTCGCATCCAGGTCAGCTGGCGGCGCGCGTAGTTGCGGGTGCGTCGCTTCATGCCCTCGACGTCGCCGGCCAGGAGATCCTCGAACCCGAGCGCCTTGGAGGCCGTCTCCGAGACGCCGGCGCCGGCCGCGCGCAGCACCTCCTCGCGTGCGCCGGCGGCGACCATCGCATCCACGCGGCGGTCGATCGCCGCGTACAGCTCCTCGCGCTCCATCGTCAGCCCGGCGAGCAGCGTCGGATGGCGCAGCTCCTCGCTCCAGAGCTGAGAGGGGCCGTCGGGCGGCTCGAGCTCGCCCAGCTCCAGCAGCTCGAGCGCGCGCACGACGCGCCGGCGGTCGTTCGGCTCGATCGCCTCCGCCGCCCACGGCGCACGCACTGCCAGCTGCGCGTGGAGCGCCTGCGGGCCGACGCGTTCGAGCTCCGCGGTCAGCCGCTCCCTGACGCCCTCGGGCGGCGCGGGACGCAGATCCAGCTCAGTCAGCGCGGCGCGCAGGTAGAGGCCGGTGCCGCCCACGACGATCGGGCGCCGCCCCTCCGCGAGCAGCTCGTCGATCTGCGCGTGCGCGAGCTCGGAGTACTCGCCGACGCTGAAGGAAGCGTCGAGCGGCAGGAACGAGACCAGCCGGTGCTCGAGCTGCGCCTGCTCGGCGCGGCTCGCGACGCCGGTGAGCGTCTCGAGGCCGGCGTAGACCTGCAGCGCGTCGGCGGAGACCGCGACCGGGTCCTCGCCGCCGGCGCGCAGCAGCCGGGCGAGCTCGATCGCGACGGCGGTCTTGCCCACGCCGGTCGGGCCGAACAGCGCGATGATCCTCATGCGGATAGGCTCACTCCTCTGGTGCAGATCTCGGGATCGACAGTGCTGTTGACGGGGGCCACGGGCGGCATCGGCCAGGCGATCGCGCGCGCTCTCGCAGGGCGCGGCGCCAAGCTGATCCTGACGGGTCGGCGTGCCGATGTGCTCGAACCGCTCGCGAGCGAGCTCGGCGGCCGTGCGCTCGCGGTGGACCTTTCCGAGCGGGCAGAGGTCGCGCGGCTACTGGGTGAAGCGGGCGACGTGGACATCCTCGTCGCCAACGCGGCGCTGCCGGGATCCGGGCGGGTCGAGGACTACTCCGTCGAAGAGATCGACCGGGTGCTCGATGTCAACCTGCGCGCCCCGATCGTCCTCGCCCACGGGCTGCTGCCGCGCATGATCGCGCGTCACAGCGGCCAGCTCGTCTTCATCTCATCCCTCTCGGGCAAGGCGGCGACGCCCAACACCTCGCTCTACAACGCCTCGAAGTTCGGGATGCGCGGGTTCGCCGCCGCGTTGCGCGCCGACCTCCACGGCAGCGGCGTCGGGGTCACCACGGTCTTCCCGGGCTTCATCAGCGACGCGGGCATGTTCGCCGACGCCGAAGTGACGCTGCCCACCGGCGTCGGCACCCGCAAGCCCGAGCAGGTCGCCGACGCGGTCGTGAGCGGGATCGAGCGCAACCGCGGCGAGATCGACGTGGCACCGCTGCCGCTGCGCATCAGCACGGTCTTTGCAAACCTCTCCCCCGAGACGGCCGGGCGCTTCGCGCGGCGCATGGGCTCGAACGACATCTCCAGGCAGATGGCCGCCGGGCAACGCGACAAACGCTGAGTGTCTAGAACAGCGCCTGCTGGCCGCTGAGCGCGGCGACCCGCTCCGCTGCGGAGCGCTCCGGCGGATGTGCCGTATCGGTCGTCCCGCGTCCTTCCAGGCCGCGGTTGCGCCAGAACGCGCCGGGACGCTCGCCGCGCCTCGTCATCCGCGCCAGGCGCTCGCGTTCCGGCTGGGGCGCGTACGCGCGTTTTCGGTACAGCTGCTCGTAGCGCGGCACGAGCTCCGGGCGCGCGTCGCGCATCCAGCCCATGAAGACATCGCGCACCTCCCCGCGCAGGTGCAGCGCGATGCCGGCGACGTTCGTCGCCCCGGCTTCGGCGATCGCGTCGAGCAGCGGCTCGACCTGCTCGGGAGCGTCGTTGATCCCCGGCATCAGCGGCGCGACGAGCACGCCCGTGGGCACGCCCGCGCGGTTGAGCGCTGCGACCGCCTCCAGGCGGGCACGCGGATTGGGGGTGCGCGGCTCGGTTTCACGCCAGACCTTCTGGTCAAGCGTCGGGATCGACAGGCACGCGGTGAGCCCGACCGTCTCGGCCAGCTCCTTCAGGAGCTCGATGTCGCGCAACAGCAACGGTGACTTGGTGAGGATCGAGCACGGGTTGCGCGCGTCGAGCAGCGCCTGCCAGATGCCCTCCATCAGCTTGTAGCGGCCCTCGACCCACTGGTAGGGATCCGTGTTGGTCCCGAGCGCGACGTGTTCGCCCTTCCAGGACGGGCGAGCCAGCTCGGCTCGCAGCAGCTCGGGGGCATTGACCTTGACGACGATCTCGCGCTCGAAGTCGCGGCCTGCGTCGAAGCCGAGGAAGGTGTGGGTGGGCCTCGCGAAGCAGTTGTGGCTGACCACGCCGTTGGCGATGAAGTCTTCGGTGCCCGTGGTGATGTCGTACATGCGCATGACCATGCCGAGCGGGCGGATCGAGACGACGCGCAGGCCCGATTTGCACTTCAGGGCTTTGCCGAGGATCGAGCGCTTGCGGGTGATCGCCGGGTCGGTGCCGAGGAAGAAACGCATCTTCTCGGGGACGCCGCCACGAATCCGGACAGCACGTACACCGTCAGTGCGTCCGTCCTCGACCACGTACTCGAACCCGCAGCGCGCGAGACACGCCTTGATCCAGTCGATGATCTCCGGATCCTTGTTTGAAATCCGGATCACCTCCCCTCCCGAGCCCTCGGCGTCGAAGATGCCCGCGAGGAACCCCCGAATCCATGAGTCGGTTGGCCAGACGGGCCACTCGATGAGTTCCTTTATGCGCTCGAACTCAGGCCTTGCCTGCGCACGCACAGCAGTAACCTCGCGGTGGCTGGCCGTCGCTGCGGAGAACTGAAAGCGTGTGGTGACGACCGCCAGGTCAAAGAGGTAGCGCTCAGACCGGTTCAGGGCCTCTTCGTCGGCGAGCGCCAAGCGGAAGTGGTGGCTCGTCGATTCGCTGCCATTGGCTCTGACTTGGCGGTATGAGCCGAGCGTGCCATCACCGCGGATCATTCCGGTGAGGTATCCCCGCTTGTAGTCGAAGTCCTCATCGGGCGCCCTGACGCAGCCGCCCGGTCCGAGGAGCGTGTTGTTCTCGGTGAGGAAGGAGCGCTGAAGCGGCCCGCGTTCAGAACCCTCTACGTACTTCCACCCGCGATCGCTCAGAAACCGGTGATCGCCGCTCGCGATCAGCTTCGTACCGTCCGAGAGCTCAACCTGGCAAGCCGGCTTGATGCTCGACCACTTGGCGAGCACCTCGGTCTCGACGAAGCGGCGGTAGCGCCCTTCTCGGCGGGTACCGACGATGCGATCGCCAACCGCCAGATCTTCAAGCTTGCAGTTCCTTCCGTCGGCCATGAGGACGAGAGTTCCGCCCCAGCTGCAGTAGGAACAAGCATGGCTACATCCCCTGTACGGATTCACCGTCCAGCGGAACGGCATCTGCGACGCCGGCGGCACTTTGTTGAGCACCGATTTCGCCCGCACCTCGTAGAACCGCGTGTCGAGCGCCTCGGGTGCGTCGAATCGGCGCACTGATGCGGGATCGCGGTACCCGGGCAGCAGCCGCTGTGCCTCGTCCTCGACCTTCAGATTGTCCCAGCGCACGAACGTATGTTCGCATACGGCGATGTCGGAACGGGTGCTCAGCGGCCTCTCAGCAAGCGCGCGGCGTACTCCCGGCGCGCGCTGAGCCCGCGCTCAGCCGCGCGATCCACCATCCATGGCACCAACCCGACGCATCCCAGGAGGTGCCCCGCCATGTTGATCTCAAAGCTCCTCGCGGCGACCATGATCGCCGGGGCTCCCGCTACGCGAACCCATCCAAATCCAAAAAAATCTGAGGGCGGACCCTCGCCCGCCTCGGTTCGACGCGCCCTCAGAGCTCGAGCACGGAGCGGATCCCGTCCTGCGCCTCCATCAGCTCGAATCCGCGGTTGACTTCGTCCAGCGGCATCCGGTGCGAGATGAACGGGTCGACGTCGATCTCGCCCGCCATGTAGCGCGAGATCAGCGCCGGCACATCTTCGCGGCCCTTCAGCCCGCCGAACGACGAGCCGCACACGCGACGCCCGGTGATCAGCAGGCGCGGCACGACATCGAGCGTCTCCCCCTTGCCCGCCACGCCGCAGACGGTGCACAGGCCCCAGCCCATCCGCGCCGCTTCGACCGCCTGGCGCATCACCGCCACGTTCCCCGTCGCCTCGAACGTGTAGTCCGCGCCGAAGCCGCCGGTCATCGCCAGGATCGCCTCGACCGCCTCCGGTCCTCCTTGCATCAGGTCGGTCGCGCCCTGGCCGCGCGCCAGCTCCAGGCGCTCGGGCGAGAGGTCGACGCACACGATGCGCTCCGCACCCTGCAGGCGGCAGCCGGCGACCGCGCCGAGGCCCACCATGCCCGCGCCGAACACAACGCACGTCGAGCCGGGCCTGACGGCGGCTGTGCGCATCGCCGCGCCCAGCCCCGTCGAGAGGCCGCACGCGAACAGGCACGCGCGGTCCAGCGGCGCCTCGCGGTCGATCTTCGCCAGCGCGATCTCCGGCATCACCGTGTACTCGGCGAAGGTCGAGGTGCCCATGAAGTGGCGCACCGGCTCGCCGTCGATCGACAGCCGCGTCGTGCCGTCCGGCAGGTAGCCCTTGTTCTGCTGCTCGCGGATCGCCAGGCACAGGTTGGTCAGCGGGCTCACGCAGTGGATGCACTCGCCGCACTGCGGGGAGAACAGCGTCACGACGTGATCGCCGGGCGCGACGAGTGTCACGTCGGGGCCGACGCGTTCGACGATGCCCGCGCCCTCGTGGCCCAGGACCGTCGGTGCGTAGCCCGACGGGTCGACGCCCGAGGCCGTGTACATGTCGGTGTGGCAGACACCGCACGCGGCCAGGCGCACCAGCACCTCGCCCGGCCCGGGCTCGGCGAGGTCGACCTCGCGGACCGCGAGCGGCTTGGCGAACTCCTCGAGTACTGCGGCGCGGATCTTCATCGCTCTCCTCGGGCGGCTGGCTCGAGGCCGATCCTAGTCGGCGCGCGGGCGCGGCCGGCGGCAAGCCGGACCGAACACGCACACGTGGCGGCCCGGCGCGTCCTTCAGCGCGCCGGGCCGCCGTGCGCGGCTAGGAGATGAAGGTGCGCAGCTCGATCTTTTCTTCGTTGGCCTGCGCGCCCGTCGCGGCCAGCCCCGACAGCGTCGCGGGACCGCCGCCGATCGACGTTTCGGGCTCTTCGCCGGGTTCGCAGGGCTCGCCGCATTCGGGCTCCTGCGTGCCGGCCTTGTAGACGCGGAGCTTCTCGGGTTCGGCCGCGACCATCTTGTCGTCGCGGACGACGTGCAGCATCGAAGCGGCGATCGTCACTTCGGTCCCGCCGCATTCGAAGCTCGCGAGCGTCCCGCCGATCGCAGGGCTCCAGCGCATGAACGCTTCGCCCCGCTGGGTCGACCGTGCGACGTTGGGCGTCCCTTCCAGCGGG
Source organism: uncultured Solirubrobacteraceae bacterium (assembly GCA_963735435.1). Lineage (GTDB taxonomy): Bacteria > Actinomycetota > Thermoleophilia > Solirubrobacterales > Solirubrobacteraceae > Palsa-744. Next base: position 497,118 of record CAVTKR010000001.1, on the reverse strand, counting down.
AAGAACGCGATTTCGCCGGCGGCTGCGCCGGCGGACTCGCAGTCGGCCGAGGACATCTTGCAGCCCGTCAGGACCAGCTCGAGGCTCTCGCTCGCCACGCCCGTGAATTCGCCGGACGCCGCCGACGCGGCGCATTGGATCACCGGCGTGGCGTGCTTCACGCCCGGCGTCGCGAGCGTCAGCGCGACGGTTCCGGTCGTGGCTTTGAACCCCGGCTTGGCACCCGGGCCAGCCAGCCAGTGGTACTTCGCACCGCTCGCCGCCGGCGTGGTGCAGCCGGGATTGTAATACCCGGCGCCGGTTTCGCCCTTCGGCGCCTTCACGCAACGCCCGAATTCGGGCGCGATGCTTTCTGCGCCTGCCGGCGCTGCAGCCGCGAGGCAAAGACCTGCGATCAGCGCGGCAACGATCCCTCCGTGTCTCATTCTCTCGCCCCTCATCTGCGCCGTCCCCCTCAAGGACGGCTGTTGGCAGCGGCCGTGCCGCCGCGTGAATCACGATAACCGGAACAGTTCCCAGACGTCAACCGGGGCCCGCGGCGCCTGTACCGAGGCGCGCGAGCAGCTCCTCCTCGCCTGTGAGCGTCTGGCTCGTCGCCGTCTCGATCCTGACCGGTGTGATCTCGCCGGGCGCCGCGAGGCCCGTGAAGTTCACGACCTTGTTGTGCGTCGTGCGCCCGCGCAGGCGCTCCGGGTCGTTGCGCGACGGGCCCTCGACGAGCACATCCAGCGTGCGCCCGACGAAGCGCTGCGAGCGCTCGCGCGCGCCCCGCTGGACGACGTCCACGAGCCGCTCCATGCGCGCGACCTTGACCGGGTGCGGGACGATGCCGTCCTGAATGGTGGCGGCCTCGGTGCCGCGCCGCGGCGAGAAGATGAACGTGAACGCGCTGTCGTAGCCGACCTGCTCGACCACCTCGAGCGTCTGCTCGAAGTCCTCCTCGCTCTCGCCGGGGAAGCCGACGATGATGTCGGTGCTGAGCGCCACGTCGGGTAGGTGCTCGCGGATCATCGCGACACGATCGAGATACCGCTCGCGGTCGTAGGTGCGACGCATCGCCTTCAGGATCCGGCTCGAACCCGACTGCAACGGCAGGTGGATGTGCCGGCACACGCTCGCAAGCTCGGCGTGTGCTCGGATCACGTCCTCGCGCATGTCCTTGGGGTGCGGGCTCGTGTAGCGGATCCGCTCGATGCCCTCGATCGCGTCGAGCGCGGTGAGCAGGCGCGCGAACGTCGGCTTCCCGTTTGCGCCGTCGCCGGGCAGGTCGCGGCCGTATGAGTTCACGTTCTGCCCGAGCAGCGTCACCTCCTTCACGCCGTCGGCCGCCATCGCCGCGACCTCCTCGACGAGCTCTCGCGCCGGGCGGCTGACCTCGCGCCCGCGCGTGGAGGGAACGATGCAGTAGGAGCAGCGGCAGTTGCACCCGACGCTGATCTGCACCCAGCCCTGGAAGGGCCGGGTGCGGCGGGCGGGCAGGTGGCCGGTGAAGCCCTCGAACTCGAAGTAGCCCTGCGCCGTGAGCGAGTCGCTGGTCAGGAACTCGGCGAGCTTGTGCACCTGCCCGGGCCCGAAGGCCACGTCCACGAACGGGAAGCGCTCGAAGACCTCCTCCTTGACCGACTGCGCCCAGCAGCCGCCGACGCCGACGACGCGGTCGGGCTGTTCGCGCTTCAGCCGCTTGGCCTCCCCGAGATGGGTGATGAAGCGGCTGTCGGCGGTCTCGCGGATCGAGCAGGTGTTGAAGAGGATCAGGTCGGCCTCGGCGCGCTCGGGCGCCTCCCGGTAGCCGAGCGAGTCGAGCATGCCCTTCATGCGCTCGGAATCGTGCTCGTTCATCTGACAGCCGAAGGTCGTGAGGTGGTAGCGCTTATGCATAGTCGATCCCAGGGGCTTCGACCCAAGGATGGCAGAGCGCAGCGACTGGCGACCGGCATTGTCCAGGTGTCGCTAGGGTCGCGCCGCGACGGCGAATCGTTCGCCGGTCCCGGCGAGCGGAGCGTGCGAGAGCCGGATCGGTTTTCCGGCTTGCGAATCGGCTCAAGCCAGTGCGCCGCCTGCCGACAGTGGTCTTGCCGGAGCGGAGATCGGCACCGCATCCGTGCGGCCCCGAGGTCGCTGTTCGGCGCTCGGGGCGCCGCCGTTTCGCTGCACGAAGCTCGGCCATCATCGCCTACTTCTTGCCGGCAAGCGCGTCCTGTGCAGCCTCGAGATCCCGATATCCACCCCAGGAACGCTTGATTCGCCCGTCCTCGACCTCATAGGCGTCAACCGAACGGACCTCGACCGCCAGCCCGTCCTTGGTATGCGCCTCCCACCGCGACACGCATATCACCCAGGGGTGGGCGTCGAGGTACTCGAGGACTTCGGCCGTGAGCGAGTCGTAGGCCGCTTCCCACTGTGCGGCGAGCTCTCGAAGCGCGGCGACACCGTGCAGAACTTCGGGCACGTCGGGGGCGTGCATCTGGTCACGCCATTCGATGTCAGTGTGCACGAGTGCCGGGAACGCCTCCATGTCCGCCGTGTTCAGCGAAGCGATCCACAGCTTCACGACCTCCACGTTCTGCTGCGACATCGGCTAGCCGCCCGGTCCCACTGCTTTCAGGGCAGCGGCGTGCGACATCGTCTACTCGCGTTCCTCGGCGAGGCGTTCGCCGGCAGCACGAGCCTCCTCGGTGTCGGGGTAGGGCGTGGCGCGAGTGACTTTCCCGTCGGCCCACTCGAACACGTACCCGTACCTCGCGTTCACCCGAGCGTGCGCCGGGCTCCCGACGACATGTGCGCTCATCCGCGCGTCGAGGAACACAACCCCGGCGCCGAGGTCGACGATCTCCTGGACCTCATCCTGAAGATCCTCGTATCGCGTCTCCCAATCGTCGAGAAAGCCGCGGATCGCCCTCCGGCCCTCGAACACACCCATGCCCAGGTTCGACATGTCGTAGACCGCGTCGGGAGCGTAGTAGCGAATCGTCTCCTCAACGCTCGGAGCATCCGAGAGCCCCCTCATGAGCTCCAACAGGCCGGGGGTCGGGAACGCCTGAGACATCGCCCACGAAGTATCCCGCGACAGCGGCGCCGTGCGTGCTCGGCAATCTCGGCCCGGAACGATCGCGCTCCGTCGAAGACGATGCTCGCGCGAAGGTCAGCCCGCGGGCACGAACCGCTCCACGAACTCGAGTGCGATCTGCGCGACCTCGCGCCAGCCGCTGTCGATCGTCAGCGAGTGCCCGCGTCCGGGGATCTCGACGAACTCCGTCACGCCGGGGTTGCGCAGCTGCTTCTTGTAGGAGGCCTCCGAGATCGCCCCGGGAACCTGGTGGTCCTTCTCTCCCGATGTCACCAGCAACGGCCCGCGATCGGGGTTCTCGAGCTCGACTTTCGCGTCGGTGTGGGGGTCGAGGTTCGCCGTCGCGGCCTGGAAGATCGGCGCGCCGGGGCCGGGCACCGAGTACTCCTCGTAGAGCTTCTTGGCCTCCTCCTCGCTGACGGCGTTGGCGAACCCGTAGCGGAACTGCTCGAGCGTGAGCGGCACCGCACGGTGACGGTTGGCCGGGTTTTTCAGCACCCCGGAGGATGCCTTCAGCGCCGAGAAGGGCAGCGGCAGCACGCCCCTGAAGGGAGCGGGATCGACGGCCACCGTCGCGGCGGAGAGCCCGCGCCCGGCCAGGATCTGGACGAGCAGGCCGCCGAACGAGTGCCCGACCAGCGCAGGCTTGCGCCCTAGCGCTCCGGCGATCGCGGCATAGTGGTCGGCGACCTGGCCGACCTTCTTGTTCGCGAACACCTCAGGGTTCGCCTTCGCCTCCTCGACGTCGGCGGGGTCGTCGGGCCAGCCCGGCTGGAGCGTCGCGTAGCCGGCACCGCGAAAGACCTCGGCCCAGTTGTCCCAGCTCGACCCCAGCAGCCACAGTCCGTGCACGAAGACGACCGGCTGGGCTCCGGACGCGTTGGCGGCGTCGATTTCCTCGCGCTCCCAGTCGGCGACGGTCGTGCCCGCTTCCTCCTGCGTGCTCATCTGAGAACTCCTTCTGCTCCCCGGGGAGCCGTCTGCGTTTGCGTGCGTCGGTGGACAGCTTCCCCCCGCACACTATGGCCCGCACGCGGTGAGGAGTAGTGTCATTCGGGTGACCCCGCGCGTACGCCACGACGGGCTTCCACCCGGACCGCGCACCCCGGCCGCGCTCAACATGCTGCGCTTCATGACGCGGCCGATCGACACGCTGCTCGGCTGGCAGAGGCGGTACGGCAACGTGTTCACGGTCCGCTACACCGGCTTCGGGACCGGCGTCTATGTCGCCGAGCCCGAGGCGATCCGCGAGCTGTTCACCGGCGATCAGACAGACCTGCTGGCGGGCGAGGCCAACTCGTTCATGGAGCCCGTGCTGGGGCCGCACTCCGTGCTCGTCCTCGACGGCCGCGAGCACCTGCGTCAGCGCAAGCTCCTGCTGCCGCCCGTTCCAGGGCTCTCGGGTCGCGGCGTTCCGCGATGTGATCCGCGAGGTGGCCGAGCGCGAGGTGGCGGCCTGGCGGCCGGGACGGCGGCTGGTGCTCCGCGAGCGCATGCGCGCGCTGACCTTCGAGGTGATCTGCCGCGCCGTGTTCGGCGTCGAGGACCGGGCGATGCAGGAGCGCCTGCGCTCGACGGTGGCCGCCGTGATCGACAGCAGCCCGATCTTCATGCTCTCCGGCGCGGCGCGGACCGATCTCGGGCCGCTGAGCCCCGGCGGCCGGTTCACGCGCCGCCTGCGGGCCGCGGACGGCGTGCTTGCAGAGGAGATCGAGCGCCGCCGCCGCGCGCCCGACCTGGAGGAGCGCACCGACGTGCTCTCGCTTCTGCTGCGTGCCCGCGACGAGGATGGCCGGGCGATGAGCACCCCGGAGCTGCGCGACGAGCTGTTCACGATGCTCGCGGCAGGGCACGAGACGACGTCTACCGGGCTCGCGTTCTGCTTCGAGCTGCTTCTGCGCAACCCGGAGGTCCTCGGGCGCCTGCGTGCGGAGCTCGCCGCAGGCGAGGGAGATGACTACCTCGACGCGGTCGTCAAGGAGTCGCTGCGCCTGCGGCCCGTGATCGACGGCGCAGAGCGCACGCTCACGAAGCCCCGCACGCTCGGCGGCTGGGCGCTGCCGCCCGGCGTCAAGGTCTACCCCGGCATCCTGCTCACGCAGATGCGTCCCGACCTCTATCCAGAACCCGAGCGCTTCCGTCCCGAGCGCTTCCTCGACGACGGCGCCGAGTCCTACGCATGGCTGCCGTTCGGCGGGGGCATCCGGCGCTGTCTCGGCGCGGCGCTCGCTCAGGCCGAGATGGCCGAGGTGCTGCGAGTCGTCGTGCCGGCGGTCGAGCTGCGGGCCGTGCGGGCGGAACCCGATCCGGTCGTCATGCGCGGCATCACGCTCGCTCCGAAGCACGGTGTCGAGGTGACGGTGGAACGAGCGCTCTCTGACGGGCGCGACGCGCGCACCGCGGCCTTCGCGGCCGCCTGAGCCGGTGGACGCGCACAGCGGATCTGACCCCCTCGCGGCCGGTGAGCCGGAGCTTCAGGCTCCCGCCGATCCCGAGGAGCGCGTCGAGAGCGAGCCCCTCGTGGAGGAACGTCCGGGCACCGAGCTGTTCGGGCTGCCGATGATGCTGTTCATCTTCGCCCTGATCGCAGTGGTCAAAGGCCTGATCACCGGCAGCGCCGGCTTCACGATCATCGGGGCGATCGTGGCCGGCGGCATCTTCCTCGCGATCGGCTTCTCGATGACGATCGCCAAGCGCGAGTAACGGGTCAGCCGTACCACGCTCGCGTGCGTGATCGCCTCCGGCGTGGGCATCCTGCCCCCTGCGCATCCGTCCGTGGGTCACGCGCGGCTTACGCCGCGGCCACCGCCGGTTCCGAGGCGATCGGCGCGGGGACGTCCTTGTCACGCTCGATCGGCGTGACGGCCTCGCGGCCAAGACCCAGCGCCTCGTAGATCTTGCCTTCGATCTCCTTCGCGATCTCGGGGTTGGCGTCGAGATGCGCCTTCGCGTTGCCGCGGCCCTGGCCGAGCCGTTCGTCGCCGTAGGAGAAGAAGGAGCCGGACTTGGAGACGATGTTGTGCTCGAGGCCCAGGTCGATCAGGCATCCCGAGGTGGAGATCCCCCGGCCGAACTCGATGTCGAACTCGGCCTGGCGGAACGGGGCCGCGACCTTGTTCTTGACGACCTTCACGCGCACCCGGTTGCCGACCGCCTCGGTGCCGTCCTTGAGCGTCTCGATGCGGCGGATGTCCAGGCGCTGGGAGGCGTAGAACTTCAGCGCGCGGCCGCCCGGCTGCGTCTCCGGCGAGCCGAACATCACGCCCACCTTTTCGCGGATCTGGTTGGTGAGGATGCACAGCGTCTGCGTGCGGTTCAGGTTCCCCGCCAGCTTGCGCATCGCCTGCGACATCATCCGTGCCTGCGCGCCGACCGTCTGGTCGCCCATCTGGCCCTCCAGCTCGACGCGCGGCGTCAGCGCCGCGACGGAGTCGACCGCCACCACGTCGACCGCTCCCGAGCGCACGAGCATGTCGGCGATCTCGAGCGCCTGCTCACCGTAGTCGGGCTGTGAGACCAGCAGCTCGTCGATGTCGACGCCGATCTCCTTCGCGTACAGCGGGTCCATCGCGTGCTCGGCGTCGATGAACGCGCACACGCCGCCGAGCTTCTGGGCCTCGGCGAGCACGTGGTAGATCAGCGTCGTCTTCCCGGAGGACTCAGGGCCGTAGAGCTCGACGATCCGGCCTCGCGGCACGCCGCCGATCCCCAGCGCCAGGTCGAGCGACAGCGCCCCGGTCGGGATCGCGTCGCAGCGTACCTGCGCGCCCTCGTCGCCCATGCGCATGACCGTGCCCTTGCCGAACTCGCGCTCGATCTGCGTCAGCGCCCCCTGCAGCGCGGCGTCGCGCGCCTTCGCGGCCTTCTCCTGCTCGGTCACGGACATGGTGAAGCTCCTCCGGGTCGGGATGAGCAGACAAAGCTACGCCGGGCTTCGGACGGAACGTTTGTTCGCCCAGGCCGGCGTGGAGCACCCGCCCGGACGGCCCCGGGCGCGGACGAAGCGCCGGCCCAGCCTCCCATGGGCCGACACGGAGCCCCGGCCCAGCCCCCTCCATCCAAAAAGGACTCGCGGGCCCGCGCACGAACCATTGCACGAGGCCGGGTCCACCCGCCGTTCGTCCATTCGGCCACTTGCCTGGTCCACCGGCCGAGCCGCCGGGACGATGGATGCGGGCCGGATCGGAGAGCCGATGGAGACACGCGCCCACACTCACACGCCGCCGCCGCGCCGGGTCCTCCGGTCGCTGGCGCTGCTCCTCGCCCTGCTCGCGTGCGGGTGCCTGGCCGCCGCCGCCGCGGCGCGCCCCGCCCGGGTCCACCACACGTCCTCGTGCGCGACGAGCCGGCACGCCAGGCACGCGTCGTCCAAGCGGTGCTCCAAGCACCATGCGGGCAAGGGCGCCCACAAGACCAAGAAGCCGGCGCCGAAACCGGCCACGCCCGCGCCGAAGCTGGCGCCGGCGGTCTGTGAAGACGGCACGGCGCCCGTCCGCGAAGCGAGCGGCGTCTACGACTGCGAAGACGGCTCGGAACCGGCCTGCACGGACGGCTCCGACCCGCTCCACCCGACCGCCGTCTCGGCGCCGATGTGCCGCGTCACGCACGAAGGCCTCGAATGCGGGCCGGCGTCGAAAGGCGAATGCGGGCTCGAACTGGCCTGCGAAGAAGAAGCGACCGAAGCCCCGCAGGGCTGCGAACACGGCTCGGCCCTCGAAGAAGACGAAGAAGAACTCGAAGGCTGAGCGCCGCGGCACCGGCGTGATCCCGGAGCGCGACGAAGGACGGCGGGCCTACACGCCCCCGAGCGGCGCCCGCGCGACGGCCTCGTAGCGCGCGCCGGAGGGCTCCAGACGCGAGCGGTACAGGACGGCCTCGGCGACATCGAACCCCAGCGGCGGGGTCGCCGGCAGCTCGGCTCGCCGGCGCGGCGCGGCGCGGCTTCGCGCGACGGTCACGTGAGCCCGGAAGCGGCGCGGCGGCTGCTCGCCGGTGATCTCGCACAGCGCCCGCGCGAGCTCCCGCTGGAGCGTCGCGAGCTCCCCGCTCCGATCGTGGATCTCGACGGCCAGCGCACGCGGACGACGCGGCGGCAGCCACAGCGGCGCGCCGGTCTCGAGGCGACACTCCTGGGCACCCAGAGCGGCCTCGGAGAGTGCCGCGGCGAGAGCGTCGATCTCCTCCGCGGGCCGCTCGCCCAGGAACAGCAGCGTGACGTGCAGGCTGTCCGGGTCGAGGATCCTCAGCGCGGGGGCCTCCCCGTCGCGGCCCGCGCGCGAGGCCGAGCGCGCCCAGCGGGATAGCTCGCCGGCCACCGCGGGCGGCGGATCGACCGCCGCGAACAGCCGTGCGGTCGCGCCGCCGGACATCTCCGCGCTAGGCGGCCTCGCCCAGCAGTGCGCGGCGCACCAGGTGGAGCGCGACCGTGGTGGCGCGGTCGCGGATGTCCGCGCGCCCCCCAGGCAGGTTGACCGAGCGCGTCAGCAGCGTGGGCGCGGCGCCGCCCTCGCCGGCCAGCGCCACGGTCAGCCAGACGAGGCCGACCGGCTTCTCGGGCGTGCCGCCGCCCGGGCCCGCGACGCCGGTGACGCCGACGCCGACGTCGGCGCCCACGCGCTCGATCGCGCCGCGCGCGAGCGCCTCGGCGACCTCCTCCGAGACGGCGCCGTGGCGCGCGATCAGCTCGGCGGGCACGCCGGCGGCCGCGATCTTGACCTCGTTGGCGTAGGCGACGATCGCGCCCAGCACGTACTCGGAGGAGCCGGGCAGCTCGGTCAGCCGCGCCGCCAGCAGCCCGCCGGTGCAGGACTCCGCGGTCGCGATCGTGCGGCTGCTGTCACGCAACAGCCCGGCGACGATCTGATCGACCGTGCGGCCGTCCTCGGAGAACAGCATCTCGGCGTGGCGCTCGCGCACGATCTCCGCGAAGTCCCGGTAGGCACCCTCGCCGTCGGGCTGATAGCGCGTGACGACCTCGACCTCCGCGCGTTTCAGGCACGTCGTGACCTCGAGCGCGGACATCTCGACGCCGTCGCGCTCGGCCACCCGCAACGTCTCCGCGATCTCGGACTCCGGGATCCCGAACAGCCGCAGCGTCTCCTCGCGATATTCGCCCGCGCTCGCGAGCACCGCGCGCACGGCGTCGCTCTCCAGCGCCGTGCCCCACATCGGCTGCAGCTCGCGCGGCGGGCCGGGCAGCACGACGACGACCGGTGACACGGCGTGCTTGGGCGCGACCACCACTCCCGGCGCGGTCCCGACCGGCTCGAGCACCTCGGCTCCTTCGGGCACCGTCGCCTGCTTGCGGTTGGCCTCCGCGACCGCCTCCGGATCGATGTTCGGCCAGCGTTTCATGAGCGGCGCCACGATCGCCGCGATGCGTTCGGAGAGCGGCTGGTCCAGCACCATCTCGCGCCCCAGGAAGCCGCCCACGACCTCTGTCGTGAGGTCATCCGCGGTCGGCCCGAGGCCACCGCTGGTGACGATCAGGTCCAGCCGCTCCGCTGCCATGAACTCGAGCGCGGCGCGCATGTCCTCGGGGCGGTCGCCGACGATCGCGATGTAAGCCGCGTCCACGCCGAGGCCGCGCAGCCTTTCGGCCAGCCAGGGGCCGTTGCGGTCGGTGACGCGGCCGCTCAGCACCTCGGTGCCGGTGACGACGATGCCCGCGCGGGCGCTCACTGGCAGGTCGGCTGCTGTTCGGCCGGCAGCGTCCGCCGCCCGCGGGCCTTGGTGATCGAGTAGCCGATCGCCGAGCTCGACGCTGGCACCGGACGCAGTTTGCCGTCCACGTAGAGATCGACGGCGTTGTTCCCGAGCGTGACCTCGAAGCGCTTGGCGTGATAGGTGGGTGTGCTCTGCCCCGGGTGCAGTTCGACCCCGGGGATCAGCTTGTGCCCGCCGTCGCCCAGCAGGCACACGTAGACCGCCGCGGTGGGCGTTATCGACAGCGTGATCACGTCGCTCGCAGTCGCTTTGCCGGTGCCCGGCGTCCCCGTCTTGTGGTGCTTGGGAGAGGCCGGCGCTTTGGCGCTGTTGGTCGTGACGGTCGTGGCCGGGCCTTTCGAGGAGCTGCTGGTCACGAGCAGGATTATGAGGATGATGATGATTCCCAGGATCGACCCCACGGCGATCATGTAGCCCCGTGAGGCGCCCTCCGACGGACGCCTGTCCCGGCCGCCGCGGTTGCGCTGCGGGGAGGAGACGATCGGCTCCATGCCCTCGCTCGGGTGCTCGTGGTGGAGCCGGTACTCCTCGACGAGCGCCTTGCCGTCCAGCCCGAGGGCGGTCGCGTAGGTGCGAAGGAAGCTCTTGACGAAGGTGGGACCGGGCAACAGGCCCCACTCTTCGTTCTCCAGCGCGCGCAGGTACTTGGCGCGGATCTTCGTCTTCGCCTCGATCTCGGAGACGTCGATCCGCTCGCGCATCCGCGCCTCTCGCAGCGTTGAACCGATCTCGGGCATGTTTTGGGAAGGCTAGAGCGCCTCGCGCGCCGCGATCGGGCCCGACCGCCGGCACGAGCGCCGATTCTAACGTCGCAAATTGCGAGGAACGGCCGATGAACCGCGTCTGTCAGATGACGGGTCGGCGCGCGGCGGCTACTCGGCCACCGGCGCGGCCTCGGCGGGCGCGCCTCCGAGCGCCGCGAGGACCCGCGGCAGGTCGGCCTCCGTGATCAGGACCTGGCGCGGCTTCGAGCCTTCATAGCCGGAGATCACCCCACGGCGCTCGAGCATGTCGATCATGCGCCCGGCCCGCGTGTAGCCGAGCCGCAGCCGGCGCTGGAGCATCGACGTCGAGGCCGTCTGCATTTCAGCCACGAGCCTGATCGCGTCGGAGAGGAGCGGATCCTCGTCCGGATCGAGGTCGCCCTCGGAGCCGCCCTCGACCGGCTCGGGCTCGACCTCCTCGAGCAGCTCCTCGCGCAGCTCCGGCTCGCCCTGCTTTCGCCAGAGATCGGTCAGCTTCGCGATCTGCGCCTCGTCGATGTAGGCGCCCTGGATGCGCTGCAGGCGCGAGCTGCCGACGGGGCTGAAGAGCATGTCCCCCTGGCCGAGCAGCGACTCCGCGCCGTTCTGGTCGAGGATCACGCGCGAGTCCGTCTGGGAGGAGACGGCGAACGCGATCCGCGAGGGCACGTTGGCCTTGATCATGCCCGTGATCACGTCCACCCGTGGAGACTGGGTGGCGAGCACGAGATGGATTCCCACCGCGCGCGCCTTCTGGGCGAGACGGATGATCGAGTCCTCGACGTCGGCGGGAGCGACCATCATCAGGTCGGCGAGCTCGTCGATCACGCAGAGGATGTAGGGCAGCGCCGGTTCGCCGCGCTTCGCGCGCGCCGCGTTCAGCTCGATCAGGCCGCGGGTGCGCGCGAGCGACATGATCCCGTAGCGCTGCTCCATCTCCTTGACGAGGTTCTGAAGGGCGTTGGCCGCCATCCGCGGACTCGTGATCACAGGCGTGAGCAGGTGCGGGATCGACTCGTAGTGGTTGAGCTCGACCTGCTTGGGGTCGACGAGCACGAGGCGCACCTCGTGCGGGCTCGCGCGCAGCAGGATGCTCGAGAGCATCGCGTTGATCGCCCCGGACTTCCCGGCGCCGGTCGTGCCGGCGACGAGGATGTGCGGCATCTTGGCGAGGTCGGCGCCGATCGCCTTGCCCGCGACGTCCTTGCCGAGCCAGACCGTCAGCGGCGACCAGTCCTTCGGCGGGGCCTGGAAGACGTCGCCCAGGCGCACGATGCGGCGGTGCGCGTTCGGGACCTCTACGCCTACCGCCTGCTTGCCGGGGATCGGCGCGAGGATGCGCACGTCCGTGGCCGCGAGCGCGTAGGCGAGGTCATCCTTGAGCTGGGCGACCTTCCCGACCTTGATGCCCGGGGCGAGTCGCAGCTCGTAGCGAGTGATGTGCGGCCCGGCGACGGTGCCGATCAGCTTCGCCTGCACGCCGAAGTGGCCGAGCGCCTCGACCAGGGCCGTCGCGGTGCGCTCCTGCCCGGCGGTGTCCGGCCGCGTCTGCTCCGCGCTCGAGCGCGTCAACAGGCGGCTCGCGTCGGGCAGCTCCCACACGAAATCCGGGTCGTCGGTCACCGCGCCGCGCAGCCTGCCCTGCGGCGTCAGGTCGGCCGGGTCGGCGTGGGCGACGCCCTCCAGGCGCTCATCCTCCTCGTCATCGACCGCGGCGGCCTCGGCCTCCACCGGGGGCCCGGGCTCGGCCTCCTCGGAGAGCTCCTCGCGAGCGACTTCGAGCCCGTCGGGCTCCGGCGGCTCGTCCAGCCAGTCGCGCGAGGGTGCCTCGACATGCGTCGCGCGCACGATCAGCTCTGCCTGCTCGGGCTCGGGCGGATGGATCGCGTCCTCGGCCCCGAGGTCGCGCAGCAGCTCGCGCCGCGGGCCGGGACCGGTCTTGCCCGTCGCGCCGGCCCTGCGCATCATCTTCGTCGTGTCGCGCAACCCGTTGCCCGTCGCGCGCAGCAGCGCCGCGAGCGAGGCGCCCGTCAGCAGGATCACGCCGGCGGCGAGCAGGAAGGTCACGATCACGGCGATGCCGAGCCCCTGCACCAGCGGCTCGAACAGGCGGTAGAACGCTTCGCCGAGCAGACCGCCGTGGCTCTGCAGGTGCGCCGAGCTCCACGGTTCGCCGTCGCTGCCGGCGCCGGGCGCGAGACCGAGGGCACCGGCGGCGAGCGCGAGCGTCACGCCCGCGAAGACACAGGCGGCGCCGGTGCGCAGCGGGCGCACCGCCGGCAGCACCGGGCGCAGCAGGAGCGCACCGCCGCCCGCGACGAGCGCGACCGGCGCGAGCACACGCGCGCGCCCCAGCGCCCATCCGGAGGCGACGGACAGGGCGTGGCCGGCGCGCCCGCCCGGAGCCGGCGAGCCCGCCCCGTAGAGCACGAAGCCGAGAAACACGCCGAGCGCGATCACCGCGAGGCCGAGGATGTCGCGCTGGCGCTGCTCGAGCACCGGCAGGCGCGGCAGCCCTCCCGCGAAGATGCCCCGCGAGGAGCGCCGGCGCCTGGCAGGAGTCCGTCGCCGCGGCGCGCCACCCTTGCGGGCGGCCGGTTTGCGGCGCGCGGGAGCGCGTTTGGAGGCAGGTGCCATCCCGCGCAACTTCGACGCCGGGACCCCGGAACCTGCCCGCGCGTCTTACCATCGCTTTAGCGGGGGAGGTTTAGATAAAGATATGAACGACTTCAATCGCACCGCACGCGTCCTGGTGGTCGAGGACGATGAGGACATCGCACTGGCGTTGCAGCGCTCGCTGCGGATGGAGGGCTACGAGGTCAGGACGGCCGCAGACGGGGAGGCCGCGCTCGAGGAGGGCCGGGCCTTCGCGCCCGACCTCGTGATCCTCGACCTCGGCCTGCCGAAGATCGACGGCATCGACGTCGCGCGCTCGCTGCGCTCCGACGACGACGTGCCGATCCTGATCCTGACCGCGCGCGACGCGCTCGAGTCGCGCGTCGAAGGGCTCGACTCGGGCGCGGACGACTACCTCGTCAAGCCGTTCGAGCGCCAGGAGCTGCTAGCGAGGATGCGCGCGCTGCTGCGCCGCCGCCCGCCGCGCGGCTCGGCCCCCCTGCGCGTCGCCGACCTGATGCTCAACGCCGACACCCACGAGGTGCAGCGCGGTCAGCGGACCGTCGAGCTGACGCAGCGCGAGTTCGAGCTGCTGGAGTACATGATGCGCAACGAGCGCATCGTGATCTCGCGCCAGCGCCTGCTCGACGAGGTCTGGGGATACGACCCGTTCTCCACCACCAACACGATCGAGGTGTTCGTCTCGAACCTGCGGCGCAAGCTCGAGGCGGAGGGCGAGCCGCGGCTGTTGCACACGATCCGGGGAGCCGGCTACGTCCTTCGCGCGTAGCGCCCGGCGCGCCGTTTCGGGGGTGAAGCCGCCCTCGCGGCTGTCGGTGGCCTTCGACCGGCTGCCGATCCGGGTCCGCCTGGCCGGCGTCTCAGCACTGCTGACGTTCGTGATCCTGTGCGCGTTCGCGGTCGCGATCGGCTCGCTGACGGTCCACAGGATCCGCTCTGACTTCAACCGCCAGGTGTCCGAGGCAGCGCGGGAGCTGCCCAACCAGATGCGGATCGCGATCGACCCGCTGCGGATCCAGACCCCTCTCACCGACTTCACCTCCAACGGCGCGGTCATCAAGGTGATGACCCTCGGCGGCAACACGGTCGCCGAGCACCCTTCGCATCTGCCGAGCTTCGGCACACCGACCACGGCCGCGAGGACGATCCACGGCTATCGCGTGATCAGCCAGACGGCGATCGTGACCCTGACCTCCACGGGCGAACCGGTCGGACGGGTGGTGATCGAGTACGGGCGCCCGGTCGGACCGACTGAGAAAACGGTCAAACGCGTCGAGCTGTTCCTGGTGCTGGGCGTGCTCTTCGGCAGCCTCCTCGCCGCATACGCAGGCTGGCTGATCGCCCGCCGTGCGATGAAGCCGATCGCCCAGCTCACGACGACCGCCGCCGAGATCGCCCGCACGCGTGACCCGTCGCGCAGCATGCCGCAGCCGCTCGCGGACGACGAGGTCGCCGAGCTGACGCGCACGCTCGAGGGCATGCTCAGACAGCTCGACGCGGCCCGCGAGGAGACCGAGGCGACGCTCGCCCGTCAGCGCCAGTTCGTCGCCGACGCCTCACACGAGCTGCGCACCCCCTTGACGAGCGTGCTCGCGAACCTCGAGCTGCTCGCCGACTCGCTCCACGGCGACCAGGGCGAGGCCGCAGGCTCGGCGCTGCGCTCCTCTCGACGCATGCGCCGGCTCGTCGCCGACCTGCTGCTGCTCGCCCGCAACGACGCGGCACGCAGCCAGCCACGGCAGCCGGTCGACCTCGAGGTCGTCGTGGTGGAGGCCGCAGGCGAGCTGGGCGCCGTCATCGGCGGGCACGACATCTCCCTCGACGTGCATCCGGCGCCGCTGCTCGGCGTGCGCGACGAGCTGCATCGCCTGACCATCAACCTGATCGAGAACGCCGTCCGGCACACCCCTCCCGGCACCGAGATCCGCGTCAGCACCGGCACTCTCGCCGACGGCCGCGTCGAGCTGGTCGTCGCCGACAACGGCCCCGGAGTGCCGCCCGAGCTCGCGCCGACGCTGTTCGAGCGCTTCGTGCGCGGCGCCGGCGACCGCGGCGGCTCGTTCGGGCTCGGCCTCGCGATCGTGAGCTCCGTCGCGACCTCGCACGGCGGCACCGTCACCCTCGAGACCCCACAGGCGTTCGGCCCGGGCCAAGCCGCCCGCGGCGCCCGCTTCGTGGTGCGCCTGCCCGGAACCCCGCAGGCCGAGCCCGCCGAGAGCACCGAGGAGCCGGTGCTCGCCGACCGCGCCGTCTAGCGCTGTCGCCTGCCGCCCGGTTCGGCGACGCTTCGCGCCGCTAGACCTCGACGACGACCGGCAGGACCATGGGGCGGCGCTTGAGCCGGTCGTAGACGAGCTTCGCGAGGTCGTCGTGCAGCATGTCGGTGAGGACGTCGACCTCGCGCACGCGGTCGCCGGCCGCACGCGAGAGGGACTCCTCGACGGTGAGCCTGATCTCCTCCTCGAGCTCGTCGGCCTCGTCGAGGAAGGGCACGCCCCGGAAGATCACCTCGGGATCGGCGACCGAGCGCCCGTCCTGCTCGGCGATCGTGACGACGACGATGAAGATCCCGTCGGCAGAGAGCATCCGGCGGTCGCGCAGGGCGACGTCGGCCATCTCGCCCAGCTCGACGCCGTCCACGAAGATCATGCCCGACTGCTCCTCCGCGCCGAAACGCGCGCCGCGCCGGTCGATCTCCAGCGGCAGACCGTTGTCGCCCTGGAAGATGTTCTCCGCCGGCACGCCGACGGCTTCGGCGAGCTGTGCGTGCAGGCGCAGCCGCTTGAAGTCGCCGTGGAACGGCATCACGTAGCGCGGCTTGACGAGGTTCAGCATCAGCTTGACCTCCTCGGCGTAGCCGTGGCCGGAGGCATGGACCGGCGCGTCGCGCGGGGTGATCACGTCGCAGCCGATGTGGTAGAGGCGGTCGATCGTCTCGTTGACGGCGCGCTCGTTGCCGGGGATCGGGGTCGCCGAGAACACGACCGTGTCGCCCTCCTTGAGCTCGACCTGGCGGTGGTCGCGGTAGGCCATGCGACGCAGCGCCGAGAGCGGCTCGCCCTGGGAGCCGGTCGAGATCACGACGACGCGCTCGTCCGGAAGGTCGCTGATCTCGCGCGGCCCGACGAGCATCCCCTCGGGGATCTCGATGTGCCCGAGGCTGCGGCCGATGCCGACGTTCTTGCGCATCGAGCGCCCCACCAGCGCGACCTTGCGCCCGAGCGCCTCGGCGGCGTCCACGACCTGCTGCACGCGATGGATGTTCGAGGCGAAGCTCGTGACCACGATGCGCCCGCGGCAGCGAGCGAACACCTCCTCCAGGTGCGGCCCCACAACCGACTCTGAGGGGGAGAAGCCGGAGCGGTCGACGTTCGTCGAGTCGCCGCAGAGCAGGAGCACGCCCTCGCGCCCCAGTTCGGCGAGCCGCGAGACGTCCGCCGGTTCGCCGTCCACCGGGGTCTGGTCGAACTTGTAGTCGCCGGTGATCAGCACCGTCCCCAGCTCGGTGCCGAGGGCGACGGCGCTCGAGTCCGGGATCGAGTGGGTCATGTGCACGAGCTCGAGCGAGAACGGGCCGAGCTCGAGCGACTCGCCCGCCTCGATCTCGCTGAGATCGACGTCACGCAGCTTGTGCTCGTCGAGCTTCGAGCGCGCCATCGCGGCGGTCAGGGGTCCCGCGTACACGGGCGCCTCGAAGCCGTCCAGCTCGCGGATGATCCACGGCAGCGCGCCGAGGTGGTCCTCGTGGCCATGGGTGACGACGATCGCCTCGATGTCGCTCACCCGATCGCGCAGGTAGGCGAAGTCCGGGAGCACCAGGTCGATGCCGACCATCTCGGGGGTCGGGAAGCGCAGTCCCACGTCGACGACGACGATCCGCCCGTCGTGTTCGACGACGGTCATGTTCTTGCCGATCTCTCCGAGACCGCCCAGCGGCAGCACGCGCAGGTCAGCCATCGCGAGACTCCTTGCTCGTGGCGCGGCCGAAGCCGGCGCCTGCCGCCGCGGCTCCGATCACGCGGGCGTGCCGGCGAGCAGGCCGTGGCGTTCGAGCATCTCGCGGACCGCGGCCGTCTCGTCCGCGGTCGCCTCGACCAGCGGCAGCCGCAGGCCGCCGGCGTCGCAGCCCAGGAGGTTCAGCGCGGCCTTCGTGCACGTCGGGTTGGACGTCAAGAAGAGCGTGCTGAAGACATCCTGGAGCGACTCGTTGATCTCCGCGCGGTTCTCGGGCTCGTCGATCATCCGGCGCATCTCCTCGCCGACGATGTGGCTGGCCACGCTGATCACGCCGGCACCGCCCAGCTCGAGCGTGCGCAGGAACGTGGCGTCGTCGCCCGCGTAGAGGTCGAGCCCGTCGATCAGCCCCAGCTCCTCGGGGTTGGCCTGCTTGACGCCGGTGACGTTCTCGATCTCAGCAAGCTCGGCGAGGAGATCCGGCGGCATGTTCGTCCCGGTGCGCGAGGGGATGTTGTAGAGGATCAGCGGTTTGTCGGTGGCCGATGCGACGGCCTGGTAGTGGCGGATCAGCCCCCGGCGGCTCGGGCGGTTGTAGTAGGGCGTCACGACCAGCACCGCGTCCGCCCCGAGTTCCGTCGCGCGTTCGGTCAGGTGGACGGCGTGGCGGGTGTCGTTCGTCCCGGTCCCGGCGATCACCGTCTTGCCCTCGGGCCGCTCGGCGACGGCAAGGCCGATCAGGCCGAGCTGCTCCTCGTCGGTGAGGGTCGAGGCCTCGCCGGTGGTGCCGGCGACGACGAACCCGTCTGAGCCGTGCTCGGCGAGACGGCGCATCAGCGCGACGAACGACTCCTCGTTGACGCGGTTGCGCTCGTCGAACGGCGTCACGATCGCTGTGAGGACTGCCCCGAGGTCTGACATCGGGCTCAGTATCTCACGCTTCGCGGGCCTTCACGGCTCGGGCCGGCCTGCCGGCTACGTGGCCGGCGAGGGCAGACGCCCGCCGGACGCTAGACCGAAGCGCCCTCTCCCCTGACCGCTTCGAGCGCCGCCTCGCGGCTCGCGAACGCCCGGAAGCGCACCCGCTTTTCGTTCTCGATCGTCCACACCAGCGCAAGCTCGCGCTCGAGGTCGGCGTCGCTGTTGCGCAGGCGGGCGCGCTCTGAGAGCACGACCACGACGTTGTCCCCCTCCTCGATCATCTCCTTGACGCCCTGGGAGTAGTCGTTCCAGAGCGACCAGTACTTGGCGACGTGGGCGACGAACTCGTTGCGGCCGCTGCCGCGCTGCGGGAACCCGGCGACCGGGTAGCCCGAGATGTCCCACTCGATCTCGGGATCGAGTGTCTCGATCCAGTCGCCGATCCTGCCGGTCGTACGCGCCGCGTGACCGCGCTCCACGACGTGCTTGTTCTCGTCGGGCATCTCCTTCCCCTTCCTCGCTCGCCACCGTCCAGTATCCCGCAACGTCAAGGCGGGCGCGAGGGGAGAACCGTCAGCCGAAGAGCAGGCTCTCGAGCCCCACCGTGAGGGGCTCGGGCAGCTCGGCGACCCGCCGGACTGCCAGCACGACGCCGGGCATGAAGCTCTCGCGGCCGATCGTGTCGTGGCGGATCGTGAGCGTCTGCGCGAGGTCGCCGAGGATCACCTCCTGGTGGGCGACGAGGCCCGGCAGCCGCACCGAGTGCACCGGCGGCTCGGCTCCCCCGGTCGCCTCGGCCATCAGCTCCGCCGTCCGTTTCGCCGTGCCCGACGGCGCGTCGATCTTGGCGTCGTGGTGCAGCTCGATGATCTCCGCCTTCGCCATGTGCGGTGCGGCCTCGGCGGCGAAGCGCATCATCAGCACGGCACCGATCGCGAAGTTCGGCGCGAGCAGCACCCGCCGGTCGGCCTCCCGTGCGGCGGCAGCGAGCGGCGCGGGATCGAAGCCCGTGGTCCCGATGACGACGTGGACGCCGGCGCGCAGGGCCGCGAGCGCGTTCTCGAGTGCGGTGTCGGGCTGGGTGAAGTCGACGAGCACATCGGCCTCGCCGAGCACGTCGGCGAGCGGGACCGCGAGCGCGGGGTCGGCGCGGCCGGTGAGCTCCATCCCCGCCGCCCCTTCGACAGCGCGGCAGACCGTCTCCCCCATCCGCCCCGCCGCCCCGGCGACGGCGACGCGGATCACGAGGCCTCCCTGAGCACGCCGGCGGCGCGCTCGAAGACGGCGGCGTCGGCGCCGACGCCGGCGATCGACATCCGCTCCGGCGCGAACAGCTCGGCCGCCAGCTCGCGCAGGTCCTCGATCCCGACGGCGTCGATGCGCGCGATCACCTCGTCGGTCGAGAGCACCGGCATGCCGGCGAGCAGTGAGCCGCCGAGACGGCCCATGCGGGCCGAGGTCGACTCCAGTGCGAGCACCATCCTGCCCTTCAGGTTCTCGCGCGAGCGCACGAGCTCCTCCTCGCTCGCCGGGTCCTCCACGCAGCGGCGCAGCTCGCCGGCGAGCACCTCCAGGGCGGCGTCGAGCTTGTCCGGGCGTGTGCCGACGTAGACGCCGACCTCGCCGCTCGTCGCGTAGAGGTTCGACCAGCAGAACACCGAGTAGGCCAGTCCACGGCGCTCGCGCACCTCCTGGAACAGGCGCGAGGAGGAGGTGCCGCCGAGGATCCCTTCGAGCACGCGCAGCGCGAAGCGGCGCTCGTCGTCGCGCGCGAGCCCCGACCCGCCGACGCACACGTGGTACTGCTCGGTCTCTTTCTCGAGAAACTCGACGCGCGGCTCGAAAGAGGGCACGGGCAGTTCGGGGCGCGGCGCGGCGCCGGTATCCCCTCCCCCCTCTGCTGCGCGGACGAGCTCGACAAGCGCGTCGTGCTCGATCGATCCGGCGGCGGCGATCACGATCGAGCCCGGCCGGTAGCGATCGCCGTGATAGGCGGCCAGGTGCTCGCGGTCGACCGCGGAGACCGCGGCGGCGGTTCCGATCACCGGCCTTCCGAGCGGATGTGCGCCGAAGATCGCGCGCCCCTCGAGATCGAAGACCCGGTCCTGCGGGTCGTCCTCGTACATCGCGATCTCCTCGAGCACGACGTCCTTCTCGGCCTCGAGCTCGCCGAAGCGCGGGCGCCAGATCATGTCGGCCATGACATCGAAGGCGCGGTCGAGGTGCCCGTCGAGGACGCGCGTGTAGAGGGTCGTGGACTCCTTGTCGGTGCCCGCGTTGATCTCGGCGCCCATCTCGTCGAAGAGCTGGTCGATCTCCTCCGAGGCGTAGCGCTCGGTGCCGCGGAAGAGCATGTGCTCGAGCAGGTGCGAGATCCCGGCCTGCTCGGGGCGCTCGACGATCGAGCCCGTGTCCACGAGGAAGCCGAGTGCCACCGAGCGCACGCCAGGCACGCGCTCGGTGACCACACGCACGCCCGACTCGAGCGTGCTCAGACTGTGACCGGTGCGCCCCGCAGGGCGCGCCCGATCGTCAGCGTCAGTCGCGCTCGCGGCCATGGCGCGGGCGCCCGGACCCGCGCTCGCTGTCACGGCCCCGGCCACCAGGCCGCCCGCCGCGGTCGCGATCACGGTCGCGCCCGTTCGAGGACGGCCGGCCACCGCGGTCACGACCGCCGCCGCCACCGCCGCCACCGCCGGTACCCACGCCGGCGAGCTCCTCGACGGTCTTGCCCGCGATGTCCGGATCGTCGGCGAGGCGCAGGCCGATGCGGCCGCGCTCGCGGTCGACCTCGACCACGCGGACTTTGACCTCGTCGCCCTTGTTGAGGATGTCCTCCACGGTCTCAACGCGCTCGCCGGGCGAGACGTTTGAGATGTGCAGCAGGCCATCGGTGCCCTTGGCGAGCTCGATGAACGCGCCGAACGTCGTCGTCTTTACGACCTTGCCGTCGTACTCGTCGCCGACCTCGACCTCCTTCATCATCATCCTGATGTGCTCGACCAGGGCGTCGCCGAGCTCGCCGTTGGCCGAGTAGATCAGCACCTGGCCGTCGTCGTTGACGTCGATCTGCGATTCGAACTCCTCGGCGAGGCCGCGGATCGTTTCGCCGCCCTTGCCGATCAGCAGGCCGATCTGCGACGGGTCGATCTGGATCGTCTGGATTCGCGGCGCGAACTGCGAGAGCTGCTCGCGCGGGGCACCGATCGTGTCCTGCATCTTGCCGAGGATGAACGTGCGCGCCTCTTTCGCCTGCGCGAGCGCGTCGCTCAGGATCTCGAACGTTACGCCCGTGATCTTGATGTCCATCTGCAGCGCGGTGATGCCGCGCTCGGTGCCGGCGACCTTGAAGTCCATGTCGCCGAGGTGGTCCTCGACGCCGGCGATGTCGGTCAGGACGACGTAGTCGTCGCCCTCTTTGATCAGGCCCATCGCGATCCCCGCGACCGGGCGCTTGATCGGCACGCCGGCATCCATCAGCGACAGCGAGGAGCCGCACACCGAGGCCATCGACGAGGAGCCGTTGGACTCCAGGATGTCGGAGACCACGCGGATCGAGTACGGGAAGTCCTCGATCGAGGGGATCATCGGCGCGAGGGCGCGCTCGGCGAGCGCCCCGTGGCCGATGTCACGGCGCTTGACGCCGCCCATCCGGCCCGCCTCCCCGACCGAGAAGGGCGGGAAGTTGTAGTGGTGCCAGTAGTACTTTTTGGTCTCCAGGCCGAGCGTGTCGAGGCGCATCTCCTCCTTGAGGGTGCCCATCGCCACAACGCTCAGCGCCTGCGTCTGCCCGCGCGTGAACAGCGCCGAGCCGTGCGTGCGCGGCGTCACGCCGACTTCGATCGTGATGTCGCGGATCTCGTTCTCCGAGCGGCCGTCCGGGCGCTTCTTCTGGACGGCGATGCGCTCGCGGATGATCTGCTTCTCCAGCTTGTCGAAGGCGAGCTGGACGGCCTGGCGGCGCTCCTTGGCGGCCACCAGCGCCTCCTCGCTCGCGCCCTCGGGCGCGGCCGGGGCGTACTCGGCGAGGATTTCCTGCTCGACGGCCTTGGTGGCGTCCTGGCGCTCGAGCTTGTCCTCGACCTGGGTGGCCGCGTCGAGCTTCGCGCCGTGCGAGGAGCTGATCTGCTCCAGCAGCGCCGTGTCGACCTGGATCGGCGCGAACTCTTTCTTGGGCTTGCCGACTTTCGCGGCGAGGTCGCGCTGCAGCGCGCAGAGCTTCTTGATCTCGGCGTGCGCGATGTCGAGCGCGTCGAGGATCTCCGCCTCGGGGATCTCGTTGGCGCCGGCCTCGACCATCAGGATCGCGTCTTCGGTGCCGGCCACGATCAGGTCGAGCTCCGAGGGCGTCTCGGCGTCCGCGAGCAGGTCGGGCTCGGGCGGGTTGACGACGAAGTCGCCGTCGATCTTGCCGATGCGCACCGCGCCGACGGGCGTCGGGAGCGGGATGTCAGAGATCATCAGCGCGGTTGAGGCGCCGTTCATCGCGAGGATGTCGTAGGGGTGCACGTGGTCGATCGAGAGCGGGATCGCCACGAGTTGGGTGTCGAAGCGCCAGTCTTTCGGGAACAGCGGGCGAATCGGACGGTCGATCATGCGCGCGGTCAGCGTGCCCTTCTCGCCCGGACGGCCCTCGCGCTTGAAGAAGGAGCCGGGGATTTTGCCCGCGGCGTACATGCGCTCCTCGACGTCGACCGTCAGGGGCATGAAGTCGGTGTCGCGGATACCGCCCGCGACGGCGGTGCAGAGGACCATCGTGTCGCCCTGGCGAACGACGACTGCGCCGGAGGCCTGCTTGGCCATCCTCCCCGTCTCGAACGAGATCTCGCTGCCAGCGATCTCCACGGAGACCCGGGTAACGGCGTCACTACTCATATTCACTGCCTTCCTGGCCGCCCTTCGGTCGGCGACCCCATTCTTTTATCTCACTATCCGAACCCCGGCAGCTTAGCGAAGTCCTCTCCGCGTCCGGACCCGGAGAGGCCGCTGGGTGCGGGGATTCTCAGCCGCCGAGAGGCTTGCCGCTCGGCACCACGAGCACCGAGCCGCGGGAGGCGTCGAGCGCGGTCCGCGCGGCGCCGCTGAGAGCGATGCGGCCGGCCGGCGCCCCCGGCTGGGAGCCGACGACGATCAGGTCGGCCCCCCCGCCGTCGAGCGCCACGATCTCGCCGCCACGCTCGCGCGCGAGCGCCTCCGCCGAGCGCAGGGCAGTCTCGTCGCCGTCGGGGGAGACGACCGCGATCCTCGCAAGCGATTCCGGCGCTTCGGCACGCAGACCCGAGGCTGCGACACCGACGGCGGTGCCGCCGATCTCCAGCAACCGCTGGGCGGAGTTGGGTGGCTCGGCGTGGCCCGGCGGCGTTCGGTAGTCCGAGCCGAAGACGACGATCGAGGCGCCTTCGGCGCTCGCGAGCTCTTCCAGCGCCGCGCCGGTCGAAGCGCCGAAGACGACCTGCTGCGGCATGTCCGGGCGCCCGAGCAGGTTCGCGCCCTGGGCCAGGCGCTGCTCGGCGTCGTGCTGGGCGACCTTCTCGCGCTCCGGGTCCAGCTCCTGGGAGTGGCGGATGTAGGCGAGCGCGAGCTCACCGGGATCGGCCAGGAGCTTGCCGAGGGCGAGCGCGTCGTCGTCGTTCTCGGTCCCGTCGTAGGAGATGATCACTTTCGCCATCGGTGGCGATCCTTTTCGAGCTGGGCGCGAGAAGCATCGGCCATCTGGCCAGCGATCGAGCCCGCCGTTTGTCCAGGAGGCGGAACCGGAGCGCCGACGTCAGCCGGCCTTCAGGAGAGCCGCCGCGGCGCTCGCCTTGAACTCCGAGGCGTGCATCCGCCAGCGCACCTCGCGGCCGGTTTCCGCCGGAGCGCCCGCCGGGGCGCGCGGGAACGTGCCCACGAGCCCGAAGCCGAGCGCTCGCGGGATCCCTCCGCTCGCGCCGTTGGCCTCGTCGTGGTGGATCTCGACGCGGTCCACCCCGGGGAGGGCGAACGCCGCCCCCGTCAGCATCGCCGCGGCGCGCGTCGCAACCCGCCGGCGCGTGTGCTCCGCGCCGACCCAGTAGCCGATCTCCAGGCCGCCGGGGCCCAGCCGCGCCATCAGCCCCGCGCTGCCCAGCAGCCTGCGCTCCTGCTCGGACCAGATGCCGTACTCGAAGCGCTCTCCCCTGCGCCAGCCGGCGGCGCTCTCGCGCAGGAACGCCTCGACGGCGCCGGCCGATTCATCGCTCGCCCAGGCCAGCCACGGCGCGAGGTGTGCCCTGTTCGCATCGACCGCCGCCTGCAGCTCGGTGACGTCTGAGCCGCGCCAGCGAGCCAGCGCGAGCCCGTTGGCGCTCAGCGATTCGGGGGGCCGGCCGGCGCCGGTCACCGGCTCAGGCCGGGAAGGCCGTGGCGACGCCCTGCGCGAGCAGATCCGCGCCGGGCAGCTCGCCCGGCGAATCCGCCTCGTAGCTCCAGCGCACGACGCCCTCGGCGTCGATCATCACCAGCGCGCGCTGCGAGAAGCCCCCGGGGTGCAGGACTCCGAAGGCCGTGCTCGCCGCGCCCTTGGGCTCGAAGTCCGAGAGCTGCTCGCTTGAGACGCCGAGCTTCTCGCGGAACGCGGTCTGCGCCCAGGTCGAGTCGCAGGAGACTCCGTACAGGTAGACGTCGCGAGCCGCGAGCTCCTCCAGCAGGCCGTCGTAGAGCTGCAGCTGATCGGTGCAGACAGGGCTGAAGGCGAACGGGTAGAAGACGAGGATCGAGCCGTGCCCGGCGAGGTCCTCTCGGGTGAAGCGCTCGCCGTCGGCGCGCGCGAGGCTGAACTCGGGCGCGGGTGTGCCTGGCGCGAGAACGGACATTCAGCCCACTGAGTCCCGCCTGAGGCGGGCATCGAGGAAGGACCCGAGGACAAAGGAGCGCGACGCGTCCACGGCCGCCTCAGGCTACTTGCGCAGGCCGAGCTCTTGGATCAGCTGGCGGTAGCCCTCGAGGTCCTCACGCTGGAGGTAGTCGAGGAAGCGCCTGCGCCGGCCGACGAGCATCAGCAGCCCGCGGCGGGAGTGGTGGTCTTTTTTCTGCGTGCGCAGGTGATCGGTGAGGTGGTTGATCCGCTCGGTGAGCAGCGCGACCTGGACCCGGGTGTTGCCCGTGTCTTTCTCATCGGACCCGAACTGGGCTGTGATCTCGCGCTTGCGCTCGCTGGTCAGTGCCGGCATCGCCGTGGGACGGTAGCAGACACGCGGCGTGATTCAGGCGGCTGCCGCGGTGATCTCGCGCGTCCGTGCTACGTCAGCGTGCATCTGCTCAACGAGCGCCTCTGCGCCCTCGAAGCGACGCTCGCCGCGCAGGCGCGCGAGGAACTCCAGCGTCAGCGTGTGGCCGTAGATGTCGCCTTCGAAGTCGAGGATGTAGGCCTCGATCAGCTCGCCGCGGCCGGTGTCGAAGGTGGGCCGGACCCCGATGGAGACGGCGGCCGGGCGGCCGTCTGCCAAGCAGGCGTACACGCCGTGCCCCGGGTAGGCGAACGCCTCATCGGGCACGAGGTTCGCCGTCGGGAAGCCGAGCTCGCGGCCGCGCTCGTCGCCGTGCGCGACGACGCCTGAGACGCTGAACGTCGAGCCGAGCATACGGTTGGCCTCGGCGACGTCGCCTGCCTGCAGGAGCCCCCTGATGTGGCTGGAGGAGACGACCTCGCCGTCGAGTTCCAGCAGCGGGTGGACCACGGTGGAGAAATGCTCGTTCGCGCCCAGCAGTTCCGGGTCGCCCTTGGCGCGGTTGCCGAAACGGAAGTTCTCCCCCACCGAGACCTGCGTCGCCCCGAGCGCCCCGACCAGCACCTCCTCGATGAACTGCTCGGCGCTCCGCCGTGCGAACTCCGCGTCGAAGGGGATCACGACCATCTCCTCCACTCCCAGCGAGGCGATCAGCTCGGCCTTGCGCTCGGCGGTCGTGAGCAGCTTCGGCGTGTGCTGCGGGGCGACGACCGAGACCGGGTGCGGGTCGAACGTCAGCACGCTGTCTGAGCCCGCGATCACCTCGCGATGGCCGAGGTGGACACCGTCGAAGGTGCCGACGGCCACGCGGCGCCCTGCTGCTGGCCGGACGTCGGGCAGGCGCGTGACCTTCACGGCGCCACAGGTTATTGACGCGCCAGCTCGAGGGCCTGCTCGAGGCCCAGCACCGCGGGTGGGCTCTCCACCCAGCTCACGCCGCGCGCGGGGGGTTCGATCGCGTCGGCGACCTCGAAAGGCCCGATCGCGGTGCGCCGCAGCGTCAGGCAGTAGGCGTCTCCGAGGTCTGAGACCAGCGAGCGCACGTAGGTGCCCGAGCCGCACTCGATCTCATATGCCGCCTCCGGGCCCTGCGCGCCCTCGCGCCGCCACAGCTCGCGGAAGCTGCGGACGGTGACGATCCGCTCCGGCATCTGGAAGCTCTCACCCCGGCGCGCCCGCTTGTAGGCGCGCTCGCCGCCGATCTTCACAGCCGAGTGCATCGGCGGGCGCTGGCGCACCTCGCCCGTCGGCAGCTCCCGGCCCTCGGGCGGGATCCTGCCGGTGACGGTGATCTCGCCCTCAGGGTCGCCGGTGCTTGACGTCGCGCCGAGGCGCGCGATCGTCTCGTAGCGCTTCTCCAGGCCCATCAGCTCCTGCTGGGATTTCGTCGCCCGCCCGAGCAGGACCAGCAGCAGCCCGGTCGCGAAGGGGTCGAGCGTGCCGGCGTGCCCGACGCGAGGCGCGGCGCGCTTGCCGCCGAAGGCGCGGCGCACGGCCGCGACGACATCGTGCGAGGAGACGCCGGCGGGCTTGTCGATCAGGAGCACCGCGTCCACGGCGCAGGCCCCGCTCAGACGGGGGCGGCGGCCGCGTGCCCGTCGGCAGACGGATGCAGTTGGGCCGCGATCGCCTCGCGCAGGAAGGCGAGCAGCTCCTGCTCGCTCATCGGGGTGGTGAAGCCGGCGGCGCGGCGGTGCCCGCCACCCCCCTGGGCACGTGCGATCACCGACACGTCGACATCGTCGTCGGTCGCCCGCAGCGAGATTTTGTGCTGCCCGGCGCGCTCGCCGGTGGAGAGCTCGCGCACGAGCGCGGCGACCTTCGTGCCCTCCAGCGCGCGCAGCTGGTCGATGATCCCCTCCGAATAGCTGTCTTCCGCGTCGGCCTCGCGGAAGTCCTCGGCGCTGAGCGTCGCGATCGTCAGCTCGCCGCCGTCGAAGCGGCGCATCGCCGCCAGGGCCGTGCCGAGCAGCGTCAGCTTGCCCGTCGGCATCCCCTCGTACAGGCGGCGGTAGACCAGCGGCACGTCCACGCCGGCTTCGATCAGCGACGCGGCCATGCGGTGCGCGCGTGGCGTCGTGTTCTCGTACATGAAGCGCCCGGTGTCGGTGATCAGGCCCACGTAGAGAGCCTCGGCGACCGCCGTGGACGGCGTGACCCCGAGCCCGTCCATCAGGCACCACACGATTTCGGCGGTGCACGAAGCCTGCGGGTCGACCAGGTTCAGCGTGCCGAAGCCCGTGTTGTCGTGGTGATGGTCGATGTTGAGGAGCTTCGCGCCGTCGCGCAGCACGCTCGCAGAGTTGCGATCGATGTTGCCGCAGTCGAGGAACACGACGGTGCGTCCCGCGATGTCGGTGGGCGGCTCGGAGATCAGGCCTTCGAGGGGGAACAGGCGGTACTCGCGCGGCAGCGGCAAGTCGCTCTGCGCGATGAACATCTCAGAGCGTTTGCCGAGCGAGGTCAGAAGCCCCTGCATCGCGACCAGGGAGCCGAGCGCGTCGCCGTCGGGATGCTCGTGCGTGGCCAGCACGAAGTCCGAGTCCTCGCGCAGGCTCGCGAGGACCTGCTCGCGGACCGCGGCGGTGGGGGGAGCGTCCTGAGCGGCGCTCACTGCTCCGTCTCCCGGTCGATCAGCTCCTCCAGGCGCATCGCCCGGTCGGTCGTGTCGTCGTAGAGGAACTCGAGCTCGGGCGTGCGCTTCAAGCGCAGCTCGCTGGCCAGGCGGGCCTGCAGGAAGCCGTGCGCGCTGCGCAGGCCGTCGAGGCTGTCCTCGCGCTCCTCGCTGCTCGAGGGCCCACCCCCGCCGCCGAGCACGCTCACATACACGCGCGCGTGTCGCAGGTCAGGGCTTGTTCTCACGTCTGTGACGGTCACGAATCCGACTCTCGGGTCCTTCAGCTCAGCTCCCACCGCGTCTCCGATGACCTGGCGAACCGCCTCGTCGACCCGACGCATGCGTCCCGTGGTCACCTATCTCTCCAATTCCGCGCCGAACCCGGCGTCCCTTCCTGCTGGCTGCTCAGCTCAGCTCGCGCTCGACCTGCCGCGTCTCGTAAGCCTCCAGCAGGTCGCCCTCCTTGACGTCCTGGAAGTTCGCGAGCACGATCCCGCACTCGAACCCGGACGTCACCTCTCTGACATCGTCGTTGAACCGCCTGAGGCTCTCGATCGTGGTGTCGTAGATGACCGTCCCGTCGCGGACCAGGCGCACGGCCGCGCCGCGGGTGATCTTGCCCTCGGTGACCTGACAGCCCGCGATCGTGCCGATGCGCGACGCTTTGAAGAGCTGGCGCACCTCGGCCTGGCCGAGCGGCGTCTCGACCTCCTCGGGCGCGAGCATTCCCTGCATCGCGGCGCGCAGCTCCTCGATGGCGCGATAGATCACCGAGTAGGAGCGGATCTCGACGCCCTCGCGCTCTGCGACCGCGCGAGCGTCGCCGACCGGTCGCACGTTGAACGCGAGGATCACGCCCTCGGAGGCGGCAGCGAGCATCACGTCGGACTCGTTGACACCGCCGACGCCGCGGTGCACGACGTTGACCGCGACCTCGTCCTGCGGGAGCTTGGCGATCTCGTCCTCCAGCGCCTCCAGCGAACCGGCCACGTCGGCCTTGACCACCAGCGCGAGCTCCTGGACGGTGCCCTCCTGCGCGAGCTTGAAGACGTCTTCGAGGGACACCTTCCGGCCGGAGCGGCGCGCGAGCGCCTCGGTCTTCAGGCGGTTGGCGCGCTCGCCCGCGAGCTGGCGCGCGCGGCGCTCGTTGTCGACCACGCGCACGTGCTCGCCCGCCTCGGGCACGCCGTCGAAGCCGAGCACCTCGACCGGCTCGCCCGGGCTGGCGCGTTTCACGCGCGCGCCGGTGAAGTCGTGCATCGCACGGACGCGCCCGAAGTGGGCTCCCGCCACGAGCGCGTCGCCGACGCGCAGCGTGCCGCGCTGGATCAGCACTGTCACGACCGGGCCGCGGCCCGGGTCGAGCTTCGACTCGATCACGGCGCCGGAGGCCTCTGCGCCCGCGTTCGCCTTGAGCTCCTCGAGGTCGGTGACGATCTGGATCGTGTCGAGCAGCGAGTTCAGCCCCTCGTGGGTCTTGGCGCTCACGTCGACGAACTCGGTTTCTCCGCCCCAGTCCGACGGCTGCAGGCCGTGCTGGGTCATCTCGGTGCGGACGCGCTCGGGCTGCGCACCCTCCTTGTCGATCTTGTTGACCGCGACCACGATCGGCACCTGGGCCGCCTTGGCGTGGTCGATCGCCTCCTCGGTCTGCGGTTTGACGCCGTCGTCGGCGGCCACGACGATCACCGCGAGGTCGGTGACGCTCGCGCCGCGGGCGCGCATCGCGGTGAAGGCCTCGTGGCCGGGCGTGTCGAGGAAGGTGATCTCTTTTCCGGCGTGCCGGACCTGGTAGGCGCCGATGTGCTGGGTGATGCCGCCGGCCTCGCCCGCGGCCACCTCCGTCTCGCGGATCGCGTCCAGCAGCGAGGTCTTGCCGTGGTCTACATGGCCCATGATCGTGACCACCGGGGGGCGGGCGATCAGGTCCTCGTCGGTGTCCTCGTAGACCGGCTCGACCTCGACGTCGTCGGCGGCGTGGACGATCTCGATCTGCTTGTCGAACTCGTCGGCGATCACCTGGATCGCGTCGTCGGAGAGCGTCTGGGTGAGCGTCGCCATCTCGCCGAGCGACATCAGCTTCTTGATGATCTCCGGGACCGCCACGCCGAGGTACTCGGCGACGTCCTTGACGGTCGAGCCGGAGTTGACGCGGATCGTGTCCGTGGCCTCCATCGCCGCCGTGTCGATCGGGGCGATCGTGTCGTCGTAGGTGCCGCGGCGGCGACGGCCGCGGCGCGGACGGCGCTGCGGCTGGTTGGAGGGGCCGCCCTGCTGGCGGCGCGAGGCCTGCGAGTCGATCACGACACGGCGGCGACCGCCGGGGCCGACATCGCCGGGGGTGCGCTCGCCGGTACGCGAGTCGCGCGTCGGACGCACGCGCTCGCCCGCCGGGCCCGCGGGCTGAGGGGCGCCGGCGGCCGGTGCAGCGGGTTTGGCCTCGCCGGCAGGAGCAGGCTGCGCCGGGGCAGCGGGGGCCTGGGCAGCGGCAGCGGGAGCCGGGGCAGCCTGAGCGGGCTGTGCCGGGGCAGCCGGAGCCGGCGCAGCGGGCTTCGGCGGCGCGGGGGCCGCGGCCTTCGGCTGCTGGGGCGCCGCGGGTGCCTCCGGCGCCTTCGCGGCGGGCTTCGGCGGGGTCGCTGCGGCAGCTCCGTTGGCCGAGCCGTTGCTGGCGCCGTCGAGGCCGAGCGCCTGTAGCGCGGCCGACTCGTCGACCGACGAGGCCGCGGCCTTGGCCTGCACGCCGGCAGCCGCCAGCTTCTCGAGCAGCTCCTTGCTCGTCAGCCCGTGCTCCTTTGCGATCTCGTGTACGCGCTTCTTGCTCATCGGCCCACCGATTCTACGAGCTTGGGGTCGAGCGTCACACTCGCGCGCAGGGTGCGACCCACGCTGCGACGGCGGATCGCCTGGTCCAGGCAGTCGGCGCGCGGGCTCTGGGCGTCGCGATCGCGGCAGAGGTAGGCGCCGCGGCCGCCGAGACGCCCGTCGCGGTCGATCGTCGCGATGCGCGGCGTGCCGGCCGAGGCGCCCGCCTCCCGCTCGCCGGGAACGGCGACGGCCAGCCGCACGAGCTCGTCCTTGCGCGCCTGCCGTCCGCACCCCACGCAGGTGCGTTGAGGTTGTGCCTGCCGCCTGCCTGCGGCGCTTCTACTCTCGTGGGCGGGTGGGATTCCCGACAGGGCGGCTATGTCGCAGGCCCCTCGGCGGGCTCATCTGCGGTGCCTGTCTCGGCAGCGACGTCGACCGGCTCGGCCGGCACCTCATCGGGAACCAGCGGCTGTGCGCCCTCGCCGTTCTCGGACGCCTGGGCGAGCGCTTCCTCCGGCCCGGAGCCGGCGTCCTCCTCGAGCTTCTGCTCGAGCTCGGCTTCGGCCTCCGCGCCGGTCTCCTCGGGGTCAGGCGCGATGATGGCGGCGTCGGTCTCGCCGAGCGGCGCCGAAACCTCCGAGACGTCGACGGCCTCGACATCGTGGTCCCCGTCGTCGCCGCCGCCCTGAGGCGGCTCGGCGACTGCAACGGCCGTCGCGGTCTCAGAGACAGCTTCGGCCTCGGAGCCCTCCGGCCCGAGATCCTCGATGTTGTCGCCCTCGATCTGGGCGAGCGCCTGGTGGGTCTCCAGGCCGCAGTAGCGCGAGCCGGGCAGAGCCGCGTTCGGGCAGCGCCGGCCGTTGGAGAGGATCGCGGCGCAGCGGCCTGCGACCTCCTCCTCCTCGTAGCCGTGCTCGGCCTCCTCGGCCGCGAACTCGGTCTCCGAGCGGATGTCCACGCGCCAGCCCGTGAGGCGGGCGGCGAGGCGGGCGTTCTGGCCCTCGCGGCCGATCGCCAGCGAGAGCTGGTCGTCGGGCACGATCACCGTCGCCTGCTTGGCGTCGTCGTCGACGAGCACCTCCCGCACGCGCGCGGGCGACAGCGCCTTGGCGACGAAGCGGGCCGGCTCGTCGTTGAAGGGGATGATGTCGATCTTCTCGCCGCGCAGCTCGGAGACGACCATGCGCACGCGCGAGCCGCGCGGGCCGACGCAGGCGCCGACCGGGTCGACGCCGTCGGTGTGGGAGACGACCGCGATCTTCGAGCGGTAGCCGGGCTCGCGGGCGACGTTGGCGATCTCCACCAGGCCGTCGGCGATCTCCGGCACCTCGAGCTCGAAGAGCTTCTTGATCAGCTCGGGGTCGCGCCGGGAGACGATGATCGCGGGGCCCTTGGTGGAGGGCGAGACCTCCTTGATGACGGCCTTGATGCGCTGCGAGTGGTCGTAGCGCTCGCCGTCGACCTGCTCGGACTTGGGGAGCAGCGCCTCGACGCGTTCGCGCAGCTGGACGAGCGTGTAGCGCGAGTCGGACTGCTGCACGATGCCGGTGATCAGCTCGCCGACGCGGTCGCGGTATTCCTCGTACATCATGTCGCGCTCGGCCTCGCGGATCCGCTGCAGGATCACCTGCTTGGCGGTCTGCGCGGCGATGCGGCCGAAGTCGTCGGGCGTGACGTCTTCCTCGTCGATCTGGTCGCGGTATTCCGCGAACTTGGCCGGGTCGATTTCGGGGTCCTCGGGCTCGCGCATCTCACCCGTCTCGGGATCGACGGTGGTGCCCTCGTCGATCGTCTCGACGATCAGGTGGGCCTCCAGGCGCTCGGGGATTTTCAGTTCGATGACGCGGAAGTCCGCCGTCTCGCGGTCCATTTCCACGCGCGCGTACTTGGCCGAGCCCGGCTGCTTCTTGTAAGCGGAGAGCAGCGCGTCCTCGAGCGCGATCATCAGCTTCTCGGGCTCGATGCCCTTCTCACGCGCAAGCGCGTGCATGGCCTCAAGGATCTCGCGTGACATGGCTGGTTCCTACTCCTCGATCAGGTTCGAACGACGAATCTCCGAGTACGGGATGGCGATCACGCCGCCGTCGGCGGCGAGCGTCACCTCGTCCTCGGATGCCCCCACGAGCTCTCCTGTGAAGCTTTGGACCGCCCGCGGCTCCTCGTTGCGCGCACCGACGCGCTGCACGGGCCGCGGATGACGTACGCGAACGCGCGCGCGCCGGCCGACGAAGCGGCGGAAGTGTGCCGGCTTGGTGAGCGGGCGCTCGCTGCCCGGAGAGGAGACCTCCAGGGAGTAGCGGTCACGCATGTCGCCGAGCAGCATCGTCACGCGCTCGCAGGTGGCGAGGTCGACACCCTCGGGGTGATCGATGAACACGCGCAGGCAGCGTCCGCCGAGCACCTCGGCGAGGAGCACCTCGACGTCGGGCTCGTCGTGGGCGAGCCGCTGTTCGATCTCTGTTTGGAGGGCGTTCATCTGAAAACTGGGTCCTTACGCAAAAAGAGCGGGCGGGCGCCCACTCTCGGTACTGCTGACGCCGCTCGCACGACGTCACGAAAGCTGTGCATCGAGGATAGCACCGGGGAGGGCGCCGTTTACAAGTCGTCAGCCCTGTTCGGCCGGTGCTCGACGCCCGCCCTCGGCGCGTTCGGCTTCGCGCCGCGCGCGGTCTCTGTAGAGCCGGTAGTCCTCGCGCTCGGGGCGCAGCGAGCATGCCAGCGCGAGCGGCTGGCAGGCCTCGCGGTGGCGGCCGAGCTGCTGCATCGCGCGGCCGAGACAGAACAGCGCGTAGTCGTTGGTCGGAGCGTTCGCCGCGACCGCCTGGAACTCCTCCGCCGCGCCTTCGTAGTGCTGCGCGTGGAACAGCGCGCGGCCGAGCGCCTCGCGGATCGAGGCCTTGTCCGGCTCGAGGTCGCGCGCTTTGCTCAGCGGCACGATCGCGGCCTGATGATCGCCGTGCTCGAGCAGCTCGCAGCCCCGCTTGTAGAGCTCATAGACGCTGTCCATCGCTCTAGCCTAGAAGCCCTCACGCAGCCCTTCGACGGCGTCGAGAACGGCCTCTGCGATTTGCTCCTTGGACGCCTGCGGGACGTGTTCGGCGGCGACCGTTCCTGCGCCGTTGGCGGAGCTGAGGATCGTGACCTCGTTCTCGGCCGAGTCGAAGCCGATGTCCGCGCGCGAGATGTCGTTGAAGACGACAGCATCGAGGCCCTTCGCGGCGAGCTTGCCGCGCGCGTGCTCGAGACCCTCGGCCCCGTGCTCTGCGGCGAACCCGACCAGCGTCTGGCCCGGGCGGCGCGCGCCGGAGAGCGCGCTCAGCACATCCGGTGTCGGCTCGAGCACGAGCTCGAGGCGATCGCGCCCGCCCTTCTTGATCTTGCCCTCGGCCGCGACCGGGGCGAAGTCCGCGACGGCTGCCGCCATCAGCAGCACCTGAGCGCCGGCGAACTCCCGCTCGGCGGCGGCCTTCAGCTCATCCGCGGTCCCGACGCTCACCACGCGCACTCCGGGCGGCGCCGGCAGCGCCACGTTCGCCGCGATCAGGGTCACCTGCGCGCCCCGCGCGGCCGCCCCGGCCGCCAGCGCGAACCCCATCCGCCCCGAGGAGCTGTTGCCCACGTAGCGCACGCTGTCGATCGGCTCGCGCGTGCCGCCCGCGGTGACGAGGACCGGCAGGCCCTGCAACTTCCCCTTGCCAGTCCGGACGCCACGCGAAAAACCATCCCCATTGAAAATCTCCACCTGCCGTCCCCGCCCCGCGATCGCCTCCTCGCACGCCGCCAGCAGCTCCGGCGGCTCCGCCAGGCGCCCCACGCCCTCCTCGCCCTTCGATGCCAGCCTTCCCGTGCCCGGCTCCACGACCTGCGCGCCCCGCGCGCGCAGCTTCGCCAGGTTCTCCTGCGTCGCCGGGTGCTCGTACATGCGGTTGTTCATCGCCGGCGCGATCACGACCGGGCACGCCGCGGCCAGTGCGCAGCTCGTGAGCAGGTTGTCGGCCATCCCCGCCGCGAGCTTCGCGATCGTGTTCGCCGACGCCGGCGCGACGAGGAACACCTCCGCGTTGGCGACCAGCTCCAGGTGCCCGATCGGGTCGTGCTCGGGCGGACGCTGCCCGGGGAACGCGCCGCGCAGCTCGTCGCGCGCGAACTCGCTCACCAGCACCGGCGCGCCGCTCAGGGCGGCAAACGACGCCTCGCCGACGAAGCGGCGGCTGTTCGGGGTCTGGATCACCCGCACCACGTGGCCGGCGGCCGTCGCGAGGCGGATCAGCTCCAGGGACTTGTAAGCGGCGATCCCGCCGCTCACGCCCAGCAGGATGCGTGACATGACCTGATCAGTGTCGCGCCCGCGCGCGCAGTCCTCAAGGTGTGGGGAGAGGTTTGCGCGGCGCACGCGCTCCGCTGGTCCAGGCACCCAGGGTGCCGTGGGTCAGCGGTAGTGGTACTTCATCTTCCCCGCAGCTACCTCCTCGAGGGCGATCGTGAGGTAGTTTTTCGAGGCCGTATCGACCATCGGCGGGGGGAACTCGTCGAAGGTGCCCTCGCCGAGGTTGTGGTAGTAGCTGTTGATCTGGCGCGCGCGCTTGGCGGCGACGATCACGCTCGCGTAGTTCGAGTCGACCTGCTCGAGCAGGCGGTCGATGCGGGGGGAGATCATGTGGGTGGTTCAGCCTCTCTTCGCGGTTCCGGGCACTGAGATTGTAGCCGCGCCCCGGCAGCGGCCTGGTTTCACGGCCGGGCTCGCGGGATACTCGACCGGTGATGGCGCACCGGAACGCCGAGATCGTGAGGGCGTATTTCGAGGCGTTCGACAGCGGGGACCTCGACACCGCCGCCTCCTACCTGGATCCGGACGTGCAGTGGCGCAACACCACCTTGATCGACGACGAGACCGTCGCGGGCCGCAGCGCCGTGCGCACATACTGGGAGCGCATCCTGACCACGTTCCCGTTCGTTCACGACGACGCCGTCTTTGAGGCCAACGGGGACCGCGTGTGCGTGACGGCACGCGTGCGGGCGCGGGGCGCGGCGAGCGGCCTCGAGCTCGACGCGCCGTGCGGCTACGCGCTCACGTTGCGCGACGGGCTCGTCACGCGATCGGTCTTCTACGCCGACCCGCTCGAAGCGCGTCGCGACGCAGGTCTGGCGGACGCCTGAGGCGCGGGTGCCGGCCGAGGTGCGCCCGCAGGCCGGCCCCTCGGCATCAGGCTCGACCCCGACTCGCGGGAGAGCGCGGACAGGCCCCGTTCAGCGCAGGCTCTCGCCGACGATCCCGGCGAGCTCGTCGAGCGCGTCGTCGAGGCGGTCGTTGACGACCACGTGGCCGAACTCGCTCTGCGCGGCGAGCTCCTCTTCGGCCACCCCCAGGCGCCGCTCGACCTCCTGCTGATCGTCGGTGCCCCGGCCGATCAGCCGCGTGCGCAACGCCTCCAGCGAGGGCGGGGCGATGAACACCTGCACCGCCTCCGGCATCGCCTCGCGGACCTGGCGCGCGCCCTGCACCTCGATCTCCAGCACGACCGGGACGCCATCGCCGAGGCGGCGCTCGAGCTCCGAGCGCAGCGTGCCGTAGCGGCGCCCCGCGTAATCGGCGTGCTCGACGAAGTCGCCCGCGGCGACGCGGCGGTCGAACTCCTCCGGCGAGAGGAAGTGGTAGTCGGCTCCGTCCTGCTCGCCCGGGCGGGGCGAGCGGGTCGTGGCGGACACCGAGAGCTCCAGCTCCGGGAGCCGCTCCATCAGCCCCCTGATCAGCGTTCCCTTGCCGACCCCGGAGGGGCCCGTGATGACGAACACGCGTGCCAAGGGCCGGGAGAGTAGTGACCGCAGCGGAGGGCGTCGCGCAGCGCAAACCGCGGCGCCCGGCGAGTTCGCTCAGCCCGGTCGCTGTCCCGCGAGCAGCGCGACGTGCGCCGGAACCGACCACTCGCTCCCTGCCATGCCCGAATTATCTGAGCCGTCGCGCCGCAAGGCGCTCGCTGGTGTCAACGGCGGGGCGGGCGGGTGCCGCCGGGCCGTCTGAATACCCCGGGCCCTAGTGGTGAAGGAGGTTGATCAGCTCGGAGCGCTGGCGCTCGGAGAGCCCGCCGATGGTCTTGCTCGGCGCGATGCGGCAGTGGACCAGGAGCTTGTTCACCTTCACGCGCCCGTACTTGGGGACGGCGAGGAGCATGTCGAAGACCTTCGCGGTCTCGACGTACTCGGGCGGGTCCAGCAGCAGCGAGTGGATCGAGCGCCGGCCGGCCTTCAGATCGCGCTTGAGCTGCGCGCGCTTGATGCGGATCTCGTTGGCCCTGGCGAGCGCGTCCATCCGCTGATTGAGGGACCGCTCGGGGGCAGTGGACGTGTTGGACGTCGGGCCGGTCGCCGTCACCATGGGCGGCGAGTCTACACACCCCGAGGCCCCGATCAAGGAAAAACGCCCAATTCACCTAGACCTCAAGCTGAGATTGACAGGGATCGAGGCTGCTGGACGGTCGGGCCCTGTGTTTGCAGGCGTTTTTACCCCCTGGGAACAAGCCCGGCGGCGATCCGGGTGCCTGCCGCCGGATCGCGGAAGCTCTCGGTGCCGACCGCGACGAGCGATGCCCCCACGCCGAGCAGCTCACGGGCGTGCTCGGCGCGCTGAACGCCCCCCATTCCGATGACGGGAATCTCGACCGCCGCGGCGACGGCGGCGACCTGGGCCAGGGCGACCGGGCGGATCGCGGGGCCCGAGAGGCCCCCGGTCCCACCCCCCAGCCACGGCCGCGCGGAGCCGGCGGGATCGACCGCAGCCGCTCGCAGCGTGTTGATCAGCGAGACGGCGTCGGCGCCGCCCGCCTGGGCGCCGAGGGCGCAGGCCGGCACGTCTGCGGCGTTCGGCGTGAGCTTGACGATCAGCGGCTTACCGGTCCGCGGGCGCACGGCGCTCAGCACCCGCTCGAGCTCGGCGGGGTCTGCACCTATGTCCAGTCCCGTGGCGACGTTCGGGCAGGAGACATTCAGCTCGATCGCGGCGATCTCGCTGCGCGCGTCGCAGGCCTCGACGAGGCGGCCGAGCTCCTCGGCGTTCGAGCCCATCACGTTCGTGATCACCGGCACCGGCATCGCCTCGAAGCCGGCGGCGGGATCGCTGCGAAAGCCGGCGATCAGCGGCAGGTCCTCGGCGAGATAGCCATCCAGGCCCTTGTTCGGGAGGCCGATCGAGTTGATCATCCCGGCGGGCGCCTCCCACAGCCGCGGCGGCGGGTTGCCGGCGCGCGGGTGGAGCGTGATCGTCTTCGAGACGTATGCCGAGAACGGGAAGGCGTCCCGCAGCGGCTCGCCGAAGGCCCGCAGGGCGGCGATCGCGTCGAAGGTCCCGGAGCCGTTGAGGATCGGGTGCGCCAGGCGCAGCCCGCACAGCTCGATGCTCACGCGTGCGCTCCGGCGTGCTCCTCGATGCGGTCGAGCAGCTCTGCGCCGATCACCGGGCCCGTCGACGCAGACGCGCAGATAGTCCCCCTCGCGCGTCGGCACGACACAGCCGTAGCAGGCGCCGTATCCGCACGCCATGCCCGACTCGAGCGCGAGCTGCCCCGGGACGCCGGCGCGCTCGCAGAGAGAGCGGACGCCCTCGAGCATGCCCGAGGGCCCGCACGCGTAGACAGTTGCGGCCGGATCGCGTTCCAGCTCCGCCTCCAGCAGCGCGGTCACGAGGCCGTGGTGGCCCGCGCTGCCGTCATCGGTGGCAAGGGCCGCGTCACGCAGCAGCTCCGCCCCCGGCACGCGGTCCCGATCGCGGAAGCCCAGCAGGACGGTGCACGCGACGCCGGCGCGCCGGAGCTCGTCCTGGAGGATCGCCAGCGGCGCGATGCCAACGCCGCCGCCGACCAGGATCGCGCGCCGCTCGTCCGCGGGCGCGCTGAATCCGCGCCCGAACGGGCCCGCGACCCAGACCCGCTCACCGGCGCCCAGCTCGCAGAGCCGGCGCGTGCCCGGACCGACGTCCTCGAGCAGGAACTGCGAGGCGCCGTGCTCGTGGCGGGCCACCGAGAAGGCGCGCGCGAGAAACGGGCGCTCGTCGCGCCCTCCTCCCCAGCGCTCGGCGGCCGCGAGCATCGCGAACTGACCGGGCGCCGGCGCGGGTGCGCCCGGATCGCCGACGGTGATGACGCGGTAGACGCCGAGCTCGCGGACCTCGGCGATCTCCAGGAGCCGGCGTCCGAGCGGCGCCTGTGCCGCCCCGGGAAGCGCGCTCACGCCACCCCGGCGCCGCCTGCGGCAGCCGGCTCGGCGTCGTCGGATGACTCCACCGCCCCGGCGCCCGCGGCGCCGCGCGTGATCCGGCCCCCGCCGGCCTTCGGGCCGGTTCCCGCCGACTCGCCGCTCTCACCGCCAGACGCCGCGCGGCCGATGCCGTGCAGATCCTGCAGGCACAGCACTTCCGGCTCGCCGTCTTTCAGCGCGCGGGAGATCGCCCGCGCGGCTGACATGCCGGCTGAGAGCGTCGTCAGGCAGGGCACGCCGTGGGTGACCGCGGCGCGGCGGATCTCGTGCCCGTCGGTGCGGGCCCCGACCCCGGTCGGGGTGTTGATCACGAGGTCGACGTCGCCGCGTTCGATCCAGTCCACGACGTGCGGGGAGCCCTCGCCGATCTTGTTCAGCCGCTCCACGGGCACCCCCATGCGCCCGATCGCCTCCGCGGTGCCGCGGGTGGCGACGATCCGAAAGCCCGCGTCGTGCAGCGACTGCGCGATCCCGACGCCGCCGGCCTTGTCTTCGTCGGTGACGGTGATGAAGACGGTGCCCGCGACCGGAAGCGGTACGCCGGCGGCGGCCTGCGCCTTCGCGAAGGCGGTCGGGAAGTCGCGCGCGACGCCCATCACCTCGCCGGTCGAACGCATCTCGGGGCCGAGCACGGCATCGGAGTTCTCGAAGCGGTCGAACGGCAGCACGGCCTCCTTGACCGAGATGTGATCGCCGTAGCCGAGCCCCTGGCGCTCCTGCGGCAGGTCCATGCCGGCCAGTCGCTCGCCGAGCATCACCCGGCAGGCGAGCTTCGCCAGTGGCACCCCGACGGCCTTGGAGACGAACGGGACGGTCCGCGAGGCGCGCGGGTTGGCCTCGATCACGTACAGCTCGCCGGCGTGGATCGCGTACTGCACGTTGATCAGCCCGACCACGCCGATCTCCAGCGCGATGTCGCGCGTGGCGCTGCGCAGCTGCTCGAGCATCTCCTCCCCGAGCGAGTGTGGCGGCAGCACGCAGGCGCTGTCGCCGGAGTGCACGCCGGCCTCCTCGACGTGCTGCATGATCCCGCCGATCCAGACGTCGGTCCCGTCGCAGAGCGCGTCGACGTCGACCTCCAACGAGTCCTCCAGGAAGCGGTCGAGGAAGATCTCGCCGCCTTCGCCCGCCTCGCGGCGCAGGT
Organism: uncultured Solirubrobacteraceae bacterium; assembly: GCA_963735435.1. Classification (GTDB taxonomy): domain Bacteria; phylum Actinomycetota; class Thermoleophilia; order Solirubrobacterales; family Solirubrobacteraceae; genus Palsa-744. The sequence goes on along the minus strand of CAVTKR010000001.1, from coordinate 457,010 downwards.
AGTCGGCGAGGTCCTCGTGGGAGTAGACGATCTCCATCGCGCGGCCACCCAGCACATAGGAGGGCCGCACGAGCAACGGGAAGCCGACCTCGCCGGCGCAGCGCAGCGCCTGCTCGACCGAGCGCGCGGTGGCGTAAGGAGGCGCTTTGTAGCCGAGCCGCGCGAGCAGCGCGCCGAAGCGACCGCGGTCCTCGGCGAGGTCGATCGACTCGACGCTCGTGCCCAGCAGCGGCACCCCGGCCTCGACGAGCCCTGCCGCGAGCTTGAGCGGCGTCTGTCCGCCGAACTGGACGATCACGCCCTTCAGCGGCGCACCCTCGCTCTCCGCCTCGACGACGGCCAGCACGTCCTCGAGCGTGAGGGGCTCGAAGTAGAGCCTGTCCGAGGTGTCGTAATCCGTCGAGACGGTCTCCGGGTTGCAGTTCACCATCACGGCGTCGCGCCCGGAGTCGCGCACCGTCATCGCCGCGTGAACGCAGCAGTAGTCGAACTCGATGCCCTGGCCGATGCGGTTCGGCCCGGCGCCCAGGATCACCACCGACTCGCGCTCGCCGCGCTCCACCTCCCCGGCGCCGCCGGCGTCCCAGCCCGAGTAGTAGTAGGGCGTGCGCGCGGGGAACTCGGCCGCGCAGGTGTCCACCGAGCGGAACGAACGCTCGCCGGCGAACGGCGCCTGCGGGTCCCTCGCCAGCTCGGCCAGCTCGCGCAGGAACCAGGGGTCGACCGAGGTTGCGGCGTTGATCTCCTCGACCGAGGAGCCGCGCGAGAACAGCTCGAGGATCGTCTCGTAGCGCTCGGGGCGCGGTTCCTCGAGGCTCGCCAGCAGCTCCCCGGTGGGCACGTCGCGCAGGACGGGCGGCTTGTCGAGCTCGCGCGAGCGCAGCGCCTTCGCGAACGCCTGGCCGAAGGTCCGCCCGATCGCCATCGCCTCCCCGACCGACTTCATGTGCGTGGAGAGCGTCGCCGAGGCCTCGGGGAACTTCTCGAAGGCGAAGCGGGGCCACTTCACGACGACGTAGTCGATCGTCGGCTCGAAGCACGCCGGCGTCACGCCGGTGATGTCGTTGTCGATCTCATCCAGCGTGTAGCCGACGGCCAGCCGCGCGGCGATCTTGGCGATCGGGAACCCCGTCGCCTTCGAGGCCAGCGCCGAGGAGCGCGACACCCGCGGGTTCATCTCGATGACGAGGATCTCCTCGGTCTCGGGGTTGACCGCGAACTGCACATTGGAGCCACCCGTCTCGACGCCGACGGCCCGGATCACGGCGATCGCCTGGTCGCGCAGCTGCTGGTAGAGGCGGTCGGTGAGCGTCTGCTGCGGGGCGACCGTCACCGAGTCCCCCGTGTGGACCCCCATCGGGTCCACGTTCTCGATCGAGCAGACGATCACGACGTTGTCGGCGCGGTCGCGCATCACCTCCAGCTCGAACTCGCCCCAGCCGATCACCGACTCGTCGAGCAGCACCTGGCCGATCGGCGAGGCATCCAGGCCCAGCGTCGCGATGCGCTCGAAATCCTGCTCGGTGCGCGCGATGCCGCCGCCGCGCCCCCCGAGGGTGAAGGCGGGCCTCACGATGCAGGGCAGGCCGAGCTCGGGCAGCGCGGCGCGCGCCTGCTCGATCGAGGTGGCGATCGCGCTGCGCGGCATGCGCAGGCCGGCCGCTTCCATCGTGGTGCGGAAGATCTCGCGGTCCTCGGCGCAGGCGATGGCGTCCTGGTTGGCCCCGATCAGCTCGACCCCGAAGCGCTCCAGCGTGCCGTCCTCGTAGAGGCTCATCGCCAGGTTCAGCGCGGTCTGCCCGCCGAGCGTTCCCAGCAGCGCATCGGGACGCTCTCGTTCGATCACCTTGCGAACCGGACCCGGCAGCAGCGGCTCGACATAGGTCGCGTCGGCGAACTCCGGGTCGGTCATGATCGTGGCCGGGTTGGAGTTGACGAGCACGACCTCGTAGCCCTCTTCGCGGAGCACCTTGCAGGCCTGCACGCCGGAGTAGTCGAACTCGGCCGCCTGACCGATCACGATCGGCCCGGACCCGAGGATCAGGATCTTCTGGATGTCGGTGCGCTTGGGCATCGCTAGGCGGCGCTGGCTATGCGGTCGAGGAAGCGGTCGAACAGGTACAGCGAGTCATGCGGGCCGGGTCCGGCCTCGGGGTGGTACTGCACGGTGCCGCCGGGAACGTCGAGCAGCTCGAGCCCCTCGACCGTGCGGTCATACAGGTTGACGTGCGAGAGCGAGGCGGCGCCGAAGTCGGTTTCCCAGCGCACCGGCTCGTCGGTGTCGATCGTGCGGCTGCCGCCGGGACCGAGCGCCGCGAAGCCGTGGTTCTGGGAGGTGATCTCGACGCGGCCGGTGGCGAGGTCGCGCACGGGATGGTTCGCACCGCGGTGGCCGAACGGCAGCTTGAAGGTCTCGAGGCCGACCGCCCTGCAGAGCAGCTGGTGCCCGAGGCAGATTCCCCACACCGGCTTTCGCCCCACGATCTCGCGGACGGTGTCCACGACGTAGGAGAGCGCGGCGGGGTCGCCCGGGCCGTTGGCGAGGAAGACGGCGTCGGGGTCCGATGCGAGCAGCTCCTGCGCGGAGCTCGTGCAGGGATGCAGCTCGACACGTGCCCCGCGTTCGACGAGCTCGCGCACCATCGAGGCCTTGATCCCGGTGTCGATGACCGCGATCAGAGGACCGTCGCCGCGGCCGTGGCTGCTGATCGCTTCGGGGGTCACGACCCGCGCGAGGTCCTGGCCTGACATGGGCGGCTCGGCCGCGATCAGCGCGCGGGCGGCGTCGGGGGCGATCGAGCCTCCGAAGACGCCGCCGCGCATCGCGCCGGCATCGCGAATGTGGCGTACCAACGCGCGCGTGTCGATGCCGCTGATCGCCTGCACGCCACAGTCGGCGAGCCAGTCCAGCCAGCCCCGCTCGGCGCTCGGCGCGTCCTCGCTGTTGCGGGCATCGCGCATGATCGCCGCGCGCGCCCACGGGCGCTCGGACTCCATCGCCTCCGCGCTGACGCCGTAGTTGCCGATGTGGGGGTAGGTGAAGGTGATCAGCTGCCCGGCGAACGATGGGTCGGTCATCGACTCCTGGTAGCCGGACATGCCGGTCGTGAAGACGACCTCGCCGACGGCGTGCCCCTCGGCGCCGCAGTGCAGGCCGTCGAAGCGGGTGCCGTCCTCGAGCAGGACGTAGCCGGGCTCGCTCACTTGATCAACGCCTGGACCTGCTTGAACTCCGGCGTCCCCGCCCGGCCCAGCAGCTCGAAGAGCACCGACTCGACCGTGCTGACGACAGCCCCCGCGCGGTCGAGGCGCTCCAGGCCCCAGCGGTAGTCGCGCTCGTTGCGCGAGCCGACGGCGTCGGCGGGGATGTGGACCTCGATCCCGCGCTGGAGCAGGTCGTGCGCGGTCTGGCTCACGCACACGTGGCACTCGATCCCGCAGACGACGACCTGATCGCGGCCGTTCAGAGAGAACCCGTCGGCGCGCACCGCCGAGAACACCGTCTTCTCGATCACCGGCTCGCCGTCCAGACCAAGCTCGGGGACGCTGTGACCGAGTCCTTTCGGGTACTGCTCGCTGACGACTCGCGGCACGTCGAGGATGCGGGCCGCCTCGATCAGCTTCGCGCACGAGCGCGCGACCTCGCCGAAGGTGTCATATGCGCGGAAGCCCTCCTGGACGTCGACGACGATCAGCGCGGTGCGCTGGCGCGAGAGCAGCCCCATCAGGCCTCCACCAGCGCGAGCGTGCGGTCGCGGTGGGCGAGCGTCCCGGCTGCGAGCGTCGCGAGCACGCGACCCTGCAGCCCGCGCCCTGCGAAGCAGCAGTTCTCCGAGCGGCTCTCCCAGCCGTGCTCACCGGCGACCCAGCGCGCGTCGAGGTCCGCGACCGCGATGCTCGCCCGCTCACCCGCGGCGAGGCGCGCGAGCGGCAGGCCGAACAGCGCCGCCCCCGCGCTCATGCGCTCGATCAGCGTCGCCAGCGGCAGGACACCCGGGACGACGAGCCCGGTGTGCAGGGCGGCGAACGCGGTCTCCAGGCCGGTCGTGCCCATCGGCGCCTGCTCGAACGGGACTTCCTTCTCGTCGCGCGCGTGCGGCGCGTGGTCGGTCGCGACGCAGTCGATGGTGCCGTCGCGGAGCCCTTCGACGAGCGCCTGGCGGTCGCTCTCCTCGGTCAGCGGCGGGTGCATCTTCATGCGCGTGTCGAGTGTGCGGACGTCCTCATGGGTCAGGAGGAGGTGATGCGGGCTGACCTCGGCGCTCGCGCGCACGCCGCGGCGCTTGGCCTCCGCGACCGCCTGGACCGAGCCGGCGCTCGAGAGATGCATGAAGTGCACGCGCCCGTCCTCGTAGCCCGCGAGCATCGCGTCGCGGGCGACCATCGTCGACTCGGCGACCGACGGGATGCCGGCGATCCCGAGCGCCGCGCTCACCGCGCCTTCGTGCATCGCGCCGCCGCGCGAGAGCGTCGGGTCCTCCTCGTGCAGCGCCAGCACACCGCCGCACAGGCGCTGGTATTGGAGCGCCTTGCGCAGCATCCCCGCGCTGGCGACGGGCCTGCCGTCGTCGGTGAAGCCCAGCGCCCCGTGGTCGGCCAGCTCGGCCATCTCGGTGAGCTGCTCACCCTGCAGCCCGCGCGTGATCGCGGCCAGGAAGCCGACCGGGATGCGGGCCTGGCGGCTCGCGGCCTCGCGCAGCGCGCCGAGCAGCGGCGCGGCGTCGAGCACCGGATCGGTGTTGGGCATCGCGATCACGCCCGCGTATCCGCCCGCCGCCGCGGCGCGCGTGCCGGTCTCGAGATCCTCCTTGTGCTCCTGGCCGGGGGTCCGCAGGTGCACGTGCGGGTCGAAGAACGCGGGCATGGCGATCAGCCGCCCGCGACCCTCGATCGTCTCCTGGTCGGCGGCTTGGAGCGCACCCGGCTCAGCCAGCTCCGCGATCTGCCCGTCGCGCACGCTGATGTCGCGCCGGGCGTCGAGGCCCTCGCGCGGGTCGAGCGCGCGGACGTCGCGCAGCAGCAGGTTCGCGGGCTCGCCGACCCCGCCGACGAGCGGCTCCGGGCGGCTCACGATCCCCTGCCCTGTCGCGCGGCGAGAAGCCCGGCGCCCTGCGCCTCGCGCGCCGGCGCCTCGCCGCCGCGCGCCCCCGCCGAACCGGCCAGCAGCTCGTAGAGCACCGCCATTCGCACGACGACCCCGGCCTCGACCTGCGCGGTGATCACGGCCTGGGGCGAGTCGACCACCTCGCCGGAGAGCTCGACGCCGCGGTTGACCGGCCCCGGGTGCATGAGGATCTGCCCAGCGCGCAGGCGGCGCCCGTTGATCTGGTACCAGGACGCGTACTCGCGCAGCGAGGGCACCCAGGTCTCACTCATGCGCTCGCGCTGCATGCGCAGCGCGTAGACGACATCGGCGCGCTCGAGCTCATCGAGCGTGTAGCGGACCTCACAGCCGAGCTGCTCGATCCCGCGCGGGATCAGCGTCGGGGGGCCCGCGACGGTGACGCGGGCGCCCATGCGCTGGAAAGCGAGGATGTCCGAGCGGGCGACGCGCGAGTGGGCGACGTCGCCGACGATCCAGATCTCCGCGCCGTCGATGCTGCCAAGGCGGCGTTTGAGCGTGTAGACGTCGAGCAGGGCCTGCGTCGGATGCTCGTGCTTGCCGTCGCCGGCGTTCACGATCGCCGCGGGGCACCAGCGCGAGACCAGCTCGGCAGCGCCGGCCCAGGGCGTGCGCAGCACGATCGCATCGGGCTTGTGCGCGCTGAGCGTGAGCACTGTGTCCTTCAGCGACTCGCCCTTCTCGACGCTGGAGCCGCTCGCGGCGAAGTTGACGACGTCGGCGGAGAGGCGCTTCGCCGCCAGCTCGAAGGAGCTGCGGGTGCGGGTGGAGGACTCGTAGAAGAGGTTGAGCACCATGCGGCCCCGGAGCGCGGGCACCTTCTTGATCTCGCGGTCGGAGACCTCGGCGAAGCGCTCGGCCTGCGAGACGATGCGCTCGATGGCGGCGCGGTCGAGGTCCTCGATCGAGAGCAGGTGGTTCATCTCAGGCACCGAGGGGCTCCGGCGTGGCGATCGCGATCTCGTCGACGCCGTCCAGCTCGCGCACGCGGACGTACACGTGCTCGTCGCGCGCGGTCGGCAGGTTCTTGCCGACGTAGTCGGGGCGAATCGGCAGCTCGCGATGGCCGCGGTCGGCGAGCACCGCGAGCTGCACGCGCGCGGGGCGGCCGTAGTCGAACAGCGCCTCGATCGCGGCGCGTGCGGTGCGCCCGGTGAACAGCACGTCGTCGACGACCACGACCGTGAGACCCGCGATGTCGAAGTCGATGTGCGAGGCGTGCAGCACCGGCGCCTCGGGCCGCGTGGCGACGTCGTCGCGGTAGAAGCCGATGTCGAGGTCGCCGAGCAGGACCTCGACGCCGAGCTCGTCGGCGAGCAGCGCCTGCAGACGACGCGCGAGGAAGGCACCGCGACGATGGATGCCAACCAGGGCCGGCGCGGGTTCACCGGGGTTGCGCTCGAGGATCTCGTGTGCGATGCGCGTCAGCGCTCGCCGCACATCGTCCTCACCGAGGACGACCTTCTCAGTGGCTTCCATACGTTCCTTCCTGGCCTCTCAGGACCGGGTTAAAGGACCGCGAGGAATGTATCAGGGGGAGGTGACCGCCTCGGTCTGCGCGTGCGCGCCGCCGGCCGGCTCGGCGCCTTCGTTCTGCTGGCTGGCCTGCGCCTGGGCGCGCTCGCGCGCCTGGCGGTCGGCCCAGCGCAGCAGCGTGGCGGGACCGCGCTCGGGGAACGGCACCTCGATCGTGTCGAAGTCGCGCGGGGCGACGGTGTTCGCGAAGATCGCGCGCGCCTCGTCGCGGACCTCGGCGCCCCCGTAGCGGCTCGAGAGATGCGTGAGCGCGAGCAGCCTGACCTCGGCGCGCCGCGCGAGCTCCGCGGCCTGGCGGGCCGTGCTGTGGTTGGTCTCGCGTGCGCGCAGAGCCTCCGCGTCGAGGAAGGTCGCCTCGTGCACGAGCACGTCGGCTTCGTGGGCGGCGATCGCCAGCGCCTCGCAGGGCGCGGTGTCGCCCGAGATCACGATCTTCCGGCCCTCGCGTTCGGGGCCCATCACCTGCTCGGGCGTGACGCCGCCGACCGCTTCGCCACGCTGCAGACGGCCGAAGTCGGGGCCCGGGCTGACGCCGAGCTGGCGTGCGACCTCGGGGTCGAGGTGGCCGGGACGCGGGTCCTCGACGAGGACATAGCCGTATGAGGAGGCGCCTTTGTGGTCGACCGGCACCGCCGCGACCTTGTATTCGTCGCGCTCCACAGCCTCGGTCGGGCGCAGCTCGACCAGCGAGAGCTTGAACGGCAACCGGCCGAAGGCGATCTTCATGCCTGCGACGAGCTCGCCGAGCCCGGGCGGCCCGTAGATCGTCAGCGGCTGCGTGCGCTCCCGGAGCGCCAGCGACTTCAGCATCCCCGGCAGCCCCAGCCAGTGGTCGGCGTGGTAGTGGGTGATGTAGACCGCGTCCAGGTCGAGCAGCCCGATCGACCGCAGCAGCTGGCGCTGCGTGCCTTCGCCGCAGTCGAACAGCAGCTTCTCCCCCCCACGGCGCACCAGCAGCGCAGGTAGACCGCGGCGCGCGCTCGGCGTCGAGCCGGCCGTCCCGGCGAAGAAGATCGAGAGGTCCATCAGGGCTACGGTACCGGCGGCGTCGGGGCCTCGGCGTCGACGGCAGGGGCGAATCGCAAGGCTCGGGCGAGACTTTGACATTTTCTTCACGGCGCAGGCCGCGATCGGTTAGGGTCGGATTCCTGACCAATCAGCATCCGGGGGGATGGGTGCACGAGTTGGGCTGTCGCGGGCGCGGGGCGCGCCCGTCGGTGGATGCGTGCTCGACACACTCCTCTCGTCGGGACCAAGCGAGGAGGAGAAGATGCTCAGACGCACAGTGCTCGTCGTTGGCCTGCTGGCGGCGTTCGCCGCCACGAGCGCGACGGCCCAGGCTGCCGGGCCCCATTGGATCTGGGGGCCGAAAAAAACGGAAGAAATCCCCGCCGGCAAGGCGGTCCCGATCACGACGGAAGGGACGTTGACCTTCACGGTCACGCCCGTCTCGGGCAAACCGCTGAAAACCAAATGCAAAGTCGAAGACCGCGAGATCATCGAAAACCCGATCGGCGGCGGACCCGGCATCGACACGATGACCTCGTTCGTGATCTCGGGCTGCACCGGCAAAGCCGCGTGCTCGACAGGGGCGCTGATCGCCTTCCAGGCGGCCGGCCTGCCGTGGGCCTCGGAACTGCTCGCAGGGCCGCCGATCCGCGACGAAATCAAAGGCGTCGAAATCCAGGAGCAGTGCAACGGCGCGGTTCTCTCGACCTACACCGGGACGTGGACGCCCGAAGTCAAAGGCACCAACCTCACATTCGGTCCCGGCTCGGGCACGCTCGAAGACGCGCTGAAAAACAAACTCACGATCAAAGGCAACGACAAACTGCTCGGACCGCCGCCGAAAACGAAAATCGGAGCGGTGTAGGAGCCCAGGACGCGATCTACGCGGCGCGGTCCGCCCTCGGGTGGGCCGCGCCGGTGGTCTGGCGCGGGGCAATAGACTCGGGGGCCCAGCGCCCGTAGCTCAGTGGATAGAGCGCTCGCCTCCGGAGCGAGAGGTCGCAGGTTCAAATCCTGCCGGGCGCGCTCCCTCGATCGCGCCGCCCCGCCCCGCCGGGCAACGTGAGCCTGACCGCCCTCAGGCGGCCGCGGTCCAGAGCGCGTCGTCAGCCAGCGGCTCGCGCCGCACCTGGCCGAGCGCTGCCAGCTCGATCAGCGCCTGCTCGCTCGCATCGGTGTCGGGCGCCACGTTGTTGGGCGCCATCACCGCCGCCACCTCCTGCGTGACGAGACCGGCCGGGAACGCCTTGAGCGCCTGGAGCGGGTCCTCGGCCGGGCCGCGGCGGTCGAGCGTCGTGTCGAGGTTGGCGATCAGCACGTCGTAGGCCTCCAGGGGCTGAAAGCCGCCGGCCTCCAGACGCCGCCCGTCGGTCGCTGAGAAGACGAGCGAGGGCGCCGAGTAGCGCACCGGTCCGTCGGTCTGTCGCGCCTTGCCCTGGAACTCTGTGGCGCTGCCCTCCGCCTGGCGCGTCTCTTGCTTGTCGCGCTCGTACTCGGCGATCACCTCGGGGTCGTCGATCGCCGCCGTCACGGCCGCGGCGTCAACTCCCTCGAGCCGCGAGAGCGCCGCGGCGATCGCCTGGTCTTCGTCCATCAGCAGCGTGGTCGTGAACCAGCCGAACTGCAGCGCGCGCAGCGCCTCCTCCTCGCGGCCGGGATGCAGCCTGCGTGTGGCGACGATCGCGCGGCAGGCCCGGGCGGTGCCGACGACGCGGGCGCGCGGCTCGGCGAGCAGCGGCATGCCGTAGCGACCGAAGCGGAGCCGGTTGCCGGCCGCCATGCGTGCGGGCGTGTAGCCGGCGTCGATGTAGCGCTGCGGGGACTCCGTGAGGCCGATCGTCACGAGCTGCCAGTCGAGCTGCTCGCCGTAGCGCCAGTGCAGCACCGCGAGCGACGGGGTCGCCGAGTACGCGAAGGGACAGCCGGGGTCCGTGAAGTGCGTGACGGTGATGCGGCTCATCGCGCCCCATGTAAGCACGGACCGCGGTCCGTTCCGGGGTCCGAACGCGGACCTCGCCGGGCCATGCGACGCGTGACCCGACCGCTGGAGATCGACCTGATTGGGGAACCCGACCCGCACAGGGCAACGCGGCGTTCACCGCGTGCGCCTATCCGACTCGGTAGGTGATGTGGGTCACCGCCGGTGAGCCGACGACCTCGACCGGCTCCAGGCGCGGATCGCCTGAGTTGTCGAGCAGCCGCTCCCCCCCACCCAACAGCACGGGGACGATGTGCAGCTGCAACTCGTCGAGCCGGCCCGCGGCGAGCACCTGCTGGATCGCGCTCGCGCCGCCGGAGACCGCCACGTCCTGCTCGCCCGCGGCCTCGCGCGCCTGCGAGAGGGCCGCCTCGACGCCGTCGGTGACGAACACGAAAGTCGTCCCTCCTTCCATCTGCAGCGGCTCGCGCGGGTGATGGGTGAGCACGAACACCGGCACGTGGAACGGCGGCTCCTCCCCCCACCATCCCTTCCAGGAGTCGTCCCACGGCCCTTCGCCGCCGCCGAACATCTTGCGGCCCATGATGCACGCCCCGATCCCTTCGGTCGCGCGCGTCATGAAGTCGCTGTCGACGCCGTCCTCGCCGCCCTCCTGACCGTGCGCGGCGCGCCAGCCCCTCGTCGCGAACACCCAGTCGTGCAGCCGCATGCCGCCGATCCCGATCGGGTTCTCGGGGCTCTGCTCGGGTCCCGCGACATAGCCGTCGAGCGAAACCGAGATCTGGCATCTGACCGAGCCCACGACGGGAACCTACCCGCTGCGGCGCGCGAGCACCGGCCAGGCTAGGGCGAGAGCCGCTCGACGATCCACGCCCCGGCGTCGTGGCGGAAGCGCAGCCGATCATGCAGACGGTTCGGTCTGCCCTGCCAGAACTCCACCGTCTCCGGAACGACGCGGAAACCGCTCCAGCGCTCGGGGCGCGGCACAGGGCCCGGTGAGGGCCAGCGGGCTTCCGCCTCTGCCTGCGCGCGCTCGAGCACCGAGCGCTCGGCGATCACGCTCGACTGGCGGCTGGCATGCGCCCCGATCTGCGAGCCGTAGGGGCGGCTCGCGAAGTACTCGTCCGCGCGCGCCGCCTCGAGCCCCTCGACGGCGCCGACGGCGATCACCTGGCGCTCCAGCTCATACCAGGGGAACAGCAGGGAGGCACGCCCGTTCTGCGCGAGCTCTCTGCCCTTGCGCGAGTCGAGGTTGGTGAAGAATTCGAAGCCGCGCTCGGCCACGCCCTTCAGGAGCACGGTGCGCGCCGAGGGCTGCCCGGCGGCGGACGCCGTCGCGAGCACCATCGCCGTTGCCTCGTGCGCACCGGCAGCCGCGAACTCGGCGTGCCAGCGCTCGAACTGCTCGAGCCACGTCGCTGCCAGCTCCTGCTCGCCGAGTGTCCGCTCCACGGGCCTGCTTTCTGCGCCGGCGCCGCCAACCCTGCCGCAGAGCGCTGCCATGATGCCGCGCGTGACCGCCGCTCGCCCGCGCCTGCGCGAGATCGTCCGTGAGTGGGGACGGATCGGATGCCTCGGCTTCGGTGGACCCCCGGTTCACATCGCGATGCTCCGCGACCTCTGCGTGACGCGCCGGCGCTGGATTGATCCGGTCGCCTTCGAGCACGCGCTCGCGGCGGTCAACATCCTGCCGGGTCCCGCCTCGACGCAGCTGTCGATCTACTGCGCCTGGCGACTGCGCGGCTACCGCGGCGCGATCCTCGGGGGCCTCGCGTTCATCCTGCCCGGACTCGGGCTGATACTCGCGCTCTCAGCGCTGTTCCTGACGGGCTCACCCCCACACTGGATTCGAGGCGCCGGGATGGGGGCGGGCGCAGCAATCGCGGCGGTGGCCGTGCGGGCGGGCGCCGACATCGGGCTGCCGCTCTGGGCGCGCACGCTTCCGGATCGCCGCAGGAGGGTCGCCGCCTATGCGCTCGCCGGGGGCATCGTCGCGGCGCTGACCGGGCCGTGGCTCGTCCTCGTGATCCTCGCCTGCGGCGCGATCGAGCTCGGCCTCCACGAGGGCGGGACGCGGGCGCTGCGCGCACACGCCTGGCCGCTGCTCGCCGCCGCCGCCGACCCGGGAGGCATCGGTTCGCTCGCCTGGACGGCGCTCAAGGTCGGCGCCCTCTCCTTCGGCGGCGGCTTCGTGATCGTGCCCCTGATGCAGGCCGACGCCGTCGGCACCTACCACTGGATGACGCACGGCCAGTTCCTCAACGCGGTCGCGCTCGGCCAGGTCACCCCGGGGCCGCTCGTCCAGACGGTCGCCGCGATCGGCTACGCCGCGGGCGGCCTCGGCTGGGGCCTGCTCGCCGCATTCGTCGCCTTCCTGCCCTCCTTCTCGTTCATCCTGATCGGCGCCCGGCGCTTCGAGCGCCTGCTCTCCGACCGGCGCGCGCTCGCCTTCCTGGGCGGCGCTGCCCCTGCCGCGGCCGGGGCGATCGTGGGCTCGGCGTTGCCCCTCGCCCTCGCGATCGGCCAGCCGTGGCAGTTGCCGCTGCTCGCCCTCGCCGCGCTCGCGCTGCTCGCGGGGCGCTCGCCGGTCGTGCCGACGCTGCTCGGCTGTGCCGCGATCGGGGCGCTGGCGGCACTCGCCGGCGCGCCGCTGGAATAGCCCTCAGGGTGCGGTGACCGACCAGGTGCCGGCCGCTTCGACCGGCCCTTCGACGTCTTCTCCTTCTTCCACCGGTTCTCTGTCCTTGACCTTCCACCGCGTGCCGAACCCGAAGCGCCCGCTGCGGCCCGGCGCTGGGATTTCTTCGAAGGACTCCGGGTCGTAGGCCCGTTCGAATTCGAGGTTCGTGACCGACCGCGTGTAGAGGCAGAGCCAGCCCCGCGCCGCCTGGCCCGGCCCGAGGCAGTTCGTCGAGGGTTTCGCGACCTGCGTCACTTCGACCTGGGTTTCGATCGGCGCCGTCAGCGGGATCGGGAACGTGACCGCTCCTTCGACCGTTTCCCTCACCGGTTCTTTGCCGGGCGCCGGCACCGAGAATTCGGCCACTGTGCCCGGGACCGAGACCGAGAACGCGCCACTCTCGGTGGCGCCCTTCGGCAGGGAGGACAGCGCCGAGAAGCCGGCGTCGCCCCTTTCGCCCCGCACACCGCGTTTGCCTTCGGGGCCGGGACCGCCCTGCGGGCCCACGGAGCCTGTCGGCCCGGTCACCCCGCGCGAGCCTTTCGCGCCGTGCAGCTTCTTCAGGACCTTCGGATTGATCTGCTTGGTCGAGTTGATCAGGTAGTGCTTCGCGGCGAGCGCGCCGCCGCTCATCGCCAGCACGAGCGCCAGCGTGGCAGTCACGTTCGCGTAGGTGATCCTGCCGCTGATCGCCCTGATCGTCCGCTTGAGCATCGTCAAAGCCTACGCACAAGCGCCCCGGCCGGCGCGCCGGATCGGGGCGCCGAGGTTCAGATCGCGCGGTCGTCAGCCGCGCCGTCGCGGCCCAGCTTGCGCAGCAGCGCGTCGAGCGCCTCGCGCGCAGGGGCGCGCGAGCCCGTCTCCTCGCGGCTGCGGCTGTGCTCACGTTCGGCGCGAGCCACCTCGTACAGGCACCAGAACGACCACGCCATCGCTGCCGCGGCCACGCCGTAGAGCGCCAGGGCCAGGATCCGAACTCCCGCGGTGCGAGCTGCCACGCCGAGCACGAACAGGCACACCGCGTAGATGCGCAGCGCGTTGACGCAGGCCATCCGGGCAGTCGCCTCGGGGCCCGTCTCCTCCAGCGAGCGTTCGAAGCGCGGGTTGCCTGGACGCTGCAGCCGTGCGACGACGGGGCCGAGCACGCGTCGCTCGGGCCCGTTCAGGTACGGCAGGTCGCTGTGGTCGTCTCTCACCGCGGTTCTATCGGCCCGCGCGCCCGTCCGCTTTAGCTTCTTAACGAGCGGAGGGCCGCGTCCCCCCCGGAACGCGGCCCTTCTCGCTCTGCGCTCAATCCCCCTCGCGGGGGGCTAGAGCGTCATTCAGCAGCGTGACCGGTGAATTCGATCACCTGCTGGAAGGTCGACCGGTTGGTCCAGCTCATCGTGACCTGTTCGAGTTTGTTCGTTTTTTTGTTGAACTTTTTGAGAAGCACGCTGGGCTGGAATTCGATCCTCACCTTTTCCGCTTTCCACTTCTTCATCGGGAGAGGGGCCTGTTCGGATTCGAGTTTTTCGACCCCGCCCTGCAGCGCCGCCCACAACGAGTTGCGGCAGGCTTCGAGGCTGCCGCTTCCGCAGTAGCCGCGGCTGTTGGGCTGTGCCACGGAGTCGCCGAGCACTTCGCGCAGCGACTTGTAGACGTAGCCGTACCAGCCTGAGCCGTAGGAGGACCCACCGGAGTTCTCCCCGTTGTTGATCCCGATCGCGCCCTGGAGTTCGTTGGTCAGCGCTTCGCCCAACACAGGGTTCATGACGGACTTCGCGATCGGTGACCAGATGCCGTCGAGGATCGCCGCGCCGGCCGCCTTCGGACCTTCCTTGCCGTAGCGACTCGCACCCTTGGCGACCCATTTGTTGATGATCTTGACGGCTTCCTTCGCCTGGGCGCTCGGTTCCGTACCGGGCGTGCTCAGGACTTCGTTGATCGTCGGCCAGACTTCGATCGCACGCAGGTCCTGCGTGGCAGCCTTGTTCATGATCGAGGCGTCGTCTGCCTCGGTCATACCTTCTTTGAACCCTTTGTAGAGCTGCACGCGGTGGATCGGCCCCTCGCCCCATTCGTCTGAGGCGGCGCCCCATTCCGGAGCGGGCTTGTTGTTCCAGTTCGTCAGGAACCCGCTTGACGGGTCCACTTCGTGCGGGTGTTCTTCGAGGCCGAGGAACCCTTTCCAGTCATATTCGCCGGTGCCCAGAGTCGGCAGGCTCGGGTTCGTGCCCGGAGCGGTGACCGGCAGACGGCCGGTCGAGAAGAAGGCGATGTGTTCATCGCTGGCGTAAGCCATGTTGAACGTCGTCTCCAGTTCGTTGGCCGCTTCGAAGAACTGCTGCGGGTTGTGCACCTGGTCGGAGTCCAGCTTGCTGAACGCGACCTCGCCCGCGGGCTCGCGGCCGCGCGTCGCGCGGTCAAGCGCGATCGCATACGGCTGGCCGCCGACCAGGACGGTGCCCTGGATCGGGCCGTGCACGGATTCTTTGAAGAACACCTCGTGCGCCGATTCCGATTTGTTCGGGCCGATTTCGCCGGCGTCGAATGTGTGGAACGCGACGCATTCACCGTTGTAGAGGTAGTGAGTCGATTCCCGCGTCGGCGGGCTTTCGTCGGGGTTGCAGAGTTTCTCGAGGAACGTCTGCGTGTTCTCCGCGTCCTCGGAGGTCAGCGACCATGCGAAGTCACGGCCGCGACCGATGAAGACGTACGGCGAGATCGGCGCCACGACGCCCTGCGCGTCGATGCCCGGCCCGTGGAGGTCGGCCTGGAAGACGATCTCCGGGTAGAAGTAGCCGAGCTGCGGGCCCATGACCGCCTTGGGGTGCCCGCCGGCCGCGTCCTGCGGGCCCACGAGCAGGAAGTTGGACATCCGTTTGCGCGAGGCCTTCAGCGCTTCGGCTGCCTTCCTGGCAGCGGGGCTGACCGTGCCCGGTTCGACCACGAGCGCGCCCGACGTCGAGCCGGTCGGTTCCTGGTCGTAGGGGAATGCGGTTTTGCCCGTGGTCGGCGCTTCGGGGTCGTTGACCCTGCGCAGGTCCCCGAAGATTTCCTTGCCGGCCGTTTCGCCGAATTTGTTCTGGAGTTTCGCGAGGTATTCGCTGTTGAACACTTCGCCGCCGCCGCCGTTGCCGAAGATCGAGCCGATGAAGGCAAAGCCGGCGATCGCGTCGGCCATTTTGAATTTCGGCAGACCGGTGCCCGGGTTCGCGTTCACGTAGGCGTTGACGCCTTCGATCCACGCTTCGAGGTCCGAGATCACGCGCATCCCTTCAGGACCCTTTTCTTCGAGCACTTTCGTCTGGCCTTCGACGTAGGCGATCGCTTCAGCGCTCGGTTTGAAAGAGCGCTGTTCGAGCAGCAGCCCGAACGCGTTGACGCCCGGGACGCCGAGCGCCGCCGTGTAGGCGGGGCCGATGCCGAGCTGGAGGAGCAGACCGCGGTCCTTCGCGGCAACCCAGCCGGAGCCGAACATCACATCGGCGCGAGTGGCGCCGTTGATGTGCGGGATGTCGTGCTTGTCGCGCACGATTTTCAAGCCGGCCTTCGGTTCTTCGGTGCGCAGCACGCCGCCGCCCGCGTTGACGTTGAATTTCTCGGGCAGATAGTCCTTTTCGATCAGCGCCTGGGTGACGTTGCCTCCCTTGGGCGTCAGCTTTTCGTAGAGCTTCGCCTGGTCTGTCGAGTACTTGCCGATGGTCTCTTCACCTTCGGCACCGGGAGGCAGGATCTGGTACGCCCCTCCGGAGAAGTCTTCGAGTTCCGTCGCTCCTGCCGGCACGACCCACAGCGCAAGCAGCGCCAGGCATGCCAGCGAGGCGAGCGCCGCGACCTTCAGCGCACGTGCCCGCGAACGAACAGTCCTTGTTCTCAAACGCCTCATGCTCCCTCCCAGCTGCCCTCTGCCGCCCCTCAGCGACGAGGGCAATCGAAAAACACCCCTCGGACGCGCGGATCGTAGCACCCGGCTGTCAACCCGCCGGTGAAGCGACGGTGAAGGCGCGCGGCTCGCCGCGCGCGGGCGCTAGATCTCGAGGTAGCGCAGGACGACCCGCCCGACGACGATCACATCGCCGTCGCTGAGGTCGGCCTGCTGCACCCGGCGGCCGTTGACGAACGTGCCGTTCGAGCTGCGGTCGTCGAGCACACGGGCACCGGAGACGCGGGGAACCAAGATCGCGTGGCGGCGGGACACCGAGCTCTCGTCGAGGCGCAGATCGGCTGAGAGACCGCGGCCGATGTGGATCACATCGCTGACGATCGGGATCAGCAGCGTGCGCCCGGCACCCTGGACCTCGAGGTAGCGCCCAGGGCCCGGCGTGCCAGTCTCGCTGGCCTGGCTGAGCGTGCGCTCATCCAGGCAGGAGATCGGGTCGACGCGTTCGGTGATCCCGTCGGTGGGGGGCCTGCTCAGGGTGCGGGGGGCGGTGCCCATTGCCCAAACCATGGTACCCCCGGCATGGGGCCCGCTAGTCAAGAGAACCTAAATATCGGTGTTTTCTTAGCCGATCCGAACAACTACCGCCGCCACTGTGGGGCGGGTGCGGACCTGGTCCCGTACCCTGGGGCCAGATGGCGCCGCCACCGCTCGCAGCAGAGTCGGCCGATCTCGTGACCGCCGTCCTCGTCGTCGGCCCACTCGTCCTGCTCGCGCTCGCCTACGCCCGCCGGGTACGCCACCTCGGGACCAGCGGACATCCGGTGCAGGCTTGGCGCCAGGCCTGCTTCTACGCGGGCTTCCTGGTCATCGGGGCGGCCGTGACGGGGCTTGGGCCGCTCAGCCAGGAACTGCTCTACGTGCACATGATCGAGCACCTGCTGCTCGGCGAAATCGGCGCGCTGCTGATCGTGCTCGGCTTGACCGGGCCGCTGGTCGCCCCGATCCTGACGTTCCGGGTCTTCGGCGTGCGCATCTTTGACCGCCTGCGCGTCCTCGCTCACCCGCTGGTCGCATTCCCGCTGTGGGCGCTCGATCTCTACCTCTGGCACCTGCCGGTCCTCTACCAGGCCGCGCTGCGCCACCCCGGGATCCACGTGCTGCAGCACGCGATGTTCCTCGGATTCGGGATCAACATGTGGATGTGCCTGTTCGGGCCGCTGCCGATGCCCTCGTGGTTCGGCAACCTCGGCAAGCTGATCTACATCGTCGCCGTGCGGCTCACGGGGGCGGTGCTCGGGAACATCTTCCTCTGGTCGGGGACCGTCTTCTACTCCTACTACCTGCACGGCGACGCCACCTACAACATCTCCCCCCTGGCCGACCAGAGCATCGCGGGCGCGATCATGATGGTCGAGGAGTCGCTGCTGACGCTCGGCCTGTTCTGCTGGCTGTTCCTGCGCGCGGCGCGCGAGGGCGAGGAGCGCCAGGAGCTGCTCGACCTCGCCCACCTGAACGGCGTCGAGCTGAGCGACGAGCGCGCCGCGCGCGCGGTCTCTGCCGGACGCGGCACCGAGCTGCGCCGCCGCATCGAGGCGCAGATCGCGGCGGAGCCGACGGCCGAGCCACGGCAAGGCGAGGGAGCGCCCGCGGAGGAGCCCTCCGAGGCCGCGGACCCCGCCCCGGGGCAGCCCTCGGCGAACGGCGCATCGGCGCCCGCCGGCAAGCTACGCTGAAGCTATGTGTGCAGGCTGTGCGATGGCAGCCGCCTCGGCGGCGACCGGCTTCAGGAGCTGGATGCAGATCCACGCCCCCGGCTGGGCGACGCCGAAGCGCATGCGCCGCCTCACGGTCGCCGCGATGTGCGCAGCCGGCATCGTCTCGACGGTCGGGTTCAGCGGCTCGACACCCGCGCCCGCCAACGCTCACGTAGCCGCCGCGCACGCACCGCGCTGAGCTGCACGCGCTCGCGCCGCCGAGCCCGGGCTGCGCTCAGCCGCCGGCGACGGCCGGCAGGATCGTCAGCTCCGAGCCGTCCTTGACGGGCGTCGCGAGGCCGTCCAGGAAGCGGATGTCTTCACCGGACACGTAGACGTTGACGAACCGGCGCAGGGAGCCGTCATCGTCGGAGATGCGCTCGCGCAGCTCGCCGTGGCGCTCGAAGAGGCCGTCGAGCACCTCCTGCACAGTCGCGCCCTCGACCTCGGCCTGCGCCTCGCCGCCCGCCGCCGCCCGTAGCTGCGTCGGGATCTTGACGACGACGCTCATCAGACCGTGAGCGGCTCGCCCACGCGCGCCTCGAAGTCCGCGACCGTCGGCTCGATCGTGTGGGTCTCGAAGCTGCCGCGCACGGCGTCGAGCGTCTTCAGCCCCTCGCCGGTGATCACGAGCACCACGCGCTCCTCGGGGTCGATCTCGCCCCGTTCGGCGAGCTTCGCGAGCACCGCGGTGGTGACGCCACCGGCGGTCTCCGTGAAGACGCCGGTCGTCTCGGCCAGCAGCCTGATCCCGTCCTTGATCTCCTCATCGGTGACAGCGTCGATCGAGCCGCCGGTGCGGCGGGCGAGATCGAGCGCGTAGGGGCCGTCGGCGGGGTTCCCGATCGCCAGCGACTTGGCGATCGTGCTCGGCTTGACGGGCCGGCAGACGTCCTGGCCCTCCTCGAAGGCGCTCGCGACGGGCGAGCAGCCGGCCGCCTGGGCGCCGCTCATCTTCGGCAGCTCGCCGTCCAACAGCCCGACCTCGCGCCACTCTTCGAAGCCGCGCGCGATTTTCGTGAACAGCGAGCCCGAGGCGATCGGCACGACGCAGCGGTCGGGGAGCTCCCAACCGAGCTGCTCGGCGATCTCGAACGCGAGCGTCTTGGAGCCCTCGGCGTAGTAGGGGCGCAGGTTGATGTTCACGAACGCCCACTCGCGCTCCGCGCAAAGCTCGGTGCAGAGGCGGTTGACGTCGTCGTAGTTGCCCTTGACGCCGACGAGGTTCGTGCCGTAGACGCCGGTGGCCAGCACCTTCTGCTCCTCGAGGTCGGCCGGGATGAACACGTAGGAGTCGAGGCCCAGCGCAGCGCCGTGGGCAGCGACCGAGTTCGCGAGGTTGCCGGTCGAGGCGCAGGCGATCGTCTGGAAGCCGAGCTCGCGCGCACGCGTCGTGGCGACCGAGACGACGCGGTCCTTGAAGGAGTGGGTCGGGTTGGCGGCGTCGTTCTTGACCCACACCTCCTTGAGCCCGAGGCGCGCCGCGAGCCGGTCGGCCTTGATCAGCGGCGTGCAGCCTGCCGGCAGCCCGGCGCGCGAGTTCGCGCGTCCCGAGGGGCCCGGAGGCGCTTCCAGCGGCAGGAAGTCGGCGTAGCGCCAGATGTTCTGCGGCCCCGCCTGGATGTGGCGGCGGCGTTCGGCGACGCTCAGCTCGCTGCCCGGGCGCGCGTAGGCGACCTCGAGCGGGCCGAAGCAGCGCTCGCAGACGTACAGCGCCTCGAGCGGGTACTCGCTCTTGCACTCCCTGCATTGCAGATGACTGGCAGCCATCGGAACCCCTTTCGCTCTATCGCGTTGCCACTGTGCGATGAGCCGGGGCTCGCCACACATCTCTCTGGAATTGGCACCTTCCGCGCGTGGCTTCTGCGTGGTTGCCGGGGTTTCAATGGGCCAGTCCCTCCACCCCTCTGGATGTGTCCTATGTGCGCTGCAATTTAGCAAAGGTATCGGCAGCGAGGCCCGCCGACATCAGTGCCGGGCGGGTAACGCCCCCGTCCTGCCGGTGTAGCCCAGAGCGTGAGCGGCACCACGAGCGCCCGCGACGGCGGGGAGATCGGCGAGCGCACCGGCAGCGCCGGTGAGCCCTTCCGGTTCGCGAACCCCAATACCAAGCGGCGCATGCTGGTGATCGTCAACCCCTACGCCAGCACCGTCTCGGACCGCCTGCGCCATCTCGTCGTCTACGCGCTGCAGGGCCGCTTCGAGGTCGACGCCGTGGACACCGAGGCGCGCGGGCACGCGACCGAGCTCTGCCGGGAGGCCGCCCACGAGGGCTACGACGTGGTCGTGGCCTTCGGCGGCGACGGCACGGTCAACGAAGCGGCGAACGGGCTGCTCGGCTCCCCCACTCCCCTCTCCTGCCTGCCCGGCGGCTCGGCCAACGTGTTCGGGAAGATGCTCGGCATCCCCGGCGACCCGGTCGACGCCACCGAGCACCTGCTTGCGATGGCCGATGACTGGAAGCCGCGCAAGGTGGACCTCGGCGTGGTCAACGGCCGCTGCTTCACGTTCGCGTCCGGGCTCGGCCTCGACGCGAGCGTGGTAGAGCGCGTCGACGCGAACCCCCGCCTGAAGTCGCGCTTCGGCCCGTGGTTCTTCACCTGGGTCGCAGTCGACACCTTCACGCGCCGCTACCTGGTCCGCCCTCCCCGCCTGACCGTCCACACGCAGGACGGCGAGGAGATCGCGGGCGTGACCGCGATCGTCCAGAACGGGGCTCCCTTCACCTACTTCCAGAACCGCCCGATCGACATCGCCGAAGGCGCGTCGCTGGACTCCGGGACGCTCGCCGGCGGGGTCCTGCAGCGTGCCACGCCGTTGACCGGTGCCTCGATCGCCTTCCGTGCGCTCTCGCGCAACGCCCGCGTTACGCGCAACCGCCGCATCACCGGGCTCGCCGACGCGAGCGCGATCAGCGTCACGAGCGCCGACGAGCGCCCGCTGCCGCTGCAGGTCGACGGCGACTACCTCGGCGAGGTCTCCGAGGCGCGGTTCTCGGTGATGCCCGCAGCGCTCAACGTCGTGGCGTAGCGGCCCCTAGCTCGTCAACTCGGCGATGTAGTTGAAGCCTTCGCCGTCCGCGGCCGCAGCCGCGTCTTCAACCGGGGTGCTCTTCGCGCACGACTTCGCACTGGGCGCGACGCGTTTTGCCGTTCCGGTGACCGAGTCGAGCCACTCCTGTTCTTCGCCGAAGGTCTGCGTGCCGACGAGCTTGGTCGCCCGGTAGGAGCATTCCCCGACCGTCACTTCGAGCCTGCCGGTCAGCTTCACGGCGCCGGTCTTGGCAACCGAGAACCTCTTGATCGCGATGCTCCCGGGCTCGAGTTTGAATTCCGCGTCGGAAAAGCAGACGCCGACCGGCGCTTCGCTCCCGCTCACCTTGACGGTGCCGGAGGGGTTCTTGCCCAGTGTCCCGCCT
This sequence comes from uncultured Solirubrobacteraceae bacterium, assembly GCA_963735435.1. Taxonomy (GTDB): domain Bacteria; phylum Actinomycetota; class Thermoleophilia; order Solirubrobacterales; family Solirubrobacteraceae; genus Palsa-744. The sequence continues at coordinate 435,685 of CAVTKR010000001.1, read as the reverse complement.
TCGTCGGTCCCTCCGCAGGTCGATTCCAATCCAGGCCAGCTGACGAAGTTGGAGACGTGGGCGGGTTCGCCCTGTTTCGCCGGCGGGCCCGTGCCTTCGTCGCTGCGCGTCAGCACCAGCACCTTGGCCCCCGCGGCGGAGGCTGACGCGGACGGCAGTGCGAACATCGCAGCGGCGAGCGCGCCACAAGCGCACGAGACCAGCAGACGGCGAGTCATCATTGGGGTCCCCTCCTCGATCGACGGCGGCGCCGATCCCGTTTCCGGCGCGCGAGAGCGAAGGTAGACGCCGCCCCGCACGGTTGTCAAGAAAGCGTCAGCGCGCGAACAGGCGCCTAGTCGTCAGCAGCGCCCGGCGTGACCCGATACGCGTCGAAGACCGACTCGGTGTTGCGCAGGCGGTTGACCGCGCTTTTCAGCGTGTGCGTGTCGGCCAGCTCGACGACGAAGCGGTTCTTGACCATCGGCCCCATCGACAGGCAACGCGCTTCGAGGATGTTCGCGCCGGACTCGGAGAACGCGCGTGAGAGGTCCTCGAGCAGGCGGTGGCGATCCCACGCGTCGATCTGGATCTCGACGATGAAGCCCGTCGACTGCTCGCCGTCCCAGGAGACGTTCGTGAAGCGATCGGGGTTCTTGCGCAGCGAGGCCGTGTTCGGGCAGTCGGCGCGGTGGATCGTGATGCCGCGGCCCAGTGAGATGTAGCCGACGATGTCGTCGCCGGGGACCGGGCGGCAGCACTTGGCCAGGCGCAGCATCACGTCATCGACGCCTTCGACCCGGATCCCGTACTGCCCCGAGGACTTGTTCGGACGGCGCTTCGGACGGCCGACGCGCAATAGCTCGGCGCCGCCCTCGTCGCTGTCGGCCGCCTCGCCCTGCTTCAGACGCTGCATGACCTTGTTGACGACGAGCTTGGGCGAGATCTTGGCCGCACCCAGCGCGATGTAGAAGTCGTCGGCCTTGCGGTAGCCGACCTCGCGGATCACGTCGGCGAGCAGCGCCGAGCCCGTGATCTTCTGCGCCGGCAGGCCCGCTTTGCGCAGCTGCTCCTGGAGCAGCTCGCGCCCGGCGTGCTCGGTGTCGACGCGGGACTCGGCCTTGAACCAGGCCTTGATCTTGTTGCGCGCCCGGGTCGTCTTGACCGTGGCGAGCCAGTCCCGCGAGGGGCCGCGGTCGCGCTTGGCCGTGAGGATCTCCACGATGTCGCCGGAGCGCAGCTCGTAGTGCAGCGGGACGATTTTCCCGTTCACGCGCGCGCCCACGCAACGGTGACCGATCTCGGTGTGGACCTCGTAGGCGAAGTCGAGCGGCGTCGCGCCGGCGGCCAGCGACTTGACTTCGCCCTTGGGCGTGAAGACGTAGACCTCCTCCTCGAAGAGGTCGGTGCGCAGGGTCTCCATGAACTCCTGCGGATCTGACATGTCCTTCTGCCAGTCGAGCATCGAGCGCAGCCACTGCAGCTTCGCGTCCTCGCCGCCGCCCGCGAGGCCGACGCCGCCCTGCTCGTCGCCCGGCGCCTTGTAGACCCAGTGCGCAGCGACGCCGAACTCGGCCATCTCGTGCATCTCGTGGGTGCGGATCTGGATCTCCAGCGGCCGTCCCTCGGGCCCGATCACCGTCGTGTGCAGCGACTGGTACATGTTGAACTTGGGCATCGCGATGAAGTCCTTGAAGCGACCCGGCAGCGGCTTCCACAGCGAGTGGATCACGCCGACGGTGCCGTAGCAGTCCTTCACCGAGTCGACGATCACGCGCATCGCGGTGAGGTCGTAGATCTCGTTGAACTCGCGGCTCTTCTTCGTCATCTTCGAGTAGATCGAGTAGAAGTGCTTCGCGCGCCCGGCGATCTGCGCGTCGATGCCGACCCCGCGCAGCTCCGAGCGCAGGTACTCGCCCGCCTCGGACACGAAGCGTTCGCGGTCATCGCGCTGCTGAGCCACCAGCGCCTTGATCTCCTGGTACTTGCGCGGGTGGAGCGTCGCGAACGCGAGATCCTCCAGCTCCCACTTGATCGCGTGGATACCGAGCCGGTGAGCCAGCGGCGCGTAGATGTCGAGCGTCTCGCGAGCCTTCTCGATCTGCTTCTGCTTGGGCATCGCGTCGATCGTGCGCATGTTGTGCAGGCGATCGGCGAGCTTGATCAGGATGACCCGCACGTCGGTGGCCATCGCGACCATCATCTTGCGGTAGTTGCTCGCCTGTGCCTCGTCGCGCGACTGGAACGTGATCCCCTTCAGCTTGGTGACGCCGTCGACCACGCCTGCGATCTCATCTCCGAAGCGCTCACGCACCTCCTCGATCGAGGCCGAGGTGTCCTCGACGGTGTCGTGCAGCAGCGCCGCGCAGAGCGTCTCGGTGTCGAGCCGCATCGACGCGCAGATCCGCGCCACGCCGACGGGGTGCACGATGAACTCCTCGCCGGACTTGCGGCGCTGGGCGGCGTGGTGCTCGCAGGCGAAGACGAACGCGTCCTGAACGTCGGCGCGGTCTATCTCGACCGCCGAGTCGGCGGCGTGCTCGGACACGATTGCGAACAGGTCGCTGAGCAGGCGGCGCTCAGAGGCGCTCAGGCCCGCGGGCTGTGCGAGCTCCGCCTTGGGCGGGGGCGCGGACAGCTGGACACCGTGTGTTTTCTGCGGATCCTCGGTCGCTGCCATGCCTTAAGCGTAGGGGACGAGCTGGCCGGACCCAAGCGCTCGCGCGGGCGGCCGTTCCCGCAAATGTCGCCACACTTGCGGTGTGCTCACGGTCTACGGCGTCGCGGTGCTCACGTTCATGATGCTGATGTACGCGCTCGAGCGGCGCGGGGATGCGTTCGTGCTCGCCTTCGCGTGCGGCTGCGTGCTGTCGAGCAGCTACGGATTCCTCGCGGGAACCTGGCCGTTCGGCGTCGTCGAGCTGATCTGGGCTGGCATCGCCCTGCACCGCTACCGCCAGTTGCGCCTCGAGGCGCGGGCCGGCGAGAGCGGCTAGAGCGGCTGCCGACTCAGCCGCTTGCGTTGTCGCCGCGGTAGACCACGGCGAAGGTGAGGCGGATCGAGGTCGGCACGTCGGCGCCATGCAGCGTGCACGTGAAGCTGGTGGTTTCGCCGTGAACGACCACGGCGCAACGGTAGCCTTCGCTCTTATAGGGCCGCTGGTAGCCGCCGTTGACGCCCTTGCGGACGACCTTCGCGACCGTCGCCTGGCTCCACCAGCCTTTGACCTTGGCTTCGGGCGCGCTCACGACGGCCTTCGCCTTCACGTTCGTGCCCTTGGCGAGGGCGAGTTTGTTGACGCTGACGTTGTAGTTGTAGGTCGCGGTTCTCGGCTGGGCGGCCTCGCCGGCGGGGGGCAGCGCCGCGAGCGCGGCGAGCGCGGCGAGGGTGAAGACCGCGAAGCGGCCCTTGCGTGCTGTGCGACGGTTCCCTCGGCCTGACATCTCAGCTCCCCTCTGTTTGTCCGTGTCGCGCTGAGGCTACAAGAGCGCCAGCTGCTCCCCGGCCTGCTCTGCGCGATCGTTGATGTCCACGTTTGGGGTGCGGCCGAGCGGGACCGCCGCAGCGGGAGCGTCCAGGACGTGCTCCGCCTCCGGCTCGAGCCCACCCGCGTGAGCAACCGCCTGGCGCAGTCGCAGCCGCGGCTCGACGACGCCGTTCCATTCGTTGATCTCCAGCGCGAAGGTGACGCGCGCGGGCTCGCCTTCTGCCACCGGCAGCGTCGCGCCCTCGCCGAAGCGCACGCAGCGCGCGCGGGCGCCGCCCGACTCGACGGTGAAGCGCAGGTGGCGCCCTTCGCCCATCGGTCGGGGATCGAGCATGCGCGCCTCCTCGATCATCAGGCACACCGGCGGGTTCGCGCGCCCGAACGGGGCGAGGCGCCCCAGCTCCTCGGCGAGCGGGAGCCCGAGTTCGCCGCAGTCGACCAGGGCGTCTACCTGCTCCACGACGCGGGGCTGCCCGGTAGGAATCGCCTCACCCGCATGCGCGGCGAACGCCGCTGCGAAGGCGTCGAGCTGTGAGCGCTCGAGCTCGACCCCCGCCGCGGCGCGGTGTCCGCCGAAGCCCACCAGGTGCTCGCCGCACTCGCGGAGGCCGCCCAGCAGGTCGAAGCTGTCGATGCTGCGCCCGGAGCCGCGTCCACGCTCACCGTCGAAGGCGACCATCACGACCGGACGGCCGCTCTGCTCGACCAGCCGCGAGGCGACGATGCCTATCACGCCCGGGTGCCAGCTCTCGCCGGCCAGCACGTAGCCCTCGCGCGGGCCGAGCTCGGCCATCTGCGCTTCGGCCTCGAAGCGGATTCTCCGCTCGATCTGGCGGCGCTCGGAGTTGGCGGCGTCCAGCTCGCGCGCGATCTGCTCGGCGCGAGCCGGGTCTTCGGTGAGCAGCAGCTCGAGGCCCGCGTCGGCGCGGTAGAGCCGCCCGGCGGCGTTCAGCCGTGGCGCCAGGCCGAAACCGATCGCCCGCTCGGCGATCCGCGCGGGGTCGACACCCGCCACGCCCATCAGCGCGCGCAGACCCGGCTTCGACGTCGCGGCAAGCGCGCGCAGGCCGCGCCGCAGCAGCGCCCGGTTCTCGCCCAGCAGCGGCACGACGTCGGCGACCGTCGCAAGCGCCACCAGGTCGAGGTCGCGCGTCAGGCGCGTCAGAAGCGTCGCATCGCTCCCGGCGGCTTCGTGGAGGGCCTGGGCGAGCTTGTAGGCGACCGCGGTCGCGCAGAGCTCGGGGCACGGATAGCCGCAGATCGCCGGATGGACGATCGGCGCGGCCGGCAGCACCCCGTCGGCGCGTGGCGTGTGGTGGTCGGTGACGACGACGGCCAGGCCGAGCTCGCGCGCGGCGCGCACCTCATCGACCGCTGTGATCGCGCAGTCGACCGTGATCAGCAGCCGCGTGCCGCGTGCTGCGAGCATCTCGACCGTCTCGCGCTGCAGGCCATAGCCCGCGGAGCGGTCGGGGATGAAGGTGTCGACCTCCGCACCCAGCTCCCGCAAGGTCCTGACGAGCACAGCGGTCGAGCAGATGCCGTCGACGTCGTAGTCGCCATGAACGGTGACGAGCTCCCCGGAGCGAACGCTCGCGAGAATCGTCGCGACCGCGTCCTCGATCCCGCGAAAGCGGGCCGGCGAGTGCTCCTCGGAGGCATCGAGGAAGGCGCCCGCAGCGTCCGGCGAGCCGTGGCCGCGGCGCACCAGCACCTGCGCCAGCACGGGGCTCACGCCGAGCTCGCGGCGAAGCTCCTCGACCAGCGAGGGCGGGCACGGCGGGATCTCGAAGCACACACTCTGCACAGCCGAGCGAGGTTACGGCGGGTCCGGGACGGAACCGGCGAGCGGCGCCGCCCGGCGGTCGCTAGAAGTGCTCGGGGGCGGCCTGGTGGCCGGTCTGTTCGCGGCGCATCCCGACGAGGTAGACGATCCCCATGCCGATCAGCGCGCCGGGGACCGCGTAGAGCACGACGGCGATGTCGGTCGCCTTTTCGCCCGGGATTTCGAGCGCGGAGACCTTCACCGAGTAGATGATCAACCCGACGACGATCGAGCCCAGCAGCGAGCCGATGAAGGCGCCCACGATCCCGCCCCAGAAGCGATCCGGGAGCCAGATGGTGAAGTGCCAGATCGCCAGGCCCATCATGACCCAGCCGAGCATGCCCATCTAGCGAGACCTCCCGTGGCGACGGTTTTTCGGCCGTTTCTGGCGCGGTTTCGGCTTGTCCTTCAGGACGAGGTCCTCGGGTGTCAGGTCGGCTGAGGGGTCGCGGTCGGCCGGCGGCTCGGGCTCGGGTTCCGGCTCGGGCTGCGGAGGCGCCTTGGTCGCGACCGGCGCGCGGCCCTTACTGGTGTCGTCTTCCTGGATGTCGGCGACCAGCTCCTGGAATTCGTCGCGCGAGACCTGCTGGTTCGGGTCCTCGGGAGCGGTCAGGCGCTCGCGCCGGCGACGCTTCCTCTGCTCGGGCTCGACGTCCTCGGGAGCTCCTCCGGCGGTCGTGGCGTAGGCAGGCACGTGCCCGCCGGTTTCGCGCTCGAGCCGCGCACGCCGGGCCCGGTAGCCGGGCTCGCGCTCTTTCCAGTGCGTCAGCACCGGCGAGGCGATGAAGATCGAGGAGTACGCGCCCGAGGCGATGCCGATCATCAGCGCGAAGGCGAAGTCCTTGAGCGTCTCGCCGCCGAAGAACAGCAGCGAGAGCACCGGCAGCAGCGTGCAGAGCGTCGTCGCCAGCGAACGCGTGAGCACCTCGGACATCGAGCGGTTGACGATCTGCGAGAAGGCGGCCCTGGGCATGCGCGGCACGTTCTCGCGCACACGATCGAACACGATGATCGTGTCGTACAAGGAGTACCCCAGGATCGTCAGCAGAGCGGCGACCGTCGCCGTCGTGACTTCCCTCCCCGTGAGCGAGTAGACGCCGGCTGTGATCAGCAGGTCGTGCATCAGCGCGATCAGCACCGGCACGGAGTACTTCCACTGGAACCGCAACGCGATGTAGGCAGAGATCACGAGCAGCGAGGCGATGATGGCGATCACCGCGCTCTTGGCGATCGTTTTACCGAACGTCGGCCCGATCGATGTCGAGGAGAAGTGCTGCGGCTGGAACTGGGCCAGGCCTTTTTCGATTTCGTTGACCTTCGACGGGCGCAGCGTCTTGGTCGAGATCTGGAAGCCGTTCGCGCCGACGCTCGAGTTCGTGTACTTCTGGACCTCGGCGTTGGGGAAGCCGAGTTTGGTCATCTCGTCGGCGACCTGGGACTGGCTGACTTTCTGCTGGAAGCCGGTCTGGATCCGCGTCCCGGACTTGAAGTCGATGCCGAAGTTCAGGCCTTTGCCGCCGATCGCAAGCGCGCCGATCAGCAGGATCACGCCCGAGAGCGAGAAGAACCACCGCGACGCACCCATGAAGTCGAAGGTCCATTTGTGCCCCTCGCCCTTGGCGCCCAGCGCCGCCGGGTGCGTGACGATTTTCGAGCGGCCCATCGCGCCCAGCGCCGCCTGGGTCGCCAGCACGGCGGTGAACAGCGAGACGAGCGTGCCGATGCCGAGCGTGAAGGCGAAGCCCTTGACTTCCGCGGTCGCGAGCGCGAACAGGATGAACGCCGTCATGAACGTGACGACGTTCGCGTCGACGATCGCCGCGAAGCCGCGTTTGTAGCCCGTGGCGATACCCGACATCACCGACCTGCCGCCGCGTATCTCCTCCTTGACGCGCTCGAAGATCACGATGTTCGCGTCCGCGGCGATGCCGATCGTGAGGATCAGGCCGGCGATCCCCGGCAGCGTCAGCGTGATCGGGATCAGCTTGATCAGCGCGAAGTAGTAGAGGCCGTAGATCAGCAGGCCGCCGATCGCGATCAGCCCGAGGATGCGGTAGAAGGCGACGAGGAACAGACAGACGAGCACGAAGCCCACGAGCAGCGCGAGCAGGCCTTGGTTCAGCGCTTGTTTTCCGAGCGTCGCCGAGACCTGGGAGCGCGAGATCAGGTTGAGCTTGATCGGCAGGGCGCCCGACTGGAGCTCTTCGGCGAGTTCCTGCGCGGAGGTGATCGTGAAGCCGCCGGAGATCTCAGAGCCGTTGCTGGAGTCGATCCCTTCCGGGTACTTCGTGTAGTCGATCGACGGGGTCGTGATCAGCTGGCCGTCGAGGCCGACGGCGAAGTGCTGTTCGGCGGACGTCTTCGGGACGCCCGGCAACTGCGCTTCCTGACCGCGGTGGGCGATTTCCTTCGTGACCTGTTCGAAGGTTTTCTGGCCGTGCCCGGTGAAGCCGAAGTTGACGTTCGGCTGCCCGGTGGTTTCGTCGGAGCCCTGCTGCGGGTGGGTGACGTCACCGCCGTTCAGGACGGGGTTGTCCTTGATCACGAAGAACGAGTTGGGGCTGCGGTTGAGGACCTTGCCGCCCGCGGCTTCGGTCGGCCGCGCTTGGATCACGATCGTGCCGGGGTTGACGCGCACCGCCTTGGGCTTGGCGTCCTTGGGCATCTTGCCCTTGGCGATCAGCTGTTTTTCGGTTTCCCGGACCGCCTTTTCGCTTTCCTCGCCCTGGCAGGTCTTCTGCACTTCGCCGTGGGGCCCCAGCGGACACAGCATCTGTTCGTTCTTTTCGTCGATCAGGTACCAGCTGCCGTAGAGGCAGCCGTTGACCTGCTCGGGTGTGCAGTTGGTGTGGAAGTCCCAGGTCGTGTCGTTGTGCCGCAGTTCCGGCGCTCGTTTCAGCGCGCGCTGGACGGCTTTGTACTCGGGCAGCCCGAAGGTGGAGCTCCCGGCTTCCCGCCCGCCCGTGACCGTTGCATCCGTCGGCGCCGGGGTGCCTTCGGGGCCGATCACGTTCGGCTCCCAGTCGTAGAACTGCAGCTGCGCCGTCTTACCGACCTGGCGTTCGGCTTTTTCGATGTTCGTCACTTCCGGCAGCTGGACGACGATTTCCTTTTCGCCCGAGCGCTGGATTTCCGGCGAGGCGACGCCGAGCTGGTCGACGCGTTTGCGCATGATGTCGATCGCCCGGTTCAGCGATTCGGTGTCGACCTTCGCCTGGCCGGTCGGCTTGCCCTCGTAGACCAGCTGCACGCCGCCCTTCAGGTCGAGCCCGAGGCGCGTCTTTTTGACGATGACCGTCACCGTCGCGAGCCCGACCAGGATCGCGACGAGGAGCAGGATGACTGAGTTGCGGCGGCGGTCGGTCATGTCTCTGCGAAGGAGATTACTTGTCGGGGGTGAGCACCAGCAACAGCCCACCGTCGTCGTCGTAGGCCGGGAAGATGTCGGCTTTGGCGCCCGCCGCCACGTCGCGTTCGCCGGCGACGCGGACGGGCACCTCCAGCGCGCGCACCCCCCACTCGAGCACTTTGCCCAGCGGATCGTCGCCGTTGTTGAAGCTCAGACCGAGCACCTGCTGGACCGGCTGGCCGATCACCTCCTCCTCCTCGAGGCCGGTGAAGGCGAAGGCGTTGCGCCCGCAGCCGATCACGCGAGCCTCGCCGTCGCAGACGAAGAAGGCCGCATCGGGGGCCGGGAAGTAGTCGTCGAGCAGCTCGAAGAGGAACGCGAAGCCGCACTTGGTGCAGCCCTTGCGCTGGCGCGTGAAGCCGATGTTCCGGTCGACCTCCGTGGTGCGATGACCGCAGTTGGGGCAGATGAACGGGTGCGCCATGTCCGAACAGACTACGAAAGCATCTTTAAGGAGAGGCCAAGCACGCTCTGCTCATACCTCGGTAGTAGCCGCGCGAGCGCTCAGAACAGCGCCGCGTCGCGCGCCGGCGCGTCGAGCCCGAGGTGCGCGTAGGCCGCCGGCGTGGCGGTCCTCCCGCGCGGCGTGCGCTTGAGCAGTCCCTGCTGGAGCAGGTAGGGCTCGTAGACGTCCTCGATCGTGTCCTGCTCCTCCCCCACCGCGACGGCGAGGGTCGAGAGCCCCACGGGTCCGCCGGCGAACTTCCGGCAGATCGCGCCGAGGATCTCGCGGTCGAGCCGGTCGAGCCCCAGCTCGTCGACCTCCAGGAGCTCCAGCGCGGCCTCGGCGGCGGCAGCGGTCACGACCCCCTCCATGCGCACCTCCGCGTAGTCGCGCACGCGCTTGAGCAGGCGGTTGGCGACGCGCGGCGTGCCGCGGCTGCGCGCCGCGATGGCGACCGCACCGCGATCGTCGAGCTCGACCTCGAGGATCCCGGCCGAGCGCCGGACGATCACCGCGAGCTGCTCCGTCGAATAGGGCTCCAGGCGCGCCTGGATGCCGAAGCGGTCGCGCAGCGGCGTCGTCAGCAGGCCGGCGCGCGTGGTCGCCCCGATCAGCGTGAACGGCGGCAGCTCGAGCGTGACGACGCGTGCGCCCGCGCCCTGTCCGACGGTGATCGGCAGGCGGCGGTCCTCCATCGCCGGGTAGAAGGTCTCCTCCAGCGTGCGGGCGAGGCGATGGATCTCATCGACGAAGAACACGCTCCGCGGCTCGAGCGCCGTCAGAAACGCAGCGATGTCCCCCTTGCGCTCGAGCGCCGGCCCGGCCGTCTGCACGAAGGGCACGTCCAGCTCGGCGGCGACGATCTGCGCCAGCGAGGTCTTGCCGAGGCCCGGCGGCCCGGCGAGCAGCAGGTGGTCGAGCGCCTCACCACGCGCGGCGCTGGCCTCGATCGCGATCGAGAGCTGCTCGCGCAGCGTGGCCTGTCCGACGAACTCGCCGAGCGTGCGGGGCCGCAGCGTGCGGTCGAGCTCGTCCTCGGGCACGAGATAGGGCGTCTGGATCCTGGCCGGCGTTTCGCCTGCCTCGACGTCGGGCGTGCCTCTCAGGGTGCTCACGGCCTCAGCCCGCGCTCCGGGCCAGTCGCAGCGCGGCGGCGATCAGCTCCTCTGGGCTCTCGCCCTCGGCGTCCCGCAGCAGCTCCTCCGCCTCGGCCGGCGCGTAGCCGAGCTCGAGCAGGCCTTCGCGGGCCAGGCCGCGGGGCTGCTGCACCTCGCCGCGGCGCGCCAGGATCTCCGGCTCGGCCGGCTCGGCGCCGTCGGGCACAACCTTCTCACGCAGCTCGACGATGATGCGCTCGGCGGTGCGCTTGCCGATCCCCGGGACCGCCTGGAAGCGCGCGGCGTCGCCGGCCGCCAGGGCGGCGATCAGCTCGCGCGGATGGCCCGCGGAGAGCACGGCGAGCGCGACCTTGGGCCCGACCGCCTGGACCGAGAGCAGCATCAGGAACAGCTCTCGCTCCTGCTCGGAGTGAAAGCCGTAGAGCGCCAGCGCGTCGTCGCGCACGATCAGATGCGTGTGCAGCGTCACCTCCTCGCCGACCGGCGGCACGTGGCGCAGCGTCTCGGCCGAGACCGCCGCGCGGTAGCCGACGGCGTCGCAGAGGACCACGACGTGATCGGCGCGGCGCACCGCGACCTCGCCGCGAAGCAGCGCGATCAAGCCGTTGCCCCCACCATTGCGGCGGCCAGCGGCGCGCGGTTCAGATGGCAGACGGCGACCGCGAGCGCGTCGGCGGCGTGGTCCGGGCGCGGCGGCTCGGGCAGCCCCAGCAGCGCCGCGACCATCCGCGCGACCTGGTCCTTGCCGGCGCGGCCGCTCCCGCAGACCGCGCCCTTGACCTGCTGCGGCGTGTAGCCCTCGCACGGAACGCCTATACGACCGGCGGCGAGCATCACGACCCCCCGCGCCTGGCCCACCGCGAACGCGCTGCGGGCGTTCTGGCCGAAGTAGAGCTCCTCGAGCGCCATCGCGTCGGGCTCGTGCTCGGCCAGCAGCGCCTCGACGGCTGCGTGGATCTGCGCGAGCCGCCGCTCGGGCGCGACGCCCGGCGCGGTCTCGATCACGCCGCCGTCCAGCGCGACGGCGCGCCCGCCGCGGCGGGTCACCACGCCGTAACCGGTGTTGGCGAGTCCGGGGTCGACGCCGAGGACGATCACGACCCGTGATTCTCCGCGGGGCGGCGGACGCCTGCCTGCCTGTGCCCCGGAGGGGTATGCCCCTGAGCCGCCGCAGGCGGCGAATGGGGTGCCTGCGGGCGCAGGCGCCGGATGGGGTGCCCGCCGCGCCCGCCCGGCGTCTGTACGCTGGCGCCGTGCCGGGGCCGGGCCCAGAGATCGACTTCGAGGCCGAGGGACTGCTCGACGGGCTGGAGGGCCGCCAGCGGGCTGAACGGCGGACGCTGCTGGGAGAACTGATCGCCGAAGGGGTCTCTCTCTCGGAGCTGCGCCGCTCCACGGCGGCCGGGACGATCCTCTACCTCCCGGCCGACCGCGTGATCGGCAGCCGCGACCGCTACACCGCCGCCGAGGTCGCCGCGATCACCGGCGTCGAGCTCCCCTTCCTGACGAAGCTGCGCAGGGCGATGGGCCTGCCGATCCCCGAGGACGACGAGGCGGTCTACAGCGATGCCGAGATCGAGTCGGTGCGCCAGGTGCACATCGCGCGTGCCGCCGGCATCACCGACGAGGAACTGCTCGCCCTGATGCGGGTGCTCGGGCGCAGCCTCTCGCAGGTGGCCGAATCGCTTCGCGCAGTGCCGCTGAAGCTCGTGCTGCGCCCGGGCATGAGCGAGCCCGAGCTGGCCCAGAGCTATGCTCGCGCCGCCGAGCAGCTCTACCCGCTGGTCAACCCGCTGCTCGCCAACGTGCTGACGCTGCACATGCGCCACGCGACGCAGAGCACGGTCGTCTCCGAGCTCGAGCGCAGCGGCGGCGTGCTGCCCGGGGCGCGCGAGATCGCGATCGCCTTCGCCGACCTGGTCGGCTTCACGCGCCTCGGCGAGGAAGTCCCTCCGGATGAGCTGGGGCGCCTTGCGGCACGGCTGGAAGCGCTCGCCGGAGAGGTCGCCGAGGGGCCGGTGCGGCTGGTCAAGACGATCGGCGACGCCGCGATGCTGGCCTCGCCCGAGCCCGGGGCTCTGCTGGGCGCGACGCTCGGTCTGATCGAAGCCGCCGACGCAGAGGGTCAGGACTTCCCGCAGCTGCGCGCGGGCGCGGCCTTCGGCCAGGCGCTGCCGCGCGCCGGCGACTGGTTCGGGCGCCCGGTCAACCGCGCCAGCCGCATCACCTCGGTCGCGCGTCCCGGGAGCCTGCTCGCCGACGACCCGCTGCACGACTCCGCGCTCGAGGACTACCGCTGGTCCTTCGCCGGCCAGCGGCGCCTGAAGGGGCTGCGCGAGCCGGTGCGGCTATTCCGCGCGCGCCGCCAGGACGCCGCCTGAGTCCTCGCTGCTCACGCTGTCCGGCTGCCAGATCTTCCACGGCGGCGCGCCGGAAGCCCACAGGTCGTTGAGCGCCACGGCGTCCTTGTAGGTGTCCATGCACTCCCAGAATCCCTCGTGGCGGTGGGCGCGGAGCTGGCCGTCGCGGGCGAGGCCCTCGAGCGGCCCGCGCTCGAGCACAGCCGCGTCTCCGTCCGCAGCGATGTAGTCGATCGCGCCGGCCTCGAAGCAGAAGAAGCCGCCGTTGATCCAGTGGTCCGAGCGCGGCTTCTCCTTGAAGCCGGTGACGCGTCCCGCGCCGTCGAGCTCGGTGACGCCGAACTGGAGCTCGGGGCGCACCACGGTCATGGTCGCGAGCGCGCCGTGGCCGCGGTGGAAGTCGAGCAGGGCCTCCAGGTCGATGTCGGCGACGCCGTCAGCGTACGTGGCGCAGAACATCTCCTCTCCCTCAAAAAAAGACGCGAGGCGGGCGATCCGGCCCCCGGTCTGTGTCTCCAGCCCCGTGTCCACGCATTCGACGCTCACGCCCTCCGGCCACGGGTGCTCCGCCGCGAAGCGCTCGATCAGCTCACCCTTGTACCCCGTCGCGAGCAGGAAGCGCCGGAACCCCTGTGAGGCGTAGAGCTGCACCACGTGCCAGACGATCGGCAGCCCGCCGATCTCCACGAGCGGCTTCGGGATCTCCTGCGTGCGCTCCTGAAGCCTCGTGCCGCGCCCTCCACAGAGGATCGCTACGAGCGGACGCTCAGCCCGCGACACGTTCCAGCACGTCGGCGGAGACGTCGAAGTTCGCGTGCACTGCGCTCACGTCGTCGAGCTCTTCGAGCGTGTCGATCAGGCGCATCAGCTTGCCGGCGGCCTCCTCGTCGAGCGGCACGAGGCTCGACGCGCGATATGACAGCTCGGCGCTGTCGATCTCGACGCCCGCCTCCTCGAGCGCGGAGCGCACCGCGGCGAAGTCGCTCAGCGAAGTGATGACCTCGAACACGTCGTCGTCGGTCGAGATGTCCTCCGCGCCCGCCTCCACCGCGGGCATCAGGTCGTCTTCGGAGTAGCGCGTGCCGTCGACCACGATCGTGCCCTTCTTGTCGAACAGGTAGGCGACCGAGCCCGGCTCCCCGAGGCTTCCGTTCTGCTTGGAGAACGCGTGTTTGACCTCTGCGCTCGTACGGTTGCGGTTGTCGGTGAGCGCCTCGACCAGCACCGCCACGCCGCCCGGGCCGTAGCCCTCGTAGAGGACCGATTCGATCGCCTCGGCTTCGCCGCCCTCGCCGGTGCCCTTGGCGATCGCGCGTTCGATGTTGTCCTTCGGCATCGACGCCTCCCGGGCCTTGCGGATCGCGAGGTCGAGCGCGGGGTTGCCGACGGGATCGCCGCCGCCGTCGCGCGCCGCGACCGTGATCGCGCGCGTCAGCTTGGAGAAGTGCGCGCCGCGACGGGAGTCGACGATCGCCTTCTTGTGCTTGATCGAAGCCCACTTGGAATGACCGGACATGGCCTTGAGTCTACGAATTAGGCCCGCCGGGCCGCCCCGAACCCGGCTCGTCCGGCCCGTCCGTCCGGCGCGCCGGTCGCGAGGAGAGCGCGGGTCATAGGATGCGCTCAGCCATGAGCACCCCGGCACTGCCCGACATCTTCAAGGCCTACGACATCCGTGGCATCTTCGGCGAGCAGATCGGCGGCGGCCTCGCCGAGCGGATCGGCCGGGCCTTCCCGCTGGTGCTCTCCGAGCTCGCCGGCAAGCCCGTGAGCGAGCTGCGGATCGGACTCGGCCGCGACATGCGCCTCAGCGCGCCCGAGCTGGCGGCGCGCTACCGCGACGGGATGCTCGCAGCCGGCGCCAACGTGATCGACGCCGGGATGGTCGGCTCGGAGATGCTCTACTGGCTCGTCGGCTCGCGCGAGCTGGACGGCGGGTTGATGTGCACCGCCTCGCACAACCCGAAGGCCTACACGGGCGCCAAGCTCGTCCGCGAGGGCGCGATCGCGCTCTCGGGGGACTCGGGGATCCAGGACGTCCGGCGCCTGGTCGAAGAGGGCAGCGCACCGGAAGCCGCGCAGCCCGGCCGGCTCGAAGAGGTGGACATCTACAGCGCCTTCCAAGAGGCGGCGCTGCGCTTCATCGACGCTGACGCCGTGCGCTCCGCCCGGCGTCCGCTGAAAGTCGTCGTGGACGGCGGCAACGGCATGGCCGGACCGATGGTCGGGCCGCTGCTCGAGAGCCTGGAGCTGGAGTTGATCGAGAGCTACTGGAAGCCCGACGGCGAATTCCCCGGTCACGAGCCGAATCCGCTGCTGCCGGAGAACCGCGCCTTCATCATCGAGAAGGTCCGCGAGAGCGGCGCCGACCTCGGGATCGCCTGGGACGGCGACGCCGACCGCTGCTTCTTCATCGACGAGACCGGCCGCTTCGTCGACGGCGACTTCCTGACCGCGCTGCTCGCCGAGTCGCTGCTCGGCAAGGCACAGAAACCACACGAAGCGATCCTCTATGACGTGCGCGCCTCCCGCGCGGTGCCCGACACGGTCGAGCGCGCCGGCGGCGTCGCCTATGTCAACCGCGTCGGGCACGCGTTCTTCAAGACCCGCATGCACAAAGAGGGGTCCCTGTTCGGCGGCGAGGTCTCCGGCCACTACTACTTCCGTGACTTCTACTGCGCGGACTCGGGCACGATCCCGGCGCTGTTGGTGCTGGAGATGCTCGCGACCGGCGGGCAGACGATGTCCGAGCGCCTCGCGCCGTACCGCGAGAACTACTTCATCTCCGGCGAGATCAACTCCGAGGTGGCCGACCAGCAGGCGAAGATGGAGGAGATCGCCGCGCGCTACCCCGACGCCGAGCAGAAACACCTCGACGGGATCTCGATCGACTACGAGGACTGGCACTTCAACGTGCGGCCGTCGAACACCGAGCCGCTCCTGCGCCTGTGCCTTGAGTCGCTCATCTCCGCCGAGGACATGGAACGGCGCCGGGACGAGGTGCTGGCGCTGATCCGCTCGTGAGCGCGGGCGCAGAAGGCGCCGACGCGACGCCGGCGCAAGAGTCCCCGGCCGAGGAGTCCGGCGAGCAGCGCGCCGCCCGGGAAGCCGAGGAGGAGCGCGCGGACCTGGCGCGCGCGGCCGAGACGGGTATCCACCGGCTGGCGGTCCCCACCCCGTTCATGGTTGGACGCGTGAACGCGTACCTGATCGAGGACTCGCCGCTGACCCTGGTCGACTCCGGACCCAACTCGGCAAAGGCGCTGGACGAGCTCGAGCAGGCGCTCGCTCGGCACGGGCGGCGCATCGAGGACCTCGAGCTGCTCGTCATCAGCCACCAGCACATGGATCACTTCGGGCTCGCCTCGATCCTCGCGCGGCGCTCGGGCGCGGAGGTCGCTGCAATCGGTCCGCTGGGTCCGTACCTCGCGAACTACGGCAAAGAGACGGACCTCGACGACGCCTTCGCCGAGAGCATCATGCTGCGGCACGGCATCCCGCCGGAAATCGTGACCGCGCTGCGGGCCGTCTCGGCTGGGTTCCGTGCGTGGGGCTCGTCGGTCGAGGTCACGCGCCCGCTCGGCGACGGCGAGCAGCTCGCGCTGCGCGACCGCACGCTGCGGGTGCTGCAGCGCCCAGGGCACAGTCCGTCGGACACGGTCTTCGTCGACGAAGAGCGCAAGCTGATGCTGGCGGCCGACCACCTGATCGCGCACATCTCCTCCAACCCCCTGCTGGCGCGCCCGCTTGGGGCCGAGCCGGATCCGGACGGTCCGCGCCCGCAGGCGTTGCTGACCTACATGCGCTCGCTGGAAGCCACGCGCGAGCTCGACCTCGACCTCGTGCTCCCCGGGCACGGACGGCCGATCACCGACCACGCGGCGCTGATCGACGAGCGCTTCCGGATGCACCGTCGCCGCGCAGAGAAGATCCTGCGGCTGATCACCGTGCAGCCGCGCAGCGCGCACGAGATCGCGCAGGAGCTCTGGGGCAACGTGGCGGTGACCCAGGCTTACCTCACGCTCTCGGAGGTGCTGGGGCACGTCGACCTGCTGCTCGAGGACGGGCGCGCCGTGGAAGAAGAGAGCGACGGCGTCGTGCGCTTCGCGGCCGCCGGCTGAGCTCAGTCCTCCAGCTCGACCGGGTCGCCGACGGCGACCTCGCCCGGCTCGAGCACCGCGCAGTGCACGCCGATCGCCAGCGGCTCGGTCGTCTCGGCGTCGCCGCGCAGCTCGCGCAGCACGTCGAGCGTCGGCAGGTCGACCTCGCCGGTGTCGGGATCGAGCGTCGTCACCACACACCGGCCGACGTTGCCGAACGGCCGCAGGCGCGCGCCCCCGATCCGCAGGGTGCGCCCGATCCAGCCGTCCTCCGCGAACGGCTCGCAGCCGTCGAGCTCGATCGTCATGCGGAACCGCCGCGTGTCGATGCTCTCGCGCCCGGCCGCCCTCGCGAGCGTGTCGGCGGAGGAGCGGCACAGGAGCGTCGCCGCCCCCTGTGCCCCGCGGTCGACAGCCGAGCGGCCCGGGTCGAACGCGACCAGCCGCAACGGCAGGCCGGCGTGCTCGGAGAGGGCCGCGGAGAACGGGCCCTCGATCTCCCGCGCGGGGCGCGTCAGCCGGTAGAAGCGGACCTCGACGGGCTCGCCGCGCTCCGGCGGACCGGCGACACGGCGCCCGTCGGGGAACGCGAGCGTGAGCTCCCCGTCCTCGTCCAGGTCGGCCACGACCTGATTCAGCGCGGCGCTGCGCTTGGCGTTGACCATCCGTCCGCGCTCGTCGATCAGGAAGAACACGCGGTCGCCCTGCGCGCCGTCTTTCTCGAGCAGCACGCGGTCGCGGCGCTGGATGCGCAGGGCCTTGACCGGGGTGGTCGAGAGGGCGGCTACCTGGGGCGCGGAGGCGATGCCCCTTTCTAGCGCAGCCTCGGGCGCCGCCCCTACCGCTTGGACAGCCGCGCCGCGAGGCGCTCGAGGCCGCCCGGCCATCCGCCGGTCGAGCCGACCGCCTCGCGCATGCCCTCCCAGCCCTCGCCGTGGCGCTCGAGATGGCGATGTTCGAGCTGCACCAGTGTCTGCTCGGGGGCCTGCGGGGTGAACACGACCTCGATCTCGCTCGTGCGGGCCGGGTCGGTCTCGCGCTGCCAGTGCAGGTCGATGTCCCAGCTGATCACGAACCGCCGCGGGGGGTCATAGGCGAGGACGCGCGCCCAGCGGCATTCTTTGCCGTCCGTCGCGCGGTCGATCACGTGACCGCCGACGCGCGGCTCGAAGACCATCTCGGCCAGCTCCCCGTCGAGGATGTGGTGGTCCGGGTTCCACCAGCTGCCGATGTCCTCGGTGAACACGTGGAACGCTTCCTCGGGCGGCGCGTCGACGACGATCGAGGCGCGCACTGCGGTCATGTCTGTCTGCGCGGGTGCTGAGCTCATTGCTTCTCCTTGTATCTCTGCTCGGCCGCCTTCTTGAAGGAGGCCAGCGATCGGTTCCAGAACTGGTCCAGGTAGGCACGGAGCTCGCTCACCCCGGCGGGGTCGACCTGGTAGATGCGGCGGCTGCCGTCGGGTCGGTCGCTCACGAGACCGGCCCCCTTGAGCACCCGCAGGTGCTGCGAGACGGCGGGGCGGCTGACCGGCAGCCGCCCGGCGAGCTCGCCGACCGCCTGCGGCCGCTCCGCGAGCAGCTCGAAGATCTCGCGCCTGGTCGGGTCGCCGAGGGCGTCGAACGCCCGTGCTTGGTAAGTCACCACTAACGGTAAGTTACTACTTACCGGGGGTGCCCGTCAAGCGGACGTTCGGCCCCCCCGCCCGCAAGCTCCAGAAACCAGCGGTGCAGGCGGTCGTCGCGTCCCAGCTCGGCGTGGAAGGCGACGGCGATGATCCGGCCCTGCCTGGCAGCGACGGGGTGGCCGTCGAGGAAGGCGAGGATCTCGACCTCCGGCCCGTGCTCCTCGATCCACGGCGCCCTGATGAAGATCGCGCGGAGCGGCGGGCCGTCGATGCCTTTGACGTCGAGCTCGGCCTCGAAGCTCGCGATCTGGCGCCCGAAGGCGTTCCGGCGCGCGGCGATGTCCATCAGGCCGAGATGCTCGCGGTCGAGCATGATCAGCCCGGCACAGGACCCGAGCACCGGGACGCCGCCCGCCGCGAGCGCGCGGAGCGGCTCGGCGAGCCCCTCGCGCTCGATCCCGAGCGTGATCGTGGTCGACTCGCCGCCGGGGACGATGAGGCCATCGAGGCCTGCGAGGTCGGCCGGCACCCGCACCTCGCGCGTGCGCGCACCGAGGCCGGCGAGCATCCGCTCGTGCGCCTCGAATCCGCCCTGGAGAGCGAGGACGCCTATGAGCGGGCCGGGTCTACCAGCCACGCTGGGCGAGCAACTGCTCCTCGTCGAGCTTCGAGCTCTCGAGGCTGATCATCGCCGTGCCGAGACCGCGCGAGGCCTCGGCGACCCGCTGCGGGTCCTGCCAGTGCGTCGTCGCAGCGACGATCGCGCGGGCGCGCGTCGCCGGGTCCTCGGACTTGAAGATCCCCGAGCCGACGAACACGCCCTCGGCGCCGAGGGCCATCATCAGCGCCGCGTCGGCGGGTGTCGCGATTCCGCCCGCGCAGAACAGCACCACCGGCAGGCGGCCCTCCCGGGCGACGCCGCGGACGATGTCGAGCGGAGCCGCGATCTCCTTCGCGGCTGTCGCCACCTCGTCGTCGGCGAGCATCGTCAGGCGCCTGATTTCGCCGACGATCTGGCGCATGTGGCGGACCGCCTCGACGATGTCGCCGGTGCCGGCCTCGCCCTTGGAGCGGATCATCGCGGCGCCCTCGCCGATGCGCCGCAGCGCCTCGCCGAGGTTGGTCGCGCCGCAGACGAACGGCGCCTTGAAGTCCCACTTGTCGATGTGGTTGCGCTCGTCGGCCGGGGTCAGGACCTCCGACTCGTCGATGTAGTCGACCTCGAGCGCCTCCAGCACGCGCGCCTCCATGAAGTGCCCGATCCGTGCCTTGGCCATCACCGGGATCGTCACGGCCTCCTGGATGCCGGCGATCATCTCCGGGTTGGACATGCGCGCGACCCCGCCGTCGCGGCGGATGTCGGCCGGCACGCGCTCGAGCGCCATCACGGCGGCGGCGCCGGCGTCCTCTGCGACCTTGGCCTGCTCGGGCGTGACGACGTCCATGATCACGCCGCCCTTGAGCATCTCGGCAAGGCCCGTCTTGACGCGGAATGTCGCCTCGTCTCGCATGGCTCGCAGTCTATAAGCGCGCGTACTGCGTCCCGGTCCGCCGCCGGGGCCAAGGGGACGCGCGATCTTCGTACTAGGCGGCGAGCGCGCGCCTGAAGACAAGCCGGGCCCCGCTCGAGGGCGAGTACCCCTCGACCTCCTCGACCGAGAAGCCGAGCGCTTCGTGGAAGGCGCGCGAGCCGGTGTTCCCCGGCGCCGTGATCGCCTTCAGCCCGCGCGCGCCGCGGACTCGTACGAGCTCCTCGAAGCGCTCGTACATCGTGCGCGCGAGCCCCTCGCCGCGTGCCTCGCGGCGCACCGCGACCGCGTGGATGTAGCCGGTGTCGTCCTGGCTGAGGAAGCCGAGCAGGTAGCCGAGGATCCGCCCGTCGCGTTCGGCCAGCACCGAGGTCTCGCCGAACTCGTGGACGTAGAGCGCCTGGTGCAGGAAGGCCATGTCGCGCCCCGGGCCCCAGAAGTCGCCGAGGTCCGCGAGGATCGTCTCCAGGTCGGCGACCGCGACCGACCGCAGCGCGGGGCCGGAAGCGCCGGGCGGCACGCTCAGCCGGCGGCGCCCTGTTCGGCGCGGAGCCGGTCGCGCTCGTGATGCTCCTGCGCAGCCTGGTCGATCGCCTCGGCCAGATCGGGCATGCGCGAGCGGATCTCGTGGAAGGAGTGTGAGGTGACGCTGAGCGCCCGCAGCGGCGAGGTGACCGTGACGCTCGCAGTGCGGCGTCCGTCGGAGTCCACGAGCGCCAGCTCGCCGAGGATCTCCCCCGCGCCCACCGTGTTGATGAGCTCACCCTGCTGTCGCACCTCTGCCTGACCGTCCTCGATGAAGATCGCCTCGTAGCCGTAGTCGCCCTCCTGCATGAGGACGTCGCCCGGGTCGGCCGCCAGCTCGTCCACGAGGCGCGCCAGCGCGCGCCGGTGCGCCTCGCTGAGTCCCGAGAAGTACTCGATGGCGCCGAGCCGTTCGGGACCATCACTGCCGACCGAAGTGCGATGCATCGGCGCCGATCTTTTCAGATCCGGCGGCGCGAGAGCCGTCGTCAGGCGGGGCTCTCTCGAACCGCCGAGACGTTCAACCGCACGTAGTCCAGCGGCAGGCGCACACGCTCCATGACGGCGGCGACGAAGGGGTCGCGCTGCTCCTCGGGCAGGCGCTCGAGATGCGCGCCGAGGATCGAAGTGCGGACGAAGGCCTCGGTCTCTTCCGGGAACGCCGGCTCGTCGGCGAGCCAGCACTTGATCCCGGTGAAACCGGCGCCCTTCAGCCTGCGCTCGGTCTCCTCCGGGCCCGCGAACGTCCAGGGCGAGAAGCCCTCCAGATCGGTGGTGACGGTGGCTGCAGCTTCGTCGATCACGTCGCGCACGGTCGCGATGTTGCCCTCTCCCCCGCACTGAACCTCGAGCCTGCCGCCCGGCTTCAGTGCCCGCGCGAGCACGGGCCAGAGCGCGTCGTGGTCGGTGATCCAGTGCAGCGTCGCCGTCGAGAACACGACGTCCACCTCACCGTCGAGGTCGAGCTCGAGCACATCGCACTGCCACACCTCGGCGCGCTCGCCGAGCCGTTCGCGTGCGACCGCGACCATGTCCTCGGAGGCGTCGATCGCGAGCACCCGGCCGCCAGGCACGAGACGCGCGAGGTGCTCGGTCACGCGCCCGGTGCCGCAGCCGACGTCGAGCACGGTCGCGTCGCGATCCACGCCGATCACTCGCGAGATCACCTCGTTGGCCCAGCGCTGCTGGGGCTTGCTCGTGCGGTCGTAGGTCTCGGCGTCCCAGGGCGTGCCCACGACGACGAGGCTATCCGAACCTGCGCCCGCTGTTTCAGGCTCCCGGCGGGCGACACCCGCCTCGCCGGCCGCGTACATCGACGCCGCCGCCGGGCTACTTCAGGCGGAAGGCCTTGATGCGGTCGTCGTACTGCGCGGTGTCGCGCGCGTAGACGCCGTAGGCGAGTGCCTGGATGATGCTGAGCAGCGCCGCATGCGAGCGCACGTAGGCGGGGCTGTTCGAGGAGTAGTAGAGCTTGATCTGCGCGAGCTTGGCGATCTCAGACAGCGTCGCGTCGGTGATCGCGGCGGTGCGCGCCTGGCGGTGGCGCGCGAGCTTCATCGCGCGCACGACGAGCGGGTGCGGGCGCCCTGCCGAGAGGCCGATCACGAGCGTCTGGGCGTCGATCCGCCCGAGCCTGGACAGCGCCTCCTGGGAGGGGCTCGCGACGACGTCGACGCGCAGGTCGAGCAGCATCAGCAGGTGGCGCAGGTAGCTGGCGAAGAACGCCATCTGGTCTGTGCCGGCGACGAGCACCTTCTCGGCTTCGACGATCGCGGCGATCAGGGCCTCGACGTCGGAGCGCGAGACCTTGCGGGCGGTCTCCTCGACGTTGAGGTGATCGGCGGCGAGCGCCGACTCGAACTCGTTCTGATCCAGCGAGAACAGCGGCGTCGAGCCGTTCGACGTCGCCTCCTTGGCGGTCTTCGCGTGCACGCGCCGGTATTCCTCGCGCGCGGCTGCCTGCAGCTCGGGGAAGCCCTCGAAGCCGAGCGCCTGGGAGAAGCGCACGACCGTGGAGCTCGACGTGTTCGCTCGTCGGGCCAGCTCCTCGGCCGTCTGGAACGCGGCCTCATCGAGGTGGTCGACGATGTACTGCGCCACGTCCTTCTGCGAGCGCGAGCACTCGTCGAAGCGGGCCTGGATGTACTTGGAGAGACTCTGGTGCTCGGAGGTGCCGTTGACGGGCGCCGCCTCGGGTGTCTTGGTCGCAGTGCGCTTCACGGCGGTCTGATTCGACACATCCGCATCGCAATCCTCCCCCTGCGCGGATGATCCGGCGCGCGCGCGGGCACGTAGAAGGACAGCAATGAGAGCGAAAGCGCGGGGACAGCGGGTGCGGCGATGAAGATCGCGATCGTCGGCGCGGGCGTCTCGGGCCTCGTCGCGGCGCACCTGCTGCACGGGCGCCACGAGATCGTCGTGTACGAGGCCGGCGCCTACGCGGGCGGCCACACCAACACGATCCGCGTGGACACCGAGTACGAGACCCACCACGTCGACACCGGGTTCATCGTGATGAACGACCGCAACTACCCCCTGTTCACGCGGCTGCTGGACCGCCTCGGCGTGGCGCGCCAGGCGACGAACATGAGCTTCTCGGTCAAGGGCGAGCACGAGGACTTCGAGTACTCGGGCACGCCGCACGGTCTCTTCTGCCAGCCGCGCAACCTCGTCAGCGTGCGCTTCCAGCGCATGATCCTCGACCTGCTGAGGTTCAACCGCGAGCTGCGCCGGCTGCTCGAAGGCGGCGCGGCCGGAGAGGCGGACTCGCTCGCCGACTTCCTCATCCGCCACCGCTTCTCGCGCCACTTCGTCGAGCGGCTGATCGTCCCCCAGGCCTCCGCGGTGTGGTCTGCCGACCCGGCGCAGATGTACAGCTTCCCGGTCCGCTTCCTCGCCGAGTTCTTCGCCAACCACGGCATGCTCGGGTTTCGCGACCGGCCGCGCTGGTCGACGATCGCGGGCGGCTCGGCGCGCTACGTCGAGGCGCTGACGGCGCCCTTCCGCGACAGCATCCGCCTCGCCTCGCCCGTGCGTTCGATCGTGCGCGAGCCAGGGCACGTCACGGTCGTCGCCGAAGGACGCGACGGGCGCGAGGACCGGCGCTTCGACCATGTCGTGATCGCGACCCACTCCGACCAGGCACTGGGGATGCTCGCCGACCCCAGCGAGGCCGAGCTGCGCCTCCTCGGCGCGATCCCCTACCGGCGCAACGAGGCCGTCCTGCACACCGACGGGCGGCTGCTGCCGCGACGGCGCTGGGCGCGCGCAGCCTGGAACTTCCACCTGCTCGCCGAGCCGAAGCCGGTGTCGACCGTCACCTACTGGATGAACCACCTGCAGCGGCTGCGCGCCGACCGCGACTTCTGTGTGACGCTCAACCGCACGGAGGCAATCGACCCGAGCCGGGTGATCCGCACGATCTCCTACTCCCACCCCGTCTTCACTCCCGCCGGGGTCGCGGCGCAGTCCTCGCACGCAGAGATCAGCGGCATCGAGCGGCGCACGCACTACTGCGGCGCCTACTGGGGCTGGGGCTTCCACGAGGACGGCGTGCGCAGCGCGCTTGCGGCGTGCGCGCCCTTCGGGGCGACGCTGTGAGGAGCGCGCTCTACGAGGGTTCCGTACGCCACCGCCGCGTCGCGGGCGAGGACGCAACGACGAATCTGGAGTACGAGTTCCGCCATCCCCTGTTCATGGCCTACCTCGACCTCGACGAGCTGCCCGCGGCCCTCGAAGGCGGGCTGCTCTGCTCCGCGCGGCGACCCGCGCTGGCGTGGTTCCGCCGCGCCGATCACCTCGGCGAGCCCGACCGACCGCTGGCCGAGTCGGTGCGCGAGCTCGTCGCTGAGCGCACCGGCCGGCGTCCGGGTGGCCCGATCGCGCTGCTCACGAACCTGCGCTGCTTCGGTCACAACTTCAACCCCGTCAGCTTCTACTGGTGCTTCGGGCGCGACTCGGGGCTCCTCGAGGCAGTCGTGGCCCACGTCACGAACACACCCTGGGGCGAGAGCCACTCCTACGTGCTCGACGCGACCGGGGACGGTACGGAGGACGGTAGGGGGCTGCGACCGAGCCTCTCCTCCGCCGAACCCGCCCGCCGCGGCAGGGCGCTCGTCCGTGGACACTTCGAGAAGAAGCTTCACGTGTCACCCCTGATGGGGATGGAACAGACCTACGATCTGAGTGTGACCGAGCCCGGCGAGCGCATCTCGGTGCACATCGCCTCGACCGCCCCCGACGGGCGGAGGGTGTTCGACGCGACGCTCTCGCTCGCCCGCCGCGAGCTCACCCGGCGCACGCTCGCGGGGCTGCTCGCGCGATACCCGTTCCAGACGGTCGCGATCCTCGCGCGGATCTACGGCCACGCGCTGCGGTTGAGGCTGCGCGGTGCCGCCTACCACCCGCATCCGGAGGCGGAGAAGGTGGCGGCGTGAGCTCTGACTCGCAGCAGCTCGTCCGCCGGCCGAGCGCTCCGCTCGCGCCGCGCGGCGCCGGGCGCAAGGGAGCCCTCTCGCGGCGGTTGGTCCTGCGCGCGCTGCGCGACATCGACGGCGGGCGCCTCGAGCTGCGGGAGGGCCACCGGCGCATCGTCCTCGGCAGCCCGGATGCGCAGCTCCGCGCAGTGATCGACGTGCACTCGCCGCAGTTCTACCGCCAGCTCCTGCGCGGCAGCGTCGGGCTGGCGGACTCCTACCTGGACCGGCAATGGGAGTGCAGCGACCTCGTCGCGATGACGCGCATCGCTGCGCGCAACGCCGGGCGACTGGACCGCATCCGCCGCGTCGCCTCCCCCCTGCTGGCACCGGCTCAGCGTGCCGCGCGCTGGCTTCAGCGCAACACGCCGCGCCGCTCGCGCCGCCAGATCGCGGCGCACTACGACCTCGGCAACGACCTGTTCGAGCTGTTCCTCGACGACACGATGATGTACTCCTGCGGCGTCTTCGAGCGGCCCGACGCGACGCTCCGCGAGGCATCGGTGGCGAAGCTCGATCGCATCTGCCGCCGCCTGCGGCTCGGGCCCTCCGACCACGTGCTCGAGATCGGCACCGGCTGGGGCGGCTTCGCCCTGCACGCGGCGAGTCGCTACGGCTGCCGCGTCACCACCACGACGATCTCACGCGAACAGCACGCCTACGCGAGCCGCCGCGTCGCCGAGGCCGGCCTCGGCGATCGCGTGACGGTGCTCGCGCAGGACTACCGCGATCTGCAGGGCACCTATGACCGGCTGGTCTCGATCGAGATGATCGAGGCGGTCGGCTGGCAGTACCTGCCGACGTTCTTCAGGCGCTGCTCGCAGCTGCTTGCCGAGGACGGAGCGATGCTGCTGCAGGCGATCGTGATCGACGATGGCGCCTACGAGGTCGAGAAGGCCTCGCGCAGCTTCATCAACACCCACATCTTCCCCGGCGGCTGCCTGCCCTCGATGGAGGTGATCTCGCGCCAGGTCTCCCGCGTCACCGACATGCGGATGGCGCATCTCGACGACATCACGAGCCACTACACCCGCACCCTCGCCCTGTGGCGTGAGCGCTTTCTCGAGGCGCGCGGGCGAGCTGCCGAGCTCGGCTACGACGAGCGGTTCCGCCGGCTCTGGGAGCTGTACCTCTGCTGGTGCGAGGGCGGCTTCGCAGAGCGCCGGATCCGCGATGTCCAGCTGCTGCTCGCGAAGCCGGAGTTCCGCACCGAACCCGACCCGGTGTAGGGTCCTGCGCCGTGAAGCGCGCGCTCTACGAAGACCTGCACGAAGACTTCCGGGCGAGCTTCCGGACCTTCCTGCAGCGGGAGGTCCTCCCCCACTACATGGACTGGGAGCGCGAGGGGATCGTGCCGCGGGAGCTGTACGCCGCGGCGGGCCGCGGCGGCTTCCTCGCGATGGCCGTCCCCGAGGCCGACGGCGGGGCGGGCGCCGAGGACTTCCGGCTGAACATGGTGATCGGCGAAGAGTGCCAGCGCGAGGGTGTGGCCAGCTTCGGCCTCGGCATCACGCTCCACAACGACATCTGCCTGCCCTATTTCCTGAGCTACTGCACTCCTGAGCAGCGCGAGCGCTGGCTTCCAGGAATCGTCTCTGGCGAGCTGATCACCGCGATCGCGATGACCGAGCCGGGGATCGGCTCGGACCTTGCGGGCATGTCCACGACCGCGCGCCGCGAGAACGGCCACTACGTCGTCAACGGCTCCAAGACCTTCATCACCAACGGCATCAACGCCGACCTCGTCGTCACCGCCGTGAAGACGGATCCATCGCAGAAGCACCGCGGCATCTCCCTGGTCGTCCTCGAGCGCGGCATGGACGGCTTCGAGCGCGGTCGCAACCTCGAGAAGGTCGGCCAGCACGCCCAGGACACCGCCGAGCTGTCCTTCGACGACGTCCATGTGCCGGCAGCGAACCTTCTCGGCGAGGAGGGCCAGGGCTTCATCTACCTCGTCTCGAACCTCCCCCAGGAGCGCCTCTCGATCGCCGCGAGCGCCGTCGCCGCCACCGAGGCGATGCTCGACTGGACGCTCGACTACGTCCGTGAGCGCACCGCCTTCGGGCAGACGATCGGCTCCTTCCAGAACAGCCGCTTCGAGCTGGCCGAGCTGCACGGGGAAATCCAGATCGCGCGCATCTTCATCGACCGCTGCGCGGTGGCGCTCGACGCGGGCGAGCTGACCCCGGAGGAGGCCGCGACCGCCAAGTGGTGGTGCACCGACCTCCAGGGCCGCGTCGCCGACCGCTGCCTGCAGCTCTTCGGCGGCTACGGCTACATGGTCGAGTACCCGATCGCGCGCGCGTGGGCCGATGCGCGGGTGACACGGATCTACGGCGGCGCCAACGAGATCATGAAGGAGATCGTCGGGCGCTCGCTGGGGCTGTAGCGACCGCTTCACGACCCGCCGGAACGGGCCGGCCAATACCCTGAGGTCATGCCCGCGAGCGCGCTCACCTCGGCCGAGATCTCCCTGCCCGGTACCGCCGAGCCCGTCAAGGTCCGCGAGCGGATCGCGCTGCTCGCCGACACCGTCGACATCGTCGGCCTGACCGACAACCACGCCGGCCAGGCGCGGATGTCGCCCCTCGCCGCCGTCGCGCTCGCGCGCGAGCAGGGCGTGCGCACGATCGTCCACGTCTCCTGCCGCGACCGCAACCGTCTCGCGCTGCGTTCCCAGGTCTTGGGCGCCGCGGCGCTGGGGTCCGAGGGGGTGCTGTGCGTACAGGGCGACCCGGCGGGCGACGCGCCGCCGGTGCGCGACATGAAGGCCAGCGAGCTGATCGGCCACGTCCGCGAGTGGGCCGAGCCCCGCACGCTGGAGCCGGGCGCGGTCGTCAACCCGTTCGCCCCCGACCGGGACCGCGAGCTGCGCCTGCTCGAGCGGAAGGTGCAGGCGGGCGCCTCCTTCGTGCAGTCCCAGATGGTCTTCGACCTGGACGGGCTCAGCGCGTTCCTGGAGCGAGCGGCGGACACGCTGGCCGGCGTTCGCTTCTACGCGAGCGTCGCGCTGCTGCGCAGCGCCGCGATGGGCGAGCGCGCCGCGCGACTCCCCGGTGTCGTGATCCCGGCGGGCGCGCGCGAGGAGATCGCCGCCGGCCGCGGCGTCGCTCTTGCGACGCGCCTCGCCGCTGAGCTCGCAGCCCTCGACGGCGTGGACGCGCTGCATGTCTTCCCGCTCGGCGCCGAGCGAGAGACGCCCGAGGTCGCGGGCGCGTTCCGCGCAGCGCTCGGGATGCCCGCTCAGCGGCGTTCCGTCTAGGCGCATCGCGCCGGTCCGCGAGCGCGCTATCGTCGCCGGCGGGCGCAACGGCGAGCCGCGCCCGGCCATGCAGATCGACATCTGGTCCGACATAGCGTGCCCCTGGTGCTACCTGGGCAAACGGCGCCTCGAGACGGCGCTGGCCTCGTTCGAGGACGCCGGCGAGGTCATGATCCGCTGGCACAGCTTCGAGCTGGACCCGGGCGCCCCCGCCGTCTACGAGGGCGACCACACGGAGCGGATCGCGCGCAAGTACGGACGCACCCGCGAGGAGGTAGAGGCGTCGCTGGCATCGATGCGGGCGATGGCCGCCGCCGAGGGAGTGGAGCTGAACTTCGATCGCGTCCGCGGGGGCAACACCTTCGACGGGCACCGCCTCCTGCAGCTCGCGTTCGAGCATGGCCTGCAGGACGCGATGAAGGAGCGGCTGATGCGCGCCTACCACAGCGATGGTGAGCTCATCTCCGACCGCGACGTGCTGCTGGCGCTGGGCATCGAGACCGGCCTGCCCGAGAATGCGATCGAACAGATGCTCGAGGGGAACTCCTACGACGAGCAGGTGCGAGAGGACGAGCGCACCGCCCAGCAGCTCCGCATCGACGCGGTCCCGTTCTTCATCATCGACAGACGTCTCGCCGCCAGGGGCGCGCTGGACGCGCCGCAGATGCTGGGCGCCCTGCAGCAGGCCGCGAGCCTGCCCGCCTGAGCGCCCGGCGCCGGCCCCGTCAGGCGCCGGCCGTCGCGGCGCCCAGCTCCCGCGCCAGCTCCACGAAGTAGTCGAGCGCCGCGGGGTCCGCGAGCGATTCGCGGCTCGCCGCCTGCTCGGGCGGCGTCCCCATCAGGATCCGCTTCACGGGCACCTCCAGCAACTTGCCCGAGAGCGTGCGCGGGACCTGCTCGATCTGGCGGATCTCGTTGGGGACGTGGCGCGGCGAGCAGTCCTCGCGGATCGCCTTCTTGATCGCCCGTTCAAGGCTCTCGTCCAAGGCGACTCCATCGCGCAGCACGACGAACAGGATCATCTGCAGCTCCTCGCCAGAGACCGGAACGTCGACGACCAGCGAGTCGAGGACCGCGTCCACCCTGCCGGCCGCGCGGTAGATCTCGCTGGTCCCCATGCGCACGCCCTGGCGGTTGATGGTCGAATCCGAGCGCCCGTAGATCACAGCACCGCCGCGGGGCGTGATCCGGATCCAGTCGCCATGGCGCCAGATCCCGGGGTACATCGCGAAGTAGCTGTCGTGCAGGCGCTCGCCGCTCTCATCGCCCCAGAGGAACAGCGGCATCGAGGGCATCGGCTCGGTCACGACCAGCTCGCCTACCTCGTCGACGACCGAGCGGCCCTCTTGATCCCAGGACTCGACCTTGCAGCCGAGCGCGCGGCATTGCAGTTCGCCCTCGTAGACGGGCAGCGTCGGGCAGCCGGCGACGAACGCGGTGCACACGTCGGTCCCGCCGCTCGTGGAGAACAGCCAGATGTCCGGGTTCACGTGCTCGTAGACCCACTTGAACGACTCCGGCGAGAGCGGCGAGCCGGTCGCGCCGAGGGCACGCAGCCTGCTCAGGTCCGCTGCGCGCGCCGGCTCGACCCCGGCCTTCTCGCAGGACGCCATCAGCCCGGGGCTGATCCCCATGCACGTGATCCCCGCGCGCTCGGCGAGGCGCCACAACGCGCCGAGATCCGGGTGCGCGGGGCTGCCGTCGTAGAGCACGATCGCGGCCTCGCTGTGCAGGCAGCCGACGAGGAAGTTCCACATCATCCAGCCGGTCGTCGTGAACCAGAACATGCGATCGCCGGGGCGCAGGTCGAGGTGCAGCCGCTTCTTG
This sequence comes from uncultured Solirubrobacteraceae bacterium, assembly GCA_963735435.1. Classification (GTDB taxonomy): domain Bacteria; phylum Actinomycetota; class Thermoleophilia; order Solirubrobacterales; family Solirubrobacteraceae; genus Palsa-744. Next base: position 405,716 of record CAVTKR010000001.1, on the reverse strand, counting down.
AGCTGCTCGAGCAGGATGCCGCCGTGGCCTTGGACGATCGCCTTCGGAAGGCCGGTCGTGCCCGACGAGTAGAGCACCCAGAGGGGGTGATCGAACGGGACCTGCTCGAAGCTCGGCCCGGCGCCGGGCTCGGCGCGCGTCATCAGCTCGCTCCAGCCGAGCCCGCGCTCCCCCAGAACGGCCGGATCGGCCTCCACGTCCAGGTAGCCCAACAGCACAGCGTGCTCGACGCTCGGGAGCTCGGCGAGGATGCCCGCTGCGACGCCGGTGCGGTCGAAGTCCTTGCCGCCGTGGCGGTAGCCGTCGACGGCGAGAAAGACCTTGGGCTGGATCTGCGCGAACCGGTCGATCACCGAGCGGGCGCCGAACTCCGGCGCGGCGCTCGACCAGATCGCGCCGAGCGACGCCGTCGCGAGGAACGCGATCAGCGTCTCAGGGATGTTGGGCATGTAGGCGACGACACGATCGCCGCGACCGACACCGAGCGCGGCGAGACCCGCCGCGGCGGCGGCGACCCGGGCGCGCAGCTCGCCCCAGCTGAGCTCATCCAGGTCGCGCAGCTCCGAGCAGTGCAGGACCGCGGTCTCACCGTCTTCGTGGCCGCTCAGCAGGTTCTCGGCGTAGTTCAGCTCGGCGCCCTCGAACCAGCGTGTACCGGGCATCGCGCGCGACGCGAGCACTCGCTCGTAGGGCTTCGAGGCGATCACGCCGGTGAACTCCCAGATGTCTGCCCAGAACTGCTCCAGATCGTCGACGGACCAGCGCCAGAGCCCCTCGTAGCCGTCGATCGCGAGCCCGTGACGCTCGGAGACCCAGTCGCTGAAGCGCGCCATCTCGGTCGCCTGCACGCGCTCCGGTGAGGGCATCCACATGGGCTGCTGTCGATCGACGCTGGCCATGGGGCTATTCTCGCCGATCGTGGACCCGTCCGGACTGCGCAGCGAGTTCCCGGTGCTCGCGGAGCTCGCCTACCTCAACGCCGGCACCGACGGGCCGTTGCCGGCGCGAGCGGCCGAGGCTGCTCGCGCAGAGCTCGAGCGCGAGCTGGCCGAGGGCCGTGCGATGGCGCATTTCGAACGCCGCGGCGCGCTCGGGAAAGCGCTGCGCGCAGCCTATGCGCGCGCGCTGCGGGCGGACCCCGCCGACGTGGCGCTGACGACGAGCACGACCGAAGGGATGGGCCAGATCGTGATGGGCATGGATCTGCGCCCCGGCGATGAGATCCTCACCAGCGACGAGGAGCACCCCGGGCTGCAGGGCGCGCTCGGCGCGGCGCGCGACATCCTCGGCGCGAGCATCCGCGAGGTCCCGTTCGCCCTCGTCGCCGAGGAGGTGGGGCCGGCCACCCGCCTCGTGGCCTGCTCGCACGTGAGCTGGGCGACGGGTGCCCTCGCGCCGGCGGGGCTGGCCGAGGTCGAGGTGCCGGTGCTGTTCGACGGCGCCCAGGGTCTCGGCGCGGTGGACGTGGACGTGACCGCGCTCGGCTGCGACGCCTACGCGGGAGCCGGCCAGAAGTGGCTCTGCGGCCCTGACGGCTCCGGCGCGTTGTGGGTCGCGCCCGAGTTCAGGAGCGAACTGGCGGTGTCGCGCCGCGGCTACGGCAATCTCGAGGAAGCGAATGCCGGGCTCGACGCAGTCGTCCACGAGGATGCCCGTCGCTTCGACGCGCCGTCCCTGAGCGCCGAGGCGCTCGCGTGCTCCCTCGCGGCCGCCGAGGTGCTGGAGGGCTTCGGGTGGCCCGCGGTGTGGGAGCGCGCCCGCACGCTGGCGGCGCACCTGGCGGAGATGCTCGCCGAGCGCGGCCGCGAGCTGGTGCCACGCGGCGAGAGCACGCTCGTGTCGTTCGGAAGCCCCGACCCCGAGGCCGAGCGCGCCGAGCTCGCCGAGCAGGGCGTGGTGATCCGCAACATCCCCGGCCGCGAATGCCTGCGTGCCTCCGTAGGGGCGTGGAACGACGAGGGAGACCTCGAGCGCCTGCTCGGGGCGCTTCGTCCGTGAGCGGGACCGCCTCCGAGCCGTTTGCCGCGACCCGAGCCGCGCCGCCCACGGGCGAGACCGAGCCCGGTCTGCGCGAGCGCCTCAGGAGCCCAGAAGGGGCGCTGCGTCTGGTCGGGCTGGGCGTCGTCGTCGCGACCGCCGCCGTGCTGAACACGGTGCGGCTGTCGCAGAACGGCTACGGCAACATCTTCTACTCGGCCGGCGTGCGCTCGATGCTGCGCTCCTGGCACAACTTCTTCTTCGTCGCGTCCGACCCCGCCGGCCTGGTCACGATCGACAAGCCGCCGCTCGGGCTGTGGGTGCAAGCGGCGAGCGCGAAGGTGTTCGGTTTTCACCCGCTCAGCGTGCTGCTCCCCGAGGCCCTGATGGGCGTCGCGGTCGCAGCGGTGCTCTACCTGATCGTGACCAAGCGTTTCGGCGTGCTCGCCGGCCTGGTCGCGGGCCTCGTCTGCGCGTTCTTCCCGTCGTTCGTCGCGGTCTCGCGCACGAACAACGTCGACGCGCCGCTGATCCTCCTGATGCTGCTTGCCTGCGCGGCCGCGATACGCGCCTGCGAATCCGGGCGCTGGCGCACTCTGCTGCTCTCGGGGGTGCTGATCGGCCTTGCCTTCAACACGAAGACGCTGGCGGCGTACCTTGCCGTCCCCGGGATCGCGCTCGCCTACCTGGTGTGCGCGCCCGTGAGCGTGCGCAGGCGCATCCTGCAGCTGCTCGCCGCCGGGGCGCTCGCCGGCGTGGTCTCCTTCGCATGGATCGCCGTCGTGGAAGCGACGCCTGCCTCCCACCGACCCTACGTCGGCAGCTCCACCGACAACACCGAGCTGGGGCTGACGTTCAGCTACAACGGCTTCGGCCGGGTCGAAGGGCAGTCCGGCGGCCCGGGAACGACCCACGGCGAGGAAGGCGCGCGCGTCCCCTTCGCCGTCGCCCACCGCGTCGACGCGCAACGCGAGCGCGAACATCCGAAGCACCCGCCGCTGCCGCCCGAACCCAAGGTCACGAACTCGCCGAACGTCGGGCGCTACCCGAAACCGATCGCGTTCGGCGAGTCGCCGAGCCCGCTGCGCCTGTTCGGCGTGGGCCTCGGCGATCAGGCTGGGTGGCTTCTGCCGTTCGCCTTCTTCGGGGCGATCGCGGCGCTCGTGCTGCTGTGGCTGGAGCGTCGCGGCCCGGAGCGGGCCGAGGCGCCCGGCGGCGCCCGAGGGCCCGCACGCGAGGCACCGAGCTGGCGGCGCGACCCCCGGCTGGCCGCGCTGATCGTGCTCGGCGGCTGGTTCGCGGTCGAGGGGGCCGTCCTCAGCCTGTCCAAGGGGATCGTCCACCCGTACTACGTCTCGGCTCTCGCACCCGGCACCGGCGCGATGGCCGGGATCGGGCTCTACTCGCTGCTGCGGCTCTGCGCCCGCCGCCCGCCGTACGCCGGCCTCGTCCTCGCGGCGGCGACGGTCATCAGCACTGTGGCCGTCGAGATCGTGCTGATGCACCGCTACGAATACCTGCACTGGTATGTGCCCGTGCTCGCCGTCGCGGCCGCGGGCTGTCTGGTCGCGCTGCTCGCCGCCACGGTGCTGAAACGCAGGCGTGCGGCCGGCGTCGCCGCGGTCGCCGCCGTCGCGCTGCTGCTCGTCGTGCCCGCGGGCTACGCCTCGACGACGTGGCTCGCGCCGGTGCAGTCGACGTTCCCCGCGGCCGGGCCGAAGCAGTACGCCGGCTGGGGCGGCGTCGGCCTGGACGCGCGCGCGGTCGCGATCGACCGTGCCCTGCTCGGCTACGTGCGCAACCACGGGGCGACGAAGCGCTACGAACTGATGACCGTCTCGATGCCGACCGCAGCCTCCTTCGTGCTGATGGGGGCGAACGTGTCGGGGCTCGCGGGATACAGCGGCGTCGACCCCGTGCTCGACGGCAGGGGGCTCGCGAAGCTCGTCGAACGTGGGGACGCCCGTTACGTCCTGCTCGGCGGCGAGTACTCCACGCGCGGGGGCAACGGCGCCACACATGCGACGCTCGCGGCATGCCGGGAGCTCGCGCCGTTCGAATGGGGCAGCCCGGATCCGTACCCGCAGGGGCTCACGTTGTTCGACTGCCGCGGCCGCGAACGGCAGCTCGCCGAGCAGGGGTAGCGCCGACGGCGCAGGTCGCTCTGCGCGCCGCGCCGGCGGGGCCGGGCCGCAGCCGGCGCCCGCCCGGCTCCCCCGAGACGGTCCCTACGCCGCGACCGACAGCTCGCGGTGGAACGCGCGGGCGAACAGCTCGCGCTCGCGCCCAGCCGCCCAGCGCGGCACGGCGGGGTCGCCCTCGGCGATCAGCCGCAGGCGCACCGAGCCGTCGTCGAGATCGATGTCGGTGTCGCGCACGAGCTGATCGCGCGAGCGCTCGAGATCCTCGGCGAGCCGCAGCAGGGCCGCGCAGCGGTCCAGGCGCTCCGGGTCACCGGGGCCGAACAGCGCCGACATCGGCCCGGGGCTCGGCATGCCCTTGCGGTGATAGCGCGCGGCCTGGGCGATGATCGCCGTCTCGACCGGGGCGAAGCCCGGCAGCCCGCCGTTGAGGATCAAGTAGCGCGAGTGCTTGTGGTGGTCGTCGTAGTCGATCGACATGCCGATGTCGTGCAGCGTGCACGCCGCCCAGAGCAGCTCGCGCTCGCGCGGGTCGCCTTCGTGCAGGCCGAGCCGGGCCAGCTCGTCGAACATCCCGAGCGCCAGCGCGGCGACGTGACGGGTGTGGGGACCGTCGACCCGGTACTGCGCGGCCATGTTCAGCACGCTTGCGCGGCGGACGTCCTCGAACAGCGGCTCGGGCGGCGGCTGCGCATCCGAGCCCAGCAGCCGCTCGAAGAACACGCCCTCGCGCAACCCGGCCTCGGTCGTCTCGATCGCCTCCGCGCCGACAGCTCGCAGGGCCTCCCGCACGACCACGGCGCCGCCGAGGATCAGATCGGCGCGCGCCGGCTTGATGCCCGGCACGTCAGCGCGCTCGGCCGCCGGCAACGCCGCCAGGCGGTCTATGAGCTCTTCGAGCGCCTCGACGCCGATCACCATCCCCTGCACGCCGTTGCTCGGCAGTCCGGCCGCCCGCTGCGCCGCGGCTGCCAGGTTGCGCAGCGTGCCGCCGATGCCGACCAGCCGCACCGGCGCGTGCTCGCGCAGCTCGCCCAGCCACGCGACGCGGTCGAGCTCGGCGCGGATGTGCTCGCGAAGCTCGCCCAGCTGGCGGCGCTTGGCGGGGCCGTTCGGCGGCAGGAAGCGCTCGCTCATGCGCACGGTGCCGAGCGGCCAGGACCCGGAACTGCGCTCGAGCCTGCCCGCCACACCGACGAGCTGCATCGAGCCGCCGCCGAGGTCGAGCACGCAGCCGTCGGCGAGGGTCGTGGAGTTGACCGCCGCCAGGTAGCCGTAGCGGGCCTCCTCCTCGCGGCTGAGGACGCGCACGCTGAACGGGAAGCGCTCGCGCGCGCGCTCCAGGAACTCGGGCGCGTTCTCGGCATCGCGGATCGCGCTGGTGGCGACGGCGTCGACCTCGTCCGAGGTGAGGCCGCTCGCGCGGCAGAAGTGCGCGAACACGTCGAGCGTCGCGAGCGCGCGCTCGATCGGCTTCTCGCCCAGCCGGCCCGTGGCCATCAGGCCCTGCCCGATCCTCACCGGCTCATAGATCTCGTCGGTGCGCCGCCACCAGCCCTCACCCGACTCGAATACGACGAGCCGAAACGAGTTCGAGCCGAGGTCGATCACCGCCAGCCGCGTCCTTGGCGCCATCGCCTGGAGCGTATTGCCCGATCCGGCGCCCTCCATGCGGCCTTTCGCGGCGCCGGCGGCTTGGGGGCCGACACGGCGTGGCCCGCGAGCTGGGCCGGTCAGGCCTTGGCGCGCTTGGCGGCGTTCAACGCCCGCTCGGCGTCGAGGAGCACCTGGCGCATCTCGCCGCTGCGCTGGTGCAGAAGCGTGAAGCCGATGCTCGCCGTGGGATGCACGACGCCTGCTCCGGCGTCGACGCTGCATGCCGGGATCACTCGTTCCAGGCCCTCGACCACGACCGCGAGTCCCTCCTCGTCGGCGTGCGGGAGCAGGACGGCGAACTCGTCGCCGCCGAGGCGTCCGATCAGGTCCGTTTCGCGCAGGCGGCGCGTCAGCGCGCGAGAGACCGACTTGAGCGTTTCGTCGCCGACGGCGCTCCCGAACTGGCGGTTGAGCTCGCGGAAGCCGTCGAGGTCGATCACCATCAGCCCGGCGGTCTCGCCGTAGCGCTGGCAGCGACCGAGCTGCAGGCGCAGGTCGTGTTCGAAGAGGCGGCGGTTGCGAAGTCCGGTCAGAGGGTCGTGGTCGGCGAGGCTGAGGAGCTGCTCCTCGAGCTCCTTGCGAGCGGAGATGTCCTGGAGCTGGGCGATGTAGTGCAGCGGCTGCCCGTCGCGGTCGCGCACCAGCGACATCGAGAGGATCGCCGAGACCGTCTCGCCGGCGGCGTCGAAGTAGCGCTTCTCGACCTGGTAGGCGGGGATGTCGCCGTCCTGCAGCTGGCGGCGCTCCACGGCGTCGTTGACCGCGTCCTCGGGGTGCATGATCCCGTCGAAGCGCTTGCCGACGAGCTCATCGGAGGTGTAGCCCGTGATCTCGCAGAGCGCCCGGTTGACCAGCAGCCAGCGCCCTTCGTTGTCGATCAGCCCGGTGCCGATCGGGGCGTGCTCGAAGACCTCCTCGAAGCCTTCGGTCCGGCGCGGGGCCATGAGGTCGGCGCGCCGGCGTGCGGTGATGTCGAGCACCACGGCGACACCGCCGTCGACGTTGGAGCAGTTGCCGTTGGCCGGACCCCCGTCGCTGCACAGCGGGCCGGCGTCGACCATCAGGCAGTGGCGTTCTTCGGCGGTCCAGATCTCGCGCGTGCGGGTCTCGCCTTCCAGCGCGGAGCTGAACAGGGGCTCGAAGCGTTCCCAGAACTCGGCGGGAAAGGCGTCGGCGACGTAGTTGCCCTCACGGCAGATGTCGGGGTCGCCCAGGCGCTCGATCGCCTGTCCCGCTGTCAGGACGAAGCGCAGCTGGCGGTCGAACACGATCACGAGCGCCTCCGGCAGCTCCCGCAGCGCGGCGGAGGCAGCGTGGTCGGCGCTCGCGAGAAGCTGGCCGTTCGGAGGGTTCACGCGCCATTCATCGGCCGGCGCGGGCCGAAGCTTGACTGCGAATGTGCAGGTTTCAGCTAGGGCCTGATGAACGTGTCGGGGTCCGGCCCGATCCGCTCACCGCGGTCGAGCTCGGCGATCGCGTCCATCTCGCTCTCGTCCAGCTCGAATCCGAATACGTCGAAGTTCTCCGCGATCCGCGCCGGCGTCACGGACTTCGGGAACACGACGTTCCCGGTTTGCAAGTGCCAGCGGATCACGATCTGGGCAGGGGTGCGGCCGTGGCGCTCGCCGATCTCGACGATCGCCTGCTCCTTCAACGCGAGCCCCTGTGCGAGCGGGCTCCAGGCCTCGGTGACGATGCCCAGCTCCTCGTGTTCGGCGCGCAGCCCGTGCTGCTGCAGCAGCGGGTGCAGCTCGATCTGGTTGATCGCCGGCGTCTCGCCTGTCTCCTCGATCAGGCGGCGCAGATGCGGGGGCTGGAAGTTCGAGACGCCGATCGTCCGCACGAGACCCTCCTCGCGCGCCTCGATGAAGGCCTTCCACGTCTCGACATAGCGGTCGTGCGCGGGCACGGGCCAGTGGATCAGGTACAGGTCGACGTAGTCGGTCTCGAGACGCCCGAGGCTCTTCTCCAGCGCGCGCCGCGCCTCCTCGTAGCCCTGATTGTCGTTCCAGCACTTGGTGGTTATGTAGACCTCGCCGCGGGGCAGGGCGCTGTCGCGGAGCGCCGTGCCGACCTCCGGCTCGTTGCGGTAGGCGGCGGCGGTGTCGATGTGCCGGTAGCCCTGCTGGAGCGCGAGCAGGGTGATTTCGGTCGTCTGCTCCGGCGGCACCTGGAAGACGCCGAACCCGAGCTGCGGGATCGCTCCGCCGCCCCTGGTGGGGATGAGTGGCACCTGTCCTGTCTGGGAGCTCATCTCGGTTCGACTGCCCTCACGCCGCCCAGCCTAAACGAGCGCGGCCGCTGGGGTGCATCGCCCCCGGCGTACGCCGGTCAGCGTTTGACGCCCACAGGCGGATGCCCTAGCTTGAAGGAGCGGTTCGTGCAGGAGGGCCGGACCGTCAGGTTCAAGGAGGGACGGAGATGGAGGAATCGAGGGGGTCGCGGCTGCGGATGCTGCCGCAGGTGCTGGCGGCGTTGCTGGTAGGCGATATCGCCTACCGGCTGCTCGCGCGCGAGCCGCTGCGCAGGGCGCTCGGGATGGAGACATCGCACGCCTGACTGAGCGCGAGGACGCCGTGAGCCGCTGCCACAGACGTCTCTGTGGCCGGAGCTCGGCGTCCTGCCCCGTCCAGCATTGACCTGCGGCGCTTAGGGGTTCTGCCGCAGAGCCGATACCACCGTGTGTGGGCTGACGACAAATCCGAGGTGCTCGATCTCCCCGCGCTGCGCATGCGCGAAGCGACGGTGGCGGCCGCGGTCCCGCTCACCTTCGGCGTCGGCCTGCTCGGCTGCCTGTACGTCGGGCTGACCTGGGATCAGCCGCACCGCCTGTTCCTGCTGATGCTGTTCGTCGTGAGCTCGTTCAGCTCGCTCGGGGTCTACGCCGTGCGCGAGCAGATGGTGCGCAGCCGCCACCGCGAGCTCCTGTTCCTGGCGTGGACGCTCAGCGACTTCGCCCTGATCGTCGCGGGCACCGTGGTCGACGGCGGCACCAGCTGCCCGCTCGTGGTCGTGCTGTTCCTGCCGGTCGTGTTCTCGGCGATGTCCTATCCGGTCCGCTCGGTCGTGATCGTGAGCGCCACGAGCGTGCTCACCTATCTCGGGCTCGCCTTCAGCGAGGGCGGCACGACCCTCGCCTACACCGTCTCGTTCGCCTTCATCCTGCTCTGCACCGGGATCCTGAGCAGCTGGCAGGCCCAGAACCAGAACCGTCAGCACCGCGCGCTCGCGAAGGCCTCCCGGACCGACCCGCTCACCGGGTGCCTGAACCGGCGCGGATTCGAAGAGCGCGCCAACGCCGAGCTGGCGGCGATGCGCCGCAGCGAGCGCGGTGGCGCGATCGTGGTCCTGGACGTCGACAAGTTCAAGCCGGTCAACGACGTGTTCGGACACGCCGCCGGCGATGAGCTGCTGTGCTGGCTCGTCGCGACGCTCCAGAGCTCCCTTCGCCAGAGCGACGCGATCGGGCGCCTCGGCGGCGACGAGTTCGCGGTCGTCCTGCCCGAGATCGGAGCAGACGACGCACGAGACCTCACGACGCGGATCGGCGAGACGCTCGCCGAGCGCGCGCCGTGCTCGCTCGGCGTCGCGCTCTTCCCCGATGACGGCACGGAGCTCGAGGAGCTGACCCGCAAGGCCGACAGCCGGCTCTACGGCAGCCGCCGTGGCCGCTACGAACGCGAGCAGGCGGGCGTCGGTCCGGCGGTATCAGGGGGCGGCGCCGCTGACGCCGCCGAGCGCGCGGGCCTCGGCGCGATCGACCTGTGGCGCGCCGCGGTCGATGCGATGCCCTCCCGCGCCGGGCGCGGCGATCACGAGAAGCAGCAGGAGAGCGTGCAGTCGCTGCTGCTCGACCAGATCGACGCGTCGGTGATCGTGGCCGACATGACCGGCCGTGTGATCAGCTGGAACCACGGCGCGGAAAGTCTCTACGGATGGACCAGCGAGGAAGCCATCGGACAGACCGCCCGCGACCTGGTCGTCCCCGCCGACGCCGCACAGGCCGAACGGCTGATGATGGAGCTGAGCCGCGACGGTCGCTGGGACGGCGAGCTGCTCGTCCGCGACAAGGACGGACGCCTGTTCACGACCTACGTCCGCAACCGCCTGGTCCTCGACGAGGAGGGCCTGCCCTCGGCGGTCGTCGGCGTCGCGGTCGACATCTCGGCGCGCGTCGCGGCCGAGACCGAGCTGCGCGACTCCCGCGACTACGCGCAGGCCGTCACCGAATGCATGGGCGAGGGTCTCTTCACGCTGGATCGCGAAGGGCGGATCACCTACATCAACCGCGTCGCGGAGGAGCTGCTCGGCCGCCGCCAGGGCGAGCTCCTGGGCTGCGCGGTCGGCGCGATGGTCTACGCGCGCGGCTCGGACGGCGAGCCGCTCGCCTTCGAGCGCTGCGCGATCGCCGGCGCGGTGCGCGGCGAGGAGACCGTGCGAGTGGAGGACGACACCTTCACGACCGCCGACGGCGGCGAGCTGCCGGTCGCCTACACGGCGACCCCCTTCTCGACCGAGGACGGTCCGCAGGGCTGCGTCGTGATCTTCCAGGACATCTCCGAGCGCAAGCGCCGCGAGGAGGAGGGCCGGCGCAACGCCGAGACGCTGGCCGTGATCGAGCGCGTCGAGCGAGCGCTGCTCAACGAGAGCTTCGAGCTGCACTCGCAGCCGATCCTCGATCTCGAGACCGGGGCGACCGTCCAGCACGAGCTTCTGATCCGGATGGTCGAACCCGACGGCCGCGTCGTGGCGCCCGAGGAGTTCCTGCCGGTCTGCGAGCAGTACGCGATGATCGGGGAGATCGACTGGTGGGTCATCAAGCAGGCGGCGCGCCTGGCCGGCGAGGGCTGCCCCGTGCAGGCGAACATCTCCGCGCGCTCGGTCGGCGACCCCGACGTGCTGGAGCACATCGAACGGTGCATCGAGCGGCACGACGTGGCACCCGGCACCCTCGTGTTCGAGATCACCGAGACCGCAGTCGTCGAGGACGAGGAGGCCGCGCGCATGTTCGCCGAGCGCCTGCGGCGACTCGGCTGCAAGATCGCGCTCGATGACTTCGGCACGGGCTACGCGAGCCTCACCTACCTCAAGCAGATGCCCGTCGACTTCCTGAAGCTCGACATCGAGTTCGTCCGCGACCTGAGCACCAACGAAGCCAGCCGCCACGTCGTGCAGGCGCTGGTCGCGCTCGCCCGCGACTTCCAGCTGCAGACAGTCGGCGAGGGAGTCGAGGACGCAGGCACGCTCCAGCTCCTGGACGAGCTGGGGGTCGACTTCGCGCAGGGCTACCACATCGCGCGACCCGCGCCCTTCGAGAAGCGCCCCGGCGACGGTGCGGACGCGCAGGAGCCGTCCGCCTCGCTGCGAGCCGGCGCGCCTGCCCGCCCGATCCAGCCCCGCACGCGCGGGCGGATCGCACGTCCGAGTCGCGTCTAGCTCAAAGCGGCTCGTCGAGCACGAACAGCTCGGCCGCGACGTCGGGCTCGATCTGGTGTCCGCTGATGAACGCGACGACCTCTCGCCCGGTCAGGCGCTCGACCGCTTCGCGGAAGTCGGCCTCCATCACGCGCTGGAACAGCTCGCGGACGTGGCGGACCGTGTCGGCGTGATCGTTGCGACCCAGCGCGCGCTCGGCCTGGGTCAGCACGTCGTGCATCAACGTGACCAGCACGTTGCGGTAGTGGAAGGTGGAGGCCGTGGTGGGGCCGCGACCGAGATGCTGGGTGTGGATCCCCACCAGAGCGCTCGTGACGGCGGCGTTCAGCTCGCCGCCCCTCAGCTGCTGGGTGTCGGCCATAGGGCACGACAGCTACCCCGAGGGCTGTTCGTGAAAACGGAAGGCCTGTCAGTAGAGCGCGGTGGCGAGGCGCCCGCGAGTGCTGCGGGCGAGCGGGTCGGCAGGCCCCAGCGCGTCGAGCTCGCCGACGATCACACGGCGAATGTCGTCGCGCCGCTCCTCGGCACCTGGCAGCGCCGCGAGCAGATCCTCGAGCGCGTCCTCCAGTCGCCCGTCGTCGAGCGCGGCGAAGGCGTCTTGCAGCAGCCCCTCGTCCTCGAGCCGGATGCGGGCGACGAGACCGTCGGCCTGGAAGGAGCCGGCGACGCCTTCGAGCACGCGCCGGGCGTCGTCGCGCTCCCCGCGGGAGAGCAGGATCTTGGCGAGCGCCAGTGCCGCGTCCGGTCGCCCGGGCTGGAGCTCGAGCGCCCGGCGCAGGTCCTCCTCCTCCCCACTCTGCGCGAGCAGCTCGGCCTCGGAGGGAAGCAGGCTGTCGAAGAAGCGATCGACCTCACTCGCCGGTATGACGCCGACGAACTCGTTCGCCAGGCGGCGGTCGCGGAACGCCTTGACTGCGGGGATGCCCTGGATCTGGAACGCCTGCGCCAGCGGCTGGTTGGCATCGGTGTCGAGCTTCGCGAGCACGACCTTCCCCTCGCGCGCGGCGGCCGCGCGCTCGAGTAGCGGGCCGAGCTGGCGGCACGGGCCGCACCACTCCGCCCAGAAGTCGACGACCACCGGCAGCTCGGTGGAGCGCTCGACGACCTCGCGCTCGAAGTCGGCTTCGGTGACGTCGATGACAGTCATGACCTAGAGGGTAGAAAGGTGGGGCCCGCGCGCGGGTGCGGGTGGGCGTAGAGTCGCAGCCTCCCGAGAGAAAGGAGCGGCATGTCGAAGATCACGCAGGTCGGGCGCGTGATGGTGCCCGTCTCAAACCAGGACCGAGCGATCGAGTTCTACACCGCCAAGCTCGGCTTCAGCCTGAGCGCGGACATACCGTTCGGCGACGGCGACCGCTGGGTGGAAGTCGCGCCTCCCGAGGGCGGCGCGGCGCTCGCGCTCGTACCGCCGCAGGGTGAATATCAGCCGGGTCGCATGACGGGGATCGCGCTGGAGACCGGCGACGCCGCGCGCACGCGCGAGGAGCTCGCGGCGGCGGGCGTCGACGTGGACGGCGCAATCATGGGCGGGGACGGAACGGTCCCTCCGATGTTCTTCATGCGCGACCAGGACGAGAACTCGCTGCTGATCGTCCAGCAGTAGGCACCGCCGCCGCTGCGATGTCGCAAGAGAACGTGGAGGTGGTCCGTCGCGCGCTGGCCGCGTTCGACAGCGGCGATCTCGATCAGGTGCTGGCGATGGTGGCGCCCGACTTCGAGGCGCATATCGCGCCCGAGCTCTCGGCCGAACCCGACACCTACCGCGGGAGCGCGGGCGTGCGCCGCTACTTCGACTCCTTCCGCGAGGCCTTCGAGGAGATCCGCTTTGAGGTCGAGCAGCTCACCGACGCCGGCGACGCTGTCGTCGTCGGCATGCGGATGACCGCGCTCGGGAAGGTGACGAAGATTCCCGTCGAGCAGCGCAACGCGGGCGTCTGGACCGTGGCCGACGGGAAGGTGGCACGGATCGAAACCTACGCGAGGCTCGACGACGCGTTCCGGGCGGCGGGCATGGAGGTGCAGTGATGCTGAAGCTGGTGTTCGTGATCCGCAGGCGCGAGGAGCTCGCGCCCGAGGAGTTCCACCGCTACTGGTCCGAGGAGCACGGCCCGCTCGCGGGCGGGCTGCTCGAATCGCTGGGGGCGCGCCGCTACCTGCAGGCGCACACGGTTCAGCCGGAGCTGAACGTGGCACTCGCCGGCACGCGCGGGACCGCGGAGGCCTTCGACGGGCTCGCGGAGATCTGGTGGGACTCGCTCGAGGCGTTCCTGGCCGCGTCGACCTCGGAGGAGGGCCTGCGCGCCGGCGCGACCCTGATGGAGGACGAGGCGCGGTTCATCGACTTCGAGCGCTCCTCGCTGTTCGTGACTGAGGAGCAGGAGATCTTCGCGAACCCCTAGCCCAATCCCCTATTTGCGCGCCAGCACCCGATCCAGCTCGACCAGTGCCTCCGAGCCGTCGTCGGGGAACACCACGATCACCGTCGGCGGGCCGCCGAACCAGTCGTTGGTCTCGCCTTGCCCGACGAACTCGGCCGCGCGCCGGGCCCCGCCGGGCTCCACGACCCATACGTCCTCGCCCTTCTTGAAAGGGCCGTCTTCGAGGTGTCTCATCGAGCGGAGTCTGATCTGGGCGGTCCGCTGGGGCCTCACCCCGAGCGGATGAAAGACGCTGCCTTGGGGCGGGCGGGCGATCAGCGTAGCGCCGGGATCACCTCGCCCGCCAGACGCTCCAGCTGGGTTTGGTCATCCACGAGCGGGTTGAGCAGGATCAGCTCGGCGCCGGCGTCAGCCACCGCGCGGATGCCGGCGGCGCACTCCTGCGCGGGCCCGGCGACGATGTGCTCCGACCATTCGCCGCCGCCGTAGTGCGCTTTGAGCGCGTCTTCCAGTAGGCGCCTTGCGAGGGCGGGGTCGTCGTCGACGTGCACGTAGAGGCGCTTCCCGAAGCGGAAGGCGGCGGGGTCGCGGTTCAGCGCGGCCAGCTCGTCCTTAACGAGCTTGACCTGCTCGGCGTAGCTGGAGGTCGTCTGGGACCCGGCGCCCATGAAGCCGTCGGCGTGGCGCGCCGCGCGACGCATGCCTGCGGGCGCGCTGCCGCCGAACCAGACCGGCGGGTAGGGCTTCTGCACCGGCTTGGGCTCCATCGTGGCGCCCTGGAGCTTCCAGATCTCGCCGTCGAAGTCGATCTGGGCCTCGGTCCAGCAGGCCTTCATCAAGGCGAGCGCCTCGTTGAAGCGCGCGACGGGCCTGTCGGGATCGACGCCGAACGCGGCGAACGGGCGGCCCTGGCCGCCAGTGGCGAAGCCCACCTCGACGCGGCCGTGGCTGAGGCAGTCCAGCGAGCTGATCGCCTTGGCCAGGTGGAGGGGGTTGTGCAGGGGCAGGACGAAGACGGCGCAGCCCAGCCGCAGGGTGTCCGTGCAGGCCGCGGCGTACGTGAGGGTCTGGAGCGCGGCGAGGCTGCCGGAGGCGCCCAGCACCTGCTCCTGGACCCAGCCGCTCTCGAAGACGCCCAGCTCCTCGATGCGGCTCAGGTGGGCGCGGAAGGCCTGGTCGTCGAAGCGGCTGTCGCGGGCGTACTGGGGGATCGAGATCGCGAATTGCACGACGCGGAGAGCTTATTGGCGCGGGAGATGTGGGCCCGGCTGGACTCGAACCAGCGACCTACCGATTATGAGTCGGCAGCTCTGACCAACTGAGCTACGGGCCCGACGCACGCTCGGGCCGCCGGTTCCCCGGAGGGCGCGGCCCGGGCAGGCCGGCAAGACGCTACCAGCGCACCCGGGCACGACCCACCGAGATTCAGCTCGCCGTGACGCGGCTCTCGGCGCCGATGAACTCGGCCAGCGCCTTGTTGACCTGGAGCACGTGGGTCCACGCGATCGCGTGCGGCCCGCCTTCGATCGTGACGAGCTGCACGTCGTCGAGGAGGGCTGGCAGCCGCGCTCCGGTCTTGTCGTATGGCAGGACACGGTCGGCGTCGCCCTGGATCACGAGCATCGGCACGTCGATCTTCGCGAGGTCCTGGCGGAAGTCGGTCAGCCAGGTCGGGATGCATGCGACCGTCGCGATCGCCGAGGAGCCCACGGCGATGTTGAAGCTGGCCTGGAAGGCCTGTTCGCTGACGAGCGTCCCTTTGTAGTCGTCGTAGTTGTAGAAGTTTTCGAGGAAGCCCTTCATCCAGGCGTTCTCGTCCGCCAGCGCTTCCTTTTCGAACCCGTCGAACAGGCTTTTCGGAAGCCCCTCGGGGTTGTCGTCGGTCTGCATCAGGAACGGCGGGATCGGCGAGACCAAGATGCCCTTCTCGACCCGAGAGGAGCCGTGCGCACCGAGGTAGCGGGTCACCTCGCCCGTGCCCATCGAGTGCCCGCAGATGACCGCGTCGGTCAGGTCGAGCTCGTCCATCAACGTCGCGAGGTCCTGAGCGAAGGTGTCGTAGTCGTAGCCGCCGGCGGGCTGGCTCGATTTGCCGAACCCGCGCCGGTCGTAGGTGATGACGCGCCGGCCGGCGTCGAGCAGCAGCGGCAGCTGCTTGTCCCAGGCGCGGCCGCTGAGGGGGTAGCCGTGGATGAGGACGATCGGCGGTCCCGAGCCGTGGTCCTCGTAGTAGAGCTCGATCGGGGCGGAGTTCTCCTGACCGACGGTGAGGTAGGGCATGACGCTCCTTCGGGTTGCGGTCCCGGTCCGGCCCCGTCAGGCCGAACCGCTCGTCCGGCGCGAGTCCCCTCGCTGCGTCAGTCAGTCATCCCGCCGGACTCACGCCGACGGGGGCTCGTAGGCCCATACTGCCACTCCGCAGCGGGCCGCGTGTGAAATTTCTCAGCCGCTACGGGTAGCTGACGTCGAGCTTCGCGGCGCCAACCAGTTCGCCCGTGTCTTCGCCGAAGACGGCCTCGCCGACGTAGCAGACGACCTCGGTCGGGTGCTTGGTGCGTTCGGCTTCCGGACAGACTCCGGCCTTGAAGGTCGTTTCGAAGCGCCCCTTGGCGTCGGTGGTGACTTCCTTGGCGTTTTCTTCAAGGCACGGCATCGCCGGCGCCAGCCAGAACGTCTTGCCGCACTCCAGCAGCTGGATCGTCGTGTTCGCCGGGAAGTGCTTGCCCTTGAGCGTGATCGTGGTGTTGACCATGACCCTGTGGGGCTTGGCTTTGACCTTCGGGCTGCCTTCGCCCGCCGCATATGCCGGCGCGGCCGCCGTGAGCGCCGCCGCGGCGGCGCAGAGGACGAACGTGCCGCGAGACCTTCTGGATCCGAACACTGTGAACCCCCGCTCGCTCGACGACGTTGAGCTTCGAGTCTAGCCCCGGGCGGCGGGCGCCGTCCAGATATGCTCCCGCCGCCCGCAACGGCGGGCGTTGGCTCGGCTCACGACAGGAGGGGATGAGAGATGGCGGCAGAGAAGGCAGCGATCGTCACGGGCGCCTCGAGCGGCATCGGGCTCGCGATCGCGAAGGTCCTCGGCGAGGAGGGCTACTCGTTGACCGTCGCCTCTCGGCGCCCGGAGAAGCTCGAAGGGCGCGGTCTCAGAACTGCGCGACGCCGGGCACGAGGTCGAGTCCCTGGCGGTGAACGTCGCCGACGAGGAGCAGATCAAGCAGGTCGTGGCGACCCACCAGGAGCGCTTCGGGCGCCTGGACGTGCTCGTCAACAACGCAGGCGTGGGCGTTGGCGCGCCGGTCGGCGAGATCCAGACGAAGCACATGGACATGCAGCTGGCGATCAACCTGCGCCAGATCTTCATCTTCTACCGCGAGTGCATGCCGATGCTGCGCGAGGCGGGGGCCCAGCACAAAAACGCGCTGGTCGTGAACACCTCGTCGATCTCCGGAAAGCACGGCGAGGCCTGGCTGTCGGTCTACTCCGCAACCAAGCACGGCGTCGTCGGGTGGACCGAAGCGATGAACAAGGAACTGGGCTCAGACGGGATCAAGTCGACCGCGCTGTGCCCCGCCTTCGTCGACACGCCGATGACCGATTTCGTCAAGGGGCAGGTGCCGGCCGCCGAGATGATCCGCCCCGAGGACATCGCCGAGTCGGTGCGGTTCCTGCTGCGGGTCTCCCCCGCGTGCGTGATTCCCGAGATCATGTTCGTGCGCCCCGGCGAGGGTCTGTAGCGTCCGGATGCTGACGTTTCATGTCCTGTTGCGGGGGAAGCCTCGCAATAGGCGTGGACTACGTGACGATCGCTCTTCTCGGATTGCTGTTGCTCATACTTGTCGTGGGGGTGTTCGCGGCTGCGCTGGACCTCTCGAGGATCGGCTCGAGGGCCTTCGACCGGCGGCGCGCGCAGAGGGCCTGCAGGCAGGGCTGGGACTGGGCGGCGTTCGAACGTGAGCTTGCGAGCTACGCCACGCGCAAGCGCGGACAGCCGCCGGCGGCGCATCGACGGCGCTGACTACGCGGGGACGGCCAGACGCTGAGAGCGCACCGGCGAGCGCCGGGGCCGAGGCGGTCCGAGGCGCCGTGCGCGTATCTCACCGCGGGGGTCGTGCTGGTCGGCAAGCCGGCGCCGGCACTTGGACGCCGCGACGAGGACGTGATGCTCGGCGATCGCGCGGTCCAGCTCGACGCCGTCCACCTCGCCAAGGCTCGCTTCGAGCTGGGCGACGAGGATCGCCGTCTCCCTCTCGGTGGCCGGGCGGCTTGCGCCGCGACAGCGCGCGAAGCGATCCCAGGCCTTTGCGAAGGAGATGAAGTCGGTGCGCCCGCCGGCGCGATGGGCGGCGAGCATCGGGCAGACGCCGCCGCGCCCGTCGGTGTAGGCGCCGACGAGGATCCGCTCGCTCGCGAGCACGCCGCGCAGCATGGCCTCGCGGGTCGCGACTGGCATGCAGTCGATCGCGAGGCGCAGGCGCTCGATCGGGCTGCTTGAGGGACGACGCTTTCGCATAGGCTGTGCCCCGCTCGAGGCGCTCGGGCTCGTCGCCGGGAGGGGCGCGGCCAAGACTAGGCCCCCGCCTCTCTGCCGGCAAGGAAATCCCTGCAGCTGAAAGGAAACCTGCATGAAGCTCGGCATCCACATCGGTTACTGGGGACTCGGCCTGACCTCCGAGGACCAGTTGCAGATCGTCCAGGAGGCCGAGCGGCTCGGCTACGACTCGGTGTGGGCGGCCGAGGCGTACGGCTCGGACACCGCGACCGTGCTGGCATGGCTTGCCGGGCAGACGAGCAAGATCCGGCTCGGTGCGGGGATCTTCCAGATGCCCGGGCGCTCGGCCGCGATGACGGCGATGACCGCCGCCACGATCGACCAGCTCTCCGACGGGCGCATGATCATCGGCATCGGCTCCTCGGGGCCGCAGGTCGCCGAGGGCTGGCACGGGCAGCGCTTCGCCAAACAGCTCCAGCGCACGCGCGAGTACGTGGCGGTGCTGAGGATGGCGCTGGCACGCGAACGCGTGGAATTCAAGGGCGAGACGCTCGAGCTGCCGCTGCCCGACGGGCCCGGCAAGGCTCTGAAGCTGACGATCTCGACGGTCCAGGATCGGATCCCCGTCTACCTCGCCGCGATCGGGCCGAAGAACACGGAACTCGCCGGCGAGATCGCCGACGGCTGGATCCCCACGCTCTTCTCCCCCGAGCACGTCTCCGACCTGCACAAGCTGCTCGAGGACGGCGCTGCGCGCAGCGGCAAAAGCCTCGACGGCTTCGACATCGCCCCGACGGTCAGCCTGTGCATCTCCGATGACCTCGAGGCCGCGCGCAACACGATGCGCGCCTTCATCGCCCTCTACGTCGGCGGGATGGGCTCGCGCAAGCAGAACTTCTACAACCAGCTCGTCAGCCGCTACGGCTACGAGGCCGAGGCGAAGACGATCCAGGACCTCTACCTCGACGGCAAGCGCGAGGAGGCGATGGCGGCGATCCCCGACGAGCTGATCGACACGGTCTCGCTGTGCGGGCCCAAGGACATGGTCCGCGACCGTCTCGCCGCCTACCGCGACGCCGGCGTCGGGACGCTCGGGGTCACGCCGACGGCCTTCGGCCGCGACGAGCGCCTCGAGCAGATGCGCCTGCTCGCCGAGCTCGCCGCCTGAGCGCGGAGCGCGCGCTGGCCGGCCGCCGGATCCTCCTGGGCGCCTTCGGCGACCCGGGCCACGCATTCCCGATGATCGCGCTCGGGCGTGCGCTCGCAGCGCGCGGGAACGAGGTGACGCTGCAGACCTGGCGGCGCTGGCAGAGACACGTCGAAGCGGAGGGCATGGTGTTCGCGCCGGCGCCCGAGTACCAGGTCTTCCCCCAGGGTCCCGAGCCGCTCGACTTCTACGAGGCGGTCGTGCACGCGGCGCAGGACACGCTGCCGCTGGTTCGCGAGCTGCAGCCGGAAGCGGTGGTGGCGGACATCCTCACGCTGGCGCCGGCGCTTGCGGCGGAGATGGACGGGCGGCGCTGGGCGACGCTGATCCCCCACGTGCACCCGCACGGGCGCCCCGAGCACCCGATCTACTCGCTGGGCGCACGGATGCCACGGACGGGTGCCGGTCGTGCGATGTGGCGGCGGGCGCAGCCCGTCGTCGGGCGCGGGCTCGAGCGCGGGCGGCGAGAGCTGAACGAGACTCGGGCGCGTCTCGGTCTGCCGGCGCTCGGGCATGTCCACGGCGGCATCAGCACAGAACTGGCGATCGTCGCGACGTTCCCGCAGCTCGAGTACCCGCGGGACTGGCCCGAGCACGTGCACGTCGTGGGTCCGTTGATGTGGGAGCCACCCGCGCCGGAGGACCCGCTCGATGAGCTGCAGGGCGAGGTCGAGGGTCACGACGAGCGGCCGTTGGTGCTCGTCGCACCGTCGACGGCGCAGGACGCCGAGCACCGGCTGCTCGGAGCCTCGCTGCGCGGGCTGGCGGACGCGCCGGTGCGGGTGCTCGCGACCTGGAACCGGCGGCTCCCCTCGCGGCCGCTGCCGGTCCCCGAGAACGCGCGGGTCGTGGACTGGATCGTCTACACGCGCGAGATGCCACGCGCGGCGGTCGTCGTCTGCCACGCCGGCCACGGCACGCTCGTCCGGGCACTCTCCTGCGGCTGCGCGGTCGTGGCCTGCCCGGCCGTCGGCGACATGAACGAGAACGCGGCGCGCGTTGACTGGGCGGGCGCCGGCGTGCGACTGCCGCGGCGCTTCGTCTCGCCGCGGACCGTGCGGCTGGCGGTCGAACGGGCGCTCGGCGAGCCCTCGATCCGCGCGCGAGCGCGCGAGCTCGCGGATTGGAACGCCTCGCACGATGCCGGCGCCACGGCTTCCGGGCTCGTGGAGCGGTTCTGCGAGGGGGGCATAATGCCCGTATGGAGGACGCCGTCCCCCGCTACTGCGCCGCTGTTGAAACCGGAGACATGACGGCGCTGGCGGCGACGCTCGCGCCGGACGTGCGGTTGCCCTCCCCGGTGATCGGGAGCGCGGTCTTCAAGGGCCGCAACGACGTCACGAGGCTGCTCACCGCGGTCTACGGAATGCTCCACGACGTTCACTGGGAGCCGCCCGTCGGTGAGGGTGCGCAGCGCCTCGCGATCGCCCAGGCGCGGGTCGGGCCCCTGCGGATCGACGACGCGATGGTCTTCGAGCTCGACGGTGAGGGGCGCATCGCCGCGATCCGGCCCCACCTGCGGCCGTTGCTCGCGATGATGCTGTTCTTCGTGATGATCGGGCCGCGGATGGCCGGCTCGCTGGGTGTGGTGGTTCGGGCTCTACGGCGCTGAGCGCGCCCCGGGCGTTGGTGCCGCGGTGGCACCTGGGAAGAAGCTCCGGGGGTGGGACTCGAACCCACAACCTACCGGTTAACAGTCGATTACTCTGCCATTGAGCTACCCCGGACAGCGATTGCTGCCTATGTCACTTCAATCGTCGCGCGGGCGGTGAACCGGCTCCCCGTTCCTCCACCTCAGCGTGGCAATTAGAGCACAGAAGCACGCACTTCCGAGCCTCCGCACGTAGCGTATCGAGAGCGACGCGCCACGCCCTGAGCGTTGAGCTCGAAAGCGCTTCTCCGCCGGATCGACGTGGTGGAAATGCAGCGCCGCCATGCACCGCGAGTATCCGCACAACGCGCAGGCGCCGCCCGCCTCCGGCAACGAGGTTTCCTTGATCTTCCGCCGGCGCCGATCACTGCTCGGCGCGACAGCGTCGCATCGGTAGTAGCCCCGCCCCTCGATGACGAACTCCGTCTCCGTGCGTGCGCACGTCATCTGCGCCTCGCGCAGGCCGGCACGCAGCGCCGCGCTGGACTCGCCTTCCGCCGTGATTCAGGGCCTCTTGAGACCGTGGCGTCCGGAGCCAGTGTCGCACTGTCGCCTTGCTGCGATCGACCTCTACCGCGATCTGCGCGATCGACATACCGTCCGCGACCAGAGGCTCCAAAGCGCTCCTGCGTCAGGCCGCCCCGTGCCGCGTACTTCTGGCGTTGACGGCCCGCAGCCCATGCACCGACAGCCGCCGGCCACCGTCGATTCGTGTCTCCCAGCCGTCTCCCCATCGCGGCAAGCGACAGCCCGTCGGCGAGCATCTCTTCGAGCAGGACGCGGTCCATGCACCCATCCTCGAAGGCTTTCCGCTGCAAGCAAAGGCTTTCGGCGCAACGTTCACGCCCCTGACACGGAAGTTTGCAACGCGGACACGTCGAGGCGTCGAACGTGCCCGCAGGGGGCCTTAGCGCTCCCTCTCCCCCGTCTCCTCCAGCACCCTCGCGTAAGCCCGGTCGAACTCCAGTTTCAACTCGGCCCTCCGGTGGGCCAGCCCGCTGACGTCGGCGTCCTCGCGCCCCCGCGCCTGCTGGATTCCCCGCTCAGCGCTCGCGAGCTCGAGCTGCAGGCGCTGGACCTCGAGCATGTCGGGGTTCGGCTCCTCGCCGGCGGCCTGGACGATCAGCTCGGCCAGCAGCGCCAGCAGCTCCGGGTCCTCGCCCAGCTCGGGCTCGCCCGGCCGGTCGGCCATCGGCGCGCTCAGGTCGCCGTCGCGCAGGCGTCGCGCCGCGCGCACGAGCAGATCGCTCGAGAACTCCCGCTCGACATCGAGACCGCGCAGCGACTGAGCCCCCTCGTCCGGAGAGGCTATGCAGAGCGCCAGGAACGCGCGCTCCGGATCGCCCCGGCGCACCGCCGCCACTCGTGTCGGCCCGCCGCCGTTGCCGGTGCGCTCGCCCGGGACGCGGGCCGCCTGCCGTCGCTCGCCGCCGCCCGCGCTCATCCGCCGGCCCCCCTCGCTCAGCAGCTGCTCGGCAAGGCTCTCCGGGAGCGCCAGCCGGCTGCTCACCATCCGCATCAGCTCCAGGCGCATCGAGCTGGGCGGGAGCGTCGCGAAGACGGGCCGCAGCGCGTCCAGGATGCGGTCCCGGCCCTCCGGGCTGCGCACGTCGCCGGACTCGAGCTCGCGCTCCACGCGAAATCGCACGAACGGCACCGCCCGCGCCACCGCGCCTGCCATCGCCTGCGCGCCCTCGCGCTGGACCAGCTCGGCCGGATCCGCGCCCGCGGGCAGCGGCACCACCCGCAGCTCCAGCTTCCGTTTCGCCGCCAGCGTCGAGGCGCGCAGCATGGCCTCCTGTCCGGCGGTGTCCGCGTCCAGCGCGAGCAGCACCGTCTGCGCCATCCTCGACAGCTCGCCCACCTGCTCGCCGGTCAGCGCCGTGCCCATCAGCCCGACCGCGTTGCGCATCCCGGCCTGGTGCAGCGCGATCACGTCCGTGTAGCCCTCGCACAGGATCACCTCGCCCGCGCGCGTCGCATGCGCCCGGGCCAGATCCGCGCCGTAGAGGTGCAGACCCTTGTGGTAGACGTCGTTGTCGGAGGTGTTCAGGTACTTCGGGCGCCTCCTGCCCTCCGCCGGCTCCGCGGACGCATCGTGGTCCAGCGCCCGCGCGCCGAAGCCGAGCACCCGCCCCCGCGTGTCGGCAAGCGGGAACATGATCCGCGAGCGGAAGCGGTCGTACACGCGCCCGTTCTCGCGCGAGCGCTGCGCGAGCCCGACGGCATAGAGGTCTTTCGCGGAGAAGCCCCCGCGATGAGAGGCCTTCATCACCGTGTCCCACGCGCTCGGCGAGTAGCCCACGCGGAACTCCCGCAGGATCTCCTCCCCGAGCCCCCGCTCGGCCAGGTACTGCCGCGCGTGCTCGGCCTCCTTCGACTCCCACAGATAGCGCTGGTAGTAGTCGGTCGTGCGGCTCAGCAGCTCCAGCAGCCGCTCGCGCTCGCGCCGGCGCTCGGCCTCCCGCGGGTCCTCCTTCTCGAGCTGCAGCTCCACGCCGTAGCGCTCGGAGAGCAGCTCCAGCGCGCCGCGGAAGTCCACGCCCTCGGTCTCCTGCACGAACGTGAACACGTCTCCGGAGGCCTGGCAGCCGAAGCAGTAGTAGACCTTCTGCGCCGGGTCGATCCCGAACGAGGGCGTGCGCTCGTCGTGGAACGGACACAGCCCCTCGTAGCGGGCCGGGCCCGCCCGTCGCAGCTCCGTGCGCGCGCCGACCAGCTCGACGAAGTCGACCTTGTCGCGGACCGCGTCCCGCGACTCTCGCGTGTAGAGGGCCATCGAGAGAACCTATCTCGCGAACGCGCGCGGCACCTGGAGCTCGGTGTACTCCCGGATGCAGTACCGGTCGGTCATCCCGGCGAGGTAGTCGGTGACCCGCTGCGCCGGCTCGACGCCCCCGCCGGGCTGCGCCGGCAGCAGCTCCGGATGCTCCACGTAGTGCTCGAAGAGCCTCGTGAGCACCGCCTTGATCTTCTCGTGCTCGGCGCGCACGGCCGGGCCCAGGTACACGCGCTCGAACATGAAGTCGCGAAGCTGCGCCATCGCCGGGCCGGCCTCCGGCCCCTGCACGATGTCGCCGGCCCGCTCGGAGTGCTCGACCATGTCGTGAACCAGCCGGTCGATCCGTGCCGAGCCGGAGTGGCCGAGCACCTCGATCGGCCCGGCGGGCAGCTCGCCCTCGCTCAGCAGACCGGCGCGTACGGCGTCGTCGATGTCGTGGTTGATGTAGGCGACGCGATCGATCAGGCGCACGATCCGTCCCTCGAGCGTGGCCGGCAGCTCCGCCCGGCTCGAATGCCGCGCGATCCCGTCCCGCACCTGCTCGGTGAGGTTGAGTCCTGCCGCCGAGACCCCTCTCAGCGAGCTCGGCGCCGGCTCGAGCCGCTCGACGATCCGCAGCGAATGCTCGTAGTGGCGAAAGCCCGAGGAGAAGCGCTGCTGAAGGCACGCGTCGAGCACCTCCTCGCCGATGTGGCCGAAGGGCGGATGCCCGAGGTCGTGCCCGAGCCCGATCGCCTCCACCAGGTCCTCGTTGAGCCGCAGCGCACGCGCCACCGTCCGTGAGATCGACGTCACCTCGAGCGTGTGGGTGAGCCGCGTGCGGTAGTGGTCGCCGCGCGGCGAGACGAACACCTGCGTCTTGTGCGTCAGCCGGCGGAAGGACTTCGAGTGCACGATCCGGTCGCGATCGCGTTGGAACGGCGTGCGCAGCGAGCAGTCCTCCTCGACATGCTCGCGCAGCGCCGGGTAGGAGCGCGCGGCCAGCGGCGAGAGCAGCCGCTCCTCCTGCTCTGAGATCCGCTCGGCGAAGTCCTCAGCGACGCTCCGTGCTCCAGTCGGGCTCATCCCCCGATTCTCGCAGCGAAAGCGGCTGGGGCCCGTCAGCGATCGGCTTTCCAGTCACCCCGCAGGAACGTCTTGTGAACCCAGTGCTGCCAGCCCTTCATCTCGCCGGGGTCGTCCTCGAACACCGGTGCCCCGCCGCCCGGCGCCGGCAGCTCTGCCACCTCCGCCGCGGTGATCCGCAGGTCGACCCCGCGTTCGTGCAGCGAAGCGACGTCCTCGGCGGGGACGAAGCGGCGGCCCAGCCGCCCGGAGGCGATCACTACCCCGTGGAAGATGTCCTGGTCCATCGCGGCCACGACGTGGTCGACCGTGCCGATCTCGTCCCCGTCGCTGCTGAGCACGGGCACGCCGCGCTCCAGCACGCGGTAGGCGATCGGGAGTCCCTCGTCCACGGCCGTCACCCTAGCGTCAAGGCCGGCACGGAGCGCCGGCCGACCCCTCAGATCTCCGCCACGGAGCGCACCCCGGCGAGCTCAAGCCGCGAAGGCGGCCATCAGGCGAACGTGCGCGTGATGCTCGAGCGTCGTGGCGATCGCCCGTTCGGCCTGCGAGAGCGCCTGCTCGCCCGCCTGCGGCGACTCGCTGAGCGGCTGGCCCAGCGCCCCGGCCATGAACTCGTGCGCCTCCTCGCCGAGTGGGAACGACCCCGCCTCGCACGCCGCGCAGACGACGCCCCCCGCCGCGCCGGAGAACCCGATCAGGTGCTCGGGCTCCCCGCAGCTCGCGCAGGCACCGAGCTGTGGCGCGAGGCCCGCCGCGAGCATCAGCTTCAACCGGAAGGCGAGCGACCCCGCACGCCCCACGGCCGGCCCGTCGGTGCCGGCCTGCTCGTCGAGCAACGCGAGCTGGCGGCACAGCAGGTTGAAGACGCCCGGATGGGGCTCGCCGGTCTCGAAGAGGCGCCCCACCGCGTCGCACGCGCGCGAGGCCGCGTCGATCGCCCGTGCGTCCGCGCGCAGGCGCGGGTGTGCGTCCACCGTCTGGGCACCAGTGACCGTCAACAGCTCCCCTCGGCCTTCGTGCAGCTCCGCCTGGATCCGGAAGAACGGCTCGAGCCGTCCGCCGAAGCGGCTGCGCGCGCGCCGCACGCCCTTCGCGATCGCCCCCACGCGTCCCCGCGCGGGCGTGTACAGGTGCAGGATGCGGTCGGCCTCGCCGTAGCGCATCGTGCGCAGCACCACCGCCTCTGTCTTCACCGGTCCGGGCATCCCGACGAGTCTAGGCTCGCGCTGGACGCCCAAGGGCTCGACCGCGCCTGGCGGCACCACGCTCGGGCGCCAGGCACGCGTGGAACCCCCTTTTCCAAATCCAGGCCGCTAGCTATACTTTATGAAGTAATGGCCTCCGTAACGGTCTACACCACAGATCCCTGCTCCTTCTGCGCCCGTGTCAAGGGCCTCCTCCTCCAGCGCGGCGTCGACTTCGAGGAGGTCAACCTGACCAAGGATCCCGACGGGCGGCTCGAGCTCGTCGCGAAAACGGGGATGATGAGCTTCCCGCAGGTCGTCGTCGGAGACCGCCTGATCGGCGGCTTCAGCGAGCTGCTCGCCGCCGAGGAGGACGGGCGGCTGGACGAGCTCCTGGCCGCCTAGCCGCGCGCGGTCGCGGCTGGCAGCGCTCGCACACGTAGGTCCCCCGCCCGGCGACGAACATCTTCTTGATCGTGCCGCCGCACACCGGGCACGGCTCGCCCTCGCGCAGGTGCACGAGGAAGCGGTTCTGAAAAGAGCCTTTGACCCCGTCGATGTCCTTGAAGTCGTCGATGCTCGCTCCGCGCGCGTCGATCCCGGCCTGCAGCGAGGCGACGATCCCGTCCCGCAGCCGCTCCACCTGCGTCCTCGTCAGCTTGCCGGCCTCGCGCAGCGGGTGGATCCCCGCGCGGAACAGCGCCTCGTCGGCGTAGATGTTCCCGACGCCCGCGATCGTGCGCTGGTCGAGCAGCACGGCCTTGATCGGCGCGCGGCGCCCCTTCAGCGCTTCGCGCAGATGCTCGGTCGTGAAGCCCTCGTCGAACGGCTCCAGCCCGAGCCGCTCGTCCAGGAACGCGGCGAGCGCGTCAGACCCGAGCAGCAGCTCGCCGGTCCCGAAGCGCCGCGGGTCGTCGATCACGAGCCGAACGCGCCGTCCGCCGGGCCGCGAGGCGGGTGGCCCGGCCTGCTTGCCACGCCTGCGCGCAGACAGCTCCATCCGCACCCGCACGTGCCGCGGCTCCTCCGCCGGATCGGCGAGCACCGAGCCCGTCATCCGCAGGTGCTGCGCGAGGTGGACGTCGCCCTCCAGGTGCCAGAGCAGGTACTTGCCACGGCGGTCGAGGCGCTCGATGAGCCGCCCGCGCAGCGCGTCCTCGAGCTCCGCGGGGGCCAGCGGCCGCGACCAGCGCGGGTCGTCGACCTCGATCCGCTCGATGCGCCGCCCCTCGACCACGGGGGCCAGCTGGCGGACGATCGTCTCGACCTCGGGAAGCTCGGGCATGCCGACTCAGCTTATGAACGCGCGCCCCGGCAGCTCCGGCGCATCCTCCCCGGTCAACCAGCGCAGCACGCTCGCCCCCACGTCGGCCATCGCCCCGTCGTGGCGGAAGCCGCCGCGCGGACGGCGCGCGGCCATCTCGCCGCTCACCGCGAGCAGCGGCACGCTCTCGCGCGTGTGGTCGGTGCCGGGATGCAGCGGATCGACACCGTGATCGCCGGTCACGATCAGCAGGTCGCCCTCGCGCAGCGCGGCCACGAGCTCCCCCACCCGCACATCGATCTCCTCCAGCGCCCGCGCGAAGCCCGGCACGTCCTTGCGATGTCCGTAGCGCTGGTCGGTCTCGATCAGGTTCGCGAACGCGAGCCCCGCCGGCATCTCGCGCGCGAGCATGCCCACCGATTCGAGCGCCTGCGCGTTGGTCGCGCCGGGCAGCGAGCTCGTCACGCCGCGCCCGGCGAACAGGTCGCGGATCTTGCCCACGCCGGTGACGGGCAGCCCGGACCCCTCGATCTCCTCGAGGTAGCTTCGGGCCGGTGGGGCAAGCGCCAGGTCGCGGCGGCCCGGCGTCCGCTCGAACGCACCCGCCGGCCCGGCGAAGGGCCTCGCGATCACCCGTCCGACGCCGTCGGGCCCGCTCAGGACCTCGCGCGCACGCGCGCACAGCTCATACAGCTCCTCTTCGCCCACCACGTCGACGTGCGCGGCCAGCTGCGCCACCGAGTCCTGCGAGGTGTAGAGGATCAGGGCGCCGCTGCGCAGGTGCTCCTCGCCGAACTGCTCGATCGCCGCCAGCCCGTTGTCAGGGCGGTTGCAGATCACCTCCCTGCCCATCGCCGCCTCGAGCCGCCCCACCAGCGCCGCCGGGAACCCGTCGGGGTAGGTCGGCAGCGCGGCCGGCAGGCTCACGCCCATCAGCTCCCAATGCCCCGTGATCGAGTCCTTGCCGGGCCCGAGCGGAGCAAGCCGCCCGTAGACGGCGGGGTCCGCGCTCGGCGGCACGCCCTCGATCTCCGTGATCGCACCGAGCCCCAGCGAGCCCATCGCGGGCATGCTGAGGCCACCTGCCGCCATTGCGAGATGGCACAGCGTGTTCGTCCCCTCGTCGCCATAGGCCGCCGCGTCGGGCAGCGCGCCGGCGCCGCACGCGTCGATCACGAGCACGAAGGCTCGCCGTGCCGGCCGGACGCTCATCGGTGGATCTCTACCCGTCTGCGGTCGCGTGTGGCGCGGCCGGCGCCCCCCGCGGTGCCCCGGCGCCCCGCCGCGCAGTCGCCCGCGGATGCGCCCCGAAGTAGGCGTCCTTCAGCCGCTCGGCCGAGAGGTGCGTGTAGACCTGGGTCGTGGCGAGGTCCGCGTGGCCGAGCATCTCCTGCAGGGAGCGCAGGTCGCAGCCGCCTGCGAGCAGGTGCGTGGCGAAGCTGTGGCGCAGCGTGTGCGGGCTCATGCGCTGCTCGAGACCGGCGGCGCGCGCGTGGCCTTGCACGATCTTGTAGAGCCCCTGGCGGGTGAGCGTGCCGCCGCGGTGGTTGACCAGCAGCCGCGACTGGGGACGGTTGCCGACCAGCTCCGTCCGTGAGCTGCGCAGGTAGACCGAGAGGGCCGCCAGGGCCTGGCGGCCCACCGGCACGATCCGCTCCTTCGAGCCCTTGCCGCGCGTGCGCAACAGACCCTCCTCCAGATCGAGGTCGCCGAGCTCCAGCGACACCGCCTCCGACGCTCGCAGCCCACACGCGTACATCACCTCGAGCAGCGCCCGGTCGCGCTGCGCCAGCGGGCTCGATCCCCGCGGCTGCTCGAGCAGCCGCCGCACCTCCTCTCGCGTGAGGACCTGCGGCAGGCGCTTCGGCTTCCTGGGCCCGTGCAGGTCGGCGGTGGGATCATGCTCGATCAGCTCCTCGCGGCGCAGGTGGCGGTAGAAGGAGCGCAGGCAGGCGACCTTGCGCCCGAGCGTCGTCGCGGCCACCGGCGGCCGGCCCCCGCCGCCCTCGGCCAGCTCGTCCAGGAACGCCGCGAGATCGCCATGGGTCGCCCCCTCGATCGTCAGCCCGCGCCGGTCGAGATACGAGCAGAGCTGCTGCAGGTCGGAGCGGTAGGCGTCCAGGGTGTTGCGCGAGAGCCCGCGCTCGAGCTCGAGGTAGGCGAGGAAGTCGCCGACGAGCCGCTCGGAGGAGCCCGATGCCGGCGCGGCCGCGCGCGCGCCGTCCTGCACGCGTGCGCGGCCCTGCGCGCCGAGGGCATCCGTATCGATCGTCTCAGGCTGGGCCACACCGACAGCTTCGCGCCGCCGGCCGCCCCTCCTCGGGGTGCAATCAGGCGTTCAGGCGCCTGGCGAGCCAGTAGAGCGCGATCAGCGTCTTGGCGTCGCGGCACTCTTCGATCGCCGCGTCCAGCTCCGCCAGCGGCCAGCGCACGACTTCGATCCGCTCTTGCTCACCGCTGTCCGCGCTCGCCTCTGAGAGCTCCGTCGCGGCGAACAGGTGCACCCGCTCGTTGGTGAAGCCGACCCCGGTGTAGTAGGTCACGATCGGCTCCCAGTGCGCGGCGGCCCGCCCGATCTCCTCGGCCAGCTCGCGCTTGGCGGCGGCGAGCGGCTCCTCGCCCTCCTTGTCGAGCCGTCCGGCCGGGACCTCCAGGAGGTCCGGCTCGCCGACCGCCTCGCGCGGCTGGCGCACGAGCCACACCTCCTGCTCGTCGTAGGCGAGCATCCCGACGGCGCCGTCGTGCGTGACGATCTCACGGGTCACCTCTTCGCCGTCGGCCTGGCGGAAGCGTTCGATGCGCACGTCCACGAGCCGGCCTTCGTACACGGTCTCGCCGCCCAGCGCCTCGAAGGCGCGCGGAGAGCTCAAGCCGCCTCGCTGCCGCCGTCGCCCGCGCCGCTCTGGCCGCTCTCGCCGCCCGGGCCGGCGTGGACTGCGGCCTCGGCGCCCGAGGTCTCGTCCCGTCCGTGGAACGCAGGCCCCGTCTCCGCCGGCGCGCCCAGCTCGGCGAGCGCCGCGCCCCCCGCGAGCGCCGCGCCGAAGAACAGCGGGTCCTCCGCGAGGCTGCGACCCATCGTCTCGGCCGGCAGCCCGCTGGCGACGTAAGCCGGCAGGTTCACCTCCGCGCGGCGCCAGTCGTGCCGCGTGATCCGCACCGGGCGCTCGACGTCGAGCGCGAGCGCCGGACGCGCCCCGGCGGCGCCGCCGAACACCGCGCCCAGACCCGCGCGCAGGTCGGTCCCCACGGGCGAGCGCATCCCCGCCGGCAGCGCGACCGTGACGGGCTCGAGCAGGAGCTCCAGGACGGTCAGCGTGTGATGGGAGATGCCGCGGTGGCGGTCGCGGCTGTCGCCGGAGGACATGCGAGCGACGAGCAGCGTGGGGCAGCCGAGCGCGAGCGCGACGTGGGCGCTGTCGAGCGCCGCCATCCCGCCGTGGCCGAGCCGCGAGCTCGACCCCACGATCCCGGGGCCGGGACCGACGACCGCAGCGTCCCACCCGAGCAGCCCGATGCCGTGGTGCAGGGCCCCCGCGACGCTCACCGCCTCCAGCTCACCGCCGTAGGCCGGGCCCGCCGTCACGTGGCCCGCGAGCATGCCCTCGCGCCGCAGCGCCGCGACGGTCCGCGAGTGCCCGCCCGGCAACGCGCCGCCGCCCGTTTGGACGTAGCCGAGCCGCGCGCCCGGGTTGGCCTGGGCGTAGGCCCAGGCGACCGGGGCGAGTTGGCCGTGCAGGGAGAGCACCGCTGCCGGGCGACCGAGCGGCAGCTCGAGGGACTGCGCGCCGACGGTCTCCACCGGCTCCACGGTGTGCTGCAGGCTCGTGTAGTTGAGCTTCATCACGTTGCGCGCGTCGGCGCCCGGGGACTCGAGGCCGCGGGTGAGGTTGACGTGCACGACGTCGAAGCCGCCCGAGCCGAGGCCGAGATCGAGCGCCTCGACGTTGACGATCACCTCGTCGCCCGGATGCGAGGGTCCGACCATCGCGATGTCTGCGATCGCCTCGCGGCGCTGCCCCGAGGCTGCCCCCGCGCCGGCATTGCGCGCCGACCCGGTCTCCGAAGGCACCAGCTCCACCGTCAGCCGCTGCTCCCCGGTCTGCGCACCGGCCGGCGGGGAGGCGTCGATCACTGTGGCACGGCGCAGCTTGAGCATCTCGGCTGGACGCTAGCGCGCCGGGTCCGGGGCAAGCGCTGCGACCTCGTGAACAAGCGCGACAACCACCCCGAGCATCTCCTGCAAGGCCAGCTCGGAGACCCGCTCGCCCGGCTCGTGGTTGCGCTCGGTGCCGTTGGCGAGGTTCACGGTGGGCAGGCCCTTGGGGATCAGTGCGTTGGCATCCGAGCCGCCGCCGCTGGAGATCCGCACCGGCTCGTGCCCACATGCCCTTAGCGCCGCCTCGGCCGCGCGCACGGGCGCCGCCGAGGGTGCGAGCCGGTAGCCCGCGAACGTGCGCTCGACCGAGACGTCGACGTCGACGTCGCAGTCCGGGCGGTTCGCCGCCTCGTGGATGCGGTCCACCATCTCCGCGACGAGCGCCTCCCCGCGCTGGTCGTCGAGTCCTCGCACCTCGCCGCTCAGCTCGCAGCGTTCGGGCACGACGTTGATGGCGCCGCCGCCTGCGATCGTGCCGATGTTGACCGTGCCCTCTCCCTCGATCCGCCCATGGCGCATCGAGGCGACCGCGCGGCTCGCGGCGAGGATCGCGCTGCGCCCGTCCTCTGGCCTGATGCCTGCGTGCGCCGCGGCGCCGCGGAATCGCGCCGAGATGCGGAAGTGGCACGGCGAGTCCATGATCACCTCGCCGATCGGCGAGGCGTGGTCGAAGACGTAGCCGTAGTCGCTGCGCAGAAGCGAGCGGTCGAACTCCGCGGCCCCGGCGAGCGCGATCTCCTCGCCGACTGTGAACAGCAGCTCGATGTCGACCGGCGCCCCTTCCTGGCGCACCTGGCGCGCGAGCGCGAGCAGCACGGCGATCGCGGCCTTGTTGTCGGCCCCGAGGATCCCTTCGTTGGCGTTCTCCCAGAAGCCCTCGCGCAGAACGGGCTCGACGGGCGACTGCAGCGGCACCGTGTCCAGGTGCGCACAGAGCAGCACCGAGCGGCGCTCGCCTTCCGCCTCGGCCTCGCGGGCTCCGGCGGGCTCACCCGAAATCCGGGCGAGCAGGTTGCCGCAGTCCGCGCCGATCGCGGCCCCGGCGCCGTCCTCGGCGGTCTCGAGCCCCAGCGCACGCAGCTCCTCGCTCACGCGCTCTCCGCACGCCCGCTCGCTGAGCGACGGGCTCGGGATTGCGCACAGCTCCGCGAAGATCGTGCTCAGGTAGCGGTGCTGTAGAGCCGCTCTGGCCGCCGCAGCGCCGGCGCTCACGGCCGCCCGGCGGCCTCGCCGGCTCTCGCGGCGGCGCCGTCGGCGACTCCGGTGCGGGCGTCCTTGACCGTCAACTCGTTCTCCGGCTCGCCCTGGGCGAGCGCCGCCTTGATGAAGTCGCGGAACAGCGGCGCGGGACGCTCCGGACGCGACTTGAACTCGGGGTGGAACTGCGAGGCGACGTAGAACGGGTGCTCGGGCAGCTCCACGACCTCCACGAGCCGCTCGTCCGGCGAGGTGCCCGAGATGCCCAGCCCGGCGCTCTGCATGCGCTTGCGCAGCAGGTTGTTGACCTCGTAGCGGTGGCGGTGGCGCTCGTAGATCACGGCCTCGCCGTAGATCTCGCGCACCCTGGTGCCGTCGTGCAGCTTGATCGGATCGGCGCCGAGGCGCATCGTGCCGCCGAGGTCCGAGACCTCCTTCTGCTCGGGCAGCAGATCGATCACCGGATGCGGCGTCTCGGGGTCCATCTCGGTCGAGTTGGCGCCTTCGAGGCCGGCGACGTTGCGTGCGAACTCGCTCACGGCGACGTGCATGCCAAGACAGATGCCGAGGTAGGGGATCTTCTGCTCGCGCGCGACCTGAGCGGCGTGGATCTTGCCCTCCCAGCCGCGCCCGCCGAAGCCGCCCGGGATCAGGATCCCGTCGATCCCCTGCAGCCGCTCTGCGGC
Source organism: uncultured Solirubrobacteraceae bacterium (assembly GCA_963735435.1). Lineage (GTDB taxonomy): Bacteria > Actinomycetota > Thermoleophilia > Solirubrobacterales > Solirubrobacteraceae > Palsa-744. The sequence goes on along the minus strand of CAVTKR010000001.1, from coordinate 372,441 downwards.
CTGCCCGGGGTCGAGGAGCTGCTCGGAGTCGATCCAGTCGATCTCGACCCGGCTGTCCTGCAGTGAGGCCGCGTGGCGCAGGGCTTCGGAGACCGACAGGTAGGCGTCCTCGAGCTGGACGTACTTGCCGACCAGCCCGATCTTGACCGTGCGCGTCGCGCGGGCGAAACGCTCGATCGGCTCCTTCCAGCGCTCGAGGTCCGGCTCGTCCGCCTCCACGCCGAAGTGCTCGAGGATGAACTCGTCCACGCCCTGCTCACGAAATGTGAGCGGCACCTTGTAGATGTTGTCCACGTCGCAGGCTGAGACGATCGCCTCTGATCCGAGCGAGGCGAAAAGCGCGATCTTGCGGCGGATCTCGCTCGAGAGCGAGCTCTCCGAGCGGCACATCAGCATGTCGGGCGCGATGCCGATGCGGCGAAGCTCGTTGACCGAATGCTGCGTCGGCTTGGTCTTCAGCTCGCCGGCGTGCCCGATGTAGGGCACGAGCGTGAGGTGGATGAACATGCAGCGCCGCCGGCCGACGTCGACCGGGAACTGGCGGATCGCCTCGAGGAACGGCAGCGACTCGATGTCCCCGACCGTGCCGCCGATCTCGGTGATCACGAAGTCGACGTCGCTGGACTCGGCGATCAGCGAGATGCGCTGCTTGATCTCGTCGGTGATGTGCGGGACGACCTGCACGGTCCCGCCGAGGTAGTCGCCGCGCCGCTCGCGGCGGATCACTGTGTCGTAGATGCCGCCGGCGGTGACGTTGGAGGCGCGGCTGGTGTTCGCGTCGGTGAAGCGCTCGTAGTGGCCCAGGTCGAGGTCGGTCTCGGCGCCGTCCTCGGTCACGAACACCTCGCCGTGCTGGTAGGGCGACATCGTCCCCGGATCGATGTTGATGTAGGGGTCGAACTTCTGAAGGCCGACGGTCAGGCCGCGGGAGACGAGCAGGCGACCGATCGAAGCGGCGGCGATCCCCTTGCCGAGCGAGGACACCACGCCGCCGGTCACGAAGATGAACCGGGTCTTGCTTGGCGGCTGCGCGTGGCGGTCGGAGGAGGCGGTCATGAGGGCCTGCCCAAGGAGTCTAGTTCCCGGAGCCCCGGAGTCCGTTCGATCAGCGCGGAGATCGATCGCAGCTCGCCATAGACCGTGATCGCAAGCAGCAATCCGAGCGCGATCAGCTGCCCGGTCTCCGAGAGCGTGAGCACGAGCATCAGCCCCGCGAGGGCGCCGACGAGGTTCGAGCCGGTGTCGCCGAGCATTGCCCGCTCGCGCAGGTCGTAGGCTCCGGCGACCAGCACCGGGCCGGCGAACAGCCCGACCGTCCACAGGGCGCGCAGTTCACCCGAGCCGATCACGACTCCGGCCGCGAGCAGGACGTACGCCTTCAGCGTGCGGCCAGGGCGCAGGTCGAGCAGGTTGAACACGTTGGTCGCGAGGACGAGCACCGCTGCCGCCAGCACCCAGCGTCCGTCGGAGAGCCCGAGCCCGTCCATCGCCAGGAGCGCGAGGCCCAGCGCTCCGACGGCCTTCAGGGCCCCGGTCGAGAGCTCGCCGCGCAGGACGGCCGCGCCGTGGCCGCGCCAGCCACGCGGCGGGCGCGAGCCGGACGCGGGCGGGCCTTCACCTCCGAGGTGCTCGCCGAGCGTGTCGTCGATCAGGCCGAGCAGGGCGACGCCGAGCGCGTAGAGCGCGACCGGCTCGATCTCGGGATGGAAGAGCGACGTCGAGGCGAGCCTCTCCACGAGCATCAGCGGCACGAGCGCAAGCGCCGCCGCGAGCGGAGCCAGCACGCCGAGCGGGAACGGCAGCCGCCGCCCGCGGAAGTTGGCGTGCACTTGCCCGCGCTCGGTCATGGCCCTCAGCAGCGCCGGCGCCAGCGCCAGCGCGATCAGCGTGGCGAGAAGGAGAGGCAGGGCGTGCATCGCCTGAAGCTAGCGACGGCGGCGGACGCGCGTTCGTGCTCGGAGCAAGGGCCTCCGAGGGCCTCCGAGGGCCTCGCGGCCGGAGCGCCGGTCCTCGGCGTGAGGCTCGCGGCCGGTCCGCGAACCTCTACGGACCGCTGGTCGGGCTCGACGAGTTGACGGTCGGCAGCAGCGAGTCGGCGGTCGCCTTGGTGCCGAAGCTGCCCGAGTAGCCGGCGAGCGCGTACAGGAGCGCGGCCTGCCCGGCCTGCTCGTCGAGGTTGTCGACGCTCGAGAGCTTGCGACCCTTGAACCAGGGAATCTGCGATGGCGTCGAGCTGGTCATCTCGACGCCGACGGCGCGGACGCCCGCCGCCGAGACCCCGGCCACCAGCCCGTCCTCGAAGCGGCTGTCCGCTTCAGCCTGTTCGGCGCTGACGCCTTCGGGTTCCGGGCTGCGGGCCACGATCACCCCTTCGAGGTGGGTGAGCTGGCCGTCGAAGGCGCTGAGCAGGCCGCCGCGGACCCGGCTCAGCAACTCCTGATCCACGCGCTGGCCGCCGCTGACGAGCTGGCGCCCGATCAGCTCGCCGAAGCTTTCGAGCAGCGCCGGCGATTCGTTCAGGGCCGCGAAGTGCGTGCCCGCCGCCTCGCGCGCGATGCCCGTCAGGTTGAGCGGCTCACGCACCGCCACCACCGTGGCGAGCGTGCCGTCGCCCTGAGTGATGGCGGTCTTGACGAGCGAGTTGATTTCGTTCGAGGCGTCGCCGAGGAACACGAGCCCGACGCTGCGGCCGTTGAGGAGTTCGTGGACCGCGAGCGGGTAGAGCCCGCGCGAGAACTGTTCCTGGGAGGAGAGGCGGTCCTGGAGGCTGTCGGCCTGCGAGCGGGCTTCCCCGACTTCGGCGTTGAGGTTGTGGACGATCCCGCTCTTGGCCGAGGAGACCAGGTTGGTGTCGCCGATCGCGACCCCGATCAGCACGCCGAGCGCCAGCGCGAACAGCACGGCCGCGAGTGACAGAGCGTGGTAGCGGTAGTCGAACATCGTCAGTCGGTGCGCACGCGGACGGCGCTCAGTGCGCGCCGAACAGCGCCTGCAGCTTCAGCCAGACCAGTTCGGCGACATCGTGCAGGGCGGGCGTCGCCCAGATCACGGCGACCATCGCGATCAGACCGGCGGCGATCACGACGAGCAGCGGGGCGATGCCCGGGCGCGGCTGGTAGAGACGGCTCACGCCCTTCGCGTCAACGAGGATCTCGCCGACGCGCAGACGTGTGAGGAACGTCGAGGACATGCCTTTGCGGTTGCGGTCGAGGAACTCGACGAGGTTGAACTGCGAGCCGACCGACACGATCAGCCGTGCGCCCTTCTCGGCGGCGATCAGCATCGCCACGTCCTGGCTCGTCCCCGGCGCGGGCACGAGCTTGAACGGCAGGCCGAGATCCTCGAGACGCTCCCGCCCGGGCGCGCGGCCGTCGGGGTAGGCGTGCACGACGAGCTCGGCGCCGCAGCTGAGCGCGGCCACGCCGGCCGAGTCCATGTCGCCGACGATCATGTCCGGCGTCAGCCCGGCCTCCAGCACGGCGTCGGCGCCCCCGTCGACGGCGACGATCAGCGGGCGCTTGTCGCGGATGAAGGGGCGCAGCGCACGCAGGTCGCGCTGGTGCTCGACGCCGCGCACGACCAGCAGCGTCGAGCGGTCGCGGAAGTCGGTCTGAAAGCGCGGCAGGGCGATCCGGCCCGTGAGCAGTTCGCGCTCCTCGAGCATGTGCTCGATCGTGTTGCTGGCGAAGCGCTCGAGCGCCTCGCCGACCTCGCGCCTGCGGGCCTCGGTGTCGGCGCGGACCCGCGCGAGGTCGAGCACCTCGCCGCGGCCGAGCGGCTCGCCGCGGCGCAGCACCTCGGCTTCCATGTGCGCCGGGAACACCGGGCCCGCACGGAGCGCCGGCCCGTCCGGTCCGTCAACCTCTGCACTCAGCTCCGGCCCGTCGGCAGCGCTCGGCCGTGGCACCAAGACCAACGGGTCGCCGTCGGATACGTGGTCGAACAGCCCGTCGTCCGGCATGTCCACGAGCAGGATCCCCGCTTCCACGAGCAGCAGCGGTCCGAGGTTGGGGTAGGTGCCGCCGGAGGACGGCCGGCAGTTCACGACGGCGACCACCTGTGCGGCGATCAGCTCCTCGGCCGAGACACGGTCGATGTCGAGGTGGTCGATCAGCGCGATGTCGCCTGGCACGAGGTGCTTGACCAGGAGCTTCGTACGACGGCCGGGGCGCACCGCGCCGGAGACCTCCCCCAGTGCCGGCGAGAGGACTGGCGGCACGGGCGGGCGGGCAGGCAGGCGAGCAGGCGCTTGGGAGCCAAAACCCCCCGTGGGACGGCTGGGTCTCGTCGCGGCCATTCTGCCGAGGGTAACGCGCCCCGCGCCGGCAGGCGGCGCCCGGACGAACCCTCGCGCGACCGTGCGAGCCTGGCAAACGGGCCCATGGCGGCGGCACGGGTGTGCGCGACGAGCCGCTCAGGCGGCTTTGCGCAGGTCGCGCGCGTGACGGCGCGCCGCGCTGTCGTCGCCGTCCGCGCCGAGCATACGCACGAGCTCGGAGACGACCTCCGGCTCGCCAAGCTCCACCACCGAGGCACGCGTCGGGTCGGCGCCGGTGTCCTTGACGATCGAGAAATGCCGCGCTCCCAGCGAGGCGATCTGCGGAAGATGGGTGATGCAGAGCACCTGGCCGCGCTCCCCGAGCTCCCTCAGCCGCGCGCCGACCGCGTTCGCGGTGCGTCCGCCGATGCCCGCGTCCACCTCGTCGAAGACGAGCGTCGCCTGCGGCGCCGCCGCGCTGGCCGCGCTCATGATCGCGAGCATCACGCGCGAGAGCTCCCCGCCTGAGGCGATCTCACGCAGCGGCCCCGGCGGCACCCCGGGGTTGGGCGCGATCATGAACTCGACGGCATCGCCGCCGCGCGGACCGGGCTCTGCCTCGCCGAGCTCGACGGCGAAGTCCGCGTCCTCCATCGCGAGCGAGCGCAGCTGCTCGACGACCGCCTTCGCGAAGCGGGGGGCGGCTTTGCGCCGGGCGGTCCGGAGCGCGGCGATGTGACCGTCGAGGTCGGAGTGCGCCTTCGCCAGCTCGCGCTCCGTGTTCTCGATCGCGACCTCCGCCCCCGCAAGCTCCTCATGCCTCGCCCGGGCGCCGGCGGCGAACTCGAGCACCGCCTCCACGCTGCCACCGTGCTTGCGGAGCACCCGCTCGATGTCATCGAGCCGCGTTTCGACGGACTCGAGCGTCGGCTCGACACCGGGGACGTCGAGATCCTCGGCGCCGGCAGCGCCATATTCGCGCAGCTCGGCTGCGAGCTCCTGGGACTCGATCGCTGCACCCCTGAGCCGCTCCGTGAGGCGATCGAGGCCGGGATCGGCCCCCGCGACGGCGTCGAGCGAGGCGACCGCGTCCGCCAGCAGCTCGGCCGCGCCGCGGGCCTCGCCGTCCTCGCCGCTCAGTGCCTGCGCCGCGGCCCCGGCCGCTCCCTGCAGCGCGTCGGCATGGCGCAGGCGACCGCGTGCAGCAAGCAGCCGCTCGTGCTCGGCGGCGTCGGGTGCGAGCTGGTCGATCTCGCCGAGCTCGAACTCGAGCAGCCCCAGCTCGCGCTCGCGGTGCGCGGCGAGCTCGCGAAGCTCCACCAGGCGCTCGCCGAGCTCGCGGGCGCGCCCGTATGTCTGCGCGCAGGACTCCAATCTGCGCTCGTGCGCCGGGCCACAGAGGCCGTCGAGGATCTGGAGCTGGGCGGCGGCGACCGTGAGCTTGCGGTGCTCGTGCTGGCCGTAGAAGGAGAGCAGCAACCCGCCGGCGTCGCGCAGGTCGGCCACGTTCGCCGCGCGGCCGTTGACATATGCGCGCGTGCGCCCGTCCGCACCGAGCCGCCGCGCGAGCACGATCTCGGCGTCACCGCCGTCTAGGCGCTCCGCGAGTTCCGCCGGGAGCCGCGCGCGCAGGTCCTGTGGGAGGTCGAACACCCCCTCGACGTACGCCTCCGGCGCGCCGGGACGGACGATCCCGGCGCGGGCCCTGCCTCCCAGCAGTAGGTCGAGTGCGTGGGCGAGCACGGTCTTGCCGGCACCGGTCTCGCCGGTGATGACGTTCAGCCCGGGACCCGTGCGCAGGCGCGCGCGCTCGATCAGCAGCAGGTTCTCGACGGTCAGCTCTCGCAGCATGGGAGCCCAGGTCTAGCAACGCCATCCGACGGATCGCGGGCGCCGGGACCCTGGTCATCGGCCCTCCGCGGGTGCATAATCAAGGCAGGCCGGAACGGATGACGGCCGCCCGTACACAACGGACAGGACGAGGGCATGGCTGCCGGGGAGGACACTTCGAGCTTTCAGAGCGCGCGAAGGACAGGGGTCACGGGCGCTGTCGACTGGCCCGGGGCAGCCGAGCTCGACGAGCGGCTGCTCGAGGAGATCGGCCGCGCCGAACGCCACGGCACCCAGCTGAGCTGCCTGCTCGTCGTCGTGGACAACCTCGAGGAGCTGGCCGGCGAGGGGCAGCCCTCGGAGGCCGGCGCCGAGCGCCGGCCGACCCCATCGGAGATCCTCGTCGAGGACCTCCGCGAGCAGACGATGGCCTACATCGCGGGCGCCCTGAGGCGTGAAATCCGCCGCTTCGACCGCGTCGGCATGCCGAGCGGGCGCGAGCTGCTGGTCGTCCTGCCCGGGGCCGACGGACCTCGGGGCGAGATGGTCGCGCGGCGCGTGCTCGACCGGCTCCGGGCGATCAAGGTCGAAGCGCGCGGGAGGCGCGAGCCGCTGCGGATCTCGGTCGGCCTGGTCGCCTGGAGCGCGAACGCGACGCCCTCGACGATGCTGACCCGCGCGCGGGCGGCCGCGGAGCGTTCCGCCAACGGCGAGAACGGCGCCGCCGGTAGCCATCAGGGGCCCTTCGACGTGGAGCCGACCTCGCCGCCTTCATAATTCCTGGAGGTGCTTACCGGATCAGAGCTCTGGCTGCTTCGGCTGATGGCGGACCGCGGTCTTGCCCTGCTCGACGCCAGCAACATGCTGCTGGTGATCGAGGAGAAGGGCGAGCTGCGCGTCGCCGGCGCGAGCGGCGGCCCGGTGCGGCTGCGTATCGCGCCCGTCCAGGGCAGCGCGCTCGGGGCGCTCTACGAGCAGGGGGAGTCGGTCGCGATCGACAAGCCGCGCGGCCAGGAGGCCGCCTTCCTGCACGAACTGGGGCTCGAGGCGCGCTCGGTGATGGTCGAGCCCTTCTCGATGGAGGGCCAGGGCGGCGGGATCGCGATCGCGCTGCGGCGCGACGGCAACTTCCGCAAGCCCGACCGCGAGGCGCTGAAATCGTTCGCCGAGAGCGTCGCGGTGCGACTCGCCGCCGAGCGCTCGGTCGAGATCGAACGCCTGCGCTACGGGATGGAGGCGCGCGAGCGCGAGCGCACCCGCTGGGCGCGCGAGATCCACGACGAGTCGATCCAGGGCATCGGCGCGCTGCGCATGCGGCTCGCAAACGCGCGCAACCTCGACGACAAGGACGCGCTCGCCGCCGCCGTGGAGGAGGCGCTCGAGGGGCTCGGCATCGAGATCGACGGCCTGCGCCACCTGATCACCGAGCTCCGGCCCGCGGCGCTCGACGACCTCGGTCTCGCCGCCGCGCTCGAGGCGCTCGCGCGCCGGGCGCAGGCCATCGACGGCCTCGACGTCACCACCGAGATCGAGTTCGGCCGTGACGAAGATCTGCACCCGGGAGAGGCGCACAACGGGGGCGGCCGGCTCGACCCCGAGCTCGAGTCCACGATCTACAGGGTCGTCCAGGAGGCATTGACCAACGTCAGCCGCCACGCCGAGGCGACCCACGCCGTGATCCGCCTTACCGGCGACGAACGCCAGGTCGTCGCGAGCGTTACGGACGACGGCAAGGGCATGCCCGACTCGGCGCGGCTCGGACCGCGCGAGGACGGCGGCGGCTTCGGCACGGGCGGGATGCGCGAGCGCGCCGAGCTCGTCGGCGGCGAGCTGGAATGGGTGCCCGCACCGGGCAAAGGCACGGTCGTGCGTCTGACGGTGCCGCTGACGGGGCGCCCGCACGGCGGCCACGCGGTCGACGCGCAGCCGAGCTACTAGCCGCGCCTAGCCCTCCCAGCCGGCATCGGCCTCGGGCGGCTTCTCATCGGCGTCCTCGTCGTTGTCGCTCCCGCGCGGCTTTCGCAGCCAGTCGGCGAGCTGCTGGCCGGCGCCGCCGACCGACTCGCCGGCGTCGCGCAACGCGTCGCGTATCCGGTCCGAGTAGAACGAGACCGCCTCCCCTCCCTCCGCGCGCGCGTCGACCGGGTCGCCACGGCGGTGGTATTCGCCTGAGCCGACGATGCGGTCGAACTCGCCGGAACGCACCCAGGCCATCAGCTCGTGGGTGCGCTTGACGGGCAACGGATGGGTGACACCCAGCTCGAGCGTCAGCCGCGTGAAGCGCTCGAGGAGGCCCGGCTGCTCGGCGTAGTCGAGGCCCTGGCGCATGAACACGTCGAGGTCGAGCTCTGAGACCATCGCGCCGCCGGCGAGCGACATCAGGGTGCGGCAGACAGCGAGCGGGTCCCGGGTGACGAGCGCTGCGGCCCGATCCGCGCTCAGCTCGGTCGCCCGCCCCCACTCCAAGAGGGCGGTGCGGACCGGCATCAGCGGCAGCGGCAAACGCGCGGAGCGTCCGAGCAGCACGAGGATCACGAGCGCGGTCCGGTAGAGCATGTGGTCGGCGAGGATGTGCGCCGCCTCGTGTGCGAAGACCGCCCGGCGCTGCGGCGGATCGAGCAGCCGCACGAGCTCGGACTGGACGACCACCATCGGGCGCTTCGAGCCGATCGCCATCGCGTTGGGACTGGGGTATTGGGTCAGGTAGAGATCAGGCACCTCGGCCATGTCGAGCGTCGCGTAGGCGATCGCGTGCTCGCGCCAGACGTCGCCGAGCTGCTCGTCGGAGAGCCGGACCGCCGAGCCGAGGAAGCTCTGGCGCAGGGCGCGCTCATAGCCCAGCTCGATCACCTTGCGGACGACCTGGTCCAGGTAGGGGATCGAGGCCAGGGCGGCGGTGGCGGCGCGGTCGGCCGGGTGCTGGAAGGCGTGGGCTGAGATGCCCTCGAGCTTGTGACCGGGGACCGGGAGCGGCGCGGTTGGCATCGGACTTGAGACTACGCCGTCGCGGCGTCCGGATCGATGTTCCGTCAATTAGACTTTGGGCCGTGAGGAGGATGGTGGCGGTTGTGCTGGGCTCGATCGCGATCGGCGCTGTGCCGGCGTCCGCCCGTGAAGAGCCTCAAACCGCATTCCTGGGGGTCGTCCCGCTCTCCGTCTCGGCCACCTTCACCCCGGACGGCGACGGCTTGATGACGGCGGACGGATTCCAGGCCACGACCCCTCCGACCTGGACGCCCAGCTGGGAGAGGTGCAACGCGGTCGGCGAAGCGTGCCGGCCTTTCGGCGCCGGCGAACACGTCGCGGTCGGGGGCGCCCCTGCCGGAAGCCGGTTCAAGGCACTCGGCGAAGCGGGCGCCGTCGCGCTGGGCTGAGCGCGCCCGGAGCGCTAGTCCGCCAGCCCGACCTTGCGCACGTAAGCCGTGATCTCCGCCCGCGAGGAGAAGCCGAGCTTCTCGATCGCCCGCGCGCGGTAGGTCTTCACGGTCCGCTCGGCGACGTTCAGCTTGTCGGCGATCTCGGGGTTCGTGTAGCCGTTGGCGATCAGCCGCACCACCTCGCGCTCGCGGTCTGAGAGCACGACGCTGTCACCGCCCGGGTCTTCGCCGGCCGCCATCAGCGCCCCGAGGCGCGGGTGCAGGTAGTTCCCTCCGGCCACCGCGAGGCGGAATGCCTGCAACAGCTCGGCGGGCTCGGCCTCCTTGAGCACGTAGGAACGCGCCCCGGCCCGCAGGGCCTGGCGCGCGTACTCGGGGTCCTCTCGCATCGTCAGGATCGCAACCGCCATCGTCGGATGGGCGATGAAGCAGGACGGCAGGGCGCCGAGGCTCGAACCGCCCGGCATCGTGAGATCCAGGGTCAGGAGGTCGGGCTTGTGCTCCCGCACCAACCGCACCATCGACGGGATGTCGGCGGCTTCGGCGACGACTTCGTACTCGCCGCCCTCGCGCTCGAGCACGGCGCGGATGCCGTCGCGGACGACCGTGTGGTCGTCGGCGATGATCACCGTCGTCGGGCTCGCGGAGCTTTCGGGCTCAGGGAGGGCCATCAGGGCACCTATCGGCAGCACCGCGTTGAAATCTGAGCACCTGCCACGGGTGGTGCAACTGTCGACAGACCTCCTCGCCAGCCGGTACGGTCGCGGCCCGTGAGGGCCGTCCTGGCAAACCCGCGCCTGCGCCGCATCGTGGCGGCGTACGGCATCAACCGCCTCGGGACCTGGTTCGGCACGGTCGCGCTGGCGCTGGCGGTCTACGACCACACCCACAGCGCGCTCGACGTCGCCGCGGTGCTGATCGCTGCCCAGGTGCTGCCGGCGTTCGTCGTACCGGCCGTGATCGCGCGCGTGGAGGCCTCGAAAGGGCGTCACGAGCTCAGCGGCCTGCTCTACATCGAGGCGGTCGCCATCGCGGCGGTGGCAGTCCTGCTCTCGCACTTCTGGCTGCCCGCGATTCTGCTCCTGGTCGCGGTCGACGGCACCGCCGCACTGGCGGCCAACGCGCTGCTGCGCACCGAGCTCGCGGCCGCCGCCAACCGCGAGATCGCCGATCCCGAGGACCCGCATGCAGCAGAACAGCATGCGAACGCCGCGCTCAACGTGATCTTCTCGGTGACCTTCGTGCTCGGACCGATCCTCGCCGGGCTCCTCGTCGCGTCGGCCGGCGCCGCCGCGGCGCTGTTCGTCGACGTCGGCTCGTTCGCGATCTCGGGGACGCTGCTGCTCGACCTGCACCCGCACGTCGAGGAAGCCGGCGGCGAATCGGTGCGGGCGCGCGTGCGCGCCGCCTGGCGCTACGTCCGCGGTGAGCGGGCGCTGCTCACCCTTCTGATCGCTCAGGGCGTCGGCCTGATCTTCTTCGAGTCGGCGGTCCCGATCGAGGTCGTCTACGTCAAGCGCACGCTCGTCGCCGGCGACGGCGGCTACGGGCTGCTCGTCACCGCCTGGGGCGTCGGGGTGGTGCTCGGCAGCATCATCTTCGCGCGCGCCGGGACGCGCAGCCTGACCGCCCTGCTGGTGGGCGGGACGCTCGCCATTGGATGCGGCTACATCGGCTTCGCGATCGCACCGACACTCGCGCTCGCCGCGCTCGCGGCGGTCGTCGGCGGGATCGGCAACGGGGTGCAGTACGCGCCGGTGATCAGCGGCGTGCAGCGCCTCACGCCCCCGTCGCTGCAGGGGCGGGTGATGGGCCTGCTCGAATCGATCAGCGCGGTCACCCCGGCGATCGGGCTCGCGCTCGGCGGCCTGCTCGTGGTCTTGGGCTCGCCTCGCTTCGCCTTTGCGGTGGTCGGTGGAGGCGCCGCGCTGACCGCCGCGGTGTTCGCCCGCGTGCGCTTCGGAAGCTCCGCGCCCGAGCCGCTCGCCGCCGAGAAGTCGCTTTCCTGAACTGCCCGATCCGGACCTGAGGCGGGGTCGGGCCGGTTTCCCTGCCCGGCCGGGCGCTATAGCACGAGATTGCCCCTTAAGTACCACCTCTCGACGGTCGTTAAGGACGACAGGGATGAAATCCGCGGTTGTCATCCGAACTTCCTGGTGGATCGTCGAGTCCGCGCTGCTCGGCGCATCGCTGCTCGCGGTCGCCCTCTCCTCGCCCGACCAGTGGCGCCCCTTCCTCCTCGTCGCGATCCTGGCGGGCATCTACCTCGCCGGAGACCGCATGAGCTCGGTCGTCCGCGACGGGCTGCTGACGCCGGCGCACAGCGCGATGGTGCTCGCGATGTGCCTGCTCGGGCCTGCGCCCGCCGTCGTCTTCGGGCTGACCGCGGCGATCGCCAAATCCGCGCTGCGCCGGCTGCCCCCCTCGCAGTGGCTCGCGAACCTGACTGCGCTCGGCGCCTGCGGCCTGGTCGGCGGCCTGATCATGCAGATCGTCGTGGGCCCGGTCAGCGACCCGCACAACCACGCGGCGGTCGTCGGGGCCACGTTCGGCCTGCTCGTGTTCGCGGTCTCGCTGATCACGATCTTCGTCAACTTCGCCGTGATCGCGATCGACGTCCGCATCGAAGACGGCAGCTCGCTGCGGCGCCAGTTCCGTGACGCCTTCGTCCCCCTGATCCCCGGCCACCTCGCCTCCGCGGTGCTGGCCGCGCTGCTGGCGGTCGCCTACACGAACCTCGGCACGCTCGTGCTCCTCTGCGGTGTGCTGGTGCTGGGCATCTTCCACTACCTGATCGGCGCACTGCTGCGCTCGGAGGAGCGCGCCGAAAAGCTCGAGGCGCGCAGCATCCACCTCGCGAACATGCAGCTCGGGGTGCTCTCGATGCTGATGGACGCGCTGGCTCTGCGCGACGCCGAGACGAGCCGTCACGCGACCGCCGTTGCGCGCTACGCCCGCGCGCTGGCAATCGATCTGGAAGTCGACGAAGAGGAGCGCGAGGTCGTGCAGACCGCCGCGCTGCTGCACGACATCGGCAAGTTCACATGGTCCGACCGCATCCTGCACCCTGAGCAGCTCACCGACTCCGACTGGGAAGTGATCCGCCGCCACCCGCAGGACGGCGCGACGCTGGTCGGCAAGCTCGACGGCTACGGCCCGGTCGCCGACGCGATCCTCTACCACCACGAGCGCGTCGACGGCGGCGGCTACCCCGTGGGTCTGATCGCCTCGGAGATCCCGCTCGCCTCGCGCATCATCGCCATCTGCTCGACCTTCGACACGATGACCTCGCGCGAAACCAACGGACCGCGCATGTCGGTGGAGGACGCGCTCGCCGAGCTGCGCAACATCAGCGGCCGTCAGCTCGACGCCGAGCTCGTCGATCGGTTCGTCGCGCTGATCGAGCGCGAGGGTCCGGCGCTGCTCGAAGCTCCCGCCGCGGGCGACCACGCCACGGAGCTGGACCTCGCTGCGCGCGTGCGCAAGATGGTGGCCTCAGAGCGCTCCTGACCCGGCCCTTAAAGAACTGAGGACGCCCGACCGGGCGAGTTTCCTCGCCGTGCGACGGACGTCCTCGAAAGAACCGCTTGCTCCGGCTCTTTTGAAAGCTACCTGGAGTAGTTCCTGGAGTAGTTTTCCACGTCTTCCTCCTAATTTCTCCGGCCCCGTACGCAAGCCGGGGATTCCGGCTGTCTCCGTCCCTAGAGCAGCCCCTACAGATGAGTAGGTTTTGGCAGGGTAGCGCAGGGATAGGCGAAATGTCCAGCTTTGCGACCTTTGTGCAGGATCGGTTGCAGATGCACCCAGCCATCGTGTGATCGCCGGTTTCGGCTCCAGGGCCCGGATCTCGCGCTCGTTCTCGGCTGTGGAGGCCGGCCCGGGACGAGTTTCCGAGAAGGAGACAGGCGCCCGGCGCCGAACGGCGCCCGCCCGATCTCGCCAACGCGACACTTTTGCACCCGGTCCGCCGAAAACGTCCACAAAGCTGCGCGGCGCTCAAGTTCGCCGCGCGATGTGACGAAACAGAGGCGAAACGGACGGCAATGCCGCCCCCCCGACGACACGATCGAGGCCCACATGCCCACGACCACGACCCCCAACGACCGCAGGCTCGTCTTCACGAGCTCCCAGGCCGCGCTGTACCTGGGCGTGTCGCTAGCGACGATCCGCCGCTGGACCGACGCCGGGCACATCGCCTGCTATCGCACGCCCGGCGGGCAGCGCCGCTTCTCGCGCGCCCAGCTCGACGGCTTCATCACATCGATGACGGAAGGCCCGACGGCGGCCGAGAACGTGCACGCGAGCACCGGCGACGCGCGCGTCGCCTGAGCGACGCGAGCAGCGTAGAGCGCGTCAGCTCGCCAGCCGGCCGAACTTCTCGCGCAGGCGCCTGTAGAACGAGGTGCCCGGCAGCTGGGCCAGCGTGCCCAGGTCTTTGACGAACCGCGCGTGGATGATCGCCCCCGGCGCGACGGCGCCGGCGGGACGGCCATCGACCGCGACGTCGAGCGGCTGGCGCGTCCCCGTGCGGATCGCGATGCTGTCGCCGGGCGCGACGACGAGGGCGCGTGCGGTCATCGAGTGTGGCGCGATGAACGAGACCACGAGCCCTTCCACGCCCCATGCCATGACCGGCCCCCCGTTGGCGAGGTTGTAGCCGGTGGAGCCCGCCGGCGTCGCCACGACGAGCCCGTCACAGCGGACGCTCCCCGCCTCCTCGCCGTCCAGCGCGTAGGCCAGCTCGGCGACGCGGTCGCCGACTTTGCGCGTGATCGCGAGATCGTTCATGGCGTGCAGCGGCGCCCCATCGGGCAGCTCGACCGTGATCGCAGGCAGGCGCAGCAGCTCGAACTCCCCGCGCAGCGCCCGGCCGACCGCGCCGTGCAGATCGTCGGGCTCGACGGTCGCGAGGAATCCGACCTCGCCGTAGTTGATCGCGAACACCGGCACCCCGGTGCCCGCGTAGTGGTGAAGGCCGCGCAGGATCGTGCCGTCGCCGCCGAGCACCACGCAGAGCTCGACGTCCTGCTCGATCGGCGCGTCGAGCACGAGGCCCTCGGCAGGCTGCAGCCTGAGCTTGGCCGTCTCTTCGGGGTCGAACCGCAGCGCGACCCCGGCCTGGGAGGCCTGGGTGATGAGCTCGGCCAGGGCCGTGGCGATGTCCTCGGGCGAGCGGTGGGTCAGGACCGTGATCTGCCTCATGGCTCGACCTCCCGGGCAAGGCCCTCGAGCGCCGCAGGATCGCCGCTCGCACCCTCGCGGCCGCTCTCGGCGAGCCAGATGAACGTCTCGCGATTGCCCTTGGGCCCGGGCAGGCCGGAGGAGCGGTAGCCGAGGACCGCCTCGCCCAGGCTCAGCCCGGCCTCGCCAACGGCGACGAGCGCATCGCGGCGTGCGGAGGCCTCGCGGACCACTCCCCCCTTTCCCACGCGCTCGCGACCGACCTCGAACTGCGGCTTGACGAGCGCGAGCACGTCGTGGCGCGGGGTCAGGCACGAGATCACGGGTCCGAGCACCTTCTCGAGCGAGATGAAGGAGACGTCGATCACCGCCAGCGAAGGCGGCTCGTCGGCTCCGCTCGCGCGGCGCCGGGAGCGCGGCGGGCGTCAGCGACCGGGCGTTCGTGCGCTCGAGGACCTGGACGCGGTGATCGCCGCGCAGCGCGTAGTCGAGCACGCCGTAGCCGACGTCCACGGCGACGACCTCGCGCGCGCCGCGTTGCAGGAGGCAGTCCGTGAAGCCGCCGGTCGAGGCCCCGGCGTCCAGCGCGCGACGCCCCGCGACCTCGATGCCTGTCGCATCCAGCGCATTGGCGAGCTTGATGCCCCCCCGGGAGACGTAGGCCGGGCGCTCATCGATCTCCAGGAGCTCCTCGGCGTCGACCATCTCGCCCGGCTTCTGGGCGCGCCGGCCGCCGCGGCCGACGCGAACCTCACCGGCCATCACCGACGCCGCCGCCCTGGTCCTGGACGGGAACAGGCCGCGTTCGGCCAGCAGTGTGTCCAGGCGCCGCTTGACCATCACCCGGAACCCTTGCACACGGCGGTTGGCGTGGGCAGGCCTGCAGGGCGACTGGCGCCCGGACTCTGCTCAGCTGCTGCGGGCCGTCAGCCTGTGCGCTTGCCGGCCTCGGCGCCGTCCTGGCCGGTTCATGCGCCGCGCCGCGAGCGAGCCGACGGCCATCGCGCCGGCGCCGTAGAGCCAGAGCGCGGTGCCGAGTAGGAAGAGCGAAACGTCCAGGACGCTCAGCACCATCAGCACCGCTCCGAGCGCGATCGGCACTGCCAGGAGGGTGGGCCGGGCGTCGGGACGCCCGCATAGGCCAAGGCGGTGGGCGGCGATACGGAGGGCTTCGTTGAAATGCATCCGGCCTTGGTACCCGCCCACCGCGTTTCCAACCACGCTTTCTCAGGAAGCAGCTCGCCGTCAGGGATACTGGCCGGGCGATGTCGCAAGAGAACGTGCAGATCGTGCTCCGTGGTGTCGCTGCCCTGAATCGGGGAGATCCAGAGGCCTTCTCCGCGCTTTGTGGCGATCAGTTCGAGATGCGCCTCTCCGGTGCGCTCGGCGAGCCGGTGAGCTATGTGGGGAGAGACGGGGTGTTCCAGTTCTTCAGCGACATGGGCGAGAGCTGGGCAGATTGGGGCCTCGAGGTCGAAGAGGCGCGTGATCTCGATGACCGCGTGCTCATCACCGGCAGGCAGCGCGGACGCGGGCGCGCAAGCGGAGTGGAGGTCGTCTCTTCGCGAGCCTGCGTGGTCGCGCTGCGCGACGGGGTGGTGACCGAGCTCCGCTACTTCACCGAGCCCTCCCAAGCGCTCGAAGACTTGGGGCTCGACGAATAGATCACCTGACATCTGTGCGCGATGTCACACAGACATCGACGTTGCGTGGGCAACATTGATCTTGATCCTGAGAGTGCAGCGTCTCTGCAGCATCTCTCCTGAATCCCTCCTCCCCGAGATGGTCGGCCCTCCCCGGCGGGCCATCTCTCCGAAACGGCCCGCTTCCCCGGCGGGCCGTTTCGCTTAACGGGGCCCCGCGAGCGAAGCAGCGGGTGCTGGGAGGCTCGCCGAGCACCGGCGCGCCCAGCCGGGCGGTGAGGACGCGCCCCTCAGGCTGCTGAACCGCGCGAGCCGACGATCGTCCCGGCGCGAGCCGGGACGTCGGCGACACCGACTGCGGCCGCCACGCGCTCGGCGATCCGCTCGCCGGTGAAGCCGACCTCCTCATGGAGGAGCGCGGGCTTGCCATGCGTCACAAAGCGATCAGGGAGACCGACGCGCATGATGCGCGGCATCGGGGTCCCGGTCTCGTTCAGCGTCTCCCAGACGGCCGAGCCGAACCCTCCGGCCAGGACGCCCTCCTCGACTGTGACGAGCAGGTCGTGCTCGGCCGCGAGCTGCGCGACGAGCCCGGCGTCGATCGGCTTCGCGAAGCGCGCATCGGCGACCGTCACGGCCAGCCCGAGCTCACCGAGGCGCGCGGCGGCGTCGAGGGCCTTGCCCACGCCGCTCCCGTAGCCGATCAACGCGACCCGTTGACCGGGCTCGGTCGTCGCCGGGTCGGCGGGAACGAGGATCTCACCGGTGCCGACCTGGATCGGCTCCGCGCGCGCCGGCAGCGGCACGCCGACGCCTTCGCCGCGCGGGTATCGCAGCCCGACCGGGCCGTCATGGTCGACGGCGGTCCGCAGCATGCGCGTCAGCATCGCCTCGTCGCGAGGCGCCATCAGCACGATGTTCGGCAGGCAGCGCATGTAGGCGATGTCAAAGGCGCCATGGTGCGTCGGACCGTCGTCGCCGACGAGGCCGGCCCGGTCCATCGCGAACACAACGTCGAGCTCCTGCAGGCAGACGTCGTGGACGATCTGGTCGTAGGCGCGCTGCAGGAACGTCGAGTAGACCGCCACCACCGGCTTGACCCCCTGGAGCGAGAGGCCGCTCGCGAACAGCACCGCCTGCTGCTCTGCGATGCCGACGTCGAAGTAGCGCTCGGGCATCGCCTTCTGCAGGATGCTGAGGCCGGTGCCCGAGTTCATCGCGGCGGTGATGCCGACGACGCGCTCGTCGCGCTCGCATTCGCGCACGAGCGCCTCACCGAAGACCTGCGTGTACTGCGGCGGCGGAGCCTTGGTGGCGCCGTTGCCACGCACGGGACTGGTGGGTGAGCCGTTGAGGATCGAGTTCGGCTTCGCGGCATGCCACTTCTCCATGCCCTCCAGGCCGCCTTCCTCGGCGGGGGCGAAGCCCTTGCCCTTGACGGTCGCGATGTGCACCACCACCGGGCGTTCGGCCGCGAGCGCCTCGCGCAGGGCCTTGCGCAGCGCTTTGACGTCGTGCCCGTCGATCACGCCCATGTAGGCCCAGTCGAGCTCCTCCCACCACAACCCGGGCGCCCAGAACGCCTTGATCGACTCCTTGAGATGCGGCCCGAGCCGCTCGAATGCGGCGCCGATGCCGATCGGGAGCTTCGTCAGCCCGCTCTCGATGTCCGAGCGTGTGTGCCAGAGCTTCGGGTTCAGGCGGATGCGGTTGAAGTAGCGCGAGAGCGCGCCGACGTTGGGCGCGATCGACATGCCGTTGTCGTTGAGCACGACGACGATCGGCGTTCCCTGGCCACCCGCCTGTCCGATCGCCTCGAAGGCGACGCCACCAGTCATCGCGCCGTCGCCGATCACGGCGACGACCTTCCCGTCCTCGCCGCCACCGAGACGCATGCCCTCCTTGATCCCAACCGCGTAGCCGATCGAGGTCGAGGCGTGACCCGCGCCCATGATGTCGTGCTTGGACTCGGCGATCGAGCAGAACGGGGCGAGGCCCCCGTACTGACGGATCGTCGCGAGGGCATCGCGGCGGCCCGTCAGGACCTTGTGCGGGTAGGCCTGGTGCCCGACGTCCCAGAGGATCTTGTCGCGCGGCGAGTCGAGCAGCGAGTGCAGCGCAACCGCCAGCTCACAGGTGCCAAGGTTCGCGCCGAAGTGCCCGCCGATCTCGCCGACGGTGTCGATGATGTGCTCGCGGACCTCTTGGGCGAGCGTCTCCAGCTCCTGGTCGGAGAGCTCGTGCAGGTCCTCGGGTCGGTCGACGTTCTCGAGCAGGCTCATGAGGTCCTCGTGTAGATGAAGTCCGCGATGTCCTCGAGCTCGCCGGTCGCGCCCTTCCGGGCGCCCCCGCCGGCCGCCAGCTCGGCGAGCGCCGCGCGTGCGGTGCGGTGCGACTCGGCGGCGAGCTCTCGGGCTCCGTCGATACCGAACTCGCTCACGTAGGTTCGCTTTCCGTGGCGCTCATCGCTTCCTTGTGGCTTCCCAAGCGCGTCGTCAGTTCCGATCACATCGAGTATGTCGTCGACGATCTGGAAGAGCACACCCAGCTCCGCGGCGAATCGCCGGAAGGGAGCGCTCTCAGGAGCGTCGGCGGTCCCGGTCAACAGTAGTACGCAGAGCACGGAGGCGCCGATCAGCCGTCCGGTCTTGAGCTCGTGCAGCCGGCGCAGCGCGGCCGCACCGTCGGGCGCCGGCGCGCTGATGTCGGCGTACTGGCCGCCGACCATGCCGTTGACACCCGTTGCCGCCGCGAGCTCGGCGGCCGCGGCGAGCACCCGCTCGGGCTCGGAGCGCTGGTTCGTCAGCAGGTGCCGGAAGGCCTCCGCGTAGAGGCCGTCGCCCGCGAGGATCGCCACCCCCTCCCCGAACTTGACATGGCAGGTCGGCTGCCCGCGCCTGAGCTCGTCGTCGTCCATCGCGGGAAGGTCGTCGTGGATCAGCGAGTAGGTGTGGATCAGCTCGATCGCACCCGCCAGCGGCAGCACGTCGCGCTGCTCCATCCCCACCGCACGGGCAGTCGCGAGGCTGAGCACGGGTCTGATTCGCTTCCCGCCGGCGAGCAGCGAGTAGCGCATCGCCTCGTCCAGACCCGCGGTCAGGGGCTCTTCGGAGAAGGTCATACCGCGCAGGTAGCGCTCGACCTCCTCGCGCAGGTGCTCCGGATAGCTGGGGCTCACGCGCGTTCTGAGCGCCCGCCCGCCCCGTCCGACCGTCGCCGGCCGGTCACTACAGCAGGCTGTCCTGGCCGGGGGGGACACCGCCCTCGAAGAGGGTGGTCGCCGGCACCTCGGCGCGCGTGAGCTGCTCCAGCTCGGCGGCCGCCTGGGAGGCCAGCGCTGCGCAGTCCTCGACCATCGTGGCCGCGGCGTCGGGCGACAGCTCGCCGGAGCGGAGCTGCTCGGCGGCGCGGCCGAGCTGTGAGATCAGGTCGTCGAGACGCTCGATGGTCATGGGATGCTCGCATTCTCGCGCACCTCGCGCAGGACTGCCGCGAGCACGCCGTTGACGAAGCCCGGCGCGTCGGCCCCGCAGAACGTCTTCGCGCTCTCGACCGCCTCCTCGATCGCGCCCTCCGGCGGGATCGGCTTGTCAGCCGGGGCAGCGTCGGGATGGAGCATCTCGATCAGCGCCACGCGCATGATGCTGCGCTCCAGGGGCTGGATGCGCTCCGCGCTCCACCCGTGGGCGTGACGGTCGATGACCTCATCCAGCTCCTCGGAGCGGTCGGCCGCCGCGTGGGCGAGGGCACGCGCGAACAGCGACGCCTCTCGGGGCAGCGTGTCGGCCAGCGGCCGACCGGTCAGGTCGTGCTGGTAGAGCGCGACGACGGCGGCCCGGCGCTGATCGGTTCGGCGCATCTAGACCATCTAAGCGCGGGCGACGTACTCGCCGGAGCGTGTGTCGACGCGGATCTTCTCGCCGGGCTCGACGAACAGCGGGACCTGGATGACCGCGCCGGTCTCCAGGGTGGCGGGCTTCGTCCCGCCGCCCGAAACCGAGTCGCCGCGAAGGCCGGGATCGGCCTGGGCGACCTCGAGCTCCACGGCGCTCGGCAGCTGCAGGTCGGAGGGCTCGCCGTCGATGAACAGCACGTCGACCTCGCTGGAGGGAGCCAGCCAGCGCAGCGGCTCGGCCACCGTCCCCTCGGGCACCGCGAGCTGCTCGAAGGACTCGCTGTCCATGAAGTGGGCGTCGGACCCGTCTGCGTAGAGGAACTGCATCTTGCGCGCCTCGGTGCGCACATCGCGGAACTTCTCCCCCGCCCTGAAGGTCTTGTCGATCACGTTCCCGTCGGAGGCGCGGCGCAGCTTCGTACGCACGAACGCACCGCCCTTGCCGGGCTTGACGTGCTGGAACTCGAGGATCTTGTAGATCGTCCCGTCGACCTCGATGTGGTTGCCGTTTTTGAATTGGTTGGTGGAGAGCAGCTTGAATCAGTCCTCTGAAGCCAAGAATCGGATGTGGTGGGGATTTCGGGCGATCAGATCCAGCGCAGCGGTTGAAATCGAGCCCGGCCGAGCATCATAGGAGGATCGTGCACCGATCAGCTGTGGTGGTCCTGTCGATCCTCGTGCCTACCCTCGTTGCAGACGACGGCCTCCGGTCCGCGAGCCACTGATGGCCAATCGCGACCGTCTCCAGCTCGCGCGCGACCTCTACGGCGCTTACGTCTCCGGCGACCGCAGCGTTGTCGAGGCGATGCTCGCCGAGGACTTCGAGTTCTTCAGCCCGGCCGACCCCGGCATCGACCGCGAGCGCTACTTCGAACGCTGCTGGCCGAACTCCGAGCTGATCGGCGGTTTCGAGTTCGTGCGCCTCGCGGAAATGGGCGACGAGGTGATCGTCACCTACGAGAGCACGAAGACCGACGGCAACTCGTTCCGCAACACCGAGGTCCTCATCTTCGCCGGCGAAAGGCTGCGCCGGGCGGAGGTGTACTTCGGCTGGTCGCTCTGAGCCCGCGCCCGACGAGGCACGCCCTCTACCTACTCATCTGTTCGAGGCGCGCACGCCGAGCGCGGACGCGCCGGATCACATCGGAGGCGCGACCGTGACCGCAACCGGCGTCTCCCACTTCACGAAGCACCATCCGCGCTCGCGCCGCCGGCGGCCAAGCGACGCCGACTATCCGCCGGCCACGGACAAAACGGGCGTGCAGGCCGCCGGCACCGGGTGCTTCAGATCCAGCGCGTTCAGTACGTCCGCATCTGCGATGTGGTCGTAAGGCATCGACAGGTGCTCGCCCTGATCCAGCGCGCACGGCTGCTGGAGCAGGATGTTCATGACGCGCTTGCCCGTCATGAACACCGGCGTCGCCAGCACGAATGAGAGACAGCGATTGACGCGTCCGCACGATGCAGCGATCTTCTGAATTCCAGTTATCGGAATCTACAGGAGACCGACATGAGAATCAGCAAGCCCGGACGTCGCCTCTTGCGACTGGCACTTTGCGCCACCGTGCTATCCGCTCTCGTTGCAGCGGGAGCGGTCGCAGTCCCCGCCGTCGCGACCAACGAATACTACGAATGCGGCTCCTGCGCCGAAGTCAACGGCGTCGAAAACTACGTCAAAAACAACCAGGTGATCAATCACTCCGGAGGAGGTATCTGCGGGGCGGTGTGGAGGAAAAACGGCCCCGGGAACTACACGCTGATGGCGAGGGGCTGCGAACCGGGTGGGACCACCGCGACGGTCTGCGCCGGAAGCGAAGTCCACGGCCACGGTGAGGCCGAATCGGAGTCTGGCAACGGATATCTGCGAGGCAGACAAGACAACTTCACGTACTGCGGTTGAGGAGGATGACGATGCTCGCCACCACAAATCCACGCCGCGCCGGCACGGCGTCAGCCGCGGTGATCCTTGTAGTAGCCGGGCTGGCCGGAATCGCTACCGCCGCCGTTGGCACGTACGGTTCATCGCGGGAACGCAGAACGCACGGAGCACGCGCTCCAATCGGCGTGCTCACCCATCCCCCGCGACGCATCGCTCGGATCGCCGACCCGCGGTCGCTCGCTCCCCCTCCAGGCGCGATCCTGGCCGGCGTTGTCGGGCGCAACGAAGTCTTCGCCCTCCGGCGGGAAGGCGAAGACTGTGTGATGAACCTTCACGTCGGCGCTGGAGGCGGCTCTGTCTGCGCAGAGGCGACACAAGTTGAGGAACGCGGAGCGGTCGGGGTCTTCCAAGAAGGCGCCGGCGCTATGTCGCCGGGCTCACCCGCGACGTTGCGGGTCGCCGTACTCGTTCCGAACGGCATCGGCGCCGTGCACGTCTCAACAAGTGCGGGGCCGGGGTACGACCTCCCGGTCATAGACAACGTCACCGCTGCCGAAGGCACCGACATCATTTCGGTGAGCTACCGACTCAACGGAGGCGGCAACCGAGTCGTGAACGTGGCCGCCATCGCAGACGAGACCCCGGCTCAGCCCGGCGCCGCAGGGTCGAGCAGATCGATCGGCGACTGACACCGTTCGCGCCTGAGGCTCGCCTGCCGCCTGCGAGCTCAGGCGCGTCGGGTGGCCTCAGGCCGCCGCGGCGATGTCCGCGAGGTCGATCCCGATCACCTTCAGCCGCCGGCTGAGCGCGTTGAAGGCGAACGTGTTGACCTCCTCGGTCGCGTAGTCGAGGATCGCGAACGGGCTGCCGTCCGCGCGCGACGGCACGAGCACGTCCGAGGCCAGCGGGATCAGCTCTGCCAGGCGCGCCGCGATGCGACCGCGCAAGCCCTGGTCACGTGCCTTCTCGCGCAGGAACCAGGTCCCGTAGGCGACGTGGCGGTGCTCGTCCTGAGAGATCAGCCGGAACCCTTCGACCCAGCCCGGAAGGATCCCCTTGCGCTCCATGAAGTCCGTCAGGAACCACTGGCCCGTCAAGGCGAGCGTGCCCTCGATGATCATGTGGTAGAGCGTCACGAAGTCGACCTTCGCCTCCACGTCTGAGGGGTCTGCGACGAGCTTCGCGGCCCACTCGCCGAGCACGCCGTCGAACAGCTCGACGAAGCCCGGGCTCACCTGGCGGCGTGCCGCGGCAACTCGGTCCTCGAAGGTCCCGTCGATGCCGAGAACCTGCTCGTAGAAGCGGTTGAAGTGCTGGGTGTGGCGCGCCTCGTCGACCTGCTGGGTCGTGAGGAAGGCCTCCTCGCTCTGGCTCTCATACGCCATCACGAGGCCCGAGAACTGGGTCGTCACGCGCTCCTCGCCGATGAAGAAGCCCGACAGGTTCCATGCCAGGCGGCTTCGAAGGTCGGCGTCCAGCGACTGCCAGTCGCGGCGATCCCGCTCGAAGTCGATCGTGTGCGAGGACCAGGTCTGGCGCTCCCACAGCTCGTAGAGCTGCTGCGGGTTCATCAGGGTGATCGAGGACAGCTTGGACTCGTCCGCGATCGTGCCGACGTCGCCCTGGCTGGTCAGGTCGAGGAGCGAGGGCATCGTGTGCGGGCCTCCTGTCGGTCGACGCGGGATGCCCGGGCGGGCCGGCGGCCGGCGCGACGCCCGGGCGATGACGGTTCCAGGCCGACCATAGCCATTGCGTGCGCTCAAGTCGTGACCGGCTCGCGTCGATGCGAATACATGCGGCGAGCGCTCCGCGAGAACGCCCTGTGCGCGCTTCTTGCTCTGACGGGCTGCGCGACGCTTGCCTGGCTCGGCCTTTACGGCTTCACCTGGAACGACTACGAAGCCGAGACGCAGCCGTCACTCGAAGCGCTCGTTCACGGTCACCTCGCGCGGTTCCTGCAGCTAGCCCCGGTCTATGGCGGCTCGCTGATCGAGCGCTCGCCGTTCGCGCTCCTCCCCGGCCTCTGGGGCGGCGGCGCGCTCGCCGTCTACCGCGCCGCCGCGGTGCCGTGCCTGCTCGCGACAGCCGTGATCGCGGTCGTGCTCGTCGCCGGGATGCGCGCCGAAGGCAAGCCGCGGCTGACGCGCGGGCTCGTGCTCGCCCTGCTCGTCGCGAGCCCGATCTCGCTGCTGGCGCTCGAAGTCGGCCATCCCGAGGAACTCCTCGGCGCCGCCCTGTGCCTGGGCGCGATCCTACTCGCCGCCTCCGGCGAGGTCACGCGCCGTCGCGCGCTCGCCGCGGGCGTCCTCCTCGGCCTGGCGATCGCCAACAAGCAGTGGGCGCTGCTCGCGGCAGGTCCTGTGCTGCTCGCCCTCCCTTCCTCGCGACGGCTGATCTGCTGCGCCGCCGCGTTCGGCGTCGCAGCAGTGATCCAGGCGCCGCTGCTGATCGCGGCCACCGGGACGTATGTCCATGCGAGCAGCACCGCGGCGGCGCCCGGCTCGGGCATCTTCCAGCCGTGGCAGGCGTGGTGGTTCCTCGGCCACCACGGCCCCCTGGTGCACGGTCTCTTCGGCGCGGCCAAGCCGGGCTACCGCACCGAGCCGACCTGGACGAGCACGCTCAGCCATCCCTTCGTGCTCCTCGCCGGGCTCGCCGTCCCGGCCGCCCTATGGCTCCGGCGCCGTCCCGAGCGCCTGACAGACGCCGCGGCGCTGCTCCTGTTCGCCCTCGTGATGATCCTGCGCTGCGTGCTGGACACCTGGGACATCGGCTACTACATGGTCCCCGCGCTGTTCGCGCTGACCGCCTGGGAGGCGAGGACGCCCGGCGAGCGCCCGCCCGCGGTCGCACTGGCGGTCACGGTGCTGGCCTGGCTGAGCTTCAGCTGGCTGCCGCCCCGGATCTCTCCGGACGCGCAGGCGGCGACGTTCCTGGCCTGGGCACTGCCGCTCGCCGCGCTGCTGGCCTGGCGGCTGTGGACGATCGTGCCCGCGCGCGCGGACGCCGCCCGAGAGCCGGAGTCGCCGGCGCGCGCCCTGCGGCGAAGCGCGCTCGGACTGCCGGTTCAGGAGACGACGGTGAGGCCCTTCGGCAGCGCCGTCAGCACGTCGCAGCCGTCTGCGCGCACGACCGCGAGGTCCTCGATGCGCACGCCGAGCGCGTCGGGCAGGTAGACGCCGGGCTCGACCGTCACGACGCTACCGGCGAGGAGAGGCTGCTCGGAGGCCGTCCGCGACAGCCGCGGCGCCTCGTGGATCTCGAGCCCGACGCCATGGCCGAGCCCGTGCCCGAAGTGCGACCCCTCGCCCGCGCCGTCGATCACCGCGCGCGCCACGGCGTCGACCTCGCGACCGCTGAGCCCGGCCTGGAGGGCGTCGAGGCCGGCCTGCTGGGCACTCAGCACGAGCTCGTAGGTCGCGCGTGCCTGCGCGGAGATGCCCTCGCCGGTCGCATACGTACGCGTGCAGTCCGAGCAGTACCCCTCGTGGAGCGGCGCCCCAGTCGATCGTGACGAGCACGTCGCGCGGGATCTCGACCTCGCGTGGCTGCGCGTGCGGCAGAGCGCCGTGGGCGCCCGCCGCCACGATCGAGGGGAAGCTCGGCTGCTCGGCGCCGAGGCGGCGCATCGCCATCTCCAGCTCGAAGGCGACGGCGCTCTCGGTCCGGCCCACGAGACCCGACTCGAGCACCCCTCGCAACGCCTCGTCGGCGAGCTGCGCCGCAGCGGCGATCGCCGCGATCTCCGCCGGTTCCTTGACGGTGCGCTGCTCGGCAACGAGCCCGTCCGCCGGGACGAGCTCCCATTTCGAGCCGAGCAGCTCAGCGATCCGCGCGTGCGCCCGCACGGTCAGCTTGGTCGCGTCGAACCCGAGCCGCCCGCCGCCGTCGCCGAGCAGCGCGGGCAGCGAGTCGCGCAGCTCGCCGGTCACCGTCTTGCGCTCATAGATCGCCGGCACCTCGACCTGCGACTGCTCGGTGTAGCGGAAGTCCGTCAGGAAGTCGGGCGCCGGCTCGTCGGCTCCCCTCAGCAGGGCAAGCCCGTTGCTGCCGGTGTACCCGCTCACGTAGCGCAGGTCGGCGGCGTCCTCGACGAGCAACGCTGCGAGCTCCCGCTCGGCGATCCGCGCGCCGAGCAGCTCGAGCCGGGCCGCGATGCCCCCATCCGTCGCGTTCATGTCCCCTCCCCTTCCAGGCGCTCGCGCAGCAGCGCCAGCGCGTCGCGATAGCCGTCCGGGCCCCGTCCCCGTACCGACTCGAAGCAGAGTCCGTCCAGGACGGAGAGGTGGCGCCACTCCTCGCGCGCCATCGGGTCCGACAGGTGCACTTCCACCGCCGGCAACGCGGCGATCTCGACGGCGTCGCGGATCGCCCAGGAGTAGTGGGTCCAGGCGCCGGGGTTCAGAACGAGCCCGGCGGCCGTGGCGCGCGCGGCGTGCAGGCGCTCGACGTACGCGCCCTCGTGATTGGTCTGAAAGCAGCGCACCTCGAGGCCGAGCGCGTGTCCCTCCTGCTCGGCCAGCCCGTCCAGCTCGGCGAGCGTCAACGTCCCGTAGACGGCGGGGTCGCGGTGTCCGAGCTGATCGAGGTTGACCCCGTTGAGCACCTCGACGAGCGGCCGCGAGCCCTGAGCGCTCATGACGCCAGCTCCTCTACGGCGGCGCGCAGGTCCGCCGGCGCGAGGAAGTGCCCGTGGCTCACGGAGCCCGGCTCCTCGACGAGGACGAACGGCACCTCGGCGCCCACGCGCTTCTTGTCGCGCGTCACGGCTTCGAGCACCATCTCCACGTCCACACCTTCGAGGCGGACCGGCAGACCCCTCGCGCCGAGCAGCTCGCGCACCTGCGCACGCAGCTCGTCCTGCCCGGAAAGCCGCAGCGCGGCGAGCAGCCCGAGGCCGACCGCCTCGCCATGGCGGTGGTGCGCATATGCGCCCGCCGTCTCGATCGCGTGGCCGACGGTGTGCCCTAGGTTCAGGACCTGCCGGCGCCCGGAGTCGCGCTCGTCGGCGGCCACCACCGCCAGCTTCGTGCGCGCACACGCGAACACGATCCCGGCGTCCACCTCGGCGCCCGCCGCGACGCGCTCCCACAGCTCCCCGCCGGCTATCAGCGCCGTCTTCAACACCTCGACCCACCCGGCCGCCAGCTCCTCAGCCGGCAGGGTGCGCAGCGTGAGCGGGTCGGCGAGGACGCCCGCCGGCTGGTGGTAGGCGCCGACGTAGTTCTTCGCCGCGGGCAGGTCGAGACCGGTCTTGCCGCCGTAGGCAGAGTCGACCTGCCCGACAAGCGTGGTCGGCACCTGCACGACCGGGACGCCGCGCTGGTAGGTCGCGGCGCAGAACCCTGCGAGATCGCCCACGACGCCACCGCCGAGGGCCAGCACGTGATCGCCGCGCGTCATCCCGGCGGCTGCGAGCGCGGTCCAGACGCGCTCGGCCGATGAGAGGGACTTGCTCCGCTCGCCGGGGGCGATCGTGACGGTCAGAGCCGTCTCGCCGACGGTCTCGCCGTAGCGCTCGGCGACGTTGCCGTCGGTCACACAGAAGGCGCGCGAGCCGGCTCGGTCCAGCGGCCAGGTCGCGAGCAGCTCCGCGCCGCCGTCCGTCAGCAGACCGTCCCCGACGAGCACCGGGTAAGCGCCCGAAAGGGACGTCGCCCACAGCATCCGCACGCCGCCGCCGAGACGGTCCAGGAGCGCCAGCGTCGGCGCCGCGGCGGCGAGCGCGCCCGGCGCGGCCGAGCCGATCACCGCCGTCGCGAGACGCTCATACAGCGGGGCGCGCTCCGCGTGCAGCCGCTCGAACGCGTCGCGATCGGCGGCCAGCGGCCGGCCGGGTCCCGCGCCGTTCTGCGCCACCCGCTCCCACGCCGTGTCCGCATCGAGCTCCAGGAAGACCGTCGCCTCGCCTGCGAGTGCGATCTGGACGCGCTCGGAGAGCACGCTGCCCCCGCCGAGCGCGATCACCGCGCCCTCGCCCGCACGCTCGAGCAGCTCGCATACCAGCTCCTCCTCGGCCGCCCTGAACGACGCCTCACCGGCCTGCGCGAACTCCTCCGCGACCGAGTGCCCGAAGCGCTCGGCGAGGAGCTCGTCGCTGTCGAGGACCTGCTGTCCGAGCGCCGCCCCGAGCTCGCGGGCCGCCGTCGACTTCCCGGCGCCCATGAAGCCGATCAGGACGATGGCCACCCGATGCGCTCCCGGTAGGCCGACACTGCCTCGAGCACGTCGTCGATGTGATCGCCGCCGAACTTGCTGCGGTAGGCGCCCGCCAGCACGTACGCGACCATCGCCTCCCCCACCACGCCGGCGGCGGGGATCGTGGCCGAGTCGGTCCGCTCCCGCAGCGCCTGCGCAGGCTCGTGCGTCTCGGTGTCGACCGAGCGCAACGGCTTGGTGAGCGTGGGCAGCGGCTTCATCGCCCCCCGTACGATCAGCGGCAGGCCGTTGGTCATCCCGCCCTCCAGGCCGCCCGCGCGGTTGGTCTCGCGGTGGTAGCCCTGCTCGCCGTCGTAGAAGATCTCGTCGTGCGCGGCGGAGCCGGGCACGCCGGCGATAGCGAACGCGTCGCCGATCGAGACGCCCTTGATGGCCTGGATCGAGCAGATCGCCTGGGCCAGGCGCCCGTCGAGGCGCTGCTCCCAGGAGACGTGCGAGCCAAGCCCGGGGACGAGGCCGAACGCCTGCACCTCGAAGACTCCGCCGAGCGACTCGTTCGCGCGCCGCAGGTCGTCGATCTCGGCCACCATCGCCTTCGCCGCCTCGCGATCCAGGCAGCGCACCGGCGAAGCGTCGACTTCCGCGAAGTCCGCTGGAGTCAGCGCCTCGGGGCGCTCGGGGACCGCGACGGAGGCGATCTGGACGACGTGCGAGTAGACCTCGACACCGAGCGCGCCCAGGAACGCCTTACAGAGGGCGCCCCCCGCGACACGGGCCGCGGTCTCACGAGCCGAGGCGCGCTCGAGGATGTTGCGCACGTCTGACTGCTTGTACTTCTGGACGCCGACGAGGTCGGCGTGGCCGGGACGCGGCAGGTGGACCTCGGCGATCTCCTCCTCGACGGGCCACGGGTTCATCCGGTCCTCCCAGTTGGCGTAGTCCCGGTTTCGCACCTGGAGCGCGATCGGGCCGCCGAGCGTGCGGCCGTGACGGACGCCGGCGGTGACCTCGGCGGCATCCTTCTCGATCTTCATCCGCCCGCCCCGCCCGTGGCCGAGCTGGCGTCGCGCCATGTCCGAGTTGATCGCCTGCTCGGAGAGCTCAAGCCCGGCAGGCAGGCCCTCGACGATGCAGGTCAGACCGGGGCCGTGCGACTCGCCGGCCGTGATGAGACGGAGCTCCACGGCTCCAAGCTTATTTGGCGCGGGCGGGACTCAGCCCTTGGAGGCGGGGTGTGCCGTCTTGGCCTTCTTCTTCTCGAAGACCAGCACGCCCGGCTGTGAGGAGTACCGCAGGAACGGCAGCGCGACCAGGTGGGCCTTGCGCAGCAGTTCCTGACCGAAGCGGGAGACGCCCCACTGCACGTGGCTCCCGCCGCGGCTGGCGGCCGACGCGTTGGCGCTCGGCTTCTTCGCCTTCTGCGCTTCGATGCTGAGCACCCGGAGTTCGTAGATCAGCATTTCGCCGTTGGGCTGCACGGTGTTGAGCTGCTCGGTCTCGCCGGGCTTGAGGTCGACGGCAGCGCACTGCAGCGGGCTCGGCAGGCACGTGCCGGCGCCGGTCAGGATCGCTTCGCCGACAACGGTGAAGGTCGCACTCCGGCCTTTCGCGGTCACGCCGCGGAACACGAGCAGGGAATCCTCGGAGGACGGCAGCGGCGCCAGCAGCTTGAGGTTCTTGTATTCGTGGAGGTTCGCGGTTTCAGGGGTGATCCCGGGCGGGAGCGTGCCGAGCTTGATCGTCACGTCGTAGACCGCCTTCGGCTTCGTCTTCGGCTTGCTCTGAGAGCCCGTCGAGGGTTCCGATGTTTCGGTCGAGGAGCCGCCTGAGGAGCCCGAGCTTTCGCCGCCGGAGGCGGCAGGGGTGCTCGTCGTGGCTGCTGAGCTAGACGAGGGGGCGGCTACCGTGGAGGCGGTCGTGGTCGTTTCGGCTCCGGGCAGCGCGGCGAACGGGTCGCGCGAGACGCCCTGCACCTGATCAGGCGCGCCGTCTGTCGTCTCGGAGACCGCCTTGTTCGTGGTGGTGACATCGGTCACCGCGATGCCTTTGGAGGGCGTCGCCGAAGACACTGCGGGCGCAGGCGAGCTCGACGGGCTGGAGGAGCCGCCGCCGAGCAGAGCGTAGGCGAGCGCTGCCACGAGCAGCGCGCACACAGCCGCCACCGCGGGCAGCAGCCGCCGGTCGGTCAGATCAGCCTTCACCGATGCGAAGAACTCGTTGACTGCGTTCACGGCGTCACCTTTGCCACGGCCGGGGTTGTCGGGGAGCTGGAGGAGCTGCTGGGCGTCGCGGTCGTGCCGGCCGGGGCCGTCGGCGTCGCGCCCGCGGTGAGGTTCGTACCGGCCGGGAGCACGTATGCCGTCGCGGTCACGGTGCCGCTCAGCTTCTGGCTGTGGCCGATACCGGTTTCCGGTGTGAGCTTGACGCCCTGGATCGTCAGCAGGCGGCCGCTCACGCGCAGCCCGTCGGGACCCTGATGAGTGGTGAAAGAGGTCAGCTGCCTGAAGAGGTGTTCCAGGGAGAAGAAGCCGCCGCTGAACACGAAGGTGAACGGCATCTGGGTGAAGCCGCTGCTCGCGGCAGCCGCCGTGGTCGTGCTCGAGGAGCTGGCGCTCGAGGAGCCGCCCGCACCGGAGGTGATCGAGTTGAAGCTGACGTCGCGCAGGTTCGAGGCTTCTTCGAGCTGGTAGATCAGTGAGGCCACTTCCTGGCTGGGCGGGACCGCTTTGCCCATGTTCACGACCGCCGCGTAGGAGGTCGCGTACTGGGACTGGGCCGAGCGCGCGTCGGCCAGCTTGCCTTCCGCGGTCGAGACTTCGCTCTGGGCGGAGCTGACCTTGGATTCGACGCTCTTGGCTTCCTTGCGCTTCGGTGAGACGATCAGCATCCAGCCGCCGGCGAGGATCACCAGCACGGCGATGACGATCACGACGGTGCGGTCACGGCCGGTCATGGCGTGCTACCTCCCGAGGCCGGGGTGGAAGGGGTGCTGGCGCTGCCCGTCGCGGCGACGGTCTTCGCGCCGGCGGCCGAGGCCGCTTCCGATGCGCTCGGCAGCGGTTCGAACGTGATCGTGACGTTGAAGACGGGGGCGCTCGCGGGGCAGGCGCCGCCGCTCGAGCTCCCGCCGCTGTTGGCCGCCTTGGTGGAGCTCTCCAGCGTCACTTCCTTGACGCCGTCGATCAGGCGCAGCCGCTGAAGCGTCTGGGCGACGGCCGTCTGGCTGGAGGCGCAGCCGCTCAGCGTGAAGGTCGGAACGCTTCCGGCGGGGGTCGCTGAGGACACCGCGCTCGCAGCGGGCGTCGCGCCCGAAGTGCTCGAGGAGGAGGAGGAGGAGGAGGACGCAGCCGGAGCGGCCGGAGCGGCCCCTTCGGTCGAGCCGACCTGCCCGCTCAGCGAGGAGATCGAGGCCTGGTTGTTCAGCACGCGGCCGAGCTCGTGGAAGGCGTGGGCCCAGTCGAAGCGAGTGTCGACGAGCTCGGTGACGGCGGCTTCGCGCTGCTGGCGCAGCGAGACGAAGCTCGTGTACGGGGCGAGCGCTTCGGCGGCCGCGGTCTCCTGCTGGGCGCGCGCGGTCAGCGCCGCCGCCTTCGACTGGTCGGAGGAGATGGTGCGGCTCGCTTTGCCGTAGGCGATCGCCAGCACGGCGAAGCCGAGCAGCAGAGCAAGAACGGCGTAGGCGGCGCCACCGGAGCGTCCCGCGCCGACGGAGCCGCCGCTGCGCTGGTCGCTCGGGATCAGGTTGACGGCTCTCATTGAGGCGCCTCCGCGGCTGCGAGGCCGGTCGCAACGGCGAGCCGGTGCGGCGAGACGTCGCCTTCGACGGCGCCGTGCGCGACGCTGAGGATCGCCGGGCGAACCTCGACGCCGAGCGAGAGCTGGAGAGCTTCGGCGAAGCCCGGGATGTCCTGGGCCGCCCCGCTCAGGACCACGTGGGAGACCTCGCCCCCGCCGTCCTGTGAGCGGTGGAAGTCGAGGGAGTTGCGGACCTCACCGGAGATCTCGCGGACGCCGTTCTCGAGCACCATCAGCACGTCGGCGTCGCTCGCTTCAGGGGCGACCTCGGGCGCCTCAGGCGTCGCCGCAAGCTCCTCGAAGGTCATTTCGCGCTCGCGCGCCTCGTGGTCCTCGGGGGAGGGCAGCCCCTGCGCTTCGGCGGCCAGGTCGACAGGCTCGGGCTCGGGGATCTCAGCGCCCGCAAGAGGTGCGTCCTCCTCGTGATCGGGCTCGGGCTCGGGCGCAGCCGGCTCCGGAATCTCGGCAGGGGCCGGCGCAGCCGCCACGGTCAGGTCACCTTCGCTCAGCCGCGCGCGGGCGTCCGCCAGCGCGATGCCGCGGCGCTCGGCGAGCTCGACGGCCATGCCCTCGAGGCCACTGCCGACGACGCGGGTGAAGCGGCACACGGGCCCCTCGGCGATCGCGAGGTTGGAGAGCCCGTCCACGTTCAGGTAGAGCACCCGGCCGGTCTGCTCGGCTTCGTGCTGGTAGAGGGAGCGGATCAGGGCGAAGGCCGAGAGGTCGACCCCCTCGGCGGTGAGGCCTGCCTGGCGGATGGCCGAGAGCAGCCGTTCGACCATGTCGCGCTGAGCGGCGACGAGCACCACCCGCTGGCGCGGTCCGGCAGGTGTGTCGACGATGCCGAGCGCGTGGAAGTCGAGCACGGCGTTGCCGAGCGGCATCGGCACCTGGTCCTGGGCCTGGAAGGAGACCGCGGCCGCGAGCTCCTTCTCGTCGGTGACGGGCGGCAGCTCGAGCGTACGCAGAACGGTGCGCTGGTTGGCGACGCCGACGCGGACGCGCTTGCCGAGGTTGTTGGAGGCGAACAGCTCCTTGAGCGCCTCGGCGAGAGCCGTCTCGTCGACGACTTCGCCGTCGCGCATCGTGTCCGCCGGCAGTGCGACAGAGGCGGCACGCTCGGCGATGATCGTGCCGTTCACACTCGCCCGCACGGCCGCGACGAAGCCGGGCTGGATGTCCAAGCCGACGATGTCGGCGCCGGAGCGGCGCCCGAAGTTGAGTCCGAGCTTCAGGTTGGGCGAAGGAAGAGTGGAAGGAAGTTTCATGTGTGAGAGCCGCTTGGGCAGGGTGCGGATGGCCCGCAGGTCGGGTATCGGCGTCACGCCTTCGCCCCTTTAGTGGAGGAAGTGATTGACGTAGACATCGATGAGCGGATGACCCACGAAGACCCCGACAACGGCCCCCAGCGCAAGGAACGGCCCGAACGGGACAGCGGTCTTGCGGCCGGCCGTGGCGCCCTTGCGGACGATGATCACCGCGCCGACAGCGCTCCCGGTCAGCAGCGCGACGAGCAACGCGGGAGCCACCGCGGCGCCGAGGAACAGCCCCATCATCCCGGCGAGCTTCACGTCGCCCATGCCCATGCCGCCCGGATAGGCGAGCGCGGCGATCAGCAGGAAGCCCCCCGCAGCCGCGCCCGCGATCAGGCGCCCTGGCTCACCGGAGGGGTCGAGCACGGTCCCCAGCACGATCGCGACGATCGCGCCGGTCAGCGTGAGGCGGTTCGGGATGATGCGGTGCTCGAGGTCGATCAGCGCGATCGGGACGACCAGCACGATCAGTGCGACGCCGAGGGCGACGTCGGCCCAGGTTTCGCCGGCCAGCACCGCCCCGACGCAGAGCAGGCCGGTCGCCAGCTCCACGAGCGGGTAGCGCACCGAGATCGCCTCGCCGCAGCTGCGGCAGTGCCCTCGCAGCATCAGCCAGGAGAGCACCGGGATGTTGTCGTAGGGCTTGACGGGGGTTCCGCACCGCGGGCAGTGCGAGGCCGGCGTCACCAGCGACTCGCGGCGCGGGAGCCGGTAGACGACGACGTTCAGGAAGGACCCGAAGATCGCGCCGAGGACGCCCGCGAAGGTTGCAGCCTCCACCATGTGGTCCCATCGGCCACTACGGCACCCGGCTTGAACGTGCCCGACGGCGAGCTACCAGCTGCCGCTGGAGCAGCCGCCGGTGTTGTTGCCGGCGAGCACCGCGCAGGAGCGGCTGACCGAGCCGTTGGCGGTCTTCGTCCACGTGAAGGTGTCGCCGCTCGCCGCGGTCCCGACGACCTTGAAGCCTTGGCCTTCTTCGATCCCTTCGGCGACGCTGATGTAAGCGTTGTTGTTGCCTTCTGTGATCTGCAGGGCTTTCTCGTAGCTCTGGAGCGCCGCCCTGCTCAGCCCTGCGTAGTTGCCGCTGTGGTCGGTCGCGTAGGTCTCGGCCGCCTGGGCGCCCGAGCGCGCTACTTCCCTGCCTGCGGAGTCGACCGCCTTGCCCTTCTGGTTGAGGAAGACCGGGATCGCGATCGCGGCGAGGATGCCGATGATCAGGATCACCACGAGGAGCTCGATGAGGGTGAAGCCTCTCTCTCCCGCCGCCGCTCGTCGTTCCGTGGAATACATCGCTGCCTCATCGGACTGCACAGCGATTTCTTTAGATTCGGCACGGCTTCACCGTCAGAAGAACGACGGAGGGCGGCCCGTGGGCCGCCCTCCGCGAGACTTGCTTGTCCTCAGACCAGCAGTTACTACCAGCTGCCCTGCTGACAGCCACCGCCGCTCGAACCGCTCAGACCAGCGGGTTCACAGGAACGGACGTTCCCGGATTCGCTGTGAACGATCTTGAATTTGTGACCGCTCGTCGATTCGGCGACCACGGTGTAACCAGTCGTGCTCAGACCTTCGGTTTCCCTCAGGCAGGCTTCGTTCAGTGCCGCCGCCGTGCCGGCACCACAGAGCTTGATGGTTTTCTCGTATTCGTTGAGTTTCGCCGCCGTGGCACCCGTGTAGTTGCCGTTGTTGTCGGTGGCGAAGGTCTCCATCGTGGTCTGGGCCGTGCGAGCGAGCTCCTTCGCGGACGAGTCCGTGGCCTTGCTCTTCTGGCTCAGGAACGACGGAATGGCGATCGCGGCGAGAATGCCGATGATCAGGATGACAACCAGAAGCTCGATCAGGGTAAAACCACCCTCATCGGTCGAGCGCTGGCGCAGTCGATACAGCATTGATCCTCCTTGGGATCCGGTTACAGGGCGCCAGCCCTCGGTAGTCGCCTCGTTCGACGATGCGCCTCCCCCTAAGTGTGAGAGCCGCCGGCTTTGCTACGCACCATCTGGTGCTTTGCCTTGGCACCTCGGCACTGGCTTCTTTTCAGCCGGTGCATCGACGCCTCGTCATCTCACCTTTATACGTGCATGGAACGTTGGACGGATGACCTCACGATCCCGTCCGACCCCTGACGGCTCTCAGGCACCCTCCGGCGCGGCGCCGGGCTCCTGCGCCTGCGTCTCGGCGTCTCCCTCGCGCCCCCAGTGCGCCTGTGCGTCGATCTCCGCAGGGCGCAAACCGCTGCCCTCGCACCAGGGGCAGGCGACGGTCGACGGCGAGCCGCCGAGGTTGGAGATCACCCGGCCGGTGCCGCGGCAGGCCATACACTCCCGCGGCTCATGAGTCGTCTCGCTCAGATCCTGTTTGGCATCGCCATCTGGTGCCACGAGCCGATGAGACTAGCGGTCGGCGCATGAGAGCCCTGGGACGGCGAGGCCAGTGGGCCGTCGTGGCCGCGATCACGCTCGCGGGCGCCGTGCTGCGCCTGTGGCAGATCGGGAAAGTCCCGCCGGACCCGTTCTACGACGCGGCGGTCCGCAGCATGACGTTGTCGTGGCACAACTTCTTCTTCGGCGCCTTCGAGCCCGGCGCGAGCGTCTCGATCGACAAGCCCCCCGTTGACCTCTGGCTCCAGGTCGCCAGCGTCAAGCTGCTCGGCTTCAGCTCGACGACGCTGAAGCTGCCCGAGGCCCTGGCCGGGATCGTCTCGGTGCCGCTGCTCTACGAGGCCGTGAGGCGCCTGTGGAGCTCGACGGCGGGGATCGCCGCGGCCGCCGCGCTCGCGGCGCTCCCAATCGAGGTCATCACCGCGCGCAGCGACACGATGGACGCCGTGATGATGGCGCTGCTGGTGCTGGCGCTGCTGCTGATCGCAAAGGCGATCGAGACCGGCCGCACCGGCTGGCTGCTCGGCGGGGCGGCGGCGCTCGGGATCGCCTTCGACGTGAAGCTGCTTGAGTCGCTGGTCGCGCTCCCCGGGCTCGCCGTGCTGGCCGCGGTCGGGATGCCCGGCAGCCTTCCGAAACGGGCGATGCAGCTCACGGGGGCCGCCGCCGTCTACGTCGTGGTCGCCCTCGCCTGGCTGACAGCGACGCTCGTGGTGCCGGCCCACGACCGCCCATACGCGATCGGCTCCACCAACGGCAGCGCATGGAACGCCGCCTTCGTGTTCAACGGCAAGGACCGCGTGAGCGGCAAATCACCTGAACCGCAGGGCACCGTCTACGAACCCGGCCACGTCTACCCCACGGCGACGCAAGCCGAGCGCGACCACATTCCGATCGTGCCGTCCTCGCCCACGCGCCTGCTGGCCCGGATCGGCCCGCTCTCGGGACAGCGTCTGGGCATGGAGATCCTGATCGGGCTGATCCTCGGCATCCCGGCGTTGCTGCTCGGCGTTCGCGGCTCGCCGCAGGCTCAGCGGCGCGAGGCGCGCCGCCGGGGCGCGCCCACCGGCGCCGAAGGCGAAGACGCACCCGGCGCGCCCGCTGCGAGTAGCGAGCGCGAACGCGCCCTCGCGCCCGCCCCCGGCACCGCCCCGGCCGAGACCGCCGTGACCGAGCGTCCCGCGCCCGCCTCGGAGGCCACGACCGCGCGCGAGCGAGCGGCCGAAGTGCCGCGGGGGCCGATCCCCGAGGCTCCGGCACTGCCCGGCGACCCGGAGACCCCACTGCGTACGCGGCGCGCCGCCGCCGCGGGGATCGGCGTCTGGATGCTCACCGGCCTCGTGCTGTTCAGCCACATGGCACGGCTGCACCCGCGCTACACAGAGGGCTTCACGCCGGCGGTCGCCGCGCTCCTCGGCATCGGGCTCGCTTGGGCGAGTGCGCCGCGCGGGCGGCTGCGGCTCGGGGCGCTCGTCGTCGCGATGGTCGTCACGGTCTACTACGCCGAGCGCCTGCTCTACGGCACGGACGGGACTTGGTGGATCTGCTCGATCGGCGCGCTCGCCTCGGTCGCCTTCACACTGGCCGCGCGGAGGGTGCGCTCCCCGCGGGCGGCGGGATGGCTCTGGGCTGGGACGCTCGCAGGCGCGCTCGTGGCGGTCCTCGCCGTCGGCGTGAAAGCCGACATCAGGGCGATTCGCGACAAGGTCAGCGCCGCCGGCTTCGTCGGCCAGCTCCCGGGCGAGGTCCAGCACAATCTCAGCTCCTACCTGCACGCCCACAACCACGGCGCCCGCTACGAGCTGGCGGCCGAGTCGGCGACCCAGATCGGCTCGCTGATCGTCCAGGACGCCCAGCCGATCGCCGTTCTGACCACCTACAACGGGCGCGTCTTCACGTCGATTGCCAAGCTGAAGCGGATGATCGCCGCCGGCCAGGTCCGCTACGCCTACCTCAGCACCTTCTGCGGCCGCAAAGCCTCGTCCGTGAACGCGGCCTGCTCGGCGCCGGTGGTGTGGATCCGCGAACACGGCACCGACGTCTCACTCCAGGCCGGGCTGCCCGGGCACCGCACCCTCTACCTGCTACCGGGGGCCAAGCCGTGAGCGGAGAAGGGCGGCGCAGGAGCGGCGAGGGGCGCGCGGCGGGCGGGGCCTCGACGCAGGCGGCGGCCGGCGCGGGCGAGCTGATCGCCCGTGGGCGCGCGGCCGGCGTGCTTGCGCTCGACACCGAGTTCATGGGCGAGGGGCGCTACCGCACGCTGCTCTGCCTGATCCAGCTCGCCGCGCCCGAGCGTGACGACGGCGGCGAGTCGATCGCGCTCGTCGATCCGCTGCGCGAGGACGTCGAGCTCGAGCCGCTCGCCGCGGCGCTGTCGGACCCCGAGGTGCGGATCGTCGTGCACGCCGGACGCCAGGACATCGCGCTGCTGCGTCGCGAGCTGGGCTGCGAGGTCACGAACATCTTCGACACGCAGATCGCCGCCGGGTTCTCCGGGCTGGCGGCCCAGGCCTCGTATGACTCCCTGCTCTCCGACGTGCTCGGGCTGCGTGTGGCCAAGACCGCCAGCTTCACGCGCTGGGACGCGCGGCCCCTGTCAGCCGAGCAGCTCGCCTACGCGCGCGAGGACGTCGTGCACCTGCTCGACCTCGCCTCAGAGCTCGAAGGGCGCCTCGAGGAGCTGGGCCGGCTCGACTGGGCGCTCGAGGAGTGCCGCGCGCTCACCACGGTCAGCGACGAGCGCGACCCGCAGGCGATCTTCGAGCGCCTGCCCCGCGTCGGCGGCCTCAACGCCTCGGCGCGGGCCGTCGCCAAGGAGCTGGTCGAGTGGCGCGAGCGGACGGCCGCGCGTCAGAACCGGCCGGTGCAGAGCGTGCTGAGCGACGCCGGGCTGGTGGAGGTCGCTCGTCGGCGGCCGGCTTCCAGCGAGGATCTCGGCAAGATCCGCGGCGTCGGGGGCAGCGCCCAGGGCCGGCGCGGGCGGGAACTCCTGGACGCCGTCGCGCGCGCACGCAACCGCCCGGCCGAGCCCGCGCCGCAGGGCTCACGCGGGCCCACGCCCAAGCCGGAGGACCTGCCGCTCGTCGCGCTCGCCGAGGCACTCGCCCGCACCCGTGCCCGCGAAGCCGGCCTGGCGTACGAGCTGGTGGCCGCGCGCGCGGACCTCCAGGCGATCGTGACGGCCGTGCGCACGCGTGGGGAGCCACCCGACGTGCGCACGCTGCGCGGCTGGCGCGCGAAGCTCGCCGGCGACGAGATGATCGAGCTGCTCGAAGGGCGCGTCGCGCTGTCAGTGACCCGCGAGGGCCAGGTCCGCCGGGTGCAGGCACAGCGGCGCGAGGGCCACTGAGGACATCTCAGGCGGCGGCCACGGTCGCCGGTGCCGCGTCCTCCCGATCGACTGCGGCGTATTCCTGGAGCAGCGCGCGCTCGCGCTCCGCGCGCGGGAAGCGCAGCGAGACGAGCAGCGCCCCCAGAAGGACGGCGACGATGCCCGCCAGGTATGCCCACTGGTCGCCTTTCAGGAACGCCGTCTTTGCGGCGGCCGTGATCTGGGAGGCGTAGTGCGGGTACTGCTTGGCGATCGCCTGGGCACCAGCGAACGACTTCGTCAGCTGGTTTTCGACGCTGCTCGTGACGTGGTCGTTGGACGCGCTCAGGTCCGTCGCGGCCGCCGCCGCGTAGCCCGCGGTAAGAAGCGCGCCGAAGATCGACTGCATGATCGCGCCGCCGAGGTCGCGCTGTAGATCGGCCGTGCCCGAGGCCATGCCCGCCCGCCGCACCGGCACGCTCCCGGTCAGCGAGTGCGAGGCGGGAGTGCCGGCGAAGCCGACACCGATACCGACGAGCGCATAGGCGAGGCCCACCTCCCAGTAGGGGGTGCCCTCCTTCCACAGGAGGAGCATCGTCAGGAAGCCGAGCAGCACGAACACGTAGCCCAGCAGCAGGGTGAACCGGGCCCCGCGGGCCTCGACCAGCTTCGCCGAGCGGGGGGCGACGAGCACCATGCAGAACGCCGCCGGCAGGATCGAGAGGCCGGCGTCCAGGGTCGAGTAGGCGAGGACGTCCTGCAGGTACTGCTGGCCGATGAACATCGCGCCCATCAGCGAGCCGAACACGATCAGCCCGGCGCACGCCGCGACCCAGAACGGTGGCCGTGCCGCGACGTCGAGGTCGTACAGCGGGTTGGCAGCGCGGCGCTGGCGCACGAAGAAGCCGATCAGAGCCACAACCGCGATCGCGACGAGCACCAGCGTGAGCGTCGTCTTGTTTGGCACCGGGGCGAAGTTGATCGAGAGGATCAGGGCTCCGACGAGGACCAGCGAGAGGATCCCGCCGATGTTGTCCACTGGCTCGTTGCCCTCGTTGACGTGGGCGGGCACGTAGCGCTGCGCCATCCAGATCGCGATGACTGCGAGCGGCAGCGTCAACAGGAACACCGAGCCCCATTCGAAGTGCTCGAGCAGGAGACCAGAGAAGAGCGGGCCGAGGGCGGCGACCGCGCCGCCGATCCCCGACCAGAGCGCGATCGAGCGGGTCCTGCCCTCGCCTGGAGGCCAGATCGCCGTGATCAGTGCGAGCGTCGTCGGGTAGGCCATTCCCGCGGCCAGGCCGCCGCCCACCCTGGCCAGCGCGAGCACCGTGTCCGAGGGCGCGAACGCCGCCAGCAGCGACATCGGGATCGCCAGCGCGGTCCCTCCCACGAGCATCGCCTTGCGCCCGTAGCGGTCGCCCAGGGCGCCGAGCCAGAGCACCGAGCACGCCAACCCGAGCGAGTAGCCGACCGCGATCAGATCGAGCGTCGTCTGGCTCGAGTCGAAGTGCGCCCCGATCGAGGGCAGCGCGACGTTCGCCACCGACAGGTTGAGGTTGGCGACCGCCGCGACGAGGATCAGGCTCGCGAGGACGGGCCCGCCGGAGGCGGGCTCACGCCCGGCCTGTTCGGCGTCCACGCTCAGTAGCCCGTCCCCGTCTTCACACGCCGGCGCTCGGTCTCGTGCACCGCGCCCTTCTTGTCGAGCGTGTCCAGCGCCTTTGTCATGTCATCGTGCAGCGCTTCGATCAGCGGCTGGCCGAGTGTCTCCTTGCAGAGCACCCGCAGGATTCTCACGTGATCGGCGTTCGGCGGGAGCGTGTAGGCCGGGACCATCCAGCCGCGCTCGGCGGCGAGCTGGAAGGCGACGTCGAACTCGTTGTAGGGACGCTCGCCCGCGAGTTTGTAGGCCACGAGCGGGAGCTGGTCGTGACCATGCGGGCCGACCAGTTCGAAGTGCTCGCCGTCTTCGACTTTGCGCGCGAGCAGCTCCGCGTTGTATTGCATGGTGCCGATGATCTCCTTGTAGCCCGCGAAGCCGTAGCGGATGAAGTTGTAGTACTGGGCTAGCACCATCGCGGCACCGGTGGAGAAGTTCAGCGTGAACGTCGCGTCGCGCTCGCCGAGGTAGTTCTCGTAGAAGATGAGGTCCTCGGGCAGGTCCGAGGTTTCCCGGAACACGAGCCAGCCGATGCCGGGGTACACGAGTCCGTACTTGTGCCCCGAGGCGTTGATGGAGCGCACCTGCTCGAGGCGGAAGTCCCACAACGTGTCGGGGTACAGGAAGGGCCACACGAAGCCCCCGCTCGCGCCGTCGACGTGGATGGGGATGTCGATGCCCTCCTTGTCCTTCAGCTCCAGCAGCATCTTGTTGATGCCCTCGATGTCGTCCGCGTGGC
Organism: uncultured Solirubrobacteraceae bacterium; assembly: GCA_963735435.1. GTDB lineage: Bacteria > Actinomycetota > Thermoleophilia > Solirubrobacterales > Solirubrobacteraceae > Palsa-744. Next base: position 331,018 of record CAVTKR010000001.1, on the reverse strand, counting down.
CGGTGAACGTCGTCCCGAGCACCGCGCCGACCCCGATCGTGTTCTCGTCGAGATGCGGAAACACGTCCTCGGGCCCGATCACGAGCTTGTCGGGCTGGAGCGGGATGATCCGGGGCTCGACGTCGAAGTAGCGGCAGAACTTGTCCCAGACGACGTGGACGTCGCCTCCGAAGACCAGGTTGGGCTTGTCGGTGGGCTTGCCGGCCTTCTCCCGGCGTTCGCGCCACTTCCACTTCAGCGACAGCGCGCCGAGCATGATCGCCTCCGATGATCCCTGCGTGCGCGTCCCGGTCGTCCCGCCGGGCGCGTTGAACAGGTCCGCCATCATGCGGATGCAGCGCTGCTCGATCTCGGCCGTCTGCGGGTACTCGGCGTGGTCGATGTAGTTGCGGTGAAGGTTTTCGGCGATCACGCGCTGCGCCTCTGGCTCCATCCAGGTCGTCACGAACGTGGCGAGGTTGCGCATCGGAATGCCGTCTAGGACCAGATCCTCGCCTAGCAGCCGCATCGCGTCGACGGCCGGCATGCCGTGCTCGGGCAGTTTGCCGTCCGGCGGCTTGTGCCGCAGGATCTTCGTCCCGTAGCGATCGCTGTACGCGGCGTCGGATGTGGCCATCGGTGGTCCTCCTCGAGTCGGTGCGGTGGGCCAGCATCGCTCCCGGGAGGGGAGCCGGGCATCCCCCGATCAGGATGATCGTTGCTGCAGCGGCGCCGCCGGCGACGCCACGAGCGTCGCGAGCGCGCACGCCAAGAAGCAGGCGGCGCCGAGCGAGGTGTTCCAGTTCGACGCCGCGAGGTCCAGCACCGAGCCGCTGGAGGGCACCACGTGACCGGCGACGGCCGAGATGCCGAAGAAGATGCAACCGAGCAGGTTGACGGCCGGCTGCCACCAGCCGGTGCCGCCCCTCACGGGCCGCCAGCCCCTGCGCGGCGAGGCCGCATAGGCGATCGCGCCCGAGACCAGGAAGCAGACCGAGCCGTATGCGTCCGGGCGCCACACGAGGCGGTTGTAATCGCCGTTGCCGACCGCGGTTTCAAGCGCTCTGAAGGTCGTGACGTTGAAGAACAGCGTGCCGGCCGACTGGATGATCGCGGCGCGCCAGGCTGCCCGGCCGTCCGCGCCGTCGCCGCGCCCCGGCCAGGCGCCGAGGCTCTGCAGCGCGCCGCCGGCGGTGAAGAAGATCGAGCCGACGAAGAACGTGATCGCGTCCGCTTCGGCACCGACGAGCTGCGCGTACCCCGGGAACGGTCCAACGAGGAAGCACGTCGAGCCGATCGCGAACGACGCGGCCATCCAGCGTTCGCGGCTCATCGCCGCACCCTCTCTCGCGTCTCCGCACCTGCCATCTGTGCCCGGCAGCCTCGCGCCTGCACCGGCGGACGCGTCATCCCGAACGGAGGACGGGCCGTCGCGGCGCGAATGTACCCTGGCGGTCCCGGAAAAGGAGAGAGCGTGGGCAAGAAAATCCTCGAGCTGCTGCTGTGCCTGCTGCACCCCGTCGCCGTCGTGCTGATCTGGTTCCACCTCGCGTTCAGGCGCGATGACTGGGCGTTCACGCGCCTGGCGTGGGCCGCGGTCGTGATCATCCCCCTGGTGCCGTTCATCTTCGTGCTGACCGGCAACGACTTCTTCGGCGACGAGCGGGGCTCCGGCACGCGCGCCGAGTGACGAGCTGGGGTCGCTGTCGTGCCCGCGTCCGAAGAGGAGCGAGGTGACGAGAACATTGACGTCGTCAACCGGGTGCTCGGGGCGCTGGCCCGAGGCGATGGCGCCACCGTGGCGGGCTGCTTTCACGACGATGCCATCTGGCAGAACACCGGCGAGTTCCCCGGGCCGCTCACCTGCGTCGGTCCCGAGGCGATCGTTCGGTTCTGGACGGCGCTCGCAGAGCCGTTCGACGACAGCCGGCGAAAAATGGAGATCGAGCGGGTGCTCGCGCGTGGCGATACCGTCGTCGCCGGCCTGCGCTCGCACGCGACCGGAGCCGCGAGCGGGGCGCCGCTCGATGTCCGCTGGGCGGCGGTGTTCAGGCTGCACGCCGGCAAGATCAGCCGCGTGGACGTTCACGGTGACTGGGGCAAAGCACTCGACGCCGCGGGCATGTCCGGCTAGCTCGCGCCCGCTCGGCCACCACGTTTGTTTCCCTCGCTGACCCCGGCACCGAGTCCTCTCTTCGTCCTCCGGCGCCGAACCGGCTCAAGAAACGCGGGCGGCTGCCAATATCAATCCTGCCGGAGCGGAGATCGGCACCGCATCCGTGGAGCCCCGAGGTCGCTGCAAGGCCCTCGGGGCGCCGCCGTTTCGGGGGGCGCAATCCCGGCATCGGGCTCGCCGATCGCCGGCAAGCCGTTGACCCGAACGACGATCTAAGCCCGGAAACGGCTCTACAGAGCCATTCGAGGGACTAGCGCCATTCGATGTGGTTGTAGCGGCGAGGTGTCAGCCGGTGTCGCGCCGTGCCGGGGAGTCCGTGTTTATGGGCGATTTCCCCACTGCGGCCCCGGTCCGTGATCGGCCGTCCAGCTACGTTCGCTGACATTGCGTTGACAGCGCCCGTCGCCGGCGTCGGTCAGACGCGAACCTGCGGATTGCCAGCCGCATCCATAACGTAGGCCACCGCGGCCGGGTTGATAAACACGGCGGCCTCGCGAACGTGAAGCTCCACGTGACCCGATGTGCGCGCGTCACCCCACAGGAGGTGGGCGGCATCTGCGGCCGGCTCGTCAACTTCCAGCGTGTGCTCACTGCCGAGCATGTGGAGTTTGCTAGGCATCCTCGACGGCATGGTACGCGCTCGTGGGCACGAGCGCATCACGATCGCGACGGCCCTATTCAGACTCCCGGGTCGGCCTGCAAGACTCCGGCGGCATGGAGCCCGAGGCCGTCCCGATGAGCATCATGATGGAGGGCTTCGCGCAAGTCTGCCAGCGCTTTTACGACGTGATGCGGAACCGGGAGGCGCGTACCTTCTGGCCACTGTTCGAGGCGCTCGCGTGGACATATGCAATCGACGTAGGCGTCCACGGCCTCGTTCTCCGTCGCGTCCGTCAGCGCGCCAGCCCCACGGCTTTGAGGGCCTCACTGGCGTCGAGCAGGCCATGTACCCGTCAAGGTCCCGGTCGTTGATCGCAGCCACCGCGCGGCGGACGATCTCCACGTTCTCCTGCGACATCGCCTACTCCACCAGGCCCGCGGCCGCCAGTCCCTCGGCACGATTCCAGTAGAACTCGATGCGGCGGACCTTGCCGTCGCGCAACGTCCATACCGGGGCGCCGAGGAAGTCGACGTTGGCGGAGGCGCCCTGCGGCCGCGCGCGATCGCGGGTCAAGACGACCACCCGATCCTCGCCCGCATCGATCACGTCCTCTACCCCTGGGTGGTAGGTCTCCCAGGGCTCCAGCCAGTCCAGCCAGGCGCTCCTGAGGCCCTCCAGTCCCCGATAGGTAGCGCGTCCCACGTCCTCTCTAACGAACACGCACTCGAAATCCGGCGTGAAGAACGGCTCGCTCGCCGTGATGAGCGCGGCGTTGATGGTGTCGTCGCGAAACAGCGGCACGGCATCGCCCTGTTCGAACGGGCCAAGAAGTTGCCGCACCACCTCTACGTTCTCCTGAGACATCGCCTACCGAGTATCCCGCGACCCGGGGGCTAGGTGGCCTCGGCCGATGGCGATCGCCTTCGACTGTCCAGCCTGCCGCAAGCGCTCCCGCCCCGAACAGTGGGAGACGGAGAGCATCGAGCGCCGGCGCTGCCCGCACTGCCGAGCGGTGTTCGACGTGGACGAGCTCGAGACGAAACTACGGTGCTCGGCTGCGTATCGACCAGCAGCTCATCCCGATCCCCGGTGGCTGCACGTTCGGCCCTCCAAAGTCCAAGCGATCGGAGCGGACGATCGCGCTCGATCCCGACACCGTGCAGGCACTCCGCGTGCACCGCGAGACTCAGAAGCTCGAGCGAGCCCTGGCCGCTGAGGCGTATGAGGACGGGGATCTAGCGTTCTGTGACGAGCTGGGCCGGCCGATCTACCCGAAACTGCTGACGGAGCGGTTCGCCCAAGCACGCAAAGCAGCGGGCATCCCGACCGGGACGCTCCACACGCTGCGGCACACCGCCGCCACGCTCGCGCTCACCGCGAACCCACCCATCCCGCTCCACATCGTTGCTGGGCGACGACCCGACGACGCTACTCGCGACCTACGCGCACCTGCTCCCGCACTCCGACGAGCAGGCAGCCGCGGCGTTGGCGGCAACTATCGCTGACAAGCCGTTGACAAACTCGGCCGCATAGGCGTCATTCTTGGCTCTCTAGAGCCAACTGCGCGGGGTCTGCGCTATTCGATGTGGTTGTAGACTTCGAACAGCGGCAGGTACATCGAGATCACGATGAACCCCACGATTCCACCGATCACGATGATCATGATCGGCTCGAGGATCGAGGTCAGCGCCTTCACCGACGCTTCCACTTGTTCCTCGTAGAATTCCGCGATCCTGTCGAGCATCGCGTCGAGGGCGCCGGTCTCCTCGCCGACGCCGACCATGTGGGTCACCATCTCGGGGAAGATCGGGGCCTGGGCGAGCGGCGCGGCGATCGTGCCACCACGCTTGACCGAGGCGATGACGCCGTCCATCGCTTCCTCGACCGCGACGTTGCCGCCGGTGCGGCCGGTGATCTCCAGCGCCTGCAGCAGCGGGACACCGGCACTCGTCAGCGAGGCCAGCGTGCGCGACCAGCGCGCGACGGCCACCTGCTGGACGATCGTGCCGATCTTCATCGGCACGCGCAGTCGGAAGTGGTCCCACTGCTTGCGCCCCCAACTCGAGTTCTTCCAGCGCACGAACGCGATCACGGTGCCGACGGAAAGGCCGATGATCAACCACCAGTAGCCGGTCACGGCTTCCGACATGAAGACCGAGACCTGGGTGAGCTTGGGCAGTTCGCCGCCGAACTGCTTGAAGACCCCGACGAACACAGGCACGAGGAACGCGACGAGGGCCATCATCACCGCGATCGCGAAGATGATCACCATCGTCGGGTAGACCATCGCGGCTTTGATCTGGCGGCGCAGAGCAGCGTCCTTCTGGAGTTGGTCGGCGACGCGCATCAACGAGCCCTCGAGCACACCGCCCGTCTCCCCCGCCTGCGTCATCGCGACGAACAGGTCGCTGAAGACCTTGGGGTGACGGGACATCGAGTCGCTGAGCGAGAGACCGGCCTCCACGTCCTTGCGGACGGCGACGATGGTCTCTTTCAGGAACTTGCTCTCGGTCTGCTCCTCGAGCACGTAGAGGGAGCGCAGGATGCTCATCCCCGAGGAGATCATCGTGGAGAGCTGGCGCGAGAAGATCGCCAGGTCGTTCGCCTTCACCCGCTTCATGAAGCCGAACTCGATCTCCTTCGACGAATGCTTGTCGCTGATGTCGAGAACGATCAGCCCGCGCGACTTCAGCTGGTCGGAGACCGCCTGCTTGGACTCCGCCTCGACCTCGCCGCGGGCTTTGCCGCCGGCCAGGTCCATCGCCTTGAAGACGTAGGTGCTCATGGATCTCCTCCCGCCCGCGGCGGCCTAGGCGGCCGCCAGCGAGGGAGCACCGAGCAGCCGGCGCAGCTCCTCGGGGGTCGCGGAACGGGCTTCGGCCAGCTTCTGGCTGATCTTTCCTTCACGCACGAGCGTCGAGAGCGACGCGTCCATGGTCTGCATGCCGACCGCCGAGCCGGTCTGCAGCACCGAGTAGATCTGGTGCGTCTTGCCCTCGCGGATCAGGTTGCGGACCGCGGGCGTCGGCACGAGCACCTCGCATGCGACCACGCGCCCGGAGCCGTCGGCGTTCGGGAGCAGCTGCTGGGTCATGATCCCCTGCAGCGCGACGGAGAGCTGGACTCTGACCTGCCCCTGCTGATGGGCGGGGAACACGTCGATGATGCGGTCGATCGTCTGCGCGGTGTCCTGCGTGTGCAGGGTCGCGAAGACCAGGTGGCCGGTCTCGGCGGCCGTGAGAGCGGTCGAGATGGTCTCGAGGTCGCGCATCTCGCCGACCAGGATCACGTCCGGGTCCTGGCGCAGGGCGGCCTTCAGCGCGTCGCCGAAGCTCTGCGCGTCGGAGCCCAGCTCGCGCTGGTTGACGAGGCACTTCTTGTGCCCGTGCAAGAACTCGATCGGGTCCTCGATCGTCATGATGTGCTCCTCGCGCGTGGAGTTGATCTCGTCGATCATCGCCGCGAGCGAAGTGGACTTCCCCGAGCCGGTCGGGCCCGTGACGAGCACGAAGCCGCGCGGGCGGCGCGTGAAGTCGTGGACCGTGGACGGGAGCCCGAGTTCGTCGATCGTCGTGAGCCCGAAGGGGATCAGGCGGAAAGCGGCGCCCAGCGCGCCGCGCTGGTAGTAGGCGTTGACACGGAAGCGCGCGTGCCCGGGGATCGAGTACGCGAAGTCGAGCTGCCAGTTGGTCTCCAGGCGCTGGCGCTGGTCGCCGGTCAAGATCGAGTAGACGATCTCGCGCGTGTCGGAGCTCGAGAGCTTCGGATACTCCTCCAGCGGCGTAAGGCGCCCGCGCACGCGGACGGTCGGATGGGCGCCGGAGCTGAGGTGCAGGTCGGACGCGCGGCGGTTGACGACCTCCATGAGGAGATCAGCGAAATCGATGTCCATGGGGCCCTATCGGCTGGAAACGGGGTTTTCAGGAGGGGCAACGGCCGACTGGACAAAAATTCGTGCAGCGTCCGGTCCGGCCCGCGGCACCCAACGGCATTCCGGGCCGCAACGGAGGGCCGGCGAGGAGCGCCGGCCCGACCTTTCTAATTCGACCCGATCACGCGGGCGATCTCGGCCATCGAGGTGCGGCCCATCCGTACCTTCAGCAGCCCGTCGTCGCGCAGCCGCGTCATCCCCTGTGCCATCGCGACGTCGCGGATCTCCTCCGCGGGGCGCCTTTCGAGCGCCAGCGACTGGATCTCCGGCGAGATCGTCATGACCTCGTAGAGGCCGATCCGCCCGCGGTAGCCGCTGCCGCCGCAGCGCCGGCAGCCGACCGGCTCGTAGGCCTCGAGCTCCATGTTGGCGCGGTAGCCGCTCTCTTTGAGGACCTTCGCGGGGATGATGACCCGGCGCTTGCAGGAGGGGCAGAGCTGCCGGGCGAGCCGCTGCGCGACGATGCACTCGAGCGCCGAGGCGACGAGGAACGGCTCGATTCCCATCTCGGTCAGGCGCGTAATCGCCGACGGGGCGTCGTTGGTGTGCAGTGTCGAGAGCACGAGGTGGCCGGTGAGCGCCGACTCGATCGCGATCTGAGCCGTCTCACGGTCGCGGATCTCGCCGACCATGATCACGTCGGGATCCGCGCGCACCATCGCGCGCAGGCCGGCCGCGAACGTGAGCCCGGTCTTCGAGGACACCTGCACCTGGGTCAGCCCGGACATTTCGTACTCGACCGGATCCTCGACGGTGATGATGTTCTTCTCGGGAGTGTTCAGCAGCTGAAGCGCCGCGTAGAGCGTCGTGGACTTACCGGAGCCGGTCGGCCCGGTCACCAGGACCGCGCCGTGGGTCTCGCCGCAGGACTTCTCGAACGTCGTGCGCGACTCGTCGGACATGCCGAGTTTGTCGAGGTCGACCACGACGTTGGTCTTGTCGAGGACGCGCATCACGATGCCCTCGCCGTTGACGCTCGGCAGCGTCACGACACGAAGATCGACGTGACGGCCGTCCACGACCAGGCCGATGCGGCCGTCCTGCGGCAGGCGCTTCTCGGCGATGTCGAGCTCGGCCATGATCTTCACGCGCGAGACGACGCCGGCGGCCATTTTGCGCGGGACGGTCGTGATGTCCTGGAGCACGCCGTCGATGCGGAAGCGCACCCGCACTTCCTTGCCGTCAGGGGCGAAGTGGATGTCGGAGGCGCCGCGCTCGACCGCCTGCCCGACGATCTGGTTGACGAGCTTGATGACCGGCGCGTCTTCGTCGGCCTCGTGGAGCGCGACGACCTCGCCGGCATCCTCTTCCTCGTCGACCAGGTCCGCCGATGAGCCGACGACGTCTTCGAGGCGATCAAGCCGCGAGATCAGCGAGACGACGTCGTCGGGCGGCGCGACCGCGACCCGAACCTCGTGGCCGGTCATGATCGCGATGTCGTCGACAGCGAGGACGTTCGACGGGTCGGCCATCGCGACGAGCAGGGTGCGCTTGTCGGCGAACGCGACGGGGACCGCCTGGTAGCGCTTGGCGACCGTGGTGGAGATCAGGTTGGCCGCCGACATGTCGACCTGGAAGACGCCGAGGTCGAGATGATCCAGGCCGTAACGCTCGGCCAGCGCGCGTGCGAGGCCGTCTGGCGTGATCGCGCCCTGGTCGAGCAGGATCCGCTCGGGAGAGATGCCGGCGGTGCGCGAGGTCTCGATCGCGTCGGTGACCTGGCGCTCGCTCGCGAGCTGCATCTCGACGATCACGTCCGTCAAGAAGCGCGAGGAGGAGCCGCGCTGCGAGGGCTTCGTGATCCCGGTCCAGCCGCCCTCGCCGGGATCGGGGACGGCCGGCTCGGGGCGTGGCGCCGTCGCCGGCGGCTCGCTCGCCCAGGCGGGCTCCTCGCCCCTCGGTACATCGACCTCGATCTCCACGGCGTCGGCGACGAACGGGTCGTAGCCCGTCGGGGACTCGTCGACCGCGTCCGGGCCGGCCGTGGGGTCGAGCGAGATCGCGGCCTCGCCGTTGCCCTCGCCGTCGATGTCGAAGATCGCGTGGAAGTCCGGCTCGACGGGCTGGGATGCCTCGCTCATGCCGCCACCCCCCGCGCGCGCGGCGGCGCGGCGAGCCGGCTCTCAGCCGGCGCCGGGCGGCGTTGCGCATGACCTCCAGCGGCGCGTCACGGCCGGTCCACAGCTCGAGGCTGAGGGCGCCCTGCGCGACGAGGATGTCCAGACCGTCAACCGTTCGTGCTCCGCGGGCCTCGGCGGCGGCAAGCAACGGGGTGGGTGATGAGCGGTAGACCAGATCGGCGACATATGAGTACTCGCCGATCTGATCGCCTTGCAAACCCAGTTGGTTGAGGTCACCGTCCTCAGCGGACGAGCGTTCTACGTGCAGGCCCACAGAGGTGCAGTTGACGAGCAGATCCGCTTTCTGCGGCCGGTCCACCGAGACGGCGCCGAGGCCCGCAGCCAGGCGCTCGGCGCGCTCTCGTGTGCGGTTCCACACGAGCACCTCGGCCGCCCCCGCGTCGAGCAGCGCCCAGACCGCGGCACGGGCACTGCCCCCCGCCCCGAGCACCTGCGCGCGGAGCCCCCGGACGTCGATCGCAAGCGCCGCGAGCAGTCCGGGGGCGTCGGTGTTCTCCGCGCTGACGGCGCCGTCGGCTCCGAAGCTGAGCGTGTTCGCCGCACCGATCAGGCGTGCCCTCTCGCTCGTCTCGTCGGCGAGGGCGAGCGCTGCCTCCTTGTGCGGGATCGTCACGTTGGCGCCGGCGAAGCCGGCCGCGCCGAGCGCGCGCGTCGTCTCGCTGAAGAGCCCGGGCGGAACCGGCAGGCGCTGGTAGTGCCAGTCGCGCAGGCCGAGCTCGGCGAGCGCGGCGTTCTGTATCGCGGGCGAGCGGCTGTGGGCAACCGGCCAGCCGAGGACGCCGAGGCGCGGCATCAGTGGTGCTTGCAGGCCGGCAGGTGACCGCCGTTGGCGCGCTTCGCCGCTTCGTATGCCGCGACGTCTTCGTTGAACTTCGCTTCGGTCGTCGAGAAGACCTGCTCGCCGCAGCCGTCGGCGCCGGCGACGTAGTAGAGGTAGGAGGCCAGCGCCGGATGCGCGGCCGCCTGGATCGACGCGACGCCCGGGTTGGAGATCGGCGTGGGCGGAAGCCCTTTGTGCAGCCGTGTGTTGTACGCCGAGTTGATCTGCAGCTGCGTGCTCGTGAGTTCCTTCGTGTAGGTCGGGATGTTCTCCGCGTTCTCGACCGCGTAGTAGATCGTGGCGTCGATCCCGAGCGGGATGCCGGCTTTCAGCCGGTTGTAGATCACCGCCGCGATCTTGGCCCGGTCGGATGGCACCTGAGCCTCGCGCTCGATCATCGAGGCGACCGTCAGCAGTTCGTATGAGCTCAGGCCGAGCTCTTTCGCGCGCTTCGCGTATTCGGCCGAGAAGTTTTCCTGGAAGGCGGTCACCTGCTCTTCGACGAGCCGCTGCGACGGCGCCCCCTTGTTCATGTCGTAGGTCGCGGGGAACAGGAAGCCTTCGAGAGTGCGCGTCGTCTTGGGCGCCCCGTACTGCGTGGGGTTCAGGAGCGGCGAGCTCCTTGCCGCGCGGCGGTAGCTGCCGGTCAGCCCGGCCGAGGAGGCGATCTGGGCGATCTGCATTCGTGTCTTGCCCTCGGGTATGAGCACCTTGACTTCGGCCGGGGCTTTCGCGGCGGGATGGCTGGAGGAGGAGTGTTTGAGCGAGTAGACGAGGACGGCGACGACGACCCCGATCACGAGCAGGGCGACGAGCGCGATCCACCGCGAGCGGCCATCCCGGCCACGGCCGCCGTCGGCTGAGCGGCCGTCGCTCACGATCCCGGCGGCTCCGGCAGCGGCTGCGCCGTCGCCGGCTCGTCGGAAGGCCCGGCGCATCGGGGTCGCCTGCGCTGCTCCCAACCGCCTTGGCGGCTCCGGGAGCCCTTCACGGGGCTCCGGGTCCGCCGGCTCGGGGACGCCCGGGATCGGGTAGCCGGGGGCCGGCTCGCCGCGGCCGGGGTCGTGATCGTCCTGCGCGGGGTCGTGATGGTCCTGCGCCGGGTCGTGCACGTGTTGCTCGGGGTTGATCGCGGCCGGGTCCAATGCTGCGGCGCCGGACCCTTCGACGAAGGCTTGGTCCGGCTGCTGAGCGTCGGGGGCGTCGAGCGCCGGGTCGAGTAGCCCGGGGCCGTGGTCCGGCTCGAGCAGGGACTGGTCGTGCTCGGCCGGGAGCTGCTCGTAGCCGGCCTCGTGGGCCTCGGCGGAGGTCTCGGGCTCCGTGTCGTAGCCGAGCGGCTGCGCTTCTGGAGGCTGCGCGGCTTCGGGCCCGGCCACCGGCTCGACCGAAGCCTCAGGCGCCTGCTCGGCCGGGTCCGCGACCGCTTCGGCCGGGGCTTCGGCGTCGAACGCGACAGGTGGCGGCTCCATCGCCTCGGGGGGATCGAGGGGCGCGCGTCCGGGTTCGGCCTCGATGAGGTCCGGCGCCAGTGTCGGCTCGGGCGGCAGCTGCGGCGGATCGGCGGGCTCGGGGGGCGCGATCGGCATCTCCTCGGGATCGAGCTCGACGGGGTCGACCTCCCGGGCCTCCGGCTGCACATGAACGGCGTGCGCGTCGCCTTCGAGAGCGAGCGGATCGGGCTCCGGCGCGGTGGGCTCCACCGGCTCCACCGCGAGCTCCGCGTCCCCTTCGAGCAGGGGCGGCTCAACCGGCACCTCGGGAACAGCAGGGTCGCTCTCGAGCACGGCCGGCTCCACCGCGAGCTCCGGGTCGCCTTCGAGTGCCGGCGCTTCCTGCACCGGCACCGGCGCAGCATCCGGATCGCTCTCCGCCGCCGGCGGCTCCTCCGGCACCGGCAGACCCGCGCGTTCGGCGCGCCGGCGTTCACGTTCGACTCGCGCCCGCTCGCGGTCCTCGCGCGTCCTTTCGGGACTTGATCGCTCGCCTCGGGCCAAGGTGTGGACCTTAACGCGAGCGCCCGCTGTCCGAGCCGGAGCCCGCGCTCCGGCTCCGGGCCGCAAGCCAGCTCTCCAGCAGGTGGGCGGCGGCGCGGGAGTCCTCGCTTGCGCGTGGCGTGCCGCCCCCGCCGTGGGCGTCGCGCTGAGCGAGCCGCGTCGTGAAACGCTCGTCGTACAGCTCGACCGCGACGCCTTCGCCGAGCACTCCGTCCAGGCGCGCCGCGAACTCGCGCGTCTCGCGCGTCTGCTCGCTGTCGCTGCCGTCGAGCGAGAGCGGAAGCCCGACGACGACCGTGCCGGCTTCGCGTTCCCGCACGAGCTCCCGCAGGCGCGCGATGCCACGGCGAGTGCCGGGACGTTCGACGGCGTCGAGCGGCGTCACGATCGTGCCGCTCGGGTCGCTGAGCGCACAGCCGCAGCGGGCGCTCCCGTAGTCGAGCGCCAGCACCCTCATCGCCAGAGCCCCCGAATGGAGAGCAGGGGCGCGAGCACTAGCCCGCGAGCGCCGCCTCGATCGCCGCGCGCCCCGCGGCGATCGCATCGTCGAGCTTTTCGGGGTCGCGCCCGCCTGCCTGCGCCATCGTGTCGCGCCCGCCCCCGCCGCCGCCGACCATTTCCGCCGCGACCTTCACCACGGCGCCGGCTTTGACGCCGCGCTGCACGAGCTCCGGCGCGACGCTCGCGACCAGGTGCACGCGCCCGTCGGCGGCGGCGCCGAGCAGGATCGCGGCGTCGCCGAGCCGGCCCTTGAGCCGGTCGGTGAGCTCCAGCAGCGCCTTCGCGTCCGGGACCTCCGCGCGCGCGGTGAGCACCTTCGCGCCGTCGACCTGCGCGGCCTGCCCGGCCAGCGCGTCGAGATCGGCCTGCCCTCCGCCCCCGGCGCCCTGCTTGGCCTCCTTCTCGAGTCGTCTGCGCTCCTGCGCGAGGGTCCTCACCGCGTCAGCCACGGTCTCGGGACGTGTGCGCAGCTCGGACGCGACCTGCTCGAGCACGTCGTCGCGTGCGCGCAGGAGGTCCACGGCGACAGGGCCGGTGATCGCCTCGATGCGGCGCACGTTCGCGGAGCTCGAGGTCTCCGAGACGATCCGGAACGGCCCGATCTCGCCCGTGCTGCGGACGTGCGTGCCGCCGCACAGCTCGCGCGAGTAGTCCCCCTCCCCCACCTCGACCATCCTCACGACCTCGCCGTACTTCTCGCCGAACAGCGCCATCGCCCCGAGCGAGCGGGCCTCGTCGAGCGTCGTGGAGAGCGCGCGCACCGAGTCGTTGCGGGCGATCCAGTCGTTGACGCGGTCCTCGACGTGGCGCAGCTCCTCGCGTGTGAGCGACGAGCCGTGGCTGAAGTCGAAGCGCAGCTTGTCGGGTCCCACGTAGGAGCCCGCCTGGCGGATGTGGGTGCCGAGCTCCTCGCGCAGCGCGGCCTGGAGCAGGTGGGTCGCGGTGTGGTTGGCCTCGGTGGCGTGGCGCGCGCGGCGGTCGACCCGTGCCGTGACGGACTCCCCCTCGCGCAGCGTGCCCCGCTCGAGCTCCACCTCCAGCGCCTGGTCTTCGCCGATCCGGAACACGTCGCGCACACGCGCGACGCAGTCGCCGTCCTCGCATTCGATCGTGCCCTCGTCGGCGACCTGGCCGCCGCCGGGCGCGTAGAAGGGGGACTCGGTGAGCTTCACGAGGAAGCGCTCCCCTCCCCCGTTCTCCGAGAACGGGCGCACCGCGCCGACGGTCGTGTGCTGCTCCTCGGCTTCATAGCCGGTGAAGCGCGTCTCGAATCCGCTCTCGCCGGCGAACACGCTCGCGACCTCGCGCGTCGCGCCGACCGCGCCCGCCGAGCCGCTGCGGCCACCCGCACGCCCGCGCTCGCGCTGCTCGTCCATCAACGCCTCGAAGTCGCCTTCGATCTCGAGCGCCTCCTGGTCGAGCAACTCACGCGTCATCTCATACGGGAAGCCGTATGTGTCGTGCAGGCGGAACACCTCCTCGGCAGGGATCGTCTCGAGCTCCTCCGAGCGCGCGCGCTCGATCAGCTCACGCAGCGTCGCCATGCCCTGCGCGATCGTGCGGCCGAAGCTCTCCTCCTCGGCGGCGAGCCACATGTCGGTGACCTCCGCCTGCTCGTAGAGCTCCGGGTAGGCCGAGCCCATCAGCTCGCGCACGAGCGCGGAGTAACGCGTCAGGAAGCCGGTCTCGAGCCCCAGCGCCAGCCCCTGCTGGATCGCGCGGCGCATCACCCGGCGCAGCACGTAGCCGCGGTCCTCGTTGGAGGGCACGACGCCGTCCGCGGTCAGGAAGGTCATCGCGCGCGAGTGGTCGGCGAGGATCCGCAACGCCCGATCCGTCTGGAGACCCTCGCCGTAGCGGCGGCCTGAGAGCGTCTCGCCGAGCTCGACGAGCGGGGCGAACTGGTCGGTCTCGAACACCGATTCCTTGCCCTGCAGGATCGCCGCCATCCGGTTCAGCCCGAGCCCGGTGTCGATGTTGCGGGCGGGCAGCGGCACGAGCTCGGTCCCCGTCCCGTCGGGCGCCGGCCGCTGGTCGTACTGCATGAACACGAGGTTCCAGTACTCCAGGAAGCGTTCGTTCTCGCCCCCCGGCAAATCCTCGGGGGAGCCGTGCTCGACGCCGCGGTCGACGTAGAGCTCAGAGCACGGGCCGCAGGGACCGGTCGGACCGGCCTGCCAGAAGTTCTCCGAGCGCGGACATTCGACGATGCGCTCGCGCGGGACGCCGATCTCGAGCCAGCGGTCGATCGCCTCTGCATCGTTGCCGAGCCCGAGCTCCTCGTCGCCCTCGAACACCGTGACCCAGATGTCGGCCGGGTCGAAGCCGAACACCTCGAGGGAGAGCCGCCACGCGTACTCGATCGCCTCGTTCTTGAAGTAGTCGCCGAATGAGAAGTTGCCGAGCATCTCGAAGAACGTGAGATGGCGGTTGGTGTTGCCGACGTTGTCGATGTCGACCGTCCTGAACACCTTCTGGCAGCTCGTCAGACGCGGCGCGGGCGGAGTCTCCTGGCCGAGGAAGTACGGCTTCAAAGGGTGCATCCCCGCGACCGTCAACAGCGCCGAGGGGTCGTGCGCGGACGGCACGAGCGAGGCGGACGGGACGCGGCGATGCCCGCGCTCCTCGAAGAACGCCAGGTAGCGCTCACGGATCTCATCGGAGGTCATGCCGCTCATCTCGGTCCTGATCTTAAGAGCCGGGGAGCGAGATGGCCGCTCCCGCGCCCGCGAGCCCCGGGAGCGAGCACCTAGCGCACGATCGTGGCGTACCCGACGACGAGCTCGCCGGAGTAGAGGCACGCGAGCTGGCCGGGCGCGGTGCGCTCGGCGTCAGAGAGCAGCTCGACCTCGGCGCCCGTATGGCGCCCCGCGCCGAGCGGCTCGGCGAGCCGGCAGTCCAGTCGGCGCCCGTGCGAACGCACACGCACGCCGTCGACCTCGCCGCCGGCACGGTGCAGCACGAGGTCGCGCACGGCGATCCGCTCGGCGCGCAGCTCCTCACGGGCGCCGACCGTGACGGTGTTGGTCACGGCGTCCGTCTCGAGGACATAGACAGGCGCGCCGGTCGCGACGCCCAGCCCGTGTCGCTGACCGATTGTGTAAAGGTGCGTGCCGGCGTGCTCTCCGAGCACGCGGCCGTCGCGCGTGCGGATCGGCCCGGGTCGCGGCTGCAGGCCGCCGTGGCGCTCGAGGAACGCCTCACGGCCGGTACCGGCGAGGAAGCACAGGTCCTGCGAGTCGCGCCGGCCCGCGACGGCGAGACCCGCGCCGGCCGCCAGTTCGCGGACCTGCGGCTTGTGCAGCTCGCCGAGCGGGAACCGCAGCCGCGAGAGCGACTCGGGCGAGAGCCCGGAGAGCACGTAGCTCTGGTCCTTGGCGACGTCGGCGGCCGTTCGCAGCAGTGGCACTGGACCGTCGTGCTCGATACGGGCGTAGTGGCCGGTCGCGAGAGCTCGAGCGCCGAGACGCGCCGCGAGCTCGATCATCGCGTCAAGCCGCACGTTGCCGTTGCAGCGGATGCACGGGTTCGGGGTCAGCCCGGCGGCGTGCCCTTCCAGCCAGCCGTCCACGACGCCGGCGCGGAACTCCTCGCGCAGGTCGATCGAGAAATGCGCCATCCCCAGCCGGTGGGCCAGCTCCCGCGCCCCGCGCACGGCCTCGGCCGAGCAGCAGCTCGATTCCCCGTCGTTCTCGGGGTCCGACCACAGCTCGAGCGTGCAGGCGACGGCCTCGCCGCGCTCGGCGACGAGCAGGGCCGCGACCGCGCTGTCCACGCCGCCGCTCATCGCCACGAGCGTGCGGCCGGGCGCCGCCGGCAACGAGCTGTGCCGGACCGCCGCCCCGAGCGCGCGGTGCAGCGCGTCGGCCGCGAGCTGTGCGGCATGGCCCTTGGAGGGGATCAGCCCCCCCAGCTCGGCGTCGATCTCGCGCCGGCCCACGCGCGCGGCGTCGAGCAGGCCGCGACCGCGGACGAGCGCGACGGCGGCGCTGCCCGCGGCGATCGCCGCGCCGCAGCCGCTGGCATCGAAGCCCACGTCGGCGATCGCGGCCCCCTCGGGGTCGAGCGAGACCGTCAGCCGGACGAGGTCGCCGCACGCGGCGCCACCGGCGGCACCGGTGAACCCTCCGTCGGGCACGACCCCGCGGCCGCACGGGTCCTCGAGATGAGATCGCAGCTGTTCCTCGCTCACCCGAGCGAGTGTACGGCTAGTGCTTCTTGGTTTCCCGGATCGCTTCGGCGATCGTGAAGGTGCTCTGCAGGCCGGTGAGGGTCGTCACCTGACCCTTCTTGTTGACGACCAGCAGGGTCGGCGTGCCGTAGACCTGCACGCCGCGGGTGATCGTGCCGAAAGTCGTGACGGCGTTCGCACGCGCGCGGTCGACGGCGATCCGCTCCTGGTGCGGGAGCTTGCCGATTTCGCGGTTCACGGCCCGGTCGTCGGCGCCCTTCGGGTTCCAGAAGAAGATCAGGACGGTCTTGCCCTGCGCAAGCTGGGCTTCGACCACGTGCTGGCGGACCGCGACCACGGCGCGAACGGTGCCCTTGGAGGAGCTCTTCGGCGCGGTCTGCGCGCTGGTGCTCGGAGCGGCGCTCTTGGCATGGGTCGGCGCAGCGGCGGGAGACGTGGTCGTGGAGGAGGAGGAGGAGGAGGAGGAGGAGGAGGGTGTTGCGGGCGAAGATGCTTGGGCCGACTTGCTTTCCAGTTCGTGGGCGTTGTGCTTGGACGTCCCGACCGCGCCGCGGGCCTGTTCGACGGCGTGGCCGTATGCGCCGAGGCTGGAGGCCGAGCCGTGTCCGGTGGCCTGGCCGGCGGTGCCTTCAGCGTGCGTCTTCGGTGCCGGCGTCTGCGCCTGGACGGTGTGCGTGACGTTCGCGGGAGCCTGGGCTGTGCCTGAGCCGCTGGTGCTGCTGTGGTGCCCCTGGAAGAGCAGCAGCCACGCTGCTGCGAGCAGCGCTACGGCGACGAGACCGATCTGGTACGGACGGGAGAGCTGGGCCATTGAGCCCTCATTCGGCAAGTCGGGGAAAGAAGTTGAATGCCGCCATATGGCTTGGACGGTTCGCACCGCTACGTTCATTGCAGGAGATGAGCGATTCCGACAGGGATCAGGGGCCGCCCCGACGGTCCGCCAGGCGCCGCCTGTGGGCGCTGACCGTCGTACTGCTGACATGCCTGGGAGCAGCGGCGGTCATCGCCACGACACGGTCGCATTCGTCGGTGCACGTCAGCGCCGTGCGCTGCATCGGCGGCACGCCGGTGCCGGAAGTCGAGCGCGTGGCGCCGAAGCAGATCGGCGGCCTGCGCGAAGACGTCGCCCGCGCCCTGCCCCAGCGAGTCGGGCGCCTCTACGAAGAGGGAACCGTGAGCTCCGGTGTCGCCTGGAGCGATGAAGAACCCCATCCGCCGGCGCTCTCGCCGCGCCAGCAGCGCCCGGCGGGCTACGAGATGCGCTGGTGGGCACCGAACGGCGACGACGTCGTCGCCGACGTGCTGGTGTTCTCCTCGAACGCGCAAGCGAAGCGCTACCTCGCCCTCGCGTCCAGCAGCCGCTGCCACGACCAGGCGGCCCGCGGCCTGCCGCTGCACCCTCCGCTCGGGCACAACCTCTCGTGGCTGAACCCCGACGGCGCGCTGCAGGCCGACGTCTTCTTCGCGCGCGGCTCGCGTGTCTACAGGATCGCCGACGCCCCCGCGGGCGGCTCGCCCGAGGCCGTGCGCACGCGCGGCGGCCTCGATCATGCTTTCGCGACGATCGACGTGCTCGCCTGCCTGCTCCCCTCCGCCCGCTGCACGCCCACGCCCGCCGCGGTGCCCGCGTGATTCTGGGGCTGGACTTGGAGCTTGTCGCGTCTCAGGTGGGTGCCTGATGCGGAGGCTGTACGCGGCGCTTCTGGCACTGGCCGCGGTTGCGATGGCCGGCTGCGGAAAGTCCAACCTTGCCCCGTCGACCTCGGCCTCGACGACGGTGGCGAGCGTCGCGAAAGAGCCCACGACGGCGCCGACGCAGAGCACCCCCGGAGCGCCGACGCAGAGCACGCCCGCGGCGCCGACCCAGAGTGCTCCCGGTGCGCCGGCGCAGACGGTCCCGACGCAGAGCACCCCCAGGGCGCACGCACCGAAGGTCCCGGGCTCGCCACCCGTACCCGTCCCACTCGGCGTCACTCCCGCGCGGGCTGCCGCCTTCGCCCACGCGGTCGAGCTGACGAGCTCGGACGTGCCGGGGGCTCACCAGGCGCCCGCCTCGAAGACACCCTCCGCGCGCGAACGCGAAGCGGCGCAGTGCGGCGGACACGCCGCGCCGACGATCGGCAGCGCGCATTCGCCCGAGCTGCAGCGGGGCCACGGCCTCGAACGCGAAACGATCTCCTCGAGCGTCGAAGTCCTGCGCGACGCTCACAGCGTCGAAAAGCACCTGAACGGCACGAAGAGCTCCGGAGGGCTGCGCTGCTACGAACGGGTGCTGGCCCGGAGCCTTCAGTCCGAAGCCGATCCGAACATCAAGCTGCTCGGCGTCACCGTCGCCCCGCTGCGGGTATCCGTCGCGGGCGCGGGCCGCGCCGAAGGGCTCCGGATCCTCGCGCGCGTGGGCGTGCCGGGCGCCGGCGCCGTCGTGAGGCTGTACGTGGACGCGGTGACACTGCCCTACGGGCCGGCCGAGATCGATCTGTTCGGGACGAGCTTCGTGCAGCCGGTGGCGGAACGCACCGAGCAGGAGCTGCTCACCCTGCTGCACCAGCGCGCTCTCGCGCAGAAGCTCTAGGGCGACTCTCTCAGAGGCCGGCACGGAGCGCCGGCGTCCTGTCCCGGCTACAACGAGTGGTGGCTGCGAAGGACGGCGTGGACGACCGTGTCGGCCGGAACCGTCTCCTGCCCGCCGCCCTCCATGTCCTTCAGCGCCGTCTCCTCAGGGCCGACGATCGCGACATAGCGGGCGCCGAGTGAAGAGGCGTGGCTGAGCTGGCCTTTCAGCGCGCGCCGGCCCAGCTCCATCTGCGCGACGAGACCCGCCGAGCGCGCCTCGGCCAGCAGCCCGAACGCGGCGCGCCGCACGCCGGGCTCGTCCTCGGCCAGCGCGATGTAGAGCTCCACCGGCGGGGGCGCCGCCGGTTGCCCCTCTCCGGCGAGGAGGATCCGCTCGATCCCTGCCGCCCAGCCCATGCCGGGCGTCGCCGGCCCGCCGAGCTGTTCGACGAGGCGGTCGTAGCGCCCGCCTCCGGCGACGCCGCTCTGCGCGCCGAGCGCCTCGGAGGTGAACTCGAACACGGTGCGCGTGTAGTAGTCGAGCCCCCGCACGAGCGTCGGATCGATCTCATACGCCACGCCGGCCGCGTCGAGCAGCGATCGCACCTCCTCGAAGTGCGCCCGGTCCTCGCTGTCGAGCTGGTCGAGCAGCAGCGGCGCGTCGGCCATCACCTCGCGCGTGCCGGGGTGGTCGGTGTCGAACGCGCGCAGGGGGTTCAGCTCGATGCGGGCGCGAACCTCCTCCGACAGCCGCTCTTCGTTGGCGCGCAGGTGCGCGATCAGGTGATCGCGGTACTCGCCCCGCGTCTCAGGGCTGCCGAGGCTCGACAGGCGCAGGCGCGTCTCTCGCACGCCGAGCTCGGCCAGCAGCGTGGCGAGCAGCGAGATCGCCTCCGCATCGACGCCGGGGTCGTCTGAGCCGATCGCCTCCGCGCCGACCTGCCAGAACTCGCGGTAGCGGCCGGCCTGCGCGCGCTCGTGACGGAAGAAGCTAGAGAGGTACCAGAGCTTCACCGGCTGGCGGCGCTTGTGCATGCCGTGTTCGATGTAGGCGCGGCACACCGGCGCGGTGCCCTCGGGGCGTAGCGTGAGCGAGCGCCCACCGCCGTCCTGGAAGGTGAACATCTCCTTGGTGACGATGTCCGTCGAGGCGCCGACGCCGCGCGCGAACAGCTCGGTCGACTCGAACACGGGGGTCTCGATCCGCTCGTAACCGGCGGCGCCGAGGAGCGCGCGGGCGCGGGCCTCGAGTGCCTGGCGCGCGACGGCCTGCTCGCCGAGCACGTCGAAGGTGCCGCGCGGTGCTTTGAGCTTCGACTCGCTCAACGCGCGGCGTGGGGTGGCGGCGCGCTGGCCGTCACAGGCTGCTCGGCTGCGAGCCGCGCGCGTATCTCGGTCAGGAACGGGTTCGTCGCGAGCTCGCGCTCGAGCGTGGTGACGCCCATGTGCCCCGGGTAGACGACGGTCTCGCCGGGGAAGCGGCGCACGAGCTGTTCGATCGAAGCTTCGAGCGTGGCCCAGTCGCCGCCGGGGAGATCGACGCGCCCGACCGAACCCTGGAAGAGCACGTCGCCTGAGAGCAGCGCGCCACCGATCGCGTAGGTGAGGTGACCGGGGCTGTGGCCCGGCGTGAAGAGCACCTCGATGTCCATGCCGGCGAGGTTCAGGCGCTCGCCCCCGCTCAGCTCGTGGTCGGCCTCGTAGTTCTCGAACGGCCCGAACCCCGGCGGCACGAAGCGCATCACGTCGGAGAGCAGAGGCAGCTCGATCTTCGGGCAGTAGACCGGCGCACCGGTCGCGCGAGCCACCGGTGCCACCGCGCCGATGTGATCGAAGTGGCAGTGCGTGAGCAGGATCGCCTCGATCTCCACGCCCAGCGCTTGGGCGGCCTCCAGCAGGCGCTCGGGCTCATCCCCCGGATCGACGATCACCGCGCGCGTCGACTGCGCGTCGGCCCGCACGATGTGGCAGTTCTCCTGGACGGGACCGACGGCGTAGGAACGGACGTCGGGTGTGCTCACCGCGTCTGAGCCTTGCCCTCGCGTGCCTTCTTACGCTGGCGGCGCTCGTAGACCCACTTGTCGGTGTAGTAGCTCACCACCGTGTAGGCGCCGAGCACGATGGGGAACAGCCCGATCGCGCCGGCGGAGCCTTTCAGGAAGATCAGGATCACGAACAGCAGCAGCACGGTCGCGATCATGGCCTTGTAGAAGGCGCCCTTCCAGGTCGGTGGCTTGTCGCGCCGGTCGACCTCCTTTTTGCGCGCCGCCGCCGAGGTCGTCGCGGGGCCGCTCTTCTCGGCGGAGGTCGGCTTGCGCCCCGTGCGCCCGCGCGATTCGACGACGCCGACGGCGTTACCGCGGTGCTTGGTCTGCCGTTTTTTTCTTGTCTGCGCCATTACCCAGAGCCTAATGCGTTCTCGATCAGGTGGCGGCGGGGATCGAATCCCGCCACCGGCAACTCCTCGGGAAAACCGTCGAATGCCCCGGCCGGCGCCAGCCCCACGAGCTCGGCGCGAGCCAGCGGCGCGTGCATCGCAAGCGCCCGGACGAGCTCGGCGAGCGGCAGCTCGAGCGGGCGCTCCACGTTCATCGATACCTGGGCGGCGCCGCCCGCCAGCTCGACCCCGATCGCACGCAGCCCGGGCAGGCCGTGCTCTCCGCCTTCTCTGATCACCGCCGCGATGCGTTTGGCGTCCTCGACGGTCGCCGGTGGCGAGAGCTCGACGTTGAAGGCGACAAGCGGCTGGCGCGCGGCCACCAGCGTCGCGCCGCGCTCCGGCTTTGCGCGGGGCGGGCCGAAGTCCGGACGGAGCGCCTCCGGCTCGTCCTGCTGAGCAGACAGGCGCTCGGCCAGGCACTGTGGCCCGCCTCGGCGAAGCTCCGCGCGGGTCCGGGGCCCGTGGGTCGCGTCGGCCGTCAACTCGCCGTAAAGGAACACAGGGATCGCCAACTCGTCCCCGAGTCGCTCGGCGAGCAGGAGCGCCTCGGCGCAGGCAGCGCCGCGGGATGCCTCGTCCAGGTACACGATCGGCGCCACATCGAGAACCCCCACGTGCGGGTGCTGACCGGCTGTTCCCGACCGCGTCAGATCGATCCGCTCGACGGCCTCGGCCGCGAGCCGGATCGTCGCGGCAGCCAGCTCCCCCGGGCCGCCGGCGAACGTGAACACCGAGCGGCCATGGTCGGCGTCGGAGTGGGTGTCGAGCAGGCGCACGCCGGCGCCGGGCACATCGATCGCTTTCGTGAGGGCTGCGATGGTCGCGGTATCTTCGCCCTCCGAGACGTTGGGGACAGCGAGCAGGGTTCCTGGCGCCATCGCCCGAGGTTAGCCCGGCTCAGATGCTCCAGGAAACGTTCTCGCGCACGACCCCGCTCGGGGCTGCGGTGACAAGCGCGCCGGGAGGGACATCCCTCGTGATCACGGCGCCCGCGCCGATTACGGCGCCGGAGCCGATGGTGACGCCCTTCAAGATCGTCGCCCGCGACCCCACCCAGACGTCGTCGCCGATCTCGACCGCCGCGGTGCGCTTCATGCCTTCGAACTCGTGGTAGTCGGTGTCGGTGATGCAAACGTCCCAGCCGATGGCGCAACGGTCTCCGATGCGCACGGCGCTCATGGCGCAGATCTCGGTGCGGCGATTGATCCCGGTGAAGGAACCGATCTCGATCCGCGCCTCCGGAGAGTCCAGGAACAGCCCCATGCGCCGGCCGAGCTTCACGCGCTCGCCGAGCGCGATGCGCCCCCCGCCACGCGGCGAGGAGACTCTGATTCGACCGTAGACCAGCAGCCGCTCCCCGCCGATGACCGAACGACGCCTGCGGAACAGCAGCCCGAGGCCGAGTTTCGGCAGCCGTTCGAGCGTAGGGTGCATTTGGGGATGCTATCGGCGGAAATCGCCCCGGAATCAACGCGTGCTGAGCGGCGAGTCCCGCTCGCCTTCCGGGCAAATAGAATCAGCGCGTCCCGGCCGGAGTAGCTCAGCTGGTTAGAGCAGCGGAATCATAATCCGCGTGTCGGGGGTTCGAGTCCCTCCTCCGGCATCCACCTGCTAGAGCCCGATTCCGCTCTAGCACTGAGAAAACCGGCGCTTTTGGACCGCTGTGGGTGAGCACCCGGACGCGACGGCAGAGTCGCTGATGGAGCCCGGCCCCTCGACCGTCAGGGCGCACGTTGAGGCGGCAGAGCTCGCCGAGCGGCTACGCGGCAAAGGGCTCGGCACGGCCGTGGTGACGACGCCACATGGAGCGCTGGTGGGTGTGGCCCGTCTGCAGGATCTGGAGGCTGCAGCGTCCCGCAGCGACTGAGCGGCGTGCCGGGCACGAACCTCGCCTCGCGTCGAAAGGGAACTCTGATCGGCTAGAACGCTGGTGTGGCTGCAGTTGATCACGTGCCCGCTGTGCGGCAGGCAGGCCGCGGAGCTGATGCCTGAGAACGCGTGTCTGCGTCGCTACGTGTGCACCGGCTGCGGGGAGACGCTGACTCCCGAGCCCGGGGACTGCTGCGTGTTCTGCTCATACTCGGAGGCCCTCTGCCCGCCGAGGCGGACCGAAGCCGGACCTGGTTAGCCTTCGGCGTACTGCAGCGCGGAGGCGCGGTCGCGGCAGCCCTTCAGCTCGGTGATCTGATCGTCGCCGAGCGTCACGACCAGGTAGGCGATCCCCTGATCGAGGGGGCGCTCCTGCGGGGTCGCGTGCGCAGCGGGGCGGAACCCGACGAGCACCCGCGAGCCGCATTGGGTCATCTCCGCGATCTCTCCTCGAGGACGCCCTGCGGAGTTGCGGCTCATCACTTCGATGATCGTCGCGCGGCCCTGGCACGCCTCGGCGTCGGGGACGGCAGGCAGCCAACGCGCGTCGGAGGCCAGCGCATGTTCGAGGCGCTTGTAGTCGCGCTCGCTCCACGCGTCAAAGCAGCGGCGCAGCAGCTCGATCTGTGGGCTTTTGCTGATGGAGGTCATTTCCTCGTCTCCTGTTGTCGGTCAGCGATCAAGGCCATAGGACAGCGAGCCTGCAGGGAGGCGGGCGAGGGTAGAGGGCGAAGGCGAGCGGTCAACGTCAGCCGGGCATCACACCCACGGTACGCCGAGCTGTCTCTCAGGGCAAGGAGTATTGGCCGCCGTTCAGGCCGCCTGAGGTGCGGAACGAGCAACCGCGAGTGCGAGCCCGGCAGCGAGCGCTGACAGCCGCTCGAGTGCCACGCGGTTTCAGCTCTGCACGCCCCTGGGCGAAGGCGGGGCGGGTTGCTCATCCGCGATCAGATGCAGAGACGCCTGGAGCGCGTTGCGCAGCTGGCGGGGTGGACCCGAAGCGAACGGTCGTGGCCTCACCGCAAGCTTTGCAGCGGGTGAGCTCACCTCCGGCCACCAGCGGCTCGTCGCGGCGGTCCGCGCCACATGCTGTGCACGATGCGCTGGGCCGACGCGCCCGGTCATCCACCGAGTCGCCGGTCGTCATCTACGGCACCTTTTCGAATGGCTTTCGGTCCGTCTACTGATCAACGCTGGGGCTCCTTGAGGGGTGGTGCGCGAGACTGCCCGCCCGCGCCTGGTGGGCGGGCAGTCTCACGTAGGAGCTACTTGATGACGATGCTCGTGGTGTATGTGGTCCCGTCACTGACGCTCACACGCAGGCTCCAGGGGCCTTTTGCCAGGCCCGTTGTTGCGAGCGCGTAGCTGTAACGCCCGGCGTGTTCGGCCCTGAATCGGTCTCCCGCGTTCGAGGCGGAGGTCGCAGCTTGGTAGCCCCCGGCAACGCCGTTGACGATCGGCGCGACCGCGAGCGTCGCGGATCCATCGGTGACGTATCCGAGCCCATCCTTCAAGCGGAATTTGACCTCCACCACGTGCCCGGACTTGTATTTCTTGCCTGCCTTCGGCGTCAGGTTCACGAGGCTGTACACGACGTTCGTGCTGCACGATTGCGTCGTTTCGTGCCCGACGTCGTCCTTCGCGGTGGCGCTGACGGTCTGGCCGCCGAGGGTGTCGGTTGGGATCGGAACGGTGCCTGATGGTGGGCTGGCGAGCCCCGACTGCCCGTCAGACGCTTTGAAGCTGGCCGCGGCGCCCTGGCTGTCGAGGATCACGCTGGCGGGGCAGCTCAGTTGCAGGGTGGGAGTCGTTGCGTCTACTTGGACGCTCGCGCAGCCGTGCTGGGATTCGTTGCCGGCGTGATCGCGAACGGTCGCGCAAGCTTCGTGGGGCCCGTCGGTGGTGAACGTCGCCGGCAACGGCAGCGAGGCTGTGTCCACGCCGCTGCCCGGGCTCCCGTCACTGAGCAGGGGGTCGCCGTTGGCCGAGAACGATACGGTTGCGGTGTCCTTGTACCAGCCGCCCGCTGCGGCGTAGTCCGGGGTGCCAGCATTGGCAGTTGGGGCGTTCGGCGGGGACTCGTCGACCTTGACTTCTTCTGAGGCCGGTGAGGGTTCGCTTGTGGTCCCTTCGTAAGTGGCTGTCACGCGGTAGCTCCATGTGCCTTCGCTCTCGGGCGTTGTCGTGGTGAACGCGTATTCGGGTTTCGTCAGCCCCGTGGCGACGTTGCTCCAGCCGCCGCTCGCGTTCTTGTGCTGCAGCGTGTAGGTGAATCCTGCGTTGGGGCCCATCGGTGCCCAGGACAGGGAGAAGACGCCGGTGTCACTGGGGTTCGCGCCGCTTGCGAGGCTCGGCGCTTCTGGGGGCATGGTGATTGTGTCGAGCTGGTCGATCGGCACGTTGTGCACGGTGACTGGTGCGCCGAGTCCGGCTCCTTCGAGCTTGACATCGATGGCGGTCGTCGACCCCAACCCGAAATGCAGGATCGCATCCCGCCGGGATCGGTATGAGTATTCGGTGCGCATCTCTTCATAACCGATGAGTTCGTTGGTGCCGGCGCGGTAGACGCTGACCTTCGCGCCGAGTCCGAGGGGCCCGAGGGCGTCTGTTGCCGAGCGGACCTTGAGCTCGACCCAGTGGTTGCTGCTCGAGATTTCGTTCTTCCAGAGGTAGTTGTTGTCTTCGACGGTCTGGCCGCCGCCGCTGCCGTTGACGGTCAGCAGGTCCTCGCGTCCGTTGGCTTCCAGGTCGCCGTAGCTGATCTCGCGGCTGGTGTGGTTGAGCCCTGATTCGCTCGGCGGGACCCACCGGAACTTGAAGTTCCCGAGGTTTTCGAACACCCAGGGGTAGAATTCTTCGCCGTTGTTGGGGTTGGTGCTGGTGAACTGCCGGTCGATCAGCACGACGTCGGGCTTGCCGTCGTTGCTGAGGTCGACGGCGGCGCCGGCAGACAGGTTGGGCTCGTATTCGAGTGCGCCGCCGCCTTCCATCGCGCCGGGGATGACGACGGGGTAGTGTCCGTTTGTCATCGCTTCGAGCGCGGCGGGTTCGTTCATGAACTGCAGGCCCGATTCGGTGGTGACGTTTTCGAAGCGGATGTGGTCGGCGGTCGAGACGTTCTTGAAGACCTGGATGATGGGCGTCTGGTCTTCGAGCGAGTTGAAGGCGGTGAAATCGCGGACGCCGATCGCGATCAGGTCCAGTTTTCCGTCGTTGTTGAGTTCGACCGGGATCGTTGAGTACGCGTCCATGCGGTTGCCGTAGCCGAGACCCTGTTCGGGGAAGGCGGTGTTGCTTTCGTTTATGAACTTGATGTGACCGGGGGTGGAGACGTTGCGTAGGGCGATCAACCCGTGCGGCCAGGCGCCCTGGTAGCCGCCGTCGGGGATTCCGTCTTTGTCGAGGTCGAGGTTTGCCCCTTCGGGTTTGGCTGGCGCCAGCGGCGCGCCTTCGCTGTCCCAGACATCGGAGTAGGCGCTGGCGAGCACGTCTGGCTTGTTGTTGCCGGTGAGGTCGCGTACGACGGCGCCCTTGACGTCGACGCCGCCGCGTCCGTGTTCTTCTTCGAAGATTCGTTCCTGTTCGCCTTTTTCGTTGACGATTGCTTCTGGCAGCACGTTTTTTCCGAATGTGCCGTTTGGTTCGCCGGGTAGGAGCGAGGAGGCCGCGGGGCTGTTTCCCCACCACACGCCATAGTAGGGCGCGTTCAGCGCGAGCAGGTCCTGGTGACCGTCGCCGCTGAAGTCCGCGAACAGCGGGGTGCGCGTGACGCCGTCGGCTTCGGTGCCGAGGTTTTTGTAGGTAAAGGTCCCGTTGCCGTTGCTGATGTAGGTCCGGTAGCCGTTGTCCTGGCAGAGGTGTTCGTTTGAGACGTTGGTCGGGAAGTCTTCTTCGTTGAAGTCGCGGGGGTTCTTCAGGAACAGCGACCCGTTACCGGAGTTCCCTAGGTAGATGTCGAGTTTCCCGGACTTGAGAAGGTCGGTCAGACCGAGCGCCTTGACGTGCTCGATTTTTTCGTCGCCGCCCACGCCGACGGGATAGGCGGTCGCTTCCGGCGCGTAGGAGACGACGCCTTCGGAGTTCTTTTTGCCGAGGTCGACGAAGTAGAAGCTTGTGCCGTTGACGATCACCAGGTCGGGCACGCCGTCGTGGTTGGCGTCGAAGATCGCGACGGACTCGCCCCCGACGTTACGGACTTCGTTTCCTTTTTTGCCTTCGCTCTTGGGTTCGCCGCACTTTGTGACCACCGGGCTCTTGGTGGCGATGTCGTAGGCCTCGCGGAACCAGGGTTCCGCCGACGCGCTGGCTGACGCGCAGAGCCCCGCGGTGAGCAGGAGGGCGAGCGCGAGGATCATGCCCCGCAGGTCCCGTAGTTTGGGCCGGACCCGTCCGGTGGCGCGCATCTGGTCGGCGATCCCTCGCGTTCTCATGTAACTCCCTCCGTTTCCCCTTTTACAATCTGGCTTCCCCCCAGCCGGCCCGTGAGACGCGGCTGGTGCTGCGATGCACAACTTAGGTGCCGAGGGTGGCGCTGCGCATCGGGTACTGGTAAAGGAAAAGGAGCCTGCTCGTTGTGATGAGCTCACAAGTCGCGCTCCTCCGCAGGGGAGCGCAGCGGTTCGCGCAGGCGCAGTGCGACGAGCAGCTCGACGAGTGTGCCGAAGTCGTGGAGGTCCGCACCCGAGGCCTCAGTGATCCTGCGCAGCCGGTAATGCATCGTGTTCGGGTGGATCTCGAGGCGAGCTGCCGCCTTTCGGACGTTGAGGTTGCCCGCGAAGTAGGCCTGGAGGGTCTCGCGCATTCCTTCGAGCCGCGCCGGCTCGCCCGTCAGAAGCGGGTCTGCCGGCGAGGGGATTCGACGCGCGGTGTCGTCTGCCGCAGCGACGAGGTAATCGAGTACGGACACGAGCGGCAGGGCTATGATCCCGGGGGAACTGGCCACCCAGGAGACCGCGCGGGCGGCCTCGCGGTAGCCGATGCGGGCGCTGTCGAGCCCGTCGAGTGTCGTGCTCATGCCGAGCGTCACGACGATGTCGCGGCTCTCGTGGAGCCGTCCGATCGCCGCCTTCAGGCCGTTGTGCAGGGCGCGGAGGTCGTGCGAGCGAGGCGCGAGCAGCCCAACGACCTCGTCGCCGCGATCGACGAGCAGGAGTCCCGAGCAGTCGCGTTCGACGCGGTCGCGGATCGCTCGGATCACCTGCTGGCGAGTGGCGTGCGAAGCGCCGCCAGCAATCCTCCCGACGATCAGCAGGTATGCCGCCGAGGGCTCGAGGCCCTCTGCGAGAGCCTGTGCGCGGGAGGCGCCTGTGAGTGGCAGACGCCCGGCGAGAATCGACTCGAGCAGCTCTCGCCGGCTCTGGTCCTGGTCGGCGACGAGGGCGTGCTCCGCCTGCAGATAGGCGTAGGCGACGGCCGAAGAGACAGCGTCGATGAAGTCCATCAAGGGTCGCGCGAGCGCTAGCGCGGCCTCCTCTCCCCCGGGGATCTCGGTGGCGCTCGCACGGATCGCGTCCCACAGACAGCGATGGCCGATGCGGAAAGCCTGCAGTGCGTCCTCCAGCGGAATCCCCACCCTGACCCATTGCTGGTCGGGAAGGAACGGGAGCTCGCTGCCTTTAACCGATCGTTCGGTACGTACGACCTCCAGGAACAGCCGGACGTTCGCGGCGCACTGACGGCGGGTCTCATCCTGCACGGCCTTGCGGTCGGCGCCCCCGAAGGTCGGGATCTGCTGTGCGAACTGACTCACCATGGTGTCCGCCAGCCCGTCGACTTGGTCGGCGAGCAGCGCGACGATTTCTGCGACTCGCGCCCCGAGACCGTCACGATCGGGTGATCTCACGGCGTGATCGACGAGTCGCTGCGCAGCGCGACCCGGCCCGCCGGGAGACTCGGCTCGGCGTCCCGCCCGCGCCGCGCGTTCGACGTGCCGCCCAGGACTCTTAGGGCTGCCGGCGGAATCGCTCGCCGCTGCTGTTGGGCGTGCTGGCACGCGTCTCGCTCCTCGGCATTCGCGTCGGCGCCGTTCGGTCGCTCGGGAGGTGGACCATCCCTGTGGAAGACGACGCTATGCCGACTCGGGCGCGGGGTCATCCGTCCAGAGCACATTCCCTCTCCCCCCGGCGATGGATAGCGACCGCGAGAACGCGAGGCGACTGGACACTCGAAACGCCGGTCTCTTCTGATCTCGCGCCCCGTCTGCGGGATCGCGTCGAGGCTACTGGGGCGGGCGCGCGCCGCTCATCGGACAGCAAACCAAATTTCGGTTCGTTTGGCTGGAGCCCGGCACAAGGCGAACATCCGCCGCCGCAGGTTGGGCCGGGCGGTCCCCCCTGAGACCGAGCACGAATGGCCGCGCTGCCGAGGCGCACATGCCGGGCCGCATCTAGCGTCTGTGACTGCGTGCGTGGCCGGAGTGACCGTCAAGTGGCCGACGCAGCGTCCTGAGCTTTGACCCATCCCCCACGAACGAGCGGCAACCCGTGAAAATGCCCCGATACAAGTCGGGGCGGGGCGGCTCGAGCCCGAAGCCGAACAGCGCCGGCCCCGGCCCGGTCTCGCTGACCGAGCCCGAGCCCCTCATGCGGCGCGAGGTTCGAGGCCGAGACGCTGTAAGGCCCGCACGGGCGGGCCGCGAGCGCCTCGCTCTTGCCGTGTCGGCCGAGGGATCCGCACCGGACGGGGAGAGTGGCAATGCGGTGGTGCTGCGCACGCTGGCGCTCACTAAGCGCTTCGGTCGCCGTACGGCCGTTGAGAGCCTGAACATCGAGGTGAACGCCGGCGCGGTCACCGGCTTCGTCGGCGCGAACGGTGCGGGCAAGACGACCACGATGGGGATGCTGCTCGGGCTGCTGAGACCGACCTCTGGGAGCGGATTCGTTCTCGGAGCTCCTATCAGCCGCCCCGCGGCGTACCTCAGAAGTGTCGGAGCGCTGATCGAGTCCCCCGCCTTTTACCCGGCCCTGACGGGGCGCGTGAACCTCGAAGTGCTGAGGCGGCTCGGGGGGATCGATCGGTCTCGCACGGCAGTGGCGCTCGAGATGGTCGACCTGAGCGCACGTGCAGATGAGCCGGTCAGCACGTACTCGCTTGGCATGCGGCAACGGCTTGGCATTGCGGCGGCGCTGCTCCCGGACCCACAGCTGTTGATCCTTGATGAGCCGACGAACGGGCTGGATCCTGCCGGGATCCGCGAGATCCGCGCGTTGATGCGCTCGCTCGCTGAACGTGGTATCGCTGTCTTCGTCTCCAGCCATTTGCTCGGTGAGATCCAGGCGGTGTGCGATCGGATAGTGCTGATCGATTGCGGCAGGGTCCGCTACCAGGGCTCCGTCGAGGATCTGCTCGCGGCGCACCGGCCCCCGTTGCTGGCCGCGCCAGAGGACCCTGCGGATGCGCGCCGTCTGCTCGAGCTCTGCCTCGCCGCCGGCAAGGACGCGCGGCTCGACGGGGAATACCTCTACGTCAATGCGAGCGGCACCTCGGGGGCAGAGTTGAACCGGCTCGCGAGCAGCGCCGGCATCACGCTGCGCGAGCTGCGCTCGGAGGCGAGCTCGCTCGAAGAAGCGTTCTTCTCGATGACCTTGGCGCGCTGATGGCGCGGTCGTATGCCAGCGAGTGGCTGAAGCTCCGACGGCCGCTGCTTCTGGCATGGGGATTGGGGGCGGGGCTCGGCTGCACAGTGCTTGCGACCGTGTTCACGATCGAGGAAGCAGGGCAAAGTCTCGCGCACGGCAGCGGGCGCTTGGGCCTGAAAGCGACCATCGCCGAACTTTCCCAGTCGCAGGGGATCGCACATGGCCTCGTCGGCGTCTCGAACCTGTTGGGCGTAATCGGGCTGTGCCTGTTCGCGGGGGCGTTCGCGACGGAGTTCAGCCAGGGGACGCTTCGGAACTTGCTGGTGCGCCAGCCTCGTCGGGTTGCGCTGCTGTCGGGCAAGTTCCTCGCGATCGCCACCTTTCTCGCCCTGGCAGTCGTCCTCGCCGGCGCCGTCTCGGCGCTCGCCGGGCTTGCCCTCGGGCCCGGCAAGGGAATTCACACGGCCGCATGGCTCAGCACAGGCGGCGCCAATGACCTGGGCCAAGCCCTGCTGCACGTGTACCTGGCGGCGCTCGGGTACGGGGTGATGGGGGCAGCGCTCGCGGTCACCTTTCGCTCGCCGCCGGTAGCGATCGCAATCGGCGTCGCCTACGCATTGCCCGGAGAGGCGATCATGATCTCGATCTGGGAAGACGGCGAACGGTGGCTGCCTGCGTCGCTGCTCTCGACGCTTGCGCAGGGCGGGACATCCACGGTCTCCTACTCGCATGCGCTCCTGATGACCGCGATCTACGCCAGCGTCGCGTGCGTGCTGACGATGCTGCTGTTCGCCCGCCGCGATGTTCGCTAGAGCTGCCTGGGAGCGGCGCTCCCGCGCACGTCACGGTAGGCCGTGGGGCAGGCGAGCTAGACCATGAGCTTTTGCGGGTCAGGCGCCGCTCAGAAGCGAGGCCGCTCATCCGTGCGATGGATGCAGCGCGGCCCGGGGGGTCCTATCGTGTCGCTGTGCGCTTCAGGGACGCGCCATCGGCAGTCGTGGGCTTCTCGAGCGGGTTGACGGCCCGGCGGATGGATCTTCTGGTGGTCGTCACGACGTTGGTGCTCGCCATCCCTGCCGTGGCGCGAAGTACCCATGACGGCAAGCTCGGTGTCAGCCTCGCGGTACTCCCGTTCGCGACGCTGCCACTGTTCTGGCGCCGGACGCGGCCCGGCGTGACGCTGGTTGTCTTGCTCGGCGCACTCGTCGCTGCAGCGATGGTCGGCAAGGCGGCGCCGGGTAACGTCGGCGTCTTGTTCGGGCTGTACGCGGCCGCTCGTTACGGCAACGAGTTGGTGCGAGCGGCCAGCGGTGCGCTCGCCGGGACCGCCACAGTCACCGCACTGGCGTGGGTGATGCTTACCGACCGAACCAAGTTCTCGCCTCATGTGACTGTGGTGGTGTTGGGTGCGGGGGCGGCGTGGGTTCTCGGGGAGGCGACGCGTACCCGGCGGGCGTACCTGGGGGAGCTCGAGGATCGAGCCATCCGCTTGGTGCGCGAGCGCGACGAGCATGCCCGCCGTGCCGCAGAGCTAGAGCGGATCCGGATCGCCCGCGAACTCCACGACATCGTCACCCATAGCGTTACGGTGATCGCGATTCAGGCCGCCGCTGCGGGTAGCGCGTCTCGGCCTACGCTGCAACGCGCGCGGGAGGCGCTGGGACTGATCGAGAGTACGGCGCGAACCACGCTTCAGGAGCTTCGAAGCCTGCTCGGCGTGCTTCGTGCGGCTGACGGTCAGCTGACTCCGGCGCCGCGGGCGCCGACGCCGACGATCTTCGAACCGGAGCTGTTGATCGAGCAGACCCGGCGTGCGGGCGTCGAGGTGGCATTCGAAGTTACCGGTGAGCCAGTTGCACTGGGCGCGCTGGCGCAGCTCGTGGCCTACCGCGTCTTGCAGGAGGCGCTCACGAACGTTGCCAAGCATGCTCCGTCGGCAAGGGCCGAGGTGCTGCTGTGCTTCGCGCCGCGAGGGCTCGAGATAACGGTCGCCGACGAGGCCAGGGGGGCGGCGAATACCCACGGCCTCCGCCCCGGCGCCGGCCTGAACGGGATGCGCGAGCGGCTCGAGATCGTCGGTGGGACACTGGAGGCAGGCCCAGACGTGCGCGGCTATCGCTTGCGAGTGTTCATTCCGCCCGCCGCGCCCACCGCCGAGGATCGTGACGCGCGCCGGCCGCTGTCGGTGGACGCCCGGGAGATCGCGAGCGCAGGGTGATCCGGGTTCTGCTCTCGGACGACCAGCCGCTGGTCCGCTCCGGGCTCCGGTTGATCCTCGAAGACCAGCCCGACATCCAGGTGGTAGGTGAGGCTAGCGACGGGGAGCAAGCAGTGGGCCTCGCCCACCGTACTTCTCCGGTCGTCGTCCTCATGGACGTGCGGATGCCGCGGATGGATGGGATCGAGGCGACTAGGCGACTGACGAGCTTTGAGCGCCCGCCGTACGTCGTCATCCTCACCACCTTCGATCTGGACGAGTACGTCTACGACGCGCTCGCGGCCGGCGCGAGCGGCTTCCTGTTGAAGGATGTCCCCCCTGCGGATCTGGTGAGCGGCGTGCGCGTGATCGCGGCCGGCGACGCGCTGCTGGCGCCGTCTGCGACGCGTCGACTGATCGAGCAGTTTGCGCGCTCGCGGCCGCTGGCCGCGAGCAGCCGACGACTAGAGGCGCTTACCGCACGCGAGCGCAGCGTGCTCGGGCTCGTCGCGCGTGGGTTGTCCAATGCAGAGATCGCCTCTGAGCTGATCCTCGGCCAGAGCACGATCAAGACGCACATCAGCAACGTCCTGGCAAAGCTCGAGCTGCGCGACAGGGTGCAGCTCGCGATTTTCGCTTACGAGTCGGGTCTCGCGCGCCCGGGGGAACGTGCGCTCGACGAGCACGAGAAGAACTTGGATCGTCCGTGAGCACGATCGGCGCTCGACCGGCTCGTCTGGCGGCATCACGTTTCACGGGTGACAACTTCCCCCTGCCCGTGGCAACACCCGCTTCTGAATTCGCGTGCGATGCGCTGGCGAATGCGCGCTGTTTGGCTACCTGGACGCTCCTGTAAGCATCTTGCGGCCCGCGTACGAGGGTGGGGGCCTTTGGGACTTCAGGGCCGTGCTCATTCGATCGCACAGCAAAGCCCCGCAAAGCCCAGCGTCGTTCGTGATCAGAGAATGGGGCGGTTGTCAGAGCCTGGGGGACTCGCGAAGTTTCGGATAGGCGGCTGCGCCGAGCGTGTGTCGGTTTCATCAGCAGCGTCGAAGACAAGATCGGCGGCGGGTCCACGGGCGGTTAGCTCGATCGGCTTGACACGCGTGCGACCTATGCCTAGGCTATCTAGGTATGTCGGACGTTCACGGGCACCTCGACGCGATGATTCTCGGAATCCTCGGCAGCGGGTCGATGCACGGCTATGGCGTGGTGCAGGAGCTGAAGGGGCGCAGCGGAGGCATCTTCGATCTGCCTGAAGGCAGCGTCTACCCGGCCTTGCATCGGTTGGAGCGCGATGGTCTGCTTCGCAGTCGCTGGCAGGTGATCGACGGTCGACGTCGGCGGGTATACGCGCTCTCGAGCGATGGCCGGCACGCCGCGACGGGAGCTTTGAATCGGTGGCACTCGTTCAAGCAGGCGGTGGATGGCGTGCTCGGCCTGGAAGCGAGCGGCTAGGCGATGCGCCCCGGAGACCCGATCGACGCCTATCTGGACGAGCTCGCCGGACACCTCGAAGGCCCGCGGCGAAGACGACGACGGATACTCCGCGAGGTCGGTACCCACCTCAGAGACGCGGTCGATGCCGACGCGCGGTCCCGCTCGGATCCGGCCGCAGCGGCGAGACGCGCGATCGAGCGGTTTGGTAGGGCGACGGACACGGCCGGTGCCTTCGAGCTGACGGCGGCCGAGCGGAAGCAGGGTCGGCGGACCCGCACGCTGGTGACATGTGCGAGCGTGCTTGGCGCCGCCGCAGTGGTCCTCGTGCTCGTGCTCACGAGCGGACAGCGGGTCGCTTCTCCGCGTGCGGTCGGCGGTGTCGTGCGGTATCCGCCAGGGACCGTTCTGGTGGCGGCCGGCACCTCGCCGGCTCAGGTGCACTACCACTTGGCGGGCGAACGCGGTTGCGTGACCGGCGGAGTCCACGCAGGACGCGTGCGGGGCACCTTCGGCACTGGTGTCGATGCGTGCGCCCCCCTGCTTGCACCCGAGCTACCGCGACGTTTCGTCAGCGAAGTGTGCGCCGGGCGAGTGGGCATCCGCCTCGACGCGCGCTTCCCGGTCGGACACGTGCTGCGGATCGCCCTGGCCAACGGAGTCGCGATCACGGTGCCCGAGTCCTCGGTTCTCGCCTCGCTTGCTCAGCATGGGAGCGAGCTGGTGCTGTTCGCGTCGAGTCCACGGCGTCAGCCGTTGCGGGTCGAAGTCCTCACGGGCAGCGGACGGGCTCTGTCTCGCGTTTCGGGCCACACCTTCGTCACGCGCCTCCCCGGCATCGCGAGCTTGTTCGGTCCCCCGCAGATCGCGGTGGCCGGGGCGTTGACGGACGGCGGACCGCTGTTCGTCAGCGTCCGCCGGGTCAATGCACTGAACGACGCCTGCTCGCGCGAGTCCAGACGGACGGCTGCGCTCGCACCGGCGGCCTGACGCGACGCGAGCATCGTTGATGCCCGCGTTCCGGCCCGCGCTGGCAGTCGCGCCAGGCGAGGCCCGGCCCGACGCGCTCCGAGCGTGGCGCGGCGGCGCGCGGGAAGCGAGTGCGCGTGCGCAGCTCGCCCTGGTCGCAGTCCTGACGCTGTCCGGGATCCTCGAGACCTGGGCGGTGACGATCAGCGGCTACGGGAACGGCTATTACGCCGAGGCGGTGCAGGCTGCGAGCACGAACTGGACGGCCCTTCTCACCAACGCGGCCGACCCCAGCGGCGTGGAGAGCGTCGACAAGGGGCCGCTTCCGGACTGGATCACGGGCCTGTCGGGGCACGCCTTCGGCTTCGATGCGCTGACGGTACTGCTGCCCAGTGTGCTGTACGCGCTCGCGTCCGTCGCGCTCCTGCACGACCTCGTGAGACGGGCCTTCGGCCGCCGGGCGGCACTGCTTGCAGCGCTGATGCTGGCCGTGTCTCCGGTCAGTGTCGTGATCGGCCGATACGACGACCCCGACGGGCTCCTGGCGTTGCTGCTCGTCGCCTCCGCGTGGTGGCTGCTGCGCTCGCTCGAAACGCGCCGGCGACGTGACCTCGTGCTCAGCGGGGTGCTCGTCGGTCTGGCTTTCAACACGAAGATGCTCGAGGCCTACCTGATCGTCCCTGCACTCGCGACCAGCTACATGCTGGCCGCCCGCGGCTCGGTCGGGCGACGAGCCAGCGATCTGCTCCGGGCCGGGCTCGCGATGCTGGTGGTGAGCGGCGCCTGGTACATCGACGATCACCCTCCTACCGGCCGGCACGCGCCCCGCTGTCCCCGAATCGCCGGAGAACTCCTGGTTGCAGCTGATCGTCGAAGGCAACGGCCTGCGACGCCTCACCGGAGCACCCGGCGAACACCACAGCGCCGCGCGGCCCGCTGAGACTCTTCGGCGGCGTGGTCGCCGGACAGGCGAGCTGGCTGTTGCCGCTGGCGGGGCTCGGGTTCGTCGCCGGCATGTGGCTGCGTCGCGGTTCACCGCGAACGGACCGGCGGCGCGCTCGTGCTCGTACTGCTCGGCCTGTGGCTTCTTGCGGGTTATGTCCTGCTCAGCTTCCCGCGGGGAGTCTTTCACTCTTACTACACGAGCGCGATTGCGCCACCGATCGCCGCGCTCGCCGCGCTTGCCGTCGTCACGCTTGGCGAGCGGATCCGTAAGAGCACCGCCGCGGGCGTCGTGCTCGCTGGCGGAATGCTGGGAAGCGCGGCGGTCAGCTTGGCGATTCTTGGCCGGACGCCCGGCTTTCTCCCGTGGCTGCGCTGGGTCGTGCTGGCGGGCGCCGTCTGCTCGCTCGCCGCTATCGCGCTGCTCGCACGAGGCGGCATGACTGCGCGGCGCGCTGCGGTGGCCGCTCGAGCATTTGGGCTCGCCGTGCTTACGACGCTGCTCGCCGGGCCGGCTGCCTACTCGTTGGCCACGCTCGGCTCAGGCCGCACCGGAGCCAGCCCGACGGCGGGTCCAGCGTCGCTGACCTCCCCCTACGGGAGGGTCGGGTCCGGCGTACCGCCCGAACTCGTCGACTACCTCGAGAGTCACCGCGACGGCAGCCACTACCTCGTCGCCGCCACAGGCTCTGACTTCGCAGCGCCAATTGCCCTCACCGCGCGCGCCCCGGTCGTCACACTCGGCGGGTTCACGGGGAACGACGCGGCGCCGACAGCGGCGCGGCTCGACTCGCTCGTGCGATCCCGGGCGCTCCGCTACATCCTGCTCGAGCTGCCCCCGCACTCGAGCGCCGCCCGCCAACGGACACGCTGGGTGACGTCCCACTGCACACGCGTCGATTCGACTGAAGCACAGCGGGCGTTCGTGGGCGAAAACGGCGCTCGCGGAGATAAGGGTTCCGGGCTGTACGACTGCGCGACGATGCTCAAGTGACGGAGACCGCTCGTTCGGCGCCCCTCGGGCCGGAGAGTGGAGACTAGGGGAAGAAGATCGAACCCTCGGCCCCGGCAGCGAGCGCCCCAAGGTTGCTGAAGACCGCGATCGTCTTCAGCGGAGCCGCCTCATCACCGGCCCGCGATCCGCACGCCGCATCGACAGCGGGCAGAGCGACAGCTGGAGCGCTCGGGCGCCTGAAACGTACGCTGCAATCGGCGAGGAGGACGTCGCCGCGACCCTGCTGCTGCGCTACCCCGGGCGAAGGGACCTGAAGCGCGAAACCCGGACGGCCCCGCCACGACGGCGGGCGCGTCCGGACCGGAGGAGGAGGCGGACACAAATAGAACGGCGCGACCGTAAGCCGGTCCTCGCGTTTGAGGGACTCGCCCGGCTGTTGTGTCCAACGGCGTCTCCAACAGGGTGCAACTCCAGTAGTTATGGGCCCTATGGCCTGATGAGACCGGGAATCATAATCCGGGGGGCCGGAGTCGAACCGGCGAACCGCCCTCAGCTCGCTCGTCACAGTGCCGTCGCGCGCGCCTCCAGGTAGCGGCGCTCTGGCAAGCTGGTTGTCAGGCGCGCCGCGGCCCGGTAGCTCGCGGCGGCCTCGGTGCTGTCGCCGGCGAGCTCCAGCATATGCGCGCGCGCGATATGAAGACGATAGTGCTCGGCGAGACGCGGATCCTGCTCTATAAAGCTGAGCTCCGCGAGCCCCACCTCCGGGCCATGCACCATCGCAACCGCGATCGCGCGGTTGAGCGAGATCATCGGGTTGGGGGAGATGCGGTGCAGCAGGGTGTACAGCGCGAGGATCTGCCGCCAGTCGGTTTGATTGGCCGAGGGTGCTTCGCAATGCACGGCCGCGATCGCGGCCTGGAGCTGATACGGGCCCACGGCCGTGTTGGTGAGCGCGTGCCGGATAAGCGATCTGCCCTCGCTGATCGCCCGTACGTTCCAGAGCGAGCGATCCTGGTCGGCGAGCGGGACGATCGCACCGTGCGCGTCGACTCGGGCTGCGCTGCGGGCGTGCGTGAGGAGCATCAAGGCGAGCAGCCCGACGGTCTCACCGTCGGTTGGCCTGAGCCTGTTCAACATGCGTGACAGACGGATCGCTTCATCGGCCAGATCGATCCGCTGTAGCTCGTCACCGGCCGTGGCGGTGTATCCCTCGTTGAACGTCAGGTAAAGGACGTGACGCACGGTCTTCATGCGCTCCTCCAGCTCCGTCTGCGGTGGCGGCTCGAAACGTGCTCCGTGCGCGCTGATCGTCTGCTTGGAGCGGCTGATGCGCTGCGCCATGGTCGGCTCGGGCACCAGGAAGGCGCTCGCGATCTCGGCCGTGCTGAGGCCAGCAACGGCGCGCAAGGTGAGCGCGATCCGGGACGCGGGGGTGAGCGCGGGGTGGCAGCAGAGGAACAGGAGCGTGAGTGTGTCGTCGTGGTCGGGCCCCCATGGCTCATCGAGGGGCCGCTCGTAGCGCTCGTCGGGCTCGACGACTGCGTCCTCGCGTGTCCGGCGCGATTGCTCGGAGCGGATCTCATCGATCAGCCGCCGGGTCCCGACGGCGATCAGCCACCCCCGTGGGTTCTCGGGCACACCGTCCCTAGTCCACTGCTTCGCCGCGGCGATGAGCGCCTCTTGGACGGCATCCTCGCAGGTCGTGAACTGGCCGTGGCGTCGCACGAGCGCGCCGAGGGTCTGCGGCGCCAGCTCGCGCAGCAGACCCTCGACGCGTTGCGCACTCGCCCGCGTCACATCTCCTCCCCGCCCCCGTTCTTCATGAGCGGGCGGACCTCCATCGCGGCGAACCGCGCGTTCGGCCAACGTGAGGCGATCTCCGCGGCCCGCTGCGGCGTCTCGCAGTCGACGATCAGGTAGCCGGCGAAGTGCTCCTTCGCCTCGGCCAGTGGTCCGTCTGTAACGACGGGCGCGCCGTCGTGCCGCCGGACCGATTTCGTCTGGGAGGGGTCGCTGAGCGCCTCGCCGCCGACGAGCTCGCCCGAGCCCCGAAGCTCGGCCATCAGGCCGTCGATCTCGGCCACGAGGTCCTTTCCCTGGGGGCCGAAGAAGAGCTCGCGGGTGTCGTCGTTGTCGTAGATCAGCAGCATGTATCGCATGGTTTCTCCCTATCTCGAGTCGTACCAGTTCGACGGAACGTCGTCGAGTTTTCCGACGACTACGCGACCTTGCGTAGCGTCACCTCCATCGAGGGGCCCCAGGTGACGCCGTCGACGCTCGCTTCGTGGTGCGCGATCTGCGTCGTGCCGTCGTCGGTGACCGTGGCCGTGCAACGCGTGCGAGAGCCAATCCACCGAATCACGGTCCCGTCGATCTCGACTCGCGAGCTTTGCATGTTGCCGAACGAGTCGTAGAACGTGGAGAGGTAGGCGTCGCCGTCGACGCCGATGATCTCGACGCCGCCGACGCTGGTCTCGCCGATCTTCCCGTGGGCCGAGTGCACGACGAAGAATCCGCCGGGCGCCAGCTCGTAGACGTCGCTGGTCACGATCGGGAGCGACGGAACCTGCTCTGTGGCGATCGTGTGGCCCTCGTTGATCCACTTGCCGACGAAGACCTCGAGCGCGCGGTGGCGCGCATCGCGGGCTGGCGCCGATTGCTCGGTGCTCTCGACCCCGGAGGCGACACGGATCACGCGGGCCGGGTGGACTGTGCTGGTGCTGGACATCTGAGGTTCCTTTCGTAGTGCGGTCAGCAGCTGACAGTCGGAGCCGTCGGTCCCGTCTCTACATCGCTCCAAAGCTTTCGGCCGGTCACAGACCGGACTGGTTGGGATGCGCGTTGCGCGCTCGTGGCGGCCGGAGCGGCGGTTCAGCGCGCGACCAGCCTGGCGGAGAGCTGAGCGCGGACGCGGCTCCCAGCGCTCCGCGCGGCGGGGACTGCGACCGTCGCGCGAGCCTTGACGTCGGATTCTCGAGCCATCTAAGGATGAGAGGCACCCCAGGATCCGGTCCGTTGGCTGGTGGCGCTCGTCGACGCCAGTGCATCCGTGCCTCCGGGTGGGTCAGTACGCCTCCACGACAGCGGTTAGCTCGTCCTGCTGATCGGACATAGCTAGCGTGCCGTCGACCCTGTGCAGGCAGCGTACGGTCAGGCCGGCAGCCGCTAGACGGGTCTCGCCCTCGTCTTCTAGCTGTAGCTCGTATGCATTGCGTTGCCGACCTTCTCCAGGGTGCGATCGGCGATTCGCGCGGCAACGGCGCTGCCCGCGCGCAGGAAAGCGCTCTCGGGCGAAGGCCGGTGATGAGACACAACGGGCCGCTGGAGAATGGCCCGGCAGATCTCAGCGGGACCGCGTCGCGCGCGGCCATCACGAGTGACAGAGACGCGTAACATCAAGCAACGCCCGGATGATCACACATTCGAGGAGTCATCTTTGCGAAAGGCCGCCGCGAGCCTAAGAGGGCAGGCTGCCGCCACAGGCCGGCGGGAACACTCCGGCGATACTTTGCTCGAGACGTGAATTGGGCCCACAAGAAGCTCCCCCGGAGCGTCGCGCACCCCGGGGGGAGCTCCCTGCTAGGCCTCTGCGGGCGCAACCCTGCCGGACGCTACGCCGTGGGCGTCGGCTTTCGGTAGCCAGCCGAGCCAGCCCGGCAGATACCAATTCCAATCGCCCAGCAGCTTCATAGATGCGGGCAGAAGCACGCCTCGCACGATCGTCGAGTCGATGAGGACCGCGCAGGCGAGACCGATGCCCATCTCTTTCATTTCGAGAATCGGCAGCGTCGCGAAGATCGCGAAGGCACCGACCATCACGACCGCCGCACTGGTCACCGTGCCAGCCGTCGTTGTGATCCCGTATGCGACCGCGTCCTCGGTCTTCAACCCGCGATCGAACGCCTCCCGCACACGACTGAGGATGAACACGTGGTAGTCCATCGACAGCCCGAACAGAATTACGAACAGGAACATCGGTAGCCATGGGGCGATGCCGCCGCTCGACTTGAAGTTGAGCAGCTGTTCACCCCAGCCGTACTGGAATACTGCGACGAGCACGCCGTAGGCCGCGGCGACCGACAGCAGGTTGAGGATCACCGCCTTGGCGGCGATCACGACCGAGCGGAAGGCGGTCAGCATCAGCAGGAAGGCGAACGTGAGCACGAAGCCGAACACGAGTGGCGCCGCGCTCTTCATCATCTGGTTCCAGTCGTAGGAGCTCGCGGTCTGTCCGGTGACCGCGTAGCTGGCTCCGGGAACCTGGCCGATGGTCCGCGGCAGCAATTGGTTGCGCAGCTCGAGCAGCGCGCGGGTCGACTTCGTGTCGACGCCGGTTCCTGCCAGCGGTATTGAAATCCGTGCGGCATCGCGTGCGGCGTTCGTCTCAATCTGCGGCGCCCCGTACTGCCCGCCAGCCGTCGCCGACTTCAGATCGTTCACGGCGGTGGTGAATCCGGCGGAGCTCGTGCGTGTCTTGATCGCGACGATTGCGGGACTGCTCTTCCCCGGAAATGCGGCTTCCACGCGATCGAGCGCGCCGACCGTGGGCGCGTTTCGGGGCAGTGCTTGCAACCCGGACGGGGCGGTGTGAAGGTGCAGGGCCGGCAGCGCCATCGCCACCAGCAACGTCCCGGCGACGAGGACCGCCGCGACGGGGTGCCGGAGCGCGGGGGTGAGTATCCGCCTCCACACGCGACTGCCGCCGTGGCGGCGAATGTGCGCGAGCAGCGGCAGCCTGCCCTTCTCCACGCCGTCGCCGAACTTGGCCAGCAGAGCCGGCAACACGGTCAGGGAGCCGATCATTGCCACGGCCACAACGGTCATCGTCGCGATCGAGAAGGATCGGAAGGTGCCGTCGCCGCTAAATAGCATTCCGGCCATCGCGATGATCACGGTCGCACCTGAGATCAAGACGGAGCGTCCTGATGTGGCAGCTGCGGCGGCCAGCGCGGCCTCGCGGTCCTGTCCAGCCTCCCGCTCCTCGCGCTCGCGCTTGAGGTAGAACAGCGTGTAATCGACGCCGACGGCCAATCCGACCAGCAGAACGACGGTGTTGACGCTTTCATCCATCGGCACCGCGTAGCTGATGATGTGCACCAGGCCGGTTGTGGCGATGACTGACGACAGCGCCAGTGTCAGCGGCAGCAGGGCGGCGACTAGTGAGCCGAAGACGATCAGCAGAACCATGAGCGTGAGCGGTAGCGAGCGCGCGCCGGCCTGTCCGACCTGTTTGGTGAACAGCTTGGTGAGGGCCTTGCTGGAGCTGACGCCGCCCGCCTCGCCGATGTACAGCTGCGGGTATGCGGCTGCAGTCGCCTTCGTCGCCCGGGTGAGCGCATCGATCCGCTCTTCGGCCGTTTTGAGCGTGCCGTTCATCTCCCACTCGACGAGCGCGGTGTGCCCGTCGGCTGAGACCTGCGAGCGATTGGCCGCGTCAAGTGGCGA
This sequence comes from uncultured Solirubrobacteraceae bacterium, assembly GCA_963735435.1. Classification (GTDB taxonomy): domain Bacteria; phylum Actinomycetota; class Thermoleophilia; order Solirubrobacterales; family Solirubrobacteraceae; genus Palsa-744. The sequence goes on along the minus strand of CAVTKR010000001.1, from coordinate 288,299 downwards.
GCGCAGGTCGTGGAGCCTGTTGCCGAACGGCGCGACCGTCCGCACGACCGCCGCGACTGCGCTGCGGAACGCCGGATCTCGGATCGACAGGTGCTTGCCCTGGATGACCACGATCTCGGTCAGCGGCGAGGATTCGGTGAATCCAGCACTCTTGAGGATCGAATCGGCGCGATGGGCCTCGCCGACGTTCTTGCTTTGTGGGTCGATCGTCCGCTGACCGACGCTCGAGCCGAGAACCACGGCGCAGATTACGAAGGCGAGCCAGCCGAGGATCGCGGTCTTGCGGTGGGTCGCGCTCCAGCGGCCCATGCGGGCGGCCAAGTTGGGGGCCCGGTGATTGTGTGACATCTCGTTTCCGTTTCCTGTTGTTGTCGGTCGCTGGGCGCTACCTGAGGCGCACCATCCTGTGGTGGCCGCCTGCTCTCAGCTCCACTGGAGGTGCGGCGTCCTGCGGCGAGCCGGGGACGACGGTGAGCCTCGCCGATGCTAGGCCCGAACTGGTGCTGAAAACAGATCCAGAGTCGGGCCTTGAGATGAGACCAGTCGGGACCGGCACGCGTTCTTCAGACCCGCCGCGCTGCGGTCCAGACAGGAATGGCGGCATCGCCGAGACGGGCTTGCCGGCCGCGCACGTGGCGTCAGGTACGGCTCCTGGACGCGTGTACGGCTTCAGCGAGGACAACGATGCCAGCGTGAATAGATGGCGGAGGCAGCTGGGCGTATCCGAGCACGAGGGCGGGCGGCCCGCCCAGGTCGTTCGGGCGAAATTCGCTCATTGTCTCGAGCGCAAGCCCGCGGCTGCGGGCCTCCTGCTGGATCGCCCGCTCATTGTCGCTGTCGGGCAACCGGACGGTCACATGGAGGCCGGCGGCGACACCCCGGACGGTGGCGTCCGGCAGCGCCTCGGCGAGTGCGTCCAGGAGCGTGTCACGTTGGGTTCGGTACCGGACTCGCATGCGGCGCAGGTGGCGGTCGAGCTCTCCACGTGCGAGGAAGTCTGCGAACGCGTGCTGCTCGATTCTGGCGGTCCCTCGGTCGGCTAGAACCTTCTCGCGGCAGATCGCGTCGAGTAGAGCTGGCGGCACGACCAGCCAGCCGATCCGGAGCGCCGGAGCCAGCGTCTTGCTCGCCGAGCCGGCGTACACCACCCGATCGGGATCGAGACCTTGAAGGGCGCCGATAGCCGTACGGTCGTATCGGTACTCGGCGTCGTAGTCGTCCTCGATCGCAATCGCGTTGCGATCGCGCAACCACGCGAGCACGGCAGCCCTGCGCTCGCCTGCAAGCACGACACCCGTCGGGTGTTGGTGGGCTGGGGTCAGCACGACGGCGTCGGCGTCGGTTCGCTCGAGCTCGTCAATCCGCGTCCCTGCATCATCGACGCCGACCGAGACCGGCTCGAGACCGGCACGCGAGGCTATTAGTCCGTCCTCGGGGTTGCTCGGATCCTCCACCGCGATCCGCTTAGCGCCGGTCGCGGCAATTGCGCGGCACACCAGCCCCAAGCCCTGGGTGTAGCCATTCGTGACGACTACGTTCTCGGGGTCCGCGACGACGCCGCGTACCCGACCTAGATAGTCCGCGAGCGCCCAGCGCAGCTCGTCCACCCCGCGTGGGTCACCGTAGCCGAGGTCGGCGTCGGTGACCGTCGTTACGGCGTGTCGCAGCGATCTCAGCCACGAGGCTCGCGGGAACGTCGAAACGTCGGGGACGCTGGGACGGAAGTCAAACCGCGTGCGTGCTGTCGTCGGCCCGCCGACAGCGCCGGACTCCACTACACGCGACGCCGCGCCCGAGACGCGTGGACGGGCGCCTTGGCGCAGATTTAGATAACCCTCGGCGGCGAGCTGCGCGTAAGCGTCGACGACAATGCGCCGCGAGACACCTACCTGGCGGGCGAGGTCGCGCGTGGACGGTACCCGGGCGCCGGGCCGCAACGCGCCCTCCCGGATCGCCCTTCGCAGCTGAGCCTCCAGCTGAGCGCCGAGAGTCCCAGGGCGATCGCGACTCACCGACACGAGCAACTCTATCGGCTGACTGGTCTCGTCCACGACCGCGATTCTGGACCTTCTAGATGGACCAGTCAATACCTAGCATCGCCGTCATGTCCTCCTTTGCGTCATCCGCGGCAGCACGTCGTCTGTTCGCGGCGTCGATCCTGGCTCGGTTGCCGCAAGGCATGCTCAGCATCGCGCTGGTCGTACACACACACCACCTCACAGGATCCTTCGCGTCCGCTGGTGCGGTGACGGGTGCGTACGCGATTGCCGAGGGCGTCGGCGCTCCGCTGCTTGGGCGGCTCGTCGACCAACGCGGCCAGACAGCGGTCCTCACGTCGAGTGCGATCCTCGCCACGGCCTTGCTGCTTGTGATCTCAGTGGTGCCGAAGGGTGCCCCACTGGCCGCCCTGATCGCGATCGCGAGCGGGATCGGCATGGCCACACCGCCGGTAGGAGCCTGCCTGCGCACCCTCCTCCCCACCCTGCTCGCCGACGACGGCGCCACGCGCGCCGCCTACGCGTTCGAAGTGTCCGTCGTCGAGCTGGCCTGGATCATCGGCCCGCCGCTCGCGCTTGGCATCGGCGCGCTGTGGTCGACAGGCTTGGCGCTGGCCGCGATCGGGGTCGTGCTGCTCGTGGGGACCGCTGCGTTCGCCGCGCAGCCGGCCTCTCTCGAGTGGAAGCCCGATCCCGGCGCGAGCCACGCCCGCTCCCACCATGCGTCGCTGGCGGCGCCGGCGATGCGGACGCTCGTCATCGTCCTGCTGGCAATGGGCGTGCTCTTGGGCGCCGTCGAGGTCGCCGTGACGGCATCAGCGACGGCGCTAGGCACTACGACAGCCGCCGCACCGCTGTTTGCCCTATGGGGTGTCGGTTCGTTCGCGGGTGGTCTTCTGATCGCGCGACTAGGTGGTGGCGCGCGCACCCTGCCGGGGCTCGCACTCGCGCTCGCGACACTAGCCGTAGGTCACCTCGCGCTGATCCCGGCTTCGGGAAGCATCGTTGCGCTCGGAGCTGTGTTGCTGCTGGCCGGCACTGCGATCGCGCCGACGGAGGCCGCCGTGTACGCGATGGTCGATCGCGCCGCCCCGGCGGCTGCGATGACCGAGGCGTTCGCCTGGCTGGCGACCGCGATTTCGTTTGGCGGCGCGATCGGCGCGGCCGGCGCCGGGATACTCATCGAAAGCGCCGGGACCTCCGGTGCATTCGGCTTCGCCGGCGCCAGTTGCGCGCTCGGCTTGCTCGCGACGCTCGTCCGGTGGCGCAAGCTTGTCCGGCACGGGCGCGCGGCATCCGAGGATCACTGCGCCCGCACCGGTGCGGCCGCCGAGAACGTCGGCCTCGCACCGAAGCCGCACCGCACGGGCGGCTCGATGACGATCGTGATGATCGACATCGCCGCACCAGTGGCGCTCTTCTACGGGCTGCGGGCGGCAAGCGTCGACGTCTATGTCGCACTGGCGGCGGGCACGATCCCGCCCGCGATCAGCACGGCCGTGCGGCTGGTCAGGACGCGGACGATCGATCGACTTGCGACATTTGTTCTCACGACGATGATCCTCGGGGTCGGTGTTTCTCTGACGGCCGGCAGCCCCCGGTTTCTGCTGGCCAAGGAGGCTTTGGCCACCGGCGTCGGTGGCGCCTGGTTTCTTGCCAGCACACGCAGCAACCGCCCACTGGCGTTCCTTTTCGCTCGATCGCTACTCGAGGGCCGGCGAGCATTCACTAGCGAGCCCTGGCTCAATCTATGGACGCGGCTGCCGCAGTTTCGGCGTGTTTGGCGGATCTCCAGCGTCATCTGGGGCGTAGGACTGCTCGTCGATTCCGGGATACGACTCGTGATCGCCTACACCCTGCCGATCGAAACGGTTCCTGCAATAGGGGCGGCCCTGTACCCGGTCTCGTTCGTCGCGCTCCAGGTGGTCGATCAGCTCAACTACCGACGCTCAGGACTCTGGCGCATGCTCTCGACGCGAGGCGATCCGGACCCCCCGCGTGGACGACACACCACCAGCAGATCGGCCGCGTGATGCGCTACCGATCCAGCCACCCCGAAATGGCGCAGCGACGTCACCGAGCGCTCGCATCCCCCCAATTACACAACACACACCACGATCGGAGGACAACCATGACCACACCTAGCTACCTCGCTGAACGGTTCGCCGAGACCCTCACAGACCACGATCTCGCGGCGTTTGCCGACCTGCTGCACGTCGACTACGTGAATCACAACCGCTACGCGGCACCCGGCAAGGAGGGCTCGATCGATGTCTTCGCCGGGTTCCTGGCCGCGTTCGAGGACTTTCGAGTCGAAACAAACGACATCATCGAGGCTGGTGAGACAGTCGTCGGACGCTACACCTACCGGGGGCTCCACATCGGCGCGTTCATGGGTGTTCCGCCAAGCGGCACAGAGGTCGAGATGCACTCGATCGACATCTGGCGGGTACGCGGCGGCCGTCTCCAGGAGCACTGGGACGAGATCAACAGTCTCGAGTTCTTCCAGCAGATCGGCGCCGTGGTCCTACCAGCCTGACCGTTCCCTCACCACCACACGATCAAGGAATCTCCGATGTTCACCACAAGCCTCATACTCGCCTCCGTCGCAGCACTGGCCGCTGCCGTCGTGTACGGCACCGACGTGTTCGCGGCGCTCGTCCTGCGCCCCGCACTAGCGGCGCTCGACGACGCCGCGTTGACGCAGGCCGCGGGACGTATCCACCAATATGCCGACCAGCGCCTGCCGATCGCCGGCGCAACAGGCATGCTCTCTGCGGCTGCCAGCACCGTCACAGCTCTGCTTGCCGGAAAGCCCCTGGTCGCGGGTATGACCGGAGCCTCGCTGGCGATGCTGCTCGCGTGGCTTGGGCTCTACGTCCGGATCGCCGCGCCCATCAATCGCACCATGACACGCGCGGCAAACGCCCACAAGACACCACCTGAAGCGCGCCTCCTACAGGGGCGCTGGGACAGCATCATCGATCTGCGTGTCGGATTGCAGGCCGTGGCGCTGGGCCTCCTCATTGCGGCGCTCGCCGTGAGCTGACCCGGGATTCACCGCATCACACGACCGCACTACCGACCGATCTGTACGTATGAAGGAGCCGCAATGACCACCATCAGCAAGAGCCAGCAGCTAGAAATACCAGACGGCAGCACATTCACAATCGTCGAGCCGCACAGGCCGCGACCGAACGGGTGTCGTCTTCGAGATCACGATGACGCCCGACGCGACCGGCCCCCCGCGACACTTCCATCCGGACCAGCAGGAGTCATGGACAGTCATCGAGGGCGAGCTGGCGATCCAGATCAATAAGGATTGGCAGACGCTAACGGCGGGAGACTCGCTCACGATACCGCCAGGCACGGTACACACGCTGAAGAACCGCTCAACAGAGAAGGTCCGCTTTCATGATTCCCACGTGCCGGCGCTCGACTTCCAGGCATACATGGAGGATCTCGATCGGCTCACCAGGGCTGGCAAGCTGACAACCCAGATGACGCCGCGCACCGCGATCTACGCCGCGACGGTCCTCACCCAGCATCGTCCGATGCAACTCAGCGCCAGTCGCGCTCAAAGAGCGGCCGAGTCCGTGATGGCAGCGATCGGACGTGGGCTCGGCTACCGCGCGGACTGAGCCAAGGGGCCCTGAAGCGCTGGGCCGAGCGTTGTCTGACCGCTAGGAACTATCAGACGGTTTCAGTGCAGCCCTGCTGGACTCGAACCAATGACCCAGCGTCCAAAGGCTGTCCGAAGCTCGCGCGAGCCTTGGGGCCGACTGCGGGCGACGGAGGAGCAGCGCCTTCTCAATGCTGATCTCCGCACGTCGTCTGCCCCGGTGCTAGTCAGTGCTACTATGTACCCGTAGTCAACGTCACCGAGTAGCGTAAGGAGGCTCCCGTGGCTAGGCAGATGACGGAGATGCTCAAGGGCGTGTTGGAGGGAATCGTGCTCGCGATCCTCTCCGGCCGTGCCGCCTACGGCTACGAGATCACTGCGTGGCTGCGGGATCAGGGTTTCTCCGACATCGCCGAGGGGACCATCTACGCGCTGCTGGTGAGGGTCGAGCAGCGTGGCCTCGTCGACGTGGAGAAGGTCCCTTCCGAGAAGGGACCGCCGCGCAAGGTGTACTCCCTCAACGCTCAGGGACAGGAGTACCTCAAAGAGTTCTGGAGAACCTGGAGCTTCCTCGCAGAACGACTCGAACAGCTCCACGATGGAGGTAATTAGACATGCCCACAGGCTGGATTGCGCAGAAGAGACGCTACCGGCAGTACAAGGCGCGTGCGAAAGAGCTGCCCGCGAACTATCGCGCGGCGCTCGATGCGCTGGAGCACTACATGTATCTCTTCGGGCCCGGAACAGGAGACGGCGTGCTGTCGATGCTCGAGGACCTCCTCGAACTCTTCGAGCAGAGCGCCGCGAACGAAACCCCGATCCGGGAGGTCGTCGGGGAAGACCCCGTGGAGTTCGCCGACGCGTTTCTCCGGAACTACCCGGAGGGCTCATGGATCACCCGGGAGCAGAAACGGCTGACTACGGCCATGGATCGAGCCGCAGCCATCACACGCTGACGAAAGAGAGAACGAGACATGCAGATGACAGGCAATCGGCTCCGGGAGCCCGCGATCCGCGTGCGGGGCCTGGAGAAGTCCTATAAGGATCTGGAAGTGCTGCGCGGCGTGGACTTCGACGTCGCGCCGGGCCGCATCTTCGCCCTGCTCGGCTCAAACGGAGCGGGGAAGACCACGGTGGTGAGAATCCTGTCCACGCTGCTCAAGGTGGACGCGGGAGCGGCCAGCGTCAACGGCTTCGACGTCGCTACGCATGCTGCGCAGGTGCGGGAGTCGATCAGTCTCACCGGTCAGTTCGCGGCCGTCGACGAGATCCTCAGCGGCCGCGAGAACCTCGTGCTCGTCGCCAAGCTGCGCCATCAACAGGACCCGGGTGCGATCGCGGACGAGCTGCTCGCGCGCTTTTCGCTGGCCGATGCAGCCGCGCGGAAGGCGTCGACGTATTCCGGTGGCATGCGCCGCCGTCTGGACATCGCCATGAGCCTGATAGGGAGTCCACCGATCATCTTCCTCGACGAGCCGACAACGGGCCTGGACCCGCGGGCGCGCATCGAGGTGTGGGAAACCATCAAGGATCTTGCCGAGCACGGCACGACGGTGCTCTTGACCACGCAGTACTTGGACGAGGCCGAGCAACTCGCTGACCGGATCGCGATTCTCCACCACGGTCGGATCATCGTGAACGGGACCTTGAGCGAGCTCAAGCAGTTGCTCCCGCCGGCGAAGGTCGAATACGTCGAGAAACAGCCAACCCTCGAGGACGTCTTTCTCGCCGTCGTCGGCGAGGAGCCCATCAGCCCCGACAACAAGTCGGTCAGAAAGTAGGGAACAACAATGGACACGCACTTCTTCGGTGACACCGCCGTTTTGCTGGGACGCTCCCTGAAGCACATCACGCGCAGCCTGGACACCATCATCACGACCGCGATCATGCCGATCGCATTTCTGCTGCTGTTCGTCTACGTGTTTGGCGGCGCCGTCAAACACGGGTCGGGCAGCTATGTGACCTACCTGCTGCCCGGCATTCTGCTGATCACGGTCGCCTCGGGTATCTCCTACACCGCGTATCGGCTGTTCCTCGACATGAAGGGCGGCATCTTCGAGCGATTCCAGTCGATGCCGATCGCCCGGTCATCCATGCTGTGGTCGCACGTGCTGACCTCTCTGGTCGCCAACCTGGTCTCGCTCGCGGTCGTCGTGGGCGTCGCCCTGCTTATGGGCTTCCGCTCCGGGGCGGGAGCGGCGGCCTGGCTCGCGATCGCAGGCATCCTGATCCTCTTCACCCTGGCGCTGACATGGATCGCCGTCATCCCCGGCCTGTCCGCGAAGTCCGCAGACGGCGTCGGCGCCTTCTCCTACCCGCTCATCTTCCTGCCTTTCATCAGCTCGGCCTTCGTGCCCACACAAACCATGCCCGGCGCGGTGCGCGCCTTCGCCGAGCACCAGCCGGTGACGTCCATCGCCAATACGATCCGCGACCTGTTCACCGGGCAACCGGTCGGCTCCGGGATCTGGATCGCCCTCGCCTGGATGGTCGGCATCATCGTCGTCGCATACACCTTCGCCATCGCCATCTACCGGCGAAAGTTCTCCTAGATGACTGGTTCCACGGCGTCAACCGTAGAACCACGTCTGCCGCTTGGCGAGCTCGCCAAGACTCGGTTCGGGGCGACTGCCTCAGTCTGCGCGTGTACCGCCAAGCCCAGAGGTCGCCTTACGAGCCGATCTCGCCCTTCCAAGGGCGGGAGACCGAGGGCCGAGGGCGCCTCGACCAGCTCGCGTGATTCGGCCCTATGGCGGCCGGTGCAGCCTGCGCCCCGCCTTCGCCCTGCTCGCGATCGCTGCAGCCACGAGACTTTCGGTAGAAGCCGAGCTTGCCGTCCCCGTCCTCGTCACCCGGCAGATACCGACCGTTCTAGACTAGCCGTCATGACCCCTCAGCTCGCCCCCGATCCCATGCGTGTGCACCCGATCGACGGTCAGGACCGAGTCGTGCTGCTCAAGCCATTGATCACCAGTCCGCTGATCGAGGTCGGCGATTACAGTTACTACGACGATCCCGAGCACGCGCTGGATTTCCAGACGCGTAACGTCACACACCATTACGGCCCTGATCGCCTGATCATTGGGTCGTTCTGCGCGATCGCTGCCGGCACGACGTTCATCATGAATGGTGCAAACCACCGGATGAATGGTCCTTCGACCTATCCGTTCCCGATCATGGGAGCTCCGTGGGCAGAGCATGTCGACCTGATTACCGACCTGCCGTCCCGGGGTGACACCGTGGTCGGTAACGACGTGTGGATCGGCGGGAACGTGACGGTCATGCCCGGTGTCCATATCGGTCACGGAGCGATCATCTCTACCGCTGCTGTTGTGACGCGGGATGTTCCGGATTACGCGATCGTGGGCGGCAATCCGGCCACGCTCGTCAGGCGCCGCTTCTCCGAAGAGGACATCCAAGCGCTCTTGGAGCTTGCCTGGTGGGACTGGCCGGTCAACGTGATCACGACCCATATAAGAACGATCGCCGACGGGCCAGTAGCGGAGCTGCGCGCCATTAGCGCATCACTCGAAGACCTAGTCGGTCGTCCGTCGGCTAACGCCCGGGTGCGGACGCGTTCTGCGCCCGAACAGCTGATCGAGCCCCGGCCGCCACCCCGGAGCTGCGGGCGGCCAGTCCCCGCGGGTTCGGTCGAACACGACGGAACTCTCTGCAGCTGCGTTGTCCTGACGGCTCTCAGAACGGGACGCACATAGAACATCGCGTGGGTAAGCCCGGTCGCCGTCGCGTTCGAGCGACGCGCCTGGCAGTTGTGTCCAACGGCGTGTCCAACGCGACCCAAAAAGCCCGTAGCTGCAGGCTGTAGCCCCCGATCACGCCGGGAATCATAATCCGGATTTCCGGCATCTTGGCGCTGTGGAGCATCCAGCCGTCGCTGTATTGCGACACCGGGCTCCGGAGTAGCTGCGCTTGGCCTCTCGACCGGATCCGGGGCCTCCAGCGTGAGATCGGCGTCCTCAAGGAAGACCGCCCCACACCCCTCGCCAGCGCATATCGCTTGATCGTCGAGGCGCGCGTGCGATCACCCACCGCGTTCGCAGAATGGGGCGACCCGCCTGCGAACCTCAGAGCCATACAGAACGGGAGCAAAAGACCGTGACCGACACCATGCTGTCCATCGAAGATCTGGCGATTCTCGAACAGCTCAACAAGGACTTCTTCCACTCCGACCAGTTCAACGATGTCGAGCGCTTCAGCGAGTTCCTCGCGGAAGACTTCATCTCGCAGTTCCCGGGTGTCACCCGCAACCGTGCCGCGTTCCTCGACTACATCGCTAAGCCGCGCCCGTTCAAGGATCTGGCTATGCACGACGTCAACGCCCGCATCCTCAGTGATGTCGCTCTGATCCACGGCCGCAGCACATACACCATGGTCGCTGACGGAGCGCAGCAGGAAGCTCTGTACACGGACGTGTACCAGAAGCGCGAAGGCACCTGGGTGTGTGTCGCAGCTTGTGCGATCGCTCCGAGCGCTTGACCGCCCCACGAGACTGCTGGTCGCGTGGAACCAGAGGACAACATCGGCCGAATGAGCCGCCCGTCGCGCGACGCGGCCGACGACCCTGACGCTCGTCGAGGCCCAGCGGCGTTCCCAATGGCGTCGCGGGTCCGATGGCGCGGAGCGTGCGCTCGAATAGGCGCACGCGTCTGCCGGCGACCGGCGGCTCAAGCACTCGCGCTCCTAGGGCCATCCCTTTATCGGCTCGCGAGAGGAGCGGCCTGCCGGGGGCGGCGATCGCTCGGTCGCCGTCCCGGCGGACCGACTTTCGGGCCGAGCGGCCCTGGGTCGCATGCGACTCATCGCGGGCGGACATATCTCTTCGCGGCTAGGCGCCGGGCATCGTTATCGCACGATCGGCATCGGCGCTTGCGGAGATGTGACGTAACCGCAGAATTGCCTTAATGCGACCGCCGCTCAATGGGATTGACCGAAGCGCGAACAACGGATTCGCTCCTCCTGGAGCACTTGCTCAAAGCCTGGGCGACCGGCTCGGTTCGGCGGTCACGATGGCAACGACGGAGCACTTCAACCTGCAGACCGCACGCGTGGGCACGATCTCGGAGGCAAACGGGCGCGCGAGCATCTACCTAGCCGCTGTGTCGAGCACTCTGATCGCGCTCGCTTTCATCGGACAGATGTCGCGGCTCGGGGCGGCCTTCTATGCGTTCTCGCTGATCTTGTTGCCGGTGCTCGCTTTTGTGGGCTTCGTGACCTTCCAGCGCCTGGTTCAGTCCTCGATGGAGGACGTCGCGTACGCGCAGCGGATCGCGCGCCTACGAAGCTTCTACCTGGCACTTGCTCCCGAGCTGGAGCCGTACTTGGTCGTCTCGCGGAAGCGACCTCCCGAGAGCCTGCTGAACGGCGGGCTGTTTGCGCCGGGCGAATGGCAAGTCACGCGGACCACAGCCGGCATGGTCGCGGTGGTGAACAGCGGGGTGATCGGCGTCTTCGCCGGTCTCTCCCTCGCCGCGTTGCCGGGCGTGTCGCTGGCAGTCGCGCTCGCGGCCGGAGCAGTCGTCGGAGCGTCGGCTCTACGGGTTCACTGCGGCCAACAACGCCGCGCGGGTGCCGCTTACGAGCTCGAGGGGATCGATCGGTACGCGACGCTCGCCGCAGAAGCGCAGACTACGAGAAGGGCTACGAGTGGTTCATGAACATGACGGCAGGGCGGCCCGGGGCGCTGCGGGACGGCGGTATCCCGATTCCCCGGCCTGAGAGGCGACGTTTCTCCGGAAGAGCCGGCGCGGCTCGGAGCCCCTGCACTCTCGCGCGCAGCCGCTATCCCGTCAACGGCGAGGCATAGCCGCGTGCTCAGCGAGACGACGGCGTAGGCAGCGACCAGCCGGCACGGCTTGGTTCGGTGCCTTGCTCGGTAGCGTCAGTGACCGGGATCTCGCTCTCGATGCGTGTTCCGCCTCCGAGCGGGCTCTCGATTTCGATCCTTCCTCCGAGCGCCTCGAGTCGATCGGTCAGACCTGTCAATCCCGTCCCCCGACTTGGGTCCGCCCCGCCCGTGCCGTCATCTCGAATCGAGAGATGCAGTAGGTCATTCTCGAGGCGGAGAGAGATCCATACGCAATTAGCGTGCGAGTACTTTGATGCGTTCGTGAGCGCCTCGGCGACGGTGTAGTAGGTGGCTACCTCGACCTGGTCCGGGAGCCGGTGCTCGAACCCGATGTCGAGCTTCACGCGGATCGAGGAGCGGCGCCCGAGTGCTTTCAGCGCGGGTGGCAGTCCGCCCTCGGTGAGAATCGACGGGTGGATCCCTCTCGAGAGCTCACGCAGGTCGTCGATCGCCGTCGCGAGACCGTCAGCGACGCGCTTGACCTCCGCCCGCTCGTCAAGCCCGTCTGGAAGCTTCGCTTCGGCCCTGCGCAATGCGACGGCGAGCGTGACCAGTTGTTGTTGCGCTCCGTCGTGCAGGTCGCGCTCGATGCGCCGGCGCGCGTCGTCGCCGGCTGCGATTATGCGCGCGCGTGAGGCGGCGAGCTGTGCTCGGCTGTCGGCGTTTGCGATCGCGGTGCCCAGCAGCTCGGCGAACTTCTCGAGCCGCTTCTCCGCGTTGACAGGGAGACGTTTGTTGGTGTCCGCGACCGTCACGACGCCCCATTGCCGGCCGTCGACAACGATCGGGGCGCCAACAGATGAGACAGCGCCGATATCGCGAAGCACGTCAGCCATCGGGCCCGAGGCGTGTTCGAAGTCGCTCCGCTCGACGCGTGCGGGGCGAGCGGTCCGGTACACCCTGGTCGACGGCATGTAGTCCTTGAGCTCCCAGCGCGACCCGGTCGAGACCCCGCGGATGCCGTCGCTCACGCCGACGACGACCATCGAAGATCCATCGGCTTGGAAGCGTCCGACGTACGCTTGCGAGGAGTCGAACAGGCGCCCTGTTTCGTTAGTGACCGCCCAGAAGATCTCCTCAGGGCTGACGCCGCGAGCGACCAGCGTGGCCACCCGCCGCAGCGCCGCCTGCTCGTCGGCTAGCTCGCGAGCGCGCGCCTCTGACGCTGCCAGTTCGCCTCGCGCCTCGTGGTTCGCAATCGCCGTGGCGATGAGCTCGATGAAGTCGTGGAGGCGGTCCTCGGTTCCCGCCGGGAGTACCGCCCCTACCCGCGAGAAGACGCACATCTTGCCCCAGACAGCGCCATTGACCACGATTGGACCTGCACAGCCGGAACCGAGCTGTGCCGCACGCGCAAGATCCCCGACTGCTCCCGGCAACGCCGAGAAGTCATCGATCCGCGCCGGGCCGTGCGTGTCGAAGACTTGCGCAGCGAGGCTTCCGGGATCTCGTGGCATCCGCGTCCCGACGCCGAGGAATCGCTCCGCGCCTGTGAGCTCGGAGCGAAATGCTTCGCCGAGCGTGAGAGCTAATCCGTCGGCGTCGTAGCGCGTGACGATCACGCCCGAGACGTCCAAGACGGATGCAACCTCTCGAGCGACGGTGGAGAAGAGCTCTTCTGACGCCGGCGTACCGGCGACCATCGTGGCCACCCGCCGCAGCGCCGCCTGCTCGTCGGCGAGCTGGGTGAGCGCGGCGCGCGACTCGGCGTTCGCTAGCGCGGTCCCGACGAGGTCTGTGAAGTCTGCGAGCCGGGCCCCAGTGTCTTCGGGAAGCGATGCGCTTCGCGGCGAGAGGAGCATGATCGCGCCCCACACGCGTCCTGCGACGACAATCGGGCTGCCGACCGCGGAGCGCATACCTGCCGCCCTAGCCGCACGAGCGCCGTCGCCATGCACCTGCGCGTAGTCCTCGACGCGCGCGGCGCGGCCGGTATGCCGGACCGTTGCCAGTAACCCCGGCGGGTCCAGCGGCCAGCGCGAACCGATCGGGAATGGCTCGTCGTCACCCTCGCTGAAGCCGCCTACCACGACGGCGGCTGTCGGCTCGTAGCGGATCAGAGTGACCAATGGGACCTCGAAGACACGGGCGACTTGCTCGACAACGACAGCGACGAGCCGTTCGGGAGACGACTCGTACGCGACGAGAGTCGCGATCTGCCGTAGGGCGGCCTGCTCATCGGCGAGCTCGCGCAGTCGGCTCTCGGCCTGCTTCGCGGCAGAGATGTCGCGCAGCGCTCCGCAGATGAGAACCGGCTCGGCCTCGACCTGGCTCAGCGCCAGCTCAACAGGAAATTCGCTGCCGTCCGCCCGCATGCCGGTCAGCTCCACTCGGCGTCCGAGCATGCTCCCGTCGCGGGTCTCGACGAAGTGAGCGAAGCCGGCTACGTGGCGCTCGCGAAGCGAAGGCGGGACGATCAGCTCGGCCATCGTGCGCCCCAGCGCCTGCTCACGCGAATAGCCAAACGTCCGTTCGGCGGCCGGGTTGAATTCGACGATGCGGCCTGATGCGTCCGCGACGATCACGCAATCGATTGCCGCCTCGAGGTATGCGCTCAGGTGCTCCCCCGCCCTCAGGCCGGTCCCCGCTTCGACAGCCACCCCCGGTGACGGCATAGTCGATGCCCACGATACTCCTGCGGCTCAGCTTCCGGTCAGGCATTTTGTCGGCGTTCTGACCGGTGCTCACCCGTTCGCCTTCCCGACGCGCCTTAGCCTAGTTCCGCCGATCGTGCTGCGGGATACTCTCGAGGTGAGCGGCGTCGATCCGGTCGGTACGCGAGTCATCGTCGCGGACGATGACGTGCTGATGCGCGAGGGTTTGGCGAGCCTGCTCGAGCGGGGCGGGTACGAGGTGGTAGGCCAGGCGGGTGACGGGTCTGAGCTGATGCGCCTGGTGGGCGAGCAGCAGCCCGATCTCGCCGTCGTCGATATCCGCATGCCTCCCGACCATCGGACGGAGGGCCTCGAGGCAGCCCAGCTGATCCGCGACCAATTCCCCGAGACGGCGCTCCTGATCCTCTCGGCACACGTGGAGGTAGAGCACGCGATGACGTTGCTTGCGGGCGGGCGGCGCACCGGCTACCTGCTCAAGAGCCGCGTTACCGACGTCGATGAGTTCCTCGAGTCCGTGGCGCGAGTGAGTCGTGGCGGCTCGGTCGTCGACCCCGCTCTGGTTCAGGAGCTCCTCGCGGCGCGGGATGTCGAGGATCCGCTCGAGGAGCTCACGCGTCGCGAGCGCGACGTGCTCGCGCTGATGGCCGAGGGGCGCTCCAACGCCGGCATCGGTCGGCGCCTGTGGATCACGGAGGGAACCGTCGAGAAGCACGTGCACAGCATCCTGAGCAAGCTGCGGCTGCCAGAGACCGATGACGATCACCGCCGCGTGCTGGCCGTCGTCAGGTTTCTCGACGCCCACCAGACCGCCTAGGCCGGCCCCCATTCGCCGCGTCGAGCATGCGCATGATCGTCGGCGCCGAGAGATCCGTCTTCGAGAGGAACCCCAGAGCCGGGCTCGCCTCGATCAGGTCGGCGTAGTCGTCTGGGTCGTGGGTCGAGATCAGGATCAGGATCAGGTTCTGCACCTCGCCCGCCCTTGATCCGTCAGACAAACTGCGGGCGAGCTCAAAGCCGCTCTCGCTCCCGAGGTCGATGTCGACGAGAGTGACATCGGGCTGCAGTTCGGCGATCTGTCGACGTGCCTCGGTCCCAGACGCGGCGCCACCTACGACTGAGATCCCCTGCTCCTCGAGCAGGGCGCACATTTCCTTCCGGAAGCTCGCGTTGTCATCGACGATCAGGCAGCGCAGAGGCATGGCCGTCTCACGATTGCACTAAGGGCACGCCAGCACCATTGGTGCTAGCCCCCAGATGCTGCACGAAGGTGGCCACCCTCCGGCCACCATGGATGCTCAAGTTGGGGGCTGGCCGCCCCGTAGGTTGTGTGCTGGCCGTGCAGACACGGACGGTCTCATCGGCGATCGTCTGGCGATGTTCTGGAGAAGCAGCATCCTCGCCGCAGATTCCGGTGACCCAGGTCGGCCCGACACGTCGGCGGCCACGTCGGCCACAAACCTGGGTTTGCCCGCGGCGAGACGCAACCGAGCTGCAGGCCGCCGATGCCGCGCGGACCGACAACACACGGGCGGGAGGCCATGGAGCTTCGTCATCTCAGATATTTCGTAGCCGTTGCCGAAGAGCTACATTTTCGCCGCGCTGCTGAGCGGCTGCACGTCGCTCAGCCCGCGGTTTCAGAGCAGGTTCGCAAGCTCGAGGACGAGCTCGGGGTGCGCCTGTTTAACCGCACCCAGCGCAACGTGTCGCTGACCGACGCGGGAACGGTGCTTCTCACCGAGGCGCGTCGGGTGCTCCGGCAGGCCGAGGCGGCGCGGCTCGCCGCCCGCAGCGCAGGGGAGCGACCGAGCATCGCGCTGCGCGTCGGGTACATCCCCTCGTCGCTGCCGGCTGGCATCCTGCGAGCGCTGCATCGGGTCGCCACGACGATGCCGGACCTGCAGACGACGATGGAACCGGGCGCCGGCCTCGAGCTCGTCGAGGCGGTGCGGGCAGGGGAGCTGGATGCGGCGGTCGTGTCGCTGCCGGTTCCGACGGCCGGGCTTCGAGTAACGACGCTGCGCGAAGAGCGCGCGGTGGCGGTGTTCCCGGTGGGCCATCCCCAAGCGGTGAGCCGACACGTTCGCCTCGAGCAGATCGCCCCCGAGCGCATGGTCGTTTTGCCGCGGGATGTCGACCGGCCGTTCTACGACGCGGTGATCGGGGCGTGCCACGACGCGGGCATCTCGCCAACGCTGATCGAGATGCCGGACGGGCAGATCGAGCGGGTGTTGCTTGCGGTCGCCTCCGGCGCAGGCATGGCCCTGCTTCCGGAATGCGTCAGCGAGCGCTACGCCGGCGCCGGCGTTCGCTTCGTCCCGCTGAGCCACGGCGGCCCGGTCTTGGCCACAGCGATCGTCTCCCGCCGCGACACAGAGCACCTTCCGACGGTCGCGGTTGTGCGCGCGGTCTCACAGGCGCCGGTGTCGCGCCCAATGCCTGTCGCGAACCGAGCTGTTGCCGCATGAGCTCCAGGTCCACGAGCCGAGGACGTGCCCGCGTCGAGACCGCCGTCGCCGACCATCGGCGGCGGCATGTCGGGCGCGGCGCAGTCCAGGCCGCGTTTCGAGCCTTGGCGGCTGCGAGCGTCCTCGGCGAGCTGCTGGCGTTCGGAGCGTATTTCAGGCGACGCTCAACGGCCAGGAACGCGCAGCGAAGCCAGTCGGCGCCCCGACTCAACGCCCGGAGCACGGTGAAGCGATGACGAGCCCCGCACGGCATCGAACGCGGACCCGCGCGAAACAGGCCGCCTCGGGTCCACGCACCGCGTTCGTCCTTTCGGGCGGCGCGAGTCTCGGGGCGCTGCAGGTCGGGATGCTGCGCGCCCTATACACGCGCGGCATCGAGCCGGACTTGCTCGTCGGCACTTCGGTCGGCGCGCTGAATGCGGCGTTCATCGCGTCGCGTCCGCAAACCGTCGCGACGGTCGATCAGCTCGCCGACATCTGGTGCCGGCTGCGGCGCGATGACGTCTTTCCGCTCAGCGTCCGGGCGCTGATCGTCGGTCTCGCCGGGCGTCGGGACCATCTCGTGTCCGACGGCGCCGTTCGCCGGCTTGTGCACAAGCACGTCCAGTTCACCGACATCGCGCATGCGGCGATCCCGCTGCACGTCGTCGCGTTCGACACGGACGCGCAGGCCGAGGTGCTGCTGTCGGCCGGACCCGCCGTTGACGCCATAACTGCGGCGGCGTCGATTCCCGGCGTGTTCCCGCCCGTTCGTGTCGGCGAGCGCTCGCTGATCGACGGCGGCGTCGCCAACAACACGCCGCTGTCCCACGCTGTCGCCCTCGGCGCCGAGCGCGTCTTCGTTCTCCCCACCAGGGATCAAAACCGCGGGCCCGCCCGGTGCTCCCGTGGCGCGCTCGCGGCCGCGATCGACGGGCTCGGCGTCCTCACCGACGCTCGTCTCCAATTCGACCTACAGCGGTTCTCCACCACCGCCGAGCTGATCATCCTGCCGTGCCCGAACGCGCACGGCGTGCAGCCGCCGAACTTCGACCACGCGAGCACGCTGATCCGGGACGCCTTCGACGCAGCGACCGGCTCTTGGCAGAAGCCGATGGCATTCGCCCACGTCGGCGGCAGTCTCGCCGGCAACCCACTAAAGACCGTCCCCTTCGGGTTTCCCGTGGCCTGCCGAAAGCTGCCTGAACGCTCTGCCGGGACCCCTCCCCACCCGGCACACCGCGGGGGCCTACCCAGTCGCCCGCACCGAGCATCCGATAGGGCCGAACGCCCGGTCGCCAAGGCTGCCCGCACCCCCTTTCGCAAGGGGCGCGGGCAGCCCGCTCGGACTGCGAGATCACGGGCCCTGATGGTCGATATCGAACGCATATCGAAACACCGTCACGCCTTGTTGTGTGACGGCGCGTCTGCCGTTTCTCTGGGTAGACATCGATCAACCACAAGACAGGAAACTGAATGATGTCTCTTCGCCAATCTGTCCTGACGGGGCCCGGCGCCAGACGTGATCAGATCCGATTGGCAAGTCAGCCTGCACGAGCAATCGACGCGACGAGCGGCGCGCTGCTCGTGAACGTGTGGGTCGTGTCCGACGGATCACAAACGGAGTTCGTTGAGGCGATCGCCGGTCTCTATGAGTACCTAGGCAGCACCGAGGGGTTCATCGGCGGGGCGCTGCTCGCCGGAGTGAATCCGACACGGTTCATCTCATACGCGCAGCTGCGCTCCTCGCGGGACCGCCAGCGGCTTGTTGAGGACGACGAGGTCTCCGCTCGGCTACGAGCAATCAGCCGGATCGCGCGCGCCGACCTCCACAGCTATACCGTGCTTCGTGAGTTCGGGCCGTTGGTGCCTGAGCCAGCCACAGGCCTCTGAATCCTCGGTTCGCTGACCCGCGGGGCCCCGTACTTTGCGGTCGGCCACGGCCCGTGTACGGAGCAACTGAACGGCCCGATCCCTCTCCCGCAGGACGTACCGATGTATGCGCTGATCGTAGGCGACTTCTTCTCGCTGTGGGAGGGACAGCCGGCGGGCCGAATCGCGCCGGCGGCGGGATATCGCAGCCGTGCGTTCCCGCGGCCTCATCACGGAGGCCCCTTCTCAGTACTCGCATGCCGGTGTGGAGCGATCGAAACAGGTCGCATCCGTCGAGACCGGACGCGACGGGCTTTGCGGCCGCCCGCTTGAGCCTGATTGCGACGCAGCAGCGACAACGCGAGTGTCGGGGAGATGACCACGGAGAGCAAGCCGGCGGCGATCAGCCCGGCGCCGCTGGCTCGACTGATTGCGCCGAGCTGAAGCCCGATCTGCACCGCGGCCACGATCACCGTAAGGGAGGTCGCTTGAAGCACACCCGCGATCACCGCCCGCGAGCGACCGAGCAGCTGCACATACACGGTCGCGGGCAGCCCGCGTGCGAGGTAGATCGCGAGCAGAAACAACGGCACGCGCGCGACCGTCGACACGCTCGCGAACAACGCGTTCACGTCGAAGCGCAGGCCGCTCGTCACAAAGAACACCGGGATGAAGACGCCGAACCCGGCCGCCTCCAGCTTCAAGCGAAACTGAGGATGGCTCGCCTCGTCACGGTCGATCAGCGAGACCAACACGCCCGCGGCGAACGCGCCGAGAATCGTCTCAAGCCCAACCTCGTCAGCCAGCGCAGTGAACCCGATCAACAGCACGAACGCCGCTCGAACACGGATCTGAGCGGTCGTGTCCTGTAGGCGCCGCAGCACCCGTGAGAGTGTGATCGAGCGCTCGAAACCGGCGATCGCGATCCCCACGGTCGCCACCACGAGGGCGAAGACACCGAGTAGGACCAGCGTCCCGGCAGTGCTCGCCGACGCTTTGCCCGAAAAGAACAGCGATAGCAGAGCGATCGCTCCGAACTCCGCGATCGAGGCCGACGCGAGCACTAGCTGCCCGAAGCTCGAGCTGCTGTTGTTCGAGTCCTTCAGTACAGGGAAGATGACGCTCACCGAGGAGGCCGCGAGCACGATCGCCATGAACAGCGGCGACTTCACGAATCCGCCCGCCTTCAGGCCCAAGCCGAGCCCGATCGCGATTACGAGCGACAGTGCAAACGCCATCCCAGTCAGTTTCAGGATCCCGCCTCGAAGCCGCTTGAGGTCTATCTCAAGGCCTGAGAGGAACAGGAGGAATGCCAGGCCGATGAGGTTCAAGGTCGAGACGGCCAAGTCGGGTTCGGCCCAGCCCAGGACGGACGGGCCGATCACGATCCCGAGTAGGAGCTCGAGCACGATCGCCGGCAGCCGGAGCCGCGGGAAGAAACCGAGGGCGATCGGGGCGAGAAGGCCGACCGTGACGACGAGCAGCAGGTTGGTGTAGTGCACGACGGGCATGTCGAGATCCCTCGATCGGTTTCCTTCACGAACGGTCCGGGCGGACCCGGGTCGGCGGCCAACGGTGGCCGCCGACCCGGCGTGCGTAGGCGCTCAGGGCACAGCGGGTCCGACGCTGATGAGTCGCTTCGTGCAACCGCCCGACGGCTGGTCGCGCGGTTGCGCGAAGGGCGTGTGACTAGCGTGGTTCGTTCGAATTGATCAGGACCCGCGGCGCGATCGGCTCCTGCGGGAGGGCATAGAAGCGCCCGGCGCTGGCGCCTTGCTCGCCGAATCCGAAACCGGCGCCGACGAGCGCTTCCTCGATCTGACTGATGCGATCAAACTCGAAGGCTGCGAACCCGAGGTCGTTGGGCGGATCCACGCCGGCCAGCGTTTGGCCGAGCAGGCGATGCTCTGACTCGACCGCAGCCAGCTCGGCCATATAGCGCGCGAGCTTCGGTTGACCCGCGGCGGCACACGTCGTGACGCCGACCAGATAGCTGTTCACGAACAGGTGCTCACCCGCCGCGACCCCTTGCCCCACCGCGGTGAGGTCGAGAGCGTCGCCGGCACCGCCGAAGAACGCGTCGGGAATCCAGAACTTGGTCGTGCTCGGGTCGTAGAGCTTGCTGATGAACAGCCAATGGTCGCGCTCAGCTGCGTAGACGCCGTCCACGATGCCCGACACAGAGCTCGGGACCTCGGGCTGCAGGCTCGCGCGCCGCACCAGCTCGGTCAGGAGCGTGAGGGTTAGCGCCTCGGTCGTGGACGCGAACACGCCGAACTCATCCACCGACGCATCGCGCGCGTCGTGATGAAGGATGTCGGCCGTGCCTGCGTACGCGGGGACAGATTCTGTATGGGACATGCGCATACCTTTCGTGTTGGGGTCCGATAGCTGAGGTGCGCTGCGGGGCTCACCTCTCGGGAACAACGATGCCTCGCGTTGCTCGGTCGCACAAAATCTCTGTGCGAACGAGCGATAGGCCAACGCGATCAGGCTCCGCGGGTGACCTGCGCCGCCCTCCAAGTCCTTCCCCCGGCTGGTGAGATCGACCTCGCGCAGCTGATGGTCTGCAGGTAGCTGGCAACGATGGCGGGACGGCCTCGCGCAGGGCCGCGCGGTCAGCAGACGGCGGTCACTGTGATGGGTGCGGGTGATAGCGAGAAGCGAGAGGCTGATCGCGAACCCAGCTTGAGCACCCGTCTGGTCGCCGTTTATCTACATCGACGCAAGCCATTGTTCAGTGACACCTAAAGGAAGGTGAAGTAAAGTGAAGAATTCACCCCAGTCTTGCAGCGTCGAGGAGGACAAATCAGCGGGCACGACGGCCGACGACGCCGTGCGGGGCGTGAGTCGCAAGACGTTCCTGGCGAGCGGCGTGGCCGTCGGCCTCGGCGTCGGCTTCGGGCCACTCGGGCGAGGAGCGAGCGCCCTCGCCAAGAAGCCTCACCGCCACGCACACCGCAGCGCGGGCCGCCACGGTGTGACGAAGGGCGACATCGCGATCCTCACGTTCCTGGCGGCCGCCGAGTTCCTCGAGGCCGACCTGTGGGAACAGTACAACGAACTCGCCGGGATACAGGACGGCGAGCTGCCCGGCGGCGGCGGGTGCGGGCCGTACAAGAAGGCGCTGCAGGCGCTCGACGAAGACATGCCGCAGTACATTCACGACAACGCTGACGACGAGCGTTCGCATGCGGCCTTCATCAACGCCTACCTGGCATCCAAGGGGGCCGCGCCGGTCAACCTGGATCCATTCCGGACGATCCCGAGCAGCACCGTGTCGGGGGCGAGGCAGATCGGGCGCCTGACGAATCTGACCCAGCTCACGATCGACACCAGCTGGTGGGCGCGCTACCGCAGCGCGACGAAAAACCCGGATCTCGGCGACTCGTTCCCGCAGGCGGTGCCGGGCCTGGCGAAGGGAGCCTTCCCGGCGATCCCACGCAGCGACGCCGACCTGGAGCCGGCAGCGCACCTCCAGGCGATCGCCAACACCGCCGCTTTCCACTTCGGGGCGATCGAGCAGGGCGGATCGAGCCTCTACCCGTCGCTGGCTCAGCGAGTCAGCAGCCCCGAGGTGTTGCGCGTGCTGCTGAGCATTGGGCCGACCGAGGTGATGCATTTCCAGACCTGGCAGGACAAGGCTGGCAACGCCCCCGCGGTCACCGACCCGACCAATGGGCTCGAATTCCCGGACCTGAGGGCGCCTCGCGCGAACGCGGAGGAACTGCAGGCGAACCTGATCATGCCGGAGCCAACGGCGTTCCTTGACCGGCGGGTCCCCGCCGTGTCGATCTTGCGCCCGACGAACACCGGCGCGGTGGCCGCCGGCGCGGCCGGAGGGCTGGCGGCCCAGGGGCTGTTCAAGGGCCAGTCGCCGGCGTTCTTCAAGGCTGTGAAGGAACTCGCCGCTGCCGCCGACGCGGCCAGCCGGGAGTAGGTGCAGAAGGGCCGGCACAGCTGCTCCAACGCCGCTCCTGAGGAAACACGCGCGCGGCTGCAACCCGGCCAGTCGCGCCGACGACGGTGACCGGCGCAGACTGGCCGGCCGGCAGGACGACTCGTAGACACGCGACCTGACGGAGGCATCACATGCTCGGCTTGGATAACCCAATCCACATCCTGTTTCTGCTGTTGGTCCTGCTGCTCGTGTTCGGCGCCAAGCGGCTACCGGAGATGGGAAGCTCCCTTGGCACCGGCCTGCGGGGATTCAAGGACGCTCTGACCACGGAGCGTGATGGCCAGCCAGAGCTGACCCCGCCAGCCAACGACGGCCTTTCGGCGTCTACGGACGTCCCCGCCGGCGACCACACCAGCCGCTAGCGCGCACGTCAGCGAAGACCAACGCAAGTCGACTAGCCCGCTCGGGAAGAGCAAGCGAGAACGGGACGGGGTCGATGGAACGTGCCGGAACTACGCCTGCATCGCACAGCGGCATCGCGACTCCCGAGGGAGATCAAGGGCAGACGGGTGTCGGCCCTCATCAATGAACCCACCAAAGAGAGACTAAACGAGGAGACGATTCCCATGAAAGCAATCGTTGTACCGGACGAGGCTGCGGGAACAGCCGGAATGAGCGTGGTGGAGCACCGCGAGCCCCAGGCGGTGACCAGGAGCAATCTCGCGGGGACCGATCGGAGCCTGAGTGAGGACACTGCTGACGTGATCGAGGCGACCGGCCTCGGTCTTCGCGCCTTGGAGCTGGCACTCATCGTTCTCGCCGGACTCATCGTGACCCCGTTCCTGGGGGTCATCGTTGTCTCAGCCGCTGTGCCGGCCGCCGCGATCCTGGCGCTTGTCGCGACCATCGCCGCCCCGGTGATGTTGGTTCGCCGTGTGCTCGCTCACCACCGAACCCACAAGTCGACGCTGTTGCTCCATCGACTGAGCCGGTGACCCCGAGCATCCGTGTCAGTCCGTGACCGCCAATGAGACGCATGAGTGAGGAGACGATTCCGATGAAAGCAATCGTGGTGACCGACCAGGCTGCGGGAACGGCCGGCATGACGCTGGCGGAGCGACCCGAGCCGCCGGCAGCGATAAACGATGTGATCGTTCAGATCCATGCCTCGGGATTCGTTCCGACTGAGATGGAATGGACCTCTACTTGGATCGATCGCCGTGGCTATGAGCGGGCCCCGGCGATCCCTGGCCACGAGCTGGCCGGAGTGGTCACCGCTCTCGGCTACGGCACGACGGGGCTGACGGTGGGGCAGCGGGTGCTGGGCCTGGCGGACTGGCACCGCGATGGCACCTTGGCGGAGTACGTCGCGATCGAGGCACGCAACCTCGCGCCGCTGCCGGGCGACCTCGACTTCGCGGTGGGAGCGAGCCTGCCGATCTCGGGCCTGACCGCATGGCAAGGGCTGTTCGACCACGGCCGTCTTCAGGCGGGGCGAAGCGTCCTCGTTCACGGCGCGGCCGGCGCAGTCGGATCGATGGTGGTTCAGCTCGCAAATGAGGCCGGCGCCTATGTCATCGGCACCGGGCGCGCCGCCGACCGCCGGAAGGCGCTCGACTTCGGCGCGCAGGAGTTCCTCGACCTCGGCAACGACGCACTGGAGGACGTCGGCGTAGTCGACCTCGTCTTCGACGTCATCGGAGGCGAGATCCAGAAGCGGTCCGCAAAGTTGATCCGGGCGGGAGGAACACTCGTGACGGTCGTCGGCCCGCCTGAGGCGCGGCCGGTCGACGGGCTCGCCGTCGACTTCGTCGTCGAGGCAGACCGTGCCCAGCTCAATGAGATCGTCCAGCGAGTGCGAGATGGACGCCTGCGGACCGACATCGGCACCGTCGCGACCCTCGACGACGCTGTCGCCGCGCTAAACCCGACCGAGCGACGCACCGGGAAGACGATCATCCGCATTCGGCCATGAGGACTACCGGATCGCAAGCCAGCCGTCGAAGCCCGATCGCACGATCGCGCACACGTATCGCCGAAGTTCTGCCTGCTGCCATCGTGGACCTCGTGACCAGTACACGGACAAACGGTGCTCGAGGGCGTGACGCGGGACACTGCGCGTCAGGCTTGTTGCCCCGCAACGCAGACACCGTGAAGGCGCTGTTTGTAGGCGTGCTCGCGGCTTGGGTGAAGGCCTTGAGCGAGCCGCGCCTGCAGAGGGGGGCGGAGTCGCTGCTCCCGCCCACCGCGGCTCAGAAGCGAGACGTCGGCGCCGACCCCGGTGGTCACCCCGAGAACATGCCGCCCGCGGTCGTCGTCGGGCGTGTCGCATCGAAGCTTGCTCACGTCCGACTGACAGACGAGCAGCGCCTCAGCGCACAGCGGGTGATCCACTACACGACAGGCGCCGGCCTCGGCATCGCCTACAGCCGTGCGGCAATGCGCTGGCCCGCTGCGACACGGGGCGGAGGCGCGGCGGCCGGCCTGGCGATCTACGCGGGAACCCACGGCTCTGTGCTCCCTGCACTTGGGATCCAGCGCCCACCGTGGCGGCTCGCTCCGGCGGCGGTCGTCTGGGAGGCCACTTCGCACGTGATCTTCGGCGCGGCGCTGGAGACGGCGAGGCGTCTGATCGCGCCCCCGGGTGAGCGGTGAACCAGACGATCGCTCAGCCGCGCGGCACTCGCGTCGAGGTCTCCGGCCTCGAGGGGAAGAACGTCATGGTGACCGGCGGAACCTCGGGCATCGGACAGGCAATCGCCGTCCGCTTCGCCGGGCGGGGCGCGAATGTTGCGATCAACCATCCGGCCGCAACCGATGAGGCCTTAGAGACCAAGGGACAGGTGGACGCCTGCCTGCAGAGGGTTCGCCGGGAGGGCGTCCGTGACGTCTTGGTCAGGGGCGACGTCTCTGCCGAGCAGGACGTGGCGCGCATGTTCGACGAGGCAACCGAGCGTCTCGGGCCCCTGGACATCCTTGTCAACAACGCCGGCATCCAGATCTCCCGGCCGTCTGAGCAGCTCACGAGCGCTGACTTTGATCGTGTCCTGGCTGTGAACCTGCGTGGCGCTTTCCTGTGCGCCCGAGAGGCGATCAAGCGCTTCCTAGACAACGGGACTCCGGGGGTGGTGATCAACATCTCGAGCGTCCACCAGGCGATTCCCAAGCCCAACTATCTCGGCTACAGCGTCAGCAAGGGCGGAATGCGAAACCTGACAAGCACGCTCGCGCTTGAGTTCGCTGGCCGCGGCGTCCGCGTCAACGCGATTGCGCCCGGCGCCACGATCACCCCGATCAACCGTGCCTGGATCGACGATCCCGTGAAGACCGCAATGGTCGCCGACCACATTCCGCTGAGCCGACCCGGCACCGCGGATGAGATCGCCGGGGTGTGCGCGTTCCTCGCCTCCGACGATGCGGCCTACATCACCGGCCAGACCATCTTCGTCGACGGCGGCCTGACGCTCTACGCCGACTTCCGGGCGCCGTGGTCCTCGGAGTGACCACCGAGCCCACCACTTGGTGGCCGTCACGGTTTGGTCGCGACGACGAACTCGGGATGCTCAACCACATCACCGAGGCGACGCGTGCCGCTGCGCTCAGTTCGGTGCGCGCAGGACGGATGTACGACCTCGGCAGAGTGCTCGACGAGAACGTGCCAGTGTTTCCCGGCCGTTACTTCCGCCAGACGCTCGTCACCACCGCGCACCACATCAATCGCGGTGGCGTGGGCGCCAACAGAGTCAACTGGATAGTCGAGCAGGTCGCTGGCAGCCAGCAGTTGGGCACCCACCTCGACGCGTTGAGCCACCTGCAGATCGGTGATCGCGGATACAACGGGTGGTCGGTCTCGGAGCTCGCGGGAACGACCGGCGTCAACCGGCTCGGAGCTGAGACGGTGCCGCAGATCGTGACCCGCGGGTGGCTCGTGGATGTCGCGCCGCTCGGTCGAGGCGAGGTGATCCGCGTTCCGGACATCGATCCACAGCCCGGCGACGCGGTGCTGTTCCACACCGGATGGGGTGATCACTGGAGCGATCCGGAGGTCTACCTTTCGGGCGAGCCCGGACCCGGCGTGGAGGTCGCGGAGTGGCTCGTGCAACACGGCGTCGCACTTACGGGATGTGACACTTGGAGCTACGGTCCGATCCCGGCGGAGGATCCCGACACGCAGTTCGCAGTTCCGCAGTTCCTCAACGCGCGCCACGGCGTGTTCGTCGTCGAGAACCTCGACACGTCGGAGCTCGCGCGCGACTCCGTGTGCGAGTTCGCTCTCATCCTCACCCACCCGAAGCTCCGTGGGGCAACCGGGGCGTGGACCTCACCGATCGCGCTTGTCTAGGAGGAACGATGGAGCACTACGACGTCATCATCATCGGCAGCGGGGCGGGCGGCGGCACACTCGCCCACAGGCTCGCGCCGTCGGGGAAGAGGATCCTGCTTCTTGAGCGCGGCGGTTACCTGCCGCGCGAGCGTGAGAACTGGGACTCGAGGGAGGTCTTCGACCGCGAGCGCTACACCGCTCGCGAGCGCTGGTATGACAAGGACGGGGTCGCGTTCCGCCCTCACGCGCAGTACTTCGTCGGGGGGAACACCAAGGTGTACGGCGGCGCGCTGCTCCGAATGCGCGAGCGCGACTTTCAACCGGTCGAGCACTACGGCGGCGTCTCGCCGGGCTGGCCGATCTCCTACGGGGATCTCGAGCCGTACTACACCGAGGCGGAGCGGCTTTACCTGGTGCACGGTCAGGCAGATGAGGATCCGACTGAGCCACCCCGCTCGGGCCCGTTCCCCTACCCCGCCGTGTCCCACGAGCCGCGGATCCAGCAGGTCCATGACGACCTCTCTAGGGCCGGCCATCAGCCGTTCCATCTCCCAATCGGCCTTGACCTGAACGAGACCGATCCTGACCGCGGGCGCTGCATACGCTGCGACCGCTTCGACGGCTTCCCGTGCCCTACGGATGGAAAGGCCGACGCGCACGTCATCTGTGTGCGCCCCGCACTGCAGCATCCAAACGTCACGCTGCTCACCCACGCGCGGGTGTCCCGGCTGGAGGTCGATGCGTCCGGAGGCTCGGTCAGCAAGGTCGTGGTCGATCGGGGCGGCAGCGAGGAGTCCTTCAGCGCGGACGTCATCGTCGTCGCCTGTGGGGCGATCAACTCAGCTGCGCTCCTGCTTCGCTCGGCGAGCGCTTCCCATCCGAACGGCCTGGCGAACTCGTCGGATGTCGTGGGGCGCCATTACATGGCCCACTTGAACTCGGCGGTGGTCGCGATCTCGAGGACGCCGAACACGACCCGGTTCCAGAAGACCCTTGCGCTGAACGACTTCTACTGGGGCGCGGCCGACTCGGAGCTGCCGCTCGGGCACATTCAGATGCTTGGCAAGTCCGATGGCACGATCTTGGCTGGGGGCGCACCGCGCTTTACGCCTGGGCGCGTGCTCGACCGCCTCGCGAGGCACTCGCTTGACTTCTGGCTCACGACTGAGGATCTCCCCCATGAGGACAACCGCGTCAAGCTCGACGCGCGTGGGAACATCCACCTCGCCAGGACCCACCACAACGCCGAGGCCCACCGTCGACTGCTGGGAAAGCTCAAGGACGTGCTGCCCCAGATCGGCTGCAGCATGGCGATCCCGCGTTGGTCGGTCCACAGCCAGCAGATCGGACTTGCCGGCATCGCGCACAACTGCGGCACCGTCCGGTTCGGGAGCGACCCTCGGGACTCGGCCCTGGATATCAACTGCAAGGCGCACGACGTCGACAACCTGTACGTCGTCGACACCAGTTTTTTCCCGTCGTCGAGCGCGGTCAACCCTGGCCTTACGGCGATGGCCAACGCGCTGCGCGTCGGCGACCATCTCCTCGAGCGTCTCGACGCCCGCTCTCTCACGTACTCGATCAATGAGTCATGAGCTCCGCGCGGTTTCAGCCGACGGCGACGTCACCACCCATCTCCACAGGGGCCGTGTAGGGCGGCCGCCCGACCGACGCCATGCGGGCGCCGTTGCCACGGAAGGGTCGCGCGGCAGAGCGGCTCGGAGCGCTGACGCACTCGGGTCCACGCAGGCCGGCGTGGTCGGCAGGCCCACCGGCGAAATCCCGGATCCGCTCCAGCCGCCGACCTTCGGGCCCGAGGAAATCGTCGGCGTGGCATCGGGCGCGAACTACGCGGTGTGTGCGAGCACCTCGACCACCTCGCCGAGCATCTCTGTGAGCTGGTGGCACCCGCGATCCACATGGCCGACGTGAGAAGGCAGCCGTGGTGACGATAAGGGCTGCGGCATGCCGCCCACGCGCGGCTGTCTCTGCCTCGATGTGGCCGCCGGGGCGTCGCTCCGCGGCCCGGCCGCGGACCAGCCCCTTGAGCGTTTCGCTGATCAGCGCGACGAGCTCTGGTCCCGGAAGCGGCTTGACCTCATCGCGAATCGACACCGGGCTCGGAGGCGACGGCGTGCTGCGACGGCGGGGCGGCGTCTCGCCGTTGCCCTCGTGCGAGGACCGTCGCGGCCTGACCGAGCTGTGCACGCAACATCCACTGTTGCTGCTCGAGTGAACGCAGCACTTCGATCAGGACGTCCTGGGAGGCGAGGTCCAGCTCGCCTACGCGAACCATCCGCTCGCGCGTTCGCTCACTTGACATCGCCAACCGGGCGCTGAGCTCGCGCACGACCGCCTTGTCCTCAACCGGCGCCGGCGTGATTGGCGCAACCACCGCGCTGTCTGCGACCGCCTGCGCCTGTCCGTCAGGTATGTACCCGAGTGCGACGGCACGCTCGGCGACTGTGTCGGCAAGCTCGCGCCAGGTGTCCACAAACTCGTCGAGCTGGTGGTGGAGAGACCAGAACTGCTTACCGACAACCGCCCAGTGAAGCTGCTTGCCGATCAGCGCGAGCGCTACGAGCTCGTGCAGTGTGGCCCGCAACTCATGGCTAACGGCGGCACGCTCGTGAGGCTCGGCTAGCGCCGGAAGGTAACTGGATGATGCGATCGAGGCCATGGTCTCTCCTTCGCTCGGGTCGGGGCCGCGGCAGTCGTGGTGTCTGCAGCGCGGCCCGATTATCTGACGCCGGCGACGGCGGGTGATAGTGACCACTGATCGGCTGAGAGGCGCGCGTTGTTCCTCACCGCGCTGATCGCGCGCGTCAAACGGCGCGGGTGCGAGCAAACTAAAACGGCGGGCCGAACACGATGATGTCCCCGCTTCGGCGGTCTGGCTGATGGGTTTTTCCGAAGACGGCGGACGGCCCGCGGTGGTTTTTTCGTCGCCGCCCGGCTCGACGCTGTGCTCGTCTGGAGACGGCGCATCCGACAAGCGCTGATTTCAGGCACCGGGAGTGAATGCCGCAGCGCTGCGATCGGTACCTGCGATCACGGGATCGTAGACGGCTGTTGTGGACGCTCGATACGCCGGCAAAATCGTCAAGGAAGGAAAGATCAATCGGCACCCGGTTCGACAGCGCCTCGTCGAGTACCGCCCCGGCCCCTCTCCCTGGGCCGAAGGTCGGAGCGCCCCGCATGACGCGGCATGCGGGGCACACGGGCCTGTCAACCGGGTGCTCTTGCGCAAATGGCACCTGGCCGTGATCACGACTTGACCCGGCCGTGTCAGGTGGAACCCGCGCATAGAGCATTTACGCGACGACGGGGTACCACGACGGGGTACTCAGCGATAGTTTGAGGCGACGCGTGGCTCCGCTAAACGCCCGCCCCGTGGCTCCGCTAACCGGCCACGGGGCGAGGACGCACGTCTACGCCGTTGGCCAACCACGTCGCCCGCCGCCACGTCTCCCGGCCAGCCCGGGACCTGCAGGAGAATTGCCGCCGCGTGTGGGCGACGGTGCCGTTGAGCTAGCCAGCGCCGGCGAAGGGCCGTGGCCGCCACCTCAATCGCCCGCATAGCGCTGCTCGCGCCATGGATCTCCGTAGTTGTGGTAGCCGTAGGACTCCCAGAACCCGGGCTCGTCATGGTCGAGCAGTTCGATCCCGCGAAGCCACTTGGCGCTCTTCCAAAAATACAGATGGGGAACGAGAAGCCGTGCCGGGCCACCGTGTTCCGCCGGGAGGGGGCTACCGTCGTACTCGTAAGCGACCCAGGCCTTGCCGTTCGCTACGTCTTCGAGCGGCAGGTTAGTCGTGTAGCCGCCGTCGCAGAATGCGAGCACATACTCCGCGTCAGTGACGACGCGCTCGAGGAGTGCGTCGATTGGGACGCCCTTCCAGCTTGTGCCAAGCTTCGACCACTTGGTCACGCAGTGGATGTCGGCCGTCACGGTCTCGGCTGGGAGCGCGCGAAACTCCTCCCAGGACCAGGAGACGGGCTTTTCGACGGCGCCCCGAATGGTGAAGCTCCACTGCTCGAGCGGCGTATGGGGTGTCGGCCCGGCACTGAGGACGGGGAAGGCGTTCTCCAGATACTGTCCTGGCGGAAGTCGCGAAGGGTCGGCCTCGGATCGCCGTCCGTCAAAGCCCCGTGAGAGTGGTGTCATGCTCGCGTCCCTTTTGGCTCGCCTGCCCGCATGATCGCCGGGTTCCCGACGGCTTTGATCGGAGCCTCCGATCGACCGATAAGCATGCAGAATCGGGCGTGAGGAGTGGCCCTCGCTGGCTCCGTCTGCGGGCAGGAATCGCGGCGCCGGCCGTCGGCGCGTCTAGCCCCGGCCAAATGCCTGCTGGCGCGCCTCGAGCGCATCTACCGCGAGAACGAGGAGTCCTTCTCGCGAGGGAAAGACGCCGCACGACGATTCCGCCTCTAATGGACCCGGTCGATGAGACGACGACCTTGCCGACCGCTTCATACGCCGTCCCCATCGGGCGGATCTTGTTGCTCTCTCGCGTTGAGAGCGCCTTGTGTGGCAGTTGTGTCCAACGGCGTGTCCAACGGGACCCGAAAAGCCCGTAGCTGCAGGCCATAAGGCCCGATCAGGGTCGGAATCATAATCCGCGTGTCGGGGGTTCGAGTCCCTCCTCCGGCACTGCGCTTTTGGCTCTGGAATGCGGGTTTGCGGCATTCTCGCGTACCAGCGCCACCTCCATCACCGCCTTGGCGGCGGTTTCCGCCGGGCCGAGCCGGCACACGCCACACATAGCGCGCTGTCCGGCCTCGCCTTCAGCCGTGCAGGCGCAATCGGCTCGCCGCACGCGTCGCAGCGCCCGTAGCTACCCTCGGCCAGCTTCGCCAAGGCGCGCTCGGTGCGTTCGAGGCTCGCCTCGAGCGATTCGCCGACGCCGATCTCCGTGAGTCGGCTGATCGCCTCGACGGTGCCGTCGCCGATGCGCTTGCCGAAACCCTGCGCGCTGCCGAGCTCGGGACGCTCAGCAAGTGCGCCGATCCGCTCGCGCGACCTGTCGCGCCGAAGTTCGAGATCGATTCGGACCCGCTCGAGGTCCCACCCCTCGGTCGTCATACCCTCAACCGCCCGGCCGAGCGGGGTTCGCGGCGGTGAGATCAGCGAGTCTCGGCCGCATCGCAGCCGTAGAGGTGTTCGCGCAACTGATCGCACCTCTCGGCCGACCAGCGTCCGCTGACCTCCAGGGACTCGACGAGTTCCTCCGCGGTGCGGAGACGCTGGGGGCTCTCGGGCTCCGCGAAGAGCAGACCGTCGGCCGCTTCGAGCAGTTGCTGACGCTCCGCCGGGTGCAACCCCGCGGCACCGGCTCGTTCGATCGTCTCCAGCAGAGAGCTGTAGTGCGCGCCACGTCTGCTCATCGCCTCAGGTACGGACATCGTGCTCCTACGTTAGCTCCGGGGCGACGCGGGCTCGTACCCGCTCGCACTCGATGGACCGGGGGCTGCGTTCGCACACCGTCCGCTGGATCTGACCGGCGTCAAGCTCGAACGCAGCTGACGCACCTCGGTTCAGCAGGCAGCGCTCTCGGGCGGCCGCCCGCGGCCCACCGGGAACAGCCGATCTCCCCGAGCGCTTTGGCCCTGGCGCATCGCCCGTCGCGGTCATGTGATCCTCCCCCGAGATCCGTCTCGAAGCGACAGCCGAGCGCCCACGCAGGACCCCCAAGGGGTTACGGTTTGGCCAATGAGCCGGCCCGTTATTCTCGCGGTGGACGAATCCGAGAAGGCGCGCGGAGATATCCGCCGGGAACTGGTCGATCGGTACGAGCGGAGCTACCAGATCGTCTGTCTGGGCTCTGCCGCGGAGGCGGAAACGGAGCTCGATCGGCTCGCGGACGCGGAGCAGGACGTTGCATTGGTCCTTGCCGCCGATCTCCTCGGCGGCAGCCCCGGCGGCGCGTTCCTCGGCCGCGTGCGGATGCGCCACCCGCAGGCGCAGCGCGGCCTCCTGATCGACTACGCCAGCTGGGGCGACACCCCGAGCGGGCAGGCCATCTTTTCGGCGATGGCACTACGCGAGATCGACTACTACCTGATCCGGCCGATGCGCGCCCCGGATGAGATGTTCCACCAGGCGATCTCGACGTTCCTACTGGAGTGGGAGCACGCACGGCGGCTCTCCTCCCACACCGTGCACATCGTCGGCGACTCCTGGACCGGGCGGGCTCACGAGCTGCGGGAAGTCCTCGGCCGGTGCGCGCTTCCTCACACCTTCTCCCTCGCCGACTCGCCCGAAGGGCGCGCGCTGCTCGCCGAGCACACGGGCGAGGAGCCGCTCCCACTCGTCATATTCCCAACCGGCGACGTACTCGCCGATCCGAGCAACGCCGAGCTGAGCATCGCCGCAGGCGGCCCGGTGAATCCTGAGGGCCGGGACTTCGATCTCGTCATCGTCGGCGCAGGCCCCGGTGGACTCTCGGCGGCGGTCTACGGCGCCTCAGAAGGGTTCCGCACCCTTGTGATCGACAGCGGCGGCATCGGCGGACAGGCGACCCTGAGTTCGCTGATTCGCAACTACCTGGGTTTCCCGCGGGGCATCAGTGGCAGGCGGCTGGCGGAGGAGGCCTACGAGCAGGCCTGGGTCTTCGGCGCACAGTTCGCCTTCATGCAGCAGGCAACTGGCCTGAGACGCGAAGGCGACCGCATCGCCGTCAGCCTCTCCGACTTCCCCGAGGTCAGAGCCCGTGCAGTGATACTCGCAACTGGCGCCACCTACCGTCGTCTCGCCGTTGACGAGATCGAGTCCTTTGCCGCGAGCGGCGCTGGAGTTTTCTACGGCGGCCCGGCGACAGAGGCGCCGGCAATGACCGATCGAGACGTCTTCGTCGTCGGAGGCGCCAATTCGGCCGGACAGGCCGCGCTGCATCTGGCCGAATACGCACGACGGGTCACGATCGTGGTTCGCGCCGCCTCACTGGCCGCAGGCATGTCCCACTATCTGGTGCAGCAGGTCGAAGCCTCGCCGAATATCGACGTGCGGCTCGAGACCGAGGTCATCGGCGGGAGCGGCGCGCGCCGGCTCGAACGGCTCGAGCTGCGTGCGCGTGGCGGCGACGAGGTGGAGACAGTCCCGGCCCAAGCGCTGTTCCTCATGATCGGCGCGCGGCCGAACACCGACTGGCTTCCCGCCGAGATCTTGTGTGACGAGCGCGGCTTCATCCGCACCGGTTTCGACCTGGCAGAGCCGCCAGACTGGCCGCTCGACCGTACGCCGCTTTCGCTCGAGACGACCATGCCGGGCGTGTTCGCTCTCGGCGATGTCCGGGATGGATCGATGAACCGCGTGGCCTCCGCGGTGGGCGAGGGGTCAATCGCGGTGCGACTGGTACACGACCTGTTCGCCGATCAGCAATCGCATCGCCCACGCGAGCACGAGCGCACCGTGCACCGCTGAACCGCTGAGCAGCAACCTGCACCGCGACAGCTCGTGTAACCTACAACCAAATGGTTGTAGGTAGCGCCAAGAGCCGCGATGACGAGACGGCAGTCGACCTGCAGTTCGGCGCCCTGGCCGATCGGACGCGTCGTGACATCTTGCGCCGCGCTCACGAGGGACGGCTCTCGGTCTCGGCTCTGGCCCGCGAGTACCCGATCAGCCTCGCGGCGGTGCAGAAGCACGTCGCGGTGCTCGAGCGGGCGGAACTGGTGAGCAAGCACCGGGTCGGGCGCGAGTCGATCGTGCGAGCCGAGCCCGGCGCTCTCGAACGCGCCCGCGCCGCGCTCGACCGGCTCGCGTTCGAGTGGCACGGCCGGGTCGACCGAATCGACCGCATCCTCGACGAAGAAACAGGAGACACCTGATGCCCGTCACCGACGTGAAAAAGGACCTCGACGCCCTGACGATGACGATCACCGCAGAGTTCGATGCCGGCGCTGAGCGGATCTGGGAAATGTGGTCAGACCCGCGACAGCTGGAGCGGTGGTGGGGGCCACCGTCGTTCCCGGCGACCTTCGTCGACCACGACCTCTCGCCCGGCGCTCGTTCCGCCTACTTCATGACCGGCCCGGACGGGCAGCGACATCACGGGTGGTGGCGGATCCAGGAGGTCGACCCGCCCAAACTGCTGCGCATCGAAGACGGGTTCGCTGACGACGGCCAGCCGAACGAGGAGATGCCGGGACCGTCACACGCGACCGTGACGATCACGGAGGCCGACGGCGTCACGACGATGTCGATCGAGTCCAGCTTCGCCAGTCGCGATGGGATGGAGCAGATGATCGAAATGGGCATGGAGCAAGGGATGGTCGAAGCCCTCGGCCAGATCGATGGGCTTCTCGCCGGCGAGCCGGCGTGAGCGCACCGGATGCCGGGCGCCGAGGTTCCGAGTCTCTACTCCGGCACGTCCGCCTTGACTTGGGGATGCCGGCTTGCGGCATCGACCTCCCGCGCCGAGGCGCAGGCAACCCCTCAGCCCTCCAACCCGCCGCTCCATCGCCCGCGCCAGCACATCCCGCAGAACCCGCTGGTCCTCTCCCGACAGCCGCTCGATCGCAACCGGAACCTGGGCCAGCTTCGACCCCATCTCCGCGCGCACCCGAGCACCCGCCGGCGTCAGCACGACGTACTTCACGCGCCGGTCCTGCTCGCCGGCCCGGCGCGTCACGAGCCCCCTCGCCTCGAGGCGATCGACGATCCCGGTCACGTTCGAGTTGTCACACGCCAAACGCGACGCGATCTCGTGCATCGGCAGTCCCGAGTCCTCGTCGAGCTGCATCAGCATCCCCGCCTGCGCCGGGTGAAGCTCGAACTCCGCGGCCGCCTGGAAGAAGCGCCGGCGCTCGGCGAACAGCAGCTCGCGCAGCAGCGCCCATGCTTCATCGGCGGCCGACCCACCGGCAGCCCTGCCCGCATCGAGTCGTCTGCGCTGGCCGCCGCCATCGTCCCCAAATTATATTGAGATCATCGATCTTTGACAAGCTCAACCATTTGCTAGGATGCGCGCCGTGAGCGATCCCGCAATCGAGGTGCACCAGCTCGTCCGCGAGTTCCGCAAGGGACCCCGCGCCGTCGACGGGATCGACCTCGCCGTCCAGCCCGGCGAGATCTACGGCTTCCTCGGACCGAACGGCGCAGGCAAGTCGACGACGGTGCTGATGCTCACGACCCTGCTTCCCCCCACGAGCGGCAGCGCGTCCGTCGGCGGCTACGACATCGTGCGTCAGGGCGCGCAGGTGCGCGAAACGATCGGCGCGGCGCTTCAGGAGGCGGCGCTCGACTCGATCCTCACGGGCCGCGAGCACCTGATGCTGCAGGCGACGCTGCAGGGGATCCCCTCGCGCGATCGCAAGACGCGCGCGCAGGAACTGCTCGAGCGCGTGGGGCTGACCGAAGCGGCCGACCGGCGCGTCGGTGGCTATTCGGGTGGCATGAAGCGGCGCCTGGACCTCGCGCTCGCGTTGATGCACAGCCCGCGCATCCTCTTCCTCGACGAGCCGACCACGGGGCTCGATCCGCAGAGCAGGGCCGCGCTGTGGGAGGAGGTCAGCCGCCTCGCTCGCGACGACGGCATGACCGTCTTCCTCACGACCCAATATCTCGAGGAGGCCGATGCGCTCGCGGACCGGATCGGCATCATCGACCAGGGCAAGATCGTCGCCGAAGGCACGCCGACGCAGCTGAAGGCCGAAATCGGCAGCCCGAGCGTCGAGGTCGCACCGAGCGACGAGCACGACTCGGACACGCTCGCCGACTTGCTCAGCCGCTTCGGAGAGCCCAAACGCGGCGCCCGGGGCCGCGTCACGGTCCAGCTCCCCGGCGGGGAGACCGAGCTCGCGGAGATCGTGCGGCTGCTCGACCAGAACAACCTGCACGTCGAGACGCTGGCGCTCCACCAGCCCTCCCTCGACGACGTGTTCCTCGAGAAGACCGGCCGCAAGCTCGAGGGAGCCGCCGCGGAGTGACACGGCAGACCTCGCTGATCGAACAGGTCGGCGCCGTCGCGAGGCGCTCGGCGACCGCCGTCTTGCGCCAGCGCGCGCTGATCATCTTCCCGATGCTGTTCCCGCTGATCCTGTTCGCGATCAACGGCAGCTCGCTGAGCCGGGTCACCGAGCTCCCGGGCTTCCCGACCCACAGCTATCGAGCCTTCCTGTTGGCGTTCCCGTTCGTGCAGGGCGCGATGTTCGTGTCGATCTCCACCGGCACCGCCATCGCCCGCGATGTCGAGACGGGATTCCTCAACCGTCTCGCCCTCACGCCGCTGCGCAGCGACGCCATGCTGTTCGGGCAGCTCGGCGGCGCATTCGTGCTCGGCTGTGTGCAGGCAGTCGTCTACCTGCTCGTCGGACTCGCCACCGGCGTCCACTTCGTCAGCGGGGTCGGAGGCGTGCTCGTGCTGCTCACGCTCTCGCTCTCGATCTCGTTCGCCTTCGCCTCGCTCGGCGGCCTCCTCGCGCTGCGGCTGGGGACGGGCGAAGCGATCCAGGGCATCTTCCCGCTGCTGTTCGTGCTGCTGTTCCTGAGCTCGGCCACGCTGCCGCGCAACGTGATCGGAACCGCGTGGTTCCGAGAAATCGCCACCTACAACCCGATCTCCTACATGGTCGAGGGGCTGCGCAGCCTGGTGATCCAGGGCTGGAACGCGCAAGCGCTCGAGCTCGCGTTCGGGCTCTCGCTGGCGCTCGCCGTGATCTCGCTCGCGCTCGCGCGCGGAGCGATGAAGTCGAGGCTCGCGCGGGCATGAGGCGCTTCCTCTCCGTCACCCGGGCGGTGGCCTGGCGCTCGATCCACAACACGCTCGTGAACCCGGCGATCCTGGTGCCCTCGATCGTCTTCCCTCTCTTCTTCCTCGTCGCCTTCGCGGGCGGGCTCTCACGGGTCACCGACATCCCGAACTTCCACTACGGGCCCGGTTACACGGCCTTCCAGTTCACCTTCGTCTTCCTGCAGTCCGCCGCGTTCGGCGGCGTGTTCACAGGGTTCGCTGTTGCGCGCGACTTCGAGTCGGGGTTCGCGCGCCGGCTGCTGCTGGGCGCGCCGCGCCGCAGCGGGATCATCGCCGGCTACGCCGTCGGCGCCTTCCTGCGCTGGCTGGTCGTGGCGACCGTCGTGACGATCGCCGCCCTGATCGCGGGCATGCGCGTGGAGGGCGACGGCATCGACCTCTCGGGGCTGCTCCTGCTCGGGCTCGGCATGAACTTCACCGCTGCCCTGTGGGCGATCGGCATCGCCATGTTCCTGCGCACCGAGCAGGCCGGACCGCTGATCCAGATGCCAGTCTTCGTCGCGCTGTTCCTCGCACCGGTCTACGTGCCGCTGTCGCTCTTGACGGGGTGGGTCCACGCCGTCTCGAGCGTCAACCCGATCACCGTGGTGCTCGAGGCCGCGCGCGGCCTGGTCGCCGGCTCGCCGGTCAAAGTCGCGCTGGCGTTCGCGGCGCTTGCCGGAGCCGCCGCGCTGCTCGGCGCGTTTGCGCGGCGAGGGCTCGTCTCGGCCGAGCGCGCAGGTTAGCTCCCGCACGGCGGCTTCTCCTGCCGCCCGGCTAGGAATCGCCCAGATCCGCGGCGCGCACCACCCCGATCAGAACCCCCTCCGGCGTGGTGATGATGCCGATCTCCGCGTCGGCGTCGCGAAGTCGGCGGGCGAGCTCCTCGGGCGTCGCGTGCGGCCGCGTGGTGGAGGGTCCCGGCTCCATCACCGCCCTCGCGCCCGCGTCCTGCGGCGCGTCGCTCAACCTCGATCGCCGCACTCGCCCGAGCACGACGCCGTCCGCGAGGACGAGGGCGAACCCATACGGGCTCGAGGCGATTCGCCGCCCGATCTCGGCGAGGTCGTCGTCGAGATCGCAGGTGACCACGTCCTCGCGCACGAACGAGAGTGCGCTGGGCGCGGCGGCCTCGGAGCCTTCCATCGGCAGGCCGTGGGCCATCCAATCGACCTTCCCGAGCGCGTAGTCGTATGCGTCGAAGCCCAACTGGTCGAGCCACGCGGCGGCACGAGGGCTCATGTCGCAGAGCGCGTCCCAGCAGTACACGACGACGGGCGCGGTCCGCTGCAGGCGATCAGCGGCGGCGGCGTCCAGCTCCTTCAGCGGGAGGCTGATCGCGCCCGGAAGGTGGAGTTCCTCGTACTCCTCGCGCGGCAGCACCTCGACGAGCTGCGCGCCGCGCGCGATCAGCTCGCGCACGCGCTCGAGATTCGCGGTCTTCGCCATGCGCTCAGCTCCCCTCGCCGGCCCACTGCGGCGGGACCCAATCGCCGGCCGGGTCCGTGGTCTGGCCGACCTCGATCAGGTGGCCATCAGGGTCACGGATGTAGCAGCGGATCTCGTATGCGTGCTGCTTCGGCGGCGTCAAGAACTCGGCGCCGCGTGCGCTCCACTCGGCGTAAACGGCCTCGATGTCCTTGACCCGGATGTTGAGGAAGCTGCTGACGCGGTCGAGGTCAGGTGGTGTCTCCAGGATCACCGAGGGCTTGTCGTCGGTCGGGCCTCCGCCGCTGTTGATGACGACCCAGCTGTTGGCGAGCTTGACGTTGGTCGGCCCCTCCGGGCCGGAGAAAGCGAGCTCGCCGCCGAGCACCTCGGTGTAGAAACGTCGAGAGCGCTCGACGTCGTCTGAGACGATGAAGTGGGTCAGCACGATCCCGTCGGCAGCGAGTCCGGGCTCGCTCATCTTGCACCTCCACTGGGTTGGGACTCATCGCCCGCCCGAGGACGGGTCACCACCGGCCACTGAAGTGATCTCCGATCCCTCGCGTCCCACGCTACAACCACACGTCCAGGTGTGTGGCTTCGGCGCGAGGCACCGTGTAGTCAAGGTGGTCCACGCATGGGTCGGGCGTCGGCCGAGGTCGCTTCGCCCCGAGAGCGGTGAGGGGGCTTGCGCCCACTTCAGTGCTCGCACGGATGCACGCCGGCTGCTCCGCTGCCACGCTTCGGGCATGCGCGAGACTCTGGTCATCGTGGATGACAACGACGCCTTCCGTGCGCGGGCACGCCTGCTGCTGGACGCCGAGGGCTACGAGGTGGTCGGCGAGGCGGCGGACGGAGCCGACGGGCTGGAGGTCCTGCGCGAGCTCAGACCGGACCTCGCGTTGCTCGACGTTCAGCTGCCCGACACCGACGGGTTCGCCCTGGCCGAACGCCTGTGCCGGGATGAGGCCGCGACCGGGATCATCATCATCTCCACACGTGAAGCCGCCGACTACGCCGGTTCGGTGACGCGCTGCGGCGCTCTCGGGTTCATCTCCAAGGCGGATCTCTGCGGGCGTGCCATCCGGGAGATCTCGGGTGGCCGTCCATGAGCAGCCCCCACCGGGACGACGTGAGCGTCCCGCCAGGAGAGACGGTCTGGACCGTCGTCGCAGCGGCGACCGACGGGATCGAGGACCCCGTTGTCCTCGTCGAGGGCGGGCGACCCGTCCACCTCAACCCGGCGGCGGCCGCGTTGATGGGGCCGGCTGCGGAGCCTCCCACCGACCTTACGATGCTGGCCTCGACCCTCGCCGGCGGTGGGCGATCGGGGCTTCTCGTGCTCGCCGCGCAAACGCTCGAGCAGGCGCTCACGGTGCCCGACGAGAACGCCGAGAACCGCCGTCAGCTCAACCAGGCGCAGGCCGTTGCGCGAGTCGGCTCTTGGACCGCCGACATGATCAATCGCCGGGTCGAGTTCTCCGACCAGCAGTACCGGCTTTATGGCCTCGAGCCGCAATCCCGTCACGTGGACATCCGTACCTTCCTCAGCCTGATCCACCCCTCCGACCGCGACGAGATGGCCGCCGCCGTCGATCGCGCCGCGACCGAGGGAGAGCCGTTCCAGCTCGAGCACCGTCTCGCCGACCCCGAGACGGACGTTCGCTGGATCGAGGCCCGCTGCGAGCCCGTCCTCAACGATGGGCGAGTCGTGCGGATGGTCGGGACCTGCCTAGACATCAGTGAGCGCAAGCGCTACGAGCAGTCCCTCAGGGAGAGCCTCGAGGAGGTTCGCGCGTCGCGGATCCGAATCGTGAGCGCAGCCGATGAGGAGCGGCGCCGTGTCGAGCGCGACCTCCACGACGGCGCCCAGCAACGCCTCGTCAGCCTGACGATGGCGCTCAGACTTGCCCGGACGCGACTCGGCGCCGGCGCGGATCCGCTCGTCACGGCGACTCTCGACGAGCTCTCCCAGGAGCTGCAGCTGGCGCTCTCAGAGCTGCGTGATCTCGCTCGCGGCATCCACCCGGCGATGCTCACCGAGCGCGGCCTCGGGTCCGCGCTCGAGTCGCTCGTCCTGCGCTCCCCCCTCCCGGCGAAGATCCTCGCCTGCCCCGACGAGCGGCTTCCCGCGCCGCTCGAGATCGCGAGCTACTACCTCGTCGCCGAGGCCCTGACGAACGCCATCAAGCACGCGCGAGCCTCGCGCGTCTCGATATCGGTCACCGCTGAGGCAGGCCGGGTGGTCGTCGAGGTGTCCGACGACGGCGTCGGCGGGGCGAACGTCGACGGCGGGAGCGGCCTGCGCGGTCTCGCAGACCGCGTCGCCGCACTGGACGGCCGTCTGTCTCTGGAGAGCTCCTCCCACACCGGCACCAGGCTGATCGCGGAGCTGCCTTGCGAGTAGTGCTCGCCGATGACTCGCTGCTGTTCCGCGAGGGCCTCGCACGCCTGCTCGAAGACGCCGGCGTCGAGGTTCTCGGACAGGCGTCCGACGCCGCCGGATTGCTCGAGCTCGTCGACTCGTGCGCGCCCGAGGTGGCTGTCGTGGACATCCGAATGCCACCGGGACACAGCGACGAGGGCCTCGTTGCGGCCCGCCGGATCGGCGAGAGCCATCCCGACGTCGGTGTCCTCGTGCTCTCCCAGTACGTCGAGGTCCAATACGCGATAGCGCTCGTCGAAGAGCGCCCGCGCGGAGCGGGTTACCTGCTCAAGGATCGCGTCGAGAACGTCGACGGTTTCGTCGAAAGCATCCGCCGCGTAGCGGCGGGGGAGGCGGTGATCGACCCGAGCGTCGTCGCGCTACTGGTCGGTCGCAGCCACGAGCGCGATCCCCTGGAGGAGCTCACGCCGCGTGAGCTCGAGGTGTTGCAGCTGATGGCCGAGGGGCGCTCCAACCATGCGATCTCCCAACAGCTCTTCCTGACCGGCCGAACCGTCGAGTCGCACGTCCGCAGCATCTTCCTGAAGCTGAACCTGCAGCAGGCGGAGGACGACCACCGCCGCGTGCTGGCGGTCCTCAGCTACCTGCGCGCCTGAGCGCCGCGCCGCGGCGTCTCAGGGCTGCCACTGAGAGCAGGTTCAGCGCCAACACCGTTGTCACGCCCTCCGGTTCCGGCGATCGTCCAGTTGTCCCTGAGACAACGATTTTCCAGCTCGAAACCGGAGGTGCTGACATGAAATCTCGGAGCCTTGTGCCGTTGCTGCCCACCGTCGTGATCGCGATCACGATCGCGATGGCGTTGATCTCCCCCGCGGCCGGACGCGCAGCCGGCTCACCGCGTTCTTACTTCGTGGCGCCTGGCGGGTCGGATGCGACTTCATGTGCTTCCAACTCGGTGGTCGACCCGTTCGCGACGATCCAGAGAGCGCTCGTGTGCGCCGCCGACGGCGACACGGTGATCCTTGCCCCGACCGGAGCCGATCCCTATCCGGGCATCGGGCCGGTCGCCCGGAACGTAACGATCGAGGCCCAGTCCGGCGCCGGCGCGCGTACCGTAACGATCGACGCCGGCAAGGGCGAGCTGTCGGTCTCCTCCGGCGTCGACGTCGTGGTCAGCGACGTCAACCTCAGCTGCCCGGGCAACGACTGCGGCGCGGCTCCGACCGTCACCGACGAAGGGACTCTCACGCTCACGGCGGATCAGCTCACGGGCAACCTGAGCGGTCGCGGGGCCGTCCTGCAGACGAGCCCCGCGGGCTCCTCGGCCCCGGCGACGCTGAGCGTCATCGACTCGACCCTGACTGAAAACGCTGCGACCGCCGGCGGCGGCATCGATGTCCTCGCCGGCGCCGGCGCGACGGGAGCCCTCACGCTGACGGTCGCGAACAGCACGATCGCCGCCAACTATGCGCAGTCGGTCGGAGGCGGGATCTCCTTCAACGCCACCACACCGGGGTCGAGAGCCACCATCACCGGCTCGACCATCACGGCCAACACTGCGCAGGCAGCGGGAGGCGGCCTCTCGGCGACAGGCAGCGTGCAGCTCGCCAACACGATCATCGCGGCAAACACCTCGCGGGCCGGCCGTTACCCCGACTGCCAGGACGAAGGCTTCCCGCAGGGGACGCATGTGGTCGACGGGGGCGCCGGGCACAACCTCATCGGCAACAGCAACGGATGCCTCGGGCTCACGGGCGCCGGCAGCGGCGATCTCCTCGGTGCCACGCATGCCGGATTGCTGCCGATCGCCGACAACGGCGGGCCTACCGACACGGTTGCCCTGCAGTCAGGCAGCCCCGCCGCTGGGAGCCGGGGACCCCGCCGCGTGCCTTGGCGGCGCGATCGGCGACCACGACCAGCGCGGCAGCGCCCGCAACACGAGCGTGCGCGGGTGCGACGTCGGCGCCTACGACACCGCTGGGAGCGGCGGCACCGTCGGACGCTCCTACTTCGTTGCGCCCGGCGGCTCGGACGCGCCCTCGTGCGCGGCAAACGCGTCCACCAGCCCCTTCGCGACGATCCAGCGGGCGCTCACCTGCAGCGGGGACGGCGACATCGTCGAGCTCGCCC
Organism: uncultured Solirubrobacteraceae bacterium; assembly: GCA_963735435.1. GTDB lineage: Bacteria > Actinomycetota > Thermoleophilia > Solirubrobacterales > Solirubrobacteraceae > Palsa-744. The sequence goes on along the minus strand of CAVTKR010000001.1, from coordinate 244,980 downwards.
CGAGCGGAACCCAGGGGTACCCGGGCGTCGGTCCGGTCACGCACAACGTGACGGTCGAGGCCCAGCCCGGCGCCGGTGCGCGCACGGTGGACATCGACGCGGGCCGGGGCGAGCTCTCGGTCGCTCCGGGCGTCAACGCGGCGCTCCTGAGGGTGGACCTGAGCTGCCCGGCCAACGACTGCGTATCCCCGACCGCGACCGACGAAGGCGCGCTCACCCTCATGGCCGATCAGCTGACAGGCAACCTCGGCGGCCACGGCGCGATCCTCGAGACGACCCCAGCCGGATCGACGACGCCGGCATCCTTGCGGGTGCTCGCCTCGACCATCAGCGAAAACGCCGCAATCGATGGGGGTGCCGTCGCCGCTCTCCCCGGCGCCGGCGCGAGCGGCAGCGTGACGCTCGTCGTCGCGAACAGCACGATCGCGGGCAACCAAGCGCAGTCGGTCGGGGGCGGGATCTCCTTCAATGCAACGACCGCGGGGTCCAGCGCGGAGGTCGTGGACTCGACGATCGCCGGGAACACGGCGCAAAGGGCTGGAGGCGGACTCTCGGCCACAGGCCTGACCGCCTTGGTCAACACGGTGCTCGCGGCCAACACCTCGCGCGCCGGCCTTCATCCCGACTGCCAGGACGAAGGCTTCCCGCAGGGGACGCACGTGGTCGACGGCCCCGCCGGGCACAACCTGGTCGGCGTTGCCGATGGCTGCCCCGGCCTCGCGACATCCGACGACGGCGACCTGACGGGGTCCTCCGAAGCGCCGCTCGACCCGGCGCTCGGTCTCCTCGCGTACAACGGCGGGGAAACCGAGACGCTGCCGCTGCTCGGGTCGAGTCCCGCGATCGGCTCCGCAGCCGCGACTGCGTGCGGGAGCCTCACGGTTGCGTCGCAGGACGAGCGCGGGCGCCCGCGCAACCTGTCCAAACGCGGCGTCTGCGACATCGGCTCGTATGACACGGGCGGCCGGCGCGTCGTCACTCGCGCACCTGCGATCCATACGCGCTCCGCCGTCAAGGCAACCGAGTCGAAGCCGCTCGAAGTGAAGGTGAAGGCGAAGGGCACGCCGGTTGCCGTGTTGAGCGCGTCCGGCACGTTGCCGGACGGGCTCCGGTTCGTCGACAGAAAGGACGGAACGGCCGCGATCTCCGGCACCCCTGCGCCCGGCAGCGCAGGAACCTACGCGGTGGTCCTCACTGCCGTGAACGGCGTGGCTCCGTCGGCCAGCTTCGCGCTGACGATCACGGTGCGGCCCTGACGACAACGGGACGGCGCCCGGATCGGCGTTTCGGCCACGACGGGGCAGCCGGACCCGAGCGCCAGACAGGAGGCCCGCCTCGACGGCGGGCCTCCTTCAGCGCTCTCGGACGCCGATGCTCGTGGCGATGTGCGCGGCGCGCCTGGCCGCAGTTCAGCGGCGCGAAATACCGCCTCCCGCCGCCTCGCTGTCGAGCTCGCGAGCTTCCTCCTCGCCGGTGTCACTCGTGTCGGGGTCAATCGCACGGGCCTCGTCGTGGTGGGTCCTGGCCTCGTCCATGACGGCGTCCGCGTCTGAGGTTCGGCTCGCGGCGAGCGCCCGCTCGCGACGAGCTTGAGCGGCCTTTTCTTCGGCTTCGGCCTCAGCGCGGGCCGCGCTGGCGCGGTGTTCTTCAGCTGCGGCCCGGACCTGCTCGCCCTCGACGCCGGTCTGGCGCCCCTGCTCGCGCAGGCCGCGAGCCTCCTCGCGCCTGGCGGCGAGCTTACGGCTCCGCGCGAGAAGTGCGACGGCTGCGATGACGATCACAGCCACGACAACGATCGCGATGATCAGTCCAGTGCTCATCGTGTCCTCCCTCTTGTTCAGGAGTCGCGGCTCAGGCCCGGCCGACGACGAAACTCGCGATGAAGACGATTGCGAGCACGACCAGCCCGAGCCAAAGGAAGTGGATCAGGGCGCCGACGCCAAAGGCCAGCGCCACGATGATCGCCGCGACGATTAGTAGTCCCATGTACATCGGTTACCCAACTTGGCAACCGAACAACGCATCACAGGTGAGGGATCTCTTCGAAAAGCGCCCACCCGGTCATGATTCGGACGGGGTGGGGCTCACGCCCGTCCGTCCCTTGGGCTATTTGCGGGCTTTCTTCATCGGAGCCAATGAGTTCCCCGGCGCGATTTCCGAGCAGTTCTGCGGCGCAGCCACGCCCGCAAACCTTTCCGTGAGCCAGAGCTCCATTTCAGGCAACCATGGCCCTGCCCCCTCGATGTGCCCGAGGTGCTGATATTCGGTGAACTTCACTGCCACGCCGCGGCCGCACCATTCACGTGCGAGGCTGCGCACGTCGCCGGCGATCATGACGCCGTCGCCCGGGCCGATTCCCGGCTTGTTTCCGGGCGTGCCTTCGAATTCTTCGCCGCCGTTGCCCTGGCCGATCAGGAACGGGACGGTCGGCGTTCCACCGCTCGAGACGATCAGCTTGTTGGCCGTCTTGACGAACGCCGGGATCGATTCCGGCGTCGGGTATTCCGGCTTGACGACTTCGGACCAGAGGAGCCCGGGCGTCGACACCTCGTTCGTGATCGACTTGTCCTGGTCTTCTTCGAGGAGCTGCTTGCCGTAGTCGGTCAGGTATGGGGCCAGGTCGAGGTGGTAGGCCCGCGAAAGTCCGTCGAGCGCCATCGGGATGATCGACGCCCAACTGCTGCTGCCTTCGACGTATTTCAGGTTGTGCGCAGGGTCAACCAGCACGCCGCCCATGGCGGCGCCCACGATGTGCGCGTTGATGTCCGGAGCGTAGGTCGGCGCCTGCTGGGCGGCCCACTCCGTCGCGATCGCACCGCCCGAGTAGCCGGCCAGCCCGATCTTGGCGTCGCCCGTGAGGCCCGTGGCCGGTGAGCTCAGCGCCGCCCGCAGCGAGTCGAGCGTGTTGTACCCGTAAACCGGGCCCGCCGAGAAGTCGGCTTCCTCGCCCTCGGTGTCGGGCACCACGACCGTCTCGCCCGCGAGCAGCGCCGGGGTGATCAGCAGCGACTCGACTTTCGCGATGTCCTGGCCTTCGAAAGTGCCGCCCGAGATCTCGTACGAGGGATCGTCGTCGGTGTTGAGGCTGTCATAGAACGACTGGTAGGAGAGAACCGTCGGGGTGGGAAGTTTCAGCGGCGGGAGCAGCACCGAGGTCACGTTCACCGTGGGCTTGCCGAGCGCCGAGGTCGAGCGGTAGAGGAGCTGGACGGCCGTGATCGGCGTTTCGATCCCCGCCAGATGGAAAGGCACCGTTCTCGTCTTCAGCACCGTGCCGGGTGCGATCTTCTTCAGACGGGGCTTGCCTTCGTAGGAGTAGAACGGATCCTGTTCGGGGGTCAGCGCCGCCTGCGCAGCGGGCACGGCGAGGACCGCACAGCCCACCGCGAGCACAAGCGCGAGAAGAATGCGCCGGACGCCTGTCCGACTCGCCGAACGATCGATCGCCGCTCCATCTGCGCGGTCCGTCTTCATCGCTGCCCCCATATCGTCGTTCCTGCGTGACCTAGCCCTCGCGCGTCGCCGCTTAGCGGCAACGGACGGTTCCTACCCATGACGGTGAGGGCGCAAACAGAGCCGTGAGCGAGTACGAGCCGGGCGCGAGCTTGCGGTGGTGCAGCCGCCCGGTCAGGCGAAGGCTGTTGGCACCAGAGCCATCCGTATGCGTCTGGGTGGCAAGTGCGACGCTTCGCTTACACGAACGACCCGCTCGTCCGATTGCGCAACCGCGTCTCGGTCCGCCGGCTCAAGGCGCTGGCGGAGGGCGCCGAGCCGATCCCCGAGGGCTACCTGCCCGCACGGACCTCCGGCGCGATGGGCCACGTCACCGGCAGCACCGCCCCGCCGGCCGGCTAGCTGCGGCGTCCGTGCCAGGGCACCAACCGGGCCTCGCGCAGCGCGGCGCGCGCAGCGCCTCGTCCGCTCATGCCGTGGACCGCACCGCCGGGATGGGTCGAGGCGCCGGCCACGAACAGGCCGGTGATCGGCGTTCCGTAACGCGACAGGCGCGGCGTCGGGCGAAACACGAGTTGCTGATCGAGCTCATAGGAGCCTCCTCCCAGGTCCCCTCCGACGAGGCTCGGGTTCTCGCGCTCTGTCTGGGCCGGAGCACGGATATGTCGAGCCAGCACGACGTTCCGGAAGCCCGGCGCGAAGCGCTCGATCTGGTCCTCGATCAGTCCGGCGACATGCTCGTCGCTCTCGCTGTACCGAGACGGGACGTGCGCGTAGACGTAGAGCGTGTGTGCTCCCGCAGGCGCCCGGGAGGGGTCGTGGAGCGACTGCTGCCCGACGACCAGCGCGGGCCGGGCGGGAAGCTCGCCGCGCGCGCCCGCCTGCGCCGCGGCCGTCAGGTCGCTGAGCTCGCCGCCGACGTGCACGACGGCCGAGCGGCGCGGCTCCTCCGCTGCCCACGGCGCCGCTGCCGACAGCGCGTAGTCGAGCTTGAACGCGCCCGTCCCGTACCTCCAGCGCCGTAGTTGTCGCTCCACACCGCGCGGCAGCGCGCCGTCGGCCAACAGCCGCGCGAGCACGCCTGCGCTGACCGTCGAGACGACGATGTCCGCCGCGACCGTCTCGCCGTCCTGGAGCTCGACCCCGGCTGCACGGGCGCCGTGGACGACGATGCGGCGGACGGGAGCCGCGCACCGGATCCTTGCGCCCTCCCGTTGGGCACGCTCGAGCAGGGCGTCCACCAGCCGTCCCATCCCGCCTTCGGGCAGCGGCCAGCCGTGACTGTGGCCCATCAGCTGAAGGAGAAAGCCGAAAGCGCCGCTGAGGGTCGTCGAGGGGGGCAGTCCCGAATGCTGCGCCGATCCGGCAAGCCACGCCGTCGCGCGTCTATCCCCCTCGAACAGGTCGAGCCCGAGGGTTTCGACGGACCCGAGCAGGTTCCGCGCCCACTGGGGCAGCTCCCCGCGAAGCCCCAGGGCAAGCCGTGCCGCGGGACGCACGGGAGGAAGCGGCGAGAGCACGCTCTGAACGAGCGGTTCGGCGAGCGGCAGCATTCGCTCCATCGCGGCCTGCCATCCCGGCCCGGCGCTGCCGAGCGAGGCCACGGTCGCCTCTACGCTGCGATCGAGCGCGATCGCGCTTCCATCTGCGAACGGGTGCGCGAGGATGTGCTCGGGTTCGATCCAGCGCACGCCCTGCCGCTCCAGATGCAGCTCCCGGATCGCCGGCGAGGCCGCGGCCATCGGGACGAACCCGGCGCAGTGGTCGTGGACGAAACCAGGCAGCGTGAGCTCCGAGGAGGCCGTCGCGCCCCCCGGCCGCGGGGCATGCTCCAGCACGGTCACGTCGACGCCGTGCGACGCGAGATGTATCGCGGCGACGAGGCCGTTGTGCCCGGAGCCGATGACGACAGCGCGCTTCATGTAGCGAAGCTACCCATGCGAGGGCGGCGCGACCGGCTTGCGGTCGTGCAGGCGCACCCTGCCAAGAGACGGCACGCGCGCCGCGCCCGCCCGCAATACGCTGAGCGTCCCGCCGGCGCCTCGCAGGCGGCTCAGGCGGTGAGCTCCTCGAACGTCGCGAGGCGATAGTCGCCGGCATCGGACCCGAGCCCGCCGGCCACGACGCCCGCCACCGCGCATCCCAGGTGGGCGGCGCCGGCCCGGTCGCGGCCCAGCGCGAGGCCGCGCAGGAACCCGGCGCTGAAGGCGTCCCCGCACCCCGTCGTGTCGATGACGCTCACGCCCTCAGCCGCCGGAACGCTGTCCACGCGGCCGTCTGCGCCCACCACGAGGACGCCGTCGCCGCCGCGCGTCGCCGCTACGCACCCCACTCCGCGCGCCAGCAGTGCACGGCACCCCTCCTCGAGGTCGCCCGCCCCGGTGAAGCCCAGCACCTGTTCGTCGTTCGGAAGGAAGTAGTCGAGCTGCGGCAACGCGTCGGCGATCCAGTCGAGGATCCCGGTGTCGCCGGGCGCGAGCACGTCGGCGCTGGTGGTGATCCCGCGCGCCCGCGCCCGCTCGAGCACCGCAGCCGCGTCCTGCCCTCCCAGGAACTCCGGCCCGCCCAGATGCAGGTGCGTGGCGCCATCGAGCACCGCGTCGGTCACATCGGCGGCGCCGTACGTCGCGTTCGCGCCGACGCAGTGGAGCGCGGGCCGTGAGCCGTCGGGTCTGATCGGCAGCACGCTCGCGCTGGTCTGCACGTCCGCGCGTCGAAGCAGGTGCGTCGTGTCCACGCCGTCACGCTCCAGGGCGGCGAGGAGCGCGTCGCCGAGGGCGTCCGTACCGATCGCACCGGCGCTGCGCACCGTCGCACCGAGGCGGCTCAGCACGAGCGCAGTGCCGCCGGCCGACCCGGCCGCCGTCATCCGGATCTCCTCGACCAGAGCCCCTCCCTGGCCCTCGGGGATCTCGGTCACCGGGCGCACGAGCACGTCGAGCACGTGGACGCCCACCGCAACTACGACCTGCTCGTTCATTCCCCCTGCTGCTCCTCGGCCGGCCGGAGCGCGCCGTATCCGCGCGCGGAGATCGCGTCGACGACGTCCTGGAGCGCGCGCTCGTCGAGCGCTTTCGGAGTGCCCATCGCCGTCGCCCTTGCGTACAGCTCGGCCACCCACTCGAGCAGCTCGGTCGCGCGGATCGCGCCCTCGAGATCAGTCCCGTAGGCGACGGTTCCGTGGTTGGCGAGCAGCGCAGCGGTGCGCCCCTCCAGCGCCGTCACCGCCGAGGCGGCGAGCGCCGGCGTTCCGAAGGTCGTGTAGGGCGCCACGCGGATCGCGCCGCCCAGCGCGAGCATCTCGTAGTGGATCGCCGGCAGCTCCTCGAAGACGCAGCTGACCGCGGTCGCGGCGGGCGCGTGCGTGTGGACGACGGCGCCGGCCTCATAGGCGTCGTAGATGCCGAGGTGCAGGCCGATCTCCGAGGTCGGAGCCGAGTCACCCTCGAGCAGCGAGCCCTGGAGGTCCACCAGGACGATGTCCTCCGCCTGCAGCTCCGAGAGGACGCCGCCCGTGGGTGTCACCGCGAGGGCGTCTCCACAGCGCGCGCTCACGTTCCCGGAGGTGCGGTGCACGAGGCCCGTGGCCGCGAGGTGGCGGGCGGCCGCGGCGACGGCCTCGCGGGTCGGCTCCGATGCGCTCATCGTGCCGGACCCCCGCGATCCGCCGCCTGCGGAAAGACCCTCACGTCCCCGCCCCGTTCATCGTCGCCGTGTCGATCACGAACCGGTAGCGCACGTCGGAGGCCACCACGCGACCCCAGGCCTCGTTGATCTGCTCGGCGGCGACCCGCTCGATCTCGGGCACGACCCCGTGCTCGGCACAGAAGTCGAGCATCTCCTGGGTCTCTGCGATCCCGCCGATTGCCGAGCCGGCGAAGCTCCGGCGGCCGGCGATCAGCGAGAACACCGGCACCGACAGCGGCTCGGGCGGGGCGCCGACGCCATGGGCGCCGTAGGCGGGGACGGTGCTCATCTCTGCTCTCCTCGGCTCAGGGGTGGCGGGGGGGTCGGACCCGCCCCAGCCTACGACGCTTCGGGCTTCGCCCCGGCCCGGGCGCTCAGGGGCCGCGCAGGTCGCGGAACGCCCGCAGCAGCGTCTCGCGCGTGTGCGGGTCGGGAGCGGGTAGCGTCGCCTCGTTCAACGAGCCGATCAGGCGTGCCACGTCATCGAGGTAGCCGGAGCACCCGTCGCACTCGGCGAGGTGAGCCTCGAAACGCTGCCGTTCGCGGTCGGGCAGTGCGCCCTCGAGGTAGTCGCTGATCAGCTGCACGAACTCGCGGCAGACCAGCGGATCGCGGCGCCGGCGCAGGCGGAACACGGAGATCACGTTGATACCTCCACGAGCGGGACGAGCGCGGCTCGCACGCTGACGCGTGCGCGGTGCAGGAGCACCCGCTGGTTGGCGTCGGTGAGATCGAGCAGCTCGCAGACCTCCTCCGCGGGCATACCGACGACGTCGCGGAGCATGATCACCAGCCGCTGGCTGGGAGCGAGCTCATCGACGGCGTCGAGCAGGTGCCGGCGCAGCTCGCCGCTGAGCAGCCGCCGCTCGGGATCTCCATCCAGGCGCGCCGGTGAGCTGACCCATCTTCCATCGGGTCCGAATCCCGGCTCGAACACGCGCGGGTCCACGCGGTCCTCCTCGAGCGAGGAGAGCGGGAGGCTTCGCGTCTCACGCACGCCCGCCGACCGGGCCCGGTTGACGAGGATGCGGAAGATCCACGTCTGCAGCGACGAGCGCTCCTCGAAGCGCGCCAGGCCCCGTACGACCGCAAGCCAAGTTTCCTGAACGACTTCGTCCGCGGCCGCGCCCGTGTGAACGAACGTCGCCGCGACGCGACGCATCGCGCCGTCGTGTGTCGCCACCAGCACCTCGAACGCCTCCTCGTCTCCTGCACGCAGCCTGTCGAGCACGGCGCGCTCGTCCTCCGGCGCCATCGATCAGATCCGCGCTCGACCGGCCGGCGCGCTTCGCGGCCGACCGGTTCGTTGGCATGCATCCATCCTCATCGCCGTAGTCTCGCCGTTTGGGCGCCGGCCACCACGCTGCCACTCCGCGGGCGTGGCCTCACGATCGCCTCGCCGGCTCGACGGCGGTGGGGTGCGGCGCCGAAGCGCCGCACCCCACCTTCAGGCCGCTCATCCGGTGGCAATTCCCTCGCCGCCGGCGGCCCCCGGCACCACAACCGAGCCGATCGGTTCGAGCGCTCCGGTACCCGCGACCGTGAACTCGTCGACGATCCCTTCCTTGCCCGCCTGGACGTAGAGGTTGCGCCCCGCCGCAGCGGCGTCGACAGTGCCCGGGTCGGTTCCGGTGTTGCCGAGCAGGCTCAGCTGACCGCCGAAGCCCTCGGCGACGCCGGTGAGCGTCGCGCTGCCGGCGTTCGAGGTGTAGAACCAGGCCTCCGCCGGCGCCACCCAGCACGTGGCAGCCTGTTGGGTCGCAACAGATGACAGCGAGGTGAGCGAGCCGTCGTTGTTGACGCGGAAGCTCGCGAGCGCCCCGGCCGCCTCGGCTACCAGGAGATGCCCCTGCTGGTCGAACGCGACCGCGAACGGGACGGTCGGATCTGCGGTCACCACCGGCGCCTGGGAGAGGCCCCCGAAGGGCGTGACCCTGAAGACGTCGATCGACTGGCCACCCGCCTTCGTTGTCACGATCAGCTTCGAGCCGTCCGGCGTGAACGCGACCTGACCCGGCGTGTGAGTGAACTGTTCCGGTTCGCCCGGGTTCGCGCCGCTCACGCCGAGCGATCGATGCAGTGCGGGAATCCGCACGAGGTGGCCGAACGCCAGGGCGAAGCCCTGGATCGAGCCGCCTTCCTCGGCGTTCAGCACGTACACCTCGCCATGGGCCGCCGTGACGCTGACCGGGAACGCTCCGCCTGAGCCGATCACCTGCCGCAACTGGAGATGCGGCCCGAAGACCGAGAACACCGAGATCGTGTTGCTGCCCGCGTTGACGGCGAGAAGGATGCCGTCGCCGCGGTCGTAGAGCAGCGAGCCTTGCGAAGCCGTGTGATCGACGACGGAGCCTGTGAGCTGGCCACCGAGCCCGCCGGTCGCGTACGTGCCCGCCGGCGTGAGCGTCCCGTCCTGGCGGCGCTGGTAGACGACGATCTGGTTGCCGGACAGGCCGTCGGTCTGGACGAAGACCGGCGCGCCGTTCCCGAAGCCATGCCCGGGCGGCGGATCGGCGAGAGCGGGAGCGGCGAGCGCGGCCGTGACCAGCATCGTGAGGACGGCAACGGCGCCGGCCAGCCGCGAGGCACGTATGGACATTCGGGTCTCCTTGGGTCGGGGGGACGTTTCAGGCCCTACCGTCCCGTCGGGCTCGCGTTCGTTACAGAAAGGCGCGCGTCGCTGCCCGGGGGGCCGGCGTGATCGGCGCCCGCGCGCTTCTACGAGCCGCGTATCGACCTACCGCACCTCCACCCCGGCTACGATCCCCTCCCGTCCGAGCGAAAGGGAGGGAGCCGGTGCCGTCGAGCCGTATCGCGATCACGGGGGGCCACGTGCTCTCGATGGACCCGGGCATCGGCGAGCTCGAGCGCGGCGATGTCCTGATCGAGGACGGTCAGATCGCGGCCGTCGCGCCCGAGCTCGGCGAGCTCGACGCCGAGCGCGTCGAGGCCACCGGTGCCATCGTGATGCCGGGCTTCGTCGACACGCACCGCCATACCTGGCAGACGGCGCTGCGCGGGATCTGCGCCGACTGGTCGCTGCTCGACTACTTCCTCGGGATGCGCTCCACGCTCTCGCCGCGCTACACCGCCGAGGACGTGTACGTCGGCAACCAGGCCGGCGCGCTCGAAGCGCTCGACGCCGGCGTGACGACGATCCTCGACTTCTCGCACTGCAACAACACCCCCGAGCACGCCGACGGCGCGATCGACGGCCTCGCTGACGCGGGCATCCGCGCCGTGTTCGCCTACGGGTACTTCGCGCCGCCGCGCGCGGAGCCCCATTTCACCTCGCACGCGATGCGGATCGCGGACTCCAAGCGCGTGAGCAGCGCGCTCGCCGCCCGCCCCGGCGGCCTGCTCAGCATGGGTGTCTCGCTGACCGAGCCGGGACTGATCCCGTTCACCGACACCTGCACAGAGGTGCAGACCGGGCGCGAGCTGGGGGCGGTGATCGCGACGCACACCGCCTGCATCTGGGGGATGCCGAGCGGCCTGGACCAGTTCGCCGCCTGCGGGCTGCTGGGACCCGACATCGTCCACGTCCACTGCAACGCCTGCACCGAGCGCGATTGGACCCTGCTGCAGCGCTCCGACGGGAAGATCTCGGTGACGCCGGAGACAGAGCTGCAGATGGGCATGGGCCACCCGCCGATCGAGCGCGCCCTGCAGGCCGGGCTCGTGCTCAGCCTCAGCTGCGACGTCGTCTCCTCGAACTCGGGCGACATGTTCACCCAGATGCGGCTCGGCCTTCAGGACGCCCGCGCCCGCGTCAACGACCGCGCCCACGCGCGCCGGACCGACCCGACCGACCTCGCCTTCAGCACCCGCGACGCGATCGGCTGGGCCACGACGGGGGGTGCGAAGGCGCTCGGCATGGAGGACGGCATCGGCTCGCTGACGCCCGGCAAGCAGGCCGACGTGATCGTCGTCGGCCCGGGCGAGGACCGGCTCAACATGCTCGCGCCGGTCGACGCCGCCGGCGCGATCGTGCAGCAGGCGAACGCCTCGAACGTGCGCGAGGTGTTCGTGGCCGGCCGCGCGGTGAAGCGCGACGGGCGCCTGCTGGACGTCGACTTCTCCTCGCTGGCGCGGCGCGTCGAGGCTTCGCGTGACGGGATCCTCGAGCGCACGCTCGCGGACGGCCCGATCCTGCCCGACCCCAAGCCGAGCTTCGACGACATCGCCGCGCTGCTGCTGGGAAATCTGAACGTCCCGGCGCCGGGCTAGAGCGAGCGCAGGAACTCGCGCAGCGGCCCGTTCACCTGCTCGGGGTGCGTGAGGTTGGAGGCGTGCGGCGCCCCCTCGATGAGCACCAGCTCCTCGCAGCCGGAGAGCCCGGCACAGAGCTGCTCGGCCAGCTCTGTCTCGATCGACTTGTCGGCGGTGCCGTGGAAGACGATCGCCCGCTGAGGAATCTCCCCGAGGCGGGCGGTGATGTCATCGCGTCCGAAGAGGCAGTTCGCCGGCTCGTTCATCGCCTCGCGCGGCAGCCCGCGCCACTTCTCGATCCACACGGCGTTCAGCCCGGGCTCGCCGATGATGAGGTCGGCGATCGCCTCGGCGAGCTGGTCGACGGGCCCGGCCTGCAGCCAGGTCTCCTGCATCTGGCGGTAGGCCGGCAGGCGCGCCGGGTCCTCGACGCCCGCCTGGGTGTCGATCAGGACCAGCGCCCGCACACGCTCGGGGGCGAGCAGCGTCGCGCGCAAGGACAGGAAGCCGCCTTGGGACATGCCGCCGACGACGGCCTGATCGATGCCGAGGTGGTCGAGCAGCGAGAGGCAGTCGCGCGCGGAGTCCCAGTAGGTGAACGGCCGGCCGTCGAACTCGGTCTCACCGAAGCCGCGCTCGTCCCAGGTGATGACACGGAACTCGGGGCTCAGCGCCGCTACCTGCGGAGCGAACATCTCCCTGTCCATCAGGAAGCCGTGGGCCAGGATCACGGGCGGCCCGTCGCCGCCGCTGTCCTCGAAACGGATCCGCTGGCCGTTGACCTCGGCGTAAGGCACGGCCCGAGTCTACGGCTCGACCGGGTGCGGCGTGGCCCGCTCAGCCGCTCGGTTCGGTGCCGCATTCCCCCCCGAGGAGCTTGCCGGAGGGAAATTCCAGGCAGGCTTCGTTCGGTGCCACGTCTTCGGCGCTCAGTGGGTCGGAGAGCAACGGTTCGCCGCCTTGGGCGCTCTCCGCATGCACCCGGGTGATGAACGGCGGGACCTGCGACCGGTCGGGCGTCGGCACGAACAGCTCCAGCGAGCTCCCGGTCAGCCCCCGACGTGGATCCTGCCCGCCGGGACGAGGCGCTATTCCCGGCCGCCCCTGATCCCGAGCGACCCGTCGCCCGGCGCGGGGGGCGCCTCGGCCTCCGCCGCCTGCCCGGGCAACGCCGGATCGTCGAGGAACGCCGCGCTGGGCACGAAGAAGAGCGTCCCGGTCACCGCGGTCGAGAAGTCGAGGATGCGGTCGTAGGTCCCGGGCGGGTCGCCGATGAACATGTTGCGCAGCATCTGCTCGGTGACCTCGGGCGTGCGGGCGTAGCCGATGAAGTAGGTGCCCTTCTCGGCCTGTGGCGAGCCCACGCGCCCGAACGGCATGTTCAGGCGATAGATCTGGCGCTCGGTGCCGTCCTCGTCGACGATCGTGTTCAGCGCGACGTGCGAGTTGGCGGGCTTCACGTCGTCGTCGAGCTCGAGGTCGTCGAGCTTCGTGCGGCCGATCGCCTGCTCCTGCTCCTCGACGGAGATAGCGCTCCAGGCGCTCAGGTCGTGCAGGTACTTCTGGACGATCACGTAGCTGCCCCCGGCGAACCGCGGGTCCTCCGCGCCGATCAGGACGGCGTCCGGCGCCTCGCCCGGTTCGGGGTTCTCCGTCCCGTCCACGAACCCGAGCAGGTCGCGCTCGTCGAAGCTGCGAAAGCCGTGCACCTCGTCGACGACGCTCGCAGCGCCCGCCAGCGCGTCCACGAGGCGCGTCGCCAGCTCGAAGCAGAGGTCGAAGCGGTGCGCGCGGATGTGGAAGAGCAGATCCCCGGGCGTCGAGACGGCCGTGTGCGGATCGCCGCGGAGAACCGGGAGCGGGTGCAGGGCGGCTGGGCGTGGTGAGCCGTAGAGCCGGTCCCAGCAGGCCGATCCGATGCCCACAACGCAGCTCAGCTCCCCCTCGGGGATGCGAAAGCCGACGGAGCGCTTCAGCGCGGTCACCTCGGTGAGGGCATCCGCAACCGCCCCCTCCCTCCCCGCATCGACCGTCATCACCAGGAAGATCGCGGCCTCGGTGATCGGATCGAGGATCGGCTGGGGGCGCATCGGCTCCACGATCCCATCAGCGTACGCGCTCAGTCAGCCCGCTGACGGCGTCGCTTTACAGGTGAGCCACCCTCACCACGCCAGGGATGCGCTCGTCTCGTGCAGCAGCCCGGGGCCGATGTCGGACTCCTGGTGCACGTGGCGCGGCGGCGTGTAGAAGGTCGCGTAGGGCCGCAGGCGCACGGCGACGCGTTTCTCGACGCGCGCGCCCTCTTCGACCATCGGGCGCACGTCCTCGGACATCGGCTGGCCGGCCATCACGCCCGCGATCTGCATCATCACGTCGACGACGCTGTCGAAGTCGGTGTCGAGGACGGCGTCGCAGTAGACCTGCAGATAGCTGGGCGGCCACTGCTCGTCGAGCACGCAGAGCGAGACCTTGGAGCTACGCGCGACGGCCTTCGCCTTGGCGCGCTCGGCCATCGTGGAGACGACGATCTCATCGGGCGTGGCGGCGTAGAAGACGATCGACATGGCGGGCCCGTCCTTGGCGCGGTTGTAGCCGAAGATCGCGGTCCTGTGATCGAGCACGAACTGACGTCGCTGCTGTGGGTTCATGATCTCTTCTTTTTTTTGGATTAGGAGGATTTTTCGCGGCGGCTCAGGCGCGCACCGGGTTGACGAGGGAGCCGATCCCGTCGATCTCGACTTCGACCGTCTCCCCGTCGCGCAGGAAGCGGCCCTTGGCGGCGCCGACGCCGGCGGGGGTGCCGGTGGCGATGATGTCGCCGGGTCGCAGCGTGATCGTGCGCGAGAGCCAGGCGACGAGCTCGGCGGGGCCGAAGATCAGGTTCGCCGTGTCGCCTTCCTGGACGGTCTCGCCGTCGATGCGGGTGCGCAGCGTCAGCGCGCCGAGGTCGCCGGCCTCGTCGAGCGTCACGAGCGCCGGGCCGCACGGGGCGAACGTGTCGATGGCCTTGCCGCTCGTCCACAGCGGGTTCTGGATCTGCAGGTCGCGCGCGCTGACGTCGTTGAACGGCATCACGCCCGCGATGTGAGCGAGCGCGTCGCCCTCGGAGACCTCGTGGGCCTCGTCGCCGATCACGAGCGCGAGCTCGGCCTCGTAGTCGACGTAATCGGGGTGCGCGGCCGGCAGCAGGATGTCCTCGCCGCTCCCGATCAGCGAGTTCGCGAACTTGGCGAACCACATGGGCGCCTGCGGGATCTCCTGCCCGCTCTCTTCGGCGTGGTCGCGGTAGTTGAGCCCGATGCAGATGATCTTCTCGGGGTTCGTGACCGGCGCCGAGAGCTGGACCTCCGCGAGAGCGACGCGCTCCTGCGCACCGATTGCCCGCTCCGCGAGCGCGCGCAGGCCCTCCGCGTCGAGCTCCTCGAGCACTTCGCGGACGGTGGCGCCCGGCGGGCGCTCAAGCGAGGAGAGCGGCACGATCTCATCGCCTAGCAGCACGCCGGCGGCCGGCGAGCCCTCGTGGCGGTAGCTGACCAGGCGCATCAGCCCTGTCCCGGGATCTCGATGGGCGCCTCGGCGGGGCTGAGCTCGCCTGCCATCGCGCGGCGATGGATCAGCTGGAACGGCTCTCCGGCCGCGGCGGCATCGGCGATCCGGGCGGGATCCACGAACACCCCGATGGGGTTGGCCTTGAAGTCCGGGCTGGTCTGCATCCAGGTGCTCGACTCCGCCCAGTCGCCGAACACGTCGGCCTGCAGCTCGACGTGGTTGCCGTCGGGGTCCTTGTAGTAGTAGGAGAGCGTCATGCCGTGGTCGATGCACAGGTCCGGCTCGATCCCCTGCTCGCGCAGGCGCAGATAGCTCTCGTTCAGGCTTTCGAAGTCGTCGTACTCGAACGCGCTGTGGTGCATCCCCGTGTGCGTGTCCTTGTCCGGGTCGTCGACGAAGCCGGGGAACGCGAGCAGCGCGATGCGGTGGTTCGCGGCGTCGTTGGTCAGCCAGGCCCCCGTGTCGTCCTGGAAGGTGACATCCGAGCCGACGACGGCCCCGTACCAGTCGATCAGCTCCTGCAGCCGGGTCGTCTTGAGGTTGAAGTGATGGAACTTGGGTTTGATCGTGGTCATGTGACGATTCTCTCCTCGATTCGGTCCGTGTTCGTCAGGGCATCCCGCAGCCGGCGTACGAGCGCGCAAGTCTCCTCGGCCCCCGTCGCGGTGCCGAAGACGTAGAAGTCGGGGCGCACCAGCGCGACGGTGCAGTCGTGCGCAGCGAACCAGTCGCTGTAGATGCGCTCGTGCGCCTCGCCGATCGCGACCAGGCCCGCGCCGAGACCGTGCAGGATCTCCGCGCTCTCCTCGTCCAGCATCTCGAGCGGATCCGCGCTGCCGAGCACGTACAGCGTGAAGGCGGGCTCGATCCCGTCTTCCACGAGCCGGCTCTCGCCACCGTCGCTCACCCGGCCCTGCGGGAACAGCGAGCCCGTGTGCTCGGTCCCGTCGTGGATCCCGGGGCCGAGGTGCGGCGGCGGCGGCTCGGCCGGCGGCACGCTCGGATCGGCGGCCACGCTCAGCAGCACCTCGTCGCGGGCGGCTGCCTCGGCCTCGTCTGCGATGCAGATCACCTTTCCGAGCTCCACGGAGAGCGCGATCGCGTGCTGCAGGTGCCCGCGGCGCTCGCTGGTGTAGGCGTCGAGCGTGCGCTCGTCGGCGAGCCCCCTCAGCACGAGGTCCAGACGCCACTCCAGCGCCGCGGCGTCCCTGATGCCCGAGCACATCCCCTGTCCGGCAAAGGGCGGCATCTGGTGCGCGGCGTCGCCGGCGATCAGCAGGCGGCCCTCGCGCCAGCGCTCGGCCCACAGCGCGCGGAACGTGTAGACCGTGAAGCGCTCGAGCTCGACGTCGTCGGGCCCGAGGCCCCAGGCATCGAGCATGCGCCGAACGAAGGCCTCGTTCTCCACCTCGGCGCGGCTCTCCCCGGGGAGCAGCATCCACTCCCAGCGCCGCCGGCCAGGGCCGCCGGAGACAAGCGTCGTCGGGCGCCGGGGATCGCAGAGCTGTCGGTTGACCCCGGCGAGCAGGCCGGGGTCGCGCGGGACCGTGTCGGCGATCAGCCAGTCGAAGGCGAAGCCGAGGTCCTCGACGGGGGTGCCCATGCGGGCGCGTACGAGGCTGTTGGCCCCGTCGCAGCCGATCGCGTACGCGGCGGTGAGGACGCGCTCCTCGCCGGTCGGCTCGAACCGTCCGTCGCGCGCCTGGCCGGCGCGGACCGCGAGGCGCACCTCCGAGCCGGTGTCGACGACGTCGGTCACCTCGGTGCCCTGATGCACCTCGACGCCGGGCACCGCCTTCGCGGACCGGTCGAGCACGCGCTCGAGCTCCGGCTGGCTGAACATCGTCGCGCCGGGCCAGCCGGACGGGCCGGGCGCGGTGCGGTCGAGCATCAGCAGCGTCTGGCCGGCGGCGTTCTGCCACTCGTAGGTGGTCGCCGGCTCGGTGATCGCAGCCAGGTCCTCGGCGACCCCGAGCCGCTGGAAGACCCGGGCGATCTCGTCGTCGTAATGGACCGCACGCGGGCGCGGGTACAGATCGGGCCAGCGCTCGAACACGCCCACGCGCCAGCCGCGGCGGCCGAGCATGATCGCCAACGTCTGCCCGACGGGGCCATAGCCGACGATCGCGATGTCGTAGTCCGGGCTCATCTCAGGCCGTCACGCCGACGCCGACCGGGCGGCCGAGGATCTCGCCGAGCGCATCGGAGAGCGCCTGAAGCGGCATCTCGCTCGAGCCCGCGCTCCGCCACGCTACGTAGCGGTCCGGGCGCACGAGGATGGCACCCGCCGAGGTGATCTGCCGCCGCCGTAGCCACAGCAGACGCGGGTCGAACAGGTCGCCGTCTATGTGCCCGATGCGCACCGCGTCCAGTGGCAGCGCGCCGTCCGACGCGAGCTCGCGCGCCGCCTCGCACCAGCTCTCCCCCTCCTCGCCGGCGATCAGCAGGAAGCGGCCGGGTGCAACCAGGTCCTTGATCGGCCGCCTCACCGCGTCTTCGTCGTCGATCCAGGCGTGCGGCAGGGGGCTCCCCGGCCTTGTCGAGGGCTCGTACACGCGAATCGGTTCCAGCGGCGCCGGTGCCGGCGTCCGGTCCTGCACGATCGCGCCGTTCCAGTAGCTGTACCCGGACTCGACGTTGATCTCGCTGAACTCCATCGACTGGGCGCGGACGTGGCGCAGGACCGCCGCGCGGTGCTCGGCGTCTGCGGGCTCGCCGCTCCACAGCCGCCGCAGCGCGGCGAGGTTCTGCTCCTCGGTGTTCTCGTGCGAGACGCCTGTGGCGGCGACGATCGTGAACTGGTTGACAGCGTTCTCGAGCGAGCGCTGCGCGTTGACCTCCAACGAGGATCGGCGCTCGGGCTCGTAGCTCGCGAGCAGCTCGGGGGCCGCATGGCCGGCGAGCACCGCGGCCAGCTTCCAGCACAGGTTCTGGACGTCCTGGATCGCGCTCGTGAGGCCGAGGCCTCCGGTCGGCGGGTGGCGGTGGGCGGCGTCGCCCACGAGGAAGACGCGTCCGACGTTGTAGGTGGAGGCCATCACCGCGTCCACCGACCAGCGGGTGATCTTGTGGATCTCCATCGGGTGCTCGCCGATCCCCAGCGCTCTGCGCACATCCTCCTCGACCTTCTCGTCGGACTGCGCGCGGGGGTCGTCGACCGGGTAGTTGAGGTGGATCACCCACTCTTCGGACTCGGGTCCCCAGCGCTCCGGACCCATCGGGACCATCACCACGCTCACGCCGGTCTGCGGGGAGACGAGCCAGCGGATCAGCACGTCCGGATCGCGGGCCCAGCGGCTGAAGTCCGCGCTGACGTGGAGTGTCGCGGTCTCGGTGACGACGCCGAGGCCGACGTACTCTGCGCCGATCTCCTTCGCCACGAGGCGCCCCCCGTCGGCGCCGATCAGATACCGGCAGCGGATCTCGTAGTCCTCGCCCGCGTCGTGGTCGCGGACCAGAGCCGTCACTCCCTCCTCGTCCTGCTCCAGGTGCCTGACCTCGTGGTGGAAGCGCACCCGGCCGGGCGAGCGCTCCTCGGCACCGCGGCGCAGAACGGGCTCCAGGCGGATCTGAGGCAGGTTCTGCTGCACCCACGGGCTGGCGGCGCGCCAGCTCTCGTCAGCGCCGCCGGCGCCCCAGCACTCCAGGCGCGCGAAGCGCCGGCCGTGATCGGGCGTCGTCCCGGCGAAGCCCGCGTAGTAGGCGGTTGCGGCCATGTTCTCGGGCGGTGTGCCGATGCGCGAGATCTCCTCGGCGACGCCGCAGTCCTCGAGGATCTCCATCGCCCTCTGGTTGAGCACGTGCGCCTTCGGCAGGTCCGAGGTCTCCGCCCGCGCGCTGACGAGCAGGCTCTCCTGGCCGAGTCCGGCGAGCAGCATCGAGGCCGTCAAGCCGGCCCCGCCGCCGCCGACGATCAGAACTGGTGTCTCCTCGCGTCGCATCCTTCTCCTCCCCTCGGTTCCGGGTGAAGGTAACACAAACTGAATAGATATTCAATTTTGATGATATATTCATTCCATGGCGCTGCAGAATCCCCGGATGGCCCTCCGGGTCCCGAGCGAAGGCCGCGTCGAACGCCGCAAGGCCCGCACCCGCGCGGCTCTGCTGTCCGCCGCGAGGCAGCTCTTCGCGAGCCAGGGCATGGAGCAGACCACGATCGCCGAGATCGCCGAGCGCGCCGATGTCGCCACCGGCTCCTTCTACAACTACTTCGCGACCAAGGAAGCGCTGCTCGAGGCGGTCCTGGAAGAGGAGCTCTCCAGGCAGCGCGTGCTGCTGCGTTCACGCCAGGACCAGGTCGATGACCCGGCCGAGAAGATCAGCATCGCCCACCGCCACCTGATCCGCGTCGGCAAGACGGACCCCGACTGGGCCTGGCTGATCCTGCGCCTCGACGTCCCCTACCGGGCGGCCTGGGCGACGCTCGGCCAGGCCGCCTCCGAGGACCTCGAGGAGGGGCTGAGGGCGGGCCGCTTCGCCGTCGCCAACCCCGAGCTGGCGCTGACCGCGAGTGGCGGCGCGCTGTTCGCCGTGATCCACGAGCAGCTCGTGGGCGAGGGCAGCCCCGACGCCGACGCAGAGCACGCCGAGGGCGTCCTTCGCAGCTTCGGGATCGCTCCCGCCGAGGCGGCCGAGATCGCGCGGCGCCCGCTGCCCGAGACCCGCTAGCCCGCCAGTCCGGCCGCCCGAAGCGCCTCGGCGGGGTCGCTGAACCACTGGAAGCGCACCGCCCGGCCGCCGCGGACCGTCCAGATGTACCCCTGCCGCCACTGGGCCTGCACGCCGCTGGCGGCGGTCCCGCGCGCCATTCCGATCACGACCACGTCCTCGCCGACGCCGTGGTACTCCTCCGGCTCGATGCGGAAGTCGGGGTACACCTCCCGGATCGCAGCCAGCGTGCGGCGCCCGCGCTTGACGCCGGACTCGACCGCGTAGGAGGGGTTCACGTACTCCATGTCCGGGTCGATCAGCTCGCGCGCCGAGGTCCCGGCGTCCCAGCACGCGTAGATGCGACGGACCAGATCGACGTTCTCCTCTGACACCTCATGCTTAGGGTAGGGTCGGCGCGTGCCCCCCGTCGCCAGCCCCCGAGCCGACGACTGGCGCGCAAAAGGCGGGCACTTCTCCTGGAGCCCGGCGGACGGCGACGCAGCGCCCGTCGAGGTCTTCCACGTCGAGCTCGGCGATCCCGACGCCCCCGTGCTGGCGCTCGTGCACGGTTTCCCGACGTGCAGCATCGACTGGTTCGAGGTGGCGGAGCGCTTCGCCACGCGCTTCCGCGTCTGCGCACTGGACTTCCCCGGCTACGGCTTCTCGGACAAGCCGCTCGGGTGGGGCTACAGCCTCAAGCGCGACGCCGAGCTGCTCGACCACTACCTGGCGGAGGTCGCCGGCGCGGACTCGGCGGTGATGGTCGCCCACGACCGCGGCGACAGCGTCGCGCTGGTGCACGCCGCCAACGCCGCCGAGGGACGGGCCCGGGTCGGCCTGGAGCACCTGGTGCTCTCCAACGCCAACATCTTCCTCCCGCTCTCGAACCTGACCGACGCGCAGCGGCTGATGCTCCACAACCCCGAGCTGCTCGAGCAGGTGACCCCCGAGCTGCTCGCGATGGGCATGGGCATGGCGGCGTTCACCCCGCCACGGCCCGCCGATCACCCGGACGTGCTGGCGCTTGCCGCGACGTTCGCCCACCAGGACGGACCGAGGGTCCTCAACGACACGATCCAGTATCTGATCGAGCGCTCCCAGGACGAGGAGTCCTGGCTGCGCTCGCTGGCCGCCACCCCCCTGGCCACGACCGTCGTGTGGGGCATCTACGACGCGATCGCGCCGGTGCGGGTCCCCAACCATGTGTGGGAGAAGCACCTGATGTTCAAGCCGGGGCGCAACGCCTACTACCTGATCCCGGGCGCCAACCACTACGTCCAGAACGACCGCCCCGACGCCTACGTCCAGGCCGTCCTGCACGCGCTCGACTCCCCCGAGGACGCGGCTCCGGGGGCACTCGGCGAGGCCGTCGACGCGCCCTTGCTGGTCGACCGCTCGCGCACCGAGCTCCCGGACGCGGCCGCGCTCCTCGCCCAGCGCGCACCGCTCCCGGACGCCCCTAGCTCGTCGTAGAGCCCACGAGGCGCAGCTCGTCGAACACCGGCTCGGAGACGAGGCGCTCGCGCACGCCGGCGGAATAGCGCTTGAAGGACTCGAGCCCCGGAAGCGGGTTCGCGCCGTCGGGGTGCTCGAGGACGTGCACGACGGTGACGCCGTCACCCAGCACGAACACGTCGTAGTTGAAGCCGTCGAGGTCGAGCCCCTCGAGCTCGACGAAGACGCCGCGGATCAGCTCCTCGTTCTCGGCCGCCGCCTCGGGCCGGACCTCGTAGCGCACCATTTTCCTCGTGCTCATGCCGCCTCCTCCAGTTCGATGTCTGCTCTGGCGATCGAGGTCACCGGCGCGATTGTCTCGCGTGCTCGCCGGCTCGGCAGGGCCAGACCGCACAGGGCGCCGGCCAGGGCCAGGCCTGAGGAGACGCCGATCGCGGGGCCGAAGCCGTCGATGAACGATTGCGAGGAGGCGTAGCCACCGGCGGCCGCGAACACCGCCACGGCCACGGCGATCCCGAACACGCCGCCGAGCTCGCGCATCGTGCTGTTGATCCCGGCGAGCTTGCCGGCCGTCTCGACGGTCGCCGAGCCCACCACCGAGTTCTGCGCGGAGGGGATCGCCATCGAGATCCCGACGCCGGCGACGACCAGCGGCACGACCAGGTGCGAGAACGGCAGCCCGGTGCGGGCGATCGCCGCGATCCAGGCCGTGCCCCCACACTGGATCAGCAGGCCCGAGACCATCAGCGGCCGCTCGCCGATGCGGTCGACCAGCGCGCCGACGACCGGGGCGACCACGATGAAGGTGGACGTCCACACCATCAGCCGCAGCCCCGCCTGCAACGGGTCGTAGTGCAGCCCCGTCTGCAGCAGCTGGGGGAAGAAGAACACGTCGCTGAACAGCGAGCCGATCACGAAGAAGATGGCCGTGTTCCCGGCGGTGAACGTGCGGGAGCGGAAGAAGCCCATCGGCAGCATCGGCTCGCGTGCCCGCAGCTCCCAGCGCACGAACGCGACCGCGAGCGCGATGCCGGCCAGCAGCGAGCCGATCACCTCGGCGCTCCCCCAGCCGGCGGAGTTCCCGCGCACGAGCGCCCAGACCACACCGATCGCGGCGCCCGTCATCAATGCGACGCCGGGCACGTCCAGCCCGACGTCCTTGCCGCGGCTCTCGCCGATCTTGGTGAGCACGAACGGGATCGCCAGCAGCCCGATCGGGACGTTGACCCAGAAGATCCACTGCCATTCGATCCCTTGCACGATCGCGCCGCTGACGATCGGGCCGAGCGCGACCGCGATCCCCGTCACCGCGCTGAACAGGCCGATCGCGGTCCCTCGCTTCTCCGCCGGGAAGGCCGCCGTGAGCAGCGCCAGGGCCAGCGAGAGGATGAACGCCGCGCCGGCTCCCTGGATCGCGCGCGCGGCGATCAGCATGCCCACACTCGAGGAGAGGGCACATGCCGCCGAGGCCGCGGAGAAGAGGGCGATCCCGGCCACGAACATGCGCCGGCGCCCGAAGCGGTCGCCGAGCGCCGCCGCGGTCATCAGCAGCACGGCGAAGCTGAGGTTGTAGGCGTTGACGGTCCACTCCAGCTCGCCGACCGAGGCGTGCAGGGCGCCGCGCACCGTGCTCAAGGCGGTCGCGACGACCACCGTGTCGAGCGCCGCCATCATCGAGGCGAGGCCGGTCAGGACGACGACCCACCCCCTCTTTCCTATGTTCGCGTCTGGCTGCATTCGATCTCCTTCGGTGTCGTTTCACCTCTTGAGATCCGAGCCTTCGCCGCGATCCATCGCGCGGCGCTGCGAATCAGCCGAACGGGGTCAGCTCGGTGCCGATGAACGCCGTGATCGCGGCGATCCGCCCGGCGTCGTCGAGCTCGAGGAGCTGGAGCACGTCGAGTCGCGTGCCGTCCGGCATCGCGTGGCGGGTTGCGACCGCCGCCTGGCCGTTGGCGCTCGTGAGCCGCGAGACGTGTCGTTTTCCTTCGGCCAGCGGCCCGCGGGCGAGGAACGCGCGCGCGTCCTCGATGCCCCGGAACCACGAGGGCCGCGGCGGCATCGCGAGGATCGCGTCCTCGGCGAGCATCGAGACCACGGCGTCGACGTCCCCCGCGTCCCAGGCCGCGACGAACCGCCCGACGACCTCGCGCACGCGCTCGTCGCCGAGCGAGCGCAGCGTCTGCTGCTGGGCACGCTCCGGAAGGTGCTGATCGATGGTCGCATGGGCGCGCTGCAGCGCGCTGTAGACCGCCTTCGTTGTCATCTCGAGGGCCTCCGCAGTCTCGGCGCCGGAGAAGCCCAGCACGTCGCGCAGGATCAGCACCGCACGCTGGCGCGCGGGCAGGTGCTGCAGGGCCGCGACAAACGCCAGCTCGACGCTCTCGCGCTGCTCGTAGCGGGCGTCGGGCGAGGCAAGGCCGTCCTCCACGCCGCCGTCGGGATACGGCTCGACCCACACCGACTCGACGAGCGGGGCGGCGAGATCGCCGTGGGGGTCGCCGGGCGGCCCGTAGTCGATCGGCAGCACCCGCTGCGGGCGGCGCTCGATCAGCCGCAGGCAGCTGTTGGTCGCGATCCGGTAGAGCCACGTGCGCAGCGCGCTGCGCCCCTCGAACGCGGACATCCCGCGCCAGGCGCGCAGCAGCGCGTCCTGCATCGCGTCTTCGGCGTCGTGGACCGAGCCCAGCATCCGGTAGCAGTGGGCGTGGAGCTCGGCGCGGTAGGGCTCGACCAGGGCCTCGAAGGAGGCCGCATCTGGAAGCTGGGTTGCGGGCATCTCGACCATTAGACCCGAGGACGGCCCGGAATCCATCGCCGGGCGCGATGAATTCTCCGCGCCCGGCGGATCAACATCAACGTGTCCTGCCCGCTCGTTCATCTCGAGTTGCACACCTCAGACCGCGAAGCGGCGTGCCGCTTCTACGGCGAGCTGCTCGGCTGGCGGCCGGAGCGCGTGGCCTGCGCCGGCGCCTCCTATCAAGCCCTCGACCTCGCGGCCTGCAGCGGCGGGGTCGTCGAGTGTCCGACCGAGCGCGCGCTGTGGCTCCCCTACGCGGAGGTGACATGCGTGCCGGCCGCCACCCGCCGCGCGCAGGCGCTGGGCGCACGGGTGATGCTCGCCCCGCGCGACGGACCGGCGGGCTGGCGCAGCGTCGTCGTCACCCCGGCGGGGGGTGAGCTCGCGCTGTGGCAGCCCAAGCGCTGAGGGCTCACAGCTCGGTCTCCTGGCCCGGAGCGAGGATCCGCACCTCGCTCGCCGGTTCGAGCTCGCCGACGTGGGCGGCGAACTCGCGCGCGGGCCCGTCGCCGATCGTGAGACCGCGATCGCCGCGCCCGATCGGGCGGAACGTGCCCCAGTGGATCGGGATCGCGATGCGGGCTGCCAGCAGTTGCGCCGCCCGCGCCGCGTCGAGCGGGCCCATGTGGCCCGGTCCCAGCGTGCGTCCCCACCCGGCCACCGGCAGCAGCGCGACGTCGAGTGTCCCGCGCAGCTCGGCCATCCGCTCGAACACGCCCGTGTCCCCGGCGAAGTAGACCGTCTTCGAGCCGCGCACGACGTACCCGACGCTGGCCGAGCGCGGACCGAGCGGATAGCGGTGACCGGCATGCTCGGCGGGCACCGCCGCGATCGTGACGGCGCCAAGATCATCCTCCTCCCCCTCCTCCAGCTCCCTCACGTTCGAGAACCCGCGTTTGCGCAGCCACGCGCCCGCGCCCGGCGGCACGAACATCCGCGTCTCGCTCCCCAGCATCCGCAACGAGGGAAGGTCGAGGTGATCCTGGTGCGCGTGCGAGAGCAGCACGGCCGATACGCGCGGCTGCGCCGGGGGTTGTGCGTAGCGGCGCAGGTGTGCGACGCGGTCGCGCAGGAGCGGGTCGGTCAGCAGCGCCTCGCCGTCGAGCTCGACCTGCACGGTCGAGTGGCCCAGGAAGGCGATACGGTCCCGCCGGGGGAGCCCGTCATCGATCATCGAGCCCAAGCTAACCACCGGCGCCACGCGTCATGCCGCGCCGTCGCGCCGGGGTGAGCGTCCGCGCCCGCCATCTCGCGAGCCTGCTGATCCGCTGGCTCGTACTGCTCGCCGTCGAGGCCCTCGTCCTCGTCGGCCTCTCCGCCGTGCTCGGCGGCGTCGAGCGGGTGTCGTTCGGCGAAGCGCTGCTGATCGTGCTCGCGATCTCGCTCCTCAACGCGTTCATCTGGCCGGCCGTGATCCGGCTCGCGCTGCCGCTGACGCTGATCACCTTCGGTCTGGCCTCGCTCGCGATGAGCGCCGGCGTCGTGGCGCTCTCGTTCCTGTGGGCGACGGGCAGCGCGCCGTCGTTCGGCACCGACCTGCTGATCGCGGCGGTGCTGGCGCTCGTCTCCACGACACTCGTCTCGCTGCTCGACTTCGACGGCGACGCCCGCAACCTGAGGGTGGTCCGAAGGCGCGCGCGCCACGCGCGCGCCGAGAACCGCACCGATGTGCCGGGGGTGATCCTGTTCGAGATCGACGGCCTCGGCGAGCAGGTGCTGCGCGCGGCGCTCGAGGACGGCCACGCGCCGACGATCGCGCGGTGGCTGGAATCCGGCAGCCACAAGCTGCTCGGCTGGGAGTGCGACCTCTCGAGCCAGACGGGCGCCAGCCAGGCAGGGTTGCTGCTCGGCAGCAACTGGGACATGCCGGCGTTCCGCTGGCACGAGAAGGAGACCGGCCGCACCCTGGTCTCCAACCACCCTCGTGACGCGGCCGAGATCGAGCGGCGGCGCTCGAACGGCAGCGGCCTGCTCGCACGCGGCGGCACCAGCCGGGGAAACATGTTCTCGGGCGACGCGCCCCGGTGCACGATCACGATGGCCGCGATCGGCGACCGCAGCCGCTCGCATGCCTCGGACCTGTTCGCGTACTTCGCCGACCCCTACGGCCTGCTGCGCACGATCTGGCTCTCGCTCGCCGACGTCGCGCGCGAGCGCTGGGCGGCGCTCCGCCAGCGCCGTGAAGGCGCGCCGCACATCCACCGCACCTGGCTCTACTCGCTGATCCGCGCGTCGATCACAGTGGTGATGCGCGATCTCAACGTCGCGATGCTGGCGGCGGACATCGTCGAGGGAGTGCCCGTCAGCTACGCGACCTTCGTCGGCTACGACGAGGTCGCCCACCACTCGGGGATCCGCGCGCACGACGCCCTCACGGTGCTCCGCCAGCACGATCGCCAGCTCGCGCGACTCGAGCGTGCGGCCGTCCACGCGCCGCGCCCCTACCACCTGGTCGTGCTCTCAGACCATGGACAGACCCAGGGCGCGCCGTTCCGCCAGCGCTACGGCAAGACGCTGGACGAGCTCGTGCTCGCAGCGCTGGATCGCGGCGAGGTCAGCGCGCCGGCTGCGGTCGACGAGGCGTGGGGCGACCTCGGCGCGGCGCTCGCCGATGCGCGCCAGGAGCCCTCAGCGGGCGGCAAAGCGCTGGCGATGGCGACGCGCAGCCGCGCCGTCGAGGGGACGGTCGCGCTCGGACCCCAGCGGCAGGCGCTCTCGGATGCCGCCGAGCAGCAGAGCGACAGCGAGGCGGTGGTGATGGTCTCGGGATGCCTCGGCCTCGTCTATCTGACCGCGAGCAAGGAGCGCATGACGCTCGAGGAGATCGAGGCGCTGCACCCGCGGCTCGTCGAGGTGCTCGCCTCACACCCGGGGATCTCCTTCGTGATGGTCCGCTCCCGCGAGCACGGTGCCGTCGCGATCGGGAGCAAGGGCCGCCGGCTCCTGGAGGACGGAACGGTCGAAGGCGAGGACCCCCTGGCCGGCTTCGACGAGACGGCTGCGGCGCACCTGCGCCGCCACGACAGCTTCCCCCACTGCCCCGACATCCTCGTCAACGGGGCCTATGACCCCGAGTCCGATGAGATCGCGCCCTTCGAGGAGTTCATGGGCTCCCACGGAGGCATGGGCGGCCCCCAGATGCACCCCTTCGCAGTCGTCCCGTCGCAGTGGAGCGACCCGGCGGCGCCGATCGTGGGGGTCGAAGCCATGCACGCCGAGCTGATGCGATGGCTGGCAGAGGGCGCGAGGGAGGGGACTGCAAAGCGCTGATCGCCGCGGCCACCACGCAGCACCTGCCGGGCGTTCTTCACACGCTGGAGCCGACGCTCGACCACTACGGCTACCTCGCCGTGATCGGACTGGTCCTGGTCGAGGACTTCGGCGTGCCGGTGCCCGGCGAGACCGTCCTGATCCTTGCCGCGGTCTATGCGGGCACGGGCAGGCTCAACGTCTTCCTCGTGGCGTTGCTGGGGTTCTGCGGGGCCGTGATCGGCGACAACCTCGGGTTCGCGATCGGCCACTTCGGTGGCCGCGCGCTCGTCGAGCGCTACGGGCGCTACATCCTGCTTACGCCGGCGCGGCTGAACACGGCCACGGAGTTCTTCGAACGCCACGGCGGCAAGATCATCGTCGCGGCGCGGTTCATCGAGGGCCTGCGCCAGGCCAACGGCATCATCGCCGGCACCACCGGGATGCGGTGGGAGAAGTTCCTGCTCTTCAACATGCTCGGCGCCGCGCTGTGGGTCGCCGTCTGGGTCAGCCTCGGCTACTTCTCCGGCAACCACATCGACACGATCTACAACACCGCGGCCCGCTACAGCACCTACCTGGCGATCGCCGCCGGGGTCTTCATCGTCTCGCTGATCGCACGGCACCTCTGGCGCTCGCGCCGCACGCCTTAGGCGGCGCGGCAAGCTTGTCGGTTCCAGCCGGCCGGGCGGGGCGGGAGCGCAACCGCCCGCCCCTTCTCCCGGCATCGCGTTACTGGACCTTTTCCTTACCTTCCACTTCGTTGGGCGTGTTGGTGACCGATCCCGGAATTCACTGTGGCTACGGCGTGAGCACCACGGCCGCCTCCGGCGTCGCCACGCGGAAGCTGAAGCTCTCCTGCAGGTACAGGCGCACGACGTCTGCGTCGTGGGAGTCGTAGCCGAGCGAGAGATCCTGGCCCGACTCGAACAGGAAGTCGCCGCCGCGCAGGCTCACGACCACGGCGCCTTGAATCCCCGGCGTCCACACGATCGGACCCTCGAGGATCTTGCGCAGATGCTCGAGCAGCGGGTAGCCACCCATCTCGGCCGTCTCGACCACGCGCCGGTACGGCTCGCGTCCCAGCGCCAGCCCGTACGGACCGGCGACGCCGGCGCAGAGGAGTTTCTCGACTGCGCCCGCGACCGGGCGGGCGTAGGCGTCCGCCGATTTACCCAGCGGCACGGGCTTGTGGGGAGAGCGCTCGGCGATTCCGGGGAGCGCTCCGGCCCAGCCGTTGAAGACCGCGACGTTCTCCGCCATCGCGATCTCGCTCGCCGCCTCGTCGAGAGGGCCGAGGTCTGCGTCGGGTGCGCCCCGGTCCGCGTCGCGCAACTCCTCGCGCGAGAGCGCGAAGTCGGCGCGCAGCTCGACCAGCGGCATCACTTCCCTCTGCAGGCCGGTGACCGCTTTCGTCGGACCGCCGCGCAGCTTTTTGACCCGGCCCAGCTTGCTCGCCGAGTGCTCCCAGCCGTGCGGGCCCGAGAAGTCGACGAGCTTGCGTGCACCCAGAGCGGGCGCGAGGCGCTCGCGTGCCTCGTCGTCGAGCAGCTGCCAGCCGGCATCGCTGAGGGGCGCTGTCTCGCGGAGCAGGTGGTTCATGCCGCCCCCCTCAGGCTGCCGAGGCCGAGCGAGGAGTCGGCGTAGGCGCCGCCGGCGCCCGCCCCGTCGCCCTCGAAGGCTCCGGCCTCTGCCTCCTCGCCGTTCTCGACGACGTCGCCGGGCTGGAACAGGATCCCCTGGGCCACCTCACGCCAGGGCGGGGTGCGCCGCAGCAGCAGCTCGAGGTCCATGCAGAAGTGCTTGAACTCCTCCCCCTGCGCGTCGCTCATCACCGCGATCGCCTCGGGGTCGCTCTCCACCGCGAGCCGCTGCTCATACCAGCCGATCGCCTCGGCCTCCTCGGTCAGTGACGCGCAAAGGCGCGCGAAGGTTCTCGTCGCCGCGGAAAGCTCCTCGGGCGGCTCGTGGTACTGGTCGAAGCCCATCGTCATCTCCTTCGCCTCGTCGGGGACCCAAGCTCAGCATCGCACCATCCGGGTGCGAATGCCCGCGCGCGATAGACCTGTCCTGACACCCGATCGGACGACCGGGCCGGCACCCGAGGTGGTTGCCGCCCGACGACCAGACAGAGGAGGCCAGGCGTGCGCCCCGACATCGTCCCCGGCAGCACCTTCCCCGACTACGAGCTGCCGGACCACGAGAAAGCCAACCGGCGGCTGAGCGAGATCCAGGGCGAGGACCCGATGATCCTCACGCTCGCCCGCGGCAACTACTGCCCGAAGGAGCACCAGCAGCACCTCGAGCTCGCGGCGAACTACGCCAAGATCGCGGTCTCCTACACGGCGATCGCGACGATCTCGACCGACGCCGACCACCAGAGCAAAGAGCTACGTGCAGCGGTGGGTGCGGTCTGGCCCTTCCTCTCGGACCCGGAGCGGACGGTCCAGAAGGACCTCGACATCAAGGAGTACACGGACCCCGAGAACGATCCGATGGTCCCTCACACGATCGTGCTCGGGCCGGGCCTCGTCGTGCACCGGATCTACAACGGGTACTGGTTCTGGGGCCGGCCCTCGTTCTACGAGCTCTGGCAGGACCTGCGCGCGCTGAGCAGCCAGGTCCGGCCCGATTGGGATCTTGCGGCCCCGGGGCTCCGCGAGGCCTGGG
This sequence comes from uncultured Solirubrobacteraceae bacterium, assembly GCA_963735435.1. Lineage (GTDB taxonomy): Bacteria > Actinomycetota > Thermoleophilia > Solirubrobacterales > Solirubrobacteraceae > Palsa-744. Next base: position 215,255 of record CAVTKR010000001.1, on the reverse strand, counting down.
ACGCGGGGGAGCGCGGTCCCTTCCACGGCTTCTGAGAGCACGACCCGGCGCGCTCGGCGAGAATGCGGGGATGAGCGGGGACGCGGGCGCCCGGCCGGAGAGCGTGAGCGAGGGCCTCGCGCTCCTCGACCACCATTTCTTCGCGAGCGACGCAGCGGGCGAGAAGTACCTGCGCGCGGACTCGTTCCGCGAGAACGTGATCCGCCTGATCGTGTTCGACATGCACCTCGCGATCGAGGAGCTGCTCCGCGCCCACATCTACGACGTGCTCTCGCTGCGATCCGAGCGCAAGGACGAGACCGTTGCCTATGTCAAAGGGCTTCCCAGCCGCGCGGCGCTCGAGCTGGCCGCTCAGCTCGGCGTGATCGAGGCCGCCGTCCACGACTCGCTGCGCACGCTCAACTCCCTGCGCAACCGCGCCGCCCACCACTGGGATCTCGGCGAGCCTCTGGGTCCGCGCTCGGAGAGGGCCGGCCCACTCAGCTGGAACGGACAGCCGCTGACCGCCGAGGTGGTCAGGGACGGGTTCCTGCGCGAGTACGGCGGCATCTACGCCGCGCTGCTGGCGAGCTGGCGCGCGGCACACGAACCCGCGGACGCGGCGCGATGAGGGCCGCCGGCCCGCAGCGACCCCGAAGCGCGAAGATGCTCCCGTGAGCGGCGCCATCCCGGAGCCCAACCTGACGCTGGCCTACCGGCTCGAGGCGGAGATCGGGGAGCTCCTCGACCTCGGCGAGACGCATGCGGGCCGGCGGCGGATCGCGCACCTGACGAGCGGCAGGTTCAGCGGTCCCGGGCTCGCCGGAGAGCTGGTTCCAGGAGCGAGCGCCGACTGGCAGCTCCTCCTCGGAGACGGGACCGCGATCGCGGACATCCGCTACACGCTGCGCACAGACGACGGCGCGCTGCTCTACGTGCGCTCGCACGGGATCCGCCACGGACCACCCTCGGTGCTCGCCCGCATCGTGGCGGGCGAGGCGGTCGCCGCCGGTGAGTACACCTACCGGCTCGCCACCGTGATCGAGACGGCGGCGCCGGAGCTCGACTGGATGAACAAGGGCATCTTCGTGGCCGTCGGCGCACGCGAGCCCTCGGGCGTCGTCTACGAGACCTACCTGGCGGGCTGAGCAGGCGCGGCGCCGCGCCTACACTCCGCCCCGAACCTTCGAGGAAGGAGCGTGCCGTGATCATCACCACGATGAACGACCTGCCGGGCTACCGGATCGACGAGGTGCTGGGTGAGGTGTTCGGGCTCACCGTCCGCTCGCGCAACCTCGGCTCCCAGATCGGCGCCGGCCTCAAGTCGATCGTCGGCGGCGAGCTCAAGGGCATGACGAAGATGCTTGCCGAAGGCCGGGTCCACGCCCAGGAACGGCTCGAAGAGGAGGCAGGCTCCCGCGGCGCCGACGCGATCGTCGCGTTCCGCTTCGACACCTCAGAGCTCGGCGGCAACTGGACCGAGATCTGCGCCTACGGCACCGCCGTGAAGGCGACCAAGCTCTAGCCCGCGAGCGCGGCTCTCAGCGCGTCGAGGTCGGGAGCCCCGAACACGACCCGGTCCCGGGTCGCGATGTAGACGAGGTCGAGGTTCACGCCTGCGCGGGCGATCGTGCGGGCGAGGTCGGCGAGCACGCCCGGACGGTCCTCGACCTCCACCACCACGACCTCTCGCTCGCGGCTGATCGCAAGATGCGAGTTCGCCAGCGCATGGCGCACCGGCTCGGGGTGCGGCACGAGGATGTGCAGCTCGGCGCTGGCGCCGTTGCCGATGCAGGTGGCCGCGGCGAGGTTGACGCCGGCATCCGAGACGGCCGCCGCCACCTCGGCGAGCGCGCCGGGCGTGTTCTCGACGTCGATGATCAGATCGAACGCCATCTGACGCTGTGCAGCCTACCCGGCCCGCGCCAGGGACACCGGCCGACCGGGTTGCGGGCGCTACGGTCGAGGCGTGCTCGAAGTCCTTTGGCACGGCGTGAAGGATGCGTTCCTGATGAGCTGGGAGGTCTGGTGGGCACTCGTGCTCGGCTTCGCGATCAGCGCGATCGTGCAGGCCTGGGTGCCGCGGGCGCGGATCGAGAACGCGATGTCGGGCTCAGGGGCGCGCCCGGTCGGCCTCGCGAGCGTGCTCGGTGCCGCGTCGAGCTCGTGCTCATACGCCGCGATCGCGATCGCCAAGAGCCTCTTCCAGAAGGGCGCCTCGGCGGCGACCGCGCTCGCTTTCCAGTTCGCCTCGACGAACCTCGTCTGGGAGCTGGGGCTGGTCCTCTGGGTGCTGATCGGCTGGCAGTTCACCGTCGGCGAGTACCTCGGTGGCATCGTGATGATCGTCCTGATGACCCTGATGCTGCGGGCGTTCGTCTCGCGCCGCCTGGAGGAGCAGGCGCGCGAGCACGCGCAGCGCGCCGACAGCGGCCACCAGCACCACTCGGCCGGCGAGCACATGAGCATCCGCGAGCGCGTCACCTCGGCCGCCGCCTGGTCGGACGTCGCGCACAACTTCCGCGGCGACTGGCAGATGCTCTGGAGGGAGATCGCGCTGGGCTTCTTGATCGCGGGCTTCGTCGCCCAGCTCGGCAACGACTTCTTCAACAGTCTCTTCCTGACCGGGACCGGCGGTGCGCTCGCGACGATCGAGAACGCCGTCGTCGGTCCGCTGATCGCCGTGCTGTCGTTCGTCTGCTCGGTCGGCAACGTGCCGCTCGCTGCCGTGCTGTGGTCCGGCGGGATCGGCTTCGCCGGCGTGCTGGCGTTCCTGTTCGCGGATCTGATCGTGCTGCCGATCGTGCTCGCCTATCGCAAGTACTACGGCTGGCCGTTCACGGTCCGGATCGTTGCGCTGATGTACGTGACGATGGTGCTCGCAGCGCTCGCGGTCGATGCCGTCTTCAGCGCCCTCGGCCTGGCACCCTCGGGGCCGCGACCGTCGCGGGCGAGCGTCTTCGGCGGCATCTCCGTCGACTACAAGCTGCTCCTGAACATCCTGGCGCTCGCCGTCTTCGCGGCCCTCTTCTGGCTCACCCGCAGCCGCGGCGCGAGAGACCCCGTCTGCGGCATGCGCGTCGACCGCGGCAAAGCGCAGCGCCTGCGCGCGGACGGACGAACCGTGTACTTCTGCTCGGAGCACTGCATGCAGTCCTACGAGCGCGGTGCAGAGGAGCAGACCCGGGCGCCCGCCGGGAACGCCCTAACGTGAGGGCATGGCCAAGACCTGGGTGCTCGACACCGAGACCAAGGGCACCGGAGCAGAGATGGTGCCGATCGAGAAGACGCGCGCGCGGCCGTCGCGCGAGCGCGATCTCGCGCTCGTCGAGCTCGGCGGGCCGGCGAAGGCGCAGGCCACCGAGAGCCCGCCGGCGCCCAATCTCTTCAAGGTCGTGGACGTGCTGAGCGCCCGGACGCTCGCGGAGAACGTCGGCACTCGCGAGGCGGTGCGCGCCCTCGAGGGGCTGCGCAGCGTACTCGACGCCCGCATCTCGGTGTGGTCGCCGGAGCGCGGGCGCTGGCGGATCCTCACCCTCGAGGAGGCGAAGGCGCTCTGGTCCTTCCGCGGCAGCGCCTGAGCTAGCCGGCAGGCACCGGGGGCAAGCAGCGCGGCGGGCAGGCCGACCGCCGCGCCGAGCGCGACGAGACGCAGGTACTCCGTGCTCGAGAGCTCGCCCGGGCACCGTCGGCCGTCTGCGAGCCCGCCCGGGCCTCGGCCGGCCCGGCCCGCTACCCCTCAGCCCGCCTCGGCGAGCAGCGCCTTGTCCCCGAATTCGCGCCGCAGGAACAGGTAGGCGAGCCCGCCTCCGGCCAGCGGCACGACGTAGCCGATCGCCTGGTAGAGGACGACGGCGGCGACGGCGTCGTTGCGGTCGACGCCGAAGACGATCAGCATCGCGGCCATCCCGGTGACCGCGCCGAGGTTGGCGGGGAGCGGGATCGAGCCACCGAGCCCGCCGATCAGGTAGCACATCGCGACCACGGCGAAGGTCGGCACCGGGTGCGCGTCGATCGCTACGAACGAGCCCTGCAGCACGAGCATGTCGAAGCCGAGGTAGGCGATCGCTCCGAGCACGATCCGCCCGCTGCCGCGGTGGCGCAGCATGTCCCGGGTGTTCTGCACGGCGAGCGCCAGGGTGGTGATCCCAGACGCGATGCGAGGCCGCCTGGGGCGGAGCCGTCCCGCGAGCTTCTCCGCCGCGCTCGCGATCACGAGCACCAGCACCAGCCCCGCGGCGACCACGAGGGCCGGCCCCAGCGTCAGGGCCAGCGACGGGCCGCCGCCGAAGAAGCCGAGCGCCAGAAGCATCCCGAAGACCACGATCGCGATCGCGTCCACGCCCGTGTTCAAGAACATCAGCGTGAACTGCCGTTCGCCGACTTTGCTCATGGGCATGCCGAGCCGGTGCAGCATCCAGGCGCCGACGCCCATGCTCCCGAGCGTCCCGCCCGGCACCAGCATCCCGCCGCCGAGCTGTGACCAGGCGACGCGCGCCCCGAGGTGGCGGCCCCGCCCCTCGGCGTGCAGCAGCCCGTCGGGATCGAGGATCCCGGTCCAGGAGACGACGTAGCCGCATTGCGAGAGCGTCTCGACGAACAGCGCGCCGATGATCCAGGCGACGCTCACCCCACGCAGGCTTTCCAGGGCGTCCGCGAAGCCCGGGACCAGCTTCAGGAACAGGTAGACGAAGACGAGGAACCCGACCAGATGCAGGGCGCGGCGGCCGAGTAGCCCGCGCGCGTGGTGCAGAACGCGACGCGCACGGATCATCCGTCCGCCGTCGTCCTTCTCTGCCTCCTGTGGATCCCGTACCGCCACGTCGCTCCCGCCTCGCGCCCCGGCGCGATTCCGGGCCGACGATACGCGAGCGATCGGCGGGTCAGCCGGCGACCAGCGCGCTGCTGCGAGGCCTCGACCGCGAGATCTCCTCGGCGGTGGGCCGCACACGCCAGGCCGAACTGGCCGCGCGCCGGCTGATGACGGTGCTCGCTTCACCTCGATCAGGTGATCGCGCGCCGCGCACGCGGGCTTAGCATCGCGCCGAGATGGCATCGCCGGATGGCTGGTCAGGGATGTTCTCCTCCGCGTTCTCGCAATCGCGCAACGCGATGCTGCTGCTGGACGCAGACCGTCGCCCGCGCGACGTCAACGGTGCATGCCTGCGCATGCTCGGCTACCGCCGCGACCAGCTCCTCGGCCGGCCGATCTGGGAGTTCGTGGAGGGTGGCCCGATCGCGACCGAGGCGGAGTGGCGCTCGCACCTGGCCGAGCAGCGATTCGACGGCGACGCCACGATGGTCGCGGCGGACGGCAGCACGGTGAAGGTGCACTGGGGCGCGACCGTCGAGGTGTGCACCGGGCAACGCTTCGTCCTGTTCGTCGCCCTGAGCACGTCGTTTGCGGGCGCCCACTTCCGCCGCAGCCACCACCGCGATGACGTGCTCGCGCCGCTCTCGGACCGCGAGCGCGAGGTCCTCTACCTGATCGCGATGGGGCATACCAGCCCCGAGATCGCGGACATGCTGCACATCACGCACAACACCGTCCGCACCCACGCCCGCAACGCGATGGAGAAGACGGGCGCCCGCTCGCGGGCACACCTCGTCGCGAAGGCGCTCGGCGACGGCCGCGCGTTCGCCGCCCAGAGCTGATCCCCCATCGGTGCGATGCGCCCGCGCGGCGCCGCGCGCCACCCTGGAGCCATGGGTGCAGACGATCACTCAGAGGGTGCAGTGATGCCCCGCCACAGGCTCTGGCGGGTTCTCGAAGAGATCGAAAGCCAGGACCCCGCCGAGCTCGAATCGCTGCTGATCGCACTGATGAGCGCGGCCTGGCCCACACGCACCGCGCGCGAGCAGTGATGCCGCGGGCGGCGCGTCGAGCCGCGCCGCCGGAGCGCTGAGCGGCGCGGGCGGCGGGCCCGCCCTCCGTCGGATACGGCCGCCCAGCTCTCAACTCTCGGAGGCTCGGCGGCGATACATCTGCGCGATGAGATTCAAGATCACCTACCACACCGGCTACGACGCGCCGGCGGACGCGATGGACCAGCTGCTCGCCTCGCTCACCGAGCGCCGCGCCAAGGGCCGCTTCCGCAAGGTCGGCAGAGAGATCCGGGTCGAGTGGGGAGCCGACGACGGCGGCTGGGACCGCCCGGAACGCCGCGAACTCGAGCGCGAGGAGCTGCTCCACCTGCTCCGCGAGACGTGCCGCGCCGGATCCGCGCTCAACGCCGACTGGTACGCAGTCGGCCCCATGGACTAGCGCCGGCAAGCGCCTCGCCGCAGCACCGGCCGCGCGGACCCCTCCAGCCCCGGTCGGGTCCGATCAGCCGCTCGCGCGGTTGCCGTAGTCGCGCAGGAACAGCTCGGCTTCGTCCGGCTCGAGGGGCCTGGCGAACAGGAAGCCCTGGCCGTTGTCACAGTCCTGCTCGCGCAGCAGCGCGAGCTCCTGCGGCTGCTCGATCCCCTCCGCGAAGGTCTTGATCGAGAGCGCCTTGCCGAGCTGGACCAGGGTCTGGATCAGCGTCTCGCCCTCTTTGTTGCTCGACAGCCCCGACACGAAGGAGCGGTCGATCTTCAGCGCGTCGACCGGGAAGCGCTGAAGGTGCGCGAGCGAGGAATAGCCGGTCCCGAAGTCGTCGATCGCAATGCGCACGCCGAGATCCTTGATCGCCGACAGCCTGCGCGCGGTCTGCTCGACGTCGCGCATCAGCGTCGTCTCGGTGATCTCGATCGTCAGCCTCTCGGGGGCCATCCCCGAGTTCTCGAGGGCCGCGCGGATGTCGTCGATCAGCTGGTCGCTGTCCAGCTGGCGCCCGGAGACGTTCACCGCCATCGAGATCTCGTGACCGGCCGCGACCCACGCGGCGCCCTGCCTGCAGCTCTCGGCGAGCACCCACCTGCCGACGTCGGTGATCAGGCCGGTCTCCTCGAGCAGCGGGATGAAGCTGTTGGGCTGCACGACGCCGCGGACGGGGTGCTTCCAACGGATCAGCGCCTCGACGCCTGTCGGTCGCATGTCGGCGAGGTCGAGCGTCGGCTGGTAGGCGAGGAAGAACTCGCTGCGCGCCAAGGCTTCGCGAAGATCCATCTCGAGCTCCATGCGCTCCTGGACGACGTCCTGCATGCCGCTCTCGTACATCGCGTAGCGGTTGCGTCCGTCCCACTTCGCGCGGTACATCGCGATGTCGGCGTCCCGCAGCAGGCTGCCCGCCGTCGCGTCGTCGGCAAGAGCGATGCCGATGCTCGCGCCGATCGTCACGGTCGTCTCGCCCTCGGGCCCGAGCTTGAACGGCTGCTTGAGCGCATCGAGCAGGCGTTCGGCGACGAGCGAGGGGCTCGCGTCCGCCGCGAGGTCGCCCACCAGCACGACGAACTCGTCGCCGCCGAGCCGCCCGAGCGCGTCCACCTCGCGGACCACGCCCTGCAGGCGGGCCGCGACGGCCTGGAGCAGCTCGTCGCCGACCTGGTGGCCGAGCGTGTCGTTGATCGCCTTGAAGTTGTCGAGATCGACGAAGAGCGCCGCCACCGTCGTGCCCTGACGCCCCGCCCGCGCGAGCATCTGCTCGATGCGATCCACGATCAGCGTCCTGTTCGGCAGGTCCGTGAGCGGGTCGTGAGTCGCCATGAACGCCAGCTCCTCTTCGCGCGAAGCGAGCTGCTCGTCGGTGCGCCGGCGCTCGCGCTCGAACACCTGGCACATGCGCAGGAGGCTGAACTCGACGCTGAGCTGAAGCATCTCCAGCGCGTCGCGCAGGACTCCCTGCGGCGTCTTCTGCCTGGCCGCCTCCTCGCGCATCACGTCGCCGAAGACGTTGCGCCACCAGAACATGCGGCGCGTGACCTCCTGCAGCGAGGCCGCCCGGTGGGCGGCGAGTTCGCCGAAGATGCGAGAGGTCTCCCGAGCGGAGTCGTTGGTGACCTCCAGCGGGTCCCCGGCGATCCACCGTGCCACCGCGGTCGTCGAGTTCGTGCAGATGCGTTCGAAGCTTTCCTGCACCGCCTGGTCGACGGGCTCGCCCGAGTCTTTCGTGCGCTCGACGGTCTCGGCGAGGATCCCATCGGCACGGGCGAGAACGGCCTCGCCGAGGCGTCGTATCTGTTGCGCGCGGCGCCGCTCGGCAGGGCTCTGCCCGTCGGCCGCGGCGTGTGCCGGTCCCCCCTCCGCACGGCGCGCCGAGCGCGAGGGAGCCGCCCTGCGGGCGCGAGGCTTTGCGGACTTCACTGACATCTCGCAGCTCCATCGGCAGCGGAGTGCGCGGGCTGTAGCAGCGAGATCGGAGCCTCGGGCGCTGTTAGCTTGAAGCCATGCGTCGTCTCGTCGGTCTTGTGTCAGCCCTCGTGTTCGTGGACACGATGCTGTTCGTCGCGCTGACGCCGCTGCTCGGCCACTTCGAGCACGAGTTCCACCTCTCGACCGGCACCGCCGGGGTCCTCGTCGCCGCCTACGCGGCCGGCGCGCTGATCGGCGGGCTGCCGGGCGGGGTCGCGGCTGCGCGGATGGGACCCCGGCGCGCCGTCCTGACCGGGCTCGCGCTGATGGCGGCGTCGAGCCTCGGCTTCGCGTTCTCCAACGACCTCGGGCAGCTGATCGCGACACGGCTGCTGCAGGGGATCGGCAGCGCGTTCACGTGGGCTGGAGCGTTCTCGTGGCTGGTCGCCGCCACCCCGCGCGAGCGTCGCGGCACCGTGATCGGGACGGCGATGGGAGCGGCAGTCGGAGGGGCGCTGTTCGGTCCGGTGGTCGGCGCCCTCGCCGCAGATCTCGGCCGCGCAACGGTGTTCAGCGGCGTCTCGGTGCTCGCCGCGGTGCTTGCCGCGATGACCCTCACGATCGCCCCTGGCGCGTCCGAAAAGCCGTCTGTGCGTGCGCTGCGCCGCGCGGGGCGCGAGCCACGGTTCCGAGCCGGGCTCGGCCTGCTCGCGCTCGGGTCGCTGTTCTTCGGGATCCTCGACGTCCTCGCTCCGCTGCATCTGAGCCATGCGGGCTGGGCGCCGAGCGCGATCGGCGCCGTGTGGGTGGTCGCCGCCGCGGTCGAGGGCCTGGGGTCCCCGCTGGTCGGTCGCATCTCCGACCGCCGCGGCATCCGCACGCCGGTTCTGTACGGGCTCGCCGCGGGCGGCGTGGTCTCGCTCGCGCTCACGCTCGACCTGGAGCCCGTGCTCTACGGGCTGATGATCGTCGCCGCTTCGGCGTCGTTCGGAACGCTGTTCACGCCCTCCTTCGCGTTGATTGCGGAGGGCGCAGACCGCAGCGGCCTCGCGCAGGGCATGGCCTTCGGGATGATGAACGCGGCGTGGGCGATCGGCGCGATCGTGGGGCCGGCCGGGGCGGGCGCGCTCGCCGTCGCGACCGGTGAAGCGGTCCCGTACCTACTCGCCTCGCTCGCGTGCCTGGCGACAGTCGCGATGATGCTGCGGCGCCCCCGCCCGCGGCTCGTGACGACGACCAGCGAGGGCTGAGCCGTCTCCGCCTCCGGCTCCTGCACCGTCGACTAGCCTCCGAGCCTCCGCCCGCCCGGGCGATCACGCTATGGCCCGCGACGCCGACACCCAGACGCTGCTCGGCAGCGACCCACTCGATGTGGTCTCCGACGCGCTGGCGCGCTCGCAAGAGACCTTCGAGCTGGCGTCGCGCCACCTGGACCCGTCGCTGGTCGACGTACTCGGGATCCTCGGCTTCGACCGCGAGTACGTCACCGCGCGCGGCTCCTACCTCTACGACGCCGGCGGACGCGCCCACCTCGACTTCCATACCGGCGAGGGCTTTGCGAGCCTCGGGCACAACCATCCGGACATCCGCGCCGTACTCGAGGCGACGCTCGCCGCGGGCCTCGCCGACGGCGTTCAGATTCACTACTCACCGCTCGCCGGGATGCTCGCCGAGGCGCTCGCGCAGCGCCTGCCGCACGGGCTGGACGCGCTCTTCTTCGCCAGCACCGGAGCCGAGGCCGTCGACTCGGCGATGAAGTTCGCGCGGGCCGCCACGGGGCGGGGGGGTCTCGTGTCCTGCGACAGCTCGTTTCACGGCGTGACGCTGGGTCCCCTCTCGCTCGTCGGCGACGACTTCTTCAAGGAGGGCTTCGGCCCTCTCCTGCCCGGCTGCGCGCGTGTTCCCTTCGGAGACCTGGGCAGGCTCGAGCAGGAGCTGCGTTCGGGCGAGGTGGCCGCGTTCATCGTCGAGCCGGTGCAGGGCCGAGAGGTGACCCTTGCACCGGACGGCTATCTCCGTGGTGCCCAGGAGCTGTGTCGCCGGTACGGCACGCTCTTCGTGGCCGATGAGATCCAGACCGGGCTCGGCCGCACAGGCCGCTGGTTCGCGCTCGAGCACTACGGCCTCGAACCGGACTTCGTGCTGATCGGCAAGGCCCTGAGCGGAGGCTTCATGCCCGTCGCGGCCATGGCGACCACGCGCGAGATCTTCCAGCGCGCCGTAGGAACGCTCGAGCGCTCCTACGTGCACCAGTCGACCTTCGGTCGCAACCGGCTCTCGATGGCCGCCGGGCTCGCGACGTTGCGCGTGATCGAGCGTGACGGGCTGGTCGACCACGCGGCGCGGATGGGCGATCTCCTCGCCGCCGGGCTGGCCGAGGTGCAGGCGCGGCGCGAGCTCGTGCGCGACATCCGCTCGAGCGGCTTGATGGTCGGCATCGAGCTGGGCGCGCCGAGCGGGCGCGTGGCGCGCGTGAACTGGAAGCTGATTCACATGGCGAGCGAGGGACTGTTCCCGCAGCTCGTCGTGATCCCCCTTCATCGCGACCACGGCGTCATCACGATGGCCGCCGGCAAGAACGACGTGATCAAGCTGCTGCCGCCGCTGACGGTCTCCGAGGCGGAGATCGACGCTTTCCTCGCGGCACTGGACACGGTGCTCGAGGAGTGCGAAGGGTCGGGCGCCAAGAACTGGGGGACGGTGCGCGAGATCGCGATCGGCACGCTTCGCCGCCGGGGCCTGAAGGCCGGCGGGTGAGCGCAGGCCGCGTCCTGGTCACCGGCGCGAGCGGGTTCATCGGCTCGCGCCTGGCGAGCCGGCTCGCGGCCGAAGGAAGACGGGTCCGCTGCCTGGTGCGGGCCTCCAGCAACACGTCGGCACTCACCGGTCTGCAGGTCGAGCTCGCGACCGGTGCGCTCGGCGATGAGGGCTCGCTTCGCCGCGCCACGGAGGGCTGCGAGCAGATCGTGCACTGTGCGGCGCTCGTCTCAGACTGGGCCACGGTCGCCGAGATCCGCGCCGCCAACGTCGCGGGAGCCCGCAATGTCGCCTCGGCCGCGACGGCCGCGGGAACGCGCCGCGTCGTCTTCATCAGCACGACCGACGTATACGGGCACCCCGGCAGCGGCCCGCTCGGCGAGGAGCGCCGTCCCGCCGGCTTCGCCAACTGGTACGCGCAGACCAAGCTCGAGGGCGAGTGCGAGGTGCTGGCCGCGCGCCTCCCCGAGACGGCCATTCTCAGGCCCGCCACGGTCTACGGGCCGGGCTCGGTGGAGGTGGTGGGCGAGATCGCGCGGGCGCTCGAAGCCGGGCACATGCTGCTCGTCGACCGCGGCCGGGCCCTCGCGGGGCTCTGCTACGTCGAGAACCTCATCGACGCGATCGTGCTGGCGCTCGATCGTCCGCTCGGGGCCCGTAGCACGTTCAACGTGACCGACGAGCTGCCGGTCACCTGGGCGGATTTCACGGGCGACCTCGCTCGTGGCCTGGACGCGCCACGCGTCAGGCTGAGCCTGCCCTATCCGCTGGCGATGGCGATCGCGGTCGCGATGGAGAGCTCTTACCGGCTGGCGCGCGCGAGGACGGGCCTGCAGACGGCGCCGCTGCTCTCGCGCCAGGCGGTCCAAGTGCTGGGTCGCGACCAGAGCTTCAGCGCCGCGCGCGCCGCTGAGGTGCTCGGCTGGAGGCCACGGGTCGGCTACGAGGACGGGCTGCAGGCAACGCTCGCGTGGCTGCGCGAACGCTCCAGCCGCGCGCCGCGGGCCGACGCTTCACCGGCAGGCCTGGACGCCCCGGCCCCCGGGCTTTAGATTCGCACCCATGCGCATACACGCCCTCTCAACCGGCAGCGTGCGCGTCAAGCGCTCGTTCCTCTTCCCGAGCTCCGGCGCGCGGCGCCAGCTCGACCTGTTCCTCCCGGGACCCTTCTCCGACCCGCTCCCGATCCACTGCTGGGCGATCGAGCACGCAGACCGGCTCCTGCTCGTCGACACGGGAGAGACGGCCTCCGCGCGCAACATCCCGTTCGCCCGCTTCGAAGTTGCACGCGATCAGGAGCTCCCCGCGGCACTGAGCGCCCAGGGGCTGTCGATCGAGGAGGTGCAGGACGTCGTCTTCACCCACCATCACGGCGACCACGTCGACGGAGTCGTGCACCTTGCAGACAGCCGGGAGGGTGCCCGCGCCACCTTGCACATGCATGCCGCCGAGGTCGCGTTCGCCGCGCAGCCGTTCTCGCGCGTCATGCGCCGCGTACTGCGTCAGCCGCTCCCGGACAGCCTCGCGCCGAAACCCTTCGAGCTCGACGGGCCGGCGTTCGGTGCCTTCGAGAGCAGCCACGCGCTCTCGCCCGATGGACGCATCGTCGCGGTGCCGACGCCCGGCCACACGCCGGGGCACGTCTCAATCGTCTGCGTCGAGGACGACGGCCGTCACGTGATGCTGGCGGGCGACGCGACCGACACCCTCGAGCAGCTGCACGCCCGCAGACCGGACGCGATCGGTCCCGACCCGGGCGTTCACCGCGCGACGCTCGTGCGGATCCTCGAGCACTGCGAAGCGCACGCGACGGTCTATCTGCCCTCGCACGACCCAGACTCCGCCAGGCGGCTGCGCGAGGGCGTGACCGTCGGCGCGGACGGGGCGGGAAGCCCTGCGGCCGCGCCGCGTGCCTGACTAGCCGGCCCCGCAGGACACGGCGCCGCCCGCGGCCGCGCGGTCGCCTGAGCGCGGCAGCGTGAACCAGACCTTCTTGCCGTCGCCGGCTGCCTCGACGCCCCAGTTCCGAGACATCGCCTTCACGATCATCAGACCGCGCCCCGAAGGCTCCTCCGGCCCGGGCGAGAGCGGGCGCGGCTCGCCGCCGCCGGTGTCGCAGACCTCGATGCGGATCTCCTCGCGCACGTGCACGCTGACGTCGAAGGCGGTGCGGGCGTGCCTGACACAGTTGCTCGTCAGCTCCGAGGCCATCAGCTCGGCGGCGTCGACGAGCTCGGTGTCCTCGCCCCTGAGCGTCTCGCGCACGAAGCGCCGCGCTGCGGTGACCTCCTCGGGCCGGCATTCGAAGCTCCTCGCCGCCGTCACGACTCCACCTTCAGGACCTCGGTCAGTCCGGTCAGCTCGATCACGCGTCGCACAGCCGTCGTCGGCTTGTACAGGCGCACACTCGGCACCTTGCCGGCGGCAACGAGAAGCACCGCGATCCCGGCGCTGTCCATGAAGCGCAGACCGCTCATGTCGAACGTCAGCTCCTCCGGGTGCGCGTCGGCCACCTCGGAGACCGCGCTGCGGAGCTGCTCGACGCTCGAGATGTCAAGGTCGCCGGACACGGCGATCACGGGGCCGCCGGGAGCGTCGGCGCGCGTCTCGACGCCGAGCGGGGCGGGGTACGGTTGATCGGGCCGGGGCTCGATGCCGGCCCTTGCGCTGTCCTCTAGTTCTGCCATTGGATACTCACCAGAGCGGTGTCGTCACGGTGATCGTCCGAGGTCAGGTCCCGCGCGAGCTTCGCAAGCAGGTCGTCATCGGTCAACTGCTCGCTTGTGGCCATCGCGCGGAGCCGTTCGAGTCCCTCGTCCAGAACCTCTCCGCGGCGCTCCACAAGCCCGTCGGTGAAAGCTACCAACGTCGCCCGCGGCAGAACGGGGAACGTCGCTTCGCGGAACGGTGCCTGGTGCGGGAAGCCGATCGGCGGCTCCGCTTGCACATCCATGTACTCACCCTCGCCGCCCGCCATCAGCAGCGGCGCCAGATGGCCGGCGCTCGCCAGTGTGATGAGGTGCCCCTCAACGTCGATCAGGGCGCAGAGGACAGTCGCGAAGTAGTCGCCCGGCCCCCGGCTGACGAAGTCCGAGAGCTTCTCCAGCACTCTCGCGGGGCGAGGGTCCTCGGCCACGTAGGCGAGCGTGGCGTGGCGCACCAGCGCCATCGTCGTGGCTGCCTCGACGCCGTGCCCGGACACGTCGCCGATCACGAGCAGCACCCGCTTCTCGTCGACAGCGACGACGTCATACCAGTCGCCTCCCACGTCGCCGCCGGTCTGCGCGGGCACGTAGCGCGCGCTCACGCTGAGTCCGGGCACCCGTGGCAGTTGCGCCGGCAGGAGCGCCTGCTGGAGGGTCTGCGCGATGCTCCGCTGCTCGATGTAGCGCTCGCGGTTCTCCGCGGCGAGACGATCGAGCTGCGTGGCGAGGAGCTCGGCGCGCGCACGCCCGCGCGCGAGCCGCTCGGTCAACAGCGCCGCCGCGAGCGAGATCAGCACGCCCGCGATCGCGATCAGCCACGGCAGGGACTGGAAGAAGTTGCCGCCGAGCGAGCCCCGCGGGCTGATCGCGATCGTCAGGGCGCCTGAGCCGAAAGGAACCGAGTCGGCGGCGGTCGGACTTTTCAGCGGCGGATGCTTGACGCTCGTGAGCACCAGCTGCGAGGGCTGCCTGCCGCGGCCCAGGTAGACGGCGTAGTCGAGGTCGGAGAACGCGCTGTTGCCCTCGAGCTTCGAGCGCCGGTTGGCCGGCAGCGGGCTTTCGGCGAACACGGCATACGAGCCGGGACCGGAACCGAGCGCGTACTCGAACCCGAGCGCGGGGCGCGCGCCGGCGAGCATTCCGACAAGGTTGAGCACGCCCGGCTTCCGTGCAAGCGCACGCACGCGGGCAGCGTTCGCCGCGGGGGCGGCCGCGGTCCTGCCGAGCACGACGCGGGGGTGCGTGGCTCCGGTGCCGAGCGGCCACAGCGTGAGCGCCGCGAACTGGCGGCCCGGTCCAACCGATGGCGCCATCAAAGCGCGGAAGCGCGCCGGATCGCCGTCCGTGGCGTCGGCCAACGCCGCCGCCGACGCCAGCGGCGTCTGCACGCTCTGCGTGGCGCTCGACAGAACGAGGCTCAGCTCGCGCACGCGCAGGTGCAGCAGCCTGCGCTCGTTGTGACGGTAGAGGGCACCGGAGGCGATCGCGAGCCCGGCGGTGATGAGGAGGCCGATCGCGAGCACCACCAACGCCGCGCCCGAGACGCGGCGCGTGCGCGTCGAGACGCTCTCGAGCTCCTGCCCCTCCGCATCGGCGAGAGCTCCTTGCACCGGAGCTCGCCCAGCCCCTTCGGCGATCATCGATGCGAATCTACGCGGTCTAGAGAGGCGGCGTACGCGACGCGCTCGAGGAGGGGTTCGATGCGCGTCGCGACCGCCATAGCCAGCGTTGCCCTCCCCCGTTGGGACTGCCGGGGCGGAAGAGGGACCGGAGTCACTCCGTAGAGGCCTCCAAAGAGGGAGATACCCGCAACCGACCGGTGCCCAAACACCGATGTAGACTCGCGCTCACTTGAGCAGCCGAGCCGACGCCGTCGCCCGCAAGCACGCGCGCTCACCGGGCGCGTGGCGGCGCCTCGCCCCGCTGCTCTCGAAGCAGGCGGCGCTGCGCGCGACGCGCACAACAGTCGTGGCGGCCGGTCTCTTCGCGCTCACCGACCAGGTGATCGGCAACCTCCAGATGGCGACGTTCGCGGCGTTCGGCAGCTTCGCGACGCTGTTGCTGAGCTCCTTCGGAGGCGGCCGGCGCGACAAACTCATCGCACACGCCGGCCTGGCGCTGGCCGGCAGCGCGCTGCTGACGATCGGCACGCTCGTGAGCTCGTCCACGGCGCTCGCGACGCTCGTCACGCTCCCGGTCGCGTTCACCGTCTTCTACGCGGGTGTGCTCGGCCCCAACGCCGCGTCGGGCGCGATCGGCGCCATGCTGGCCTACGTCCTGCCCGTTGCCTCACCGGGGACGGCCTCGATGATCCCCGACCGGCTAGCGGGCTGGTGGCTGGCCTCGGTGTGCGGCACCGCCGCCGTGCTCGCCTTCTCGCCGGCGGGAGTGGGCAAGCCGCTTCGGGGCGCGCTCGCGCACGCGGTCCGCGCGCTCGCCGCGGGGGTGCGGGCGGCGGTCAGCGGCGATGATGCGCCCGCCGCGCTCGAGGGAGCCGTGGGCGCTCAGCGGGAGCTGATGGGGCTGTTCGACGCGACGCCCTACAGGCCGCTCGGGCTCGCGGCCGCCGACCAGGCGATGGCGAATCTGGTGCAGCTGGTCGAGTGGTGCACCTCGCTGTTGAGCGACGCGATCGACGAGGGCCACGACATCCGCGCCGCGGTACCCGACGACGCGCACGCCGCGGCGTCGGATGACCTGCACGCCGCGGGGTCCGACGACCTGCAGGCCGCGGCGCCGCACGACCAGGTACTGCTCGCCGCCTGCGCCGAGGTGCTCGATCAGATCGCCGCCCTGTTCGAGGGCGCGCGGGCCGAGCCGGAACTGGCGCGACTCGAGCGGCTGCGGGAGCAGGCGCTCGCCGACCTCGAGGTGCTGCCGGAGGCCGCTCCGGGCTTCCGCCGCGAAGCGCAGATCGCGTTCCACGCACAGACGCTCGCGGTCGCGGTCCTCGCCATCGGCGCGGACGCGCTGGTCGCCGAGCGCATCCTCACGCCGGCCGAGCTCGAGCACCGGCGTCACGAGTTCGCGAACGCGCTCGAGCTCGCCAGCGGCGGACGCGGAGCGGGCCCCACCGCCACCGCGCTGAGACACGCCAGCGTGCGATCGGTCTGGTTCGTGAACAGCCTGCGCGCGGCGGTCGCGCTGTCCGTGGCCGTCCTCGTCGCGGAGGTCAGCTCCGTCCAGCACGGGTTCTGGGTCGTCCTCGGGACGCTGTCGGTGCTGCGCACGAATGCGGCGGCGACCGGTGCGAGCGCGTTCAGTGCGCTCGCGGGAACCGTCGTGGGCTTCGGCATCGGCGGCGCGCTGCTGATCGTGATCGGCGCCGAATCGACCGCGCTCTGGGCGATCCTCCCCGTTGCGATCTTCATCGCGGCGTACACGCCCGGGATCGCGCCCTTCGCCGTCGGGCAGGCGGCGTTCACGGTCACCGTCGCCGTGCTCTTCAACCTGATCCAGCCGGTCGGCTGGAAAGTCGGGATCGTGCGCGTCGAGGACGTGGCGCTCGGATGCGCGGTCAGCCTGCTCGTCGGCCTGGCGGTCTGGCCGCGCGGCGTCGCCGGGGTCGTCGGCGACGACCTGGCCGACTCCTTCAGCGTCGGCGCGTCGTTCCTGCGCGAGGGCGTGAACTGGTCGGCGGGGATGCGTGACGGCCCGCCCGACCTTGCGTCTGCGGCGACGACCGCGGCGGTGCGCCTCGACGAAGGGCTGCGCGCGTTCCTGGCCGAGCAGGGCTCAAAGCGGCTGGAGAAGGGCCAGCTCTGGAAGCTCGTGGGAGGCTCGCAGCGGCTGCGGCTCACGGCGTACGCGGTCGCCTCGCTGCCCTCGGACCCTGAGGCGGTGGCCGCGGCCGGCGCGGCGCTCGACAGGCGTACAGCGGCCATCACCGCGTGGTACGAACAGCTCGCCGGACTGCTCGGCCCGCCCCGCAACCGCCCTCCCGGCGAGCTGGCGCCGCTCGTGCTCGGAGCGGACACCGTCGTCCACGAGGAGACCGGCTCGCGCTACGCGGTGTGGCTCTGCGAGCACCTCGACCACCTCGCCGAGCACCTCGAGGAGCTGATCGCGCCGGCGGGGCGTGTGGCGGAACTGCGACGCGTCCCCTGGTGGCGCTGAGGCCGGCGCCGGTGATTTCTCCCGGGGCAACTCCGGCGACCGGCACGCACCGCCGGCTGAACCGCTCGAGGCCGGCGCCGACCGCCGGCCGAACCGCTCGAGGCCGGCACGGAGCGCCGGCCGACCCGCCGATCCTCCTAGGCAGCCGCGTCGCTCATCCGCGGCGCGCGACTCCCCGCTTGGAGAGCAGTCCCTCGATCTCGTCCAGCGCCTCGCCCATGTAGATCGCGAGCCGCTGCAGGTGAGGCATCGTGTCGCGGGCACCGGTGAAGCCGAAGTTCAGGGTGCCCGCGTAGCTGACGCACGTGATGTTGAGGGCATTGCCCTGCGTTAGGAGCGACAGCGGGAACAGCGAGTCGAGCCGCGAGCCGCTCATGTAGAGCGGCTCGGTCGGCCCGGGCACGTTCGAGATGCCGAGGCTGAACGGAACCGGAGCGCGGCCGCCCAGTCCGAGCACGAGACCGGCGATGTAAGGAGCGTTCAAGAGCAGCGTGTAGGACGTGCGCGCCTCCGACGGGAGCCTCGAGAGGTGGCGCTTGGCCTCGGCCGTGGACCGCGACACGGTCCGCAGCCGCTCACGGGGGTCGGCGACGTTCGTGCCGAGCTCGGCGATCAGGAAGGCGATCGATGTGCCCATCGACTGATCGTCGGCCTCGCGCAGATTGACGGGGATCCCCGCCGTCAAAGGGCGGTCGGGCAGCCGCGCGTGCTCTGCGAGGTAGCGGCGCAGAGCCGTCCCGGACAGGTACAGCACGATGTCGTTGAGCGTGCACTCGGCGGCCCGCGCCAGCGCCTTCACACGCCCGAACTCGTACTGCTGAGTCGCGAAGCGGCGCTGGCCGGTGATCGGCTCGCCGAGCACCGAATCCGGCGCGCGATAGGGCGCCTGCAGCGGGCGCCCATCCACCGCCGCCAGGGCGAGATCGACGCCGGCGCGCGACAGCCCCGCCGCCGCCGCGGCGCTCTCGCGGAGCAGGCCGAGCGGCGCACCGAGCACCCCGTGCCCGTCCTGCGACCCTGGGCGGTCGGGCCTGCTGCCTTCCGGCACGGTCCAGAACGACGGCGTGCCCGGCTCCGCAGGGTCCGGCGAGAGCGCGCGCATGATCAGGCGCATGCCGCTGATGCCGTCGACCAGCGAGTGGTGAATCTTGCTGTACATCGCGAAGCGGTTGCCTTCGAGGCCCTCGATCAGGTGCACCTCCCAGAGCGGGCGGTGCAGATCGAGCTCGTTGCTGTGCAGCCGCGAGACGAGAACGCCGAGCTCGCGCTGCCCGCCCGGATGTGGCAGCGCCGAGTGCCGGACGTGGTAGTCGAGATCCACGTCGTGGATCTCGCGCATGACCGGGAGCCGTGAGCCGACGAGCGGAGCATCGAGGAGCTTCAGGTTCCAGGGCGGCGGCACCGCCTGCGCCGCGCGCATCCGCGCGAACAGGTCCTGGAGGTAACCGGGCGGAGCGTCTGCGGGCTGGGTGAACTCGAACAGGCCGCCGACGTGCATCGGCGTGTCCCGCGACTCGATCGCGAGCCACGCGGCATCCAGGGGCGACAGGCGACGCATGTCTACTCGACCCTCCCTTCGTCCGCTCGGTCGCTCGCGAGCGTAACGGCTGCGCCGCCGGCGCGAGCGAAGGACGGCGCGCCGCGCGCGAGCAACCGGTCCTCGCGAACCCGGTGAGGAACACCGCTGGCGCGGGCCTGCAGACAGCTGTCAGCCTTCCTCCCGTGGCAACACCGCGCTGCCCATCCGGAGCCGGGATCCTCCTCGCGCTCGACCGCGCGACCGCGCGCTCGCTGCTCGAAGCACTCGCCGCCTCGCTTGCATCGAGCCACGCCGACCCGCGGAGCGAACCACTGACCCCACGCGAGAACGAGGTGCTGCTGCATCTCTCCGAGGGGAAGAACTACGGCCAGATCGCCGCCGAGCTGGTCATCGAGCTCGAGACGGTCCGTACGCACGCACGCCGTGTCAGGCGCAAGCTGGGCGTCGCGACCAGCCGGGAGCTCCACGGATGGATCCCGAGCTCCGAAGGGGGCGCGCAGTTGCCGGCAGCGGACGCCCTTCAGATCACCCCCTGATCACCTTCCCATCCGCGAGGCCCGCGGTTAGCTTCGATCCCGTTCATGCAAATGGTTCGGCTGCCCGAAACAGCCGAGGGAGATCGGAGGTGGAGGGTGCTCTTCAGGCATTACAGGCGCCGGGCGTGGCGCCGGGTGGCGCTGCCGCTCGCGGCGGCGCTCCTCGCGGCGGCGGCGTTTGCCGCCTCGGCGCACGCGCAGAAGTTCTACGGCGGCGAATATTGGTGGGGCTGCACCTACACCTGGGGGACCGCGTGCATCGAGCCGCACTACGAGACGCGCATCACGTATCTGCGCACGATGGACCCGGACAACGCCGCCGAGTGGCTGCCGCAGGAAACCGAGAACCGTTACAAGGCGCCTCACCCCGACGGGATCGAACGGTGTGTCGCGGCGGCGGTCTGGAACGGCGGGCAGACCGAGCCGTGGGTCGCCGGATGGGGCTACGCGGCCTACCTTCTGCCGAGCGCCCCTCCCGGCTACGGGATGGTCGGGTCCTGCCAGCCGTACTACGGGATCGCGCTGTACCAGTACGTCAACTGGGGCGAACCCTGAGCGCATGCGCACCAGCGCCGCCATCGCGGCCTCTCTCGCGGCCGCGATGGCGCTGCCGGGGTGTGGCGGAGCCGGCGGCGGCGCGCCGCAGCGGGCCGGCGCCGTGCAGGCGTCTGACGCGACCGGCAGCGACGGCAACGCCGCCGCGGGCTCCCCGGCTCCGCCCCGAGCGAGACCGGCTCGCGACACGGCGGCCCGGCGGGGCGCCGATGCGGTGCGGGCGCCGGCCCTGAACAGCGAGCCCCCACGCCGCGGCGGCCACACCGCGACCACCCCGCCGGCGCCGCGGGCCGCGCCTGGCCGGCGGGCCGTTGCGCCCTCCTCCCTCCTCCGGGCGTTCCAGATCCTCAGGCGTCCGGAGCGGAGCGGCGATCGGCCCGCCGGCCAGGCGCGGGCGCTGCTGTCTGCCGAGACGCGCGAAGATCGGCGGGGAGGCGACGGCCCGCCGGTGATCGCGGCGGCAAGACGCCTACCGTCGGTGCCGGGCGCGCGGCCGTCGTGGATCGTGCCCGCCGGCGAACGTGTCTGCCTGCTTCGGGCCGTGCCGGGCGGGCCCGCGGCACCCGAGACGATCGAGTGCGTCCGTGGGTCCGCGGCGGCGCGCGGCTATCTGATGAGCGCGATCACCGAGCTGCCCGCCGGCGGTGAGCGATCCTCGCTGGTGGGCGTCCTCCCCGCCGGTGCCCGCGATGCCAGGCTCGAGCTCGCGGACGGAACGTGGATGGCGCTCGCCCTGCGGGAAGGCGCCTATGCCGTCTCGGGGGCCGGCGAGAGGACGATCCGCTTCCAGCTTGCGGGCCGCGAGGTGACCGTGCCGGTCCCGCACACGCCCTCCGGCCCGGCGCCGTGACGCGTATCCGGAACCGTTCCAGTCTGCAGACTATTGTCTGCAATACTCGCCACCGATGACCCACCTCGAAGACATCATGCGAGAGCGGTTCAAGCGGGCCCACGCCACCGTCGCAGCGGCGTCCGCGTGCGCGGCGATCGGCCTCCTCGCTCCTGGCGGAGCCCAAGCGGTGACGATCGCCCAGCACCCGCTCTCGGGCGGTGCATCCACGGTCTCGGCCATTGCCGCGGTCGCCGGTGGCCTCGCCGTCACGCGCTCGGAGCAGAGCTCCACGGCGCTCGAGCGGATCACGATCGCTCCTTTCGCCGCCGGGCCGCTCCTGCCGCTCGGGGCGATCACCATCGGCAGTGGCCCCGACGGGCAGCTCTGGCTGCTCGCCGTGACCAGCGGCGCGGGCGCCGTCGAGCTCGAGCGAGACCCGGCCGGGGGCGGGCTGGAACCGCGCTTCGCGTTCCCGCTCGCTCTCGGAACGAGCTTCTGGCCCGAGCAGTTCGCGAGCGCCCCGGACGGCTCGCTGTGGATCGCGAACATGACGGCAAGCGCGATCGAACGGCTGTCTCCGCAGGGCGGTCTCGGCTCCTATCCGCTGCCGCGCGGCGGAGCGCCGACGTCGATCGCGGTCGCGCCCGACGGCAGCGTCTGGTCCACACAGCCGGTGACAGGGACGATCGGCGAGATCAGCGCCGGCGGCGAAGTCTCCGAACACGAGCTGGCCGGCACCGCGCCCGGCGCGTTCGGGAACGCGGAGCCCTACTCGATCGCGCTCGGCCCCGATGGCGCGCTGTGGTTCACCGAGCAGACGCTCGGACGCATCGGACGCATCTCCACGGATGGGGCCCTGGAGGAATACGCGATCCCCAACACCTCGGGGGTGGCTCAGGGCGAGTACGGATCGCCGGCGCCGCGCTACATCGCGGCGGGCCCCGATGGCGCGCTGTGGTTCACCGACGGCGGTGACGACTCGATCGGGCGCATCACGACCGCGGGCCAGGTGAGCGAGTATCCGATCGGCACAACCAAGCCCTCCTCGCCCGAGGGCATCGTCAGCGCCGGCGGCGAGCTGTGGTTCGCCGAGTCCGGGCTCGCCGCCCTGGGAAGCGTGGACCCCAACGGCCAGCCGGCGCCGCCGCCGGCGTCGGCGTCGCGTCGCCCGCACACCGCCGCGAGCAGGCGCCGGTGCACCCCATATCGCCCCGGCTCGCGGCGTCGTAGCGCGCGCCCGGGGAGAGGAACCTCACGCGGCTGCTCGGTGCGCGGACGCCGGCGCGTCTCGAGGGTTACCGGCGCGTGAGGACGACGACCGGGATCTGGCGCGAGGTCTTGTGCTGGTATTCGTCGTAGGCGGGCCAGACTTCGGTCATCGCTCGCCACAACCGGTCGCGCTCCTCGCCCTCGGCTACCGATGCGCGGACCGGGATCTCCTCGTCGCGGACCTGGATCGTGGCGTCCGGTTCCGCCTGCAGGTTCTGAAACCAGAGCGGGTCCTCGGACGCGCCGCCCTTCGAGGCCACGACGACCCAGCGCCCGCCGTCGGCGCGATGGATCAGCGGCAGCGTGCGCGGCTCACCGGAGCGCCGCCCGCGCGTCGTCAGCAGCAGGATCGTCGTCCCGCGCCACTCGTAGCCGCGCTCGCCACCGGTTTCGCGGTAGACGCGAACGTGCTCTGGCCCGAAGAGATCGTCGTCGGCGCCGCTCACGGCGTCCAGTCTAACCGGCTCCAAAAGCAATGAAGAACCCTCGCGCGAACGGGATCGAGCCCCTATGATGACCGCTCGACGGCGCTGAGGGGCGGCGTGGAACTGGGGCCTGAGCGGCCGGGGGAAGAAACGGGGACCAAGGTGGCACGGATCGGCACGAGCGGACCGCAGGGCGAACACGGGCAGCCGCGCCCGGCACGGCGACGGCAGGCTTCGCTCGTCTCGGCGTTCGCGGCCGTCGCCTTGCTCGCCCTGTTCTGCGCCACAACCGCGGGAGCAAGGATCATCAGCGACGCCGGCGCGCGCCCGGCGGCCGAATCGGTGCCGACGGTCTCACAGCAGCCGGCGAACACGACCGTCAACGCGGGCGCGTCCGCCAAATTCATCTCCACCGCCTCCGGCAGCCCGGCGCCGACGGTGCAGTGGGAACGGTCGACCAACGGCGGCGCCGGCTACCTGCCGATCGAAGGCGCGACTTCGACCACGTTGACTATCGCGAGCACCACCGCGGCCGAAAACGGCTTCAAATACCGCGCCGTCTTCACCAACAGCGCCGGCACAGCGACGAGCAACGCGGCGACGCTGACCGTGCTCTCGAAACCGGAAGTGACGCAGCAGCCCGCCGATGCCTTCGTCCAGGAAGGCCACGAAGCGGTTTTCACCTCGAAAGCCTCGGGAAACCCCGCGCCGACCGTCCAGTGGCAGCAGTCCACCGACGGCGGGACGACCTACAAAAACGTCTCCGGCCAGACCACCACGACGCTCAAACTCACGAACATCAACAAAACGATGGACGGCTTCAAATACCGCGCCGTCTTCACGAACAGCTCCGGCACCGCCACGAGCGAAGCCGCCACGCTGCACATCGTCAACGCGCCGTTCATTCAGGGTCAGCCGCTCGAACACACCGTGCTGGAAGGCGAACAGGTCGAATTCAGCTCGAGCGCAAGCGGCAACCCTGCCCCGACCGTCCAGTGGGAACGCTCGATCGACGGCGGTAAAACGTTCCAGCCGATCGCGGGCGCGACATCGGGCACGTACGTGATCGCCTCGGCGACGATCGCAGAAGACGGCTACCGGTTCCGCGCGACCTGGACCAACACGGTCGGCTCGGCGACCAGCAATGCCGCGACCCTCACTGTCCGAACGGTGCCCGTGATCACCGAACAGCCGGTACCGCAGATCGTGCTGGCCGGGGGCACCGCGACCTTCGAAGCGGAAGCCAGCGGACACCCCACACCGACGGTGCAGTGGGAAATGTCGGCGAACGGCGGCGCCAGCTTCGCGCCGATCTCGGGCGCCACGCACGAAACGTTCACGATCTCAGGCGCCCAGCTCTCCGAAAGCGGGCGCCAGTTCAGGGCTGTGTTCAAAAACGCGGCCGGCACAGCGACCACGGAAGCCGCGTCCTTCACCGTCGCGACCACCGACTACGGCGCGTCCGGATGGGGCCTGAACAAGAACGGCCAGACCGGGACCGGCTCCAACGAACCGCTCCTGCCGCTGCCGGCCGCGCTGCCGAACCTGGCGTTCGTCACGCAGGTCGCCGCCGGCGGCAAATTCGGTCTCGCGCTGCGCGCGGGCGGCACCGTCGAGGCGTGGGGCTCGAACGCCCACGGCCAGCTCGGCAACGCCGAAGAGATCGGCCAGCGCACGCCGACGCTGATCGAACACCTCAGCGGCGTGACGCAGATCGCGACCGGCCTCAGCCACAGCCTCGCGCTGCTCTCGAACGGCACAGTGATGGCCTGGGGCGACAACGAAGTAGGACAGCTCGGCACCGGCAACACCACCGACAGCGAAGTGCCCGTCCCCGTCCCGGGGGTGAGCGGAGCGGTCGCGGTCGCGGGCGACGAAGGCCATAGCCTCGCGCTGCTCTCGAACGGTCACGTCCTGGCCTGGGGCGACAACGAAAACGGCGAGCTCGGCACCGGCAACACGCACTCGAGCACCGTGCCCGTCGAAGTCGAAGGGATCACCGAAGCGACGGCGATCGCGGCCGGCGGGCATTTCAGCATGGCGCTCCTCGCGAACGGGACGGTGATGGCATGGGGTGCCGACATGCGCTTCCAGCTGGGCAACGAACAGGTGCTGGCGGAAGAAGAAAAAGAATCAGGCGAAGAAGAAGGCGGCCTCTCCAGCACCACACCGGTTCCCGTCGACGGCCTCACGAACGTCAAAGCGATCTCTGCGGGCCGCAACCACGCGCTCGCGCTGCTCGGAGACGGCACCGTGATGTCGTGGGGCGACGACACGAAGGGCGAGCTCGGCAACGGCACGATCGAAGAACACAACGACAAAGCGTCGCCTGTCCCCGGGCTCTCCGGCGTGACCGCGATCTCGGCCGGCGAAGGCATCAGCGCGGCACTGCTCGCGTCGGGCAACGTCGTGACCTGGGGCGACAACGAAAACGGGAGCCTCGGGATCGGGAGCACCGGGGAACCGAGCGACGTCCCGGTTCAGGTGCACGGGCTGGCGCAGGTCGTGGGCGTCTCGGCCGGCGGCGGACACGTCCTGGCTTTCGGCGAAGCGCTGCCCGTGGTCTCGAAAGTCGCCCCCCGCGAAGGCCCGCTGGAAGGCGGAGCGACGGTCACGATCACCGGCGCCAACTTCGGCGGCGCGAGCGCGGTGCACTTCGGCGGCGCGGCCGCGAGCTCGTTCACGGTCGACTCCCAGGGAGAAATCACCGCGACGGCCCCTGCCGGCACCGGCACGGTCGACGTCACTGTCACGACGCCCTCGGGCACGAGCGGCCCGACCAACGCGGACCACTACACCTACCGCACGCCGCCGACCGTCACGAAGCTCTCCGCCAAGAAGGGGCCCGCCACCGGTGGCACGGCGGTCACCATCACCGGCCTCGGCTTCACCGGGGCGACCGGAGTGACGTTCGGGGGTGTCGCCGCGAGCTTCACCGTGATCAACAACACGACGATCAACGCGGTCTCGCCCACCGGGATCGCGGGCAACCAGGACGTCAGGGTGACCGCGATCGGGGGCACCAGCGCCGTCGTGAAGAAGGACGTGTTCCGCTATTCGCCGGTGATCGAATCGGTCTCGCCGCCGAACGGCCCCGCAGCGGGCGGCAACACGGTCACGATCAACGGCGTCGGCTTCCCCGTGGGCACCAACACGGTGAAGTTCAAGTTCGGCAAAGGCAGCTCGAAGTCCGCCCAGTGCACCAGCTCGAGCAGCTGCTCGGTCCTCGTCCCGGCGGCGAAGGCGACCGGCACGGTGGACATCATCGCCGACGCGAACAAAGGCAAGAGCACAGCGGTCGCCGGCGACCGCTACACCTACGAATAGGCCCGGCATCGCCGGCGGACGGCGACCCCGAGCCGGATCGGGTCGCCTGGCTCGAGGAGCGACGCTTTCAGCCGGTGTAGACCCGCGCGAGCGACTCGGCGACGCACACCGGCTTGTCGCCGCCCTCGCGCTCGAAGGTCAGCTCGGTCGTGATCTGGGCCCCGCCCGGGATCTCCTCGACCGAGGCCAGCGTCGCGCGCATCCGGACGCGACCGCCGACGGGCATCGGAGCCGGGAACCGCACGCGGTTCAACCCGTAGTTCACGCCGAAGGCGAAGCCCTCGAAGGTGAACATGTCGTACGAGAAGCGCGGCGCGAGCGAGAGCGTGTAGTAGCCGTGGGCGATCGTCCCGCCGAACGGGCTCTCCTTGGCGCGCTCGACGTCGACGTGGATCCACTGGTCGTCGCCCGTGACGCGCGCGAACTCGTCGATCCCCTCCTGTGTCACGAGGTGCCAGTCGCTCACACCGAGCTCCCGTCCTACGTGCTCCTTCACCTGGTCGAGTCCCGTCAGCGTGAGCATCGCCGCCGTCCCTTCTGGTCGTCTTGGCAGTCGTGGACCCTACAGGCGCGCGCCCACCGACGCGAACGGCGTCGCGTAGCGGATGAACGGGTCGATCTCGAGCCCCCGCCCCGTGGCCCGCTCGACGAGCGGGACCGTATCCAGGCGCCTCCCGTAGCAATGGACGTGCTCCCGCAGCCACTCCTTGATGTCGTCGACCTCGCCTCGTTCGAGCTCATCCGAGCGCGGGCCGAGCTCACGCTCGAGCGCCTCCCACAGCGAGGCGGCGATCAGACAGCCCATCGCGTAGCTCGGGAAGTAGCCGAAAGCCCCCTCGCTCCAGTGCACGTCCTGCAGGCAGCCAAGCGCATCGTTCGGCACCTCCACGCCCAGCAGCCGCCGCATGCCCTCGTTCCAGGCGGCGGGTAGGTCGCGGACGGCGAGCTGGCCGTCGATCAGGGCGAGCTCGAGCTCGAAGCGCAGCACGATGTGAAGCGGATACGTGACCGGGTCGGCCGAGACCCGAATCAGGGAGGGCTCCACCGCCACGATCGCCTCGTGAAGCGAGGACGGCGTGATCTCGTAGCCGCCGGCCGCGAGCTCCTCGGCGAGCACGGTCGCGAACGAGGGGTGGCGGGCGATGTGGTTCTCCCACAGCTTGCTCTGCGACTCGTGGATCGACATCGAGGTGCCCGCGCCCAGGTTCGTGCGGTCCAGGCGCTCGTCGATCTGTCGCTCGTACAGCGCGTGCCCGAACTCGTGCAGCGAGCTCAGCAGCGACTCGATGCCGCCGTCCTCATAGCGCGTGGTGATGCGCTGATCGCTCCGCGCCATCGAGGTCGAGAAGGGGTGTGCCGAGACGTCGAGGCGCCACGCCCCGGGCTCGACGCCCACGCGCCGCAGGATCGACTCGACAGCGTGCCGCTGGGCATCGGTCGGCACTTCGGGCCGGGGCGCCGGGGCCCGTCCCGCTGCCTCCTCGACCAGAGGAGCGAGGCGCTCGCCGAGCGCTCCGAAGAGCCGCTGCAGCTCGTCGGTGCGCAGGCCGTAGTCGTAGTCGTAGATCAGCGCCTGGTAGAGCCCGTCGCCATCCTCGGCGACACACGAGGCGTAGGCGCGTGCGAGCTCGACGTTGCGCTCCAGCGCGGGCACGAACGCCGCGAAGTCGTCGGCGGCGCGCGCCTCGCGCCAGCGCTCGTGGCCCTCAGCGTGGGCAGCCGAGAGCTCCGCTGCGAGCTCGCTGGGCACGCGGTGCGCGCGCTCCCAGTCGCGGCGCGCGATGCGAACCAGATCCGCGTCGAGCTCGTCGAGCTCTGCTCCCTCCAGCTCCTCGAGCCAGCCGCCGACCTCATCCGCGGTCGCGCGATCATGGGAGATCCGGGCGAGCGTAGCGAGCTGGTTGCCGCGCTCCGCGGCGCCGTCCGGCGGCATCATCACGAGCTGGTCCCAGGTGGCCAGCGTGTCCAACGACCGCAGGTCGGCGATCTCGGCGACCCGGGTCCGCAGCATCTCGAGCGCGCTCACGAGGCCTAAGCCTATGACGCGGGGCGGCCCTCGGCCCTCCTCATGCCGTCGCCGCGGCCACCCCGGCGGCGGGCTCGGCGAGCGCGCGACCGTGACGGATCAGATCCGATGCCCGCTCGGCGACGGCGATCGTCGGTGCGTTGGTGTTCCCGCGGGGAACGGTCGGCATCACCGACGCATCGATGACGCGCAGGCCCTCGATCCCGTTCACCCGCAGCTCCGGGTCCACGACTGCGGCGATGTCGGCGCCCATGCGGCACGTGCCGACCGGGTGGTAGATCGCGAACGTCGTGCGCGCGGCGTGCGCCCGGAGGTCCTCCTCAGAGTCTCCGTCCGGCACGTTGTAGGCCTCCGCGCAGTAGGGGCGCAGCGCGTCCTGAGCACAGATGTCGAGCGCCAGTCGCAACCCCGCGATCATCCGCTGCATGTCGTCGCCCGCCGAGTAGAAGTCGTTGCGGATGATCGGCTTCGCCGTCGGGTCCTTGGAGGCGAGCCTCACGGTGCCGCGGCTCTGCTCGGTGAGCAGGCACGGTGAGATCCAGACGCCGTGCGCCTCGGGGTCACGCGTGCCTTCGTCGATGATCTGCAGCGGCACGGCGTGGAACTGGATGTCGGGCGCCGGCGCCCCGGCGCCGACACGAGCGAAGCCGCCCGCCTCGGCGAAGTTGGACGCGAACGCGCCGGTGCGCTCGGCTTCGTAGCGCTCCAGGGTCTCCGGCTCGAGCGCGAGCAGCAGGCTCTCAGGCTCAGGCGTCGTGTAGACCAGCTGCGCCGCCGGGTGATCGCCCAGGTTCTCGCCGACGGCCGGCTGATCGAGCACGACCTCGATTTCGCGCATCGCGAGATGCTCGGGATCACCGATCCCCGAGAGCATCAGAAGCTGCGGCGAGTTGTAGGCCCCCGCGGCGAGGATGACCTCGCGCTCGGCGTGGAACTGCTGCGGGCGGCCGAGCTGGGCGGCTTCGACGCCGACGGCACGATTGCCCTCGAAGAGGATCCGGTGCGCCTGCATGTAGGGCATCACCTCGAGGTTCTCGCGCTCGGAGGCGGGGTGCAGGTACGCGACCGCCGCCGATGCCCTCATCCCCTCGCGCTGGGTGACCTGGTAGAGCCCGACGCCGTCCTGCTCGCCGTCGTTGAAGTCATCGTTGCGCGGCAGGCCGGCCTCGACGCCCGCCTCGACGAACGCCCGGGAGATGCGGTTCTGCGAGCGCTCCTCGCTGACCGGGAGGGGCCCGCCCGCGCCGTGGAAGGCCGATGCGCCGCGCTCGTTGTCCTCGCTCTTGATGAAGTAGGGAAGGAGATCGGCCCAGCTCCAGCCCGCGACACCCCAGCCGTCGTAGTCGAGCGGATTGCCGCGGATGTAGACCATCGCGTTGATCGACGAGGAGCCGCCGAGGACGCGGCCGCGGGGCAGCGTGATCCGCCGGCGGTCGCAGTGCTCTTCGGGCGCCGAGTGGTAGTCCCAGTCGACCTCGGTCCCGCCGAGCTGCAGGTAGCCGAGCGGAACGTGGATGTTCTCGTTGACGTCGGGCGGGCCGGCCTCGAGCAGCAGCACCTTCACGTCCGGGTCCTCGCTCAGGCGCGCCGCCAGCACGCAGCCCGCGGACCCTGCTCCGACGATCACGTAGTCGTACATCGAAAAGCTCCCCTCTCGGTGGCCCAGCCGTTCCCCTCCGGCGACGATACCGGAGGACGGACCGGCCGTCGCGTCGCGGCGGGATGATGCACGCACTGTGATCGGCTTCGGCACCCTCGCCGTGTTCGCCCTCGCCGGGCTCGCCGGTCCGCTGCTGGGGCTCTCCCGTCGCTGGTTCGTGCCGCTGGTGGCAGGCGAGGTGCTCGCGGGCGTGCTCGCCGGACCGCACGTGATCGGAGCGATCGACCCGAAGCAGCCGACGATCGCCTTCCTCGGGGAAGTCGGCTTCGCGATGTTGATGCTGAGCGTCGGCATGCACCTGCCGCTGCGCGAGCCGCGCCTGCTCGGCTCACTGCGCACCGGCTCCGCGCTCGCGGCGATCGCGGGGGCGCTGGCGGTTCCCGCCGGGCTGCTCGCAGCCGCGATCGCGGGTGACTCGCACGCCGCGATCTACGCGGTCGTGCTCGCGGCCGGCTCAGCGGCGATCCTGCTGCCGGCGCTTCAGGAGGCCGGCGTCGACGGTCGCGCCGCGCTGCCGGTGATGGTGCAGGCCACGATCGCCGACGTGGTGGCGATCCTCGCGATCCCGATCGTCCTGCAGCCCTCCCGCTTCACGCACGCGCTGATCGGCTCGGCGTTGGTGGCCGGGGCGGCCGCGCTGTTTGTGCTCGTAGCCCGCGCCGTCGACCAGACGCAATGGGTGCAGGGTGTTCGGGAACGATCGAAGCAGCGCCACTGGGCGCTCGATCTGCGCCTGTCGCTGCTCGTCCTGTTCACGCTCGCCTGGATCGCGCAGCGCAGCGGCACGAGCATCCTGATCGCCGGCTTCGGCGCCGGCGTCGCGGTCGCGATCCTGGGCGGCCCAAAACGCCTCTCCACGCAGGTGCGCGGCGTCGCCGACGGCTTCTTCGTCCCGCTCTACTTCGTCGTGCTCGGCGCCTCGCTCGACGTCGGCGCGCTGGTCCGCGAACCCTCGATGCTGGCCCTCGCCGGGGCGCTGGTGACCCTCAACGTCGCGATCCGGCTGCTCGCGGCGCGGCTCATGCGCACGACGGCCTCGGGAGCTCTTGCCGCCAGCGCGCAGCTGGGAGTACCGGCCGCCGTCGCCTCGCTGGGGCTCTCGACGCATGTGCTCGGCGAGCCGACCGCGACGGCGATCGTCGCCTCCGCGCTGGTCAGCCTCGCCGTCGGCACGATCGGGGTGCAGCTGCTGGTGAGAAGCGAACTCGCCGCGGCCGCTCAGGCGGGGGCGGGCTCGACGGGCGTGACGGCGTCCAACTCCCGGGACGGAAGCGGCACGCCGGCGGCGGCGTAGGCCTCGGGCGCGTCGAGCGTCTCGGCCGCGAGCAGCGCCTGCGCAAGGGACTCGAGCTGCTCGCGGTGCTCGCCGAGCAGCCTCGTGACCTCGCCGTGAGCCGCCGCGACGATCCGCTGGGTCTCGGAGTCGATCAGCTCCTGCGTGTGCTCGGAGGTCTCGCTGACGCCGGGCAGCAGCGGCCCCTGGCCGTCCTGCGGGAGCACCGCGACGGGCCCGACCGCTTCGCTCATGCCCCAGCGTCCGACCATCTGACGCGCGATCTGGGTCAGCTGCTCGATGTCCGACTCGGCGCCGGTCGTGATCGTGTCGTAGATGATCTCCTCGGCGACGCGCCCGCCGAGCGAGACCTTGATCTTGGCTTCGAGCTCCTCGAGCGAGTAGGACACACGGTCGCCGTCGGGAGCCGAGAGGGTCACGCCGAGCGCCATCCCGCGTGGGATGATCGAGACCTTGCGGACGGGATCGGCCTCGGATGTGAGCATCCCGACGAGCGCGTGCCCGGACTCGTGGTAGGCGGTGCGCTCGCGATCTGCCGGCGCGAGCAGGATGCCGCGCGGCGAGCCGAGCAGGATCTTCTCGAGCGAGTCCGTGAAATCGCGCATCTCGACCTTCTCGTGTTCGCGGCGGGCGCCGAGCAGCGCCGCCTCGTTGCAGAGGTTGGCGAGGTCGGCCCCGACCATTCCCGGCGTGCTCGAGGCGAGCGCGTCGAGGTCGACGTCGTCCGCGAGCGGGATCGAACGGGTGTGCACGCGCAGGATCTTCTCCCGCCCCGCACGGTCCGGGGGCTGCACGGCGACGCGGCGGTCGAAGCGACCCGCCCTCAGCAGCGCCGGATCGAGGATGTCCACACGGTTCGTCGCGGCGATCACGACCACGGCCTGTGTGGGCTCGAAGCCGTCGAGTTCGGTCAGGATCTGGTCGAGCGTCTGCTCGCGCTCGTCGTTGGCGCCGCTGATCGCCGCCGAGCCCTGGCGCGAACGGCCGATCGCGTCGATCTCGTCGATGAAGACGATGCTCGGGGCTGCCTCCTTGGCCTTGGCGAACAGGTCTCTCACGCGGGATGCGCCGACGCCGACGATCGCCTCGATGAACTCCGCCGCTGAGATCGAGAAGAAGGCGGCGTGGGCCTCGCCGGCGACAGCGCGTGCCAGCAGCGTCTTGCCGGTGCCGGGCGGGCCGAACAGCAGCACGCCGTGGGGCATGCGTCCGCCGAGGCGCCCGTAGCGGTCGGGATTTCGCAGGAAGTCGACGATCTCCGAGAGCTCGCTCTTGGCCTCGTCGATGCCCGCGACGTCGGCGAAGGTGACACGGACCGTCTGCGGGTCCACGCGCCGCGCGCGCGAGCGACCGAAGTTCCCGAGCGCACCGGCGGCTCCCCCGCCGGCCGCCCGTTTGGCCAGCAGCACGAACAGGCCCACGATCAGGAGCGTCGGCCCGAACCCGAGCAGCAGCTCCTCGAGGAGCGACTGGCCGGGGTTCGGGGACTTGGCGTTGATCTCGACGCCCTTTTCCTGCAGCAGCGCGGAGAGCTGGCTGCCGTTCCAGAAGCTCGGGACCTGCGTCGCGAAGAGCTTCGTCGGCTTCGCGTTCTTGTCGCTCGGCGGGTAGGTGAGCTGTTCCTTGAAGGTCCCTTCGACGGCGTCGCTGCGCGACGAGATCGACTTCACCTTCCCTTCCTTCACCTTTTCCAGGAAGACGGGGCTGAACGGCACCGTCACGCGCCGTTCGCCTCCCTGCTGGAACAGCAGCAGCGAGAGCCAGTTGAGCGCGAGCAGCGCGAGCACGAACCACAGGAAGCCCTGGCGCCGGTGTGCCGGGCGCCCGGGCTTCTGCTCGGGCATGCCGCGACCGTCGGGTGCGGGCGCCACCTGCCAGCCGCGCTCGTCGCGCGGCATCGGCGGATGCGCGTCGCGCTTGTCGGGCTGGGGCCGGTCAGGCTCCTCGGGCACCGCCCGCCATCCTACGACGCTGTACGTGAGGACGCGCCCGCGCGGGCGGTGGGAAGATCGCTCGGATGAGCGCGCCGCAGAAGCTGAACGGGAAGGGATACGAGAAGGAGCTGCTGCGGCTGCAGACCGAGCTGGTCTACATGCAGGAGTGGATCGTCGCGCAGTCTCGCAAGCTGGTCGTGGTCTTCGAGGGCCGCGACACGGCCGGCAAGGACGGCGTCATCAAGCGGATCACCGAGTACCTGAACCCGCGCACCTGCCGCGTCGCGGCCCTCCCCACCCCCTCCGAGCGCGAGCAGACCCGCTGGTATTTCGCTCGCTACGCCGCCGACCTGCCCGCGGGCGGCGAGATCGTCCTGTTCAACCGCAGCTGGTACAACCGCGCCGGCGTCGAGCACGTGATGGGGTTTTGCAGCGAGGAGCAGTACGCGGAGTTCCTGCGCTTCTGCCCCCAATTCGAGCTCTCGCTTCAGAACGAGGGCGTTACGCTCCTGAAGTACTGGCTCTCGGTCAGCGACGAGGAGCAGGAGCACCGCTTCGAGAAGCGCCTGCGCGACCCGCGTAAGCGCTGGAAGTTCAGCCCGGTGGACCTCCAGGCGCGCGCCCGCTGGGTCGACTACGCCGAAGCCAAGGACCGGATGTTCGCCGCCACCGACACCGACGCCAACCCGTGGTCCGTCGTCGAGGCCGACGACAAGCGCACCGCGCGGCTGAACCTGATCAGCGACCTGCTCTCGCGCGTCCCCTACGAGCGGCTGCCGGCGCCCTCGCCGGTCGAGCTCCCGCCCCGCCAGCACCGCCCCTACGAGCGTCCGCCGCGCGAGCTCGAACGCCACGTCCCCGAGACCTACGTGGTCGACTAGGCGATTGACGGCCGCCGCGCGTTGCGGAGAGAATCGCCGAGATGCCGCCAGCGACCCTGATCCGGGGCCCCGAGGAGATCAGCGCGAGCTGGCTGGGTCAAGCGCTGTCCCGCACCGGCCTCGAGATGCTCGGCCGCGAGCCCGTCGGCACCGGGCAGATGAGCCAGAGCCACCGCGTCCGCTTCCGCGAGGCCGGCGGCGAGGATGAGAGCGTGGTGGTCAAGCTCGCCTCGGATGATCCCGCCAGCCGCGCGACCGGCGTCGGGATGGGCGCCTACCGCCGCGAGGTCGCCTTCTACAGCGAGCTCGCAGGCGGGCTCGGCGGCCCGCTGGCCCACTGCCACGACGCGGTGTACGACGAGGCCGAGGGCTGGTTCACGCTCGTGCTCGAGGACGTGCGCGACGCCACCCAGGGCGACCAGATCGCGGGCTGCGACGCGACCCGTGCCGAGCTCGCGCTCGGTGCTCTGGCGAGCATCCAGGCGCCGGTCATGGGCCACGACTCCGTCGGCGCCTCGGCCTATCTGAACCTGCCCAACCCGCTCGACCAGGCGCTGCTGATGCAGCTGCTGCCCGCGTTCCTCGAACGCTACGGCGAGCGCGTCTCCGACGAGCACGCCGCGCTGTGCCGGCGGTTCGTGGCCAGCCTCGACGGCTGGGCGGTCGACCGGCGCCCGCCGCTCGGGCTCGTGCACGGGGACTACAGGCTCGACAACCTCCTGTTCGGGGAGGAGACGGTGACCGTGCTCGACTGGCAGACGGTCAGCTGGGGTCCGCCGCTCGTCGACGCCTCCTACTTCCTGGGGGGCTGCCTGCCGACAGGAGAGCGACGCCTTCACGAGGAGCGGCTCCTCCGCGGCTACCACGAGCAGCTCCTCGAGCACGGCGTGCGCGGGCTGAGCTGGGAGCGCTGCTGGGAGGAGTACCGGCGCTCGTGCTTCCACGGGCTCGTGATGACGATCGCCGCGTCGATGATCGTGGAACGGACCGAGCGCGGCGACGAGATGTTCATCACCTGGTTCGAGCGCAATGCAACCCAGGCGTTGGACCTGGGCGCGGACGAGCTGCTACCCGAGCCGCGCGAGGGCCGGCCGCCGGCGCTGCGGCCCGCCGCCGAGGACGAGGGCCGCCACGAGCCCGGCCCCGAGGCGCTCTGGAACGAGAGCTGGTACTTCGACGCCGTCTCCGACGACGGCATGCTCGGCGTCTACGTGCGGCTCGGGCGCCTACCCAACCAGGGTGTGGCGCTCTACACGGCCTGCATCTGCGGGCCGGGCCGTCCGACGGTGATGCTCGTCGACGCGGCCGCGCCCCTGCCCGCGAGCGACGATGACGAGCAATCGATCGAGACCGCGTCCTTCGCCGCCGCGCAGCGCTGTGAAAGCCCGCTCGAGCGCTTCGCCGTGCGCGTGCGCGGCATGGCCGAGGCCTACGACGACGCGTCGGCGCCGCTGCGCGGGGAGCCGGGGGCGCCGGTCGCGCTCGCCCTCGATCTCGTCTGGGAGACCGATGGGATCCCCTACGCGTGGCGCGCCTCGACGCGGTATGAGATCCCCTGCCGCGTCAGTGGCAGGCTGCGCGTCGGCGAGGAGGAGATCGAGCTCTCCGGGCCCGGGCAGCGCGACCACTCGTGGGGCTCGCGCGACTGGTGGGCGATCGACTGGATGTGGAGCGCGCTGCACCTCGACGACGGCACGCACACGCACGCGGTCGGGCTACCCGACATGCCCGGGTACGGCGTCGGCTACGTGCAGCGCGGCGAGGAGATCGAGGAGATCGAGACGGTGACGGCCGAGCACGAGCTGGGTCCCGGAGGCCTGATCTCGGCCGCCGGCATCGCTTCGGCGCCGCCGCAGCTCGACCTCGAGGTCCAGCCCCTTGCGTTCGGGCCGCTGCGTCTGGAGGCGCCCGACGGGCGCATCTCGCTGTTCCCGCGCGCGATGTGCCGGGTGCGCTCCGCCGACGGGCGCACCGGCATCGGCTGGGTGGAGTGGAACAGGGTCCAGCGCGACGGCTGACCGGACCCGCCGCACCGCCGCCGGCGCCGCCGGCGCCGGGCACAGCACCGCGGCGCGTGGTCCCCCGTCCGGGCGCAGATAGGGTGTGCCCGCATGGAGCACCGCTTCAGCGGGCCGCGCTACACGGTCGGGATCGAGGAGGAGCTGATGATCCTCGACGCGTCCTCGCTCGACCTGACGAGCGCGATCGACACGATCCTCGGCGAGGATCCGCCGCGCGGGGAGATCAAGCCTGAGCTGCTCGAGTCGGTGCTCGAGATCTCCACCACCCCCTGCCCCGATGTCGCAACGGCGGCCGTCCAGCTCGCGGCGCTGCGCTCGCTGGTCGCGGACCGCGCGGCTGAGCACGGGCTGAAGATCGGGGCCTCGGGCACGCACCCGTTCGCCCGCTGGGAGGACCAGCGGGTCGTGAGCGACGACCGCTACCGCGGGCTGATCCGCTCGCTGGGCTTCGTGGCGCGTCAGGAGCTCGTGTTCGGGATGCACGTCCACGTCGGCATGGCCGACCCCGAGGAGACGATCCACGTCGCCAACCACCTGCGGCCCTACGTCCCGCTGCTGATCGCCCTGTCGGCCAACTCGCCGCTTTGGCGCGGGGAGCCGACCGGCCTGGCGTCGAGCCGGGTGCCGATCTTCCGGGCGTTCCCGCGCGTCGGGCTGCCGCCGCGCTTCGAGGACTGGCAGGACTTCCAGCAGCGGGTTCAGACGCTCGTGGACGGCGGCGTGATCGAGGACTACACATACCTCTGGTACGACGTGCGCCCGCACCCGCGGCTGGGCACGATCGAGATCCGCGCGATGGACTCGCAGACCCGCCTCGAGCACACCACCGGACTCGCGGCGCTCGTCGTCTCGCTCGTGAAGCTGCTCACCGAGCAGGCACAGGCCGGCGCGCACGTCCCCGAGGAGCCCTGGGAGCTGATCGACGAGAACCGCTGGCTCGCGGCCCGCCACGGGCTCGACGCCGAGCTGCTCGACCACGAAGGCGCCAAGCGCCCGGCCCGCGAGCTGACAGAGGAGCTGCTGGCCGAGCTGGCACCGCACGCGGCCGAGCTGGGCTGCGAGCCTCAGCTCGCGGGAGTCGCCGATCTGCTGCGGGCCGGCAACGGAGCGCACCGCCAGCAGATGGTCTTCGAGGCCAACCGCGACCTGCGAGAGCTGATGGGCGAGATCGTCGAGCGCACGGTCCCGGCCTCGTAGGCCATGGCCGAGGAGTTCGTCCACGAGCTGCGCGTCCGCTACGGCGAGTGCGACCCGCAGGGCATCGTCTTCAACGCCAACTACCTGCTCTACTTCGACGTCGCCTTCACGGAGCTCTGGCGTGAGGCGGTCGGTCCGTGGCTGGAGATGGTCGAGCGCGGCCTCGACGCAGTCGTCGCTCACTCCGAGCTCGACTTCCGCGCCCCGGCCCGCTACGACGACGTGCTCGCGCTGCCCGCCCGCGTCCGCAGCGTCGGCCGCACCGCGATCACCACCGAGATCGACGTGATGCGGGGCAGCGAGCTCCTCGTCGCGATGTGCGCGCGCCACGTCTGCGTCTCTACCGAGACCTGGGAGAAGACCGAGGTCCCGGAGTGGGTGCGCACGGGCCTGGAGCGCTTCCTCGTGGCCTAGGCTCCGAGGCGATGACCTCTCAGCGTTCTCTCAGCTTTCACACAGCTGGCCCGAAGCGCGGACGCCGATCCTGGGGATCATGCGAACGGAACGAGGGAGCAACCTGATGACAGCAGACGAGGCCATGAGCGCGTCGGGGCGGGTTCTGGTCGTCGACGACGAGCCGAGCATCGTGGAGGTGATCTCGATGGCGCTGCGCTTTCAGGGCTTCGAGGTCGAGACGGCCGGCACCGGTCGCGAGGCGATCGCAGCCGTGTCGCGCTTTCACCCCGACCTGATGCTGCTCGACGTGATGCTGCCCGACATCGAAGGCTTCGAGGTCGCGAACCGGCTCGGCGCGCAGCGCGCGGGCGTGCCGATCATCTTCCTGACAGCCCGTGACTCGACCGAGGACAAGGTCCGCGGCCTCACGGGCGGCGGCGACGACTACATGACCAAGCCCTTCAGCCTCGAGGAGCTGGTCGCCCGCATCAGGACGATCCTGCGGCGCACCGGGCAGGCTGCCGCCGAGTCGGGGCGTCTGCGCTTCGCCGACCTCGAGCTCGACGAGGAGTCGCACGAGGTTCGCCGCGGCGGCGAGACGATCGAGCTGACGGCGACCGAGTTCAGGCTGCTGCGCTACCTGATGCTCAACCCGCGCCGCGTGCTCACCCGCGCACAGCTGCTCGACTACGTCTGGGACTACGACTTCGGCGGCGACGGACGCGTCCTGGAGACCTACATCAGCTACCTGCGCAAGAAGCTCGATGCGCACGGCCCGTCTCTGATCAGGACCGTACGCGGCGTCGGCTACGGGCTGCGAGCGCCGCGCGAGTGATGTCCTCGCTGCGCGCCCGCGTGCTG
Organism: uncultured Solirubrobacteraceae bacterium; assembly: GCA_963735435.1. GTDB lineage: Bacteria > Actinomycetota > Thermoleophilia > Solirubrobacterales > Solirubrobacteraceae > Palsa-744. The sequence continues at coordinate 176,729 of CAVTKR010000001.1, read as the reverse complement.
GCGAGCGTGCTGGTGCTGGCGGCGGTCGGGATGGTGGCCGTCGCAGCGGTCACCTACGCCGAGCAGCGCTCGTTCCTGTACTCGCGGCTGGACGACCAGGCGCGCAGCGCGCTCCCCTACATGTCGCGGCTGCTCGACAGCAAGGGCTTCGGCGTGCCGGCAGCGCAGGGACCCGAGGACCAGAGCCCCGGTCAGGGCTTCGGGGGCGGCGGGCCACCCGGCTTCAACGCGCCCCCAGGCACCTACGGCCAGCGACGCACCGCCGGCGGGAAGGTGATCGGCCAGGAAAGCTTCAACTACGGCCAGAGCTCGGTCTCCGAACCGAAGCTCCCCGCCCACATCGCGCTGAACACCTACACGACCGTCGACTCCGTCTCCTCGGGCGGCCCGAGGTACCGGGTCTACGCACGCCGGGACCCCGAGGACACCGGCATCACGGTGGTTGCCGTGCCGCTTCACGAAACCGACCAGACGCTGCACCGGCTCCTTCTCGTCGAGGCGCTCGTGATCGCCGCGGCGCTGATCGCGCTCGGCGCGACGGCGTTCTTCGTCGTGCGACTCGGGCTACGGCCGCTCAGCCGCATCGAGGTCACCGCCGGGCAGATCGCCGCCGGCGACCTCTCGCGGCGCGTCAGCCCGGCCACCTCGAAGACCGAGGTCGGCCGGCTCGGGCTGGCGCTGAACGCGATGCTCGAGCGGCTCGAGCAGGCGTTCGCGGCGCGTACCGCCAGCGAAGAGCGCCTGCGTCAGTTCCTGGCCGACGCCTCGCACGAGCTGCGCACGCCGCTCGCGTCGATCCGCGGCTATGCCGAGCTGTTCCGGCTCGGCGCCGTACGCGAACCCGGCGAGCTCGCCAACGCGATGCGCCGGATCGAGGATGAGTCCGGGCGCATGGGCGTGCTCGTGGAGGACCTGCTCGCGCTCGCCCGGCTCGACGAGCACCCCGAGCGCGAGCCGCAGCCGGTCGACGTCGTCGCGCTAGCACGCGACGCCGTCCAGGACGCGCGCGCCCGGGCCCCGGAGCGCGAGATCGGGCTCAGCGCCGACGGTGCCGCCGCGGTGTCGGGCGACCCGCTGCAGGTGCGCCAGGTGTTCGCCAACCTGCTGGGCAACGCGATCGTGCACACGCCACCGGGCACACCGATCGAGGTCGCGGTTGCGGGCGGCCCGGAGACGGTGAGCGTGAGCGTGACCGACCACGGTCCGGGCATCGCCGCGGAGGAGCGCGAGCACCTGTTCGACCGCTTCTGGCGCCGCGAGGGCGGGCGCGAGCGCGGCCGCGCCGGCGCCGGACTGGGCCTCGCGATCGTCCAGGGTGTCGTGCACGCGCACCACGGCTCGATCGACGTCCGCGAAGTCCCCGGCGGGGGCGCGTCGTTCGTCGTGACGCTCCCGGTGCAGGCTCCTGCGGACTGAATGGATCCTCACGGGACGCTCAGCTCGCTCTGAGGTGCGCGCGCTTTCCTGGTCGAATGCAGATCACCACCCTCGCGACCGCCGTCGGCCCACACGTCTTCTGGCTCGCCAGCCGCGCGGCCGGGATCGCGGCGCTGATCCTCTCGAGCATGAGCGTCTGCGCCGGCGTGCTGATGGGCACCCGCCTTCGCGCGAGGCGCGGGGCGGAGCTGCGGGTGGCCCACGAGGCGCTCTCGCTGGCGACCCTCGCGGCGATCGCCGTGCACGGCCTGACGCTTCTGGGCGACAGCTTCATAGGGCTCTCGCTCGGCGACATCTCCCTCCCGTTCGTCGCCTCGTACAAGACCTTCTGGACGACAGCCGGCATCGTCTCGTTCTGGGCGCTCGCGCTGCTCGGCGTCTCCTATTACCTGCGCGGGCGCATCGGCGTCCAGCGCTGGCGGCGCCTGCACCGGTTCACCGCACTCGCCTGGGCGCTCGGCCTCGCCCACTCTCTCGGCGAGGGCACCGACGCCGGCCAGACCTGGTTCCTGGCGATGGTCGCGATCACAACGGTGCCTGCCCTCCTCGCGCTCGGAGCGGTGTGGGCGCGCCGCTGGATGGCCTCCGGCACGGGCGACGAGCGCGGCCGCGCGGCCGCGAGGAGCCCTCGGGCGGCGACGGGGCAGCAATGAGCGCAACGCCCCCCCGGCAGAGGCCTTCGGAGGGCCGCCTCGGCGCGCAACAGCTGGCGCGAGCCAAGCGCGAGGCGATGGCCCGGCGCGCGCGCAGGATCCGCGTCTGGGTCGCCGCCGCCACCGTCTCGCTGTTCATCGCCGCCTTCCTGGTGGTCTACGTGCAGCTGGCCTCTGGACACGATCCCGCGCTCGTGGCGAACGCCGAGCGCCGCTCGGCCGGCAGCTCAGGCACGAGCGGCGGGTCCTCGTCCGCCGCCCGCGCCGCCGCGAGCAAGCTGGCCTCCGAACGCGCCCGTCACAAGGAACAGGAAGCGGCGGCGCGCGCCCCGGAAAGCGAATCCAGCGCGACGGAAGCCGAATCGAGCGCGGGCGCGACCGAAGCCGAATCTTCCTCCGGCGAATCCGCCTCCTCCGAAGAAAGCTCCTCCGGCGGCGAAGCCGAATCGGGATCCTCGGCCGGCGAAGCCGAAGCGGAATCGAGCGGCCCCTCCGGCCTGCGGACCTCGCAATCGTGAGCAAGGAGGCGATCCTGCGTTTCGACTGCTTCGGCGGGCGCTGCGGCGTCTACGTCGAAGGCGACGCCGCCGAGACCGCGAGACAGGCTGCGGATCGCGCGCGGGCGAGCCTGCTGCTCTGGCACCGCGCCTTCACCCGTTTCTCCGCGGCGAGCGAGCTCTCGCTGCTGAACGCCGATCCGCGCGAAGAGGTCCCGGCCAGCGCGCTGATGGCACGGTTCGCCGCGACGGCGCGAGAAGCCGCCGAGATGACAGGCGGCCTGGTCGACGCGACGCTGGCGGAAGAGCTGGCGCACGCGGGCTACGCCGCGGATCTGCCGCCCGCGCTCCCGCTCCGGCTCTCCCTCGCCCTCGCACCGCGGCGCGGTCCCGCGGCCGCGTCGCCCGCTCGCCTCTGGGAGCGCTTGGAGGGCGACGAGGCTGCTCGAGTGGTGCGCCGGCCGCCGGGGGTCACGCTCGACAGCGGCGGTCTCGCGAAGGGGATGTTCGCGGACGAGCTGGCCTCGACGCTCGGCGCGCACCGCAGCTTCGCAATCGACTGCGCCGGCGATCTGGCGCTCGGCGGGGCCGGCGAGCTCGCCCGCGAGGTCGAGATCGAGAGTCCGTTCGACGGCACGGCTCTGCACCGCCTCTCGCTCGGCGGCGGCGGCATCGCGACGAGCGGAATCGGCAAGCGCAGCTGGCTCGGCGCGGACGGCCGGCCGAGCCACCATCTCCTCGACCCCGCAACAGGCCTGCCGGCGTTCACCGGCGTCGTCCAGGCGACCGCGCTCGCGCCGACGGCGACGCTCGCCGAGATCCACGCCAAGGCCGCGATCCTCAGCGGCCCCGAGGAGGCGCCGCGCTGGCTGCCGTGGGGCGGCGTGCTCGTCTTCGACGACGGCTCCCACCACGTCCTCGGAGCCGACGTGCCCGTCGACGACTTGGCGGCGACGGCGCGCTGAGAGCCCTCAGCGGGGCCCGAACACCGCGCCGCTGCCCGCCCGCAGCTCCGAACCGCCGAGCCCGAACGCGGCGGCGAGCTGCTGGGTGAGCTCCTCGGCGGGGAGCGGGGGCGAGAAGTAGAAACCCTGGCCCATCGCACAGCCCTCCCGCGCCAGGTGCTCGAGTGCGGCCTCGTCCTCGATCCCCTCGGCCACGACCGTCATGCCGAGGTTGCGGGCGAGGTCGATCGTGGAGCGGACGATCGCTTGGTCGCGGCCGCTCCCGAGGATGTCCGTGACGAACGTGCGGTCGATCTTGAGCTCGGTGGCCGGCAGCTCGGCGAGGTACTCGATCGAGGCGTTGCCGGTGCCGAAGTCATCGATCGCGATGCCGGCACCGAGCTCTCGCAACGCCTCGAGCACGCGCACGCCGCGGTCGGGGTCGGCCATCGCGGCGCTCTCGGTGACCTCCAGCACGAGCTGCTCTGCGGGCAGTCCCCGCTCGCGCAGCAGAGAGGCCACGCGCTCGGGAAGCTCGGGATCGAGCAGGTTGCGGGCGGAGAGGTTCACCGCGATCTCGAGCACGATCCCGCGCCTGCGCCAGGCGACGGCCTGGGTCAGCGCCTGGTCGAGCACGCTCATGGTCAGCGGGCCGATCAGCGACGTCTGCTCGACCAACGGGATGAAGCGGTCGGGAGCCAGCAGGCCAAGCTCCGGGTGGCGCCAGCGCACCAGCGCCTCGACACCCGCGATGCGCCGCGTCTGCAGGTCGACCTTCGGCTGATAGTGGAGCGTGAACTCATCCGCTGCCAGCGCGCCACGGACCTGGCCGAGCAGCTTCAGGGTCTCGGCGTCGGAGCGCTCCATCAGCGGGGAGTAGACCTCGATCCTCGAGCCATGGGAGCGGGCGTGGGCGAGCGCCAGATCCGCCCGCTGGAGCAGGACACCCGGGTCCTCGGCGTGCTCCCCGAGCACCGCCACGCCGACGCTCGCCTCGACGTCGAGGGCGACGTCCTTCAGCTCGACCGGGGGCTCCAGCGCGCTCAGCACCTGTACGGCGCGCGCACGTGCAAGAGCCGTCGTGCTCGCGCGCGTGCAGAGGAACGCGTACTCGTCACCGCCGAACCGCGCGGCGACGGTTCCCTCGAAGGTGCCGAAGCGGCGTGCCACCTCGCGCAGGACCTCGTCTCCGCTCTTCGCGCCGAGGGTGTTGTTGATCTCGCTGAACCGGTCGAGGTCGATCATCAGCACCGCAGCGCCCTCACCCCTGCCCGCCGCCCGTTCGACTTCCTCGACGAACAGCGTCCTGTTGGGGAGCCCTGTCAGCTGGTCGTAACGCGCGAGGCGGTAGTTCTCCGCGGCCTGGCGGCCCAGGCGTCGCGAGGCGCGCGCGACGATCCGGTACAGCACTGCCCACAGCAGAGCCAGGCCGATCGCGAGCAGCAAAGCGATCATGCGCTTGTCGCGCTGCACGGCGGCGGCGACCGGCTTGTAGCTCAGGTAGATCTCGAACGCACCGGCCGGCGGGCCGCCGGCCCTGAAGCGCAGCGGTACGTAGACCTCGATCAGCTCGCCGAGGCCGACCTCGCTCGCCGTCTCGCTGTCCTTTGAGGGATCGACCAGCTGCGCGCCGTCCGGGTGGCCGTCCAGCGCCGCCTCGAGGTCGTCGCTCGGCACCGGCGAGCGCCCGATCAGCGAGTGATCCTCGGAGTAGACGATCGTGTGGGCCGAGTCCCAGACCTTGATCCGCGCGAGATCCCGGCCCACGGAGGGCTCGTTCAGGCGGGAGTCGAGGTCGTCGATCTGTCCCCGGTCGAGGCCTTTCTGGAGGCTCGCCGGCGTCAGCGTCGGCTGCACCCCGAGCCGCGCGATGACCCGGGCGGAGCGGGTCGCGTCGGTGAGCGTGCGGTCGACGACCTGAGCCTGCAGCACGTGGCCCAGGATCAGCCCCAGCGCGACCATCGGGAGCAGGCTGAGCAGCGCCACCTGCCGCGTCAGGCTGAGGCGTCCGATCAAACCCCTGAGACGCCCGAAGAGGCGCATTCGACCTCTTCGGCAGATGCGCGCCGGTGCTTCAGTGCTGCGGGGTTGCGGCAGACCGCTCCGCAGTGCGCCCGCCGCCGGCGCGGCGGGCGCACTGGCAAGCCGTCCTCACGACCCGGGTGCACCCTCGGGCTGCGCCGAGCCGGCCCCCTCGCGCTGCTCGCTGCGCCGCCGTTCGCCGGCCGGCAGCGCCAGCGCGGCGACTGCGAGGGCACACGCGACGAGCCCTGCGGCGATCCAGAATGCCAGGTGGTAGCCGCCCGTCAGCGCGGCCGCGGTTTCGTGGCCCCCGTGGCTGAGCGCCCGCGTACGGGACTCAGAGAGGGTCGCGAGAACCGCCAGGCCGAGCGCACCGCCGACCTGGGCGGTGGTGTTGACCAGCCCCGACGCGAGCCCTGCGTCCTCCTGTGTGGCTCCGGTCATCGCGACGTTCATCAGCGCCGGGAACGCGATCCCCGCGCCGATCCCCAGCAGCGCCATCGAGGGGAAGACGTCGCGGAGATAGCTGCCGTGGACCCCGGCCTGCGCGAACAGCACCAGCGCGACCATGATCAGCGGCATCCCGACCAGCAGCGCGGTGCGCGCCCCGAAGCGGGTCACGATCCGCTCGGAGTAGCGGATCGAGAGCGTCCCCATCGCGACCGTCACCGGGAGGAAGGAGAGCCCGATCTCCAGTGCGTCATAGCCGAGCACGCGGCGCAGGTAGAGCGCGCCGAGGAAGAACATCCCGAACATCCCGGCAACGGACAGGATCTGGATCCCGTTGGCCGCCACCACCGGGCGCGAGCGGAAGATGCGCAGCGGCACGAGCGGGTGCGCAGCGCGGGACTCCCGCACGAGGAACGCAACCAGCAGGGCGACGCTCAGGGCTCCCAGCGCGAGCGTGCGGCCGTCGCCCCACCCGTGCGAGGCGGCCGGACCGACGATCGCGTAGACGCCGACCATCAGCGCCGCGACGATCAGGACGGCGCCGGGTGCGTCCGCGCCGCGGTCCAGCCCGATCCCCTGCTCGGCGCCGATGAAGCGCCGCGCGAGCACGGCGGTGGCGATGCCGATCGGGACGTTGACGAAGAAGATCCAGTGCCAGTCGATCGCCTGGGTGATCACGCCGCCCAGCAGCAGGCCGACCGAGCCGCCCGCGGAGGCGACGAACGCATAGGTGCCGATCGCGCGCGCCTGCTCGCGCGGGTCGGGGAACATCGTGACGATCATCCCCAGGATCACGGCGGAGGTCATCGCGCCGCCGACGCCCTGCACGAAGCGCGCGCCGACCAGCACGGCCTGGCTCTGCGCGAGACCGCACGCCAGCGAGGCGACGGTGAAGACGCCGATCCCGGCCAGGAACACGCGGCGCCGGCCGACGAGGTCGCCGAACCGTCCCGCCAGCAGCAGCAGACCACCGAACGCGATCAGGTACGCGTTCACGACCCACGCGAGCGCGGCGTTGGAGAAGTGGAGTTCGTCCTGGATCGAGGGCAGCGCCACGTTCACGATCGTCACGTCGAGGACGATCATCAGCATCCCCGCGCACAGCACGTAGAGCGAGACCCAGCGAGCGTCTCGGACGGGCGGGCTCATGATTCGAGTGCCTTCGTGAGGGCTTCGAGGCCGATCCGCGTTCCGTGCTCGCGAGGGCCCGGACCGTCGTGTCCGTCCAGGTACACGCCCTGCTCGGTGTAGGCCAGCGCGGTGCCGCCTTCGGCCGCGCTCAGCTCGATCGTGCTGACGGATACCGAGATGCGATCCTCGCCGCGGTACATCTCATAGGTGTAGACGATCCGCTCGTCCTCGACGATGTCCTGGTAGCTCGCCCGGTAGACGTAGCGCGCCCCATCCGGGCCGCCCGCCTCGAAGCGCTCGGCACCGCCGACGCGGAAGTCGAGGTCGATCTCATCCGCCCCGAGGTCGGCCGGGCCGAACCACTTCGCCTTCTCCTCCACGTCGGCGAAGGCCTTGAAGACCCGTGCGGGCTGCGCGGGGTACGTCCGCTCGATCACGAAGGTCCCGTGCTCGGTCGATCTGTCGCTCATCTCGTCTCCTTTCGTTCTTTGTCGTGGGGAGTCGGCCGGCGCTCCACGCCGGCCTCAAGGGTTCTCGGCGAGGTAGGCGCCGAGCCTGTCGAGGCGCCGCTCCCATTCGTCACGGCGCTCGGCGATCCAGCCCTCGGCCTCACGCATCGCCGCCGGGCGCATGCTGCAGCGCCGCACGCGCCCGACCTTCTCCGATGACACGAGGCCGCTCGCTTCCAGCACGTGCAGGTGCTGCACCACGCCGGGGAGCGAGATCGCCAGCGGCCGCGCCAGCTCACTCACGCTCGCCGGGCCGTGGCTCAGGTGTTCGACGATGCGGCGACGGGTCGGGTCGCCGAGCGCGTGGAACATGCTGTCCACTGGATCGCGTTGGTTAAGCATCTACTTAAGTATGGCATACTCGCCGACGATGCGCGCGCTTGTCCAGAGGGTCTCACGCGCGAGCGTCCGTATCGCGCCCGCGCCGGAGCCGGTGAGCGCGATCGGGCCCGGGCTGCTGGTGCTGCTCGGCGTCAGCCGGGAGGACGAACCGCACCAGGCCGAACGCCTGGCCGCGAAGGTGCGCGCGCTGCGCGTCTTCCCCGACCCGGAGGGGAACATGAACGAGCCGCTCGGCGACCGCGGGATCCTCTGCGTGAGCCAGTTCACGCTCTACGGCGACGCGCGCCGCGGCAACCGCCCGAGCTTCGCCGCCGCCGCGCCGGGCGCCGAGGCGGAGCCGCTCTATGAGCTGTTCTGCCGGCTTGCCGGCGCCGAGCGCGGAGTGTTCGGCGCCCACATGGAGGTCGAGCTCGTCAACGACGGACCGGTGACGCTGCTGCTCGAGGCCTAGACGGTCCAGCTCGCCGGCTTGGCGGCCCCGCGGTGACTGCGCGCCGCCCAGCGCTCCGCCCAGGCCTGCAGCGGCTCCAGCTCGTCGAGCAGGCGCCGGCCCTCCGCCGTCAGCAGATATCCGCTCTCGGAGCGCTCCACGATCCCCGCCTCGCGCATCTCGGCGAGGCGCTGGTTCAGGACGCTCGAGGACATCGCCTCGCAGCGCTCCTGCAGGGCGCGGAACGCGAGCGGGCCGTCGCGCAGCTCCCACAGCACGCGAAGGGCCCAGCGGCGGCCGAGGAGGTCGAGCAGCGCCATCACGGGGCGCCCGCTGCGCGAGCCGCGAACTGCTGAACCGGGGACCGGCGCGCGATCGCTCATGGCGCAGCCGCTCCTGCGCGGCGCGACGAGCGCACGCTTCTAAAACAGAAGCGATACGCTTGGCGCCTCCGCTGTGAAAATCGAAGCACGAGGAAGGAGTCTAGATGGCCCCCACCGCAGCGCCGCGAATCGCTCCTCTGGAGCCACCGTATGAGACCGAGGTCGCCGAGCAGCTCGCCCGCTGGATGCCGGGCGGATGGGATCCCGAGTCCGGGATCGAGCCGCTGGCGCTCTTCCGCACCCTCAATGTGCACCGGGACCTCTCGAGCCGCATGCGCCCGCTCGGGGCCGGCATCCTCGGCTCGCGCGCGACCGTGCCGCTGCGCCTGCGCGAGCTGATGATCGACCGCACGTGCGCGCTGGCCGGCGCCGAGTACGAGTGGGGTGTGCACGCAAGCGCGTTCGGCGCGGCAGCGGGCCTGGACGAGCGCCGGCTGCACGCGACCGCCGCAGGCGGCTCGGGCGAGGACTGCTGGGAGCCCGAGGAGAGGGCCGTGCTGCGCCTGGCCGAGGAGCTCCACGAGACCAGCTCGATCGGCGAGGAGCTGTGGGCCCAGCTGAGCGCGCGCTTCACCGAGGAGCAGATCATCGAGCTGATCGTGACGGCGGGCTGGTACCACGTGATCGCCTACGTGTGCAACGGGCTGCGCGTGCCGCTCGAGCCATGGGCGATGCGCTTCCCGCAGGACAACTAGGGCACCGGGATCGTTCCCGCCGCTGGCGCCCGCTCGCGAGTTCCTTCGACGCGTCGAGCCGGGTCTGAGCCGCCCGTGACCCGGCGGCCCGCGCTCGTGCATCGGCGCCCGGCGACTCAGCCTCCCGCGATCAGGCGTCCCAGCTCGACCGCGGCTACCCCGAGCAGAAGGCTCCCGACCAGGTTGGCCGCGACGCGCCCGGGCAACCGGTGTCGAGCCAGCCGCTCGCTGTCGAGGATCCAGGTCGAGAACGTCGTGTAGGAGCCGAGCGCGGCGGTGCCACTCAGCAGGTACGCATCCCCGGCGACACCCGCTCCGGCCAGCAGGCCGAGAACGAACGAGCCGCTCACGTTGACCGCCAGCGTGCCGAGCGGGAAGCCGGCGTCGGAGTCGCGGGGAAACAGGCCGTGGACGGCGAAACGCGCCACGGATGCGAGCCCGCCGATCGCCCCGACGGCGACCCAGAGCGCCACGGAGCTCATCGTCGCGAGCCCCTGCGCGCGAAGACGTGCGCCGTGACCCTCGGGGCCAGCGCCATCCCGATCAAGAGCGCGGCGGTGGCGCCCGCGATGCTCGCCCCGGCATATCCACATGCGAGCCCGAGCCCGCTCTTTTCATAGAGGTGGATCAGCTCGAGTGCGAACGTCGAGAACGTGCTCAGAGCCCCGCACACGCCGGTCGCAATGAAGGCGCGCACGTACATCGTGCTCGGGTGGTGCTCTGAAAGCCACGCGACCGCATAGCCGAGCAGCGCGGCGGCCGCGAGGTTGACGGCGAAGGTGGGCCACGGCCATGCGCCGGGCGACAGGGCCACCGCGTGCCCCAGTCCGCCTCGCGCGAGCGCCCCGATCACGCCGCCCGCGAAGACGGCGAGCAGCTCGCGGATCTCGACGGCCGGGACGATCGCCGACTGCCCCTCGTCGATCGCATCGATGTCCGGCTCTCGTTCCACGGATGACGGCCCTCACTTCTCTCGGTGACGGGAGTAGAAGCCATCAGCGGCCGGAGCCGCGGTTATGGAGCGGGCCTCATCGCTGCGGAGGCCGCAGCATAGCCGCCGGGTGCAGCGGGGTTGCAGGCAGCCGCCCAGATACGCTCCAGCAGGTTGCGAAGCGGTCGTCTGGCGATGAGCGTGCCGCCCGAAGTGATAGACCCCGCCCGATGACGGACCCCTCTCCCCCGCCCCCGCAGACACCGGCGCGGGCGAGGATGAGCAGGGGCCGCCGCGGCGCCGGGATCGCACTGCTCGCGCTCCTGCTCGCCGGGTTGGTCGCGTTCGCGCTGACGCGGCTCAATCTCAGTCACGTCGGGCATGCGCTGATCCACGCCAACCCCGCTTGGATCGCGCTCGCGGTCGTCCTGATGGCGCTCTCGCTCGTGCTGCGCTCGGTGTCCTGGTATGAGACGCTGCGGGCCGCTCTCCCCGAGACGGTGCTCAGCTGGTTCGCGGTCGTCCGCGCGACCATGATCGGCGTGATGACCTCCGCGGTTCTCCCCGGCCGGCTCGGGGAGCCGATGCGCGTCGTCGTGCTGAGCCGCCGCATCGACGAGCCGCAGCGGGTGGTGCTGCCCGTGGTGGCCGGGACCGTCTTCTCGCAGACGCTGATGAACCTGATCGCCCTCGCGGTGCTCGCCGTGGTCACGCTCAGCGCGGTCCCGCTGCTCGGGGGTCACATCACCGGGGTGATCGTCGCGCTCGCGCTGCCGCTGGTGATCACGTTGCTGGTGATCGCCGGGCCACGGCTGCTCTCGCTGGGGCGTCTCTCCCCCTCCAAACGGCTCCAGTCCGCGGCGCTGCTCTTCGAGCGGCTGCTGCGAGACGCCCGGCGCGGCCTCGTCGTGTTCGCGCGCCCCCGGCACGGTGCGCCGGCGCTGGCGATGCAGCTGCTGGCGTGGGCGTTGCAGTGGCTGGCCTGCTACTCGGTCCTGCTCGCGCTTCACCTGCAACACGAAGCCGACCTCTCGGCGGCGGCGGCGATCCTGCTTGCCGTCAACGTGAGTGCCGTGGTGCCAGCGACGCCGTCCAACGTCGGCGTCTTCCAGGCGGCCTGCCTCGTGGTGCTGGCGGCATACGGCGTCGGGGCGGGGGTCGCGCTCGCCTACGGCATCATCCTGCAGGCGGTCGAGGTCGTCACCGCGCTCGGCCTCGGCGTCCCCGCCCTGCTGCGTGAGGGGCTCACGTGGGGCGATCTTCGCCGCAGCGCCGAGCAGGCCGAGGAGGAGGAACAGGGATCGGTCGCCGACGAGGCCGGCATGGAGCGCCGGCCGACGCCCTGACCCTGAGGCCGGCATGGAGCGCCGGCCGACTGCCTTCGAGACTCAGCCGGCGAGCGCGCGGAGTGACTGCTTGAGGGAGCGCGTCGTCTGCAGCACCGCCGTCGGCTCATACCCGCAGTGCGCCATGCAGTTGTCGCAGCGCGGGTCGCGCCCGCGGCCGTACTTCTCCCAGTCGGTCGTCTCGATCAGCTCTTTGTAGGTCTCCGTGTAGCCGTCGGCCATGAGGTAGCAGGGGCGCTGCCAGCCGAACAGCGAGTAGCTCGGGATACCCCAGGCTGTGCAGTCGAATTCGGCTTTGCCTTCCAGGAAGTCGAGGAACAGCGGGCTGTGGTTCAGCCGCCAGCGCTTGCGGCGCCCGTCCGCGAACGCCTCGCTGAACAGCTCGCGGGTCTGCCTGACGCCCAGGAAGTGGTCCTGGTCGGGAGCTTTCTCGTACGCGTAGGCCGGCGAGATCATCATCTCGTCGACCTCGAGGTCGTCGTTGAGGAAGTCGAGCACCTCGCGGATCGACTTGGCGGAGTCGTTGGTGAAGAACGTCGTGTTGGTCGTGACCCGGAAGCCCTCTGCCTTGGCGGCGCGGATCGCGGCGACGGCCTTGTCGAAGACGCCCTCGCGCTCGACCGATTCGTCGTGGCGCTCGCGCAGCCCGTCGATGTGAACGGCCCATGCGAAGTAGGGACTCGGCTTGAAGTTCTCCATCTTGCGCTCGAGCAGCAGGGCGTTCGTGCAGAGATAGACGAAGCGCTTGCGTTTGATCAGCTCGTCGGCGATCACGTGGATCTCAGGGTGGATCAGGGGCTCGCCGCCCGCGATCGAGACCATCGGCGCGCCGCTCTCCTCGACCGCCCCGACCGCCTGCTCAACCGGCATGCGGCGTCGCAGCTCGTGCTCGGGGTGCTGGATCTTGCCGCAGCCCGAGCACGCGAGGTTGCACTGGAACAGCGGCTCGAGCTCGACGATCAGCGGGAACTTGTCCCGTTTGGCAAGGCGCTGGCGCATCAGGTACATGCCCATGCGCGTGCTCTGTTTGAAGCGGGCTCCCATGTGCGCTCCTACCTTATTCCCCGGGGCCCCAGTCCTGAAGCGCGGCAGCGACTTTGCGCAGCGCGCCGGCCGCCCGCAGCGCGCCGCCGACGGCCTGCAGGCGCATGAGCTCGTGACTCGGACTGTCCAGCACGACCCGCACGACGCCGAACGGCCGCCCGCTCGCCCCGGCCCCCAGCCACACGGACTCCATGTCGACGGCGATCGCGCCGCCGCGGTGCAGTTCGGCGCGGCGCTCGCCAAGCGCGAGCTTGGACACGCAGACGACGGGGCCGACGCGCACCTTCAGCCCGAGCCCCGTCAGCCGTTCGACGAGCGCTCCGGCGAGGTCGCAGCGCAGGGGCTCCTCCGGGTGGTTCTCGTCGGGCGCCGCGTAGACGTGCTCGGCGACGATCACTTCGCCCGGCACCGACTGCTCGTCGAGCCCGCCGCAGAAGCCGACCACCAGCAGCGCGCGCGCCGCTCGGGCGTCGAGCTCGCGCGCCGCCTGGCGGGAGCGGTGCGGCCCCATACCGGTCTTGTGCACCAAAGCGCTGCGCGACGCCGAGGCGATCAGCGCGGCCTCGATCCGCATCGGCGCGGCGACGAGCAGCTCGCTCACGTGCCTGGCTCCGGGAGCGGCGGGCGGTACGGATCCGGGATCGGCGGCCGGGAGGGCTCGGGGATGGGCGGCCGGGAGGGCGCGCCTGCGACCCCCACGGCGGCCTCAGCGCCCGCGGGCGCGGCCGGAGAAGAGGGCGCCCGGCCGAGCTCGACGAGCGCGACCTTGGCCGCCCGCGCGCCACTCAACACGGCGCTCTCGAGCGTGGCGGGCCAGCCGGTGTCGGTCCACGCGCCGGCCAGCACCAACCCGGGCAGTTTGGTCCTCGCGCCGGGACGCAGCGCTCCTGAGCCGGGCGCCGCGCGGAACGTCGCCGAGTGTTCGCGGGTGACCTGGAAGCGCTCGACCGCCGCGGTGCGCGCCCGCGGCAGCAGCTTTGCCATCGCGGGGAGGTAACGGTCGCGCAACTGCGGGACGCTTTCCTGCATCTCCGCGCTTGCGCCCGAGAGCGAGATCGCGAGGTACTGGTGCCCGGACGGCGCGCCCGCCGCGGCGCTGCGGTCGAACAGGTACTGCACGGGAGTACCGACGCCCGCCGCGAACGGCGGGTCGAGCACCCGCTCTGAGTAGACGACGTGCAGGTTGACGATCGGCGAGCTTTCCAGCGCATCCGGCATCCCGGCGTTCGGGCCGAGCAGGGGCTCGAGCAGACCCCCCGCGCGGTCGTGGGGCAACGCGACGATCGCGGCCTGCGCCTCGACGCTCTCGGGACCGGAGGCGCCGCGACCGTCGAGGCGATAGCCCTCGCCGACGCGCTCGAGGCGCTCGGCGCGCCAGCCCAGCCGCACCTCGACACCGGCCGCGGCGAGCGCGCGGCCGGCAGGGTTGCCGATGATCTCCTGGAGCGTTCCGACGTGGAAGCCGATGTCGCCCGCGTGCGCGCCGGCCAGCAGGCCGGTCTGAAACACGAACGCCGACAGCGCGAGCGAGGCGTCCGCCGCCGGCAGGTTGAGCGTCGGCAGCGCGATCAGGTCCCACAGCGCCGCGACCGCCTTGCGGTTCTGGCCGTGCTGGGCGAGCCACTCGCCGAAGGCGATGTTGTCGACGGCCGGGTCTTGGGGGTCCAGCCGGCCCAGCGCGAGCGCCGCGCGGGCGGCGCCGATCCGCGCCAGCGGCGACATCCGCGGGTAGAGCGCCAGCGCCCCGGCGAGATGGGCGGGCGCCCGCAGCCGGCCGCTGCGCAGCACGTAGGGGCGCCTGCCGGGCGCCAGCACCGGGATCTCGAGCCGCTCCTGGAGCGCGACGAGCCCGCTGCTGCCGAGCCTGTCGAGCAACGCGCGATACGCCGTGCAGCAACGCAGGAAGACGTGCTGCCCGTTGTCCATCTGCAGCCCGTCGCGCTCGAAGGAGTAGGCCGCGCCTCCGAGCCGGCGGCGCACCTCGACGAGCGTGACGGCCGCACCGGCCTCGGCGCAGTCGAGTGCCGCGGTGATCCCTGCCAGACCACCGCCGACGACGACGACGCGGCTCACGCTGGAACCCCGATCAGCCCCCGCACTGCCACCAGGGCCTTCTCGTGCGCCGGCAGCGACACCCGCCCGGCGAGGATCGCCGCCGGCTCGGCGTCGATGCGCTCGAGCAGACGCCGGTAGATGCCGGCCATCGCCAGCAGGCACGCGGCGCTGCGGCGGTCAAGGAGCGGCGCCAGCTCCATGCCGCGCTCGAACCACTCGCGGGCGCGCGCGGCCTCGAAGCGGACGAGCGCCACGAAGTCGTCGCGCTGGAGCGCCTGCGGGCCGGCGGCGGCCGCCACCGCCGCGGCGAGCGCGGACGGGTCCCGCGCCGGCAGGCGGTGAGCCGCCAGCTCCTCGGCGGGAAGATAGATCCGCCCGCCTTCGGCGTCCTCGCGTACGTCGCGCAGGATGTTCGTGAGCTGCAGCGCCACCCCAAGCTCGTCCGCGAGCCGCTGCGCGCGCACCGCCTGGGCGGGGTCACGCAGACCGAAGATCGCGAGGCACAGCCGTCCGATCGTCCCCGCGACCCGCCGGCAGTAGGGCAGCAGGTCCTCGAAGGTCTCGTACGTGGTGCCGACCACGTCCATCCGCACCCCCGCGACCAGCTCGCCCAGGGCGTCCACGGGCAGCGGGAAGCGCGTGCGGGCGTCGGCGAGGGCGATCATCACCGGGTCTCCGGCGGGCTCCGCGCCGCCCCCGGCCGCGAGCACGGCGACGGCCCGGTCCTCGTTGTCGAGCAGCTCGGCCTTGCGCTCGGCGGCGAGCGTGCCGTCGCCGATGTCGTCGACGCGGCGCGCGAACGCGTAGACCGCGCACATCGCGCGCCGCCGCTCTCCGGAGAGCAGGCGAATGCCGTAGTAGAAGTTCGCGGCCTGCTCGCGGGTGATCGCTTCGCAGCGGGCGTAGGCCTCCTCGATCCCGCTGCTCATCCGCGTGCCCCCCGCCGGGTCTCCCGGGCCGAGAGCGTCGCCGCGAGCGCCAGCAGCCGGCGTGGCGTCCCGGCGGTCGGGGGGCCGGGCAGCACGTCGTAGCCCGCGCGCTCGATCGCGTCGAACGCCGCCCGCCCGCCTGCGGCGAAGGCGGCGACCGCGAGGCGCGGCCGGCCCCGGAGCGCCGCGAGCAACGGGAGTCCTTCCTCCAGCAGCCTGCGGCCCCTCTCGGCCTCGAAGGCCAGCACGGCACGCAGCGGCTCCCCCGCGTGCTCGCGACTCAGCTCCTCTTCGCCGCAGCCGAAGCGGGCGAGGTCCTCCTGGGGGAGGTAGATGCGCCCCCGGGCGAGGTCCTCCGCGACGTCCTGGCAGTGCTCGGCCAGCTGCAGGGCCGTGCAGATCCGGTCCGACAGCGCGATCAGCTCGGGCTCGGCTCGGTCGAAGACGCCGAGCACGATCTCCCCCACCGGATCTGCGGAGAGAGCGCAGTAGTCCCTCAGCTCCCCCCAGGTCGCGTAGCGGCTCTTGCGCTGGTCGAGCCTGTTCGCCTCGATCAGCCGCGCGAACGGAGCGCGCGACAGCCCGCAGTCGCGGGCGCTCGCCCCGAGACGGGCCATCAACGGGTGCGTGGCTTCTCCTGCCAGCGCGGCGTCCAGTTCCTCTTCCAGCCAATCCAAAGCCCCCGCTCGGTCCGCCGGCGCGATCTCGGGCGAGTCGCCGAGCTCGTCCACGAGTCGCGCGAAGCCGTACACGGCCAGTAGATGCTCGCGCTGTGCGCGCGGCAGCAGCCGGCTCGCGACCGGGAAGTTCTCCCCCGACGCGCGCGCCATCACGGCTTCTGCCGAGGGCGCGCCCGCCGGTTGGCCGCCCAGCGTGCGAACCCCCCCGGAAGGGATCTGCCCCTCCATGGGGTGAAGCGTCACCCCCGGCTCTCGGTGAGCCTGCGGAAGAACCTCCCGCCGTTTCCCGTGGGCGGTGGTTCTTCGACCGCCGGCGTCGCCGCCAGGCAGCGTCCGAGCGCCATCACGGGGAAGCTGATCCTGTAGAGGTGGTAGTTGATGTAGTAGTCGCAGGGAAAACCGGTGCCCGTGTACTGCGGCTCGTCCCAGCTGCCGTCGGGCCGTTGGGTGGACACGAGCCAGGCTACGCCCCTGGCCATCGCCTCGCCGTCGGCGCCGGCGGCGTGCAGCGCCAGCAGCGCCCACGCGGTCTGCGAGGCGGTGCTCGGGCCGCGCCCGATCCAGCGCGGGTCGTCGTATGAGCGCGCGTCCTCACCCCAGCCGCCGTCCTCGTTCTGGTGGCGCTCGAGCCAGCCCACGGCGCGCTTGATTGCAGTGCTCTGTGGCGATACGCCCGCCGCGACCAGGCCCGGAACGGCCGCGCCCGTGCCGTAGACGTGGTTGATGCCCCAGCGCCCGTACCAGGAGCCGTCGGACTCCTGGTGCTCGAGCAGCCAGCGCACGCCCGCCTTCGTCGCGGGCTCCTCGCCGCGCCCCAGCAAACCCAGCATCTCGATGGTGTGCGCGGTCACGTCGGCGCTCGGCTCGTCGATCACCTCGCCGAAGTCGAGAAACGGCAGCTCGCGGACCAGCGCCCGGGTGTTGTCGGCGTCGAACGCACCCCAGCCCCCGTCGGAGCTCTGCATTCCAGCCGTCCACGCGACGGCGCGCTCGCGGGCACCTGCCAGGCCCTCGACCCCCGATGTGAGCCGCTCGAGTGCCATCACCACCTCGGCTGTGTCGTCGACGTCGGGGTAGTTCAGGTTCGCGAACTCGAACGCCCATCCGCCGGGCTCCAGGCGCGGGCGCTGCATCGCCCAGTCGCCGCGGACGCGCACCTCCTCGCCGAGCAGCCAGCGTCCGGCGCGCTCGAGCGCCGGGTGGTCGCCCGCGATGCCTGCGTCGTTGAGCGCGATGATCGCGAGCGCCGTGTCCCAGACCGGCGACTGGCACGCTTCCAGGCGCCTGGAGCGGCCTTTCGGTGCACCCACCCCATATGCGTCGTCCTCGTCCTCGACCATGAAGACCTCGATCCCTTCGAGGCCGCGTTTCATGACCGGGTGGTCGATCGGGTAGCCGCAGAGGTCGAGCGCGATCAGCGAGTAGACCCAGGGCGGCTGGATCCCGCCCCAGGAGCCGTCGGCCTCCTGCCGGCGCACGATCCAGCTCTCGGCGCGGTCGAGCGCGAGCCGGCGAAGCGGCGAGATCGGCGCGCGTTCGTAGAGCCGCAGCACGCGGTCAAGGCGCGAGAGCCAGCGGTTGCGCCGCGGGCTGCCGGACAAACCGCCGCCTGCGCCTCGCGCAGGTTCGAGCTCGTCCAGGTCGAACGGCAGCGACCGGCAGGGCCGGTGCGCTTTGACCACCGAGAGGGCCACGATCGTCTGCCGGGCCCAGCAAGCGAAGTCGTAGACGTTGAAGGGGAACCACGAGGGCAGCAGCACGATCTCGGTCGGCAGCGCCGGGACGCGGTCCCACGACCAAAGGCCGAACAGCGCCAGCCACAGATGGGTGAAGACACGCGCCTCACCGATCCCGCCCTGCTCGCGGATGAACTCGGCGGCGATCCGCATGTGCTCCTCGCCGGGGTCGTCGCCGGCGAGCCTCAGCGCCCAGTAGGCCTCGATCGTGGTGGAGAGGTCGCCCGGCCCCTCGAAGAAGTTCGCCCAGGTTCCGTCGGCCCGTTGCTGCGAGCGGATCCAGGCCGTGCTGCGCTCGGTCTCAGCCTCTGTGCGGATGCCGAGGAACTCGCGCAGGAGCATGTCCTCGGCGTCCATCGTCACGTTCGTCTGCAGCTCGCCGCGCCACCAGCCGGACTCGTGCTGGAGCGAGAGCAGATGCTCGCACGCGTCCTGCAGCGCCAGCCGAGCCTCACTACGCGCCTCCAGGGTCAACTCGGGCATGCTGGAAAGCTAACCTAGCGCGTCGTCCGAACGCTGCCGGGCGCGAGCACGGTCCCGTGCACCAGGGTGATGTTCGCCTCGCGCAGCGCGCGCTCCGAGACGACCTCCGCCCGCGGGGCGACGAAGCGCAGCGAGACGAGCCCCGTGAAGTCGTGCCTGCCGACGAGCTTGAAGCCTGGCGCCGGCGGCTTGCCGGCCGACGCGCGCAGCGGTTCTTCGCCCGCCAGAACGATTTCGCGCACCCGCACGGAGTCGCCCGCGTGCAGCTGTTCGAGCCCCGATGAGTAGTACCGCAAGGGCGTGGACCCCAGCTCGTTGACAACCATCGCACGAGTGTTTCCTGCGGGCAGTTCCTTCACAATCCCCTTCCAGTCGGTGCGCTGGTACTTCGGGTCGGACTCGACGGTGATGCTCACCGCGAGCAGCGCCACCAGGGCCACGACGAGAAGCGCGGGCCCGAGCGCGTCGCGCCGCGCGGGCCAGGTCGCCAGCACCGCGACCAGCGCGCTGAAAGGCACCATCGCACCGACGAGGTTGCGCGGCGCGAGGTAGTCGTCGCCCGCGAACGCGAGCGCGAGCGGAATCAGCACCCCGGCGGCGGTGAGTGTGAGGGTGACCCAGACCGCCTGCCGCCGGCGCGCGAGATCGCCGCCGCCGGCGGCCGTGCCCGCGTCGGGGTGGGCGCTCGCGCGGTCCTTCCACATCCGCCACGCGCCCAGGGCGAGGACAGCGAGCAGCGGCAGCGCGACCAGCGCCTCGATCGAACGGCCGAGGCGTGCTCCCGAGTAGCCCGTGAGGTAGTAGTCGGGGATCGCTTCGATCCTCGCGGTCAGCGCCCAGCGCCCGATCCATTGCGTGCCGCGCCCGCCCTGCGCCGAGATCAGCGGCAGCAATGCCAGCCCGACGAGCGCGAGCACGGCGAGCGCCGGCAGCGAGCGCCGGCGGGTGCGCGGATCGGCGAGCAGCCAGACGCCCATCGCCGCGAGGATGAAGACGGCGAAGTAGTGCGTGAGCAGGCACAGCGCGCCGGCGGCGGCGAACCAGGCGAAGCGGCGGCCGCTCGGCTCCCGCAGCACGCGCACGAAGGCGAGCAGCGCAAGCCCGCTCGTCAACATGAACAGCCCGTACACCCTCGCCTCCTGCGAGTACCAGACGAACAGCGGCCCGACCGTGACGAGCGCCGCGCAGGCGATCGCGGCGGCGCGGTCGGCGAGTTCGCGCGCGGTCGCCCACGCAACCGGCACGAGCGCGATCCCCGCGAGCGCCGAGGGCAGCCGCAGCGCGAACGCGCCGCTGCCGAAAAGGCGGTAGTCGAACCACTCGATCAGGTACCACAGCGGGGGGCTGTTCTCCGTTTTCGGCAGCCATTCGAGCGTCGTGAACAGGCTCGGGTGCAGGACGTGCACCGAGGTGAAGGCCTCGTCGTACCAGAAGCTCTGCGCGCCGAGCGTGGTCAGGCGGAGCACCGCGGCGAGCACGGTGAGCGCAGCCAGCGGCCACCACTGCGGCAGCCCGGCCGACACGGCCTCCCGCCTCGCGGGCGGCGCCTCCGTGGCCGCGCTCATCGCGGACATCTGCCCATGGTGACCGAACCGAAGCAGCCGTAGCGCACCGACTTGACGTCGTCGGTCGTGTAGGGCGGCAGATACCAGCCGCCCGAGACCGTGCGCCGCCCGCCGCGCGTCGGGCGGGTGGGGCCCGTAACAACGAGGCAGATCTGGGTCTTGGAGTTCGGCGCGCCGCCCTCGGTGTTGCCACACACCACGTCGCGCTTCGTCTGGACGCCGAGCGTCTGCTGATCGACGCCCACGTTCTTGTAGTCGTGGTGCGTGTAGGCCCGCCACGTAGCGAGGTCGGCGACGAGCCGTTTGTTGATGTGCACCTGACGGACCAGATCGTTGATCGTCGCGGTCGCGAGCAGCGCGAAGACCAGGAGCAGTACCAGCGTCTCCGCGCGCCACAGGCGCCCGCGCCGCTCCTCGGCACGCTGGTCGCGCGGGCGCAGGCGGGGCGGGAGCCACTCCCACGTGCGCTCGCGCGGTGCTGCGGCATCGGTGTCGGCGCGCGCGCTCATTTCACCGGCAGCAGCAGTGGCGAGAGCTGATGGATCACGTAGAGCCCCTGCAACGCGAGCGTCGCCGCGAGCAGGCGGCGGTCGCGCGAGATGACGGCGAGCGGCAGCGGCCAGAGGATGTACCAGGCGAGCAGCCAGGTGCTCGTCACCGAGATCGCGAGCAGGCTCCACCCGGAGGCGGCCACCCAGTCATAGCCGCGCCAGGTGCGCCAGAGCAGATGCAACACGATCAGCACCAGCGCGACCTTGAGCAGATCGTGGTCGACCGGGAACACCCCCGGCTTTCCGAACAGGTGGGCGATCTCGTTCGCGAAGCTGTCGGTCGAGACGAACGCCGCGTCGCGGTTCAGAGCCGCGACGATGTTGACGCCGTGCGAGCCGAAGACCGCGTAGGCCACGATCGCGCCCAGCACGATCGCACCGGTCGCCCCGAGCAGCGGCGCGACGCGGCGGCGTGCGAGCAGCATGAAGGGCAGCAGCACAGCGACAGTCGCCTTGATCAGCGCACCGGCCACGACGATCGCCGCCGCGCCGGCTTCCCGGCGCGCGCCGGGCCGCGGCGTCAACATCAGCGCGACCGCCGCCATCATCGCGAGCATCATCACGAGGTCGTTGTGGAAGCCGCCGAGCCCGTAGATCACATACAGCGGGTTGACGGCAACGGCGACGATCGCCGCAACCGGCTCGAACCCGCGCGCGACCGCGCAGCGCCAGACGAGCCAGATCGTGCCGGCGCTCGCCAGCACCGCCTCGACCTTCATCGCCCATATCGCCCCCTCCACGCCGAGCGGCGCGAACGGATAGCTCAGCAGCGTGTACAGCGGCCCGTAGGCCGTCGGCGTCTCGCGCCAGTCGTGCCCCACGAAGCGGAAGATGGCGTCGTGAGAGATCGCCGCGGGCCCATTCGTATAGGGGTTGAGCCCGTGTTCGACCCCCATCCGGGCGTAGGCGATGTAGCTGAAGACGTCGGTGGAGAGCAGCACCGGGCCGACGAACACGATCACGTGCAGCGCGACCACCAGAGCGATCGCGAAGCGTTTCGACAGCGCTGCCTCGCCGAGCTTCGAGGTCAGCCACAGCAGCCCGGCGTAGGCCGCCACCGCCACCAGCAGGGCGATCAGGAAGACGCGGAAGCCGAGCCGCTCGCCCAACCCCGAGAGCCAGCCGGCGATCGCCGGCTGCTTCGGGATCAGCGGCGAGTGTTCGACCGCGCCGTCGAGGACCACCTCGACGGTCGCCACGAGAGCGAGCAGCCCGCACAGGCCCGCCAGCGCCGGCGCCCAACGGACGCGGCGCTCCTCGACGGGCAGCTGCGCGCTTGCGGCGGCGACGCTCACTCAGGCGACGCTAGAGCGCCGTCCAGACCGTCTTGCTCTCGAGGTAGGCGTCGAGGCCGTCGTGGCCGTGCTCGCGCCCGATCCCCGAGGCCTTGAAGCCCCCGAACGGCGCCGATGGGTCGGCGAGCCCCCAGGTGTTCACGTAGACCATGCCGGCGCGCAGCATCGCGGCCATCTTGTGGGCGTTGCCGACGTCGCGTGTCCAGACGCCCGCCGCAAGGCCGTACTCGCCGGCGTTGGCCCGCTCGGCCACCTCCTCGAGGCTGTCGTAGGGCGAGGCGACGAGCACCGGGCCGAAGATCTCCTCGCGGGCGATCCGAAGGTCATCGGAGGTCGTGCTGAACAGCGTCGGCGCGACGTAGTAGCCGCCGCTGTCGGTCAGCGCGGCGTCGCCGCCCGTCACCACCTCGGCGCCCTCGTCGCGACCCGAGGCGATGTAGCCGAGGACGCGTTCCTGCTGCTCGGCGGAGACGAGCGGACCGAGCTGCGTGGCGCCGTCGAGGCCGGGGCCGAGCTGCGTCGCCGCGGCCGCCTCGGCGAGCGCCGAGACGACCTCGTCGTAGTGATCCGCAGGCACGAACAGGCGCGAGCCCGCGTTGCACGCCTGGCCCGAGTTGAAGTAGATCGCCTGGAAGGAGCCCTTGACCGCCGCTTCGATGTCGGCGTCGGGAAGGATTATGTTCGGCGACTTGCCGCCGAGCTCGAGCGTCACGCGCTTGAGCGAGCGGCCGGCCTTCGAGCCGATCTCGCGGCCCACCGCGGTCGAGCCGGTGAAGGCGATCTTGTCCACGTCGGGGTGATCGACGAGCGCGGCGCCGGTCTCGCCGTCGCCCGTGAGGACGTTCAGCACGCCGGGCGGGAAGCCGACCTCCAACGCCAGCTCGCCGAGGCGGAGTGCGCTCAGCGGGGTCTGCTCGGCGGGCTTCAGGACGACCGTGCAGCCGGCGGCCAGCGCCGGCCCGAGCTTCCACGCCGCCATCAGCAGGGGGAAGTTCCAGGGGATGATCTGCCCCGCGACGCCGACCGGTTCGCGGCGCGTGTATACGTGCAGGTTGGGCGCGGCGACCGGCAGCACGCCGCCCTCGATCTTCGTCGGCCAGCCCGCGAAGTAGCGGATGTGGCCGACCGCGCCGGCGACGTCCACGTACTGAGCGAGGCCGACTGGCTTGCCGTTGTCGAGCGACTCGATCTGCGCGAACTCCTCCGCGCGCGCCTCGAGCGCGTCGGCGAGCGCGTGCATCAGCCGCTCGCGCCCGGCGGCGGGCATCGAGCCCCAAGGCCCCGACGCGAACGCCTCGCGCGCGGCTTTGACGGCACGGTCGACGTCCTCGGCCCCGCCGTGGGCGATCTCTGCGATCTCGTTGCCGGTCGCGGGGTCGATGCTCACGAACGTGCGGCCGTCCGCGGCCTCGGTGTGCTCGCCGCCGATCAGCAGATGGTGGGAGCGGGAGACGAAGTCACGCGCGGGGGCGCTCAGCGCGTCTGGCAGGGCGTCTGCGGAGATAGTGGTCATGCGGGCAGCCTACCTCGGCAGCCGCCGCGACGAGTCGGAAAGGGATGGGGGTCGAGCCGGTGCTCCGTGCCGGGGTTTGGGGAGGGCCGGGCCGGCGCTTCCTGCCGGGAGACCGAAGGACAAGGCAGGCGCTCCGTGCCGGAGAGATGGGGGGTCGGGCCGGCGCTCGGTGCCGGAGAGACGGGGAGGTCGGGCCGGCGCTCCATGCCGGAGAGATGGGGAGGTCGGGCCGGCGCTCCATGCCGGCCCTCAGCCCATATGCTGCCGCGCATGGCCGAGCCCTCGAAGGCGGTCCTCATCACCGGCTGCTCCTCCGGGATCGGCAGGGCGACAGCGTTGCGTCTCGCGCGCGGCGGGTGGACCGTCTACGCGACGGCTCGCCGGCCCGACTCGATCGCCGATCTGGCCGCGGCCGGCGCCCGCACGCTGGCGCTCGACGTGACCGACGAGGATTCGATGCGCGCCGCGGTCACCGCCGTCGAGGAGGCCGAGGGCGCCGTCGGCGTGCTCGTCAACAACGCGGGCTACAGCCAGAGCGGGGCCGTCGAGACGGTGCCGCTGGACTCCGCGCGCCGGCAGTTCGAGACCAACGTCTTCGGGCTGGCGCGGCTCACCCAGCTGGTGCTGCCGAAGATGCGCGCCCAGCGGTGGGGGAAGATCGTGAACCTCAGCTCGATGGGCGGCCGGCTCACCTTCCCGGGCGGGGGCTGGTACCACGCCACCAAGCACGCGGTCGAGGCGCTCTCCGACGCGCTGCGCTTCGAGGTCGCGGGCTTCGGCATCGACGTGATCCTGATCGAGCCGGGACTGATCACGACCGAGTTCGGCGAGGCCGCGGCGAGCGCCGTCGCCGGCGTCTCGAGCGCCGTCGACGAGGGGCCCTACACGTCGTTCAACGCCGCTGTCGGCGCGCTCACCAAAGGCGCGTACGAGGGTCCGATGCGCCGGCTGGGAGGTGGGCCGGACCGTGTCGCGGCGGTGATCGAAAGCGCGATCTCCACCCGCCGTCCGCCGACGCGTAGGACCGTCACGCCCTCGGCGAAGATGATGCTCGGGACGCGCAAACTGCTCACCGACCGCGCGTGGGATGCGGCGATGCGCCGGCAGTTCCCCCAGCCGGGTCCGGCCGCCTAGGCTGCGCGCTCGGCGCCCGCGCCGAGCATCGGCGCGGGCATCCCGATCTGGAAGCCCTGCGCGTAGTCGACGTCGTAGGCGCGCAGCATCGCCACCGTGCGCTCGTCGCCGACGAACTCGGCGATCGTCTCGCGACCCATGCCGCGAACGATCCGCGCCAGCGCCCGCACGACGAGCTGGTCGGTGCGCGAGCTCGGCAGCTCGCGGATGAAGCCGCCGTCGATCTTCAGATGGCTGAACGGCAGCTGCTTGAGGTACTGGAAGGAGCCGAACCCGGCGCCGAAATCGTCGAGCGCCAGCCCGCAGCCGAGATCGAGCACCCCGGCGCAGAACTGGCGCGCGCTCTCCATGTCGGAGATCGCGGCGGTCTCGGTGATCTCGATCGCGAGCCGTCCGGGATCGACCTCGTGGCGGGCGAGGGTGTGGGCGATGAAGCGGAGCATGCTCGGGTCCGTGACAGAGAGCGCGGAGACGTTGATCGCGATCGTCACGCCTGCCATCGCCGGTTCGCGACCGAGCATGCGCGCCACGCGGGCGAGCACCATGCGATCGATCTCGCCGATCAGCCCGTAGCGCTCGGCCGCGGGCAGGAACGCGCCGGGCGCGAGCAGAGTCCCGGACGGGTCGTCTGCGAGCCTCAGCAGCGCCTCGTAGTGCGAGACCCGCCCGCTGCGCAGCGCCACGATCGGCTGGTAGTGCAGCTCGAAGCGCTCGTGATCGAGAGCGCGCCGCAGGCGCGCGGGCCAGGGACCCCCGTGCAGCCCGGCCGGCGAGGACGCTCGACCGGCCACGATCGCGCCGCGGTATCGCGCGCCGCGCTGAACTGGACTCGCTGCCACGGAGATGCGGGGTCGGCCCCCGGTGCTGTTGGTGCTCGCCATCGGCACCGGTCCTGTTCGACGGCTCCGACGGCGCCCCTGCGGCTGACAGCGAGGCTGCGGAGGGCAAGACGAAACGCCCCACCGCCCCGCCGGGGCGGCGCAGAGCGCTCGCGCCCGGCGTCGCGAGAGCCTGCACGAAGCTCGGGGCGGCCGCGGAGGGCCGGCAAGGAGCGCGGGCCCGACCCTCCTAGTTCCCCGTCGGCCTCCGCGCGCGGTCGGAGATCACCAAGAGCAGCGCGACCAGCACGAAGTTCATCACGACCGAGGAGCCGCCGTAGGCGACGAAGGGCAACGTCACGCCGGTCAGCGGGATCACGCGCGTGACGCCGCCGACGATCACGAACACCTGCAGCGCGATGATGAACGAGAGCCCGGTGGCGAGCAGCTTCGAGAACGAATCTCGTGCCAGCACCGCGATCTTCAGGCCGCGCGCGACGAGCAGCAGGAACACGAGCAGCAGCGCAGCGCCGCCCAGCAGCCCGAGCTCGTTGACGATGACCGCGTAGATCATGTCGCTTTCCGGCACCGGCAGGATGAAGCGGTGCACGACCGTGTGGTTGGAGAGTTCGACCGGGTACTGCAGCAGCGAGCGGTCGAAGCCCGTGCCGAGGAAGCCGCCGTCGGCCTGCGCGAACAGCGACTGCGCGAGCTGGTAGCTGCCCCCGCCGGCCCTGTTGTAGAGCGCTGGGTCGAAGGGGTGTTCCCACGCTTCCACGCGCGCCGTGACGTGGCTCACGTGTCCTGTGACGTACCAGACCCCGAACGCGAACAGCACGAGTCCGATCAGGGGGAACGAGAAGCGGCCCGTCGCGACGTAGAGCAGGGCCAGGAAGGCGCCGAAGAACATCAGCGAGGTTCCCAGCTCGCGGGTGATCAGCAGCGTCGCCATCGCCGCGCCCCAGATGATCAGCATCGGGCCGAACTGCTTCATCGGCGGGATCGTCAGGCCGAGCACGCGGCGGCCGGCGGTGACCAGGACCTGCCGGTTGTCGCTTAGGTAGCTCGCGAGGAAGATCACGATCGCGACCTTCGCGAACTCGGACGGCTGGAAGGAGATGCTGCCGACGTGGATGTCCAGGTAAGCGCCGTTGACCTGCTCGCCGATGCCCGGCAGGCGCGGCAGCACCGTCGCGACGATCGCCACCGCCGCGATCGTGTAGCGGTAGCGCTCGAGTACCCGCACCCCCTCTCGTCGCAGCAGCAGGATCGTGCCCGCGAAGAAGACCAGGCCGACGATCATCCACTGCGCCTGCTGACGGGCGAGCGTGGGGTTGATCCGGTAGATCATCACGATCCCGACGCTGGCCAGGACCGCCACGAGCGGGAACAGGTACGGGTCGGCGTTCGGCAGCGCGAACCGGATCACGAGATGCCCCGCCAGGCAGAGAGCGAGGAACAGCAGCCCGTAGCTCAGCGAGACGCTCGAGGCGTGGTTGAGGGTCAGGTTGGTGGAGGCGCGCGGGCTGCTGTTTTCGGCCTGGATGAAGATCGCCGTGAACCCGGCCGTCACGAGCAGGGCGGACGGCAGCAGGCCCAGCAGCTCGCGGTTTCGGGCGCTGAACACCCCTGCGAGCGTATCCACCCACCCGGCGCTGCGCTCCGGGTCGCTTGTTAAGGTTCCTTGACGGATCGCCGTCGGGGGGCGGGGTCCGACGCTACCCGCATGAGCGCGCCTTCCTACCCCATGGACGACGAGCGTCCCCCCTCGCTGTGGCGGGGGATGTGGTTCCGCTTCGCCCTAGCCGGCGTCGTGATCGTGTGCCTCGCCGGCGGCGCGACTGCCGTCGTCGCGACCAACACCGTCAAAAAATACGCCGAAGAGTTCTTTCCGAAGAACGCGCACATCAAGCCCCCGCCGGGCGTGATCAAGCCGCCTGAATACGGAGGCGCCCCGCAGACCTTCCTGGTGCTGGGCTCCGACCGGCGCGCGAAGGCGAAGAACACCTTCGAACGCGGCGAACCGCACAGCGACACGATCCTGCTCGTGCGCTTCGACCCCGCCCAGGGGCAGACATCGGTGCTCTCGATCCCGCGCGATCTGATGGTCAACATCCATACCCCCGAAGGCGGCTACTACCCGAACGAAAAGATCAACGCGGCGTACACGCTCGGCAGCAAACTGAAAGGCGTCGACGGCGGCAGCAACCTGGCCGCGGAAACGATCGAGCGTGAAGTGTTCCCGGGGCTGAAGCTCCAGGGGATCGTGGACGTGAACTTCAAAGGCTTCATCAACGTCGTCGACACGCTCGGCTGCGCCTACGTGAACGTCGACCACCGCTACATCGGCGGCGGCGCAACCGGCGAAGACTTCTCATCGATCAACCTCCAGCCCGGCTACCAGAAGCTCTGCTACGAAAACGCGCTGTCCTACGTGCGCTTCCGCCACTTCGACTCGGACTTCGTCCGCGTCGCGCGCCAGCAGGACTTCATGCGCGACCTCCGCGAGCAGGTCAACCCCGAAATCTCCGAGCTCGACAAGGTCGCGAAGGCCGTCGGGCACGCGATCCACTCGACGTTCAACCAGTCCAACACCGAGGTGATCGAACTCGGGAAGCTGATCGCGTTCTCGCAGACCAAGCCGCTGCGCCAGGTCCATTTCCTCACGAGCGACGTCAACGCCCAGTTCAACGGCGGCTCGTACGTGACCTCGACGCCCGAGCTCGAGAAGAAGACGCTCGAAAACTTCCTCCACGGGGACGAAAAGGTCGAGCTTCCGTCCTCGCACGCGCACTCGTCTTCCTCGCACCACCATCACCACACCTCCTCCCCTTCCCCCGCCGCGCTCGGCCTCTACGCGACCACGGGCGAGAGCGAAGCGGTGACGGCGGCCCTGCACGTGCCGTTCAAAGTGCTCTACCCGCGGCTGCAGACGGGTGCCGCCTCCCAGGAAACGGTCCGTCCGTACGCGCTGCGCAACGTCCAGAAGCAGATCAAGAACGCCTACGTCGTCGTCTGGCGCGTGAACATGCAGGGCGGCTACTACGACTTCCAGGGCACGAACTGGCAGTCGCCGCCGCTGTTCAAAAACGCTCGCACGCAGCAGATCGGCGGGCGCACCTACAAACTCGTCGACGACGGAAGCCACATTCACGTCGTCGGCTGGCGTCAGGGCAATCAGCTCTACTGGCTCACGAACACCCTGCTCGAGGAACTCTCCAACGCGCAGATGCTCGCGATCGCGAAATCCGCGCAGCCGCTCAGGTAGCGCCGCCAACCTCGAGCGGCCCGTAGGCCAAGCTGGCCAAGGACGCAGCGAGCGAAATGTGCTCCGCACATGAGCGAACGAGGACGCCGGCCAGCGCCGGCATACGGGCCGCTCAGGCGTTGTCGAGCGCTTCGTTGACGAGCGCGTCGGCGCGCTGGTTCTGGGCGCGCGGCACCGTCCGGATCGACCACGAGGCGAACTCGCGCAGCGCCGACATCGATTCGAGGTAGAGGGGCTTCATGGCCTCGTGCTTGACCTTGTAGACGCCGTTGACCTGCTTGGCGATCAGCTCCGAATCGCCGATCACCTCGACCTCGTCGGCGCCCAGCTCACGCGCCTTGGCGAGGCCCAGCAGCAGCGCCCGGTACTCGGCGACGTTGTTCGTCTGGCGACCCAGCAGCTCGGCGTGCTCTGCGAGCACCTCGCCGTCGGGCGCGGAGATCACGCAGGCGGCTGCCGCGGGACCGGGGTTGCCCCGGGCGCCGCCGTCGACGTGCACGATCACCTTCACGACAGCCGGTGCCGTCGGCGTCGGGCTAGACGGCCTTGGCGAGCGGCAGCTGGTCGCCCGCGACGCGCGCACGGCGGCGGTCGCGGATCACGCGGCGCTCGGCTCCCGGCGCGGAGGCGCTGCTGCGCCCGCTGCGGGCACGCCGGTCGAAGTCACGACGATCGACGATCACGGTGACTTTGTCGTCGCCGCGGTAGTGCTCGACGAGCTTCGGATAGAGCTCGTCCTCCAATGCCTTCGGAACAACGCAGTAGATCATCGCCCCGCGGATGTTACCGGCGCGCGCGCGCAAAGCAAGGGGCGCAGCGGCTATTGCGCAAGGGCCAGTGTGCCGCCGGGGCCCGCGAGCGCGTTGCCCTCGCGCTCCTCACGGCTGAGCTGTTCGAGCTCGGTGCCCTGCCCGACGGCCTGCGCGAACACCGGCGGTTCGCTGGTGTCCACCTCGTAGCGGTACCAGCACAGCTCCCAGGCGACCACGATTCGCACGACGCTCTCGAGGTGCTCGGCCGAGCGAACGCTCACGACGGGCTCCCCCAGGGAGCGTGCGACACCCGCCACCCGGCGGGGGTACTCACTCGCGTTGAACGCCTCGACGGCCTGCACGTGGTGGCCAGGCGCGGAGCTGTGCGCGGGGAGGAGCGCCGCAGCGGGCTCGCCCGCGTGCTCGGCGGCAAACAGGTCGTAGTCCTCGTCCTCTGCGGCGTGCGGCGGTTCGTCGTGGCGCGAGGGTCGCTCGGCCTGCGGCCCCTCCTGCTGCGGCCCGCGCGCGGCGCCGACGAGGCGGTCCAACAGGCTGCGTCCCCGCCGCGGGCGCATCGGCGGCAGCGTCACGTCGGCGGCCGCCTCGGTCTCGCGCAGCCAGCCCTCGTGAGTGGCGCGGGGCGCGCAGAGCTCGCACACCAGGCGACGCTCGCCGTCGGCGATGAAGTAGTCGGGTTTCTCGCCGCGCAGCAGGCGGCGCGAGCAGACGTCGCACGCCAGATCTGGGTGCGACGTGACGATCGTCCTGGTCGTCATCGTCAGTCAGGGTAGCTGGCCCGCGCCCGCGGTTCACCCACCGCAAGCGCGTGACCGCCCACCGCACCGCTCAGGCGTGCGCCGCCTCGCGCTCCTCGCCGGCGTCCGCGACGACGCGCTGGGCGAGGTGCCCGGGGACCTCCTCGTAGCGAAGGAACTCGAGCGTGTAGTCGCCCTGGCCTTGCGTTATCGAGCGCAGGTCGGGCGCGTAGGTGAGCATCTCCGCCATCGGCACCTCCGCCTTGATCTCGGTCATCGCGCCCGAGGGCTCCATGCCCTGCGGCCGGCCGCGACGGCCGTTGAGATCGCCGATCACGTCCCCGACGCTCGCCTCCGGCACAGAGAGCGTGACCATCATGATCGGCTCGAGCAGCACGGGCGAAGCTTCCTGAAGCGCCTGCTTCATGGCCTGCACACCGGCGAGCTTGAAGGCGATCTCCGAGGAGTCGACGGAGTGGTACTGCCCGTCGTAGAGCCGCACGCGCACCCCCTGTACCGGGTATCCGGCGACGACGCCCGTTTCCATCGCTTCGCGGACGCCTTTCTCGACTGCGGGGATGAACGAGTTGGGGATCACCCCGCCCTTGATGTTGTCGACGAACTCGTAGGCGTAGTTGCCCTCGGCGTCATGCAGCGGCTGGATCTCGATCTGGCAGTCACCGAACTGCCCGCGGCCGCCGGACTGCTTCTTGTGGCGGCCGTGACCCTGGGCACTCGCGCGGATCGTCTCGCGGTAGGGCACGCGCGGCGGCTTGAGCGTCACCTCGACCCCGAAACGGTCGCGCAGGCGGTCGACGATCACTTCGACGTGCACCTGCGAGAGGCCGGCGACGATCTCCTCCCCGGTCTGTGGGTCGCGGTGCAGGTCGATCGTCGGATCCTCCTCTTGGAGCCGGCGCAGCGAGGCGATCACCTTCTCCTCGTCGCCGCGGCTCTTCGGCTCGACGGCGAAGGCCATCACCGGCGCCGGCAGCTTCAGCCGCGGCATCTCGATCGGCTCGTCACGAGCTGCGAGCCAGTCGCCGGCGCGGGTCTCCTTGAGCTTGGCGACCGCGCCGATGTCGCCCGGCCCGAACTCGTCGACGTGCTCGACGTCCTTGCCGGAGAACGTCAGCAGCTGGCCGATCCGCTCCTTGGCGTGGGCCCGTGTGTTGAGCGCCTGGCTGTCCGCGGACATCACGCCCTGGTAGACGCGGATGAGGTTGATGCGACCGGCGAACGGGTCCGCGCGGGTCTTGAAGACGTAGGCGAACAGCGGCTCGTCCTCGCTCGCGGTCAGCTCGACCTCGCCGACCTGCAGCGAGCCGTGCTTGACCGGCGAGGGCAGGTCCTCGACGATCGCGTCGAGCAGGCGCGTGGTGCCGAGGTTCCCGGTCGCAACACCGCAGACGACGGGGAAGATCTTGCCGTGGTTGGTGCCCTCCTTGAGCGCGTCGACGATCTCCGTGTGCGAGATCTCGCCGCCGTCGAGGTAGCGCTCCATCAGCGCGTCGGAGACTTCGCAGACCTCGTCCATCAGCTTCTCGCGATATTCCCGCGCCAGCTCCGCCTCGGCCTCCGGGATCGGGATCTCGTCGGCGGCGCCGCGCTCCGGGGTGGGCTGCGCGCGGTAGGCCTTCATGTCGACGAGGTCGATCACGCCGGAGATCTCGTGCTCGGAGCCGATCGGGATCTCAGTCGCTACGACGTGCTGCCCGAAGGAGCGCTTCAACGACTCCAGCGTCCGGAAGAAGTCGGCGCGCTCGCGGTCGAGCATGTTCACGAACAGCATGCGCGCGATGTCCAGCTCCGCCGCGCGCGCCCACAGGCGGCTTGTCGTCACCTCGACGCCCATCACTGCGTTCACGACGAACACCGCCGACTCGCACACGCGCAGGGCGCCGAGCGCGTCCGCGATGAAGCTCGGCTCACCGGGCGTGTCGAGGAGATTGATCTTGCGGTCCTGCCACGTCAGCGAGCTGAGCGTGGCCGAGATCGACATCTGACGGGCCTGCTCGTCCGGGTCGGAGTCGGACACCGTGGTCTGGTCGGGGACGGAACCGAGGCGCTTGATCGCCCCGGCCTCGAACAGGAGAGCCTCGTGGAGCGAGGTCTTCCCCGACCCTCGATGTCCGACGAGGGCGACGTTGCGAATACGGTCCGCTGCGGGGTGCATATGGGCTCTCCTTCCTCGGTTCCGGCCACCATACCGCCGGGGGTCGGCCAGGTCTAGCCGCCCGGCCAGGAGCCGCCGACGCGGCGGCGAACGGGGGTGATCTCAGCTGCCGGCCAGCCGCGGCAGCACCTCCGCGGCGATCAGCGCGACGTGGTCGAGGTCGTCGAGATCGATCACCTGCAGGTATGCGCGCGCGGCGCCGGCGTCCGCGTACTCCAGCAGCCGGGCCGTGACCTCCTCGGGCGTGCCTGCGGCGGCGTTCCGGCGCAGATCCTCGGGATCGCGGCCGATCGCCTGGGCACGGCGTGCCAGCTCGGACTCGGTCTCGGCACAGCAGACTGTGATCGCATGCGAGCAGACGAGCCCGGCGGGATCGCGCCCGGCGGCCCGGCACGCCTCGCGCGCGCCCTCGATCCGCGCCCTGGTGGTCGCCACGTCGGCGAACGGCACGTTGTACTCGGCGGCGAAACGCGCGGCGAGCGCCGGCGTGCGGCGCGTCCCGAGCCCACCGACGATCACGGGCGGGTGAGGGCGCTGGACCGGCTTCGGCAGCGCGGGGCTCCGACTGAGCTCGTAGTGGCTGCCGTGGAACTCGTAGCTCTCGCCGAGCGGCGTGCTCCACAGCCCCGTCAGGATCTCGAGCTGCTCCTCCAGGCGGTCGAAGCGCTCGCCGAAGGACGGGAACGGAACCCCGTAGGCGGTGTGCTCGGCCTCGAACCAGCCTGTGCCCAGGCCGAAGTCGACGCGTCCGGCGCTCATTGCGTCGACCTGCGCAACCGCGACGGCGAGGGGACCTGGGAGACGGAAGGTCGCCGAGGTCACCATCGTTCCGAGCCGGATCCGCCCCGTCTCGCGCGCGAGAGCCCCGAGCGTCACCCAGGAGTCGGTCGGCCCCGGCTCGCCGCCGCCCGGTTTGATCCGCAGCAGGTGGTCGGAGCGGAAGAAGGCGCCGAAGCCGAGCCGCTCGGCCGCCTTGGCCATCGCCAGCTGGGCGTCGTAGGTTGCGCCTTCCTGCGGCTCGGCGAAGATCCTCAGCTCCATCAAACGCCCCCTTCAGTCGGAGAGTTGCCCGCCGTCCGGGGCGCCGCAGGCGATCGCGACGCCCCCGGCGGGACGCGGGTCAGGGATTTTCCTTCAACGCGTCCTTCAGCTCGTCGGCGATTTCGTCGCTTGTGGCGTCGAGCGTGCGCTTGATGACCTTCGTGGCTCTCGTCACCGCCTTGTCGAACCCTGCGTCGATCGTCGCTTCGCCGACGACGACAAGGCCCGCCTCATCGGAGGTCAGCTCCTGCGCGGCTTCCTTCAGTTCCTGTCGCGGTAGCGTCCCGCCCCCGAAGGCCTCCGGGATCACGCGCACATGAGGACGATCCATGCGCTTGACGATGTGCGGCTTGCCTTCCTCCTGATCGATGACGGCGGCGTCGTAGGAGCCGATCATCGAGTCCTCGTGCAGCTTCTCGATCGCCCCCAGATCTTCAAGTGCAGGGGACAAGCTCTCGTAGACCGCGGTGTACAGAGCCATGTTGCTGTCGGCCATGATTGCTCCTTTGGTCTCGTCTCGAGGTTCGAGTCCCTTGAGATTGTGCGCCTCTGCTTCGCTCGGTGCGGTGCGACACCTCAGCGAGCTGCGAGCTGCACGATCGGGATCTCGCGTCCGGCCCGCGCCGCGCGCTCCCGATACGTCGCGAACCCCGGAAAGACGCGATCGGCCATCTGCCAGAGCCGCCGCCGTTCGGCCTCATCGGTGACGACGCACGCCCGGAACGGGCGCCCGGCGAGAAGCACGTCGGAATTCGCCTGCGCGTTGTAGAACCAAGCCGGGTTGCCCGGACGTCCCGCCTTCGAGGCGACGATCGTGACCAGCTCGCCGTCGTGGAAGTAGATGACGGCGTTGCGCCGGAGCAGGCCCGTCCGCGCGCCGCGCGTCTCCAGAAGCGCGGTCGGCAGCAGCATGCCCGTGCCGACCCGCCCGCGGGTCGCGCCGAGCAGGACCGGATCGAGCCGCCAGACGACCGCGCTCCACAGTGAGGTCCGCGCCAGCCACGTCGCGGGCCGGCTGCTCGCCGCACCCGCCAGCGCGCGGTAGATCAGACCCCGCGGCGCGAGCGGATCGACGCGCCGAAGCCGGCCCCCTGCTCGGCTGCGCATCTAGCCTCCCGGGTCCGGCGCCGCCACTTTCAGCCGGTTCCCGTCGGGATCGGTGACGATGCTCTGACGCATCCCTTCGCCCGCAGGCCCGATGCGCTCGACCGGCCCGGCCTCGACCCCCCGCTCGCCGGCTTCGGCGAGGAACCCATCGAGGTCCCCCACGATCAGCGTGTGCAGCGCACCGCCGGCGAGCTCGCGATCAGCGATCAGCACGATCCACGCGCCGCCGTGCAGCTCCCACGCGGCCTCGCGATCGTTCGGCACGAGGTCGGGCGCGCGTCCGAGCAGGTGTTCGTAGAACCGCCTCGCCGTCCCCAGCTCGGCGACGTGGATCCCGGCGAAGAGGTGGCGCTCAGTCGTCGAAGGACTCCTCCTGCATCCGCGAGCGCAGGCGCAGGACGGCCTTCGTGTGCATCTGGGAGACGCGGGACTCGGTCACGCCGAGGACCTCGCCGATCTCCCTGAGCGTCAGGTTCTCGTAGTAGTAGAGGGCGATCACGAGCTTCTCGCGCTCGGGTAGCTTGGCGATCGAGTCCGCGATGCGGTCCTTCAGGTCGCCGACATCCAGCGCGCGCGACGGATCCGGCGCGTTCGGGTCCTCGATCGTGTCCATCAGCGAGACCTGGTCGCCGCTGGAGTCCGAGACACTCCAGAGCTCGTCGAGCGCGACGATCGAGGAGTGCGAGATCGCGAGCAGGGAGTCGTTGAGCTCCTCGAGCGTGATCCCCATCTCGTCTGCGATCTCCTGGTCGGTCGGCGCCCGCTGGAGCAGGTGCTCGAGCTTGGCGTTCGCCCGCTCCACCTCGCGGGCGCGGGCGCGCACGCTGCGCGGGACCCAGTCGAGCGAGCGCAGCTCGTCGATGATCGCGCCCTTGATGCGCATGATCGCGTAGGTCTCGAACTTGATGTCCCGGGAGAGATCGAAGCGCTCTATGGCGCTGATGAGCCCGACCAAGCCGTAGGAGATCAGGTCAGCCTCCTCGACATGCGGGGGCAGCCCGGCGGCGGTGCGCCCGGCGACGTACTTGACCAGCGGCGAGTAGGCGACGACGAGCCGCTCGCGGCTCCGCTTGTCTCCGTCCTCCTTATAACGCCGCCAGAGTTCGCGCAGCTCGATCGGTTTGACGTTCGTCTCCAAGGCTCTTCTCCAGGGCGAGTGGGGCCTTTTTACGCCCGAGGGTGACTGCGCGCGTAGGCGCTTCTCAGCCTGGCGGACTCTACCCGAGTGTAAATCTGAGTGCTGGAGACGCTCGCGTGTCCGAGCATCTCCTGGATCGCTCGCAGATCCGCGCCGCCGTCGAGCAGGTGGGTGGCGAAGCTGTGGCGCAGGCTGTGCGGTGTCGCCTCACCCGCCGTTCCGGCGCGCTGCGTCCAGCGCCGCATGCGCCGCCGCACGTCGCTGGTCGAGAGCTTCCGGCCGCTGCGGCTGAGAAACAGCGCCTCCTCCGGGGCGGCGCCGCCCGGCGCGGGCGCCAGCGCGGGACGGGCGCGATCCAGGTAGTCGCGCACCGCGGCCATCGCGGGCTCGCCCGCGGGGACCACGCGCGTCTTTCGCCCCTTGCCCTCGACGCGCAGCTGCTCGTCGTCGTGGTCGACGTCGGCGAGCCGCAGCGAGACCAGCTCCTCCGCGCGCAGCCCGGAGGAGTAGGCGAGCTCGAACATCGCGCGGTCGCGCAGCTCCAGCGGCGAGGACCCGGGGATCGAGTCGAGCAGCCGCGACGCTTCGTTCGCGCTCAGCACGCTGGGCAGCCGCGAGCCCCGGCGCGGCGTCGAGACGAGGTCGGCCGGGTTCTGCGCGATCAGGCCGTGCTCGCGCTGGCTGGCGAACAGCGCCCGCAGCGCCGCGAGCTTGCGTGCCGAGGTGCTCGGCGCCGCCCCGCGAGAGCTGAGCAGCGCGACGTAACGGCGGACGTGCCGTGGGGCGAGCTCAGCCGGCTCCAGGCCCTGCTCGGCGGCCCACGTCGCGAAATCGGAGCAGTCGATGCGATATGCGCGTCGCGTGCGAACCGCGGCGTCGCGCCGCGTCAGGTCGCCCTCGAGCAGTCCGAGCGCGGCGCGCCAAGGCTCGGGGAGACCCGCATCATCGTGCTCCGGTTCGCTCTGCGACTCGTCGGGGGCGGACACTACGAGCTTCCATTCGCCGTGCGGTGGCGGGCGCCTGCCCGCCGGCGGGGGCGCCACACGACGACCCTGGCAGATAGCCGTGCTCACTCCGAGCATTATTCCCGGCTCGGCTAGATTCAAGACAAATGGTCGTCCACCCCTTCTCCCGCGAACGCCCGGAGCCGGAGACGACGCCCGCCGGCACGGGCTGGTGGACCGTTGACTGGAGCAGCCATCAGCGTTGGCTGGACGTCGGCGGGCGCCCGGTCAACACGATCGAGCTCGGCTCCGGGGAGCCGGCGCTGGTGTTCGTCCACGGCCTCTCCGGCTCCTGGCCGAACTGGATGGAGCAGCTCTGCGCCTTCTCGGCCTCGCGCCGCGTCGTGGCCTTCGACCTGCCCGGCTTCGGCCACTCCCCCGGCCACGCCGGCGAAGTCTCGATGCCCGGCTACGCCCGCATTCTCGCCGACGCGCTGGCGAAGCTCGGGATCGACCGCGCCGTGCTCGTGGGCAACTCGATGGGCGGGCTGATCAGCGCCGAGCTGGCCGCCGAGCAGCCCGCGCTGGTCGAGAAGCTCGTTCTGGTGTCACCCGCGGGCGTGGCGACGTACGCGAACCGCGTGGCGACGCGCTCGATGCCGGCCATGCGCCGCGCGCAGCAGCTGCTGGCGCTCGGAGCGGCGTGGACGGCGTCGCACTCGGACTCTCTCGCGGCCCGGCGGCGGCTGCGCCGCCTCGTGCTCTCGGGCGTGGTCGCACACCCCGAGCAGATCCCGGGCCCGCTCGCGGCCGAGCAGCTACGCGGCGCCGGCACCGACGGATTCATGTCGGCGCTCGAGGCGATCCTGGAGTTCGACCTGCGTCCGCGTCTGCGGCTGATCCGGTGCCCGACGCTCGTCGTCTGGGGTAAGAAGGACCGGCTGATCAGCTGGCACGACGCGAGCCGCTTCACCGAGGAGATCCCCGATGCGCGCGAGGTGGTCTACCCGGACACGGGGCACATGGCGATGCTGGAGCGCCCGCGCGAGTTCAACGAGCTGCTCGCCGGGTTCATCGGCGACTGAGGCCGTGTCCGGCCGCGGTCGAACGTGGCCGCGGGCGTAGGGGCGCTGGGTGACGGCCGCAGGCGCTACGGCTCAGCGGGCGATCGCGCCCTCGGAGGCGCTGCCGACCAGCTTCGCGTACTTCTGGATCGCCACGTCCACCCGTTCGTCGGCCCGCGGTGGGCGCTCGTAGCTCAGAACGCGCTCGGCGATCTCCTCGTCGCTGAGCGCGACGTCGAGCCGGCCGGCGTCGACATCGATCGTCAGCGCATCGCCGGTCTGCAGCGCCGCGATCGGGCCGGCGTGGACCGCCTCGGGCGCGACGTGGGCGACCATGAACCCGCGCGTGGCGCCGGAGAAGCGCCCGTCGGTGATCAGCGCCACCTCCTCGCCGAGGCCCTCACCCACGATCGCAGCCGTGACCGCGAGCATCTCGCGCATGCCGGGGCCCCCGGCCGGGCCCTCACCCCTGATCACGATCACGTCGCCCGGCTGGATCTCTTTCGCCAGTACCGCCGCCATCGCGGCCTCCTCGCCGTCGAAGACGCGCGCGGGGCCGGTGTGTTTCCTGCGCTCGTGCCCGGAGAGCTTCACGACACATCCGTCGGGCGCCACGTTCCCGCGCAGGATCGCGAAGCCGCCCGTCGCTTTGATCGGCGCCGACAGCGGGCGCACGACGTCCTGGCCGGCGGTCTCGCGCGCCTCGTCGGCGGCCGCGCCGATCGTGGCGCCCGTGACTGTCACGGCCTCCTCGTTGAGGATGCCTGCCTCCTTGAGGCGGGCGAGCACCAGCGGCACGCCGCCGGCCTCGTACAGGTCGGTCGCGGCGTAGCGGCCGCCCGGCTGCAGGTCGCACAGCAGCGGCGTGCGCTCGGAGATCTGCTCGAACTCGTCGATCGTGAGCGGCACGCCCATTTCGCGGGCGACCGCTAGCAGGTGCAAGACGCCGTTGGTCGAGCCGCCGCTGGTCGCCACGGCGGCGATCGCGTTCTCGAGCGCCGGCTTGGTGATCACGTCGCTCGGGCGCCGCCCGCTGCGCAGCACGTCCATCACCAGCTCACCGCACTGGCGCGCGACCTCGAGCTTGCGTCCGTCCTCGGCCGGCACCATCGCCGAGCCGGCGGGCGAGATCCCGAGCGCCTCGAAGGCCATCGCCATCGTGTTGGCCGTGAACTGGCCGCCGCAGGCCCCCGCGCCGGGGGAGGCGGCCTCCTCGAGCTCGTGGAGCTGCTGTTCGGTGATCGTGCCCGCCGAGAACTGGCCGACCGCCTCGAACACGTGCTGGATCGTCACCTCCTGCCCTTCCCAGTGGCCGGGGCGGATCGAGCCGCCGTAGAGCATCAGGCCGGGTATGTCCAGGCGCGCGAGCGCCATCACCGTGCCCGGGATCGTCTTGTCGCAGCCGGAGATCGTGACGAGTGCGTCGAAGTGGTGTGCCGAGGCGACGAGCTCGATCGAGTCGGCGATCACCTCGCGCGAGACGAGCGAGGCGCGCATCCCGGCCGTCCCCATCGTGATGCCGTCGGAGATCGCGATCGTGTTGAGCTCCATCGGGGTGCCGCCGGCCGCGCGGATGCCCTCCTTGACCTTCGCCGCGAGCACGCGGTTGTTGAAGTTGCAGGGCATCGTCTCGATCCAGGAGTGAGCGACCCCGACGATCGGCTTGGCGAGGTCCTCGGCGGAGTAGCCGATGCCGTGCAGATAGGCGCGCGCGGCCGCGCGCTCCGGGCCCTCGGTGAGGGCGCGGCTGCGGTGCCTGATGTCGAAGTGGCCGTTCGTGCTCACGCGGCGGCCACGTTACCGGGACTCTCCTGTTCAGGAGCCCGCCCCGCCCGCCCCGCCCGTCCCGCCGCGCGCTCCGCGCGCTCCCGCTTCCAGCGCGCGAGCCTTGCGAGATCGCGGTGCACGCGATCGGGATCCACCTGGCGCCCGGGCAGGTGCATGTTGGCCTCGGAGATCAGCCGGCGCTCGTCGCCGGTCAGCGCCATCCACTTCGCGAGCACGTCATCGGAGTCGGGCAGTCGTGCGCTCCCGTACGGCCGCGACTCGTCGGGGAAGGCGACGCAGTACTCGCTGAGCAGCTCGCCCGTCTCGGGCACGAAGGCGACGATCGGCTTGTGGGGGTAGATCAGATAGGCGTAGGGGCTCCCGCCGGCCGGTTCGGCGGCTCCGCGCACAGGACCTTCGACGCAGATCAGCCCCAGCTCGCGATACATCGCCCACTCGCGCTCGGAGACGCACGAGCGCAGCAGCTCGCGCGCCCGCTGCTCGGCGCGGCGCTCGCGGCCGGGGTCATAGCCGGCGCCGGTCTCGTGTCCGCGTTCCGCGTAGGCCTCGCGCGCCCGCGCGAGCGCCCCCATCACCGTCGGTCGCGCCAGCTCCCACACGAGCACGACGAGCACCACGGCCGCAGTGCCCAGCGCGAGGCCCACGTGCTCAGCGGCCGCCGGCCGCGCGCGGGAAGAAGATCACGCGATCCGCATCACGCGGGACCTCCGCGAAGTCCTTCACGAGCTCCGCCTGCCGGCGGCCGCCCGGCGAGCTCGTCGGAACGGCGGCCCACATGCCCGCGTCCAGCTCGCGCCGGAACGCCTCGATCAGCTCGCGCTCCTCCTCGGGGACGTCCACGTCGCCCTCGGCGAGCACGATCTCGCCGTGCCCCGGCTTCATCCGCAGCAGCCTCACCTCGCCGATTATGACAAACGGCCCCGCTCGGCAGATCAGCTCCTGCGCCGCGCGGCGAGGTCGATCGAGTCGACCGGTCCGGCGCCGGCGCCCAGCTCGCGCAACCCGCGGGCGACCGCTTCGCCCGCCAGCGAGCGCGCGCGCCGCGCCGCCTGCTCCAGCGTCTCGCCGAGTGCCAGCGATGCGGCGAGCGCCGCCGAGTGGGTGCAGCCCGAGCCGTGCGCCGCGCCGTCGGCGTGGCGGGGGCCCTCGATTGCAACTGCGGGTGCGCCGCGAGCGGGGACGAGCAGGTCCGTCGCGCTGTCGCGATGACCGCCCGTGAGGACGACAGCGCCGGGACCGAGCGCCAGCACCGCGCGCGCCAGACGCTCGGCCTCGGCCTCGTCCGCGCCGGCGAGGGGCTCCTCGCCGAGCAGCGCGCGCGCCTCCGGAACGTTGGGGGTGAGGACGCTTGCGCGCGGCAGCAGCTCTGCGACCAGCGCCTCGTGTGCGTCGCCCGCCAGCAGGCGGGCGCCCGACTCGGCGACCATCACGGGGTCGACCACGACCGGCACGTCCGGACCCAGCTCGTCGAGTGCAGCCGCGACCGCGAGCGTCGTCTCGCGATTTCCGAGCATCCCGACCTTGACCGCGTCCACGCCGATGTCCGAGGCGACTGCCTCGACCTGCGCGCGCAGGATCTCCGGCGGCACCTGGTGCACCGCGGCGACGCCGATCGTGTTCTGCGCGGTGATAGCCGTGATCGCGCAGACGCCGTGCACCCCGCGCGCGGCGAAGGCCTTCAGGTCCGCCTGCACACCGGCGCCCCCGCCCGAGTCCGAGCCGGCGATCGTCAGGGCCACAGGCGTGCGCTCTGCCATCGCCGCTGATGCTATGAGCCCGGGCCGGGCGAGACGGCTAGGAGGTGAAAGGCCGCGGCGGGAAGATCGAGTAAGAGCCGATCGCCGTCACGAGCAGGCGGCCATCCTCGTGGTAGATCTCGCTGCGCAGGACCGCGATCCGGCGGTTGCGCCGGTCCACGACCGAGCGGCACACGACCTCGCCCTCGGTGGCGGTCTGGACGTAGTTGATCGAGATGCTGATCGTCGCGATGCGCTCTTCGGATTTCGTCTGCGCCCACAGCGCCGAGCCCATGCAGTAGTCGACCATCGCGTAGGTGGCGACGCCTGAGAGCAGCCCGCCGCGGTTGATGAGGTCCGGCCTGATCTGGAGGTGAACCGTCTGTGGGTCCTCCCAGCGCAGCCCCATGAAGGCCGTCACGCCGTCGAGCGCGCGCGGACCCTCGGCCGGCGGCTGCGCCGCCTCGTCTGGAGCCTCCTCGGTCACGTCGGCGGACCCTATTCGAGCGCCCGCCCACTTGACGTCCTAGAGAAAGCTGATAGGTTTAGTGCGCAATGTCGGACCGCAACCAAGAGACACCGATGGTCCTCGCGGCGCAAGCCGCTTCGGCGCTCCCTGCGGCCGGGCGATGTGCCGGCGCCTGAGACCTCAGGCTCCTCTGATCAGTGGCCCGCCCACCCGGCCGTGCCGCCTCCGGAGGTCCTCACTGGCGCGCCGGCTACCCCCTCGGCCGGCGCGCCAACCTCTTCCTGCACAGTCCCAAAGGAGATCCCGATGCCCCGAGTGATCGTCACGACCAACCTCCCGCCCTCCGGCGACCCCGATGTGCTCCTCGACGAGCACATCTCGACCGTCCATTTGTCAAGCGACCACGCCGCCGGGCAGCTGATCGAG
The DNA here is from genome assembly GCA_963735435.1 of uncultured Solirubrobacteraceae bacterium. GTDB lineage: Bacteria > Actinomycetota > Thermoleophilia > Solirubrobacterales > Solirubrobacteraceae > Palsa-744. Next base: position 134,492 of record CAVTKR010000001.1, on the reverse strand, counting down.
CGCCTGAGCTGGGCGATCCGTGACGCCGAGAGCGCCGAGCTCGACCGCCTGGCGCGGCCGTTGCTGCGCGGCTCCGCGATGCCCGCTCGCCGCGCGCGCTCCTCCCGCCGGCGCGTGCCTGCGCGCTCCGCCGCGGCCGCCTAGCGACCCTCCGTCGTATGGGGAGGCATGCCTCCCCGGACGCCGCGTCGCCCCGCCGCCGCCGAACGCGCGGCGACGGGGCGCCGCGGTGAGGAGCTGGCGGCGGCACACCTTCTGCGGCGCGGCTTTCAGATCCTCGACCGCAACGTCCGCGGCCGCTACGGCGAGATCGACCTCATCGCCAGCGACGGCGCCGTGCTCGCGTTCGTGGAGGTCAAGACGACGCGAGGCGCCCGTGCCGTGCCGCCGCTCGAGCGCCTCGGAGGCGCGCAGCGCGCCCGCGTCCGGCGCCTCGCGCTCAGCTGGATGCTGAACCGCCCCCGGGGGGCGCCGCGGCCGCCCGAGGTCCGTTTCGACGCGATCGGCGTCGTGCTCGACGCGCAGGGCCGGTTGCTCGCCCTCGAGCACCTGGAGGGTGCGTGGTGAGCCCCCTGCCCAGCGCCGGCACCGAGCGCCGGCCCGGCCCCCAAGACGAGAACTTCAGAGCGCGAGCTGCTGATACGCCAAAGACTGGAACGACATGCGGTGCAGCGGCGAGACGCCCTGGCGTTCGATCGCCTCGCGGTGCGAGGGCGTCGAGTAGCCGACGTGCTCGGCGAAGCTCCAGCCGGGGTGCTCGCCGTCCGCGTGGCGCATGAAGCGGTCGCGCGAGACCTTCGCGACGATCGAGGCGGCGGCGATCGCCGCGCTCGTCGCGTCGCCGTCGACGATCGCGCGCTGCTCGCGGCCGAACTCGGCCACCGAGAAACCGTCGAGCAGGCAGATGACCTCGCCCGTGACGCCCTCGGTGACGCCGCGAGCCGCGTCTCGGAGCGCCGCGAGGTTGGTGCGGTGCAGCCCGCGCGCGTCGATGCCGCGCACGCATCGCGAGACCACGACGACGCGCGCTGCGGCGCGCATCACCAGCGGGTAGAGCGCCTCGCGCGCCTCGGGGGTGTGCTGCTTGGAGTCGTTGAGCGCGCTGAGCAGGCGCAGCTCGCGTGTGGTCAGGGTCTCGTAGTCGAAGAGCACGCCGGCCGCGACGAGCGGACCCGCGAGGCACCCGCGTCCGGCCTCGTCGGCGCCGGCGACGAGCCGGTAGCCGAGGCGGCGGTCGAAGGCGAACAGCCTTCTGCCGCTCGTGCGCCGCCGTGCGCGCCGGCGCGAGCGGGCCGTGGCGCGACTAGAGGAAGCCGATCTTGTCAGGGGGCCAGTAGGTGAGGAAGGCCCCACCGATGAGCCATCCGGTGGGGACTGGTCCCCAGAAGCGGCTGTCGTCGGATTCGCCACGGTTGTCGCCCATCATGAACCAGTGGCCGGGCGGAATCGTGATCGGCGTCGTCAGGTTGCACACCACGCCGACCTCGGGCGCGCAGGGTTTGATGTAGGAGTCGCTCTCCTTTTCGAAGGTCGTCTTGCCCTTCGGCTTGCGATAGACGTGGCCTTCGCGGATGTACATTTCATCCCCCGGGCCGGCGACCACGCGCTTGATGAAGTTGGTGCCGGTGTCCTCTTTGGGGTCGGGCGTGTCGCAGGCAGCCGTCATCGGGTGTTTGGGCGCGCCGCACTGCGACTGCTCGGCGCCGTCCGGCGGGTGAAACACCACGATCTCACCGACGTGCGGGCCGTTGATGCTCATGCCGACGCGGTTCACGAGCACCCGCTGGCCGACCGACAGCGTCGGCTCCATCGAGCCGCTGGGGATTCGGTAGGGCTTGACGAGGACGGCCTGGATCCCGAGCGCCAGGCCGAGCGCGATCGCGATGATCACGACCAACTCGATGACCGAGTTGAGCGTGGATTTCTCGCGATTTCTGACTTTCACGCCGGCGGGTCGCCGGCGGACGCGGGCGTATCGGTGCCCGTGTCGCCGTCACCGGCATCGGGGGAGGGGTCGGCGGCGTCCTCTGCCGCCTGCGATGTGTCCTCCGCCTCCGAAGCCTCCGCTGCGTCCCCTTGCGGGGCATCGGCCGATGGCTGCTCGGCCTCGGCCTCCTCGGCTGCCGGCTGCTGCGCCTCGGCCTCCGCGGCCGCGGGCGCCTCGCCGGCGTCTCCCCCCTGCTGGTCTTCCACGACCTCGGCGACGGCCTCGTCGGCCGTCAGCCCGTCGGCGTCCGTCGCCCCCGCGGGCTCGTGCAGCAGCCCCGGTTCGATCGCCTCCTCCGGGCCGGCGTAGCGGCGCTCGCGCACACGGGCGCGCTTGCCGACGCGGTCGCGGAGGTAGTAGAGCTTGGCGCGCCGCACGTCGCCGCGCGCGGCCAGCTCGATGCGCTCGATCTTCGGCGAGTGCAGCGGGAACATGCGCTCCACGCCGACGCCGAAGGACTGCTTGCGCACCGTGAAGGTCTCACGCGCGCCGTGACCCTGGCGCTTGATCACGACCCCCTCGAAGACCTGGACGCGGCGTCGCGTGCCCTCGATGACCTGGAAGTGGACCTTCACGCGGTCGCCTGGGGCGAAGCTCGGAACACGGCGCAGCTGGGCGCGCTCGATCGTTTGGATGACGCTGCTCATAAGGGGAGGGGCGCGATCGGTGCCGGCAGAGCCCGACTGCGCGGTCGTCATGGTAGCGAACGGCCCGTAGAGGCGGCGCAGCTCAGCTGGCGGCGCCCTCGCCGCGTTCGCGGCTGCGCTCGCGTCGCCACTGCTCGATCCGCTCGTGATGGCCGGAGAGCAGCACCTCGGGGACCTCCCAGCCGCGAAAGGAGGCCGGACGCGTGTAGTGCGGGTACTCGGGGTTGCCTTCGAGCGCCTCGCTGAACGACTCCTCCGCGGCTGAGCGCTCGTCGCCGAGGGCACCCGGCAGCTTGCGCGCGACGGCGTCGCAGATCACCATCGCCGCGGGCTCGCCCCCGCTCAGCACGTAGCGGCCGATCGAGACCACGTCGCTGGCGAAGTGCTCGACGATGCGCTCGTCGAAGCCCTCGTAGCGCCCGCAGAGCAGCGTCAGGGCCGGTTCGGCGGCGAGCTCGTTGACGAGCGCCTCGTCGAGCAGGCGCCCGCCCGGTGCCAGCGCGATCACGCGGCGGCGTGCCCGCAGCTCCGTCGGATCGACGCCGTAGCGAGCGCGCAGCGCCGCGTCGAGCACGTCCACCCGCAGCACCATGCCCGCGCCGCCGCCGAACGGCGTGTCGTCGACCTGCCCGCCGGAGAGCGGCGTGAAGGGACGGAAGTCGACGCAGTCGATCCGCGATCCGGCGGCGAGCACGTTGGCGACGTGGCGCTGGGAGGAGAGCCACTCGAACCACTCCGGGAAGAGCGTGAAGATGTCGATCTCCATCAGCCCTCCTCCAGCCCCAGGAAGGCGCTGTCGACCTCGATGCGCCGCCGGTCGGGCTCGATTGAGCGGATCGCGTCGCGGACCATCGGCACGAGCAGCGGCTCACCCTGCTCGCGCGCCACCTCGAGCAGCTCACAGGAGGGCATCTCGATCATGCGCGCGACCGTACCGAGCGTGCGCTCCCCGTCGACCACGACGCAGCCCTCGAGTTCGTGCGCCCACCACTCCCCCTGCGCGAGCGCCGGCGCGGTCGCCTCGGGGACCGTGAGCTCCTGCCCGCGCAGCGCCTCCGCCCCAGCGCGGTCCTCGATGCCGTCAAGGCGCACGATCGGGCGCTCGTCGGTGCCGGCGCGGCGGACGATCTCACGCTCGTTCCCGCCGACCGTGACGGTGACGCCGCCGCGCAGCAGCCGCGCTGTGGCACGGGTGACGTAGAAGCTCCCGTCGAGGCCGTGCGGTCGCCCGACGCGTCCGGCGGGCAGCCCGGGGCGCGACCGAGCCCCTTCCTCGCCGCCTGCGCTCAATCGACGATGTCGACGAGCACGTGGCTGTCCTCGCCGGCCGCCGCGGCTTTGACCACGGCGCGGAGAGCCTGCGCGGTGCGCCCCCCGCGGCCGATCACGCGCCCGTAGTCCTCGGCGGCAACGGCGAGCTCGAGCACGACCGTGCCGTCGTCCTCCTCGAACTGCTCGACCGAGACTGCCTCCGGATCGTCGACGAGGCCTTCGGCCAGGTACTCCAAGAGCCGCTTCGGGTTCTCGGTGGCCATGCCGGCGGCTCGCTCAGCCGGTCCTGGTCTCGATACCTTGGATCTTCAGCAGCTTGCGCACCGTTCCTGACGGCTGCGCGCCGCGGGCGAGCCAGCTGCGCGCCCGCTCCTCGTCGATCACGATCGTCGAGGGCTCGGTCTGCGCGTTGTAGTGGCCGATCGTCTCGATCACGCGACCGTCGCGCGGGGAGCGCTGGTCGGCGACGACGACGCGCCATATCGGGTCCTTCTTGCCGCCCACTCGCGTGAGCCTGAGCCTCACTGCCACGTTTTCCTCTCTACTTCTTTTTAAAATTTGGGGGAAGAGCTTAGCGGTGTGCGTCCTCAGCGCGCGCTTCGCGTCAGCGCGCCGAAGTCCGGCATCTTGCCGCGGCCCACCTGCTTCATCACCTTGCGCATCTGGGCGAACTGCTTGATCAGGCGGTTGACCTGCTGCACGTTGGTGCCCGAGCCGCGGGCGATCCGCAGCCGGCGCGAGCCGTTGATGATCTCCGGGCGCCGGCGCTCGGAGGGCGTCATCGAGAGCACGATCGCCTGGATCCGGTCGAGCTCGCGTTCGTCGACCTTCATGTTCGAGAGCTGGTGGCCGGCGAGGCCGGGGATCATGCCCAGCACGCTCTGCAGCGGGCCCATTTTCCTGACCATCCGCAGCTGGTCGAGGAAGTCGTCGAGCCCGAATTCGTTCTTGCGCAGCTTGCGCTCCATGGCCGCCGCGTCGGCCTCGTCGAACTCGCGCTCGGCCTTCTCGATCAGGCTCATCACATCGCCCATGCCGAGGATGCGCTGGGCCATGCGGTCGGGGTGGAAGCGTTCGAACTGGTCGAGCTTCTCGCCCGTGGAGGCGAACAGGATCGGCTTGCCGGTGACCGCTTTGACCGACAGCGCGGCGCCGCCGCGGGCGTCGCCGTCGAGCTTGCTCATGACCACGCCGTCGAACTGCACCGCCTCGGCGAAGCTCTCCGCGACGTTGACCGCGTCCTGGCCGGTCATCGCGTCGACCACCAGCAGCACGTCGGTCGGTTTGACCGCGTCGCGGATCCGGACCAGCTCGTCCATCAGCTCCGCGTCGACATGCAGGCGCCCGCTGGTGTCGACGATCAGGACGTCCTTGCCCTCCTCACGGGCGCGGTCGAGCGCCCACTTGGCGATCTCCACGGGGTCGGCGTCGGTGCCTTTCTCATAGACCGTGGCGCCGGCCTGCGCCCCGACCTTCACGAGCTGCTCGACGGCGGCGGGCCGGTACACGTCGCACGCCGCGACGGCGACCGAGGAGCTGTTCTCCTCGCGCAGCAGGCGCGCGAGCTTGGCGGTCGCGGTGGTCTTGCCCGAGCCCTGAAGGCCGGCCATCAGGATCACCGTTGGCGGGCGCGGCGAGAACGCAAGCCCCGCCGAGGCGCCGGTGGGCGGGCCCCCCATTAGATCGGTGAGCTGCTCGCCCACGATCTTGACGACCTGCTGGCCGGGGTTCAGCTTGCCGACCACCTCCTCGCCCATGCAGCGCTCCTTGAGCTGCGAGGTGAACTGGCGCACGACCTTGAAGTTGACGTCCGCCTCGAGCAGCGCGAGGCGGATCTCGCGCATCGCGGCATCGATGTCCTGCTCTGAGAGCGTGCCGCGCTGGCGGACCTCGCCGAGCGTGGCCTGGAGTTTCTCCGAGAGCGAGTCGAACATCGGAGTCTGATTCTGGCAGCCCCGGGCGGGCCGTCCTGCGGCGCTACGCGTTCAGAAGCGGGCGCGCGCCCTCTAGGACTCCTCGGCGCGCGGCGGCTCGACCGCGCGCGGGCCGCGTGCGGGCGGTTTCTTCTCGGGGATGGACGATCGGTCGCTCAGCGCCTGGCCGATGCCGCCCAGGGCCTGGGAGAGCTCGGAGGGCACCACGAACACCTTGTTCGCCTCGCCTTCGGCGAGCTGCGGCAGCATCTTGAGGTATTCGTAGCGGAGCAGTTCGGGGTCCGGCTTGCCCTCGTGGATCGCCGTGAAGACCGTGTCGATCGCCTTCGCTTCCCCCTCGGCGGTCAGGATCTGCGATTCGCGTTCCCCTTCGGCGCGCAGAACGGCCGCCTGCTTCGCGCCTTCGGCGGTCAGGATCGCCGCCTGCTTCTCGCCTTCGGCGGTGAGGATCGCTGCGCGGCGGTCGCGCTCGGCGCGCATCTGCTTCTCCATCGCGGTCTTGATGTCCGCCGGCGGGTCGACCGACTTGATCTCGACGCGGTTGATGCGGATCCCCCACTTGCCCGTCGCCTCGTCGAGCACGGTGCGCAGCTCGGCGTTGACGTTCTCGCGCGCAGTGAGGGTGTCCTCGAGCGTCAGGCCGCCGATCACGTTGCGCAGCGTGGTCACCGTCAGCTGCTCGATCGCCTGCAGCGGGTTCGCGACCTCATAAGTCGCCGAGCGCGGTTCGGTGATGGTGAAGTAGAGGACCGTTTCGATCCCTACGACGACGTTGTCCTCGGTGATCACCGGCTGGGGCGAGAAGTTCACGACCTGCTCGCGCAGGTCGACGAGCGGGCGCACCCGCTCGACGAACGGCGTGATGATCGTGAGGCCGGGCTCGAGCGTGCGGCTGTAGCGGCCGAGCCGCTCCACCACCCCGGCGCGCGCCTGCGGGATCACACGGATCGAACGGGCGGCGACCACGAGGGCGAACACGACGATCACTGCGATCACGATCAGCGCTGCCATCGGTTCACGCTTCCTTTCATCCGCTCGTCAGATCCTGCACACACAGCGTACCCCTCAACGGTCAGGTCATCACCAGCGCAGTCGCGCCGCGGATTTCGACAACGTGAACCTTCTGTCCTGCTTCGATCACCTCGTCGTCGTCGAAGCTGCGCGCGGTCCAGACCTCGCCGCCCTCGATCCGCACACAGCCGACGCCTTCGTCGTTGGCGATCCGCTCCAGCACCATCGCGGTGCGCCCCACGAGGGCCGCGGCCCCGGTTCTGATCGGCGGCGGCAAGCGGCGGTGGCGGTGGGCCACCGGGCGCAGCGCCATCACCACGATGCCCGAGACCACGACGAACACGAGCGCCGTCAGCAGCGCGCCGACCCCGAGCAGGCTGAGAACGGCCGCGAGGGCGGCGCCGATTGCAAAGGGGAGCAGGTAGAAGCCGCCCTGGTGCATCTCCCCCACTCCGAGCGCCGCGGCCGCTATGAGCCACAAGATCCACACGATGCAGTGAGGTTAGCTCGCGGCGATGAGCGCGCGCGCGAATTCGGGCGCGTCGAAGGGCCGCAGGTCCTCGACCGACTCGCCGATCCCGATCAGCTTCACCGGCAGCCCCAGCTCGCGCGCGATCGCGAGCGCGATCCCGCCGCGGGCGGTTCCGTCGAGCTTCGTGAGCACCACGCCGGTGACGCCGGCCGACTCGGCGAACAGGCGCGCCTGGCGCAGGCCGTTCTGCCCCGTCGTCGCGTCGATCGTCAGGAGGGTCTCATGGGGCGCCCCCTCGAGTTGCCTGCCTATCACCCGCGTGACCTTGGCCAGCTCCTCCATCAGGTCGTCCTGCGTGTGCAGCCTGCCGGCGGTGTCCACGATCACGACGTCGATGCCCTTCGCACGCGCCTGCCCGATCGCCTCGAAGGCGACCGCGCCCGGGTCCGAGCCGGGCTCACCGCCGACGATCTCGACGCCGGCGCGCTTCGCCCAGCCCTCGAGCTGCTCGCCGGCCGCCGCGCGGAACGTGTCTGCCGCGGCGAGCAGCACCGACTTGCCGAGCTCTTCGCGCAGGTGCCAGGCGATCTTGCCGATCGTCGTCGTCTTGCCGGTGCCGTTGACCCCCACGGCCATGATCACCGTCGGCTCGGGCCGGATGTCGATCCGCGGCTCGCCGACCTGCGCCGTCTCGGCCAGCAGGTCGATCAGGCGCTCGGAGAGCTGCTCGCCACCCTCCAGCGCCCCCGAGCCCGCCTCGTCCTCGAGCGTCTGCACGACGGCGGCGGTCGTGGACGCGCCGACGTCGGCCATGATCAGCGCCTCCTCGAGGCGTTCCCAGGTTTCGTCGTCGAGCGTGCCGAACAGGCTCGACTGGATCTCCGAGCCGAGCGCCTGGCGGGTCTTGCTCATGCTCTCGCGCAGCCGGCGGAACAGCCCCCGTCGTTTCTCGGCAGGCTGCTCGCCGGACGCCTCGGCGGCGTCCCCGGTGATGAACAGCTCGCTCCACTCACGCGCCACGGCCGCGCGATGATACAGCGGCCGCGCCGGCCGTCAGCAGCGCGGCGTCAGGCGGCCTGCTCGGCCGCGTCCTCGGCCGGCAGCCGACGCGAGAGCACCTTGGAGACGCCGTCCCCGCCCATCGAGACGCCGAACAACCAGTCGGCCGCCTCCATCGTGCGCTTCTGGTGGGTGATGACGATGAACTGCGCGCGACCCGCGTAGCGGCGCAGCAGCGCGAGGAAGCGGTCGAGGTTGAGGTCATCCAGCGCGGCCTCGACCTCGTCCAGGATGTAAAACGGGCACGGGCGCGCGAGGAACACGGCGAACAGGAACGCGAGCGCGGTCATCGACTTCTCGCCGCCGGAGAGCAGCGTCAGGCGCTTCGTCGACTTGCCGGCGGGCGTGATCTCGATCTCGACGCCCGGCAGGCGCTCCGCCTGGGCGGGGTCGGACTCCATCGCCTGGGCCTCTGCGTCGGCGGCGGCCTCGATCGCCTCCTCGTCGCGGTCGGTGCCTTGGATCTCCTGGCCGCCGATCACGCGCTGGGCCTCCTGCTCGTCCTCGACGAGCCGAAGGCGCCCGCTGCCGCCCGGGAACACGTCGCCGACCAGCTCCTCGAAGTTGCGCGCGGCGGCCTGGAAGGTCGCTTCGAAGGTCTCCTCGATCTGGCGGTCGGTGTCGCGGATCAGGGTCCGCAGCTCGCGCAGCGCCGTCTCGAGATCCCCGCGCTGACCCTCGAGCTCCTCGACATGGGCGATCGCCTCGGCGTACTCGTCCTGTGCGAGCGGGTTCACGGGCCCCAGCTGCTCCCGGCGCCGGCGCAGCCGCTCGACGCGGCCCTCCAGCTCGGCGACACGCTCCGCGTCGAGCGCCTCGAGGGCCCCGGTCTGCTCCTCGCCCTCTTGCACGGGCTCGAGGCCGAGCCGCTCGGCGACCGTCACGGTCTCGGCCTCGACCTCCGCCGCCTGGTCGCGGAGCCGCTGCGCGGCGACCTCGGACTCCGTGACGGCTTCGCCGGCGCCACGCAGAGCCGCCTGGATCCCGGCCTCGCGCGATGCGCACTCGCGCAGCTTGCCGGCCATCTCCTCGCCCGCCTCGCGGTCCGCTGCGAGCTCGGCCTCGAGCGCGAGCACCCGCTCGTGCACCGCCTCGCGTGCGGCCGCGATCGCCTCGCTGAGCCGCGCCGCCAGAGGCTCGGCCCGGCGATCGGCCTCCTGCTGGGCGCGCAGGCGCTCCGCGCGGGCGCGCTGCGCCAGGCGCTGCTGCGCACGCTGCTCGGCCTGGCGGCGCTCGGCCCCGAGCTCGCCCTCCAGCTCTGCTTTGCGAACCGCGAGCGGCCCCTCGCCGGGCTCAGAGCGGCGCCGCTCGAGCAGACGCGCGATGCGCTCGCGCGCCTCGACGGCGTCGCCGGACTCGCGCTCTGCACCGCGCAGGGCCTCCTCGGCAGCCGTGCGGGCTCCGTCGGCGGTGCCGGTGCGCTCGAGCGCCGCCTCCAGCGCCGTGCGCGCGGCCTGCTCGGCGCCCGCGGCCCGCTCGACCTCGGCGATCAGACGGTCGCGCTCGTTGCTGCGCGCGAGCACGAGCTCGCTGCCACCCTCTGCGAGCTGGCGAACCTCGCCCCACGAGCCGAACCAGACCCGCCCGCCGCGTGTTGCGGCGATACCCGCGAAGTCCTCGGGGAGGTCCTCCAGGCGCTCCACGACCCAGGCGTCGGCCAGCAGCCGACCGGCCAGTGCCAGCACCGCCGGCGGGCCGCTCAGCAGCTCCAGCAGCGGTCGTGCCCCGGGTGCCGGCGCAGTATGCGGCTCGTGCCCCGGCCGGCCGTCCCCAGGGGCAGCCAGCAGGGCCGTAGCGCCTTCGGGACCGGCGCCGTCCAGCAGCTCCTGCGCGCCGCGCACGTCCTCCACCACAGCGGCGTCGAGGCGCCCGCCGAGCGCCGCCGCGAGCGCCAGCTCATAGCCGTCCTGGACCCGCAGCTCGGTACTCAGCACGCGCGGCGCGACGCCGCCGGCGGCGAGGCCTCGCCCGGAGTGGGCGCTGACCGCGGCGCTGCGCAGGAACTGGTTGGCGGCCGCCAGCTCGGCTCCGATGCGGGCCGCGTCGCGGCGCGCGCTCTCGGCCTCGCGCTCAGCCTCGGACAGCTCGCCGCGCGCCTGCTCGGCGCGCTCGTCGGCGGCTGCGCGGGCGGCGCGGGCTGATTCGACCGCCGTGCGCGTCCGCTCCACGACGCCGGCCTGGCGCTCGAGCTCGGCCTCGAGGCCCGTCAGCTCCTCGCCGAGCTCGCGCTCGCGCCGGGCCTCGATCTGCTCGAGCTCGGATTCGAGTGCGGCGATCCGCGTGCCGAGGCCCTCGTCACCCTCGGCGATGCTCTCGTCGCGGCGCTCGAGCTCTGCCAGCTCGGCGGCACCGCGCTCGATCCGCCCGGCCAGACGCTCGCCGGCGGCGGCCGCCTGCTCGGCGCGCAGCGCGAGTCGCTCGCGCGCGGAGCGCGCCCCGTAGAGCGTCGCGGAGAGCGCGTCGTGGCGCTCGGCGCGCTCGGAGAGCGCGCGTTCGGCCTGCCCGCGCTCGGCGATCACCGCCTGCAGCGAGGCCTCGACGGCGTCCCGTTCGGAGCGGGCCTTCGCCGCTCGCCCCTGGGCCTCGCCCAGCTCCGAGCGCCGCGCGCGCAGCGCGTCCTGCAGGAGCTCCCACCGCGCTTCCAGGAGCTGGCGCTCGAGGCGCTCGTGGAGCTCGGCCGCTTCGGCCTGGCGCTTGAGCGGGCGCAACCGCGTGCGCGCCTCGCGCTCGACGTCGAGGGCGCGATCGAGGTTCTCCTGCGTGCGCTCGAGCTTCAGCTGCGCGCGGCGGCGGCGCTTGCGGTGCTTGCCGAGGCCTGCCGCCTCCTCGATCAAAAGGCGCCGCTCGCGCGCCTTGGAGGTCACGATCGCCTCGACGCGGCCCTGGGAGATGACGGAATGCGTCTCCTTGCCGAGCCCCGTGTCGGAGAGCACCTCGATCACGTCGCTCAAGCGGCAGCGGGCGCCGTTGAGGCGGTAGGAGCCCTCGCCGTTGCGATCCAGGCGCCGCGCGATCGAGATCTCGCTGAGGGGCAGGTCGACCTCGCCGTCGGAGTTGTCGAGGACGATCTCCACCTCGGCTGCGGTCCGCGCCTGCACGCCCCGCCCGCCGCCGAAGATCACGTCCTGCATCGAGGAGCCCCGCACGGCCAGCGGCGACTGCTCGCCCATCGCCCACAGCACCGCGTCGGTGACGTTCGACTTGCCCGAGCCGTTGGGACCGACGACGACGCTCACGCCGGGGCCGAAGTCCAGGTGAGTGCGGGCGGGAAACGACTTGAAGCCGTCGAGCGTGAGCGACTTGAGCCTCATCCGCTCACTCCGCCGAGAGCCGCTCGACCGCGATGCGAGCCGCCTCTTGCTCGGCGTGCTTCTTGCTGCGCCCGCTGCCGCTGCCGAGCGCCTCCCCCTCCACGCGGGCTACGACCGAGTAGACGCGCTCGTGGGGCGGACCCTCCTCGCCGACCACCTCGTAGGCGACCTCGGCGCCGCGCCGCGCCAGCAGCTCCTGAAGCGCCGACTTGAAATCCACGGGGTTGCTGAGCGCGTCCTCGATCTCCGGCGCGAACGCCTCCACCACAGCCTCGGCCGTGCGCCCGTAGCCGGCGTGCAGGTAGCAGGCGCCGATCACCGCCTCGATCACCGAGGCCAGCACCCGCTCGGTCTCCACGAGCGCCGCCGCGCTCTCCCGCACGCCCGGCGGTGCCGCGGCACGAAGGCGCTCCGGCAGCGCCAGCCGCTCGGCGACGGCGCGGCAGGAGACCCCCGAGACGGCCTGCGCGCGGATCTTCGTGAGCCGTCCGGCGCCGAACCGGTCGGCCTCCAGACGCGGATACAGATAGGCGGTCACGGCCAGCGCGAGCACGCTGTCGCCGAGGAACGCGAGGCGCGAGTAGGAGTCGCCGCGGCGCTCGCTCCAGGACGCATGCGTGAAGACCTGGCGCGCCAGGTCCTCCGGCAGCTCCTCGAGCAGATCTGCCAGCAGCATCGTCTTCGTCGCCCGCGCTAGGCGCGCTCGGCATCTTCGAGGTTCGGTTCGTTTGCGAGCACGAAATCCACCGCCGCCCCAACCGTGAGGATCTGCGCCGCCTGCTCGTCGGACATCTGCACGCGGTAGGTGTCCTCGAGCTCCTGCACGAGCGTGTAGAGGTCCAGCGAGTCCGCCTCCAGGTCCTCCTTGAAGCGGGTCTGCTCCGTGATCGCGCCGGGCTCCAGGTCGAGCTCGTCCGCGAGATGGTCGCGGATCAGCGCGAAGACCTGCTCTCTGCTCAGAGTGCTCATCGCCGCAGGCTAACGTCCCCCGCGGACACCGGAGAGCGCCGCAACGCCCCGGCCTCGGCGAGTGCGGCGTGCGTCCGCCCGACGATGTCCTCGCTCGCTCCGAGCCGCGCCCGCAGGATCGCTTGTGCGAACCCGTCGCGGGTGAAGCGGCCGTGCGGCACGACGCCGATCCGCCGCAGCCCGAGCAGGTAGGCGCCCCCCACCCCCTCCGGGTCGATCTCCTCGCGCAGGCCTTCGAGCGCCCCTTTCAGCAGCATGCCACCGACCTTCGCCCGGGTCGAGGTCATCGCGGCGTCGCGGATCGCGCGCAGCAGCACCTGCGAGGTGCCCTCGAGCACCTTCAGCACGATGTTGCCGGTGAGCCCATCGGTCACGACGACGTCGGCGCGGCCGGTCACGAGGTCGCCGCCCTCGACGTTGCCGACGAAGTCGAACGCGCCCGCCGCGTCCGCGCGCTCGCGCAGCTCGGCCCCCGTCTCGATCACGAGCGTTCCGCCGCGAGCATCCTCCTCGCCGTTGGACAGCAGCCCGACGCGTGGGCGCGGCACGCCGAGCACGACGCTCGCGAGCGCGGCGCCCATGAAGGCGAACTGGACCAGGTGCTCGCGCCGCGCCTCGGCGCTCGCGCCCACGTCGAGCAGCGTCACCGGGTTGCCCGGCACGGGAAGCGGAAGCGCGAGCGCCGGCCGGTAGATGCCGCGGTCGCGCTTGATGTTGAACGTGCCGGCCGCGACGGCCGCACCCGTCCCGCCGGCGCAGACCAGGGCCTGGGCGCGCCCGTCGGCGACGGCCTTGGTCGCGAGCACGATCGAGGCATCGCCATGCGAGCGCGCGGCGGCGACAGGGTCCTCGGCCTTGGCGATCGAGACCGGCGCGTCGACGATCTCGATGCCGGGGGGCGGTGCACCCAGCTCGGCGGCCGGGCCGAAGAGCAGCACCTGCGCTCCCTGCGCGGCGGCGATCGCGGCCCCTGCCGCGACCTCGGCCGGACCCAGGTCGGCGCCGTTGCAGTCGACGGCGACGACCGGCTCGGCGTTACTCGTGGTCGTGCTCGTGATCGTGGTCGTGCGCGGCGCCCGGGGCGACGACTTCGCGGCCGGCGTAGAAGCCGCAGACAGGACAGACCCGGTGCGGGCGGCGCGGGCTGTGGCACTGCGGGCACGCGTTCAGGCCCGGCGGCGAGATGCGGTGCTGCGCCCGGCGCTTGGCGGTGCGGCTGTGCGACTGCTTTTTCTTGGGGACGGCCATTGCGGTCCAGAAGGGTAGCGGCTTTTGGCTGTTCTAATCGAGCTTCAGCTCGCGCAGCTTGGCCCAGCGCGGGTCCGGAGGGCTCTCGTGCGTGTGCTCGGGCCCCGCTTCGTTGAGGTCCGCCGCGCAGATCGGACAGAGCCCCGCGCAGTCTTCGCGGCAGAGCAGTTTCGCCGGCGCCGCCAGCGCCAGCGCGTCGTGGGCCCAAGCGGACAGGTCGAGCTCCTCCTCGTTGACGTACGGGCTCTGCAGCTCCTCGCCTTCGCCCGGTCGATCGACCTCGCGGGCGTCCACCGCGACCTCGGGCGCGGCCTCCTTCAGGCAGCGCATGCACGGTCCCGTGAGGTTCGCGGAGAACTTCAGGTGCAGCGCGTAGCCCCCGCCGGTCATGCGCGAGATCTCGAGCGACACCGGAACCCGCCCGCCCCGCGCCGGGCTGGGCTCGTAGCGCTCGCCGCCGAGCTCGAGCCCCTCTACCGGGACCTCGAGCTCCATCCGCCGGCCCTCTCCCGCGGTGAGGCGCATCGCAGCAAGATCGAGCTGGGAGGCGATCGGGGCCATGCGTTTCAGGCTAGCGCGGGGCCTCTGCTCGGCCGGCTGCTCGCGCGCTGGGACGCCCGGCACGCGCGTGCCGTGCACGCTGTCGGTGCACGCTGTCGAGCCCGTGCCCGCCGGCTAGGGGGCCCCGGCCAGCTCGCGCTTGAGGATCTTGCCCGTGGCGTTGCGCGGCAGCGCCTCCAGGAAGACCACCTCGCGCGGGACCTTGAACCGCGCGAGGTTCTGCCTGACGTAGTCCTTGACGAGGTCCTCGTCGAGGCTCGTGCCGTTGGCGGCGACGACGAACGCGCGCAGGCGCTGCCCGAACTCTGCGTCCGGGACGCCGATCACGGCCGCCTCAGCGATGCCCGCGTGGTCGGAGAGCAGGTCCTCGACCTCGCGCGGGAACACGTTCTCGCCACCGCTCACGATCATTTCGTCGTCGCGTCCGTCCACGAACAGCCGACCGCCGGAATCGAGATGACCGACGTCGCCTGTGCTCATCAGCCCGTCGACGATCTCCTTGCCCCCGCCGCCGGTGTAGCCGTCGAACATCATCTCGTTGGCGACGAAGATCCGCCCCGACTCGCCCTGCGGGACCTCCTTGCCGCGCTCGTCGAGCAGCTTCACCACCGTGCCCATCGGCGGGCGCCCGGCCGTGCCGGGCGCCGCGCGCAGGTCGGCGGGCGTCGCGATCGTCGCCCAGGCGACCTCGGTCGAGCCGTAGAGGTTGTAGAGCACGTCGCCGAGTTGATCCATCGCCCGCGTCGCAAGTTCGCCGGGAAGCGCCGAGCCGCTGAGCGCGACCACGCGCAGCGCGCTGAGGTCATAGCGCGCGATCGTCTCGCGGTCGAGCTCCATGATGCGCTGCAGCATCACCGGCACCAGCGCGAGCGTCGTCGAACGCGTCTGGGCGCACGCGCGCAACGTCTCCTCGGGGTCGAACCTGCGCCGCAGCACGAGCGTCGAGGCCAGGGGCAGCGCGAGCGTGAAGTGCGCGTAGCCCCACGAGTGGAACAGCGGGGCCGCGACCATCGTGGTCTCCCGCGCACGCAGCGGGATCTTCGAGAACAGTGCCGCCGCCGGTTCCAGCGAGTCCGGCTGCTTGCGCGCCGCCCCCTTCGGCGTGCCCGTGGTTCCCGAGGTGAGGATCACCACGCGGCCGCGCTCGACCGGCGGCGCGAGGTCGGAGTCCTCGCCGCGCGCGATCAGGTCCTCCAGGCGGGGGTCCGTGCCCGGCTCGGGCACACGGTCCTCGCGCTCGCTCCACGCCAGGAAGCGCAGGCGCCCGGCGGCCCCCTCGGCGATCAGGTTCTCGAAGTCTTCGTCGTAGATCACCGCCTTCGCCTGCTCGCGGGCAAGGACGTCGGTGATCTGAGGGGCGGCGAACATCGTGTTCAGGTAGAGCGCGCTCGCCCCGAGCTTCGAGCAGGCGACCGTCGCGTCGATGAAGCCGCGGTGGTTGCGGCACATGATCGCGACGCCGTCGCCTTCGCCGATACCGGCCTTCGCAAGCTCGCGGGCGAGCGCGTTGGTCCGGCCGTGGACCTCTGCGAAGGTCAGCGTGCCGCGCTCGTCGATCACGGCGAGCCGGTCCGGATAGCGCGCGGCGGCGCCCATGTAGGCGGCCGCGGGCGTCGCGCCCCAGCGGCGCAGGGCCGCGAGCGAGCGCAGCGCCCGGTCAGGGCGCGTGGGGGCGAGCATGCCGGTGTCCAGCAGCGTGCGCGCAACGGTGAGGCGATGGCGTGCGGCGTTCAGATCCACGCGCTGAAAGCTACCCGGGCTGAAGGGACCGGCAATCCGAGGCGGGCGGCGGCGCTAGCCGACCTCTGCCGGCTCGTCCTTGCCCTGCAGGCGCTCGCGGCCGCGCTGGACGGCGGCGATGAACTTCGACAGGTTCACCTCGAGCGTGTTGAGGATCTCATCTGCGTAGTCCTCGGCGCCGAGCCTGATCTCACGCTCACGGGCGCGCGCGTCCTCGACGATGTCCTCGGCGGCGCGCTCGGCCTGCTTGGTGACCTCCTCCTCGCCGACCAGGCGCTCCTGGCGGTCACGGGCGTCCTTGATGATCCGCTCGGCCTCCTTCTTGGCCTCCGCGAGCATCTCCTGGCGCTCCTTGACGATCCAGCGCGCCTGCTTGATCTCCTCGGGGATGGTCGCGCGCATCTGATCGAGGATGTCGTAGATCTCCTCCTTGTCGACGCGAACCGAATCGCTGAGCGGGATCGTCTTGGCGTTGTGCACCAAGTCGTCGAGCTTGTCTATGAGAACGAGGACATCCATCTTTGTTTTTCTACACCTCCGCGGGCGTTCTCACCGCGCGTATCGCATGTCAGTTCGTCAGCGTCCTACCTGTTCCTGCAATCGCTGGGCGACCTCCTCCGGCACCAGATCGTCGATCTTGCCGCCGAACGTCGCCAGCTCCTTGACTCCGCTGGATGAGAGGAAACTGTACTGGGGGCTCGCCATCAGGTAGACGGACTCGACGTCCGGGTTCTCCCTGCGGTTGAGCTGGTTCATCTCCAGCTCGTACTCGAAATCCGAGATCGCGCGCAGCCCCTTGACGATCGTGCTGGCCCCCTTCTCCTGCGCGAACTCGACGACGAGCGTCGAGAAGGGCTCGACTTTGACGTTCTCGAGATCGCCCACGGCGCGTTCGATGAAGCCCACGCGGTCGGTGATGTCGAACACCGCCGAGCTCTTGCGGACCGAGCGGTTCACGACGGCCACCCAGACCTCGTCGTAGAGCGCGGCGGTGCGCCGGATCACGTCGAGGTGCCCGTTCGTGACGGGGTCGTAGCTGCCGGGGCAGACAGCGATCAGGCGATCGGATCGGGCCATGGGTTCGAGATTGTGATGGAAGTGTCGCCGTAGCGGCGTTCGGTCGCGATCGGAAGCTCGAGGCCGAGCGGCGCACGGCGGTCGCTCTCGGCCACCACGCGCCCGCCGGGGGCGAGCACGGGCGCCAGCAGCGCCGGCAGCTTCTGCCCCAGCCTCACGGCGTCGCCGTAGGGTGGGTCGATCAGGACCAGATCGTAGAGCTCATCGCGCTCGGCCGCCGTCCGCAGGGCCGCGAGCGCGTCGGCGCGGCGCAGCTCGGCGCGCTCGGCGGTGAGCCCGAGTGCGCCCAGGTTCTCGCGCAGAACCGCCGCTGCGCGGGCGTCGCGCTCGACGAACACGGCTCGCGCGGCGCCGCGCGAGAGCGCCTCGATGCCCAATGCGCCGGTCCCCGCGAAGAGGTCGAGCGCCCGCGCGCCGTCGATGTCGCCGAGCATCGAGAACAGCGCCTCCCGCACGCGGTCGGACGTCGGGCGCGTACCGCGCCCGCGAGGCGCCTTCAGCCGCCGGCCACCGAGCGTTCCCGCGATCACCCGCATCGCTCGGGCACGCTAGCGCCGCTGCGATGCGATGGACGGGCGATCAGGCCCGCAGTTCCGTCCCGAGCACGTCGTCGTTTTCGTCGAGGAGTTCGTCGACGGCTTCGAATGCTTCGCCAGGAGCGCAGCTCGGCGAGCTTTCCCGCTTGTTCAGCTTGCCTGTGCCGAACACGAACGAAGAGGCGGGTTCGCCAGGTTTGAAGAACGTGCTCGAGAGCTTGCTGATCGTGTAGACGCACGGTCCCGGCTCGCCGAACACGAGCTTCGGGCTGAACTTGTCGCCCCACGTGCCCTTCGCGCTCAGCTTCACGAGCTTCGCGTCGCCGGAGAGCGAGCCGCCGGTGGTGCACGACTGTTCGTAGCTGAGACTGAATTCGAGCTTGTCGCTGCCCTTTTCGTTCGATGCGAGCAGCCCGCGTTCACGCCTGCCGCAGACAGCGCCGACATTGTTGATCGGGAGCACCTCGAGCCGCTGGTGCACTTCTTCGCCGGGCGCCAGTGGGGCGCCGTGATCGGTCAGCACCAGCTTGTTCCCGGCGAGCGCGCTCGATGCACCCGCGAGCGCCGATGCCACCACGATCGCGAGCACCGCCGCGCTTGTGAGGAGCCTTCTCATCGCAACCCCCTTGGTCGCTTGGTCTCCCTCCCACTGCGAGCATACGCCCGCCGTGATCGCTGCGCAGGGCGTCTCAACCGGGGATCGGCGCAGCCGCGTCCTCGCCGTAGCGGCGCTCGAGCTCGTTCGCGAGCAGCAGGTGCTCGGGCGCGGAGAGCTGCGGGTCGCAGGAGAGGATCGCCTCGGCGCGGGCCCGTGCCAGCTCGAGCAGCTGCGCATCCTCGGGCAGCCGCGCGACGCGGAACTGGCGCTGCCCGGACTGGCGGGTTCCGATCAGCTCGCCCTCGCTGCGCAGCTCGAGGTCGATGTCCGCCAGGCGGAAGCCGTCGGAGTGCGCCACCAGTGCGCGCAGCCGCGCGGCCCCAGGCGGCCCGACCAGGAAGCAGGCGGAGCGGTGCTCGCCACGTCCGACGCGGCCGCGGAGCTGATGCAGCTGGGAGATGCCGAAGCGCTCGGCGTTCTCGATCACCATCACCGTCGCGTTCGGCACGTCGATCCCGACCTCGATCACGGTCGTCGAGACCAGTACCTGGACGCGTCCGGCGGCGAAGGCCTCCATCGCCTCCTGCTTCTCGCGCGGGCGCATCGCGCCGTGCAGGAGCGCCAGCTCGTAGCCGGCCAGCTCACCTGCCCGCAGCCGCTCGAGCTCGGCGGTGGCAGCTCGCAGCACCGCGCGGCCGTCGCCGCCGGCCGCGGCCTGGGCCTCAGCCCCGGCGCCGTCCGGGTCCTCCTCGATCAGCGGGCACACGACGAACGCCTGGCGCCCTTCTCCCAGCTGCGAGCGCAGGTGCGCAAAGGCCTCCGCGCGCTCGGCCTCGCTGCCGACGATGCTGGTGTGCACGGGCCGCCGTCCGCTCGGGAGCTCGTGGAGCGTGCTCGTGTCGACGTCGCCGTAGCGCGCCAGGGAGAGCGTGCGGGGGATCGGCGTCGCGGTCATGTGGAGCGTGTGGACGGTCTCGTCAGGGTCATCAGGACCAGAAGATCGGGCCGGCGCTCCATGCCGGCCCTCGACGAGGCGCTCGCGCTGGCGCACGCCGAAGCGGTGCTGCTCGTCGATCACCGCCAGCGCGAGCGAGCGGAAAACGACGTCGGGCTCGATCAGCGCGTGCGTGCCGACCACCAGCGAGAGCTCGCCGCTGGCGAGCTTTGCCAGAGTGTCCGCCCGGCGCCGCGCCGGTGTGGCCCCGGTCAGCAGCGCCGCGCTCACCGACTCGCCGCCGAGGAGCGCCTGCAACGTCGCGAAATGCTGCTCGGCAAGCGTTTCCGTCGGCGCCATCAGCGCGGCCTGATGTCCGTGCTCGACGGCGCGAAGCATCGCGTGCAGCGCGACCACCGTCTTGCCGCTCCCAACCTCCCCCATCAGCAGCCGCTGCATCGGGCGCGCCTGGGCGAGGTCCTCGTCGATCACGGCGATGGCGCGCTCCTGGTCTCCGGTCAGCGCGAACGGCAGCGCCTGCTCGCGCCAGCGCGCGCTCAGCGACGGCGGCTTGGTGAGAGCGATCGCACCGGCGCGGGCACGCCGCTGCGCGCGCCGGCGCAGGAACAGCAGCTGCATCATCAGCAGCTCCTCGTAGGCGAGCCTTCGGCGGCCGAGCTCCAGGTCACGCCCGTCGCGCGGGAAGTGCATCGCGGCCAGTGCGCAAGCACGGTCTGGCAGGCGCTCGGCGGCGCGGGCTTTGGCGGCGAGGATCTCGACGACGTCGCCGAGCGCGGCGCGCTCGCCCTGCACCAGCGTGAGGATCTGGGTGGAGGTCACACCCTCGGCGGCCGGGTAGTGGGCGACGGACCGCCCGGCCGGCGCCTGCTCCTGCGGCGCCTCGCCGATGCCCGTCTGTGCGGGCGCGTGGTGGGAGACATTGAAGCGGCCACGCCCGTCCGGCTTGCCGTGCAGCAGCAGGCGCGTCCCGGCGGGATAGCGATCGACGAGCCACGGCTGGTTGAAGAACGTGGCCCGCATCGAGCCGCTGGAGTCGAACACGACGGCTTCGACCAGGGGACGCATGCGCCTGCGCCGCACCGGTCGCGCGGCGATGCTGCGGACCTCCACGGCAACGGTCGCCTGCTCGCCCGCCGTGAGGCCCGCGACGGTTCGCGCCTCGCGGCTGTCGCTCGGCAGGTGCTCGAGCAGATCGCCGACGGTCTCGAGCCCCAGCGTGCTCAGGCCGGCTGCGGCCTTCTTGCCGGGAACCTCCAGCGGGCGTTCCAGTCGCGAAGGGCGCGGCCAGCGCACGGGCGCTGCCAGCAGCTGCTCGCGCGTGAGCGCCCGCGTGGAAGCGAACGAGACGGCCGTGAGACTGGCGGCAGCGTCCATCTGCGCGCGCGCTCTCACCTCGGCGGCCGGCGACGGCCTCTGTGGTGCTCTCGCCGGCATCGGGGCCGCATCATGATCCTCGCTGCGGTCGTAACGCGGGCGCCGAGCCGTCCTGTCGGGCGGCAGCGCCGGCAGCGGGCGCGCAGCGCCGGCTCACTCGGCGGCCAGAAGCCACCAGTAGGCGGGCTGGCCGCCGTGGCGCAGCTCGAGCTCGACCGTCTCGTCGAGGTCCAGCTCGAGCTCGCCGAGCCCGATCGGGGTCTCCTGACCCGCCAGCACCGTGATCAGCTCTGGCGTCTCGCCGTCGGGGTCGGGCGTCGCGAGCGCGCCGAGGACCGCCTGCAGGGTCGCGAGCGGCGCGCCCCATGCCACGACCTCGTCCGCCAAAAAGCCGACCGCCTCCCCGCGCGAGAACCGCCCCTGCGCGTCGTCGCGCGCGGCGGGCGCGACGGCACCGGTGCGCAGCCGCTCGATCGCTTCTGTGAGCGCCTGCGCGTTCTGCTCGACGGAGCGCTCCGGGGCCAGCGCGACCGCCGCCGCGAGCCCTGCCTGCTGGCTCGTCGTCGGGGCCACGAGAACCTGCTTGTCCGAGAGCTTGGCCGCGTGCTCGGCGGCCATGAAGACGTTGGCGCTGTTCGGCAGCACGACGACCTCCTCGGCCGGCACGTCGTGAATCGCCGCGAGCAGGTCATAGGTGGAGGGGTTCAGCGTCGGGCCGCCGTCGATCGTGAGGACGCCGAGCTCGGCGAACATCTCGCGCAGCCCCTCGCCGCTGACCACCGCGACAGCGCCGCAGCGATCCCCGGCCGGAGCCTCGCCGGGGACGCCCGCACCCGCGGCGGGGGCAGCGCCGGCGGGCGAGGACCCGTTGCCGGGGGATGACGATCCGTTGCCGGTGGCGCCGGCGCGGACGCCGATCGGCGCGCCGATGCGCTCGTCGCGCTCGGCCACCTGGGCGCGCATGTCCGCGACGTCGAGGCGCGAGACCTCGCCGGCGCCGTCGAACAACGCCGTCGCCCGCTCCGGCTCGTCGGTGTGGAGGTGGACCTTCAGGGTGCTCTCGTCGCCGACGACGAGCACCGAGTCGCCCAGCGCTTCCAGCCCCTCTACGTAGCTCGTGGGGCTGAGCCCGGCGCCGGTGACGGCGAAGTTCGTGCAGAAGCGATAGGTGCCGGAGCTGTGCTGAGGGTGGGTGATGCGGGCGGGCGCGTGGTGGTCCAGCGGCGGCGGGTCTTCGCCCCGCAGCGCGGCGACGACGCCCGCGAAGATGATCGTGAGCCCGTAGCCGCCGGCGTCCACGACGCCCGCGTCGCGCAGCGCCGCGAGCATCTCCGGGCCGCGCTTGACGGAGTCCTGGCCGGCCTCGACGGCGCTCTCGAGGGCGATCGCGATCGCGCGGTCCTGCTCGGGGTCGCGGGTGTCGGGCGCCAAGCGAGGGTTCTCCGGCGTGTGCGCGACGTCGCTGGCGATGCGGTGCGCCATCTCGCGCGCCACCGTCAACATCGTGCCCTCGGCCGGTTCGCGGACCGACCCGTAGGCGCGGTCCGCCGCTTTGGCGAGCGCGGCCCCGATCAGCGTCGCGTCGATCAGCTGGCCGGGTCGCGAGACCAGCTCCTCGGCCGCGCCGCGGATCAGCTGGGAGAGGATCACGCCCGAGTTCCCGCGCGCTCCGAGCAGCGCCGCGCGGGCGACCGACTGGACGATCTCCTCGCGGCCGATCTCGTCGATCGTGCGCCCGCCGTCGCTGTCGAGGCGGTCGAGCTCGTCGAGGACGGCCCGCAACGTCAGCGCCATGTTGTCCCCCGTGTCACCGTCGGCGACGGGGAAGACGTTGAGGTCGTTGACCTCCTGGCGTCGCGATTCGAGATGGGCCAGCGCACCGGCGACGGCGGCCCTGAAGCGGGCCAGATTGGTGTCGGTCACCGCGACACGTCTATCACTTTCACGCCTTTGCGCCCCAAAAATCGACGATCGCGCGGTCGGGCCGCGACGGCTCGGCAGACACGACCACAGCGTCGCCTACCACCCGGTCGGAGCGATTCCGTAAGCGCTCTCGCCGAGATCCTCTAGTGCCGAGAGGCAAGCCTCGCAAGGACGCAGTGAGCGAAGCGTGCTCTGCACGTGAGCGAGCGAGGACGCCGCGAGGCGCCGCCTCTCCGCCGAGATCCTCTAGTGCCGAGAGGCAAGCCTCGCAAGGACGCAGTGAGCGAAGCGTGCTCTGCACGTGAGCGAGCGAGGACGCCGCGAGGCGCCGCCTCTCGGTGCTAGAGGGCCTTGACGACCTTGCCGGCTTTGAGGCAGCGCGTGCAGACGTACGCGCGGGTGGGCGTCTTGCCCACCATGATGCGGACCTTCTGCAGGTTGGGGTCGAAGCGCCGCTTGGTGGCGACCATCGAGTGGCTGCGGCTGTTGCCGAACGAGGGACCCTTGCCGCAGCTGTGACAGACCTTTGCCATGACGGCGCAGTGTAGATGATCGGGGCGCGCGGGCCGGGCGTTCGCTCAGCCACCGGCGAGCTGTGCCCGGATCGCCGCCAGCGCCATCACGGCCTCGGCGGCGTGGCGGCCCTGGTCGCGCTTGTCCCCGCCTGAGCGAGCAAGCGCCTGCTCCATGTTCTCGACCGTCAGCACTCCGAACGCGCACGGGACACCGGTCCTGAGCTGGACGTCCATGATCCCCCGCGCGGCCTCGCCGCACACGTAGTCGTAGTGGTCGGTCTCGCCGCGGATCACCGCGCCCAGGCAGGCGACTCCGGCGAAGCGCCCGCTCCCCGCCGCATAGGAGGCCGCAAGCGGCAGCTCATAGGCACCCGGGACGTCGAAGATCTCGATCTGCTCGACGCCCTGCTCTGCGAAGGCGACCCGCGCCCCCGCGATCAGGCGCTCGGCCAGGTCCTCATAGAAGCGCGCGACCGCGATCGCGTAGCTCTCGCTCAATCCCGCTCCTCCGGCGGGCGGGCGCTCTTGGAGGGCTCGGTGTCGTCGGCGCTGCGCGAGGTCCCGCGCAGGAGATCCGCGTCGAGGTTCAGGCCCTGGTGGTGCAGCGTGTGCCCCATGCGCTCGGCCTTCGTGCGCAGATACGAGGCGTTGTGCTCGTTCGGCGCGTGCTCGATCGGGATCTGATCGGACACCGAGAGCCCGTAACCCTCGAGGCCGCGGATCTTCTTGGGGTTGTTCGTGAGGATCCGGATCGAGCTGAGGCCCAGGTCGACGAGGATCTGCGCACCGATGCCGTAGTCGCGCAGGTCGGCCGGCAGCCCGAGCCGCTCGTTGGCCTCGACCGTGTCGAGCCCCTCCTCCTGAAGCTTGTAGGCACGCAGCTTGTTGAGCAGCCCGATGCCGCGTCCCTCCTGGGAGAGGTAGAGCAGCACGCCGCTCCCCTCTCTCTCGATCATCGACAGCGCCGATTCCAGCTGCTCGCCGCAGTCGCAGCGCAGCGAGTGGAACACGTCGCCGGTCAGGCACTCCGAGTGGACCCGGACCAGGACGTCCTCGCGGCCCTCGATGTCGCCCTTCACGAGCGCGACGTGGTGCTTGTCGTCGACCAGCGAGCGGTAGCCGATGGCTTCGAACTCGCCGAATGTGGTGGGCAGCGCCGTCGCGACCACCCTTTCGACGAGCTTGTCGTGGCGGCGGCGGTATGCGATCAGGTCGGCGACCGTGATCATGTTCAGCCCGTGGCGCTCGCAGTAGACGCCCAGTTCGGGCACGCGCGCCATCGTCCCGTCGTCGTTCATCACCTCGCAGATCACCCCGGCCGGGTTCAGCCCGGCGAGCCGCGCGAGATCGACCGCCGCCTCGGTCTGCCCGGCGCGCTCCAGCACGCCGCCGGAGCGGCTCTTCAGCGGGAAGACATGCCCGGGCTGGACGAGATCCCGGGGGCGCGACTCGGGGTCGACCGCCACCTGGATCGTGTGGGCGCGGTCGTGAGCGGAGATCCCGGTCGTCACCCCGTCGCGGGCCTCGACCGACACCGTGAAGGGCGTTTCGAACGGGGACTCGTTCTTGGCCGCCATCAGGTCGAGCCCGAGCTCGTCGCAGCGCTCCGGCGTGAGCGAGAGGCAGATCAGGCCGCGCGCCTCCTTCGCCATGAAGTTGATCGCCTCGGGGGTCGCGAACTGCGCGGCCATCGTCAGGTCGCCCTCGTTCTCGCGGTCCTCGTCGTCGCAGACCACGACCATCTTGCCCTCGCGGATGTCCTCGATCGCCTGCTCGATCGTCGCGAAGCGTGCGCCGGTGCGGGTGCTCATGCCTGAGTCTCCACGGCGCCGATCAGGCGCTCGACGTGCTTGGCGAGCATGTCGACCTCGACGTTCACCCGCGCCCCCGCCTCGAGACCTCCGAGCGTCGTGCGCTCGAGCGTCTCGGGGATCAGCGAGACGGCGAAGCCGTCCTCGCGCAGCGCGCTGACGGTGAGGCTGACGCCGTCGACGGCGACCGACCCCTTCTCGACGAGGTAGCGCGCCAGCTCGGGTTCGACGTCGATCTCGACCACGCGGGAGATGCCCTCGGCTGTGGTCGAGACGACCGTCCCCGTGCCATCGACGTGGCCCTGCACGATGTGCCCGCCGAGCCTGTCGCCGAGACGCATCGCGAGCTCGAGGTTGACGGCGTCGCCGCCGCCGAGCGCGCCGAGTGAGGAGCGCGCCAGCGTCTCGGGCATGGCCTCGGCGCGGAAAGTGCCCGCGCCGGCGTCCACGGCCGTCAGGCAGACGCCGTTGACGGCGATCGAGTCGCCCGCTGAGAGCTCGCCGGCGAGCCGCGTGCGGATGCGGAGCGTCGCTCCGGCGTCGTCGCGCTCGATCGCCTCGACGCTGCCGAGGTCGGCGATCAGACCCGTGAACACGTCAGCTTTCGCCCCCAGATCGTTGATTCCACGGCGGTGTGCCGTCGGTCCGCTGGTGCGGATGGTCGAGACTGCCGCGGACGCAGGCCGCAGCGCTTGCTGGAGGCAAGTGCAAGACCGAGGACAAAGGCAGGCGAAGGCGAGGCGTGCCAGCGGCGGTGCTCCGTCGTGGAATCAACGATCTACTCGGAGTCATTGCAGCTACCACTCTCGCAGGCGCGCGGAGATGAGCAGGTCCTCGCCGATGCTCTCGCAGCTCATCGCGAGCCCCCGCACCGCCTCCGAGATCCTCTCAACCCCTTCCCCCTCGAGGGGATCGCGCGCCGCGCTTCCGCCGAGCAGCAGCGGCGCGAGGAACAGGCGCAGTTCGTCGATCTCCCCCGCGTCGAGGAACGCGCCGGCCAGGTGCGGGCCGCCCTCGAGCAGCACCGAGCTGATGCCCATGGCGCCGAGCTGGTCCAGACCGGAACGCACGCGCGCGGGCTCGTTCTCGCCCGTCGCGATCAGCACCTGTGCACCGGCGGCTTCGAGCGCGTCCACCTCGGAGCGCCCCGCCGCGCGGGAGACGACCACGCTCAGCGGCACCTCGTCCGCGGCCGCCACCAGCTGTGAGGCGACGGGCAGCCGCCCGAGCGCGTCGAACACGACGCGCCGCGGCTGGATCTCCGGGCCGGCGGGGGTGCCGCTCGGGCGGGCCGTGAGCTGGGGATCGTCGGCCAGCGCCGTGCCGATCCCCACGACGACGGCATCCACAGCCGCGCGCCATCGGTGCGCGAGCTCGCGGCTCTCGGCGCCGCTGATCCACTGCGAGTCGCCCGTGCGGGTGGCGACCTTGCCGTCGAGCGTCATCGCGGACTTGAAGAGCACCCACGGGCGCCCGACTCGCGCGTGCTTGCGGAAGGCCTGGTTCAGCAGTCGCGCGTCGGCCGCGACCTCACCGTCCGCAACCAATACCTCGACGCCCTCGTCGCGCAGGATCCCGAGCCCGCGGCCGGAGGCCTTCTCGGTCGGGTCATCAGAGGCGACCACGACGCGTTTGATGCCCGCCTGGATGATCGCGTCGGTGCACGGCGGCGTCTTGCCCTCGTGGCAGCACGGCTCCAGCGAGACGTAGAGGGTGGCGCCTTCGAGCTCGGCCATCCCGCACGCCTCGATCGCGTTGACCTCGGCGTGTGCGCCACCGTAGGCCTGATGCCAGCCCTCCCCCAGCACCTCGCCGTCGCGCGCCACGACGGCCCCCACGACGGGGTTCGGCTTCACCGCGCCGAGGCCCCGGCGGGCGAGCTCGATCGTACGTTCGAGGTGAAGCTTGTCGGTGTCGGTGCAGCTCGCCATCACAGCCAGGATAACCCCGCCTGATCGCCTGCAAGGGGCGTGTCGTCCGGATGAGGGAGGCCTCATCGACTGGGGGTCTGAGCACCCGGGCGCTCAGGAGGAGGACCTGGCACAGCGGCCGCCGTGCAGGCGGTAGACGGTCATCAGCGGCCCCGGCCGGTCGTATGCCGAGCGGGTAGTAATCGAAGCTCCAGTCGAAGTTGAACGCCACCGGCCCCTTGCCGCTCGTGTACGGCGAGAAACGCCGCACAACGTCGCCCTGGGCGGCGAGCGCGCGGTAGTAGGCGATCGCGAGCGGCACCGCGCCAGGGTCGGCTTCGGCGCGGCCGGCCTCGGTGGACCCGGTCACGACCCAGCAGTAGCCCCGCTGCTCGTAGAGCCCGATCAGCGCGGGCGAGAGCGTACGCACGTAGTCCTCGATGCTGACTTCGTGGTGGTGGGCGACGTCGAGTCCCCCGGCCTCGTCGATGAACGTGTAGAGCGAGGGCCACTTGCACCAGCGGTAGCTGCTGCCCTTGCAGCCCGGGGTCGCGCCCCGTTCTTCGTGCGCCCACTGGTCGGGCGAGACGGGCTCGACGACGACCTTCGCCCCACGCGGGATGTTCGCGACCATCCAGTCGCGCGTCTGGGTGCGTGTGTCGGCGCGCGAGAGCACGAGGCCCGAATGGATGCTCGCGCCGAGCCCCTGCGCGAGCAGCGCGAGCACGACGAGCGCCGCCGCGGCGATCGTGAGCACGCGCCCGCGGCGCCGCTGCCGCTCCCGCGCCACGGACCGGGCCTCGGGGCCGCCGGCCGCCGGCTCGCCGGACACCCCGACTGCCCCCTCGCCCTTCGGCTCGTCCGCTGCGGTGCGAGAACGCCGCCGCCGCCAGGGCAGCGCGCCCAGCGCCTCGCGCGCGGCGAACGCCGCGAGCAGGCTGAGGATCGGCAGGATCGGCATCAGCCAGCGCCCGAAGTAGCGCCCCTCGGTGCCCATGAACAGCAGGTAGGCGACGGCGGCCGGGACGATCATCAGCGCCACGCGCGGCTCGCGGCGCCACACCAGCACCGCGCCGGCGAGCGGCCGCGAGCGCCGGGATCCAGCCGAGGCCCCAGGTCAGCGACCACAGGTAGTAGAGGAGCCCGCCCTGTTTCGGAGCGCCGAGCTTGCCCTGGGATTCGGCCGACAGCGAGGACTGATGCTGGAGCTGACCGTGGAAGGCGCTGTAGTCGAGCAACGAGTACGGGTTCGCGATCAGGAACGCGGCGAGCGCGCAGAGCGCCATCGCCGCGACGCCGGCCAGCTCGCGCGGAAGGCCGGCGCGGCGGCTGTCCCAGAGCCGCCCCCCGGCCGCGACGAGGTATGGCAGCAGGATCACCCCTGCCGTGTACTTGGTCGCACAGGCGAGACCGAGCCCGATCCCGGCGAGCACGTGGTCGCGCACCCGCCCGCGTCGCAGCACGCCGGCGCTGCCCAGGAGCGAGAGCGTCAGCGGAGCGAGCGTCGGCACATCGTTGAGTGCAAGGTGCGCGTAGAAGACCGGCAGGAAAGCGACGGCCTCGATCGCGGCCGCCAGCAGCCCCGCGGCGCGGCCGAACAGGCGGGCACCGGCGATGTAGGTGAACCAGAGCGCGAGCGCGCCGAGGACCGCTGCGGCGACACGCGCGAGCGTGTAGAGGTCGGCGGGATGCACCGAGTAGGCGTGCACGACGGCCGCCGAGCTGCCATACCAGGCGTAGAAGAGGTAGTGCAGGACGTACGTGAACGCCGGCGGGTTCGCGAAGTAGTGCGGGTTCAGCGTCCCTTCTTCGAACATCCGCACTGCGTGCGGCACGAAGTGATCGCCCTCGTCGACGTTGTAGGCGTAGGGCAGGCCCTGACGCACACCCCACAGGCGCAGCGCCAGGCCGCCGCCGAGGACGATCGCGAGCCCGGCCCAGATCCAGCGCCGCGCGGGGTCGGGCGAGTGCCCCCGGCGCCAACGGCCGCGCCCGCCCGTGCGCTCGCTGCGGGAGGTCTCCGAGCCGCTCGGGGCGGGGCTCTCAGCAGTTGCCATAGACGGCGTAGTACCTGCTCGTGTAGATGCGCCTGAAGCCCTGCAGCGGCACCTGGTCGCGCGGGTCGTCGCCGACGTCGACGATCGCCACGTAGAAGATCGAGCTGCCGAGCGGGTACACCGCGACGCTGCCTTTGCGGATCCGATCCGTGAGCGTGTGCGAGCCCTTGGCGGCGTCGGCGCGCGCCTGGCTGCGGGCGACGATGTCGTGCTGGTTGGTGGAGTGCAGGATCCAGCGCGCGTCGGGGATCAGCTTGTTGTTCGGCAGCGAGACGAGCCCGCAGCGCTTGATCTGCGCGGCGACCCTGGGGTCGCGCAGCGCGCTCGACAGGCCGGCGTGGAATTCGTTCTTGTAGGCGAGGGTGTTGCTCAGCGTCTGCAGGTTCAGGGTCGTCGCGGCCGAGGCGGCCCCGAAGGCGAGCAGCGCCACCGCACCCGTGATCCAGACCCGCCGCAGCCAGCCGGACTCGAGCATCCACCAGCCGCCCAGGAAGACGGCGCAGAACAGCAGCAGCACCGTGGCGCCGCCCAGCATGTAGCGGTCGATCACCGAAGCGCCGGCGAGACCCTCGGCGAGGAACACCAGGTAGAGCAGCGCGGTCGCGGCCAGCGGCACGCGCGCGCGGCGCGGCGCGATCCAGACGGCCGCAAGGATCCCCACCAGCGCCCCCAACATCACGGGGAGCTTGTCGATGCGTTCGGTGAACGTCCACATCGAGGACACCACGCTGCTCGCTCCCTGTGTCCGTTCCAGTTCCTGCGCGAGGCCCGCCGTCGCGGTGAGCGAGTAGAGCGGGTTGCCGGTCACGATCGCGTCCAGGCAGAGCCAGATCAGCGGGGCCGAGACGACGATCGCGAGCCGCTTGGCCCGCAGGGCGTTGCCGGTCCCGGGCAGGCACCACAGCCAGTACGCGCCGCTCAGCACCCACGCGTCGGGGCGCAGCAGACCGGCCAGGGCGAGCAGCGCGAGCACCGCGCCGCCGCGGCGCGGGCGCTGCACCTCGAGTGCGATCGCCCACACGATCAGCGCGATGTAGGAGATGTCCAGGTAGCCCTGCGCCGCGAGGTTCTCCACGAAGAAGCGACTGAGCAGCAGCAGCGCGGCGATCACGCCAACCACCGGCCCGAAGCACAGCCGCCCGAGCCGGTAGAGGCCGGCGACGGCGGCGACGAACGACGCGATCGCGCCGAGCACCATCAGCCGCGCGCCGCCTTCGCCGAACAGCGAGCAGAAGGCGCCGAAGGCGATCGCCAGCGGATGCTCGGTCGGCCCGCGGTAGACGCGGAAGTCCGGCAGGTGCAGGTGCAGCAGGTCGCGCCCCCAGAGCAGCGCGTAGAACGAGTCGTAGGTGGGGTAGGTCGGGAAGGCGAAGTACCCGACGACGGCCGCGATGCAGAGCACCGCGAGCCCCGCCGCGGCCCAGCTCAGACGCCGGTGGCGCAGCGGCGCCAGCAAGGTCGAGCCCGGCCGCGGCCGGGTGGGTATCGCGCTTTCCATCCAGTGTGGGCCGTATCCGACGCCCGGGCGGGTGGGCAGTCGATCACGGGGCCAGGCGAATCCCCGGGCCCGCGGCGGCTTCGGCGGGCCCGATTTTGCGTCGAAGCTCGGGATCGCGACGGCCGCTTTGGGATACTGCCGGTAGCCAAGTCTAGGCAACTCGACGGCCATGAAGCTCATCATCCAGATCCCCTGCTTCAACGAGGCGGAGCAGCTTCCGCGGACACTTGCCGACCTCCCTCGCGAGGTCGAGGGCTTCGACGCCGTCGAGTGGCTCGTGATCGACGACGGCTCGACCGACGAGACCGTCGAGGTCGCCCGCGAGCACGGCGTCGACCACCTCGTGCGGCTGACGAGCAACAAGGGTCTCGCGACCGGCTTCCAAGCCGGCATCGACACCGCACTGAAGCTCGGCGCGGACGTGATCGTCAACACCGACGCCGACAACCAGTACTACGGCCCGGACGTCGTCAAGCTCGTGCGGCCGATCCTCGAAGGACGCGCCGACATGGTCGTCGGCGACCGCGAGGTCAGCGGCATCGAGCACTTCTCGCCCCTGAAGAAGACGCTTGCAGCGGCTCGGCTCGTGGGTCGTCCGCCGCGCCTCCTCGACGACCGTCCCCGACACGACCTCGGGTTTCCGCGCCTACAACCGCGAGGCCGCGATCCAGATCATGGTCGTCTCGAAGTTCACCTACACGCTCGAGACGATCATCCAGGCGGGCAAGCTGCTGGTCGCGGTCGACCACGTCCCCGTCCGCACCAACGCGAAGACGCGCGAGTCGCGCCTGTTCCCCTCGATGGGCGCCTACGTGCGCCGCAACGCCGTCTCGATCTTCCGCGTCTACGCGCAGTACGAGCCGCTGCGTGTGTTCTGGAGCCTCGCGCTCGTGATCGGGCTCGCCTCGATCGCGGTGTGGATCCGCTTTGCGGTCGCCTACGCGGAAGGCAACGGCAAGGGCCACGTCCAATCGCTGATCCTCGGCGCGGTGCTGTTCATCGCCGCCGTGGTGCTCTGGGCCCTCGGCGTGATCGGCGACCTTCTGGCGGCCCAGCGGGTGATGACCCAGCGCACCTTCGAGCGCGTGCGCCGGATCGAGTTGCAGCTCGGGATCGAGCCCTCCCACTACGAACCCGGCCGCGCCGCGATCCCGGCGGTCGCCGGCGCGCAGGACGCGCCCGAGCGGGGCGGGCGGGCTCGGATCGCTCCCTCCGACGGCGACGAGCGCGAAGGGCACGAGGTGGTCAGCCTGTGACGGAGGTGACGGTCTCCCGGGACGGGATCGTCACCGGCAACACCTACGACAAGTACGGCTCGACGAACCGGCTCGTCAAGCGGATGATGGCCGGCTTCGAGGCTTCGCTCGACGAGCTCTACGAGCGCGCCGCGGCGGCCTCGGTACTGGACGTGGGCTGCGGCGAGGGGGTCCTCGTCCACCGCTGGGCCGAGGCCCACCCGCAGGCGCGCCTCGTCGGCATCGACCTCGAAGAGGAGTCGATCCAGGCCGGCTGGGAGGAGCGCCGCGCGCCGAACCTCGAATACCGCGTGATGCCGGCCGAGAACCTGCCGTTCGGCGAGAACGAGTTCGAGCTCGCGACCGCGATCGAGGTGCTCGAGCACGTCCCCGACCCGCGGCACACGCTCGCCGAGATGGCGCGATGCGCCAGCCGCCACCTGCTCGTGTCGGTGCCGCGCGAGCCCCTGTGGCGGATGCTGAACATGGCTCGCGGCGCCTACTGGAGCGAGTTGGGCAACACGCCCGGTCACCTCAACCACTGGTCCAAGCGCTCCTTCGTGCGGGCGCTCTCCGCCCACGGGGAGGTGCTCGAGGTCCGCTCGCCGTTCCCCTGGACGATGTTGCTTGTCCGTCTCTAGGACCCCTTCAGCGGCGAAGCCCGCGCCGGAGCCGGCCGCGAAGCGCTCCTACGCGAGCGGGGCGCGCATCCTCTCGATCGGGATCGCCTCCACCGGGCTGCTGACGTTCGCGTACTTCTCGATCGCCAGCCACGTCCTGGGCGAAGGAGAAGCCAAGCGCGTCGACCTTCTGTGGTCGATCATGTTCGTGATCATCTCGGTGATCTACCGGCCGATCGAACAGCTCCTGTCGAGGACGATCGCCGGGCGCCGCGCACGCGGGCACGCGCAGCACTCGCTGCGGGTGCCGATGCTGATCCAGGGCGCCTTCGCGAGCGCTGTTCCTGATTCTCGCGCTGGCTCTCAAGCCAGAGCTGATGAAGGCCTTCGACCAATACGAAACGCTCTACTGGATCCTCGTCGTGGGCACGCTCGCCTACGCGGCGAGCTACTTCGCGCGCGGCTGGCTCGCGGGCCACGAACGCTTCGCGCTCTTCGGCGGGCTGGTGCTGATGGAGTCGCTCTCGCGCTTCTGCTTCGCGCTCGCGGTCGCGGTCGGGATCGCGAGCGGACAGAGCGCGGTGGCGCTGGGGATCGCGGCGGCGCCCGCTCGTCTCGCTCGTCGTCGTACCCGCCGCCTTCGCGCGCCGCACGCCGATCCCGATCGCCCAGGACGCTCCGATCACCGTCGACGAGGCGGACGCGGCGCTCGCGGGGCCTGGCACCGAGGGTGTGCAGGAGACCGCCGCCCACGAAGACCTCTCGCTGCGCCGCGGCGGTCGCTTCGCCATCTTCGTCTCGGCGATCATGCTCTCCGAGCAGGCGCTCCTGAACGCGGCCGTGCTGACGGTCGACGCGACCGCGAAAGACGTCGCCCTCGCGGGCATCGTCTTCAACGTCCTGCTGATCGCGCGCGCGCCCCTGCAGCTCTTCCAGGCGATCCAGACATCGCTGCTGCCGCACCTGACAGGGCTCGAGGCGACGGCCGGCCACGAGGCCTTCGGCCGCGCGATCCGCATCACGGTGCTCGCGATCGTCGCGTTCGCGGCGGCGGTCTCGCTCGCGCTGCTGGCGATCGGCCCGTTCGTGATGCAGCACGTGCTGTTCGGGCAGGACTACGAATACGGGCGCTGGGGGCTGGCCCTGATCGGCGTCGGGATGGGCCTGCACCTCACCTCAGGTGCGCTGAACCAGGCCGCCCTCGCGCGCGACCGCGCCCGCGCCGCCGCCGGCTGCTGGCTGCTGGCTGCGGTGGTCTTCGTCGGGTGGATGTTCCTGCCCGCGATCTCCGACCAGGTGCTGCGGGTCGAGGTGGGCTACGCGGGCGCGACCGCGCTGCTGGCGGCGGCGCTGACGCTGCTCTACCGGCGCGGAGCGTCGGCGAGCGCGGCGACGATCGCCGCGTAGGCGGCGGCCGGATCGGGCTCGGAGAAGATCGCCGAGCCCGCGACGAACACGCCGGCCCCCGCCGCCCGGCACCGGGGCGCCGTTCCCGGGTCGATGCCGCCGTCGACCTCGATCGCCGCCTGCGCGCCGATCGCGGCCCGGACGCGCGGCAGCTTCGCGAGCGAGCGTGAGATGAACGGCTGCCCGCCCCAGCCGGGGTTGACCGTCATGCAGAGCGCAAGCTCGATCTCCTCCCCCACCTCCGCGAGCGCCTCTGGCGGCGTGCCGGGGTTGATCGCCACGCCGGCGCCGGCCCCGCCCTCGTGGATCAGCCCTACCGCGCGGGCCAGGTGCGGTGTCGCCTCGGCGTGGACCGTGACCGAGTCGGCGCCCGCGCGGACGAAGTCCTCGACGCTGCGCTCGGGGCGCTCGATCATCAAGTGGGCCTCGACCAGGCCACCGGCGTCGTGGACCACGTCCGCGAGCGCCGCGACGACGTTCGGTCCGACCGTGATCGGCGGCACGAAATGACCGTCCATCACGTCCACGTGGATCACGCGCGCCCCCGCCGCCAGGACTTCGGCGACCTGCTCGCGCAAGCGCCCGAAGTCCGCGGAGAGGATCGACGGCGCCACCTGCACCTCGGCGAACAGCTCGCGTGCAGTCTGGAGACCGGTCACGGCGCAGACGCTAGCGGCAGGCGTACTCGGATCGAGCCGCGTCAGGGAGGATCGTGTCGGCGGATGCGACCGGAAACAGTGGACGACGGGCTCGACCGTGCTCCACGACGCCGCTGAGCGGCGCGTAGGCCAAGCTGGCCAAGGAGCGAAGGAGCGCCGTGTGCTCTGCACACAAGCGACCGAGGGACGCCGGCCAGCGCCGGCATACGCGCCGCTCAGACGGG
Source organism: uncultured Solirubrobacteraceae bacterium (assembly GCA_963735435.1). Lineage (GTDB taxonomy): Bacteria > Actinomycetota > Thermoleophilia > Solirubrobacterales > Solirubrobacteraceae > Palsa-744. Next base: position 99,882 of record CAVTKR010000001.1, on the reverse strand, counting down.
TTGGAGCATCGAGTCCCCACAGTTGTTGCACTTGAGGATCGCGGTGCTGGACATGCGCACGATCGTCGAGTGCTCGCCGCAGTTGGGGCACACCGAGGTCAGCTCGAAGCGGTGCAGGCAGTAGACGCAGCGGTAGCGGCCGGGCAGGTTGGTAGGACGCAGCCACGGCTCGCCGCAGTTGGGGCACTGGGGACCGAGATCGACGTGCGTCTTCGCCGCCGCTGCGGGCTGTTGCTCGCTGCCCTCCACGCTCACGTCCTCCGCATCCGCGCGATGAAGAAACCGGCGGTGCCGTCCCGGTGCGGCAGCGTCATCACGGCCGAGCCGCCCGGGGGCAGGTCGGCCGGCTCGCCGGCGGCGTTCGGGAGGAGCGCGAGTTCGGGCATCTCAGCAGCCAGGTCTTCGAGCTGGAAATCAGGGTGGTGGGCGAGGAATGACGCGACCAGCCGCTCGTTCTCGATCGGCGAGATCGTGCACGTAGAGTAGACAAGCACACCTCCCGGACGCAGCGCCTGTGCGCCGCAATCCAATATACGGAACTGTGCCTGATTCATCTCCTCGATCGCCGTGAGGCTCGCGCGCCAGCGCAGGTCCGGCCGCGCCTGCAGTGTGCCGAGGCCTGAGCATGGCGGATCCACGAGCACGCGGTCGTAGCGCTCGCCGGTGCGGGGAAGGCGCGCATCCCCCACCTCCACGCGGATCGAGCGGGCGAGCATGCGGCGCGCGGTCTGCTCGAGCACCCGCGCGCGCCGGGGATTGGCCTCGACCGCGACGACGCTGCCCTCGTCGCCCATCAGCGCAGCGAGATGGGTGCTCTTGCCGCCCGGTGCCGCGCAGAGGTCCAGGACGTCGTCCCCGGGCTGCGGGGCGAGCGTGCGGGCGGCGATCATCGCGGCCCGCGACTGGGCGGTGAATGCGCCCTCGCTCCACAGCGGCGAGCCGTGAACGTCGAACGGCTCATCGAGCACGAGCGCCTCCGGGATGCGTGGGTCGCGATGGGTCGCGACGCCGAGCCTCGCCGCCAGCTCGTCGGCGTCGCACACGAGCGCGTTGGCCCGCAGCGCGAGCTCGGCCGGCTCGTTGTCGCGCGCCATCAGCGCGCACGCCTGCTCGGGCCCGAGGGCCTCCCACCAGAGCCGTGCGATCCACTCCGGGTGGGAGTGCGCGACGGCGGCGGCGCGCGGATCGCGATCGGAGAGCGGCTCGAGCAGCGCGGAGCCCCCTTCGCGCAGAGCCCGGCGCAGCACCGCGTTGACGAGGCCGTGACCGCGGCCACCGCGCGCCTTCGCGAGCTCGACCGCGTCGGCGACGACCGCGTAGTCGGGGGAGCCGTCGAGGTAGAGCAGCTCGTAGAGGCCGAGCCGCAGCGAGGCCAGCAGCGGCGCGTCGATCCGCGCCGCGGGCCGCCCGGCGAGCCGCTCGATCAGGTGGTCGGTCGTGCCGGCGCGCTGGATCGCGCCGTAGGCGAGCCGCATCGCAAGCGCGCGGTCGCGCGCGTCGAGCTCGCCGGCCTCGGCCTGCAGGGCCTTCTCGGCGTAGGCGCCATCCTCGAAGACCCGGCGCAGCACGCGGTGGGCGCATGCGCGGGCGGGCGCGACGGCTGTCGATGCGCTGCTCACGATCCCAATGATGGCGCGAGGCCTGACCGGCGCACCATGACAGCGCTCCTGCGAAACCTCAGGCGGCGCTCATGCCGGCATTCGTCGGAGAAGCTGGGCGGGTGCTCCATGCCGGCCTAGCCGCTGCGAATCGCCGTAGCGGGCGCGAGCACCGCCGCGAGGTCCGCGGCCAGCAGCTCGGCGTCGTCCTCGTCGAGTGCCGCGGTCGTGACGCGGATCGCCCCCTGGAGACCGGAGAGCGCGTAGCGGCTGCCTGGAGCGACGGCCCAGCCCCGCGCCAGCAGCGATGCCACCGCCGCGGCCTCCGCGCGCACGGGCAGCCAGACGTTCAGCCCGGATGCGCCCTGGGCCTCGATGCCGCGGGCCCGCAGCGCCCCGAGCAACGCCTCCCGGCGAGCGGCGTAGACGCCGGCGGCCCGCCCCACGGCGGCGGTCACCTCGGGATCGGCCCAGAGGCTCGCGACGAGCCGCTGGATCACGTGGCTGACCCAGCCGGGGCCGCAGGCCTGGCGGCCGCGAACGCGGGCGACGGTGGCCTCGTCGCCCGCGAGCACTGCGAGCCGCAGATCGGGGCCGAGCGACTTCGAGACAGAGCGCGTGGCGACCCAGCGCTCGCCGGCGCCGGCGAGCGTGTGCAACGGCGTCCCCGCGACGGCGCCGAGATGGTCGTCCTCGAGCAGCAGGACCTCAGGATGGGACGCGAGGATCGCGCGCAGCTCCGCGGCGCGGGCCTCGTCGAACGCCGCGCCTGTGGGGTTCTGCCCGCGCGGCGTGACGACGACGGCGCGCGCGCCCCGCACGAGCGCCGCGTGAAGGGGCTCGGGAAGCATGCCGCGGTCGTCGACGGGGACGGGCTCGAAGCCGAGGCCCTGCGCGCGCAGGAGGTCGAACAGGGGCGCGTAGCCGGGGCTCTCGACGGCGACGCGATCGCCGGGCCGCAGCCACGCGGAGAGGGCGCGCTCGATGCCGTCCAGCGCGCCACCCAGGACGCCGAGCTCGCCGGCGGGGACGCCGTCGGCGAGCAGGGTCGCGCGAGCCGCCTCGACGAGCTCGGGAAGCTCCGACACCTCGCCGTAGAGCCGTACCGGCAGCGGGCAGCGTCGCACCGCGGCGGCGAGGTCGGGGAGCAGGGCGGGATCGGGGTTGCCGCTCGAGAGGTCGCGCACCCCCTCTGGAACGGCCATCTCGAGCGAGGCCGGCAGCGGCGGGCGCACGCCGACGCGGGTGCCGCGGCGGGGCTCGGAGACGACGACGCCACGGCGCCGCAGCTCGGCGAGCCCGGCGGCGACGGTGGCCGGGCTGATGCCGGCCCCTGCGGCGAGGCGCCGCACCGAGGGCAGCCGCTGCCCCGGCGCGAGCCGCCCGGCGGCGACGTCCGCTTCGAGCTGCGCGACGAGGGCGGAAGCGCTGGCAGCCGTGATCGTGTACTGTGTTAACTCAGTCACTCATCTGTACTATTACAGATTTTTGGATTTGGAGGTTCAACGCGCATGGGGACCGATCGCGTAGCAGCTCCCGGACCTGCTTCCGACCGTGTGCGGCTGCGTCGCAAGCGCGAACGCGGAAGCCACGACCGTCAGACGATCGACGCGATCCTCGACGAGGGTCTGATCGCGCACATCGGGATCGTCGAGGACGGCCAGCCGCTCGTGATCCCGACGCTCCACGCGCGCGCCGGCGACGTCGTCTATCTCCACGGCTCGGTCGCGGGCCGGACGATGCGCACGATCGCGAGCGGCGCGCCGCTCTGCCTGACCGTGTCGCTGATCGACGGGCTCGTGCTCGCGCGCTCGGCGATGCACCACTCCGCCAACTATCGCTCGGCTGTCCTGATCGGCCGCGGGCGGCCCGTCACCGACCGCGACGAGCTGCTCGCGGGCTTCGAGGCCGTCGTCGAACGGCTCGTGCCCGGGCGCTGGAGCGACGTGCGGGCGCCGACCGAGCAGGAGCTGCGCGCGACCACGCTCGTCGCGCTGGGAATCGACGAAGCCTCGGCGAAGGTCCGCACCGGCGGCCCGGTCGACGACGAGGAGGACTACGAGCTGCCCGCGTGGGCGGGCGTGATCCCCCTGTCCCTGCACGCCGGCCCGGCCGAGGCCGACCCGCGCCTTCCCGACGGCGTGCCGGTCCCCGGCTACGTCAGCGGGTGGCCGCGCAGGTAGGCGGCCGCCTCCATGGGCTTGCCGCCAGGCGGTTGGACCTCCAGAAGCTCGAGCGTCCCCGGGCTCGCGCCGAGCAGCAGGCGACCCTCCCTGCTCTCGAAGGCCCCGGGCGCTACCGCATCGCCGCCCGCCAGGCGCGCCCGCGAGATGCCGATCGTCTCGCCGTTCGGCATCTCGGCGCGCGCGCCGATGTGGGGCTGCAACGCGCGCACGGTGCGCTCCAGCTCTGCGGCGGGGCGTGCCGGGTCCAGCAGGCGGTCCTCTGAGGAGATCTTCTCGGCGTATGTGATCCCGGCCTCCGGCTGATCGGTGAACGGCGGCTGCTCATCGAGCGCGCGGACGAGCAGCTCGCCGCTCAGCGCCTGCAGGCGCTCGGCGAGGCTGCCGTAGGTGTCATCGAGACGGATCGGCTCCTCGCCCGCCAGGCAGACGGGGCCCTCGTCGAGGCCGGCGGTCAGGCGAATGATGCTGACGCCGGTGCGCTCGTCGCCGGCCATGATCGCGCGCTCCACGGGCGCGGCGCCGCGCCAGCGCGGCAGCAGCGAAGGGTGCACGTTGATGATCGGCTGCGCCGCCAGCAGCCCCTCGCCGATCAGCGCGCCGAACGCGCACACGATCACCGTCGGCGGCCCCGGCGCCTCGTCCGCCGTGGCGATGATCTGCGCGGCGGCGTCGGGCTCGTTGACGCGTTCCGGCTGGGCGAGCGCGAGGCCGAGCCGGCGCGCGGCGTCCGCGACCGGCGGGCTGCGCGGGTGCCGGCCCCGGCCGCTTTTGCGATCCGGCCGCGTCACGACGAGCGAGGGCCGGTGCCGCTCCTCCGCGGCCAGCCGCTCGAGCACCGCGGCGGCGAACTCGGAGGTGCCGAGATAGACGACGCTCATCGGCGGATGAGCTGCTCAGGCTGCGCTCGGCGTCCTCTGCGCCTCGCGCATCGCGCGCATCGCCTCCTTGCGTGCCTGCTTGGAGATGCGGTCGAGCACCAGCGTGCCGTCGAGGTGGTCGATCTCGTGCTGGATCACTCGCGCCTCGAGCCCCTCGGCCTCGATCTCGAGCGCCGCGCCGGAGGCGTCGCTGCCGCGAACCCGCAGCGCGAGGGCACGCTCGACCTCCACGTGCACGCCGGGCAGGCTGAGGCAGCCCTCCTCGGCGGTCTCGCGCTCCTCGCTCTGCCACTCGATCTCGGGGTTCACGAGCACCGTGAGCGGGTCATCGACATAGGCTTTGTAGACCAGCATGCGGTGAAGGACGCCGAGCTGGGTGGCCGCGAGGCCGACGCCGAGGGCGTCGTGCATCAGCTGTCCCATCCGCTCGGCCTCACGCTCCAGAGCCGGGTCGAAGCGCTCGACGGGCACAGCGACCGCCCGCAGCACAGGATCGCCGAACTTCCGCACGAGGCGCAGCGCAGCATCGCGCCGGGCTCGCGTCTCGGGATCGAGCTCTTCGACCGCGGGCGCGTCACCCTCGGCCTCGACCTCGACGTCATCGGGTCGCGAGTGGGGCTCCTCGTCCTCGATGCTCGCGCGCTCGTCGTCGTTCATCGAGCCTGAGTCTAGGACCCGCCGAGGCCGGCACGAAGTGCAGGCCTCGGGCTCGGATCAGTGCCGCTTGAACACGAACAGCGTCGCCGTGGCGTGGCTCGCGTGTTTGGCGCCGGCGGGGTCGTGTGCGGCGATCGCCACGCGGACTCGCAGCTTGCGCTTCTTGTGCAGGAGCGCCGCGCCGCGGCGAGTGAGACGAAGCCGAACGGAGACGATGTGCCCGCCCGCCACCTTGAACCTCCCGCTGGCCAGCGTCAGCACGGTCGCGCGCCCGTTCGCCCCCGCACTCGCCGCGGCGAGCGTGTGGAGGGTGACTGTGCCTTCGCACGTCTTCTCACCGGCGGGGCAGGCGATCTTCACCCTGACAAAGCCTCCGCGGAGCGCCTGCAGTCGCGTTCCGCTCAGGACCGCGGCCGGAGCCACCGCGGCCTTCACTGCGGTGAAGCCGGCCGTCCCGCCCTGTCCGCTGCTCGGGGTCGGCGCTTTGGGCTGCCGGGCCGCTTCTTCGGCGGCGCGTTTGGCGGCTTCTTCCGCGGCGAGCCTGCGGGCTTCCGCCGTCGCGGCTTCTTCGGCGATGCGCCTCGATGCTTCTTCCTCGTCGGGGACCGGTTTGAACGCCTCCAGCGACGCAGGCGAGCCGACGCCCGAAGGGCCGTCGAAGCCGACAGCCGCGTTGCACGAGGACGTGCCTTCGCAGTCGACGATTTCTTCGAACGACGCGTTGGCATGGCAAGCGCGCCCTTCCAGGTCGCAGTAACCGTTGCCACCTTCCGTGACGTCGAAGAGAGAGGCGTCGCCGAGGTGCGCGTACAAGGTCAGCGCCGGGTACGGGATACCGTCCGCTCCTCCGGCGAGCGCGTACATGCCGCTTATCAGCGGCGTGCCGACCGAGGTTCCCCCGATCGTCGCCCATCCGCCGGTGCCGATGAATTCCTCACAGTTGGGCCCGCAGTCGTAGCTGTCGTAGATATCGAAGCCGGTTTCGGGGTTCGCTACCGCTGAAACATCGGCATTCAGGCGTTTGTCGCCGCAGCCCGTCGCCGCGTACCCCGGCGCATAGCGCTGCCAGAAGGGCGCGGCGAAGACCGTGCTGCAGCCGCCGCCGCTTGCGCCGTGGCCGTGGCTGTTCCACACCCGCTCGCGGGCGCGATCCCCTGCCGGGCCGAGTTCAAGTGTTGTACCGCCGACCGCGACGACGGTTGGCATGGACGCGGGAAACTCCGGCGATTCACGGCTGGGTTCATCTTCCCAGCCGTCCCACCCGTCGTCGCCGGTCGCCGCAGCGATCACGACCCCGGGATCGTTGTAGTCGGAGGCTTCGGCCGACCCCACCCGACCCAGCTCGTGGGCTCCGTACGAGTTGGAGATCTCCTGGGCGCCCATCGCAGCCGCTGTCTTGGTCGCCGCGGCAAGATTCACCAGCGCCGCGCTTTCCGCCTCGACCAGAAGGATGTGGCACTTCCGGCAGGCTGAATGCACCATCTCGACGTCGAGGCTCGTCTCCACCGACCAACCTTCCTTGTCGTTCTTCGGCAGTTCACCCGTCGAGCCGGTCTGGCCGACCCTCCGGAAGCAGTTTTCCGCGGCGGTGCATTCCGGGAGCCCGTATTGCTGGTTGAACGCTTTCAGGTCCGCTTCGATGTTCGGGTCGTTGTATGCATCCACGACCGCCACTGTCTGCCCAGCCCCACCTTCTTGCGGATCGAACCCGTAGACACGAGCGAGCTGTGCCGGAGTGAAGCCTCCGGCAGGACCCTCTCCTTGCGTCGCGGCCGTGCTCGCAAGGGCTTGCACGCCCGGGTTGCCGGCTTCACGAGCTGGAACCAGGACGCGCCCGAGCGCAGAGCAGCTGGCTTCTCCGGGCGCCGGAGATCCGCACACCGGCTCGATCCGTGCATACCGCCTCGAGCCTGCGCCCAGCGCCGAACCGGCGCACGCCAGACACGCGATCGCGACGAGCGTCGCGATCAGGGTCGCCCGCGCCGCGGCGCGGCGCTCTGTGAAACGGTCCATTCTCCAGTCCCCTCCTGCATCCGCGGCGCCCGCGGCTGACGAGGGAAGCTAGCAACACAAACGGCGCCCGGCAACACCCGGTGCCGCGCTGCGCGCCCTCACTGCGGGTCGACATCGACGCTGAAGCTGACCCCTGCGTGTCGCCGCTCGCCGGCCAGAGCCGCCACGGCCTCGCCCGCAGCCGCTACGGCGCCGCGCCGCTCGCGTGCCTTCAGGACCAGCACCTGGCGCTCGCGACCGCGCAGCCTGAACAGCGGAGCGGGGCCAAGCAGCGCGGGTACGTCGCCTCCCTGCCCTGCGCTCGCGGCGAGAAGGCGCTCGCGCAGCTCGAGCGCCGCACTGCGCGCGGGCGCCGCCTGCTCGGCGCCGAGCACGATCCGGATCAGGTGCGAGAACGGCGGGTAGGAGAGCGCCCTGCGCCGCTCGAGCTCCTCGGCGGCGAAACCGGAGGCGTCGTGCCGGGCGGCGTAGCGGATCGCGCGCGCCTCGGGCGCGAGCGTCTGCACGAGCACCCGGCCCTCGCCCCCGCGCCCCGCGCGTCCCGCGAGCTGTGAGATGAGCGCGAACGTCCGCTCCTCGGCGCGGAAGTCGGGGAACCGCAGCGTGGCGTCGGCGTCGAGCACGACGCCGAGCGAGACGTCCGGGAAGTCGTGCCCCTTCGCGACCATCTGGGTCCCGATCAGGACCCCGCTCCTCGACGCCTCGAAGTCCGCCAGCACGGCGCCCGGCTCTGCGCCGAGCCCGTTGCCGAGCACGTCGGCGTCGAGCCTGAACACCGGGAAGCCGCCGTCGTCGAGCACCGCAGCGAGATCGTGGGCGAGCCGCTCGGTGCCGGCGCCGTGGCGCGCGACGGCTGTGGAGCGGCAGTCGGGGCACGCCTCCGGCGCGCGTTCGCGGTGCCCGCAGTGGTGACAGCCGAGATAGCCGCCGGCTCGGTGGAGCACGAGCGCGACGTCGCATTCCGGGCAGGACCAGACGCGCCCACAGGAGCGGCACGAGACGAAGTTCGACCAGCCGCGCCTGTTCAACAGCACGATCGCCTTGCCGCCCTTCTCGCGCAGCCCCGCGAGCGCAGCCGCCGTGTCGGGGTGAAGTCCCGTCCGCTGGCCGCGCATGTCGAGGATCTCGACCGGCGGCAGCGGGCGCCCGTCGACGCGCCGCGGCAGGCTCACGAGCGGCATCCCGTGCACGCTCTCCGGTCGCGGCGTCGCGCTCCCGGCGATCAGCAGCGCTCCGCTGCGAAGCGCACGCTCGGCGGCCACCTCACGCGCGTCGTAGCGCGGGTCGCCCTCGTGCTTGTAGGAGGCGTCGTGCTCCTCGTCGATCACGATCAGGCCCAGCTCCGCGACGGGGGCGAACACCGCCGAGCGCGGCCCCACGCACACGCGCGCCTCGCCCTCGCGCAGACGCCGCCACTGCTCGTAGCGCTGCCCCGGGGTCATCCGGGAGTGCAGAACCGCGACGGTGTCGCCGAACCGGGCGCGGAACCGCGCCACGATCTGCGGCGTCAGCGCGATCTCGGGGACCATCACGATCACCCCCCGCCCCTGCGCGAGCGTCTCCTCGGCCGCGCGCAGGTAGACCTCGGTCTTCCCGGAGCCGGTGACGCCGTGCAGCAGCATGCGCGCCGCCGCCGGGCCGCGATCGGCCCGCAGCGCCGCGATCAGCGGCTCCAGCGCGGCCTGCTGGTCGGGTGAGAGCGCCGGCGCCTCGGCAGCTGCCGCTCCGACGGCGCGGTGGCGTGGCGGCTCGCTCGCGCGGCGCCGGCGGCCGCTCAGGCGCTTGGCCGCTCCCGGGGGCAGCACGAGGTTCAGCGCGCGGGCGAGCGTCGAGCAGTACTCGGCGGCGACGAAGCGCGCCAACTCCACCAGCTCGGCGCCGATCCCCGGCGCGAGCACCCGCAGCGGCTCGAGCAGGCGCTCCGGCGGCACCTCGCTCTCGGACGCGAGCTCCACGACCACACCCAGCAGCTTGCGGGGCCCGAACGGGACCACCAGCATCGAGCCGACGCCGACATCCCCAGCGAGCTCGGCTCCGATCAGGTAGTCGAAGGGGCCCCGCAGCGCCCTGGAGGTGGTGATCGGCTCGACGCGGGCGACCGTCGCCGCCCCCGCGCGGTGCACGAGGATCGCCTCCGCCGGTTCCGGCGGGGCCGCTGGCTGCGCCGGATGCGCGTCGGTCGGGGCGGCGGCTCCCACCGCCCCGACACTAGATCAGAGACCGGCGGCCGAGCGAAGCGCCTGCGCCTTGTCGGTCCGCTCCCACGTGAAGTCGTGATCCTCGCGTCCGAAGTGCCCGTAGGCCGCCGTCTTCTGGTAGATCGGCCGGTGCAGCTTGAGCTCCTCGCGGAACGCCCCGGGCCGCAGGTCGAACACCTCGTCGACCGCCTGGGCGATCTGCCCCCGCGCGATCTTCTCGGTGCCGAAGGTCTCCACCATGACCGAGACGGGGTGCGCGACGCCGATCGCGTAGGCGACCTGGATTTCGGCGCGGTCGGCCAGCTCGGCGGCGACGATGTTCTTCGCCACCCAGCGCGCGGCGTAGGCCGCGGAGCGGTCGACCTTGGACGGGTCCTTGCCCGAGAAGGCGCCGCCGCCGTGGCGGGCCATGCCGCCGTAGGTGTCGACGATGATCTTGCGGCCCGTGAGCCCGGCGTCGCCCACCGGACCGCCGATCACGAACCGGCCCGTCGGGTTCACCAGGAAGTTGCGACGCAGCTTGTTCGCGTCGTAGAGGTCCGCGGGCAGGATCGGCTCCACCACGTGCTCCCACAGGTCATCGGGGATCAGCGACTCGGCCCCCTCGGCGTGCTGGGTGGAGATCAGGAGCTTCTCGATCGCAACGGGGCGGCCGTCCTGGTAGCGGACGCTGACCTGCGTCTTGCCGTCGGGGCGCAGGTAGTCGAGCGTCCCCGAGCGGCGGACCGCCGTCAGACGTTCGGCCAAGCGGTGGGCCAGCGAGATCGGCAGCGGCATCAGGGATTCCGTCTCGCGGGTCGCGTAGCCGAACATCATCCCCTGGTCACCGGCCCCGGCGACGTCCAGCTCGTCCTCGTCGTTGGCGTCGGTGCGGGCCTCGTAGGCCTTGTCGACGCCCTGCGCGATGTCGGGGGACTGCTTGTCGATCGCGTTCAGGACCGCGCAGGAGTCAGCGGAGAACCCGAGGTCGGCGTCGGTGTAGCCGATGCGGCGGATCGTCTCGCGCGCGATCTCCTGGATGTCGACGTAGGTCTCGGTCGAGATCTCTCCCGAGACGACGACGAGGCCCGTGTTGACGAGCGTCTCGCAGGCGACGCGCCCGTACGGTTCGTCCTTGAGCACGGCATCGAGCACGCCGTCGGAGATCTGGTCGGCGATCTTGTCGGGGTGACCCTCGGTCACCGACTCGGATGTGAACAGGAACTCGTTGGCTGAAGACTGGGTCATTCGGCTCCAGGGGGTCGTGGCGCGCCAGATCGTTGAAGCGCAGGCGGCGCCGGGGCTTCGAGAAGGCGCACCAGTCTACGCGGCGCGGGCACGACCGCGCTGGCCACGCTCGACGAAGTCGATGATCAGCGGGATCCCGTCCAGTGCGTAACGGGCGCGCAGCCGGTTCTCGAGGTAGTAGGCATAGTCGCGCGTCACGCGTCCGCGCGAGTTGACCTGGATCGCAAAGCGCGGCGGGCGCTCGCCGATCTGGGCCATGTAGAGCAGCTTCAGACGGTGCCCGGCGGCGCCGCGCCGGGTTCCCACCGGCGGCTGGCGGGCCTGCGTCGCCTCCGAGAGGAAGCGGTTCAGCTCGGCGGTGGGTATCCGCGCGGCCATGCGGTCCCCGAGCGCGATCGCCTCCTCGAGCAGCCGGGCCACGTTGCGCCCGTTCCTGGCGCTTGCCGTCAGCACCCGCGGGCGCAGCCTCAGCTTCTCGGCCACCCGCGCGCGCTCGTGGTCGACGTCGATCGGCTGCTCGCCGTCCTCGTCGGGCGCGACGAGGTCCCACTTGTTGAGCACGAGCGCGGTCGCGCAGCCCGCCTTCATCGCCAGCTCGGCGATGCGCAGGTCCTGCGCGGTGACGCCGTCGGTGGCGTCGCAGACCACCAGCGCCACGTCGGCGCGCTCGGCCGCGCGCTGGGAGCGCAGCGCGGTGTAGTACTCGACCGAGTCCGCGACCTTCGACTGCCGGCGCATGCCCGCCGTGTCGACCAGCGTCAGGCGACGATCGCCCACCAGCAGGGGCATGTCGATCGCGTCGCGGGTCGTGCCGGCCTGCTCGGAGACGATCACCCGCTGCTCGCCCAGGAAGCGGTTCACGAGCGATGACTTGCCGACGTTGGGACGCCCGATCACGGCAAGTCGGATCTCCCCGTCGTCCTCGCTCTCCTCGCCCGGTGGCAGAAGCTCGGCGATACGGTCCAGCAGATCGCCGCTACCCAGGCCCTGGGCGGCCGAGACCGGGATCGGCTCGCCGAGGCCGAGCCGGTGAAACTCCGCGGCGAGCGGGATGTCCGCCACGCTGTCGATCTTGTTCGCCGCGACGATGACCGGCAGCGGCGAGCGCCGCAGCAGGTCCGCGAGCTCCTCGTCGCCGGGCCGCACGCCCGCGCGCGCATCGACGACCAGCACCGCGACGTCGGCTTCCGCGAGTCCCGCCTGGGCCTGCTCGCGGATCGATCCGGCCAGCGGATCCTCGTCCTCGAAGTCGACGCCGCCGGTGTCGATCAGCTTGAAGCGCCGCCCGTTCCACTCGCAGTCGAGGTCCTTGCGGTCCCGCGTGACCCCGGGCTGCTCGTGCACCACGGCCTCGCGGCCGCCCGTGAGGCGGTTTATCAACGATGACTTGCCCACGTTGGGGTAGCCGACGATCGCGACCTTGAGCATCAGATGAGTATGACCGCGCGGCTAGCCACGCCCGGCCGCCCGTGCAAGCTCCGCAAGCCGCTCGACGACCTCCGGCACGCTCAGGCCGGTCGTGTCGAGCACCCGTGCCCCCTCGGCTTCCCGCAGCGGGCTGGCCGCGCGGCTGCGGTCACGCTCGTCGCGCGCGCGTATCTCCTGCAGGACGCCGGCCTCGTCTGCGCCGCTCTCGGCGGCGCGCCTGCGCGCGCGCTCGGCCGGGTCTGCATCGAGATAGACCTTCAGCGAGGCATTCGGCGCGACGACCGTCCCGATGTCTCGGCCCTCGGCCACCCAGTCTCCGTCCGCGAGCAGGCGGCGCTGCTTCTCCACGAGCGCGGCCCGCACGGCGGGTTCGGCTGCCACCTCCGAGGCGCGTTGCGAGACCGCGGGCGCGCGGATCGCGGCGGTCACGTCCTCGCCGCCGAGCAGCACCCGCCCCGGTTCGAGCGCGATGTCGGCTGCCGCGGCCAGCGCCGCGGGCTGCTCCCCCGGCGCGCGCAGCGACAGGAGCGCCACGCAGCGGTACATCGCGCCGCTGTCCAGGTAGCGGGCTCCGAGCCGCTCTGCGAGGGCGCGCGCGACCGTCGACTTGCCGGCGCCGGCGGGCCCGTCGATCGCGATCACCATCGGCTCAGAAGGCCCCGAGCGCCCGGAGATCCGATACGAACCCCGGGTAGGAGATCGCCGCGGCGTCCATCCCGATCACCTCGACGCCCTCGCGCGAGGCGAGCCCGGCGACGGCGCCCATCATCGCGAGCCGGTGGTCGCCGAGCGAGTCGATCGTCCCGCCGCGCAGTCCCCCCGTACCGGTGACGGCGAAGCCGTCCTCGGTCGCCTCGATCTCGGCGCCGAGCCCGCGCAGGCCGTCCACGACGCCGGCGATGCGGTCTGACTCCTTGACCCGTAGCTCCTGCGCACCTGTCACGACCGTGGTGCCCTCGGCGAAGCAGCCCAGCAGCGCCACCAGCGGCAGCTCGTCGATCGCGAGCGGCACCTCGCCGGGTTCGACGACGGTGCCCTCCAGGCTGCCGTGCGCGACGTCGAGATCGCTCGTCGGCTCCTCGGAGGCGATCTCCTCAGACTCGTGCTCGAGGTCGCCGAGCACGATCCCGCGCATGCGCCGCACGATCCGCAAGAAGCCGGTGCGAGTCCAGTTCACCCCCACGTCGGCGAGCAGCAGACGCGAGCCGGGTACGAGCACGCCCGCGGCGACGAAGAAGGCGGCGGAGCTGAGGTCGCCCGGAACGGAGACGGATCCGAGTGCCAGCTCATCGACGTTCACCGCCGTCACGACGTTGCCCTCGCGTGCGATGTCCACGCCTGCACGTAGAAGCATCCTCTCGGTGTGGTCGCGGCTGCGGCTCGGCTCGGCGACGGTGGTGGTCCCGTCCGCCGTCAGCGCTGCCATCAGCAGGCACGACTTGATCTGCGCGCTCGCGACATCGAGGTCGTGGTCGACCGCGAGCAGCCGCTCACCGTGGACGGTGAGCGGGGCGAAGCTGCCGTCCCGCGCGTCGAGCCGGGCGCCCATCGCGCGCAGCGGCAGGGCGATGCGGTCGACCGGGCGGCGGCGGATCGAGTCGTCGCCGTCGAGCGTGAACGAGCGCCCCTGCTGCGCGGCCAGCCACCCGGGCAGCAGCCGCAGCAGCGTGCCGGCGTTGCCGACGTCGATCGGACTGTCGGGTTCGCGCGCCTCGCGCAGGCCGGTGCCGCGGATCACGAGCTCCGTACCGTTCTCCTCCACGAGCGCGCCCAGCGCGCGTACGGCCTCGAGCGTCGAGCGGGTGTCGGCCGCCTCCAGGTAGTTCTCGACGCGTACCGGCTCGGCCGACATCGCGCCGAGCAGCCCGGCGCGGTGGGAGATCGACTTGTCGGCCGGAGGTTGCAGCTTGCCGGAGAGGCCGTGCGCCGGCTCGAAGCGCATGTTCATGCGCGCACGACCTGGAAGCCGAGCCCGCCCAGGATCGCCTCGGCGCGTGCCGCCGCCTGCACGCCCCCGATCCACAGCGCGATCACTCCGCGGCTGTTGTCGGGCGAAGGAGAGAGCACGAGGTCGCCGATGTTGATCCCCGCCTCGCCGAGCGCAAGCGCTATCTCCGCCACCACGCCCGGCCTGTTCGGCACCTGCACGCGCAGCTCGTGGGCGGATCCGCCGGCCATCCCGGCACCCAGCAGCGCGTCGCGATCCTCGCGCGCACCCTCGATCCAGTCGCCGACGGCGCCCGCCTCGCCCCGGCCCAGCATCTCGCGCACCACGCCGAGGCGGCCCTCCAGCTCGGCCATCGCGGCGCTGAGCGCGTCGGCGTTGGAGAGGTAGATGTCGCTCCAGATCGCGCTGTTGGCGCCGGCGACCCGGATCGCATCGCGGAAGCTCGGCCCCACGGCGGGCAGCCGCTCGGCGTCCTCGCCGGGACGGCCGAGGGTCCCGGCCGCCTGGGCGGCGAGCAGGTTCGCGAGCACGTGCGGCAGGTGGGAGATGCAGGCCATCAGGCGGTCGTGCGTGTCGGCGTCGATCGCGACGGGGCGCGCGCCGAGTCGCCGCAGCAGCGCGTGCAGCCGCTCGTAGAGCACGCCCGCGGTGCTGCCGCGGGCCGGGGTCAGGTACCAGGTCGCCCCGTCGAACAGGTCCTCCCGCGCATGCTCGACGCCCTCCGTCTCGGCGCCCGCCAGCGGGTGGCCGCCGACGAAGCGCTCGTCGGTCGACGCGTCGGCGAGCAGGCGCTTGGTCGAGCCGACGTCGCTGACCACGCAGTCGGGCCCGGCCGCGGCGAGGGCCTCGGCGACCACCGCCGGCAGCGCGCCCACCGGCGCCGCGGCGAACACGGCATCGGCGCCGCGCACCGCCTCGCTGACGGTCTCGGCCGCGCTGTCGATCGCGCCGAGCTCCAGCGCACGCGCCCTCACTCGAGCGTCAGGGTCGTATCCGCACACCTCCGCGTCCGCGCGAGCACGTGCCGCGAGGCCGATCGAGCCGCCGATCAGCCCCACCCCGAGGACTGCGATCCGCATGCGGTCAGTGTGGCGCGGCCTGCGCCCCGGCGGCGTTGCGGACGCGGACGGCGGCGGTCAGCCCCTCGAGCACCTCGACGGTGGTCTCCCACGAGATGCACCCATCGGTGATCGACTGCCCGTAGCGCAGCTCGATGCCGGGCTCCAGGTCCTGGCGGCCCGCGACGAGGAAGGACTCGATCATCACGCCGACGATCGCGCGGCTCCCGCTTGCGAGCTGCGCGCCGACGTCAGCCGCCACGCTCGGCTGGCGCTCGGGGTCCTTGCCGCTGTTGTCGTGGCTGAGATCGATCATCAGGCGAGGCGGCAGGCCTGCGGCTTCGAGCAGCGCCAGCGCCTCCTGCACGCTCTCGGCGTCGAAGTTGGGGCGGCCTTTGCCGCCGCGAAGGATGACGTGGCAGTCGGCGTTGCCGCGGGTGTAGAGCACCGCCGGCCTGCCGTCGGAGTCGATGCCGGCGAAGGCGTGCGTGCCAGCCGCGGCGCGGACGGCGTCGACGGCGACCTGCACGTTGCCGTCGGTGCGGTTCTTGAACCCGACCGGCATCGAGAGCCCCGAGGCGAGCTGACGGTGCGTCTGGCTCTCGGTCGTGCGCGCCCCGATCGCCCCCCAGCAGACCGCGTCGGCGATGTACTGCGGCGTGATCGGGTCGAGGAACTCGCAGCCGACCGGCAGACCGGCGCCGAGCACGCCCAGCAGCACGCGCCGCGCGAGGTGCAGGCCGGCGTTGACGTCGCTGGATCCGTCGAGGTGCGGGTCGTTGATGAGGCCCTTCCAGCCGGTCGTCGTGCGCGGCTTCTCGAAGTAGACCCGCATCACGATCAGCAGCTCGTCGCTGACCTCGCGGGCCAGCCTGCCGAGTTTCTCGGCGTACTCGAGCGTCGCTTCGGGATCGTGGACGCTGCACGGCCCGACCACCACCAGCAGCCGCTCATCGGTGCCCTCCAGCACCGCGTGGACATCGCGGCGACCGGCGATCACGACCTCCGCCTGCTCGGTGCTGAGCGGCAGCTGCTCGAGCAGCCCGTCGGGTGCGAGCAGGGGGACCGCGCGCGCGATCCGGCGGTCGCGCACGAAGTCAGCGGTGCTCCTGCCCTCCAGGTCTGCCTCAGGCAAGGACTCGCTCCCGGGTGCCGATCGACTTCCCTGCGAGCGCTGCAGCGGACTCGACCGCGGCCGCGTAGGCGGCGAACTCGTCCGCACGCAGCTGCTGCGGGCCGTCGCAGATCGCCTCGTCCGGGTTCGGGTGCACCTCCACGATGATGCCGTCGGCGCCCACTGCGGCCGCGGCGAGCGAGAGGGGCCTGACGAGGTCCCGGCGTCCCGCGGCGTGGCTGGGGTCGACGATCACCGGTAGATGCGAGCGTTCCTTCAGCACCGGCACGGCCATCAGGTCGAGCGTGAAGCGGTACGCGGTCTCGAACGTGCGGATACCCCGCTCGCAGAGCATCACGTTCGGGTTGCCTTCCTTGAGGATGTACTCGGCCGCCATCAGCAGCTCGTCGATCGTCGAGGACAGGCCCCGCTTCAGCAGCGCAGGCCTGCCGGAGCGGCCGACCTCGGCGAGCAGCGCGTAGTTCTGCATGTTGCGCGCGCCGATCTGCACCACGTCGGCGACCTCGAGCACAGCGTCGATGTCACCGGCGTCCATCAGCTCGGTCACGACCGGCAGGCCGGTCTCGGCCTTCGCCTCCGCGAGCATGCGCAGGCCCTCTTGGCCGAGGCCCTGGAAGGCGTAGGGGCTCGTGCGGGGCTTGTAAGCGCCCCCGCGCAGCATCGTCGCCCCTCCCTCGCTGACCGCGCGCGCGGTCTCCATCGTCTGCTCGCGCGACTCGACGGTGCAGGGTCCGGCGATCAGCGCGAAGCTCTCGCCCCCCACCAGGCGTCCGCCGATCTCGAGCACCGAGTGCTCGCCGCGCGTCGTCTGCAGGGAGCCGAGCCGGTACGGCTCGGGCCCCTCCCCTGAGACGGTCTCACTGATCGCGCTCATCTCCAAGTCATCCTTTCACCGACGTCTGGGCATGTTAAAGGTGCTGCAGATCCGCCCTGTTGCGGACCCGTGAGGGGCGAAGAGAACGCCCTTGGAGGCGGCGCCTGGTCCCTGTCCGGGACTCTTGGGACGCGCCCGCTCACGACGGGCGCAGGTCCTTGGGCGCCTAGCTAAATCGCCAGGCGTAAGCGAACGACCAGAAGTAGGCGTAGCCGGTGAGTGGTGCTGTCTGCGCCTGTTCGGACACGGTCGTTCTGGCTCCGTTTGTAGCAGACGGGCCCGCCGCCGTCCAGCCTCCTCTCCTCACAGCAGCTCGGCGAGCGCGTCCAGGAAGCGCTGGTTCTCCTCGGGGAGCCCGTAGGTGACCCGCAGCGCCGGCTCGTCGCTGCCGAGCGCAGTGCCCGCCCGCACGAGCACGCCGCGCTCGAGCAGGCCGGCGACGACCTGCTCCTCGTCGCGCTCGGCGCCGAGCGGCACCCAGCAGAAGTTCGCCTGCGACTCCGCCGGCTCGAGGCCGAGTGCCCGCAGACGCTCGTCCATCGCGATCCGCTCCGCCACCGTGCTCGTGACGCGGTCGAGCACCGCGTCCTGGTGGCCGAGCGCCTCGACCGCAGCCGCCTGCGCGAGCGCGTTGCAGAAGAACGGCTGGCGCACCTGGTCCAGGGCGCGGACCAGGTCCTCCGAGCCACACAGCGCGAAGCCGACCCGCAGCCCGCAGAGCCCGTAGACCTTCGAGAAGGTGCGCAGCAGCGCGACGTTGGGGTGCGCACCGAGCAGCTCGAGCGAGGCATCGGGGTCCTCGAGCAGGTTGAACTCGCAGTAGGCCTCGTCCACGATCACCACGACGTGCGGCGGCACCTGCGCGAGGAAGGATGCGATCTCCTCGAGTCCGATCGCGGTGCTCGTCGGGTTGTTCGGGTTGCAGACCAGCACCAGCCGCGTGGCGACGGTGATCTCGCGCAGCATCGCGGGGAGGTCGTGGCGGGCGCCGGCGTCAAGCGGCACGGTGACAGCGCGCGCCCCCGAGGCGGCCGCGAGGTGCGGGTAGACCGAGAACGACGGCCAGGCGTAGACGAGCTCCGCGCCGGGCTCGAGCAGCGCCTCCCCGGCGGCCAGCAGGATGTCGCAGGAGCCGTTGCCGATCGCGATCCTCGACGCCGGCACCTCGTAGCGCTCGGAGAGCCGTGTGCGCAGGCGCGTACTGGACGGGTCGGGATAGCGGTTCAGCCGTCCGACCGCAGCGTCGATCGCCTCGCGCACGGCGGGCAGCGGGCCGAACGGCGTCTCGTTGCTGGCCAGCAGGGCGAGCCCGTCGGTGGCGTAGCCGCCCGCCGCCGGGTAGACCGGAATCCGCCTGATCCGCTCTGAGAACTCGATCGCCACGCGCTTATTGTGCCGCGTGCAGGTCCGCGCGCAGCGCCTTGGTATCGCCGAGGTAGACGTGCTCGGGATCGTGCCCGTCGTCGGCCCGGTAGTGGATCAGCACCCTGATCACCCGGGGCATCGAGCCGGGCACGGGGATCTCCTGGGCGCACAGCAGCGGCACGCGCTCGAAGCCCAGTGCCCGCGCCGCCACCGCCGGGAACTCGGCGTCGAGATCGTGGGTGGCGGTGAACACGCAGCTGATCACCTGCTCGGGGCGCAGCCCGTTGCGCTCCATGATCGCTTCCATCAGCTCCGTCGTGGCGCCGAGGATCGCCTCGGCGTCGTTGCGCTCGGCGCTCGCCGCCCCTCGCAGTGCGAACAGTCCCATGCGCAGCGATTCTGTCAGAGCCCGCCGCCCAGTCCGGCGATCTCGTCCTCGCCGAGGCGGCGGTGCTCGCCGGGAGCGAGGCCGGCGAGACGCAGTGAGCCGAAGGCCACTCGGGTGAGGGCGAGGACCGGATGCCCAACGGCCTCGCACATCCGCCGCACCTGCCGGTTGCGGCCTTCGTGGATCGTGATCTCCAGCTCATCCGGGGCCAGCAGGCGCACGGAGGCGGGCGTCGTCGGGCCGTCGTCGAGCTCGACTCCGTCACGCAGGGAGCGCAGGGCACCTTCGCCCACCGGGGCACCCGAGACGCGCGCGCGGTAGGTCTTCGGGACTTCGTACCGGGGGTGGGTGAGCCGGTTGGCCAGCTCCCCGTCGTTGGTCAGCAGGATCAGACCGCCGCTGTCGGCATCCAGCCGGCCGACCGGGTAGAGCCGCAGCCCTTCGGCATCGAGGAGCGCGGTGACCGTCGGCCGTCCGTGCGTGTCGCGCGCTGTGGAGAGCACGCCGACCGGCTTGTTGACCGCGAACACGACGCGCGGCTCGGGCCCGGCCAGCTGCTCGCCGTCCACGCTCACCTGCGCGTCACGCTCGACGTCGGTGGCCGGATCGGTGACCGTTCGCCCGTCGATCGCGACCCTGCCCTCAGCCACCAGCCGCTCGGCGGCACGACGCGACGCGACGCCGGCGTGCGCGAGGTACTTCGCGAGCCTCAAGCCTTGTGGTCCGGGATCGAAGCCATTCGCTGCAACCATAGGCTCCAGATGGACCTCGACAAGCTCGACCAGTTCCTCGCCGAGTCCGGTGAGCGGCCGTTCCGCACCCGCCAGGTGTGGGCGTGGGCAGCGCGCGGCGCCCGCGGCTACGAGGAGATGAGGAACCTCCCGGCGGAGCTGCGCGAGCGGCTCGCCGCGCAGGTGCCGTTCTCCTCGCTGACCGAGCAGCGCGAGGCGGTGTCCCGCGACGGCACGGTCAAGACGCTGTTCGCGACCGGGGACGGCCGCCCGCTGGAGGCCGTCCTCATGCGCTACCGCGACGGCCGCCGCTCGCTCTGCCTGTCCTCGCAGTCGGGCTGCCCGCTGACGTGCCGCTTCTGCGCGACGGGCGCGATGAAGTTCGCCCGCAACCTGTCGGCGTCGGAGATCCTCGACCAGGCGCTGCATTTCCGGCGCACCGAAGCGGTCGATCACTGCGTCTTCATGGGCATGGGAGAGCCGATGCTCAACCTCGATGCGGTGCTCGCCGCCTGCGAGCGGCTTCCCGACCTCGGCATCTCCAACCGCCACACCACGATCTCGACGGTCGGCTGGATCCCCGGGATCGAACGGCTCGCCGAGAGCGGCATGCCCCTCCGGCTCGCGCTGTCGCTGCACGCCGCCGAGGAAGCGCTGCGAAGCGAGCTGATGCCCGTCAACGAGCGCTATCCGCTCTCCGACGTGATCGAAGCATGCCGCGCCTTCTATGCCCGCAAGCGCCGGCGCGTGTTCGTCGAGTACGTGATGCTGGCCGGCGTCAACGACCGCTACGAGCAGGCGCTCGCGCTCGCCCGCCTTCTGAGCGACGAGGACGATCGCTCGCCGGTCTTCAAGGTCAACCTGATTCCGTTCAACCCCAGCGGCTCGGAGTTCCACGGCTCGGGTCGCGAGTCGATCGCGGCGTTCCGCGCCGCCCTGGAGTCGCGAGGCGTGCCTGTCACCGTGCGCCTCACGCGCGGGCGCGACATCGACGCCGCGTGCGGGCAGCTCGCGGCGAGCGCCGCCGCAACGGTTTCGTCGGCGTGAGGAGGCCCGGCACGCGCCGGACGCGTCTCGCTGTGCTCGCGACGACCTGGGATCTCCAGAGTCCCATCACAGGCCTGTTCGCTCGAAGCGCGCTGAGCGGGCCGATCCGCGCCGCGCTCGGGGTTTAGGCCGTGTCCGCCGGCGAGGATCGCCGGGGTGCGGCTCCTCTCCCGCGCTGAGTGATGAGTTGCACACCCGCTCTGAAACCAGCGTGGTAGCTTTGCCCGACGGCACGGATCGTGCCGGCTTGTGAGGGGGCTGGTGGCAGTCCGTGTCGATTCTGACTCCTATTCCCTGGGGGGAAATCGACATGAGCAGCACCGGAATCGACGAAGCGAAGCTAGAAGCGTTCATGGGGCAGGCGCTCTCGGACATGGGAGCGAACATCAGCGCGCCGCTGATGCTGATCGGCGACAAGCTCGGCCTTTACAAGGCCATGGCCGGAGCCGGGCCGGTGAGCTCACAGGAGCTCGCGGATCGCACCGGAGTCGCCGAGCGCAGCGTCCGTGAGTGGCTGCGCAACCAGGCCGCCGGCGGCTACATCTCCTATGACGACGAGAGCGACACCTACTCCCTGCCGGACGAGCACGCGCTCGCGCTGGCCGACGAGAACAGCCCCTTCTACATCCTCGGGGCGTATGACCTGATCGCCTCGCTCTACGCCGACGAGGAGCGGATCACCGAGGCGTTCCGCAGCGGCGAGGGGATGGGCTGGCACGAGCACGACGACCGCCTCTTCCGCGGCACCGAGCGCTTCTTCCGGCCGGGATACCGCGCCAACCTCGTCGCCGAGTGGATCCCCGCGCTCGACGGGGTCCAGGAGAAGCTCGAACGCGGTGCGAAAGTCGCCGACATCGGCTGCGGGCACGGCGCCTCGACGATCATCATGGCCGAGGCCTTCCCGAACAGCGAGTTCTTCGGGTTCGACTACCACGACGCCTCGATCGCGACCGCGCGTGAGACCGCGCAGCGGGCGGGCGTGGGCGACCGCATCACCTTCGCCGTGGCCAGCGCGAAGGACTACCCGGGCGAGGGCTACGACCTCGTGTGCGTGTTCGACTGCCTGCACGACATGGGCGATCCGGTCGGCGCCTCGGCGCACATCCGCGACTCGCTCGCCGACGATGGCACCTGGATGATCGTCGAGCCGTTCGCGGGCGACAGCGTCGCCGAGAACCTCAACCCGGTCGGGCGGATCTTCTACGGCGCCTCGACGGTGATCTGCACGCCGGCCTCGCTCGACCAGGAGGTCGGGCTCGCCCTCGGCGCCCAGGCGGGCGAAGCTCGTCTGCGCGAGGTGATCGAAGACGGCGGGTTCTCGACGGTGCGGCGCGCGACGGAAACGCCGTTCAACCTGATCCTCGAAGCGAAGCCATGAGGCGCGCCGGCGGGGCGGGCCGGGCGGCCTAGCCCTCGAGCACGGCCAGGATGTTCCCGGCGGGATCGTTGATCCATGCGATCGGCGGCCCGCCGGGGTTGCGCGAGATCCCGCGCTCGTCCTGCCCCAGGCCCTCGTAGCGGATCGTCTCGACGCCCTCGGCGGCGAGCTCGTCGACCGCCTGCTCGATGTCGGCAACGGCGAAGTTGAGGATCGTGAACGTGGCCGGCAGGTGGTCCTGCTTCGGGTAGACGATCACCTCGTTGCCGCCCGTGAGGTGCAGACGCAGCAGGCCGTTCTCCAAGATCCTCGACCTCGACGGACAGCGTCTCGCTGTAGAAGTCGTGCGCAGCGACGATGTCATCGACGGAGAAGCCGCTGAAGGCATCCTCGTGCGTGAGCATCAGCCCTCGCCGCCCCCGGCGCGCGCCTCGCCGGCGCGCAGCAGCCGGTCGCGCAGCTCGGCCTGCTCCTCGGGACTCGGGTCCCAGCGCGCGACGTCCGGGAGCTGGTCGAGGTCGCGCAGCCCGAACAGCTTCAGGAACTGCGTGGTCGTGCGGTACTGGGTCGCGCCGAACTGAGAGTGGCCCGCTTCCTCGATCAGGCCGCGCTCCAGCAGCGTGGCGGTGGCGGAGTCGGCGCTGACGCCGCGGATCCGCGCGATCTCCGGCCGCGAGACCGGCTGCAGGTAGGCGACGATCGCGAGCGTCTCGGCCTGAGCGGGGGTCAGCGTCGCAAGGCGCGGGCGGCTGAACAGGCGCCGCGCGGCCTCCTCGGTGGAGGGGTCGCTGGCGAGCGTGAAGCCACCGCCGAGCTCGCGCAGCACGATCCCGCGCCGGCCGGGGGCGAAGTCCTCTCCCAGCAGGGCGATCGCAGCCGCGATCGCCCCCTCCCCGGCCTCCGTCGCGGCGGCCAGCTCTGAAACGCTCAGCGGGTCGGCGGAGAGGAACAACAGCGCCTCGACGGTGCGGGCGAGCTCGGGGGTCTCTTCGTCCGGAGCGACCCCGGCGACGGGCTCGTCCGCGACGATCTCGGCGGCGGCAGGCTCCTCGGCGGCGGGTGCAGCGTCAATCGCGATCACGCCGTCGCGCAGTTCTTCGGGGTACGGCGCGCTCATCCGGCCAGCCTCACCGACGGCGCTGCGGCGGCGGGCGCCCGCACCGCGATCTCCCCGAAGCTCTCGTCCTGCTCGACCGCGACCTCGCCGAGTTTGTAGAGCTCGAGCAGCGCGAAGAGCGTGACGGCGACGGTCATGCGGTCCGCGCCGCGGACGGCCTCGTCGAAGCTGAAGGTACCGCGGCGCAGCAGCCCGCGCAGGTGCGCGAGGCGCTCGCCCACGCTCACGCGCGGCGTACCGATGTGACGCAGGCTGATCGTCGGCGGCATCGCGAGCAGCCGCCCCATGGCCTCGCCGAGGCGCTCCGGCCGTTCGGAGCCGTCGGCGGGTGGCACGATCCGCCGTCGCAGCCCCGGCGGCAGAGGCGCGGCGCGGAAGCGCACGCCGTCCTCGGCGGCGAGCAGCTCACGCAGGTGCCCGGCTGCCGAGCGGTAGCGGGCCGCGTCGAGCATCCGTGCGAGCAGCTCCTCGGCCGCCTGCTCGGGCTCGATGTCGAGCAGCTCCTCCTCCTCGCCGCTGATCATCAGGCGCGACTTCAGCTCCAGCAGGGCCGCGATCAGCACGATGAACTCGGTGGCCGCCTCGAGGTCGAGCTCGCCGCGCTCTTCGAGGTGGTCGAGATACGCGAGCACTACATCGGCCAGCGCGAGCTCGAGCAGGTCCACCTCTTCCTTGAGGACGAGCGTCAGCAGTAGGTCGAACGGCCCGCTGAAGACGTCCAGGTCGATCTCGAGCGAGGCGAGGCTCACCGCACCCAATCTACCCGGGCGGGCCGACGCCCATCCGGGCGCGCACGTCGGCGACGATCGGCGCGGCGATCTCGCTGGCGCGACCGGCCCCGGCGGCGAGGATCCGCTCGAGCTCGGCCTCGTCGCCGCGCAGCGCGCCGTAGCGCTCGCGTACCGGCGCGAGGTACTCGATCACGGCCGCCGCCACGGCACCCTTGAAATCGCCGTAGCGAGAACCCGCGAACTCCGCCTCGACAGCGTCGGGCGTGGTGCCCTGCACGGCAGCGAGGATCTCGATCAGGTTGCCGATCCCCGCCTTCTCGGGCCCGCGGCGCACCTCGCTGCCGGAGTCCGTGACGGCGCTCTTGATCTTCTTCTCGATCGTCTTCGGCTCATCGAGCACGAGCACGGTGCCCTGCTCGGTGCCGCCGGTCGTCGACATCTTGCGAGTCGGCTCCTGGAGATCCATCACCCGTGCCCCCACCGCCGGGATGCGCAACTCGGGCACGACGAGGACCTCCTCGTCGCCGGCGAAGCGCGCGTTGAAGCGGCGGGCGACGTCGCGCATCAGCTCGACGTGCTCGCGCTGGTCCTCGCCGACCGGCACCTCCTGCGCGCGGTAGGCGAGCACGTCGGCGGCCATCAGGACCGGGTAGAACAGCAGCCCGGCTGAAACCAGCTCGCGCGCGGAGGAGGACTTGTCGCGGAACTGGTGCATGCGGTCGAGGCGCCCCAGTTCGGTCACGCCCGAGAGCAGCCAGGTCAGCTCGGTGTGCTCGCGCACGTCACTCTGGCGGAACAGGATCGCGCGCTCGGGGTCGAGCCCCGCCGCGATCAGGATCGCGAGCGTGTCGTAGAGCCGTTCCCGCAGCTCGTCGGGGTCATACGCGACGGTCAGCGCGTGCAGGTCGACGATGCAGAAGATGCCCTCGCCGCGCTCCTGGCTGGAGACGTACTGCGCGATCGCACCGATGTAGTTGCCCAGGTGCTTGCGCCCCGTCGGCTGGATGCCGGAGAAGATGCGCACTAGCTCGACTGACGGCGGCGCAGCGACGGGTCGGTGAGCCACGGCGGGTCCCAACCGGTGTCGGCCGGGTTCACGTTGGTGCCCGGCGGCACGATCTCGTCGATGCGGTCGAGCACGGAGTCCTCCAGGCGGTCGCGCTCGAGGGCCCCGAGCTGGCTCTGCAGCTGCTCCATCGTGCGCGGACCGATGATCGCCGCGCTGACGGCCGGGTGGCTGAGCACGAAGCCGAGCGACATCTCGATCAGCGGCATGCCGGCCTGCTCGGCGACCTCGGCCAGCTTCTCGGCCGCCGCGAGCTTGGCCTGGTTGCCGGGAATCGACATGTCGTAGCGCGAAGGGAGCATCTGGGCACGGCGGCTCGAGCCCGGGGACTCGCCGCCTTTCGTGTAGCGCCCGGAGAGCCAGCCGCCGGCGAGCGGGCTCCAGGGGATCACGCCCATCCCGTACTCCTGGCAGGCGGGCAGCACGTCGCGCTCGATCGCGCGGATCAGCATCGAGTAGGGCGGCTGCTCGCACATGAAGCGCTCGCGCCCGCGCCGCTCCGCGCTCCACTGCGCCTGGACGATCTGCCAGGCCGGGAAGGTGGAGGAGCCGATCGCGCGCACCTTGCCGGCCGCGACGAGGTCGCTGAGCGCGCCGAGCGTCTGGTCGATGTCGGTGTCGGGCTCGGGGCGGTGGATCTGATAGAGGTCGATCCAGTCGGTTTTCAGGCGTTTGAGGCTGCGCTCGACCTCTTTGACCA
Source organism: uncultured Solirubrobacteraceae bacterium (assembly GCA_963735435.1). Taxonomy (GTDB): domain Bacteria; phylum Actinomycetota; class Thermoleophilia; order Solirubrobacterales; family Solirubrobacteraceae; genus Palsa-744. Next base: position 74,159 of record CAVTKR010000001.1, on the reverse strand, counting down.
GCCAGCGGCGCGAGTTGCCGAACTGGTTCGCGTCGGTGTCGTGCATGCGCCCGTGCGCCTTGGTCGCGAGCACCACGGAGTCGCGGCGGCCGTCCTTGAGCGCTTTGCCGACGATCTTCTCCGACTCTCCGCGCGAGTAGACGTCGGCGGTGTCGATGAAGTTGATCCCGGCGTCGAGCGCGGCGTGGATGATCGCGATCGAGTCGTCGTGGTCGGTGTTTCCCCAGGCGCCGAACATCATCGCGCCGAGGCACAGGGGGCTCACGCTGATGCCCGTGGCGCCGAGTTTGCGGTGCTCCATCAGAGCGCCTCGCGGATCACGGGCCGCTTGGCCGCAGCCACCTCGTCGAGGCGCCGGACCGGCGTCGTGTACGGGGCCTGCAGCGCGATCTCGGGATCCTCGGCCGCCTCGGCGAGGATCGCCGCGAGCGCCTCCGCGAAGGCGTCGAGCGTCTCGCGCGTCTCGGTCTCGGTCGGCTCGACCATCAGCGCCTCGTCGACCAGCAGCGGGAAGTACACCGTCGGTGGGTGGAAGCCGTAGTCGAGCAGCCGCTTGGCGAGGTCGAGCGTCTTGATCTTCAGGGCGCGCTTCATCGGGCCACCGGAGAGGACGAACTCGTGCATGCACAGCTCGCCGAACGCGAGCGGGAGAAGGTCGGCGACGCCGAGCTCGCGCAGCCGCGCCAGCAGGTAGTTGGCGTTCAGCACCGCGGTCTCGGAGGCGTCGCGCAGCCCGTCGGCCCCGAGCGAGCAGATGTAGGCGTAGGCCCGCACGAACGTGCCGTAGTTGCCGTGGAAGCCGCGCAGCCGCCCGATCGTCTTCTCGCGGTCTTCATCGAGCGCGAAGCTGCCGTCGGCGAGCCGCGTGGCGACCGGGACCGGCAGGTAGGGAGCGATGCGGTCGGAGACGGCGATCGGCCCCGAGCCCGGGCCGCCGCCGCCATGCGGCTGGGTGAAGGACTTGTGGAGGTTGAAGTGGACGATGTCGAAGCCCATGTCGCCCGGGCGCGAGATGCCCATGACCGCATTCAGGTTCGCGCCGTCGTAGTAGAGCGTCGCGCCGACGCCGTGCACGATCGAGGCGATCTCCTCGATGTTGGGGTCGAAGATCCCGAGCGTGTTGGGGTTGGTCAGCATCAGGCAGGCGACGCCCTCATCGGCCTTCGCGCGCAGGTCCTCGAGGTCGATCCCGCCGTCGTCGTCGGTGGCGAGCTTCACGACCTCGAGGCCGGCCATCGTGACCGTCGCCGGGTTGGTCCCGTGCGCGGTGTCCGGCGTCAGCACCTTGCGCCGGTCCTCGCCGCGATCCTCGTGGTAGGCGCGCGTCAGCAGCACGCCCGCGAGCTCGCCGTGGGAGCCCGCCGAGGGCTGGAGGCTCACGTGCGGGAGGCCCGAGATCTCGCCGAGCGCCTCCTGCAGGCGCCACATCAGCTCGAGCGCGCCCTGCGCGCGCTCGGCGTCCTGGAGCGGATGAAGCCGCGCGTGCCCCGGCAGGGCGGCGGCGCGCTCGTGGAGGCGCGGGTTGTGCTTCATCGTGCACGAGCCGAGCGGGTAGAAGCCGGAGTCCAGATCGAAGTTGCGCTTGGAGATGCCGACGTAGTGGCGCACGATCTCCGGCTCTGAGACCTCGGGCAGACGCGGCGGCTCGGCGCGGCGCAGGCGCTCCGGCAGGGCATCCGTCGGCAGCGCCGGCACGTCGAGCTCGGGGCAGGTGAACGCGCGCCTGCCGGGCGCGCCCTTCTGGAAGATCGTGCGGGCGCGCTCGCGCTGCATCGGGCTCGCGCCGCCGGCGCGCGTAGGAGGCGCCACGTGGTGGGCGTGCTGCTCGGGGTGGACCTCGATCCCGGGATCCGCGTGCAGGTGGTTCTCGTCGATCTCCTTCATGCCGGTACCGCTTCCGTCGGCCTCGCCGTCGCGCTTGCCGCGACCGCGTCCCCGAGCGCCTCTGCGAGCCGATCGATGTCCGCCTTCGAGCGCCGCTCTGTGATCGCCACCAGCAGGGCGCCCCTGTCCTCGGGACGGCCTGTCAGCTTCTGCAGGTCGGCACCGGGGTTGATGCCGCGCTCGGCACAGCGGCGGCGCACCTCGCCGACGTCCGCGTCGAGCCGCAGGGCGAACTCGCGCACGACCGGTTGGTCGTGCATCCGCTCGACGCCGGGGAGCGCCGCGAGCGTCTCGCGCGCGTAGTGGGTCCGCGCGGCCAGCAGCTCGCCGAGCTCGACGATCCCGCGCCGCCCGAGCCATGCGAGGTAGACGACGCCGCCGAGCGCGTTCAGCGCCTGCGAGGTGCAGATGTTGGAGGTGGCTTTCTCGCGGCGGATGTGCTGCTCGCGCGTCTGCAGCGTGAGCACGAAGCCGCGGCGCCCGTCGACGTCGCGGGTCTCGCCCGCGATCCGTCCCGGCATCCGGCGCAGGTACTCCTCGCGCGCGGCGAACAAGCCGAACGACGGCCCTCCGAAGTCGAGGCGGTTGCCCAGCGCCTGCCCCTCGCCGACGGCGACGTCGACGCCGGATTCCCCGGGTGAGCGCAGGATCCCGAGCGTGATCGGGTCGACCTGGGCGACCACGACCGGTCCGTTGCCGTCGTCCGCGGCGTGCGCCGCGCCGGAGAGCGCCTCGGCGTCCTCCACGACGCCGTAGAAGTTGGGCTGGGCGAAGATCGCCGCGCTCGTCTCGGAGTCGATCGCCGCCGCCCACGCGTCTGGGTCCGTCCGCCCCGCCTGCAGCGGCACCTCGAAGACCTCCATCTCATAGCCGTGCGCATAGGTGCGAAGGGTCTGAATCGTGTGGGGGTGGAGCCCCGCGCTCACCACCAGGCGCCTACGGCCGTTGTGCAGCTTTGCGAGATAGGCCGCGGCGGCCACCGCCGAGGGCCCCTCGTAGGTCGACGCGTTCGACACCGGCAGACCGGTCAGCTCGGAGATCGCGGTCTGGTACTCGAACATCACCTGCAGCCCGCCCTGGGAGATCTCCGGCTGGTAGGGCGTGTAGGGCGTCAGGAACTCCGAGCGCTCCATCAGCATGTCGATCAGCGCCGGGACGTAGTGGTCGTACATGCCGGCACCGAGGAAGCTCAGCTCCTCTTCGGTCGAGCTGTTGCGGGCGGCGAGGTCCCGAAGGTGCTCGAACACCTCTTGCTCGGGACGGCCGGGGGGCAGCTCGAGGTCCCGGCCGAGGCGCACGGCCTCCGGGATCTGGCGGTCGAAGATCTCCTGCAGCGAGGAGACGCCGATCGCGGCGAGCATCGCCTCGAGATCCTCGGGTGTGATTGCGGTGTAGCGGCTCAAGTAGCCCTCAGCCTAGCCACCCGTACGGGGAAGCCAGACCTCGATTCCGCGCTCGTTGCGGCCGCGGGGTTCAGCCGTCCAGCGTGGCCCGGTAGGCAGTCGCGTCCATCAGCGAGTCGCGCTCGGCGGGCTCGGCGAGCCGCACCCGCACCAGCCAGCCCGCGCCGTAGGGGTCCTCGTTGATCAGCGCCGGGTTGTCCGGCAGCGTCTCGTTGACGGCCACGATCTCGCCGGAGAGCGGTGCGACCACATCCGAGACGGCCTTGACCGACTCGACCTCGGCGTAGGGCGCGTCCTTGGAGAGGGTCGTGCCGACCGCCGGCGGGTCGAAGAACACGACCTCGCCCAGCGCGTCCTGCGCGTACCAGGTGATGCCGAGCGTCGCCTCGTCGGAGCCCTCCATACGGGCCCAATCGTGCTCGGCGTGGTAGAGGAGGTCGTCGGGGTAGCTGGCCTCGGCCATTCGCGGAGCCTTTCTCTTCGGTCAGGGGGTGCGGCGGCGCAATCTTGCCACGAAGCGCCGGCGTCGCGCCTGCCTGCCGCCCGCCGGCCATGTGGGCTGCTCCATTGGGCGCGGGCTCAGGCGCGCTTCTCGACGAACGGCTTCGCGACGATCCTCGCCGGGCGCGAGCGCCCGCGCACGTCGATCTCGAGCTTCCTGCCGACGGCCGCGTTGCCGGCCGGCACGTAGGCCATGCCGATGCCTCGATCCAGGCACGGCGAGAGGGTCCCGCTCGTGACCACGCCCCCGCCCGCGATCGCGTTGCCCTGGCGGGCGATCCCCGGCCCTTCGATCTCGAAGGCGACCAGCTTCTCGGCGGGCCCCGCCTCGCGCACCGCCCTGACGGCCTCGGCACCGATGAAGCCCGTGTCCTCCCTGCAGCACCAGCCGAGCCCGGCCTCGATCGGGCCGCGCTCGACCGTGAGCTCGTTGCCGTAGAGGTGAAAGCAGACCTCCAGGCGCAGCGTGTCGCGCGCGCCGAGCCCAGCCGGCTTGGCCCCGCGCCGCACGAGGTCGTTCCACAGGCGCGGCGCGTGCCCGGGCGCGCACAGCAGCTCGACCCCGTCCTCTCCGGTGTAGCCCGTCCCGCAGACGAGCACCTCCTCGCCGGAGATCCTCTGCGTAGCCGTCGTCATGCGCGCCGGCAGCGGCGAGTCGGCGCCGGCCTGCACGAACTCGCGCGCCAGCGGCCCCTGCACCGCGATCATCGCCCAGTCGTCGATGCGATCGCTCACCCGCGCTTCCGGGAAGTCGGCCGCCACGGCCTCGAACCACGCGAAGTCGGCGAGGTGGTTCGCGGCGTTGGTGACGGTCAGATAGCGATCGACCTCGAGCCTGTAGGTGAACAGGTCGTCGAGCACACCGCCGTCCTCGCGGCAGAGCATGCTGTACTGCGCGCCGCCCGGCGCGATCTGCGAGATCTCGTTGGTGAGGAGCCGTTCCAGCAGCTCGAGCGCCTGCGGTCCGCTGGTCTCGATCTCGCCCATGTGCGAGACGTCGAAGATCCCCGCGTCTTCCCGCACGGCCATGTGCTCCTCGCGCACGCCGCTGTACTGAACGGGCATCTCCCAGCCCGCGAACTCGACGAGCTTGCCACCCGCCTTCACGTGCTCCTCGAAGAGCGGTGTGCGGCGCAGCGCGGGCGGTGCCGAGGTCACGGGCCGCAGGCTAGCGGGTGCTCAACGGGGTCCCAATCGTGGCGAGACGCCCGGCTGGCGACAGATCTTCTTGACGAGCCAGAAGTCGAGCTCGCGATGGCGAGGCACCGTTGCGCGCTTGCCGTTCGGCCCGATCCAGCGCGAATGACGGCCGCCCTCGCCGAGGCGACGGCACCCGGTGCTACCGAGATGGCGCGCGAACGCTCGGCGCTTCAGGCGGCGATCGTGAGATGCAGTGCCTCGCGATCACGACGATCGTCTTCGGAGGAGGGCGGCGGCGACAGCATCAGGCGCAGCGCATCGATCACGTTGGCGCGAGCCTCCTCCCGGGTTCGTCCCTGGCTGAAGACGCCGGACACCTCGGGGATCGAGGCGATGATCCAGCCTTCCTCGCCGGGCTCGTAGACGATTGTGAGATCGAGCTGCTCAGGCACGATGGACACGATAGTCCCGACTCCGACCCACGTCGAGGCTCGGGACACGCGCCCGGTGTCCAGCGGCGGCCTTCGGGATTCGCGGGCGCTCGGCGCCCCGCAGCGCGCGCGCCTGTGTGCCACCCGTCACGCACGCCGACCGCCCGGAGGGCGATGATCCGGCGGGATGGCCGAGTCCACCCGGCACGCGGGCGACCCGACGGTCCTGATCCAGCTCAGCGACCTTCACCTGTGCGTCCGTGAGGGCGAAGCCGACCGCCACCTGTCGCGCGCCCTCGCCGCCGTGGCCCAGTTGCAGCCGCGACCGTGCGGCGTCCTGCTGAGCGGCGACATCGCCGACGAGCCGGCGCTCGAGGTCTACGAGCGAGCACACCGGATGGTCGCCGAGCTGGGGCTCCCGATCCACGCGATCCCGGGCAATCACGACGAGCGGGACCTGTTGGCACGGACGTTCGCAGGACGGGAGCACGCGACGGGTGAGCCCGTGCACGTGCTCGCCTACGTCGAGGATCTGCGTCTCGTCGGCTGCGACACCACCGTTCCGGGCAGCCCCGGCGGCGCGCTCGACGGCGAGCAGCTGCAGTGGCTCGACCGCGCCCTCTCCGATGAGCCGGCGCGCCCGACGCTGCTCGCGCTCCACCATCATCCGCTCGCCGCGGGCATCCTGGCGATGGACGAGATCGGGATCGTCCCTGCCGACGCCGCGAAGCTCGAGTCGCTGCTCGAAGCCCATCCCCAGGTCCAAACGGTGACCTGCGGGCACGTTCACCGCACCGCGGTGGCCCGATTCGCCGGCCGGCCCCTGCTGCTCTGCCCGAGCACGAACTCGACGCTGCGCCTCGACCTGCGCGCAGAAGCGGAGCTGCCGCTGCGCTTCGACGTGCAGCCGCTCGGTTTCGCCGTGCACGTCCTCATCGACGGGCGCCTCGTCTCACACGTTCAGGCGCTCGAAGCAGGCTGACCCTCGGGCGCTCGTGCGCCCGCCGCGCTAGTCCCTCAGGAACGGCGGGACGTCGATGTCGTCGTCGGAGATCTCGAGGTTCGAGCGCTGCCGGTCGGAGATGCGCGGACCGCGGTCGGGACGCCCGGTGCGTGCCTCGCGCCGCGCGCTGCGGCCCGGCCGGTGGTCGAAGCCGGTGCCGATGACGGTCACCCGGACCTCGTCGGACATCGACTCGTCGATCACCGCGCCGAAGATGATGTTGGCGTTCGGGTCGGCCGCGTTCTGGATGATCTCAGCGGCGTCGTTGACCTCGAACAGCCCGAGGTCTTTGCCGCCGGTGATGTTCAGCAGGATTCCGGTGGCACCTTCGACGTTCTCCTCCAGCAGCGGCGAGGAGATCGCGGCCTTGGCCGCGTCCGCCGTACGGCTCTCACCCGCGGCGGTGCCGATGCCCATCAGCGCTGAGCCGGCGTCCTGCATGATCGTCCGCACGTCGGCGAAGTCGAGGTTGATCAGGCCGGGGATCGTGATCAGGTCGGTGATGCCCTGCACGCCCTGGCGCAGGACGTTGTCCGCCTCGCGGAACGCGTCGAGCATCGAGGTGCGCCGCTCGACGACGGCCAGCAGCTTCTCGTTGGGGATCACGATCAGGGTGTCGACGACCTCCCGCAGCCGCTCGATGCCCTCCGTCGCCTGGCGCCCCCGCTGTGAGCCCTCGAACTCGAACGGGCGCGTCACGACGCCGACCGTCAGCGCGCCGATCTCGTTCTTGGCGATCTCGGCGATCACCGGCGCCGCACCCGTGCCGGTGCCGCCGCCCTCACCCGCCGTGACGAAGACCATGTCGGCGCCCTTCAGCGCCTCCTTGATGTCGTCGCGCGACTCCGACGCGGCCGCGAGGCCCACATCCGGGTTCGCGCCGGCGCCGAGCCCCTTGGTGGAGTCGTGCCCGATGTTCAGCTTGATGTCGGCGTCGCACATGGCGAGCGCCTGGGCGTCGGTGTTCGCCGCTATGAACTCGACGCCGCGCAGCCCTGCGTCGACCATGCGGCTGACGGCGTTCGTACCGCCGCCGCCCACGCCGACGACCTTGATGACCGCCAGATAGCTCCCGCTGCTCTCCATGATGGTTCTGTCCGAAGCCTTCAGTAGTAATTCAGGGTTGGCAGCATACAGAGTCGCCCAACCGCCGGAATTGCGACCCTATGCAGGGAATCTCGCCCTGTCAACGACGGCGAGTAGTCTCGCAACGATCGTTGCAGATCGGCCGACTCTCGACCGTTGCCTGAGGATGGTCGTTCGGGGAGCATAAAGCTCTAGTCGAGCTAGAGGGTTCTCACCCGCCTGATTCGGTGCCTGTGGCTTCGGCTTCCGCGCCGCCGCTCGCTTCGGCGCCGGAGCTCGAGCCGCCGCCCGATTCGGCTTCTTCCGCGGACGCTTCTGAGCTCGCTTCGCCGCCGGCGGCGGCGCTCGGTTCGCTGCCTTCCGGCGTCGCCGCCGCAAGCCCCGCGGCCAGCGCCGAGACGGTCGATTCGCCCTTGCCGATCTGGGCTTCTCCGGTCGCGGCGCCTTCGCCTTCGTGCGGTGCAGAGCCGGGAGCGAAGCCGGCTGCCGCCCGTTCGGGACTGCGCACGTCGACGTACAGCGCGCCCGCCGAGGTGGACTGGGCGAGCACCGCCGCCAGCGCCAGCCACTTCGCGTGCGGACGGGTCGCGTCACCGAAGTAGATCAGCAGCCCGTTCTGCGTCGACACGGTGAGACCGCGCGGCGAGAAGTACGCGCGGGCGAGGTACTTCCTGACGGCGTGGGGCGCGGCCCCGAGCACCGTCAGCGCCTCGAGCACGAGCGGATTGCGATCGCGCTCCCCGCTGGGCGGCGCGACGTCGTCGGCGACCGTCGGCAGCGAGCCGGCCTGGACACCGGAGCCGAGCGCTGTGCCGTCGGCGCCGATCGCGATGCGCGTGCCGCCGATCAGCAGCGCCGCCACCGGGATGCGCTCGACGACGGCGATCCGCATCGAGTGCGGGAAGCTCGTCGAGACGTGGACGGAGGCCACCGCCGGGAAGCGGGCCACCGCCTTCTGTAGCTGGGCAGGGCTGGCGTCGAGCGTGCTCTGACGCTTGGCGGCTTCGGTCAGCGCGCTTTCGATCGCCGCCGCCTGGGTGCCGTGCGCACCCGTGACCCGCACGTGCTCGACCGCGACGAACGAGGACTGGCGCAGCCACATCCATCCCCCGCCGAGGACGGGGAGCGCGACCAGGGCGCATAGCAGCGCGATCCGCAGGCTCCGCCTGGAGCCGAGCGCAGCGAGCGGACCGGACAGGGCGCCGCGAGCCCTCCCGAGCCCCGGGAGCTGCCGGCCGCGCCAGCCGATGCGCCCTCGCGGGTCCTTGGTTGCGCCGTCCAGGCGTCCCGAGCGTCCTGCTGCGGCCATCGAGCGGTCCATCCGAACAGTCTTCGACCCGGGCCGGACATCCCCTTCGGGGCTCTCAGCGCCAGGGGAACCGCACGTCGCCCAGCGTCTGCACCTCGGGCTCGAGCTCGACCCCCGTGCGCTCCAGCACGCGCCGGCGACCCTCCGCCATCACGGCCACCACGTCGGCGGTGCTCGCCGTGCCCGTGTTCTCGATGAAGTTCGCGTGCTTGGGCGCGAAGCGCGCGCCACCAACGCCCAGCCCGTTGCAGCCCGCTTCGGAGAGCAGCAGCCCTGCGGTGCGTCCTTCCGCACGGGGGTCGTCCGGGTTCTTGAAGGTCGAGCCGAAGGTCTTGATCCCCTGCGGCTGGGCGTCGTGGCGCCTCCGGCGCATCTCGGCCAGCGTCGCCGACACCTCGCCGGGGTCGCCCTCGGCGAGCAGCAGCGAGGCGCCCGCGACGACTTCGCCCGGCGCCAGGTTCGAGCTGCGGTAGCCGAGCCCGAGGCGATCGGGCCCGCGCCGCTCGAGACCGTCCGGACCGGCGATCTCGATCCACTCGAGCACGCGTCCCAGCTCGCCGCCGTAGGCGTTTGCGTTCATCCGCACCGCCCCGCCGAGCGTGCCGGGGATGTTCACGCCGAACTCGATCCCCGAGAGCCCGGCTCGGGCCGCGCGCGCCGCGATCGCGGGCAGGCGCGCCCCGCCTCCACAGAGCACGCGGCGGCCCTCGATCGAGATCTCCGCGAGCTCGCGGTCGAGCTTCACGACGAGCCCGCGCACGCCGTCGTCGGCGATCAGCAGGTTCGAGCCGGAACCGACGACGGCGACCGGGAGCTCCGCGCTCCGGGCCCAGGCCAGCAGCTCGAGCAGCGTCTCCAGCGTCCCGGCTCGCGCGAAGAACTGCCCTCGGCCTCCGGTCCGGACCGTCGTCAGGCGTGCGAGCGGATGGTCCCGCTCCACTCCGGCGGGCGGGGCGGGCGCGCTCATGCGCCCTCTCCTTCCCGGGCGGCCGGCCGCGCGAGGAGCGCGCGCGCGAGCCTGTCCACGTCGCCGGCGCCCATCACGACACAGAGATCGCCGGCGGCGAGCAGGGGCTCGAGGACCGCTTCGGCCGCCGCAAAGCCGGGCAGCCAGTAGACGGGCCGGCCTTCCGACGCGTCGGCGGCCGCCTCGGCGACGAGCAGGCCCGTGACGCCCGGGAAGTCCTCGGCACGCTCACGCGCCGGGTAGACGTCAAGCACGACGGTCACGTCGGCGAGGGCGAGCGCAGCGCCGAACTCGCGCGCCAGCAGGGAGGTGCGCGAGAAGAGGTGGGGCTGGAACACCGCCACGAGCCGCCGCGGTTCGAGCGTGCGGGCGCCCCGCAACGTCGCGGCGACCTCCGTGGGATGGTGCGCGTAGTCCTCGTAGACCTCCGCGCCTCCTGCGCTCGTTCCCAGCAGCTGAAAACGCCGTCCGGCGCCCGTGAAGGCGGCGAGCGCGGCGATCGCGGGCGCGGACTCCGCCCCGGCCAGCCGCGCGGCTTCCAGCGCGCCCGCGGCGTCGGTCGCGTTGTGCGCCCCGGGGACCGCCAGCGTCACCGTCTGCTCCCGCCAGCGAAAGCGCGATCCGCCGGGCGTCAGCTCGAGCTGCTCGGGGGCGTAGGCGACCACGTCGCTGCCGGCGAGCGCCAGCAGCTCCGGCCGGTCCCACACCACCGCTGCCCCCGCGCCGGCGAGCAGCTTGCGGAAGTCGCGGCGCAGCTCGCCCAGCGAGGAGAAGGTTGCGTGATGGTCGAGCTCCGCGTTGGTGAGCACCGCGATCTCGACGCTCAGGCTGAGCATCGAGCGGTCCGACTCGTCGGCCTCGACGACCAGCCACTCGCCCTCTGTCCAGCGCGCGTTCGCGAGCCCTTTGCCCACCGGGGCTCCCACGAGCCAGCCGGGATCCAGGCCGGCGCCGCGCAGGACGTGAACGAGCATCGAGGCCGTCGTCGTCTTTCCGTGGGTCCCGGCGACGGCGATCGTGCGGCGCAGGGCCGAGAGCTCGCCCAGCAGCGCTGCGCGCGGTCGCTCGGCGAGACCTCGCTCGCGCGCGCCGGCGCGCTCGGAGTTCTCTGCCGGCACGGCGCTGGAGAAGTAGAGCTCCACGCCCTCACCCGCGGGCAGGTTGGCCTCCTCGTGGCCGATCGCCGCCCGCAGCACGCCTTCCTCGGCCAGCGCCCGCGTCTGCTCGCTCTCGGCCGCGTCCGAGCCGCTCACCTCCGCACCCAGTGAGTGCGCCGCGCGCGCGTAGGCGCTCATGCCGGCACCCCCCACGCCGACGAGGTGGATGCGGCGCCCCGCCCAGGGGCGAGAGTCGCTCACCGCGCGGCCCCCAGCAGCTCGGCAGCGACCTCGGCGGCGGCCCGCGGCCGCGCCAGCGAGCGCGCGGCGGCCGCCATCGCCCGCAGCCGGCCCTCGTCGGCGAGCAGGGCTGCCACCTCGCCGCCCAGCTTCGCGCCGGTCAGCTCGCCGTCGGCGATCACGATCGCAGCCCCGGCCTCCGCCATCCAGCGCGCATTCGAGCTCTGATGGTCGCCGGCGGCGTGCGGGAAGGGGACGAGCACCGCGGGCACCCCGTAGGACGCGAGCTCGAAGACCGACCCGCCGGCGCGGGCGACAGCGAGATCCGCCGCCGCCAGCGCGCGGCCGAAGTCCTCGAGGTCGAGGTACCCGATCAGCTCATAGCCCTCGCCGAGATCCCGCGAGGCGAGCTCCTCGTAGTCGCGGCGGCCGCTCACGTGCAGCACCCGGAAGGGCGCGCCTGCGAAGGCTTCGGCGGCGGCGGCGTTGATCGTGCGCGAGCCGAGCGAGCCGCCGAAGACCAGCACGCACGTGTCGTGAGGCTCCAGGCCGAAGCGCCTGCGGGCCTCCTCACGCTCAGCGGAGGGCGGCGGGATCGGACGGCCGGTCACGACGTAGCGCTCGCCGTCGCGGCCGCGGAGCGGGAACGCCAGGCAGACGCGACGGGCCAGCGGCGCGAGCAGCCGGTTGGTGAGGCCGAGATGGCTATCGGCCTCGGTCAGCACGAGCGGCAGCCGCAGGCTGGCCGCGGCGAGGCCGACCGGGCCCGCGACGTACCCGCCCCCGCCCATCACGGCCTGCGGCTCGAGCTCGGCGAGGATCTTGCGCGCGCGCGGCACCGCCGCGGCGGCGAGGCCGGCTGCGCGCAGCGCGTGCGCGGGGTTCGTGCGACTCAGTCCCTGGACCGAGAGCCGGCGCAGCTCGAAGCCTGCCGCCGGCACCAGCTGCGCCTCGGCGCGCTCGCCCCCGATGAAGCTGACCTGGGCGCCCTCAGCCCGCAGCGCTTCCGCGACCGCGAGCGCCGGCACGACGTGCCCCGCGGTCCCGCCCGCTGCGATCACGATCCTCGGCGCTCCGTTCACCGCCCCATCCTTCCTTTTCGGAGGAGCGCGCGTCGCCTCCGCCGGGCCGGCCGACGGCCCGCACGTGACCCGTGGCTCCGCCCGCCACGTTCAGCAGCAAGCCCATCCCGGCCAGCATCACGATCAGGCTGCTCGAGCCGTATGAGACGAACGGCAGCGGCACACCGGTCAGCGGCGCGAGCCCGAGCACGGCGAACGCGTTGAGGATCGCCTGGGAGAGGATCAGCGCCGTCACGCCGACCGCGATGAGGGCGCTGTAGAGGCTGCGCGCCGCCTTGGCCGCCCGCAGGCCCGCGTAGGCGATCAGGCCGTAGAGGAACAGCAGCGCCCACACGCCGACCATCCCGAGCTCCTCGGCGATCACGGCGAGGATGAAGTCGGTCGGCGCCTCGGGCAGATAGAAGATCTTCTGGACCGACTGGCCCGGTCCGACGCCGAACAGCCCGCCCGAGCCGATCGCGATCTGACCCTGGACCGCCTGGAAGCCGCTGCTCGACGCGTGCGCCCATGGGTCGAGGAACGAGGTCAGGCGGGCGCGCGCGTACGGCCGCACGAGCGCGTAGAGGACGATCAGGCCCGCCAGCGTGGCCGCGATCTTGCCGAGCTTGCCCATCGGGATCCCGGCGGCCACGAGCATCGTGCCGATCGTGAACAGGATCACGAGCGCCGTGCCCAGGTCGGGTTGCGTGAACACGAGCAGGCAGCCGCTGCCCACGACCACGAGCAGGGGCCTGGCGAGGTCGCGCAGGTCGTTCACGCGCGACGGGCGCTTTGCCAGCAGAGTGGCGCAGTACAGCACGAGCGCGAGCTTCATCAGCTCGGAGGGCTGGAACTGGAACTGGCTCGGGCCCAGCCAGCGGCGCGCGCCGTTCACCGACACGCCGATGTGAGGGACGTGCGTGGCGAGCACGAGCACGAACGAGACCACCAGCAGCGGGGCGGTGATCAGATGCACTTTCGCCACCCCGTCGCGCGCCAGCAGCCTCATCGCGACGAGCCCGATCGAGCCGTAGATCACGTAGCGGATCAGGAAGCCGCTGCCGTTGCCCTGGCCCTGGAGCAGCGTCGTGGCCGAGGAGGCGCTGTAGACCATCACGGCGCCGAAAGCGAGCAGGCACATGGTCACTGTGAGCAGGATGCGGTGCTCGAGGGTCTGGGGCTGCTTCGCCCGCCGGCGGCGTTCTGTCGCCTTTTTGCGCCGCGGTCGGGCGGGTTGGGCGGGCCTCGCTCTCCGTGCTGCGGCCGATGGCATCCAACCTCCATTCGACACCAGGAGTCGGATGCCTCCGCGTCGCAGGCCCTCCGCGGCCCCCGGCGGACGAGCCGGATGGACCGAGGGCGCTAGGCGGCGTGCGGGTGCTGCGCGGGCAGGCTCACCACCGGCTCGTTGTCCGGCGCCTTGCGCCCCTCGGCGGCCGGCGTCGCCTCATCCGCCGGCGCCGGCGCCGGGTCTGAGCGCCCCGCCCGCGAGCCGAGCTCGATCGCGAGCGTCGAGCCGAGAGCACCCGCGGCCAGCTGCGCGAACGCCCATCCGAGGCCCCAGCGCTCGCGGCCCCGGAGGGCGTCGATCGACAGCCTCCCCGGCCCGGCGTCCGTCAGCGCGAAGACGATGGCCAGCAGCACCAGGTTGTACTCGTAGCCGCCTTCGGTGGCCCACGGGCCCTTGGGAGCGTGCACCTTGCGGATCGCGGTGATCATCGTGCCGCTGATCGCAGCGGCGGCCAGCGGCGTCGCCGCACCCGCGGCGAGCAGCGCTCCGCCGCCCGCCTCGGCGGCGCCGGCCGCGAACGCGTGCGCAGTCCCGGGGCGAAGGTCCATCGACTCGAAGGCGCGGGCCGTGCCCTTCAGGCCGCCGCCGCCGAACCAGCCCGCGAGCTTCTGCGTACCGTGGCCGAAGAAGAGACCCCCGACGATCGCCCGTAGCAGCGCCAGACCAAGTTTCATCGTGAGCCTCCTGCGTCGTGGGTGGACTGGAAGCCATGCTACCCCGACACGGACGTACTAAACGGACCGTGGCCCGGATGCGGAGCCTAGACGCCGCGGCTCTGGCGATAGATCGTGAAGCCGATCGCCGCGCAGATCGAGGCGACGATCCAGAAGCGCAGGATGATCTTCGTCTCCGACCACGCCTTCAGCTCGAAGTGGTGGTGGATCGGCGCCATCAGGAACACCCGTTTTCGGAACGCCTGAAAGGAGATCACCTGGATCACGACCGAGAGCGCCTCGATCACGAAGATGCCTCCGAGGAGGATCAGCAGCAACTCGGTTTTCGTGAACACGGCCAGCCCGGCGATCGCGCCGCCGAGCCCGAGCGAGCCGGTATCCCCCATGAAGATCGTCGCCGGGAACGCGTTGAACCACAGGAAGCCGATGCACGCGCCGACGAGGCAGCCCGCCAGCATCGCGAGTTCGAACTGGCCCGAAATGAACGTGATGCCGATGTAGGCGAGCAGCACGATCGCTGCGCACCCCGCCGCCAGCCCGTCGAGGCCGTCGGTCAGGTTGACCCCGCTCGTGGTGCCCGCGAGCACCAGGTAGATCACGACCGGGTACAGCGGTCCGACGTCGATGTGGTAGTCGACGAAGCGCAGGAACAGAACGCTCGGGAGGTGCGCCTTCTCGTGCGCGATGTACCAGAGGCCGATCGAGATCGCGATCGTCGCGATCAGCTTCGTGCGGGCACGCAGCCCCAGCGAGCGCCGCTTGACGAGCTTCGTGTAGTCATCGGCGAAGCCGAGGGCCGCGCAGGCGATCGCCGTCGCGTAGACGCCCACCACCGGCCAGTCGTAGTTGGTCAGGATCAGGAACGGGACGCTGACCGACAGGAAGATCAGCAGGCCGCCCATCGTCGGCGTCCCCGCCTTCTGGAGATGCCCCTGCGGGCCGTCCTCGCGAATGTGCTGGCCGAACTCGCGCTCCCGCAGGAACGCGATGAACTTCGGGCTCAGGAAGATGCAGATCAGCAGCGCGGTCGTGCCGCCGAAGAGGATGCGGCCCATTCAGCGCTGTCCCGGGAGCGACGGGGCCGGCGAGACGGCCAGGTTGCCGTCCGCCTCGCGCAGCGCCGCCGCGACGCGCTCGAGCCCGACCCCGCGCGAGGCCTTCAGGAGCACGGTGTCGCCGGAGCGGAGCAGCTCGGGGACAACCGCTGCCGCGGCCGCCGCGTCTTTGAGAGCACGGGACTCGCCGCCGAACGCCGCCGCCATCTCGGCGGCGAGCGGTCCGACCGTCACCAGGAGATCCACCCCGGCGCGCCCGGCATGCGCGCCGATCTCACGGTGCAGCGCGGGGCCCTGCGCTCCCAGCTCGAGCATGTCGCCGAGGACCGCCACGAGCCGCCCCTCGCGCGAGCCGGCGGCCAGGTCGTCGATCGCGGCCCGCATCGACATCGGGTTGGCGTTGTAGCAGTCGTCGATCAGCTGCACGCCGGCCGGGAGCTCCTCGCGCTGGCCTCGCATCGCCGAGAAGGAGACGTCCAGCCGTCCGGACGGAACGACGCCGAGGGCTCCGGCGGCCGCCACCGCGGCGAGCAGGTTGCCGAGGTTGTGCGCCTGGGAGAACGACGGCACCAGCCGCAGGCGCTCGCCGTCGTCCTCGATCGTCACGACGCCGTCATCGTCGCGCCCGAGCAGCCGTACCGCTCCGCCCTCGCCGAAGGTGATCGTGCGCACGTCCTCGCGGAGGTGCGGCTCGAGCAGCGGCTCTCCGGCCGGCACCACCGCGACCGCACCGGCGTCGAGGCCCGCGATCAGCTCCGCCTTTGCTGCCGCGATCGCCTCCAGCGATCCGAGCAGCTCCAGGTGCGCCGGCCCGACGTTGACGATCACGCCGACGTGGGGCCGCGCGATCGCGGTCAGTTCCGCGATCTGCCCGGAACCGCGCATCGCCATCTCGAGCACGAGCGCGCGAGTCGCGCCCGGCGCGGCGAGGATCGCGAGCGGCAGCCCGACCTCGGTGTTGAGGTTCTGCGGGCTCGCGGCAGTCGGCATCGCTTGCCCGAGCAGCGCCGCGAGGATGTCCTTGGTCGAGGTCTTGCCGGTCGAGCCCGTGATCGCCACCACGCGCGCCCCCCGCCCGACGAGCTCCTTGCGCCAAGCGCCGGCGAGTCTCTGCAACCCGGCCAGCGGGTCCGGGTGTGCGAGCACCGCGCCCGCCCCGCGCTCCCGCGCCACGGCCAGGACCCTGCCGGCGTGCTCGGGCGAGACCAGCACACCCCAGGCGCCCGCCGCGAGCGCCTCGCCGGCGCGCGCGCCTCCGTCCTCGCGCTCGCCGCGCAGCCCGACGAACAGCTCCCCCTGTGCCATCGCACGGGTGTCGACGACAGCGGCCGGGGGCTCCGCGCGCGGCTCGGCCGCCCCCTCCCAGGCCAGCTCGGCGCCGGCCGCAGCGGCGACACCTCGGGCGTCCCAGCCGCTCACTGCGGCCCCGAAGCCGTCGCGGCGACGGTCGGCCGGCGAGCATCGAGCTCTTCGCGTGCCACCGCGACGTCGTCGAACGGGATCTTGCGCCCTCCCGCCAGCTCCTGTCCCTGCTCGTGGCCCTTGCCGGCGATCACGAGCACGTCGCCCGCACGCGCGAGCGCGACGGCGCGGGCGATCGCGGCCCGGCGATCCTCGACCGTCTCCAGCTCGCCCTCGCGGGCCGCGCCGGCGCCGGCCATGATCTCCTCGATGATCGCCTCCGGCGGCTCCGAGCGCGGGTTGTCGGAGGTGACGATCGCGACATCGGCCAGGCGGGCGGCGATCTCGCCCATCAGCGGACGCTTGCCGCGGTCGCGGTCGCCGCCCGCGCCGAACACGCAGAGGACGCGGCCCGTGTCGGTGCCACCGACCAGCTCCTGCGCCGCGGAGAGCACGTTCTCCAGCGAGTCGGGCGTGTGCGCGTAGTCGACGAGCACCGCGAAGTCCTGGCCGCGCTCGACCGGCTCGAAGCGGCCTGGGACTCGAACGCCGCGCGCGAGTGTCTCGATCAGTGTCGCGATCGGCACGCCGAGGCCGTGGGCGACGGCGAGCGCGCCGAGCGCGTTGGCGACGTTGAAGCGGCCGGGCATCGGCAGCTCGAGGGCGTGCTCGCCCTCGGGGGTGCGCAGGGTGAACGAGCAGCCGGTGAAACCGCAGCTGAGGCCGGTGGCCGAGTAGTCCGCCTCGGCTTCGACCGCGAACGTCACGGCGCCGGGGACCTCCGCGGCCAGACGGCGCCCGTAGGGATCGCCGGCGTTGATGACGCTGATGCGGGGCGGCGGTGCGGCTGCGTCCTCGCCCGGCACGAACAGCTTGCGCTTGGCCAGGAAGTAGTCCTCCATCGTCGGGTGGAAATCGAGGTGATCCTGCGTGAGGTTGGTGAAGAGCGCCGCGGCGAATCCGATCGCGCCGGCCCGCCCCAGCTCGAGCGCGTGTGAGGAGACCTCGATCGCGCAGGCACGGTCGCCGCCGTCGAGCATCGCGCGCAGGTCGGCCTGGAGGTCGATCGCCTCGGGCGTCGTGCGCAGCACCTCCCGCTCGCTCCCACCGATCACCGACTTGACGGTGCCGAGCAGACCGCACTGCATCCCGCCCGCCTCGAGCAGCTCGCGCACGAGGTAGGCGCTCGTCGTCTTGCCGTTGGTGCCCGTCACGCCGACGACCTGGAGCTCGTCCCCGGGGGAGCCGTAGAAGCGCGCCGCCAGCGGGGCCATCGCGGCGCGCACCGAGGCGACCTGGAGCTCGGGGACGCCGAGGCCGAGCGGGCGCTCCACGACCAGGGCAGCCGCGCCGGCCTGGACCGCGGCGGGCGCGAACCGGTGCCCGTCGGCGCGGAAGCCGGGCACGCAGAAGAACAGCGTGCCGTCGGTGACGGCCCGGCTGTCGTAGGCCAGCGAGGAGATCTCGACGTCCTGATCGCCCGCCGGACCGGAAGGGCCGGGACCGGCGCTCGTTGCCGGAGAACCGGAAGGGGCCGGGCCGGCGCTCCATGCCGGCCCGGGCGGCCCGACGAGTGCCTCCAGGCCGGCGGCGAGATCGCCGAGCCTCACAGCAGCGTCCTCAGCTTCGGCATCGGGAGCAGTCTAGTTTCCGCCTCCGAAGGAGCCTCTGGACGCGCTTCGGAGGCGAGCGTTTCGTGCGCCTAGTGGGGCTGGATGCCCAGGTAGGGCAGCGCGAAGCTCATGATCTGCCCGAAGGCGGGCGCCGCCACGGTGCCGCCGAAGATCGAACCGTTCTGTGGTTCGTCGACCACCACCGCGGTCAGCAGGCGGGGTTCCTTGGCGGGCGCGAAGCCGATGAAGGAGGCGACATATTTTGATTTGGAGTATTCCCCGGTTTCGGGATCCACCTTGCTCGCCGTGCCGGTCTTCCCCGCGAGCGCGTAGCCCGGGATCGAGACCTCGCTTGCAGTTCCTTCGGGACCCAGCACTCCTTCGAGCATCTGGCGCACCTGCGTCGCCGTCGAGCGCGAGAGGATCCGCCTCGCGGGTGGAAGCGGCCGGGCCCTTCCTTCGACGGAGCTGACGATGTGCGGCGCTCGCAGCACGCCGCCGTCGGCGATCGCGGAGTAGGCGGCGGCCATCTGCATCGGGGTCACGAGCTCGCCCTGGCCGATCGGCAGGTTGCCCATCGAGGAGCCCGAGTAGTGGTCGAGCGCCAGCGTCAGGCCCGATTCCTCTCCCGGCAGGCCGACCCCCGTGGCAGCGCCGAAGCCGAAGCGGTGCACCCACGTGTTGAAGCGCGACGCGCCGAGGATTTTCCCGATCTCGATCGCGCCGACGTTGCTCGAGCGCGCGAGGATCTGCGACGTGGTCAGAGATTCGACGCCGTGTTCGGTGTCGTCGTGGATCACGCGGTCTGCGACCTGGATCTGGCCCGGCACCGAGAAGCCGCTGTTGGGGGTGATCAGGCCTGACTGCAACGCACCCGAGACGGCGACCACCTTGAAAGTCGAACCCGGTTCGTACGGGAAGTTCACCGCGCGGTCGCGCAGCTGTTCGGGCGAGGAGGCGCCAGGGTCGTTCGCGTTCGTCTGCGGCCAGTTGGCGAGCGCGAGGATCGCCCCGGAGCGCGGGTCCATGACGATCGCCGTCGCGTCCTTCGGGCCGAATGACTGCGCGACGGCCTGCAGCACCTCTTCGGTGCGCTGCTGGATGTTGGCGTCGAGCGTCAGCTGGATGTTCTTGCCCGGCACTTCGGCACGGGGTTCGGTGATCGAGACGGGCTGACCGATCGCGTCGCTGACGACACGCCGCTCGCCGGTGTGGCCGTGCAGGATCCCTTCGCTGCCGAGCTCGATCCCCGACAGCCCCTGCCCTTCGGTTCCCACCTGCCCCAGCACCTGGGCGGCGAGCTCGTTACGGGGATAGACGCGCTTCATCACGCGCGTGCCCGTCACGCCGGGGATCTTGAGCGCCAGCGCCGCTTCGGCCTGCCGGGCGGGCACGGCCCGGGCGAGGTAGACGAAACCCGAGCGCTCGGTGAGCTTGTGCAACAGCTCGTTCTGGGTCAGGCCGAGCACGCTCGCGAGGCGATGCGCGGCCGAGAGCGGGTTGTGGAGGAGATAGGGGTCGGCGACGAGGTCCTTCGCGGGCTCGGAGATCGCCAGCTCCACGCCGTTGCGATCGGTGATCGTCCCGCGCTGGGCGACGACCGTTTCGACCGTCGTCTGCTGCTCGCTCGCCGCCTGGCGCAGGGCCGAGCCGCGGAAGATGCCCAGATAAGCGGTCCGGAATGCGGCCAGCGCGAGCAGCAGGAACAACATCGCGAAGATCGCGCCGATCCGGTTCTGGACCACCGCCACCGGGCGCCCTCAGCCTCCCGGTGCGGCCGCGCCGCCGCCTTCGCCGGCTGGGGGCGCTTCGCTGCTCGCTTCGCTCGAGGCTTCCGTGCCGGCGCTCGGGGACGTGCTTTCGCTCGCTTCCGTGCTCGACGCCGACGATTCCGAGACCGAGGTCGCTTCGGCGCTTGACGGTGTGGGTTCTGAGGCGCCTTCCGTAGACGAGGCTTCGGAGCCTTCTTCGCTGCCGGCTTCTTCGCCGGCGGCGCCGGAGGCCTGTGTCGCGGTGCTCGTCGCTTCGTGGGCCCCGGCCGCCTGCAGCGCCGCGACCGCGCGCGAGACGTCCGAGCGGGCATGGGAGCCGAGGAACTGCAGTCCGCCGACGGAGACGAGGCGCATCCCGAGCTGCTGCGCCTGGGACTCGACGCGGGTGCCGGCAGAGAGTTCGGAGTTTTCGAGGCTCAGCGCGGCGTTCTGGCTCTGCAGGGCGGCCTCGCGCTCCAGCGAGCGCCCGATCCCGGAGTTGAGCTTCAGCAGCCCGAGCTGCAGCGTCACGATGCCGATCAGCGCGAAGGCGACGATGCCGATCCACACCCGCGAGCGGATCAAGCGGTCGAGCAGCCGGTGGCTCGCGAGCGCGTCGAACCGTCCCGCCAGGGAGATCAGCCCGAGAGCGAGGCCTCCCTTCGCGGTGCGCTCGGGCCGCGCGGTGGGAGCGGGACGCCGGGCGGGGCGGGCGGGACCGGAAATCCGGCGCGGTCGCGGTGGCGGGCCGGTGCGACGGCGCGGCGCGAGCGGCGGTGCCGCGTGGGCGTGGGAGGCAGCGGGCGGCGTCATGCGTCCTGCTCCGGGGCGATCTTGCGGGCTGCGCGCAGCCGCCCTGAAGCCGCGCGGGGGTTGAGCGCGACCTCCTCGGGCGAGGGCACGAGCGAGCGGCGCGTGAGCAGGGCCGCTTCGGGATCGCGCCCGCAGACGCAGACCGGCAGCTCGGGCGGGCACACGCAGCCCTGCGCACGCTCGGCGAGGAACCGCTTCACGCGACGGTCCTCGAGCGAGTGGAAGGAGATCGCGGCGAGCACGCCCCCTTCGCGGAGCAGCCGCCAGGCCAGCGGCAACGCGTCGTCGAGCTGGGAGAGCTCGTCGTTCACCGCGATCCGCAGCGCCTGGAAGGAGCGCTTGGCGGGATGGCCGCCCCCGAACCGAGCCGGCGCGGGAACCCCGGCGGTGATCGCGTCCACGAGCTGCAATGTCGTCTCGATCGGAGCGTCCTGACGCGCGCGCACGATCGCGCGGGCGATCGCTCCGGCGTGGCGCTCCTCGCCGAGCTCCCGAAGCGTGCCCGCGAGGCGGCGCTCGTCCCACTCGGCGACGATCTCGCGCGCGGTCAGCTCCTGGCTCGGATCCATGCGCATGTCGAGCGGCGCGTCGTAGGAGTAGGAGAAGCCGCGCTCGCGCGTGTCCACCTGCATCGAGGACATGCCGAGGTCGAAGTACGCGACGTCGGCCTCGAGCCCCTCCTCCGCGAGTGCGGCAAGGGCGTCGGCGTAGCTCGAGCGGATGAAGCGCAGCGAGCACGCCGTCTCGGCGGCCAGCTCGGCAAAGCGCTCCTCCGCCAGCGGATCGCGGTCGATCGCGATCAGCGTTCCCGTCGGCCCGAGGCGCTCGGCGACCATGCGCGCGTGACCGCCGTCGCCGAAGGTGCAGTCGACTGCGATCTGCCCGGGCTGAGGGTCCAGGAGCGCGAGCAGCTCCTCGGCGAGAACCGGGACGTGGCTGCCCGGGGGCAGCGCAGGCGCCGAGCCGGCGGGCGGACGGCGACGGCCGGAGCGCGGGCGGTCCCCACGGCGGCGCTTGGCCAGCTCCGGTGAGCCGGCGGAGTCGAAGGTCCTGCTCGCCCCGCCGGGCAGCAGCTCAAGCAGCGTCGTCGACACGCGCGGTCACCTCCGCGACGCCGCTCAGCAGCGTCGATCGATGGTCTGCCCAGGTCCCGCGGTCCCAGAGCTCCATGCGCTCACCCGCCCCGACGACCACGACCTCCTTCGCGAGCTTCGCGTAGTCGCCGAGGAAGGAGGGCACCATGATCCGTCCGGCTGCGTCGAGCTCGGTGTCGCTGGAGCTGCCGTAGAAGAAGCGCTCCAGCTCGGTACGGCGCGTGGACAGCGGCGGCAGTTCGGCGAGCGCGCCGCGTGTGTAGTTCTCGTACTCCTCAGGACGCCACACTCCTACACACGGTGTCAGGTCGACCGGCATCGCCAGCACCACGCCGTCTGCGAGCGCCGAGCGGTAGCGCGCGGGAACGGTCAGGCGGTTCTTTGCGTCGAGCGTGTGATCGAAGGTGCCACGAAACGGGGCCACTGCGGAGACTCCCCTGCCTTTGGACTTGCGATCGGCCGGCGCTCCATGCCGGCCTTCAAAGGAGCCGGGGTGGAGGAGTGGGAGGAGCTCCTCCACCCCGGCTCGCTGCGCCGAACATATCCCACTTCCTCCCACAATGCAACCCACTTTGCACATTCTCTCCCACTAGCCCGCCCCGACGGCGTCCGGAGCCCCGAAATCCCCGCCGCCTATGGGCGAAACGCGTGCCGGGCTCGCCAACTTGCGCGCCCGGCTGCATGCAGCTCGCGTTGCATGGCGCCCGTTTGCAGGCGGACGTGCAGTTCGGCCCTTGCGCGCGACCGGGCCCGACGCATACGATCGCTGCCGCCTTGAGAAGCAAGAAGCCGCTCCTCGCGCCGGCCACGATCGCCGTGGTGCTGGCGTCCCTGCTGGCCGCATGCGGCTCGTCCTCGCACCCCGAAGGCACCGAAGCCGATCCGGCCACCGCCGTACCGGCGACGGCGCCCGTCTACTTCGGGGCCACGGTGCGCCCGACCGGCGGCCAGGAGAGCGCGGCGCTCGCGGCCGGCAAGGCGCTCACCGGTTCGCAGGACCCCTACCAGCGGCTCCTCGGCGCGTTGCGGACGCCCGGCTCGCCGCCGCTGAGCTTCGAGCACGACGTCGCGCCGTGGCTGGGTCCGCACGTGGGCCTGTTCGCGCGCTCGCTCGGTTCGGCGGGGGCGCTCGTCACACCGCTGGCCGACAGCCTCGCCGGCACCGGCCCGGTGGCGGCGCTGCCGTTCTCCGCGCACGGTTTGGACGGCGCGCTCGTGATGGACACGCGCGACGCCGGCGCCGCGCGCTCGTTCCTGGCGAACCAGGCCAAGCACGCGGGAGCCCATGCGAGCAGCTATCGCGGTGTCTCCTACGAAGTCTCGCCCGGCGGCGTGGCGTTCGGGCTCGTCGGTCGCTTCGCCGTGATCGGAAGCGAGGCCGGCCTGCGCGCGGTGATCGGGGCGACACAGGGCGAACCCGCGCTCTCAGCGGCCCAGGGCTACTCGAAGCTCGCGGGCTCGGCGCCCGCAGAAGCGCTCGCGCACCTGTACGTCAGCCCGGGCGCCGCGCTGTCCTCCGGCGGCGCGGCGAAGGGGCTGCTCGAAGCGCTCGGCGGCGCCCGCGCGACCTACGCCTCGCTCACGCCCTCCTCCTCCTCGCTGCGGCTGGACGTCGACACGCTCCCGGGCGCGACCGGGGCCCGCCAGGGGCTGCTCTCGGCCGATCCGCAGGCGGCCGAAGCGCTCTCAGAGCTTCCCGGCGAATCCTGGCTCGGGATCGGCATCGGGCACGCCGGCTCGACGCTCGGCGCGACGACGGCCGCGCTCTCCGCGCTGTCCTCGCTCACCGGCAAAGAAGAAGGCGGCGGGCTCACCGTCGGCACCGTGGTCTCCGCTCTGACGGGCCCGCTGAAGGTGCTCGGAGCGCAAACAGCCGCCGCGCGGCGGGACTACCGCTCGTGGATGGGGCCGGCCGGCATCTTCGCGGCGGGAGCGAGTGTTCTGCAGCTGAAGGCGGCCGTCTCGATCTCCTCGACCGACGCGGCGGCCTCCCGCGCTGCCGTCGGGAAGCTGGGCGCGGCGCTCCGGCGCGGCGGCGACGGGGTCGCGCCCGTCCACATCGCGGGCACCGAAGCCGCCGTCTCGGTGCAGCTCCCCGACCTCCCGCTCGAACTCTTCATCGCCGCGGGACCGTCCTCGGAGGGCCCGAAGTTCGTGCTCGCGCTGGGCGAAGCCTCGGTCGCAGCCGCGCTGTCCCCGTCCAGCACGCTGAAGGAAGCCCCCTCCCGCGCGGCTGCCGCCTCCACGCTCGGTGGGGGGACCCAGCCGAGTGTGATCGCCGACGTCCCGACGCTACTCGCCCTGCTGGAAAGCATCAGCCTCACCGAAGACCCCTCCCTCTCCCCCCTTCTGCCTTATCTACGGGCCAGTGGCACCCTCGCCGGCGGCGGCCGGCAGCTGGAAGGCGGCGTCGAACGCTTCAGCCTCGTGCTGGGGCTGCACGCCGCCCCTGGCGGCTGAGGCTCAGCCCGCTGTGGTGGCAGCGCTCTGGCCGCCCGGCGCCGGCGCGGCGGTGTCGATCGCGCGCCAGAAGACCGGGCTGCCGTTCGTGACGCGGTCGACGCCGTAGGTCGAGAGCGTCGTTTCGCCGCTGGGCTGGACGGAGTAGCGCCCGAGCACCGACTCGCGGTTGCGCGTCGAGAAGAAGGAGTCGATCACGTCGGGACGGTCGTTGCCGTGCTCGCCGGCGCGCCGGATCGCTTCGAGGATCGCGCTCATCGCCTCATAGCCGTAAAGGACGGCGGGGCCCGCTTCGGTGTTGAACTGGCGCCGGTAGGCGGCGAGGACGCGCTGGCCCGCCGGCGGATAGACGCTCGGCGCGAGCAGTGGCGTAGTGATGTAGGTGACGGCGGCGGCAGAGCCGATCGCACGCGTGAATTCCGGCGTGGCGAGGCCGCTCGGAGCGAGCAGCAGCAGCTGCGGGTCGGCGCGGTGCAGACGCTTCCAAAGGGCGACCGTGCCCGGGCCGGGACCGCCGGCGAGGAACACCGCCTGGGCGTGGCTCGCGACGATCTTCGCGACCTCGCCGCTGAAGTTGGAGCTCGGGGCGACAGCGATGCTGTCGTGGCCCGCGAGCGCGACGCCGAGGGCGGTCGCCTGTTCGCCCACCATCGCCGCGAGCGGCAGCTGGAAGGGGTTCTGGTCGTCGAGCACGTAGACGCTGTGCACGCCCAGCGCGCGCATCAGCCGCGCCTGCGCGGCGGCCTGCACGGCGTCGCCTGGGGCCAGGCGCACGAAGGTGCGCTTGCCGCTCGGGTAGAAGCGTTCGGGCTCGTCCTGGCCGGCGTCGTGGGAGGAGGTGAGCCCCGCGTAGGGGCTGGCGGGGCTGACCTGCAGGATCCCGGCCTCGTTGATCAGCGGCAGTGAGACGGCCGTCGCTTCGGAGCTGTAGTCGCCGATGTAGGCGATCGTCGAGGTGTCCTGCGCGGCCTGCTTCGCAGCGGCCATCGTTTCGCCCGGGCTGTTCGTGCCGTTGACAGGGTTCACGTCGTCGAGCGAGGCGTAGGAGACGCGGAACTGCCCGACGCGCCCGCCGGCCTGCGCGAGCGCGAGCTTCTCGCCGCCTTCGATCTGATGGCCGATCGCCGCCGAGGGTCCCTCCAGCGGCAGCGCGGAGTAGACCGTCAGCTGGTTGCCGGTGGTTTCGGATGCCGACACCACGCTGCCGCAGCCCGCGAGCACCGGGAGCAGCGCGGCGAGAGCGATTGGGCCGAGCCGGCGCCCGCGCACCGGGCGCTCAGCCGCGGCGACCGGGCAGGTAGCCGGTCAGGATCTTCAGCGTGGCGCCGATCAGGATGATCACGGTGGCGATCATGAAGGCGTCGAAGCCCTTGGCGCCGAGCGCCCACAGCACGATCCAGACGATGAGGCCGAAAGTGGCGGCGAGGACCAAACCCATGCGGGCGGAATCCTAGCTGCCCGCGGAGCGATCGGGCGCCGACAGGCCCGCGGCGAGGCCGGCGAGGACCTCGCCGGCCGCCTCGGCCGGGAACTCGGCCTCCGCGGCGGCGCGGACGAGGCGGGTGCCGACGATCACGCCATCGGCCCCGGCCGCGGCCGCCTCGGCGGCCTGCTCCGGCGTGGAGATGCCGAACCCGAGCGCCACGGGCGCCTCGGTCGCGGCCTTCGTGCGCGCCACCACCTCCGCGAAGTGCTCGCCCAGCGCGCGCCGCTCGCCGGTCGTGCCGACGACCGAGACGGTGTAGACGAACCCCTGCGCTTGAGCCCCGATCGCATCGAGCCGCTCGGGGGGCGTCGTGGGCGCGACCAACGGCACGAGGGCGATCCCAGCGCGCTCGCAGGCCTCGCCGACCTCCGGCGCCTCGCCGTAGGGCAGATCGGGGACGATCAGCCCGCAGGCACCGGTGCGGGCGAGACGCTCGACGAAGGCCTCGGCGCCCGGCGCGAAGACCATGTTCGCGTAACACATGAGCACGACCGGAATGCTCGGGGCAAGGGCGCGGGCGACCTCCAGCACCCCCGCCACGTTGGCCCCCGCGGCCAGCGCGCGCGTGCCCGCCTCGTGGATGACGGGACCGTCCGCGAGCGGGTCCGAATAGGGCATCCCGAGCTCGATCACGTCCGCGCCGGCGCGAATGTAGGCCTCGCCGATGCGGGCGGACTCCTCGAGCGTCGGGAAGCCACCCATCAGGTAGGGCATCAGCGCAGCGCGTTTCGAGCCCGGCGCGAACGCCGCCGCAAGGCGGGCGACGCCATCACGCTCGGCCACGCTCATTGCGTGCCCTTCGCGAGCACCTCGGCGAGGTCCTTGTCGCCGCGCCCCGACAGGCAGAGGAGATCGAGGGCATCTCCGCCGGCGCTCGCCGCGGGACCCTGCGCCAGCACCCACGCGAGCGCGTGCGAGGTCTCCAGGGCGGGGATGATGCCCTCCAGGCGCGTCACCTCGCGGAACGCGTTCAGCGCTTCGGCATCGGTCACGGCCACGTAGCGTGCCCGCCCGCTGTCGCGCAGGTGGGCGTGCTGCGGGCCGGTCCCGGGGTAGTCGAGCCCGGCCGAGATCGAGTGCGCCTCGAGGATCTGGCCCTCCTCGTCCTGCATCACGGCAGACCGCGCGCCATGGAGGATGCCGGCGCGGCCGCCGACCGTCAGCGGCGCGCCGTGCCGCGGCGTGTCGATGCCGTCTCCCCCGGCCTCCACGCCGATCAGCTCGACCTCGGGGTCTTCGAGGAACGCCGCGAAGATCCCAAGCGCGTTGGAGCCCCCGCCGACGCAGGCGACCACCCGCGCGGGCAGGCGCCCCTCGCGCTCGAGGAGCTGCGCGCGCGCCTCGTCGCCGATCACGCGCTGAAGGTCGCGCACGATCGCGGGGTAGGGCGCCGGCCCCACCACCGAGCCGATCACGTAGTGCGTCGTCTCGACGTTCGTGACCCAGTCGCGGATCGCCGCCGAGGTCGCCTCCTTCAGCGTGCGTGCGCCGGCGTCCACCGGCTGCACGCTCGCGCCGAGCAGTTCCATACGCTCGACGTTCGGGCGCTGGCGGCGGGTGTCCTCGACCCCCATGTAGACGACGCAGTCGAGCCCGAGCAGGGCGCACGCGGTGGCGGTGGCGACGCCGTGCTGGCCGGCGCCGGTCTCGGCGATCACGCGGCGCTTGCCCATGCGACGGGCGAGCAGCGCCTGCCCGATCGCGTTGTTGAGCTTGTGCGAGCCGGTGTGGTTGAGGTCCTCGCGCTTCAGGTAGATCGGACGGCCGGCGCGCTCGGAGAGCCGCTGGGCGAGATAGAGCGGGCTCGGGCGCCCAGCGAAGTCGCGCAGCAGCAGCTCGAGCTCGGCGCGGTAGGCAGGGTCCGCTCGTGCCTGCAGCCAGGCCTGCTCGAGCTCGGCGAGCGCGGGCATCAGCGTCTCGGGCACGTACTGGCCCCCGTAGGGGCCGAAGCGATGCTCGACCTCGCCGCCGATCGTCATGCCGGCTGGCCGATCGCGTCGCTCGCCACCTGCTCGTCGGCCGCCTGGACCGCGGCGAACAGCGCTGCCATGCGCGTGCGGTCCTTGTGCCCCGGCGCGGACTCCGTGCCGCTCGCGCTGTCCAGCGCGTAGGGGTGGACAGCCGCGATCGCGGCGGCCGCGTTCGCGGCCTCGATGCCGCCGCTCAGGATCAGCGGCACGCGCGAGCGGCGGGTTCGCACCAGCTCCCAATCGAAGCTCTCGCCGGTGCCGCCCCGCAGGTCGGGTCGCTCACGCGAGCGCGCATCGAGCAGATGGAAGTCGACGTGATAGCGCTCGACGTCGCGGATGTCGCCCGGGCCGGAGACCTGCTGCGCGCGGATCACGCGCGCGCCGGTGCGGCGAGCGGCCTCGGCGCAGTAGGAGGGCCCCTCGTCGCCGTGGAACTGGAGCATCGTGAGCCCGATCTCCCGCGCCGCGACGGCGACGTCGTCCATCGGCGCGTTGACGAACACCCCGCACAGCTCGGTGCGCCGCTGCAGCGCGGCGGCGATGCGCTGGGCCTGCTCGGTCGCGCAGCGCCGCGGGCTGCCCTCGGCGAAGATCATCCCGAGCGCCCAGGCGCCCATCTCGGCCGCCGCCTCGGCGTCCTGGAGGTTCGTCAGGCCGCAGATCTTGACGCGGGTGGCCACGCCTCAACGGTAGCGTCAGCCGGGCCCGGCAGCTCTCCGGCGCGCGCGGCCTCCCTGGCCGCCCCGCACACGGCACGCAGCCATGCGCAGGGCGGCTTGCTCCGCGACGCGAGCCTCCCGTGTCGCGGAGCCGGCATCCGGCGCGGCGGGGGCGAACCGCGCGCCGGGACCGATCAGCCTTCCGGTGACGTCTTTTCTTCGCCCGACTGGCTCGGCGCGGTCGCCGGGCGCTTGCCCAGCGTCACCTGGAGGGTCTTGGTTTCCCAGCCGCCGTGCCCGTTCGGATGGAGGACCTTGACGGACACCGTCTGACCCGGTTTCTTTTCGCCGACGACCGTCGCGAGGTCTTCCGAGCCGGCGACTTCTTTGCCGTCCACGGCCTTGATGATGTCGCCGCCGACGGCCACCGAGCCGCTCTGCGTGCCGGTCGCGACGCCGCCCTTGATGCCGGCCTTCGCGGCAGGCGAGTTCGGCTGCACGCCCTCCACGAGCGCGCCGCTGGTGGTGGGCAGGTTCAGCCCCTGCAGCGAGCCGTCGATCGTGATCGACGTCACGCCGAGGTAGCCGGCGCTGGAGACGGTGCCGCCCTTCTCCAGTTTGCCGAGCTCGGACTTGGCGGTGTTGATCGGGACGGCGAAGCCGATGCCGACGCTGCCGTTGCTCGTGCCGCCCGTCTCGATCTGGGAGTTGATGCCGATCACCTGGCCCTGCGCGTTCAGCAGCGGCCCGCCCGAGTTGCCCGGGTTGATCGGGGCGTCGGTCTGGATCACGTTGTAGATCGTGAAGCCGTTCGGAGCTTCGAGGTGGCGCTGGAGCGCTGAGACGACGCCCGTGGTGAGCGTGCGCTGCAGGTCGAACGGGTTGCCGATCGCGTAGACCGGGTCACCCACCTCGGCGGCGCTTGAGTCACCGAGCGCGATCGGGTGAAGCGTCAGCCCGTCGGGGTGGATGCGCAGGACCGCAAGGTCGTTGGACGGGTCCTTGCCGACCACCTGGGCTTCGACCGTCTTGCCTTTTTCGAAGCTGACGGTGACTTTGACTGCGTTCTCGATGACGTGGTAGTTGGTGAGGATCGTGCCGTTGCGGTCGATCACGATGCCCGACCCGGTGGCGGTGCCTTCGCGCGAGGATTCACCGAAGCCGAAGGGAGATTCGTTCTTCTGGACGACGGTCGACGTGACAAAGGCGACGCCGGGGGCGTCTTTTTCATAGACCTGGTGCGGCGTGAGACCGGTGACCCGGTTCGATGCGTTCGTGGGGGCCGCGGTCGGCGTGGGGGCCTCGACCGTCGTGACCGTGTGCTTCTCGCCAAGATCTCCGGCTGCGGCGAGTACGGCGACGACGACACCTGCACCCAGCAGCGCGGCGATGAAGGGAATGGCGAAGAGTCGTTTCATGCGGAAGAGAATGAGGGCAGGGGGTGAAGCTCCTCTAAAGGTTTGCGGGGGAGTGTCTAAAGGACGCCGTCGGACGCTCTCAGCGCCCTGAGAGCCGCCTGAGGATCGCCTGAGCGCATCAGCGCCTCGCCCACGAGCACCGCGTCCACGCCCTGCCGCGCGAGCGTATCGAGCTGGGCGGCGCTCGAGATGCCGGACTCCGAGACGACGATCGCGCCCGCCGGCATCATCTCGAGCAGGCGCTCGGTCCGCGACACGTCGACCGAGAAGTCGCGCAGGTCGCGGTTGTTGACGCCGACGATCTCCGGACTGTGCGCGGCCGCGCGTTCGAGCTCCACCTCGTCGTGCACCTCCACGAGCACGTCGAGCCCGAGCTCCGCTGCGTCTGAGGAGAACCCTGCCAGCTCGGCATCCGAGAGCGCGGCGACGATCAAGAGCACCGCGTCGGCGCCCGCGGCGTGTGCCTCGAGCAGCTGGTAGCGGTCCACGACGAAGTCCTTTCGCAGCAGCGCCAGCTTGCTGGCGCCGCGCGCCAGGCGCAGATCGTCGAGCGAGCCGCCGAAGTTCGGTTCCTCGGTGAGGATCGAGGCCGCCACCGCACCGCCGGCCTCGTACGCGGCGACGCTCCGCTCGAGGTCGGGCGCGTCGTGCAACGGGCCGGCCGACGGGGAGCGCCGCTTGAACTCCGCGATCACACCGATGCCGGGGGCGGCGAGCGCGTCGCGAAAACGCCCCGGCGTGCGCGCCTGCTCGGGCTCGGGGAGGGGCTGCTCGCGCCGGCGGCGATCGACCGCGGTCCTGGTTTCGGCGAGGATCCGGTCCAGCACCGTGCCGGTCGTGCCACTCATCGCGTGGCCTCGGCCCGAGCGTGGCACACAGTCGCCCGGCTCACCGCGCCGCCTCCGCCGGAGCGTGACGCAGGGTGGCCTGCACGTAGGAGTCGAGCGCGGCGAGCGCGCGACCGTCGGCGATCGCCTCGCGCGCGGCCTGAACCCCCTCTGCGATGTCGGCGGCGACACCCGCGGCGTAGATCGCCGCGCCGGCGTTGATCGCGGCCAGCGCCTCGCCGGGCGTTGACCGGCCTTCGAGGATCGTTCGCGTGAGGGTCGCGTTCTCCTCGGGGGAGCCGCCCGCGAGTGCCTCGCCGCCGTCGGCTCTCACGCCCGCGTCCTCGGGAGCGAGGACGTAGGTGCGCAGCTCCTCGCCGTTGACCTCGACGACCTTCGTGGGTGCGGCGGAGGAGACCTCGTCGAGCCCGTCCTCGCTGGAGACGACGAGCGCGCGATCGACCCCGAGGCGCGCGAGCGCGCCGCCGATCGTCTCCAGGGAGGCGGGGTCGCTGACCCCCACCAGCTGTCGCCGCGCGCCCGCCGGGTTGGTCAGCGGGCCGAGCATGTTGAAGATCGTGCGCACCGCGAGCTCGTGGCGCACTCCGATCACGAAGCGCGTCGCCTGGTGGTGGGCCGGGGCGAACATGAAGCCGAAGCCGGACTCGGCGATGCAGTCCGCGACCTCCGCCGGGCCGAGGTCGATCCTCGCGCCGAGCGCTTCGAGCACGTCCGCCGAGCCGGAGCGACTGGTCGCCGAGCGGTTG
Organism: uncultured Solirubrobacteraceae bacterium; assembly: GCA_963735435.1. Lineage (GTDB taxonomy): Bacteria > Actinomycetota > Thermoleophilia > Solirubrobacterales > Solirubrobacteraceae > Palsa-744. The sequence continues at coordinate 42,758 of CAVTKR010000001.1, read as the reverse complement.
CCGTGCTTGGCGACCGCGCACCCCGCACCGGCGGCGATCAGAGCGGCGGTGGTCGAGACGTTGAACGTGCTGCGCCCCCCGCCCGTGCCGGCCGTGTCGAGCAGGTCGCGGCGGTCGGTCGGGACGTGTGCGGCCAGCTCGCGCATCGTGCGCGCGAGGCCGGCGAGCTCGTCCACCGTCTCGCCCTTGGTGCGCAGCGCGATCAGGAAGCCGGCGATCTGCACCTCGGAGACGTCGCCGTGCATGATCTCGGCGAGCACCTCCGCCGCCTGCTCGAGCGGCAGGTCCTCCCGCGAGGCGAGCCGGTCGATCGCGGAGGTGAGCACGGGCCGTGGCACTACGCCCGCTCCAGGAAGTTCGACAGCAGCTCGTGGCCCTGTTCGGTGAGGACCGACTCGGGGTGGAACTGCACGCCCTCGGCCGGCAGCTCGCGGTGGCGCAGCGCCATCAGCACGCCCCCGCCGCGAGCGGTCTCCTCCAGGCAGTCGGGCAGCTCATCGCCCACGACGAGCGAGTGATAGCGACCGACGGTGAGCTGCTCGCGCAGCCCCGAGAAGATCGTGCGCCCGTCGTGCTCGATCGTCGTCGCCTTGCCGTGGATCGGGTCGTGGAGCTTGACCTCGCCGCCGAAGGCCTGCGCGAGCGACTGGTGACCGAGACAGACGCCGAGCGTCGGGACGCCTGCCTCCGGAAAGCGCCGCACGAGCTCCAGGGAGATGCCGGCCTCGTTCGGCGTGCAGGGCCCGGGTGAGACGACGCAGCGCTCATAGCCGCGCGCCAGCAGCTCATCGGTGCTCGCGCGGTCGTTGCGCACCGTCTCGACCTCGGCTCCGAGCTCGCCCAGGTACTGAACGAGGTTGTAGGTGAACGAGTCGTAGTTGTCGAGGACGAGAACCTTCATGGCGCGACTGGCAGCGTAGCCAAAGGGCGGGCCGCCGAGATCGAGCCGCCCGCGCGCGACGGCGGGGATGTCCCGCGGCCGGCCGACGACGCCGGCCGCGAGCAGCGACGCCTTCGGGACCTACGTGTCGTCGTCCGGGGGCGGCGGCAGATGCCGGTCGGCCTGCGGGATCGCGTCCTGCCGGAGCGTGAACGGTTCGGTCGGTTTCTGTTTGTAGTTGAACGCCTTGCCGAAGTTGTAGGCGTTGGCGTCCAGTTCATCGACCGGCGCGACGTGCAGCACGCTCTCCATGTAGGCGAGGATCGAGCTGTTGGTCGCGACGTGATGGTCGACGAAGCCGGGCTTTGCGTACGGGCTCACGATCACGAGCGGGAGCCTGATGCCGAGCCCGCTCGGCGGTTTGAAGTGGTCGTAGAAGCAGCCGCAGTCGTCGTAGTAGATGAAGATCGTCGTCGAGGCGCCGTCGGGACCTTCTTGGATCGCCTTGACCTCTTTCGCGATGTATTCGTCGCCGAGGCCCATCGAGGTGCCGTTGTGCTGGCTGGTCCCTCCGGTGACACTCGTCGGGGTGAGGATCGCGAAGTTGGGCAGGCTCCCCGCTTCGGCGTCGGTGAAGAGCTGTTTCGCTTCGTGCATGTCGTTTTTCTGGGGACCGTCGAGGCACTCGGCGAACGTCGGGCAGATCGCCCATTTGTAAGGGCCGGAGTTTTCGCGTTCTTCTTTGGACCCTTCCTGTTCGCCCGGCTGGGCCGCGTAGATCCCCCACGTCAGCCCCGCTTCTTCGATCCGATCGCCGACGGTCGGCACGTAGGCGACCGGCGTTTCCTTGAAGGCGCCGTGGCCTTCCTTGTCCGGGATGCACGACGGCTCCAGTTTGATTTCACCGCCGGGCGCGATCCATTCGGAGACGTCGTGGGAGTCGCACCCCCAGCCGGCTCCTTTGCCCTGCCCTTCGTCCTGGAATTTGGGGTTGTTGCCCACGAAGCCGTCGAGCGTCTGGGCGAAGAAGTCGAGATGCCCGCCCCAGGAGGGAACGATGTCTCGCGAGAAGAAGCGGTCCCCGATCGCGCCGTTGCGCGCCATTTCCCACAGGTTCTTGACGTGTTCTTCGCCGAACGCCGTGTAGCACTGCCTTTCTTCGCAGCCGCCGACCTGTTCGAAGCCGTTCATTTTGCCGTTGTGCATCGCCGTCAACTGCGCTTCCTGGCCGTGCGCGACCGGCGGCACCTTGTCTTCGGCCACGCTCAACGGAATCGTTTCGCCTTTCCTGTTCTTGCCGCTCGTGGCGAATTTGCAGGTTGTCGGTTTCTCTTTCGCGCACAGCTGGCCGAGCACGTTGTCGAAGCTGTGGTTCTCCTGCAGGATCACGACCACGTGGTGGATCGGCACAGGCGTCGCCCCGCCGGCGGGGGCTGCGCCGCTCCCGCCCAGCGCCAGGAGCACCAGCGCACCCGCCACCGCGACGGCCGCGAGCGCGCCCGTCCTCCGTCCACGCCTGCCGCTCAAGCCGAACACCCTCCGCCGCGCATCCATCCTCGTGCCTCCCCCATGTCGGTGCTTCGCCTCGTCCGGGGATTGGAACGCACGGCTGCGGCGGAGGTTGGCGAGAGGCGCCCGTTGCGCGCCGCGCTCAGGGCCAATCCGGCTGCTGGCAGGCGAGCGCGATCGCCCGCACCGCGGCGCTCATCTTCGCGACCGACTCCTCGTACTCGTAATCCGGGCGCGCGTCCGCGACGGTCCCCCCGCCGGCCTGGACGTGTGCGACGCCGTCCTTGACGACGACCGTCCGGATGTGGATCGCGGTGTCGAGGTCGCCGCCGTATGAGAGGTAGCCGACCGCGCCGCCGTAGCCGCCGCGCTTGACGGGCTCGAGCTCGTCGATGATCTGCATCGCGCGCACCTTGGGAGCGCCCGAGAGGGTGCCTGCCGGCAGCACCGAGCGCAGCGCGTCCATCGCGCCGACGGCAGGACGGAGCGTCCCGGAGACCGACGAGACGATGTGCATCACGTGGCTGTAGGTCTCGACCTCCATCAGCTCGTCGACGCGGACGCTGCCGTACTCGCAGACGCGCCCGAGGTCGTTGCGGCCGAGGTCCACGAGCATCACGTGCTCGGCGCGCTCCTTCTCGTCTTCCAGCAGCTCGGCGGCGATGCGGCGGTCCTCCTCGGCGCTCGCGCCACGGGGGCGCGTGCCGGCGATCGGCTTCGTCGAGACGTGTGCGCCCGTGACTGTCAGCAGCGGCTCCGGGCTCGCGCCGGCGACCTGGAAGTCGCCGAAGTCCAGGAAGTACATGTAGGGGCTCGGGTTGACCGCGCGCAGCCCGCGGTAGATCGAGAAAGCCTCGACCGGGCTCCGGGCCGACCAGCGCTGCGAGGGCACGACCTGGAAGGCGTCGCCGGCGTAGATGTACTCGATGATCCGCGCGACCATCGCCTCGAACTGCTCGCGCGGCATGTTCGACTCGAACACCGGGATCTCGCGCGGCGCGCGCGGCTCCTCGCGCGGCACCGGGCCGGCGAGCGCCTCGCGCACCTCCGCGATCTGTGCGACGGCCTCGGCGTAGGCGCGCTCGAGCTCGGGCTGCACCTCGAGGTTGGCGTTGACGAGGATCGTGATCGTGTGCTTGAGGTGGTCGAAGACGAGGAGCCCGTCGGTGAGCATCAGCGCCAGGTCGGGGACGCCGAGCGGATCGGGGTTGGGCGCGGGCAGTGGCTCCACCGTGCGCACGAGGTCGTAGCCGAAGACGCCCACGGCGCCGCCGGTGAACGGAGGCGCCTCGACGGCCTGCATCGGCGCCTGGTCGAAGCGCGCGAGGCGCTCGGCGGCGAGCGCGTAGGGGTCCCCGCCGTCGGCCAGCGACCAGCGCACGACCTCGTGCGGGCTGAAGCCGATGAACGACCACCGGCCGACGCGCTGCCCCTGCTCCGCTGACTCGAGCAGGAAAGCCGGCTCCGACGGGGCGAGCGCGCGCAGCTTCAAGAACGCGGACACCGGCGTCTCGCAGTCGTCCACGAAGCTCACGGCAAGCGGGATCAGGTTGTGCGAGCGCGCGAGCTCGCGCGCTTCCTGCAGCGAGGGCGAGACCGGCAGCGGGCCGACGCGGGCGCCGTCCGGCGGCTGGGCGCTTTCAGCGACGGCCATCGAGCACCCGCTCCGCGTCGCTGAGCGAGCGGCCCCGGCTGCGCAGCAGCACGAGCAGGTGGTAGAGCACGTCGGCGGCCTCTTCGTCGACGCGCTCGTCGCTCTCCTCGCGTGCGGCGCGGCTCACCTCCTCGGCCTCCTCCATCACCTTCTCGCCGATCCGCGGCGGGTCCTCGAGAAGCTCGACGGTGTAGGAGCCGGCCGGCCGCTCCAGCGCGCGTTCGGCGAGCGTCCGCTCCAGCGCGGGCAGGATCTCGTGTGGCGCGGCAGGCTCGAGCTCGCCGCGGTGAAAGCAGGTGCGCTCGCCCGTGTGGCAGGCGGGCCCCGCCGGCTCGACCAGCGCGAGCAGCGTGTCGCCGTCGCAGTCCAGGCGCAGCGCCCGCACGGCCTGCGTGTTGCCGCTCGTCTCGCCCTTGTGCCACTGCTCGCCGCGCGAGCGGCTCCACAGGTGCAGCTCGCCGGTCTCGCGCGTGCGCCGCAGCGCCTCGGCGTTCATGTAGGCGAGCGTCAGCACCTCGCCGCTGCCCCAGTCCTGCACCACGCACGGCACGAGGCCGCTCTCGTCGTAGCTGACGAGCTCCTCGATCGACTCCGCGGCGGCGGACATGCGGACGATTGTAGGCGGCACCGCATGACGGGCGCCCGCGGTGGCGCGCCTGCGAGACTGCCTGCGGATGCAGTCGCTTCTCGAGCGCAGGCTGATCGTCGTGACCGGCAAGGGAGGCGTCGGCAAGACGACCGTGGCCGCCGCCCTGGGACGCCTGGCGGCCGGCGAAGGCCGCCGCACGATCGTCGTGGAGGTCGGCGGGCAGTCGCGCGCGGCGGAGCTGTTCGGGCGCCGCGAGGCTGAGCCGGGCGAGCCGGTCCGGCTCGAAGAAGGGCTCTCAGCGCTCTCGATCGACCCCGACCGCGCGCTGCTCGAGTGGATCCAGTCGCTCGGCGGGCGCGTTCCGGGCCGGATCCTGAGCTCCAGCGGCACCTTCCAGTACTTCGCCGCCGCCGCCCCCGGCGCGCGCGAGATCGTGACCATGATCAAGATCTGGCGGCTCGCGAGCGCCAAGCAGGGCTCGCGCCGCAGCAACGATCTGGTGATCTTCGACGCGCCGGCCACCGGACACGCGCTCGGCATGCTGCGCTCGCCCGAGACGTTCTCGCGGATCGCGCGTGTGGGCCCGGTCGTCCGCGACACCGGCCACGTGCGGGAGCTGCTCGCAGACCCCGAGCGCACCGCTTACCTGGGCGTCGCACACGGGACCGAGATGGCGGTCACCGAGACGATCGAGCTGCAGCAGGGGCTGGTGGAGGCGACCGGGCGCGAGCTCGACGCAGTCGTGGTCAACTCGCTGCTGCCGCGACGCTTCAGCGCGCAGGAGCTCGAGCGCATCGACGCGCTGCCCGCGAACGGTCGCCGCGGCCCGATCGCGGCTGCCGCGCGCGCCGCGCACGAGGTCCACGCCCGGGGCGGCTACCAGCACTCGCAGGTGGCGCGGCTGCGCCGCCACGGCTTTCAGGTCCTCGGGCTGCCCTTCGTCTGGACGCCGGCGCTGGACCTCGACGCGCTCGAGCTGCTCGTCTCGCGGCTCGCGACGGGGCTTGAGCGCGAGCCCGTCCCGACCGGCTGAGGCAGGCACCGAGCGCCACCCGGCCGGCGAGAGCCGGACACGCAGCGCCAACCCATCCAAATCAAAAAAAATCAGCCGATGCCGAGCCGGTCGAGCAGGCTGTCGTCCGCGCGCCAGTCGCGGCGCACCCGTACCGACAGGTCCAGGTGCACGCGGTCGCCGAGGGCGGTTTCGATCTCCTTGCGCGCGGCCGTGCCGATGCTCTTGATCATCGACCCGCCGGCGCCGATCAGGATTCCCTTCTGCGAGTTGGTCTCGACCCAGATCAGAGCCCTCACGCGGATCGTCCCGCCCGGGCGTTCGGGCGGCTCGATCTCCTCGACCACGACCTCGACGGCGTGCGGGACCTCCTGAAACGTACGCCTGATCGCGGCCTCGCGGACCAGCTCGGCGACCAGCACTTCGGCCGGCTGGTCGGAGGCGGCGCCGCCCTCGAACATGAAGGGCGCCTCCGGCAGCATCGCGCCGAGATGGGCGATCAGCTCCGCGACCCCGGCGCCGCTGCGCGCGGAGATCGGGAACACCTCGGCGTCGAGCTCGAGCTCGCCCGCCTCGGTCAGCGCGGCCAGCAGCGCCGCGCGCGAGAGCCGGTCGACCTTGTTCACGGCGATCGTCGCCGGGCTCGCCGAGCCGGCCAGCTCGCGCGCGATGAAGCGATCACCGGGCCCCACCCCCTGCTCGCCGTTGAGGATCAGCAGCGCCGCGTCAGCGCCGTCGAGCTCCTCCTGCACCCGGCGCGCCATGCGCCCGGTGAGCGCGTCGCGCGGGCGCTGGACGCCCGGCAGGTCGACCAGGACCAGCTCCACCTCGGGACTCCGATGCACGCCGCGGATCGCGCGCCGCGTGGTCTGCGGCTTGTCGGAGACGATCGCGACCTTCTCGCCGACGACGGCGTTGACAAGCGTGGACTTGCCGACGTTCGGCCGGCCCGCGAGTGCGACGAAGCCGCTGCGGGTCATGGCTCGGTACGACCGCGGAGCAGCTCGTCCTGGAGGGCGAGCATCTCCCCGTCGTCGGTCTCGTGATCCATGCCGAGCAGGTGCAGCATGCCGTGGAGGACGGCCTCGCCGAGGTCCTCGGTATGGGCCGGGCAGATCACGATGTCCCCGAGCTCGCGCGGCTCGGGGGAGCCGGGGCCGTCGATCGGGAAGGAGAGCACGTCGGTCGCAGCGTCTTTGCCGCGGTGGCGGCCGTTGAGCTCGGCGATCCGCTCGGCGGTCACGAACTCGACCGCGACGTGCCCGGTCTCGACGCCGCGGCGGGCCGCGGCCAGCTCGCACAGCGCCGCGATCTCCTCGGGCGACGGCGCGCCGGGCGCGAGGCGGCGCTCGCCGAAGACCTCGACGTCGAGCACGGTTCCCTACGCGCTGCGGATCGCCGAACGCGCGGGCGGGGGCTGCGCGGTGCCGCCGCGCTCCTCGCGCTGGGAGTGCGCGTCGTACGCCTCGACGATGCGCTGCACAAGCTTGTGGCGCACGACGTCCTCGCCGCCGAAGCGCACGAAGTCGACGTCCTCGACTGCGTCCAGCACGTCGCCGACGACGATCAGGCCGGACTGCTGCTCGCGCGGCAGGTCGACCTGCGTGATGTCTCCGGTGACGACCATCTTCGAGCCGAAGCCGAGCCGCGTGAGGAACATCTTCATCTGCTCGGGGGTCGTGTTCTGAGCCTCGTCGAGGATCACGAACGAGTCGTTCAGGCTGCGCCCGCGCATGTAAGCCAGCGGCGCGATCTCGATCACGCCGCGGTCGATGTGCGCCGAGACCTTCTCCGGGTCGAGCATGTCGTGCAGCGCGTCGAACAGCGGGTCGCAGGTAGGGATCGACCTTCGCCATCAGGTCGCCCGGCAGGAAGCCGAGCCGCTCGCCGGCCTCGACCGCGGGGCGGGTGAGGATGATGCGGTTGACCTCGTGGCGCGAGAGCGCGGCGGCGGCCATCGCCACCGCGAGGAACGTCTTGCCGGTCCCCGCAGGGCCGACGCCGAAGGTGATCGTGCTGCGCCGGATCGAGTCGACGTAGCGCTTCTGGTTGACGGTCTTCGGCGCCACGCGCAGGCCGCGGTGCGACCACACGACGTCCTCGAGCACCCGCGCGGGCGATTCGTGGGCGTCGAGCGCGCCGGTGACGGCGGTGATCGTCCCCGGCCCGATCTGGTGCCCTCGCGCGATCAGGTCGGAGAGCTCGCGCACGACGCGCTCGCCGACGAGGACCTCGTTCTCCTCGCCCTCGAAGGTGATGATGTTCCCGCGCAGGAAGACGCGGCTGTCGAGGTGCGCCTCGAGCGCACGAAGCACGGTGTCCTGGCTGCCGGCGAGCTCGGCGGCGACCTCGTTCGAGAGCTCGATCTGCGTCCTCATCCCTGAAGCGCAGCCCTCACGATCCCAGACACGCGCTTGCCGTCGGCGCGGCCGTCCACGGCCGCCATCGCGCTGCGCATCGCTGCGCCCATGTCCTTCGCGCTCTCGGCGCCGCTCTCGCGGACCGCCTGCGTGACGATCTCCTCGAGCTCGGCGTCGGAGAGCTCGGCCGGCAGGTAGGAGGCGATCAGCTCGCCCTCGGCCTCCTCGGCGCCGGCCAGCTCCTCGCGGCCGCCCTCGCGGAACTGCTCGGCGGCCTCGAGACGGCGCTTGCGCTCGCGCCGCAGCACGGCGAGCTCGTCGTCGTTGCCGTCCTTCGCGGCCTTCTGCAGCTCGGAGAGGACGAGCCTGAGCGCTCCGACCTTCTCTTTTTCGCCGGCGCGCATCGCGCCCTGTGAGGTCGGTTTTGATCTGCTCGGCGATCGCCATCCTCTGCTCAGGATACGCAGGGCGCGGCGGTCACCCGTCCGCAGCGGCGGTCTGGCCGGCCGCCTGCGCCCGCGAGCGCTGCTCTGCGGTGTCCTCATGCCCCGCCTCCCCGCGGCGCGCCGGCGCCGTGCTCGCCTCCGCGTAGGCCTCAGGGACGGTGATCACGCGCGCACCGCGGCCGTGCGTAGCGAACGACACCGCCCAGCGGATGAACACGAAGAGCCGGTTCGCGAAGCCGACCAGATACCAGAGGTGCACGCCCAGCCAGGTGACCCAGGCGATCAGCCCGCTGAGGTGCAGTCCTTTGATGTCGGCGACCGCCGACGCGCGGCCGATCGTCGCCAGGTTGCCCTTGTCGGTGATAGTGGAACGGGCCGATCTCACGGGGGTGGGTGGGGTCCTTCAACCGCGCGCTGACGAGCTTCGCGGCGTAGCGGCCCTGCTGCATCGCGACTGGCGCGACGCCGGGATAGACGACGGGACTTGCCGTCCTCGCCGCGTACCGCGACCATGTCTCCGAGGGCGAAGATCTCAGGGTGCCCGGCGACCGACAGGTCGCGCTCGACCGTGAGTCTGCCCGCGCGATCGGTCTGCGCTCCCGAGAGCGACGCCAGCATGCCCGCGAGCGGCGAGGCCGTCACCCCCGCGGCCCAGACGACCGTGCGTGCGGGGATGCGCTCGGTGTCTCCGTTCGTGATCGCGGACGGTCACGCCGCGCGCGTCGACGTCCACGACCGTGCGCCCCAGCAGCGGCGTCACGCCTTTGCGCTCCAGCGAGAGCCGGGCCCGCTCCGACAGCGACGGCGGGAAGCTCGCGAGCACGCGCTCGCCCGCCTCGACGAGGACGATGCAGCCGCTGCCGGGGTCCGCCGAGCGGAAGTCCCGGCGCAGGCTGTCGCGCGCGAGTTCGGCGATCTGGCCGGCCATCTCGACGCCCGTCGGCCCGGCGCCGACGACGACGAACGAGAGCCAGGAGCCCCGCAGCGCCTCGTCCGGCGCCATCTCGGCGGCCTCGAACGCGCTGAGGATCGCCGAGCGGGTCACGAGCGCGCTCTCCAGCGACTTGACCTCGTGCGCGAACTCCGCCCAGGCGTCGTTGCCGAAGTAGGAGTAGTGCGAGCCGCCGGCGACGATCAGCGTGTCGTAGGGGATGCTCGGGAGCGCCGGCACGCCGGCGACCGAGCCGAGCTCGAGACGGCGGGCCTCGGGGTCGATCGCCCGGGCCTCCGCCATCAGGACCCGGACGTTTGCCGCGCGCCTGAAGATCGCGCGCAGCGGGTAGGCGACTTCGCCGGGCGAGAGCGCACCGGTCGCGACCTGGTAGGTCAGTGGCTGGAAGAGGTGGAAGTTACGGCGGTCGACGAGCGTTATCTCGACCCGCGCACGCCGCAGGTGATCCACCGCCTGCAGGCCTCCGAAGCCGCCGCCGACGACGACGACGCGGTGTGCGCTTGCCGTCTCCATCCAGTGCTCCGAAGGCTAGTTGATCGGTCGCGTTGCTTGGAAGCGGTGTCCCGGCTGACCGCCGCCGCCGGCAACGGATCATCTAAGGTGCCGCGCGTGAACGAGTCGCTCTATGTCGAGGCGCTCGCGCCGTTCCTCGCCGAGACCGCGCGGCTGCGGCCCGCAGGCGCTGAAGTGATCGACGCCCACACGCACCTGGGGCTCGACGAGGACGGGCGCTCGCTGACGCTCGAGCAGCTGCTGGGGCAGCTCGACGCGGCCGAAGCCCGCCGCGCCTGCGTGTTCCCGTTGCACGATCCCGAGCGGCGTCCGGCCTACTCGCTGCCGAACGACCGCGTGCTCGGATGGGCAGCCGAAAGCGACGGGCGCCTCGTGCCCTTCTGCCGCCTCGACCCCGCCGAAGGGGCGCTTGCCGAGGCCGAGCGCTCGCTCGGCAACGGCGCGAAGGGCATCAAGCTGCACCCGCGCGCACAGGACTTCGTCTTCGACGGCGGCGACCTCGACGACGTCTTCAAGCTCGCCGAAGAGGCGCGCGTGCCGGTGCTGATCCACGCCGGCCGTGGGCTGCCGCCGCTGGCCGACGGCCTCGCCGACCTCGCGCTGCGCCACCCCGGCGCGGTGCTGATCCTCGCGCACGGCGCGATCTGCGACCAGGGCATCCTCAGCACGCGGCTCGCCGGCCACCCGGGCGTCCTCTATGACATCTCCTGCTTCTTCCCCCTGGATGTGATCGAGCTGTTCGCGCGCGTGCCGGCAGAGCGGATCGTGTTCGCCTCGGACCCTCCCTACGGAATGCCCGCGACGACGCTCTACATGGCGCTGCGCGTGGCCGAGCAGGCCGGCCTCGACGAGGCGACGACGAAGCTGGTGCTCGGCGGCACGATGGCGGCGCTAGTCGACGGCGAGGAACTGCCCGCCGTGACGCCGCCGCGCCGCCCGGCCTCGATCACGGTCTCGGGACGACTGATGCGCGCATACGGCTACGCGAGCCTGGTCGGCCCGGCCCTCTTCACCGGCGTCGCAGAGCAGGCGGCCGCGATGCTCGACATGGCGATCGCCGCGACCCGCGACCCCGACCCCGGCGAGGACGGCGAGGCGCTCGAGACGGTCGGTCGCGCGCTCCGCGCCGCCGCCAAGCTGGCCGTCGAAGAGGACGGGATCCGCCCCGCGATCGACCTCGTGTACCGCGCGAACGTGCTCGCGGCGACGCAGATCGCCGACGGCGCGGCGGCTTAGTCCGGGCCCTGCGCCCCGGCGGCGCGACGGGCGCCGCCCAGCCGCAGCGCCCCCCAACCGTCCGCGAGACGGCGCGAGCGCTCGTGCATACCGACGGCCTCGAACGCGGCGGCCGCGTCGTCGAGCTGGTCGGCCAGCAGGCCACCGGCGATCAGCTCGGCGGGCGGGGCGGCGAGCGAGGACGCGAGCTCGGCCAGCAGCGGCGCGAGCAGGTTCGCGAGCACGATCACGCGAGCGGGGGCCGGCTCGCCCGTGCCCACCCAGGGAATCTCCTCGCGCCGCAGGTCCAGGCGCTCTGATCGCAGCGTGACTGCGTTGACGCGCGCGTTCTCGGCAGTTGCCGCGACGCTCTCGGCCTCGTGGTCGAGCGCGAGGACGGGGTGGTAGCCGAGCTTCGCGGCGGCGATCGCGAGCACGCCCGAGCCGGCGCCGATGTCGAGCACGGCGGCTTCGGGGTCTGACTCCGCCCTCAGCTCGAGCAGCAGCGAGAGGCAGAGCCTGGTCGTCGCGTGGGCGCCGGTGCCGAAGGCCTGGCCGGGATCGATCACCAGCTCGATCGCGGCTGCGCCATCCGGGGCCGCCGGCTCCCACGGCGGGCGCACGCGCAGGGCCGGCACATCGCCGGCGCCGTCGACCAGCACCGGCCGGTGGAACTCGCGCCAGCGCTCGGCCCAGTCGTCCGCGACCTCCGTGGTGGAGACCTCCACGGGCGTCCCCCCCGCCAGGGCGCGCAGGTCGGGCAGCGCGGGGAGCTCGCCCGGCGCGCCGTACACGGCGTACTCGACGCGGCCGTCGTCCAGCTCCACCTCCTCCACCCCCGCGGGGGCGAGCTCCAGCAGCTCGGCGAGGGCCAGCTCCGCATGCTCGCGTCCGACGCGGAGCGCGAGCCTGATCACGCGGGCTGGCTGCCCAGCGCCCGTCGCAGCTTGGAGAACAGCGAGTCGTGCGAGCGCAGGTTGTCCTCGCCGAGCGTCCCGTCCAGCCGTTCGAGCAGCTCGCGCTGCTCGGTGTCGAGGCGCCGCGGCACGACGACGTTGACCACCACACGGAGATCTCCGCGGCGCGAGCGGCGCAGCGCGGGCATGCCCTCGCCGCGCACCGTCAACACCTCGCCGGGCTGGGTGCCGGCCACGACCTCGAGCTCCACGCTGCCCTCGATGGTCGGCACCTCGACGGTCGTGCCGAGCGCGGCGAGCGTCGCCGGCAGGTCCACGGCGGTGATCAGATCGTCGCCCTCGCGCACGAAGCGCTCGTCGGCGCGCACGCCCACCAGCACGTAGAGGTCGCCGGCGGGCGTGCCCGCCGGCCCGACGCTGCCGTGCCCGCTCATGCGGATGCGCTGGCCGTCGGCGATGCCCGCCGGGATCTCGATGTCGAGCGTGCGCAGGGCCTTGACGTGGCCGGCGCCGCGGCACTCGGCGCACGGCTCCTTGGGGATCTTGCCGTCGCCGCCGCAGCGGTCGCACACGACGGTCCGGACCATCTGCCCGAGCATCGTCTGGCTGACGCTCTGCAGCTGGCCGGCGCCGCCGCAGCGCTCGCACGTCTCGATCGGCGTGCCAGGCTCGGCGCCGTTGCCGTGGCAGTGCTCGCAGCGGTCGATCGCCTCGTAGGAGACCTCCACGGTCGCGCCGCTGGCGGCCTGGGCGAGCTCGATCTCGACGGCGACCGCCACGTCTGCACCCTGCGCTGCGCCGAAGCCGGCGCCGCCGAAGCCGCCCCCGAAGAAGGCGTTGAAGAGGTCGCCGATCGAGCCGAAGCCCTCGAAGTTGGGCGCGTAGCCGCCCGAGCGAAGGCCGTCGTGCCCATAGCGGTCGTAGGTGGCGCGGCGCTCTGGGTCGGAGAGGATCTCGTAGGCCTCGGCTGCCTCCTTGAACTTCTCCTCGGCGGCGGGGTCGTGGGCGTTGACGTCGGGGTGCAGTTCGCGCGCGAGCGTCCGGAACGCCTTCTTGACGTCCTGCTCGGAGGCCTGGCGCTCGACGCCGAGCACCTCGTAGGGGTCGCGGGGCATCCGCTCTAGCTCTCCGCGAAGGCGTCTTCGACGAAGCGCGAGAGCTCGTGCGCGGCCTCGCGCACGCCGGCGATCGCGCCCGCGTAGTCCATCCGCACCGGCCCGATCACCGAGACCGTGCCGAGCTTGCGCCGCGGCGGGCCGTAGCCGGCCGCCACAACCCCCAGCGTGTGCATCGCCGGCAGCTCGTTCTCGTGGCCGATGCGCACGTAGACGCCGGGCTCGGCCAGCGCCGCGCGGAGCACCCGCAGCAGCGCGACGCGGCGCTCGAGCAGCGCGATCAGCTCGTTGACGCGACCGGCGTCCTCGATCTGACCGGCCTCGAAGAGGCGCGCAGTGCCGTCGAGATAGACCGTGTCCTCCCCCTCCACCGCCAGCTCGCCGAACGCCGGTGCGAAGCGCGAGAGGAAGTCGAGCTCACGGGCCGAGAGGCTCTGGTCGGAGAGGCGGGCGAGCAGCATCCGGGCGCCCAGGCCGAGACCGACGAGACGCTCGTTGAGGTACTCGCCGGCCCAGGCGATCAGGCCGGGGTCGACGTCCGCGTCGAACGTGGCGAGCATCTTCGAGACGTTGCCCGTCGAGCTGATCACGACGACCAGCACGACGCGGGGCTGCAGCGCGAGCACCTCGACGTGGCGGATCGTCGCCGTGTTGATCGACGGCGCGGAGACGACGGCGAGCAGGTTGGTCATCTGCGAGAGCGTCTCGCTGGTCGAGCGCATCGCCTCGTCGATCTCGCGCCTGGCGAGCGCGAGCTCGAGCCGCCGCGGCGCCGCGGGCAGAGCGTGCTCGGAGCTCAGGAGCTCGTCGACGACGTAGCGATGGCCGGCGTCGGTCGGGACGCGCCCGGCGGAGACGTGCGGGTGGTCGAGCAGGCCGTGCTCCTCGAGGAACGCGAGCTCGTTGCGGACCGTCGAGGGGCCGCAGTCGAGCCCGGCGTCTGCCGCGATCACGCGCGAGGGCACCGGCTGACCGGTGTTCAGGTACTCATCGACGACCTTGCTGAGAATCCGCTGCTGGCGGGGAGAGAGCATCGGCCTGATTGTAGGCGGGGCGCTGGCGCCCTCAGCCGGTGTGCGCGGCGGGACGGGCCTTTTCGCCGGCCGGCGTCCAGCCCCGGCGGCGCCGCCCGCAGCCGGCGGGGAGCGCCGGCCCGCTGTCCGTCAGACCGTGACCTCGGCCTCGGCGTTGCGGATGATCTGGTTGCCGTCCTGCTCGGCGACCGTGTCGATCAGCGCCGTGCCGTGATCGGTCAGCTCGCGCACGGTCCCCGTGACCAGGACCTCGTGCTCGGGCAGGCCCATGCCACGGAACTGGACCTTCAGCCGCCGCAGTCGCGCGGCACCGCCGGCGGCCTCGGTCTGCGCGCGGGCTACCTGCGCCATCGTCCACAGGCCGTGCAGGATCTTCCCGGGCAGGCCGACGGTTTTGGCGAACTCCTCGTCGACGTGGATCGGGTTGAAGTCGCCCGAGGCTCCCGCGTAGCGGACGGTCAGGTACTTGTCGGGCGTCACCCGAACCTCGGGGATCTGCTCGCCCGGCTTCAGCTCTGCCATCTCTCAGACCCCCCTGACGATGTTGGTCCAGACGCCGCGACAGACCTGCTCGCCGCGCTGGTTGACGGACACAGACTCGAAGACGTAGTAGCCGCGGCCGTCGGCTTCGGAGATGTCCTTGACCGAAGCCGTCGTGGCGATCTCATCGCCGGCGATGACCGGCTCGCCCCACTCGAACTCCTGCCCGCCGTGGACCATCAACGCGAAGTTGAGCTCGATCTCCGGGTCGAAGATCGGCGGGCCGACGGCCGGGGCGCTGTACACGACCGCGAACATCGGCGGCGCCAGCAGGTCGGCGTAGCCGGCCGCGTGAGCGGCCTCGAGGTCCATGCAGACCGGGTCGTCCTCTCCCACCGCGCGGGCGTACTCGCGGATCTTCTCCCGTCCCACCGCGTAGGTGACGGGCTCGTAGCTCTTGCCGATCGCTTTCGTGTTGACGGGCATCGTCTTCCCTCGTCGTTGACCGCTTGCGGCGCGGGAGTCTATGCAGAGCGCTGCGGCGCCGCGATCCGGCCCGGCGGGACCGGCCGCGGCGCTCGGAGCGCGCTTCTCAGAAGGGGGCGTCCTCGCCGCCGTCGCCCACGCCGGCTCCCACCAGGCCGTCCTCTCCGTCGCGCTCGCGCGGGGAGCCGAGGAACTGGACACGGTCGGCCTGGATGCTGACGGCCTGCCGTTTCTGCTCGTCGGGCGTCTCCCACTCGCGCCAGCTCAGATGCCCGTCGACGCACACCTGGCGTCCGCGGCGCATGTGCTCGGCGACGACCTCGGCGGGCGGGCCGAAGACGTCGACGTCGAAGAAGTTGGGTCGCTCGCCGTACTCGCCGTCAGCTTCGCGCTGCGGCGAGTTCGAGGCGATGCGCAGGCTGCAGAGCGCCCGGTCCGGATGGCAGGGAGCGCAGCTCGGGATCGCGTGTGAGGCGCCCGACGAGCACTACGCGGTTCGTGTCGTACATCGGATGGGTCTCCTTGGCTCGGTTTGGCAGACCCCCACCCGCCCGGGACCCTACGCGCGGCGTGCGATGGCTCGCGCGGACGGGCGCCGTGACAGGACGCTGACCTCCCCGCGCGCCGGACCTCCGGCGCGCGGCAGGTAGGGTCCACGTCGTGAACGAGCGCGTGCTGATGCTCTCCTGGGAGTACCCGCCGGTGATCGAGGGCGGTCTTGCCCGCCACGTGCGCAAGCTGGCCGAGGCGCTCGCGCGCCAGGGCGTGGGCGTCGACGTGCTGACGCGCGGGCTCGGTCCGGGCACCGAGCTTGGCGAACGGGCCTTCGAGCGGATCGCGGGCGTGGGCGTCCACCGCGTCCCCGAGCCCGGCTGGCCGCGCGACCTCGACCGCTTCGTGGCGTGGGTCGACCAGATGAACGAGGACATGCTCGCCGCGGGCGAGGCGCTCTGCCAGGAGCGCTCCTACGACCTCATCCACGGTCACGACTGGCTGGTGGCGAAGGCCGCCGCGATGCTCGCCGACCGCGTCGGGATCCCTTACATCACGACGATCCACGCGACCGAGCACGGACGCCACCAGGGCTGGGTCCAGGACGAGCCGCAGGCCCACATCCATGCCGTCGAGCGCTGGATGGCGAACCGCGCCGAGCGCGTGATCGTCTGCTCGCACTACATGCGCGGCCACGTCGCCGACATCTTCGACCTGGACGAGAGCCGTGCGGCGGTGATCCCCAACGGGGTCGACCCGGCCGACCTGCGCCCGGTCGAGGACCTGCAGACGCTGCGCGCCCAGTTCGCCGCGCCCGAGCAGAAGCTCGTGCTGCTGGTCGGGCGCCTCGTCTACGAGAAGGGCTTCCAGCACGCGCTCGACGCGATGCCGGGCCTGATCGAGCGGCTCGGCAACGTGCGCTTCCTCGTCGCCGGGAGCGGCACCCACGAGACGGAGCTGAAGGACCAGGCCGAGCGCCTCGGCCTGGACGGGCACGGCACCTTCCTCGGCTGGATCGGCGACGACGTGCTGCACTCGCTCTACCGCATCGCCGACCTCTGTGTGGTGCCTTCGATCTACGAGCCGTTCGGGCTCGTGGCGCTCGAGGCGATGGCCTCCGGGTGCCCGTGCATCGTCGCGGACACCGGCGGGCTGCGCGAGGTGGTGCCGATGGGCGAGCGGGTCGGCCTGCGCTTCAACGGCGGCGACCCCGAGCACCTGGGCGTGATGATCGAACGGCTGCTGCTCGACGAGGCCCTGCGCGACCGGCTTGTCACGGAAGCCTCTGAGTACGTCCTGCGCTTCGACTGGGAGGACATCGCCCAGCGCACGCGCGCGATCTACGATGAGGCCGCAACGCTGGCCGCTCGCGAGGGCGTGCCCAGGAGATGACGTAGAGCACGCCCGGGGAGGCTCAGGGGATGACGGAGATGCTGCAGGGGCTGATGCAGAACGACTTCCAGCTCACGCTGAACCACGTTCTGCGCAGGATGCGCAGGCTCAACGAGGGCTCGCAGGTCGTGACCCTCCAGGCGGACGGGTCGGTGACGCGCATCGGCCACGGGGCGCTGGCCGAGCGCGTCGACCGCCTCGCGCGCGTGCTCGCCGAGCTCGGTGTGCAGCAGGGCGACCGCGTCGCGAGCTTCGCCTGGAACAACCAGCGCCACATGGAGCTCTACATGGCCGCCCCGTGCACGGGCGCGGTGCTGCACACGCTGAACGTGCGCCTGTTCGAGGAGCAGCTCACCTACATCGTCAACCACGCCGAGGATCGCGTGATCTTCGTGGACGACTCGCTGGTGGGGGTGCTCGAGAAGCTCGCGCCTAGCTTCGACACCGTGGAGCACTACGTGGTGATGGGCGATGGGGACAGCGGCTCGCTGCCGAACGCCCTGCGCTACGAGGAGCTGCTCGAGCAGGCCGGGGCGGGGCTGTTCGATTACCCCGAGCTCGACGAGCGCCAGGCCGCGGCGCTCTGCTACACGAGCGGCACCACCGGCAACCCGAAGGGCGTGCTCTACTCGCACCGCTCGATCAGCCTGCACTCCTCGATGACGCTGATGACAGAGGGCAACGGGCTCTCGCGCGGGGACCGTGTGCTGGCGGTCGTGCCGATGTTCCACGCCAACGCCTGGGGGCTGCCCTACGGCGCCGCGCTCGCCGGCGCGGACCTGATCCTGCCCGACCGCTTCCTCGGCGCCGAACCGCTGGCGAAGCTGATCGTGCAGGAGCGCCCGACGCTGATGGGCTGCGTGCCGACGATCTTCGGAGATCTGCTGCGCTACGCCGATGAGCATCCCGAGGTCGATCTCTCCTCGCTCGACAACGCGGCGTGCGGGGGCTCGGCGGTGCCCAGGCAGCTGATGAAGGACTTCGAGGAGCGCCACGGCGTGCGCATGTACCAGGCCTGGGGCATGACCGAGACGAGCCCGGTCGCGACGTACTCGCGCCCGGACGAGCGCGGCGAGCACGACGAGGCCTACTGGGATCAGCGCGCGAAGCAGGGGCGGCCGCTGCCGTGGGTCGAGCTGAGGCTCGTCGGCGACGACGGCGAGGAGGTGGAGTGGGACGGCTCGGCCACCGGGGAGATTCAGGTTCGGGGACCGTGGGTCGCCTCGCAGTACTTCCACGACCCCGACCCGGAGAAGTTCGACGACGGCTGGCTGCGGACCGGGGACATCGCGGCGGTCGACGAGAAGGGCTACGTGCAGATCACCGATCGCTCCAAGGACGTGATCAAGTCTGGCGGGGAGTGGATCTCGTCGGTGGAGCTCGAGAACGAGCTGATGTCGCACCCGGGCGTGGTCGAGGCAGCGGTGATCGCCAAGCCCGACCCGCGCTGGGCCGAGCGCCCATTGTGCTGCGTCGTTCTCACGAGCGAGGACGCGGCCAGCGCCGAGGAGCTCGTGGAGCATCTGCGCAGCCGCGTGGCGAAGTGGTGGCTGCCCGACGAGTTCGCTTTCATCGCGGAGATCCCGAAGACCAGCGTGGGCAAGTTCGACAAGAAGGTCCTGCGCGGACAGCTTGCCGAAGGCAGCCTCGACGGGCGCGTGAAGGTGTCCTGACACGTTTGAGGGACCCCGGTTCGCGGAAAATCGGGGGGTTATGAACACCTGCCGACCCCTCCAAGTGATAGACATCTCGCTCCAGGGAATGCAGGCTACGGCCGATATATGGCGAACCAGAGGCAGAAGCTTGCCGGTTGCACGGCTTCGACCCTGGCTAAAGCGGCCCTCGGGGAGGGCCGAACCATCACAAAACCACCCAAGACGGAGGTTGGCATGACTCGGACCGATGTCATGGCCTCGAGTAGGCCACGGACACCAGGCGCAGTGCGTAAGACGAGGCGGAAGCTGGTGAGCCTCCCGATCCTGCTCGTAGTGGGGCTGGCTCTTCTCGCTCCCACTTCAGCGTTCGCAGCGGAAGAAACGTCCGGCTACAACCAGACGCCGACTACGCCGACGACGACCAGCACGACCACCCCGACCACCCCGACGACGCCGACCACGGGCACCTCGCCGGAATCGGCCGAAAAAGCGCCGACTGAAACCACCCCGGAAAAATCGCCCGAACCCACCACGAGCTCGAGCCCGGCCAAAGAAGAAGCGAAAACGCTTCCGTTCACGGGCTTCGACCTTCGCGGGGTCTTCGCCATCGGCATCGCGCTGATGATCGCGGGCTTCTCGATCGTCGGCGTGCAGCGCCGCCGTCAGTCGCAGCGTTAGAAGCACAGCTTCAAAGCGTCACCTTCAGAGCCGTCGGCCTTCGGGCCGGCGGCTCTTTTTTGTGCGCGCGAGGCATGTCAGTCTCATGATGCAACCTTGATACCCTGAATGTGGGTTTCATCACAAGACCTAATCCTCCAAAACAAAAAGGAGAAACGACATGGCTCGGCACAGCGCGCGCGCAAAGGGACGGGAGGTCGTGGTCGTCGAGGCTGCGAGGACGCCGATCGGGCGCGGTCACAGCGCCAAGGGGATCTTCAAAGACGTTCATCCCAACGAGCTGCTCGGCACGGCCTACCGGGCTGTGATCGAGCGCGCCGGTATCGAGCCTGACCTGGTCGAGGACGTCGTCGCCGGGTGCGTCTCGCAGGTCGGCGAGCAGTCGAACAACATCGCCCGCAACGCCTGGCTGCAGGCGGGGCTCCCGGTGGGCACGCCTGCGACGACGGTCGATCGCCAGTGCGGCTCGGGCCAGCAGGCCGTGAGCTTCGCCGCCGGTCTGATCGCCGCCGGCATCCACGACGTGATGATCGGCGCGGGCGTCGAGCACATGGGCCACGTGCCGATGGGCTCGAACGTCGCCGACGAGGCGCTCGGCACGCCTTTCCCGAAGGAGCTGATGGATCGCTACGAGCTGATCCCGCAGGGGCTCTCCGCCGAGCTGATCGCCGAGCGCTGGGAGATCCCCCGCTCCGAGCAGGACGAGCTCGGCCTGCGCTCCCACCAGCGCGCCGCGCGTGCGAGCAGCGAGGGTCGCTTCGATCGCGAGATCGTGCCGATGGAGATCGACGGCGAGACCGTCGCGGCCGACCAGGGCATCCGTTACGACACGAGCATCGAGGCGCTCGCCGCACTGAAGCCGGCCTTCAAGCCGGACGGCACCGTCACCGCGGGCAACAGCTCGCAGATCTCCGACGGCGCGGCCGCCGTGCTGCTGATGGCGCGCGAGAAGGCCGATGAGCTGGGGCTCGCACCCCGCGCGCGGATCTTCGACGCGACGACGGTCGGCGTCGATCCGGTGATCATGCTGACGGGCCCGATCCCGGCGACCCAGCGGCTGCTCGAGCGCAACGGCATGACGATCGGCGACCTCGACCTGATCGAGATCAACGAGGCGTTCGCCTCGGTCGTGTGTGCGTGGCGCCGCGAGCTGCAGCCCGACATGGACCGCGTCAATGTCAGCGGCGGCGCGCTCGCGCTCGGCCACCCGCTCGGGTCCTCCGGCGCGCGGCTGATCACGACGCTGCTGCACGAGCTCGAGCGCAGCGACGGCGAGCTGGGCCTCGTCACGATGTGCACCGCCGGCGGCACCGGCACAGGCACGATCCTCCAGCGCGTGTAGCTCTCGGCCGGCAGGCCGCGCCGCGGGTACGATGCTCGCGGTGCGGCGG
Organism: uncultured Solirubrobacteraceae bacterium; assembly: GCA_963735435.1. Taxonomy (GTDB): domain Bacteria; phylum Actinomycetota; class Thermoleophilia; order Solirubrobacterales; family Solirubrobacteraceae; genus Palsa-744. The sequence goes on along the minus strand of CAVTKR010000001.1, from coordinate 21,988 downwards.
TGTGCCGGGCCGGCGGACAAAGGAGACGGGGGCGATGAGCGAGACGGTGGACCACGAGATCGTCGTGATCGGAGCCGGCTTCTCCGGTATCGGTGCGGCGATCAAGCTCGACCAGGCGGGGTTCGCGGACTTCGTGGTCCTCGACGAGGCCGACGGCGTGGGCGGGACCTGGCACTGGAACACCTATCCGGGCGTCGCGGTCGACATCCCCTCGTTCAGCTACCAGTTCTCCTTCGAGAAGCGCAGCGACTGGTCGCGGGTCTACGCGCCCGGCCGCGAGCTGAAGGCCTACGCCGATCACTGCGCGGACAAGTACGGCGTGCGCGACCGGATCCGTCTCAACACGAAGGTCATCGGCGCGAGCTTCGACGAGCACTCGAGCGTGTGGACGATCGAGACCGACCGCGGCCCTTTGACCGCGCGCTACGCGATCGTCGCGACGGGGGTGTTCAGCCAGCCGAAGCTGCCCGAGATCCGCGGCGTCGAGGACTTCGGCGGCCCCGCGCTGCACACCGCTCGCTGGGATCACTCGGTCGAGCTGCGCGGCAAGCGGGTCGGCGTGATCGGGACCGGAGCATCGGCGATCCAGGTGATCCCGGCGATCGCGCCGGAGGTCGAGCAGCTCACCGTGTTCCAGCGCACGCCGATCTGGTGCCTGCCGAAGCTCGACAAACCGCTGAGCGCCCGGGCGCGGAGGGTCCTGCGCTGGGTGCCGGGGGCGATGCTCGCGGCACGCTGGCTGAGCCAGGTCTTCGTCGAGCTGACGTTCGTGCTCGTCGCGCACTTCGCCCGCAACTTCCCCTTCCTCCCGGCCCGCGGCGAAGCCGAAGCGCGCAAGCTGCTCGGCAGCGTCAGCGATCCGCGTGTGCGCGACGAGCTGACGCCGGAGTACCGCCTCGGCTGCAAGCGCCCGAGCTTCTCCAACGAGTACATCCAGACGTTCAACCGCGCGAACGTCCGGCTCGAGACAGCGGCGATCGAGGCGGTCACTCCCGCCGGGATCAGGACGGCCGACGGGGTCGAGCACTCACTGGACGTGCTCGTCCTCGCGACCGGCTTCAAGGTCTTCGACAAGGGCAACATGCCGCCGTTCCCGGTACGTGGCGCCGGCGGCCTGGACCTGGCGGACTTCTGGGACGAGAACCGCCAGCAGGCGTATGAGGGCGTGAGCGTGCCGGGCTTCCCGAACTGGTTCTCGATCCTCGGCCCCTACGGCTTCAACGGCCAGTCCTACTTCGGGCTGATCGAGACCCAGATGCGCCACATCGTGCGCTGCCTGCAGCGGGCACGCGCCGAAGAGGCCGTGCGGGTCGAGGTCCGCCCGGAGGCGAACCGGCGCTACTTCGAATCGGTGCTGGCGCGGCGCCCGAACCAGGTCTTCTTCGCGGGCTCGTGCGCGGGGTCGAACAGCTACTACTTCGACAAGCACGGCGACGTGCCGTTCAGGCCGAGCCTCACGCTCGAGGCGGCGTGGCGCAGCGCGCGCTTCGACCTCGACGACTACGCGTTCGCGCGGGCCAGGACGTCCGCGACGAACCCCGCCTTGCCCTCGGTGTAGGCCTCGCGTTCGTCGCGGTGACGCGCGGCGAGGCCCCGCTTGAGCTCGGCGTAGCGCCGGGCGAGCTGCGGGTCCGCCCTCAGAGCATCTCTGAACGCAAGCTCGTCGTTGTAGCGGGGCGAGCCCGTTGGCACCAGGTGGAGGTGATGGGTGCGGTGGGTCGGGCTCGGCTTGCAGAACCAGTGCATCTCTTCGATGCGGTACGGCGCATAGAGGTATTCGAGCTGCGCCAGGCACTCGAAGGACGCGCGCGAGGCGTCGAGGCTCTCGACGCCAGCGAGGATGTCGATCACCGGCTTGGCCAGGAGTCCCGGGACGGCGGTGCTTCCGACATGGTGGACGCCGCCCGTGAGCCAGGGCGCGATCGCTGCCTCGACCAGCACGCGCTCCTGCTCGAAGCGCGCCGGCCAGCTCGGGTCGGGCGGCACGACCTCGATCGGGGCTTCGGCGCTCATGCGCGGAGTATCGACCCCGACGCGCCGACGCGAAGCGCCGCGGGTCTCCCGGACGCGCTCAGCGATGAACGAGCGTGAGCGTGCGGGCTATGACCGTCCGCCTGTGCCGGGGGCTCGTGAGCGCGATCGTGATCTGAACGCGCAGCCGGCCCTTGGCTGCCAGCAGCGTTCGCGGCGCGCGGGAGAGCGTGAGCGCGACCATCTTGGCCTTCCCGGCCCTGAGCGTGAACCGCACGCGGCCGAGCGAGATGTGGCGGCGCTTGTGCCGCTTGCTCGTGGCGGCGTAGGTGCCGACCGTCCGGCCGCTCAACGTGCCGGTGCAGCTCTGCGGCGAGCTGAGGGTGAACGCGACGGTGCGACCTCCGGGCCGTACCGCGGCTTTGAAGAGCCTCAGCGAGACCAGAGGCGCAGGCGATGAGCTGCCCGGTTGGGTGGTCTGCCCGCCGGGGCTGGTCGCGGAGCCCGGAGTCGTTCCCGGGCCCGCCGGGTCGGTTCGATCGATGTCCGCGACGCGGACGGGGACGACGATCCGTCGAGCGAGCCGGTTCTTCATGCGGATGAGAGGACTCGAACCTCCACCCGGTTTCCCGGACACGGACCTGAACCGTGCGCGTCTACCAATTCCGCCACATCCGCGTGGGGGAAGCGAAGATATCGCACCGCGGGACGGCGGTCGCGCAGGGCACGCGCCTTGGGGTGAGGGCGGGTTTACGGAGCCCGGTAGCGTCGATCCCTGGGGACGGGCGTGCAGGCTGGGCGCGGGGTCGCTTCCGGAAGCCTGCTCTGCTAGCGTCGATCCCCGTCCCAAGCGCGCCGCTATCGTCTAGGGGACTAGGACGCCGCCCTCTCATGGCGGAAACCGGGGTTCGAATCCCCGTAGCGGTACTGGACTCGCCCCGTCAATGCGGGGCGTTTCGCGTTCTAGGAGAGGTGAGTGACACGATGAGTGTCAGTCGAGGCCTCGCGCCAGACGCGACGGGTCCATGGGCGATCCTCGTGGGCGAGGGCGTCACGGGCCCGCGCCTGGTGACTGCCTTCGACCTCGCGCGCATTGGCAGGAGCAGGACGATGGCTGAGGGTCTACTCCGCCAGCCCCACGGCTCTGAGGGCCTCCTGACGGTCAAAGAAGATGCGAATGCGGCTGATCTTGCCGTCGATCAGCTCGTACACGTTCGTAGAAGGCGCTGCCAGGCGAATGCCGCTGGCTCGCCCCGTGGAGCGGGTGCGCATGAAGGCGAGCACTCGTTTGTCATCGACCGCTTCCACGCGGTCAAGCTCGATCCGGAAATCGGGTGCGGCATCCTCGATGTCCGTGAAGAAACGAGCAATACCGTCGATTCCTTCGAACACCCCTCCAACGGCGGCCATGGGGGTTTCCAACTTGACGTTCTCGGTGCAGCAGGCGAGGTAGCCGGAAATGTCCCTGGCGTTGACCGCCGCGATCGCCCGCTCGACCAACCTCACGTTCTCCTGCGACATCGCCTACTCCTCCAGACCAAGGTCAGCGAAGGCGCGCTCACGGTGCCAGTAGCTGACGATCCGGTCGACCTTTCCCGAGCGCACACGGAAGATCGTGGCCCCGACGGACTCCATATCCATTCCGCTCGTTTTGCCGCGACCGCCGGGGTGATCGAGCACCAGCACTCGCTCACGGTCCAACTCGCGGTACTCCGCCGGAGGGTTGGTTTTCCAATCCTCCCAGGTGGCGGAGAACGCGCGCCACTGGTCGACCATCTGCTTGACGCCGGTCCAGGTCCCGGGTTCTGGTCCGTCGGCACGCACCCACTCGATATCGGGGTGTGCCCATCGAGGCGAGAAGTAATCCCCGCGTTCCCATTCGGCGTAGATCGAGCGCACGAGCTCCACCGGATCGGGGGTCGTGGACTCCTCAGACATCGCCTACCGAGTATCCCGCTGCGAGCCGACGCCTGACCTGCGACTGCTGCGTGACGACCTCGGTGCCTTCTCTCACGCCGTGGGCTGCGCGTTACTGACGAACGACCCGTGGCTGCGGGGTGTTTCGGGTTCCCGGAGGGCGTACCGGCCGTGCGAGCAGCGCGATCCCGGTGCCGGCGAGCAGCCCGAGCGCCGGTACGGCCCGCCGCGCGGCGGCGGGTGACAACGCGAGCTCGAAAAGCGGGACCGGATCTCCTACCCGCTGCTGGCAGGGGCCGAGGGGGCAGTCACCGTGGTTGAGCGTTACGAGGACGCCCTCGGTGATGAGCGCTGCGACCGCAAGACGCAACGTGGGCCCGCGTCTGCCGCTCAGCGCACACCACCAGACCTCTCCGATCGCGAACAAGAACACTCCGGCGATCGCGGCGTGGACGCCACGGAAAACCAGCGCTGCCGGCGAGAGCGAAGCTCGCGAGGTCATTCCTGCGGCGCTCCGAAGCCGGCGGGGCGCAGCGGGTGAGAACCGGGACGGTCGATCTCGCGAGCGGTGGTCTCTGCGAGGAGTTCGGCGCGCTGCTTGATGCCAAGCAGCATCTTGCGCTCCATCACCAGCGACAGCGGCTCCATCACGAGCATGCCAAGACGGGCGGCGGGCCCCTTCAGACGGAAGCGGTTACGGCTGATCAGCCGCGTGACATCGCCGTGTTCTTGCAGTACGAAGCTCCAGACCCAGTTGCCGTCACTCGAGCGCCACGCCAGTACCTTGCCGGGCTCGACGCGCTCGAGGCGCATCTGGTTTGCACCGAGGCCGATCGTCTCGCCGGCCCGGGGCTGTTGGAACTCGTCAAGAACTCGGTCTGTGCTGTGCATGTTCAACCCGAGCAGATTCTCGATCCAGTCGTAGGTGTATGCGCCGCCGCGGGGCGTTGGACCGAGTTGCGCCAGCCAGGGCCAAACGTACGCGGCGTGAGCACGGACGCTGATTGCACGGGTGGCAACGCCGTCCGCATCGTCGATCAGCTCATCGCCGGGTAGCGCGGACTTCGCCTCGATTGGCGTCGCGCCCCAGTTGAGGACGATACGGCGCAGCCGCAGGGCGTAGAAACCGGCAAGCGCGGCGCTCGTGAGCAGGACGGTGCGTCGCGTCATGACCGTCGGTGGCGTAGTTCCGGGCGCGCCCGGTGGTCGCTCATGGTTCGAGCATCTCGCAGCGGCAGGAGGCACTCATCCGTGCAAAGCCGCGGTTGTTGACGGGATCGAAGATGCGGCAAACCACCTATCGGCTCGGCGGCCTGCTGCTGAGGACACAGGACACCTCTGCTTGTTGACTGAGAACCAGAGCAAACGGATCGCAACGCCGAAGGGGGCAAGAAGATGCAGGTCACCGAGCCGACGCAAGAGCAGGAAGCACACGACCAGGAGGAGTTCGACGCCGCTGTGAGCCGGGACGGCAAGATCGTGTTGGCGTGGCTTGGTGGGGCGGGTGTCGTCGTAGCGCTGCTGCTATCGATTCTCGCGCTGACCAAGAGCGCGGATCGCAACACGGTCACGATCACGAGCGGTGCCGCGACCCCCGCGACCAGCTCTACGCCATCAAACGCGACGTCCGGCACCACGAGCCTGCCGGCGAAGACGGTCGCCCTCAAGGTGGTCCCGGGCGGCAAGCTCGGCCCGGACGGGATCAAGCACGACACCTTCTCCCAAACTGAATTCGCGGTCAAGGTCGGCCAGAAGCTCGACCTGAAGATCGACAACACCGACGAAGGCGAACACAGCATCACTTCGCCGGAGATCGGCGTGAACATCATCGTCAAACCGGGCGTCCACACCTACGAGATGGTCGTCAAGCAGAAGGGGCGGTTCTCGTGGTTCTGCGTGATCCCGTGCGACGACGAAGCGAACGGCTGGGCGATGCAACACGCCGGCTACATGAGCGGCTACATCACAGCGAGCTGATCGGGGCTCTGGCGACGTGATCGAGGGCAGCTTGTCCCGGCGCGCCGGTGACCACATGGCGGGCGCCCACGTGAACCTCTACCTCGCCAGCTGCACGGTCGTGTGCTCGCTGCCGGACGTTGAGCACGCGGGCGCGTCAAGCGCGCTGCGTCGGTTGTCGGCTAGTTGCCGTGCGGGTCGATCAGGCCACGCTCGAGCGCGTAACTGACGAGCTCTGCGCGGGTCGAGAGGCCGAGCTTCTGCTGGATGTGGGAACGGTGTGTCTCGACGGTCCGCACGGACAGGAACAGCTGCTCGGCTATTTCGGCGTTGGTGTGCCCGAGGGCGATGAGGCGCAGCACCTCGGCCTCGCGCTCTGAGAGGTCGTCGGGCGGCCCCGGCGGGGGCTCGGAGGCGATACGCGCACCGAGGCGGGGATTGAGGTAGCGCTCGCCGGCGGCCGCGTTGCGGACGGCTTCCACGAGCTCCTCGTCGGCGGCCTCCTTGAGCACGTAGCCGAGCGCACCGGCGCCCAGCGCCTCGCGCGCGAACGCCGGCTCCTGCTGCATCGTCAGCACGACCACCTGCGTGTCGGGGCTCTCCTCGCGGATCGCCGGGATCGCCTCGAGACTCGAGCCACCGGGCATGTTGAGGTCGAGCACCAGCACCGCCGGGTGGTGTCCACGCACGTAGCGGCGGGCGGAGTCGACGTCGCTCGCCTCGGCGACCACCTCGAAACCCTCCTCGGCGTCGAGCAGCAGCCTCAGGCCGCTGCGCACGACCTGGTGGTCGTCGGCGAGCACGATCCTGATCGCGGCGGGAGCGCCGTCCTGCTGCGTGGCAGGGTCTGTCGCGTCGCTCATGGGGTGAACTTACTCGGTGGGCTCGGCGGCTGACTCTGCGCTTCTCGCGCGGCCGATGGCTCAGACGGGCGCCGGGTCCTGCGAGGCCGCTTCGATCCCTGAACGAGCGCTCGTTGAGATGTGTGCTCCACGCGGCAGCACGAGCAGCGGCGCGCGCGAGTGCCTGAGCAGGTGCAGCGAGGTGCTGCCCTCGATCAACCGCATCGCGGGGCCGTAGGCGCGCGAGCCGGCGAGGAGTAGGTCGACCTCCTCGCTGAACTCCTCGAGGTCCGGGTCGACCGCACCGTAGCGCGCCTCGGCTTGGACGCCTTTGAGTCCGCCCATGTTGGCTTCGGCGGCTTTGACGAGTTCGTCGATGCCCATCCCGACCGGCGGCATCATGCCGGTGAACAAGTAGCTCGGCGCGGCGACGATGTTCAGCACGCGGATCCGCGCGCCTGTGCGGGCCGCAAGCTCGCGCGCCGCGGCGAGCGCGACCTCGCTCTCGGATGTGAAGTTGTACGCGACGCCGATCGCCGTGAGCGGCTTCGCTGCGGCCGCGTATCCGTAAGGCGCGACCGCGACCGCGCAGGGGGCGCCGTTCAGGCCGGCGCGCGCGTCATCGCCGAGCATCGCGCGTCCGATCACGCCGCGGTGGGAGCTGCCGAGTACGAGCAGTTCGGCGTGGCTGTCTTCAGCCAGCTCGTGCAGTCCGCGTGCTGGGCTGGTCGACTCGGTGACGAGGAGCTCGCCGTCCGCCTCCGCCGCGGCGCACTCGTGGGCGAGCAGCTGTTCGGCGGCTTCGTGGTCCTCGCCCAGGCCCCCGGGCCCGAGGCGGGCGGGCACGTACATGCGCTCGCACACGTTCGCGAGCGTCAAGCGCGCATCGGGCTGTGCGAGCCGCTGAGCCACCGCGATCGCGTCACGGCCGCCCTGCCTGCCGTCGACGCCGACGATCACTCTCTCGAACATGTCCTGCCTCCTCAGACCGGGACCGCGGCGTTCGCGGGTTCGGCGATGTCCGCGTCGGCATCGGCAGCGACGGCGCGCGGGACGATCAGCAGAGGCCCTCTGGTGTGACGCGCGAGCCGGCCCGAGGTGCTGCCGTGGATCAGGCGCTCCCACGGGCCGTATCCGCGCGAGCCGACGACGAGCAGGTCAACTTCCTCTGCGAAGTAGGCGAGGTCTGAGCCGAGGCCGTACTGCGCGCGTCCCTCGACGCCCTCCAGGGCGCGCATCTCCTTTTGGGCCTCCTGTACGGCGGCGTCGAGGTTCGTCAGCACGACGGCGCCGACCGCTCCGTAGGCGTACGCCGGCAGATTCACCATGTGCATCGCGATGATCTCGGCGCCGGTCGAGGCGGCCAGGTTCTTCGCAGCGTCGAGGGCGACCTTGCTCTCCGGTGTGCCGTCGTAGCCGACGCCGATCTCGCTGAGCGGCTTGCACTGCTCGGCGTACCCGGCCGGCGCGACAGCGATGGCGCAGGGCGCTCCGTTCAGCGCGGAGCGCGTGTCGTCGCCGAGCATCGCGCGGCCGACCACGCCTCGGTGGCAACTGCCGAGCACGAGCAGGTCAGCGTCGCGCTGCTCTGCCAGTTCATGGAGCACTTGACCCGGCGTCGGACCCTGGGTGAGCACGAGCTCTGCGTCGAGGCCGGTCTCGGTCCTTTCGGTTTCGAGCTGCTGCTCACCGCGCTCGCGTTCCTGGTCGACGACTTCGGGCGTGACAGCTTGAGAGGGCATGAAGCGGCCCGGGTAGACGTGGACGAGCGTGATCGACCCGTGCGGGTCCGCCAACGTCCGTGCAAGCGCAATCGCGTCACGACCGGTTTGCCTGAAGTCCACCCCTACGAGAACGCTCTTGTACATCGTGAGTCTCCTTTTCGCAGCTCAGATCAACCGTGAACTTCAAGCTAGATCGCTCCGGGCGCCACGCCATCCGTCGGAGATACTTCTGAGTGCTGCGGAAAACCACCTAGCTGTACGCCGCTTCGGCGCTGTGCGGACAGCTGCCGCGTCGTCAGCAGTGTGCTAGCCGGTGCAGGGATCCGGGCAGCTCGCGACACGCACGACCGAGAGGCCGGCGAGCGCCGGAAAGGCATAGCCGGGCTCGCCGCGCCACGCGAGCAGCCAACCCGTGCTCTGAGCGTAGGCGACGGCGGCAAGCCCCGCCCGCTCCGGGGGTGAGGCCTGCAGCACCGGGCCCAGCCCCCGCGGCCCGATGCTGCTCGCCGTCATGATCGCCGCCGTGGGTGCCAGCACCGAGTCCGGCGGGTTCGGCCCACCGCTCCAGGCGAGCAGGTCGAAGTTGGAGCCTTCGGCGCCGGTGAGCCCGCTCGCCTGCTGGCCGCCCGGCGAGACGGTCGCCGGGGCACCGAAGCGTCCGCCGCGCCCGTAGGCGACGCGGACCAGCGGCAGGGCCGCATCGAGGCTCGCGCCGGGCTGGCCGATGAAAGCGAGGATCGTGTCGCGCCCGTGGTCGTTCAGGAGGACCGGGGTCGCCGCTTCGCTGGCGAAGCGGTCGCTCTCGAGCACTTGTGCGGACGCGAAGGAGCGATGGCCGGGCGCGCGCTGAGCCACCTCCATCACACCTGGGCCGAGCGGGCCACCCTCGGAGAGCTGCTGGCGGTGCCAGGCGACGAGGACACGGCTGTTGCGAGCGATCGCGATCGCCACCTCGTTCCGGGTGCCCCGAGCGGCCGGCCCGATGTCCTGCACGCGGCCCCATGCCCTTCCGTGCAAGCGCACGTCCGCGAGCATCCTGCCGTGCTTGGAGGCGAAAGCCAGCGCCATGTCGGCCGAGAGCGCGCCCGGCCTGGCTCCGTGGGCCGGCGAGCTGACCTTCCCGGTGACCTGTTCTGCGCCGGCGCTCGCCGAGATCCGCTGTGGCGCGCCGAACCTGCCGTTCGCGGGACGCACGCTCGCCCACACCTGCCGGCCCGAGCGCCCGGGGGCGATCCAGGCAAGCAGCATCTCCCCTGCCGCATTGCCGGACAGGCTCACGCGCGCCCCGAGCACGGTCGCCGGGATCGTCTGCGGCGCCCCGAAGACGCCCGCGGCGGATCCGATCGCCACCTCCGGGCGCGTGGTGCCGTTCGCAGCCGGGCGCAGGATCACCTGCGCCACCACGCCTTCCGCGAGGCCGACCATCGGTCCGCTGGCAAAGCTGGAAGGAAGCGGGCGTTCGGGCGAGAACGCACCAACCGGGGGCGCGCTGGCGAGTGCCGCGGCGGCGGGGCCGAACACCGTGTGCGCCGGCGGCTGCAGTTCGCGATAGCCCCATGCGATCAGGGCGCCGTTCGGAGCGCCCTCGATCGCGATCGGCCCGATCGCGTCGCGGGCGCTCGAGACAGTTCTCGCGGGGGTCCAGGTCCCAGCCGTGGCCGGTGCCGGCGCGGCCGCGAGCAGCCCGGCGAGCAGGGCGACGAGTCCAACACGGAAGGGCATCCGCTACCTCCAATTCGCCGGGACGATCTCTGTCGACTCGACGCTAGGTCCGTGCAGCCGAGACGTGATCCGTTCCACGCCGCGAACTTCCGAGGCGAACTACGCGGTACACCCAAGCGGGGGCAGCCTGGTGAGCACGGAGCATGCGGCTGGCCTCGACGCCGCACATGTCGGCGCGCCGCGCCTCGAGCCCGCGCGGCCAGTACCGCGCGGCCGGTAAGTAGTTTCCCGCGAACTTCGGTGGCATAGTGCTGAAGCCGCACAGACCCCTGCGCCTTAGCGTCGCGAACATGTTCAGGCGGATCCTCGTCGGGTACGCCGGCGACAGAGCCGGTCGTGACGGGGTGTTGCTCGCCTCTCGCCTGTCGCAGCTGACCGGCGCGTCGGTGAGCGTCGCGTTCCCCTACCACCCGCTGTTCGCCACTGTCCCGAGCGCCGTCGCGGAGCAGCGAGCGCGCGATGAGCTGTGCGCGATGCTGGCGGACGACCCGCTCCCCTCGCAGGCTCGCTTTCACTGGAGCAACTCCAGTTGGCCGATTCGCGCGCTACACGAGCTTGCCCCATTTGAAGAGGCCGACCTGATCGTCTTCGGTGCGGCATCCGAGCGCCTGGGGCGCCGCCACATCGAGCTGATGGAGCGGATGGTCCACGGCGCTCCGTGCGCGGTCGCCGTCGCTCCGGACCGATACGGCGACAGCGGCCCGGCCGCGATCCGGCGCGTCGCGGCCGGGTTCGTCGATACCGCCGAGGGGCGCGCCGCGGTGCTGACGGGGAGCGAGCTCGCGAAGCTGGCCGGGCAGCCGCTGGCGGTCGTGTCCGGCTCGGGGCTGACGGGTCCGCTCGTCGCCTACGCGGCGATGTCGCCGGCATTGCCCGAAGCCGAACAGGCGATGTACGAGCAGGCGCTGGCCGCCGCTCAGCAGATCACCCGCGCGACCGGCGAGGAGGCGAGGATCGAGGTTCGCCGCGGGGATCCCGTCCGAGTGCTGCTCGACACGGCGGCCACCGTGGACCTGCTCGTGGTCGGCTCTCGCGCCTACGGACCGGTGCGCCATACGTTGCTTGGCGGCGTGTCCGCCCCGGTCATGCGCGACTCGAGATGCCCGGTCCTGGTGCTCCCCCGGCAGGCGCTCAGGCAAGACACGGCGATCCTCGGAGAAGCCGCGCTTGCCGAACGCTAGGGAAGGTTCCGCTCCGTTCTTTCCCGAAAGCCGGAGCGTCGTTTCCCCCGTTGGCCGCTATCACCACAGCGCTTAGCGTTGACTCATGGTTTCACCCCGTCTCCTGACCGCCGTTGCCGACGATGCCGTTCCCGGGGTGCATGCGCGGACGACGCTCGTGATCGCCGATGATCACCCGGGGATGCGCCGGAGCCTGCGCGCGCTGATGGAAGCGACGCCGGGCATCGATGTGGCCGCGGAGTCTGGGGATCTCGCGCTGACGCGTCAGCACGTGATCGGGCACAGACCGGACGTGCTCGTCATGGACCTGCACATGTCCGACGGCTCGAGCATCCAAGCCGTCAGCGAGCTGCGCAGACGCGTCCCCGCGACGCACGTCGTGGTGGTGAGCATGGAGGACGCCCCCGGCTTCGCGCAGCGGGCCCTCGCCGCCGGCGCGAGCGGCTATGTCCTGAAGGAGCTCGCCGCGGAGGACCTGCCGGCGGCTGTCCGCGCCGCCGCCACCGGCGAGGAGTTCGTCAGCGAGCCGGTCGCCGAGAGGTTGGCGCGCTCACGTCACGCCCTCACCGGGGGACGGTTGACGAGCAGGGAGACCGAGGTTCTGAGGCTGATCGCGCTGGGGTGCACGAGCGCCGAGATCGCCGAGCGGCTGTCGCTGTCGCCGCGCACAATCGAGACCCATCGCGCCCACATCCATCGCAAGCTCGAGATGCGGACTCGGGCGGAGCTCGTGGACTACGCGTTGCGGTGCGGACTGCTCGCAACATGAGCGCGGACGACGCGCTCCGCTGCCAGCACTGCTCCGATGTGATCGGGGTCTACGAGCCGCTCGTCGTGCTGCGGGACGGGGTGCCGGTGCGCACCTCGCGTGCGGCAGCAGCAGGTCAGCCGCTGGCGGCCTCGCCGTGCTTTCACGCCGAGTGCTTCGAGTCGCGTTGCACAAGCAAAGACCTCTCCAATCCGTGATAACCCGCTTCGGTCTGTGGGTTCGCCCCGACGCCGAGCCTCCCGAGCGAGTCTAGGCTCACAGCCATGCTCGATCCGGGACAGACCGACGGCCACGACCAAGCAGCTGGCGCCCGTCGCGCCACGCTCGCGTCTGCCCAGCCCGGTGATTGGCTCGAGGTGAACGCGATCCCCGGCGCCGACCCGCGACGCGGGGAGATCGTCGAGGTGATCGGCAGCGGCGAGCACCTGCACTTCCGCGTCCGCTGGAGCGAAGGGCACGAGTCGCTGCTCTACCCGGCGCCCGAGGGCGGCGTGATCGTCCACGGCAGGCGTCGCTCGGCGGAGAGGTCCACCTCGTGACACCGGCGTCCGGGGTCGGCGTCGCCCCCTGAGAGCGAGCGGATGCGCGAGCGGCTGCGGCACCTGAGCACGATCCTGCCGGTGTTCGCGCAGGAGCTCGCCGCGGCGCGCCGTCAGGCGGCACGGCTGCGGGTCGAGAACGCCCGGCTGCTCGAGGAGATCGCCCGGCTGCGCGCCGGGCGCGCGGGCGAGAATGGGCCGGCGGCGGAGCCAGGGTCAGGGTCGTTCGGCGGTGAGCGGCTGCTCGCGGCTGTTCGCCCGGCGCTGGACGGGGAGCGTCGCGGAGAGCGTGGTACCGCCCTCCGGGCTTGAGTCGATGGTGAGCTGACCGGCCAGCAGCGCAACTCGCTCGCGCATCCCGAGCAGCCCGAAGCCCTCGGTGTCCGCCCCCGGGTCGAACCCTTGGCCGTCGTCGCGGACCGTCAGATGCACGGCTGCGGAGTCTTCGCTGACCTCGACGACGGCCCGCTTGGCGTGACCGTGCTTCACGGCGTTCGTGAGCGCCTCCTGCACGATCCGGTAGATCGCGGTCTCGAGCTCGGGGAGCAGCCGCTCGGCCTGGCCTCGGTTCTCGAACCCGAGCTCGATGCTCACGTCGACGTCGAGCTCGCGCCGCGTGCTTCGTTCCGCAAGCGCTTCGATCGCCGCCTTGACGCCGAGTTCGTCGAGCGCCGCGGGGCGCAGGTCGGTGATCAGCGCGCGGAGGTTGGCAATCGCCTCCTCCAGCTGATCGACGGCCTGGCCGACCGCGGCGCGCAGGGTCTCGGGGTCGGCGGCGCGGCGGCCGGTCGAGAGCCCGATGCGCAGCGCGCTGAGGCTTTGCAGCGTGTCGTCGTGCAGCTCTCTGGCCCAGCGCTGGCGTTCGTCCTCCGCAGCGGCGAGACGCTGACGGTGTCGCTCCTCGGTGACGGACTGCGCGGTCGCGACCGCCGTCGCGGCGCTCGTCGCGAAGGACTGCAGCAGCATCTCGTCCTCGGCGGTGAAGTCGGGGCCGTCCTCGAGCCGGTCGATTGCCAGCAGCACGCCGTGGCTCTCGCCGCGAAAGAGGAGCGGCACGACCATGCCGGCGCGGGCATCGATCCCGAGCGCTCCGAGGCCGTGTTCCTGGAAGCGGGCGCGGTTGAGCTCGTCCTCCAGGCGCTGCGGGCGCCCGGTGCGCATCGCGTGGGCGGCGACCGTGTTCTCCAGCTGCACGCAGCTGCCGATCAACTCGTCCGGCAGCTCGCCCGCACCGGCAGCGACTTCGAGCTGCTCGCCGCGCTGCAGCTCGATGAGCAGCGTCCGCGCGGAGACGAGCGCGCGAGCGCGCTTGGCGACCAGCCCGAGCACCACCTGCGGGTCGGTCTCCCCCCGACCGCCCGCGCGATCTGGGTGGTCGCCTCGAGGGCCGCGACGGTCCGCGACAGCTCATCGTGTCGCTGGCGCGCGCCGGTGTAGCGGCGGGCGTGGTCGATCGCCACGCCCGCGAAGGCTGCGAGCACGAGCACCGCCTCCTCGTCCTCGCCGGTGAACTCGCCCCCACCCCCCTTCTCTGTCAGGTAGAGGTTGCCCCAGGGCTCGCCGTCGACGACGATCGGCACCCCGAGGAAGGTGCCCATTGCGGGGTGGCCGTGGGGGAAGCCATAGGAGCGCGCGTGCTCGCCGACGGCGGCGAGCCGCAGCGGTGCCGGCTCGTCGATCAGCACGCCGAGCACGCCCCGTCCTTTCGGGAGACTTCCGATCACGGCCCGAGTCTGCTCGTCGATGCCCTTGGTGAGGAAGCGTGCTAGCTCGGTCCTCGACTCGCTGAGCACCCCGACGGCCGCGTAACGCGCGCCGGTGAGCTCCTGCGCGGATGTCAGCACGCGCTCGAGCACGACGTCGAGATCGAGCTCCTCGAGCACGCCGCGCGCGACGTCGAGAATGGCCTGTGATGCTCGCTCCACCAGGCTTGCTCCCGTCTTAGAAGGCTTGTTGGCGGCCGCTGGCTGAGACCGTGGCTCCTGTGAAGCTTGTCAGACATTCAACCAGGCTTTTGCGCAGCCACGGGCGTTGTAGGCGAGCTTTCTGCGGGACGTTACGGACGCAGGGGGTCGCGGAGGTGCCTAGCGTCAGCGGTGTGAGTCGCGAGCTCGAAGCCGCAACGGTGGAGCGCATCGACACCCGGCTGCTCGACGCCCTTCGCGCTCCCGCGACCTACGGCGTCCCCGGGCCGGTGCTCGTCGCCGAGACGCACGCGTCATGGGTCTTCCTGGTGGGCGAGTCGGCGTACAAGGTCAAGAAGCCTGTCCGGCTCGCGTTCCTGGACTACGGGACTCTCGAGCGCCGCCGCGCGGCGTGCCACGAGGAGATCCGGGTCAACCGGGAGCTCGCGGGCGGGATCTACCGGGATGTGCTCGCGATTCTCCCTGACCGAGATGGCGTGCGGTTGGCTCCCGAGGACACGCCCGGTGCCGTCGAGTACGCGATCCGCATGCGGCGCTTCGATGAGTCCTCGACGTTGAAGAGCCGCCTTGCGGCGGGCACGCTGCCGCGCGAGCAGCTGGCGCTCGTGGCTCAGCGCGTGGCTGCCTTCCACGCCTCGGCGCGGGTGTGCAGCGCGGGCGGATCGCGCGAGACGCTCGCGCGCTGGGAGGAGAACCTCGACGAGCTCACGCCGCTCCTTGACGATGAAGCGACCGTACACGCGATGCGCAGGTTCGCCCGCGCGTTCGTCTCGGCGCACGCCACGGAGATCGAGCGCAGAGCACGCGCCGGCCGGGTGCGTGACGGACACGGCGACCTGCGCTGCGAGCACGTCCTGCTCGGCGACCCCGTCGCGATCGTCGACCGCATCGAGTTCGACCCGTCCCTGCGAGAGGTCGATGTTGGCTGCGACCTCGCGTTCCTGCTCATGGACCTGCACGCCAACGGCGCCGAGGGTGCGGCGCGCTCACTGCTCAGCGAGTACCGGAGGGCGGGCGGAGAGCCCGGCAGCGCGCAGCTGGTGTCCTTCTTCTGTGCCTACTGGGCGCTGGTGCGAGCGAAGGTCGCCGTGCTCGCACAGGGCGGGCGCGCCGGCGGCTCCGAGCAGCCGCCCGAGATGCTGGTCGAGCTCGCGCGCCGCTTCTGCTGGAGCGCTCGGCAGCCGATGGCGATCCTCGTCACAGGGCCCGCGGCGAGCGGCAAGTCCACCCTCGCAGCGGAGCTCTCGAGGCCCTCGGGCTGGCCGGTCCTGTCCTCGGATGAGACCCGCAAGCGGCTCGCCGGCCTGGCTGCGACACAAAGGGCCGCGCCCGCGCACTACACGGACGAGTTCAGCCGTTTGACCTATCGTGAGCTCGGGGCGCGAGGCGCCGAGCTTCTCGCACGGGGCGGAGGAGTTCTGATCGACGCGAGCTGCTCGAAGCGCTTCGAGCGCGCCGAGTTGCTCTCCGGCCTCGACGCAGTCGGTGCGCCGCGGCTCTTCCTCGCGTGCCGGGTGAGTCTCCACACGGCGCAGGCACGCGCTGCCGAGAGGGCGCGCCGACCGCGCCGCGTGTCGGACGCGACGCCCGCGATCGTCGCCCGTCAGTTCCGCGAGTACGAGCCGATCGACGAACAAGGCGAGGGCGAAGTCGCGGTCCTCGACGGCGGGTTGGCGCTCGCAGGTCAGGTCGAGCAGGCAGCTGAGGCGCTCGACCGTGCACTCGCACGCCGCGCACCGCCGGCCGCGGCTACGTAGTTCTCCTCGACGCCGCGCGGAAATATGCGGCTGACGAGCCTGGTCCGCGGATCTAGCTTGACCTCATGTCCACTCGAGCTGCCCGCCCGGGCGAGTTGCGCGTCCTGATCGTCGGCGGCGGGATCGCCGCCCTGGAGACCGTCCTGGCGCTGCAAGACCTCGCGGGCGAGCGCGTCGCGATGACGCTCCTCGCCCCGAACGACGAGTTCGTCTACAGGCCGATGACCGTCCGCGAGCCGTTCGCCTTCGCCCAGGCCGCCCGCTACCCGCTCGCCTCGATCCTCGCCGAGACCGGCGCCGAGCACCTCGCCGACAAGCTCGACCACGTCGATCCCGAGAAGCAGATCGTTCACACCGAGGGCGGAGCCGCGCTCGAGTACGACGCGCTGGTGCTCGCCCTCGGCGCCAAGCTCTACGCGCGCTACGAGCACGCGATCACGATCGACGACCGACAGATGGACGAGGCGCTTCACGGCCTGATCCAGGACATCGAGGGCGGCTACCTGGACAGCGTGGCGTTCGTCGCGCCCGGCCGGATGGCGTGGCCGCTGCCGCTCTACGAGCTGGCGCTCATGACCGCGGGACGGGCCTACGACATGGGCGTTCCGCTGCGCGCCACGGTCGTCACCCCCGAGGACCGGCCGCTCGGGCTCTTCGGACAGGAGGTGAGTGACGGCGTGGCCGAGCTGCTCGCGCGCAGAGGGATCCGCACGATCACCTCCGGGTACGCCGAGATCCCCTCCTCTGGTGAAATCGTGATCAATCCGGGCGACCGGCGGCTGCGCGCGGGACGAGTCGTGGCGCTGCCAGAGCTGTATGGACCGTCCGTACGAGGGCTTCGCGTGAGCGAACACGGCTTCATCCCGGTCGACAGGCACTGTCGCGTACCCGATGCCGGGCCCGTGTTCGCCGCCGGTGACGCCGTCGACTTCCCGATCAAGCAGGGCGGGCTCGGCTCCCAGCAGGCCGACACCGTCGCGGAGTCGATCGCGAAGCTCGCCGGGACTGACATCCAGGCACACCCGTTCGACCCGGTGATCCACGGCGTGCTCCTGACCGACGAGCAGCCGCGCTACATCGCAGCGAAGATCACCGGCGGCCACGGGTCCGCCTCCCAATTCAGCGCCGAGCCGATCGACGGCGTGACCCAGAAGGTCGCGGCGAAGTACCTCGCTCCCCGTCTTGAGCAGCTGGATCGCGGTGGGGTGAGAGCGTGAGCGCCGGCGCGGCAAAGACGCGCTCCAAGGGCCGCTCGCGCCACGCGCAGGACCAGCAGGCACCCGCGAAACGGCGTTGTCTCGTGGTGGGCTATGACGGCGAGGAGGCATCCCGTCGAGCTGCGGCCTGGGCTGCATCCGAGCTCGCCCCACGCGGGAAGCTGGTGCTCGTCCACGCCTGCCGCGCGCTCCACGCTCCCCCCTCCCCGCTCTCCTCCGACCGCGAGCGCCACGGCGTGGCTGGAGCGCTGTTCGATGAGCTGCTCCTCGAGGGCGAGAGCCAGCTGCTCGCCACGCTCGTCGACACCGAGATCTGCGACACGGATCCCGTGAGCGCGTTGACAGATGCCGCTTCCCGGCATCAGGCCGACGGCATCGTCGTCGGGCACGAAACGCACTCGCGCGCCCACCGGGCCATCGGGACCGTGACCGGCGCGCTGCTCGCACAGGCGACGGTCCCGGTGACTGTGATACCGCCCGCCGCGCGTCTGGGCTGATCGTGCCCGCCGGTGCGTCGATGCTCCCGCCACCAGGCACGGCCTGGGCACCGGGACACGCCGGGAGATCGAGCAGCTCAGCAGGCACGTCGAGGTCGATCCTCTGCCCTGCACCGTCGGCGCACGCGCCGAGCCGGCGTCGAGCTTCAGTAGTTAACGCGCGCAGATCCGACGGGAAACCTCCGATGACCCGCCGGGCGCTCCTCCATAGCGTCGTGTCATCAACCACATGAGCCACCAGCCAGCGAAGAGGAGACCGACGTGAAGGCGCTTGTCTACCACGGCCCCGGGCAGCGGGGCTGGGACACGGTCGAGGATCCGACGATCATCGACGCTACCGACGCGGTCGTACGCGTGGACACCACGACGATCTGCGGCACGGACTTGCACATCCTCAAAGGCGACGTGCCGGAGACGACGCCCGGCACGATTCTCGGCCACGAGGCCGTCGGCACGGTCGAAGAGGTCGGCGCCGGCGTCAGCGCGGTCGAGCCCGGGGACCGGGTGCTCATGTCCTGTATCAGCGCGTGCGGGCGCTGCCCCTTCTGCAAGCAGGGCCATTACGGCCTTTGCATCGGCGGCGGCGGCTGGATCTTCGGGCACACGATCGACGGTGTACAGGCCGAGTACGCGCGGGTTCCGTTCGCTGACAACTCCGTCTACAAGATCCCCGAGGGTCTCACCGACGAACAGGTCCTGTTTCTCGCCGACATCCTCCCCACCTCGTTCGAGGTGGGCGTGCTCAACGGGAGAGTCGCACCCGGCGACGTCGTGGCGATCGTGGGCGCGGGGCCGATCGGGCTGGCCGCGATCCTGACCGCGAAGCTGTACACGCCGGGGCGGATCATCGTCATCGACGTCGCAGACAGCCGCCTCACGGGCGCGGAGCGCTTCGGTGCGGACACCACGATCAACAACGCGCGCGAGGATGCGGTGGCGCGGGTGATGGAGCTGACCGACGGCCTCGGCGCCGACGTCGCCTTCGAGGCGGTCGGTGTGCCCGAGACCTTCGAACTCGCGACCGAGCTGATCAGGCCCGGCGGGCGTGTCGCGAATATCGGCGTGCACGGCCGCGATGCGCACCTTCACCTCGAGAAGCTGTGGATCCGCGACGTCACGATCACGACGGGCCTGGTCGACACGTTCACCATCCCGCAGCTGCTGCGGCTGATCGCGGCGGGTCGCCTCGACCCGTCGCTGTTCGCCACCCACCACTTCGCTCTAGAGGACGCGATGGCGGCGTACGACACCTTCGCCGACGCCGCGAACACAAACGCGCTGAAGGTGGTTCTGCAGAACGGCGGGGGAGCTTCCCAGCAGGCCGCCACCGGCAAGGCAGCCGCGCCGGCCTGACATCGATCGAGGCAGGGCGGCGGAGGCCCGAAAGGCGCGCGACGTCGCCGAGCGCGCGGGTGCGCCGCTCGGCGCGGTGCTCGAGGCACGCTATGGACCAGCCGCGCTCGCAGAGTCCGTCGGCGCGACGCCGGCGCGCTGGACGGCGATGAGCCCGAGCGGTCCTCTGCGCCGGAGGCGCTCTTGACCTCTCGGGCCGCCGCTCACGTCGCTCACTACCGGCCGTTGTGAGCGACCGCGTAGTTTTCCACCACGGAAAGGCGGTGTATCTCGGAGGCCCTTCGGCGCTGCGGCCGCGAGTGTGTGGACAACGTGAGCAGCGCAGCCCCAACGCTTCGTGACCCGAGCCCTCTCGAATACGAGCAACCAGAGCTTGTTCGGCTCCGAGACGGCTCACCGGTGACGGTCCGCACGGTGCAGGCCGGTGATGAGACGGCACTGCGGGTCTTTCTGTGCGGACTGTGCGCCGAGACGCGACGCCTCCGGTTCTTCGGCGTCGGCGTCGACACCGCGGGGGCAGCGCACTCGGCCGCGGACATGGGCAGCGGCCGATGCGGGCTCGTGGCACACGACGAGACCGGGGTAATCGTCGGACACGCCCTGTTCATCCTCTTGGACGACCCTACGCAGGCCGAAGTCGCCGTCGAGGTCGCGGACCACCTTCACGGCCGTGGGCTGGGAACCCTGTTGATCGAGCGTCTGGCGATGATCGCCGAGCAGCGCGGGATCACGCATTTCGTCGCCGAGGTCTTGTGTGAAAACCGAGCGATGCTGGATGTCTTCAGCGAGGGCTTCGACGCGCGAGTGGTACGCCGTGAGGGACCAGAGGAGCGGGTTGAGTTCCTCACTTCCGGCTGGCGCCTGGCACGCGAGCGGTTTGCTTTGCACAGTGGAGAGACAGGCTAGGCCGCGAGCGGGCGCGCGACGTCACTGCCTCAGCAGTGAGCGGCCGGTCATGGCAGTGGGCCGCTCGAGGCCCAGCAGCGCAAGCACGGTCGGCGCGACGTCCGACAGGCTGCCCTCGCCTCTCAGCGTCCGCTCGCTGCCCGTCAGGATCAACGGCACAGGGTTGGTTGAGTGGGCCGTGTTCGGAGCGCCGTCCGCGGTGCGCATGCTCTCGGCATTTCCGTGGTCGGCGGTGATCACACATACGCCACCCAGCCGCTCGACCTCGGCGATGATCCGGCCGAGGCACTCGTCGATCGTCTGCACTGCAAGGACCGTTGCCGGTATCACGCCGGTGTGCCCGACCATGTCGGCGTTTGCGAAGTTGATCACCGAGAACGCCGGGCGATCGGAGTCGAATGCCGCGAGGAAAGAGTCGGTGATCTGACGGGCGCTCATCTGCGGCTTGAGGTCGTAGGTCGCCACGTCTCGCTGGGAGGGGACGAGCTCACGCCGTTCGCCGGGTAGCAGCCGCTCGACACCGCCATTGAAGAAGTAGGTGACGTGCGCGTACTTCTCGGTCTCGGCGACGTGCAGCTGGCTCTTCCCAGCCCGCGAGACCACGGCTGCCAACGTGTCCTGCGGCTGGGCCGCGGTGAACGCGCTGGGGAAGGACCAGCCATGTTGATACGGAGTCATCGTGGCGAGTCTGGCGAGCGGCGGCGCGCCGTCGCGGCCTCGCCAGCCCGGGAGCTCCTCTCCTCCGGAGCCCCCTTCGCCGAACCCCGGCTCGGCGAGTGCACGCACGATCTGGCGCATGCGGTCGGGCCTGAAGTTCAGGCAGAGCACGCTGTCGCCGGCGCGGATCCGACCCTCCGCGCCGACGAGCGTCGCGGTGATGAACTCGTCGGTCTCACCGCGATCGTATGCCTCACGGGCCGCCGCAGGCGCATCCTCGGAGTGGTGCTCGGCGCGGCCGTGAACAAGGAGGTCATAGGCGGATTGGGTGCGCTCCCAACGGTGGTCGCGATCCATCGCGTAGTAGCGGCCGACCACGCTCGCGATCCGTCCGGCGCCGGCTTGCTCACACCAGCGTTCGACGGTCTGGAGGTATCCAGCGCCGGAGGTGGGCGAGGTGTCGCGTCCGTCGGTGATGCAGTGGAGGATCAGCTCCTCGGTGCCGAGCCGGGCTGCGAGGTCGATCACCGCGCGTGCGTGGTCGAGCTGGGAGTGCACACCGCCGGCGGAGGTCAGTCCGAGCAGGTGCACGCGTGGAGCTGCTGTCAGTGCGGAGCACAGCACCTGATTGTCGGTGAGCGCTCCGCTGGCGATGGCGTCGTTGATGCTCGTGATCGGCTGCGCCACCACCGCTCCGGCTCCCAGCGTGAGGTGCCCGACCTCGGAGTTGCCCATCTGTCCGTCGGGCAGCCCGACGCTCGGGCCGGAGGCGCTCAGCGCGCTGTGAGGGCAGCCGGCCTCGAGCTTGTCGAACACCGGCGTGTGCGCCAGCGCGATCGCGTTGCCAGGGCCGCGCGGAGCGATGCCCCAGCCGTCCAGCACGATCAGGCAGACGCACGCGCCGGCCTCGGAGCTTGCCATCGACCCGGTTCGCCTCAGCGCAGCAGCATCCCGCCGCCGGCCGCGATCTGTGGCCCGGTGGCCGCGAGGGACTCGTGCAGCTCGTCGCGGACGTCGGGGTGAGCGGCCCGGTCGATGATCAGACGTGCCTGCGC